>JAEXRH010000004.1 GCA_023438065.1 Spirochaetota bacterium
AACTCTGCTTCCGAATGAATTCAAGTACCTGAAACTAAAAACTCAAGAAGAAATATGGGAAGCTATTTATGAATTGCGGGTTCGTGGTGCGCCTGCCATTGGGGTGGCTGCCGCTTATGGCGTTTACTTAGGTGTCAAGCACAGCACCGCGAAAGACGCAGCCGCGTTCAAAACAGAATTCCTCGCAGTAAAAAAATACCTGGCATCCTCCCGCCCCACCGCGGTGAACCTTTTCTGGGCTCTCGACCGGATGGAGCGTTGCGTTGACGCACATTCCGGTGGCTCTGTAGAGCAGATCAAAGCAGCCCTACTGGAAGAAGCGGATGCCATTAAAGCGGAAGACATAAACACCAGCCGCAACATCGGCAAGTACGGTTTATCCCTGCTGAAACCCGGCATGGGTTTATAAACTCATTGCAACGCCGGTCAACTGGCCACCATAAAATATGGCACCGCGACAGCCCCTATGTACCTCGGGCAGGAACAGGGTTACAACTTCAAGGTATTCGTCGATGAAACCCGCCCTCTGCTGCAGGGCGCCCGCCTGACGGCATTCGAATTGACCCGTGCCGGCATCGATGCCACCCTGATCTGTGACAACATGGCTGCCACGGTCATGTCAAAAGGCTGGGTGCAAGCCGTATTCGTAGGCTGTGACCGGGTGGCTGCCAATGGCGATGCTGCCAATAAGATCGGCACATCAGGCGTAGCTATTCTGGCAAAATTCTACGGTATCCCGTTTTATGTGTGCGCCCCCACATCCACGATTGACATGAACACGCCTACCGGTGCGGAAATTCATATTGAACAGCGCCCGGCGGAAGAAGTCACTCAGAAATGGTACGCCCAACCCATGGCCCCGAAGGACGTTAAGGTTTTCAACCCGGCGTTTGACGTCACTATCAGTGAGAATATTACAGCGATCATCACTGAATACGGTATCGCCCGCGCGCCTTATGGGCCGGCATTGCAGGAGATATTTAAGAAAAAAGCCTCCGGAAAACCGGAATAATTTTCTTGAATTTGACCGGGTTCTTCATTATCTGTTGTATAATAAGAACTCCCGGGCGGGTAGCTCAGTTGGTTAGAGCACATCGCTTACACCGATGTGGTCGCAGGTTCGAGTCCTGTTCCGCCCACAAGTTTTAAAAAAAATTACATTTTTTAACAAAAAAAATCCAAACTATTTCCCGCCAAAATACACAGCGGTTTTATAATCTTCTTTATAGTTAGATACTTTTTCACGCATAAATTTTTATTAAAAATATTTCTCATTTAAGGTGTATTTTGAGAAAAATTGCTATCAATCAAGATAATCAAGGAAGCGGTAGGGAAATTTCATTCGTTTCATTGTATGTTTTCATTTTCTTTTCCATCGCTTTTTACACATCGATGGAATGGTTGTATTATGTAACCAAACCGTCCTTCATGAGTGGGATGGATGTGTGGGGAATTATAAAGGTATGGCTTCAAACAAATTTCGTCGTCTTTTTGGCAGCATTTTCGGTATCGTCGCTGCTGTTTCTTTGTGCCAGAGTTATCCCCAATATTACGATCCGGCACATTTTCTTATGGGCATCCGGGTTTATTCCAGTCTTCTTTGTTGGCATAACGATTCTGCTTTTGGTAGACAATTTCACTTATACCCTGTTCCAGGTTGGAGTAGTCAGCACAGCCGGGATCTTCCGCGGAATGTACGGATTCGGTTTTCTTTTCCTCTTAGTCCGCTTGTACAAAGAAATACTTCCTACTCTTCGGAATAATCCCGAAACAATTGCGAAATCTCCTCAATTTTGGATTCCATCTTTCATATTGGTACTCTCTTTGTTTGTAACACTTCTGACTATCCCCCATGATCACTATACCTGGACGTTATCAGGTCCCGACACGATCAAAACTAAGCCGAATATTATTCTTTTAGGCAGCGATGGTATTTCAGCGAGTAATTTATCACTCTATAGTTATGAGCGTGAGACAACACCCTATTTAAAAAAGCTCTCCTCCGAATCTCTCCTGATGAAAAATCATTTGAGCAATTCAGGAAAAACCGGAGGTTCAGTTACATCGATTTTTACAGGAAAATTACCGTCCAAAACCAGGGTCACGTTTCCACCAGATTTATTACGCTCCATTGACGCGTACCAGCATCTTCCCGGGATATTGAAAGAATTGGGTTACAAAACGGTAGAGTTTACTGTTCCCCATTACCTTGACGCAACCGAATTGAATATTCTGAATGGTTTTGACCAGGTCAATGACAAATTAGTGAACAATGGTCCGGCAATTCAAATGCTGCGTGCCGTAGTTTCCAATGATATTGTTTTTTTCCTTGAGACAATATATGAACGGATAAAAGACCGTTTATGTCACATTTTCTACATTCGCAAAATGGATAATGCCTGGTTGATCGTTACTCAGGCATCAGCACCCGAAGGTGATGAAGAACGGCTCACCAGGTTGGATACATTGATCAAGGAACAAAAGGAGCCTTTCTTTGTTCATGTTCACCTGATGGGTACCCATGGTGACTTTTTTATTCCCCGGGCGCAACAATTCTCAAAAGGAAAAGCACAGGATCAACCCTGGATGACGGATTTTTACGATGATACTCTTCTAGATTTCGATGAGAATGTCAATAGAGTAGTAAATTCCCTGGAAGAAGCCGGAAAATTAGATAATACTATTTTGATCCTTTATACGGATCACGCTCTAAACTGGAAACCCCTCGAGCGTATCCCATTGATGATCCGTTTTCCCGGTGGCGATTACGCGGGAACGATTACAGAAAACACACAAAATCTGGATATATCGCCAACTATTCTGGATTATCTGCATATTCCACAACCATCCTGGATGGGTGGACATTCCTTATTGCAGGGGAATCCACCCGCGTTAAGGCCAATCTATTCAGCGAATGTCGAAAAAACAGAAGCCGTTGGAGACGGGTTTCAATACCATGGTAACGCGGCAAAACCACCTTTTTTTCAATTTGATTATTTCACCACAAGCGTCTGCGATAAATGGGTCAAGCTTTTAACAATTGACAACCAGTGGACAACTGGGAAATTAGATAGCGAACCCGGTTTATGCGATGGCGTGACTGTACCATCGACTTCTCAAATGGAGAAAGACCTCCTGGAACAATTGAAAATGGATGGTTTTGATGTTTCATCTGTACATGTGGAAGAATAGTCAGAAGAAGAAATCCTTATGTTTTGTATGTTTTGTAGGATTTTTTGATCCTTCGAATAACACTCCTGCTTTGGGTTAATAAACAAGAGGCCTTCCCGTATTTCAGAAACAGTCCTTTCGATAAGACCTGTTCCAACCTCATCTTAATATAGATGACAAATTCCGATACTTTTTTCCACTTGCTGACAAGGCAAATCCACCACGCTGAGTGGTTAACCCGGTGGTATCAGCCCAGAATAATCCGTAAAATAGATGTGATTGGTCATGTTCGATTGAAATCAGTCAAATTCAGGAGAACGATCATGAAACTCTCAAACCTTCCCCTGTTATTGATCCCGGGATTAGTTGGTCTTATGGCAACCGGTTTTGTTGGTCCATCACCTGTGCTGACTGCCGCCTCCACCGCCACACCGGAAGTCGGGGAAACCGGATTAACTACTGGCGCAACGAAAACCGCCGAAACCGACGGTATGGTGATGATGTATGTGCCTGCCGGTGACTTCACCATGGGCTTTGACCGTGGCAGTAAAAAAGACATGGCCCCCGGCCACACCGTCACTCTGGACGCGTTCTGGATCGATAAAACAGAAGTTACTAACGCGCAATACGCGATGTGTGTCAGCGCGGGAGCCTGTGACGAACCGGAAGACAGGACATCACATAACCGTGTAAAGTATTACAATGCGGAAAAATATGTCAGCTTTCCGGTGATCAATGTCACCTGGAATGACGCGGCAGACTACTGCAAGTGGGCAGGGCGTGTTCTGCCAACAGAAGCACAATGGGAAAAAGCTGCCCGCGGTACAGACGCGCGCATTTACCCGTGGGGGAACATAGTTCCTTCATCTTCACTTACAAACTACAACAATCCATATGGTGATACAGTGCAAACCGGAAATTATCCGGATGGCGCCAGCCTGTATGGAGCGTTGGATATGGCCGGCAATGTCCTCGAGTGGACGGCTGACTGGTACGATGAAACGTATTACAAAACCAGTCCGAAAGAAAACCCGCAAGGCCCTGATTTCGGTTACAAAAGAACAATTCGCGGTGGTTCATGGGGCGACGATATGTCCAACATACGCGTGTTCATCCGTTGGGGGTTGATCCCCGTTACCCGCTCAAACAACCTCGGATTCCGTTGCGTGATGCCCACCAATTAATCAAATTAAAAAAAGACCTGCATGAAATGTCAGTACTTGCACCGGTTAACATGCCTTTTGGTGTTACCTGTGATCTACTGATAGGATAAACAGAATTATTAGAGGTTTAAAATTCACCCGTTGTTTACCTGAAAATGCTTTATCATAGGCTTTGTTCGTGATCCAAACCTTAAGTTATGGAGTTTTTGATGTCGTCTGATGTTGATTTCCCGTACGATTTCATCGGTAAAGTATTATTCACACCTGAAGAAATTGAAAAACGAGTAACGTTTATCGGTAATCAGATCCACAATGATTACCGTGATTCCGAGAAGCTTTTGCTTCTCGGTTTGTTGCGCGGCAGTGTCGTTTTCATGACAGATCTGATGCGCAAAGTGCAAATGCCGTTGACCATGGATTTCATGTCGGTATCATCATATGCCGGCTCAGAATCCAGTGGATTTGTGCGCATTGATTCAGATCATAAAACCAACATCTCCGGGTGGGATGTCATTCTGATAGATGACATTGTCGACACCGGCTTCACGATTAATACAGTCCGCAAGCTGCTGCTTGACCGCAACCCGCGCAGCCTGAAGATCTGCGCCCTTTTAGACAAGGTTGAACGCCACCGCGTAGATGTCCCCATTGACTACCTGGGTTTTGCCATCCCCGATGTTTTCGTTGTCGGGTACGGCCTTGATATTGATGAAAAGGGGCGAAATCTGCCCTATATCGCTTCAGTTGATCCGAAAAAATACGAGAAGAGCAAGCATAAGTAACAGGAGTCTGCCATGCCCATTCACATAATCGTCGGTACCCAATGGGGTGATGAAGGAAAAGGCCGGGTTGTCGATCTGCTTTCAGCAGATGCCTCTCTGGTTTGCCGCTACAACGGTGGAGACAACGCCGGTCACACCGTTACGGTTGGAACTCAGACCTTCAAGCTCCACCTCATTCCTTCCGGGATCGTCCATTCCCATACTATCGGGATCATGGGCGCCGGAATGGTGATCAATCCCATCACGCTCCTGACGGAAATTGAGACTCTAAAGAAAGCAGGGATAGAAATTTCTCCCCGGCGTTTGCTGGTCTCCCCGCTGGCCCATTTGATCACCCCGGCTCATCGTTTACTGGACCAGGCGCAGGATGAAGCGCGCGGAAAAGGCGCCATTGGCACCACCGGCCGCGGCATCGGCCCTGCGTATATTGACAAAGCAGCCCGCCGCGGTTTACGCGCGGGAGAAATTCTTGAACCTGAATCCTTCCGGTTGCGGGTAAAAGAACACTTCACCCAGGTTGATTCCCAACTTCAGACACTGTACAAGAAACAGCCTCTCGATGTGGAAGCTCTCACCGCGGAATGGGTAGCAGCTGCCTTCAAACTGGCGCCGTACATTCAGGATTCGACAAAACTGTTGCATGATTCATTGCATAGCAACGACCATGTACTGGCTGAAGGCGCCCAGGGAACTCTGCTTGACCTGGATTACGGATCTTACCCGTATGTCACCAGTTCCAATACCACCGCCACAGGAATATTTAACGGACTCGGGTTGGGTATCATGCCGGTTGACCGGATCGTGGGCGTCACCAAAGCGTTCCAGACCCGGGTGGGTGGTGGACCATTCCCCACGGAATTGTCAGGTGAAATGGCTACCCGTCTTCGCGGTACTGGGTCAAACCCGTGGGATGAATTTGGAACAACCACCGGCCGCCCCCGCCGGGTAGGCTGGCTGGATATGGTGCTTCTCCGTTATGCCGTGATGATCAACGGCATAAATGAATTATGCATCACCAAGATGGATATCCTTTCCGGACTACCGGAGATCAAGGTCTGCACATCCTACAAGATCGGCAGCATGGAATACGATTCACTTCCGGTTGGCTTGAGCGCCGAACAACTGGCATCAGCCAAACCGGTGTATGAAACGCTGCCCGGTTGGACGGAAGATATAACCTCTATCCGTTCGCTAAAAGACCTGCCCCAGGCTGCCCGTGATTATATTTATAAAATCGAAATACAATCCGGCGTGCATGTAAGCCTGGTTTCAGTCGGCCCTGAGCGCGATCAGGTCATCAGGATGGAATAAGTGATACAAAACAGCCTGTTTTTATAAAACAGGCTGTTTTTTTAATAATTATCTTTCCAATTTTCCAGGTGGATAAAGGATAATTAGGAAAAATATAAAAAAAGTAATGCATCTAAACCTTATTGAAAGGAAATATCATGGCACCAAGGTCTCCCATCCCTCTGCCCGGCGCGATCATGCGCGATGTAGCCTACTGTACCCCGGAAGGTATTTCCCAGAAAATGGATTTGTTTTTCCCGCTGGATCAAACCAGGCCATCTCCCGCGGTTTTATATGTCCATGGCGGCGCCTGGCGCGAATGTGACAAAGACTCCGATTTCTTTTTCCCCCTTATGAAAGGACTGCAAGACGCCGGTTATCTGGTGGCAGCCATTAATTACCGGCTGGCTCCCCGTCACCCCTTCCCTGCACAGATCGTTGACGCGCGCTGTGCCGTCCGTTTTCTACGGAAGAACGCCGGCATATTGAACATCTTCCCAGACAGGATCGGCGCATTTGGTGACAGTGCGGGTGGCCACCTGGTCTCTTTAATGGGATTGGTGAAAGATAGTGATAAATGGGATACCGGTGAATGCACCGGGGTGTCCAGCGCATTGCAGGCTGTTGTCAATCTCTACGGGATCTCCGATGTATCCAGAATATTCGGTCACGATGGATCCGAGATCAGGATGCAGGTTTTCCAGGTTGGAGATGACGACAACGACCCGAGATTGAAAGAAGCCAGTCCGCTGACCTATGTGACCAACTCAGCTCCCCCGTTCCTGATCATTCATGGAGATAAAGATTCGGTTGTTCCCATGGAACAATCAGACTGGCTGGTCAATGCCCTGCAATCCGCCGGAAATTCCGTTGAATATTTACAGGTAAAGAATGCGGATCACCAGTTCTTCCAGGTCGGACCCAATCCGGTAACGCCATCTGTTCCCGAGATTTTCAAAACGGTTATAGAGTTCTTCAAAAAAGAACTGCCGCGGGAATAATTTCAGCTACCCCGGATGGGTTTCATAAACTTCACCCGTTAGAATGGTTGCCCATTTGATCGATTCGAAGTAGATATTCTTAATAATTTCAGGCTGCAATCCGCACCGTAACACCTGATCCCAACTACCCTGCTCCACCGCGATGACGGTGTTCAATGCCAACCCGATCTTACCTTCCCGGTTGGTTAACGCGGCGACAACATCATCCGCCAGAGGGATGCTGGAGACGACCTGAGACATCGGGATATCCATTATGGCATCAAGCACTGAAAACAGGCCGGCCAGGAAGAAAGATTCTGCCTGAGATTCTCCCAACGCCTTACCGATCATTTCACACATCTTAGCCCGCTGCAAAGCGATGGCTGTCAACTCGTGGGGTTTATCATCCACTGTGGACATCATCAATAGCATCATCCACCCGCGCAGTTGACTTAGCCCGATCAGGGAAATTGCCTGGCGGATCGATTTCACGGTTGTTGCCAGAGAGTAATATCCCGAGTTGACCAGCTTAAGCAGCTTGTAACTTAAACCCACATCCTGTGAGATCAACGTTTCCAGAGATTGGAAGTCGGCTTTTGGATCCGTCACCTGAGCGAGAAGCCGCATGACTATAAGCCTGGAGGATTCCATCTTGCGGGTTTTAACAATATTCGGTTTGCACAGGTAATACCCCTGGAAAAAGTCAAAACCAAGGCGGAAGCACAGGTCATAGTCTTCGAGTGTCTCAACCTTCTCCGCGAGCATGAGAATCCCATATTTCTTATAGGTATTCACCATATCCGGAAGCAAAACTCGTTTGGTGCCCATAAGGTCGATCTTGATCACATTGATCAACCCGCTCTGCAACAATGGCGCTACTCTGTCCGGCGAAACAACATCATCCAGCGCGATCTGAAATCCGCTGGATTTTAATTTTTTCAGCGAATCAATTAATTGATCATCAAGAGTAATATCTTCGAGCACCTCGACAACAACACGGTCCGAAGGCAATTGGATCGGGTATTTCCCGACAAGGAAATTTCGAGTGAAATTTATAAAAGCGAACCCGTTGCCAACAATGTTATCCAGGCCTATCTCAGAAAATGTGTTAAGTAAGACCTGTGTGGTGGCAAAATCGCCGTTTGTGGTAACCCCCGATGCATTTCCGGATTGCACAGACCGGTACAACAACTCATAAGCAATGGCTTCGTTGTTCCGGTTAAAAATTGGTTGTCTGCCTACGAGTAGATCGGTCACTTTAATCCGGTTTCTCCCCAAGACTGCGTTGGAAAATGAAATTAGTTTCTACTTTTCGTTATTACAATTTTAGTCCAACCGGAATTAATAATGATAAATTTGGTATAAATCTTCCATTAATGATTTGAATCAAGCCAAAATGTCTGGCCTGTAAATTGCACCCCGTACCAAAAAAGTCAATTTACATAATTGGTGGTCCACATGAAACAATTCTCAGGCAGACAATCCCAGATTCCACGTTGGCTTATTCCCCTCATCGGGGTTTTTCTTATTCTGGCTGCGGGAACGGCGTATCTCACCTGGCAAATTTTCTTTTCAGAGCCCGAAGCGGAGTATGTTTTCCCCAAGTATTCCCAGCCCAAAGACCTGGCCACAGCGGAAATGGAAAAAGCACTCCAGGTTTCTCTTAATAAACACCCGGAAGTCCTCTCTTACCTGCTATACAGGGTTGCCATCAAAAATGTAGTTTACTCTGAGGACAAAAATACAGCCCTTCTCTGGCTCGCGTTGTACGACAGGGAAACAGATACCTTGATACCGGCTGAGCCCGGCCTGGCTATTGCGCAGCGTGGCACCGATAACGCGTGGACAGTGATAGTTCAGGCGGATGAAAACTACAACGCGTTATTGCAGTCCATTCCTGCTTCCATGATCGATGAGGAGATCAAAGGGCAATACTTATCGGAACCGCAGGCGCTCTCAAAAGCCGCCGCTCCGCTGCGCGGATACCGCCTTCCCTGGCAGAAAGGTGTGACCAAATTCCTGACAGGCAGCATTGGTCATGTTCTGACCTACAAATCCTGCCCATCCGCCTGCATGTACGCGTTCGATTTCGCCGATGGAGGCAATTTCCCCATTCTTGCCGCGAAAGCGGGTCGGGTTAAATATGCCGTTTGGAAATATCCGGATAACAATCACGAACATGCCAACTACATCATTCTCGAAGATGATGCCACATCCCCGGTAACGTACCAGGTGTACTACCATTTATCCCAGAATACGATCCCTGAAGCCCTTAGAACAAAAGGCGCCTGGGTAAATCAGGGTCAATTTATTGGTAATGTGGATAACACCGGTTACAGTTCGGGTCCGCATTTGCATTTCCATGTTCATGCCAATCCCACCACATTCTGGGGCACCTCGGTAGATATTGTGTTTGAAGATGTGGCTGTTAATGGCGGGCGTCCGCGTACCTGTTCGGAAGCAAAAGCGTTCCCCACCTACGGCAATCAATGCATGCCGGGTGACAAATACACCTCCAACAATGGCGATTCAAAACCGCCAACCGGTGTACTCAGTGCTCCAGCGGCCAACACGGTAGTTACCGAATCAACGGTGGCAGTCAGCGGGTACGGAACGGATGAATCCGGCGTAGCCCGCATCCAACCCATGGTGAATTATGACGGCATGTGGCGGCCCGCGGGTGAAGCCATTCTGTCATCCGCTTTCGTGGCAGATGTTGACCTGTGCGGGGCCGGCGTCCCTGATGGTCCGCTTTCGTTCGGTTTGAACATCTGGGATAGCGGCGGCAACAAAACAGCCTCACCTGTGGGAGTTGTGAAGATCAGTAAGAAATTTACCTGCCCTGTTCTTCCACCAGCCTGTTCACCGGCAGCCAACCAGGCAGCCCTCTACAACAACGCGCGCTACCAGGGATACTGTCAACTGGCGGAAGAAGGTGAAATTGCCGACCTGAACACGTTGACTGACCTGGGCATCGACAATCTCGAATCCATCCAGCTTGGGGCGGGTATGGGCGCTATACTGTTTGATGAACCGAACTTCACCGGCCGGAGCCAGACGCTCACAAGCTCTGTGGAAGATCTGGATAGTCAGATCATCGGCGGGAACCATGCCGCTTCCCTCATACTTGTTAAAGTAATTCCGGCTCCGGGAAAATCCGAGCTCGATAATGTTACCGGTCCATCAGGTTCAGCCATAACAGCAGATGATTCCATTACCCTGGCATGGCAGCCTGTGGATGGCGCGTTGGATTACCGCGTTGAACTCACCGGCTCGGATGGCTTCCAGGCGGTTCAAGACTGGCGTGCCACAACAGGGTATTCTGTCGGGAGCTTGAAAGCCGGATCGTACCAGTGGACTGTCTTCGCCCGTAACAGCGCAGGGCAAAGTTCCGCTTCAGGAATGTTCAAAGTCCAACCCGGAAAAGCAAATGAAGCAGAAGCTATTGCCTCACCGTACGAAGCTGCCTTCTCAGGCAACGTTGCCGGGTGGACGTCAACCGGACTCTGGCAGCGTACCGGGTTTAAGACCGGCACAGAAAGTCAAACCGGTTGGATCTTCGGTTCTGATTCCTCTTACAGCAAAGAAGGATCGCGCGCGTCCGGCGATCTGACCTCACCCGTGATTTCCGTCGGGCATAAAGGACAACAATTAACCTTCCGGTATGCCACAGGTACTGAATCCTCCGGTGAGGTATGGGACCAACGCCATGTGCAACTCTCGGTCGATGGCAGCCCATTCCAGAATATCCTGACGATTTCCGGAAAGACTAATGGGAGCCTGGCAGAAAGCAAGCCGATCGATCTGTCTGATTACGCGGGTAAATCCATTCGAATTCGTTTCCACTTTGACACCGTGGATGGGTCGTACAATCAAGGGCTCGGTTGGGCGATAACAACCGTCCGCATCAGTGATGATCCAGCGAAAGTGTGCACTGAATACGCTGATGACGGCACATTTGAAACAGCCCGCGAAATCGCTATCGGTGGAACAGCCGAAGCTCAGTTCTGCCCGGCCGGTGACACAGATGTCTATAAATTTGCCGGTGAAAAAGGAAAACCTTTTACCGCCAGTATGACGATCACCTCAAACGCATCAGACGCCACACCCGTGTTTTCGCTTCTGTCTGCTGATGGGAAGACCTCAATTGCAGAAGGCAAAGTGAACGCGGCGGCCTCCCAGGTCAATACCAGGCTTCCTGAAGATGGTACTTATTACATCAAACTCAGCGCGGATACCGGAAAATCAGATACACCCGCGTTGAATTACACACTTTCATTGATTCAAGACAGTACCCCACCCTCATCGAAGTTGACCAAACCCGTGGATGGTTCTGTCAGCTTATCTCTGCCAATGGCATTGGCAGCTGACGCGGCAGATGGCAGCAAACCAGCCAGCCGCGTGGAATTCTACGTGCAGCCCGCCGGTGCTGGAACCGAAGGCGCGGTACGGGTGGCGGTTGACGAAACCCCGGCTGACGGCTGGACCGGCACGATCCCCTCTGACTTCAGCGGGAAACTTACCGGATCCGCAGTATTCGCCCGGGCGTTTGACCAGGCTGGAAACTACACTGACAGTAAAGCTGTCCTTCTGGCCGGTGACGGTTCCATACCTGTCACCCACCTGGACGCGCTTCCGTCAGATTACGGCAGCAATATGATCAACCTGCGTTGGACAGCCGTTTCCAAAGCAGATATCGACCATTTTGAACTGCAATACAAAGTTGACGGCAGCGACTGGCAGTCGCTTGGCGGTCCGTTGGCCGGAGATCTGAGAAGTACAGGTTTCTTCGCGAAAAACAGTTCCACCTATGAATTCCGTATCCGCGCGGTGACGGCGACGGGCGCCGAGGAATTCCCTGCCGGCGCGCAGGCAAAAACCACTGTGGAAACTGAATGTACACCGGACAAATTCGAGCCGAAAGACAATGTTCCCACAGATTCACCGTCACTCACCGCGGGTGTCGGTCAATTTCATAATCTGTGCGGGCCAAAGGATGTAGACTGGTCAAGTATGTTGTTACAGGGCGGTAAAAGTTACACCTTCACATCCATCCCCACTGAACTGGCAGCCGGCGTGAGCATGCAGATTTTTGATCTGGCCGGAAACGCCATGACAGAAGAAGCCATCCCTGTCGATTTGAATTCGCCAACCACACTGGAATTTTCACCGGATACCAGCGCCACGTACCTGCTGCACATCAAAGCCGCCAATGAACAACTGGCGGGCACCCACTCTGTCTATGACATTAAATACGACCAGGCTGATCCGTTCTCGCCAATACCGGTGGTATGTGGTGCGATATTGATACCCCTGCTCACGGCTCTTGGAAGATTATGGAGCCGCATGAGGGCGAATGCTGGTATATAAATTACTTCACCAATAACTTTAGCGCGGCAACCAGAGCGAAAAGCATGAACACTCCCAGGGCAACCGGGAGTGTTCGGCTATTTTTACGTTGATCAGATATTTCTATAACAGGGTAATTGCCTGCCGGTTCCCAGATGGGACCGGCCAGCCAGGCAAACAAAGCGCCTCCCAGCAAACCGCCAAGGTGACCGAAGTTATCCACGAATTGCAGGCTTCCTATCACAAAGAGGTTGATGGCGATCACCATTAGTGAGTTCGTCAACATGGCTCGCGAATTCTTAAAAAATTTGCGGTTCTGGTAGATAAACAATGCCTGAGCGCCGATCAAACCAAAGATAGCCGTAGAAGCACCCAGTGACGGGCTCGCGGTAAACAGGAAAGAGAAGACATTCCCCGCAAAAGCGCTGATTATGTATAAAACAAGGTATCTCCAGTGGCCGTAATAGAGTTCGATCTCGCGGCCAATGGAAAACAGGGCATACATATTAAAGAATATATGTAATAGTCCTCCATGCAACAGCGCCGGGGTGAAAAGCCGCCAGACCTCCCCCCTCAAGACCAGGTCGTTCACTTTCATTCCGTATAATGCAGGCAAATCATAACCAACTACAACATCTGAGATCATCTGGAATAAAAAGAAAACTACAGTGACCGCGATCAGTGTGTAGGTAACGACAGGTTTGTTTGTCTCTAACCTCAAACTTATTCGGGCGAGAGGTACGGGAGGAGTGGTTTCCGATTGTGATGAAACATCACCCTCGATGGGATCTTCCGGGGATGATGACAATGGGGATATTTGATCGCTCATATATTAATTTTCCGCGGATGAGTACGCGAATGTTCTACTTTAATTATTGCCTCTATGCTGTCAACTGCCTTGTCAAGCCGGTTTTGCGCGTTGACAACCACATAGTCGAAGATATCCAATTCGTCCAGTTCACTCTTTGCCTTATCAATACGGATTTTCAAACTCTCCGGTGTCTCAGTTTTCCGGTCAACCAGGCGGTTGTACCACTCTTTGGTGTCTGAAGGTACAAGAAAAATTAATACAGCTTCCGGGAACAATTCACGGATCTTTCGCGCGCCCTGAACGTCAAGCCGCATTACTACATCTTTTCCACTGGCGAGCGCTTTGATCACCTGGCTGCGGGGAATTCCTTTGTAATCCTGATAAACCAGAGCGTATTCGATCAGGTCATTTTCGGCAATCATTTTCTCAAACACAGCAGGTTCCACAAAGTTGTAATCCACACCTTCCACTTCACCGGGGCGTGGTTTGCGGCTGGTTGTGGTAACCACAAAATGGAAAGGCAGCAACCGGGCTTTCATCTCGTTCAATACCGCGTCTTTTCCCACTCCGGAAGGCCCCGATATGACGATCAATAAAGGTGACATCTGCAATACGTCAAATCGAACGCTGGAGAGAGGCAATTCGGCTTGATTATTATCCACGAGTTACTCCTTGGTCATTGATAAGTGAAATTCATTATACCAACACCCCGTAATGACAGGCTTCACCAACAAAGCCCGTATATAATGTAGGTTCTGAACAGGAGAACAGGTATGCCCGGTTATGATTTCGTTTGTGAGGATTGCCGAAAACGCTTTGAAATCTTTCTCACATATCAAGAGTACGGAACAATTGAAGTACGGTGCCCCCATTGCAACAGCGTTAAAGTTCAGCGAAAGATCGGCAGGGTTAGGATCAGCCGTTCAACACCTGAACGTATGAAAAACCTGGCAGATCCTTCACGCATGAATTCATTGGAAGATGATCCCCGCGCGTTAGGCTCCATGATGAGGGAGATGCGCTCGGAACTGGGGGAACAGATGCCTGCCGAGTTTGATGAAGTGGTTGACCGGCTTGACCACGGCCAATCGCCTGAACAGATCGATTCGGCCATGCCCGACCTTTCAGATGATTACAGTTCGGCTGGAAGTTCTATGCCTGATTCCAGTGGATTTGGCGACACTATATAACCGGTTATTCTGCTGGCAGTTCTTTTACCATCCCCTTCAATTGATCAAAGCTGGTAACGCCGGATATCTGATTGAGGAAACTGGATAACGAACCACACTGTTGCCGAAACGCTCTGACAACCGGTCCGACAGGATCTTTGCCGGCAGCCCCGCCAGGAATGTCGGCGTAAGCGCCATAAAATGCAAAATACGCCTGGTTCAGCCTACGGACAGGATAACCGTTATTCCAGAAAAGTGTTCGGCGCTCTTCCATATAGGATTCTGCCTCAACCACTCTTCCCGCGGCCAGTAACTCGTCAACAGTCACCCGGGTTGTGTGCATCTCTTTTCGATAATCAAACGGCTGTGTGTCTTTTAGAGATAGATCTGCTTTCGCCGGAGA
>JAEXRH010000006.1 GCA_023438065.1 Spirochaetota bacterium
CAAGTTCCTCGACATGACGAAGAAGCTCAACGAGGCGATCCCGGACGTCCTTCTCGCGCGCGGGAACTGGGAAGAGTCCGTCGTCAAGCCCGCTTCCGTGAGGATTGCGGACCGGTAGACCCCGTGAGAGAATCGCGCACTGGCGCAAGGTTCGTCAATGAAAGGCCCGCGTGAACGATATCACGCGGGCCTTTATTATCGACAATGCGATTGAGTGAAGAGGTGAGCGTTTGCTTCGCGTTACCAGCCGCCCGAGGCGCCGCCTCCGCCGAAACCGCCGCCGCCCCCGGAGAAACCGCCGCCGCCGAATCCTCCTCCCGACCCGCCCGACCAATGGTCGCGTCTTCCGGAGGACAGAAGGCTTCCGAGTAGCAATCCCCACAAAAGGCCGTCAGCGCCTCGCCTGCCTCGACGCCGTCCGCCGAGCGACATGAGAATCACGAACAGCACGAATATCACCGCGCCCACGCCAAGGCCGCCAGAATCGGCGTTATCAGATTCGGGATTGCGGACGTTCTCGGAAACGATTTCCGCGTTGTCCGTCGCGATCCCGACGACGTTCCTCGCGGCCTCGATGATGCCCGCGCCGTATTCGCCCTTTCTGAACGCGGGGGCGATAACCGCCCTGATGATGAGCCCGCATTTCACGTCGGTAAGCGATTCCTCGATTCCGTAGCCGACCTCGATCCTGATCGCGCGGTCTTCCATGGCGACGACGATGAGCGCGCCGTTGTCCTTGTCGGCCTGGCCGAGTTTCCACGCCTCGGCGACCCGCATCGAATACGAC
This sequence comes from Spirochaetota bacterium, assembly GCA_023438065.1. GTDB lineage: Bacteria > Spirochaetota > Spirochaetia > Treponematales > Treponemataceae > Teretinema. The sequence goes on from JAEXRH010000006.1 coordinate 788, forward strand.
TCGATCGCCTCACCCTCGAGCGAATCGACGGTAAGGATCGCTACCTGCACGCCGGTCTGCTCGCTCACGGCGACGAGATACGACTCGAGGCTCGCCCGCTCGTCATCGGACATGACGAGCGCGAGATCGTTGACCGGCCCCCTCATCGCGGGAACCTCGAGCGCGAACGCGCGTGACGGGAGAATTGCCAGCGCTACCGCGACGGCGAGCAGGGCTCGTGAAAGGCGTCCGTATCCGACATGCCGCGTCGGCCTGCGAGTATCGCTCATTGTCCGGCCTCCAGGAAGACGATGCCGTCCTGTAATTCGTTCGGGTTGTCGCCGACCGGCGGAAAGTGTCTTGCGAGGAGGGACCCGCATCGCGTGACGGTCTCGACGATCGCTTGCGCGGATCGCCGTTCCTTTATTCCGCGGGCGAGGCTTCCGGCAATATCATCCCATTCGGATTGGGGTATCAACCGGCTGATCCCGGAATCGGCGACGATCCTGACCTCGCGCTCGAGGAGCGAGATGAACACGAGGATACCCGTTCCCTCCCTCGTGGCGTAGACGCCGCTCTCGGCGAAGTGCCGCATCGCGCGCGCGTATACGGCCCGCGACCTTTCGCGCCTCGGCACGATGATGCGGTCGATAGCGGGGAGGTTCGCGAAGGCGAAGGCGATGCCCGTCGTCGCGAGGAGAACGATACCGTGGAACGCGGTAACGTACCAGTCGGGATGGTGCCAGAACGCGCGGTCGACTGCGCGCGCGACGGCGGAATGGAAGGGCAGGAGCGCCGCGAAGGCGGCCGCCCCGAGGAGAGCCGAGAAGAAAAGCTCGCGGAACGAGTAGTCGGAGCTTTCCCGGGTTATCGCGATCGCTATCTCGCCCGAGGTACTGCGCTCCGCGTCGCGGATCGCGTCATCGATCAGGGCGAGATTCGGATCGGTTAACCCGAGCGCGCGTGCGATTGCTGCGCGGCTCATTCAAACGATACCTGCGGGGCAGCGTCCGCGCCCTCGGCCGCCTCGAAGTAAGCCTTCGCGCGGAAGCCGGACATATTGGCGACGAACGACCGGGGAAATTGCCTGATAAAGGTATTGTACGACTTTACGACCTCGTTGTAGCGCTTCCGCTCGACGGAAATCCGGTTCTCGGTGCCCTCAAGCTGGTCCTGGAGCGCCATGAAGTTCGCGTTCGCCTTCAGTTCGGGATAGTTCTCGGAAACGACGAGAAGCCTCTGGAGCGCGCCCGAGAGCTCTCCCTGCGCCTGCTGAAACCGCTTGAAGGCCGCGGGATCGTTGAGCACGTCCTCGGAAACCTTCATGACGCCGCCGGCTTTCGAGCGCGCCTCGGCGATATCGGTAAAGACCTTCGATTCGTGTTTCGCGTAGCCCTTGACCGTCTCGACGAGATTCGGGATGAGATCGAGGCGGCGCTGATAGACGTTTTCCACCTGGCCCCACTGGCTCATGACCTCTTCGTCCATGGCGACCATGCGGTTATAGTTGCCGCCGAAAAAACGCCAAAGTCCGAAGCCGATTACGGCGATGACGGCGAGCACGACAAGGATCGTCCGCGTTCCTTTATTCATATCTTCCTCCAAATGATCGAGCGTGAAATAACGTTATCGAAAAGGTACTCCAATAGAAACGCCCCGTCAACAGTTGCGCGACGGGGCGGGTAACGGGATTCCCTTCCCGCCTCCTTGAAGAGGTTTCATCGCGGCGCTACACTGCCTTCATGCAGGAACAAAGCCATTCGACCCGGGATATGATAGCCTTCGCGAAAACCCTCGGCGCGGGCGACGCGTCGTTCGCGCGGATACCGGACGGCCCCGTCGGCATGCCGTACGCGCTTTCCGTCGCCATACCGCTTTCGCCCGCGATTCTCGGCGAGATCTCGGTCGAGGAGGGCCCGACCTATACCTATTTCAATCACTACAGAAGCGTTAACGCCTTCATCGACCAAACCCTGCTTCGCTGCGGCCTCTGGCTTCAGGAGCGCGGCGCGCGGTATATCACCGTGGCCGCCTCGCAAAGCAGGCCCGACTCTCCCTTCGAGGCCCGATACTCGCACAAGAAGGCGGCATGCCTCGCCGGGCTCGGCTCGATAGGCCGGAACGGGCTTTTCCTCCACGACCGGTGGGGACCGCGCGTCAGGCTCGGGACCCTCTTTACCGACTGGTCGGCGTGCGAGTCCCTCGACTTGCACGCGTCGGTCGAGCCCGGGGAGTTTCACCGCTGCGCCGAATGCGGTCGGTGCGCCCGAGCCTGCCCTTCGGGCGCGATCGGAAACGGCGGATTCGACGCGGCCGCGTGCAGCGCCTGGATGAAGGCGAAGTACCGGGAAATCGGACGGGGCGCCGTCTGCGGTATCTGCGTCGAGGTGTGTCCCGCCGGGCGTGAACCGGGTTCCTCGCGGTGATACGCTTACGCTCTCTTGAGGATACGACGGGGGATCTCGGTTCCCGCGAAGATTTCCGATTCCGCCGGCAGTTTCAGGAGTTGGGCGGGGTTCCGTTCGGGAGGGAGGCTTTCGGAGAGAAGCTCGAGCGCGGGAAGCGCGTCGAGGCCGGATACCCACGTTCCCGCGTAATCGATCGAGGGAAAGAACGAGGGAGTGACCGTGACGCGGGGAAAAAACGCCGAGCGATAGCCCGCGACGAAATTCGCCCCGTTGCCTTCCATGAGGCTTGGCGGGCTTTCGGGAAGAATTCCCGCGACGTGCCCGTCGTCGCCGAGCGCGAGAAGGCAGGCGATGTAGAGCTTTCCCTCGGCGCGCCTCTGAGCCGCGTCACTGAGGAAGGCGTCGTACCGTTTGACCGTACTCTCAAGATCGGACGGCTCACCTGATCCCTTTCCGACCAGAATCGGCATGGGGTTGCAGATCGAGGTATCAAAGCCCCTGTCCACGAGCTGACGCCAGATAGAGTCCTCATGACCGCTTTTCCCGAATCGCTCGTCGGTAAGACCGACGGTAAAGAGCATCCTGAGTCTCCTGCGATCGCCTGCCATGTGCCCGGAGACCGCGCGAAACGCGCCGATCGCCAGGCTTTCGCAATCGCTCCCCGTAACGAGGAGCAATACCGGTTGGTTCCGCGAGATTCTCGCGATGATTCGCGACGAAAGCGCCGCGACGACGGCTTCCGCGCTCGAGTTTGGCACTATTTTCATAGTATGAACTATAAGAAAACCCCGCGGGCAATTCACGCGATCGCGAGCGATTTTACGTTTGCGTTTCCGCGTCGAAAACTCGCTGTACATTAGCCATTGCCTGTATTACTATTTAACGTAATGAATATCATCAAGTTTCAGGACGAGATGCAGAAATGCAGCGATGACACTGAACGGCTCTACACCAGACTGGGGGCCTGTTTCCCCGCGCTTCTTTCCATCACCGGCTCCGAAGGAACTTCGTCGCTTCCCGCGCTCAAAGACTTGCTTGCATCCCTTTCGCTCGGGTTCGAGGCTCAGGGGAACGAAGAAGAGGGCTTTTTCACCGAGTATAACGAGCGGAATTCCAACCTTTTCGAGCGCCTCAACGAGCGAATGACGGCGCTCGACAAGATCAACGAGCGGGTTTCGTCCATCCGAGGCGATTCGGAGGAACTCGAGATCATTTCCCTGAACGCGATGGTCATATCGATAAAGTCCGGCGAGAAGGGAAGGGCGTTTTCCTGCATCACCGAGAATCTCAAACGCCTTTCCGCGCGAATGATCGCGCTGTCAAACGAGCTTCTCGTGGAGGAACGCCGTCTCGTCGAAAGGAATGACGCGCTGAAAAAATCGTTCACCGAGCTCCTCGGCGCGCAGCGCCAGCTTTCCTCCCTGCGGGGCACGTCCGGCGATTCGACCGATATCGCGTCGGTTCTTCTGGCGGCGGAATCGGGACTCGACTCCATGAGCCGAAGCGCCGAGCGCGTGACGGGACCGATTCGCGAGGCGATGGCCGGCATTCAGCTTCAGGACATCATCAGGCAGTCGATCGATCAGGTCATCCTCGCGCTCAAGGATCTTTCGGATCTCGAGGACACCTCGTCCGACGAGGAGCGGCTCGACCGCCTGACTTTCGACATGGAGCTTCTCGATCTTTCGCTCAGGATAGGGGCCGACGTGCGGGGAAATATCGCGCGGTCCATATCGACGTTCTCCGATAACTGGGAACGCGTACACGCGACGCTCGACTCGGTGGAGGAATCGAGAACCGCGTTCGTCTCGAGATACCTGGACAGGAAATCGCGCTCGTCCTCGATACCGATGCTTTTGGACGAGATGACGTCGGGCTTTTCCGATTATCTTTCGCGCATCGGCGCCTATCAGCGCGGGCAGAAGAGCATGGTGAGCGAGAGCTCGACGATCGTCTCGGAGATCAAGCACCTTCGGGTCATCTTCGACAACATCAGGCCGATCATCTCGCGGCTCCAGCACGTGCGGATTACGCAGCAGATCGAGGTCGCGAAGAACGCGGCGCTTCGATCGGTTCAGGATACCGTAAGCCACATGAGCGATCTCATCGTCCAGGCCGACTCGAGCGTGCAGGAAACCCGAAAGGAACTCGAGACCTTCATCAAGGGCATCGAGGAGTTGATTCGCGGGTTCGCCCATGAGGCGGAGTCCGACAATCTCGCGCTCGAGCGCATCAAGGCCGAAAAGACGGAATTCTTCCACAAGATGCGCGAGAGCAACGCCGAGCTCGCGACCGCGGTCTCTTCGCTCAGGGTGTATCCCGAGTCTTTCGAGGCCATGTGCGTCGAGGTCGACGGGCATATCTCCTCGCTCCGCGGGATTCTCGCGTCCTTCGACGCTATCATGGCAGGCCTCGAGGAGGCGGTCGGGGAATACCGTAATGAACGGGCGGCCATCCTTTCGCGAATGGGTCTCGAGTCATGGACGATCCACAACGGAAGGCTCCGTGACCTCGTGAAGCAGTTCACGATAACCTCGCATAAGGAAGCCGCCGGGAAGATCGGCGGGTTCGACGTCGAGGCGGGATCGCTCGACTCGATAGAGTCCGGGGACGTAACGCTGTTTTTCTGAAGTGCCCCGCGCCCGCGCGTCTGCGATTTCTTGGGCGGCGCGGTAAGGGAGGGCTTCCGTCAGCCTCGCTCGATGAGCCTCGCTCCCTCTTCCTTCGTCAGGGGCCGCGCGATCGAGAGCCCGTATTCGCTCGTCTCGACGACCTTCGGCTTTCCGTCGGGCTTCAATTCCTTGTAGAGCTGGACGATCGGGAATTTCGGATTCTCCGGGTTGACGTCGACGACCTGGCCGATCTTGTTGTTCGAGAGAAGCACGTACAGCCCGATCGGGTAGAGCGACACCGAGAACAGGAGCGCGCGGATGATCGTCTCGTCGTACTGCTTCCCCTGATTTTTCATGATGTCGATGATCCCTGAATACGCGTCGCGCGCTTCCTTGTAGGGGCGCGGCGCGGTCACCGCCTCGTAGGAGCAGGCGACCGCGATGATCTTCGCGTAAATCGAGATTTTTTCCTTCGTGAGCTTGCGCGGGTATCCGTCGCCGTTCTCGCGCTCGTGATGCTCGAGCACGCCGAGGCAGATGTTGAGCGGGAAGGAGAATTCGCGGAGTATGTTGTACGAGATGACCGGATGGGTCAGTATCGCGTTCTTCTCGACCGGGGTGAGCACCTTGTTGCCCATGTACAGTTGCGGCGGGAGCCTGATCATGCCGATCTCGTGGAGAATGCAGGAGACACCGAGCTCGATGAGCTTGTGAATGGGGAACTTGAGCTGGAGCCCGATCACGAGCGCGTATACGGTCGAGCGCATCGAGTGGATGACGAGGTAGTTCTTCTCGCGGTTTTCGTGTGACGGCTGGATACGCAGCACGAAGCGCTTGTTTTCCTTGATGAACTCGCACAGGTCCTTGACCCTGTTCGATATCTGCGCGAGCTGCAATTCCTTGCGCGTCGCGTAGCGGGTATAGGTTTCGGCGATGAAATCCTGGAATTCGTAGTACTGGCGCTCGATGAGCGTGAACTGCGCGTCGTCTGAAAGGGTGGTATCGGTTTCCTGCTGATCGCCGTCCTTTTTCTCCTCGCCTGCGCCGCCGTCCGCGACCGCGGCGCCCTTCATGCTGACGCTTGGCCTGATGACCGAGGTCTCCGAAAGGTGGCCTTCGGAGTAGACCTTGACGAACTCCCAATCGCGAAGCTCTTTCCTGAGCGCCTCGCCGATCGGCACTCCCGGGGTGAGAAGCAGGTATTTCTTGTCGAGGTACGCGTCTTCGGTGAAGTAAAAGCCCTCGGGAAGATCGGTAACGTTAAACGTATTCACTTATCTCATCCCCTGTAGTACAATTCTACTACCATAGTAGGAGCCTTTTCATGAAATTCAAAGCCCTTTTCGTCATATTTAATATCGTCTTAATCCTGTCATTTCTTACGATTTTTTTTCTTCCGTTTTTTCTTCTCGATGCCGCCTTCATGCTCGAGTTCTGGCGAAAAAACTGGTACTTCGCGGCCGTTTTCGCGATCGTTCTCGCGGTCGTAAACGGACTGTTTGCCTCCCAATGGAAACTGCTGTCGTGCCTCGAGCGGGAAGACTGGCCCGCGCTCGCGCGTCATCTCGAGTCGACCGTCATTACGAAAGGCCGGTACACGAAGCGGTCGGTCAGGCTCTATTGCGACGCGCTCATACTCCTCAGCGATTTCGAGGGGGTAAAAAAGCTCTCTACGGCCCTTGAGGGGGCGAAACCCGCGCTGTTCGCCTTTTTCGCCTCCCGGTTCGCCGCCGCGGCGATCCTCTCGGGCGATTTCGATCGGGCATACGCCATAGCCACCGGGGCCCCGGAAGTTCGGGATCCCGATTCAAGCGAATGGCGCCGGTTTTACGCGGCCTTTTCACGGCATCTCGCGCGGAAGCCCGAGGAGTCGGCTGCCGGTCTCGAATCGCTTGCCCGCGAGGCGAGAAACCCGCTCGTCGCGGTCCTTGCAGGATACCTCTGCGCGAACTCGCCCAAGCTCACGATCGACAGCCGGGGTGACGCGCGCGAAGCCGCCGCTTCCGAGGCGCGCCTTCGCGTGTGCGCGGTATTTACCCCTGATCGCTGGAACCGGTATGTGGAGGAATCGAAGGCCGACATGCAGGTCGTCATCCTCGGCAAGCTGATAGCCGAGGCGACCGCCTGGCTTTTCGCGGGGGAGAACTGATCCCCGTCCCGGCCCTGTCCCGTAGGGGCAAAAAAAATGGTCGTATCTCTTTCGATACGACCCGATAGCAAGCCTGAAACGGCGACTGGACGTCACTCTCGTTCGCCGTTATTGAAGCTCAACCACATCTATACTATCGGATCTTCCCCGGGGAATCTTTAGGCGAATTTCTCGATCATGCGAGAATTTTTTCTCGCGGCCTCGAGGATTCGCCCGTAGAGTCCGCGCGAGGCGGATATCGGGTCGAGCTGCCCGTCGTTCCCGTCCGTCCCGGTCGCGGCATCGAAGACCATCGCGGCGACTTCCTTCGCGGGATGGCCGAGGATCGCGCGGTCGATGCCGTCGAGCCGCGCGAGGAGGGTTTCCGTCGCCTGGGGACCGCTCGCGCGTGTGCCGCCCGAAAGCCACCGATCGCACTCGGCGATCCCCGATTCTGCAAGCTTCGCGATGTCATCGAGGGCGGCGCGAAGTTCCCTGACGGCTTTCTCGAACGCTTCCGCCTCGGGCGACTCGAGGTTCCCGATCGCTGACGCGAGCCTCCTTTCGATCTCGCCCCGCGCATCGGGCAGGGCCGCGAGGTTCGAAAGGCTTTCGACGGCGAATCCCGGGATTTTCACGCCCTCGGGGGTGACGGTCGAGGTTGGATGGTCGGGACAGGACGCGAGCCGCGACTCGAACCACCAGGCGTAGAGTATCAGCCGCTTGTCGGTGAGCACGGCGTTTCCCGCGTAGTCCGGGACCGGGTACGGACCCGCGCCGTACAGCGCGCGATAGCCGGCGGATTCGGCGGTGTCGAGCCGCGAGGAGGTCGCGTGGGCGCGCTCCTCGAAGACGCTTCCCGTAAAATGGGTCTTTCGCTCGGGGAAGCCGAGGTCAAGCCCTGCCATGACGATCCTCAGCGAGCCCAGGTGCCGCGCGAAATCCCACGCCGTCGTCGAGACCGAGCCCCCTGCCCCGAGTTCGCCCCTCTTTGCGGTGCGGGACTCGATGAACTTCCCGAGCGGGAAGAGGGACGAGCAGAGGCAGGTCGCCCGCGTCGGAAAGCGGAATACGGCCGGCCAGGCGGCCGACTCGGTGACAAGGACGCTCCCGGGGCTTCTGACCCCGTCGAGATGCCGCCAGTTCCAGTACTGGGGATCGACGAGCACGATGAAGTCGGGCTCCACCCCGGCGCGAACGCACGCGCGCGCCGCCGTGTCCACGGCGACGATCACGCAGCGCCGGGCGAGACCGGGAAGCTCGGGCAGTATCCGGTCGAGCGAGGGGCCCGCGGCGAGCACCAGGACGGGCAGGTCCGCGAACAGATCCCTGAACGCCTCGATGCCCGGCCTCTGCTTCAGTTCGCCGAAGTTGCGGCACATGTTCGAAAGCCAAAGGCCGCCGAAGCGCCTGAGGGTATTCGCGTTGATCTCGCGCTTTTCGCGGTTTCGTTTCCTGATCGCGGAGAACTCCCCGAACCAGGGGCGGTTCGCGCCGGTGAGGGCGGGCGGCTCGTGAACGGGAAGGTCGTCGAAGCCCATCTTCTCGATAACGGATGACGCCTCGCGCGCGTCGGTTCCCGCGACGATCGCGAGGTCCGGGTGGGCGAGAAGCGTATCGAGCGGTCGCGAGGAAAGGGCGAGGAGGAGGATGAAGAGATCCGGTTCAACGAGGACGATCGTCGAATTCGGGCGGTTCGCCGCGTAGCGCTCGGGCAGGTAGGCGAGCCCCATTCCGGCGAATACCATCCCCCGTTCGGATCCTTTATCCGCGAGCGCCGCGAGCTCCCGTTCGGCGTCCCGCTTGGGGTCGTATCTCGAATGGAGGAAGGCTCCCCGTACCGAAAGGGTCGCGTCGCCCGAGGCCGCGGGGACGAGCGCGTAGTCGCGCGGAAGCGATTCCATGAGCGCGGAGAGCCGGTCCGGGTCGTCGAGGCCGATAAGCCCCGCGAGGTCGGGAAACCGGCGCGAGAAGGCACGACAGTTCGAGACGAGGGTCTCACTCAAGGCGGAATTCAATGGTCATTCCTTTCTCTATCGGGGTACCCGGCTCGGGCGATTGCCGGACGACGTATCCGTCGCCCTCGATGAGGACGTTGACGTCGTCCCGGGCGAGTAGGGGCGTCAGGAGCCGCTTCGGGCAACCGGTGAGGTCGGGCATTACCTCGCCGATCTCGGCTGCCTTGACGGAGGGAACGGGTATCACGCCGGTATGCCTGACCGAAGTCGCGCTCGCCCTCCCGATCCCGAGGTAATCGATGATCGCGTTTGCCGCCGTCGAGATCACCGGAGCCGCGATCCTGCCTCCGTAGGTCTCGCCGACCGGTTTGACGATCGCGATGTAGAGGATGACCTGCGGGTCGTTCGCGGGGAAGATGCCGATGCAGCTCGAGATGAAGTCGGTGTCGCTGTAGCCGTTCTTCGCCGCGTTGAGCATCTGGGCGGTGCCGGTCTTGACCGCCATCGGTACGTCCCCGACGGACGCGCGCGTGCCCGTGCCGGACTCGGAGGTCGTTTGCATGTACGAGAGCATGAGCCGCGCGGTTTCCGGGGACAAGACCTGGGAAAGGCCCTTCGGCTCGTGCTCGTAGGCGATCGCCCCGTCCGGCGTGAATAGTTTGGAAAGGAGGGTGAGTCTCAGCCGCTTTCCGCCGTTCGCGAGCGCCGTCGCGGCTTCGACCATCTGGAGCGCGGAAACCGAGATTTCCTGACCGATCGCGATCGTCGGTTTCGAGCGGAGCGACCAGGACTTGCTCGGGTAGAAAAGTCCCGTGGTCTCGCCGGGAAGCTCCACGCCCGTTTTCGCGCCGAAACCGAAATCCCTGAGCTTTTGCTCGAACGCCTCGGACGGCGCCCGCTCGGCCATCTGCGCCGAGCCTTCATTGCAGGAAAGCCTGATGACGTCGCGGGGCGTCACCCAGCCATGCCGGTCCAGGCACTTGATGTGGACCCGCTCGCCCCGGGCGGTCGTGAACTCGTACGCGCCGTCGCAGAGAAAACCGTCCCGGTCGCGGACGGCGCCCATGTCGATGAGGGAGGCGATCGAGAAGATCTTGAAGACCGAACCGGGCTCGTACGCGTAGAGGGCGGGCCGGTCGAAGCGCGCCGAGTCGGGCTCCCGCGCGTACCCGTTGAGGTTCGCGGAGGGCTCGCTGATATAGGCGAGTATCTCCCCCGTCTTTGCCTCCGCCGCGATCATCATGACCGCTTCGGCGCCGGTGTCCGCCTTCGTCTTTCTCGCGATTTTCTCGAGCTCGTACTGGATGTTTCCGTCGATCGTGAGCATCACGTTGTAGGGAATTCCGTTCGCGCCCGTCTCGGAGCCCGGCGGGGTGAGGAGATCCTGGAAGGAGTATTCCACGCCGGTAAGTCCCGAGCCCTCGTCCCCGAGAAAGCCGACGACGTGCGAGGCGAGCTGGTTTTCGGGATAGGTTCTGCTCATGACCGGCTCGAGCCTGATTCCGCGCAGGCGGGATTCCCTGACGGTTTCCTCGATCGCTTCCTTTTCGCCCTCGCTGATCCTTTTTTTCAGGTAAAAGAAATCGGTCGCGCCGCTCTCGAGCGTCTCGAGAAGCGCACCCTTCTCGATGCCGACCGCGGGGCCGATGAGCTCGGCGAAAAGGGGCTTGTCCTGGATTACCGAACGGGTTATCGCGATGTTGTAGAGGGTCGTCTCGGCCGCGAGGATCTTGCCGTTCCGGTCGAGGATGGACCCCCGATCGAGCGAGATGCGGGTGGGGGTCGGGTCCGCCTGCCTGAAAAGCATTCGCTTGCCGTAGGTCGATACGACGATACAGACGATAATCGCCGCCGCGCTGCCGAGGAAAAGAAGCCTTTTAACCGAGACGAAACCGTTCAGCGCCATAGTACCTTGCCGCGAACGCTGTCGATCGATACGAACCCATAGTCACGCGAATCGCGGGATTCGGCCATGTTATCTCCCAAGGCGAACAGCATCCCCTCGGGAACCCGTTCTGCGCATCGCAATTTGAAATACTGCTCGCGGGTGAGCGGGATGGCACGCTCTCCGACCCGTACACTATATCCCGTTTCGTCCGAAAAAGCCAGCGGTGCGCCCTCGGGCGCGACGCAGCGCTTGACGACGTATCGCCCGTTCAGCGGATACACGACGATATCGCCCGCGCGCGGCTTTCCCCAGCGGGCGAGATAGCGGTTTTGGAACGGAAGCGGTATTCCCCACGCGAGCCGGTACTCGACGATGAGCTCGCCGTCGGAAAGCGTCGGCCGCATCGACGGCCCCGAGACGGGCATGACGTCGACGACGAACAGCTTGAGCGCGAGAGCCGCGAGAAACACGGAGAAGAAGGCGATTATCGTGCGACTGGTCCTCATCATGCGTGAAATCCATTCTAATTATCCGGGCTTTCCGTGTCGATACATAACCTATGGATGTCATCAGCACCGTACGCCCGGAAAATCACGTTCTTCGCGCGAGGCTGCCTTCCGGAATCCGCGCACGGGAAAAAACCACGAGCTCCCGCGACGGTTACCGGGACGGCGCTTTCCTCTCGTTCGCGCTCGCGCGCGAGAATCCCGCCGTCTCCTCGTTTCCCCTCGCGATGATCCTCGCGATGGCCGTTCTCCTCGCGCTCGCGCCCGTCGTTGACCGCTCCTTCGGCTATTCCCGACTTGACCGATTCGCGTTCCCCTCCGACGCGACGGACGAGGCCGCGATGCGCCTCCTCGTCACCCCCGAACCCGACGCGACCCTCCTCGCCGAGGGGGCGGAGGCCGAGCTTCCCGCGACGATCAGGAGCGTGACCTATTCCGTTTGGCGCGTCCGCTCGGGGGATACCCTCGGCGGGATTCTCGCCCGATTCGGCCTGAGGAACATGAGCACGGTCCTTTCCGCGAACGGAATATCGAACGCGCGCCGACTTCGCGTCGGGCAGACGCTCACCATACCCTCGATGGACGGCGTCGTGTACGTCGTGGCGCGGGGGGATTCCCTTTCGCGCGTGGCTTCCCGCTATTCGGTTCCCGTGAACGCGATCCTCGACGCGAACGATCTTTCGAACTCGACGCTCGTGGCGGGGCAACGGCTTTTCATCCCCGGCGCGACCCTTTCGGCGCGGGAGCTTAGGGTAGCCATGGGCGAGCTTTTCGTCCATCCGATCAAGGGCAGACTGACGTCCCGGTTCGGCTATCGCGCCGACCCGTTCACGGGCGTCAGGACCTTCCATACGGGAATCGATCTCGCCGCTCCCGTCGGGACGCCGATCAAGGCGACGCTCGACGGAAGGGTCGCGACGACGGGCTATTCGAACGTCTACGGAAACTACGTGATTATCACGCACGATTCGGGCTTCCAGTCGCTCTATGGGCATTTGAGTTTCATCGGCGTCTCCCGGGGCCAATACCTGGCGCAAGGGGCGGTCATCGGCAGGGTAGGGAATACCGGGTATTCCACCGGGAGCCACCTCCATCTTTCGATCTATAAAAACGGAAAGATGATAGACCCCTATTCGGTGTTAAATTGATATATATTGTATACTTAGCGTGAGGGAGGGCCTTCAATGGAACGGGAATCGATATGCCATGCCTGCGGCAGGACGATGAACGCCACGTTCTTCTATTGTCCGTGGTGCGGCGCCGCGTGCGCCGAAAACGATTCGGTTTCGCGCCAGATCGACGCCGTTTTCGAGGAGATCGCTTCCCTTCGGGCGTCCTGGGCCGTTTCGCGGTTCGAGCGCATGGAGAGCGAGCTCGATACCCTCGATCGAGCTCTCACCGACCTCTTGGCCGAAACCCCCGCGCCGTAACGTAAGGAGATGAGGATGTCACCCAGGTTTTACCGCTCGTTTTTCGCGCTCATCGCGTCCCTCTCCTGCGTCGCGTTCGCCTTTCCCGATATCACGTTCCTTAATCCCGACGTCAACGCGAAAAACACCGTGCTCTTTACCGTAAAGGCCACGATACCCGGCAACGGGAGCTACCATACGCTTTTCTCCAAGGATCTCTCCTCGGGCGCCATCGAGCAGCTCACCTTCTTTCCCGAGGCCATGGAATCCCTCTCGAACGGCGCCATCCTCCAGGTCCGTTCGCGGTTCGGCGTCGGGCGCTACGATACCCGCTCGAGCCGCTTTTCATGGCTCGACGACTATCGGCCGTTCTATTCCGGCGGGCTTGCGGGTTTGGGTAATCTCCCGCCCGTGGCCTCGAGCCCCGACGGCCGATGGCAGGTCTCGATAGAGCCCGTCTCGGCCGCGCGCGGCAGACTCGTCATCTACGACGCCGAAAAGGCCCTGCGCACCGTCGTCGCCGACACGGTCGACCGCGGACTCATTCCCGTTTCCTGGTCGCCCGATTCCTCCGTCCTTCTCTATTCGGTCAAGGGAACGCTCCATTTCGCGCGACCGGAGACCCTGTTTTCGGTTACTTCCATCGACGCGCGCTATCGCGTCCTCGGGCCGGGGACCATAGCCTCCGTGAGCTGGTACGCCCCGGGTCGTTTCCTGTATGCCTCCGGGGGATCGGTCTTCCGCGTCCTCGCGTCCGAGCTTTTCACGCGCTCGCTCTATAGCCCGCTCGTCGGGATAGGCGAGCTTGCCGGAAAGCTTCCGTGCCCGTTCGACCCCACGTCGGATTCGCTTTCGGGCTCTCCCTCGGGAGCGTCCGCGCTCTACGCGAAGGACGGTCGAAGCGTGTATTACTGCGTTCTTTCCGGCGATGACTACGCTCCCTCGGCACGACCGACGCCGCTTCCGTATATCCTCCTTCCGGGGAATACGGCGAGACTCGAGTCGACGTGGACCAAAGACGGGCTTCCCGTCCTTTTCGCGCATTCGGTCCAGGACGGAAAGAGAACGGTCAGGGCGTGGAAACTCTCCGAGACCGCCGACGGCAGCGTTTTCTCCCCGCTTGACGTACCCGCGGGAACCGTGGAGCTTTCCGTGTCGAGAACGGGCTCGCTCGTCGCCTTCAGGACGGCGACCGCGCTTACCGTATACGACAGCGCGCTCTGGAAGGAGATTTCCTCCTTTCGCGACGAGCGCGTCGTGAAGGCGACCTGGGCCGACGAGCCGAATCTCTTCATCGGCGGCGCGGAAACGGTGCGGAAATGGAACGCGGTCGACGGAAGCTCGTCGGTTCTCTTCCTTTCGACGGTCGAGTCCTCCGGGTGGGACGAGCAGGGCGTCTCCGTCATAGCGGAAACCGAGCGCGCCGGAAGGTATTCGTACTCGGGCCAGATGCGCTGGATCCCGGCCGCTACCGCGCGCATCAGGCCCGCCACGGGCGCGAACGCCGCCTGGCGGGTGTACGCGGATTCCTCCGCAGGGTATTACGAGAACATGCTCTACGTGCGCTCGGCCGTCGGGTCGGGCGGTACCGTGCCGCTCGTCGACGAGCCGCGCAAGCGATTGGACAGGCCCGAGGATTTCGCCTCGCGACCCGAAGCGAAGGCCTCTCAAAACGGCGCGTTCAGCCACGGCTCGAGAACCGCCTCCCGCGAGGTCGCGCTCGTCTTCGACGCGATGGACTCTCTTGACGGCCTTCCCGAGATCCTCGAGGCGCTCAGCCGATACGGCATCCGCGCGACCTTTTTCATAAACGGTGAGTTTATCCGGCAGCATCCCGCCGCGGTGAACGAGATCGTCAAGGCGGGGCATCAGACCGCGTCGCTCTTCTTCACGACCTGGGATCTTTCGGGAACCCTGTACCGGATCGACGAGGACTTCATCGTGCGCGGCCTTTCGCGGAACGAGGACGCGTTCTACGACGCGACGGGTCAGGAGCTCACGCTTCTGTGGCACGCGCCCTATTACGTGACCTCGCCGATGATCGCCCGGGCGGGCGAGAAGGCCGGCTATCGCTACGTCTCCCCCGACGTGAGCGTGCTCGACTGGGTTACCGCCGAGCAGGACCGCTCCCTTCCGGGGCTGTGCAAAGACTCCTCCGCGATCATCGAGGAAATCCTCGCCGCGAAAAAACCGGGATCGATCATTCCCGTCCGGATCGGAAAACCCGCCGGCTCAAGGCCCGACTACCTCTTTGACCGAATCGACGTGCTCATCAACGCCCTCATCGAGGAGGGATACGGCATCGTTTCCGTCGACGCGCTCATAAAGGGCGCGCGATAGGACTAGCCGTCAGCCCCGTATCCCGAAGACGCTTCGAGCGATCGCCTGCGCCGCGTGGTCAAGCGCGCGGCGGGCGAAACGGGCGGTATGAACCGTTCTGTCCGCGACGAGCGGGACTTCGTGGACGACCGTCCCCCCGAGCGAGTATTTCACCGATCCGATTATGTCTCCCGCCCTGACCGGCGAGCGCATCGCGCGCGGCACTGCGTACTCGATCGACGCCTCGGCGCTCGATCCGTCGGGGAAGGCGAGGGCGCCGACGGGTACGGTAAACCGTTCGTTCCCCGCGGGTATCGCCTCGATCGCGCCCTGCTCCCCCTTCCAGACGGTGACCGTCACCGGCTCTGGTTTCGCGGGGCGCGCCGTCCGGAAATTCGCGAACGCCCACTCCATAAGAAGGGTGCCGTCCTTCGCGCGGAGCGCGCTTCCCTCGGCGGTCGTGCTTCCGGGCCCCCCCATCGTCACCGAGAGGAACCGATTGCCGTTCCGGTTCGCGGTAAGCGCGAGGTTGAACCCCGATTCCCATATGAATCCGGTTTTGAGCCCGTCGCAACCCTCGAGCGAGCCGAGGAGCTTGTTCGTGGCCTCCTGGTCGACCGGGCTTTCCCGGCTGCCCGCGAGGTTCCGCTCGAGCGGGTATGAAAGCGATTCGCGCGAATGAAACTCTCGAAGCGCGTCGGGGTACCGGCTGAGGTATACGAGCGCAAAGTCCGCGAACTCGCGCGCGGTCGTCGCGTTCCGTTCGCTCAAGCCCGTCGGCTCGACGAAGCGGGTATGCACGAGGCCGAGCTCCGCGACCTCGGCGTTCATCCGAGCGACGAAGGCGTCGACGGAGCCCGCGACCGTTATCGCGAGCGCGGTCGCGGCGTCGTTACCCGACACGACGGCCATCCCCGCGAGAAGCTCCCGCACGGTAAGCCTCTGGCCGGGACCGAGAAACATGAGCGACGAGCCCGCGGGCAGGTTGGCGGCCCAGGATTCGGGAGGCGGCGCGATCTCGTCGTCGAGGGACAATTCCCCGTTTTCGATCGCGTGAAACGCCGTGTACATGGCGACGAGCTTGGTCATCGACGCGGGCGGGATGAGTTCGTCGGCGTTCTTTTCGAAGAGGATCGCCCCGGTCGACGCGTCGACGAGGATCGCCGAGCGGGCATTGAGGTCGAGCGAGACGGCCTCGGCCGAGGGATACGCGGTACCGCCCGAGCCGGTCCATGACCAGGAGGAAAGCTCACGCGCCGAGGGAAAGGGATGAACGCTGCCCCAGTGGGCCTTTTCGTACGTCGCTATCGCCTCGGCCCTGGCCTCGCCCGAGACGGGCGTCGCCTCCGCGCGAAGGCGAAGCGCGGTATAGAGGAAAACGGAAACGAGGCAAAGCGCCGCCGCGGCGAGCGCGACGCGACAAAAAAACGCCGCGCGGGCATTTCGCGCGGCGTTTTTCGATCCCCGGACGGGATCCTGATTCTTAGAATTCGGCAAGTTTCGGGGCCCTCGGATAGGGGATGACGTCACGGATGTTACCCATGCCCGTGATGTAGAGAAGGAGTCGCTCGAAGCCGAGACCGAAGCCCGCGTGGGGCACGGTGCCGAAGCGGCGAAGATCGAGGTACCACCAATAGTCCTTCACGTCGAGGCCGAGCTCGGTTATGCGCTTCTCGAGCCGGTCGAGGTTTTCCTCGCGCTCGGAGCCGCCGATGAGTTCGCCGAGCCCGGGCACGAGCACGTCGACGGCGCGAACGGTCTTGCCGTCGTCGTTCAGCTTCATGTAGAAGGCCTTGATCTCCTTCGGGTAGTTGTAGACCATGACGGGTTTCCCGTACACCTTCTCGGTGAGGTACCGCTCGTGCTCGCTCTGGAGGTCGCAGCCCCAGAACGGCTTGAACTCGAAGTTCGCCGCGTTCTTCTCGAGCTCCTTCATCGCGTCGGTATAGGTGACGCGGCCGAAGTCGGCGTTCGCGACCGCGGTGAGCGTGTCGACGATGCCCGGCTGGATTCGGTCGTTGAAGAACTTCATGTCCTCGGCGCACTTCTCGAGCGCCCATTTCATGAGGAACTTCACGAATTCCTCGGCGAGGTCCATGTTCGCCTCGAGATCGTTGAACGCGACCTCGGGCTCTACCATCCAGAACTCGGCGAGGTGTCGCGTGGTGTTCGAATTTTCCGCGCGGAAGGTCGGCCCGAAGGTGTACACGCGGGAAAGGGCGGTGGCGTAGGTTTCGGCCTCGAGCTGGCCGGAGACGGTGAGGTTGGCCGGTTTCCCGAAGAAATCCTTCGAGAAGTCGACGCCGCTTTCGCCCTTGGCGAGGCGGTCGGCGCCTTCCTTGGCGATCCTGTTGAGGTCGAGGGTCGTGACCTGGAACATCTCTCCCGCGCCCTCGCAGTCGCTCGCGGTGATGATCGGGGTATGGACGTAGTTGAAGCCGCGCTCCTGGTAGAAGACGTGGATCGCGTACGCCATCTGGCTTCGCATGCGCGCGACGGCGCCGAAAGTATTCGTTCTCGCGCGCAGATGGGCGATCTCGCGGAGGAATTCAAGGGAGTGGTTCTTTTTCTGGAGCGGGAAGGTGTCTGCGGGCGCTTCGCCGAGGACGACGAGCGAGGTTGCCTGAACCTCGACGGCCTGTCCGGAGGCGGGGGAGGGAATGAGGGTTCCCTTCGCGACGATCGACGCGCCGGTCGTGACCTTCTTGATCTCGGCGTCGGTATTCGCGTCGATCCCCTTGTCGCGATCGAAGGTGATCTGGATCGAGGCAAAACACGAGCCGTCGTTTACCTGAACGAACACGAGATTCTTGGTTTCGCGCTTGGTGCGAACCCATCCATATATGGTTACTTCACGCCCGTCGGGCTCCGATACCAGCATGTCCTTGATCAGTATTGTTTTCATGGTAAGAAAGAATAGCACAGTTCTCATACGCACGTCAAAGGTTTCCGGCTTTTTATGCAGAAATATGCAATAAGTGTGGTATATACTGCATATAAATACAAAAACGGGTAGTGTTACCGTTTTTTAACAAATTTCTTGCAATCGAGCTCTTGCTCTTCTTCGTGATTCATTGTATAAATATGCATATCACACGGGCGGAGGCATTACATTATGCAGAACGATACGAAATATCTGGCAATGATCGATAATCTCGCGAAGCTTGCGGAGACGAACGATTATATTGACCCGGAACTCTACACGAAATTCGACGTCAAACGCGGCCTTCGCGACGCTGACGGCAAGGGCGTTCTCGTCGGACTCACCCGGATCGGTAACGTGTACGGATACGATGTCGTTAACGGAAAGCCCGTCGCCGTCCCCGGAAAGCTCATCTACCGCGGCTATGACGTCGAGGATATCATCCATGACATCGAGTCGAGCGAGCAGTTCGGTTTCGAGCAGGTCATCTACCTCCTTCTTTTCGGCGAACTGCCCAACGCATCACAGCTTGCCGAGTTCGACGCGCTCCTCGGGGAATTCCGGGAGCTTCCGAACAACTTCGTCGAGGACATGATTCTCAAGTCGCCCTCCTCGGACATCATGAACAAGCTTGCCCGTTCGGTGCTCGTTTCCTATTCGTACGACCCCAACCCCGAGGACCAGTCGATCGCGAATAACCTGATCCAGTGCATTCAGCTCATCGCGCGGTTTCCCGCGATGGTCGCGTACGGATATCAGGCCAAGAGGCGCCACTACGACGGGAAGAGCATGTACCTCCATAATCCGCTCCCCAACCTCTCGACCGCGGAGAACTTCCTCAGGCTCATCAGGGCCGACAAGAACTACGACAAGCTCGAGGCGGAGCTCCTTGACCTCGCGCTCATCCTCCACGCGGAACACGGCGGCGGAAACAACTCCTCGCTCACCGTGCACGTCGTATCGTCCGCCGACACCGACACCTATTCCGCGATCGGCGCGGCGGTCGGATCGCTCAAGGGACGCAGGCACGGCGGCGCGAACATCAAGGTGTCCGAGATGATGGACGACATCAAGGCGAACGTGCAGGACTGGTCGAGCGAGAAGGAGGTCGGCGCGTATCTCCGGAAGATTCTCCGCAAGGAAGCCTTCGATCGCACCGGACTCGTCTACGGGCAGGGACACGCGGTTTACACGATCTCCGATCCCCGCGCGATCCTCCTTCGCGAGAAGGCCGCGAAGCTCGCCGAGGTCAAGA
Source organism: Spirochaetota bacterium (assembly GCA_023438065.1). GTDB lineage: Bacteria > Spirochaetota > Spirochaetia > Treponematales > Treponemataceae > Teretinema. The sequence goes on from JAEXRH010000006.1 coordinate 20,173, forward strand.
AATGCACCGAGGAGTTCAACCTCTACTGCCTCATCGAGCGGATATTCCCCGGCATTTTCCAGGAGGAGAAGGGCGGCGAAAAGAGGATCTGCACGAACGTCGATTTCTACTCCGGCTTCGTGTACTCGATGCTCGGGATCCCGCGCGAGCTTTTCACCCCGATCTTCGCCGTGTCGCGAATCTCCGGATGGGCCGCGCACCGGCTCGAGGAAATCGTGTCGGGCGGTCGAATCTATCGTCCCGCGTTCAAGCAGGTCGGCGACCTCCGCAAGTACATAAAGCTCGACGACAGACACTGATCGACTGCCTCGCGAACGAAGGCGCGCCGTAAGGCGCGATCGCGATCCGTATGAAAAGAAAACCCCCGCAATGCCTGGCGCAAGCGGGGGTTTTGCTTTTTTTTACAACGGGATTTTGACTCTCGCGCGGTAGTCCCGCGCCTTGCGCCCGGGTTCGCCCGAGGGCGTATCCGGGCGGAACGTCAGTCTGCCTCGACCGTCTCCCTGATGAATTCCTTGGCTGCGACGATGACCTCGTCCGCGATCTTTCCCGAGATCGGGCTGTAGTGGTCGAAGGTCATGTCGAACGAGCCCGTGCCGCTCGTCATCGAGCGAAGGTCGATCGCGTATTTGAGAAGCTCGTGATGGGGAACCTGTGCGCGGATCTCCTCGATTCCCGCGCCGAGGCTCGTCTGCCCGAGTATGTGACCGCGCCTTCCGGAAAGGTCGCTCATGATGTCCCCGAGATACTGCGTGTCGACGAATACCGTGAGGTTCATGATCGGCTCGAGGAGGATGGGTCCCGCGTTTCGCATCGAGTCCTTGAACGCGTTTCTCGCCGCGATCTTGAACGCCATCTCCGAGGAGTCGACCGGATGCTCCTTGCCGTCGAGAATGGTCACGCCGACGTCCACGACGGGATAGCCGGCGAGAACGCCCGAATCCATCGCTTCCTTTATTCCCTTCTCGATGCCGGGGATGTATCCCTTGGAGATCGCGCCGCCGAAGACCGCGTTCGTGAACGAGTAATTCTCGCCGCGCTCGAGCGCGTTGATGGAGAGGACGACGCGCGCGTACTGGCCGTGTCCGCCCGACTGCTTCTTGTGCGTGTACTCGGCCTGCGCCTTTCTCTGGATCGTCTCGCGATACGCGATGCGCGGTATCGAGGTTACGATGTCGATCTTCGCCTGCGCGCGGATCCTGTTGAGCACGATGCTGATATGGAGGTCGCCCATGCCCGAAAGCACGTTCTGCCGCGTTTCCCCGTTGTAGACGAAGGAGAGGGTCTTGTCCTCCTCGCAGGCGCGGACGAGGAGCTCGCCGAGCTTGTCGTCGTCCTTCTTGTCCTTGGCCGCGACGGCCATAGAGTAGACGGGGTTCGGGGTCCGGAGGTTGACGAAGGGCAGCGTGTCGGGCGAGGAGGCGAGCGTGTCGTTCGTCTTCGCGGAAGGCAGCTTCGCCGCGATGCCGACGTCGCCCGCGACGAGTTCTTTCGCCTCGACGAGTTTTTTGCCGATCGCGCGATAGAGCTTCGCGATCTTTTCCTTCTTGTTTTCCGTGACGTTGAAGACCTCGGTGTCGGCGGTAAGCGTACCGCCGATTACCTTGAGGTACGAAAGCTTGCCGGAGAACTGGTCGTTCGAGGTCTTGATGACGAACGCGGACAGGGGAGCCGCCGGATCGATCTTGACCGCGACCTCGCTTCCGTCCTTCGCGAGCGCGACCTCGAGCGAGCCCGCGGGGGAGGGGACGATGGCCGGTATGAAGTCGAGGGTCGCGTGAATCCCCGAGCCCGAAAGCGCGCACCCGGCGAACGCGGGAACGACGCGGTTGTCGCGGATCGCGAGCGAAAGCCCGCGGATGATGTCCTCGTCGGAAAGGCCCGCCTCGTCGATGAATTTCACGAGGAGCTCATCGTCGCCCTCGGCCGCCGCGCCCGCGAGTATTTCCCGCGCGCGCGAGTAGTCGTCGGTATAGTCGCCCGGTATGGGGATCTGGCGTTCCGCTCCGCCCGAGACCTCGTAGGCGACGCCGTGAAGGACGTCGATGATGCCCTTGAACGACACTCCCTTTCCCATCGGTATGGTGACGGGGCAGACCTCTACCTCGAACTGGTTATGGATGTCCTGGACGCATTTGAAAAAGTCGGATCGCTCGTCGTCCATGTGGTTCATGAAGACGACGCGCGGCTTGTTGCGGCGGTCGAGCATGCGCCAGAGTTTGACCGTCTCGATCTGCACTCCCGCCTTCGCGTCGATCATCATGATCGCGAGCTCGGAGGCCCGGAACGCGGCGATCACCTCGCCGATGAAATCGGAGGATCCGGGGGTGTCCCAAAAATTGACGAGCGCGTCCTTCCAGGGAAGGTGCACGAGCGTGGCGTAAATCGAGATCTTTCGCTCTATTTCCTCGGGTGTCCAGTCGCTTACGGTCTTTCCGGAAGAGACGTTTTCCGCTTTCGGGATCAATCCGGCGGCGAGCAGCAATTGTTCTATGAAGGTGGTTTTTCCGGTCTGGCCATGGCCGGCGATGGCAACGGTACGAACTGCGTCAGTTGAATAACCCATAAAAAGCTCTCCTCCTGCAACCAGTCTGCGATCACGTATGTGCTTTTATCCTATGTTCGGTTTCCTCGTATTGTCAAGAAAATAATATATCATTACTATATATGTATGGATTTACAGCGGAAAACCGTACAGGCCCTCGCGCGTTCCCTCGACGACAAGAGGGGCGACCTCGCCTCGTTCTACGCAAGGTTCGGCTCGCGGTTGCTCGCCGACTCGTCCGGGAACGACCTTCTCGCGGCGCCCGTTCCCGCCGAACGCGTCGCGTCCTGGAACGCGCTTATGTCGTCGCGCGCGCGGGACGCGCAAGTCATTCTCGACATCAAGTCCGCGGTCACCCGTACTCAGGAACTTTCGCAACTGAGGCGTGAAATCGACAAGGCCATCGACGTTGAAACGGCGCGATACCGCGACGAGCTCGCGTATCTCGGCCGCGCGGTATTCGACGATTATGAGCGGTATCGCGACTCCCTTTCGACGGACTTCGGCGACGCGTACGAACGGGCGTCCTCCGCGGGCGCAACGCTCGCGCGCCTCGAGGAAAAGCAGGATCGGCTCCGCCGCGAGCTTGAGGAGTCCGGCTTTTTCGGCCAGATGCTCGTGCAATTCAGGATGGCCGGCCTCGCCTCGAACGTGCGCCAGCAAAAAGCGCACATGGCGTCGATTCTGTCGGCCGGCGCCGAACGCCTCGTCTCGCGGGGAGCGATCTCGCGAATGATCGAATCCGGCACTCTCGACGCGGAGTCTTCCGCTCGCCTGGCGACCATCGGCGAGATCGACGCCCGACGCGAGAGCCTTAAAAAAAGAAAGGAAGGACTCGACGGCGAGCAGGCGTCGATCCGGTCGAACCTCGAGCTCCTGGCGGCTCAGGATAATCCCGCGAGGAGGCTCGAGGAGCTGCGGATCAGGATACGCGACGCCGACAAACGGATCGACGCGGCCGTCGCCCTCGTTGCCCGCGAGTACTGCGACAAGTTCATGAACGAGGACGGGGTATCGGTTCTCGGCGGCGGCGCGGACGGGCACTCGTTCAGCGATATGGGAACCTATTCCCTGCAAATCGAGGAAGCCTCCCTTCTCCGATCGGAGATCGCCGGCATCAGGCGGAAGATCGAGATTCTCGAGACGGAGATACGCATCGAATCGCTCGAGCGGAACGTCGCGGGACTGAAGCGATCCAGGGAAGAGGCCGAGCGGAAGATCGCGGCCCTTCAAAACCAGATCGAGAAGTATGACCAGGGCGTCGACGATGCCGGAATCGAGATAGCCCGCCTTGCGGCGCGGCGGGAAGAGCTCGAGAAGATCCCGTAAGCGCCGGGTGATCGTCGGCTCCCGGCCGATCCGGGCGGCAAGGCGCATCCGTACCGCTTCCTCTACTGGCGAGCTGTCGTCATTTCTGCTATACTCCTCCCGTTATGGCCAAAAAAACAGCTGATTACGACGAATCGAAGATCAAGACCCTGAGCTCGCTCGAGCACATCAGGCTCAGGACGGGCATGTACATCGGGCGTCTCGGCGACGGTTCCAATCCCGACGACGGTATCTACATCCTCGTCAAGGAAGTCATCGACAACTCGATCGACGAGTTCATCATGGGGAACGGCAAGCAGATAGAAATATCGCTCGAGGGTAACAAGGTGACGGTGCGCGACTACGGCCGCGGCATACCGCTCGGAAAGCTCGTCGAGTGCGTGTCGGTCATCAATACCGGCGCGAAATATAACGATGAGGTCTTCCAGTTTTCGGTCGGCCTCAACGGCGTCGGCACGAAGGCGGTGAACGCCCTTTCGAGCCATTTCCGCGTCATGGCGGTCCGCGACGGCAAGTGCGCCGAGGCCGTGTTCGAGCGCGGTGTGCTCAAGAGCGAGCGGAAGGGCTCGGTGAAGCCGAACGTCAAGAACGGCACCATCGTGGAGTTCATTCCCGACGAGAAGCTCTTCGGCGACTACGAGTTCAACCTCGAATACCTCCAGAAGCGCGTGTGGAACTACGCCTACCTCAACGCCGGTCTCACGCTCGTCTTCAACGGCGAGAAGTACGTCTCCGAAAACGGGCTGCTCGACCTGCTCGACTCGGAGATCGACAACGACCATATCTACCAGGTCGGCTACTATAAGGGAAAGCAGCTCGAGTTCGCGTTCACGCACACGAACAACTACGGCGAGGCCTATTTCTCGTTCGTCAACGGCCAGTATACCTCCGACGGCGGCACGCACCTTTCCGCGTTCAAGGAAGGCCTCCTTAAGGGCATCAACGAGTACTTCCGCAAGAACTTCAAGAGCGAGGACGTGCGCGAGGGAACCGCCGCCGCGATCGCGGTGAAGATACAGGCGCCGGTTTTCGAGAGCCAGACGAAGAACAAGCTCGGCAACACCGAGGTTCGCGCGTGGATCGTGAACGAGACGAAGTCCGCGGTCGACGACTGGCTTCACAAGAACACGGAGGCCGCGCGCCTCCTCGAGCAGAAGATCCTCGCGAACGAGAAGCTCCGCACCGAGCTCAACACCGTCAAGAAAGAGGCGAAGGAAGCGGCGAAGAAGATCGCGCTCAAGATCCCGAAGCTCAAGGACTGCAAGTACCACCTCGGCGACGCGAAGAAGGGCTCGGAGACCATGATCTTCCTCACCGAGGGAGACTCGGCGTCGGGTTCGATGGTCTCGAGCCGCGACGTCTATACCCAGGCGATATTCAGCCTCCGCGGAAAGTGCGAGAACATGTACGGCAAGAAGCGGGCCGACATCTACAAGAACGCCGAGCTCTACAACGTCATGATGGCGCTCGGCATCGAGAACGACATCGAGGGCCTCAGGTACTCGAAGATCATCATCGCGACCGATGCCGATAACGACGGTTTCCATATCCGGAACCTTCTCCTTACCTTCTTCCTCTCGTTCTTCGAGGAGCTCGTCACCTCAGGGCGCGTGTACATCCTCGAGACGCCGCTGTTCCGCGTGCGGAACAAGAAGGAGACGGTATACTGCTACAACGAGAAGGAGCGCGACGCGGAGACCAAACGGCTCGGCGCCGGCGCGGAGACGACCCGGTTCAAGGGACTCGGAGAGATCAACCCGAGCGAGTTCGGACAGTTCATCGGGCCGGACATCAGGCTCCTCCCGGTTACCGTGCAGAGCCTCAAGACCATTCCCGGCGTACTCGAGTTCTACATGGGAAAGAACACGCCCGAGCGCCGCGAGTTCATCATGAATAACCTTCTCCCCGAGGTGGACGCGTAACATGGACTATATCAAGAGCCTCTTCAACAAAAACTTCCTCGAGTACGCGAGCTACGTAATCCGCGATCGCGCGATCCCGAATCTCGAGGACGGCCTCAAGCCGGTTCAGCGACGCATCCTCCACACCCTCTTCGAGATCGACGACGGCAAGTTCCACAAGGTCGCGAACGTCGTCGGCCAGTGCATGAAATACCATCCGCACGGCGACGCCTCGATCGGCGACGCCCTCGTCGTCCTCGCGAACAAGGATCTCTTTATCGACCGGCAGGGTAACTTCGGAAATATCTTCACCGGCGACGCCGCGTCCGCCGCGCGTTACATCGAGTGTCGCGCGACGCCGATCGGGAAGACCCTCCTCCACAATCCCGAGATTACCGAGTACGTGCCCTCCTACGACGGCCGCAACAGGGAGCCGACGGCCTTCCGCGCGAAGCTCCCGATCGTGCTCGTCATCGGCGCCGAGGGAATCGCGGTCGGCATGTCGACGAAGATCCTTCCGCACAACATCCGCGAGCTCATCGAGGCCGAAAAGGCCTGCCTTGCGGGAAAGCGGTTCCAGCTCTATCCCGACTTCCCGACGGGCGGACTCGTCGACGTCTCGGGCTACGAGGACGGGAACGGCAAGGTACTCGTGCGCGCCAAGCTCGATACCTCCGACGAGAAGCGGATCGTCATCCGGGAGCTCCCGTTCGGGAGCACGACCGAGAGCCTCATCGCCTCGATCGAGGCCGCCGCGCGCTCCGGGAAGATCAAGGTCTCCGAGATAAACGACTTCACGACCGAGTCGGTCGAGATCGAGATCAAGCTCCAGCGCGGCGTGTACGCGGCCGACGCCGTCGACGCTCTTTACGCCTTCACCGACTGCGAGCAGTCGATCTCGTGCAATCTCCTCGTCATCAGGGACAACCTCCCCGTCGTCATGACCGTGACCGACATCATCAAGGACCACGCGAAGAAGCTCGTGAAGATCCTCAAGGAGGAGCTCGAGCTCGAGAAGGCCACGCTCATCGACAGGCTCCACATGCGGACGCTCGAGCGCATCTTTATCGAGGAACGGATCTACAAGAAGATCGAGACGATGAAGACCGCCGAGGGCGTCATCGGGGCCGTCATCAAGGGCTTCGAGCCCTTCTCGAAGGAGCTTATCCGCGAAGTGACCGAGGAGGACGTCGACCGGCTCCTCAAGATACCGATCAGGCGCATATCGCTTTACGACATCAACCGGAACCGCGCCGAGGTCGCCGAGATCAACGCGCGCATCAAGGAGATCAACAAGCTCCTCAAGAACCTCGTCGAGTACGCGATCGCGACCCTCGACGGCATCCTCGCGAAGCTCGACAAGGCGAATACCGAGCGAAAGACCGTGCTCTCTCGCTTCACCAAGATCGACGTGAAGGAAGCGGTCACGCGCGACACGAGCCTCCGCTACGACGAGGAGTCGGGCTATCTCGGCACCACCGTCTCAGGCGGCGTCGAGGTCCTCAAGGTCACCCCGTACGATCGCGTCATCGTCATGCGACGGAGCGGCGTGTACACGGTCATGGACGTGCCCGATCGGCTTTTCGTCGACCGGAACATGCGCTACTGCGGCTTCTCGGAGAAGGAGATCCTCTCGAAGGTCCTCTTCACGATCGTGTACCGCGACCCGAAGACCGGCCACCCGTACATCAAGCGGTGCCGCATCGAGGGCTACATCATGAACCGCGACTACCTCATCGTGCCGGACAACGTCGAGGTCCTCTATGTCGGGACCGCGGCGAAGTTCTCGTTCACCGTGCACTACGAGCAGAAGTCGCGCGTGCGGGTTAAAGAAGAAACCTTCAACGCTCACGACTTCCCCGAGAAGGGCCTCAAGACCCTCGGCGTGAAATTGTCGTCGAGGCACGCCGTCTCGGTGACCGCCGACGAGGCCTCGGTAACGGGCGGCGGGCTCAAGAAGGCCGCGGCGAAGCTCGCGAACGCGGAAGCGAGCCTCTTCGACGAGGATGAGGAGGCGACTCCCAAAGCCGTAAAGGCGAGCGCGAAGGCGAAAGCGGGCGCCAAGGCCCCGGCGAAAAAACCGTCCGCGAAGGCGTCGGCTTCCGGTAAACCGAAGGCGACGGAGAAGGCGAAACCCGCGACGGGGAAAGGCCTCAAGGCCGCGGCGACGAAGATCGCGGAAAAATCGAAGGCCGATAAAAAGGGAATCGGCGCGAAGGGCGCGAAAAAGCCCGCATCGAAGAAAAAGTAGATTCTCGACTTGGCCTCGTATACAGGATACAAAAAAAGCGTCCGGGTTTCCCGGACGCTTTTTTTTCGGTAAAGCCTGTAACTGTCAGATTGACGATTCGCGACGCGATAATCGCGAAGCGGCTCAATTGATCTCGAAGGTCGTGTAGGTTTGCACCATGGGCGGGGTCGTGTCCGCGCCAATATCGGGCGCTACGGGTGCCTGGCCCGGCATGGTCGAGAGAATGGGGGAGGTATTTTCGGTCATAGGAGTCGTGCTCAACGGGATGACCCGAAGCTCCGTGATCAGATGATTGACGGGGCTCGCGACGGCGCCGCCGATAATGGTCATCCGGTCTCCCGCATGGGCGCTGCGCTCCTGGCCGTTGGCGCCTTGAAACTGAACGGTGCCCTCATAGACGATAAGATATTCCCCGACCTCGAGAACCGTTCCGCGCACGGACGCGGTCGCGACCGGGCTTTTCACCGAAAATCCGTTTTTCTTGTTGTTGAAGGAATTGACCTCCGCCTTGACGTTGCCGACCTCGAGATATACCTCGGTTTGGACGGTGTCCTCTTTCTCCACGAGTTGGTTGAGGGTCATTCTCGTCAGCGGCCTGACGGTGAGAATGGACGCTCCGAGCTTGACGGTCGCTTCGGATTTGAAACCGGTGGAGATCATGCTTCCGGCCTCGAGCGAATCGCCCGCCTTGAGCGCTTTCCATGCCCCGTTACTCGCTTGTATCTCGACCTTTCCCGATACGGCCACGACCTGGCCGGCAAGCGCGAAGGCGGGGACGCCGGAAACGACGATCGCCGCGATAACCGCGCACAGTTTTGCTATTCTCATAGGTTACCCTCCTTACTCTCTAATTATAGATCAAAAACGGCCTTCAAAGAGGCCTGGTAGCGCGAATCTTCGTCTTTCGGGGCGTACATGATCCCTTCGCATCGGAGCCTCAGGTCGCTCCTGATAAGGAAGGTAACGCCGCCCGCGATCTCGTATCCCCGGTAGATCCCTTCGCCCGAAACGATCTCCTTGGGGAACATGAAGGCCCTGCAGGCAAGATCGAGATTGACGATATCGACGGGATTCCATAATCCCGAAAGTTGGGCCTTGAAGAGGTTACCGTATCCTTCCGTGAACAGGGCTCCCGCTTCCTGAAAGGTGATCGGGAGAAATGACGAAAAGGTCGCGTTCTCGGCCGAGGTATAGACGATCTCGACCGAGATCTTCGCTTTCGGCGTGGCGAACCAGTCGAGCCGTCCGAGGGCGAGATACGCGTTTTCCGAGTAATTCTCGTCGACCTTGAGGATTCCCGTTTGCAGAATCCCGCTGAGGGTCGCGTAGACCTTCGGCGTGAGGGGGCCGGATGCCGAGACGGTGCCGTACACGGTATGGATGGTCTGAAGGGTATCCGATTCGAGGGAATCGCGAAGGTCATACTGCCCGGTCCCTTCGACGATCAGGTCGAAGGTTCCGATAAGCTGCGGTATCTGGACCGTCGCCTTCCCGACGAGCCGCTTCGCGCCGAACGCGTAAAGATCGTCGGTCGCCATGTCGAGGTAGTCGTCCTGGCTCATGAGCGCGCCGGTCTTGCGCGCGTTGAGGAGGCCGGTATATCCGACCATCGCGGCGACGTTGCCGAACGCGAAACTTCCGTTAAATTCGGCGCCGTCGATAGCCTGATTGACGATATACCCGGTGACGTCGGCCGTCCGGATGCGTCCCGCGTCGATCGATACCTCGCTCCCGCTTCCGGTAACGGGTACAAACCTGAAGCGAAAGAGCTCGAGGTTGAGATAGGTCGTAATATCGCCTGACTCGGCCTGACGCGCCCCGTAGAACCTTCCCTCGATCGCGAGGGAATTCCTGTTTTCCCCGTCGAGGGGCGCGGTCAGCCACAGGGCCGCCTGGTTATCGGTATACCATTCCGCTTCCTCGGCGTAGTCGAGCCCGACCTCGTTCGAGAGCTCGATTCCCCAATCGAGGGAAAACGCCGGCGCTATCGCGAAAAGGACGAGCGCGAGGGTTGTGGACGCTTTCGTGCGCGCGTTCATTTGGAAGCCTCCTGTCCTGCGAGCAATGCCTTGAGCCATCTCGGGTCGGGTTCCGGCGAATCAGGCCTTCTGGGCAGGGCGTCAGGGTAATCGGAAAGAAACTGCCTGACCGTCTTGATGAGGTCCCGGCCCGAAAGCGCGGTATCCGGATCGGTTCCCCGCGGCCAGAAACCGCGGTGTTTGAGTTCCTTGTACGCGTAGCGGGGATTCCCGGTGAGCGTCCACATGATGCCGCCCGGCAGCTGATAGTTCGTCATGAGGAAGTGGGATACCGCTTTCGGGGTCGCCGGATCGTTCATGGTGCCGTCCAGGGGGAAGGTGTTGAACCGGTCGCACCAGGCGTAGGCCTGGAACGGGTTGCCCTGAAAGCCCGCGCTCGAGGCGACGAGATAGGAAAAGTCGAGGGTGTTCGTTGCCTTCTTCTCGAGAATGAGCGATATCTCGGAGGCGCTTTGCGCGGCGACGGGCAGGATCGCGACGAGGGACGCGATAACCAACGCGGTTACGGACTTTTTCATCACTCGGCCCCCTCATCAAGGATCACTATCTCGACGCGTCGATTCTTGCTCCGGCCTTGCGCGGTGTCGTTCGACGCGATCGGTTTCGAGCCGCCCATGCCGCTCGCGACGAGCGAATCGGCGGTACGGAAACCCGAATCGACGAGATACTGGGCGACGGCTTTCGCCCGGTCCGCCGAAAGCGCCAAGAGCTCCTTCTCGCTCGAGCCGGCGACGTCGGCGGCGTGCCCGACGACGCTGAGTTTCCGGTTCTTGAGCGCGCCGAGCATCTTCCCGACGTTCGAGAGCTTTGCCTTTTCCGAGGCGGTGAGCACGGCGGATTCGGCCTCGAACTGGATGTTCTCGATCGACAGGACTATTCCCTCGTCCGCCTGCTTGAGCTCGACGTCGGCGACCTTCGTGCTCTTGATCTGGCTCGAAAGTTCCCTGATGTCGCGCTCGCGGACGATATCGGTGACGGTCTTGATGTCCTCGCTCGTGTTTCGCGTCAAAAGGAGGCTCGAGCCGTTGACGAAGCGATACTGTATTTCCTCGGTCAGCGCGGTTTTCTTCGGTCCTCCGGATCGGTTATCCCAGAGAAGGTCGACGGATGAATGCCCCGAAAGGCGCGCGACCCCGGTTCGTTTGGCGACTGCCTTGGGCAGGATCGTTAAGGGGTACCATTCGGCCCTGATCCGGTAATAGACGCGGTTTTCCGCCTCGGATAGCCCGAGCAGGGTATAGGTGACGGGCGCCTTTACCGCGATCGGCTCGGGATAGCCGAACGAGGAAAGGTCGTACGTGACCGTGACGGTTTCTTTCCAGGATGCGCCCGTCTCGAGGGATCCGCGCGGGAACGCGGGCATGGACTCGATCCAGGAAATGGTGCTCTTTCTCGCGGCCGCGTCCTCTTGCGAGAGCGTCGCGGTCAGGGACCTGGCCGGTTTTTCGGTTACGGTATCCGGTCCCGCCACCGATTCCGCGACGGTCATCCTGGTCTCGTATTGCTGGCCCGCGACGGACTTCCACGCGAGGGATTCCGCGCGCGCGCCGACCGTCGTGAACAGGGCGAGAACCGCACAAGCGGCGCTCAATCTCGTCATGTCTGGCTCCTTGTTTACATCGTTGCCTTCAAGTATACATCAGTCATACTCCAAAAAAAAGGCTTTCGTTGCGTTAGCATACCCTGAGTGTTATACTTTTCCTCATCTCGCGAACGGGAAGGGGCGACGCACAGTATGGACAAAAAGAATCATGCCGGAGATATCCTCAAGGGAAAACTCGAGTACTTCGTCGCCTTTGCGGCGTTTGTGCTTTTTTTCGCGCTTTCCCTGACCGATTCCGGGGTAAAAACCGAGCTCGGATTTTACGATACCCTTCTGGCGATCAAACCCGAGATCGATCAGCGGGCCGACGTGCTTTTCATCGACATCGACGACGAGTCGATCGAGCAGATAGGCGCGTTTCCCTGGTCGCGGGACGTGATCGCCGACGCGATCATCAGGCTTCGCGAGGCCGGCGGCAAGACGGTCGTTTTCGATATCGAGTACATGACCCCGGGGCAAACCGGCGTCAACCATGAGTACGTCAAGAAGGCGTTTCCCGCGGAATACGCGGGGGTGCACGACGACGTGCTCGAGTACATGCGGGGCTTTACCGACGCGATCTCCGCGAGGAACATCCCGCTCGCCTACGTCGGCGACGCAGGCAAGGACATGGCCGGCTACTTCGACGAGCGCATGAACGCGCTCTCCGCGTCCATTACCGCGAACATTTTCCGCGACAACGACGAGTATTTCGCGCAGGCTTTGAGGTTTTTCGGGCATTCCTTCCTCACGATCAACGCGGAGCGGATCAACACCGGCCCGGGAACCGAGGAGCTCAATCGCTGGGCGCGGGAAAACCGGCTTCTCAAGAACGTCGACGATCCCGAGGGAAGGATCAGGAAGGAGAACGCCGAGACCTTCAAGGACAGCGATTTCGAGCGCGGGATCGCGCCCGCGATCCTTCCCCTGCTCAAGGGATGCGTCGGCGCGGGTTTCCCGAACGTCATCATCGACGAGGACGGCGTGAGGCGCCGCATCGAGCTTCTCGCGGAATACGAAGGAGCCTACGTCGGTCAGCTCGTCTTCGCGCCGATCGTCGACATCCTCAAGCCCGAGAAGATCGTTCGCCACGGGCAGCGGCTCACCCTCGTCGGCGCGCTCGATCCCGCCGATCCCGCTTCCGGCAGGCGGAAGGACATCACGATCCCGCTCGACGAGCGCGGGAGACTCCTCATCAACTGGATCAAGCGGAAGTTCACCGACACGAAGAAGCCCGAGACGGGGAGCTTCAACCATATCTCGGTATACGCCCTCAAGAGCGCGGACGATATGGAGGAGCGTCTCGTCGATAACCTCGCCTCGATCCGGGATCTCGGGATAAAGACCGAGAAAGGCTATCTCTCCTATAACGACGCCGTCCTGTGGCTTCTCGCCTCCCATGAGGATCTCGGAAAATGGAAGAAAGGTCTCCTCTCGGGAGAGCGCTCGGATATCGAAGACTATTTCGCCGCGCGAAAGGAGTTCTTCGCGAACTACGGCGAATTCCTCGACGCCGGATATGACACCGAGATATACGAAACCTTCGATCGCGTGGGCGCGGCCTCGGGCGACCCCCGCTACGCCGAGCTCAAGGAACGGATAAAGAAGAATTTCGACGTGTATCGGGGGGAATACCGCGCGTACATGGACCATTGCGCGACGCTCGCGAAGAAATGCGCGGGAACCTTTTGCCTCGTGGGATGGAGCGGGGTCGGGACGTCCGATCTCGGGGTTAACCCGTTCTGGAAGTCTTATCCGAACGTCGGAACGCACGCGAACATCTACAACACGATCATGAACGAGGCGTTCATCACGCCGCTTCCCCGCTGGGCGTCCTGGATCGCGGCCCTCGCCCTCTGCTACCTGAGCGCGCTCGCGTTCCGCCGCATCAAGAGCCTGAAAGGTCGCCTCGCGTACGGCGTATTCTCGACGGTCGCGGTGTTCATGGCGATCGCGGCCCTTTTCGCCGCGTTCCGGGTGTATCTCGAGCTGTTCGTGCCGCTCCTCTCCGTCGTGCTCACCTTCATCGTCGTGACGATACTCAGGTTCATGTTTTCCGAGCAGGAAAAGAGCTTCCTCCGGAAGGCCTTCACGATGTACCTCTCCTCCGACGTCGTCAACCAGATCGTCGCCGATCCCTCGCTCCTCAAGCTCGGCGGCGAGGAGAAGCGCATCACCGCGCTTTTCACCGACATCAAGAGCTTCTCGACCCTTTCCGAAAAGGTCACGCCGGAGCACCTCGTCGAGATCCTCAATAAATACCTCACCGTCATGAGCGACATCGTGCTCGAGCAGAAGGGCACGATCGACAAGTACATCGGCGACGCGATCGTTTCCTTCTTCGGCGCGCCGATCGACCTTCCCGACCACGCGACGCGCGCCTGCCTCGCCGCGATCAGGATGAAGGAGGCGGAGAAACGGCTCAACGACGAGATGCTCGCCTCGGGCGAGACGCCGATGGCCATCCATACGCGGATCGGCATCAACACGGGACCCATGGTCGTCGGCAACATGGGCACGGACAACAAGATGAACTACACGATCATGGGCAACGACGTAAACCTCGCCGCCCGGCTCGAGGGCGTGAACAAACAGTACGGCTCGTGGATTCTCGTGTCCGAGTCGACCTGGAACGAGACCAACGGCTTCTTCCTCGCCCGGAAGCTCGATCGCGTCCGGGTCGTCGGCATCGAGACGCCCGTCCAGCTCTACAACCTCCTCTCGGTGCGCTCCGAGGCGAGCGGGAACCTGGTCGCGCTCGCCGACCGCTTTAATCTCGCGATCGACGCGTATCGGGAAAAGCGTTTCCCCGACGCCCTGCGCCTTTTCGACAAGTGCGCGGAGATCGCTCCCGAGGACGACGCGACGAGGATCTTCCTCGACCGCGTGAAGGCGCTCATGAAGGACGGGGTTCCCCCGGATTGGTCCGACGTCATCAACATGACGACGAAGTAGCGGACTCGAGACCAGGCCGTACCCATGAATACGCTTGCGGAGCGGGCCTCCGCCGAGATCGAGGTGAAGAACTCCCGTTTCCTCGCCGAAGCCTTCGTCGTTTCGGACCAGGAAGCGGCCCGCGCGCTCATTCGCGCGCAAAAGGAGAAGTATCCTGACGCCCGCCACGTCGTGCACGCCTTCGTGATCGGGCCGACCGCGGGGATCCTCGGGTGCTCGGACGACGGCGAGCCCGCGGGAACCGCGGGGCGACCCGCGCTCGAGGCGCTTAAGGGCTCCGGGCTCACGAACGCGCTCGTCACCGTCACCCGATGGTTCGGCGGCACGCTACTCGGCACGGGCGGGCTCGTGAGGGCGTATGCCGACGCCGTGAAGGCGGTGCTCGCTGTCGCCCGCGTCGAGGAACTCGTCGAGACGCGCGAGTTTTCCTTCGCGGTCGCTTACGAGCTTCACGAGCGCGCGCGTCGGGTCATCGCCGAAGTCGGCGCCGAGATCGAACGGGAGGAATTCGCGACCGAGGTTTCCCTCTCGGGCCGCGTGGTCGCGTCGGACGCGGAAGCGCTCGCTTCCCGCCTTACCGACTGTTCGTCGGGGCGGATCGCCGTAACGTTATCAGAAGAAAGTCGGACGGGGCGCAGAACCTGAATCGATACCGCTCGCCCGAATAGCCAGCTCCGTTCGAAACGATCACCGGGACGCCCCGTTCGAGTATCGTGCCGGTTCGGTACCGTTGCCCGTATTCCGAGGGAATCACGGGCGCGTACCCGAGGAGGGTGATCTGTCCCCCGTGGGTGTGGCCGCAAAGGACGAGGTCAAACCGCGCGATATCTTCCCGATCGAGGTTGCCCGCGAGGTCGGGATTGTGGCACGAGAGGATCGTGAAACCCGAGTCGGGGAGCGCGTCGGCGAGGGCGGTGAGATTCGGCATTTCGTCGCGAAGGTCGGCGACCCCCGCGATCGCGAGGCCGCGCGGGGTCTCGACGGCCGAGCCGTCGAGGACGACGATCCCGGCCGACCTGAGCGCCGCGACGATCCGGTTCTTGCCGTTATAGAAATCGTGGTTGCCGAGCGTCGCGTACGAGCCTTCGCCCGCGCGGAAAGCCGACGCGGCCTCGGCGAATTCGCGCGAGTCCGCGCCCGAGAGCGTGAAGTCCCCGCCAAGTATCACGGCGTCGGGTTTCGCGGCGTTGATCTCGTCGACGAGCGCGTCGAGCCTTTCGCGGGAATACCGGTTCATGAAGTGGATGTCCGAAACGAAAGCGACCCGATACCCGTCGAGGCTCGCGCTCACGCGCGGGGAGACGACCGTGACCTCGCGCACGCGGTCGACCGTTTTCCCGCGCGCGCGCCGTTCCGTGACGATCGCGCTCGCAGGGGCGGTTTCGGCCGCACGCCAGGCTTCACCGTTTGACGCGGGCGCGCGGCGCATGGCGGCGAGGTCGGGATTCAGCATGAACGACGCGCAGGACGCGGCGGTGAGCGGGCAAACGACCGCGAGCGTCGCGAGCGTCACGCGTCTCGCCGCGGCGACGAGACGGCGAGCCGTACGGGCGGCTGATCGCCTCACGCGCGAAAGATCGCGGTTTCGCCGGTTTCCGGTTGATTCCATATACCGACACTATACCAGCGATCGCGCGCGCGCGGGAAGCGTTACCGATCGAGCGCTCGCCGTCAGCGGTAGTCCGAAACCGTCTCGAGCGCGCCCCGTACCCGCCTTCGCGCGGTCTTCCGTCCCCGCTCGAGGATGAAGGATTCAACCATGCACGCGGCCCTGAGCGTCTCGTCTTCGCAGCGGAAACCCCGTTTCCTGACGAACGAACGTGAGGTCGCGATCGCCCGTTCGTATCGCTCGAGATTGGCGATGAAGCGGGGAAGGGCTTCGTCGATTCCGTCGATCGTTGACCAATCGCCGAACCCGGAATGGTGAAGTTTTCGCGCATTGAGGATCTGTTCATATTGACCCGAGACGGGAATCGCGAAAACGGGTTTCCCGAGGGCCAGTGCCTCGGATATTGCCTGATGGCCCGCCGCGGCGACGAGGGCGCGACACCCCGCGAGCGACTCGTCGTAGTCTCCCGTCGGATCGGGGAATACGCGGAAATTTTCCTTGCCGAGCGCGGAGATGACCGGCTCGAGCGCATCCCGGTACCCGGTTTTCGCGTACGCGACGATGTAGTCGCCCCTCGTTATTCGCCGTTCCCTGAGCGATCGGCGAATGATGGGCCCGACGTCGCCGTCGAAAAAGGAGCACACGATTTTCCTGTCCGCGAACGCCGTCATGTATCGCGAGACCGCGCATGCCGCGAGCCATTCGATTACGTTCGCCGGATCCCGCTCTCTCGTCCGCTCGACGACGGAGGGGTGATTCAGTTGCACCACCGGAATGCCGAGCCTTTTCGCCGCGCGGGACGCGAAGGGCTCGAAGTCCGACAGGACGGCGTCTAATCCCGCGTCCCGCATCTCGCGCGCGATCGCCGAAATCGTCTTGCCCGACGCAAGAAGGATTCCCGCGTTCGCGCTTACGGTCGCGGCCCAGTCGAGGGTGAAACCCCGTTGAACGAACCGGTAGTGGGGAAGCACGCTGATCTCCGTTCCGGGGAACAGCTCTGACAGTTCTCCGGCAAGGTGCGCCGGCACCCAAAAGGCGAGCTCGTAACGCGTCTGCAGCTGTTCCGCCAACGCGAGCGCGCGTGAAAAGTGTCCGCGTCCCTCGCCATTGATCGATATTCCTATTTTCACGGTATGCCTCCTCGCGGAAAGCGCCTCAAGGGCTCCCCGTCGCCTCGAAGTATGGAACGGTTCCGTGAACGGCCGGTTAACGCGCGGGTAAATAACGGTGAGTTTTACGTAAGGCTTTCGTGAAGTCATTTGCGTTCCCGATCCGATACGGCTTATGCTTACGAAAGATCGCGATTCCCAAAGGGGGCGGTATGTCGATAGATACGGCGGGTCTCAGGCGTCGGGTACGGGTTTCGCGCCGGCTTGAGCTCGCGCGCGAAAGGGCGGAACGGAACTATAACGCGTTTTTGGCCGTAGCCGCGGTCGTTTTCTCCGTTTCGCTCTCGTCGATCCTCATGGACTTTCTCATCCCGAGGGGCGAGAGCCTCGCTGCCGTCGCCTTCGCGTACGTCACGGTGTACTCGATCGCGCTCGCCCTCTCGTCGGTCTCCATCGCCTTTTTCCTCGCGATGTACCGAAAGCGGTCCTCGCGCGCGGTCACCGTCGCTTCCGTGGCGCTCTCGCTCGCGGTAATCGCCGTCGGGGTTGCGCTCTCCGTCCTCGATGGCCTTTCAGGGCGAAACCTCGCGGCCGCGCTCGTCGGCACGATGGTCGTGTCCATCGCCCTTACCGCCGAGACCTGGGTCTATTTCGCGCTCGAGGCGTGGTTTCTGCTCCTTTTCGGCGTCGCGTACGCCGTGTCGAGCCGCGCGCGGGCGGATCCCGCGACCTTCGCCCGGGTCGCCTTTATCGCCGGGGGATCGCTGTCGATCGGGCTCTATGTCGGGAATTTACGGGAGCTTGTCGCGATTCTCTCGATGGAGTTCGAGGAGCGGGAACGCGAGCTGCGGGACGCGCTCGTGCGCGACCGGCTCACCGGCGCGTATAACCGGATATTCATGGACGAGTACCTCACGAAACAGGTTCGGGGAATGCACCGTTACGGCGATACGATCGCGATCCTTCTTTTCGATATCGACCGTCTGCGCAGGGTGAACGAGGAACTCGGTCGCGACCGGGGGGATAACGCGCTCAAGGAGCTCGTCTCGGTTTTGACGGAGCATGTCAGGGATTCGGATCTCGTCGCGCGCACGGGCGGCGGTGAATTCGCGGTGCTCCTGCCGCGGACCGGACTCGAGAACGCGGTCGCCGTGGCTGATAAGCTTCGTTCGCGCGTGGCCGAGCGCGATTTCGACGGTATACCCTGGCGCCTGACCGTGTCAGGCGGCGTCGGCATGCTCAAGGCCGGGGATACTCTCGGCTCGGCCCTCTCCCGCGTCGACGAGGCCTTGTCGGCAGCGAAGCGGGGCGGGAGGGACCGCGTCGAGGCGGTGCTTCCCGCCCCGTCCGGGGACGGCGACGGGAACGATGAGGCTTCGTCCGGTTACTGAGGGTATTCGATCCTGAAGGTACGCTCCGTCTTCCCCTCGCCGAAGTCGAACTTGACGCCGTCGAACGAGAAATCTTTCATGAGCGTAGCGAGGTCGACGCCCATCGTGATCCCTTCCGTGGGAACGCCGTTCTTGAAATCGGGATCGAAGTTCTTGTTCGCGTCGTGGAACACGAAGATCGCGCAGGGCCCGAACGGGACGTCAGGTATCGAGAAAGTCGCCGTCGAGGCGGTGCACTCGGTCGAGCCCGTGGTTATGAAGTTGTCGGGCGAGATCGGGTCGCTCGTGTATACCGAGTAGATTATCTGGCCGCCGCGCGCCGCGTCGAGCCCCTCAACCGTAAGGGTGAGGGTTCCCGAACCCGCGCTCGCCGCCCCGTCGCTCGTCTTTGCCGGATCGTAGGCGGCCTCCTGCACCGAGAAGGTGAGCCATCCCGGCTCCTTGTGATACCGTCTCGCGCTTCCGACCGTCTTGCGGTGCCGGCCCTCGAGGATCTTCGCCGAGGGCGTCGTGTAGTATTCCCCTTTGCGGTTGACGAACCAGATCGTGACGGGCCGGTCGTTGTAGCGCGTGAGGTCGGGTCCGAAGGAAGCGTTCGGCCAGAAGATCGCGTGGTTCCCGAACGGGACGAACCCCGCGGGGATATAGAGGTAGTGCTCGTTATTCGGGAAGTAGTAGCGGAAGATGCCGAATGTGTGCTCGCTGCCGTGGACGAACACGTCGCCCGGCTTGACGAGCGGGGCGAGGTCCTTCTTCGCGACGTCGGCGGGCCCGTTCACCTCCTCGGTGTACACGCGGGCGAGGGTCGGCGCGCACGCGAGCGCGTAGCAGGCGAAAATCGCCGCGACCACGAGGTTCTTCCGGAACCCCTGGACGAAGTAGGCGAAGGCGAGGATCAAAAGCCCGAGCGCCGCGGTAAAATAACGATCGTAGAGGATCGGCTTGTAGGCGATCGAGAGGACGATCGCTGCGGTGAAGAGTCCAAGATAGGTCGCGAGCGCGGAGACCGCGAGGAAGGCGTCTTCCTTTTTCGTCATGACCGCGCGAACGGCCGCGAAGACGCCGAGGCCGAACACGGCGAGGAAGAGCGCGGTCGCAAAGCCGTTGAGTCCCCAGGAGAAGCGCTGCATGAAGGGGTAGGTGAGCGCGTGGACGGCAGCGATGAAGTCGACCGGCGGGATCCAGAAGTTGCTCTTCACGCGCGCTGCCTGCCTGACGAGGAAGGTAAGCCAGGGAGCGTAGAGCGCGACGGTGACGACTGCCGTGAGGATCGACGCCTTGAGCCGCTTTCCCCCTTCCGCCTTCGAGCGGCCCGCGATGACCGCGACGAGGAGGATGAACCAATAGAG
The DNA here is from genome assembly GCA_023438065.1 of Spirochaetota bacterium. Lineage (GTDB taxonomy): Bacteria > Spirochaetota > Spirochaetia > Treponematales > Treponemataceae > Teretinema. The sequence continues at coordinate 40,233 of JAEXRH010000006.1, forward strand.
GGCGACCGCGACGAGTCCGTAATAGTGGGTGTAAGAGGCGGCGAGGGTCAGCGCGGAAAGCGCGATCCAGTCCCGGGAGCGGGAACGCTTCAGCGCGAAGAAGCCCGCGATCACCGTGGCGGTGACGAAGAAAGCGAGGAGGGTGTACATGCGAGCCTCCCTTCCCGCGGCTATGGTCATCGGGGTCGCGAGGATCGCGAGCGAGAAGAAAAGTCCTCCCCGATTGCCCCACAGTTTGCGCAAGGGGAAAAAGCCGAGGCCCGCGAGCGCGAGGACCCCGATCGCCGAGAGGCTCCGTACGGCGGCCTCCGAATCGCCCGCCACGAGCGTGATCGCGCGAAGGAGCAGGTAATAGAGGGGAGGATGGCTATCGGCCGCGATCATCGGGACCATTTCCGCGACCGGGTGACGCGCGGCAGCGGCGGAGTAGCTCTCGTCGTACCAGAGCGAATCCGCTCCTATGCGGAAGAATGCCATGAAAACGCCGAGCGCGAGCGCGGCGATCCAGACGAGTTTCCATCGTGCGTCCTTGAGGGACGCGTCAGCGCGATATTCCATAATCCAGCTCCTTTTGGTTTTCATATCGTGTATGGACCGTGCTAAAAAAACGCGCACAGTAGTCGCATGGTGAGTATCCAGGGGGTTCGCGCGATCTGTCAATAAAGGTGCTTCCAATTCAGTGGAAACACTGAGGAGCCGTTGCCTTTTTCGGATGTACCCGAAGGCCTTTCGGGAACCAGGTTGAAGACCCGCGGGAAGGGGTGTATACTCACGCGTAAACGGGGCGTGCAACGGACCTGACATACCGCGAGTACCGTCTTGCAGGTCGCCGGTTATCTTGGCGCTATTCGGGAGTTACACATGAGAAAGGTTCGTTTGTTCGCGGGATTATCCGTATCCATCATGATGATCGCGTCGATCCTTCAATTCGCATCCTGTAATTTCGATCTCGAAAGCGCCGCGAACGCGCGGAAAGCGACGGTGACCGTTTCGATTTCCGGCGCGGGACGGGAACCCCGGTCGGTCGACGGCGGATCTGTCGCCCACGGCCGCGCGCTGTCGGCGAACGCGGGTTTTCTCTATCTTCAGGCCGGGATTACGGCCGAGACCGCGAAACTCTACGGGCCATACCCGGTATCCGCGGGAGCTACCGTGACGATCACCGATCTCGATGCCGGTACGTATCCCGCGATTTCCCTGCTCTTCGTAGCCGACCTTCCCTCCTCACCGCTGTCGCCGATCATACCCGAGACGCAGAGCGCCGAGGGGATGCGTCTCGCGACCCAGACCGCCCTTGCCGATTCTCCCGGCGTCCGCGACGCGGCTTCGGTCGGGTACGTCGCCGATTTCACGGTCGTTTGGGGGAAGAATAACGCGATCAAGGCGAGTCTCGTTCCCCTTACCGCGCTCGAGCCGAATACCGACGGATTCGTCGATATCGCCGGATTGCCCTCGGGCGTTACCCGCCGGTTCGTCAAGGTTTCCGGTCTTCTTTCGAAGTTCCCGACCGACGGCGCCGGCATGGTGCGGGCGCTCAGGATGACGGTGAGGAATACCGACGCGTATCCCGTAACCGTGAGCGGTATCGGCCTTTATGACGCGAGCGGCAGATTCGTCGCCCGCGAAAATCCCGCGGCTTCGTTGCTTAACGGCGAAAGCGTTTCCCGGAGCGTCGAGTGGACAGGCGACGACGAGTACTACGCGTACGTCGAATTTTCCGGTCTTAACGTAAGCTGCTCGTTCCTGCCGACGCTCACCATGATACGCACGGTTACCTTCAACGCGAATGGCGGCACCGGGAGCATGGCCTCGCGGTCGGTCCTCGAGGGCTCGTCGATTGCGCTCCCCGAGAACGGCTTTTCTAACACGGGCAGCACCTTCCTCGGTTGGGCGACGATCCCGGATGCCACCGTCCCCGAATTCTATCCCGGTGACTCGTTTACCGTCGGCGACGGAGACCCGGTTTTCTACGCGATCTGGGCGGCGCCCTCGACGGTCCGCACGATCACCTACGACGGAAACGGCGGCTCGGGCAGCATGAACGCGCAATCGGGTCCTTCCGGCGCGACGATAGCGCTCGCCGCGAACGGCTTTAACCGTTCAGGCTATACCTTCCAGGGCTGGTCGGCCCTTTCGGCCGCGACGACCCCGGAATATCCCGCGGGGTACCCCTACACACTCGGCGCGGGCAACGTGACCCTCTACGCGATATGGCGAGACCAGACGGCCCCCACGATTGTTACTCCCGCGTTCCAGAGCCAGTACTCCAACACGATCCTCGCGACGAACGCGCTGATGACGGTTTCCGAGCTTGGGCGGGGAATACGTTCAATCATCGTTTCGGGCGCGGCGTCGTTCACCTCGCCGAAGATACTTATCGGCGCTTCGATCCTGACGCCTACGGTTTCGGGATCGACCTTGACGCTAACCGATCCCGTGACGGTCTCGGGCACGATAGCGATATCCGGAATCAATCTCCCCGCGGGCGACGGAAGCAAGACGGTAACCTTCACGATTACCGACGACGAGGGGAACGCGAGCGGCGAAGCGTCGGCACAAATCACGCTCGACATGACGAAGCCGACGCTCACCATCACTCCTGAATCGTTTACGTATGTCTTGGGCGGAACGGTCATGAACGGCTCGACGGTATATACGACCGGCGCGGGAACTCTCTATTGCAATTCTTCCGATACCGGTTCGGATATCAACGGTTCTTCGGCGGCCGGATGGAATGTTGCCGGAACTCCCGCTACGTATCAAACGGCGGGCGCCTCGTGGATATCCGTCAGCGATCGCGCGGGTAACGTCACCACGATCAATTTCACGACGGTGCTGGATGTTAGCCCGCCGAGCGTTGATAACGTTACCGTGGACGGTACTCTGTATGTCTCCGGAGGACACGCGACGTTGACCGCGGGAAATACCTATTCCTTAAGTGTATCGGCAAATGATCAGACCGGTGTTGTTGAGTACAGCCTCGATGGTACGGTTTTTCAAGCCTCACCGGTTTTTGACGTGTTAATCTCGACTGGAGACACATACTATTTCGTCTACGTGAGGGATGCCTTGGGTAATACGTCGGGCGCCGGCGGATTCCAGCTTGCGGTAACCGGACAATGAGTAATCGGGATATGCCGGCTCTGTAATTAATGGTGGATATACTATGATTTATAAACCAAAAGTGGGGAAGATCAAATAATTCATGGTTAAGGCATAATCGGTTTCTTCCTGGTTATCGTGTTTGCGTTTGACTTTTCGAATTTAATGAGTTCTTCATTGACCGACGACCCGGTTACCTGTCGGAATTTCGGTTTGGTAACGTTCAGTTCCGGTTGTATTCGGAAGCGTCGATTCGGATACCCAAACCGTCACGGCGCCTGCAGCTACCTGAAGGCGATACCGCTCGGGAACTCCATGGTTCAGCAGCGGGTGGATGCTGAGTAATCTTTGTTACTGTGGTACTTTTCAGTACTATCAAGCTCATGAAAAAAAAGCAAGGGTACAAAAAATGAATATAAGACGAAAGCAAATGACGGTTTTCACGGCTTTACTGCGCGCGTATGCGGCACTTTCGATTTTACTGGTCCTTTCCTGCTCGAATCCAGTCAGTTCCGACAAGACGACACCGAAGGAGGAGACCTGGTCGTGGCGCGTTGATTTTAGCGCGGAAGGCGCCGACGTCGCGCCCGTTCCCGCGTTCATGGTCGTAAACGCCCCATCGCATACCGTCAGCGCGCTTCCTTCGGCGCCGTCACGATCCGGATGGTATTTCGCCGGATGGTGGACCGAAGATAACGGCGCCGGAACGGAGTTCACGAACGCGAGCGTGGTCACGTCAAACCTCACGGCGTACGCGAAGTGGAGCGCGGTGCCCGCGCATGCGGTCAGCTTTGACACGGCGGGTGGCTCTATCGTCGCGCCGCAGACGGTTCTCGAGGGCGGACACGCGGCACGGCCTTCTTCGGATCCGACAAAAATCGGTTATTCTTTCACGGGTTGGTTCTCCGATTCAGGGCGAACCGTTTCGTTCGACTTTTCAGCCGAGACGATTACCGGATCGCGGACGCTCTACGCGGGGTGGAGCCTCGAAACCTACTCGATCGCGTATGAACTCGGCGGCGGAACGCAGAACGCGGCGAATCCTTCGACGTACACGATCAACGACGCAGGCTTGATTTTTTCCGCGCCCTCGATGCCTCACGCGATTTTTGGCGGATGGTATGCCGACGTGAGTCTCACGAAACGAATGCCGGCGATTACCCCGTCGACCGCGGGTACGCTCACGCTTTACGCGAGATGGATTCGAGGTCAAGACACGGCGCCGTTGGTCGCGGGATACGATTCCTCGTTCGTGATCCGCGGGGACGGATCCCTGTGGGCATGGGGCAATAATAATGCGGGGCAACTCGGGATCGGCGTTTCGGGCGGGATTCGGCTCAGCCCGGTACAGGTAGGGACTGAAACCGATTGGGTCTGCGTGTCGAGTAAAGACGTGGTCACCTTCGCGATCAAGGCAGACGGAAGTTTATGGTCCTGGGGAAGCAACGCGAACGGGACACTCGGAGACGGTACGACCACGAATCGCGCGAGTCCGGGACGAATCGGTCTCGATACCGATTGGGTGAGCGTTTCGGCGGGTTCGTACCATGCGTTCGCGATAAAATCCGACGGCAGTTTATGGGGGTGGGGAATCAATAATCGCGGTCAGCTCGGCGATGGGGGTACGGTAAGCCAAAACGTGCCGACCCGGCTCGGTTACGACGGCGATTGGTCGGTCGTTGCGGCCGGCGGCGGGTATACCTGCGCGCTGAAGACCGACGGAAGCCTTTGGGCTTGGGGGGGGAATTCGGAGGGGCAACTCGGCATAGGCACCACCGATAACCGATTCGTTCCCGCTCGAGTCGGTTTCGATGACGACTGGCAAAGCGTCTCGGCGTACTCGCATACGGTCGCGGTAAAAACCGACGGAAGTCTCTGGGTTTGGGGAGATAATACGTGGGGAAAAATCGGCGACGGCACGAAAGCGATTAAAACCGCGCCGACTCGGATCGGCACGGCTGCGGACTGGAAAAGCGCGACGGCGTGTCCGCAAAATACCGTCGCGATCAAAAAGGACGGGAGTATTTGGTGTTGGGGCTTAAACGACTTCGGTCAACTCGGCGACGGGACGCTCGAGACACGGCTTAGCCCGATGAAGGTCGATACCGGACGTTCCTGGAAAACCGGCTCGATGGGAAACAGGTATTTCATCGCGCTCGACAGCGCCGACGACATCTGGGTGTGCGGGAGTAGCGACGCGGGTCATTACGGGAACGGCACCAGTTCCTCGGCGCTAAATCCGACTCGAGTCGGAAACTTGGTTTCCTGGGCTCGAATCGCTACCGGAGTGTTTTCCTCATTCGCGATCGCGTCGGACGGTAGCCTCTGGGCATGGGGTGATAATAGCGTCGATCAATTGGGTATATTCGGCAAAACCTTCGTGCCTGAACCCGCGCTCGTGGAATCCGTTGAGGACTGGAAAGACGTATCGTCAGGCGGAGATCACACGATCGCCATAAAAAACGACGGAACGCTCTGGGCATGCGGGGACAACAGCAAGGGCCAGCACGGGAACGGAACGACTGCGAATTCCTCCACGCTGTCGCGCGTAGGGGCGGATACCGATTGGGCGCGGGCTACTGCGTTCGGTATCTCTTCCGCGGCGTTGAAAACCGACGGGACCCTTTGGTGTTGGGGATATAACGGGTACGGGCAGTTGGGAAACGGAACGAAAAACGATGAAACGACGCCTTGCAAAATCAACCTGGATTCCGATTGGCAAGACATATCGATGGGCTCCGGTTTTATCATCGCGATCAAAACGAACGGCAGTTTGTGGGCGTGGGGAGCGAATAGGTCCGGATACCTGGGTGACGGCACGACGACTGAGCGGCTGAGCCCAGTGCGCATCGGAGCGGAGAATACCTGGGCAAGGGTATCCGCGGGGTATTACCACACGTGCGCGATTAAATATGACGGGAGCCTGTGGGCTTGGGGGGATAATGCAAACGGGCAGCTCGGGGACGGTACGACAGTCTATAGAAACGTTCCGAGACGAATCGGTACGGATTATGACTGGAAGACCGTCGCGTCCGGCAGTACATTCACCGTCGCGATCAAGGCCGACGGCAGCCTTTGGGCATGGGGAAGCAATTCCACGGGACAGCTCGGCGACGGAACGGTAACCGCCCGTTCGACTCCCGCGCGGATCGGGTCGGACCGGGATTGGGAAACTATCGCCGCGTCGGGAGGGCAGGTTCTCGCGCTCAAGACGGATGGCTCCCTGTGGGCATGGGGAAATAACTCCCGTGGCCAGCTCGGAATCGGGTGGAACCTCGTTCCGATCAAGAACGGTTTTACCCGATAGCGATCTTCAGGCGATGAGTTGAGGTCCCGCCGTTAGTCCCCGTCGAGGGGGTGGCGGAGGATCGCCGGACGCGAAAGGCGGCCGGAAGCCGGAGCCAGGGGGAGACTTCCCCCTCATTCCCCTCATCGGGTCCCGTTCCGCGGACGGGAAGTATTCGTCTTGGAGAGCCGCCCGGCCTATAGATTTTATTGACCTTTTTTTATACAATCACACCCAAACTTGAACTACCAACTACGGTTTTCAAACTTTTTTCAAGGAGAAAAGCATGCTTTATACCACTGAAGTGGAACACATGTGTCCTCTCGCCAAGGCGGCCTATCACGGCCCCGCCCCGATCCCGCAGGAGGGAAAATGGGTGCAGGCGAAGGAAGTGAAGGACATTTCCGGATTTACCCACGGCGTGGGTTGGTGCGCCCCCCAGCAGGGCGCGTGCAAGCTCAGCCTCAACATCAAGGAAGGGATCATCCAGGAAGCCCTCGTCGAGACGATCGGCTGCTCCGGCATGACCCACTCCGCCGCGATGGCCGCCGAGATCCTCATCGGCAAGACCATCATCGAGGCGATGAACACCGACCTCGTGTGCGACGCGATCAACACCGCGATGCGCGAGCTTTTCCTCCAGATCATCTACGGCCGCAGCCAGTCGGCGTTCTCCGAGGACGGACTCCCGATCGGCGCCGGTCTTGAGGATCTCGGCAAGGGACTCCGCAGCCAGGTCGGCACGATGTACGCGACCCTCAAGAAGGGTCCGCGCTACCTCGAGATGGCCGAAGGCTACGTCACCCGCGTCGGCGTCGACAAGGAAGGCGCGATCATCGGTTACGAGTTCGTGAGCCTCGGAAAGTTCATGGACGCGATCAAGAAGGGAGTCGACGCCAACGAGGCGCTCGCCAAGGCGAAGGGCACCTACGGTCGGTTCGCGGAAGCCGCGAAGCAGCTTGACCCCAGGCACGAGTAAGGAAGGGAGGAATATATGGCATTGTTTGAAAGCTACGAGCGCAGAGTTGACCAGATTCTTCCCCTGCTGAAGAAATACGGCATCAATTCGATCGAGGACGCGAAGAAGGTTTGCGACGATAAGGGCGTCGACGTCGGAGACATCGTCACGAAGATCCAGCCGATCTGCTTCGAGAACGCGAAGTGGGCCTACATCGTGGGCGCCGCGATCGCGATTAAGAAGGGCGAGAAGGACGCGGTGTCCGTCGCCAAGACCCTCGGCGAGGGCCTCCAGGCGTTCTGCATCCCCGGCTCCGTCGCGGACGACCGCAAGGTCGGCCTCGGTCACGGCAACCTCGCCGCGATGCTCCTTTCCGACGAGACGAAGTGTTTCTGCTTCCTCGCCGGTCACGAGTCCTTCGCCGCCGCCGAAGGCGCCATCGGTATCGCCCGGAGCGCCAACCGCGCCCGATCGACCCCGCTCAAGGTGTGCCTCAACGGTCTCGGTAAGGACGCCGCGCAGATCATCAGCCGCATCAACGGCTTCACCTACGTCCAGACCCAGTTCGACTACTACACGAGCGAGCTCAAGGTCGTCAAGGAGTACAAGTACTCCGAGGGCGAGAAGGCCGCGGTCCGCTGCTACGGCGCCGACGACGTCCGCGAGGGCGTGGCGATCATGTGGAAGGAAGGCGTCGACGTTTCCATCACCGGAAACTCCACCAATCCCACCCGTTTCCAGCACCCCGTCGCCGGTACCTATAAAAAGGAAACCACCGACAAGGGCAAGAAGTACTTCTCCGTCGCCTCGGGCGGCGGTACGGGCCGCACCCTCCATCCCGACAACATGGCCGCCGGTCCCGCCAGCTACGGCATGACCGACACCATGGGCCGCATGCACTCCGACGCGCAGTTCGCCGGTTCTTCCTCCGTTCCCGCGCACGTCGAGATGATGGGCCTCATCGGCATGGGTAACAACCCGATGGTCGGCGCCTCGGTGTCGGTCGCGGTCGCGATCTCGGAAGCCATGAAGAAATAATTGGCTAAAGCCAATTATTTCTTCCGAAGAATCCGGCTTTGCCGGATTCTTCAATGAAGAAAGAACGCGTTGCCGTTTGAGGGTTCGTATCGCGAGCCTTCAAGGAAGCCGCGAGCCTGAAGGGGTTCGCGGCTTTTTTTTAAGAGTGTTCGCGTTTTTTGAAACCTTTGCCGTACTCCCGTGTCCGATAGGGAACCGAGCGTGTACCTGCCGGACGCGTCACGGGATAAAAGGAGTTCATCATGAAAAACGATGCAAGCGGCGCGGGATCGGGTCAGACCGACGTGAACGGGAAGGGCTCGCGCGACGGGCGGCCGCACATCGCCGCCTCGATCTTCTGGACGCACGTCAAGCGCATCGGGTTCATCCGTACCTTTATCGGGGGATTTCTCCAGTATTTGAGCGTGTTCGAGTTCATCATGCTTCATTTGACGGTCATCGTCGTACTGTATCGGGCGATGCTCGCGCCGCTTTTCGGTCTCAAGAAATTCAGGGTCGGCGATTACATGCTCTTCGATCGGGGCAAGGTGAGCCGCATGCGCGCGTTCGACAAGATCAACTGCCAGTTTTGCGCCTACGCGAACGGGACGGCCAAGATGTGGAACGACGAACTCGACGAATTGGCTCAAGCGGATTTCAGGAAGGGCAATATCCTCGCCAAGATCGTCGTCGCCCTCTACGCGGTTTGCCTCGCGGTCTTCCTCTTTTTCAGCTTCGTCATGAGCAAGATCCTCTTCGTCGTGATCGCGCTCTTTTTGGGGATGCACATCGTGAAACTCGGCGAGCTTCGCCGGGAGCTCAGGGACTCGAATTACGCGGGAACGCACTCACTTGTCATGAGGACGCTCATCCGCGGCGCGAAACTCTACGCGTACTCGCTCGCGGGGAATCTCGAGCAGATCGAGTCGAGCTGGTGTCCGCTCAAGCACGTCGAGACCGCGACCTCGGTCACCTCGGCCCATCACGCGAATTTCTTCGGGGAAGACAAGCTCGACGAGATGATCGAGATGCTCGCGACCGACGGCACGGTCTCGCCGAGGAAACCGAAGTATTGACATTCGGACCGGGGAAGCGCCGCCCGGCGCCTGCTCCGGCCTCAATCACAGGGCTTTCGCGATATGGGCGGCGAAACGCGCCTTGACGTCGGCAAGGCTCTTGCTGACGGGAATTTCCTCGCCCGAATCGAGCCTGACGACCGCGTTCACGATCGACCGCACGCAGTCGAGATTCACCAGGAAGCTTTTATGGCAGCGAAGGAAGCGTTCGTCGTCGCACATGCGCTCGAAGTTGTCGAGTTTGTCGTAATAGGCGATGTCGACCCCCGAACGGGTGTGGACGGTAACGATGCGGGCTCGGCTCTCCGCGTAACGGATGTCCCGTAGGTCGAGGCTGTGCATCTCGTGTCGCGTCGTTATCTGAACGCGTTTCGCGCCCGAGCCCGCGCGATCGCGCATGGCCCGGTCAAGGGCCTCGAAAAGCTCCGCCTCGGCGACGGGTTTGAGCAGGTAGTGGGTGGCGCGCACGCCGAAGCCGTCGATCGCGTGATCGCGCGAGTTCGTGGTGAAAACGATCGCGCAGTCCCGGTCCGTTTTCCTGATTTCCCTCGCGACGGAGACGCCGTCTCTCGAGCCCATGATGATGTCGAGGAATATCATGTCGAATCGTTCGCCTAAGGCGATGGCGGCGAGGAGTTTCTCCCCGCAGTCGAAGCGTCTGAGGGTGAGGGGGTATCGCCTCGTTTCGCCCCATTTCCCGACCAATGTCTCAATCGAATCAAGCTCGCGTGCTTCGTCGTCGCAAGCGCCAATTGTTAACAAAGATTTTACCTCATGCGGACAAAATATGCCCTGTCCGGTAGTATCATGCATACGGTCGTTTTTTTCAAGTTTCCTTCCGGGAGGATACGAGTTTCGATGCTATTTAGCCCAGTCATTCCGTTGATTACCTACGCGATTCAGACCATCGTCGAGTACGGGACGCTCACCGGACGCCGCTCCGTGCCGGAGCATGTCGTCGTTCGCCTTCTGTCGTTCGCGTGCGCTTTCGCCCTGTTCGTCCTCATGAGCAGACTCGGGGTACGGGCCCTGTACCTCACCTATCTGTGTACCTTGCCGCTTTTCGTCCCCTGCATGCTGCTCTTCACGGAGAGCCCTGCGCAGAAGGTTTTTTTCTGCTTTACGTCATGGGGCGTCACGACCTTTCTGTCGTCGCTGTGCAATTACCTCGCCATATGGATAAGGGGGGAAGGGGCTGTCTATCCCGCGCGGTATTTTCTCTATATCGGGAGCGCGATCATCGTTCTCGTCGCGTTTTTCCGGTTCGCGCGCGACGGGTACCGTACCTTGCTCCAGCGCCTGTCGCGGGGGAATCCCGCGTACGTCGCGTTTCCGGTCATGGCCTTCGCGCTTCTCAGCCTGCTTTTCACCCCCTTCGACACCTCCCTGTCGGGCGCGAAGGTCTTCGGGATGGTCCTGTTCGAGGCCTTTACCGTTTTTTCCTATTACGTCATGGCGTCGAATTTCAACGCGCTCTACAAGCGCTCGCAGTACGAGGCGCGGCTCGAGAACGCGGAACGGATCGTGAGTCTCCAGAAGAAGTATTACACCGAGGTCGAGAAGGGAATCGTCGCGCAGGCGAAACTCACGCACGACGCCCGGCATCACTACGTGGTCCTTTCGACCCTCGCGCACGCGGGGGACGGCGCCTCGCTTCGCGAATACCTCGACCGTCTCCTCGGGGAAGAGGTCGCCAGGGCTCCGAGGCGATATTGCGGGAACGCCGTCGCGAACGCGGTCATCGGCGGGTATGTGGAGATAGCGGAGGGAAAGGGGATTTCCGTCTCGACCGATATCGATATCGCGCCCGACGCGGGGATCGACGACTACGAGCTTTGCGCGCTTTTCGGAAACGCGCTGGAGAACGCGATCGAGGCGTGCCAGCGCATTCCGGCCGAATCCGAGCGATATTCGCGGAGGTTCATCGTCATCAAGGCCCGAACCGACGATGACCGGCTCGTCGTCAGGATCGAGAACTGCTATCAGCCGTTACCCGAAGAGCGCGAGGGATTCTTTCCGTCGAGCAAGGGCGCTCGCGCGGGTATCGGGCTTGAAAGCATCGCCGCGATAGCCGAGCGGTATAACGGCGCCCTCCATTGCGAGCGCAAGGACGGAACCTTCGCGCTTTCGGCCGTGCTCGGCGCGAAGGCCCGCTGACGCGCGCCACGGAAGGCGCGGCGGGACGGCAAAGAGGCATCCCTCGAGCGCCTTACCGACTCGCGTTGTCCGGGCACGATTCAGTCGTCAACTTCGATGCTCGTCCAGGTAACCGCGGTCCCGCTTACCGTTCCGACGACCTTCACCGCGGTTGCGCCCGCAGTCACGGTCGCGAGGAAGGAATCGCGATCGCCGGTATTCCCGAAAAGCGGGGTGGTGTCGATGACCAGGCCGTAAACCGTCACGCTCGTGCCGGATTTCGCCGAAACGAGTCCCTGCAATTCAGCTTCGGTCTCGCCGGTATGGCGCTCGATCTTCGCGGCGAAAAGCCGGGACGCGTCGTCGATATATCCCTTGAGCTCTACCGTATTGCCCGCGGCGAAATCGTCGATGCCGAACAGGGCAACCGGGGTATCGCTGTCGTCCACGAATATCGTTTCCGGGCCGGTATACACCGTCGCCCCGTTGAGCTTGAACGTGCCGGTTGCCGGGTTCGGCGCGGTCACGACGCCCTTCAGCTCGAGATCGGCGCTCTCCGATATCTCGATCGAGGTGGCGACGAGAACGCTCCCTGACATGGTACCCTCGACCTGTACCTCGATTCCGTCGGAGACGCCGGTCGCGAGGGCGGAAGACGCGCTGACGGCGATACCGTCGACGGTGAACGTCGTCGGCGATCCGGCGGTGAATCCCGAAACTATGCCCTCGACCTCGATCCTGTCACCGTCCTCGGCGCTCAACTCGTACGCGGCCTCGATTTTATCCGCGGCGACGGAAAGCGAAAGTCCCGTCGGTGCCGAGCTCGTCTCGATCTTGACCGTCGAACCGTTCGCGATGCCGGCCTCGAGCGTGCCGGTATACGTGATCGCGAATACCGTGCCGCCTTCCAGGGTCAGGTTGAATCCCGATCCCGTGAGCGAACTGACGGTGCCGCGCAGCTTGAAGTCCTCGCCGGACCCGTTTTTCAGCTCGACCCTGCTCGCGAGAATCGAGGAACCCTTGCGCGTGCCGCTGATTTCCACGCGGTCACCGGCGACGAGCGGATTCGTTCCCGCTAACCCGGTCGTATCGTCGTATACGGTCGTCAGGTCGGTGAGAATCGCCTGCCCGAATACCTCGAAGGTGCCCGCGACCGGGTCGATGCTTTCCGCGTCGATCGTTCCGTCGATGGAGCAGGCGTAGACGATCGCGTCAGCCGTTCCGAGCCCCGTCGCCGTGTCGATATGTCCCTTGATGTCGACGATCATGCCGACCGCAAGACCGCTGTCGTCGCCGCTCAGATTATCGAGGGTAACCGTCGCGGCGCTCGTGTCGTACTCGATCCCGTTCACGAAAACGCTTCCTTTCGCGGTTATGACGCCCCGGGCAAAGCCCGGAACTCCCGCCGGCTCGGCCGGGCTGTCGCTCGACGAGCCCCCTCCGCAACCCGCGATCGGGAGAAATACGATCGCGGCCAGTCCCGCGAGAATCAACGCGATGCGTTGTATGCGCATTTTCATACGAACCTCCTTAGCCATCCGGTTCGCCCGGAATACGCACTATTGCCGTATGTAAGAGGTGGCTAACTTAAAGTATAAGACTGTATGCCGCGCGCCGCCTCGTCAGGGAGAGGGACGTCGCGTCATTTTACAATGGAGGAAACCGTGGCGCCGCGTCGCGCGCTACCGAAAAAAAAACGCCGCGGGACGAAAAGTCTCGCGGCGCAATGCCTGCTTATGCCATGCAGCCCGCTATCGACCGATGCATTCGCGGGGGGTACTGGTTCGATCCCGGTGTTACTCCCGGTCGCTCAAGATCGCTTATTTCTTCTTGAGAAGGGCGGCGAAAGGATTGTAGGTGTCGCCCGAGGCGTCTCCCTTCATGTAGGACTGCGCGGCGGTATCCTCGTCGAAGGCGGAGACCTGCTTGAGCGAGATGCGGCGATTCTTCGCGTCGACTTCCTTGATGACGACCGAGATCGTCTCGCCCTTCTTGACGGAGGAGAGCGCGTCGCCGAACTTGTCGTCGCCGCGGAGCTCCGAGATGTGGAGGAGACCGTCGATGCCCGGCTCGAGGGTGACGAAGGCGCCGAAGTCCGCGATGCGGGAGATCTTTCCCTGGTGCTTCGAGCCCTTCGGGAAACGGGCGGCGACGCCTTCCCACGGGTCGGCGAGGAGTGCCTTGAGGCTCAAGGTCATGCGCTCGGCCTTCCAGTCGATCCTGATGATCTGGGCCTCGATCTCCTGGCCCTCGCTCACGACGGACTTCACGTCCTCGACGCGGGTGCGCGCGAGCTCGGAGACGGGGAGGAGGGCCTTGAAGCCGGACACGTCGACGAAGGCGCCGAAGTCCTGGATCGAGACGACGGTTCCCTTGACGGTCATGCCCTCGTGGAGGGTCTCTCGGAGGCCTTCAAGCTGTTTCTGCTTTTCCTCGGCGACGATCGCGCGGTTCGACACGACGACGCGTCGGCCTTTCTCGGCGTATTCCTGGATCTTGAAGGTGAGCTTCTTGCCGACCGGGCTCTCGGCGTTTTCCTCGCGCTTGCCGCCCATCTGGGAGAAGGGGCAGAACGCGCGGGCGTCGCCGATCTTTACCTCGTAGCCGCCCTTGATCTCCTTCTCGACGGTGCCCTCGACCGGGATGCCGCTCTTGAAGGCGTTCTCGAGCATCTCGTTGTTCGCCGACTCGCCCTTGATGCGCGCGGTGAAGCGCATCTCGCCGTTCTTCGCGCCGAGGAAGTACACCTTGATCGTGTCCCCCTCCTTGACGGAAAGCTTTCCTTCCTTGTCGGTGAGCTCGGCGCGATCGAGGACGCCCTCGCTCTTGCCGGAAAGCTCGAGGAATATCGTGTCATTCGAGATGGAAACGATCGTCGTCTCTACCGGCTGGCCGGGAACGAGCTTGGCCGTTTTCTTGAGGCTCTGCTCGAACATTGACGCGAATCCCGAGTCATCCGATGTATTTTCGCTCATAGGTTATCTCCCTTGGATTAAGTGAATATGTCCGGCCACTATAGCAGAAAATAAAAGGAAGGAATAGTTTACTTTACCCGATTGGCAGCAAGATTCTGAATTCGCCGTAATCCTCGGCCGCCGCCGAAAGGTCCACGTATTCGAGGTGCCAACCCGCGCGGGCGCATTCGACATGGCGCGGTAGCCAGTCGCCCCAGACCGCGTGATAGAGCGCCGAGACGTCTTTCCATCCGAGACGGGAGGGATGGACGCGCGAGACGAGGAGGAATTCGCGGAAACTTCCCCGCTCGATCCTGACGTGCCGCATCCCCTCGGGCGGCTCCCGCTTCGGCGTTTTCCTGAGCTCCGCGCAGGCGTGGTAGCGGTTGTCGGCGGGGTCGGGGCAATGCTCGACGTACCCGACGTATCGGTCCGAAAACGCGATATCCGCGATGCGGGGGAAATCCTCGGCGAAGAAGCGGTTCGCGACCCGCGCGACGGTGTCGTCGGACGCGTTTTCGGCGTCGGTAACGAGGTGGAGGACGCCGCACAGGCTCATCGGCGGTCGAACCACGAGGCGGGGGGCGAGGAGGGCGCTTTCCTCGCCGACGGAGGTGAGGCACTCCATCACGATCGGTTCGGTGACCTCGAGGAGGGGTTTTCTCGTGCGCCAGGAGCCGGGGGTGAGCCCCCATCGCGCCTTGAACGCGCGAATGTAGCTTTGCTCGTGAGAGAAGCCGCTTTCGAGGGCGACCTCCAGCACCGAACGCGAGGGATCGGCGAGCGCCGCAAGGCTTTCCGCGAGGCGGCGCCGGCGAACGTATTCGGCGAGCGGAATCCCGGCGAGCGCGCGGAAGACGCGGTGAAGGTGGAATTTCGAAAGCGCCGCCTCTTTGGACAGCTCGTCGAGGCTGAGGGGTTCGGCGAGCGAGCGCTCGACGCGGGCGACGACCCGCTCGAGGATCGAAAGGTATTGATCCCGCATGGGAATAGTGTAGCGTCCGTCGCGCGTATTGCGCAAGAACGGCTCATTCGCGTCGGTCGAAATGGATTATGGTATAGTCATGAAAAAGATCATTCAGGCGATCCTCGCGATCGCGACCCTTGTCATCGCGTCCTCGTGCGCCCCTTCGGGTCCGCGCGTCATCGAGAAAACGAAACGCGCGGATAATCTCCTGAAATTCAGGATCGAGTCCCCGGCGATCGCCGCCGGAAAGCTCGAGAAGAAGGCCGAAGCGGAGATTTTCGTCTCGCTCCCCGCGAGCTACAAAACGTCGGGGGCCCGACGCTATCCGGTCGTGTATGCCCTTCACGGCTTCGGCGACGGGGCGATGTCGATGATCCTTACCCTGCGCACCAAGGCGACCGTGGCCCCCGATGTTCCCGAGGTCATCGTTGTCTCGGTCGAGGGCGGGAACAGTCTCGGCGGCTCTTTCTACGCGAACTCGATCGCGACCGGGAACTGGGAAGACCTTGTCGCGGAGGAGGCCGTAGCCCTCGTCGACGCGCGATTCAGGACCATTCCGACCCGCGAAGGCCGCGCGCTCGCGGGCTATTCGATGGGCGGTTTCGGCGCCTGGGGCATCGCGCTCCACAGGCCCGACGTTTTCTCGGGCGCGTGGGTAAGCTGTCCGGGCGCCTGGGACGAAAACGGCGTCACGGACACCATTCCCGGGTGGAACGCGACCTACCGGAACGCGTACGGCGCCGCCTTCGCCCCCGACCTCGCGCTGCCGCCGCCCCATGCCCGCGTCCCGAAGCTTGACGGCTCGGAGGGGGATGCCGCGCTCGTCGCCGAATGGCAAAAGGGCTTCGGAAGCGTGGACGCCCGACTCGCGGCGTACGCTGCCCGGCCGCATACGCTGAAGCTCGTTTCGCTCGCGTACGGTAACCGGGACGGGTACGGCTGGATCATCCGCGGGACCCGCTTTATCGCGGACCGGATGGGAAAGGCGGGCATACCGGTGGATATTCGCGAATACAACGCGGGACACCTGGTTACCGACGCCATGATCGCGGAAAGCTACATCCCGTTTCTCCGCTCGGTGTTTCGGTAACCGGGGGGATCCGTCCCGTCCCGGCGGCGGGACGAGCGGTCGTGACCCGTGCTATACTCGGCGTCATGGAAGTCTCGAAAGCCGAATTCGAGCGTGCGTACCGCGATGAAGCGCCGAAACTGCTCAGACTTGCCCTCGCGATGACGGGGAATCCCGACGACGCGAGCGAGGTCGTGCAGGACGCGTTTTGCCGGGCGTACGCCGCGATTTCCTCGTTTCGCGGGGAGTGTGCCTGGTCGACCTGGCTCTATCGCGTGTGCATGAACGTCGCGACCGACCGGATCAGGCGACGACGTCGGCTCCCCATCGAGATCTTCGTCGAGGACATGGGTCTCACCGAGGACGAGATCATCGACAAAAATCCCGGCGACGATCCACTTACGCTCGCGCTTACCGAAGATATCCGGACGAAGTGCCTTTTCTGCTTTACCGAGTGCCTTCCCCGGCGGCAGCGGCAGGTATTCTGCCTCAGCCACGTCATGGGCCTTTCGCAGCGCGATATCGGGGCGATACTCGGCATCGAGGCGAACGCGGTGAAGGCGAGCCTCTTTCGCGCGCGAAAGAGGCTGGACGGCTACCTCAACGACCGGTGCGATCTCATCCGGGCAGATAATCCCTGCTCGTGCCGGCAATGGGTTCGGTTCGGAATCGAGCGGGGGATCGTCTCGCGCCCGCGCGACGAGGATGAGCTCGTCAGGCGCGCCGAGCGCGTTCGCGCGGAAATCGGAACTCTCCTCGATATGAGAAATCTCTATCGCGCGGCCTTTGACGCGTCAGCCGAGGAGCTCTTCACGCGCCGCCTTCGCGACGGGATAGCGCGAAAGCAATGGTTCTCGCTCTGATCGCGCGGTCCGTGCGCGCGGCGCGGGAAACGTGCAGGATCCGCGCGGGTTTCGGGGAATTCGCGCGCTCGCGCGAAAGCGCGCGATAAAAAAGTAACCGGATAGGGCTTCGTTCGTCCAATTGGGTAAGGAGAACGAAACCATGACCATTTCCGACGAAAACAGGATGGCTGCCCCGTGCGGCACGTATTGCGCGATTTGCGTCTGCGTGAAAGCGAAGGATAATCCGGCGATCAGGGATGCCCTGCTCGCCAAGGGCTTCCCGGCGGAGAAAATCCCCTGCCCCGGCTGCCGTGAGGTGAAGGGGGAATGCCCCGCCCTCGGCGTGACCTGCGCGACCTGGCGGTGCGCCACGGAACGGGGCGTCGATTTTTGCCACCAGTGCCGGGATTTCCCCTGCGAACGCCTCAATCCGGCCGCCCATCGCGCGGAAACCCTCCCCCACAATATAAAGATATTCCATCTCGCCTATCAAACGGCTCATGGGCTTGAAGCCTGGAAGGCAAAGGCCGAGTCGATACAGGAACGATATTACAAGGGCGTGATGATGATCGGCGAGGGGCCGGTCATGGACGGGGACGATCCGAGCCGACGAGGGTAGGGGCGTCAGACGGACATACGTAATCCGAACAGCATCTATCGTGCTTTATATGTTGACAGGAGAAACAAATAGTCCTACACTGAGGGTGCATACAACTAGCGGGACTATCGGGGAAAAAACCGAATGGCACAAACCGCGCGCGAGGGCATACACTGACACTAAGGGCTATTGGGCGTAACGACACCCATGCCATTGGCGCCCTGATCGTCAGCCCTCCGCACGAGGCGAAAAGGAGCAGAGCATGTCCATCATCGAGGTCGAAGGCCTTTGCCGCAATTTTACCTATTATGAAAAACCCGAGGGCCTCACCGGCTCGCTCCGCAACTTCGTGAACCGCGAAACCCTCGTCAAGGAAGCGGTGAAGGACGTGAGCTTCGCGATCGAGGAGGGGACGACGGTCGGCTTTCTCGGGCCGAACGGGGCGGGGAAGACGACGACCCTCAAGATGCTTTCGGGGATCATGCACCCGAGTTCCGGCTCCGCGCGCGTCCTCGGGTTCGTGCCCTGGGCGCGCAAGAAGGATTTCCGCCGCCGGATCTCGATCGTCATGGGACAGCGGAGCCAGCTTTGGCCCGACCTTCCCGCGATCGAGTCCTTCGACCTCAACCGCGCGATCTACGAGATCGACCGCGCCGAGTACAAGCGCACCCTCGACGAGCTCGTCTCCCTTTTCGGCATCGAGGAACAGCTCAAGGTGCAGGTCCGCCGCCTCTCGCTCGGCGAGCGGATGAAGATGGAAATCATCGCCGCGCTCCTTCACAAGCCCGCGGTGCTCTTCCTCGACGAGCCGACGATCGGGCTCGACATCATCTCCCAACGCGCGATCCGCGACCTCCTCAAGGGCCTCAACGCGCGCTTCGGCACGACGGTGATGCTCACGAGCCACTATCTTTCCGACATCGAGGACCTGTGCGAGCGCATCATCCTCATCAACCACGGCTCGGTCGTGTACGACGGCGCGCTTTCGGGCGTGAACGCCACGCTCGCCGAGCGGAAGACCGTGAGCCTCGTCCTCTCCGAGGACGTCGCCCAGGCGACGCTCGCGCGCTATCCCGGTTTCCGGGCGATCGAGGACTCGCGCGCCGTGTTCGAGATCGACCGCTCGGAGGTCAGGAACTTCTCGCGCCGCGCGCTCGACGAGCTCCCGGTGACCGACCTCACGATTGAGGACATGCCTCTCGAGGAAGGGATCGCGCGGCTTTATCGCGGGGAGGGTCTCCATGCCTGACGCCGCGATCGCCCTCAAGTACGCCAAGTGCTTCGGGACCGGGGTCAAGGCCGGGCTCGAGTACCGCGCGAACGTCTGGTTTTCGGTCGCGGGCGCGATCGCTCCCGTCGTCATCCAGACCGCGCTTTGGATCGTCCTCTACGGGAGCGATCCCGCCGAGACGATGTTCGGCTTTACCTTCGCCCAGATGGTCGCCTACACCGTGATCGCGCAGCTCGTCGCGCGCCTGGTGCGCACGGGCTTCGAGTACGACGTCAACAACGACATCAGGACGGGAAGCCTCGACCGGTACCTCGTGAAGCCCGTCGGGTATTTCGGGTATCGGCTCTTCGCCTTCCTCGGCGACAAGGTCGTGCAGACCGTCGTGATGGGCGCGCTCCTTGCCGCGGCTCTCGCCGTTCTCTCGGTTGTTCTCGATTTTCAAGTGACGCCCGTCGCCATCGCCCTTTTCCTAATCGCGATGGCGTTCGCTTTCGTCCTTAACTTCTTGATTTTCTGGTGCGTGTCGCTCGCGGGCTTTTGGCTCACCGAGATCGGCTTTCTTTTCGAGGCGGTGCGCATCGTGATCATCGCGCTCTCGGGCGGTATCCTCCCGCTCGCGGTCTTCGGCGCGGGGCCCGAACGCGTACTCTCGTTTCTCCCGTTCCGTTTCACGATCCAGTTCCCGACGGAACTGCTCGCGGGCCGCATTCCCGTTTCCTCGGTCCTTCCGTCCTTCGCGCTCGCCGCGCTCTGGATCGTCGCCCTTGCCTTCCTCGGCCAGGCCATCTGGCGCCGGGGTATCCGCCGGTTCGCGGCGGTGGGGAGCTGAAACCTATGCGCGAAATACTGAGGCATATCAAGATCTGGCTCATGCTCGTGAGAATCAATTTTATGGGGCAGATGGAATACCGCGCGAACTTCGTGACGGGCATTTTCATGGAGGCGGGCTACCTTTTCGCCAAGATAATGTACGTCATCGTCGCCTATCGCGCGGGACGCGAGATAGCGGGCTTCGGGGCCGACGAGATCCTCGTCTTCGTCGGAAGCTACGTCGCGGTCACCGGCTTTTACGCGGGTATACTCGCGACGAACCTCTTCCAGCTCTCGACCCTCGTCCGCGACGGCTCGTTCGACCTTCTCCTCGTGAAACCGGTGAATACCCAGTTTCTCGCTACCTTCCGGCGATCGGACATGGGCGCCTTCATCTTCGACGCCGTCGCCGGGATCGTCATGGTCGCCGTCGGCCTTATCCGCATGGGAGCGGGCTTCGACGTCCTCGGCATCCTCGGCTGGTCGCTTTTCGCCGCCGCGGGCGCTGCAGTCGGGTACGCGCTGTGGCTCATCCCGCTGACCCTCGTTTTCCGCATCGTCCGCGCGGACGCGATCGCGGGACTCGCCGATACCTTCTGGGATTTCAATAACGTCCCGATGGTCGTCTACAACCGGATCGGTCAGGCCTTCGGCACCTTCGTCATCCCGATCTTCGTCATCACCAACTTCCCCGCTCTCTTCGCGCTCGGCAGGATGCCCCCGTACCTCTTTGCCTGGGGCCTCGTCGCGCCGGTTCTCTTCGGCTTCATCGCCTCGCGGCTCTGGAAGGGAGGGCTGAAAGCGTACGCGAGCGGGGGAAACTGAGCGAAGCGGGCGCGAACTTTTAATGATGACCTTCGCGCCATTCTCGGGTATACTGCTCCCGAGCGATCCAAAAAAAACGGAGGAAACGATGCTGAAACATATCGTCATGTGGAAATTCAAGGACGAAGCCGAGGGCAAGACGAAGGCCGAGAACTGCCGTTACGTGAAGGAACGCCTCGAGGCGCTTCCCGCCAAGATTTCCCTTATCCGCAAGCTCGAGGTCGGGATCAACGAGTATCCCTCCCCGATGTCCGCCGACATGGTTCTCGTCACCGAATTCGTGACGAAGGAAGACCTCGACGCGTATGCCGTGCACCCCGAACACGTCAAGGTCAGCGAATATGTCGGCAAGGTCAGGCTCGACCGCGTCGTCGTCGATTACATCGACTAGCGGGCCCGCGAATCCAACGATACCACGAACCCCCTCAAACAAGGATGCCCCGGTGAGCGAAAAGCACGTCAATTGGTTTGCCCTCGAGAAGGCCTGCGAAAGGCCCGGATGCCCGCTTTGCACGATCGTGACCGAACGCTCGAGCCGGTATATCGACAACATGCTTTTCGAGCACGTGTCCGACCGCGGCTTCCGCGCGCGCTATCGGGAGGCGGGGGGCTTTTGCGCCCGGCACGCGAAGAGCCTCGACTCCTATCGGGACGGGCTCGCGGTCGCGATCCTCGGCGTCGACGTCCTCACCGACGCGCTTCCCGCGATCAGGAAGGGCAAGCGGGTTTCCCCGAAGGGCCGGTGTCCCGCCTGCGCGGAGACCGACCGGGTCGAGCGGGAATTCCTCGGCTTCATCGCGGGCGCCGAGGACGCGGATTTTATCCGTTTTTTCACCGCCTCCGAGGGGCTCTGCCTTCCCCATTATCGCCTGCTTCTCGCGACCGTCCGCAAGGTTCCCGCGTGGCTTTCCGGTTTCCAGGTCGCGAAGTTCGAGCGGCTTCTCGAGCGCGCGGGGAATTTCGTCGAGTTTTCCGCGTGGGGCCGGCAATCGGACTTCGACAAGCTTTCTCCCGCCGACAAGGTCGTGTGGAAGGAACTCGCCCTCGCGCTCCGGGGCACGGCCGATTAGTCGCCTCGGGCGGTCTCGCGTCGGCGTAACCATCCGGCCGCTCCGTTTCGCGCGTCATGCCTTTTCCCGGGCCGGTATCCCGGCGATTTTTCCCCATGCGCCGGGTTTCGGTGCCCGCGCTCCGTTTACAAAAGCCCCATAAAAAAGTAGTATTCGGGCGAAAGGAGTTATGCATGAAAAAGCACATTATCGTCGCGGCTTCCCTTATGATCGCCGCGGTCGTGTTCTCTCTCGGTTCTTGCGCCAAGACCGGCGCCTCCAAGGATGAGTCCCTCAAGAAGGTCATGGACAAGAAGGTTCTCGTGCTCGGTCTCGACGACGCGTTCCCCCCGATGGGTTTCCGCGACGAGAACAACGAGATCGTCGGGTACGACATCGACCTCGCCAGGGAAGTCACCAAGCGCCTGGGCGTCGAGCTCGTGTGCCAGCCGATCGACTGGAACGCGAAGGAGCAGGAGCTCAATACCGGCAAGATCGACTGCATCTGGAACGGTTTAACCATGACGGCCGAGCGCGAGGAGGCGATGACCTTCACGAAGCCCTACCTCAAGAACGCGCAGGTGCTCGTCGTCCGCGCCGATTCTCCCGTGGCCGCGCTCGCTGACCTCAAGGGAAAATCCGTCGGACTCCAGGCCGGCTCCTCCGCCGCCAATGCCCTCGAAGCCTCGGCCGACCTCAAGGCGAGCCTCAAGGGCGTCGTCGAGTTCAAGGATAACCTGACCGCGCTCATGGACCTCGAGGCGAAGGGCGTCGACGCCGTCGTCATGGACCTCATCGTCGCGAACGACAACATCGCGCGCTCGGGCAAGCCCTATCGCGTCCTCGCCGAGTCCCTCTCCCCCGAGAACTACGGCGTCGGTTTCCGCAAGGCCGATCTCGCGCTCGCGGGCAAGGTCCAGGAAACCCTCGACGCCATGGCCAAGGACGGCACGATCGCCCAAATCTCGACCAAGTGGTTCGGCTCCGACATCTCCGTCGTCGGCAAGTAATCGCGCCCCGTGACGGCGACCGTGACGCACCAAGCGCCATCGTTCGCCGTCACCGTATTTACCGTTAACGCCGGAAGGCGCGCACGGAACGCCATGAATCGCGAGGGTTCTTACCCTTTAGAGCTGTAAAAGAAACGCCGAATGGCCGTAAACGGGACGCACCAAGCGCCATCGTTCGCCGTCACCGTATTTACCGTTAACGCCGGAAGGCGCGCACGGAACGCCATGAATCGCGGGGACGAACGATTCCGCAGTGAGGAAAAGGCAAAGCCTTTTCCTCCGAGGACCAAGTGAGTCATCGCGATTCATGGACTGGTCCCCATGCGCGCCTTCCGGCGGGGAGTTTTAGTTGCAAAAGATGCTGGAAGCGATGCTTCAGGGCTCGCTCGTGTCGATCGAGGTTTTCTTCCTCACCCTCCTGTTCGCGCTCCCGCTCGCGTTACCCATCGCGCTCGGACGGATGAGCCGGAATCGCCTCGTGTCGGGAGCGGTGAACGCGTACCTCCTGGTCATGCGCGGTACCCCGCTCATCCTGCAGCTCATCTTCGTCTATTTCGCGCCGTATTACCTTTTCGGCGTGTCCTACGACCGTTTCGTCGCGGTCATCATCGCCTTCGTGATCAATTACGCCGCCTATTTCGCCGAGATCTACCGGGGCGGCATCGAGTCGATCCCCCAGGGACAGTACGAGGCCGCCAAGGTTCTCGGCTTTACCCGAACCCAGACGTTTTCCCGGATCGTCCTTCCGCAAGTCGTCAAGCGAATCCTCCCCTCTACCGCGAACGAGGTGATCACCCTCGTCAAGGATACCGCGCTCGCGCAGACCATCGGGGTCGCCGAGCTCTTTCGCGTCGCGCAGAACGCCTCGGCCCGCCAGTTTTCCACGTTGCCGATCTTCGTCGCGGGAATCTTCTACTTTGTCATGAATTGGATCGTCTCCGCCGCGTTCGCGCGCGCCGAGAAGCGCCTTTCGTATTACCGGTAAGCGGGGGCCTTACAAATCTATGGAAATCATCAAGGTCGAGCACCTTTCAAAATCGTTCGGGACCCTCGAGGTCATCAAGGACATATCCTTCACGGTACGCGAGGGCGAGATCCTCGCGATCATCGGGCCTTCGGGTTCGGGAAAGTCGACCCTCCTTCGCTCGGTCACCCATCTCGAGGAGGTCTCGGGAGGGTCTATCGAGGTCGCTGGGAGCCTGATGGTATCTAACGGTGTGTATGCCGACCGGGCGACCCTTCGCGCGATCTGCCTTAAGGTCGGTCTCGTTTTCCAGAATTTCAATCTTTTTCCGCATTTTTCCGTTCTCAGGAACGTCGTCGAGGCGCAGATCCGGGTGCTCGGGAGGGGAAAGGGCGAGGCGGAGGAGCGGGCCCGCTCGCTTCTCGCGAAGATGGGCCTTTCCGACAAGGAGAGCGCCTATCCGTGCGAGCTTTCAGGCGGTCAGCAGCAGCGCGTCTCCATCGCGCGGGCGCTCGCCCTCGATCCCGCGGTCCTTTTCTTCGACGAGCCGACGAGCGCGCTTGACCCCGAGCTGACGGGCGAGATCCTCAAGGTAATCAGGTCGCTCGCCGCCGAGCGGATGACCATGGTGATCGTCACCCACGAGATGGCCTTCGCGCGCGACGTGGCCGATCGCGTCATCTTCATGGATGGCGGGCTCATCATCGAGGAGGGGAAGGCTTCCGAGGTGATCAATAACCCGCGAAACGAGCGGACGAAAAGCTTCTTGAGGCGTTTTTCCGAGTAAGCGCGTCCCCGTTTCAGAGGACGTTTCCCCCGGAAACGCTCTTTCTCGCGTATTCTTCGGCTTCCCTGGCGGGAAGCGCCTTGCTGAAAAGCCATCCCTGGGCGTAGTTGCAGCCGCGCCTGGCGAGATAGGCGAACTGTTCCTCGGTTTCCACCCCTTCTGCGATCACCGTCAAGCCGAGATTCTTTCCCATATCGACGATATTGCCCGTAATCGTGCGAGCGTCGTTCCCTTCCGAAAGGGGATCGACGAAGGTCTTGTCGATCTTGAGGATGGTTATCGGTATCGTGCTCAGGTAGCTCAGCGAGGAGTATCCCTTTCCGAAGTCGTCGATCGCGATGCCGACCCCGAGCTCCTTGATCTTCTCGATCGTCGAGGAGATGAGGGCGTACGACTCGATCATGACCGTCTCGGTGAGCTCGATGCTGAGCGCGCGCGGGTCGACCTTCGTGTCCCCGAGGATCCGGACGAGAACCGAGGCGAAATCGTCCTGGAGCAACTGGAGCGCCGAGACGTTCACGGACATGAACAGATCGCGGAAACCGAGGGCGTGCATCCTCGCGAGAAAGCGGCACGACTCCACGAGTACCCATTCGCCGATCGGGACGATGAGGTGGGTTTCTTCCGCCACGGGGATGAATTTGTCGGGAGGGACGTTCCCGAGCGCGGGGTTTTTCCAGCGAAGCAGGGCCTCGAATCCGGCTATCTTGCGGGTTATGAAGTCGATTTGCGGCTGGAACTGCACCTCGAGCTCGCGGTTAGCGAGGGCTTGGTGAAGGCTTTCGCCTATCTTCATTCGATCGTCCACGGGGCTCATCATGGTTTGGGAAAAGAGGCTCGCCCGGTTCTTGCCCGCCTTTTTCGCCTGGTACATCGCGATATCGGCGTACTTGATGAGTTCGCCCGAATCGTTGCTGTGAAGCGGCCAAAGCGCCACGCCGATGCTGACCGTACTGTGGATCAGGATCCGGTCGACCGAGAAAGGCGTGTCGAAGAGTCTGAGAATGCGTTCGCATTTTGCCATGATTTCCGGCTCATGGTCGAATCGGGCGAGCACCACGAATTCGTCGCCCCCGAGCCGATACAGCTCGTCCGGAAGCGCGATGAAGGAATGGAGGCGCTCCCCGATGCGGAAGATGAGTTCATCCCCGAAGACGTGTCCCATCGTGTCGTTGACGATCTTGATGTTGTCGACGTCGATGAAGAGGATCGCCTTGGAGACGTTGTAGCCGCCTTCGGCGACATAATCGGGAAACCGCTCGATGAGCCTTCGACGGTTCGGCAGGCTCGTCAACGAATCGAAGAACGCCATCGTCTTGAGCTCGTTCCTGCTTTCCTCGACGACTTGCTCGGTATCGCTGAGCTTCCGGAATGCCGTCGCGATGACGAGGTAGATCAACAGCGCGCTGAGCATGACGTACAAGAATCCCTTGATGATCGAGATCACGTTGCGCACCTCGATGTTGGGTATGAGCGTTTGAACGGCGATATCGGAGAAAAGTATCCATAAAAGCCCGAAAACGAGATAGATCGTCGCCGTTTTCAATGCCAGGGTCCAGACGGGCTGCCGCTCGGTAATCAGGATGAATTTAACCGGTTTTTTGCGTTGAGTACCCATACCACCCAGTATAGACTACCGCTTCCGCGATCTCCAGGGAATGCGGGCGATTTCCTGCGCGTATTGACGGTTTTTTCCTTTTCAGCTATAAGTATAGCTCGTATACATACGTGAATTTATGGGCGAATGTTCCCAGGAGGATATACAGTGAGCGTTAAAATCAGATTGAAGAAGTTCGGAAGCAAGGCTCGTCCCTATTACCGCATCGTGGTGCAGGACGCGCGCGAGCCCCGCGACGGCCGCACGATCGACGAGGTCGGCATCTATCATCCCATCGAGGCCGAGGAAAAGCAGGTTTCCTTCGATTCCGACAAGGTTCGCGCCTGGCTCGACAAGGGCGCCCAGCCGTCCGACACCGTACGCGGGCTTCTGAACCGCAAGAATTTTACCCTCTAATCGGGGTAGAAGGCACTACAGCGTGGAAAAAGATTTAGTCGAATATATCGCTAAATCCCTGGTAGACGATCCGGCGGCGGTTTCGGTGAGCGAGGTCGAGGGCGAAAAGGCCACGATCCTCGAGCTCCGCGTCGCGCCGGAGGACATCGGCAAGGTAATCGGCAAATACGGGCGCATCGCGAAGGCAATGCGGACCGTGCTGAGCGCCTCGTCCGGGAAATCCGGCAAGAGGGTTACCCTGGAAATCCTCGACTGATGGATCTTCTCGTTACCGGGGTGATTCGCTCGGCTCACGGGCTGGACGGATCCTGCAAGGTTGAAAGTTCGTCGGGCGAGGTCGAGCACTTCGCCCGTCTTTCAGAGGTTATCTTGCGAGCGGGGAAGGAATCGGGCGATACCGGGAAGCGGTTCGAGATCGAAACTGTTTCGGGCAGCGCCCAGTGCCTCCTCGTCAAATTCAAGGGCGTGGATACCCCGGAGCAGGCGAAGAAACTCGCCGGCCTCGAGATCCTCGTTCCTCGCGACAAGGCTTGTCCGCTCGAAGCGGGCGAGTACTATGTCAACGATCTTTGTCAGTGTGTTCTCGTGCATAAGGGTACCCCCGTGGGTACCATCACCAATGTACTGGAAGGCGGGGCGGGTGACCTTCTCGAGGTTACCCTAACCGAAGGCTCCGTTCCGGAAGAGACCGACGCACACGCGAAGGCTTCCGGCAACAGGACGCGTCTCGTGCCGTTCCGCAAGGAATTCGTCGGCAAAGTCGACTTAAAGGCACGGACCGTCGAGCTGATGCACCGCTGGATTCTGGAGTAGCCCTCCATGAAGTTCCATGTGCTGACCTTGTTTCCCGAGATTCCGCGCGCCTTTTTCGAAAGCTCGATCATGGCGAAGGCGGTCGATCGGGGAATTATCGCCTACAATCTGGTGAACGTCCGCGACTTTGCCTTCAACAAGCATCGTTCGTGCGACGACAAACCCTACGGGGCAGTCAACGACAAGCACGTGCCCGGGATGCTCATGCTTCCTGAGCCTCTTTCCCTCGCGCTCGAGTCCGTCGGCGCGGTTCCCCGGAACCTCGTCCCGACGGAACGGACAGCGGGGGAATCGGGCGAACGGGCCGTTGGCGGGGAGGATTCGCCTCTCGCGCGCGAAGAAAGCGAGCCTGCCGGGGCGAAGCGGAAACGGGTCATCTACGTGACCCCGTCCGGAAAGCCCCTCACGCAGACGCTCGCGGCCGAGCTTGCCCGCGAGGAAGAGCTCGTGTTCGTGTGCGGCAGGTACGAAGGGATTGACCAGCGGGTCATCGACCTCTTCGTGGACGACGAGATCTCGATCGGCGACTACGTCATGTCGTCGGGAGAGCTCGCGGCGACCGTCATCATCGACACCGTGTACCGGCTTATCGACGGCGTGATATCGAGCGAGTCGCTCGAGGAGGAAAGCTTCTCGGACGGACTGCTCGAATATCCCCAATACACGAGACCTGAAGTATTCCGGGGCCTCAGGGTTCCGGAGATGCTCCTTTCGGGGCATCATGAAAACATCAGGCGCTGGCGTTTACGGAAACGTATCGAGAAAACGCTGCGCGTCAGGCCCGACCTTCTCGAGAAGGCGAGGGCGTCCGGCTCTCTTTCAAAAGAGGCGGAAAAGACCATCAAGGAGATCCAAAATGGCGATTGACCTGATCAAGAAAATCGAAGAGGGCCAGAAGAAGGCCGAAGTTCCCGCGTTCAAGGTCGGAGACACCGTGAAGGTGCACTTCAAGATCGTTGAGGGAAAGACCGAGCGCATCCAGATCTACGAAGGCCTCGTGATCTGCTTCAAGAACGCCGGCATCGGCAAGACCTTCACCGTTCGCAAGAACTCCTACGGCGTCGGCGTCGAGCGCGTGTTCCCGCTCCACTCGCCCCGCATCGCGAACATCGAGCTCGTTCGCCCCGGTAAGGTCCGCCGCGCCAAGCTCTACTACATCCGCGAGAAGATCGGTAAGGCCGCGAAGATCAAGACCCTTATCGTCAAGAAGGACGATCACGCCGAATAATCGCGCATACGCCGACCTCCGTTCGGCCTATGGAAAGCCGGACGCTGGTCCGGCTTTTTTTTTGCGTCGCAGGGCGCGAAGGGGCAGGCGATGGTCAGAAACGACCGTTCGATACGGGATATCGTCGCGATCGCGGGAAGCGAAGGCTCTCCTTCGCGGATCCGCTCGGGCGACGTCCTTCGCGTCGAGGTTCTTGACGCGTCCCGACACGGCCGCGCGAGGATTCGCCTCGCCGGCACGGTCATGTTCGCCTCCGACTCCCGGCTCGTGTCCTCGGGTGAGACCTTCCTCGCCCGCGTGACCCTCTCGAAGGGCTCGATCTTCCTTACCCCGATACCCGAGATCCATGAGGACGGCGCCGCCGACCGCGGGATCCTCGCGAGGCTCGGACTTCCCGATACCCCCGTTACCGCCAGTCTCGTGACCTTCTTCCGTTCGATCAACGCGCGCCTCGATCCGGCGCTTCTCAAGAGCATCTCGGCGATAGCCGCGCGGTTTCCCGGAAAGGAGAGGCGCGCCGCCGAGGCCGCGGCCATCCTCGCCGAACGGGGTATCGATCCTGACGAGGAAACCGTGGCCCGGCTCGTTTCGTGCCTCGAGGGCGCGGGCGCCGACGACGGCGCGCCATTGCCGGACGGTTCCGAAGGACGGCCACGCGGAACGGACGAACGAACGCGCGATCGGGCGGAAAGGGGCGAGGAGCCGGCGGGCGAGGGGAGCGATGGCCCCTCCGGCTCACGGTCCCCGCGGCTACGCCGGTTCCTCTCGTTCGTCAACGCGAAAAAGGGCAACGGGTATCACTGGGTCGTCGTTCCCTTCTCGCTCGCGATTTCGGGTCGGCCCTGTCGGGGGTCGGTGCGGTTTCTCCTCGACCTTTCCGCGAGCGCGGTTCTCCAGACGAGGATAACGTGCCTTGACGGGCGTCGCGAATGGGATTTCCTCCTCGCCGGGGGCGAATGCTCGTTCGACGCGGATCCGCCTCTCGCTTCCGGGACGGAGGCTCTCGCCGCGACCGGGCTCGCCCGATCGCTCGAGGGCGCGGGGATACTCTCGGTGGCGCGACGCGCCCTCATGGACCGGGGCGAGGATCTTCCCCGGGTGGACGTGCGCGCGTGAGCGGGCGAAAGAACGCCGTCGCCCTCGCGTACGGAATCGGCATGGAGGCCCCGGTCGTCGTCGCGAAGGGACGAAACGAACTGGCGCGCCGCATGCTCGAGATCGCCGAAGATTCGGGAATTACGATAATAAAAGACCCGATTCTTGCCGATATCCTAGAAGGGGCCGAAATAGGCGCGTGTATTCCGGAGGAAACATACGAGGCAGTCGCCGCGGTGTTCGCGTTTCTGGAAAAGGGATACGCCGAGGGCCGTTTCTGATCCCGTTCGCGAGAACAAGGTCTCATTAGGGGTTTGTATGTTGAAAAAAGTGTTTCGTAACGAGATAACCGAGGGTATGCGCTTTTCCGCGCCGGTATTCTTCGACGACGGCGAGAACATGCTCGTCAGCAAGGGAGTGCCGATCAAGACAAGGGAGCTCATGGCGCTCGATCGCTGGAAAATACCCTTCGTGCTGACCGCGGGAAACCCGCTCAAGGGAGACGAACGGCTCGAGACCGCCGACGAACCCGAGGAGCTCGACGAGATCGAGGAAGTCGCCGAGGACGACTCCGTGGAGTCGGTTCCCGAGAAGGCGCGGCTCGACGAGCTCGAATACACCTCGGAGCAGATACTCAAGCTTCCCGAGGTCCTCGAGAACACCGCCCTCTATAAAACCTACAGCGACCTCATTCGCGACCTCGACGCGGTGTTTTCGGACATCAAGGGCCAGCGGGACGTGCGAACGCGCAGCATCGACCGGATCGTCGGCGAGCTCATGTCCGTCCTCCAGCACGAGCGCTCGGGAATCGTGGGATTCATCCTCGGCGGGGACGTCCAGGAGATGGGCCTCGCGAAGAGCTCGATCAATACCGCGATCCTCTCGATCATCATCGGCGAGCATTTCGGGCTCCCCCGCCACCGCCTGTTGCAAGTGGCTACCGGCGCGCTTCTCCATGACGTCGGTATGCTCAAGATCCCGGAAGGCATCGTGAACAAAGAGGGAAAACTCGACGAGGGAGAGACCCAGGTCATGCGTTCCCACCCCCTTTACGGCTACAAACTCATCGTGAACGAGCTTCTCTACGCCGACGAGGTGGGTAAGGCGGCGGCCCAGCATCACGAACGCTGGGACGGCGAAGGCTATCCCGCCCGCCTTTCTGGCTTGAGCATCGACGTCGGGGCCCGGATCATCTCGGTCGCGGACGCCTTCGAGGCGATGGTCTCGCCGAAGGCCTGGCGCGACTCGATGGTCGGTTATCAGGCGATGAAAAACCTCCTTTCCGACAACGCGCGCCGCTTCGACCCCGATATCATCAAGTCGATGATCCAGAGCATGGGCATCTACCCGGTCGGCTCGATCGTGCTCATGAACAACTCGACGATTGCCCGGGTTATCGAAAGCCACCGCGAGGCCCCCTTGCGGCCGATGATCCGGGTGCTGATCGACGAGTTCGCGAAGCCCTATACCCAGAACGAGGGCGAGGTCATCGATCTCATGGAAAACCACACGATGTTCATCGCGCGGGCCATCGATCCCGCCGAATACCAGAAAACCCGGTGACCCCTCTCCCCGGACGCGAACCCCTCGAGACGGGCAGGGCCGGCGAAGAGCAGGCAGCCCGCGAACTTGCCTCGGCGGGATGGACCGTCGTCGGGCGTAACTGGAGGACAAGGTTCGGGGAAATTGATATAATAGCCCTCGACGGCGACGCGATCGTCTTCGTCGAGGTAAAGACCTGGCCCCACGGGACGGACGACGACCTCGCGATCGCGATCGGGCCGCGCAAGCGGAAAAGAATGGCCAATACGGCTAAATGTTTTCTCGACGCGCATCGACAATATAATGGCATGTACGTTCGGTTTGACGTGATCCTCGCGAGCTCTCAGTCCCAGGAAGACGGCTCGTACCGGTTCCGCCACCTCAGAGATGCCTTTTCGGAGCGTGAAGAATGACAAATGTTAGCGTGGCAGAAGATCCCCGGATACGCGAGCTGAGGGAAAAGATAAAGGACGACGGATATGTCCAGGGCGCGATACAGCGGATCGCCCTCGTCTTGAGCGACAGACTCATTGAGGTGAAGGAAACGGACCATGAACGAAAATACTGAATCATCCCGCCGGCGCGACCGGCACAGACGTCACCGGGGCG
This sequence comes from Spirochaetota bacterium, assembly GCA_023438065.1. Taxonomy (GTDB): domain Bacteria; phylum Spirochaetota; class Spirochaetia; order Treponematales; family Treponemataceae; genus Teretinema. Next base: position 72,218 of record JAEXRH010000006.1, read on the forward strand.
GCAAATCGGCCGAGGCCCGCGGCGAGAAGAAGGGCGCCCAGCAGCGACCGGGCGTTCCTTCCTCCGGAGGCGGCAGGAAGGACGGCCGTCCCGAGGGAAGGCCCGCGCGCGACGACTCGCGCGGCCGCGACGACCGCCGCGAACGGAAACAGGAGCCCCTTCCCCCGCTCCCCAAACTGCCGACCCCGGCATGCGCCAAATGCGGCGAGCCGATCCAGGACGTGACCTCCGCGCTCTCCGACAAGGACTCGGGGAGCCCGGTTCATTTCGACTGCGTGATCAAGTTCCTCGAGGGCGCCGAGAATCTCGGCGCGAACGAAAAGATCGTATACGTCGGTCAGGGCCGCTTCGCCGTCATGTTTTTCGAGAATCCCGTCGATACCCGCAAATTCAGGATCGTCAGGATGATCGAGTGGGAACGCCGCGACGGCCGCGCCGAGTGGCGGACCGACATCGCGGGGCAGTTCAGCCAGGTAAAGTGAGTTCGAAAGCCGCGGGTTCGCCGCGCGTTGAGGAGGGGTCGGCCCGATCGGGCCGGCTCTTTTTTTTGGCGAGGCGTCAGCTCCGGTACATCTTCGGCAACTCGAAAAGGCTTACGTTGACCGAGAAGGGGCCATAGCTCGTCGTGAACGGGATCGCGACGATCGGCTGCTTGTCGGGCCACGCGATCGTATGGTTCTTTCCCTGCACGACGACCGGCACCGACACGTTTATCTTGTAGTCGACGAGGCGCGAGGACGCCTGCGAGGCGATGACGTTGACGAGCTCGCCGACCATCCCGTTGATGAGGTCGAGCCGCTCATCCTCGGTTTTCCACGTGACCCCCGAGCTCGCGAGGAGCTTGTCCGCGAGAAGCTTCGTGAGCCTGATCGCGACGACCCCGATCGCGTTACCGGTGAGGACCATTACGGCCGATATGTCCCAGCGATGGGTATACGCGCGCTCGTCGAGGTAGACCTCCCCGGGCGCGGGCGAAACGCTGAACATCTGCTCGAAAAGCGCGATCGACGCGGAAAGAAACGGGTTGATCAGGGCTACGTTCACCGGAAAGGTCCTCCATACTTCAGTATATGGTTTTTTTCCCGAAAATCCCGTGAGACGAAAAAAAAGGACGGTCCGCTGAGGACCGTCCGTTCGGTAATCGCGCGAAACGCCGCCGCGAGGCTTTTTCTTACGCCTTCGCCTTGATGATGTCGAAGCCGCAGAAGGGCACGAGGGCGGCGGGCACCTTGATCGAGCCGTCCGCCTGCTGGAAGTTCTCGATGACCGCGATCATCGCGCGGGAAAGCGCGATCGCCGTCCCGTTGAGCATGTGGACGTACTTGTTCTTGCCGTCACTGTCCTTGTAGCGGACGTTGAGCCGCCGCGCCTGGAAGTCGGTGCAGTTCGAGGTCGAGGTGACCTCTCCCCAGTCGCCGCCGTTCCGGCCGGGCATCCAGGCCTCGAGGTCCCACTTCCGGTAGGCGGGGGCGCCGAGGTCGCCGGTGCAGGTGTCGACGACGCGGAACGGGATGCCGAGCCCGACGAAGATCTCCTCCTCGATGAGGCGAAGCTTCTCGTGGATCGCGTCGGAGTCCTCGGGGAGGCAGTAGACGAACATCTCGAGCTTGTTGAACTGGTGGACGCGGTAGAGCCCCTTGGAGAACTGGCCCGCCGCCCCGGCCTCGCGCCTGAAGCAGTGCGAGAGCCCGCAGTAGAAGAGGGGGAGTTTCTCTTTCGGGAGAATCTCGTCCTTGTGGTAGCCGCCGAGGGTGATCTCGGCGGTCGCGACGAGGCAGGTGCCCTCTTCCTCGATGTTGTAGACGTTCGACTCCTTGCCGCGCGGGTTGAAGCCGATGCCCTGGAGGATTTCCTCCTTGGCGATGTCGGGGGTGATGAAGGGGGTGAAGCCGTGCTTCCGCAAGACGTTCATCGCGTACATGATGAGCGCTTGCTCGAGGAAGACCGCCTCGTTCTTGAGGTAGTAGAACTTTACGCCCGAGACCTTCGTGCCGGCCTCGAAGTCGATGAGGTCGAGGGCCTCGCCGAGCTGGACGTGGTCCTTCGGCTCGAAGGCGAACTTCGTCGGCTCGCCCGATCGCTTGACCTCGGTGTTGTCCTTGTCTTCCTTGCCGACGGGGGCGTCGGGGTGGGCCATGTTCGGGATCATGCGGCCCGCGACGTCGAGATCGGCCTCGACCCGGGCGAGCTCGGCCTCGGAAGCGGCGATCTCGTCCTTGATCGTCTTTCCCTCGTCGATGAGCTTCTTTCGCTCGTCGTCCGAGAGCTTTCCTTTCATGGACTTCGCGTTGTCGTTCCGCCTCGTCTGGAGCGCCTGGAGCGCGGTAACGAGCGCGGTTCGTTTGTCGAAGAGCGCGACGACCGCGTCGGCGTCCGCCGTCATATTGCGCGCCGTGATATTGGCCTTCACGGCAGCGAGGTTTTCCTTGATAAATCGGTAATCTAACATGATGGGTTATCATAGCGCGGAGCGCGCGAGAGGCGCAAGTGGGGAAAAAAGGGGGATTGAGCCCGAGGGCCGAACGAGGTGCGAACGTCGTCGTTCGGAGGCCCCTCATGCGCGGGCGGAGCCGTGGGGCGAAATCAGTAGGGGAACTCGCCCGTGAAAAACCGGCGAGGCTCGCTCGAGTCGGACATCCGGAGAATGAGCTCGCCCTGGGATCCGATTCCCTCGACGATACCCTCGACCGCGTTTTCCCTCCCGGGGTCTCCCGGGATAAAGCGCGACCTTTCGCCCCGTTTCCAGAGCCGCTCGCCGACGGCGCGCGCCCACCCGTCGTCCTCGAGCGCCAGGGCAAGCTCGGCGAGGTACGCCTCGAGCGCCTCTTCCGGGGTCGGCGCCGCCGGGCCCGTTGCGCCGTTTGCCATGGCGAGCGAGATCGCCCGCCGGCAAAGTTCCCCGGGGAACTTCGCTTGGGCGAGGTTCATGCCGGTCCCGACGAGGAGCGCGTCCCCGGTATTCTCGCAAAGGATCCCCGCCAGCTTCTTGCCGTCGAGAAGGACGTCGTTCGGCCACTTGATCGCGGTACGCTTTCCGTCGGCGAGGAACCGGTCAAGCGCGCGGGAAACGGCGAGCCCGACGCGAAGGGTAAAGCCCGCAACCGGCTTTCGGCGGAGGAGGACGGTGCAAAGAAGGCTTTCCCGGTTGCCGGATTCCCAGGTGCGGCCCGCGATCCTTCCCCGCCCGGCCGTCTGAAAGTCGGCGAAGAAGGCGGTCCCGTCGGGATAGCCGAGGCGCCCGAATTCCCGCGCGTCGTCCATGGTACTTCCCGTTTCCTTGATGCGGAGGATCGGCGATCCGAGCGCGTTTTTTCCCCGTGTCTCCGTGTATTCCATGTGTAAAACCCCAGAGTACCGACTATACTGTAAGGATGAACGCTCGCGCAACGGCTCTGCCGCTCACCCCGCTTTTGGTCGCAATGCTTCTGTCGTTGTCTGTGGCCGCGGAAGCTTCCCCTTCGGGACTGACCGCGTCATCCCTTCTGACTTCCCCGCGCGTCTGGAACGTCGTCGTCGGCATCGTGTTGCTCCTTATCGCCCTCTATTCGGTTGTGGGCAGAATCAAGGCCGGTCGCCTTGAACGGTGGATCGACGTCCGGAATCGCGAGAGTCGGGCGTTTTTGCAGGCGTTTCCCGACCATGTTTTCACGATAACGAGCGAAGGATCCTTTATCACCCATCAAGTTCCCGCGGTTCCCGGCATCGGCATGCCGGGCGCCGACGTCGCGGGAAAGCGGGTTACGGACGTGTTCGGCGCGAAGTCGGCCGGGCCCGTCATGGAGGCCGTGCGAAAAACGCTCGATACCGGGGACTCGTGCGCGCTCGCGATCGAGATCGAGGTTCCCGGGGAGACGAGAACCTACGAATTGCGCGTCGTCCCCGTCGACCGCGAGCAAGCGCTCTTCATCGCGCGCGACGTGACCGAACGCGTCGCCCACGAGGCGAGCCTCGTGGGCCATTTGCGCGAAAAGGAAATCCTGATTCGCGAGATCAACCATCGCGTCAAGAACAACCTGCAGGTCATGTCGAGTCTCATCGCGCTCCAGACGGAGCTGTTCAGGGACGAGGAGGACAAGCTCCTCATGCAGGAAACCCAGCGGCGGATACACACGATGGCCTATCTTCACAACCTCGTCTATCGCTCCGAGGATTACTCCTCGGTCGACCTCGCCGCCTATGTCTCCGAGATCGCGGGAAACCTCAAGGGATCGTTCGGGGTTCGGCCGGAAAAGATAGGGGTCGGTCTTGAGCTCGAGAAGGTTCCCGTTTCGCTCGCGACCGCGTTGCCCGTCGGGCTCATCGCGAGCGAGCTCGTCTCGAACAGTCTCAAATACGCGTTTCCGGGATTGTCATCGGGGAATGTTACCGTCGGCCTTCATCGCGACGGGGATATGGTACGCCTGACCGTTCAGGATAACGGATGCGGGCTTCCCGAGGGTTTCTCCATCAAGGAGGCAAAAACGCTCGGGTGGATTCTCATTCAGTCCCTTTCCCGCCAGATCGGCGCGACGCTCGAGCTCATGCCCGGCGCGGGAACCGGCGTATCGGTGACCTTCCCTCCGGAAATTTCCGGGTAGCCGTCCGCCCAAGAGCGCAACCGCGCGCGGGAATCCCCGAACGTTTGTCAGGCGGGCATAAAAAAAAGAGATATTTTAGCGGATGAAGGGATTCGTGGCGCAGCTTCGAACGGTCGAACCCTCGTCGCGAAGCGACGCCCGGCACCGAGCTTGGGAAGCTAAGCGATCGCTTTCCAAAAAAAAAGAGAAATTACAGCGGATGAAGGGAGTCGAACCCTCGTCACGAGCTTGGGAAGCTCGGGTAATAGCCGTTATACGACATCCGCTGTAATTTCTCTACCAATCTTTGCAAAGCGATTGCCGTAATAGCCGTTATACGACATCCGCTAAAATATGTCTTGCGTCCGATGAACGGAATCATACTATCATTCCTGCGCCGTCGTGTCAAACGGGAACGGGGCCGGTAGACTCGCGGACGACGAGTTCCTGCGGATAGGTACGCACGATCGGCTCTATCGAGGGGTCGGCGATCCTGTCGGCGAGGCGGCTCATCATGTCCCGGCCGATGCGGTCGCTTTGCTGGCTCACCGAGGTAAGGCGCGGCACGGTATAGTCGTCGAGCGGGAGATTGTCGTAGCCGACGACGGAAAGGTCGCGGGGGATCGAGAGCCCGAGGTCGGTCGCGGCGCGGATTCCCGCGAGGGCCATGACGTCGGAATAGAAAAGGATGGCCGTTGGCCGCTCGCGCGCGGAAAGAAGCTCCTTCGTCGCGCGGTACGAGGCGCACGCGTCGTACTGGCCGTCGGCGACGAGCGCCGGGTCGGCCTCAACCCCCGCGGCCTCGAGAGCCGCCCGCCAGGCCCGCTTTCGGTGCTTGACCGAGTGGCTTTCGTACCCGAATCCCTCGACGATGCCGATCCTCCGGTGCCCGAGCGCGATGAGGTGGCTCATCGCGTCGGCCGTTCCCTGGTAATCGTCGCACATGAAGGTGTCCCATTTCGGGCCGGTCAGGAGTCTCTGGAACAGTATGCAGGGAAGCTCGATGGCGTTGAGGGTTTTTGCGAGCCTCCGGTCGGTCTGGAGGGAATTGAGGATGATGCCTTGCACGTTTCTTCTCGCGAGGTCGCCGAGGTGGAGATCCTCGCGGTCTGCGAGGCGATCGTCGTCGGGGATGATCGCGTTCGTGGGGCACACGTCCACGAGTTCCGTATGCGAGATAAAGACGCCGAACCCGGCCTCCCATCCCCGTTCCTGGACGCCGTGGAGCACCTGGGCGAAGTAGGGGTCGGAGTTCGCGATACTCACGACCCCGACCGTCTTCGACTCCCCGCACCGGAGGCCCCGGGCGATCACGCTCGGGGAATAACCGAGCTTCTTGATCGCTTCCTCGACCCGCGCGCGGGTTTCGGGCGCGACGGTTCGCGTGTTGTTGATGACGTGCGAAACCGTCGTGAACGAGACCCCCGCGAGCGCCGCGACGTCCTTGATGGTTGCCATGCTACACCGCTTCCCGCTCGGCGATTTCGGCGAGGACGATCGCTTTCGCGACCTTCCGGTGGAACCAGTACCCGTTGATCGCCGCGCGGACCGCCTCGTCGATGAGGATGGCGATGAAAAGTCCCGCGAGGCTCAGCTTGAACGAGAATACCATGAGGTACGCGACCGCGATCACGAAGGCCGTGCCGAATACCTGGCTCGCGAGCATCCATCGCGTGTCTCCCATACCCCTGATTCCTCCCCCGTAGATGATGTTCATCGCCTTCGGGAAGAGAATAAAGGAGCAGATGAGAAGCATCAATCCCCCCTCGGCGAGAATCCCCGAGTCGCCCGTGAATATCCTCAGGAACGGACCGGGAACCGTCGCGAAGATCGCGAGAAAAACGGCGGCGACCGCCATGCAAAGAACCATGGCGCGCCGGTTCGTCGGCCCGATCTCGGCGGGCTTTCCCTCTCCGGTGCGACGTCCCGCGAGGGTCATCGCGGCGGAACCCGTCGCCATGAAGAAGAAGGACGGGATGAGGGTCAATGACATGACGATCGTGTAGATACCGGCCGCCATCGGGCTGATCCCGTTGAGGATCCTGATGAGCATGATGTTTCCGGCGTTCCAGGCGAATTCCTCGAGTCCCGCGGGGATGCCGATCGCGATGACCGAAAAATAGGTCTTGAGGCTCGCCTTCCTGATCGCGGCGAACGAGAGCCGCACGGGCAGTTTTTTCGAGAACGCCGCGGTGACGGCGTACGCGCCGCCGATGAGGTCCGCGGTCAGGGTCGCGATAGCGGCTCCGGCGATTCCCATCGCGGGGAAGCCGAAGTGACCGAAGATCAGGACCCAGTCGAGCACGGCGTTGATGCCCGCGCGAAGGATGGAGGAGATCATCACGGGGCGGGTATAGCCGGTTCCGTTATAGACGGCCTGGGCGGCCGAGGTGAAACCCGAGATGAGCACGCTTACGGTGCAGATCCGGGCGTACAGGGCCGTGTAGCCGAGTATCGGATCCGTGAGCCCGAGAAGGGTAAAGATCGAGCGGCTTCCGAACGCCCATACGAGGAAGATCGCGACCGAGAAGAAGCTCGAAAAGACGAAGGTCGATCCGAGAAGGGCTTCCGCCTCGGCTTTTTTCTTTTCGCCGATCTTCTGGCTGACGAGGATCGCGGCCCCGGTGCCGAGCGAGAAGAGGAAAGAGATGGTCGTCCAGATGGAGTAGCCCGCGTTTCCGACCGCGGTAAGGTAGGCCGCCGAGGCGTGGCCAAGGAATGCCTGATCGGTAATCTGCTGTATCTGACCGACAAGCATGCCCGCGAATACCGGCATGCCTATCCGGAGGAGAGAGCGATTGATCGTGTCTTTTTTCATGAAAGGTCCCCCTTTTGAATAGCAAACGATTGCGCAATCGTTTGCGTATTATGTACACCATATGATAAAGCTATTCAAGGGGGGGAACATGATTAATTCGAATATTTCCTCTGGCGAAAGAACCCCCGTTGGGGGCTCCTTGCCACATCAGATCTTGATCTTGACCGGCTTGATACACCAGATATCCTTCGCGTACTCCGCGATCGTGCGGTCGGTGGAGAATTTTCCCATATTCGCCGTGTTGAGGATCGACATCTTCGCCCATGTATCCCGGTCGCGGAACGCCTCGCTCACGCGTTTCTGGCATTCGACGTAGGACTCATAGTCGGCGAGGAGCATGTACGGATCCCCGCCATGAAGGAGGGCATCGACGATCGGCTTGAACCGGTCCGGTTCGTCCTTCGAGAAATAGCCCTGCTGAATCTGGCCGAGGACGCGCTTGAGCTCCAGGTTTTTATAGTAGTAATACTCGGGATCGTAGCCGTTTTTCTTCTTCTCGGCGACTCCCTCCGCGTCGAGCCCGAAGATGAAGATGTTTTCCCGGCCGACCTCTTCCATGATCTCGACGTTCGCCCCGTCGAGGGTACCGATCGTGAGGGCGCCGTTGAGCGCGAATTTCATGTTTCCCGTGCCCGAGGCCTCGGTGCCCGCCGTCGAGATCTGCTCGGAGAGGTCAGCCGCCGGGATGATTTTCTCCGCGTTCGAGACCGCGTAGTTCCTGAGGAATACCACCTTGAGCCGCCCGCCGACGACGGGGTCGGCATTGACCGTTTCCGCGACGGAGGTGATGAGCTTGATGACGAGCTTCGCCATCCAGTACCCCGGCGCCGCCTTCCCCGCGAAGATCACCGTCCTCGGGACGTAATCCTCTCCGGGATAGTCCCTGATACGGTTGTAGAGGGTGATGACGTGGAGGCAATTGAGGAGCTGCCGTTTGTACTCGTGCATGCGCTTGACGTGGATGTCGAAGAGGGAGTCGACGTTGACCTCGATCCCGTTCCGGCTCTTGATGTACTTCGCGAGGAATTCCTTTTTCTTCCGTTTGACGGCGAGCCATTTCTTGCGGAATTCGGGGTTATCGGCGTGGGGAACGAGTTTCGCGAGCTCGAAGAGGTCCGTCACCCATTTGTCCCCGATGGTGTCGCCGATGAGCTCGGAGAGCTCGGGATTGCAAAGCCGCAGCCAGCGGCGCTGGGTCACCCCGTTCGTCTTGTTGTTGAACCGCTCTGGCCAGAGGAGGAAAAAACCCTTGAAGACGCGGGATTTAAGGATCTCGGTGTGGAGCGCGGCCACCCCGTTGACCGAATGGCTCCCGACGATCGCGAGATTCGCCATCCTGATTCTCTTTTCGCTTCCTTCCTCGATGATCGAAAGCTCGCGCAGGATGTCGTTGTTGCCGGGAAGGAAGTCCCGCACGCGGTCGAGGAATTTCCGGTTGATCTCGTAGATGATCTCGAGGTGGCGGGGGAGTACCCTCCCCAAAAGCTCGACGGACCAGCGCTCGAGCGCCTCGGGAAGGATGGTGTGGTTCGTGTAGCCGAAGGTTCTGACCGTGACGTCCCAGGCCCTGTCCCAATCGACGCCCTCGACGTCGACGAGAATCCGCATGAGCTCCGGGATCGCGATCGCCGGATGGGTGTCGTTGAGCTGGATCGCGACCTGGTCGGGGAATTCCGAGAAGTCCGCGTGGTACTTCTTGAACCGGCGCATGATGTCCTGGATCGTCGCCGAGACGAAGAAGTACTCCTGCTTAAGACGGAGTTCCTTCCCCTCGAACATGTTGTCGTTCGGGTAGAGCACCTTCGTGATGTTCTCGGACATCGATTTCTCGGAGACCGCCTTCACGTAGTCGCCGTGGTTGAAGTAATTGAGGTCGAACTCGCGCGAGGCCTTTGCCGACCAGAGGCGGAGGTTGTTGACGGTATTGTTGCGGTAGCCGGGGACCGGGGTGTCGTAGCCGATCGCGATGATCTCCTCGGCGTTAACCCATCGCTTTCGCTGGTTTCCGTCGTCGTCCGCGTACGTCTCGACGTTTCCGTAGAAATTGACGACGTAGGTGAACTCGGGCCGGGGGAACTCCCACACGTTGCCGAGGCGGAGCCAGTTGTCAGGGGTCTCGACCTGCCAGCCGTCGCGGATGCTCTGGAAGAAGATGCCGTAGTCGTAGCGGATGCCGTACCCGACGGCGGGCAGTTCCAGGGTCGCGAGCGAGTCCATGAAGCAGGCGGCGAGCCGGCCGAGGCCGCCGTTCCCGAGGCCCGCGTCCCATTCCTTCTCGCGGAGTTCCTCGAGGTCGTAGCCGAGCTTGTTGACCGCCTTCGACGCCGCCTCGTAGAGGCCGAGGTTGGTAAGGCTGTTGCCGAGGGTCCGGCCGATGAGAAACTCGAGCGAGAGGTAGTACACGCGCTTGGCGTTCTTGTTGTAATAGGTCTGCTGGGTCGCTATCCACCGCTCGATGAGCCGGTCCCGGGCCGCGAGCGCGATGCTCATGTAGCTGTCGTTCGGCGTCGAGCTGTACTGGTCCTTTCCGAGCGAGTACTCCATATGGTTGACGAAGGCTTTCTTGAGCGATTCGGCGTTCATCCCCAAAAGCTCGTTCGTGGACGGCGTTAAAGGCGACTTCTTGATCTCGTCATCGGTCATGGCAACCCCCATAGGCGTTTTGTCTTTTTCAAGTATAAGGCGCGCGACTCCGTTTGGCAAAAAAACGGAGTCGGGTTTTTTTTAATGGCGCGCGGGACGGGCGTGGCGAAACGGGGCGAGTATGGCGAAACGGGGAGCCGTCGCCTACACTTTACGGTACCGGTAGCGGTGAGGAGGCGGGTATGGAAACGGGCGGGGGTGCGAGGGTCATCGTCATAACCGGGTGCGATTCGGGGATCGGCGCGGCGCTTGCGGCCGCGTGCCTTGAGCGCGGGTATACGGTCGTCGCGGGCTATCTGGGGCCGCTTCCCGCGCCGTTAAGCGCGCGACATCGGCCCGTTCCGCTCGATCTGAGGTCGGAAGACTCGATAGCGGCGTTCGCGCGCGAGGCCCTTTCGACGGCCAAAGGCGGAAAAGCCCTTTACGCGCTCGTGAGCAACGCGGGAACCGTCGTCGCCGGTCCCGTCGAGAACGTTCCCGTCGGCGCGGTTCGCGAGGCCTTCGAGGTAAATTTTTTCGGGGCCTACTCGCTCGTCCAGAAATTCGTGCCCGCGCTCGTCGGCGCGAAAGCCCGTCTTGTCCTCGTCGGCTCGCTCGCGGGTCTCGTCGCGATGCCCTTTTTCTCGCCGTACGTTTCCTCGAAGTTCGCCCTCGAGGGCTTTGCCGATTCCGTGAGGCGGGAGCTCGCGCCCTTCGGGGTGCGCACGACGATCTTCGAGCCCGCGGCCGTGGCGACCCCGATATGGAACGAAAGCTGGCGTAAAATCGAGGAGCGATGGCTTCCGCTCGTGTCGGACCGGTATCGCGCGGTCTTTCTCGATCTCGCCCGCCGCTTCGTCTCGGGCGGGAACGAGGGCATGGGCGCGGATCGCGCGGCGAACGTGATCATGAAGGCTCTTGAATCGCGCCGGCCGAGGCCGCGTTACATTCTCGCGAAAAACCCGGTCGTGAGCGCGCTTGAGGCCGTCGTCCCCGATCGGCTTCTCGACGCGCTCATCTTCCGCGTGTTCTCGCTCGGGCGACTCGCCGGCTCCCCGGGACCTGCCGGATCCCCGACAATGGGAGGCGACGGCCATGAATGATAAAGTCGCCGTCATGGACGCGGATCGATACGACACGGATCTCATCGCGCGGAAGGTCGCTTCCGCGATCGAGGCGCTCGGCATCGCGATCCCGCGCGGCGCCCGGGTGCTCGTCAAGCCGAATATCCTCGCGCAAAACTATCCCGCGCAATGCGCCACCACGCACCCCGCGGTCGTGGACGCCCTGTGCGCGATCCTTTCCGACGCGGGCTGCCTCGTCACGATCGGGGAGTCCTCGGCGTTCTGGCAGCCGGGCCATACGAGGCGCGCCTTCGAGACGAGCGGGATCGCGCGGGTCGCGCGAAGATACGGGGCGCGGCTCGTCGCCTTCGAGGAGGACGGGGGCGTCCTTCGCCGTCGCGAGGGGAACGAGATCCTCGACGAGGTTCTCCTCACGCGACGGCTCGACGAGACCGACTGGCTCGTGAACCTGCCGAAGCTGAAGACGCATTCCTTTTTCGGGATGAGCGGGGCGGTCAAGAACCTCTTCGGGCTCGTTCCCGGCGGGACGAAGTACGAATACCATTTCGTCGGGGGATATACGCGCGAGGCCTTCGGCGAGAAGCTCGCCGACGTCGCCTCCTTCGCGCCCTCAGGCGTCACCGTGATGGACGCGATCGTGGGCCTCGAGGGGTTCGGGCCCGCCGCGACGGGAAAGCCGAAGAAGGCGGGATTGCTCCTCGTGTCCGATAATCCCTTCGCCGTCGATTGCGTCGCCGCGCGCGTCATCGGGCTTGATCCCGTCGAGGTGAAAAGCGTCGCGGCCGGCATGAGGCGCGGCCTCGCGACCGATGACGCGAATCCGGTCATCGTGGGCGATCGAGCGGACATCCCCCGCGTGCCCTGGCGCCTCCCGAAGGTTCATGCCGAGGAGCCCCGCGGGAAGGATAGACTCTATCGCGTGATCACCGTCCGCCCGCGCGTCAAGGAGCGCGCCTGCACCGGCTGCGGCGCCTGCGCCGACGCGTGTCCCTCTGGCGCGATCGGGGTCCGGGGCGTTCCCGCCGTCGCCGAAATCGATCGGGAACGCTGTCTCAACTGCTGGCTCTGCCACTACCTCTGCCCCGAACGCGCGATTCCGCTTTCGGGGCCCTGGTACGCCCCGGCGCTCTGGGCGCTGAGGCGGGTCGCGAGGATCTAGGGGCGGAGGGCGGTATAATCCGGGTGAAGATACTGCGAGACGATCTTCCGTTTCGTCCGGTAGGATATCGCCTTGACCGGGCACGCGTTGATGCACCCGAAGCATTGCTCGCAAGCCTTTCCCCAAACCGGCCTTCCGTCCTTGACCCGCACGTTCCCCGTACCGCACGCGCGAACGCATCTGCCGCATCCGGTGCATTCCTTCGAGGCTCGAAAACGACTTCCGGCGCCATGGACCTGAGCCCTGAAAAGCGCGTTGACGGGGCGCCCGATCGCCCGTTCGAATCCGCGCGACGGGCCTTCGATGCCCCGGGCCTTTCCCTCCGCGGCGGCCGCGATCCCTTCGATTACCGCCTCGGCTTCCTTGAGCGCGGACGCGGCCTTTATCTTCGCGTCGGCGTCGTAGAACACGAAGTAGTTGTCGGGCATCGTGACCCTGAAGCCCGCCGCGAGGGGAATGGCCTTTCGCGCGAGGATACCCGTAATCTGACCGTTCGCGACGCTCGCGGAATCCCCTCCCGCCGTGACGACGCTGAAAACGTAGGGATCGCCCCCGATGGAGATTCGCCGTAGGAAGGAATGCGCGATCGCGGGAAGGCCCAGAAAGTAGATGGGGAATACGAAACCGACGCGTTCCGTCGCTCCGATCGTGACGGTTTCTTCCGTCGGGATACGCGCGATGTCGACGAGCTCGCAGTCCCCGAGCCTTCTCGCGATCGCCTTCGCGACGGCAAGGCTGTTTCCCGTGCCGGAATAATAGTAGATCGCGTTCTTCATGCCTTTCTCCCCGAATGAACTGAATTTCCGAGCGCGAGCCGTTCCCGCATCGTTTGAAGGATGTCCCGCTTTACCCGCGCGACGAGAAACTTCCCGTCCCGTTCCGTCTCGATGAGCCCCGCGCCCGCGAGTTCCTTGAGGTGGTGCGATATCGTCGGCGCTCCGATGCCGAGCTTCGCTATGACGTCGGATACCACGCACTCGCACTCCCGGGGGTAACTTTTTCGTTCCGCCTCGAGAATCTGGAGAAAGATGGTTAGCCGCTTTTCGTGTCCGAGCGCCCTGAAGGCGTTCGCCAATTCCTGTTCGGTCATGGTGGTTCCCCTTTCCATGATAGCATACTTCGATAGTTGTCAAAGTGTCAAATTAAAAAAGCGCGAAAGACTGGAACGCCGACGGACGTGCAATAAAAAAAAGACCCGGGTTCCGGGTCTTTCAATGGGGTTAGGGGCTTGCTTCCGCCCGTTCACGCGCCGACGAGCCTCTTGAGCGCCGGGCGGTCAAGCACCCTGATCGAGCCGCGCGAGGTTTCGACGATACCTTCCGTCTCGAAGGATTTGAGCATTCGCGACACGACCTCGCGGGCGCTTCCCACGTAGCGCGCGATCTCGTCGTGGGTCGCGCGAATCTCGCCTTCGGCCGACTTCGCCGACTCGTCGAGGAGGAAGATCGCGAGACGGGCGTCAAAGCGCATGAACAGGATCTGCTCGACCGCCCACATGACGTCGGAGAAGCGCTCGAGCGCGTTCTTCAGGGAGAAGTTCTCAGCCCAGACGTTGCTCGCGATGATCTCGTTGAACGCGGCTATGCCGATCCTGAAGACCTCCGCGTCCTTCGTCGCGTCGATGGAAACGTCGAAGGTGATGCTGTTGAGCACGCAGGAGGCCGAGAGCACGCAGACCTCGCCGGGCCCGAGCCGGTAGAGGGTTACCTCCCTCCCGTCCTCGGAGCGTATGAAGGTACGGAGCTCGCCCGAGCGCACGACGAGCACGCCGAGACATTCGCTGTCCGAGCTCCTGAGGCTCGTTCCCTTCGCGAAGCGGCTTTTCGAGATCGCGCGCGCGAGCCTGTCGCGCTCGGCCCCGGTGAGCCGATCCCAGAAATCGAGACGCGATCGCACGAACGAAATTTCTTCTTCATCAACCATCGGGCGCTCCTTGCTTCGTATCGATTGTATACCGGAGCGCCCGGGATTGGACAGGGGTTTTTTCTAGGCTCGTTTCGCCGATCGGGACTTGAAGACGGTGACGGTCTTGTCGTAGTTGAGGGTCGTGATGCGGCTCATGTCGGGACTGACGAACACGGTCGAAAGGACATGGGGCTTCTCGAAATCCTTTACCCAGGTCTTGCAGCCGTCCTTGCTCGAGTAGACGTGGAGGGTCGCCTTTCCGGCGACGTCGTTCACGAAGGCGAGGATCGCGGTGTCTCCCGAGACGCGGAGTTGCGCGATCTGCTGGAGGCGCGACATGCCCGAGCGGAGCGGAACCTTGGCGGGGTCGACGACCTTGCCGACGTTCACCCAGGTTTTCCCCGCGTCCTCGGTCTTGACCACCGACCCGGTATGGGTAAACGCGTAGCCTTTGCCCGGGGCGACGCAGCAGACGCTGAGGAGGATGCCGTTCGACTGGTCATAGGGAATCTCGGTCCAGGTTTTGCCGAGGTCGAGGGTCTCGCCTATTTTCAGGGTCGAGGCGATCCATCCGGCCTCGCGCCCCGCGAAGGACGCGTAGCGGCACTGGCCGGGTTCCTGGCCGCCGAAATCGCCCTTTCGCCCCCAGTGCTCGCCGCCGTCGGTGGTTACGACGACGTGTCCCCGGTTCCCGCACGCGAGGAAGGTCTTTTCGTCGATCATCTCGAGCCCGAACATGCACGCCGAGCTGTTGATCCCGGTGAACCACCCGGTTTTCATCTTCTTTCCCTCGGCGGTGTAATTCATCACGCCGCTATACCCGACCGAGCACCCGACGGTGTCGTTGTAAAATCCCGCGTTATACGCGCCGTTTCCCGTCTTTTGGGTCAGCGTAAACTCTTCCTTCCACTGCGCGCACGACGCGAGGAGAAACGCCAGTGCGACCAACGCCACGATATGCTTCATGTTTGCCTCCTGATATCCGCCCCCCCCGTCGCTCGCGCGACGGTTTACGGAATGGGGATTCCCCGGATTCTGAGCATACTCTCTCACGCGGGGTCGCCGGCGGGAAGGGCGGATTTACAGGATTTATCGGCGGATCGTCAATTTCGCTATCGGCCGGAAAATGCCTTCCGGTACTCGGTGGGGGAAAAGCCGTAATGGGCGCGGAAGACCCGCCCGAAATGCGTCGGGTCGTGAAAGCCTACCCGGTCCATGACGATCGCGACGTGAAGGTTGGTATCGCGAAGGAGGAGGGACGCGATGTGGGTACGGAGCCTGTTGAGGTAGTCGATTACCGAGGTGCCCGTCGCCTTCGAGAACCGTTCCGCGAGGGTTGTCCGGTTGGTATTGAACCGGTCGGTGAGCGAATGGATCGTGATCCGCTCGGGATAATTGGCGGTCAGGTAGACGAGGACCTCGTTGACCAGTGCGTCGCCCTCGACCTGGGCGAGCGCGGGATTCATCGCGCGCACGTGCTCGGCGTAAAAGAGCAGCTCGATGAAGTACGAGCGGGACATGCACGGCCAGGAATCGTGGTTCGTCGAGGAGATTTGATCGCCGATTTTCGAGAAGAGATCGCGAAACCTGATCGCGTTCTGCGGCCCGAGGAGGACGGGGTGGACGTCGCCGACGGCACGCTCGTAAAAGGGCTTGAGGCAATAGAGGTCCTGGCTTTCGGTTCGCGAGAATCCGGGCTCGGGACTCGAGAGCCGCTCGAAGGAGAAACCGACGTTTATGATCTCGGGATGGAAGTATAACGCTTCCGCCCGGTAGCCGGGCGAACGGATCTCGCTTACCCGTTCTCCCGCGCGAAGGCAGAGGATCGACGGGGAGGTGAAGGGGACGCTTTTGCCTTCGCAGGTAAGGAATCCGTTCCCCTCGAAGACGCAATAGAGGCGGTACCGGCGCGAGGCGTAGAATTCGTCGCCAAAATCCGCCCGGCGATCGAGTATGAGCGGCATGCGATAGTTGGGATAGAAATGGGCGCTTCGGGTGAACAATTTCGGCTCAAGATCCGTTTCGACGGTCATTATCCCGTTCCTCCAGGGGTATCGGTCGCCCCGCGTCTCGGCGTACTCATATACGAAAGGCGGTTTTCCGCGCTCCGATACGGGAAAGTATACCAGAGTGTCTTTTTCGCGCCAAGCGCGCGGATAGTCGCCGGTCGCGAACGGGATTGCGGGTTTTTCTCCCGGCGTCTTTTTTATGTATATTAACCGTATGGGATTCGCGGGGGAACTGACCCCTCGAGGCCCTTATGGAAAGGAGACTGTAATGGTCAAGAAGATAGCGATCGAGGGAATGAGCTGCGGTCACTGCGTCGCGCGCGTGGAGAAAGCCCTGAAGGGCGTGACTGGCGTTACCGCCGTCGAGGTGAGCCTCGCGGAAAAAAGCGCGAGCGTGACCGGCGAGGGACTCGCCGATGAAGCGCTCCGCGCGGCCGTCGAGGACGCCGGCTACGAGGTAACGGGCCTCTCTTAAAAATCATTCCGGGCGGGATCGAGCGGTTCCCGCCCGGGGGCGGGCGGGTCCCTCCCGTGCCGAAGCGTCGCTAGAAGAAAAGCCTGAGCACGATATCCCTGTCGTAATTCCCGAACCCCTTCCCGAATATGTTGATCCCCCCGAGGTTCCGCGCGGTATCCTTGACGCCGATCCTGACCCTGATCGAGTGATGGTCGTAGAGGCCGAGGTCGTCGAGCCTCACGTCCGAGATCTTCACCCCGTCGACGAACGATCCCTCGTCCGTCACGCTCCACTGCTTGAGGAGCCCGTATTGCGAGCCCTCGAGTTTCCACCAGGGCGGGGTGAGCTTTCCCCGCTTGTCCCCGAAATCCCCCGGCGAGGTCCAAAAACCGATCTCGACGTCGTTGATCCAGACGGTGATATCCGAAAGGAGCTCGGGATTCGTGCCGGGCGTTTCCGAGGAGAGTTCCGCCAGGAGCTCGAGCTTGGCGGGCTTCGTTCCCTGATAGAGGCCGTTGTTCGGGAATTTATACTCGACGTAGCCTTTCTCGAACCACAGGAGTCCCGCCTTCATCCGGTTCGGGTTGAGAAACTCGTCGGGAACGTCCAAAAAGCCGATGATCGATTCCGTCGAGCACATCCCGCACGGCGCCGAAACCTCGTATCCGGTAAAGAGCCCGATCGGCATCTCGACCTCGATGACGTTGTTCTCGTCCTTCTTCGACTTCGGGAACTGGAGCACGATCTCCTGATAGAGGCCATGGCAGATTTTCTGGTTCCCCTTTTTCGCCTTGACGGTCTCCGTCCGGATCAGTTGCGCCTTCTCGAGGATCTGCACGTTGATCGCCACGGTCGATTGGGGAAGGTCCAGGATTCGCGCGAGGTCGTTGACGTTGAGGCTCTCGTCCCTCAGGCATTGCAGGATCTTGATCCTCAATTCCGAGCAGATCCCCTTGAGTACGCGGCTATCCTCGTTACTCGTTATGACGAGTATGTTCTGGTTTCCCATTAATGGCTCCTTAAAAATGTATATCATAAATTCTGATTTATTAAAAGGAATATTTGTTGCTTTCAGCAAAAAATACCGTAATTTGGGGATCAAGGCAACAAATTGTCTGGTTATTTAGTATCATAAAATATGATATATAACAAAAAAATTGACAACAAAAAAAACCCGATATAGACTGACGCTCTGAGATTGGAAAGGATGCTCTTCCGACCCTGTGTAAACCGCCCTTTTCCGTGAGCTCTCTTTCCTCGCCGGAACGACGGGGAAACGATTCAAATTGGAGGTATCTATGAACCTGAGAAAAGGGATCGTCGGGATTGCCTGCATCCTCGCGATCGCGGCGGTTTTGGTTTCTTGCGGCGGCAAGAAAGCGGACAACGGCAAGGTGACCATCAACTTCTGGCACCTCGACAGCAATGACATGCACTATCCCGAGTGGGAGAAGATCGCCGCGAAATTCATGGAGACGCACCCGAACGTCGACATCAAGATCACCGTCCTCGAGAACGAGGCGTACAAGAGCAAGCTCGCGACGGTCATGCAGTCCGGAAATCCCCCCGACATCTTCAGGAGCTGGGGCGGCGGCGTCATGAACTCCTTCGCCGAGTCGGGCCTTCTCAAGGACATCACGAAGGAATACAAGGGCAACTGGGACAGCAAGATCGGCGAGGGCGCGGTCGGCGTCTACAGCTATAAGGGAAAGATCTACGGCCTTCCGTACACGATGGGCGGCGTCGGGATCTGGTACAACAAGGACCTTCTCGCGAAGGTCGGCTACGCGAACCCGCCCGAGACCTGGGGCGCCTTCATCGACTGCGTGAAGAAGCTCAAGGCCGCGGGGATAACCCCGATCGCGCTCGGCGAGGGCGACAAATGGCCCGGACACTTCTGGTGGGTGTACCTCGCGGTGCGCCTCGGCGGGAAGGAAGCCTTCGACAAGGCGACCATCGGCAACGGGTCCTTTAACGACGAGCCCTTCGTCAAGGCCGGCGAGCTTCTCAAGGAGCTCATCGATCTCCAGCCCTTCCAGGAGGGCTACCTCGCCGCGACCTACGGCGGCGACCAGGCCGCGCTCATGGGCAACGGCAAGGCGGCGATGGAACTCATGGGCCAGTGGGCTCCCGCGGTCGAGATCGGCTCTTCCGAGAACAAGAAGGGCATCGGCGACAAGCTCGGTTTCATGCCGTTCCCCGCGGTCGAGGGCGGCAAGGGCAAGCTCACCGACCTCATGGGCGGCGGCGACGGTCTCGTGATCGGGAAGAACGCCCCGAAAGAGGCGATCGAGTTCCTCAAGTTCATCACCAATATCGAGACCCAGAAATTCCTCACGACCGGCCCGCTCGGCATCGTCCCGACGGCGATCGGCGCGGAGACCGCGCTCACGGACCCGAACCTCATCGCGATCAACAAGGCCGTCAGCGCCGCGAGCTATTTCCAGCTCTACTACGACCAGTACCTCCCCCCGGCGACGGGCGAGGTCGTGAAGGACGCGACCCAGGCGCTCTTCGCGGGCACCATGGGACCGAAGGAAGTCGCGGCGGCGATCGCCGAGTCGTACAAGTCGGAAAAAAAGTAAACTGATCTCGGGCGGCGGGATCTCTCCTCCCCGCCGCCCTCAAGGAGCGCACGATGGACGTAATGGGTCCCCCGGTCACCACGAGGAATAAGGCAACAGCGACTCTATCGCGCGCGAGGAATCGCGAGACGGCGCTCTTCTGGGCGCTCTTGCTTCCCGCCTTTCTCCTCGTGACCCTTTTCATCATCTATCCCGTCATCAACACGGTTTTCTATTCCTTTTACGACTGGAACGGGTTCGGCCCGCTCGAGGATTTCGTCGGTCTCAAGAACCTGGAGCGGCTTCTGGGCGATCGCCTTTTCTGGAACGCGCTCAGGAACAACGGAATCGTCATCCTCTTTTCCGTCGGCGTGCAGCTGCCGATCGCCTTCATGCTCGCCATACTCGTGAGCCGGAACGCGAGCAAGCCCACCATCTTCTTCCGTACGGTCTTTTTCCTCCCGTACATCCTCTCGGAAATCATCACGGGCGTCATCTGGCGCTTCA
Source organism: Spirochaetota bacterium (assembly GCA_023438065.1). Taxonomy (GTDB): domain Bacteria; phylum Spirochaetota; class Spirochaetia; order Treponematales; family Treponemataceae; genus Teretinema. Next base: position 91,900 of record JAEXRH010000006.1, read on the forward strand.
TATACCATCCGCAGTTCGGGCTCCTTCAGGAACTCTTCGCGAAAATCGCGCCCGACTATTCCTACACTGGCTATCTCGCCGACCCGAAGACGGTCTTCGGGGCGATCCTCTTCGTCATCTTCTGGAAGTACTTCGGCTTCCACATGATCCTCTACGTCGCGGGGCTTCAGGGAATACCGCGCGAGTATTACGAGGCGGCGCTCATCGACGGGGCGAACCCGGTTCAGGCGTTCGTCTACGTCACGCTCCCGTTCATGAAGGCCGCGATCCAGATGTCTCTCTTCTTCTGCATAGTCGGCTCGCTCCAGGTGTTCGACGTGATATGGTCGATGGGGCAGGGCGGTCCCGTCCACGCCGCGGAGACCGCGGTCGTCTATCTCTACAAATTCGGGATCAAGTCCTCGAAGATGGGATTCGGCAGCATGGTCGCCATCGTCATCTTCGTCATATGCCTCGCGTTCAACGTGGTCTATCAGCGCGCGATCAACAAGGAGGACAACCGATGACGACGCTCATGCGAAGCGCGCGAAAGGCGATGCGGTTTTCCGTGATCGCGAGGTACGCGGTACTCTCGCTTTTCGGCCTCATAATCCTCGCGCCGATCTACCTCGCCGTGATCGGCGGCTTCAAAACGATCGGCCAGCTCAACGCCGACCCGGTCGGGTGGCCCGATCCGTTCCAGGCGGTGAACTATCTCAACATCTTCGTCAAGAGCAATTTCTTCCGGTACTTTTTCAACTCGACGGTCATCATGGTCCTCACGGTCGCGATCGACGTGGCGGCCTCGGCGTTGGCGGGCTTCGCGCTGAGCCGTTTCCGCGCGCGGGCGCGGGGCGTCATGTACCAGTATTTCCTTCTCGGGCTCCTTTTCCCGATGACCCTCGCGATCCTCCCGCTCTATATCCAGCTTCGCGCCTTCGGTCTCCTCGACACCTTCGTCGGGGTGATCCTCCCGCAGACGGCGTTTCTCCTCCCGTTCCACATCCTCATATTCCGGGGCTTCATCAAGGAGATCCCGAACGAGCTCGAGGACGCGGTGCGGATCGACGGGTGCGGCAAGATGGGTTTTTTCCTTCACGTCGTGGTGCCGCTCTCGCGCCCCGCGATCGCCACCGTCGCCGTTCTCGCGATGGTCGCGAGCTGGAACAACTTCTTCCTCCCCTTGATCGTGCTCAACGACAAGGATAAGTTTACCTTGCCGATGGGAAGCATGGACTTCGTCGGGCAGTATTCCGCCGACTGGAACGTGATCCTCGCGTTCTTCGTCGTCAGCATGGTGCCCGCGATCGCGTTCTATCTCTATGCCCAGCGTCACATCATCTCGGGGCTCTCCGCGGGCGCGGTAAAGGGCTAGTCTACTATACTGAAGGATCTTATGGGTGAACAAAACGCAAAAATCAGGGTCGACGGCGAGCTCGTCTCGGGCACCGTCGACAATCGAATGTTCGGCTCGTTCGTCGAGCATCTCGGCCGCGCGATCTACGGCGGCGTCTACGAGCCGGGGCACGCGTCGGCCGACGAGTCCGGCTTCCGCAAGGACGTGCTCAATCTCGTGCGCGAGCTCAAGGTCCCGATCATCCGCTATCCCGGCGGAAACTACGTGTCCGCCTACAAGTGGGAAGACTCGGTAGGACCCGTCGGAACGAGGCCGCGTCGCATGGACCTCGCCTGGAAGGCGGTCGAGCCCAACACGATCGGCCTCGACGAGTTTTACCGCTGGGCGAAAAAGGCCGGAAGCGAGGTGATGATGGCGCTCAATCTCGGCACGCGCGGGATCGAGGACGCGCGGAATTTCGTCGAGTACTGCAACCACCCGGGCGGGCTTTACTGGAGCGACCTTCGCCGCTCGCACGGGCGCGAGGAGCCCTATAACTTCAGGGTATGGTGCCTGGGGAACGAGATGGACGGTCCCTGGCAGATCGGCTGCAAGACCGCCGACGAATACGGCAAGCTCGCGCTCGAGGTGGCGAAGGCCCTGAAGCTTTTCGACCCGACCCTCGAGCTCGTCGTCTGCGGGAGCTCCGGCCCCGGCATGCCGACCTTCCCCCAGTGGGAGGCGACGGTGCTCGAGTACTGCTATGAGCACGTCGATTACATCTCGCTCCATACCTACGCGCGAAAGGAAGGGGACGACCTTCCCTCGTTCCTCGCCGAGTCGGTGAAGTTCGAGAATTTCATCAAGACGGTCGAGAGCACCGTCCAGTTCGTCAAGGCGAAAAAGCGGAGCCGGAAGGACGTGAAGATCTCGGTCGACGAGTGGAACGTCTGGTATCACTCGATCGGGAAGGAAACGGACGACGATCTCTGGCAGGTCGGGCGCCGGCTCCTCGAGGACGCGTACACCGTCGAGGACGCGCTCGTCGTCGGTCTATTCCTTATCGTGCTTCTCCGCCACGCCGCGACCGTCCGCATGGCCTGCCTCGCGCAGCTCGTGAACACGATCGCGCCGATACTCGCGGACCCTGACTGCCCCGCCTGGAAGCAGACGATCTTCTATCCCTTCCTTCACTGCTCGCTCTACGCGCGGGGCGAGGTGCTCGATACCCGCGTCGAGTCCCCGGGATACGATACGCCCGCGTACGGCTTCGTCCCGTACCTCGACGGCGTCGCGGTCGCGCGGCCCGACGAGCGCGAGATCGCCTTCTTCACCGTGAACCGCCACTCGAGCGATACCGTTCGCGCCCGGGCGAGGTTCCCGGGCTTCTCCGGATTGTCGGTCATCGAGCATATCGTGCTTTCCGACCGCGACCCGCTCGCGGTCAACGCGAAGGCGCGGCCCGACCGGGTCGCCCCGGGGAAGGAGACCAAGACCGCGATCGAGGGCGACGAACTTCGCGCGAGTCTGTCCCCGCTTTCCTGGAACGTGATCAGGCTTTCGTACCGGGAGCGGGCGAACGCGTAAGCGTTTCTCTCTCCCGTTTCCTCCGCCGCGCCCAAGGCGACGTTCCTAAGGGGCGAGAATCGAGCGCGCGACCCGAAAGGTGATTTGGTCGTAGCCCATGCACGTCGGGCCCCATTTCGTCTTGGGCCAGTTGTAGTTGGGGTTGCAGCGGGGATACCTGCTGCCGCCCCGCTTGACGTGGTAGGTGTCGATCCTGCTTTCGCCGAGATAGTCGTTACACCACTGCCAGAGCTTTCCCTCGGGTCCGCTGAAGCCGTAGAACCCGAGGGCGTTTCTCTCCGTTTCGGAGACCGGCACGCTCATGATGCGCCCGTGCTCGGCGCCGAGTGCGCCCGGCGTTCCCTCGATGTCGCCGCTGACGGTGCGAAACGGTATCCAGTAAATCCCGCTGAACGGCGGGTATTCGCGGTAGTTCGGCTCGGTCCGCTCGGTGGCGTATCGGGCCGCGAGCTCCCATTCGAGCGCGTGCGGAAGCCTGAACCCGTCCGCCCAGTCGTCCGTCGCGATGGCGTCCGCGACGGCGTGGTCCTTCGCCGCGCGCGCGACCTCTCCGTGATACCGGTACACCGGGCGCAAGGCCGTGCCGTTTTCGGCGTTATAGTACTCGGTGAGGGCGTTGCACCACAGCGCGGCGGACGTCCAGTCGATCATGGTCACGGGATGCGTTTTATCCATGCCGGCGCCGTCTCTTTGGGTTCCCATCAAGCCGGGCCTCGTGAACGCGTATCCATTGTCCGTCGCCCAATCGCGCACCGTCGACCACAGCTCGTAGCTCGTGTTCGTCTCCGCGAGCAGGAACGGGCGTCTCACGCCGATGATTTTCGCGCGGGGTTCGGTAAGGAGCCTGATGCCCATGGGTCCACCGGGGAAGTCCATCGCCGGGAGCCTGAGCATGTCGAAGGAGATTTCCTTGAGCGCATAGCGCTCTCGCGTCTCGGGGATCTTCGCGACCCTTTTACACGAGGCGAGGGGAAACGCAAGAAGCGCGACGAGCGCGAGCCCCGCGGCGATCCGGCATGACGCTGCCCGCGATCGGGCGTCGTCGAGTCTGTCATGAACCATACAGAATCCCTCCCAGGTAATTGGCTGCGTTGCCGAGGAATAGAATCGCGATCGTGACATGCGCGACGAGCGCTGCGGTGAGTCTCTTCCCGATGATTCGGGACAGGATCAGGATCGAGGTGACGCAAAGCGCGGTCGAGGCGAGCGAGAATTCCAGCGCAGTGCCCGTCGCGAGTCCTGCCCCGTCGATGAACGGCCTGATGATGAAGACGTCGGTGCCGTTACAGAGGTAGAGGGGTATTCCCACCGCGATTACCGCGAGGTGTCCCGCGAGCGTGCCGTTGAGAAAGCCGCCGATGAGCGCGCTCTTGTCCGGAAGCAGCAATTCCAGCGTCACGCTGATTGCCGCGCCAATCGCGAGCGGCGGTAGGATCAAAAGGAAAAGGCGCATCGTCTCCTCGAACGGGTCCTTGCCTCCGCGCTGGCAAGAGCCCGCTTCGCAGCGCGGGAAAGGCCCGGGCGAAGCGAACGCGCGGCGGCGCGAGAGAAACTCGAGGGTATATCCCGCGGAAATCGAGAGTATCCCGGAACAAACGATTCTCGACAGACCATAGTAGGGACCGAGCGCGGTGAACGAGAGAAACACGATGTACGGGTTGAGAAGCGGCGCCGCCACGAGAAACGATATCATCGTGCGGGTGTTGACGACCCTTCCCGTTGCCGCGGCGAGCGGTATGGCCGCGCACGAGCAAACGGGAAGGATCGATCCGTACAGGAACGCGACAAGCGGGTTTTGCGGGAGGATTGCGCCCAGTCCGGCCAGGCGCCGCTCGACCAGCGCGGCGAGCAAACAGCCGACGTAGACCGAAAGTCCCAACTCGACGGTGTTTTCGAACGCGATGAAGGCAATTCGATTGAACGCGCCGTAGACGAAACAGCTCTCGCGGTTCGCGAACGAGATCCCCATGACGGCGCGATACGCGACGTCGATCGCGATAAATCCCGACGAGACGGCGGAGAGCGCGATTCCGGACGTCCTGAGGACGCTCCGTTTTCCCGACATGATCATGGTACCCCTTCGTTGAGCGGCGAGGGACGGCGTGAAACCACGCGTACTATGGGCCGGTGCGGCTGTCAACGAGGAAAAAACGGTAACGGGGAACCGGCGCGGCGCGCGAAACCCCGATAAAGGGTTTCGATGGCGGTAAACCATTGGCTTTTAGCCGGCCGGAGGCAGTATATTTAATGAGGGCCGAGGCGCCGGGCGTCCCTGCGAGGGCGATGGACCTTCCTCATTTCGCGCCGGTCCCGATAAGGAGTTATTCATGGGAAAGAAAATCAAGGTCATCGTCGTCGGCATCAATCACGCGGGAACCTCCGCCATCAGGACTCTCATCGCGCAAAATCCCGACGTCGAGGTGACCGCGTACGACCGGAACACCAATATCAGCTTTCTCGGGTGCGGCATCGCGCTCGCCGTCGGCGGGACGGTCGGCAAGCTCGAGGATCTCTTTTATTGCGACGCCGACGCGCTCGCGAAGATGGGCGCGCGCGTGTTCATGGAGCATGACGTCGTCTCGGTCGATACCGCGAAAAAGACGGTCCGCGTCAGGGATCTCCGCACGGGCCGTGAAACGGAAGATTCGTACGACAAGCTCGTCTACGCCGCGGGAAGCTGGCCCCTTCCGATACCGGGACTCGGGGCGGAGGCCGCCTCGCTGAAAAACGTCATGCTCTGCAAGCTTTATCAGCACGCGGGGGAACTCGTCGAGCGCGCGAAGGACCCGGAGATCAAGAACGTCGCGGTCATCGGCGCGGGCTACATCGGCATCGAGCTCGCCGAGGCGTTCCGCACGAGGGGCAAGAAGGTGTCGCTCATCGATTTCGAGAGCCGCGTCGTCCCGCGCTACTTCGATCCCGAGTTCACCGATACCCTCGAAAACGATATCAGGAAAAGCGGTATCGTCCTCGCCCTCGGCGAGAAGGTGGTCGACTTCGCGGGAAAGAACGGGGCCGTCACCGAGGTCGTCACCGACAGGAGCCGCTATCCCGCGGACCTCGTGATCGTCTCGGTCGGCTTCAAGCCGAACACCGAGCTTCTCCCTGAGGCCGCGAAGACGCCGAACGGCGCCCTCGTCGTCGACGGCCACATGCGCACCTCGATACCCGACGTGTACGCGATCGGCGACTCGATCGCGATGTGGCACGCCGCCCTCAGGCGAAACCAGCAGGTCGCCCTCGCGACGAACGCGGTCAAGTCGGGGATAGCCGCCGCGAGCGACATCAACGGGATCGCCGGAGTCGAGGTCGCGAACGTCGTCGGCACGAACGCGATCTGCGTCTTCGGCAACAACCTCGCCTCGACGGGCCTTTCCGAAGCCGCCGCGCGGGCCGCCGGTCTCGACGTCGCGACGAGCTTCGTCGAGGACGCCGACCGCCCCGAGTTCATGAACGACTACGGGAAGGTGCGCATCAAGCTCGTCTACGAAAAGTCCGACTTCCGCCTCGTCGGCGCGCAGGTCGGCAGTTACGGCTCGGTAAACCACACCGAGACCATCTTCTTCCTCGCGCTCGCCATCCAGAAGGGCATGAAGCTCCCGGAGATCGCGTTCACGGACGTGTACTTCCTCCCGCACTACAACAAGCCCTTCAATTTCATCCTGACGGCGATCCTCAAGGCGCTCGGCCTCGACTACTCGCGGCTCGGCGGGGAGTAGGGCGGCGTGCGCGTGGTCGTCCTCGGCGCGAGCGACAAGCCCGATCGCTACGCCTACCTCGCCTTGAAGCGGCTCGTCGCCGCGGGTCACGAGCCCGTCCCGGTCAATCCCTCGCTCGACTCCATCGAGGGCATTCCCGTCGTGAAGCGGCTCGCCGACGTTCCGCTTCCCGTCGATACGGTGACGGTCTACGTCGGTCCCGAGCGGTTCGTCCCGATGATCGACGGTATCCTCGCCCTCAAGCCGCGCCGCGTCATCGCCAATCCCGGGACCGAGACGCGCGAGCTCGCCGAACGCGCGGCCGGGGCGGGAATCGAGTACCTCGAGGCGTGCACTCTCGTGCTCCTCGGGACGGGACAATTCTAGGGATCGACGGGGGCCACGTGTTTTAGCCCCCACCCCGCCA
>JAEXRH010000007.1 GCA_023438065.1 Spirochaetota bacterium
CAAGTTCCTCGACATGACGAAGAAGCTCAACGAGGCGATCCCGGACGTCCTTCTCGCGCGCGGGAACTGGGAAGAGTCCGTCGTCAAGCCCGCTTCCGTGAGGATTGCGGACCGGTAGACCCCGTGACCGCCGAATCTCGTCACGAATTCGGCATCATGAAATATTCTTGAATCGACCGCGCGACAACGCGAAGGTCTCGTGACGGCGAGGTACATCCTCGCCGTCTTCGTATCGTGCCCCAATTGGGGCGGGGAATCCAATCCGGACGATGCTTCAGGAAAAAACGGTCATTAACGATTGCTATATACTTCAATCCGTGATCGGCGAGGATTCATATACCGAGCATTGGATCGCGACGGCGATTTTCTCGGCGAAGCACTTCTTGCTTCGTTTCCTGAGGGAGGGCGAGGACTCGCCCGAGCGCGTGGCCCGACTGCGCGAGGATTCGGTCCGCTCGTACCGGGTCAGGGGACCGGCGATCGCGGACTTCATCGAGATAGAGTCATACCGCGACCGGACGTTCATCTCCTCGGAGTTGAACGCCGAGACGAGTCTTCTTCGGGAAATCGAATGCGGAAGACAATGGTCGATTTCGCAGATACTCAACGCGATGATCGCGCTCGCGGACGGACTTTCGTCGTTTCACGCGCTGGGCATCCCGTACGGCAACCTGAACGCGGAGAGCGTGATAATCACCGAACGCGGATCGCAGACGCCGATACTGAAAATCAGGAAGCCGAGCATGATCACGCTGCTTCCGCTCGCGGGGGCGAATCCTCACGACGTCGCGGAAACGTACGGGTATATCGCGCCTGAATACAAGAGAAAGGGAGAAAGCGCGCTACGGCGGGAAAGCGACGTCTACTCGATGGGTGTCCATCTGTTCAGGCTTCTCGCGGGAACGCTTCCGTATCCGGACGACACCGACGCGATACGAACCGCCGGGCCGTCGCTTCGCTACGCGGCGATCACGCTTGCCCGCTGCGGCCTGCCCGAGGAACTTGCGGGACTCGTCATCAAGGCGCTTATGGACGATCCCGGCGCGCGGTACGAAACCTGCAATGAGTTCATGGAAGCGCTCCGTGCCGTTTTGTCTTCGCTCAAGGAATCAGGCGGAACCGCGCCGGCTCATCCTTCGATCAATGGCGGCTCGTACGAAAGGTCCGATTACTTTACGTCGCTGTCGGGTACCGGCGAAAATACCGCAGGACGAACGGTGATCCTGCCCGAGGCGGAAGCCCGCCGGTTTCCCGAGAGGTCCGGAGGATCCTCCGGAACCGGGAAAGATGATTTCCGGATACTGCCCGAGGAATCGGGATGGTCTGTCGACGACTACGTAGCCTTCGGCTTTCAATCGGTTTTCGGCGATAATTACCGCCGGGAATCGCGAAAGACGATCCCGTTCGGGCCGATCGACGTTTCGGAAGAGGGAGCGCGTCCGGTTTCGGTAGGAGAGAAAGGGAAAGTCGGCGCCGTCGAATCCCGGAACGGGGAGATACAGGGCGCGAGGGATACGCGGATCGACGAAACCGGCAAGACCGATCGAATCGGCGTTGTCGGTACGGAGGCCGCGATCGGCCGCGAACCCGCGAACGAAGAAGGGCTATCGACTGACGCGAAGGAACTGATCCCGACGGAACGTTCCGCGCAGGAAGTCTCGATTACCCAGGTATCGCTCTCGCGCGAAAGTCCCGATCGCTCCGGCTCGAGGGAAGAGCATTCCTGGACGCGACATCGAATCAGGATCGTCGACATCAAATCCGTCGTCGCCCGGGCGTCAAAACGGGCCGAATCGGGACATGGGACGTTCAGGTATATCGAGGAGCCGCAGGAGTACTTCGCGCCGAACGGTCTCTTCGATCTTCTTGCCTCGTTCGCGGACGGGTATCTCTACGTCAACGCGGGAAGCTTCACCCGATACGGAACCGCGGAGACCCGCAATTTCGCCGAGATGCTCAGCAAGGGCTTTGCCCGAGCCCTGTCCGACGAGCGGCCGGGCTCGCGTCGGTATCTCGCGCGCCGTCTTGACGCGGCCGATCCGGACGGAGTCGTCGTCGACCGGAGACTGTCGGCCGCGCTCGGTCTGAAGCGTCGGGCGCCGGAACGCTCGATCGATTGGCGTTCGGACGAAACAATGGCGGCGATCGTTACGGCTATACGCGCGTTCTCCAGGAAATCCCGCCCGCTCGTTCTCGTCGTTCGCGGCGGCGAGAGCGTCAGTCGCGATCTTCACGATCTTCTTTCGCTTTTGGCGGGAAGCATAGATCGCGACCCGGTCGCGGTATTCGTTTTCTTCGGCCGGTTGCGGGTCGAGCCATGGCACGCGTTGAGCAGGCTTGGCCCGAAAGCCGGCTAGTGCCCGAGTCGTCTCGCGGAATTTGCAATTATCCGCGCCAGACTCGATACTGATACTATGAGTAATCAAAGCGGTATTGCGCGGAAATTCGACATCACTCGCTTGCTTTCGATAGGGTTCGTGATCGTGACCGGTTTGGTCTCGGCGGTATCCGTGCCAATGATCGGCATCGTTGGCGCGATGCTCGTGACCGTGGCAATGGGCGCGATCCTCGCGTCGTTCATCTTCGCCCTGGCGCCGGCCGTCGTACGATCTACGATACCCGCGGTCGAAAGCGGCGAGAAGAAGGCGCATAAGGACGCGATCCCTCCCGATCGCCTCGATCCCCTTACCGGACTCGCGAACGAAAATGGGCTCATGGCCTGGCTCTCCGAGAAAGGCGGCCGAATCGCGGCCGACGGAAAGGGAATCATCATCGTCGCGGCGGATCTTGAGGATTTCGACAAGATCGAGCGGACGCATGGCCGCGAGGTCGCGGAGGCGGTACTCATCGAGGTTGCCCGGAGGGTCGCCACGTGCACGGGAAGCGAGGGAATCGCCGCGCGAACGAGCGGGGACGAGTTCGCCGCGATCGCGACGGTCGTTCCGCAGAACTACGCGGAATTCGCGGCCGAGCAGGCGGGAAAACTCGCCGAACTCATACAGCGCCCCGTGGAGCTTCCTTCCGGGGTCGTGTGGATAGGCGGATCGGTGGGAGCGGCGGCGGGACCCGTCGAGGATGGCGACAACATACTCGCGAACGCGCGGGAGGCGTTGAAGAAGGCGAAACGGCTCGGACGCGGCCATTACGTCGTCCACAAGACCATGTCGGCATAAGAATCTTTTCGTATCCGAAAAGAGCGGGAGATAATCTATCGTGTTTGGCCCTGATGACTCGGAACGCGAGTCGGCGAAAGCGAATTACAACGATGAACGGTCTCGAGGATCGTCAGGGACATTGCCCCGATCGGGTTTCCTTTTGCTGGAGACGGATAAGCAGCTCATCAGGGATAACGCCCATACGGTTCGCGACGCGCTTTTCGCCTGCGCGACCCGCCAGCAGGTCGAGTGCGCGGTGGCCTTCGCGCGCTATCTCAGTTTCGCCGGGCTTACGAACGACAACTACTGGGTGTTTCTCAGGCTCGTCATGACCAACAATCCGTGGGTCGTCGACGAGCTTCTGCACGACAGGATACCCCGGCTTCTTTTCTCGACGATACGTCCCGATCGGGAGATTATCGACGCGGCGTTCGAGATGCTGTTCTCCCGGCATCCCGACGAGATATACGGGAAATCGCTCGAGTGCGTGCTCGGCATCATCCAGAACGCCTATTTCGATCCTGACGACGGGTGGCGAATCAGGCGGCTGACGATCATGGACATCAACGCGCTCGGGAAATACCTCGTGAAGGACATGGCGCAGGACCATCCGCTCAACAAGATGCTTCTGGAAATCCTCGACAGGATCACCCACGTCGGGGAGTATTACGGAGACCAGGATAAAAGCGTCGTGTCCAAGCACGCGTTCAACGTGCGGTACGCGTACTTCGATCACACGCGCGACCTCGTCGACGCGATACCCGAGCCCTTGCTCGTCAGGATGAACGACATCACCGGCGTGCCTCCCGACGAGGACTTTGTCGATCTTGTAGCCAACAGAAGAAAGGAAAGGCGCGACGTTCACGGAAGGTTCGCGCGAAAGGATAACCGGGGGGAATGATGCCGAAAAAAAAGCAAGAGGGTCTCGATTCCGGGCAAATCCAGTCGATAACGGCGCAACGCGAGCGTTCAGGGGCGAAACTCGAAGGCGTCGCGCTCGTCGAGCGGGTAATCCTCGAGAACGAACGTCTCCCCGGACGGATCGCGGCGAAAGACGGGAAGCCGGGCGGTCTCGTCATGTTTCCCGACAAGAAAAGGCCGATCATCATCGGTGACCTTCACGCGAATCGCGAGAATCTCGCGCTCATTCTCGATCACGACACCAACCGCGCCGACCTCGATTCGGGCGTCGCAGCCTGCATAATCCTCGGCGACGCGTTTCACGACGATCGAACGGGATACATGAAGAACATGGCGTCTTCGGTCGAGATCCTTGACGACATTCTCGCGCTTTTCATGCGGTATCCCGGAAACGTCTATTACATCAGGGGAAACCACGATACTTTCGACGAGCGATTGCGAAAGAGCGGGATCTATCAAGGCATCGAGTTCAGGAGCGAGCTTCTCCGCTCGCGCGGGGAGGAATACACGAACGCGATCGCCCGCCTGTTCGAAGTCTTTCCTTATTTCATTATCGGGAAGGGATTCGTCATTACCCACGCGGGACCGCCGCGCGGCGGCATCGTTCGCGACGAGCTCGTCAACATCAAGGATTATCCGGAAAAGATGCATCAGCTCGTCTGGACGCGGGTAAACGAGTTCCACGGCGGGAATCCAAGCCTCAAGGAATACGGCGAGAAGGATTTGCGGCTCGCGCTCGATCTTCTGGAGGTTCCCAAGGACACCCATTTCATCGTCGGCCATAACCCGATCTGGAGCGACGGAAACAGGATCGGCGTATGGCTCAACGTCATCGGCATAAAGAATCATCACATCCTGTATTCCGGGTACGGAAGCGCCGCGCCCTATATCACGTTCGTCGACGGCGAGATGATCGTCAAGACGGCAAAACCAGATAAGCCGGAGGTTTACTACTATGGGTGAGAGGGAACGGCTTGCCGCCGAGCTTGCGGATGGCGATCTTATCAAGTATTTCTATCTGGACTCGGGACCGGCGGAACTCGTCGAACGACTCGACACGATGCGCTTCGAACTCGTCGAGTCCCAGGACGAGGTTCCCTTTAACGCGCAGGTAAAAAGCTATCTCGCGGCGAGGGACGAGGACGGCGACCCTTGGATCGTAAAACCCGTATCGACCGACACGGAGATGATCTATCATCGTTCGTGCATGCTCGCGTATCTCCTTGACCACATGACTGGTACGCTCGCGGCGCCGACGACCGCGACGCTCATCGACGGCAAGAAGTACCGGGTGACGAAGGTCGTGCGTCACGCGATGCAAATCAGCTCCTATAACTACATGGAGGCGCCTTTCATCGGGTTGCTCAGGGCCGATCTCGTGAACCGCTGGATCTATTTCGACGAGGACCGTAACCCCAATAACTATCTCGTCATCACCAATAAGGCCAACAAACCCTTCATCGTCGCGATCGACTACGACAAGGCCGACATGATGTCTGAGGCGATGAAAATTACCGGCATGGAAGAAAAGTTCGGTTGGCTTCGTACGGAGAAGACCAGGTTCCTCACCTTGCTCAGACCAGAAAATTTCGAGGGTATCTCGATAGCGGACTTCGACGAGCGGCTGAAGGCTTTCGCCGAGGTCGGGACCAACGAATTCCTTTCGTACGCGAAGACCGCTTTCAAGGGATGGTGCGAGGATGCGGACGCGACGGCGACGCTCGTGACGAGGAATTTCCTGAGAAGGCGCGAGTACGTCGATCGCTATTTTCGTCTGATGTTCAAATCGGTCCAGGCGACCGAGAACACGAGTCATGATGACGAGTACCTCGCGTTCGGGCAGAGCTTTCTCGACATGCACAAAAAGAAAGGATAGGCAGGGCGTTTTGTCGCGCGGTATCGGCGCGCGCGTATCATCGTGGGTCAGGGCGGTCGGGAAAAACGCGTCGCCCTTGACAGGTGTTTTCGGTGGATTACAATTTTAAGCGGCAGTGCAAAAACCATCAGTGAAAAACTGCCGGATGGAGGAGCGAAATGGACAAACAGACCGAACGGGTAATTGAACGGACCTGGTCGAAAGAGACGATCATGCAGGTCGAGCTGGGGATCGTGCAGAACATGCTCGGGTCCCGGACG
>JAEXRH010000002.1 GCA_023438065.1 Spirochaetota bacterium
CCGAGGAACCTTTCCGAAGGTTCCTCGGCGAACTCGGGGGTGCACCGGTTTCGACTGTGGCGCTGGGTCCTGAGTTGCAGGTGAGGCCGCTCGTCCTCCGAACGGGCAAAACTTATAACTGCCGAAAACAACGACAGTTTTGCTCTCGCTGCGTAAGTAGCTGAGCACGGAATCAGGGCGATGCTGCTCCGAAGCGCCCTGAACCTCCGACGCCAATCGGGGCTTACCGACCGCTGGGCCTGAACGGCGGAAGGGACACCAACCAGGATACGGATCCGACGCTTGCGGCGCTGCCACCGGGTCCCGACAACCACCTCGCGCCGCTAAACCTGTAGACGCTCTCGCTCCACACCTCAGGACGGGGGTTCGACTCCCCCCATCTCCAAAACAAAAAAGCCGCCCGACAGGGCGGTTTTTTTGTTTTGAGGGGGACACGCAACGCAAGTTACGAGCGGTCGAACCTCAGGTTACGCCTTTGCTTGCCTGACCGCCGAGATGCCGATCTCTTTCGTTTTGCCGCGAAGCGCCGCCGCTCCCCTCGAGAGGATCTCGAGGCCGGTACCCGAGGAGTCAAGGATGCCCGTCCGTTCCTCTCCGAGCAAACGGATAAGGGCGTCATCGGAGACGAGGAAACGCTCGCCGACGACGCGGCATTCCGCCTGGATGCGCGCGGTCGTGTTCATCACGTCGCCCGAGAAGGCGATCTCCTGCTTGTTGAGACCGATCTCGCCGACGACGAGCGGTCCGTAATGGAGACCGGCCCTGAACTCGGGGGCGATTCCATAGCGGGCAAGGTAGCGGTCCTTCTTTTTCTCGATCGCGTTTTCGATGTGGAAGAATACCTCGAGCGCGGCCTTTGCCGTCGTTCCCGATCGCTCCTTCCAGGTGATGATAGCCTCGTCTCCCATGTATTTATAGATCTCGCCGCGGCAGTTCACGATCGGCTCCGAGATATCCCGGAAGAAGTCGTTGAGAAAGGCGTGAAACCTGAGGTCGCCGAGCCGTTCCGCGATCGAGGTCGATCCCGCGATGTCGAGGAACATGACGAAGCGGTTTTCCTTGACGGGTTTGTGATACGTCCCGAGGAGAAGCCCGCGCAAGACGTTCTTGCCGAGTATGCGGCTCAGCGTCGCGATGAAATTGATGACGGTCGTGAAAAAGAACGTGATCGCGATCGTCTGCAGGATCCATGCTTCCGTCAGGTACGAGTGAACGCCGAAAAGGGCGATGAAAATCGCGCTATAGACCACGACGATCTGGATGGTGAGGAGCAGCGGATAGACGAGGAATACGAACAAGAAGGGGAGGGGCTGCCAACGGGCGAACAGGTGCTGCTGCGCGAAAGTTGCCGAGGATATCCCCAATCCCGTCAAGAAACCGAGCGCGAGGTAGCGAACCATCCCGGCGTCGAAAGGGCTTTCCTGATAGATGCGTATCATGATAGCCGAGAAGCATGCTCCGAGAAGCCCCGAGAAAAGGACGAGCGCGAGGTCGGAGAAAATGGATTGTTTTCGAAAGCGTGAGAGCGCCATGCGAGAACTATACCATGCCGCGCATACGGGCGTAAACCGAAAAAAGACGTCAGGAACCGAGTGTCGACTTTCCCAGTATCTCGATACGGTCGAAGATCGTATCGAGCCGGTCACGCTGCAGGACATGACGGAAGGCGATGCCGTCCGGCGTCGCGCGGTCGAGTGATTCTTCCGTGATGTAGTGCTTCGGCTCGTCGGACGACACCCAATACACGAGGGAGATCTCGCCGTTCTCTATCTCGAGCGCGGTGATCCCGTGCTTTCCCGTCGCGCAGCCGGAGTTGAAGATGCACGGTATGAGGAAGGGCCCGTTACCGTAAAGGCTCTGCGTTTTCTTTTCCTTGTCGTGCGCGCTCTCGAGCGCGTGCATCTCCGCGAGGTAAAAATTGATTTCCTGCCGAATGACCTCGCGCAGCTCGTCCCCGTTCTCGCTCATGAGAAGGAGCAGTTCCTCGATCTTGATCCTGAGCCGGTCGTATTTCGATTGCGACTCGAAAAGGGGACGATGGGTGTGCCCCGTTACGGCGATGACGCCGAGATCGCGCGCGGCGCGATATATCTTCTTTTCCGTGTAGAATCTCCGTCGTGAGTCCTTCGATACGCCCGAGTTCCTGATTCGAAGGGGCTTCACGAAATAGCGGATGAGAAAGTCGGAAACGTAATCGTATTTCACGTACAGGCTCGAGGCCTGATGCCCGTGAAACACGAAAAGCTTGCCGCTTCCCGATTTAAACACGAGTCCCGGGAGGAGGGCCCAGGGATAGTCCCGGCGCGCGAGCAGGTCGTAATCGTGGTTGCCGACGATCTTCCGGAGCTTGCCCCGCTCGGCGAAGCGTTTGAACGCGTCGAGGAGTTCCGGCCAGGCAGCCTGAATCGACCGGAAGGGAAATTTGCTGATATCCTCGATGTCCCCGTTGAGAATCAGGTGATAGTCGCGGGCCAGGTACCACCGCTCGAGCATCGAGGCGATGAGCGCGCGGTTCGGCTCAAGGTCGTCCCGGGACCCCCCGTTGCCCATATGAAGGTCGCTGAGAAAGACGTACCGCGCATTGGGGTCGAGCCGTTCCTCCGGGCAGTCGGCGATGAAATCGCGGAATGACGCTTCAAAGACATCGTATTTCATTACCTAGAGTGTCATCTTTTTCGGGTAAAATGCCAAGTGATTTACCTGCGATCGGACTTTCATGGGTAGTCTCATCCGAGCGGTTATATATGGAAGAGATTTTAGAGAATATTATCTTGAGTTTTTCGCCGAAAACGGCTATAACGGTTCCGAAGGAGGGAATCATGAAGAAAATCATCTTTTTAGCCGCGCTCGCGTTCGTTTCTTCGCTCCCGATTGCGGCGCTCGAAGGATACGAGGTAGAAACCTCGCGCGTGGAAGACGCGAAAAAGCACGTGACGATCGATCTCCAGTATACGGAATCGACGAGGAATCTTTTGGTAGTGTACACGGTCAAGCACCTGCCTTTCGACGAGGGCGACGCGGTCGCGCTGATCCGCGATACGGTCACCAAGTTCGCCGAGGATCACGGCTTCAAGCATTTCAAAACCTATTCCGACGATATCATCAAGTACCATGGCCGCGATACCGAGCTGACGAGGTTTTTCATCCTCTATAACTGAATCGAGTCCGCGGCTAGTACCGGAACCGTCGCATTGTCGCGGTTCCGGGCCGAATCTCCCGCCCGTTTTTCCGCCGAAACCGCCAATAATCCTTCATATATCTCAGAAAAAATTGAAATGTCGGCGGCATATGCTATAGTGATCCTCAACACTATTACCCTTTGGAGGATAAATTATGTTCAAACGCATAGCTATTTTCGCCCTCGCCTTGTCGGCGATCGCATTGGTGTCGTGCTCGAGCGCGGGCGACGACGCCAGGGAAGCGGTCAATCCGCTCTCCGAAAACGAGCAGATCGCCCAGGCTGCCGTGACGGAGATCAACGATAGCGTTCGTGAATTGATCAATAGCGCCGGCGAGGTTGCACCCGCTCCTACCTCGGTGCGCACGGTGGCGGAAACGGAAGACAACTTCGATCAAACGTTCCCGGGCGAAAGCAACGTGGGATCCGTACGCATCACGGGTACGTACAGTTTTAACGAAGACACGGAAACCGTTACCTTCAGCGGAACCTATGAGTTCGCCAATTATCAGTTCGCGTCTCCTGATCCCGAGAATGAGCATAATGTGACCGTCTACGTGATCGACGGAACCGAAACTATCAATTTTACCGCCAAGAGCACGTCATCCCGAACGTCCACGAAGATTATATCCAAAACCACCGTTTCCGAAGGAAATGACGGCGATCTTACCGTCTCCGTTGACAGTGCTTCCCCCATTGCTCTCGTGTTTACGAGTACGAACGACTATACCGTCACCTCCTCGACGGTAGTTCCCTCGGACTATGCGTCATGGGAGGACTTTTCGTTCACCTCGCACATCACCGTAAAAGGCGCCCTCGAGGGAACGTACAACGGCCAGGAAGTCTACCAGCCCTATGAGTTTGAAAGGGATATCGAGGTTGACTTCAGTGATATGATTGACTTCGGCGATATCGATATGGGTGATTTCGAGTAAGGCGCACAGCTCGGAAAGCGCAGTATAACAGTTGATTGCTGAAGGGCCGTCCGGTGATAAACCCGGGCGGCTTTTTTTTATGGTTGGTATCGCGCTCGTGTCGGCGCGCGCGGCAAATTCCCCCGCGACCGCGGGCGGCAATAAAAGAAACGCCACCCGGCGAACCGGAACCGGCGCTCTCGCGCTCAGGCTCCCGTTCGTTCGGATGGCGTTCCAGTCACGCGCCTTGCGGTAGCGGGGCTGTATCCCTTGAGCCGTCTTTCACCCGGCGCGAGGGAACGGTTCCCGATAACCGCAAGGCCGATAGGGCTTAGAATCCCAGGATCGCCTTGTTGAAGGCCATGTCGATGTTCGCGTTCGAGGTCGCGGTCTCGACGAGCTTCTTGTAGTCGATCTTCGCGGCCTGGATGGCCTTGAGGTCGTACGCGTCGAGGGCCTTGACGACCGACGAGTCCTTGCCGAGCACGGTCGCGCGGATCTTGTCGAGGTCCTTGTTGCCGGCGAGCTGCTCGGCCTTCTTCTCGACGAGGCGCCAGGCTTCGACGTTGAACTTGATGAAGTCCTTGCGGATCTTGATCGCGTTTTCCTTGCCGGGAGCGGCGTCGGAGCGGAGCACGTGGTTGTCGAACTCGATGTGTCCCTTCCAGTCGAGCTTCTCGAGGATCCAGCCGAGGCCGATCATCTCCTTGAGCCCGTCCATGCCGGTGAGGGTCGGGGAGTCGTTGTCGAACTGGCCGGCCTTCTGGTTACCGATGTGGAGGAAGGGGAGCTTGCCCGCGTGGATGGCCATGCCCGCCGCGTTGGCCGCGGAGAGGTTGGTCATGCCCTCGTGCTGGAGAAGCTCGGGGTTCACGCCCCACACCGACGGGTCCTCGAGGCGGCTGATGAGGCCGAGCGCGTGACCGGTGGTCGCGAGGTACATCTCGCCGCGGGGCTCGTTCGGCTTCGGCTCGATGGTGAAGTACTTGATGGAGAGCTTGTTTTCCTTCGCGTAGCGGGTCGCGAGGTTGAGTCCCTGCTCGATGTACTTGTAGGGGGTCTTCCAGTCGACCGCGAACTGGCACTCGAAACCGTCGCGCGCGACCCAGTAGGTGAAGTACTCGGCGCCGAAGAAGTTACCGATGCGGAGGGTCCTCATGACCTTCTGCGCGGCGAGGGCGCGGATCTCCGGATCGGGATTGGTGAGTCCGCCGTTGCGGAAGAGCTTGTCCCCGTGGAGGGAGCAGGTGACCATCTTCATCTTGAGGCCGACCTTGTCCATCTTTTCCTTGATCGCGTGGATGGTCTTGTAGCACTCGCTCGAGGGGTCCTGATCGTCCATCGGGTTCATCGGGTCCCAGGAGACGATGTCGTCGTCGTGGGTCGAGGTGAATTCGATGAGCCCTTCTTTCTTCGCGTCGCAGAGGAGGTCGATGGCCTCAAGCGCGGTGATCGAATCCATGACGGAACCGCCGAAGGGGTCTCCGCAAGTGCTCCTGACGCACCAAACCGGCATAGAAAGCTGTCTTTTCATGGTCTTTCCTTCCTTTACAAAAGTGATTTGCGATTCAATCGCATGTTATTCGTTCAAACCCCGCGTTATTCCGCGGGCGTTTCCATCCATGTTTTTCGAACCCCGGTCTCCCGCCGTGCCGCTCGATCCCGAGCGTGAGCGCCTGAGCGCTCGCGCATGCATGGATATCGCGGCCGTCCGGGAGGAAGGGCTTACACGTACAGCGGCGCGAGCGCCCCGAGATACTTGTTGTACTCCGCGTACGCCCGGTCATAGGCCGAGACGGAAGCGGGATTCGGGTTGATGCAGTCCGCGTCGTTGATCGAAACGTGGGCGTCGGTGAGGCTCGCGATCGAGGGCGCGCTCTTTCCGGCTTTCGCCGCCTCGATTCCCTCGAGGCACCAGAGTGCCTGGATCGCCCCGCCCATCGCCGCAGCCTCGTCGTTATCCGGGCGTTTGACGGGGAGGTTCATCACGTTCGCCGCGATCTCGCGCCAGAGCGCGCTCTTCGAGCCGCCGCCGATGATCCTGATTTCCTTCGCGCGGAAGCCGAGCGCCTGGAAGGCCTCGAGCCCGATCCGCATGCCGAAGATCGCCGACTCCATCGCGGCGCGCGCGATGTTCTCCCGCGAGGCGTTCGCCGCCGTGAGCCCGACGATGCTCGCCCGGCCGTTCGGGAGGTTCGGGGTGCGCTCGCCGTTGAAGAAGGGGAGGAAAACGACCCCGTCGGAGCCGATCGGCGCCTTGGCGGCGAGGGCGTCGAGCTCCTTCACCTCGAGGTTGAAGAGCGCGCGCGTTTCCTCGGTCGCGACCGTGCAGTTCATCGTGCAAAGGAGGGGGAGATACCCGCCGGTCGAGGAGTTGAAGCCGGAAAGACCTTTCACGGGATCGGAGACGGGGCTGTCGGAATAGCCGTAGAGGGTTCCCGAGGTGCCGAGGCTCATCGTGAGGAAGCCGTCGCGGACGGTTCCCGTGCCGATCGCGCCCATCATGTTGTCGCCGCCGCCTGTGGAGACGGGGATTCCCTCGGGGATGCCGAAGCGCTGGGCGGCCTTCACGGTCACGAAGCCCGCGGGCTTCTCGGACGGGACGATGGCCGGAAGGAGCTTCTGGAGGCCGGGATCGATGAGCGAGCAGATCTTCTGGGACCACTCCCGCCTGATGCCGTTGAAGCACGCCATGCCGGAGGCGTCTCCGGCTTCCATGACGTAGGCGCCGGTGAAAAGCCAGTTGAGGTAATCGTGCGGGAGCATGATGTAGCGGAGCTTGGCGAAAGCCTCGGGTTTGTGCCGCTTGAGCCAGAAGATCTTCGGGGCGGTGAAGCCGGGAAGCATGAGGTTGCAGACCTCGGCGATGACGGCGTCGGCGCCGCCGGCGGCCTCGGTGAGAAGCCGGCATTCCTCGACGGTGGAGGTATCGTTCCAAAGCTTGACGTTGTACAGGGGGTTGCCGTCCGCGTCGAGCGGGACGAATCCGTGCTGATGGCCCGAGACGCCGATCGCCTTGATGGTCTTGCGTTCGTCGGCGCTGAAGGAAGCGAAACACTTCTCGAGCGCGGCGTCGTACCATTCGGCCTTTTGCTCCCGTGTTCCGTCGTTTTCGGCGATCATGTCTATCGGTACCTGGGCCTTCGCGACCGTTTTGCGGGCCGCCCAGTCGTACAGGATTACCTTGATGCTCTGGGTTCCCATGTCGATACCGGCTATCGTGTTCATTGTTCCTACCTCCGTCACTTCTTGAGTAGAGTATAGGGGCACTTTGTCCGGAACGGTATGGTTTATTCTGATTTTCTATATCTAAAATTGATATTTTAGCCATTTTCCCGTATACTGGGGGCATGAAGATTGAGGATACGGTCTTTGTCTACCGCCTCTCGAGCGGCAACCGTCTTTCCTGGCATGGACGCTATCACGCCCACGGGGCGACCGAATTCGAGATTCACTTCTTTCTCGAAGGCTCGGGCTATTTCCTGTGCAACAGGACGAAGTATCCCGTTTCCGCCGGCCGGCTCTTTCTCTCGGGGCCCCGCGAGTTCCATTCGATCCTTCCCGACGCGGTTTCCGCGCCGCTGACCTATTACGCGATCCTTTTTTCCTTTCAGGAGGTCCTTGCGAGACCGGGAGGGCAAACCGCCGGGGATGGGGGCACGGTCCCCTGGCTTGGCGATGCCCGTCTGCCAGCGGCCAGCGCTATGGGGGAGGGGAATCCCTTCGGCTCGTTATCTCCCGTGATTCCGGCATCGAGCGAGGATGCCGTCCTTTTCAACGCCCTGACGACCGCCTTGACCGAACGCCAGACGGTTCTTTCTATTAACAACAACTTCCGGTTCCAGTTCGAGGATATTCTTCAGTTATCCCGCTCGTCGGATTCGGCTCTCCGGGAATCGGCGCGGTATCTTCTTCAGAGTTTTCTGTGGCGGTGGTTTGTCCGGCCCTTGCCGCAGGCGCAAGGAAAACAGGACGTCGCGCTTGCGACGGAGGCGTCGACCGAGCGCAAAAGTCGTGTCCACGTGGAAAAAGCCTTGCTCGTCATGGAAAAAGCGGTGCGGGAGAACCTAAAGGTCGAGGACTTGGCCTGGAAACTCGGTCTTTCGGAAGAACACTTCATCAGGATATTCCGCGAACAGGTCAGAATGACCCCCCATCAGTATTTTACCCGCCTCAAGGTCGAAGGGGCTTCGGGCCTTCTGATCTCGACCGACAAGGCCGTCGGGGAGATATCGGATTGGTTCGGCTTCGAAAACCAGTTTCATTTTTCCCGTATCTTCAAGAAATGTACCGGCATGTCCCCGCTCGATTACCGGAAGACCTATTTCCAGACCGTAGATTTTACCTGAAATGTAAAATGTTGTTTCGAGAAACAAAAAGATAAAAAACTATGGTATAATGACGCGCGGAGGAACATCCATGTCAGTTCGTTCTATTATTGTCGCGAGCCTCGCGTTGTGCGCGCTCGCGTTTGTATCCTGTAAGGATTCCGATACCCGTCTTTCGGTCGACAAGGCGGGGCGTACCGTCGTCGAGCGGTATGGCCAGCTTCAGGTCATCGGCACGAATCTCTGCGACGAGGCCGGAAACCCGGTGCAGCTTCGCGGGGTGAGTTCCCATGGTTTGCAATGGTACGGCAAATACGCGAACAAGAACGTGCTCGCCTGGCTCAGGGACGACTGGAACGCGCAAATCTGGCGCGCCGCCATGTACCTGACGCAGGGCGGCTACATCAACGCGCCGGTCTTGAAGAACAAGGTCATCGAGTCCGTGGACGCGGCGACCGAGCTCGGTAAGTACGTCCTCATCGACTGGCACGTGATGAACGACCGGAATCCCCAGGCCTATCAAGCCCAGTCGATCGAGTTCTTCCAGGAAATGGCGCGAAAATACGGCGACAGGCCGAACGTCCTCTATGAGATCTGCAACGAGCCGAACGGCAAGGACGTCACCTGGTCCGGGAATATCAAGCCGTACGCCGAGGCCGTCATCGCCGCGATTCGCGAGATCGATCCCGATAACATCATCATCGTCGGCACCCCTTCCTGGAGTCAGGACGTCGATATTGCCGCCGGGGACCCGATCGTCGGGCAGAAGAACATCATGTACACCCTTCACTTTTACGCCGGTACTCACGGCGAGGAGCTCATGAAGAAGGCTGACGTCGCGCTCTCGAAGGGCTTGCCGCTTTTCGTCACCGAGTGGGGTACCTCCGAGGCCTCAGGCGGCGGCGGAACCTTCATTAAGGAATCCCGGAAGTGGATCAAGTTCATGGAAAAGCGGAATATCTCCTGGATCAACTGGTCGATCAACAACAAGGGCGAGGAATCGGGCGCGCTCGTCTTCAACGCGGACAGGGACGCGAAGGGCGGCTGGAAGGACGAGGATCTGTCGGAGTCGGGCCGTTTTATCCGCAAGGTGCTCCGCAACGAGCGGACCAGCTCGAATATCCTTGATTTGTTTGCTTCCGCAACTTTCTAGAGTCGTGGTATAATCAGTCCCTGGAGGAAGTGATGAAACCATTCTCGTTTTCAGCGTTATCCGTCTGCCTCGCGCTCGCCTTACTGGCGTCGTGCGGCGGCGCAAAAGATAGCCGTCTTGCCGTCGACAAAAACGGCAAGACCGTGGTCGAGCGATACGGGCAGCTCCAGGTCATCGGAACGAACCTGTGCGACCATGCGGGGAATCCCGTGCAGCTTCGCGGGATGAGCTCGCATGGTCTGCAATGGCACGGCAAGTACGCGAACAAGGAGGTTATCTCCTGGCTTCGCGACGACTGGAACGTTCAGGTATGGCGGCCCGCGCTCTATCTTTCCGAGGGCGGCTACATGACATCGCCCGCGCTCAAGCAGAAGGTCATCGACTCGATCGACGCGTGCCTCTCGCTCGGGATGTACGTGATGGTCGACTGGCATGTCCTGCGCGAGCAGACTCCCGCTCTCTACCAGGGCCAGGCGATCGAGTTCTTTACCGAGATCGCGCAAAAATACGGCGCGTATCCCAACGTCATCTACGAGATCTGCAACGAGCCGAACGGGCCGGACACGACCTGGGACGGGGTGATCAAGCCCTATGCCGAGGCGGTGATCGCGGCGATTCGGGCCGTCGATCCCGACAACGTCATCGTCGTCGGTACGCCGACCTGGAGCCAGGACGTGGATATCGCCGCCGCGAACCCGATCCAGGGCCAGAAGAACCTCATGTATACCCTGCATTTTTACGCGGGCAGCCACGGGGACGAGCTCATGAAGAAAACGGAGACCGCCATCGCGAAGGGACTTCCGATCTACGTGACCGAATGGGGCACGACGAAGAACGACGGATCGGTTTTTTCGCGGAAGGAAACCCTCAAATGGCTTGCCTTCATGGATAGGCACAATCTTTCCTGGAATAACTGGGCGGTCGGAAACAAGGGCGAGGATGTCGGCATTCTCGCTTTTAACGCGGATCGGGAGGGCAAAGGCCACTGGAAAGAATCCGACCTTACCCCCTCGGGACAATTTGTCCGGGGAGTCCTGAGAAACGAGGTAAAAGCGAGCGGATTCGCGGGCATTTTCCCCGGAAAGTAATTTTACCGGTTTACAAACTCTGAACTTGTGAAAAAAACATTTGACAGTCGTTTGTGAAAGGGTGTAGGATTGAACACATGAAAGGCAATCGGTTGCGATTTTTAAATCCAAACCATTGCCAAACAGAAAAGAGGAGAGAAAGATGAAGAAACTTCTTATCGTTCTTGCCGCTGCGGTCGTTCTCATGACCGGTTGCGCCAAGAAGGAAGCAAAAGCTTCGGGAACCCTCGTCGTTTGGTCGTTCACTGATGAGCTGAAGACCATGATCGACAAGTACTATGCCCCGTCGCATCCCGATGTCAAGGTTGAGTATTCGCTCACCCCGACCGACCAGTTCCCCAACAAGCTTGACCCGGTTCTCGCTTCCGGACAGGGCGCCCCTGACGTTTTCGCTCTTGAGGCCGCTTTCGTTCGCAAGTACATCGAGTCCGGTCTCCTTCTCGACATCACCGATGTCGCGAACGACGTCAAGGCGAAGGCTCTTGCGTATCCGATCGAAGTCGGTACCTTCAACGGAAAGGTCTATGGTCTTTCCTGGCAGGGAACCCCCGGTGCGATGTTCTATCGCCGCAGCCTCGCGAAGAAGTACCTCGGATCCGACGATCCCGCCGAAGTCCAGAAGTATTTCACTGACCTCAACAAGTTCCTCGAGACCGCCGCTGCCCTCAAGGACAAGTCCAAGGGCAAGTGCGTAGTCGTTTCCGCGACTGGCGACCTCTTCATGCCCTTCAAGGGCGCTCGCAAGGGTCCCTGGGTCATCGATGGCAAGCTCAGCGTTGATCCCGCCATGGAAGCTTACATGGATATCTGCAAGACCCTCAAAGAGAAGGGACTTGAAGGTCGCCAGGGTCAGTGGTCCGAGGGTTGGTTCGCCGGTATGAAGGGAACCCTCAAGGACGAGAAGGGAGCCGACGTCGAAGTCTTCTCCTACTTCCTCCCGACCTGGGGTCTCCACTACGTTCTCAAGACCAACGCCCCCGACACCTCCGGTGACTGGGCGATGTGCGCCGGCCCCGCTGGTTACAGCTGGGGTGGTACCTGGGTTGCCGCTTACAAGGGAACCAAGAACGCCGTTGCCGCGAAGGACTTCATCCGCTACGTAGCGACCGACGACACCTTCCTCGAGGCGTGGGCCAAGGACACCGGTGACTACGTTTCCAACAACACCGTCGTTGCCAAGATCAAGGACTCCTACTCCGAGCCCTTCCTCGGTGGACAGAACCACTACGCCGCGTTCGCCCAGATGGCCGCTGCCGTTAACGGCAAGCTCATCCAGGGTTCCGATCAGGCGATCGAAGGCCTCTTCAACGAAGCCGTCACCGCTTACGTTAACGGTGAGAAGACCAAAGACAAGGCCATTGAAGACTTCAAGAGCCAGGTCAACGCCCAGCTCGGTTTCTAATAAAACTTGAGTAAAGGCTTGTAAGAAAGGGTGCGGAAATGGTTTCAACCTGATCCGCACCCTTTTTTATAAAATATTCGTAAAGGGGATAACCGATGAAACAAAAGACGATAGGCAACGAGACCCGGGTAAATCGGTGGGGTTACTTTTTTGTCATTCCTTTTGTCGTAGTATACCTGCTTTTTAATTTGTACCCGACGTTTTACACCTTCATGCTCGCTTTCACCGATCTCCGAGGGTTACGCGTCGATTTCAAGTTTGCGGGTTTAGAGAATTTCGTTAAGCTGGTTTCTGATCAGTATTTCTGGGGTGCAGTCGGTAACACCTTTATAATCTGGGGATTGAACTTTGCCCCCCAGCTGGGTATCGCGCTCATTCTATCCATTTGGCTTTCCGATATCCGCTTAAAACTGAAATGCAAAGGCTTTTTCAGGGCCGTTATCTATATGCCGAACCTCCTTACCGCCGCTTCCGTCGCGTTGCTTTTCCGCAGCCTTTTCGGATGGCCGCTTGGACCGGTAAATCAGTTTTTGACGCAATATCTTGGTATTTACCAGATGAAAGAACTTGACGGAAAAATGGTCCAGCAAGCGTTCAACTTCTTCCGGGACCCCATGGCCACGCGTGGAATCGTCGCGTTCATTCAGTGGTGGATGTGGTACGGTAATACCGTCATCATGCTTATGGCCGGAATCACCAGTATCTCCGCATCCCTGTACGAGTCCGCGGTCGTCGACGGCGCGAACAGCCGACAGACCACCTGGTACATCACCCTTCCGATGCTCAGGCCCATGATGCTCTTTATCCTGGTCACCTCGATGATCGGCGGTATGCAGATGTTCGATATCCCGTTCCTTCTCACCGATATGCGCGGTGGACCGGATTTCAAGATTCGAACGTCGATCGTGTACATGTATAACATGGCATTCCAGGGACGAAACGATTACGCGTACGCCGCGGCGATATCGATCGGTGTATTCGTCATTACGATGGCGCTCGCGCTCATTATCTTCTTCTTCCTGCAAGATCGCAGCGATATCAAGAAGAAACACGTGGGAGGCACGAAATGAAGTCCGCAACCAGCGCGCTCAACATCAAACGCTTTGTCGTCTACACGATAATGGTGTTGCTCATACTCATCGCAATCGTTCCGATTTATCTCTTGCTCGTCAACGCGACGAGGACCAACGCGCAGATCAACGAGGGCATCTCCCTGATCCCCGGAAGCAACGTCGCCTACAACTGGCACGCGCTCACGAGCAGGCAATTCCAGATCACGCAGGGCTTCTTCAACAGCGCATATCTCGCGATCATGATGACTCTGTTCGGCGTGTACTTCTCCTCGATGACCGCGTACGGACTCCATGTCTATAACTTCAAGGGAAAGAAGATCGTATGGGGAGGAATTCTCATAATCATGATGCTTCCCGCTTCCTTGTCGTTCATCGGTTTCTATCAGTTCATCGCGAAATTGCATCTCTTGAACAGCTACATCCCGCTCATCGTTCCGACGATCGCGTCCGCGGGTACCGTCCTGTTCCTCAGGCAGTATCTTCAGTCGGTGCTTTCGATGGAGCTTATCGACGCGGCCCGTATCGACGGCGCGGGTGAATTCCGCACCTTCAATACGATCATTATTCCCATCATCACCCCGGCTATCGCGGCGCAGTCGATCTTCTCGTTCGTCGGTTCCTGGAATAACTTCTTCACCCCGTTCGTTCTCATCTCGAGCACGAAGAAGTATACCCTCCCGATGCTCGTCCAGATGCTTCGCGGCGATATCTACCGCACCGAGTACGGCGGAATCTACCTCGGTATCGCCGTATCGCTCATTCCGATCCTTATTTTCTACTCCTTCATGTCCCGGTTTATCATCTCCGGTATCACCATGGGTGGCGTAAAGGAATAAGCGAGGAACGTTGGAACGGGTTTCTTGGCGGAGCCCGTTCCTGACCCGCGCGCCGCGAAAGTCTGTCGCGATGCGCGAGGTTTCATCAGTGCTCCCAAGGAACGAAGGGCCAGGGTTTCAAAGCGAGACCTTGGCCTTTTTATTTATCGGTAAAGCGCGGTTGACCCCGTATTCGACGAAGGCAGAACGGGAAGGGGAAGGCGGACAGTATGGTTACGATTTACGATATCGCGAAAAAGACCGGCTTTTCCCCCCCGACGGTTTCAAAGGCGCTCAACGGGACCGGAGGCTTGCGCGCCTCGACGCGGGAGGTCATCCTCGCGGCGGCGCGGGACATGGGGTATCGCCCGAACATGACGGCGCGTTCCTTGAGCACCAGCCGATCGAGCCTCATTGGCGTCATCTATGAGGATTACTACATGCTGAAGGGGTTCAAACACCCGCTTTTCAGCGATATCCTCAACAGTTTCAGAAGGGTCATCGAGAACTCGGGATACGATCTTCTTTTCCTTTCACGAACCCTTGGCGCGCGCCGGATGTCGTATATCGATCACTGCGAGTACCGGAACGTGGACGGGATTCTCGTGATGAACCCGGTTCCGGGAGATTCCGAGGTCGAGAAGCTCAGGGATTGCGGGCGACCCTGCGTATCCGCGAACGAGCCGATAGCAGGAATATGCACGGTAGCGACCGAGAACCGGCTGGGCGCGATTGACGCCGTCCAGTACCTGATAAATTTGGGTCATCGCCGCATCGCGTACGTTTCCGGCCCCCAGCGCGAAAGCGCCCCCGCGGCCTACGAACGTTTGCAGGGGTATCGACGGTGTCTCGAGGATAACGGCTTGTCGTTCGATCCCGAGTTTGTCGAGGAAGCGCTTTTCTGGCATTCCGAGGCGGGGTACGAGGCGACGCGCCGTCTCTTGGGACGACGGCGCGATTTTACCGCCATCTTCGCATCGAACGACGCGATGGCCTGCGGGGCGATGAAGGCGCTCCAGGAAGCCGGGGTGTCGGTACCGACCGACGTTTCGATCATCGGGTTTGACGGTGACGACATCGACGAGTATCTCAACCCTCGGCTCACCACGATGTGGCAAAACCGCGAGGAGATCGGGACGAAGGCGGCAGAGCTTCTGCTCGCTCAACTCGCGGGAGAAGGGACTCCTGATATCGTGCGCATTCCCGCTAAACTCGTCGAACGCGATTCGTGCAGGCGGCTATAGCCATCGCCCGGTAACGGCGGGATAACCGCACGGTCCAATCAGTATCCGGTTTTCGGGCCGGACGCGGAACTTCCCGTCACGAGGGCTTCGCTCGCGGTGAAGTTCGTGCCGAGCCGGTCGGCGCCCATGCGGACGTATTCCTCGGCGGTAGCGGCGTCCCGGATGCCACCGGAGGGTTTCACCTTGATGCGGCCTTTCGCGGTGTCGAGCATGGTCTTTACCGCCTCGACGGTGGCGCCGCCCGAGGCGAAGCCCGTGGAGGTTTTCACGAAGTCGGCGCCCGCTTTCACGCAGATCTCGGTCGTGCGCGCGATCTCGTCGGTCGTGAGGAAGCAGGTTTCGAAGATCACCTTGAGCGGTACCTTTTTCGCGCGGCAGACGTCGGCGACGGCGCGGATGTCTTTTTCCACGTAGTCCCAGTCACCCGAGCGGATTTTCCCGAAATTCGCGACCATGTCGATCTCGTCGGTGCCGAGCGCGATGTACTCGGCGGCCTCGAAGGCCTTGACCGCGGTCGTCGTCGCCCCGTGCGGGAAGGCGAGCACGCAGCTCACCCCGGTTTCGGTTCCCGCGGTCATGCGCTTGGCGAGCGCGATGTCGCAGGGCCTCACGCAGACGGTTTTCGTCTTCCACTTAACGCTTTCGGTTATCGCGGCCTTGACCTCGTCCTCGGTGAGTTCGGGCTTGAGGATCGCCGCGTCGAGATATCGGTTGATCGGTTCCATGCCTTGAAGTATAGCATATCGGGGCACGCGTTTGCACGGGGTATTACCGGTCGCGCGCCATGCCCGGGCGGAGATCGCGACGCGCGCGAACGAAGAGCAAGGCGTACGCGGATCGACGTTCGTCGCGCGACCGCTCGGCCCGGCATATGCGCGGGTCGCTTTCTTGCGCGCGGGAGGACCGGGGGGTAGCGGAAAACCGAGTTGCGGTGCGGTAGCGCCGCAACTCGGTTTGCAGCGAGGGGACCCCGCGTAAGTAACGCAGCAAGATGCGTCTGTCGGTGGGGGCCGGATCGCGGACTTCCGGGACGATTCGACGGGAATGATGGCGTTTTCGCGAAGGGTGAAAGAAGAATCCGTCGACTCTCGTCCCGGAATCCCGATCCGGCCTGGTTTGCGCTGGGCCCCCTTCTGTGCTATAGTGACTTTCATGAAATATCGTGACACGCGGGACGCGTCCCGCCAGGTTTCCTTCAGGACCGCCGTGCTTCAGGGGATGGATCCCGTCACCGGCGGGTTGTACATACCGCACGAGATTCCGGAACTTCCCCGGTCGTTCCTCTTCCGCAACCCGGCGCCCAGTTTCCGCGACATCGCCTTCGAGGCGGCAAAGCCCTTCGTCGCCGGCGAGATCCCGGAGGCCGACCTCATGGAGATCATCGCGGACGCCTATCCCTTTACCGCGCCCGTCGCGCCGATAGACCCCACGACCTACGTGCTCGAGCTCTTCCACGGGCCGACCTGCGCCTTCAAGGATTTCGGGGCGCGCTTCATGGCGCGGATGATGTCGTATTTCAACCGGGGCGAGAACGAGACGCTTCACATCCTCGTCGCGACCTCGGGCGACACGGGAAGCGCGGTCGGGAGCGCCTTTCACGGGGTTCCCGGTATCGACGTGACGATCCTCTATCCCGCGGGGAAGATATCGCGCCTCCAGGAAAAGCAGCTTTCGACCTTCGACGGGAACGTCCGCGCCCTGTCGGTGACGGGCACCTTCGACGATTGCCAGAAGCTCGTGAAGACCGCCTTTACCGACGAGAAGCTCCGCGGGAAGCTCCGGCTTTCCTCGGCGAATTCGATCAACATCTCGCGGCTCCTCCCGCAGTCCTTCTACTACATCTACGGCTCGCTCATCGTGCGCGAGCGGGGCCCTTACGACTCGAAGATCGACGATCCGCAGCTCATCGTTACGGTGCCGTCCGGAAACTTCGGGAACCTCACCTCCGGGCTCATGGCGCGGAAGATGGGCGCGCCGATCCGCGGGTTCATCGCGGCGACGAACTCCAATCGGACGATCCCGGACTGGCTCGAGTCGGGCGAGTACAAGGCGCGTCCCTCGGTCGCGACGCTCTCGAACGCGATGGACGTCGGCGCGCCGAGCAACTACGAGCGGATGCAGGCGATGTATTCGGTCGAGGAAGCGAGGAAGATCATGGCGGGCTACTGGCTCGACGATGCGGGCACGATGGCCGCGATGAAGGCCTGCCACGACAGGACCGGCTACATCATCGACCCACACGGCGCGGTCGCCTGGAAGGCCTGGGACGACGCGAAGTCGGGCTGCATCGCCAACATGCTCGCGGGGAAAGCGGTCCCCGCGGACAAGAGCGGGTTCCGCGGAAAGGGTAAGATGGCGCCTGAGTGGGCGCGCGACTGCGCGGACAAAAAGTGCGTCGGGCTCATCCTCGAGACGGCGCACCCGGCGAAGTTCGGCGAGACCGTCAAGGAAGCGACCGGCCGCGAGCCGTCGATCCCCGAGCGTCTCGAGAAGGTACTCTCGCTCCCGGACCGCTCGGAGCCGATGACGGTCGATTACGAGAAGTTCAGGGAATGGCTCGTCGCGAACCTGTAAAAAAGGACGGATCAGCAATGCAATAGCCCGCTTCGCGCGGGCTTTTTTCTTGATATCGGAATGGCAAGTCGCGTTCGGCCGTCGGGAAGCGGGGTCAGTCCCCGAGCTCTTCCCATACGCGCGCGAAACGATGGTGGAGCGAGGCGAAAACGTCGACGAGGGCAGGATCGAATTGGGTTCCCGCAGCGTTCCGGACGTAGTCGACCGCCTTTTCGTGCGTCCATGGCTCCTTGTACGGGCGTTTGCTCCTGAGCGCGTCGTACACGTCGACGAGCGCGGTAATGTGAGCCGCCCGCGGGATCGCGTCTCCCTTGAGTCCTGAGGGGTAACCCAAGCCGTCGAATCGCTCGTGATGGCACAGGGTGATGTCCGCGGCCATCTCGAACCCCTTTTTTCCCTTAACGATGTTATGCCCGAGCGTGGTGTGGGTTTTCATGATGGCGAATTCCTCGGTCGTGAGCGCGCGCGGCGCGCGGAGGATCGAGTCGAGGATACCGACCTTCCCGATGTCGTGCATGGGCGCGAACAGCTCCAGCTCGGCGCATTGTCGCTCGTTCATTCCCATGGCTTTCGCGAGGATGCGCGCGAAGATCCCGACGCGCTTCATGTGATTGCCCGTCTCGTCGTCGCGGAGCTCCGCGAGGTCCGCTATCGTCTGATAGAGCTGAACCCGTTCGCGAGCCTCGAGTTCGCGCGAGGTCGTGATGTCGATCGGCATGCCGAAGATGCCGGTGAGCGAGCCATTCTCGTCATAGAGCCCGTTGACGACGAGGTTGACCCACACGAGGCTGCCGTTTTTCTTCCGGTTTATCATGGTCCCTTCCCAGGAACCGACGGAACGATCGCCGACGGCTTGCCAGAGAGCCGCGAATAATTCGTCATATTCCTCGGGGGAATACCCGAGATTGGCGTACACGTCCTTTCCCGGGTTGAGGAGTTTCGGTTTATTGCCGATGACCTCGTCGCGCGAGTAGCCGTACATGGCCGTGAACGACGTGTTGACGTCGATAATCGTGCCGTCCGGCTTGGTGAAGATTACGGGATGCTTCATCGCCTGGAACGCGGCGAAATACCGTTCCTTCTCGCGGTTAACCCGCTCGAAATCGGTGATATCCTTGCAAAACGCCATGTATTGACGGTCGGGGAGCGCGACCGCGTCGAGATAGACGTCGATACGCTCCCCGTCCTTCCGAAGCAACCTGGTTTTTCGCCTGATACGACCCGATTCGAGAAGTTCGCCGTAGCCGCGCTTTCCGCGGTCGAGGAGTTCCGGGGGCATCGTCATCTCGACGCCATTTCCGAGAAGCTCGCCCGTTTCGTAGCCGAGCATGTCGGCCGCCGCCGGGTTGACCCTGAGATATTTCCCCTTCTCGTCGGTGATAAATATGCCGTCGGGGGCGCCGTCGATGCACCGGCGGTTAAGCTCGTTGCTCGCTTCGAGCGCGAGCTCGGTTTGGCGTTTCTCGGTTATGTCGAAGGATATGACGCAAAAGAATCCCGGTTCGGGGCTCGTGACCGACACGTGAAACCAGCGGCAGAGCGGTTTTGAGTATTCCTCGAATTCGGTAGGTTCGCCGCCGAGGGCAATCCGGCCGAAAAATCCTATCCAGTCGAACGGGTCGCCCTTGATGTCGGGCATGATCTCGGTAACGCGTTTCCCCCTGAAATCCTCGGGGCTTTTCGCCGCCATGTCGGCGTACGCGCGGTTTACCTCGATGAACTCGTAATCGATGGGGACTCCGGAGGTATCGAGGATCGCCTTGCAGTAACTGAAGCCAAAAGTCGAATCGGTGATTATCCTGCCCCAGGGGATGTCGGCCATGCGTTAATTATAAAGGATTTTTGACCGTAACGTGAACGATTTGTTAAAAAAGCGTGAAAATCGTTGTTCGCATCGGGCGGGCGCCTATACTTAAAAAAAACGTCAGGCCCGTGAATGTCGGGCCGACGATCGCACAACAAGGGGACGATGCCCATGCCCGAGAGATTGATGATTGCACGCGGCTCGCGCGATCCTGGCTCGCGTCGGAGATGTCGAGGTTACGACCTACTCTTCCTGAAGTATAAGCTTCTCTTCGACAACGCGCGCGACATAATACTGTTCATCGATCGCGACGGGAAGATACTCGAGGCGAACCCCGCGGCAGTGAAGACCTACGGGTACAGTCTCGAGGAACTCACCTCGCTTCACGTGTTCGATCTGCGCAAGTTCGATAACAGGGCGCTGGTGGAATCCCAGATGCGGCAGGCCAAGGATTCGAGCATCCAGTTCGAGACGGTTCACAAGAAAAAGGACGGTTCGGCCATTCCCGTGGAGGTTTGCTCGACCGGTGTCAATTTCAGGGGAAGGCGTATCCTGATGAGCATAGTTCGTGACATAAGCGCCAAACAGGAGTATCTCGCGGAGATTCATCGACTCGCGTATTTCGACGAGCTTACCGGATTGCCGAACCGAAAAAGCTTTCGCGACGCGCTCGAGCGCTCGATCGGGGAAGTCGGGTCGGGGTTCGCCGTTTTTTTGGTCGACGTGGATGATTTCAAGCGGGTTAACGACCTTTACAGCCATTGCGTCGGGGACCGGTATCTCGCTGAGATCGCGCGACGGTCGTCGCTCGCGCTTACGGGCCGCGGCTCGGCGTATCGCCTCGGGGGCGACGAGTTCACGGCGTTGATAGGCGTCGAAAGCCGCGAGGACGCGAGATCCTTCGCGGAATCGATCAGGGAGGCCTGCTGCGGGTCTTTCGAAATCGACGGTATCGTTATCGAGTCCTCGGTAAGCATAGGGGTCGCGCTCTTTCCGGACGACGGGTCCGACGGCGCGTGCATCCTGAAAAAAGCCGATCTTGCCATGTACGAGGCGAAAAAGACGGGAAAGGGTCGTTACTCCTTCGCGTGATCGGTATACCCGGGCTACTGGCGCTCGTAGCGCTCGACCTCGTCAATGACGTGCTCGAGCGTGACGCCCGCCTGCCGGAACATGGCGACCGTGTCGGCCGAGTCGTGGTAGCGGCGCTCGGCGACGACGCGCTTGACGCCGCAGTTGATGATGAGCATGGCGCAGGTGCGGCACGGGGTCATGCGGCAGTAGAGCGTGGCCCCCTCGATCGAGATGCCGCGCCGGGCGGCCTGGCAAATCGCGTTCTGTTCGGCGTGGACGGTTCGGACGCAATGTTCGGTTACCGTGCCGTCTTCGTGGTGCATTTTCTTGAACTGGTGTCCGACCTCGTCGCAGTGGGGAAGCCCCGTGGGCGAGCCGACGTAGCCGGTGACGAGGATCTGGTTGTCGCGAGCGATGACGCAGCCGGAGCGGCCACGGTCGCAGGTGGCGCGCTTCGCGATCGCGCGGCATACCTCCATGAAATATTCGTCCCAGCTTGGCCTGACGTATTCCCCGTTCTCGTCGTTTTCCATGGTCTTCCCCCGTCAATCGGTACTTTTTCCATTCCGTTCCCGATTGTACCATGAAAACGGGAAACGCGGCAATTTCGCGGGAAGACGCGATTCGCTTCCGGTTGCGCGGGTCCGGCGACGGTAGCGGCGGTTTGACTTTTACCCGTATTTTGAGGATATTTACCGTATGGTAGAACAAACAATCGTCCCGATCGAACAGCTTTTGCCCAATAAACTCTATCTCATCCCGCTCATGGGGCGGCCGATATTCCCCGGGATCTTTACCCCGGTCATGATCAACAACCCCGACGACGTGAAGGTCGTCGAGGAGGCGTATTCCGCCGACGGTTTCATCGGCATCTCCATGCTCAACGCCGACACCGAGCCGACGACCGTGGCCGATCTCTGCCAGGTAGGGACGGTCGCCCGGATCATCAAGAAGATCAATCTCCCCGACGGCGGGGTAAACGTGTTCATCTCGACGCTGAAGCGGTTCAGGATCCGCAAGACGGTCAACGACCGCGCGCCGATGATCGGCATCGTCGATTACCTCGAGGACGAGGACGCCGACACCTTCGAGGTGAAGGCCCTCACCCGCGCGCTCATCGGCGAGATGAAGGAAGTCTCGGAGAATAACCCGCTTTTCTCCGAGGAGATGCGGCTCAACATGATCAACATCGACCAGCCGGGGAAGATCGCGGACTTCATCGCGAGCATCCTCAACATCGACAAGGCCGACCAGCAGCGCATCCTCGAGATCCAGAACGTCCGCCAGCGGATGGAGCAGGTGCTCGTCTTCATCAAGAAGGAGCAGGAGCTCCTGCGCGTGCAGAAGAAGATACAGAGCGAGATCAACAATCGCATCGAGAAAAACCAGCGGGAGTACTTTCTCCGCGAGGAGCTCAAGACCATCAAGGAGGAGCTCGGGATCACGACCGACGCGAAGAGTTCCGACTACCAGAAGTTCAAGGAGAAGGTCGACGCGCTCAAGTTCGAGGGCGAGATCAAGGAAGCCGTCGAGAGCGAGCTCGAGAAGTTCGCCCTCATGGACTCGAACTCGAGCGAGTTCATCGTGACGCGGAACTACCTCGAGACGATCGTGAACCTCCCGTGGGCGCCCCCGGCCGAGGAGTCGTACGACCTCAAGGAGGCGCGCGGAGTCCTCGACGGCGACCACTACGGCCTCGAGGACGTGAAGAAACGCATCATCGAGTATCTCGCGGTCCGGAAGCTCAAGAAGGACACGAAGGGCTCGATCATCCTCCTCGTCGGCCCCCCCGGCGTCGGAAAGACGAGCGTCGGCCGCTCGATCGCGCACGCGATGGGTAAGCCCTTTTTCCGGTTCTCGGTCGGCGGCATGCGAGACGAGGCGGAGATCAAGGGACACCGAAGGACCTACATCGGGGCGATGCCGGGCAAGATCATCCAGGGACTCAAGATCGTCAAGAACAAGGCTCCCGTGTTCATGATCGACGAGGTCGACAAGATGGGGCAGAGCTATCAGGGCGATCCCTCGAGCGCGCTGCTCGAGGTGCTCGATCCCGAGCAGAACGTCGCCTTCCGCGACCACTACCTCGACCTGCCGTTCGACCTCTCGAACATACTGTTCATCCTCACCGCGAACACCCTCGACTCGATACCGGGTCCGCTCATGGACCGCGCCGAGGTGATCCAGCTTTCGGGCTACATCGACACCGAAAAGCTCGAGATCGCGAAGAAGTACCTCGTGCCGCGGAGCCTCGAGCGGAACGGGCTCGAGAAGAACCAGGTTCGCTACTCGCGCGACGCGCTCCTTTTCATCGCGAACGCGTACGCGCGCGAGGCGGGGGTGCGCAACTTCGAGAAGAACCTCGACAAGATACACCGGAAGTTCGCGACCGAGGTCGTGTTCGGCGAGCGGAAAAAGGGCGAGAAGATATCGCCCGACAACGCGCTCATCGAGAAGATCCTCGGGAAGCCCCATTTCCGCGACGACGACGTCAAGAAGGCGGACCGGCCGGGGACCTCGGTCGGGCTCGCGTGGACGAGCATGGGCGGCGACACCCTCATCATCGAGGCGATCACCAATCCGGGCAAGGAAGGCTTCAGCCTCACCGGACAGATGGGCGACGTGATGAAGGAATCCGCGTCGATCGCGTGGTCCTGGGTCAAGCACTACGCGACCGAGACCGAGCTCGTCCTTCCCTCCTGGTACGAGAACAGGCTCATCCATCTCCACATTCCCGAGGGGGCGACCCCGAAAGACGGCCCGTCGGCCGGCATCACGATGGCGACCGCGCTCCTTTCGCTCATCAGGGGGAAGACCATCAGGCCCTCGCTCGCGATGACGGGAGAGCTTTCGCTCACCGGCCAGGTGCTGCCGATCGGCGG
This sequence comes from Spirochaetota bacterium, assembly GCA_023438065.1. GTDB lineage: Bacteria > Spirochaetota > Spirochaetia > Treponematales > Treponemataceae > Teretinema. The sequence goes on from JAEXRH010000002.1 coordinate 23,530, forward strand.
CTTGAAGGAAAAGACGGTCGCCGCGCGGCGTAACGGGATCAAGGAGATCATCATCCCGCGGGCAAACGTGCGCGATCTCGACGAGATCCCGGAACACGTGCGGAAGGGCATCTCATTCCACCCGGTGAGCCGGATGGAGGAGGTGATCGAGATCGCCTTCCCGCCCGAGCGGAAGGCGAGAGCGTCCGCCCCGGCAAAGGCCGCGCGGGAGAAGGCCCCCGCGATGAGACAATCCAGGGCGAAAACCGACAAGGCGCGGGACGAGGGAACGAAAAAACGCGGGGCGAAACCGGCGACGAAGGAAAAGGCGGGCGGTCGAAAAGCCGGCGGAAAGAAGGTGACGTAGGTCACGCGACGAAAAAGGACGATACGGGGAGCGGCAGAAAGCCGCTCCCTTTTTATTCCCCGAGGACCTCGAAGGAGCGGGTCACGCGCGAGCCGCGCTCGTCGGTGATCGTGAGGACTCGCTTACCCGGTTTCGGGCGGACCTCGAGCTGATGAATGTCTCGAGTCTCGCCGAGATACTCGCCGTCGATGTCCCAATAGAGGACCGCTCTCGGGTCGCGGTGCGCGGCCTGCAGGACGAGCGAGCCGGGAATCCCGTCGAGGTCGACGGGGATGAAGACGCGCGCGCCGGGCTCGGGGAAAATAACGGAAAGTTCCGCCTTGGCCGAATCCCCGCGGTGGCCGGGTATCCAGGGCGGGAGTTTCCGGTAGGTGCGCGCGTGCATGACGTACCAGCGCTCGATCGCGGGGGGAAGGACGAACTGTTTTCTCGCGAGGGGGAGCGTTCCCCGGTATTCCCCGGTCAGGTCGTCCGCGGTCGCCTGATACCGGCCGTCCTCGGTGAGCGAAACGGTCCTGCAATACGGGCACGGGTAGCCGAGCTTCGCGCGCGCGGGTTTCCGCGCCGTCGTCGTCTTCGCGCAATCGGGGCCGGCGGGATATCCCGACTCGGCGCATGCCTTCACGAGCTCGAGCTCCGCCTCGGGCGCGTCGGGCCATCCGCTCGCGGGCAGTATCGAGAAGACGTCGAAGAGGACGGGCGCCGCGGTCGAGATGCTCTTGAGCTCGGGGCGGCCCTCGCCGGTCGCGTTCCCGACCCAGACGCCGACCGCGTAGGTCGGCGTCACCCCGATTGCCCAGGCGTCGCGGTTTCCGTAGCTGGTTCCCGTCTTCCACGCGATCTTCCGTGCCGACGCGAAGGACTGCCAGAGCGCTTCGTCGGCGGGTCGCGTTCCCTCCACGAGCGCCTCGAGGGTAAGCCATGCCGCCCCGGCCGAAAGCGGCGATTCGGGGAACGGGTCAGAAGACGCTTTCGGTTTCCTCCCCGAGGCGCGATTCATGAGCGCGGCGTACGCGCGCGTCGCTTCCCCGAGCGTAACCTCGCCGCCGCCGAGAATGAGCGGAAGGCCGTATTCGTCGGCGCTTCTCGTGAAGGTCGTGAACCCCGATTTCTCGAGAGTCTCGAGAAACGGCGTTATCCCGTACTCGCGAAGCTCGCGGATGGCGGGCACGTTGAGGGAACGCGAGAGCGCCTCGTCGGCGGGAACGACGCCTTGGTAGGAAGGGAGATTGTTCTCGGGCTTGTAGCTCCCGACGCGCGTGGGGATGTCCACGACGAGCTGTTCGGGAAGGATGAGCCCCTCGTCGAGCATCGCGCCGTAGAGAAAGGGCTTGAGGATGCTCCCCGAGCTGCGCCTCGCCTGGACGACGTCGACGTCCTCGTTCGCGCCGTCGGCCCGTTGCGCGCCGGTATTCCCGACGTAGGCGAGTACCCTTCCCGTGCCGGTTTCGAGAACGATCGCGGCCGCGTTCCTGATACCGCTCGATGCGAAGCGCGCCGACCATCGCTCGAGGATACCGGTGACCGTTCCTTGCGTCTTCGCGTCGATGGAGGTGATCGACGAGCCTTTTTCCCTCATGAGCTCGAGGTAATGCGGCGCCTTGCGGGGAAGGGGATAGGGTTCCTCGGGCAAGGGTTCGGCGAGCGCGAGCGCGAGTTCGGATTCGTCGAGGCAGCCCCGCCGTGAAAGGCTCGCGAGAAGCGCGTCCCGTTTCGCGAGAAGACGCGACCGTCCCTCCGACGGATTGACGAGAGAGGGCTGGTTCGGGAGGACGGCGAGGGTCGCGGCCTCGGCCCAGGTGAGGTCGTCGGGCGCCCGGTTGAAATACCGCCAGGAGGCCGCCTCGAGGCCGACGACGTTCCCGCCGAAGGGGGCGTTCGCCGCGTAGGCGGAAAGGATTTCGCCTTTCGTGAAACGAGCCTCGAGAAGCGCGGCGAGCGCGGCCTCGCGGATCTTCTGGCCGACGGTGCGCGGCGGGTTTCCCTCGAGGAGTCGGGCGGTCTGCATGGTGATCGTCGAGCCTCCCGAGACGACGCGACCGGTCGTCGCGTTCTGTGCGAGGGCGCGGGCGAGCGCAAGGGGATCGACGCCCGGGTGGAGGTAGAAACGCCGGTCCTCGAAGGCTACGAGCGCCTTGCTGACCTTGGCCGGAACCTTCCCCGTCGGGAGCCGCCATTGACCGTCCGAGGCCACGGTAGCGCCGAGAAGCTCTCCCTTCCGGTCGTAGATCGAGAAGGAAAGCGGCTTCGCGAAGCGCGGGGTAAGCGCGACGAGGATGAAAAAAAGCGGGAGCGCCACGGCGAACGAGGCGGCTCCCGCGAGGAGGAATCTTCGCGGCATGGAGCGATACCGTCTCCGTTACGGCGCGGCGACGCCGGGAATCCGGGAGACGAATTGGCCCGGGCTCACGGCCTGATAGTCCGCGTTGTACATCGCCTCGGCGTGAACCGCGGGAACGTAGTAGTTGCCGTTGTACGCGACCGTCGCGGTGAACGCGAAGGTTTTCGACGACGAGGGCTCGAGCGGGAAGTACGTAAAGAGATTCGCGTCCCTCAAGTCCTGATAGTCGAACAGGGATGACGCGCTCGCGCCGTCGCCTTCTTCCCCGTCTTCGTCGCCGACCTGATCCGTCGCGCCCAGGCGATTGTTGCCGAATTCCCAGCAGGTCGGAACCGGCACGGTAAGCGCGACGTTTTCGACCGTGTCCCGCGTCAGGTTCGTGACGGTGACGCGCACCGTGAAGGAGTCGCCGAGCGCGAGGGCCGCGGGCTTAACCGCGTCGCCCGATTCGTCGAGGTACTGAACCGCGAGCGCGAGCTTGTTCTCTATTTTCGTTTCCTTTCCCGCCGGTATCATCCCGCGCGTGACCGCCTTGCCGTAGAGCGTTTTCGATCCCGTGTTCTTGACGACGAGCGTCTGGGTCGGCGACTCGAAGGGCTCGAGCGCTTTCACGACCGAGCTCCGGAGGACCTCGCCCTCGAGCGAGCCTTTGTCCCAGTCGATCGTGAAGGTCGCGGCCTTCGGCTCCTCGCTGACGCGGTAATGGGGCGCCAGGGCCATGAGGAACCAGGCGGTTTCCTGCGTCGAGTACCAGGCCTTCGCGTCGAAGGCCTTGACGACCGCGGGAAGCATCTCGGCGGCCTTTCGCGCGTCGCCGATGGCGCCCGTCATGTGAAGGGCGAGCGCGGCGTCGCGGTAATTGGAGCCCCAGGTGTCCCCGGTCTCGCGATATTCGGTCGACGGGAGCGAGGCTTTCGAGGCGAGGTCAGCGGCCGTTTTCGCGTGTCCCGCGAGGGCGTAGGCGCCGGCGAGAAGCCATGTCGAGTTCGCGTCGAGCGATCCCGCGGCGAGCCGGTTCATCGCGGCGAGCTCGGGATTGCCGGAAAGCGCGAGGGTGTACAGGCGATACGCCTGGATCGACGAGTCGTTTTCCTCGCCGGAGCCGCGCTGCCAGGAGCGCGCCTCGTTCTGCTGGAAGGTGAGCCAGGGCTTGAAGATCGAGTCGGGTATGTCGTAACCGGCCTTGCGGGCCTCGACGAGGAAGTGCCCCGCCCAGTTCGAGCCCCAGGCGCTTTCCTCCGCGTTGCCCGGCCAGTAGGCGAAGCCGCCCGAGGGCGTCTGATACCCGGGGTACCGCTCGATCACCGACATGACGTTCTTCTTGATCCGTTCGCGCTCGTCGGCGGTCGTGTCGATCATCCCCGCGACGTAGAGCTGCGGGAAGCCGCCCGAGGTGATCTGCTCGATGCATCCGTGCGGATAGGAGATGAGATAGCGGAGCCTGGTTTGAAGATCGACGACCGGAAGGACGCCGAGCTCGACCGTCATCTCCTTGCTGCCTTTCTCTCCGGGACTCGGCACGTAATCGCGGAACTGCGCGCCGGGAAGGATGGAGAAGCTTCGCGCGGTTATGACGGGGCTTCCGCGCGAGAGGACGTCGATCTCGGTCGTGGCTTCCGCCGCCTTCGCGCCGTCGGGCTTCAGGGCCGCGACGCGGATGGTCGCCATCCCGAGCGAGGCGGTCGAGACGCGGAAGGTAACCGTCTTGTCGGCCGCGGGTTCGACGCGCGCGGTTTCGGTAAGGCTCGCGGTCACGGAACCGGACGCGTTGAGGGTCACGGTCACGTTCTCGGTCGTGTCCTTTCCGTTGAAGACGGTCACCGGGATCTCGACTGTCTCGTTGAGGCCGAGGGTTCTCGGTATCGTCGGGAGGACCATGATGTCGCCGCGGACCGGGACGGATTTTTCCGCGCAGCCGTAGGCTCCCGCCTTACCCGCGACGACCATCACGCGTACCGCGCCGATGTATTGCGGCATCGTGAACTCGGTGGTCGACTTCGCGCCGGCGGCGAGCTCGAAGGGACCGAAGAACTGGACGACCGGCTTGAAGCGCTGGGCCTTCTTGTTGTTCGCGTTGAAGTCGCCCTCGGAGCCGCCGATCGAAAGTATCGTCTCGAGCTTGCCGCCGTACGCGCTCATGACGTAATTGAAGAGGTCCCAGCTGTCGAGCTGCGAGGCTTCCTTCTTGTAGAACTCGCCCCAGGGATTGGGCGCGGAGAATCGGGTGAGGCCGAGCAGCCCCTCGTCGACGACGGCGACGGTATAGGTCATTGGCTTGCCGGACGACTCGGAGACGGTGAAGCGCGCCTTCTTTCCCGGCTCGTATTGCTCGGGCGCCGCGATCGCGGGCTGGAGGCGCGACTGCGGGTTCTCGACGAGAACGGGCACGACGCCGTAGAGCCTGATGGGAAGGCTGTTGGCCGTCTGCATGTGCTTCTGGAGTATCGTCACGTGGACGTACGCGTTAGGCGCCATGTCGGGCGTGAGCGGGAGCGAATAGGTCGTGGTCCCCGCGGCGGTTTCGAGCCAGTCCTGCCTGAGGACGCGGCCGTTCTTCTCGACGGTGACGAGGGCCCTGCCGCCCGTTCCCGAGCCGAAGGACACCTTCGCGGTCTCGCCCGAGACGTAGGAGGCCTTGTCGCGGACGAGCGGCAGCATCGCGGCGCTGCCCGCGCCCGATTCCTGCGCGCGACCCGCCCAGCCGGGCCAGTCGACGTACACGATCTTCGCGCTGCTGTGCCCGCCCGCGCGATCGCTCGCGACGACGAGATAGCGGCCCCATTCGGGATACTTTACCTCGAATTCCCAGAAGGCCCGGCCCCCGCGCGCGGTGACCTCGCCCGAGGTAATCTCGACGGCGGATTCCTCGGACACGTAGGAGGCGTCGGTGAGCGCGTCCTTCTCCCACCACCATCGCCAGTTGAGCTTATACACGGCGAGCGAGAGCGATACCGGCTCGATGACGGGCTTTCCCTCGGCGTCGAGGATCGCGATGTCCATGCGGTGCTTGACGTCGGTGAGGAGCATGCCGCGCGCGGCGTCTCCCTTGGGGAGCTTGATGCCGACGTAGCGCGAGTACGGGGAATAGTCGAAGGTCGCCTGCTCGATCGAGAACATGCCGGACGGCTCGAAGAGCCGGGTGATGAGCTGCGCGGAAAGCTTTCCGGGAACCGCGTCCCCGGCGGAGAGCTCGAGATCGATCTCGGCGCTCGAGTTCTTGTCGAGCTTCCCTTCCCAAACGGTCTTCCGCTCGGACTCGACCTTGCGCTCGGGATTGACGAAGGTGAAGTCCGCGTAGCCGGGGAAGGTCGTCGCGGCGGCGGAGAAGATCGTCGAGATGTCGGCCTTGAGCCCGGGCGCCTTCGCGCCGGTGAGCCAGGAGCCCGAGAGGGTGAGCTTGTTACCGTTATCGGTGAGGTAGGGCTTCGCGAGCTTGAGGTTGATCGCGAGCCGGTTGGGCACGACGGTCTCGATCTTGAGCGTTTTCGTCCAGGACTTTCCGCCTGCCTTGACGCGCGCGATCCACAGGCCCGTGGGGTCCTCCTCTGCCGTCTTCGCGTCGATGCGATAGAAGCCGTCGATCGCGTTCGCGTAGACCTCGCTCGATGCTATCCGGCCCACGGGGTCCTGAAGCTCGAAGGTGACGGGGAATTGCGCGGGCAGTTTCTTGAGGAGATCCTGAAGCACGAACACGAGATGGATGTCGTCGCCGGGGCGCCACACCCCGCGCTCGCCGTAGATGAAGCCCTTGATGCCCGATCCGGCCTTCTCGCCGTCGACCTCGAAGTGGCTGACGCTGAGCGATGTCCCCTTGTCGATGCGAAGCCAGGACATTCGCCCGTCCTTGTTCGCGGTGATGAAATATCCCTCGGCCTTCGAGGAGAGCCGGGCGAGACCGTTCGCGTCGGTTACCGTCTTCGTCAGTTCCCTTTGCGCGAAGGAGTAGAGCGACAGCGACGCGCCCGGGACGGGGAGTGCCGTGGTGATGTCGGTGACGGCGACATGGTACGAGCCGTCGGCGTCGCGTTTCGACTGGATGCCGAGGTTCGATACGAGCACGTTCTTGCGCGCGACGATGCTCCTGTTGAAGCTTTCTATATAGAAGGCCGGATGGCATGGATCGTCCCGATTGTTCCAGTAGGACTCGCGCGTTTCCCAGTCCATGTCTTCGTCGTAATAATCCCAATAGCTCGACTCTTCGTCGTCGTTGCCGCTTTTCGAGTCCGATATCGCGTCGGAGGGCATCGCGAGCGAGGAGAAGTCGTCATGGTAGGCCGGGCATTGATAGAGTACGTGGCGCTTGCGGAAGGTAAGCCTGAGCTGGAACATCCCCCCCGGATACTTTTTGACGAGCTCGGTGAGGTCGAGCCCGCGCGGCACGTTCCGGTTCTTCATCGTGTCGTCCCAGTTAAACTCGACGGCCTTGGTCCATACCGGGGAGCCGACGCGCCTGAGCTCGTTCTTGCCGTCGAGCTCGTTCACCTGGAGAAACTGGAGCATGTTGTCGCCGTAAATCTGGTAGGCCTCGACGATAAGCCCGCGAAGGTTCCGCGTCTCTACCGGGACGATGATGCCGTCCGTCGGCGGAACGATGACCCCTTCCGTCGCGAAGCGCACCGAGGGGATTTCCCAGCTCGTCGTCGCGAGGGTCGAAGCCTGAACCTTGAGCGTCTTGCCCGAGGTGCTTTTGATTCCCTCGAGCACGGTGACTCCGGGAACGCCGTCCAGGCCGTCGGTACCGTAGAGCTTGACCACGTTGGAGTCGACGCTGTAGCGCACGTTCGCCTGATTGCCCGAGCCGACGTTGACCAGCCCCCTGATGTCCTGCGCGCGGTCGATGCGGTCGGAGAAGCGAACCTGGAGGCACGCGGGGTCGTCGGTGTCGATGTCGAGGACGGAGAACGCGTCGCGCGCGGGAACGAGCCAGGATTTCCCGCCCGTTTCTTTCGAGCCGACCGGATCGCCGGTCCAGGAGAGGGTGAGGAACCGGTCAACCCCGGCGCGCGGGATGTGCCTGACGATGAAGCGATGGCTTTTCTCGCCATCGCCTTCGCTCCATTCGACGGGAAGCTTCGCCCCCGAGCCTTTCTTCCCGAGCCTGACGGTGACCATGCCGCTCGCGGTACGTTCCGATACCGGGATGTCCGTCGTCACCGTTCCGGAGAACGAGAAAAAACCCGCCTCGTCGTCTTCGGCGTAGAGGCCTTCCGCGACGACGGAGAATTCCGCGGGATATACCCTGAAGGTCGCGGTGAAACCCTCGGCGCCCGGGGCCTTCCCCGAGAGAAGACCGGTATCGAGCGAAAGGGCGACGCTCGACGAGCTCCGGTACGGCGCCTTCGGGGTGAACTCCACGGTTCGCTCGTCGCGAAGCGCCCAGGATCCCTCGACCGCGGGGCTGAAGGTCGCCGCCTTCGCGATGGCGTCGGGGTTGGCTATGGGCGCCTTGAAGCGGACGATGATCGGGTCGAGCCTTCCGAGCCGTTCGATCGAGATCTCCTCGATCGAGCCGACGGTCGAAACGGGAAAGCCTTTCGCCGATTTCGAGCAGGACGTGACGAGCGTGCATGCGACAAGGAAGAGCGCGCACGCGCCGAATAAAGGAGCGAACCGTTTTTTCTGGGAGTTTTCCATGCCGTAAGGATAGCATGGAACTCGCCAAAAAAAATGGCCGGAAGGCGGAAAATCGGGATCTAGGGACGGCCTGACAAGGTGAGCGAGCGGTAGTCGAAGAGCTCTTCCTTCAAAACGATTGTTGAGGCGAGCCGTGCGAGCCGCTCGTTTCCGATGAGCGCGGAAAGGCGCGTTCCCCCGTCGCTCGCGAGTTCCCGAAGGCGATCGGCGAGGATCCGCGACACGGGAAAGGGATCCGAGGGCGCGAGCTTCACGCGCTTTCGCCTGAGCTCCGTACGGTTCTCCGTTAGCCAGGCCGCGTAGCGGTCGGTCGCGCCTTTAAGCGGCCTCGTGTCGACGCCCCGCGCCGCGTAGAGGGTTTGCATGTGGCAGAACAGCACGAAAAGGGCGTCCGGCGGCGAGAGGAACTCGCGGTAGAGGGCATGGGGAATGAGCTCGTTCGCGCCGAGGGACGCGAGCTTCGCGTGGAGCGCGCGCGCCCCGCGGATCGAAGCCTCGGATCGCGGCATTCCCGATTGCCTGTTCTCGCCGAAAAGATCGTCGTAGAGGGGCTTGAGCTCGGGGTACTGCGCGCGCACGACCTCGTCGACGAAGAAATCCTTTTGCCGGCCGGGCCTGAGCGTCACCCCTCCCGCCTGGATGAACTGCGCCCCCGCTTTCATGCATGCGGCGAAAAGCGGGTCGACGCTCTCGTCCCCGAAGGTTATCCCCGGGCAGAGCGGCATCGCCATGACGCCCGAGAAAAAGCCCGCGGCGCGCGCGCGGGCGACGACCTCGAGCCGTCGTTCCGGCGGGGGCGCCCCGGGCTCGAGGATCGCGGCTTTCCGGGCGTCCATCGTCGTGATCGTCACCGCGACGAGGACGCGGGGAAAGCGGGAGAGAATATCGAAGTCGCGGAGGATGAGGTCGTTTTTCGTGAGGATGACGACGGGAAGGCGTGCGGGAACGAGGGCCTCGAGGACGCGCCGGGTGAGCTCGAGCTCCCGCTCGGCTTCCTGGTAGACGTCAGTGACGCCCGAGCCGATCCCGACGGCGCCCCACTCGCGCGCGGCGAATCCCCGCTCGACGTCCCGCGCGACGAGCTCGGGGAGATTCGCCCTGACGGCGACGTCGCGCTCGAAGTCTCCCTCGACGTAGTATTTCTCCGCGCGGCCGTCGCAGTAGCGACACCCGTGCGCGCAGCCGCGGTACGGGGCGAGGCAGCGGGAGGAACAGGCGAAAAAGGCGTCGGGAAGCGAGCCCCGGGAAAGCGCGGACTTCGCCTCGATGACCGGTCGTTGTCGGGATTCCATCGTTACCCGATGATAGCCGAAACGCGGCGACCGGTCAAAGGAGGCGAATCACTCGACGGTGAGGACGGCCGTGAGGAGGCTCTCGGGCCGCGAGTCGTGACCCGCCTGGATCTCGAACTCTCCCGGCTCGAGGACGGTCCGTTCGTCCGGGGTGACGATCGAAAGCGAATCGACGGGAATCGGCACCGTGACGGTCACGGTCTTTCCCGCCGGGATCGCGACCTGCGCGAAGCCCTTGAGCTCGCGTACGGGGGTGACGATCGACGCGGCGCGGTCGGCCGCGTAGACTTGCACGGTCTCGGTGCCGTCGCGCGCGCTTTCGTTCGTGACGGTCACGAGGACCTCGACCGTGTCACCCGCGCGCGCTCTCTCCTTCGAAAGCCTGACCGAGTCGTAGCGGAAACGCGAGTAGGAAAGCCCCTCGCCGAAGGCGAAAAGCGGCGTCGGGTCGCAGTCGAAATAGCGGCCATCGTGCCAGCCGGGGATCTGGTTATAGTAGACGGGAAGCTGTCCCGTCGCGCGCGGGAAGGAGATCGGGAGTCGGCCCGAGGGGTTCACCTGGCCGAAGACGACGTCGGCCATCGCCTTTCCGCCGAGGGTTCCCGTGTTGAAGGTCTCGAGGATCGCGTCGGCCGAGGCCGCGACACGCGCGAACTCGAGCGGCTTTCCGTTGACGAGAACCGCGACGAGCGGGATCTTCCGCTTCCTGCAGACGAACGAGAGCGCCTCGACGAGCGCGTCCTGTTTCCCCGTGAGCGCGAGGTTCGCGCGGTCGTGCCCCTCGCCGGTCTGGGGGAGGGTATCGCCGACGGCGACGAAGACCGCGTCCGCCTTCCGCGCGAGCGCGCAGGCTTTCGCGATCGTTTCCTTCGCGGGATCGACCGCGTCGCACCCCTTGTCGTAGAGCACCTTGACGCCCTCGCGGGCGGCGGTTTCGCGCATCCCGTCGAGGAAGGTCGTCACGCGGAAGTTCGGCACCGCGTCGTAATGGGGAACCGGGTGGGTGAAAAAGGTCCAGTCGCCGAACTGCGCGCGCACCGAGTCGGCGTTCGGCCCTATGACCGCGACCGTCCTGACCGCGCGTCCCTCCTTCCCGATCGGGAGCGCGGGAGCCCCGTCGACCGCCTCGTTCTTGAGAAGGACGATCGATTTCCGCGCCGCGTCGAGCGAGGCGGCGAGGTGGTCGGGCCTCGCGAAGACCGAGGCGGAGGCCGCGGCCGTCGGATCGCAGGCGATCGGGAGTGTCTTGACGCGCCCGGCCACGTCGAAAAGGCCGATCTTGAATTTCACCGCGAGAATGCGGGCGACCGCGTCGTCGATGTCGGCTTCCGCGACGCGCCCTTCCGCGAGAAGCTCGAGCGTCGCGCGGTAGAACTCGGGGCTCGTCATGATCATGTCGTTACCCGCGTCGATGACGATCCTCGACGCCTCCTTCATGTCGCGCGCGACCTTCTGCCGCGTGACGAGGCTCGTCGTGTTGGCCCAGTCGGTCACCACGAAGCCGCCGAAGCCGAGCTCGCCTTTCAGGACGTCGCGGAGGAGCTTCCGGTGCGCCGAGCAGGGCACTCGGTCGACCGGCTCGTAGCCCGCCATGACGGTGAAGCATCCCGCCTTGACCGCCTCGCGGAAGGGCGGAAGGAAGATCTCGCGGATCTGCCGCATCGTGACCGCGGAATCGTAGGAGTCGCGCCCGCCCGTGCTTTCCCCGTAGGCGATATAGTGCTTGGCGCACGCGATGATCCGCTCGGGATCGCGGGGATCGCTTCCCTGATAGCCGCGCACCGCCGCAGCGCCCATTTTACCCGCGAGGTAGGGGTCCTCGCCGAAGGTCTCGTCGATCCGGCCCCAGCGGAGGTCGCGTCCGAGGCAGAAGACGGGGGAGAAGGTCCAGTGGAGACCCTCGGCGCACACCTCGCGCGCCGTCACCTCGCCCATCTTCTCGACGAGGCCGGGGTTCCAGCTCGAGGCGAGGGCGAGCTGGGAGGGGAATACCGTCGCGCCGTTATGGATCGCGTGGCCGTGGATCGCGTCGATGCCGAAGATCACCGGAATGCCGAGCCGGTTTTCGGTCGCGAGGCGCTGGACGCGCCGGGCGTTGTCGCCGAGTATGTGGAGGAAGGATCCCGCGCCGAGGGTCGCCCATTCGTCGGCCTCGCTGTCGGTCACGAGACTGTAGCTGATTTGCACCATCTGCGCGACCTTTTCCTCGCGGGTCATCGCTGAAAGAAGCAGCCGTACCCGTTCGTCGACGGGAAGGGAAGAATCGAGCCAGGGTCGCGTCTCTATGGTCATTGAAGTCTCCTAAATGTTTCTACAAGAAACATATTAATCGAGCTCAGGGGAAAAAGCAAGGGGGGAGCGGCGGTAAATGGTCACGAGAGCAGTCAGGGACCGTGACCGAGGAATGACGCGGCTCCCCCTGGCGCCAAAGGGCTTGGTTTGCGGGGGAGTATACCGACCGGTAGGTAGAACAAGGTTCCACGTCTCGTATGATAGAGTTTACCGGTATACCTACCGGTAGGTATACTGATGACGTGCATAAGCCCTTTTCTGCCACCCCCTCGTCCGGGACGCAAATCGAGTACAGGCGCTATTCGTCCATCATGAGGTCACCCGAGAGGGCGCTCCATGAGCGGTCTCGCACGCGTCGACGCGCGAGTCCGCGCGCGATAAGCGTTTCCGCAAGTTCCTCGGCGAGTCTGAAGCAGGCGAGCAGTATCGGGGTGATAAAGGAGCCGAGGTTGAGAATGAGTCCTTTCGGGGTGTCTACCGGAATTCCGCGTTCCCGTTCGGCGTCGTATACGCGCGCGATCTCCTCGCCGACAAGCGCGATGAAGGAGAGCGCGGCCGTGAAGGCGAAGGCGAGGGTCGCGGGAACGCGGATATGGAGAAGGAGCCGCTCGAGTTCGCGTGCGCCGTATCGAAGAAAGAACGCGACCGGACCGAGGGCTAACGCGAGCAGCTTGAGAAAACTTTCCGCTCCCGCGAGGAAACCCGCCTCAAGGGCCGCGAGAAGGGGAATCCCGAGAAGACCCGGTACCAGAAACAGCAATGCCGAAAGAGAACGCGCGCCGCGAGGAGCGGTGAGGGCGACGGTGGCGGAAACCGCGACGAGGGCAGCGAGCGGCGCGATTCCCCGGCACGCGCTCGCCGCCGCGAGATACGCGAGGAGGACGAGAAACCCGAGTCTGATGTCACGCATTGGCCTGCTTCCTTTCACGAAGGGCGCGCGCTCCGCGCTCGAGCGCGAATTCCCGCCCCGCGAGACCGTTCAGGAATGCCGGTTCATGACTCGCGAAGAGCGCGCCGCCGCCTCGCCGCGCGAGTTCCCCGAGCTCCCGCAGGAGGGTCTCCTTTCCGCGACCGTCAAGCCCTGAGTCGGCTTCGTCGAGAAGCATGAAGTCCGCGCCGCGCGCGAACGCCGTCGCGAGCGCGAGACGTCTGCGCTCGCCGGTCGAAAGGGCGCCGGGATACGAGTCGAGAAGGGATTCAAGCGAAAAACGCGCGGCGATATCGTCGGCATGCGTGCGGACTTCACGGCCGCGCGGCTCGTTGGCCGGGCGGAATTTCACGGCAAGGGCGATTTCCTCGCGCGCGGTCAGGGCCACGAGTTGGTGAGCGCTTTCCTGCATGACGAGGGCAAGGCCCGCGACCGCCGAGACCCGGTCGATCTCCGTCCCGTCGAAACGCACGCGTCCGCGCGCGGGTTTCGCGAGTCCGCGGAGGATGCGGAGGAGCGTCGATTTTCCGGCGCCGTTCCCGCCCGAAAGGAGCGATATGCCGTTCGGGATGGAAAGACCGTCGAGGGCGAGAATCGGCGAGTCGCCGTGGCAAAAGTCGATCCTGTCGGCGGAGAGGCGAATACGTTCCTCGGGGAATTGCCGGGCAACCATGGCGGGATTTTCATCCGTCCGTAAGCCCTTATCGTTTCGCGCGCCGATCCCGTCCCGTTCCCGCGGTATCTCGCGGTAACCCGTCGCGCGCAGGCTTTTCGCGCTTCCGCTGTCGAAGCGTATCTTCCCCCGCTCGAGAACGAGTTCCCGGTCGACAAGACCGTCAAGCGCGGCGAAAGCGTGTTCGACGACCACGACGAGGTTTCCTTCGTCGGCGTGCGCGCGAAGCGCGCGCGCGGCGAGTCGCGCGCTATCCGCGCTCAGGGACGAAAGCGGCTCGTCGAGAAGCATCGCCCGCGGTTTGAGCGCGAGAAGCGCGGCAAGGATCACGAGCCTCTGTTCGCCGCCCGAGAGCTTCCGCGCCGGCAACCCGAGAAGCCGGCCGATCCCGAGTTCTTCTGCCGCTTTATCCGCGCGCCGCCGGCATTCCTCCCGGGACAGTCCCCGGTTCTCGAGCGCGAACGCGATCTCCTCGCGGACGGTTGCCCGGAATAACTCGGCGTCAGGTCGGGGACCCATCGACGCGAGCGCGGGGAAAAAGGCCGAGGCGTCGGAGGCAAGCGCGTCTTGTCCGAGGATATCGAGCTTCCCGGCGATTGTTCCGGGAAGGTTTCGTCCCCGGCAGGACAGGAGTCTCAAGAGGGTGCTCTTTCCGCTGCCGTTATCTCCCCGCGCCAGGACTAACGATCCCCCGTCGAGCTCGAGGTCGACGGGTCCAAGCGCGAACCGCCCGTCGTTCGTACGGTAGCCGAGACCTTTCGCCGAGATGATCACCGCCTGTGATCCCCGAAGCCCGGCAGAAGGCCTGCCTTGCCGAGGGTTGAAAGCATCGCGAGGGCGATCGCCGCTCCCGCGAGGGAGCTCGCGGTAAACGAGGCGCCGAGCGCGAAAAGGGCGATGCTTCTATGAAGGATGACGGGCGCGACCCAGAGCGCGCACGCGAGCGAGGCGAGTATCCCCGTCCCGAGGACTTCGCCGATCGCGGCGGCGAGGCGGCGACGGGTCAGGCTGTACGCGATACCGGAAAGGAGCGCGCCGATCATGCCCCCGGGAAACGCGAGGATGGTTCCCGTGCCCAGGAGAAGGCGCGCAAGCGCGGTCGCGGCCGCGCAGCCGACGGACCATGCCGGTCCGAGAAGCACCGCGATCATGACGTTGAGGAAATGCTGGGTCGGGTTGATCTTGGCGATTCCGACGGGAAAGCTCGTGAAGGGCGATAAGGCCACGCCGAGGGCGATGAAGACGATCGCGTACGCCGTTTTCCGGATTGCGAGATCTGAGGGGGGAACTGTCCTGACGTTCATTGAAACTCCTTGAGGATGCGTGATTGCGCCCCCAAGGATTCGGGACGAGAGCCCCGAAGCGTCAGCATGAACTCATGACTCCCTTCGCCGGCATGATCCGGATCAGGTTCTAAGGGTAAGCGTTTCGCTTTCTCAGCCCGCGCGAGCGGACACCCCTGATGAGCGCGCTTCACGATAGACCGTGAACGGTCCTTTGTCAATCGGCGTATCGCGAAACGCGGATTGTCTTTCACGAGAGGAGGTTTGACCGGGGATCGAAGCCGCGCTTGCATTACTAAAGACGGCTTCCAGGGAGATCGGGACATGAATGCGCCATCGCGGTCGCGTGATTATCAGGACAGGGTCCTGACCGACGCTCAGGGGGCGCTCTGCGAGGTGATCATGAATCTTGCGGCCCGGCGACTCCGCGCGCTTTCGTCGAGCGCGGCGTCGCCTTCAGCGGGGGAAGAACGGCAACCTCGGCATGCGTGCTTCGTACTTCACGGACGGCCACCGCGAATCCCGGCTGAACGGGCGCTTCGTGTCCGCCGAGCCCGTTTGGGAACTCCAGGAAAAGCTGCCCCTCCGGGATTCCGCCGATCGACGTGAAGCTTCAGGGGCAGACTCCAACCGGCTTTCCAAACGGTTTGATTTGACCTCTCTTCGAGACAGGTTTTATACTGGAGCGATGAAACGCCGATTTCGGCAAGAAAGTACGCATCCTGATAACCTGTCGAGTATTCATTCGTCATACGGGAAGCGTTTTGCGCGGGCGCGGTTGTGGCGTTGGCGCGCGTCGGCGTACCGATTAACCGCTTCTGAAGGAGCCTGGAAATGAAAAAAGTGACGATGGTCAAAAACGTTTTCGCGACGCTCTTCGCGCTTCTGCTCTGCGTGTCGTGCAGCAATCACTATGACGATTCAAGCACGAATGAAAAGGATCAGTACACGATCACCTTTAACGCGGCGGGCGGCACGGGTATGATGGCCGCGCAGACGATACCCCCGGGAGAGACAGTCGCGCTCTCGGCGAACGCGTATACGCGAACCTATTACACCTTCGCGGGTTGGGCGACAAGTTCCGGTTCCACGACTGTCGCGTATACGGACACGGCAAACTACACGATGGGAAACGCGAACGTAGCGCTCTACGCGGTGTGGACGGCGAACACGACGGGAAGCGCGACGCTTGAGACGTTGGACGCGGGCGGGTATACCGCGATGACAGCGATACCCGCCGTTTCGGCCGGCGCCTATACCCAGGCGACGAGCGCCAGTTCCGGGTTCGTGCATAGCATCAGCCCCTTTGCCATGGGAAAGTACGAGGTAACCTACGAGCTCTGGTATACCGTGTACCAGTGGGCAATTAGCAGACCGACCGACACGTATACCTTCGCGAACGCGGGACGCGAGGGAAACGACGGAACCATAGGAGCGGCGCCCACGGCGGCGAAACTCGAGCCGGTAACGACGGTAAGCTGGCGCGATTGCATCGTCTGGTGTAACGCGTACAGCGAGATGTCCGGAAAACCGTGCGTGTATTACGGTGATGCCGGGTACACGACTCCCATAAGAAGCTCGGCGGACGGGAGCTATGGAAGCTCGATCAACACCGCGGCAGGGAGCCATGACAATCCCTGCGTAAACCCGGGCGCGAAAGGATACCGATTGCCGACGGAAGGAGAGTGGCAGTACGCCGCGAGTTGCGCCGCGACGTACCCGTATGACTACGCGAGCGGCGCAGACACGAAATCCGACGCGACGACGGGCGGAAGCGACGTTGACGGCGACGGAGACGTGCAGTATTCAGGCGATGTCGCGTGGTATTCCGCGAATAACTCTCCAATCGGTACGAAGGTCGTGGGTACGCGATCGGCAAACAAGTTCGGTTTATGCGACTTGAGCGGCAACGTTTATGAATGGTGCAACGACTGGTATAACCCGACCGTTCCGACGACGGCTCAAACGGACTATACGGGCCCGGCATACGATAGTGCGTATCCGTCTCGCGTCCTTCGGGGCGGTACCTGGAACAGTGGCACGCTCGGTTTTCGGGTGGGCAACCGACTCAGCGGCGCTCCTTATACCAAGGACATTTGCTACGGTTTTCGGGTTTGTTGCGGCCGATGAGCGTCCTGTCATGAGTTTCTCGGGTATGCGATACGGGCAACGGTGAAAGTCGTTTACTTCTATAGCCCTTGTTTTCCGCTCGCGGGGGTAGCGCAAGACCCCGCAAGGACGGACGCCAAAGGCGGCCGACCGCGGAGGCTTGCGCGTAGGGGCCGTCGCGGAGGGGCGAGCCCGTTGAGCGCGTCGCGGTGCGAGGCGGGGCGCCCGGTGGGTTTCTGCGGCCCCTTTAGGGTCTGACACTTGTGAAAAATCAGGCAAATCGGTAGTATATTCCCATAATACGGGGAAAAGCATGCTTGAGAAAATGAGAAACATCGGGATCATGGCGCACATCGACGCGGGGAAGACCACGACGACGGAGCGGATCCTTTTCTATACGGGCAAGATCCACCGGATCGGCGAGATCGACGACGGCGACGCGACGATGGACTGGATGGCGCAGGAACAGGAGCGCGGGATCACGATCCAGAGCGCCGCGACGACCACCTACTGGCGCGACTGTCAGATCAACATCATCGATACCCCCGGGCACGTCGACTTCACGGCCGAGGTCGAGCGCTCGCTTCGCGTCCTCGACGGCGCGGTCGCGGTCCTGTGCGCGGTCGGCGGCGTCCAGCCCCAGACCGAGACGGTATGGCATCAGGCCGACCAGTACCGTGTCCCGCGCGTCTGCTTCGTGAACAAGATGGACCGCACGGGCGCGGACTTTTTCGGCGCGATGAACGACGTCCGCGAGAAATTCGGCGCCGTGTGCGTACCGCTCCAGATACCGATCGGCCAGGGCGCCGACTTCGAGGGGGTCATCGACCTCGTCAGGATGAAGGAGATACGCTGGGACGCCCAGACCGAGGGCGAGAAGATGGACGTGACCGACATCGCGCCCGAGCGGCTTGAAATCGCGCGCGAGTGGCGCGAAAAGATGCTCGACGCGGTTTCCTCGAAGTCGGACGAGATCACCGAGCTCATCCTCGAGGGCGCGTCCGTTCCCGAGGAGACGATCCGGAAAGAGGTTCGCCGCGCGACGATCGTGCGGGACTTCGTCCCGTTCCTCTGCGGCGCCTCGAGGCGCAACACGGCCATCCAGCCGCTCATAGACGCCATCGTCGATTACCTTCCCGCCCCCGACGAGGTTCCCCCGGCGGTCGGCTTCCACGCCAAGAAGGAAGAGGACGTCTCCGTCCCCTGCAAGGCCGACGGCGTGCCCCTCGGGCTCGTTTTCAAGATCCAGTACGACCGCGAGGCTGGTTCCCTCTGCTACGTCCGCATGTATTCGGGCAAGATCAAGACCGGCGACCAGGTCTTCAACGTCGGAAAGAAGAAACGCGAGCGCGTGAACCGCATACTCCGCATGCACTCGAACAAGTCCGATCCGATGGACTCGGTCGAGGCCGGCGACATCGCGGTTTTCATCGGGCTCAAGGTCGCGCAAACCGGCGACACGGTCGGCAGCGAGGGCATGCCGATCCTTCTCGAGAAGATGCACTTCCCCGAGCCGGTCATCTCGGTCTCGATAGAGCCGAAGACGATGAGCGAGCGCGACAAGCTCAAGGACACCCTCGAGATCCTCGCGCGCGAGGACCCGACCTTCACGAGCAGGGAGGACGCGGAGACCGGCCAGCTCATCATCTCGGGCATGGGCGAGCTTCACCTCGACGTCCTCGTCACGCGCATGATCGACGACTTCAAGGTCGAGGCGCGCGTCGGCAACCCGCAGGTCACCTACCGGGAGTCCGTCACCGCCGCCGCCGAGCATACCGAGACCTTCGCGAAAAATCTCGGGGGCAAGGAAAATACCGCGGGCGTTACCCTTCGGGTCGAGCAGCTCCCGCGCGGTTCGGGCAACCAATACAAGAGCGCGGTCAAGAAGGCTTCGGGAGTGCCCGAGGAGATCTTCGACGCGATCGAGCAGGCCGTTACGGGTTCCTTCAACTCCGGTATCCAGTACGGCTATCCCTGCGCGGACGTCGGGGTCACGCTGACCGCGATCGACTACAGCGAGCTCACCTCGACCCCGTTCGCCTTCACCTCCGCCGCCGCGATGTGCTTCGACGAGGCGTGCAGGAAGGCGTCACCGGAGCTCCTCGAGCCCGTCATGAACGTCGACATCATCTGCCCGAAGGACTTCGTCGGCGACGCGATGAGCCAGGTCACCCAGCGTGGCGGTCTCATCCAGAGCCTCGAGTCGAAACCCTCCGCCGAGATCGTGCACGCGCAGGCGCCGATGGCGAAGATGTTCGGCTTCTCGACCGCGCTCCGCTCGGTCACCCAGGGGCGCGCGTCCTTCGCGATGACATTCAGCCACTTCGAGGTCAAGAAGGGCGGTCTCGGGAACGCGTACTGACGTACCGGCTCGAGCGGCCCTTTCCGGGCGTGTTTAAAAGCGCGCGGCTTTCGCGGAAAACGCAGGGATCATCCCCTGCGTTTTTTTTTCGTTTTTATCCCTGTTACAGGCGTTTTTTCCTTGACATCCGGCTTATGAGGTGTTAATAGTGTTATCTAATAGTGCTATTAAATACATGTATTAAACATTGTGCCGAGCAATGTTACCGGGGAGCGGTATGACAGCGGAACGAAACCAGGACATGGAAGCGAAGATTCTTGAAGCGGCGGACAATCTCTTTTCGGAGCGGGGATTCGCGATGACCTCGACGACCGAGATCGCGAAGGAAGCGGGCTGTAACCAGGCCCTCGTGCACTATTACTTCCGGACGAAGGACCGGCTTTTCGAGGCGATCTTCGAGACGAAGCTCAAGCTCTTCGTGAAGGCCTTTCTCAAGATCGGCAACGAGGATCTTTCGTTCGAGGAAAAGCTCAGGCGCAAGATCGAGACCCATTTCGACATATTGGCGAAGAATCCGCGCCTGCCGTTCCTCGTGATAAACGAACTGCTGACGAACCCGGAGCGGGTAAAAGCGATTCGCTCGCGTATCGTCCCGTTCGCCCTCGAGGCGTACGAACAGTTCGACCGGGAACTCACGGCAGCGATCGCGCGCGGCGAGATCAGGCCGATTACCCCGCTCGACCTCATCATGAACGTGATTTCGATGAACGTGATTCTCTTCGTCGCCTCTCCCGTCATACGCGAGGTCATGGGTCTCGACGACAAGGCGTTCGCCAAGCTCGTCGCCCACAGACGCGCCGAAACGGTCGAGACCGTCCTGAGGAGCCTTAAGCCCTGAGGACCGGATACGCGTAAGCGCGCGAGTTCAAAATAAGGAGTAGATTGCATGCGCAAGATAGGTATGACTGTCGTCATCACGCTTTCCCTCGCCGTGGCGTCCCCGTTCGCGGAGACGGCGGGAGGCGACGCGGCCACTGACGTGACCCCGGCTACCACGCCGGGCAGTCACGCCGGGAGTACCGATAGTTCCCCCATGACCCTCGCGGCCTGCCGCGAGGCGGCACTCGCGCGAAATCCCCTCGCGCGGGAACGGGCGATCATCGAGCGGACGCTCGACCTCTCGGTCTCTCTCGCGACGCGCGAGCTGTTCCCGAAGGTCGGGATCACGGCGAAGGCGACGACGCAGTCGGACTCGATGGATATCTCGATACCGCCGCTCGGCCTTTCGATGAGCCAGGACCCGGAACAATACCAGCTCGCGGCCGAGATCTCGCAAACCATCTATGACGGAGGGCTTTCGTCCGCGAAAAAGCAGGGCGCGCGCGCGGGCGTCCTCGTCGACGGGCGAAAGCTCGACGTGGATCTCGATTCCCTCGCGTCGCGGGTCGATTCTCTTTTCTTCGGGGTTCTTTTCGTCGACGCCCAACTCGCGCAGAACGCGCTTCTCGTCGAGGATCTCTCCGTGAATCGCTCCCGGGTCACCGCGATGGTCGACGCGGGAAACGCGAGTAAATCCGATCTCGCTTCCGTCGAGGTGGAGATCCTCAAGGCGCGCCAGGCCCGCGCCGAGCTTGAGTCGACGCGAGCCGCGCTCGTCGGAAGCCTGTCGATTCTTGCCGGCGACGTCGGGCAAGAATCTTCGTTCGAGACGCCTCCGCGGCCGGGAAACCTTTCCGGCGGCGTCGGCTCGCGCGGCGAGTTCGCGCTCTTCGCGGCCCAGGAAGGCCTTGCCGAAAGCGCGAAGGCCGCATCCGTCGCGCAGGCGATGCCCCGGCTTTCCGCGTTCGCGCAGGTCGGTTACGGGAAACCGGCGCTCAACATGCTCTCCGACGCGGCCGATCCCTTCTGGGTCGTCGGACTCCGCGCGAATTGGGCGCTTGACGCCTTCTACGCGCTCCCGCTCAACCTTGAAAAGGCGGACCGTCAGGCCGAGCTCTTCCGGTTGAAACGCGACGCGTTCGCGCTTTCCGCGGAACAGGACGCGGTCAAGGCCCGCTCCGACGTCGCGAAATACGCGCGGCTCGTCGGCGACGACGACGAAATAATCGCGCTCCGCGGATCGATCAGACGATCGGCCGAGAGCAAGTACGAGAACGGGACGATATCGGTGAGCGATCTCCTTCGCGAGATCGCGGCCGAGCATCTCGCGCGGCAGACGAAGCGCCTTCACGAGATACAGCTTCTTGGCGCGGAGTACTCGCTCGAGACCGCGCTCGGCAAGAGGGGGAAAGGACGATGAACGGGATCACTGAACGGATTGGCGCGGGTGTCCGCGTCGCCGCGCTCGCGGCACTCGCCTTGACGCTGGCCGCGTGTTCCGGAAACGGCATGGACGGGGACGCCCAGGGAACCTTCGAGGCGACCGAGGTGGTCGTTTCCGCCGAGGCGACCGGGCGCATTCTCGCCTTTACGGCCGACGAGGGAATCTCCGTCGCCTCGGGCGAGATCGTCGGGAACGTCGAGGATACACAGCTCGCGCTCAGGCGAAAGCAGCTCGTCGCGAGCAGGGGGAGCGTGGAAAGCAGGAGGCCGGACGTCGCCGTGCAGATCGCGGCGCTCGAGCAGCAGATCGCGACCGCGGAGACCGAGCGTCGCCGCGTCGAGAAACTCATCGCGTCGGACGCCGCGGGAAGAAAACAGCTCGACGACGCGAACGCGCAGATCGAGACGCTTCGCCGTCAGCTCGCGGCGCAACGGTCGACCCTCGAGGCGAGTTCGCGCGGAATCAGCGACGAGCGCGCGGCGCTCGACTGGCAGATCGCGCAGCTCGACGACCAGATCGCTAAGTGCGCCATCACGAGCCCGATCGGGGGTACGGTCCTCGAGAAATACGCGGAGCGCGGGGAGTTCGCGCTTCCCGGGAAGGCCCTCTTCAAGGTCGCCGACCTCGACCGGATGACGCTCCGCGCCTACGTCGTCGCGTCCCAGCTCTCCGGCGTAACGGTCGGCTCGCGCGCGATCGTGACCGTCGACGAGGGAGGTAAGGAAGCGCGGAAATACGACGGGACCGTCGCGTGGATATCGGGCAAGGCGGAGTTCACCCCGAAGACGATCCAGACGAAGGACGAGCGCGAAAACCTCGTGTACGCGGTGAAGATCGCGGTCACAAACGACGGTTTCATCAGGATCGGGATGTACGGCTCCGCGCGCTTCGACGTGAACGCGGGTTCAGGCAAGGACGGGACGGCCCGTGAGTGAAGCCGACGCGGTCGTCGTCGAGTCGCTCGCCCGCTCGTACGGCCCGGTAGCGGCCCTCGCGGGCGTGTCATTCTCTGCGCGGAAAGGCGAGATCCTCGGGATCATCGGCCCCGACGGCGCGGGGAAGACGACGCTCTTCAGGATACTCGCGACGCTCATCCTTCCCGGCTCGGGACGAGCGGCGGTATGCGGGCGCGACGTCGTCGGGGAGTATCGGGAGATCAGGAGCCTCGTCGGCTACATGCCCGGGCGTTTTTCGCTCTATCAGGATCTCACCGTCCGCGAGAACCTCGAGTTTTTCGCGAGCGTGTTCGGCGCGCGCGTCGAGGACAATCGACATCTCGTCGAGGAGATCTACGCGCAGATAGAGCCCTTCGCCGACCGGCGCGCGGGAGCGCTCTCGGGCGGGATGAAGCAGAAGCTCGCGCTTTCGTGCGCGCTCATTCACCGGCCCGAAGTTCTCTTTCTCGACGAGCCGACGACGGGCGTCGACCCGGTTTCTCGGCGCGAGTTCTGGGACATGCTCGCGAAGCTCAAGGCCTCGGGGATATGCGTACTCGTCTCGACGCCGTACATGGACGAGGCGGCCCTGTGCGACCGGGTCGCGCTCATGAGCGAAGGGCGGTTTCTTGCCCTCGACGCGCCCGCGGCGATCGCTTCCGGTTTCCGGGGCGATCTTTTCGCGGTGCGCGGCTCGCGCATGGCGCGCCTCCTTCCGGCGATCAGGAGCATCGAGGGCGTCGCGTCCTGCTTCGCCTTCGGCGACGCGCATCACGTGACGGTAGAGCCCGGCGCGATCGACGAGGCGGGTCTTGCCCGGGAACTCGCCCGGCTCGGGTTCGCGGACGCGGTAGCGCGACGCATCGAGCCCGGCATGGAGGATTCCTTCATGAATATCGCGGGGAGGGAAGCGCGATGAGCGAGGCGATACGGGCCGTCGGGCTCACGAAGCGGTTCGGCGACTTTACGGCGGTCGATCATATCTCCTTCGCCGTCGCCGAGGGCGAGATCTTCGGCTTTCTCGGGGCGAACGGCGCGGGGAAGACGACCGCGATGCGCATACTCTCGGGGCTCAGCAAGCCCACCGAGGGCGACGCGTTCGTCGCCGGGCTCGACGTCAGGAAGGAGAGCGAGCGGATCAAGCGGAAAATCGGGTACATGAGCCAGAAGTTCGCTCTCTACGACGACCTCACCGTGCGCGAGAATATCAGGCTGTACGCCGGCATCTACGGGGTCAGGCACGACGAGATCGCCCTCAGGACCGAGGAGCTTCTCGCCCGGCTCGGATTTCTCAAGGAAGCGGACGCGCGCGTCGCGTCGCTTCCGCTCGGCTGGAAGCAGAAGCTCGCGTTCTCGGTTTCGGTATTCCACGATCCGAGGATCGTGTTTCTCGACGAGCCGACCGGCGGCGTCGACCCCGCCGCGCGCCGCCAGTTCTGGGAACTCATCTACGAGGTCGCCGAGCGGGGCATTACCGTGTTCGTGACGACGCATTACATGGACGAGGCAGAGTACTGCGACCGCGTCTCGATCATGGTCGACGGGAGGATCGCCGCGCTCGACGCGCCGGCGGCGCTCAGGGTCTCGTACGGCGAGCCGACGATGGACGGCGTATTCCGGAAGATCGCGCGTAACGCGACGCGAAAGGGGGACTGAAAGTGATGAACCGTTTCGCTTCGTTCGTCAGGAAGGAATTCGCGCATATCGCGCGCGATCGCTGGACGATGGTCATCCTTCTCGTCCTTCCGGTCGTCATGCTCGTCCTCTTCGGATACGCGATCACAACCGAGGTCAGGAACATCGGGATGTACGTGTACGACCCGGTTCATGACGCGCGGAATTCCGCGATCGTCTCCGAGCTCGCCTCGAGCGAGTATTTCATCATGAAGGGATACCTCGCCTCGCCGAAGGACGTCGACGGCGTTTTCCGCGAGGGGAGGGGACAGCTCGTCGTCGTGTTCTCGGCCGACGGCGTCGAGCTCGTCGCGGACGGCTCGGATCCGAACACCGCGGTGACGCTCGTCTCGTACGCGCAAGGGACGCTCGGCCGTTTTTTCGCGGGTAACGTCCCGTCGCGTATCGTCGCCGAGACGAAGCTCCTCTACAACCCTCGGATGAAAAGCGCCTTCTCGATCGTTCCCGGGGTCATGGGTATGATCCTCATGCTCATTTGCGCGATGATGACCTCGATATCGATCGCGCGCGAGAAGGAAAAGGGCACCATGGAGGTCCTTCTCGTCTCGCCGGTGAGGCCCCTGACGATCATCCTCGCGAAGACCGTGCCGTACCTCGCGGTAGCGCTCGTTAACCTCGCGACGATACTCCTTTTCTCCACGCTCGTGCTCGGGCTACCCATCAAGGGAAGCCTCTTTCTCCTGATCGCGGTGTCTCTTCTTTATATCGGCGTGTCGCTCGCGATCGGCCTTCTCGTCTCGGCGATCGCCGAGAGTCAGCTCGTCGCGCTGCTCGCCTCGGGCATGGGGCTCATGATGCCGGTAATTCTCCTCTCCGGGATGATTTTCCCCGTGGAGAACATGCCCCTGTCGCTCAGGCTCATGTCGAACCTACTTCCCGCGCGGTGGTATATCGAGGCGACGCGGAAGATCATGATCATGGGTCTCGGCCCCGCGTCGGTCGCGCGGGAAGTCGTCGTGCTCGTCTCGATGGGATCGGTCCTTGCCGCCCTCAGCGTCGGTAAATTCAAGACCAGACTGGAGTGAAGGCGATGTTCAGGTACCTTCTCGAAAAGGAATTCAGGCAATTCTTCCGGAACGCGTTCGTTCTGCGATTCGTTCTCTTTTTTCCCGTCGTCGCGCTCGTCGCCTTTCCGCTCGCGGCGAACTTCGAGATCAGGAACATCGCGCTCGCGATCGTCGACTCCGACCGGAGCGAGGCTTCGCGGAGGCTCGCGGATAAGGCGTACTCGTCGGGCTACTTCAGGGAGGCGGGATACGTCTTCTCTTACTCCGACGCGCTCGCGCTCGTCGAGGGCGAAAAGGCCGACGTCGTGCTCGAGATCCCGCGCGGTTTCGCCGGATCGCTCGCGCGCGGCGAAAGAGCGCGCGTCATGATAAGCGCGAACGCCATGAACGGCATGAAAGGCGGGCTCGGAACGGCCTATCTTTCGGTGATTGTCTCGGACTTCGGCGCGTCGCTCGTCTCCGAGGAGGGGAAGTCTTCGACCTCCGCTCAGGCGCGGGGAATGGCCGCGCAAGCGCGCGCGGCGTCGATCGCGGTGAGTCCCCTGTACCGGTATAACCCGTTCATGAAATACACCGTGTACATGATACCGGCGATCATGGTCATGCTCCTGACGATGTTCTCGGGGTTTCTTCCCGCGCTCAACATCGTCTCGGAGAAGGAGAAAGGGACGATCGAGCAGATGAACGTGACCCCGGTCAGGAGAAGCGCGCTCATCCTCGCGAAGCTCGTCCCGTACTGGGCCGTCTGCTTCGTAGCGCTCTCCGTCGGGTGCGTCATCGTAGCAGCGGCCTACGGCCTGCGCTCCCTTGGCGGTTACGGGATTCTCTATATATTCGCCTCTCTCTTCGTGGTCGCGATGTCGGGATTCGGGCTCGTCATCTCGAACTACGCGAAGAGCATCCAGCAGGCGATGTTCATGATGTTCTTCTTCGTGATCACCTTCATCCTCATCTCCGGTCTCTATACGCCCCTCACGGGGATGCCCGCCTGGGCGCAAGGGTTAAGCCACGCGAGCCCCTTGCGCTACATGATCGAGTCTTTCAGGATGATCTTCCTCAAGGGAAGCGGGTTGTGGGAGCTCAGGTGGCGCTTTCTCGCGCTCCTCGGTTTCGCCGTCGTTTTTAACGGGTGGGCCATCCTGAGTTACCGGAAGACGGACTGATGGCCGGAACCGCGCGCGATTGTACCGGGGATCTGATCGCCCGTTAACCGGGCGCGTTTCCTTATTTCGTTTCGCGGAGCGCTATGGCGACCGAGTAGGCGTTGTCGCCGATCTTCTCGATGTGCCTGATGAGGTCGATGAACTGAAGCTCGGTCTTGACGTCGGCCCCTTCCTTGATGCGCCTGCGGGCGATCTTCTTGAGTCCCGCCCGGCACGCGTCGACGCGGTTTTCGTATTCCGCGGCGTGAGCGAGGTCCTCCTCGGAGAGGGGTTTGCCGACCTTCGACGTGACGAACGAAAGGAACTCGAGCGCGAGCTCGGTGAAGGGGTCGAGCTGCCCGATGAGCTCGGAGCCGAACTGGTATCCCTTCCTCGCCGCCTTCTCCTGCGCGGCCGCCATGGTGTCGCAAACGCCCGCGATGCCGTCGAAGTCGTTCGTCAGCCTGAGGGCGATCCCGATGTTGTCGCGGGATTTCTCCGCGATGTCCTGCCTGGCGATCTCGAGAAGGAACGCCGACACGCCGTCGCGGACGCTCGCGGCGTACGCGCGATGTTTCGCGAACCATTCGATCGTTCCCTCGTTCCATTCGCGCTTTCCGGAAAGCTCGTCGTGAAAGCGCCTGAGCATCGTCTCGGAAACGCGCGCGAGCTCGGCGATGTCGGCTCGCGCCTTCGCCATGTTGAGCTCGGGGCTCTCGAGGAGGGGCGTGGGCTGATACTTGAGCTTGAGGAACTCGTCCTCGCCGGGCTTCGGCTTGATCACGCGCTCGAGGAAGGCCGCGTACTGGCGGACGAAGGGAAGGAGCACGACGGTGTTTATCGCGTTGAATACCGTGTGGATCATCGCGATGTGCACGCCGGCGGAGGCGGCCGTGATCGGGCCGGGAACGATCAGGTCGACGAGCGTTATGAACGGCCTGAAAACGACGAGAACCCACAGGGTTCCGACCACGTTGAACATGATGTGCGCCCAGGCGGCGCGTTTCGCGTTGGTGCCCGCGCCGAGCGAGACGAGGAAGGAATCGAAGGTCGTGCCGATATTCGCGCCGAGCGTGATCGCCGCGGCCATCTCGAAGTTGAGGATTCCCTTCGCGGCGAGGCCGATGACGATGGCGATCGTGGCGCTCGAGGCGTTGATGAGCATCGTGAAGACGATACCCGCGAGCACGCAAAGGACGAGGGCGATCTCGCCCCTGTTCGCGAAATCGGCGAGGAAGAGGAGGGCGTCGGGCGAGGGATCGGGTATCGCGTGCGCGAGATAGTCGAGCCCGAGGAAGATGAGCGCGAAGCCCATGAGGCCTTCGCCGTAGCTCACGAAGGCGTCCCCGCGCCGCTTGAGGAAGGTCATGCCGTAGCCGATCCCGAAAAGCGGTATGGCGAGGAGCGCGATCGAGAATTTCTGCACCCCGACCGCCGCGATGATCCATCCCGTGAGCGTCGTTCCGATGTTCGCGCCCATGATGACGCCGATCGCCTGGATGAGGGTAAGCAGTCCCGCGTTGACGAAGGTGACGACCATGACGGTGGTTCCTGAGGACGACTGGATCAGGATCGTGACGATGACGCCGGTTAGCGTCGCGATAAAGCGGTTTTTCGTCATGAGATTGACCGTGCTTTGCAATCGGTCGCCCGCGGCGCGCTGGATGCCGTTTGAGCTCAGCTGCATGCCGTACATAAAGAGGGCAAGCGCTCCAAGCAGTTTGAAACTGATGACGATAATCGATCCTATCATGGTCTCTCCGATATGGTATGGTAGGTTTCTTTACCGTAATAGTAACCGGTAATATCTATTTAATAAATCCTCTCTGCGTTAGATTGTGCACCTTTTTTTCTCTTGATAACCTATAAAAAAGATAGTATAAATAGTTAAATACCCGTAACGGAGGAACTATGCAGTTTGGAACCCGTTTGATCCATACCGGCCATGACATCGATCCCGCAACCGGGGCGCTCGGCACGCCGGTTTACCAGGTTTCTACCTTCGACCAGGGAAATCTCGAGGAAAAGCGCGAGTTCGACTACGCCCGCTCGGGGAATCCGACCCGGAAGGCGCTTGAGGAAACGATCGCGCAGCTCGAGGGCGGCGCGCGCGGCTTCGCGTTCGGGAGCGGAATGGCCGCGGTTTCCTCGGCGCTCGGCATCTTCTCCTCGGGGGACCACCTTATCGTCGCCGAGGATATCTATGGCGGCTCCTGGCGGGTGCTCAACACCTTTTTCAAACGGTGGGGCCTCGAGACGACCGCCGTGGACGCGACCGACCCGATGGCGATCAGGGACGCGATCACGCCGAATACCCGCGCGCTTTTCCTGGAGACCCCTTCCAACCCCCTTCTCAAGATAACCGACATCCGGTCCGCGGTCGCCGTCGCGAAGGAGGCGGGCCTTCTCACGATCGTGGACAACACCTTCATGACCCCCCTCCTCCAGCGGCCGCTCGAACTGGGCGCCGACATCGTCGTCCATTCGGCGACGAAGTTCCTCGGCGGCCACTCTGACGTCGTTTCCGGCCTCGCGGTCACGGCGAGCGAAGAGCTCGGTCGCCGCGTGTACGCGGTGCAAAACGGCTTCGGCGGGATCGCCGGTCCCTGGGACTCCTGGCTCGTGCTTCGCGGGATCAAGACCCTCAAGGTCAGGCTCGAGGCCGAGGAACGGGGAGCTCGCGAGATCGCACGGTTTCTCGAGTCCCATCCCGCGGTCGAACGGGTCTACTATCCCGGCCTCGAATCCCACCGGGGAAAGTTCATCCACGACGCGCAGTCCTCGGGGGCCGGAGCCGTGCTTTCCTTCGCGACCAAAAGCCGGGAGCGCGCGCTCGCCTTTCTCGGGAAGACAACGCTCGCCGCCGCCGCGGTAAGCCTCGGGGGGGTGGAAACGATCGCCTCGTACCCGGTCAAGATGAGCCACGCGGCCATGCCCCCGGAGGAGCGCGACCGGCTCGGCATCACCGATACCTTGATCCGGATATCCGTCGGACTGGAAGATCCCGAGGATCTCATCGCGGATTTCGACCGGGCGCTTTCCGGGTAGGATCAGGTTTGTTTTTTTCGATGGGTTACTTTAGCTTTGAAACATACATAACCTATGCGTATTGTTGGATATAGTTTGGTATGTACGCATGTTTACCAAAAGACCTGGCCGAACGGGGACGTCGTTCCCGTATTCTGACCGCGAAAAACCACTGGGGGATACGATGCAAGATGACTGTCGCCATTCGATCGAGACGGAGTTGGTACACGGCGCGACGCCATTCGACCCGGTAACGGGCGCGATCAGCGCGCCGATCTACCAGAGCTCGACCTTTCGCCACCCGGCCCTCTACGAGTCGACCGGGTTTGATTACTCGCGGGGCCTCAACCCGACGAGGCTCGAGCTTGAAAAAACGGTCGCGCTCCTCGAGCGGGGCGCGCACGCGCTTGCGTTCTCGAGCGGCATGGCGGCGGTCTCCTGCTTCCTCAAACTGTTCGTTCCCGGCGACCGGGTCATCGTCTCCGAGGACCTCTACGGCGGTACCTTCCGCCTTTTCGAGGGCTACTACGCGCGGTACGGCATCGAGTTCGCCTGGGTGGACACGAGCGACCTCGACGCCGTCGAGCGCGCGCTCGCCCCCGCGACCCGGGCCGTGTTCGTCGAGACCCCGTCGAATCCGATGATGCGCGTCACCGATATCGCCGGGATAGACCGGCTTTTACAGGCGGCCGCGATAAACGGGGCGAAACCGCTGCTCGTCGTCGACAATACCTTTCTCTCGCCGTACTACCAGAACCCGATCGCGCTCGGCGCCGACGTCGTCGTCCATAGCGGGACGAAGTACCTCGGCGGGCACAACGACACCCTCTCGGGCTTTCTCGTCCTCGCCAACGACTCGCTCGTCGAGCCCTTGCGGGTCGCGCAGATGAGCGAAGGCGCCGCGCTCGGTCCCTTCGACGCCTGGCTCATCCTCCGGGGACTCAAGACCCTCGCCGTGCGCATGGATCGCCAGTCGGCGAACGCCCTGCGGATAGCGCAGTGGCTCAGAACCCATCCGAAGGTCGAGCGCGTCTTTTACGTCGGGTTTCCCGACCATCCCCAGTACGCGCTCTCGACGGCTCAAAGTCGCGGCTTTGGTTCCATGATTTCCTTTTATTTGAAGGACGCGAAAGACGTCACGCCGCTTCTTTCCCGCGTAACGGTAATCCTTTTCGCCGAAAGCCTCGGCGGCGTCGAGACCCTCGTCACCTACCCGATCGAGCAAACCCACAAGGCGATCCCGGAAGCGCTTCGCCGGCGGTCAGGCGTCAACGATCGGCTTATAAGGCTTTCGGTCGGTATCGAAAATGTCGAGGATCTCATAAAAGACCTTGACCGCTCTCTCTCCTGAGTATATCTTTATTAAGACAACGAAATAACTAGGAGATCGCATGAGAATTTCGACGAGGGGTCGCTACTCCCTCGAAGCGTTACTATACCTTTCGCTCCTTCCCGAGGGAGATTACGCGAGCACCCGCACGATTGCCGAGCATACCGGGATATCGGACGGGTATCTTGAACAGCTGTTTATCCCGCTCAAGAAGGCCGGCCTGATCCGGGGGATTCGCGGCGCTCAAGGCGGGTATCTCCTCGGGAAAAAACCGTCAGAGATCACCGCGGGGGACATCCTTCGCGCGGTCGAGGGCTCGCTCGAGCCGGTTGCCTGTCTTTCCTCCGGTACCTGCCCGGCCGAGGCGAAGTGCATCACCCGTCATACCTGGTCCCAGCTCTATCGCGAGATTTCCGATTGCGTCGACTCGATCACGCTCTCGCAACTCGTCGAGTCGTACGAATCGCTTGACGACGAGGGGTACGCGATATGAAGATTTCCACCCGTGGACGGTATGGCATCAGGCTCATGATCGATCTCGCCGAGCACGCGGACGAACCGCACGTGACGCTCGCGAGCATCGCCGAACGTCAGGATATTTCCGCGCGCTACCTCGAGCAGGTCGCGGTGATCCTCCGACGCGCGGGCTATATCCGCTCGGTCAAGGGCGCCTCGGGGGGATATACCCTCGCGCGCGATCCCGCGGACATCGTCATCGGCGACGCGCTCAGGATTCTCGAAGGCGACATGCTGATCGTCGATAACCTCCGGCCCGAAGAAACTGAAAACCGTATTCAGCGTTGCATCCGGCTCACCGTGTACAACCGGCTCAACGACCGGATCGCCTCGGTTATCGACCGGATCACCCTCGCGTCGATGCTCGGTACCGTCGATCCGGACGAGTCCTACATGTACTTTATATAGGTGAGCATATTCGGCACTGTGTGTATGTGAAAACATATTAAAACAGTGTATTTAATCAAGAAAAGTGTTGACAGCTTAGCTGGTAATATGTAATATAATATCTATCAGACTAATAGGATATTACACAGCGTATCGTGATCAGTGAGGATACGCCCGATATCGAACGAAAGGAGCGCACTATGGCACGAGTTGACAAAATCACCGACCTGATCGGGAAGACCCCGCTGGTCAGAATCAATCGCCTCAATGACAGCGAGGCGACCGTGTACGTGAAGGTCGAAAGCTTCAACCCCTTCTCGAGCGTGAAGGACCGCATTGGCCTCGCCCTTATCGAGGCGGCCGAGCGCGACGGGAAGATCACCAAGGATACCGTCATCATCGAGCCGACGAGCGGTAATACCGGCATCGCGCTCGCCGCGGTCGCCGCGGTTAAGGGCTACCGGATCATTCTCACGATGCCCGAGACCTTCAGCATCGAGCGCCGCAAGCTCCTTAAAGCATTCGGCGCCGAGCTCGTCCTCACCGAGGGCGCGAAGGGAATGAAGGGCGCGATCGCGAAGGCCGAGGAACTCGCCGCGGCGAATCCCAATTCCTTCATCCCCCAGCAGTTCAATAACCCCGCGAATCCCGAGATCCACCGGAAGACCACCGGCCCCGAGATCTGGGAGGACACCGAGGGCAAGATCGATATCCTCGTCGCGGGCGCGGGCACCGGCGGCACCGTGACCGGCGCGGGCGAGTACCTGAAATCGAAGAACCCGAATCTCAAGGTCGTCGCGGTCGAGCCCGCGGCCTCCCCGGTCATCTCCGGCGGCCAGCCGGGCCCGCACAAGATTCAGGGCATCGGACCCGGCTTCGTGCCGGGCGTTCTCAATACCAAGGTGATCGACGAGATCTACCTCACCGATGACGTCAAGGCGGGCACGATCGCTCGTCGCGCGGCGAAAGAAGAGGGACTCCTTATCGGCATCTCCTCGGGCGCCGCCCTCGAGGCCGCGCTCACCGTCGCGAAGCGCCCCGAAAACAAGGGGAAAACGATCGTCGCGGTCCTTCCGGACACCGGCGAGCGCTATCTTTCAACCTGGCTCTGGGAGGAATAACCGATGGCGAAAAATCTTCATATCGAAACCCTTGCCGTGCACGGCGGGCACTCGCCCGACCCGACGACCAAGGCGCGCGGCGTGCCGGTGTGGCGTACGAGCGCGTACAACTTCAACTCGGCCGAGCACGGCGCGAACCTCTTCGCGCTCAAGGAGCTCGGGTACATCTACACCCGCCTCGGCGACCCGACGGGCGCGATCCTGGAGAACCGGCTCGCCCTTCTCGAAGGGGGAGCGGCGGCGGTCGTGACCGCGTCGGGAACGGCGGCGATCCACTATACCGTACTCACCCTCGCGCGCTCGGGCGACGAGTTCGTCTCGGCGAGAAATCTCTACGGCGGCACGTACACGATGTTCTCCGTCCTCCTCAGGGATCAGGGAATCACGGCGAAGCTCGTCGATGCCCTCGACCCCGAGAACTTCCGGAAGGCGATCACGCCGAAGACGCGGTTCCTCTACGTCGAGACCGTCGGCAACCCCGCGCTCGACGTCGTCGACGTCGCGGCGATCGCGAAGATCGCGCACGAGCATCGCATCCCGCTCGTCGTCGACTCGACCTTCACCCCGCCGATGAACTACCGCCCGATAGAGGACGGCGCCGACATCGTCATCCACAGTTTAAGCAAGTGGATCGGCGGTCACGGCTCGGCGATCGGCGGCGCGGTCATCGATTCCGGAAAGTTCGACTGGAAAAACTCGAACGTGCCCCTCATGACCGAGCCCGATCCCGCGTACCACGGTCTCCGCTGGGCGCACGACCTTCCCGCGCCGCTCGCGCCCGTCGCGTTCGCTTTCCGCTTCCGCACCGATCCCGTGCGCAACCTCGGCGCGTGCCTCTCTCCCGACAACTCCTGGATCTTCATTCAGGGCGCGGAGAGCCTTCACGTCAGGATGGCTCGTCACAACGAGAACGCCCTCAAGGTCGCCGAGTGGCTGAAAGCACACCCGAAGGTCGCGTGGGTCCGCTATCCGGGGCTCACCGACGATCCGGGCTACAAGATCGCGGCGAAGCAGTTCAAGAACGGTTTTGGCGGCATGGTCGTCTTCGGCATCAAGGCGGACGCGACCGAATCGGGCAGGGTGAAGGGCGAGAAGTTCATCGACGCGCTCGAGCTCTTCTCGAACCTCGCGAACGTCGGCGACGCGAAGAGCCTCGCGATTCATTCGGCGAGCACCACGCATTCGCAGCTCTCCGACAAGGAGCAGCTCGACTCGGGCCTTCCGCCCGACCTCGTGCGCCTTTCGATCGGGATCGAGCACGTCGACGACATCATCGCCGACCTCGAGCAGGCGCTCGCGAAGGCGTAAGAAGCAACGATACCGGGACGCGTGGTATGCGCGTTGACGAACGGTAACGGGAAAGCCCATCGCGATAGCGATGGGCTTTCTTTTGCGGAACGATCCCGACGAGGGAGAATATTCCCTGATACGTAATCGGGAAAATCTCCCGGTTTATCGTAAAAAAAAAACTGAAGTGTCCCGAACGCGATGATCGGCCAATTCGTGGCAATCTTTTTTCGCGTCGCTTATACTTTTTACTATGAAAGTTCAGGGTGTGTTCGCGTTCACGGCGTCACTATGCTCATTTGGCACGGCCGCCACGCTGCTGATATTCGGAACCCAACGTATCGGTTTATCGCTTGCGCTCGCTGCGCTGGCGGGTTCCGTTGCGTTCGCGCAAGCCCTTGCGTCGTTACGCGGCGGGAAGACCGAAACCGGGCATCGCGAAATGAAGGATGATCCCGACGCCGATTCGTCGCGCGTTTCCGGCGCTGCCGACCTTCCCGGAACGCGCGTCAAGGCGCTGATGGCGGACCTTCACAAGACCTTTTCCGATAGCGCGGACGAGATCAGGAAGATCGTCGAATACCCGCTCATCGGCGAGATTCTTTCCGCGAGCACGGCCGAGGAGGTCGCGAATCTCGTCTCGATCGCGCACGGGCGGCTTCTCGCGTCGGAGAATGCCCTCTCATCCGTTCGCGACAGGGCTATCCTCGACTGCCTCATCTACATTCCGCTCGTTCACGCCGTCGCCGCCGCCGTTCCCGGAAAAACCGAGGAAGCGGCGTTCGCGGTCATGGAACGGTTTATGGTCGTTCGCGAGGCGGCCCGCCACGCGGCCGAGTCCGCGAGAACGATGAGGCTCGAGCTCGAGGATACCTCGGGCGAGCGCTCCGTATCGGCGACCGCCGAGAAGACGAGACAGTCCATCGGCGACGAGCGTTCCTCGATCAGGGAACTTTCCCGGTGCGTAAAGGAAAACCGCGAGCACCTCGACGCGATGCGGAAGGAGATCGAGTCCGGACTCGATCTGCTCAAGGGTATCGCGGACATAACCGAGCGATCGAAGCTCATCGCGTTCAACATGTCGATCGAGGCGGCGAGAATCGGCGAGAAGGGACTCGGCTTCAAGGTGATCATCGCGGAACTTCATAAGCTCAACGAGCGGACGAACGAATTCTCCAGGCAGGTCGCGACCCTGCTCGGTCGTTTCGGCGAGTACAACGAGATCCTCATGGAGAACATCGAGGATAAGGCCGGAACCGTGATCGCGAAGGTCGAGCGGGGAATCGACGCCGCGAGCCTCGCCGTCGACTCGCTCATCGGGGCGACCGACCGATCGCAGGCGCTCACGAAGGAGATCGCGCTCATGAGCGAGTCGATCGACCGCGATCTCGACGGGGTGCTCGAGTCCCTGCAGTTCCAGGACATAACGCGACAGATGATCGAGGGATCGCTCGCGATACTCGCCGAGCTCAGGCGAAACGTCGAGGCTTGCGTGGAGGATTGCGGGGTTTCGATAGACAACATGACAAAAGTCGAGCGCTTCAGCGTATTGCGGAACCGTCTCGTCAGAGACGCAAAGACAAAGGGCGAAAAGAGCGCCCTGATGGAGGTTAGGATATGAAGTTTCTTTCCGTTGACGACTCGTCCACGATGAGGAAGATAATCGCGCTCGCGCTTTCGGGCGCGGGGCATTCGGTCGTCGAGGCGGAGAACGGGCGCGACGCGCTCGACAAGCTTGACGGCAACCAGGTCGATTGCATCATCCTCGACATCAACATGCCGGAGATGAACGGGATCGAGTTTTTGCGGGAACGGAAGAATCGGGCCGCGATCGCGGGCATTCCGGTTTTCGTTTTGACCACGCAGGACGAGGATGCCCTCAAGAAGGAGGCGCTCGCCCTCGGTGCAAAGGGTTTCATCGTGAAGCCGTTTCAGAAAGAAGCCTTGATCGCGGCGATCAACGGCGGGCTTTAGCGGTATTTCGCAAAGGCGACACGGGGCCGCGCGAGGAAGCGCGGCCCTTTTCGCGTCGGGTCAGTACCGGTAGCGGACGGACGAGATCGCCGCCTTGAGCGGTTCTCCTTCCGCGTCGAGCGCGATCGCGGAAACCGTCTGTCCGGGTGAAACCTCGCCCAGGTAAAGATAGCGGGGGAGTTCGAGCTGAATGTCCACCCCGGATCCGAAGTACCCCGAAAGGAATGAGCCCGCTATGATGTTGAGCATCTCGAGTAGGGGGTCTTCGGCGGCTTTTTTCTGCTCCTCCTCGGAAGCGTCGCCGAAGAGGGTATCGAAAACCCGGTCCCTGATCGCCTCGTTGATCGTCAGCTCGATTCTGCACGAAAGCGGCGAGAGAACGTCGATCGCCGCCCTCCTTTCCCCGTCGCCGCCTCGCGCCGAACCGGGGGTACCTCGTTCCACGTCGATAAACGCCATGTTCGCGAACACGGACGATACGGAATCCGCGAGAATCGCGCCCGCGCGGTCGGGATCCAGGTTTTCGCTCATGCGATGCCTCCAAGGGCGGTGAGGATTTTCTCGGGAGAGACGGGCTTCTTGATGATCGCGGATATGCCGAGTTTCTTCATCTCGGACTCGATCGAGCCGTCGGCTATGCTCGAGGTGATGACGACCGGAATGCCGGAGGTCTCGGGCTTGCTTTTCATGAGCTTGATGAAGGTCTGGCCGTCCATCTTTGGCATGTTTATGTCGGAGAAGACGAGATCGATATCGCCGTTGTCGCTCATGACGGAAAGCGCGTCGAGGCCGTTTTCCGCGAACACGAAAGAGCCCGCGGCGATTCCCGACATCTCGACGCATCGTTGAATGATCATGCGTGACGTCGGCGAGTCGTCGACGATTAATACCATGCGATAACCGGGCATCGTGATCCTCCTATAATTGCCATTGCCTGTTCCCCGAGGAGATGGTCGTCTCCCCGTCAAGCGCGCGCACGGAAACGGTCCTGCTGATCTCGCCGCCGGTATCCTCGGCGATCGCGCCGAGGGAGCTTTTCCACAGTATCCTCTTCGCGGCGAGAAGGTTCCGCTTTCCGATGTCGAATATTCCCATGGAGTCCATGACGGCCGCCCCTCCGGCGAGCTTTACGCGGACATGCTGGCGGGCGGCCCCCTTGCTTTTCATCTCCTCGATCATGAGCGGCAGGCCCGAGTCGGCGAAGTATCCGGGTTGTCGTTTCGCCTTTTCGGGATCGATGGCTGCTTCGGGCAAGGCGATGTGAATCAGCCCCGTCACCCCGATCTTCACGTCGGTGATGATGACGGCGATGCACGAGCCGAGCGCGTATGTCTTGATGAGATCCTCGGGTCCCGATGCGACGGTCCATTCCCCGATTCCGACGGTGAATACGGCCATTACACGCTCCTTACCGCGCGACGGGCGCTCGAGGCGGCCATGACGACGGTGGCGGCGACGTCGAGCGGGACCTTCTTTTCCGCGGCGCCGTTGTCCCACGCTTCTTTCGGCATTCCGTATACCACCGAGGTCTCCTCGTCCTGCGCGAAGCATCGCGCTCCCGCCCGTCTCATCGCGAGGAGCCCCTCAGCGCCGTCCCGGCCCATTCCCGTCAGGATGAGGCCCGTGGCGCGCGCCCCGGCCGTCTCCGCGACCGAGTTGAAGAGGACGTCGACCGAGGGGCAATGGCCCGAAACCTTCTCTCCCTCGCGGCACCGAACGTACCAGCCCCGCTCGTCCTCGTGAACGGTCATCTGGAGCCCGCCGGGCGCGACGAGCGCGAGCCCGCGATGGACGCGGTCCCCGTCGCGGGCCTCGCGAACCTCGAGCGCCGAGACTCGATTGAGCGATTCGGCGAACAGTCGCGTGAAAACGGGCGGCATATGCTGAACGATGACGACGCCGGGAACGGTTTCCGTGAATCTCGGGATGATCGCGTCGATGGCGTTAGTCCCGCCGGTCGAGGCGCCTATCGCGATGAGCCTGCGGTCCGCCCGCTCCTCGCGATCCGGGAGCGTCGCCCCCGATTTCCTCGTCGCCTTCGATTCCGCGACGGTACCGATGGCGACGAGCTTTCTCGCGTCGGCAAGGGCCGCTTCCCTGATCGCGTCGGCGAGATCGCTTACCATGGCGTCGATGCTTCCCCGCTCGCGATTACCGGGCTTCGCGACCACGTCGACGGCGCCGGCCTTGAGGGCGTCGAGGGCCATTCGCGAACCCTCAAGGGTCACGGCGGAGACGACGACGACCGGGATGGGATATTGGGGAATGAGCCGCTTGAGGAACTCGATCCCGTTCATGCCCGGCATCTCGATGTCGAGGGTCACGACGTCGGGCGCGAGAAGGACGATGCGGTCCCTCGCCGAGTACGCGTCCGAGGCCTTGCCGACGACCTCGATGTCGGGAAAGCGGGAAAGCCCGCGCTCGAGCATGTCGCGCGCGATCGCGGAGTCGTCGACGATAAGTACCCTGACGCGCCCGCCTCCGACTTTCATGAGGGAATCCTCGCGAGCCGCTTGACGTCAGAACCGTCGGTGAGCGTAAGCGCGTCGCCGTCGAGCGCGTATTGGATAATGATGCCCGCGACCGCGTTCGGCAATTCCCTCACGGACGCCGGGGCGCCGTCAATCGACGTTATCTGATAACCGAGGATCGGTCTCGCGCTGATCACGTCGGGCCCGATTTCCCAGGTGAGGACGGCGCTCATGCGGTACTCGAAATCGGCGTTTCGGCCGTCGGAAAGCACCGTTCCGTGGAGCATTACCCGCTTGACGCAGGTGTTACCCGAGAACTCGTAGGTCGCGTCATACGAGAGGGGACTATGCTCTGCGCCGCGAAACGTCGAGCGGGCGAACGCTTCGGCGTAGGGGACTCCGTCGTCGACATGCTCGATGACCTTCCATAGGCCGGCGATCTGCCGGGCCCGGGGCGTCGTCAGCGACGAGGAATACGCGTATCCTCCCGATCCCTCGCTTTTCTCGATCGATTTCGAGATGTGCCCGGTGATCTCGTCCAGTTTCCGCTTGTTTTTGTCGTTCATGTCGTTTCCAGAAATCCTTTTTCGATTATTCGCGCGTAATC
This sequence comes from Spirochaetota bacterium, assembly GCA_023438065.1. Lineage (GTDB taxonomy): Bacteria > Spirochaetota > Spirochaetia > Treponematales > Treponemataceae > Teretinema. The sequence continues at coordinate 62,552 of JAEXRH010000002.1, forward strand.
GCGGGCGGCGTAGCTGGCCGGACCGCATTCCCATATCGTCCGCGACTTTTCGATCGATCGCGTCACGTATTCGGACTTGCATATCTCGAAGATCGGTATGTGAAACGAGGAGAATACCTGCCGATAGGCGTTGACCCTGTTCAGGCGATTCTCGGCCTTGGTGAAGATGAGCGAATGGACCTTGATGTCCCGCTTCGCCTCCTCGGCGCAGTAGTCGACCTCCTCGAGGATCGACTCGAGCCCGGAAACGGAGAAAAGCTGGAACTCGAGCGGTATGATTACCGCGTCGCTTGCCCTGATGAGAAGGCGTTCGAGGGGACTGTTCGCGGGGGACGAGTCGATGATGACCCAGTCGTATCGTTCCTTCATCGTGGACATGAGGTTGAGAAACGGCTCGTACGCGTTCGCGATCGCGGTGTCGCGCATCTCGAGCCGGAGATTTCTGTTCTTCGCCGGAATGATGTCGAGATGGCGTCTGACCGATTTGCACAAATACTCGTCGATCTTGATCCTCTCGCCTGAGGCCATGGAGGCGAGCATCGCCGATATGTCCTTCTTCTCCCTGTCGCCGAAGAAGAGCGTGAGGTTTCCCTGCGGGTCGCCGTCGATGACGAGCACCCGTTCGCCCCGTCTCGCGAGCCCCGAGGCGATCTGGATGACCGAGGAGGTCTTGCCGACCCCTCCCTTCCGGTTCGCGACCGTTATCACCCGCATTCCGCATTGCTTGAGGCTGTTCGCCATCTTACCTGACTCCTTTCCGGTATACGGCCGGCTTCACGTAATCGAAGGGGCAGGTTTCCCTGTTGAGCGATTCCGAATGACCGATAAAGAGGTATCCGCCCGGCTTGACGTATCGATGGAGCGATTGAATTACCCGTTCGCGGGATTCCTGGTTAAAGTAGATCATGACGTTCCGGCAGAAGATCGCGTCGAAAAGGCCTTTCATCGGATAGGTGTCCGACATGAGGTTGAGCCGCTTGAACATGACCGAACCCTTAATCTCCTCGCATATGGTCCACGTGTCGTCGTCCTTTTTCCTGAAATACGACGAGCGATAGCTTTGCGGCAGCTCGCGGAGCTTCGCGTCGGCGTACTCGCCCGCCTTCGCTTCCTTGAGCGCCGCGAGCGAGATGTCGGTCGCGAGCAGCCCCGCGTCGATCGAGGGGTATCGCGGTCCGAAGTGGTTTCGGAGAAGCATGCTGATCGAGTATACCTCTTCGCCCGTCGCGCACCCGGCGCTCCATATCCTGATTGTCGTCGGTCCCGTTTTCGCCGACACCCGCTCTATTTCGGGCAAGACGGTATTCGCGAGAAAATCGAAGTGATCCCGTTCCCGAAAGAAGAAGGAGTGATTCGTGGTAATGCGGTTGATGAGCTCGCTGAGTTCCGAGCCGGTCTGGTCGTCGCAGAGGTAGTCGATATAGTCCGTGAACGTCCCGAGCTTGAGCTCCCGGAGCCGTTTCGAGAGCCTTCCCGCGACGAGCACGCGTTTTTGGTCGCCGAGAAAGATCCCGAAACGCTCGAAGAGCAGTTTCGATATGTAGGAGAATTCCCTGTCGCTCAGCTGGACGAGGTCGTCGTACATCCGGGCCTCATGCGGTCGCGCCCGCTTGCGCGATTGATTCCGCGCCGACGCTTCCCTGCGCGAGGTTCTCGTCCCTCACGATCCGCTCGGCGTCGAGAAGGATTTTGATGGCGTCCCCTGCCTTGCCCATGCCCGAGATGAACTGATCCCTTCCGGATACGGTCTTGAATCGCGGGGGCGGCTCGATGTTCTTTTCGGGGATTTCCATTACCTCCTCGACGGTGTCGACGAGACAGCCGACGAGAACCCTGTCGACCTCGGTTACGATGATGCACGTCCTGCTGTCGTACTCGCGGGCCTCAAGGTCGAAGCGAAGCCTGAGGTCGACGATCGGAATAACCCTTCCGCGGAGGTTGATGACGCCCTTGACGTACGCGGGCATGTCCGGAACCTCCGATATGTTCTGAAGCTCGATGATTTCGATGACGAACCGAATCCCGATGCCGTACGACTCCTTGCCGATCTTGAAGAAAAGATACTTGTTCGCCTGCGTGTCCTCGTTTTCCTCGTCGTCGAGCAGTTCGTCACGCATTTCCGCCTTTCTTGCGTCGGACATGTCGTTACCTCCCTTGTCAGAACTTTCCGAAATTGCTGTCGTCGAGCGATATCACGTCGGCCGGGTTGAGGGCCGGCGTCTTGAATCGCGGCGCCTGCGCGACGGGTTTCTTCGCCGGGGCGACGCTCGTCTGCTGCATCGACCGCTTTTGCGAGCGGGAGGCGAGATCATCCCGTCCCGAACGGTCTCCCGCGGAGTCGAACTGCCGGTGGTCGCCGCCCTTGAGCCTGAAGCGCGCGAGCATCGCCTTGACCTGTTGGGCCTGGGACGAGAGTTCCTCGGAAGCCGACGCGCTTTCCTCCGCGCTTGCCGTGTTGCTTTGCGTGACCTGGTCGATCTGGTTGAGTCCGAGCGAGATCTGCTCGAGTCCCTGGGTTTGCTCGCGGCCGGCCGTCGCGACTTCCTCGGCGAGCACCGATACCTGCGAAGAACCGCCGACGATCTCGTCGAGCTGGCTCGCGGAGCCCTCGACGAGGGAGTTTCCGCGCTGGATGTTCCCGATGACTTCCTCGACCATGCGCGTCGTTTCCTTGACCGAGTTCGCGCTCCTGACGGCGAGGTTGCGTACTTCCTCGGCGACGACCGCGAATCCCTTGCCGTATTTCCCCGCGCGCGCCGCCTCGACGTTCGCGTTGAGCGCGAGAAGGTTGATCTGGAACGAGATGTCGTCGATCGTTTTCACGACCTTGTTGATCTCCTCGGCGCTCCTGTTGATGTCGCTCATCGCGGCGACGAGCTCCTTCATCTGGTTGTTGCCTTTTTCGGCGTTTTCCTGCGCTTCCTTGGCGAGACTGTTCATCTTGAGCGCGTTGTCGGTGTTTTGCCGGGTCTGGCTCGAGATCTCGGTCGTGGAGGAGGTGATCTCCTCGAGCGACGACGCCTGTTCGGTCGCTCCCTGCGACAGGGACTGGCTCGCCTGGGATACCTGTACCGCTCCCTCGGCGACCTGGTCGACCGCGTTGTTGATCTGGCCGAGGGTGTCGTTGATAGCGTCGAGCGATTCGTTGAGCGCGGTCTTGAGGACGTCGAAGTCCCCTTTATAGTCACCGGCCATGCGGAGGGTCATGTCGCCGTCGGCAAGGTGCTTGAGAATCTCGATGATCTCGTTGATCGGAGTGATGACGAGATCGAGCGTCGTGTTGATCCCGTCGATGATCTTTTTATAGTCTCCCTGGTGCTTCGACGCGTCCGCCCTGATCTGCAACGCTCCCGAGACGGCCGCGTCGGAAAGCATGATGGTGTCGCTGATAAGGTTCTGTATGCTCTCGATGGCGATGTTGAGATTGTCCTTGATCTTGTTGAAGTCGCCGTTGTAGGATTCGACGATCTTCTCGGGCATATCGCCCTTCGAGATGCGATCGATATAGTTCGCGGCGACCGTGAGCGGACCGACGACCGCGTCGAGGGTGTTGTTGATGCCGACTATGACCTTCCGGTAGTCTCCCTTGTGCTTTTCGGGGTCGGCCCGGACGGAGAGCCTGCCGTCCAGCGCGGCTTGAACGAGGGTGTCGGTGTCTCCGACGAGACCGGCGACGTTATCCTCGACGCCGTTCAGCGATTCGGCAAGCTGGAGGAACTCGTCCGTCGTCTTTATTTCCAGTCTCTCGGAGAGATCTCCGTGGGCGATCTTGTCGAGGACATGCACGGTCTTTTTCAAGCGGCCCGAGATCATGAGTCCCTGGACGACGCCGAACGCGAGCGCGGCGATGAAGGCGAATACCGTGATGACGAGGACCATGATCCGGCCCATGGTGACGGTCTTGAATGTTTCTTTCGGGATGTCGACGCCGTAGTATTGCTGGTCGAATTTCTCGAGTTCCTCGAAGGACGCGACGAGGTTGTCCATCGCGAGCCGTTCCGGTCCCGATATCTTCGCGTAGATGCGCTGGTAGATCGGCGGCCGGTCTTCCGGTTTCGCGGCGCGCGCCTCCTTGCAGAGGGCAATCACGGAGTTGTTGTAGGCGGCGGCCGTCTCGATATTCTTGAGGATAACCTCATAAAGCCGCTTTTCCTCGGGAACCATCGGATACTCTTCGTACTTCTTCTTCGATTCACCGTAGACCGCGCGCGCTTTCTCTATGTTCGAGATCTGACGGTCGAAGAATTCCGGGTCGTCAACGGCAAGAGGGTTCGCCATCGAGCGGACGGAGGTCTTGATGTCGCGAAACTGCTTGTCGATCGTGTTTACGTAGTACAGTTTCGGTATCGTCTCTCCCGAAAGAAGGCTTATGCTCTCTTTCGTTTTCTTGAGCTGGTCGAGTCCGACCGTTCCGACGATGGCGCACAGAACGGCGACAGCGAGGAAACTCAGGAGCAACTTGGCGAGAATTTTCATGGCTATCCTCCTGGTACGTTTCGTACCATAATGACTTTTGATGCCCGTTACGCGAGCTTGAGCGATAGAAGCTTTCCCGTATCGATGATGAAACTTACGCCGCCGTCGCCGAGAATGCTGCATCCGGAAATGCCTTCGACCTTTCCGAGGTATTCCGAAAGCGATTTCACGACGATTTGCTGATTGCCTATGACCTCGTCGATGAGCAGGCACGCTCTCTTCCCGTTGTTCTGGACGGCTATGACGATTCCGTCCGTCGGGTTCATGATCGCGTCTGCGACGTTAAAGACGTTTCCGAGCTTGATGAGCGGGAGGAATTCCTTGCGGATATTGACCGTCGCCTCGCTGTGCTCGGTTTGCGTGATCTGCGCGGGCGAGATCTTGAGGAACTCGATTATGTCGTTGAGGGGGAGGGAATACATGTTCCTGCCGACCCTTACGGTGATTCCGTCGATGATCGCCATCGTGAGCGGTATCCTGAGGATGAACTCGGTTCCCTGCCCGGCGTTCGTCTTGATGTCGATCCGTCCGCGAATCCGCTCGAGGTTCTTCTTGACGACGTCAAGGCCGACCCCGCGTCCCGACACGTCCGAGACGACCTCCGCGGTCGAGAGCCCGGGTTCGAAGATGAACGCGTAGACCTCGGAATCCGGTATCGTCGCGGGGTCGGCCGAAACGAGTCCCTTGCTCACTGCTTTCGCGAGAATTCTCTCGCGATCGAGTCCTCCGCCGTCGTCCCGCACGCTGATGCAAATTTCGGAACCTTCGTAGCGCGCGTTGAGCCATACCGTCCCGGTCTCCGGTTTTCCGACGGCTTTTCTCCTGTCCTTTGACTCGATCCCGTGATCGATCGCGTTCCTGAGGATATGGACGAGCGGGTCGGATATTTGCTCGATCACGTTCTTGTCCATCTCGGTATCCTGACCGGAGACGATGAAATTGACCGGCCGGTCGATCTTCCGCGAAAGGTCTCGCACGAGCCGGGTCATTTTCTGGAAGAGTCCGTCGAGCGGGATCATCCGGATCATCATCGTCGTTTCCTGTATCTCCCTGCTGATCTTGTTGAGGCTCGCGAACGACTTCGTGAAATTGTCGAGTTTGAGACCGGCGAGGTCGGGACTGTTGATGACCATGGATTCCGCGGTAATGAGTTCCCCGACGAGTTCGAAAAGTTTGTCGAGCTTCGCCGTGTCGACGCGGATTTCCTTTCGCACGAGTTCCCGCGGTTCGTCCCCGTTTGCCTGCGCCTGGGTCTTCTGGATCTTCAGGGCTTCCTCGATGTGCTCCGGGGATACCACTCCTTTTTGAAGGAGGATTTCGCCGAGCGGGCGTTCCTGCTCGTTCAGCGCGTCGCGAATCGTATCGTTTCCGACGGCTCCCATGTCGACGAGGATTTCGCCGAGCGGTTTGTACGAGTCTTCCGTTTTCGCGCTCGCCGCCGGTGTTCCGTCCGTTTGCGTAATGTTGGTCTCCGATGAGTCGCCCGGGGATTCAGAGGAGCGTCCCGGCGCCTTCACGTTATCCCGGATGACGACGGATGAAAGGGCTGATCTCAACCGGTCGACGCGACCGATAACGGTGTTGACGAATGACTCGCCGATCGGCCCGTTCTTTTTTCGCGCCTCGTCGAGGATGCTTTCAAATTCCATGCAGGACGATTCGAGAAACGCGTATCCGAAAAAACCAGAGTTTCCCTTGATCGTGTGAATCGCCCGGAAGGTGTCATTGACGGCTTCTGTCGCGTTCTCCTTCGGGGCGATCGAAAGCGCTATCCGTTCGACGCGGTCGAGAAGGTCGGCGCATTCGCCGATAAACCGTTGCGCCATGTCCCGGGTGACGAGCTCCGTGAGCTCGATCTCGTTCGGTATGGTTTTTTGCGCGATTTCGGGAGCGTTTCCCGAATTTGATGCGGGAGAAATCTCTTGGATACTCGACGGATGCTCCGGATCGGGGCTCGCGCTTTGCGTGCCGCCCTTCGCTTCGCAGCCGCCGTTCTCGCCGGATTTCTTCTTCGCGCGAAGTTCGCGGATCATGGCGGTGATCTTGGTCGTTTGCTCCGCCGCTTCTTTTTCGCCGGGCTCATCCGTGTATTCCCGCTCGGTTATTCCGATCAACGCGCGAAGGACGTCGACCGTCGAATACACGACGTCAATAGAGTCTTGGGTTATCCCGACTCCTTCCTTCAGGAATACGTCGAGCAAAGTCTCGGCTTCGTGCGTCAGTTTCTTTATGTTCTCGAGGCCGAGATACCCCGCCGAACCCTTGACTGAATGAAACAACCTGAAAATGGAATTGAGACGGGCGGTATTGTCTCCGTCGTCCAGCTTTGCGAGTTGCGCCTCGGAGTCGTCGAGGCGTTCATAACCTTCCGCGATAAATGAAAGCAGGATTTCCCTGGTCTCGTCGTCGATGCTTTTAGGCATGGTAACTTACAAAACTCCTGAATACTTTTAAGTGTAGTATTCAGTGAAAATATTACAATAGCCTATTTTCCGTTTATCGGAAATTCCACGACGAACTTCGTGCCGTTCGCCGGCTCTTGTCGTATCTTCCCGTTCAGCTGTTCCGTCAACCCCCGCACGAGCGTCAGCCCGAACGACGCGGGTTTCGATTCCGGTTCGGTCGACGTCATTCCTATTCCGTCGTCCTCGATCGTGAGGGAAACGATGTCTCCCGATCTCGACGCCGATACGGAAATGAGTCCGCAGTCCCTCCCGACGAACGCGTACTTCATCGAGTTGAACACGAGCTCGTTCACGATCATGCCGATGCACGAAAGATGATGCACGTCGATGACGATGTCCTTCACGTCGATATCGAGCTCGACTTTGTATCTGTCGGGGAATATCTTGACGATGTCGTCGATGAGCGCGACAAGATATTCGCGTATCGACATCGAGGTGAGGTTGTCCGAACGATACAGCCTGTCGTAAAGGATTCCCATGCTCTTGATCCTGCCGACGGCGTTGCGCAGGAGAATCGACGCCGACTCGTTCCCGATCTGGTCCGCCTGCAAGGTCAGGAGGTTGATCACCATATTCATGTTGTTCTTGATGCGGTGATGGATTTCGTAAAGGAGAATGTCTTTCTCGGCGAGAAGGGTCTGTATCCTCTTCTCGTTCATCTCGAGCGACCGTATCTTTCCGGTTCTGTCCGTCTCGAGGTCGATGATCCTTTTCCCCGCGTCGATCCGCGCGCGAAGCTCGGACGGGTCGTACGGTTTCGAAAGATAGTCGTTCGCGCCCGCGGCGAGCCCGCGGACGATATCGTCCTTCTCTCCCTTGATGGTGAGCATGATGACGTACGCGGGAATTTCGTCATCGCGCGCGCGAATCATGCGGCACAGTTCCTCGCCGTCGATGCCGGGCATCAGCCAGTCGAGGATTACCATTCGCGGAGAGTCGGGAGACGAAAGGACTTTCCATGCCGCGTTTCCGTCGGCAACGAGAATCGGTTGATGGCCGTGCTTCTCGAGCAAGGATCCGAGGATCCTTCGGGAAGCAAGATCGTCGTCGGCAACGAGTATTCTCATGCGTATTCCTCCAGGTGATTGCGTACCTCGCGATACGACTCCGTTACCGTGCTGAACAATGCCGCGCATTGCTCGATCTCGCCCGTCCCAGCGAGCGCCTCGAGACGGGCGGCTTTTTCGTAGAGATCTCCGCAGCTCAGGTTCGCGGCGGAACCTCGTATGCGATGCGCGATCTGCTCGACGAGTTGAGCGTCGCGCTCCGAAAGCGCCGATTCGATCCGCGCGAGCTGATTCGGTATGTCTTCAAGGAACGTCTTGACGACGAGCGACGCGAGTCGTTTGTCGTTCATGGTTCGTTCCTCGAACGAAGCGCGGTCGAATATCCCGTGTTCGGCGGTATCGGGTTTCTTCCCCTGGTCCGGTAACGGGCTGGACGACATGCTCTCCTCGCGCACGGGAAGAAACTTCGCCAATACGCGGTACAGTTCGCCGAGCTTGACGGGTTTCGCGAGATAGTCGTCCATGCCTGAGGACACGCATTTTTCGCGGTCTCCGCTGAGGGCGTGCGCCGTCAGCGCCACGACGGGCACCCGGCGCTGTTTATCGTTCTGAAGCGCGCGTATGCGCGTAGTCGCCTCGTAACCGTCCATTTCCGGCATCTGGCAATCCATGAGGACGAGGTCGTACGGCATGATCGAGTGATGGACCGCGTCGAGCGCTTCCTTGCCGTTCGTGACGCTATCGACCGAGAGGCCGAGTTTTTCGAGGTAGCGGACGGCGATAAGCTGGTTCGTGAGATTGTCCTCGGCGAGAAGTACCCGGTAACGATGCGCGAACCGTTTGTACTCGAACTCGTCAAGTTCTTTCATGTCCTCGTCGGCGTTCTCGTCTAGCACCGCGTTGTCCTCGCCAGGGGTTCGGGCAAACCGCGCGGTGAACCAGAACGTCGAGCCCTTGCCCGGTTCGCTCTCGACGCCGATCCTTCCGCCGAGAAGCTCGACGAGCTGTCGCGAGATCGCGAGACCCAAACCGGTTCCGCCGTATTTACGCGTCGAGGTGCTGTCGACCTGGGTAAACGGCGTGAAAAGCGTGGGGATTTTGTCGCGGGGGATCCCGATGCCGGTATCGATTACCGAGAACAGGATCATGAACGCGTCCGGCCCGCTTTCGGCAGTTTCCGCCTTGACGGTCACCTCGCCGCGCTCGGTGAACTTGATCGCGTTCCCGGCGAGGTTAAGGAGAATCTGCCTGAGCCGTCCCGGGTCCCCGACCAGGCGGCGGGGAATTCCGTCGGCTCGATCAAGGGAGACCTTGATCGGCTTGCCCTGGGCCTGAACGTCCACCATCGCGATTACCTCGTCAAGGAGCTCGCCGACGTCGAACTCGACCGACTCGAGCTCGAGTTTTCGCGCCTCGATCTTCGAGAGATCGAGTACGTCGTTGATGAGCGCGAGGAGCGCGTCCCCGCTCGTCTTCAGGAGGGTGCAATACTGGCGCTGGTCGGCGCTGAGCTGCGTCTCGAGAAGCAGGTTCGCCATCCCGATGATGCCGTTCATCGGCGTGCGTATCTCGTGGCTTATGGTCGCGAGAAACGCGCTTTTCGCGACGTTCGCCGTCTCCGCCTGGATCATCAGCTCGTTCGCGCGGACGTTCGCCTCCTCGAGATTCCGATTCGTCTCGAGAAGCCTGATTTCGGTGGATTTTTGCGCCGTGATGTCCCAGTTCGTGCCGATAAGGTGGCTCGGCTGTCCCGCGTAGTCGAGCTGCAGCATCGCGATCGCGCGAATGGTATGGATTGATCCGTCCGGCCACACGATCCGGAATTCCGTGTCGAAATCCTTTTCGCCGTTTATGGCCCGCGTCATTTCCCTCAGTTGGGCATCGAGATCCTCCGGATGCGTTCTCGCCCTCCATGCCTGCTCGCCGTTGGGGAATTCCTCCCTGGTCGCGGCATAGAGCCGATACATCTGGTCGTCCCATTCCTCGTGATTGCGCTTGATGTCATGGTTCCAGATTCCCACGCCGCCGGCCCGGGTAGCGAGCCTGAGCCTGTCGCTCGTGGAACGGAGCGTCTCCTCGATCTGCTTGCGCGCGGTGATGTCGATGAAGCATTCGAGAAGCCTGTCCTTGTTTCCCGCGTTGAGCCTGATCACGGACTTAAGGAGGGAAAGCCTGCGGCCGTTCGGCGCGATCATGCTTTGCTCCTCGTTCTCGACCGTCTCCCCGAGATTGCAGACGGGGCAGAAGCCCTCGGGAGCGTTGCAGATGAAATGGTGACAACGTTTTCCGCGCATCGCGCGTACCTCGGAGCCGAAAAGCCTCGCCGCCGTCTCGTTCGCCATCTCGATCACGTGGCTTGAGGCGTCTATGAGCACGAGGCCGACGGGAAGATGCTCCATCGCGGTGTTCATGAGGCTTTGCCGTTCCATGAGCGCGAGCTCGTTACCCTTTTTCGCGCTGACGTCGGCGACGATACCGACGAAACGGAGCGGGTTGAACGGGGAGCCTCCGGTCGCCATGACCTTGCCGGAGAGTTGCAGCCAGCGGTCCCCCGTTTCCGGATGATGATACAGGAACTCGAGGGATGCCCTGCCGTCTTCGGTTCCCTTCGTGAGCATCTGAAGGAGTTTATGCCGGTCGGTATGGTTCACGCGGTCATAGAACGGATTGAGACCCTTCCCCCGGGCGATGCCCGCGAGCGAGTAGAAGGTGTCGTTCGCCTCTATATGATCGATCGGGGCGTAGTACTCGAAGACGCCGATGTCGACCGAGTCGACCGCATAGCGGTAGCGCCGGTTCTCGGCCTCGATTAACGAGGATTCGTCGAAAAACGCGGAGTCCGGAATAACTTCCTCGACCTGAGCGTACTTGTTCTTGTCGTCCCGTTTCATGCGAGCGTCAGAGTATCAGTCTCAGGGTCCGCAAATTCTCGACGAGCGTGTCGCGGTCGATGGGCTTGACCAGGTACGCGTCGCATTGTTCCCGAAACGCGCTCATGACGTTCTTTTTGTCGTCGAGCGCGGTCGTCATGATGATCTTCGAGCCGTCGCTCGAGAGAATTCCCGCCTCCGATTCGAGCGCCCGGATTTCCTTGAGCGCGGTTTGCCCGTCCATTTCCGGCATCATGATGTCGATGCAGATGAGGTTGTATGGCGCTTTCCCCGCGATGGCGGTTCGGGCGGCCTGTACGGCTTCATTCCCGTTTACCGCGACGTGGCAGGGTCCGTAGGACTGGAGTAATCCCTGTAGAAGAAGTCTGCTGGTAAAGTCGTCCTCGACGATAAGCGTTTTCATTGCGCTTTTCCTCCCCGTATGGGAAAAACTATAATTGATGCGGGGAGGAAATGCGAATTTTCGTACGCGATGACGGTAGTCCGGCTATGGCTTGAGGACGAGACGGGCGGCGAGTCGCGCCGAGAGTTTCCAGTAGGCGCCGACCTCGCGAAGGACGGAATTCGGCGCCTGGAGGGGAGGGGTTCGCGCCCGAACGGGGGCGGAGGCGGATAGGCCCGCCAGCCGGGCGAGGAAAAGCGCGCGGTTCATGTGAAAGCCGCTCGTGATGACGGCGACGCGCGGTGGATCGGCGCGAAGGTCTCGACCGGGGGTTCTCGTTATCGCGTCCCGGTCGATGAGCGCCCGGCTCCGCGCGAAGTTCCCGATGGTGTCGCGCGCCTCGCCTTCGAGGATGATCCGCCTGGACGGAACGCCGTATCCTTCGGTGAGCGTTTCGGCCATCGCTTCCGCCTCGGTCCGGGGAAGCCCGTCGAGCTTTCCCCCCGTCACGACGAGGACGAGATCGGGATCCTCGCGCATGAGCCGTGCCGCTTCCCCGATCCTCGAGGCAAGAACGGTCGTCGGTTTCCCGTCCCTGCGGATCCCGCCCCCGAGAAGGACGCCGTACTCGCTTCGCTCATCCGGGTTCGCCCGCCGCTCCTCCGCGCGGAAGGCGGTATCGATCGAGCCGATCGGGGCGATCGGGACGAGGATTAGTCCGAGAAAGGCGAGGGAGATTGCCGTTATAATGGAAAGGAATGCGATCGTGATCGTGCGGGGAATACCTGCCCGAAAGACGGTCTTGCGGAGAAATCCAAGGACCGGTTTCCGCCAAAAGGCCAAAAGCCAAAGACTGAGGCCGAAAAAAGCCCAAACGAGCGAGAAACTGCAGAATTTTCCGGGATCGGCGAGCTTCAGCGCCGCGTAATAGGAGAACGAGGCAGTGCCTGTCAGGCCGAGCGCGATCGCCTCAGGCGCGGGACGGCATGGCTTCGATTTTCCCGATCGTGACGGTATCCGTATCATCCCGATCACTCTAGCATTCCGGCCTTCCCTTGTCCAACCGTCAAAAACTTCCTATAATAAGCGCTTGACTGGCGGAACCTCGCCCGAGACCGGGGCCGACGGGTGTCTCCGCCGAAACGATCCTTCAAGGAGATGCTCAAGTGGAAGTCCGTGTACGTTACGCGCCGTCCCCGACCGGGATGCAGCACATCGGCGGGGTGAGAACCGCCCTTTTCAATTTTCTGTATGCCCGCTCGACCGGCGGCAAGTTTATCCTTCGCATCGAAGACACCGACCAAACCCGCTACGCCGCGGAATACGAGCAAAACCTCTACGACACCCTTGCCTGGCTCGGGATCGAGTGGGACGAGGGCGGCCCCCGCGGCGGCCCGTTCGGCCCCTACGTCCAGAGCCAGCGCTTCGAACTCTACAAGAAATACGCCCTCGAACTCGTCGAGAAGGGCCAGGCCTACTACTGTTTCTGCGACGAGGAACGGCTCGAGCGCATCCGGAAGATTCAGACCATGAACAAGATGGCTCCCGGCTACGACCGGCACTGTCGCTCGCTTTCGGCCGAGGAAGTTAAGGCCAACCTCGACGCGGGGAAGCCCTACGTCATCAGGCTCGCGGTCCCGCTCGAGGGCTCGACGAAATTCCACGACGTCCTCTTGGGCGATATCGAGTGGAAGAACGAGGACGTCAATCCCGATCCCGTCCTCCTCAAGAGCGACGGTTTCCCGACCTATCACCTCGCGAACATCGTCGACGACCACTTCATGGAGATTACCCACGTCATGCGCGCGCAGGAGTGGATCCCGTCTACGCCCTTGCACGTCGTCATGTACAAGGCTTTCGGCTGGGAGCACCCCGACTACTGCCACCTCCCGATGGTCATGGGCCAGGACGGGCAGAAGCTTTCGAAGCGGCACGGCGCGACGAGCTGCAACGAGTTCAGGAACAACGGCTATCTCAAGGAAGCCCTCATCAACTACGTCGCGATGCTCGGCTGCTCCTACGAGGACGGCCGCGACATGTACACCCTCGAGGAATTCGGGAAGCTCTTCGCGATGGAGCACATCAACAAGGCTCCCGCGGTCTTCGACTACAAGAAGCTCGAGTGGTTCAACGGCCAGTACATGCGGCTCAAGACCGACGAGGAGCTCTTCGAGCTCACCTGGCCCTTCATCGCGAACTCCGGGATCCTCGGGGGCACGGGAGCGGGCGAGGCGAACTCCGAGGAGGCGCGGAAGGCCGCGGGACTCATTTTCGCCGACCAGACCCTCCTCACGCCGACCGCCGGGGCGCGCGAGAAACTCATGAAGGTGATGCCCCTCATCAAGGAGCGGCTCCACTTCCTCACCGACGCTCCCGCCATGGTCGGTTTCCTCTTCGGCGAGCCCGCGGTTCCGCCGGTCGAGGAGATCCTCCCGAAGAAGCTCGACGCGGCGAAGACGCGCGAGATCCTCCTCGGCGCGAAGGAGGTCGTCGCGAAGATCGCGGGCCTCACCGAAGAGCAGGCGAACGAGCTCTTTCACGCGAAGGCCGAGGAGCTCGGCGTCAAGCTCGGCGACCTCATGATGCCGATCCGCATGGCCGTCACCGGAAGTCGCGTCTCCCCGCCGCTCGTCGGTTCGATCCAGATCCTCGGGATCGACACGGCCATCGCGCGCATCGAGCGAACGATCGCGGAGCGGTTTTAACTAACAGCGACCACTGATAGATTGAACGGACCCCCTGAACGGAACGCTTTCAGGGGGTTTTTTTCGCCCAACGCTTGACCCTTGCGGTCTCTGTATTTATATTATGACCATAGGTCAGTAATATGACCGGTGGTCATATTACGGGAGTTAGAGATTGGGAATCATTGAACGGAAAAGTCGGGAGCGTGAACATCGACGGCAATTGATCACGGATATCGCGAAGGAGCTTATCCTCGAGGACGGGGTAGAGGCGGTAACCATGCTCGGGATCGCGAAAAAAGCGGGGCTGAGCAAGGCGGCGCTCTATCTTTCGTTTGAAAGCAAGGATGAGATACTCGAGCGGATATTCGACGAGGCGGTTTCCCGCTTCATCGACTATGTCGAGGCGCACATTTCCCGGGAATCGACGGGGCTTGAGGCGCTCAAGACCTTCTGGATGAGCTATATCGAGGTTTTCGGATCCTCAAGCGAAATTCTCGTTCTCTTCGGCATCAAGAACTACATCGCGCCGGGATTTCCCGCGTTCGTCGAGCCCTCTCCGAGGGACGAAGGCAAGAGCCATTTTAGGCTTTTTCGTCTCCTCGCGGACACCGTCGCGCGGGGAATGGCCGACGGAACCCTCGAATCGTCCAAGGATGCCGTACAGGTTTCGCGCACCATTCTGACGATTTGCGGGGGGATCATCGACAACGTCGCGCGCCTGCCCCTCGAGCGGCGAAACGGCTCGCTGATAATCGGCGAGATGAAAAGCGCGTTCGAGATCGTCATGTGGGGCCTCGCGTCCGACCGGCGCAATCCGTCGAGCCTCGTCCTTCCGGTTACGCGATAGCGTAACCGAGCACCGTGCTTCAGGAGAATCACATGGAAAAGTTTTTCAGGCGTCCTTGGCTCATCGTGGCGGTAATCGGGATATTGACCGTCTTCTTCGCGTTTCAGCTACCGCGCATCGAGCTGGACAACAACAATTATCGCTTCATCCCGAAGCACGATCCCGCGCGGCTCACCTCCGATTTCCTCGAGGAAACTTTCGGTAGTCAGACGCTCGTGCTCGTCGGCCTTGAACGGAAATACGACACTGTCTTCGATCCCGATTTTATCGGGAAAATCCGCGAGTACGACCGGCGGCTGAAGGAAATCGGGCTTGTCGATACCACGCAGTCGATAGCCTCCGCCGACTACATCACGAGCGAAGGAGATTCGATCGTCGCGGAACCCCTCGTGCCGGATACCTTCGGCGGCTCTCCCGGTGAGATCGCCGCGCTCAAGGATCGGGTCCTTTCCTGGGACATGTACGAAAAGGCCCTCGTGTCGGACGATTTCCGCTCGACTCAGGTCGTCGTGTCGATCGACGTCCCCATGGAGGAATCGGGCGGCGAGCGGACGATGGAGACCTTCAGGGCGATCAAGAATCTAGCGAACGAGATTTTCGACGACGGTTCGACGACCGTGTACGTCGCAGGCCTGCCGGTCTTGAGCGCGAACGTGAACGAGGCGATGAGCGCGGACCTCGTCGTGCTCATCCCGCTCGTCGTGATCGTCGTCCTCCTGGTTCTCTTCTTCTCGTTCAGGCGCGGCATCTCCATAATCCTTCCGATGCTCACCGTGCTCATCGCGACCCTCTGGTCCGTCGGCGCCATGCCCCTTTTCGGCGTGAAGCTCTCGGTAATCTCGACGTGTCTCCCGGTTATCCTGGTCGCGGTCGGCAGCGCGTACGGAATACACGTCGTGACGCACTACGTCGACGATAGGGAGATCGCCCGCGATCTCTCGAAAGAGGAACATCGCGAGCTCGTGTTCGCCCTCGTGCGGAAGATCGGCAAGCCCGTATTCCTCGCCGCGCTCACGACCTTCGTCGGTTTCGTCTCGTTCTGCTTCACGAGCGTGCTCCCGATCCGGGAATTCGGTTACTTCTCGAGTTTCGGCGTCGTCGTGTCGTTTCTCGTCGCGCTCACGCTTATCCCCGCGCTTTTCCTTATTCGCGGTCCCGCCCCGCTCGGCAAGAGGCTCTTTTCGCGGAGGGACGGCATGAACGGCGAGGATTCCGACGCGCTCAGCGTGGCTCTCGCCGACAGCCTGACGAAGGTCGCGCGAAACAAGCGGAAGGTTCTCGCGCTTACCGCGGCCGTTGTCATCGCGAGCCTCTTCGGCCTCTCGCGGTTGGTCGTCGACAACGTGTTCGTCGAGTACTTCAAGCCCGATACCGACACCGTGCGCTCCGACCGGTTCATCCGCGAGAAATTCGGCGGCACGAAGCTCGTGAGCGTCGTCGTTCAGTCCGAGACGCCCGGCGGCGTGCTCGATCCCGAGGTGCTCGGCGCGATGGACGGCCTCGCGGAATACCTGAAGCGCAACGTCCCCGAGGCGGGGAAGGTAACCTCCTTCGCGGACATCGTCAAGCGGATCAATCAGGTCTACAACGCTGACGAGTCCCCCGACGGCCTCGCCCTGTCGGTCGATCCGGCGAAGGAGGGGGACGTCCCGTCGGGAGACGATTCCGCTTTCGGGTTCAGCGATCTCGGCGACTTCGGCTCGTTCGACCAGGCGGACGGGGGAGCGGAGAGCGCCTCTACTGTCGACGCGGCGGCCCTCCCGATAAAAGCGTACGAGCCGCTCGACGCGAAAAGCCTCGCTCGCGAGCTCGATCGGGCGACGCGGGAAAGCGCGACACTCGCGATGGGCGCGAACGATCTCTTGAGCGCGCTCCGGCGCGCGGTGAACCACGAAGGGGCCGCCTACTACGAGATACCCGTCGACCCGGCGAAGTACGGAAAGACGGATAAGGAAGGCCTGAAGGCGATCATATCAAACTACATGGTCCTTCTCTCGGGCGACATCGATTCCTGGTCGAACGATCCGCTTGAGCCGACCGCTATCCGCATGAACGTCCAGCTGCGCACGGTAGGGCAGATAGATACGGGGCGGGCTATCAGGGAGATCGAGGAGTACGCGGCGGCGAAATTCCCGGATACGGTGAAGGTGACCGTTGGCGGGCAGGTAAAGATCGAGAAGGCGCTGAACGATCTCGTCATTTGGTCCCAAGTCTCGTCGGTGTTCATCTCGCTTCTCATGGTGTTCTTGATCATCGCGGTATCCTACCGGTCGATCGTCGCCGGCCTTATCGGCGTGGTTCCCCTTTCGATCTCGATCCTTATGAACTTCGCGATCATGGGCTTCTGCGGGATAAAGCTGAACATCGCGACCGCGCTCGTCGCGAGCGTATCCGTCGGGATCGGCGTGGATTATACCATCCACTATCTCGAGGCGTACTTTCGTGAGTGGCGCGCGACGCGCGGCGAGGGGGACTATCTTCAGCGGACGTTCAAGTCGTCGGGAAAGGCCATCATCATCAACGCGGCGTCCGTTGGCGCCGGTTTCGCGGTCCTGCTCCTCTCGAACTTCAGGATACTCCAGCAGTTCGGGCTTCTCATCGCCTTCACGATGTTCTCGAGCTCGCTGATCGCGCTGACCGTGCTGCCGGTGCTGCTTAACCTGTTCAAGCCCGCGTTCGTCTCCCGGGATCTTCCCTGAGGCGGCGAATGCCCGAGACCGATATCTAACGTTTTCGATAAGGAGTCATATATGAAGAAGACAGTGTTCATCGCGTGCGCCGCCTTATTCTCGGCGTCGCTCATTGCCGCGCAAAGCGCCGACGAGATCGTCGACGCGTCGCGAAACCGCATCAAGGCGGACACCACCTCGATCCGCGCGAGGCTCTTGATCGCCGCGAAGGACGGCTCCACGACCGAGCGGCTCGTCGACGAATATTCGAAAGACTACCCGTCGGGCGACAAGGCGATCATCGTCTTCCAGTCCCCGGCGAGCGTCAAGGGCACGCGCTTTCTCACCGTCGAGAAGGAAGGGCCGGATGACCGATGGATATTCCTTCCCGCGCTCGGCAAGGTTCGCCGCGTATCCGCGTCCGAGGGTTCAAGCAGTTTCGTCGGCACCGACTTTTCGTACGACGACATGGCCGCGATGACACGAAGCGTTTCCGATGACGCGCACCGAATCCTTCGGGAGGAAAAGGCCGAGGGGAAGGATTGTTGGGTTATCGAGTCCGCGCCGAAAGACGCCTCGTACCAGTATGCCCGGATGCTCCAGTGGATCGAGAAGGACACGAAACTCATCAGAAAAATCGAGGGGTACGACAAGAAGGGAAATCTCGCGAAGGTTCTCGAGGTTCTGAAGACCGAGGTCGTTCAGGGCCGACTCACCGCGATGTCCACCAGGATGACGACCGTCGCGGACAAGACTTCGACGACGATAAACATGGAGATCGTCAAATACGACGAGAAGATCCCCGACGCGGTGTTCACGACCGAGTATCTTTCGACGGGGAGGGTGAAATGAAACGCGTCGCGACCATTCTCGCGTTGACCCTCCTCGCCGGAGCGGCGTCGGCCCAAGGTTTCGGGTTTGGCGACGCCGCCGAAGCAGGGCCGTCCGGCCCCGGCGCGACCCGGTCTCGACGCGAGTCGCCTGAGGTCTCCGTATCGGCCGAGGTGACGGCCGAGGCGAGCGCGTTCGCGGACGATCTCGAGTCACCGAGCGCCCTGCGCGAGGCGAAGCTGGGAGACTTCTTCTCCGGTTCTCTTTCTTTTTCCGCCTCGGGCTCCAACGCCGAGATCGCGGTGGGTCTCGACGTCGCCCCGGCGGGGGAGGGCGAGTCTCCCGTATCGATCGACGAGGCGTACGCGCGGGCCTACTGGGGCAAGCTCGACCTCGAGGCGGGAATCCGCAAGCTCAATTGGGGGAAGGCGGACAGCGCGAGCGTGCTCGACGTCGCCAATCCCGCCGATCTTTCCGACCTTACGGTCACCGACTCCCTCGACCGGAAGATCGCGCGACCGATGCTGCACGCGTCTTTGTCCCTCGGCGATTTCACGAGACTCGAGGGCGTTTTCGAGCCTTCCTTCGAGGGGAATTCGTACGATCTCGAGGGGCGCTGGAAACCGAGGCAGGTTGAATCGCTTCCCGGACGTATCATCTCCGCGGTGAATCCCCTCGTCGCGGCAAATCCCGCCTTCCAGGCGGCGCTCTCGACCGCGGACGTCGCGTTTCCCGATACATCGGCTCTCAAGTATTCGCAGTACGGGCTCCGCCTGACGACGACGCTCGGCTCGTCCGATTTTGGCCTTCAGTACTGGTGCGGGAATCTTCAGAAACCGGCGATATACGTGACCGGCTACGAAGGGGACGCGTCCGGTCTCGCGGTCCACGTGGACTATAACCGGTATCACCAGATCGGCGCGGATTGGGCGTCGGTCGTCGCGACGATAAACGCGCGCGCGGAAATCGCCGCGAACGTCACCGAGGATCTCGCCGGCGACGACGGCTCGGTGTACAATCCTGCTGTGCTTTGGTCGCTCGGGTTTGACCGCGACCTCGTGGCCGGGGTCAATCTCAACGCGCAGGGATCGGGCTCGATACGGCTCATGGACGACAAGGTTTCCGACGCGATCGGGGACGCGGAAGCCGACACGTCAGCGACGAAGACGACGGTTACCGCGAAGCTTTCGAGAAAGTTCATGAAGGACGAGTTCGAGATCGGCCTCGCCGGGCTCTGGGGTATCGAGGACCGGGACTTTCTCGCGATGCCCTCGCTTGTCTGGTCGAAGGGCGACACCGAGGTCGAGCTATCAGGGGGGATTTTCGGTGGAGACCGGGATGGCGAACTCGGATATTTCGACGATAACGATTATGTGAGCCTTTCTCTTACCTGTAAATTCTGATATCGCCTCTCGCCCGTGCGTACCTCATGAAATACCCCCTCGATTGCGCGCGGGGCAGGGGGGATCTCGGGCGCACGATAGCGAACGGTTCTGCCCGCGTCCTGAATGCGTTTCCGATCCGATCGGATCGTGAGAAAGGATTCCGCGCGCATAGTATCCTCCTCGTTATCCAGAGGAGGTTAGAATGGCAGTTGGTACCCAAGCGAAGCGGTTTCTTTGCGCCTTCGCGATAATCCTGATGGCCGTCGTCCCGGCGGCGTACGCGGAAGATGACGACGATGACGACGAGGGAGAAGGCAAGAATTGGATGGTCATGGTCGGCGCGGTCGGCGAGTACGCGCCAGAGTTCGTCGGTTCCGACGAGCATGAGTGGGGCGCGTTGCCTTTGCTGATCGCGAAATACGAATGGCCGCGCATTTGCGCGTATATCGAGGGCGATGAGCTGGGCCTTGAGGCGTCTCCGTTCGCCGATTTACCGCTCTCGTTCGCCGCGGGCGTCGCGTTCGGGCAATCCCGCGAGGAGAATTGCGATCCGGTGCTCGACGGGACGGGCGATATCGGTAACCCCGTGCAGGTGTTCGGCGAGGTATCTTACGGCACCGAAATGATTTCCGCCAACGCGAAGATTCGGTACGCGCCCCTTCAAAGGGATAGCGAATCGTTCCGGCACGCGTTCCTTTACGATATCAACCTTGAGTCCGAGGTCGAGGCAATACCCTTCATTCTGCGAGGCGAGGTCGGCGCGACGATCATGGACGGCACGTGGTCGTCGCTCTACTATGACGAAGGAGCCGGTCTCGAGTCGGCGCATATTACCCTTGACGCGATGATCATGCTCGCCGAGCATTTTGGCCTATACCTCCAGGGAGACGTTACGCGGCTTCTCGGGAACGCGGCGTCGAGTTCCGTATCGATCGCCGATGCGCAATACTCGGCGATGCTCGGGGCCTTCGTGACGTTCTGATTACGCGCGGTCGGGCCGCCGTCATGCTTTCAGGAAATCGGGCGATCGCCCGATTTCCGGTTTGCATCGGCGGTTTTTCGCGATATAGTTACGGTATCCATGCGGCAGGGGAATAGTGCGGATAATGCTTGATTTTATCATCGTCATCGTATCATTCGTGAATTGCGCGCAGAGTTGCGCGATGTGCGCGCTGCTCGTCCTGAGCGGTCGGGGGGACCGAAAGTCTAACCGCGTGCTCGCGCTCTTGCTTTTCTGCATGACGGCCGCGGTTCTTTCCCACGTGCTGCACGACTGCTATAACCGGCAAGAGTACTTGTCGTTTCGCATTCCGTCGCCTTTTCCCGGTTTTTCCGAATTCCTTGCTCATTTGCTCGGCGTGGCGATCCTCATCTTCGCGCCGCTCATAGCCCTGTATACGAAATCCCTTACCGGCGGTCATTTTCGCGTCGGTTGGCGATTCGCGCTGCAACTATCGCCCGCGGCGATCTTCTTCCTTTTCTCGATCGAGGACCTCCTTCCGCGCGCTAACGCCGGCAAAGGCTCGTTTATGGACTATTCGATCGTGTACACGATAATCGCGATTTCCATGCTCGCGTATCTCGCGGCATCTTTCAGGCGGCTCCGGTCGTTCTCGGAAAAAGCGAAGGCATGTTATTCGTCGATGGATCGCATGAATTATACCTGGCTGAAAATTTTCCTCGGCTCGGTGACCTTCGTTACCGTGATCGCCTTGCTGCTCGAGCAGTTCGCCCACGAAACGAATGCCGAGGCATGGTGCGCCATCGCGGGCGTCATCACGTTCGCGACCGCCGTTTACGGATTCCTCAATCCCGGGTATTTCTCCGGCGATCGGGTAAAGGCCGTCGAACTGGAGGCGTCTCCCGTATCGTTCGTGAAGTCGGCGAAGTACGCGAAGTCATCCGTCTCGCCGGAGAAGGCCATCGAGATTGAGAAAAAAATCCTCGGCGAGATGGAAGCCGGAAAACCGTACCTCAATCCCGAGTTAAGCCTCTTCGATCTCGCCGACAGGCTTGGTTCGTCGTCCCACGCCATCTCGCAGGTGCTCAATGAGCGGATGAAGATGACGTTCTACGACTTTATCAACCTCCACAGGATCGAGGAAGCCAAGCGGCTTTTCCGCGACCCGCGCACCTCGGGAGACAAGATCGTCGCGGTCGCGATGGACGCGGGATTCAACTCGCTCTCGACCTTCAACGCGGTTTTCAGGAAATACACCGGCATGACTCCGTCCGAGTTCCGGAAAAAAGCATCCAATCCGATCGGCTAAGAAGAAGGCCCCCAAAAAAAAGGATACGGTAGCCTCAGAGTACAGGAGGTTACTTTGCGCATTCCATTCAAGCGGATTGAGCTGGCGTGGAAGATGCTGATTGGCTACAGGCTAAAAACGCTGAGCCTCTTCATCTTCATGACCGTTTCGTTCACGGTTATCGTCGGCGGTTTTGATCTTATCGTGAGTTCGTTCAACGGCTGGCTCTCGCGTCAACTGACGTTCATGCAGCCGAACTACTACGTAAGCGGGTTCGCGGATATCGACTGGGACGTCCCGAATTACGGGTTCAAGAACCAGAGCCTCGGCGAGGAAAAGCGCCAAAAGATCAGGGAGGCGCTTCCCGATATGCGGCTGTTCGACGGGATCTTTCTCCCGGGGTTGCTCGCGATCAGGGACCAGGAGTCGCGGAATCAGGGGGTTCTCGCCGTCGGGATCGACTTCGCCCGCGCGCGAGAGATGTTCCCGGCTATCGCGCAGGAATTTTCCCAGGAAGAGATGCTTCGGTTTAAGGCGAAGCGGACGATGCTGGTCGACGGGCTCTTCGCGAAGCGGGCGGGATACGATCCGGGTCAAGAGATCATATTCCTCACGGATAACTATTATCGAAGCGCGAACGGCATCAAGATGAAGACGGTTGCCTTCCGCTCGCCGCTTGAAAAAAACAACTTTTTCCGCGATCTCGGGATCGTCTGGATCGATCTTGACGCGCTCGCGCTCGTCGGCGGGATGCCGAAGGATCGGGGATGGCCGGTCTTCGCATTCGCGGACGCGCCGGTGATCGGGCCGAGGGCGTTCTTCCGCGAGGCAGCCCTCGAGAAATCTCTTTCCCCGACAGGCGCCTCGTTCGTGACGCCCCTCACGTCTATGCAAGAGATGCGATCGACCTTCGCGATGCTCGTCGCGATTTTCTCCTTTCTCGGGATCGTCGTCATCGCAATCGTCATCGTCTCGACGTCGTCGAACCTGTTCATCAACTTCCAAAACCGGAAGGCTGACTTCGGATTGATGAAGGCGTTCGGGTTCGGCAATCGGGATTTCCTCGGTCTTGCGTTCATGGAAAACCTCTTTACGGTATCGATCGCGCTCCTGGTCGCGTTCGCCATTAACGCGGCGATTTCCCGGGCGGTTCCGTCGTTCACGATCATCGACTTTCCCTGCAGCCTCGCCGTCACGCCTTTCTGCGCGTCGTCGATGGCTATAGTGGCGTTCTTGATCGCCGCTGTATCGATCGTGAGACCATACGCGTTTCTCAGGAAAGTCGACCCGGTCAATATCATGAAGGAGGAATGAAATGACGAGCCTTTTCGGTAAATACCTCGTGCGAAACGCGATTCACTATCGAAAGAAGTACGCGATCGTTTTCGCGCTCATCCTCGCGCTCGCCTTTTGCCTGACGCTGACGTCGTACTTCTACGCGGGCGAACTCGCGAGCTCCGTGCGGTACGCGAGATTCATGGGCGACATGCAGTTTGACGTCGACTACGACGCGAACGACCTTGCCCACGAGGAATTGTCGCTGGACGAGAAACGCGCGCTTTGCGACGATCTATCCGCCCATTTTAAGGCGGGAAACCCGTATTCTTATCACGAGATATCCGTCGTGCCGGGTAAGGCTATGTCGGGCTCGACGAGCGAGTCCGTCGCCGCGATGGATTACCGCGTCGCGCGCGACGTGTACGGCGTGACCGTCTATCGGGGAGCTGCCCCCGGGCCCGGGGAGATTTGCCTCCCGAAAAACCTCGAGAAGACCATAAAGGTCGGCGATGCCGTCTCGTTCGTCTATAAGGACAGCGATCAGGTTTTCGGGAGCGAGACCCTTGCCGTGAGCGGGTTTTACCTTCGCGTGGACGCGTGCGAGGGCATGGCGTTCGTCGACGGGGAGACGCTCGCGGCGCTCGATCCCGGGCGGCTTCCCCGGCGCTTCGTCGTTTTCGACGAGCCCAGGGAGACGCCGCTTCCGCTCATGACGGAGGGGGAAAGCGCCGCGCGGAAAGGAGCGATCGAGGATATCGCACGATCGTACTTCGGCGATCTCGACTTCGTTCGCGCCCATACGGAGACGCGGAGCGCGTACGACACGTACCGCGAGGCTCGTGACATCGTCGACTTCTTTCTCGTTATCCTCGCCGTGTTTATCGCCTGCCTTTGCGTCGTTTCGTCGATATCGATCGTGAACGTCCTTTTCGTCACGGTGATAAACCGGGTGCGGATAGTCGGGATGATGTTCAGCTTCGGGTTGGGAAGAAAGCGCGGAATAGCGCTCCTCGCGGCGGAGATACTCGCGTTCGGCGCCGTCGCGAGCGTCTTCGGGATCGCGATCGCGACGGCCGCCGCGCGCCTCGTGGAGAAAATACCCATGGTAAACGATAACGACATGCTCGCGACGCTTCTCGGCGGGGGCACGACGCTACCGATGCTCGTCGGCTGGGAGTCAATCGCCCTGACGCTCGCGGCGGGGGTCGTCATGCCGTTTCTCGTCTCGTCGCTGTCGATCAGGAAGATCCTCAAGGGCGAGGTCATAGACTTGATTCAGAAAGCTCGTTGAGTAAAGAGAAAGGAGATACGAATGATCAAGACAAGACTGGCGATAATCGCGTTGCTGGCTATCGCCGCGTCCGCATGGGCAGACGCGCGGGCGATGGATATCCTCAAAAAGGCGGACGTCGTCATGCTGCCCGCGAACGCGGAGTTCAAGTGGTCAATGACGGTGAAAAAATCCGGAGAGGACGATCGAATCGATCGCTTCCTCTGCTGGAAGAAGGGCGACCTCAAGTACCTTTTCTTCCACGTGTGGCCGGAACCGAATTACGGGCAGGCGATGATTCGCGTCGATAGCACGATCTGGCATTACCTTCCGCTCGCCGACGAGGTGATAAAGGAGAGTTACCGGTCCGCATTCCTCGACTCGGATCTCTCGTTCGCGGACGTCATGTACAACGAACTGTCGGTCTATTACGACGCGTCGTTCATCGACGAATCGAGCGGAGAGACGCTCACGCTCGAGCTCAAGGCAAAGCCGGGCGCGACCGGTTACGCGCGTATAGTCGTGACAATCGACCGGAATACGCTCGCGACGCTCAAGCGCGAATACTACTCGAAAACCGGGCAGCTCCTGAAGGTTATCGCTTTCTCGGACCTTCAGTACTCGGGCCAAAGACTTTCCGCGATGAGGCTTCTCGTCACGCAGCCCATGCTGAAGGGACAGTCGACGATCGCGGAATTCTCCGACATTCGGGATAAGAGCGACGTCAAGGAGCAGTATTTCTCGCTTAATTACGTCAAGGCGTTTAAGCCGAAAGCAAGCGATTAACAGGGAGCCAACGATGATAGAAGTGAAGGATCTGAGAAAAAACTACCAGCTCGGGAAGGTCGAGGTGCAGGCGCTTCGCGGGGTGAGCCTCAAGATAGCGCGGGGCGATTTCGTCTCGGTCATAGGTCCGTCGGGAAGCGGGAAGAGCACGCTTCTCAACATCATGGGAATGCTCGACCGGCCGACCTCGGGCGAGCTTTTAGTCGACGGGATCAGCGTCGAGACGCTCTCGCAGTCGAGTCGCGCGGCGTTTCGCGGGAAGAAGATCGGCTTCATTTTCCAGAGCTTCAATCTCGTGCCGGTATTCAACGTGTACGAGAACATAGAGCTCGCGCTCACCCTCTCGGGCGAGAGGCCGTCGCGCGACTGGAGGGACCGCGTCATGAAGTCGATACGCGAGGTCGGGCTCGAAAGTCACGTAAGGCACAAGCCGAGCGAACTCTCGGGCGGGCAGCGACAGCGCGTCGCGATCGCCCGCGCGCTCGTGAAGGATCCCGAGATCGTGATCGCCGACGAGCCGACCGCGAGCCTCGACTCGGCGAATGCCTTCGCCATCGTCGAGTTGATGAAGGAGCTTAACGAGACCGAGAAGTCGACCTTCGTGTTCTCGACGCACGACGGCCGCGTCCTGAAGTATCTCGACCGGGTGATACCGATCGAGGACGGGCTCCTCAAGGAGCCCTCATGACGCGCGCCGGGGTCCTCGTTGCCGCGGCGCTCGTCGCGCTCGCCGCTTTCGCCGCCGCGGAAGTTCCCGACGTGCGGGTCATTCAGGGCTTCTCGCTCATGGCCTGGGCGAAGCAAACCTTTCCGGACAAGGACAGTCCCGTCTATCCCCTCGTCGCGGACAATCCCGATTATCGCGCGAATTCGCTCGCCGATTACACGCTTCGGTTTATTTCGGGCTCCGCGACCGCGGCCGTCGTCGCCGAGGGGACGATGGACTCGAAAGGAGCGTATACCGGAAAGGTCTTGCAAGCGTGGTGCGGCGCGTCGTTCCTTGACGGATGGGCGCTGAACTTCGGGAAGAAGATCGTCAAGTGGGAGGATGGCGGGTTTACCAACCCGAGCGATCTCGTCAATGCGCGGCTCGAGTACGCTCAAAAGGGCGAACGGGAGGGACGTTCCCTCGCGGAAGTGATCGGTTCGGTGCCCGTAGGCGACGCGCTCACCCTTGACCTCTCGGCGATCGCGCCGCTTGATCCCGCGACCGAGCGGATTACCGACGTTCCCGTCTTCCTTTCGTGCGGCACGATGCTCTATCCTTTCGAGTTCCGTCTCAAAGGCGGCTTTCGGGACGGGTCTACACCCGACGTCGGCCTTGCCGTCAAGGCGAGTCTCCTTGGCCTCCAATGGTACGCCGATGCCCTTTACACGCGAGAAAGCGACCTTACCGCGATTAAGCGCGACGAGGCCGATATCGTCGGCGGGTGCGTCGGCGTCACCGGGACGATCCCGCTCAAGAAGCCGTATTCGGATGGCGTTGACTTCGCGTTCGAGGTTTCCGGTCGTAGCGACGGGCTTTCCCGTACCGAGGGCGTCGCCTTCGTGCGCGACGTCGCCCGGGTCGCGTCAGACCCGGCGTTCAGGCCATACGACGAGTATCGATGGTACGCGTTTGCAAAGGCGTCGCTGAAAAATATCGGCAACGCCAATCTGGAATGGTCGGAATCGTGGTATCTCAACATGGTCGACCCGAGCGGGTCGGTTGAATCGAAACTGTCATGGTCGCCGCGAAATTTGTTTACCGCGAGCGCCGCGTATACCTTCCGTCACGGAGATTCGTCCTCGGAAGTCGCGACCTTCGCGAGCCGCCATCAGCTGGAACTGTCCCTCATGCGGGAGTTTTGACCGAACCCCTTGAGCGCGCGTTCGGCTTCGTTCGCCGCGGCTTCCGCCATTGCCTTGCCGTGTCCGGTGCGCGAATCATCGAACCGGTCATGCATGGGATGGGCGGCTGTGGCAGTCGCCGGGCGCGTAGCTCCCTGTCGCGGCGTTACGCGCCGAAAGAATCCTTATTTCATTGACCAGGTGCAACTTACGCCGTATTCTGATGTCAGACATTATGACAAATAATGTCTATAAGGAATATATATGGCACATCCACGGATTATTCAAGGCGGCATGGGAATTGGCGTTTCAGACTGGAAACTCGCGAACTCGGTTGCCGCTCAGGGCGCGCTCGGCGTCGTTTCGGGAACGGCCCTTGACAGCGTGCTCGCGCGGAGGCTCGAGCAGGGCGATCAGGGCGGTCACATGCGACGGGGGCTTGCCGCCTTTCCCGACCGGACGGTAGCCGACCGGATTCTCGCGACATGGTTTCGTCCCGACGGTACGCCGGAGACCCATGATTTCAGCGTTCTCCCGATGCGCACGGTGGGATCCGCCGATTCCCCGGTCAATGACCCCGCGACGATCTTCGGCAACGACGAACTCGACGCCCTCACGGTCGTCGCGAACTTCGTCGAGGTGTACCTCGCGAAGGAAGGGCATTCGGGCGTCGTCGGCATCAACTTTCTCGAGAAAGTTCAGCTGCCGAACCCGGCGGCCATCTACGGCGCGATGCTCGCGGGAGTCGATTACGTGCTCATGGGCGCGGGCATTCCGCTCGAGATACCGGGGCTTCTCGACCGGTATGCCCGCGGCGAAAGCGGCGCAATTCGCGTGCAGGTCGAGGGCGCGGCGAAAGACGAGATCCTGACAGTTTGCTTCGATCCCTCGCGCGTGATCGCCGCGCCTCCACCCGCCCTCAAGCGACCGTATTTTCTCGCCATCGTCTCCTCGTATATTCTCGCGATGACCATGGTAACCCGCGCGTCGGGAGTCGTGGACGGCATCGTCGTGGAAAACCATACCGCCGGGGGACACAACGCCCCTCCGCGCGGCGTGCTTTCCCTCGACGGATCGGGCGAGCCGATCTACGGGCCGAAGGACACGGTCGATTACGCGAAGATGGTCGGCCTGGGCGTTCCCTTTTGGCTCGGCGGTTCGTACAGCCGTAAAGAATCCCTTTCCTCCGCCGATACCGAGGGCGCGGCGGGCATTCAAGTCGGGACGCTTTTCGCCTTTTGCAGCGAATCGGGACTGTTGCCGGAACTGAAGAAGCGATTTCTCGAGGCCCTGAGCGACGGCCACTTGTCCGTGCTGACCCATCCGCGCGCGTCGCCGACGGGGTACCCCTTCAAGCTCGCGCTCCTCGGGGAAACCCTTTCGGAGAAAAGGGACTTTCTCGCGCGAAAGCGCGTATGCAACGTGGGGCTCCTTCGCGAGCTTTTCCGGAAAAGCGACGGCTCCATCGGGTATCGATGCCCCGCTGAAGGCGAGGCGTCCTACGCGACGAAGGGCGGGGCCGGGGAGAAGGCGGGAGAGGCGAGATGCCTGTGCAACGCCCTTCTCGCGAACATCGGGCTCGGCATGAAATACGCCGGAGAGCGGCTCGAGCAGCCGCTGCTGACCGTCGGAAACCAGCTCGAGTCGCTGCGCCTGCTCGTCGCGAAATGCGGCATGCAGTACTCGGCGCGGGACGTCATCGCCTTTCTCGAATCGGGAGCGAAGACGCGGACGGCCGCGCAAGGGTAGTTACGCGATCGCCCGGCGCCTTCCCGGGATAAGCGGTTCGATGCTCCTTCGTCGAATAACGGAACTTTTCAGAGCGGGATGCCGCGTTTTCGTCAGCGGAAGAGCGCGTCCTGGTCGCGCCTGAGCCCGGAAAAGGCGTCCGCGGGAAAGGTGAACAGGGGCGAAAGGAGCCGGTTCATGAGCACGAGGTGTTGCCGCATCTTGTACGCGGCGTGATGCGCCTCTCCCCTGAGCTCGGAGGCTTCCCAGCTCGCGATGTCCGAGATCCTGAGCTCGACGGGGAGGGTGTGTTGCCTCGTCACCGCGCCGGCCGCGCCGGGAACGACGTGCACGAGGACGCGACCGGTCTCGCGGTCGTACTGAACCGGAACCGAAAAGTTGATCTTGCACTGGAATTTCCGGTGCTGTCCCGCCGAATGGCGGTTCGCCTGGGCGTTCGTCCCGAGGGCGCGGAAGAAGTCGTCGGCGTTTCGCGCGACCTCGGTTTCGTCGGGCTCGCGGTCGGAACCCTCTCGTCTGAGGAGCGTGCGCATGAGCACGCGCACCGCCTCCCGCATGTCCTCGGCCGTATCGAAAAGCGTCTGGGTGACCGAGGCCGCCTCGACGTTTTCCTGGAGGATGACTCCCTGCTTCTGGAGGGCGTGGAAGAGGGTGAGCGAGTCTTCGCGCCGCTTGATGAGGAAGGTGAGCGCGAGGATGTCGCGGATGTTGTAGGTTTCCTCGGCGGCGGCCTTCCCGATCTTGGCGAACATGCTCTCCGGGCTTTTGAGCCGGGCCTTGATCTCGACGAGCTCGACGCTCACGCCGTCGCCGCTGACGAAGCGGAGCGTGCCCGATTTCGCGCTTCCCTCGAGAAACCCCGAAAGCTTTCGGAAAAAGGTCGCGAGCTTGACGTAGGCTCTCCTTCCGTTGGGATCCTCAGGCGCGTCGGTCGCGTTCGCCCAGTCGCGCGAGGCGAGCGAGGTAAGCGGCAACTTCCGGGACTCGAACCAGAAGCCGAGCCGCGCGTAGTCGTAGACGTCCTCGCTGTCCTCCTCGATCGCCTTGATGAGGTGGCAAAGCTTGAGGATGGCGCAGGCCCCCATCCGCCAGCGGGGCGGCACGCGATCGGGACCGGAGGGGCAACCGGCGAACACGTGGGGGTATTTCGCGGAAGAGGCGAGGAGAAAGAGGTGGCGCGGATCCTCGTCGACGAGCGAGCGGAACTCGCCTTTCGAGATGAGCGCGTCGATCTCCTTTATTTCCCCGATCGCGCGCCCGTAGACCGGGCGCAACGGGCTCGAAAGGCGGGAAAGCTGGACGAGCTGCCCGGAGACGGAGGGGAGGAGCGAGCCCGCGAGGTACTCGATCGCCTCGGAGACGTAGAATCCCGCGCGCTCGAGTTCGCCCGGCGCGATTTTCCCGCCGTTGACGATGAAGCCGCGGTTCGCCATCATGATCGTCGCGCCGCGCATCGCGTCGTCGTATCCCGCGCAGTTTCTGAGAAGGTAGGGCGTCAGTTCCTTCCGGTCGAGAACCGAGCCGAATATCTCGTGATAGAGTTCCTGGTCTTCCCGCTCGCTCGCGTTCGTTTCCGTCATCGTCGTCTCCTACTCGAGCGCCCCGACGAGCCAGTCAATGAAGGTCTCGTCGCCGCGGCCGGAGCGGTCCTGGGGTTCCACCTGGAAATGCCCGCGCTTTTCGTACTCGACGTACCGCGAGTCGGGGCAAATCGCCGCGAGGATGCGCCCGGTCGCGTGGCCTTGCTCGTAGATTCCCATATCGTTCCGGCTTGTCGCGCACCAGAAGCGGACCCTCGCGGCCCGAAAGAGCTCCGGTATCGAGGCCGTGTAGTACGAGCTTCCGGAGACGGCTGCCTTGAAAAGGGAGGGATCGTACATCGCGAGTTCCTGAACGAAGGCCGCCCCCTGGGAAAAGCCGTAACCGGCGACGCGCTTCGCGTCTATCGCGGAATGCTGCATGATGACGTTCTTGATGAATCGCGCGTATGCGTGGGGGTCCGAGTAATACTCGATCCGCGCTTGCGGGATGAGGACCGCCGCTCCCGTCCCGCCGAATCGGGCCTGGATCGCGGGATTGGTGAAGATCCGCCCGAAGCGGTCCTTCGCCGACGCCTTGCCGCCGTTTCCGTGAAAGCACACGATGAGCGGTATGGAAGGCTCCGCTCCCTCGACGTCGAGTTCTTTCGGTATGTAGAGATTGTAGATGATGCCGCTCGGGGTTATTCCCCAATGCCACCCGTCCATGACGAGTTTCTTCTCGGGCCAGTACGCCGGATCGTACTCGATCGATACGGGGGGCCTGAGTCTCAGGGCGAGAATGCCCGCGAGGATGACGAAAAGCGTCCCGATCAGGATCGTGACGCGACACGCGTTCAGGTTCGGTTTCATGGTTTCTCCCATGAAACTTATACCATATCCCGAGCGGGTCTGTCCTCTTATTCCCGAACGACCACGAATGTCCCCTCGAACGTCGCCCTGCTTTCGGGGTCCCCTTCTTGCGTCACGCGCGCGGCGACCGAGAGGCGGCTTTTCCCGAACTTCTCGAGCATCGCGACGAACCGGTTGATCTCTTCCTCGCCGAAGGGCGTGACCTCCGCGGTAAAGTCCGCGTTGACCGGTTTGAGGTACTCGACGCGCTGCGTCTGGATAATGACGCTTCCGTCGTCGATTCCGCGCGACGAGAGAATCCCGTGCACGCTTGCCCAGGAACAGAGGATCAGCGCGGTACTGAGGCTCCCGCCGAACGCCGTTTTCCGGTGATTGACGTGATCCTGCAATCGTGCGCGTACGCGCTGGTACGGAATATCGCCGATACGCTCGATGGCAAAGGCATTCTTCCTGACGATGGGTATCTCTTTGTAGATGTACTCTTGTAAGTCCTGGTGTTCCATACCGTCCTTCCCGGTTTTCAATTTCGCCTGATTATATCGACAATAAGACATGTATAGCAATAGTGTCATTTTGAAAACTACTTGACAGAACTACTTCGGTATAATAGTGTTCCAGTAAAGGAATACTATTATGGCAGACCAAGAAACGAGGGTTGAAAGGGACGATCCAGCGCCGAACGGAGAATCGCGCGATCCGCTTGCGCTTCTGGGGGAATTCGGCCTGACGCGACAGGAAGCTACGGTATACCTCTCGATAGTCGCGGAAGGTCCGATGAACGGGTATGAAATCGCGAAAGCGATCGGGATCTCGCGCTCGAACGCGTACACCGCGCTCGCCTCGCTCGTGGACAAGGGCGCCGCGTGGATCGTCGAGGGGAGCCCGACGAGGTACACGCCCGTTCCGGTAGACGAGTTCACCGACAACCGGCTTCACCGCCTGAAAGGATGTCGCGAGCGGCTTCTCGCGAGCGTGCCTTCGAGAAAGGAGAGACCCGGGAATTACGTGACGATTCGCGGCCGCGATCAGATTCTCGACCGGCTGAGGCATCTCATCCTCGACGCCGAGGAGCGGCTCTATCTCTCGCTCGACTCGGGCCTCGTAAGGCGGTATCGCGAGGAACTCGTCGCCGTCTCGGGCGCGGGCAAGAAGCTCGTCGTCGTTACCGCGAAGGCTGCCCTCGCCGACGGAGAGCTCGCGAAAGCCCTTCCCGGCGCCGAGCTTCACGGAACCGAGCGGGAACCGGCCCAGGTCAGGGCGATCGCCGACTCGCGATACGCGCTGACCGGCGACGTTCCCGAACGCGAGGACGCAAGTTGCCTGTTTTCCGACGAGCGAAACCTCGTCGAGCTTTTCAAGAGCGCGCTCAGGAACGAGATCATACTCGCCGATCTCGGGTCGCGAGATGCGCCCGCGCGATAAGGAGGAATCATGGCTTTTTTCGAGGATCGCTTCGCTTCCCGCATCGGGGGCGCATCGTTCGGGAAGGAGACGACGACGTTCAAGTTCGAGGCTATCAAGCGGGCGAAGCGGGAGGCGAAAGCCGCCCATCCCGATATCCCGCTCATCGATCTCGGCGTCGGCGAGCCTGACCTTCCCGCGTTCCCGCTCGCGGTGGAGACCCTCGCCCGGGAAGCCCCGCTCGCGGCCAACCGGTTTTACGCCGATAACGGGATTGCCGAGTTCACGGAAGCGGCGGCGAGGTACCTCTGTCGCGCGTTCGGCGTCGGCGGGATCGACCCCGATCGGGAGATCATCCATTGCATCGGCTCGAAAAGCGCGTTCGCGACCATTCCGCTCGCCTTCGTGAACCCGGGCGACGTCGCGCTCGTCACGGTGCCGGGCTACCCCGTGCTCGCGACCCATACCCGCTATCTCGGGGGCGAGGTCCACGCGCTTCCGCTCCTTCCCGAAAACGGCTTTCTTCCCGACCTTGCCAGCATACCCCGGGAGGTTCTCGGGCGCGCGAAGCTCCTCTACCTCAATTACCCGAATAACCCGACGGGCGCTTGCGCGACGCCTTCCTTTTTCCGCGAGGTCGTCGAGTTCGCCCGGCGCAATCGCGTCGTCGTGGTGCATGACGCCGCGTACGGCGCGCTCGTCTACGACGGAAAGCCCCTGAGCTTCCTCTCGGTTCCGGGAGCAAAGGAGGTCGGCGTCGAGGTACACTCGCTCTCGAAGTCCTTCAACATGACCGGCTGGCGGCTCGGCTTCGTCGCGGGAAACGCCGACGCGATCGCGGCCTTCGGCGCGGTCAAGGACAACTGCGACTCGGGGCAGTTTCGCGCGATCCAGAAAGCGGGCGCGGCCTGCCTCGACCGCTTCGAGCTCACCGATGCCTTGCGGGAGCGCTACTCGCGGCGGTTCGACCTGCTCGTCGCGACCCTTCGCGAGGCGGGCTTCGACGCGACGAGGAGCGCGGGTTCCTTTTACTGCTACGTTCGCGCCCCCTCGGGCGCCCGCGGGGGCCTCGCATTCCCGACGGCCGCCGCCTTTTCGGATTGGCTCATTCGGGAGAAGCTCGTCTCGACCGTTCCCTGGGACGACGCGGGGCGCTTTGTCCGCTTCTCGGTCACCTTCGAGACCGGAACGGACTCGCGCGAGGCGGAAGAGCGCGTCATGGCTGACCTTCGCTCGCGGCTTCTCTCGGCGGGCTTGCGCTTTGATTGAGCGGGAAACGGGCGTACTTTCATTGACATCGGCCGCGTCTCCGCCCTAGAGTTAGGGGGCTGGCGCGCGACGCGCCGGCGGAACGGAGGATTACCGCATGGCGAAAAAAATCGTTTCGAGCGCGATGGCGCCGAAGGCATTGGGTCCGTACTCTCACGCGAACGAGGCGGGGGGATTCGTGTTCGTGTCCGGGATGCTCGGTATCGATCCCGAGACCATGACCCTCGAGGAAACCGTCGAAGCCCAGGCCGACCGCGCGTTGCGAAACCTTCGCGCGGTTCTCGGGGAGGCGGGCCTTGGCCTTGAGTCGGTCGTGAAGGTGACGGTCTTTCTGACCGATATCGCGAACTTCGCCAAGGTTAACGGGGTATACGGATCGTACTTTACCGGGAACTTCCCCGCCCGATCCCTCGTCGCCGTCGCGGGCCTTCCGGCCGGGGGCGAGGTCGAGATCGAGGCGGTCGCGTTCCGGGGCTAAGGCTCGATCCCGCCGTCAGTTCGTCTTTTTCCCCGCGTAGAAGCGGAGATACCGCTCGAGATTGGGATGCCAGTAGGCGGCGGTATGGGCGCCGGGTCCAGAGTGGAAGGTGACGTCGACGTTCCGTCCCTTCAAGACGCCGGCGAGTTCCTCCGCTCCGGCGAAGAGGCCGTCCTCGGTCCCGCAGTCGATGAACACGCTGACCTTTGAAAGATCCCGTTTGCGCGCGAGCTCGACGGGGTCGGTTTCCGCGCGCGGCGTCAGTTTCGCGTAGAGGAAGAACTCGGGGATTTGCGATCCCTTGAGCGCGGGGCTGTGTCCCCCGATCCGCGCGAAGTCCCCCGGGTGCCTGAACCCGATATGGAGCGCGGAAAAACCGCCCATCGAGATGCCCCCGATGCTTCTCATCGACGCCTCCTTCGAGGCCCGGTAGCGGGTTTCGGAGAGGTACATGACTTCCTTCAGGAAGTACGATTCGTACGGTCCGTAAAAGAGCGCGCGCCGGGGCGAGGGTCCCGCCATCGCGGGCTTTCCGGAATCGAGTCCCCAGCTGTTTTCCATCCGGGGCGCGATGATGACGACGGGCTCGATCAGTCCTTGGGCGATGAGCCGGTCGGCGACTTCATGGAGTTTGTGATATTCGAACCACTCGATCTCGTCGTTCCCGAACCCATGGAGCAGGTAGAGGACGGGCCAATCGCGGTCAGCCGAGTATCCCGGCGGAAGGTACGCGTAGAGCGCCATCGGCTTCCCGAGGATGGCGCTTTTAAACTCGACGCGCTCGATGCCCGGCTGGGTCCTGGCAGGCGGCAGGGCAGACACCGTTTTCTTGAATTCCGAATCGCACGAGGTCAGGACGAAGGCGAACATGACCGCGACCGCGACGCGCGAGGTTATTCCCGGGATTCCCGAAACGACGGGCTCCTTTCGTGATACGCTCATTTTCATTATGGCTCCTTGATGTCTCCCATGGTAAGACGGGCCCGGGCGGGATGCCATTGGGGAAAACCCTTAAATCGGATGGTTCAGCGTATTTTCAGGGTTAACCCTGAGACCGCGACAGGAGCGCCCGCGCGAGCTGCACGCGGTTCGACACGCCGGTTTTCCGGAAGATATTGTAGATGTGGGTTTCGACGGTTTTCAGGGAGATAAATAGCGCCTCCGCGATCTCGCCGTTCGTCTTCCCCTCGGCGAGAAGGTTCGCGATTTCCGTCTCGCGCGAGCTCAGGCGCGCGATGATCGCGCCGGCGTCCGGGATCGAAGCGGGGGCGCCCGTCTGCCCGGCGTCTTTCGCGCTCGCTCCGGCGCGCGGCGTAAGCGAGGACGAAACGAAGATCGTCACCGAGAGCGCGAGCGAGACGACGAGGATGACGGCGTTCTCGTCGAGGGAAAGGCGGCGAAAGACCGTCGGCATGAACGCGAGAACCGAAGCGCACGCGGCCGCGATGAGAAAGGCCGCGCGCTTTCCGTCCCGCGCGATTCGCTCGCGATCGAGGAGAGTGAGCGCGACGGAGACGAGGGATATAAAGACGCACGAGACGACCCAGACGACGCCCTCATGGGCGTGCGCGGCCCGGGTAAGCGGCGGGATCAACGACAGCGATACCGCTCCGGCGAGAACGGCTAGCGCGAGCGAGACGGCGAGGAGGGCGTTCATTCCCGTCTTCCCTTTTTCGCCGGGGCGGGGAGCGGCAAGCGCGCAGGCCGCGAGCGGAACGAGCGTCCACGCGGCGCGATGGGCGATGACGGTAAGGGTCTTGAAAACGCGATGGAGCGATATCCCGACTTGCCAGGAAAAGACGGAGATTCCGAGATCGAAGGAAAGAAGCCATGCGGCCAGCGCGAGAAGGAAGCATGCAGTCCCCGCGCGGGTCATGCGCCGGGGAAGCGTGACGCCCGCGAGCACGAGGGCGGCGAGCCCCGTCGAGGCGACGATAAACGAGCACAAGAGCATGATCGGCATTCCTCGAGTATACCAGAAATCGCCCGTTTGCGAAACGGAATAATGGGACGAGACGGCGATTCCCCCGGGTACGGTATTTCGGGGCGTTCAAGGGCGGTCGGGACCGTAGCGCGACTCGCCGTGACGTGGTATCCTTATGAAACCGCCGTTATGGACTGGAAGAACCGCTTTTCCAAAGCTATGGATTACATCGAGAATACCCTCGAGGACACGACCAATCTCGCGTACGCGGCCTATATCGCGGGTTGTTCCCCCTTTCATTTCGCCCGAAGCTTCGAGTTTCTCTTCGGCATAAGCCTCGAGGAATACCTTATCCGTCGCAAACTCTCTCGCGCCGCCGACGATCTGGCCTCGCGCGACGTGACCGTCCCCGAGGTTGCCCAACGCTACGGCTGGGCGTCGGTAGCGCCGTTCGTCGACGCGTTCAAGCGGCGTTTCGGCATATCTCCCTCCGATCCCCGCCTCCGTGACCTGAATCTCCAGACATGGCAACCCCTGCGCCTGACGACGGCCCCGAAGCGCGGGCTCGTGTCGGGCGCGATGATCGTTTCGCTACCGGGGTTTTGCGCGCGCGGGTTTTTCATGCGTACGACCAGCGAGGATAATCAGCGGGACAATGTCATTCCGCGGTATTGGAAGCAGCTCGGGCAAGCGGGCACGCTTCGGTCGCTGGCCTGCGCGGCCGGTCCCCTGGGACTTCTCGGGATCTGCTGGGATTACGACAAGGTAACCTCGTCGTTTGCCTATGCCGTGGCCGTCGAGTCCTCGAGCGAGCTGGCCGCTCATCGGCTGGACGAATCCTTTTCCCTGCTCGTGCCGCCGGCGACCTACGCGGTCTTTCCCCTCGCGTCCTCGCTTCCGGACGTGATTCAGGCAACCTGGAAGGCTGTTTACGGCGAGTGGTTTCCCGATTCGGGGTACGAGCACGCCGGAACGCCCGAATTCGAGTCCTTCACCGTCCCTGGCCAGCCAATCCGATCGGATCTCCCGCCGTCGGGAATCTGGGTCCCGATCAGGTCGCTTACCTCCGATTGAGGGCGTACCATATCCTGAACGGATTTCCCCGGTTCCCGGTCATTTGTTTCTTCTGTACACTTACGCCGAAAGTATGGTATTCTTTTCTTCTATAAAACGTCCCCCGAGCGCTCGGTCGATAGCAGGCTGACCGCTCTTTGGCGCGACGGGTCAAACGGGCAATCCGCCCCGAAGGCTTCGTAACCGCGCCATTGCCGCCAGCGGGGGCAAAGGAGCATCCATAAATGGAAGATCACTCGGTTTCAATGGAAAAAATCGTCAGCCTCTGCAAGCGGCGCGGTTTCGTGTTTCAGTCCTCCGAAATCTACGGCGGACAGGCAGGCGCCTGGGATTACGGTCCCCTCGGCATAGAGCTCAAGAACAACATCCAGAAGGCATGGTGGCGGGAAATGACCCAGCTCCACGACAGCATCGTCGGCCTCGACGCCGCGATCCTCATGCATCCCAAAGTATGGGAAGCCTCGGGCCACGTCGCGAACTTCTCCGATCCGCTCGTCGACTGCAAGGACTGCAAGAGCCGCTTCCGCGCCGACGACGACACCCAGATCTCGAAGGAGAACGTCGAGGCCCGCAAGTGCCCGAAGTGCGGCGGTCCCCTGACCGAGCCCCGTTCCTTTAACCTCATGTTCAAGACGAGCATCGGACCGGCCGAGGATACCTCCTCCATCATCTACCTCCGCCCCGAGACCGCGCAGGGCATCTACGTCAACTACAAGAACATCGCGCAGTCGAACCGCCTCAAGGTCCCCTTCGGTATCGCCCAGGTCGGCAAGGCCTTCCGCAACGAGATCGTGACCAAGAACTTCATCTTCCGCACCTGCGAGTTCGAGCAGATGGAGATGCAGTTCTTCGTGAAGCCCGGCGACGACGAGAAGTTCTTCGCGTACTGGAAGGACCAGCGGATGTCCTACTACCCGAAGTACGGCATCAGGCCCGAGAAGCTCCGCTTCCACCACCACGAGAAACTCGCGCACTACGCGAAAGACGCCTACGACATCGAGTTCGAGTTCCCCATGGGCTTCCAGGAGCTCGAGGGCATCCACAACCGCACCGACTTCGACCTTACCCAGCACACCAAGTACTCGGGCAAGGATCTCCAGTACATCGACCAGGACAACGGCAACGAGCGCTACATCCCGTACATCATCGAGACGAGCGCGGGTCTCACCCGCAACGTGCTCATGTTCCTCTGCGACGCGTACGAGGAGGAAAAGGTCGCCGACAAGGGCAACGAGGACGACTGGCGAACGGTGCTCCATTTCCACCCGAAGATAGCGCCCGTGACCGTCGCGATCCTCCCGCTCATGAAGAAGGACGGACTCGCCGAGCTCGCCAGGGATATCCAGAACGAGCTCAAGGAAGACTTCATGACCGATTACGACCAGTCGGGCGCGATCGGCAAGCGCTATCGCCGCCAGGACGAGATCGGAACGCCCTTCTGCGTTACCGTCGACTACGACTCGAAGGAAGACGATACGGTCACCCTCCGGTTCCGCGACTCGATGGAGCAGGTCCGCGTCAAGCGAAGCGAGCTCTCCGCGCGCATCCGCGAAGAGATCAAGAACTACAAGAGAAAATGAACGTGCGTAGGGAAACCCGGCTCGATCCGGGTTTCCCGAAGCCTGACCGCAAGGTCGGGCTACACTTCGGGCGGCGCCACCCGGCGCGCGAGATGACGAACCATGGCTGATATCAACCAACTTCATTCGATAAACACGTCCCGTATCCTCAGGGCAATCTGGCTCAATCCCGGCGTTTCCCGCATCAAGGTCGCGGAGATGCTCGATCTCGACCGCTCGACGGTGACGAAGATCATGCAGGTGATACTCGATCGCGGCCTCGTGGTGACCGCGGGAAAGAACACCGAGCAGTCCGGCGTCGGGCGCCGGCAGATAAGCCTTCGGGTCAACGAGGACATCGGCGTCGTCGCGGGAATCGAGGTGCAGGACTCGCGCTTCGTCGCGGTCGTCACCACGATCGCGGGAAAGGTCCTCCATTCCTTCGAGGGACAGTTCGCGGCGAACCGCGAGAATCTCTCGGCGCACATTCTCGGGATCATCGCCCGCGCGCGCGTGTTCACGGACGGCGAGGGCCTTCGCCTTCTCGGCATCGGCGTGGGCCTTCCGGGGATCCTCGACCCCTATACCGGCGTCGTAATCCGGTCGAACTCGCTCCTGATACGCGAGCCCTTCGACCTTCGCGCTGAGCTCGAGAAGGGGTGCGGGGAGCGCATCTTCATCGAGAACGACGCGAACTGTTGCTGCTGGGGCGAGCTCGCGTTCAAGCCCGAAAACCGCACGCGGAATTTCCTCGCGGTGCTCGGGGAATTCCGCGATCTCTCGCAAGGGTCGAACGAGTACCACGGGCTCGCTGTCGGTTTGGGATTGGCGATCCGCGAGCGCGTGCTGCACGGCGATCACTTCACCGCCGGCGAATTCCGGAGCGTCCTCGCGACCAAGGCGACGGGACAGTTCAAGATCCCGTGGAAGGATCTCCGCGCGCTTCCCGAGGACGCCCGCGTCCTCCGCGAGGTGTATCGCGAACTCGCCGAGAACCTCGCGTTCCTCGTGAATTGCGTCGACTTCACCAAGATCGTGTTCACGGGCGACATCGCCTCGCGGCCGGAGAACCTGAAGGATCTCATGGAGAGCGCGATCGAGGAGAACTGGACCTACAACCTCGACAGGAACTTCATCATCGAATTCTCCGAGCACGGGGACCTCGCGGTGTCGATCGGCGCGGCCGGGCTTTTCGTCGAGAAGCTTTTCTCCGTTCCCGACATGGCGGACCGGTTCCAGGAGCTCGTGGGATACGATCTCTATGAGCGAATACTCGCGGGAAGGGGCTGATTTCCATGGAATACATCGCGCTCGGGAAATCGGGCCTCATCGTCTCGAGAACGGCTTTCGGGGCCCTTCCCGTGCAGCGGGTCTCGGACATGTCCGAGGCCGTCGCGCTCGTCCGCGCGGCGTACGACGGCGGCATTAACTTTTTCGACACGGCCCGCGCGTACACCGACAGCGAGGACAAGCTCGGCAAGGCATTCGCGAAGATCCGCAAGGACGTCGTGATCGCGACGAAATCCGCCGCGCGGACGAGCGAGGCGCTCACGAGGGATCTCGAAACGAGCCTCGACTGCCTCATGACCGATTATATCGATCTGTATCAGCTTCACAATCCCTCGTTCATTCCCGTTCCCGGCGGCGCCGACGGACTCTATGACGCGCTCGCGGCGGCAAAAAGCGCGGGGAAAATCCGCGCCTTCGGGGTGACGAACCACTCGCGCGCCCTCGCGCGCGAGGCGGCCGAGTCGGGTTTGTATGACGCGATCCAATATCCCTTTTCCTGCCTTTCCGACTCGCTTGACGAGGAGCTCGCGCGCGCGTGCGTCGAGCGCGAGGTCGGCTTCATCGCGATGAAAGCCCTCGCCGGCGGCCTCATCGCGAACGTGCGCGGGGCTTTCGCCTGGATCAGGCAGTTCGAGAACGTCGTGCCGATATGGGGCATCCAGCGGAAGGAAGAGCTCGCGGAGTTCCTCGAGCTCGAGCGAAATCCGCCGCCCCTCGACGAGGAATTGCGACTGGCGATCGAGGCCGATCGAGCCGAACTGTCGGGAAGGTTTTGCCGCGGTTGCGGGTATTGCCTCCCGTGCCCGCAGAACATACCGATCAACAACGCGAACCGCATGCGCGAGCTTTTGCGCCGCTCGCCGCCCGATCAGTGGCTCACGAGCGAATGGGAAGAGCTCATGTCCCGGATCGAGTCGTGCGCGAAGTGCGGGATCTGCGGGAAACGGTGCCCGTACGGCCTCAAGCCGTGGGAAACGCTTCCCGAGCATCTCGCGTTCTGGCGCGACTACAAAAAAAAGCGCCGAGTCCCGTGACCGGCGCCTGAGGCTCAATCCCCCGATTCCCTACTGATTGTTCTCGCCGAGACTGTCGAGCTCCTTGAGCCAGATAGCGGCGGACGCGTCGCTCGGCATTCGCCAGTCGGCGCGCGGCGAGAGGGTGACGCTGCCGGTTTTCGGCCCGTCGGGAAGGCAGGAACGCTTGAACTGCTGCGCGAAGAAGCGGCGGTAAAACACCTTCATCCATTTGAGGATCTCCGCTCGACCGTATTGCCTCGCGCGCGGGGAGTCCGGCCTCGAGAAGGCGAGCTCCGCGAGGAAAAGGATCTTCGCGGGCGAGAAGCCCCAGCGCGTCAGGTAATACAGGAAAAAGTCGTGAAGCTCGTAGGGCCCGACGATGTGCTCGGTCTTTTGCGAAATCTTTCCGTCCTCGGGGGGAAGGAGTTCGGGGCTCATCGGGGTCTCGAGGATCGAGACGAGTACCCGCGAAAGCTCCTTCGCGGGATCCTTCGCGCCCTTTTTCGGGGGCGGCGCCGACCGATCCTCGGGAACGTACCGCGCGCCCTCGTCGGCGCAGTGGCGGACGAGGTGGCGGACGAGGGTTTTCGGTATCGAGGCGTTGACCGCGTACATCGACATGTGGTCGCCGTTGTAGGTCGCCCATCCGAGCGCGAGCTCGGAGAGGTCTCCGGTCCCGATGACGAGCGCGCCGATCTGGTTCGCCTTGTCCATGAGGATCTGCGTTCTCTCGCGCGCCTGCGAGTTCTCGTAGGTGACGTCGAGCCTTTCCGGGTCCTGACCGATGTCCTCGAAGTGCTGTTTGACCGCCTTGTGGATGCCGATGTCGGCGGTCGCGGCGCCGAGGATCTCCGCGAGCTTGAGGGCGTTCGTCTTCGTGTGCCTCGTCGTCCCGAAACCGGGCATCGTGATCGCGAGAATCCCCTTGCGGTCGAGCTTGAGCGCGTCGAAGGCGCGGACCGTGACGAGAAGCGCGAGGGTGGAGTCAAGCCCGCCCGAAAGACCGATAACCGCCGCCTTCGCGCCGGTGTGCGCGAGCCGTTTCGCGAGCCCGGCGGTCTGTATCGAAAGCACGTCCTCGCATCGCCTCGCGAGGTCGCTCGAGGCCGCGGGCACGAAGGGAAGGGGATCGATCTCGCGGAAAAGGTTCGGCGTCGCGCCCGTAGCGACTTGCGCGCTTTCCTGCGCCGGTTGGGTCGCGGCCGCGATCGCGCCTGCGGCGCTTTCCGGCGTTCCCGCGAAGGATAGCGGTATGCGTTCGTATCCCGCGCTCTCTCCCCGATAGGTGTTCATGCGTCGCCGTTCCTGGAGGAGCTTGCCCGTATCGACGTCCGCGACGAGAAGCCCGGAGGAAAAGAGCGCGCTCTCGGCCACGAGCGAGCCGTATTCGGCGACGAGATTGTGCCCGGAAAAAACCATGTCGGTCGTCGACTCCCCGCATCCCGCGTCCGCGTACACGTAAGCCGAGACGGTCCTCCCCGACTGTCCCGTGACGAGCGTCCGTCTCCACGCGGCCTTGCCGACCGTCTCGTCGCTCGCCGAGAGATTCGCGAGGACGAGCGCTCCCGCCTGCGCGTGCGCGCTAGAGGGCGGATCGGGAACCCAAAGGTCCTCGCATATCTCGCAGGCGAAGGCGATGTCCTGATTCCGCTCGTCGCAGAAGAGAAGCTTCGTCCCGAAGGGGACCTCGTCGGGGCCGAAGACGCCCGCCGGTATCGTGCAGTTCTCTCCCTCGAAAGGGGTGAAGTGCCTCAATTCGTAGAACTCGCCGTAGTTCGGGATGTGCGTCTTCGGGACGACGCCGACGATGGACCCGCGCAAGATGACCGCCGCGCAGTTGTAGCGCGCGGCTCCGCGGGAGAACGGGAAGCCGACGACGAGGGCCGTGGGGATGTCGCGGGTCTTCTCGGCGATAAGGCGCACCGCGGCGAGCGAGACGCGCGAGAGGAGTTCCTGGGAAAACAGGTCCCCCGCGGTGTATCCGGTGACGCAAAGCTCGGGGAAAACCGCGATCGAGACCCCGAGCGACGCGGCCTCTCGCGCGAGAGCGAGTATCGACGCGGTGTTGGCGCCGCAGTCCCCGACGGTACAGGCGGGCGTCGCGGCGGCGACGCGCAAAAATCCGTGTGTCATGGGAGAATTGTATACAAAATCCGGCGAAACCGCTATACTTTTTTTCATTATGAACAAGGCGCTTGAAACACTGAAGGAACGCGGATTTTTCCAGCAATGCACGGACGTCGAGGGACTCTCCCGGCTTATGGACCAGGGCTCCGTGACGTTTTATGTTGGAATCGATCCCACGGGTCCGAGCACGCACATCGGGCACATGCTCCCCGTCTTCGCGCTCCGGCACCTCGTCGAGGCGGGCCACGTCGGCATCGTCCTCATCGGCGGCGGCACCGCGCGAATCGGCGATCCCTCGGGCAAGACCGAGATGCGCAAGATGATCACCTACGATCAGATCGACGCGAACGCGGCGTCAATCAAGGCGCAGATCGACCGTTTCGTCAAGTTCGACGAGAAATCGGTGCGCTCGGCGAACAACAAGGATTGGCTCGCGAACCTCAACTACATCGATTTCCTCCGCGACATCGGCTCGCATTTCTCGGTGAACCGCATGCTCACCTTCGAGGCGTACCGAAAGCGCATGGAGACCGGACTTTCCTTCGTCGAATTCAACTACCAGCTCCTCCAGAGCTATGACTTCCTCCAGCTCAACGAGCGCCACGGCGCCGCGCTCCAGATCGGCGGCGACGACCAGTGGGGCAATATCGTCGCGGGCATCGAGCTCATCAGGCGCATCAACGGGCACGAGTCGTACGGCCTTACGTTCCCGCTCGTCACCACGAGCGACGGCAAGAAGATGGGCAAGACCGAGAAGGGCGCGCTCTTCCTCGATCCGGCGATGACGACGCCGTACGAGTTTTTTCAGTACTGGCGAAACGTCACCGACGCCGACGTGCGTAAGTTCCTCCTCCTTTTCTCCTTCCTTTCGGTCGCCGAGATCGACTCGATCATGGCGGGCGACATCAACGCCGCCAAGGAGCGGCTCGCGTTCGAGGTGACGAAGGAGATCCACGGGAAGGACGAGGCCGAGAAGGCGCTCGCGGGCGCGAAGGCCGCGTTCGGCTCGGGCGGCGACAAGGCTTCCATGCCGACGGCCGAGATCGCGCGGGTACGCTTCGAATCGGGGATCGGCGTGATCGACCTCTTCTTCGACGCGGGGCTCGCCGCCACGAAGAGCGACGCGCGGCGTCTCGTCGAGCAGGGTGGAGCGACCGTCGCCGATCGGGCGATAACGGACGTGAAGGCGACTGTCGGCGCCGACTCACTCGACGCGGACGGAGAGCTCATCCTCCGCGCGGGCAAGAAAAAGTTCATGCGCGTCATCGCGAAGTAGGCGCATGGCTCGAGGCGCGCGTGATTCGCGGGGAAATCCTTCTCACGACGTGCGTACCCTGCAACGAAAAAGGCTTTCACCGTGACGGTGAAAGCCTTTTTATTGTCCAGGCGCGACGGAGCTTATTCGAATCCGCCCGAACCGGGCATCTCTTCCGAGGTCAAGTCGATTTCGTAC
Organism: Spirochaetota bacterium; assembly: GCA_023438065.1. Taxonomy (GTDB): domain Bacteria; phylum Spirochaetota; class Spirochaetia; order Treponematales; family Treponemataceae; genus Teretinema. Next base: position 107,335 of record JAEXRH010000002.1, read on the forward strand.
AAAACCGTGTTGGCGTCGTCATAGACGGTGAGCGTGGCGGTTCCGTCGACCGAAGCGTCCCCTTCCGGGTCGTCGAGCTGACCCGATCCCGACGCGGCGACGGAAATGATAAACTTCGCGCCGACGCCTCCTTGGTTCACGACGGACATGGCCATGCCGTAAACGAGCGTCATTGCGTATGTCCCGCTGATGGTCGCGTCCTGCAGCAGCCCGCTTGAAGTCGTCCTGATCACGCAATTCGTGTTCGAGGCGATCTCCTCGACCATCCTGCCGCTGACCGTATACGTATTCCCTTCATGGCTCAACTCAACCGCCGATACCGTCCCGCTCAGGTCGAGGTCAAGCGACGACGTTATGGCGAAGGTACTGTTGGGGAGCGACCCGCCGAGCGCGAGCGCTATGTATTCGTCGGGTATGGTCGATAAACTCGCGTAAGTGCCGCTGATATCGACGGTTCCGCCGCCGTACGAGCCCGTCCAGGATATGACGCCGCTTTGGTCGCTGGTCGCTCTCGCCGCTCGCGCCGAGCCGGTCGGCGTGTAGCCGCTCGTTTCTATCTGGCTCATGAGGGCGCTGGCGGCGCCGGAGAATAGCGTTAAAGCCTCCTCCTCAGTGGTCGGGCTTGTCCCTCCGGTCGAGGGAAGATCGACCGCGCTTCCCATGTCGGGAGCGGTAACCCCGTCATCGCCGCCCGAGGATTGGCATCCAACCGAAAGGATAAGCGCCGTTGCCAGAACGGCGAACGATAACCAACGTGACCTCATAGGTACCTCCATAACAGGATTTACCTCAAACTATAGTCGGTACGTCGGCGAATGCAATCGGGTTATGTAAAAAGATTTCGGGTTTTACGAACGGCGCGGAAAGAGGAACGCGAAGAGATATTTGAAGAAATCCGCGATCGCGCGCCCGATTCGCTCGAGTACGCTCGGGTTTTTCAGGCGCTCGAGCCGCGTAAAGGCGGCCAGGAGTTCCTCGTCGCTCAGGCTCACGCGCTGGGTGTTTTCCTCGAGTTCCAGCTCGAGCTCGAGGGCGCGGTCGGTTTCCTCGAGGATGACGGCGTTGATCGTTCTCCAGCCGAGGCGGCGCGCGGCCTCGAGACGCCGGGCCCCGGCTATCAGCTGGTAGCGCGCGTTGACCGTGATGGGATTCAGGAGTCCGTAGCGCTTCAGGCTGTCCATCAACGGCTCGATCCCCTCGGCGGTTTTCCGTGCCCTGCGTCCTACCTTGATGTCGTCGACGGGAATCTGCATGACCGGTTCCTCGGTTACTGGAGCAACGGATTGTATACCGGCGCCTGGGCCGGTTCGCGATCGGCCCCGCCGTTGCCGGAGGTTCCTCCCGTCGAGCCGTTCGTACCGCCGTTGGACTTTGGCGGTTCGTCGCCGAAGAGCGAGGGATCGAGGGTAAGGGAGCCCGAGTCGATGGAGATCGGCTTTTGCCCGACCGACATGCTCGCGCCCTGAAGCCGTTCGACCGCGATTCGCTTGAGGTTCTCGCCGTTCTCGTGATAGTCGCAGTAGCTCGTCGGCTGGGTTCCTTCAAGGTAATAGAGCGAGACCGTGCCTTCCGTGCAGTTCGCCGTCGGCAGTAGCCCGGATTTCTGGCAGACGGTCGCCTGGACGAGTCCGGTCTGCGGCTTGACGAAGTCGCGGTAGGGGAGCCCGTCGTGGATCTTGTTCATGTAGTCGCCCCAGGCGGGGCCCGCGAGGGTCGCGCCCGTGTTGTCGAGTCCGAGCGAGAGTCCGCGGCGGTCGAAGCCGAACCAGATCGCGGTCGTGAAGTACGGCGTGTACCCGACGGTCCAGGCGTCTGCCCAGTTCTGCGTCGTGCCGGTCTTTCCCGCCGCCGGTATCGTGTAGTTCTTCCCGTTCTGGTCCTTGAAGGTGAACTTACGCTCGAAGCCCGAGGCCCAGCCGAGGGTTCCGACGCGGAGGGTGTTCTTGAGGAGGTCCGTCATGATCCAGGCGTTCTGAGGGCTGATGAGCTGGGTGGCGCTTCCCTTCCGTTTCTGCTCGAGGCGGAGTTCCTTCTCGGGATCGAGTATCGTCTTGCCGTTCCGGTCCTCGACCGAGCGGATCGCGATCGGGTTGACCTCGCGGCCCTCGTTCGCGAAGGTCGCGAAGGCTTTCGCCATCTGGACCGGCGAGACCGAGATGACGCCGAGTCCGATGGAGTACACGCGCGGGAAGACGCGGTCGATCGTCGCCTTGTCGCGGTAGCCGAGAAGCGTGGACGCGCGCCCGATCGCGGCGTCGAACCCGATGCCGTCGAGGATGCGGAGCGACGGGACGTTCATGGAATGCGCGAGTGCCTCCCACAAAAGGACCGTGCCCTTCCACTCGCCCTTGAAGTTGAGCGGGGTGTAGGGAACGCCGTCGTTGTAGAAGACGATCGGGGTATCCTCGATGAGCGAGCCCGCGGTGTATTTGCGCGAATCGATCGCGGCGGAATAATAGAGCGGCTTGAAGGTACTGCCCGGCTGGACCGAGGCCTGCGTCGCGCGGATGACCTGGTTCGACTGGTCGAACTTGCTTCCGCCGACCATCGCGGTGATGTAGCCGGTGTCGTTCTCGACGCTGATGAGCGCGCCCTCGACCGTCGTCTTCGCCGCTCCCGCTTGGGCCATCGCGTTCGCGCGGTTCGTCTGCATCTTGAGCGCGTCGAGGCCGGTGAGGAGGGACACGACGTCGATGACCGGGTTCACCTTCTTTTCGTAGTACGCGAGGGACTTCACGTGGATCCGCTCGCCCGAGACCGCGAGCTGCGGGAGGTTGAAGGCGAGCGCGAGGAGCTCGGTGATCTTGGCGTACTCGTCCCCTTGGGCGAATCGGGTAGAGCTCGACGCGCGGAAACGCTTGTTGGCGATCTCGAGGTACTCGGCCATGACCTTGTCGGCCGCGGCCTGATGCGCGAGATCGAGGGTCGTGTGGACGGTGTAGCCGCCCGAGTAGATGTCCATCGAGCCGTACATCATCGTCTCGAGCTCGCGCCTGACGTACTCCGAGAACCAGCGCGCCTTATCGTCCCGGGTGAGCCAGGCCGAGCTCGCGGTGCGCGTGTAGTCGAAGCCGGCCCAATACTCGCCGAAGGAGTCGTCGGCCGTTTTCTTGTCGAGATAGCCGATCTCGACCATCTGGCGGAGCACTTCCTGCTGGCGTTCCATCGCGCGGTTCGGGTGCTCGAAGGGATTGTAGTAGGCGGGATTGGATAGCTGGATGACGAGGAGCGCGGCTTCGGCGGGCGTGATCTCCGTCGCGTCGTGGCCGAAGTAAAACTTCGACGCCGCGTTGACGCCGTAAGTGCCGCCGCCGAAATACATCTTGTTGAGGTAGAGCTCGAGGATCTCGTTTTTCGAGTATCGGCGCTCGAGCTGGAGCGCCCACCACAGTTCCTTGACCTTTCGCTTTATCGAGTAGTCGCTCCGGTCGCAATAGAGCGTGCCCGCGAGCTGCTGGGTGATGGTGCTGCCGCCGCCGAGCGAGCGTCCGGTGAGCTTCCCGACGACGGCCCGTCCTATCGCCTTGAGGCTGAAGCCGTGGTGCTTGTAGAAGATCTGGTCCTCCCGGGTAAGGAGGGCGTTGATCATGTGCGTGGGGAGCTGATCGAGGGTGATCATCTCGCGCTTTTCCTCGGAGGCGAATTCCGTGATGAGGTCCCCGTGGACGTCGAGGATGCGCGTGGGAAGCGCGGGGTTGAATTCCGTGAAGTTTTCCTGGTTTTTCAGGTTCCTGGTGAACGCCAACCCAAGGCCGAGCATGGTGCCGCAGACGATCGCGGCGATGATCAGAAGAATCACCGGTATGGTGATCTTGCGCGTTTCCTTCTCAAACATACCTGGAATAATAACCATAAACGGCTGGTTGTTACAAGGCGGGACTTGTCGGGCAAAAAAAAGAGCCGGTATCGGAATACCGGCCCGCCCATCAGGCTATCGGACAGTCAGTGGGTGGGAGGGGAACTGAACTGCCCGATACTTATTTTTCGGTATCGCGCCGGTTTTTCTTGAGGGAAATTACGGGTTTTCCGCGAAATTCACGTCGATAAGCATGGAAACGGTGTAGTCGTGCCCCTTTTCGATCGTCACCTGCCGGGCGATCTCGTAATCGCCGATCGTGAAGAGTATCGCGTGCTCGCCGGGCTCGATCGTTCGCGGTTCGCGGGTATTCTCGACCGGCTGTCCGTCGATCTTCACCCGCGCGTTCTCGGGCGCTACGAGAAAGATCCTCGGCGTCGTTCCGCGCATCGCGACGGTCATCTCGGTCGTTTTCGCCGACTCGACGGTAAATACCCTCACCTCGTTCCGGTAGTCGTCGGCCACGATGGAAAGATGGTGGGTTCCCGGCGCGAGGATCTGGAGGCTTTCGGGATTGGTGACGAGGATCTCGTCGACGCGGACGCTGACCGGCTTGGGGTTCGTCTCGGGATAATCGATCTTGAGCCTGAAGCCTCCCTCCTCGGTGAGGATCGGTTTAACCTTCACCGCGAAGGAGAGTCTCTCGATGTTCTCGGGCAGGCCCTTCATTACGGGCAGGAGCCGGAAGACCAGCGGGCCCTTCGACGCGTCATGGATAAAGGGCACCACGGTGGAATAGGGGCCGGTTTTCAGCCCGTGACCTTTCTGGAACGGGATCTGGAGGACGAAGGAGAGCCGGGACGGCAAGGGCTGTATCGTGACCATCTCGGCCTGGTAGTCGATCGTCTTGTCGGTCGGCGTCGGCTGGGGAAGCCGATAGACGCCATAGGCCATGCTGTTACGGAATTCGAGGATCTCCTGGGGAATCCTGACCTCGATCTCGACGCCTTTCAGGAAGGGGTTGGCTTTCGGGAGCAGGATCCCGATCGCGTCGTTATAGCCGATCTCGGCGGTTTGGGGTTCCGGTCGCTGGGTATCGACGATCACGGGGGTCATGGAGCGCACCCGGAAGGATTCCGCGCCCGCGAGCGCCAGTGCGGACGCGAGAAGGAGGACGGTCAGTGCGAATCGTAACGTTTTCATATCCGTCAGTTCCCTTTGAGGTAGCCTACCGGGTTTTTCGGGATCCCGTTTTCGCGCAACTCGAAATGGAGGTGGGGTCCGGTTGATTGCCCGGTCGAGCCGACCGTGCCTATTATAGTACCGGATTTAACCCGATCGCGCAACTCGGTTTTTACCGTCTGGAGGTGGCCATAGAGGCTTTCCTTGCCGCCATCGTGCCTGATGACGACATGGTTCCCGTATACGCTGTCGTAGCCCGTATAGGTGACCGTGCCGTCCGCGCACGCGGAAACCGGGGTGCCGCGGGGAGAGGCGATGTCGACGCCGTGATGGAAGACGAGGTTCCCCGTGACGGGATTCTTCCGCATCCCGAACGAGGAGGTCACCGTGCCCGCGGGGAGCGGAAAGCGGAAGCTCGGCGTGAGGAAAAACGCGCGGACTGTACCGTCGAAGACGGCTCCGGGAATGCAGTGGACCGCGCGCTTCCCTTGCGTGACCGGATCCCGGATCGAGAACGACAGGATGGTCGGGTCATCGGGATCGAAGGACGACAGGAGGAGGTTCTCGAGGGTGTTGCCCGCCCGATCGGGGAGGTAGAGGGCGGGAAGGGTGGGGAGGAGGAGGACCCTCCCCGAGAGCGCTTCTCCCGAGGACGCGATGCGGTTGAGGCTCGCGATCGAATCGTAGGGGACGCTCAATCGCGCCGCGATCGAGAACAGGTCGTCTCCCGCGCGTGCCCGGTAGGAATAGAGCCTGACCGGCGGGGCGACGCCCTGCTTCGGCGCGGCGAGGGCCATGCGCGCCTCGAGTACGTCGTCGGAGTATTGCTTGAAGACGGGATCGAGCGGGGAAAGGCTCGGGATCGCGGGATAGGGCGAGGCGCCCCGCGCCTCGTCGGCGAAAAGACGGCCGGTATCCGGGGAACCCCCGTTGAAGGCGAGAAACGCGAGGAACGCGAGCGGGAGCGCGAGCCGGCCCCGAAAGCGGGCCGGGTCGGGCGAGGTCATTCGTCGTCGGCTTCCGCCCGGCGGGGCGTGGCCAGGGCGAACGCGAGAAAGCCGTAGAGCGCGACGGCGAGGACAAGCGAGAGGAGGGCGAGAAGCCGCGCCCGCGCGAGAACGAGAAGGACGGGAGCGACGACCCCTGCGAGGATCGTGAGTTTCCGCGCGACCGAGAGCCAAAAGCCGCGCCGGTCGCGCCTGAACGCGAGGCGCATCCTGCTTCCGGCGACAATGGCGACGACGAGGGCGAAGATGCCCGAGAAGACCACGGTGTAGACGGCCGGGCTCGCGTCGGCGAGGCGCCACAGCGGCCACACGATGGCCGCGCCGACAGCTACCGCGACCGCGAGGAGCGCGAGAAAACCGACGATCGAGCGCAAGAGCGCGCCGTAGCCTTTGATGATCTTTCTCAGCATGGCATTTCCCTTCTTTCGTCCGGAACATCCTGGCGTGAACCCGCGTCCACCCTTTAAAAAAATAACCGTAGCGGGTAACGCTACGGTTTTATGGGGTTCACCCCGGATTACTCCTCGGAGATCGCCTCGGTGGGGCAGGCGCTCGTGCAGGCGCCGCAGCTCACGCAGGTCGCCGCGTCGATGACGCGCTTGTCGCCCTTCTCGCTGATCGCGTTGACCGGGCACTCGCCCTCGCAAGCGCCGCAGTTGATGCAGGCGTCGGGATTGATCTTGAAAGCCATAATGGACTCCTTATCGGTTGGTATGACGTAAAAAATACCGTATCTCGGCGGAAAATACAAGCCGACGGGACGCGGAAAGCCGGTATCTCCCCCGATTTCCTTTCAGGTTGTCTTTTCGGGAATTCTGGTGTTAAATGGTGAAAACCGGGGGGAACCATGGCGGAAAGTCAGCAGCTCATCAAGAAGAATCTCGATTTCATCAACATCCTTCCGGCTTGGGCGCAGGAACTCTCGGTCAAATACTGCTCGAAGACCGCCAACCTCTACTTCGTCCACGGGAATATCCGCGACTTTTTGCCGCACCAGATGAACGAGGGCGAGTTCATGTTCGTCCGCATCCAGGACTACATCTCGGAGGTTCTCTTCGGCAACCGCGACATCATCGTCTTCTACGACAAATCAAGCGGGATCTCCTTTTGCATGTCCCAGATGGAGAAGGACTACCTCAAGGCGATGACCGCGCGGTATCCCGACGTGTCCCCCGAGGATTTCCTTTCCCGCGACCCGGTCAAGGCCTTCGACTATCTCGAGCGCTACTTCGTCATGAACATCCCGAAGGACCTCCGGATCGTGCTCATCATCGACTACGCCGAGACGATCGTGCCCGCGGACGAGATCGGAAACCTCGACGAGGTCGACCGCTACTGCCTCGTCACCCTGAACCGCTGGTCGCACGAGCCGCAATTCACCCGCGGCGACGTGTCGATCGTCATGCTCACCGAGAACCTCACCGACATCAACCCGCGCCTATCCTCGTCGCCGTCGACTGTCAAGGTGACGATCCCCTTTCCCGACGCCTCGGTGAGGACCGATTTCCTCGAGTTTCTCGCGAGCCGCGAGATGCTCCTCCTCGAGCGCGGTCTCACCGGCGAGCGGATGGGGGCCCTTACCTCTGGGCTCAACCTCATGAACCTCAACCAGCTCGTCGCCGAGTCCTTCCAGGAGGACAAGCCCGTGACCCTCGACTACCTTCGCGACCGAAAGCGCGCGATCATCGAGAACGAGGCCGCGGGCCTCCTCGAGTTCGTCGACACCGACCACGACCTCTCGTTCGTCGCGGGCCACGAGTTCGTCAAGAAACGGTTCCAGCGCGCCGCGCGCGCGATCAAGCAGGGACGGACCGACGTCCTCCCGATGGGCTACCTCATCGCGGGGCCCGTCGGCACCGGGAAGACCTTCATGGTCTCGGCCTTCGCCGGCGAGATCGGCGTGCCGATGGTGAAGCTCAGGAATTTCCGCTCGAAGTGGCAGGGCGCGACTGAGTCGAACCTCGAGAAGGTTCTCAACATCCTCAAGGCCATGGCGCCGGTCGCGGTCATGATCGACGAGGCCGACGCCTTCCTCGGCGACAGGGACACCGAGGGAGACTCCGGCACGACGAGCCGCGTGTTCGCCCAGATCGCGAACTTCATGGGTAACACCGAGTACCGCGGGAAGATCGTCTGGTTCCTCATCTCGTGCCGTCCCGACCTCATCCCGATCGACCTCAAGCGGCAGGGCCGGGCCGAGGAGCATCTCGCGCTCTTTTACCCGGAGACCGCGGAGGACAAGGCCGAGCTCTTCAGGACGCTCCAGCGGAAGCTCGACATCAAGGTGAAGGATTTTCCGCTCGCCGATATCTTCAAGGGTTTCAAGTTCGAGGTGTCGGGCGCCGACATCGAGGCGATTCTCGTCCGCGCGAAGATGAACGCGACGATCGATAACCGCGTCATCGTCACGAAGGAGGATCTCGAGGAGACGATCAAGGACTTCATCCCCCCTGCCTATCCCCACGAGATCGAGTTGCAGAACCTCGTCGCCGTCCTCGAGTGCACGAGCCGCGAGATGGTTCCGCAGAAGTTCCAGAAAATGGAACGCGCGCGCCTCGCCGCCGAGATCCAGGAGCTCAAGGCCCTTCTCGGCGAGCGATAGCGGCGCGCCCGGTCAAAGCCCGCCGAGGACCGCCTCGATCCGGTCGCCGAGCGCCTCGTACTTCTTCGCGTTCGCTATCGTCCGGTCGAAAATCAGTGACATGCGCAAGGCACCCGCCGTCGTGTTGAGCCCGATGACGGTCTCGCCGTTCACCGAGGTGAAGATCGGACCGTAGAACTCGCTGACCGCGACGTCTCCGTAGGCTCCCGCGACGACCGTGCGACCGAGATTGGAGAAGGAGAAATCGTAGTCGAGCGGGTCGGGCGGGAAGCTCATCATGAGGGACTCGGGATCCTCGATGCCGTCGAAGGAGTCGCGGAAATGGAAGTAGTCCTCGATGTCCTTCGCTCCCGCGCGCGAGGCCTGGATGCCTTCCTTGATCGCGGTCGCCATCTCGTGAAGGGGTTTTTCGCAGTCGAGCTTCGCCTTGACGATGCCGTTATAGACGCCCGCGATCGGCCGCCATTCCTCCTTGAGGTACTGGCGGAAGTCGACCGGGCACTGTATCGTCCGGTTCATTCCCGATTCGGGACCGAATATCGCGGCCGATTCCTTCATGATGAGCGCGCCGAGCCAGCTGTGCACGGTCTGGCCCGCTTCCTTCGCCCGGGACGCGAGCCGGGCGGTCCCTTCCCCGGAGAGCTTGAAGGTGCGAAGGTAAAACTCCGGGGCCTTGTACTTGGGCATTTCGAACGGTTTCGGCGCGGGAGGCTCCTCCTTTTTCCAGTCGGGTTCCGGGCGCGTGAGGAGCTCGGCGTAGAGCTTTTCGTCGAGCACGTCGTAGAGGTTCGGGAGGGCGGGCGTATCGGGGATCGGTACGTGGAGTCCCGCGTACAGTTTCAGGAAATCGTCGATGAAGTAGGTCGCGGCGATGCCGTCCGACGCGCCGTGCTGGAACACGAAGAAGAGCTCGGACGTTCCGCCCGTCGCGCGCCAGTCAAGGGTGAATAACGGGCCGGTAAACGGGTTGAACTCCCGGATCATGCAGGAAAGGAGAATCTCCTGCCAGGCGCCGCGTTCCGTCCGTTCCGTGATCGGGAAGTCGGGAACGCGATCGAAGACGAGGTCCATCTGCTTGCCGACCGTGTATTCCTGATGGGCGAAGAGGATCGAGTGGCGTTTGGAAAGACCGACGAGAACCGAGCGCGCTTTATCCGGGTTGAAGGCGCCCGAGATCGTTACCTGAAAACCGAAGTTCAGCGGAAATTGGCGCCCGAAAAAGAGCATATACCGTTCCAGACTTGATGTTTTCCTTCGCATAGTATCCTCCTTGCGCAGGTGTACTTTTTCGCGCAATCGTTTGCGCAATCGTTTGCTATATTGGTAGCGCATCGCGGAAGGAATTTCAAGCAGTAAAACGGCGATTCTCGCTTTTTTTTTCCACGCGCGGCGTTACGGTACTCCGGCCCGGAAGCCGCGCGCGTATTGAGCCATGGGAACGGGTGTTCCGTGGTCAGCCCGGAACGGAATGCGTGAGGCCGTCCACGAGCGTACCCGCGACGTCGATGCCCGTCGCCGCCTCGAGCGCCTCGAAGCCGGGAGCGGCGTTGACCTCGCAGACGGTAAGGTCGAGCGGGTCTTCCGTTGGGCGGCCGGGAGTGCCGGGAGCGGACCGATACAGAAAGTCGACCGTTCCGTACCAAAGGCCGACCTCCCGCGCGATGAGGCGTGTCTTGTCGATCCAGGGCCCGATTTCGCCGGCCCCGAATCGGGCAATGCGCATCTCGCCGCCCGAGGAGGCGTTCGAGACGAGCGAGGTCGCGCTTCGCTCGACGACGGCGACGACGCGGCCATCCGCGAAAAACACGCGGAGGTCCCGGCCGCGCGAGCTCGCGACGTATTCCTGGAAGAGCCATTCGTCGTCCGCGAGGGGCGACGCGGCGGAAAGCGCATGGGCTTCCGCGCGCGTCCCGACGAGTCGGACGCGGTCCCCGCGGCTCCCATGGCGCGGTTTCGCGATCAGGGGGTATTCTCCGGGATCGAAGGCGTCGTCGAGGGTTGCGATGACGGCGGTTTTCGGCGTGGGTATCCCGAGGCGGTCAAGCAATCGGGCGGTTTCAAGTTTGTCGTTCGCGGTCTCCGTTGCCTTCGCGGAATTGACGCAACGATACCCCGCGGACTCGAGAAGCCTGATCGTCCCGGGCGGAACCCGTCCCCTGACGAGGCAAACGGTGTCTCCGGGCGGGAAATCGCCCCGCGAGGGAAGTCTCGTCGCGGCGATATCGCTCACTGAAGGATTGTTTCCGGACTCGAGCGGGTTCCCCGCCGCGGGGTCGAGGAATGCGGGGACGTCCCGGGGAAACAAAAACCGGAGCGGGAGGCTCCGGTTTTCGCATGATTCTTGCAGTCGCGTCGCGGGATAGAACCGCGCGAGATAGCCGTAATCGAGGGTTTTGAGCCCGTATACGGCGAGAATCCCGGTCATTCGCGGTCTTTCGGCCAGGTCAGCTTCTCCGACGCGAGCTTCGCGATCGACTTGGCAGCCTTCGCGGCATCTGCCTGGGGAAGGCCGGCCTCGGCGCTGAGGGTCTTCGAGAAGAAGAGTTCCATCGAGTCGAAGACGCCCGGCTGCGTGAAGAACAGGAACGCGAAATTGATGCCCTCGGGTCTGAGGATCGTGAACGCGGAAATCGCCTGCTGGGGTTCCTTGTTGAAGATGACCTTCGACTGGTTTTTCGCGGTGATGATGTTCGCCTCGCTGAAACGAAGCGGTATCTGGTATCCTTCAGAGCGGCAATAAGGCTCGATGGCCTTGTGGTTATAGGTCGACGGCTCGACGAGGATGAACAGCTTTTTCCCGTTCGTCTGGAAGGTTATGCCGTTGCCGGAAGCGTAGATGTCCTTGACCGCCGAGTAGGAGACAATCTCGTAGATGCTGTAGGCCGAGTCGGCTTTGAAATACGACGTGACGATGTAGCCCTCGTCCATCGGAAGCTTGTTTTGGGTATAGGCCTCGAATAAATCCATTGCCTTGAGCGCCATGAATCCCTCCTTATTAAATTATCTCTATGTCAGTATAGGCTTTAATCGATCGATCCGCAACCGAAAAATGGCGAATCGTCCCCGTCCCCCTGTTCAGTCGTACAGCATGACGGGCGTTTCCTCGAGTTCCCGCTCGAGATGTTCCTTCTCGGCCGACGCGATGCGCTCGAATTCGTCCCTGATGTCCCAGAAGACTCCGGTGACGTTCGGATCGAAGTGCGAGCCCGCCTCGTGCATGATGACGCTGACCGCGGCCCCATGAGGGCTCGCTTCCTTGTAGGGACGTTCCGAGCGAAGCGCGTCGTATACGTCCGCGATCGCCATGACGCGCGCGGTCAGGGGGATTTCCCCACCGGACAGTCCGTAGGGGTATCCCGTGCCGTCCCACCGCTCATGGTGGAATTCCGCGATTTCCTTCGCGAACGAGAGGAACGAGTCGTTTTGCATCGAGCGCTGGGTTTGCGCGATCGCCCGGGCGCCGAGGAGGGTGTGCGTCTTCATCACCTCGAATTCGCTTTCCGTGAGCTTTCCCGGCTTGAGGAGTATCGTGTCCGGGATGCCGACCTTCCCGATGTCGTGGAGGATCGCCGAGCTCGCGATGAGCGAGATGGCCCGTTGGCTAAAAGGCCGTTCCCCGGGAAGGTTTTCGAGGAGCAGCTTGACGTAGAGCCTCGTGCGCAGGATGTGCTCGCCCGTTTCCCGGTCGCGGAATTCCGAGAGGACCGCCATCGAGCTGAAGATCGCCTCCCTCGTGCGCATGAGCTCGACCGTCCTCGAGTGGAGAAGGGCTTCCTTCTTTTTGAGGGAGGTGATGTTGTTCGCGATGACGATGTGCGCGTTCGCGGGTGTTTTATCCTGCTGTCGGAAAACCGTGAGATTCGCCCAAACGATATGGCCATCCTTTCGTATGTACCGTTTATCGTGGGAAACCTTCGGCATTTGGCCGGACAGGAAGGGCGCGAGCGCGTTGTAGGTCCGCTCGATGTCCTCGGGATGGGTGAAGCGTTCCCAGCTTTCCCCGATGATCTCCGCGCGATCCCTTCCGAGCAGGTCGCAGTAGGAGTCGTTCAGATAAAGGATCGTGTTCGCGCACGAATCGACGAGGGCTACGGGGATGGGAACGGTATCGAAAATTAGCGGATTTACTTCGGCATTGAAAAATGACCCATCAGTCATCATCGGGAAGACTCCTTCGGTGCGTTATTAAGGTGATGACTTTTGCGATTGAAATGTTGATGACAGTATAACTCGGAATTCAGTAGATCTGTCAAGGAAAAAATGTTAACGATAGGGAACTTTGACGGAATCGCGGGGATACCAAGCGGGTTCCCGGACTCGCTGAGGGTGTCTTCAAAAAAAAAACCGGATCGGCGCACGGAGATGATCCCCGTGCCGATCCGGCCCGCAAGTACCGATGCCCGGAACGCGCGAACGAGCGCGAAACGTCCGGGGTGCGTCGTTACTTCTTGTTGACGAGGTCCTTGAGGGCCTTGCCCGCCTTGAACTTCGGGTTCTTGGACGCCTTGATCTTGATGTTCTCGCCGGTCTTGGGGTTGCGTCCGACGCGCGCGGCGCGCTTTCCGACCTCGAAGGTGCCGAAGCCGATGAGCTGGACGGTGCCGCCCTTCTTGAGCTCCTTGCTGACGGTGTTGATGAACGCCTTGAGCGAAGCCTCGCTGTCCTTCTTGGTTAATCCGGTTTCCTCGGCGATTGCGTCAATCAGTTCCGATTTGTTCATGGTATCGATGTCTCCTCTTGAAATAGGTCCCTTTACTATAGCATACCTCGACCGTTCGTACAATCTTCAAACGCCGAGAGCCGCGTCATAATCGCGGTACAGGAAGCGCTTGATCTTTTTCGTGGCCGTCTGCTCGAACTCGCTCTCGCGGATGCCCCAGCTCGCGATCTTCCGGTACGAGACGAGCTCGCGGTTAACCCGCTGAACCTCCTCGCGAATGAGGTTCTCCGCGAATTCCCGCTCCGCCCCCCGTTCCCCGTAGCGACCCCTGAGCCATTCGCGGTCAGGCACGAAGATCGCGGCGATTTCCTCGCCCTTCGCGCCCTTTCTCGGGAGGACGAGGACCTGGGCGATCGCCGGGATGCCGGCAAAGCGCGCCTCGATCTCCTCGGGATAGACGTTCTTGCCGCCGGCGGTGACGATGAGGTTTTTTCGCCTTCCGGTGATGAAAAGGAAGCCGTCTCCGTCGAGGTACCCGAGATCCCCGGTCCTGAGGTATCCGTCGGGGCCGATTGCCTCGGCGGTCGCCTCGGGATTGCGGAAGTACCCTTTCATGAGGGACGGCGACTTGACGACGATCTCGCCGATCCCGTCCTCCCCCGAGTCGACGATCCTGACGTCGGTGTACTTCACGGCGAGGCCTGCGGACTTGTTGTTCTTTCGCCCGATAGTGTTCGTCGTGATGAGCGGGCCGTTTTCGCTCATGCCGTAGCCCTGCACGATGTTAAACCCGAGGTCGTCGAAAAAATCGGCGACCGAGGGGTCGAGCGCGCCGCCGCCGGCGACGAGAAGCCTGATGGAACCGAGTCCGGCCTTCCTTCTTATGCCCGAAAGTAAAACGGCCCCGACCGCGCGCGAGCGGAGGACCACCCGGAAAAAGCGCGACAGGGTCATGAGCGTCGCCACGAGCGACGACGCCAACGCGCCTTGTTCCCTGAAACCGTGGCGGAGTCCCGAGGCGAGCTTGTCGTAGAGGAGGGGGACCGCGATCATGATGGTGCCGCGAGAGTCGCGTATATCGTCGATGATGACCTTGCCGACCACCTTATCGCAAATGGTCAGGCTCGCGCCGACGGTCAGCGGCGAGAGAAACGCGCAGGTCGTCGGATAGGTGTGGTGGAGCGGGAGAACGCCCATGAACACGTCGCGGTCATAGATGGGAAGGGACATGATCGAGGCGTTGATGTTCGCGATGATCCCGTGGTGAGAGAGCACGACGCCCTTCGCGATGCCGGTCGTTCCCGAAGTAAAGATGATCGAGGCGGCGTGGTCTCCCGGAATGGTTTCGGGAGCGGGGAGCGGTGTATCCTCCGGCGCCGAGGCGAGCAGCGCTTCCCATTCCCCGCCGATGGGTACGGCGAGGGCGATGGAGGGCGCCGCGTCGCGGAAACGGGTGATGGCGTCCTTCTTTTTGCCCGAAACGACAAGTGCCCGCGGCTCGGCTTTCCCGAGGATTCCCGCCACGTCGTCTTCCGAAAGGGATGCGTCTATCGGGACGACGGTGCACCCGGCCCTGACCGCGCCCAGCCATGCCGCGCACCACTCGGGGCGGTTCTCTGCCCAGAGCGCGACGCGATCGTCGTTCGAGAGCCCCGCGCCGCGAAGCGCGCGCGCGAAAGCCTCGGCAGCGTCAAAGAGGCGCGCGTAGGTCCATTCGTCGAACTCGACGTTTCTGCCCGCGCGGTATCGTACGGCGACACGCTCGGGCCACCGATCCCTTCCATGGCGCATCCAGGCGATGAAATTCGGGAAGTCGATATCGGGCCAAGCGGCAATGTAATCGTTGATTTTTAGCATGATTCGTCTCCGGGGCCCGTGAATTCCGGACTTACCGCGATAGGCGTTATTGCCGGACGGGCGCTTTCAGGTCAGTATACCGCGAAACGAATGAAGGCGGAAGGGGATACAGGCTTACAGGTTCCAGGGATTCGTGACCGTGTCGGCCTTTCTGGCGAAGAGATCCGCGGGATCGACTTCGAGCGCCTGCGCGATCCGGTCTATCATGCCCGGCGACGGATACTTCTCGGCCCGCTCGATTTGCGCGATGTAATTGCCCGAGGTCCCGACCTTATCGGCGAGAGCCGCTTGGGTGAGCCCTGACTCTGTCCGTCGTGTTTTAAGGTTATGCGCAAGATAGCGTTGGATCGTCGTCATCGGTATCTACCCGATCCGTCATTCGCGTGCGCGCGATCAAGCGGATTTGGGCTCCTCCTCACACAAGTATATACCACGCTTATCGGGGGAATCCATCCTGACGCAAGAATAAAAAAAAGGAATCCTCGTCGGATTCCTTTTTTTGAGCCATGTTGGATTCGAACCAACGACCCACGCCTTAAAAGGGCGTTGCTCTACCTACTGAGCTAATGGCCCGGGTCGTGAATAACGTAGAGAAAACTATAGGAAACCGGCGCTTTTGTCAACAGAAGGGAATTTCAGGTCCCGTCAGTATTGAAAAGCGGCCGATAGGGCGATGTTGAGGAGGGCCCGGTCGCCCGGCTCAAGACCAAGCTCGGTACCGTACATCGCGAAATCGATCTTGAAGGCCGAAAGGTCAAGACCGAGTCCGGCCGAGAGATAGGCGTCGCGGATGCCCGCGCGGAAGGTCACGACGTCCAGGAGCTCGATCTCGCTTCCGACCGCGAAGTCCAGGAGTACGTTCCGGTGGACCAAGCGGAAAACGGCGAGGGTGTCCCTCCAGTCGGCCATGACTGCCCAGCGCGTGATGGTCGTCCATCGAGCGGGAACCGGTATCTCGTAGGCGGCGCCGATCGTGAGATTCGGGGTAAGGCGCCCGTACTCCGTGTCGGAATCGGGGTCCCCGGAGACGAAGTCGTCGAGATTCGCGTACCGCGTCGAGAATACCGGGGTATAGAGGTCCCGGCAGAGGATTGACGCGCTCAACCTGCTGTCGTATCGGTACAGCGCGCCGACGTCGAGCCCGAAACCGGTCGAGAGGACGGCCGGAATCGCGTTGACGTCGAGATTCGTGAAGGTGTCGAGCACGTCGATCGCCGTCCCTTCTTCCAGGACGAAGGTCTGGAAGAATCCCTTCAACTGCAACCCTCCGGCGATCGTATGCGGGCCGTTCTCGTAGAGGGTGAGTCCGTATCCGCCGACAAAGAGGAATTCCTCGCCGGTAAGGAGTCTGGCGAGCGTGATCGACGGGACGTTCACGCCGGTTATGGTTCGGTTAAAGACGCCAAACCCGAAATTGCGTTCGACCTTGCCGATCGCGAGCGGGCCGGTGACGTTCAAGCCGAGGCTGACGCCGTTATTGTCGCTGACGAGGTCAAGAATGCCGGTCGTCATGTCTTCCGCCTCAAGCACCGAAGGGATGTCGAAGAGCGGCCCCGATACCTCGCACGCGATCCGCGCGAAGGACCATTCCCGGCTCACGAAGGCGAGGGCCGCGGGATTGGTCGAAAGGGTGTCGAAACCCGCCTCCCGGGCGCTGTACGCGCCGCCTGCGCCCTCGAGGGCGGGGGACACGATTTCGGGCGCGATGGGCTTGAAGTCGAACGATTGCGCCGGGGCGGGAGAAGCCAGGGCAAAAAGCGTGAGCGCCGCCGGGATGAACGCCGATGCCGGAAAGCGGTGGTTCCGCGATTGCTTCATGGTTGGGTTCCTTTCAGGAAGTCGATGAGCTGGAAATCGCCGATAGAGGTGTCGGCCGCGTCCGGCCTTGCCTCGATCGTCGCCGCCGCGTCGATGACGGTTTGCATGCGCGCCTGCTGTTCGGCGTTCAACCCCGAGGTCGCGAGCGTGGACGGATTCGCCAGGATGTCCATGACGGTCGAGCTTCCGCCGGCTCCGAGCTCCGCGGCGATATCCGCGGTCACCACCGAGGTGGCGAATATGAGGGAGTCGACGGGAGCGGTCTGGAGGGTGTCCGCGTCCGCGAGGAGTGTTTCAATGGCGCCGAGGTTGACCGATGAATCGAAACTGTTGAATGCGTCCTCCACGAGGGCGTCGGTGTCCCCGCCGGCGTCCTGGGCGCGCTGGGCGATATCGGTGATCGTGCCCATGTCCACGGCCGCGGACGTGGCAAGCTTGAGAATGGCCGCCTTGTCCTCCGCCGGAAGCGCGAGTATCGATGCGGGAGTCTTGTCCGAAAGCACGTCGAGTATCTCTTTCGCGAGCTCCGGGTCGGTCGCGCTGTCATCCTTGGCGAGATCGACGAGATCCGCGACCGAGGTGCTTGAGGGGATGCTGATCCCGTCCCGGGCGAAAGAGGATCCCATCGAGGTGGTGAAAAGGTCGCGACATCCAGTCGCGAGAATCGCGATCGAGAGGGAGAAAAGCGCAATTGCGAGCCGTCGTTTCATGCCCCGTGCCTCCGTCATTGCCTGATTGTATTCCATGAAGTCAAAAACCTCAAGGAAATGCCGAGGGTCTACTTCTAGTATACGACGGTTCAGTCAAGATTCGCCATCGCGGCGGTTCCGATCCCGGTAATCCTGACCATTATTCGTTTCCCGCGGGGAATATCTTCGGGATAGCCGTCCACGACGACCGAAAGGTAGTTCCCGGTGACGGCGGTCACGGGTCCGCCCGAAGCGTTGACCTCGGCGACGGCAGATACCGTTTTCCCGACCCATCGCTCCGCGTATTCGCGATGGCCGCGCGCGGAGAGCTCCGAGAGTTGCGCTACCCGCTCCCCGGCGACGCGTTCGGGAACCCGTGGCCGCAAGTCCCATGCCTCCGTGCCCGGACGCGGGGAAAAGGGAAAGGCGTGGATGGCCGCGAAACGGGCACGCTCGCATAGGCCGGCCGTGAGCGCGAAATCGGCGTCGGTTTCCCCGGGAAAGCCCGCGATGATGTCGCAGGCGATGAAGGGGTCGTCCTTGGCCGAACGGAGTCGCTCGACGGCCCGGATCACCGCGTCGGCCTCATAGGGACGCCGCATCGCCTTGAGGACGCGGTCGCTTCCCGACTGGACGGAAAGGTGAAAATGCGGGCATACGCGCTCGTCGGCGAGCATGGGAAGGATCGCCTCGTCGACGCGCTCGGGGTACAGGCTTCCGATGCGGATGCCGATCGAGCGCGTTTCGGCGAGGATGCGGCCAAGGAGGTCGGCGAAGTCCGCGTTCCCGGAACGGTATTGGGAGAGGTTGACCCCGGAAAGGATGACCTCGCCCCAGCCTGCATCCTCGATGCGTCTGATACGGTCGATGACCGAATCGGCGTCGAGCGAGACGGCCTTGCCCCGCGCGAGCCTGATCCGGCAGTAGGAGCAGCGGTTGTCGCAGCCGTCCTGTACCTTGATCGAGGCGCGCGAATGGAAGAGAAAGTCGTCCGTGGAGAGCTTGAAGGTTTCCGGGATGGGGGAGTCGACCTCGGAAAGCGCGACCGTCTCCCGGGCGGGTCCTTTTTCGCGGCAGAAAGCGCGGACCGCCTCTTCGAGAGCGTCGGGCGTTTCGGGGATCCCGACCAGCGCGCGGGGGAGATCCGCGAGGGCGCCCTTTCGGGAGCCGGGAAAGACTGCGACCCGCGGATCGATGGCCCGGATCGCCGCTTCCTCGACCTCGGCGTAGCACCCGGTCACGAGTACCGTCGCGGAAGGCGAGGCGCGGAGGAGGGAGCGGATGAGCCGCCGCGCCTTCTGCTCCGCCTTCCCGGTCACCGTGCAGGTGTTTACCACGCAAAGGAGGGCCTCTCCGTCGCCGGGACGGATCCCGGGATTGTCGCCGTCGACCGGATCGTCGGGGGTCGTCGAGCCCTCGATATCGGGGGTATCGAAAAGTTTCCGGTCGTCTATCCCGAAGCCCGCCTCGCGAAAGGCGTGGGCGAGGGACTCGGTCTCGATCTGATTGAGCTTGCAGCCAAGGGTATCGAACCTGATTTTCGTCATTGACTCTACGCGCGGGATCCCGGTCAGAACTGGCCGGATACCCGCTCCTTGCCCCTGATCGCGTCCTGAAGGTTCGGGTTGAGCTCGAGCGCCTTGGAGTAGGCCTCGAGCGCGTATCGGTTGTCCTTCGCCATCTCGCGCGCGTACCCGAGCCTGACCCACCACTGGGCGTTGAGGTTCTCGAGCTGGAGCGCGGCGGAGAACGCCATGTCGGCGTGGCGGTATTTCGCCATGCGGAGATAGAGTTCGCCCATGAACGCGTAGACGCCGGCGATGCGGCTTCCGTTCGGGGCGTAGGAGATGTATTCCTGGAAGAGCCTGAGCGACTGCTCGTTGAGGCCGCGATAGTATTTCGCCTCGGCCTGGATCTCGATGATGCGGGGATCGTACTTCGAGATCGCCCGTCCCTTTTCCGCCCAGGTGTCCGCTTCCTCGTATCGCCTCGCCTGAACGAGCGACCAGCACAGGACTACGTGACTTTCGAGGTTTTGGGGCGACTCGGCGATCTCCGCGAGGCAGACGTCGACGGCCTGGGAATAGTCTCCCGCGCGATAGAGCGCGAGTGCGTCGGGCTTTGCCTGCGCCGAAAGGACCGCGCCCGGAAAAATGCCGAGCGCGAGGAGGAATGCCGCGAGTTTGTTCACGTTCATTGTCGTTACCTGTTCATCGTGCAGATGCCCGAGAAGAAGCAGCCGCTTTCGAGGACGACCTCGGGGGCCGTGACGTCGCCGGTGAGCCGTCCTGAGCTGAATACATGGACCATCTGGGTCGCGGTGACGTCGCCCGTGACCGATCCCTTGATGATGACGCGCGCAGCGTTGATGTTCGCCTTGACCTCGGCGCCAGAGTCGACGAGGAGGTCGCTCGTCGCGTCGATCCTGCCGGAAACCTTTCCCTTGATCATGAACGGTTCGGCGAACTGGATGGTGCCGGTAAAGTCGATGTCGGGGGCGAGAACGGTATCGTAATCCTCTTCGTCGAGGTCGAGAAGGTCGTTATCCTTGTTGTCTACCATAATTGATAATCCTAGCCGCGATCGCCCGTTTCGGTCAAGCCGGAGCATACCGAACGCCAGGCGTTCTCGAAGTCGCGCCGCATCGCGGGAGCGTAGGGATTGAGGGTCTGCATGTCGTCGAAGAGCTCGGGCGAATCCTTCTCGACCTGGCGAGCGATCGCGAGAAGCTTTCGGTACCAGAGTGTGCCTATCGGGGTTTCCTCGATGCCCATGACGTTGAGCGTCCGGCCGACCATGTGGGTGAGCGCCTGGCTCAGGGCCGCCTGCCGGTCGTGTTCCTCGGGGGTCATCTCGACGACCATGATGCCGAGCGACCGGAAATAGTGAGCCCATTCGGCGTAGGCCGCCTCGTTCATCCTGATCGGGTGCATCATCATCGGGAGACCCGAGAGCCCTTCTTTCGCGGACTCGGGGCCGAACATCGGGTGCGTCGCGAGGATGTCGACATGCTCGGGAAGGATCTCGCGCATCCAGCGGACGGGTTCCATCTTGACCGAGCAGGTGTCGACGACGAGGGTCCCCGGCTTGAGCAGGGGCGCGATCTTCCGGAGCATCTCGGGGACGGTCCTCATCGGGACGCAGATGAAGATGACGGGAAGCGCGCAGAGCTCCTCGAGGGTAACGAGGGTACAGTTCGGCTCGGAGGGGACGCTCCGGTTGAACCCGTACACGGTGTGGGAGTGGGAAAGGACGGTGGCCCAGAACTTGCCGAAGCGTCCGAGACCGAGGATTCCGACGTTGCTCATGGGTGTAAACTAAAGGGAAACGGTGCGGCTGTCAAGGAATCGCGTATTGCGCATTGTCCTTGTTTTTTTGCGGATTGTGCATGGTACCCGGCCGCGACTTGCGCGATTATGCGGGGTACGGAACGCCCTCAGGCCTCGCGGTAGCGGAATCGCCGGGGCGGATAACGCAGGATTTGGAGGTACCATGACTACCGTCAGGATCGTTCTCGTTTCAGCGGTTTCGCTCTTCGTGCTCGCGCTCGTGGTTTTTCTCGGGTATACGATACTCACTCCCCGGTCAGGGGCAATCGACGTCGTCATCGATGACATGCGCGTCATCATCCCCGCGGGTCGCGGACGGCTTCCCGTCGTGATTCTCGCGCATAACGGCGGCCAGACCAGGGAAAATTGGGGCGATTTTCCCGAGGAACTCGCGGCAGCGGGGTATGCCGTGATCAATATCGGCTGGACCGACTTCACTGGCTCGGCCGAGCTTAAAAAGGGCATCGAAACGGCCCTCTCGCGGTGCGAATCGCGGATCAACCCGAGGAGCGCGGCCTTTATCGGCGGGTGCCATGGCGGGATCAAGATACTCTCAGCCCTCGAATCGACGTTGCCGGTAACGGTGAAGGCGCTGGTATTTCTATCGATGTCCGAGCTCTATTCGGCGCCTTCGGGCCACGCCCCGATCCTCGGAATCTACGCGCTTCGGGATCACCTCGGAGAGGGGTACGTAAACACGCAAAAAAAGGTATATTCCTCGGTACTTTCCGACCCGAAGACCGTGATTACCCTCGACGCGACGCCGCACGGGGATGAACTGGTCGTTGAGGAAAGCACCCGGGAACGGGTTCGCTCGGAGATTTTTGCCTGGCTTAACCGATATCTCTACCGATAAAGCGATATTTTATCCCTGAAAGCCCGCGCCTTGCGGGCTTTTTTCTATATTAGCGGCAAAAATGCTTGCCCAAAGCGACTTACGGGAGTATGCTATTGGACATCGCATCCATTTTCCCAATTCCAAGGAGTCAAAATATGAGTTTTGTCGAATCCATGAAGGCGAAGGCCAAAAGTTACCAGAATAAACTCGTTCTGCCCGAAGGTACCGAAACGAGGACGATTCAGGCCGCCCGGAAGATCATGGACGAAAAGATCGCGTCGCAGGTCACGCTGCTCGGCGACGAAGCCGCCGTTTCAGCCGCCGCGAAGTCCGTCGGGATCTCGCTCGCCGGCATCCACGTCGTCAATCCCGCGAAATCCCCCCTTTTTGAGGACTTTTCCAACGCTTATTACGACAAGCGCAAATCCAAGGGCATGACGCCCGAGCAAGCCAGGATCGACATGTCCGGCGTTCTCCGCTTCGGCGCGATGATGGTCGCCAAGGGCTTCGCCGATTCGATGGTCGGCGGCGCCGAAAACACCACGGCGGACGTCTTGCGCGCCGGCCTCACCGTCATCGGCACGGCCGCGGGCTCGAAAACCGCCTCCTCCTGCTTCGTCATGGAGATGGCCGACAAGAAGTGGGGCGCCGACGGCCTGATGATCTTCTCCGACTGCGCCGTCATCCCGACCCCGAGCTCCGAACAGCTCGCCGACATCGCCTTCTCGGCCGCGAAGAGCTGCCGCGAGTTCATCGGCGCCGATCCCGTCGTCGCGCTTCTTTCCTTCTCGACGAAGGGCTCGGGCGGCACCGACGCGAACGTCGTGCGGGTGCAGGACGCGGTGAAGCTCGTGAGCGAGCGGAAGCCCGACTTCCTCTTCGACGGCGAGATGCAGGCCGACGCCGCGCTCGTTCCGGCCGTTACCCAGAAGAAAGCCCCGGGAAGCCCCGTCACCGGCAAGGTGAACGTCCTCGTGTTCCCCGACCTCGGCGCGGGAAACATCGGCTACAAGCTCGTCCAGCGCCTCGCGGGAGCCCAGGCCTACGGTCCCTTCCTCCAGGGCTTCGCGAAGCCGATCTCCGACCTCTCGCGCGGCTGCTCGGTCGACGACATCGTCACGACCGCCGCCGTCACCCTCGTGCAGGCAGGCAAGAAGTAAGGAACCGTTTCGTCGGGGGCAATTGGCCCTCGCGCGACAGAACGGCGGATACCCTCCGCCGTTTTTTCTTTTTAAACGGGATGCGGCTCGGCCGTCGTCGCGCCCTTCGGTACTCAACCCTTGCGGTTAAGCCGCCGTAAAACGAGGAAGTTGACGAGGCCGAAGAGCGTCATGGCCCCGACGAGGATCGCGTAGGAAACCCTCCATCGATCCTGGCCGGTCATCATCGTCCATTCCGACATGCCGCCGATACCGGCGATGAGGGTGAGCGGCATGAATATCGTCGTGATGAAGGTGAGGCGCGTCATGGAGCGGTTGGTTCGCGCCGTCTCGCGCGCCATGCGGTCGCCCGAGATCGCGAGGGAAAGCTGGGCGAGGTTCGTGGCGGTCTCGCGGTCGGTCTCGACCGCGGCGAGGAACTTCGCGACGTGGTCCGCGAGGCCGGTGAAGAATATCGCGTTCTCTTCCGGGACAATCCCCGAGTCCCTTCGCGCGATGCGGGCGAGCAGCTCGCGTTCGTGGAAGAGACTTTTTCGCATGGCCGAGAGGCTTTGCCTGACCGCGTGCGCGCGCGCGGGATCGAGCGTGCCTGCCGGGGCGAGGCATTCGTCCTCGAGCGCCTCGATCGCGTCCCCGACGCCGTCGATCGCCGCGAACGAGTCCTCGATGACGCGGTCGAGGATCACGTGGAGGATCTTCGTCGGGCCGTGGACCCCGCGAAGGCGCGACCTGATGACCCCCTCGACGATCGACTCTGGCGAGACGCGCGACGCCGTGGCGCCGCGGAACACCGAGACGATGTAATCCTTCCCGAAAAAGAGATTGATTTCCGAGATGTCCACGGAGACGACCGAACGGGCCCGTTCGCCATCCGCGACCGATTCCCCCCTTTCCGGGGCGACGGGGGCGATGTCGTTGAAGAGGATCGCCGCGTACTCCGGGAAGACGTCGACCTTCGGTATCTGCTCCTCGTCGAAGCAATCGGCGACCGAGAGGGGGTGTATCGCGAACTCTTCCGCGATCCGCTCGAGTTCCGCGCGTTCGGGATCCACGCAGGCGATCCAGACGCAGCCGCCGTCACGCCGGGCGACGATCGCCTCGTTGAGCCCCTCGAGCGGCGTCGAGGCCGCCCGGTTTCCGATCGAGTAAAAATGGTGATAGAGCGTGCGTCCCATCGATTATCCTCGCTTTTTTACGATTTCATTGTGCATGAACGGAGCCTCGCGCGCAAGGAAGTTTTTTTCAGGCCGGCGCCCGTGAAAGGCGGCTTTTGCGCTATCCTTACGGCATGAGAACGCTCCTTTCACGATTGGTCTCCGTATCGCTATCCGCTCTTCGTCGCCCCGAAGTCCTTCCGGTCGTCCCGGCGCTGTTGCTTCTCCTCGCCTCGTGCGCGAGTTCCGGTTCCTCCCCGGACGCGGGGAACATCCCCGGCAACGTGGATTACCGGGCCGAGATGCGCGTCTTCGTCATGGACATCGCCGCGTACGCGCGCTCGACGAATCCCGGTTTTCTCGTCGTCCCCCAAAACGGGCAGGAACTCTATACCGACACGGGAGAGGCGTCGGGCGTTCCGGAAACCGCGTACCTCGAGGCCATCGACGGGACGGGGAGGGAGAGCATGTTTTACGGGTATTACCGGGACGACGAGAAAACGCCCGCCGAGGACGGCGAGCACTTGCGGTCGCTGTGCGCGCTCGGGGAAGGGTACGGCGTCGAGGTTCTCGCGACCGATTACTGCTCGACCCATGCGAAGATGGACGACGCGTACGCGCTCAACGCGCCGGAAGGATTTATCTCCTTCGCCGCGAGCGACCGCAATCTCGCGACGATACCCGCGTACCCCGCTCCGATCCGGGACAATAACCCGGACGCGGTCGAAAGCCTCGCCGACGCGAAAAACTTTCTCTACATCATAAACGGCGAGCACTACCCGGACGCCGCCTCCTTCGTGTCCGCGGTAGACGCGACGAATTACGACGTCATCGTCATGGACCTCTACCAGAACGAGTCGGCGTTTTCCGCGACGCAAATCGCGGCGCTCAGGACGAAGCCTTCGGGAGCCCGGCGCCTCGTCCTTTGCTATATGAGCATCGGGGAAGCCGAAACCTACCGGTATTATTGGAAAGCATCCTGGAAACCGGGAAGCCCCTCCTGGCTCGAGCCGGAAAACCCCGATTGGGCGGGCAACTACAAGGTCCGGTATTGGGATCCCGCGTGGCAGGCGATAATAACGGGCAACGATTCCTCCTATCTCAAGCGGATACTCGACGCGGGTTTCGACGGCGTCTATCTCGATATCGTCGACGGCTTCGAGTATTTCGAGGAGCGGTAGGCGCGCGATCATGGGCCGAATATGGTATAATCCCCGAACGGTATGAAAAAAACCTGGTTCGAAACACAGTTTTCCCGCGCCCTCGCCGCTGGCGCTAAACGCGACTATCGCAAGGCGATCGCCATCCTCGAGGATCTGGCCGCGCGCGGTTATGCCGACGGCAGCGCCGATCCCGCCGAATTCGCCCGGGACGCCTCCGACGACCGGGACTCGGGCGACGGGGAAGGCGATGCCCGGGACGAGCGCGTCGCGCATCCCGAGATCTACCTTTTTCTCGCGCGCTCCTGGCACGCGGAACGCTCCTTTGCCCGCGCGATCGCCTGCGCGCGCGCGTATATCGCGCTCGCGCCCGGGGACGGCTCGGGATGGTTCTTTCTCGGTCGTTCGTACCTCGCGGAAGGCGCCTTCGCGCGCGCGGCCCATAGCCTCAAGAAAAGCGTCGAGCTCAATCCCCAGTCGATCGACGCGAGAACCCTTCTCGGCATGGCCTACCTCAAGGGCCGAAAGCCCACGCTCGCGCGAAAGGTTTTCGAGGACGCCCTCTCCCTCGCTCCCGACGACGCCAGGCTCAACCAGGGATACCTCAACGCGCTCTTCGTCGAGGCCATCAGGACCTACAAGCTCGGCGACGCGGAGGCCGCGCGCCAGATGCTTACCTTCCTCATCAACAACGACATCGACGGGGTCGTCCCGCGCGTGTATCTCGCGCACGCGCTCCGCGACCTCGGCTACCTTCCCGAGTCGCTCGGGCAATACGAGGCGGCCAGGGAATTCGCGCCCGACGACGAGGCCCTCAGGTGGTATCCCGCCCAGGTTCTTCTCGAGATGGGCGACGCGGGGAAGGCGAGCGAGCTTCTCGCCGAGCTCGGGGAACGGGTCGGCGACGGCGAGCTCAACGACCGGGCCCTCTCCATGCGGATCGTCAAGGGTCACCTCGACCGCGGCGAGTGGGCCCAGGCGGCCAACGCGGCCCGGCAGGCGATCAGGCAGTTCGGGGGAGACGCGCGCTTCCACGCGCTCATGGGCGAGGCCCAGCGGAATCTCGGTAACGGGGACATCGCGCTCAACCATTTCAGGCGCGCGATCGATCTCGATCGGGGCAACCCCGCGCCCTGGTACGGCGTCCTCATGGTCCGCCTCGCGGCGAAAGACTGGGTCGCGCTCGGCGAGGAACTCAAGCGCGCCGAACGCGCGGGCTGCGACGCCGATTCGATCGCGTATTACCGTACCCTCGTCGACGCGAACCTCGACGCGGATCCCGCGGCCGTCCTTCCGCTCGTCCAGCGCGAGGTTCACGAGCGGGGCGCGGTCCCCGAGCTCATCCAGGCCCTCGCGCGCACCTATTTCCGGCTCGGGCTCTCGGAGCTCGCCGTCGGGTGGTACAAAAAGGCGCTCTCGGTCGATCCCGCGGACGAGGGTTCGAGCCTCGGGTATATCGCGTGCTGCGAGGATCTCGGCGACGAGGCGGCGCTTCGGGACGCGTACCGGGACTATCTCGCGTCCTGGGGCGACAACGAGAAGATCCGCGAGGAGTTCCTGCGGCATCTCGTGTCGCTCGAGGCCTGGGAGGAAGCGGCGGATCAAGTCGAGGAGCTCGCGCGCTCGGGCGCGCCGGGGCAGTACGACCGACAGCTCGCGTTCTATCGGCGAAAGGCGGGGCAATGGAGGCAGGCGGCGATCCTCTATCGGAAGATGCTCCGCGCGCGGCCGGACGACCGCGCCCTCCTCGCGAACCTCGTGTTCTGCCTCGACCGCATGGGGGAGTCGGCGTCCGCGGTCGCGCTCATGCGCGAGGCGAACCGCATCTTCAAGCCCGAGGTCGGCTCCCTTCTCATCGAGGGCCGCCTTCTCGCGCGTTCGGGAGATCTCGACGGCGCGCTCGCGGTATTTCGCGGGGTCATCGACCGGTTTCCCGCGGACGAGCGCGGCTGGCAGGAGGTCGCCGCGATCTACCGCCTTCAGGAGGTTCCCGAGATGGCCGCGATGTTCGAGGAGAAGGCGCGCGACATACTGCAACGGAAGGAAAAGGCGAAAAAAAAGCGCCGCGTCGGGATTTGACGCGGCGGGAAGATCCGGGTTCGGCCGTTACCTTTGGAACGGCATCGTGACCGTGTAGTCGGTCGCGCTCCAATCGGGATCGATTTTCATCGTAAGATCGAGATCCTTGATTCCCTTCGTGAAGACGTACTTCCTCGCGGCGTCCTTGCAGGTAAAGGAAACCTTCGCCTCGGTAAGGCCGACATCAACCTTGAAATCCGTGATCTTGTCCTTGAAATCGTAGACGACCGCGCCCGCGGTATCGAGGATGCGGACGTTGTCGGCGCCGAACTCCCATACCGCGTTCCATTTCGCGTCGAGCCATTTTCCCCTGGGGAAATCGCCCATGTTGACGCTTTGCGCCGAGACGGCGAGCGAGACGATTGCCAGGAACCAAAGAACGATGACTGTTTTCTTCACGCATAACTCCTTAAGGTCGTTTATTTCGCGCGGGTCCGCGAGCCCTTCCCTCGGTCGTCAGCTCATTACCTCGGCGACCACGACGATGTAGTTGTGACCGTATTTTTTCGCGCATTTGGGGCAGTACGTATAATAGAAGTAGTACTTGAGCGCCGAATAGTCCTCGGCCTCTACCGACTTCTCCATCTTCTTCATGAAAAGGGGAACCATGTTGTACGGACCGTCGAATACGCGGCTCATGAATTTCCCCGAGAGCTTCGTCACTCCCGCCTCGGGCAGGTCCTTGGTCACGGCAAGATAATACACCGACTTCCAGGGCGACGGGTCGTGCGCGAGGAGGAGGAAATTCTTTTCGTCCGTCGCGATCCCGAGATCCTCCGCCTTTTTCGTGATGCGCTTCATCATCCTGTCCATAGCGCCCGGAAGGGGAACGTGCATGAATTGGGGAATCGAGTCGGTGATAAACGGTTTGTCCTTCCACTCGTGCGTAATACCGTCCCATGGTGTCGGGTCAAACGGCGGACAGCATTCCTGGTTTTCGTTCATAGTCTGCCTCCTTTCAATATCGCGTCTCCCTTGAAGTATAGGAGCCGCCCCGCGAGTCTGCAAGAAACGGCATAGCCGAAATTTGACTTCAGGGCCTCGTATGCCTATATTTGTTATTGGAGGATTACAATGATTACCGAAAAACTGCAGAAAGCGATCAATGAGCAGATCAACAAGGAATTCTATTCGTCGTATCTTTATTTGGCGATGGCGGCGCATTTCGACGCGGCTGCCCTTCCCGGTTTCGCGAAGTGGATGAAGGTCCAGGCTTCGGAGGAATGGGGTCATGGCATGAAGTTCTATGAGTACCTTTACGAGGTCGGGGGAAAGGTCGAGCTCGACGCGATAAAGCTTCCGCCCGCGAAATTCGGAACGCCGAAGGAGATCTTCGAGACCGTACTCGAGCACGAGAAGTCGGTTACCGCCTCGATCAACGCGATCTACGATCTCGCGAAGAAGGAGAATGACCCGAAAACCGAGCTCATGCTCCACTGGTTCATCAACGAGCAGGTCGAGGAAGAGAAGAACGCCCGCGACCTTATCGATCAGCTCACGATGGCGGGGAACAATTCCTTCGGCATCATGTTCATGGATCAGCACGTGCTCGGCTCGCGAAAGGGAGACTGATCCCTCCACGAGCGAAGGATACAGGATCGAAAGAGCAAACCCGGCGAAATGCCGGGTTTTTTATTGCCGATTGCCTCGTAAGGGGCTACAGTGGATCATACCCGTGCAGGGATAACAAGAACCGTGATATCAGGAGGAAGGTATGGCCAAGGCAAAGGCGAAAGGGCTTTCGCAATCGGCGCTCACGCAGATCGCGCTCGGCGCGTTTTTCGTCGTGCTCGGGATAGTCGGGATCATTCCGCAGTCGGGGGAGGGGATGTTCAGTCTCAGCCCGGGAAGGACGACGCTCGAGATCGTGTTCGGCGTGGTCGAGGCCCTCGCGGGCGCCTTCTTCCTCGTCGACGCCGTTAGCCGCGTGTCGCGAAAGACGACGAGGCTCGTGCTCCTTTCAATAATGGCGTTGTGGGCGCTCCGCGTGGTCATCAGCGAATTCGTGAACGGGATCGTCCTTCGCTCGGACGGGATATCCTTCCGCCCGAATTTCTGGTTTTGGCTTCTCGCGCTTTCCGTCGACTTCCTCGTCGCGGCGATCCTTTGGGCGCGTTTCCGCGAGGAGTGATCGTCGCTATACGCGTGTTGACCGACGTTCGCGAAAAAAAATCCCCGCGCGCGACCGGCGGCGGGGATTCCATGACGAGCGCTGTCGCGCCTAGATGAAGAGGTTCACGTTCCCGCGCGACGCCGCTTCCATGTAGGTCGCGACGCCGCCGATCTCGACGCCGTCCAAAAGCTCTTCCTTCGCGATCCCCATGATGTCCATCGACATCTGGCACGCGATCATCCTGACGCCCGAGCGCTTCGCCTCGGCGAACATCGACTCGAGCTGATCGACGTTCTTCCGCTTCATCCGGTATTTCATCATCGCCGGCCCCATTCCGCCGAAGTTCATCGACGAAAGCGAGAGCTTACCCATGTTCTTCGGGAGCATAATCCCGAACATCCTGCCCAGAAGGTCCTTCCGGACGCCGCGCGCCTTCTTCCTGAGGACGGAAAGCCCCCAGAAGGTGAAGAACATCGTCACGTCCTTTCCCGTCGCGGCCGCGCCGTTCGCGAGCACGAAGGAGGCGAGCGCGCGGTCGAAGTCGTTCGAGAAGACGATGAAGGTCGCCCCCGAGCCGCCGTACGGCGTGCCGGATCCGACCGATTTCGGGGTTTCCGTCCCTCCGGGTCCGCCCTTACCGACGACGGCCTCGATGATCCCGTTGACGCTGTCGAGCGAGACGAGCTCGTTCCCGGTGAGGGCGCACCAGGATTTCACGTCGCGCGCGAAGCCGGGATCGGTCGCCTTCATGACGAGCCGGTCGCCGGGGGAGAGCGAGTCCATTTCCTTTTTCAGGCGGAGGATCGGGCCGGGGCACTGGAGCCCGCACGCGTCGACGGTGAGGCTTTTCGCGCCTTGCCCGCGCGGGCTTCCGTCTTCGGTCGACACCGATATCGCGCGGTCGAACATGGCGCCGGTTGACCCGGCGGTTTGCGACGCGGCGCTCGCCGCGATCGCGCCCGAGCCTCCCGCGGCGAGGAGCGCGGTCTCGGCGCTCGCTGCCTTCCAGGTCTTGTAGCCGCCGGTGAGGTTCGCGACCTCCTGATAGCCCGACATGCGGAGCACGCGCTCGGCGAGGTAGCCGCGAAGACCGATCGCGCAGTTGATGAGGATGGGTTTATCCCGGGGAACTTCCGCGAGCCGCGCTCGAAGCTCGGTATGCGGCACGTTGTACGCGCCGGGAATCGAGCCGAGCGCGAATTCCTCGCGGGAGCGGACGTCGAGGAAGAACGCGCCCCGCTCGCGCCACGCGTCGACGTCGCGCCAGGTGACCGTCCTCGTCATCCCTTCGAGCGCGTTCTCGGCGACGAAGCCGAGCATGTTTACCGGGTCTTTCGCGCTCGAGTAGGGAGGCGCGTACGTCTGCTCGAACTCGGCGAGGTCGCGGACCGTGCCGCCCTTCTTGACGTACGCGGAGATGACGTCGATCCGCTTGTCGACGCCGTCGAAGCCGACCGCCTGCGCGCCCCAGAGCTTCCCGCTTTCCGGGTTATAGAGCGCCTTGATCGCGAGCTGGAGCGACGACGGATAATATCCCGCGTGGCTTCCCGCGTGGGTGACCGCCTGTGCGTAGGGAAGGCCCGCCTTCTGGAGCTGTTTCTCGGTGAGTCCGGTCGAGGCGACGGTGAGGTCGAAGACCTTCGCGACGCTCGTCGCGATCGTGCCGGAGTAAGGCCTGACGTTGTCGAGGACGATGTTATCCGCGCACAGGCGCGCCTGCTTGTTCGCCGGACCCGCGAGGGGGACGGTGACCGCCTGGCCGTGGATGGGGCTCTCGAACTCGATCGCGTCCCCGACCGCGCGGATCGCTGGATCGGAGGTGGTGAAGTACCGGTCGACCTTGATCGCCCCGTTTTGCGCGAGCTCGAGGCCCGCGTCGCGCGCGATCTTCGTGTCGGGCCTCACTCCGATCGAGAGGATGACGATGTCCGCGTCGACGGACGCGCCCGAGGAAAGCTTTACCGAGAGGGTAGAGCCGCGCCGCTCGAAGGAGGCGACGCCGTCCTTGAGCCTGAGGGACACCCCCTTGTCGCGGAGGTGCTGATGGACGATCGCCGCCATGTCGTAGTCGATGACGTTCATCACCTGGTCGAGCGCCTCGACGACCGTGACCTCGAGACCGCGATCCTTGAGGTTCTCGGCCATTTCGAGGCCGATGAACCCCGCCCCGACGACGACCGCGCGCTTGGTCTCGGCGCGGTCGAGTCTCGACTTGATCGCGTCGACGTCAGCGACCGAACGGAGGGTCATGATCGCCGCGTCGTCGATGCCCGGGATCGGGGGACGAACCGGGGACGCGCCGGGGCTCAGGATGAGGGTGTCGTAGGGTTGGTCGTACTCGACCGAGGTCTTGAGGTTCCTGACGCGCACGGTCTTGGCCGCGCGGTTTATCGAGAGGACCTCGTGGGAGGTCTTCGCGTCGACGTTGAGCGACTCGCGGAATTTCTCCGGGGTCATGATGAAGAGTCTCGAGCGCTCCTTGATAGTCCCTCCCGCGTAGTAGGGGAGCCCGCAGTTCGCGTAGCTCACGTACTCGCCGCGCTCGAACATGATGATCTCGGCCTTTTCGTCGAGCCGCCTGAGCCTTGCCGCCGTTCCCGCGCCGCCCGCGACGCCGCCGACTATCACGTAAGTTGCCATGTATGAATCCTCCTCATCATGCATGCGCGCCTAACCGGCGCGCCCGTTTTGAATTCTCGTTCAATTCGCGGCGTTTGCAAGCTCTTTCGGGAGCTCGACGTCCGCGCACTTGTACCGCTCGATGATCCTGAGCCCCTCGTTCGCGAGGCTCACGACGACGCCTCGCCGGTCGTCCTTCGACGAAGTCCGCTTGATAAGCTTCCGTGCCTCGAGGGAATCGAGGACGCGGGTGAGCCTCGAGGGCGAGAGCTCGAGCCGGTCGGCGAGCTTGCCCGGCTCGGTGAAGCCTTTTTCGATCGCGCACAGGCACATCGCGTCGTTGAGGGAAAGCCCCGTCTGTTCTTTCAGCGTCTCCTCGAAACGCCTCAGCGCCGTCTGTATCTTCCTGACCGAGCAGAGATCTATCATTATCGTTCCGTCCTTTCGCGTCCGATTGGACCCGGTATACGTCTGTCAGCTTAAAAATTGCCATCGGCAAAGGTTGCTAATAGCAAATATAACGCGCCTACGGCGGGTTGTCAAGAAAATGCGGCCAGCGAGCGCTTCCTGGCGCGGCGCCAATCGCCCTGGATAGCGGTTACCCCCGTGACCGAGTTTAATCCCGTGACGGAACCGATCCCCTCCCGGAGAGGATGCGCATCTTCTGCGCGTTGACGACGGCATGGCCCTTCGCGTGGTTGTTGAAGTAGATCTGCACGAGGTCGGCGCCCCCGGCGATTTCCCCGATGAGGGGGAGGTATTCGGCGAGCTCCTCGTCGGAATAGAGGTACTCGTAGCGGCTCCGCGCGTTAGTGCCGTGCCAGCTTTCCGCGTTCCGCCCGTGGAAGCGGAGGTACGCCGACTTCGCGGTCACGATGGCGCGCCTCGCGGGAAGGTTCCGGAGGGACGGCATGTCGGTGATGCACCAGCCGAGGCCCCGCTTCCTGAACGCCTCGTACACGCGCGGGTTTTGCCAGGACGCGTGGCGAAACTCGACGACGATCGGGAGATTGCCGAGCTCTCCGACGAGGCCGTCGAGGTAGCGCCGCTCGTCGACGTCGTAGTGGAAGGCTTGCGGGAACTGGAGAAGGACCGAGAGGAGAAGGTCGCGCGAGGCGAGGGGGAGCATCGCGGCACGGAACTCGCGCGCGGCCTCGCGCCAGGCGGAGACCGAGATCTCGTGCGTGAGGCTCCGGTGCGCCTTGACCGAGAAGCGGAGCTTTCCGTTCGAACGGCGAACCATCGAGGTCATCTGCGCCTCGTCGGGCATCGAGTAATAGGAGAAGTTGAGCTCGAGCGCGGAGAATTGCTCGGCGTAGAACGCGAGGAATTCCTCGCGGGGGAGATCGTGCGGATAGAGGACGCCGCGCCACTCGGGATAGTCGTACCCCGAGGTGCCTACGAGGATCTCGGCCATGGTCAGTATACCTCGGGTATCCGCGCGACGTCGGTGGTGTAGGCGGGCGAGAGGAAGCGGCGGCGCATGTTCCAGGCGCGCGGCGCGAGGACGTTCGCCGCGGTGCGAAGGACGTCCCTTCCGTAGCGCGCGGTGACGGCGTCGAAGCATCGCATGACCGCCTCCTTCCGCGGGCGGCTTGCGTCCTCGTCGAAGAGGTCGCGCTGGGCGAGCGAGTTGTCCTCGAGCCCGAGGAGGTTCACCATGACCTTCCGGTACCGGTAACCCTCGCGGTAAAGCTGGCGAAGGAGCGCGATCGAGGTCGAGAGGATGTCGGGGAGATACGAGGTCGGCTTCGGGAACGCGGCCGAAAGCTGGCTCGCGTATTGGGGACCCGCCTCGTCCCAGGGATTGGTCATGAGGTACACCGAGACGTAGCGGACCGCGCTTCCCTGATCGCGGAGACGGCGCACCGCCTCGTGGACGTAGGACGCGAGCGCCTCCTCGAGCTCGCCGAGGGTAAAGACCGCCTCGGCGAAGGACTTCGACGAGCAGATGTTCTCGCGCCTTTCGCGCTCGAGCCGCTCGTTCGCCGGGATGCCGGCGAGTTCCTGGACGGTTCTCATACCGGTAATTGTAAGGTATTTCTTCGCGAGGTGGAGCGGCAAGTCGCGGAGGTCGCGCGCGGTCTTGATTCCGTGCCGCGCGAGGGTCGCTTCCTTCGACCAGCCGATCCCCCAGACCTCGCCCGCGGGATAGGATGCGAGCTCTGCCTCGCGGTCGGCCTCGAGCCAGGAAAAGACCCCGCCCCGCTTTTTCGCGAGCTTGTTGCAGA
The DNA here is from genome assembly GCA_023438065.1 of Spirochaetota bacterium. Classification (GTDB taxonomy): domain Bacteria; phylum Spirochaetota; class Spirochaetia; order Treponematales; family Treponemataceae; genus Teretinema. The sequence continues at coordinate 141,629 of JAEXRH010000002.1, forward strand.
GCTTCGCGAGGGTACGCGTCGGCGCGAGGCCGACGGTTACCGGCATCCCCGTTTCCTTGAGGACGGTTTCCCTGATGCGGTGCGCGATCCCGGTCCAGTCGGCGTGGCTCCAGTCGGGATAATAGAGAAAACACTCGTCGATCGAGTACACCTCGACCTCCGGGCAGAGGCGGTTGTACACGCACGTGATCCTGGCGCTGATGTCGGCGTAGAGGGTGTAGTTCGAGCTGAATACGGTGACGCCCTTGCGGTCGCAGGCTTCGGCGATCTTGAAGTACGCGTCCCCGCGGCTGAAGCCGAGCGCCTTCGCCTCGGCGTTGAGGGCGATGACGATGCCGTCGTTGTTGGAAAGGACGATGATGGGCTTGTCGGCGAGATCGGGCCTGAAGAGCCGCTCGCACGAGGCGTAAAAGCTGTTCGCGTCGACGTGGAAAATCATAGGTTCCTCACTACCCCGGTTACCGTGCCGAATATCTCCGTTTCCTCGCTGACCGCGACGCGGTTTCCCGCCCCGTCGGCGAGGGCGAGCGAGTTCCCCTCGCGCACGAGCTCACGACAGGTGAACTCGCCCCCCGACCTGAATACGACGAGGCAGCCGGGAACGGGCGGCCTCGACCGGTCGACGACGAGGAGGTCGTCCGCGACGATCCCCCGGTACGCGAGGTGGCGCCCCTTCATCCGCATGAAAAAGGTCGCGGGGGGGTTCGTGACGAGAAGGGCGTTCAGGTTTATCGTCGTGGCCTCGTACCCTTGCGCGGGCGACGGAAAGCCGGTTTCTCCTGCCATGGTTCCTAGCCTTATGCTTAATCATATAAGCAAAATGCTTATCGCGTCAAGAAGGATTTCGGTAAAATAAAACGGTGGACATTGTCATCCGTTGCTGTTATGCTCATGAATTAAGCATAATGCTTACCGACGTCTGAGGGGGTGAGGAAAACGATGACAGGGGATGATTCGGTCGCCGCGAGGTTCGCCGCGGTGCGCGCCCGGTCCGGGCTTTCGAAAAAGGCATTCGCGGAATCCCTCGGCATCCATCCGGTCGTTTCGGGCGACATCGAGCTCGGCAAGCGCGAACCCTCGCGCGAGGTGCTCGTCCGGCTCGCGAACGTGTACGGCGTCGACATTACCTGGCTCCTGACCGGGAGCGCCGCCCCGGGGTTGAACCCGGTTTCGGGCGATTCTTCGTCGGAGATCGTCGAGATCGAGTTCGTCCGCCAGGAGGCGGCCGCCGGCCGCGGCGCCGAGATCGACGAATACGCCGACCGCGCGCGGATTCCCGTGCTCCGCTCCTTCGTCGCCCCGAGGCGCCCCGAGCGCGTTCGCGCCGTCGAGGTGCGCGGCGACTCGATGATCGGGATCGGCCTCGACGACCGCGACATCGTCTTTTTCTCGCCCGACGAGAAATCCGGCGACGGGGTGCACGTCATCTCGATCGGGAGCCAGCTTCTCGTCAAGCGGCTTCATTTCGACCCGATCGCGCGCGCGGTCGAGGTCATCAGCGAAAACCCCCAGTATGCCCCGCGCCGCGTCGAAGAAGCCGATCTCGACCAGTTTCGCGTCGAGGGTCGCGTGATCGGCTGGATGCACCGGCATCGCGCGTAAGGCAAGGAAACGCCATGATCCCTCCCGACGACCCGCCCGAGCCCTACGTTCCACCCTTCGATCCCGTCCGCTTCGCCTCGTCCCCGTTCGCCCGGAACGGCTCGCCGGACGATGACGGCGCGTCCGGCGAGGACGCCGCGGCGAACGCCGCCCTTTCCGAGCTCGCGAACGCGCGCATGCCCTTCGGGAAATACGCGGGAACCCTCCTCGTCGACCTTCCCGAATCCTACGTACTCTGGTTCAAGGGGAAGGGTTATCCCGACGGCCCCCTCGGGGACCGGCTTCGCGCCATCGAGGAGATCAAGACGAACGGCCTCGAATTCCTCCTCCGCCCGCTCGTCGAGCGGTAAATCTCTTCCCCGCATCAACACCCCGCGTGCTACACTTAATGCGTAAGCCCTTTCCGCCGAACGTGATCGGCGTCACGCAGGCGCGTCACCGACTTTTCGCGCGCCCGGCGCGATACTCAAGGACGGAAAGAGGAGGCAGATTATGAAGAAATGGCTGGAAGCGGAAGCGGTGATCGCGGTCGACGCAGGGCTTGGCTGGATGAGCCGGTATGAACTGGGACTCATCGAGCCGGGATCCGTCGTGCGCTCGGCGACAGAGGCCGGCACCGGCTGTCCGATATCGCTCAACGGGACCTTCTTCGCGCAAGGGTCGGTCGCCGTCGTCGACGGCTCCGGGCGGGAAGGGCTCCTATGCGCCTTTATCGATTCGCTCGAGGAGGCCGATCCCCGGTCGGCGCGGCCGAGACGGGGAGACCGGGCAATCGAGCTCGTTCCCTTCGCCATCAGGCTCGGCTCCGCGCGCATGCGCCTTTCCGACCTCGACGGGACGGGCGTTTTTTCGCTCGTCAACCTCGGAAGGAGGATCGGCTCGACCTGCGACGCCGAGCTCGTCGTCGCCGGGAGCGCGGTAGCCGCGGGTACGGTCGCCGTGGTCGGCGAGAACATGGCCCTGCGCGTCGAACGTCTCGTCGCGGAGCTGCCGACGGGCAGCTTTCCCCGCACGACGGGCGCGGTGCTCGCGCCGGGCTATTCAGCCGAGCGGGTGAAGGATTACAACTTCAGGATGCCCGACTCCTTCACGAAGCGCGCGATCGACCGGTTCAGGGACATCCATCTCGACTTTCTCCGCTCGTTCCAGACGCGGTTCCCCTCGCTTTCGGGTTGGACGCTGTCCCTCGTCGACCAGCTCAACTACGGCGAATGGCTCGACGACGTCGCCGGCCGTTCGCTCGCCGTGGCGGCCTTTCTCCCCGCGCGGCGCGAACGCGCGTACGAGCGCGAGTCTCCCGCCAGGATGCCCGATACCTTCCTCGTCGAGGGAACCGACTGCCCCGAGCGCCTCGAGGCATCGGAGGTCGAGCGGATTCGCTCCTGGGCCGCGCGCTGGATGTCGGGCGGCGAGGACATACCGTTTCAGCTCGCGCTCGACGCGAAGGCCGCCCCCGTCGCCGGCGATCCCGACTTCGAGATCACCCTCGCGTGCCTCCGGTCGGGGTGGCTCGATATCGGGGACTTGCGGATCGGGGCCGACGCGGGCTCGAAACCCGCGACCCTGGCGAGCGTCCCGTATCTGAGGGATCCCGAGGACCGCGCGCGGATGATCCTCCTCGCGCGCTTCATGCGGACCGACGGGGCGAGGATGGACGTCGTGTATCCCCGGGGCCTTCTCGCGCCGTACCTTCCGGCGCTCGGGAGGTAGCATGGACGCTCCGTCGCGTATCCTTCCCGAATCGCTCGCGCGCTTCGCGGAAGAGATCACGGTTCGCGAGGGCCGCGCGTTTTACCTCCAGGACGAGAGCGCCGAGGCGGCCTATTGGCTCGTCTCGGGGAGGGTTCGCCCGGTGAAGTTCGCCCTCGACGGAAAACCCTTCGACCTCCCGGAGATCCAGGGGCCGCGCTGGCTCGCGCTCGCCGAGCTCGTCTCGGGCGGTCCCTGCCTTTTCGACGCCGTCGCGCTGACCGAGTGCCGCGCGCTCTCGATCGGTCGGCGCGGCCTCGCCCTCGCCTGCAAGGACGGCGCGGCGACCGACTTTATCCTTCGGTCGCTCTCGCTTGAGGTGCAGGCCCTTCACCGCCTCATCGGCTCGGGCGACGCGCGCGGCAAGATCGTGTCGTTTCTCGTGTCCCGCCGCGCCTCGATCGCCGGGATCGAGCGCGCCTCTCTTTCCCTCACCCAAGTCGCACTCGCCGAGGCCGTGGGCCTTACCCGCGAGACGGTCAACCGCCATCTCCGCGAGCTCGAGCTTTCCGGGCTCGTGACCCTCGCGCGGGGCGAGATCGGCATCCCCGACTGGGACGCCCTCGCTTCCGCGAGCGGGAGGAGATGAGGGAGTATCCCGCGATCAGTTCGGCTCGGTCGACGCGGTCGCGTATCGGGAGTCGCTGCCGTGAGCCGCCCGGGATCTTGAGACCGCCGATTCCATGATGAACGCGACCACGGTCAGGCAGGCGACGAGGATCTCCCTGACGTCGTGGATCGCGTTCCCGCTTTCCGGGACGAAACGCCCGTGCAGTTCGCGGAGCGCGCGGACGATCGGCTCGTTCTTTCGCTTCCTCTTCTTTCCGTTCCCGCCCCGATCCGCGTCCGCCAGGTCGGCCGCCTCCTTCCGGAGTTCGCGCATTCCCGTTCCCAGAATCAGGCGAAAGCTCGTCATGACCGAATCGGGACCGACGTGCGCGAGGAAGGCCTCGTGGAGGGCTTCCTCCGAGGCGAGGTGGCGGGCGATCGGGTTCGGTCGCACGTTGTGGACCGAGGTGAAGAAGTCCGCGACGTAATGGAGGACGATCCCGAGCTCCTCGCTGAAGCGCCCGTTCTTCGCGTCCGGCGCCAGTTCCGCGCTGAGGAGACGGAGTATCCGTTTCTCGACGAACTTTCGAGACAGGCCCCAAAAATGGGGATGCCTCACGAAGAGGCTCGTCGTGTCGGGTTTGACCGAACCCGCGCGAAAGCGCTTGCGGCTCAAGGATATGCCCCACAGTTCCCCGATCGGGGGGAGGATGAGGTCGGCGAGATAGAGATGCGTGCGATACATCATGGGCTGACGATACCGCCCGCGCGTTACGGCGCGGTGAGCGTTTCGTGAAAAGGGCGTGAAGCGCGCTATTTTGCCCAGGAGGCGGGGCCGATCGAGTAGGAGAGCGAGTACGCGCGTTCGTCGCGGGAGATCGAAAGCTCGACGCGGGCGCGGTAGCGCGCGCGGACGGAAAGGGGCGCGGTGAGGCTTCCTGCCTCTTCCGCGATTCCCTCGCCCCGCTCAAGGTCGACGGCGAGCGCGAGGATTTCGTTCGCTTGCGGTCCCGCGTAGCCGAGGATGAACGCAGCCGATGGCGGGAGCGCGGGATACCCGGGGATCGTCGGGAGCCCGGCCCCTTCGGCGGCCGATACGCCTCGGGAGTCCTCGCCCGGCTCGAACGGTTCCGACACGGGCGCGACGATCCAGCCTGAATCGACCGTGACCGGACCGACCGCGAGCCGGGACGGCCCGTCGGGGAGCGACGGGATTGTCTCCCCGTCCGCGCTCGGGCAGAAGGGCGGCATGAAACAGAAGGGCAGCGCGCTTTCCGGCTCGAGGCGGGCGAACGCGGCGCGAAGGTATCGCTGGGCGCGGGCGAGGGTCGCCAGCTGGGTGTCGTGGGGGAAAAAGGCCGTGAAGGCGATTGCGTCCTTTCCGGAGATTTCTTGTTCCAAAGTGTCCGCCGATATGGTAAAATTAGAGGCATGAAGTATAGCATGAAACCGAAGGTTCGCGAACTCGCGGACAGGCTCGTCGCGGCGATTTCCGCGTGGGACGCGGTTGAGTGCGTCTGTCTGAACGAGGCGGGCGCGACCGATACCCTCGATCCCTATTTCGCCCTGATTCTCGACGTCTACGTTCATTCCGCGATCCCGGGCGAGAGCGTGCGGATCGCCTCGTATCCCGAGCACGCCGCATTCGAGACCTCGCCGACCGGGATGAAGGACCGCTTCCTCGTGGGCGACCTTCCCGTCAGGATCGAGTACAAGTCGATATCGCGCATCGAGGAGCTCGTCGCGATCGCGCTTCGCGCGGGGGGCGATCTCTGGAAACTCCGCGACGCGGGAACCTACGTTTTCTACCGGCTCGTGCACTGCAAGCCCCTCTTCCAGCGCGGAGCCTGGCTCGTGACCGAGACGGGGAAGCTTTCCGAGCTCGGCGACGAGTTCTGGTCGTCCATGCGGCGATTCTACGAGACCACGATGGAGCATTATCTCGCCGATCTCGGCGCGGCCATCCTTCGCGACGACGCGTTTCACTACATGATATCGGCCTCCAATTTCATCAAATACGCGTGCGCCGCCCTCTTCATGGAAAACGGCCAGTTCGAGCCGTCCCATCGCGGGTATCTCTCGCAGGTTGCCGAGCTCAAGACCCTTCCCGACGATTTCGCCGGCCGCTTCGAGAGCTTCCTCAGGCCGGACTCGGAGCTTCCCCCGGCGCGGAAATACGAGATCGCGAAGCTCATCGCGCGGGGCATCGTGAATCTATGACCGGGCGATCCGATTCCGTATCCCGCCGCCGCGCGCGTACCCGCCGGGCGGCGATTTTTTTCGCGTTTCTCGCCGCGTTCGCCTTCGCCTCGTGCGGCGCGCCCCGATCGAGGGTGCGGCTTACGGCCCGGAACGGGCAGGCCCTTTCCCTTCGCGCCCTCACGCCGAGCGCGCGCGACGGGCTTCTTTCCCCGTCGGGTGAGATCGCCGCGTTCTCGTTCAATCCCGCGCGCGCGGGGTTCGTTCCCCGAAAGAGCCGCGATGACGATTCCCGATCATCGGAAACCGAGCGCGCCCTTTCCGTCACCGTGGCGTGCGATTCGCCCGATCCCGTCGAGCTTACCTTCGCCGCGATCGTCGGATCCGATCTCGACAAGGCGGGCGACTCCGGGGCTTCGGTCTTTACGGAGGACTTTTTCGCCGGGCGTCCGCTCGCGGTCGCCGAGGCGGTCTCGGGGGAGGTGACGCTCGGCCTGTGCGTTCCCGTCTCCGGGGCCGGCGAGGTCGCCGAAGGCCGCGAGATCAGGGGGTTCGCGATTTCGGTTTCGGGCTCCCCGTCGGCGCGCGCGCGCGTCGTTTCCGCCATGGTAGGCGCTCCCGTCTCTCATTGGTCGTTCGGGGGGAAGCGCCTTTCCTTCGTGCCCTCGGCGGGGGGAGGCAGGATCAACGCGGCCGAGCTCGCGTCGGGCTTCCTTCCGCGCGTGCTCGTCCCGCGCGATTCGTACGCGACGCTCGATTTCGCTCCCGGGGGACGCGGCGCGGGCGATCCCGCGAACCAGAAAAGGGCGTCGTTCCGTTCCGGTCGATCCTCGTTCACCGTGCGCGTGAGTCCCGTTCGCCGTCGCGCGTTCGTGCCCTCGTTCATCCTCGCCGGGTCCGGTGACGGGGACGGGGACGGCAGCGTTTTTCTCGCGCCCGAATCGGGTTGCGATGGCCTTACCGGCGTGTCGGTGACCCACGGCTCGCCGCTTCCCGTCGCCGACCGATCTTCGCCCGTGAGCCCCATACTCGCGGATCCCTCGCTCATCGTCGAGTGGCCGCGCGACCGCTGGCGGAAGGGCGATTTCGAGGTGTTTTCCTGGGACTGCTTTCCGACGGTGCTGATTTTCGACACGGCCGATTACGCCGCGCAGGACCGGCTCTTCAAGCGGCTCGCGTTTTTCGTGGAGAAGGAGGGGTATCGGGGAAAGCTTCTTTCCGACGCCGAGATGGAGGGGCTTCACGCGTACAACGCGCACGATTACCGCGCGGAGAGCCTCGCGGCCTTTTTCGACGCGGCCGCCTCGAGCGCGTTCCCGCTCGGGGAAAGCGAGCTCGAGCTCCGGGATATCCTCGTTCGCGAGGGGATCATCGTCGCGCGGAAAAAGGGATTCGCGCCGGGGGCGGGAGCCGTGCTGTCGATCTCGCGCGAGTCGGTTTCGTATCTTCGGTACCTTTTCATGGCCCACGAGGGCTATCACGGCATCTACTTCGTCGATCCCGATTTCCGCGCCGAGGTCTCGCGCGTCTATCGCTCGATGGACCCCCGCGCGATCGAGTACCTCCAGGGCTACTTCACCGCAGTCGACACGCTCGGCTACGACACGAGCGATTCCTATCTCATGGAAAACGAGTTCATGGCCTATCTCATGCAGCAACCGCTCGACCGGGTCGGGTCGTATTTCGCCGGGGTGATCGCGGAGCGCTATCTCAGGCACGGCGGAAAGACCGAGCTCGCCGAATACGTGAGGCGAACGGGGGCGGCCGACTTCGTCCGCGCCGCGACCGAGCTCAACGAGTACGCGTTCTCCCGCTGGGGGCTCGGGGGAGGAAGGGTAGGGATGTTCGTTCCCGAGTGACGCGACGCGCGCGTTCCGTCAGAAGAGGAGGCGCGATTCCCTGCGCTCGTCTTCGGCGTCGGCGCCGCCCATGAGCTCGAAGTTGAAAAGCCGCTCGCTCGCGACGGTCGAGGGCGGCCCGTGCCCGGGCATCACGATCGTCGCGTCCGGCTGCGAGAGGAGCTTGTTCCTGAGGTGGATGAGGAGATTCCGTTTCCCGTACACGTTGTTCGTGACGCCGAGTCTTCCCGCCGAGAGGGCGTCGCCGGTGAACACGACGTTCTCGATCTGGAACATGACCGAGTCGGGCGAGTGACCCGGCACCGCGTAGTAGCGCACGGCGAAGCCCGCCGCGGCGAAGGTCCCGTCGCCCTGGAGGAGTACGGTCTTTCTCCCGGCGAGCTGGTCGTCGGCCGCGTATACCTTCGGGTCGTAGATCCGGAGGAGCGTCTCGAGCCCCTTATGGTGCGTCTCGTGGTTGTGAGTCACGAGGACGGCGGAAAGCCAAAAGCGGTTCCGCTCGATATGGCCGAGCACCTCGCGATCCATGATCCCCGGGTCGACGATGACCGCCTCGCCCGTCTTTTCGTTTCCGACGAGATAGCCGTTCGAGAAGCCGTGGGGCGAGTAATGGAAATACACCTTCATTCCGGGCTTTCCCCCTTGCCGAAGATCGCCTCGCGGGTGTTCGAGGCCTTGAAGGATACCTTTTCCCGTATCGTCTGGCAGAACATCGTCTTTTTCAGGTTGCAGTTCTGGAAGGAAGTGTCCTTGAGTGTCGCCATGACGAAGCGCGAGTTGTAGAGGTCGGAATCGTTGAACGAGGTGTTTCCCGAGAGGAGTCCGTTGAAGTTGTCGTGGAGGAGATCGGAATTCTCGAAGGTCGAGTCGCTCACGTGCACCCCGCCGAAGCTCGAGAACTGGATGTCGCAGCCTTTCAGCGAGCAGCGGGTGAACCGGGCGAAGTCGAAGAAGCACATCCGGAACCGGCAGCCGTCGAAGCGCACGTCGTGAAAGACCGCGCGGGTGAAATCGCAGCCGGTGAAGGTCTTCCCCGAGAGGTCGGCGCCCCGCAGCTCGATGCCGCCGAAGTCCGCGCTGTTGATGCCGTCCGTCGCGTCGAGGATGGCGCTGAGGTCTCCCTTCGGGTTGTCCCGGTTGGCGGTGAACATGGGTATACTGTAGGTCATTGCGCGATTTTGGTCAAATGGGTTATGATATTCCGATGTGCTGGAAATGCGGAAAGGGGATCGCGCTTGACGGTCCCGCCGGAAGGACGCTCGCCTGCGATTCGTGCGGCGCCGACGTCCGTTCCTGCAAAAACTGCGAGTTCTTCTCTCCCGGTTCGTATCACGATTGCGCCGAGCGCGTCGACGAGGCCGTCCGCGACAAGGAACGCGCGAATTTCTGCGATTCATTCAGGCTGAAGGCCGCGTACCGCCGGGATCACCCGATAAACGGCTCGGGTAAAACGGACGGCGCGCGATCGGCCTTCGACAGCCTTTTCGACTCATGACCGAGTCAAGGACCGATTAACCTATGGAAGAGAGCTCCGAAGCCTCGTATCAATACGCCTTTCTCGACTCCGGTTCGGGCGGGTTTCCCTACCTCGCGCAGCTGAAGGCCCACGCGCCGGAGGCCTCGTGCGTGTACGTCGCGGACGTCGCGCATTTCCCCTACGGCGAGAAGACCCGCGACGAGGTGATCGCGTTCTCGTGCGCGACCGTCGAGCGCCTCCTTTCGCGCTTCAGGCCCGAATGCGTCGTCGTCGCGTGCAACACGATATCCGTCGCCGCGCTGCCGACGCTCCGCGAGCGCTTCGACGTCCCCTTCGTCGGTACCGTCCCCGCCATCAAGCTCGCCGCCTCGCGCTCGGGCAATCGGAAGATCGGCCTTCTCGCGACCGAGCGCACGGTCCGCGACCCCTACACGGACGACCTCATCGCCCGCTTCGCCTCCGACTGCGAGATCGTGAGGATCGGCGATTCCGGGCTCATCTCCCGTATCGAGCGCGAGCTCGTCACCGCCCCGCGCGAGACCCGCCTCGCCGCCGTGCGGCCGACGATCGACCGCTTCCGCGCCGCCGGGGTCGACACGGTCGTGCTCGCCTGCACGCACTTTCTCCACTTGAGCGAGGAGTTCCGCGAGGTCGCGTCTCCCGACATCGAAATCATCGATTCCCGCGAGGGCGTCGCCCAGCAGGCGCTCCGGCTCGTACCCCCGCGCGAGCTCGAGCACCGCGAGGGCGCCTGCTTCGTGACCGCGATCCTCTCGCCCGAGATGGACGCGCTTTACAAGACCTACGCGCGCCTTTTCGGCATATCCTGGAAGGGCATCCTGTGATCGAGGCCCTGGTTCTCGGCGGGACGAACGGGCAATTCGAGGTCGAGACCCCGGAAGGCCGGGTTCTTCTCTGCGTCATAAAGGGCAAGATCCTCAAGGAGTCGGAGGGCTACTATAACCCGCTCGCGCCGGGCGACCGCGTCGCGATCGAGCCCGACGTCCATGACAGCGCGCGCGGCCAGATCGTCTCTCTCGTCCCGAGGCGAAACCACTTCGTGCGCTGGAACCAGAAGGGAAACGCCCCGCAGCTCCTCGCCGCGAACCTCGACCTCGTCGTCATCGTCACCACGCCCGCCGAGCCGCCGTTCAGGCCGCGCTTCGTCGACCGCGCGCTCATCCAGGCGGACGCCGAGCACATAGAGCCGGTGATCCTCATGAACAAGTGCGACCTCAAGGCCGACCCCGACGCGGACGACCGCATGACCGACTGGGCCCGGCTCGGGTACCGGACGCTCCGCGTCTCGGCGAAGACGGGCGAGGGGATGGACGAGCTCGCCGCGCTCCTTTCGGGTCGCCTTTCCGCCTTCGTCGGCCAGTCCGGCGTCGGGAAGTCGAGCCTCCTCAACGCCCTCGACACCCGGCTCGCGCTTAAGACCTCCTCGCTTTCCGAGAAGTACGGGCGCGGCACGCACACGACGACGAAGGGCATGCTTTTCCATCTCCCGCCCGACGTCGACGGCAGGATCGCCTCGATCGTCGACACCCCGGGCGTCAGGCGCTTCATCCTTCACGACATCCCCGCGAAGGATCTCATCCTTTATTTCCGCGAGATGGAACCGCTCGTCGGCAATTGCACCTGGGGGCTCTCGTGCTCGCACGAGAGCGAGCCCGGCTGCAAGATCCTCGAGGCGGTCTACAGCGGCGTCATCCACGAACAGCGATATGAGAGCTGGCAGCGCATCCGGGAAGAGATCGAAACCGGAAGCTGGTCCGACTGACCGGAGTAACGACCATCATGAACGAACGAACCCTTGAGACCCTCGAGTATCCCCGCATCCGGGAAACGATCGCGGGCTTTTGCATGAGCGCGGAGGGGAAGGAAGCTTTCCTTCTCCGCGAACCCTCCACCGACCGCGCCGAGATCGCGCTCCTTAAAAAACTCGCGTCTTCCTGGCTCGCATCCCTTTCGGCCGAGAATCCGCCCCCGCTCGTCGGCTGGCCCGCGGTCGGCCCCTTCCTCTCGCGTATCCGCGTCGAGGGAGCCTCTCTCTCGGTCGAGGAGCTCTACGCCCTCGGCCTGTTCTGCGACTCGACGGCGAAGCTCCGCTCGTGGGCGGAGTTCCGCGCGCGTCAGGCGGAATCGGGGAAACGCGACCTCATGGCGAACGTCGGATCGTCGGGCGGGCAATCCGGCGCGTCCGCGAGTCGTGGCGGTTCTGCCGGGCTAGACGCGGCGTCCGTCGACGGCGCTCCTTCCGACGTCGGCTCCGTCCCCGGCGCCGTCGCGGAAGCGCTTTCAGGATCGATCGCGCAAAGCGCCGACGGCGCGGTTATCGCGTGCGCGAAAACCCTTCCCGATCTCGCCCCCTGCGCGGAGGAGATCTTCCGCGTCGTCGACCGCTCGACGGGCGAGATCCGCGACCTTCCCGAGCTCCGCGCGATCAGGCAGGGCATCCAGAAGATCAGGCAGGACATCGAGCGGCTCGTCGGCCGCTACCTTTCCGACGACGGCCTCAGGGGCGCGCTCCAGTCGACCCTCCCGACGATCAGGGACGGGAGGCAGGTCATCGCCCTTCGCGCGAACTTCAAGGGACGCGTGCGCGGCATCGTGCACGAGGTCTCGCAGTCGGGGCAGACGGTGTACGTCGAGCCCGAGGACGTCGTCGACCGGAATAACGACCTCGTCACCGAGGAGCACCGGCTCTCGCGGGAGGTCGCGCGCATCCTCCGCGAGACGACCGCCTCGCTTTCCCCGCGCCATGGCGAGCTTTCCCTCGCGCTTCGCCTCATGGTCTTCCTCGACGGCGCGTGCGCGTCCGCCCGCTGGGGCCGCGACACGCGCGGCGTCTTCGCCTGCGACCGGCCCTTCTCCGAGGGGGACGAGACCCCGATCATCGCGATCAGGCAGGGCCGCCATCCCCTTCTCGGGCTTCGTGCCGTCCCGATCGACCTCGTCCTCACCCCCGGCGGCCGCGTCCTCATCGTCACCGGCCCCAACACCGGCGGCAAGACCGTCACCCTCAAGACCGTCGCGCTCTTCGCGCTCATCAACCAGTCGGGCTGGCCCGTGCCCTCGGGCGAGCGCACGGCGCTCCCCGTCTTCGACTACGTCGGCTGCGACATCGGCGACGAGCAGTCCCTCGACCAATCCCTCTCCACGTTCTCGGGCCACATGAAGAACGTCGCCCGAATGATGGAGAAGGCGGGTCCCGAGAGCCTCGTCCTCCTCGACGAGCTCGGGAGCGGCACCGACCCGCAGGAGGGGAGCGCGATCGCTATGGCCGTGCTCGACTCCCTCCTCGAGCGGGGCTCGACGGTCCTTTCGACGACGCACCACGGCATCCTCAAGAACTACGGCTACACGCATCGCGCGTGCGTGAACGCCTCGGTCGACTTCGACGACGCGACGCTGTCGCCGACCTACCGCATCCTTATGGGCGTGCCGGGCGAGAGCCACGCGCTCGAGATCGCGAGCCGGAACGGGCTCGATCCCGCTACCGTCGAGCGCGCGCGGAGCTACCTCGTCGAGGAGCGCGCGGACGTGTCGGCGCTCATCCGCGGCCTCACCGCGAAGCACGAGGAGCTCGACCGCTTCGAGCGCGAGAAGAAGAGCGAGGAGGAAATCTTGCGCGAGCGTCGGCGGAAGACCGACCTCAAGGACCTTCAGCTCAAGCAAAAGGAAAACGAGCTTCGCGCCCAAGGGTACAGGCGGCTCGAGAACCTCCTTTCCGAGAGCAGAAAGCAACTCGAGAACCTCGTCCGCGAGCTCCGCGAGGGCGAGCTCACGCGCGAGAAAACCGTGCAGGTGAAGGCCTGGATGGCCGATCTCGAAAAGCGCGTCAACGCCGAATACGAGGGGCTCGAGGCCTCGCGCGAGGAGACTGCCGCGCTCGGCCGCGAGGTCGACTCGCGCGTCAAGGCGGAAGACGCCGAACGCGCGCGGGAAGCGAAGGCCCAGAAAGGGGCCAGGGGCCAGAAGCGCGCGGCGTCCGCGCGCGCAGGTTCGCCCGACTCCAATGCCGCTGACGCCTCGGCGCGCGGCGGCCGGTACGGGAAGGATTCGGGCGGCTTCGAGTACGTCCCCGAGTTCGCCCCCGGCGTCGAGGTCTACGTCGGCGCCTCGAAGAGCCGCGGCACGCTCGTCCGCGAGGCGAAAAAGGGTCAGTGGATCGTCACGGTCGGCACCCTCAAGATGACCTGCAAGGAAGCGGACTTGAGCGCCGTACCCGTCAACGGGCAGAAGCGGAACGTCACGGTCGAGTATCACGCGGACCTTTCCGACGGCGAGACGCCCGCCTTCGAGCTCCGGCTTCTCGGCATGCGGCACGACGAGGCCGTCAAGGCGCTCGAGCGCCAGCTCGATCTCGCCTCGATGAAGGGCCTCAAGGAGTTCTCGATCGTGCACGGGAAGGGACACGGCATCCTACAGACGGCCGTTCACGAAGCGCTCTCCCGCTACGCGGCCGTCGCCGAATACCACTTCGCCCGGCCCGAGCAGGGCGGCACGGGAAAGACGATCGTCACGATGAAGTAGCCGCCGCGGGGGCCGCGGGGTGAAAGCATCAAGCAGGGCGAAATCTTAACGGGTCCGCGGATCGGCTGACGGACGCGGGCGCGGGGTGAAAGCATCAAGCAGGGCGAAATCTTAACGGGTCCGCGGAGCGACTGAAGGATGCGGGGTGACAACTGTAAGCTGGGCGAAATCTGAACGGGGCCGCGGAGCGGCTGATGGTCGAGCAGTGGCTAGCCGACGATCTCCTGGCGTTCGCCGTCGATGAGGATGGCCTGCCGGTTCGTGAGCGATACCTCGCCGTTCCCGACGGTCGCGACCGGGCCGGGCAGGGTCCCCCGCTCGCAATGCACCCGTAGCGCGACGTCGACGAATCCGAGCCCGCGCTTCACGTTACGGGCCGCGACGCAGCTTCCCGCGCTCACGCCGACGTACACGCCGCCCGAGCGGACGAACCTGAGGAGCCTTCCCCGGAACCCGCTGTCGTTGATTCTCCGTATCAGATAGTCAGCGTCTCCGCCGCAGAAATAGACGGCGTCGTGCGCGCGGAGCGCGGAATAGGGCATCGCGCGGTGAAGGTCGTATACCGTGACGTTTTCCTTCGGGATTCCCGCGGAAAGGAGATCGTTCATGCACTTGGGAAGCATGGCGATCGCGTCCGGATGGATCGCCGCGGTCGGGACGAAAACGACTTTCATCCCGTTCGCCTTCTTTCCGACCATGTCGAGAAAGAGCGTCGTCAAGAGCGGGTTCTCGAAACCGGCGGACGTCAGCAGCGCTTTCACGCGATTACCGTTCCCTTCTCGTCACTGCTTTTTGTACGGCTCTATGACGATCATGCCGCGCGACTTGTCGAGGCGGAATATGACGGATTTGTGGACCTTGGTGACGGTGTAGGGGACGTGGCATATCTCGAGGTCGGTGCCCGGATAGATGCTTCCGTGAACCTCGATGAACGCGCCGTCGTTCCGGTCGATCTTGGGAAGGAAGGTCGGGATGCGCGCGTTGATCTCGTCGCGCCGGGCGCGAAGGGTCTCGATGTGCTTCGCGATGTCCTCGAGCGGCTCTTCCCGGTACATCTCCTCGGCGCGCTGAAGCTTGATCGCGATGACCTTGAGCTGCTCGTTCGCGATGTCGAGCTCCTGCTGGACGGTGAAGTCCGTGCCGCACCTGACCCTCGTTCTCGCGCCGCGCGGGCTTCCGATGTCGAGGGCCTGCACCCCGCCGATGACGATGCACTCGCAACCGACGAGTTTTCCCGTCTCGCCCATCTTGATCGTGCCCATCGAGTACACCGTCGACTGGACGATGCTCCCGGTGACGATGATGTCCCCGCGGACGGCGACGCGGCAGTTCTGGATGAACTTCGCCTGGAGATTCCCCCCGACGCGGACCGCGCCGTTCGAGCGCCCCTCGATGCCGCCGTGAACGATCATGTCCTTCTTGCACACGATCTCGGTGACGTCGACTACCTCGCTCGACACGAACGAGCCCGAGGCGTAGATCTTGAACCCGTCGGCGATCTTGCCCGAGAGGATCACGTCTCCGGGGAAGGTGATGTTCCCGGTCGTGAAGTCCACGCCCTTCTTGAGCACGAGCACGTCCTCGACGGTCACCGTGCCCTCCGAATCGATCGAAAGCCGGCCGCTTTTCCCCGCGAAAAGGCCCTTCTCGTGCTCGATGACGTTCTTTCCCGCGGAAAAGACCTGCATCCGCTGGACGTGGCAGGGGATTTCCTTGCCGTATATGTCGGTGCCCGGCTTCCCGTCGACCTTGAGAATGCGCCGGGCAATAGGTTCCTTGAACTGGACGATGGAGAACGCGCTGATGGAGTGCCAGTCGATTCGCGCGGCGTTCGGGTCTATTTCGGGTTTTCGGTCGAGAAAGTCCTTGCGGATGACGAAATGTTCCGGGATCTCGGGCAACGCCCGCGTCGCCTGCGCGATGAGCACGTCGCGTACGGCCGTTCTGGTGGAGTTCGTCTTGAGGATGGCGTCCTGGATCGCCTCGTGCTGGACGCCATACACGATCCCCGCCGCGTCGAGACGTTCGGCCATGACGGGATAGGTGAGGAAGTCGCCCATCGGGGCCGAAGGATGGAAGGTCGCGATCGCGGACATCCCGTCCGGCGCGAGGGTAACCTCGGCGAATCCGGACTTTTGGTCGTTTTGCCTGATGAAGAGGGTGAGGTTGTCTTGATTCTGGTTCCCGCCGTCGTTCGGCCCGCCCTTCGCCGCGGCGGAATCCGTTCCCGTTTCCGCCTGGTCGTTCGGCTTGGTATCGATTCCGGCGTCGTCTCCGGCGGCGATCGAGGCTTCGGTTTCCCTGCGCGGATCTGCGTTGTTCGGCGTGTTCTTCTTGGCCACAGGACCTCTCCCCATTGAATGATCGGCGGTTTCTTCGCTTGACATTACCGCTATCTTTATTCATTATAAGTGAATAATTATTCACCGTACAATGGCAGGAATTTAGTGAAAGAACGACTGACGCGTCTCAAGACAATCCGCCGCCTCATCAAAACCTACCGGATTGAATCCCAGGAGGCCCTGCTCGGCTACCTCTCCCGCGAGGGTTTCGCCGTTACCCAGGCGACCCTTTCCCGCGATCTCAAGCTCCTCAAGGTCGGAAAGCTCTCGGACGGCCATAACGGTTACGTATATACCCTTCCGGGCGACGAGGAGCGGCAGGAATCCGAGCAAACCGTCGTCCAGGACTTCCTCCGCGGCTACGTCTCCATCGATTTTTCCGGCAACATGGTCGTCATCAAGACCTATTCGGGCCATTCCGACGTGGTCGCCGCCGCGGTAGACAGCATGAGCCTCGACGAGGTGCTCGGATGCATCGCGGGCCGCGATAACTGCGTCTTCGTGTGCCTCAGGGAAGGCGTGTCGGGCGACGACTTCCTCGAAACCCTCAAGCTGAAAATACCCGAACTGGACGAGTGACCCGCCGAACGCGAGCCTTCGATGGTTTCGCGCCGATCGCGTCTTGCGTTCGCGAGCGTCGTTACCGCAAACATCCCGATCCATCGCCGATTGCTTTCGCGATGAAATTCACCTATAGGAGACCGACATGATCAACTGGAACAACCTTGATACCCTCAACGCGTACAAGAAGATGCTGACCCTCAAGGGGCAGGTAAGGCTTTCCGAGGTTCTTTCCGCCGACCGCGTGAAGAAGTACGAGGCCCCGATGGCAGCGGGCCTTTCGTATAATTATGCGGCGAAACAGGTAAACGACCCCATCCTCACCGTCCTCCAGGAGCTCTCGGACGAGCAGCAGCTCGTCGGGAAATACAAGGCCCTCCTCGACGGCGAGACGATCAACACCGGCGAGAACCGTAAGGTTCTCCACCAGCTCGCGCGCGGGCAGCTCGGAAAGGACGTCGTCTTCGAGGGAAAGAACTTGCGCAAGTTCTACGAGGAGCAAACCGCCAAGATCGCGGCTTTCGCGAAGAAGGTGCATGCGGGCGAGATCACCGGCTCGAAGGGCGACGCCTTCACGACCGCCGTCCAGATCGGCATCGGCGGCTCCGACCTCGGGCCGCGCGCCCTCTACCTCGCCCTCGACAACTGGGCGGTCAAGAACGGCAAGAAGAAAATGAACGCCGCGTTCATCTCGAACGTCGACCCCGACGACGGGGCCGCGGTCGTCGCCTCGTGCGACCTCGCGAAGACCCTTTTCATCCTCGTCTCCAAGAGCGGCACCACCCAGGAAACCCTCTCGAACGAGCTTTTCGTCAAGGACTTCCTCAAGAAGGCCGGCCTCGATCCCGCGAAGCACATGATCGCCGTCACGAGCGAGACGAGTCCTCTCGCGAACAATCCCGGCTACCTCGCCTCGTTCTACATGGACGACTTCATCGGCGGCCGCTATTCCTCTTCCTCCGCCGTCGGCGGCGCGATCCTCTCGCTCGCCTTCGGGCCCGAGGTATTCGCCGACTTCCTTAAGGGCGCCCACGCGGCCGACAAGTCCGCCCTCGAGGCCGACATCCGTAAGAACCCCGCGCTCCTCGACGCCCTCATCGGCGTGTACGAGCGGAACGCGCAAGGGTATCCGTCGACCGCGATCCTTCCCTACAGCCAGGCCCTCTCCCGCTTCCCGGCCCACCTCCAGCAGACCGACATGGAGTCGAACGGCAAGCAGGTGAACCGCGCGGGAGATCCAGTCGACTACGTAACCGGCCCCGTCCTCTTCGGCGAGCCCGGCACGAACGGCCAGCACTCCTTCTTCCAGCTCCTCCATCAGGGCACCGACGTCATCCCGCTCCAGTTCATCGGCTTCGTCGAAAGCCAGGCGGAAGCGGACATCGTCGTCGACGGTTCGACGAGCCAGAAGAAGCTCTGCGCGAACCTTTCGGCCCAGATCGTCGCCTTCGCGAAGGGAAAGAGCGACGCGAACCCGAACAAGAACTTCCCCGGCGAGCGCCCCTCGAGCCTCATCCACGGCAAGAAGCTCACCCCCGAGGCCCTCGGCGCCCTCCTCGCGCACTACGAGAACAAGATCATGTTCCAGGGCTTCGCGTGGAACCTCAACAGCTTCGATCAGGAAGGCGTCCAGCTCGGCAAGGTCCTCACCAAGAAGGTCCTTTCGGGCGACATGGACGACACCCTCAAGGCTTACGCGGGAATTTTCGGGATCTGACGCCGCGATTCCGCGGTCGACCGGTCGAAAGGGGTGCCCTGCTTGGGGCGCCCCTTTTTTTTATCGTTTTGGCTTTTCTCCTCTCGATATCGCCATGCGGCAGAGGCACCGTTTCGCTCCCGTCCCGCCCTTTCGCGGTTCAACGCCCGCTTGAGCCCTCGCTCCGGATTTGACAGATGCATGGCGAGACCTATACTGAAAATAAGCGGGCAACGCGTTTCTCGCGAATTGCGTTCCGATACTGAAAGATCCAGGAGGCGTCTATGAAGAAACGAATTATGGCGTTTGCCTTATCGTTCCTGACCATGACGGCTGGGCTGTCGGCTCAGGATTATAAGGTCGTGGTACCGCAAATCGCTCCTTCCGCGATAGAGGTTTACACGAAGTCCATCGAGGCAATCGCGGAAAGCCAGGGCAAAACGGTGTCCATCCAGGTTGTGCCGTTCGCGCGAGCCGTGTACATGATCGAGACGAAGCAAGTCGACATTCAAGCGGTCATTACCCAGATACCCGACAAGACGAAATGGGCGGGCCTGAAGTACGACTACTCTACCGCTTCGCTCGTCGATGTCGTTTTCGTGCTGTATACGAACAAGTCGAAACCGGTCACGGCGGCCGAACTGAAGGCCGGCAACCCGAAGAAACTCAAGATCGAGACGGACACGGCGCACGTCCTTCATTTCCCGTTCACCTCGCCCTCGACGAATATCGAGGCCAGCCTGCAGAAGGTTGATGCGGGAACGATCGACGGCTACATCTTTGCTCAGGGCACGACCGACGCCGCCGTCAAGCGTCTTGGGCTCAAGAATATTCGGAGGGAGCACTTTGATACCCTCAGTAGCGTGTTTCTCCTGCAAAAAGGCGGAAGGGGAGGCGATATTGACGCGATGCTGAGCGCCGGG
Organism: Spirochaetota bacterium; assembly: GCA_023438065.1. Lineage (GTDB taxonomy): Bacteria > Spirochaetota > Spirochaetia > Treponematales > Treponemataceae > Teretinema. The sequence goes on from JAEXRH010000002.1 coordinate 161,125, forward strand.
CTTGCCGCGATAAAGGCGAACGGAAAATACCAGGCAATCGTCGGGCCCTACGCCGCGACCGCGTCGAATTACAGCGATTGGCAGCCGTAACGGTTCGCGAGGGAGCGATATATGAAACTCCGTGGAAAACTGCTCACGCCCATTCTTCTCGTGTTCTTTACGGGTTTTTGCGCGTTGATTCTGCTGGTTTCCGTCAGTCAGTCACGGAAAAAGGCCACTGAGCTCGAGGCGTACGCGCAGAACCTGACCTCGCTGGCCGCGACGGTCAACGGAGCGTACCTTTGGAACCTGGATACGGCCGGCTTGACGCAGAGTCTTGAATCCTTCAGGAAACTCAGGGAGGTCGTCTCTATCGATATCCTCGACGCGCAGGGAAATTCGGTCGTCAAGCGGGAAGCCGAGGCGAAGCCGGAGAAGCTCCTGACGCTGAACGCCGAAATCCTCCATGAAGGTACCATGATAGGCACGGCGGTGCTGTCGTTCACGGATTCGTTCGCGCGCGAAGAGATAGCCGCGATAATACGCATGCTCCTGGCGCTCGGTTTGGGCCTTTTCGCGATCATCGCCGCCTTGCTCACGGGGATACTTACCTCGCTCGTCAAGGTGTTCGGTCGCCTCGTGGGTCTCATCGGGCGGATCGAAAAGGGCGACATGACCGTAAAGACGGATTCCGATCTCGTGAAACGAAACGACGAGATCGGCGACATGTGCCGATCGCTCGAGACGATGCGCGGCGGCATCGGCCAAACGCTGCGCGCGATACAGGATACCGCCCTTAACGTGAGCGCGCGTTCCGTGCAGTTCAACGAGACGTCACAGTCCCTGTCGGACGGGGCGAACGAGCAGGCCGCGAGCGCGGAAGAAGTGTCCTCCTCGATGGAGGAAATATCGGCTACCACCAAGCAGAATACCGAGAACTCCCTCGCGACGGAACGAATGTCCCGCAAGTCGGCGCAGGACGCGAAGGAAGGCGGACAGGCCGTCGCGGCGACGGTCAGCGCGATGAAGAATATCGCGTCCAGTATCGGTATCATCGAGGAAATCGCCCGTCAGACGAATCTTCTCGCGCTCAACGCGGCGATAGAGGCCGCGCGGGCGGGCGATGTCGGCAAGGGGTTCGCGGTCGTCGCGAGCGAGGTGCGAAAACTTGCCGAACGATCGCAAACCGCCGCCGGCGAGATATCGGTGATGTCGGCGGAATCAATGGCCATCGCCGAACGGGCTGGTGCCTTGCTCGAGACCATCGTGCCGGACATCCTGAAAATGGCCGATCTCATTCTCGAAATATCGAGTTCCAGCAGGGAACAAAGCGCCGGAGTCGATCAGGTCACCCAGGCGATCGGCCAGCTCGACACCGTTATCCAGCGAAACGCGTCGACCTCGGAAGAGCTTGCGGCGTCTTCCGAGGAGCTTTCGGATCTTTCCCGTTCGCTCTCGGACGCGCTGGCGTTTTTCAGGATCGAGGCAAAGGCTTGACGGAACCGGTATCGCTCGACCTGAACAATCCGGGCGTGCGCATGGACGGGACATCGTGATCAAACGGTCGGAATCGGCTATGCCGGACAAGGCACACCCGGTTCCGGTTTTTTTTGTTTCCGGTAATCATTCGTTCCGTGTTTCCCTCGAAAGGTCTTTCGGTATTTCTTGACATGCCTCAATAAATAATGAATAATAAATACAGTATTTACTAATAATAAAGGATAAACAGGTGCTATGCCGCAAATTCTGAAAGAGGAAACGCGGAAGGCGATACTCCGTGCCGCGGTTATCGTCTTTACGGAAAACGATTTTCGAGATGCCTCAATGCAAGCGGTCGCCCGGCGTGCAGGCCTTTCGCCGGGGAACCTCTATCGGTATTATCCCGACAAGAAGGCTCTCTATGACGCGGCATTTCCGCCCGAATCGCTCGACGAACTTTCGATCGTGCTCGAAAGGAAAATCGCCGGTTGGCAAGGCTTATCGCTTGCCGTTGAACCCGATTCCGACGGCGTTCAGGCGCGTTTCAGGAAGGAGCTCATCGAGCTCCTCGCGAGCAAACCCGAACACTGGATCGTGTTACTGCGAAACGGGGCGGGAGAGGCATTCGCGGATCGCTTGGTCGTCTTCTTCGAGCGGTGGCTCGGTTCGCTACGCGCGGAATCCTGTCTGGACAGCGACCGGCGCAAGACAGTGCGACTCATGTACCGAGGTGTCGTCAACCTTATGGCGTCCGCGCTCGGCGAGCATGTCGAGAACGATACGCTACGCGCCGCGCTCGAGGATTGCATGGATTACCATATGGCCGGCCTCGCCGCCATCACGGAAAAATGGAGGAAGGAATGAAAACGACGCTGTATTGGTTTTCCGGCACGGGAAACACGCTTCTGGCCGCGCGGATGCTCGAGGGACGGCTCGGAGACTGCGAATTGAGGCCGATCATGGGCGAGCTCGCGAAGGAACGTATCGTACTGACGGGGGATCGCGTCGGCATCCTCTTTCCGCTCTATTTCCTTTCATTTCCCAAACCGGTCATGGATTTTCTCGCGAAAATGGAGAATCCGTCGGCGCTCCCGCTTTTCGCCGTCGTGACCCGCGGCATGGCACCGATGGGCGGGGTTCGCTGGCCCCTCAAAAAGGCCTGCCGACTCGCGGATACGGAGCTGGTCGGCCTATATTACCTCGACCTGCCCAATAATGACATAACGCTTTTCAAGCCCGATACCGAGGCAGTGGTCGCCTCCAAGCGGACAAAGCTTCCTTCGGATATCGATCGGGTTGCGGTTTCCCTTGAAACCGGCCGAAAGACCTTCGATGCTGAACCGCTCGGATGGGTCCGCCCGTTCAGGCACAAACCCGCGTATCTCGACCGGCTCGCGGGTTTCGGCGGAAATTTCCGGGTCGATTCGTCATGCCTCGGGTGCGGTATCTGTGCAGGGGTCTGTCCGCTGGCGAATATCCGGCTCGCGGATGGAAAGCCCCGGTGGGGAGGGCGCTGCGTCCTCTGCGAGGGCTGCCTCAACTGGTGTCCTGCGCGCGCGGTACAGTATGGCGACGTGACGGTCAAGAAGGGCCGGTACACCTGCGCGGGGATTTCCGCGCGGGAAATTGCGCTGCAGAAGGGGTTGTGAATCTCGGGAGAAGGGGTATCCGGCGGTGCCGGGGTGTTTTGCACGCCTCCTGCGCGCCGGTTAATTATCGGTTAAATGTAAGCTGTAAGCAACAAATTGACTTTCCTTTCAGGGCTTACGGTCGTATACTGTAGGTATCAACGAAAGGAGGCACCCTATGACAAAGGTATATTACGAAAGCGAGTCCGCCCAGGGCTATAACCGGAACGAAACGGCGAGGGACGTAAATCCCTCGGTAACCTTCTGCACCAAGGCCTTTAACCCGGAATCGGCGCGCCTCGACGATCCTGACGACGCCTGCGAGGTATCAGGTGGCTGAGATGGCCGCGGCGAGCGGCTACCGGCGCGTGGCGCGCACGGTAACGGGGACGCGAACGGTCGACGGGGCGGGAGTTCGACTCGTGCGCGTCGTCGGTTCGCGGGACGTGAAGGACTTCGATCCCTTTCTCATGCTCGACGCCTTCGACTCGAGCGATCCCGCCGATTACGTCGCGGGATTCCCCTGGCACCCGCATCGCGGGATCGAGACGATAACCTTCCTTCTCGAAGGCGAGATCGCGCACGGGGACAGTCTCGGGAACTCGGGCTCCATCCGCTCGGGCGGGTGCCAGTGGATGACCGCGGGTAGCGGGATCATCCACCAGGAGATGCCGCAGAGCGCTCCCCGCATGCTCGGGGCCCAGCTATGGCTCAATATCCCCTCGTCGAAGAAGATGACCGATCCCGCCTATCGCGATATTCCGAAAGAAACGATCCCAGTCGTGCGGGAAGCGGGCTTTTCGGTTGCCGTCGTCGGGGGAAGTTTCCTCGGAACCCGGGGCGCGACGCACGGCGAATACGTTGACGCGACGATGCTCTCCGTCGAGATCGAGCCCGGAGCCTCGTGCGCTATCCCGGTCTCGCCCGAGGATACCGCCTTCGTGTACGTGTTCGAGGGTTCCCTTTCCCTCGCGGACGGGGGCGCGAGCGTTCCCGCGCGGACCGCCGCCCTCCTTGTCGACGGCGCCGAGTGCCTCCTCCGCGCGGATGTCGCTTCACCGGTGCGCTGCCTCTTTTTCGCGGGGAAGCCCCTGCGCGAAAGCATTGCGTGGGGAGGCCCCATCGTGATGAACACGGAAGCAGAGCTCGACGAGGCGTTCCGCGAGCTCGACGCGGGAACCTTCGTCAAGCGCCGGGCGCGGTGAGGCTAGAAAGGAGCGATGATGGGAAAACTCGATATGAAAGCGCTCTTTATCGGTCATGGCTCGCCCCTGAACGCGATCCGCGACAATCGGTACGCGGCCTTCCTCCGTGACCTGGGGGAACGCCTGCCGCGCCCCGAGGCTATCCTCGTCGTCTCTGCCCATTGGCAGACGGAAGGGACGAGAATCACCGCCGGGGCCGCCCCCGAGCAGATATACGATTTCTACGGTTTTCCCGACGAGCTCTATGCCGTGCGGTACGCGCCTCCCGGACATCCCGAGCTCGCGCGCGAGATCGCCCGCGCGATCCCCGGCGTCGAGCTCGACGAGACGCGCGGAATCGACCACGCCGGGTGGGCACCGGTTAGCCGCATCTATCCGAAGGCGGACGTACCGCTTCTCGAGCTCAGCCTCGATTACGCGAAAAGCGCGCGCGAGCATTACGAGTTCGGGAAACGCCTGTCACTCCTCGCGGATCGCGGGGTACTCGTGATCGGGAGCGGCAACGCCGTCCATAATCTGGGTGATATCGCGTTCGACGAGGAGGCGCGCCCCTTCGGATGGGCGCTCGAGGCGGACGCGTGGATCGCGAAAAGGATCGCGGACGGCACCGACGGGGAACTCGTCGAGTACCGCTCGCGCATGCCCGTTTGGCGCCGCGCGATCCCGACCGACGAGCATTTCCTCCCGCTCCTCTATGCCCTCGCGACGCGCTCGCGGGGCGATTCCGTCCGTACCCTGTACGAGGAGATCCAGAACGGGAGCGTCTCGATGCGCTCTATCGAGGTTGCCTGACCTGGTCCCCCATGTGCGCGGCGAGGAAGTCGAGCATGAGCTCGGGTTGCTCGTGCACCCAATTGTACGCGTCGAACCGTCCCATCTTTTCCTCGAGGTAGATAAGCCGCTTGTCGGCGCTTCCCGCCGCGGCCTCGATGGCCTCGATATCGGATAGGCGCGTCCAGGGATCGGTTCGCGCCTGGAGGAACAGGACCGGGCACGAAAGGTCCGGCGCGCAGGGGATCGGGGTCATCTCGTCGAGCGGCCAGGAGCCGAGGGCCTTCGCGAAAAGACTTACCGCGGGCACGAGGACGAGCGAGAGGGGCGAGTAGGTTTTCCTGAGATAGCATTCGATGAACACCTTCGCCGAGACAGGCTGGGCCGCGAAGACGCATCTGACGCGCGAGAAAGCTTCCCGATCGCGGGAGGCGGCGACGATCGTGGCGTTCGCTCCCATGCAGAAGCTCGCGAAGGCGACGGGAAGACGGGCGGTCCTCGGGTCCGCGGCCGCCCAATCGAGCGCGCCCGCGACGTCCTGCCACTCCGCGAGCCCGATCCCGGTTATCCCCGCGTCGCTCGTTCCCGCGTTCCGGAAATCGAACGCGAGCACGGAGTAGCCGGCCTCGTTGAGAACGCGCGTGGTCGCGAGGAGATCGACGGGGGTCCGGTAGAGCGGGGGAAAGCCCTGTTTTTTCGGGTTGAAGCCCATCCGGTTGAAGGGATTCGGGTGGGTCTGGATGACGAGCCCCTTTCCCGTTCCGGGAACGAGCCAGCCCCTGATCGTAAGCCCGTCGCGGGCGCTGAACTCGACGTCGTCGTATTTCATTCCGTAATCGCCCGGGGTAAGGTCGACCGGCTGGCGATGGGGATGGACGACGACGTAGGCGAAGAAAAGCGAGACGCCGAGATAGATCACGGCGGCGAGCGAGGCGACGGCGAGCGCCGTCGCGAAAACCGATCCGGTTGCGATGATCATCGAACCCCCCTACTTGTTCCTGAGAATCTGAACCCCGTCCCACTCCGCGTTGATCGCGTGGCCGGACCAATAGGCGCAGCGGTCGCGGTAAATGCGCGCGGGTATGTCGCCCGGGTTCTCGATGAAGATGTTCCGGAAGATCGTCGTCGCCTCCGGGAATTTCCGCTCGCGGTAGAGCCTGAGGCCCTCGTCGAAGACGGGCTTGCTCGCGAGCTTGAGCTCCCGGATCTCGTTCGTCATGCCGTCGATGATCTCCCAAAGCTCGATGGCTTCCTTCTTCCCGACGGGCCTGACGGTGTCGAGATACCGGCACATGAACCGGTCGGAGGGATCGAGCGCGTTCACGATCGCCTCGCTCACGATGATCGGCGTCCCGTACGTCTTGGTGAGGTTCTCGAGTCGGGACGCGACGTTGACCGCGTCCGAGATTACGGTCGTCTCGAGCCGCTCGCGCTCGCCGATCGTGCCGAGCATGAGGCTGCCGCCGTGGATGCCTATGCCGATCTCGAGCCGGGCGGGCGATTCCGGGGGGAGGGTAGCGTTGTACCTCCTGACCTCGGCCTGGATACCGATCGCGGTGTTGACCGCGTCGACCGGGTGCTTGGGGAAGAGCGCCATGATCGCGTCGCCGATATACTTGTCGATGAAACCCTCGTTCGCGCGCACGATCGGGCTCACGCGCGCGAGGTAGGAGTTGAGGAAGTTGAAGTTGTCCTCGGGCGTCATCGTCTCGCTTATGCCGGTGAAGTTCCGCATGTCCGAGAAGAGGATCGTCATGTCGCGCTGGATCTGGTCGCCGAGGTTGACGTCGAGGATGCTGTCCTTCCCGAGGAAGGTGACGAACTCCCTGGGCACGAACCGGCTGTAGCTTTCGGTCAGGAGCCGCTGCTCGCGGTAGAGCATCGCGTTGTCGACCGATATCGCGATCTGCGTCGAGAGCATCCCCAGGACCTGGAGGTTTTTCGGGGTGAACGCCTTGCTCGTCTGTCGGTGCTCGAGATAGAGAATCCCGACGAGGTTGCCCTGATGGAGGAGCGGCTGCACGAGGACTGAGCCGGGGTTGACCGTCTTGACGTAGGGGTCGCGGAGGAACATGTCCTCCATCTCGCCGCGGTTGATGAGGAGCCTCTGTCTCGTGCGCACCGAATAGGCGATAGCGCTCGCCGGGATGTCGGGGTACCGCTCGAGCGGGACGTTGTGGTTCCGGATCTGGAGGGTCTCGCCGCTCGTTCCCTCGACGGTTACCTGATAGCCCGTCTCGCTCCTGATGAGGATGATCGAGCGCTGTGCGCCCGCGTTTTCCATGACGACCCTGATGAGGCGCTCGAGAAGCTCCTCGAGCACTATCGTGCCGTTGAGGATGTTCGCCGCCTTGATGATCGAGGTAAGGTCGAGGTTCTCGGCGCCCGTCACGGTCGATACCGTCTCCAGGCCGTTCCCGACGGTCGTGTCCCTGACCGTTTCCTCTCCCGGCACGCCGCGCTTGATGATGAGGTACGAGTGCGTTTCCATGAGGCGTTTCGCCTTGGCGGTGGCGCCCCAGGCGAGGAAATCCCGGTACGCCTCGGCCATGCACGCGCGCGCGAGCGCTTGGGCGTCTATCGTCATGAAGGCGTGGGCCGCCATCTCGCTCGCGATCGCCGCGTCCTGGATGTATCCCGAGCCGCGCGCGCCGGATACCGCCCGGTCGAGAATCGTCGTCGCCTCGGTGAACTTCCGCGAGAGGATGAGGATGCCTCCCTTGACGATCGCGGCCTTGTGCGCGACGTCGGGCGAGGTCGCGGATTTCTTCGCGAGCACGGCAAGGCTCTTTTCCGCCTGCGCGATGCCCGCCTTGGGCTTTCTGGTCGCGATGGCGAGGGCGATATGGTTGAGCGCGAGGTAGAAGTGGTACTCGACGACGAAGAACATGCCCATGAGCGCGATGATCGAGCGTTTATGCTCCTCCGCGACCGCGATCCCCGCTTCCCAATCGTCGTTCAGGTAGGACGCGACGAGACTCGCGGTGACGTAGTAGCCGATGGCCGATTGCGCCCCGCCGCGATTCCAGCGCTCGAGCGTGCTTTTCTCGTCGAAGAGCTCGCCCGATATGCTGACCTTGCCCTCGTCGTCGAGCGCGGAGGTGACGAACTGAAACCACATCTCGTAGCACTCCCGCGCGTGCTGCTGGTCGAACCGCTTCATTACCGGGTAGTACCGCTCGAATTTCTGCTGCACGGAAACGAGCTCGTCTCCCTTGAAAAAGGTGTTGAAAAGGTAGTTGTTGAGCGCGTAAGAGGCCCACAGGTGATTGCCGGTCTCGTTTCCCGCGTGGTACGAGTCGAGGAGATACGGAAGGCTCTCGCGCACGGGAGCGGTCCAGTGCTTGATCATGTCGCCGAACATGAAGTTCACCTTGCACCGGATCGTCTTGTCGTCGAAGGTCGTCGCGAGGGAGAGCGCGGCCTCCGCGTATCGGGTGCCGAGCCGCGCGAGGGAGAGCGAGTTCGTCAGGATGACCGCGTATCCGGACCAGGCGTAGGCGCTCCAGGGGCAGTTGCCGTGCTTGAGCGTGCGCAGGACCATGTTGAACACCAGAACCCCGAGGAACATCGGTTTGCCGAGATAGGCGGGCTCGGTCGTCGCCATGAGCAGCCGCATGATCGCGAGTTCCTTCGGGTCGCGCATGATGGGGAGCCTGACGATGTCCTCGGGCTCTACCTTCCTTCCCGCGATGAGGACCCTGGCGAGATGGATCGCGCTCGCGAGGTTGCTCGGTCTCGTCGATATGCGCAGTCCCAGCTGGGCGAGCGCCTCGCGGCCGACCGTGATCGCCTCCTCGAGCCGGTATACCGAGGTGTAGCAGGTTATCATGATCTCGTAGAGCCTGACGCGCTCGAGGATGTCCGAGGTGTTCGCGAGGATGAGCGAGAATTTCTCCTCCGCGCGCGCGACCCTTCCGGTGAGGTAGAGTATCTCGCTGAAGTCGGTCGCGAATTCGACCATGAAACGCCGGTCCCCGTGCCAGCGTTCCGGCGGGATGAGGGAGTCCGCGATCTCGTAGAACGCGAACGCGGACTCGTAGGCTCCCGACTTGAACGCCTTCCGCCCGGCCCGTATGTCGAGGTTCGCGGTCTGGAGCTTGACGTCGGGGTCGGTGATCGACTGCCGGGCGGCGTTCAGCTGGTGCACGAGCTCGAAGAGTCGTTCCTCGCGCTCGGCGGGCGAGAGGGTGGCGAGCATGTATTCCGCGATGCGGCGGTGTTCCCGGGTTCTCTGATCGGGGTGCATCGCGAGGGTAAGGGCCTCGATGATGCGGTCATGCGTGAAGCGGATCTGCGATCCCGCCTTTTCGAGGATGCCCTCGTTGAAGGCGGGCGCGAGGATCGCGGGAAGCTCGTCCCGCGCGACCCCGAGCAGGAGGGCCGCGAACCCGATCTCGACGTCGTTTCCCATGCACGCGAGCGTTCCGAGCGTCTCGACGACCTCCGGCCCGAAGGTGCGGATCCTCGCGGTCAAGAGCTCCGCGATCGTGTCGCTCATGCGGGCCGAGCGTATTTTCGCGATATCCCATTTCCACCCGCGGTCGAACGAGATGTAGCCCGATTTCTGGAGACTGATGAGGAACTCGCGGATGAAGAACGGGTTGTTCCCCGTCTTGTTCCGGATCGTCTCGGCGATGTCCGCGACCTCCTCGATCGGGCGATGCAGGGTCGCCGCCACGAGCAGGTCGGTCGCGTCGGTGTCGAGGGGTCCGAGTTCGCGATGGGTCCACCAGTGCACGCCCCCCTGCTTCAGCTGGCGGAAAAGGGCGGCGAGCGGGTGAAGCTCGGTTACCTCCTCGTTCCGGTAGCTCGCGAGGATGAGGAGATTGTGGATGCTCATGTCCTCGAGAAGGTCCTTGATGAGGGCGAGACTCGCCTTGTCCGCCCAATGAAGGTCGTCGAGATGGACGACGAGCGGGGAACCCTTGCGCGCGAAGGTCTTGATGAACGAGACGACCACGCGGAGAAAGCGGGCCTGGTTCTCGCTCGACCCGAGTTCCGGGACCGGCTTCTGGGGACCGATGACGGTCTGGATTTCCGGGACGAGGTCGATCAGGATCTGGCCGTTTTCGCCGACCCGCTCGAGAATCTCCGCGCGTATCTCCTTGAGCCGCGACTCGCTTTCCGCGAGCACCTGCCTGATCAGGTGTTCGAAACTCTGGATCCAGGCGCTGTAGGGAATATCCTGACGGTATTGCTCGAATTTCCCCATGATGAGCAGCGCCGTCTGCTCCGCGATCGGTTTTCTCACCTCGGCGATGACGCGGGACTTGCCGATCCCGGGGGGGCCCGAGAAGACGAGCATGCGATTCTCCCCGCTCGCGGCGCGTGAAAATTCCTCCATGATGACGGCGATGTCGTTCTCGCGTCCGTAAATCTGCTCGGGAAGCGAGAATTCCGAGGAGAAATCCTCGCGGGCGATCTCGAAGGGCGCGATCTCGCCCGTTTGCGCGAGGGAATCGCGGCAGGCCTTGAGGTCGGCCTCGAGCCCGAGCGCGGTCTGATAGCGGAGAGCCGGGTCTTTCTCGAGAAGCTTGAGGATGATGTCCGAGATCTGCTTGGGCACCGACTGTTTCCGCTTGTGCGGGGGGACGGGGGTCATGGCGATATGCGCGTGCACGAGTTCCATCGGCTCCGTGTAGCGGAAGGGGAGTCCCCCGGTGAAGGTCTCATAGAGGGTCACCCCGAGCGAGTAGAGATCCGAGCGGAAATCCATCGGCTTGTTGATCCGCCCGGTCTGCTCGGGCGACATGTAGGCGAGAGTCCCCTGAAGGCTCGCGTAGCTGACGAGTTCCTGGATCTCGTGCCGGAGCATGGTCGCGAGGGCGAAATCGATGAAACGCGCGCGCGGAACCGCCGGCTCGACGATGATGTTCGAGCTCTTGATGTCGCGGAGCACGAGGCCCTTCGAGTGCGCGTAGACGACGACGCTCGCGAGTTGACACGCGAGCTCGAGGAGCGCGGGAAGGTCGGGCTTGTGCTTATGAATGTATTCGGAAAGGGTTATCGACTGGTTTTCTTCCATGATGATCGCCTTGCTCGACTGGAAGGCGACGAGGTCGACGTAGCGGACAATCCCCGGATGGTCGAGTTCCTGGATGAGACGGAACTCCTGCTCGAGTTTGGCGAGTTCCTCCCGCGTGGGGTATTGCTTGCGTAAGACTTTCGCAATTATCGGGAAACCGTCCTGGTCCCGTTTTCCCCGATAAATTAGGGTGTTGGCGTTTTCATAAATGAGTCCATCGAGCGCATAATTTTCGAGTTGTATCACGGATTCCTGCCTGTCTCGCGAGCCTTTTTGGCTTTCCCCGCATTTCTTAATGGATGTACAGTATACCATGCGGCAGGTAAATATGCCATTTTAAAAAGACGCCGGTTATCGCGCACGTGAATAAACTTGACGGGGAAAATCGACCGGCTCTATACTGGCTCCAAATGTTTGCAGAAAAAAAGTGGCTTGCCGGCAATTTGATCTATCTTGAGGGGCGGGAGCCGCGCTCCGGGTTAACCGAGGGCGACGTCGCCTCGTCGTTGCTGTATAAAAAAGACGGAACCGTATACGTGATCGACACGGGATGCGGAAGGAGATTCAGGAAGAGCCTTCTCGGGGCGATCGAGTCGCTCAGGCCCTTTTCCGGGCTTTGCGTGCTCAACACCCACAGTCATCCGGATCACACCGCCAATAACGGCCTGATCCGGGAGATCGACTGCCCCCGAAAACGGCACTATATCTCGGAACGGGGCCGGTCCGGGCTCGATTACGTGCGTTCCTTCGCGCGCGTTACCGGCTCGCTCAGGCCCTGGTGCACGGTCTACGATGTGATGGCCTTCCCCTGGTCCGTCCTGATCTCGCCGTTCATGCTGTGGTCCCACATCCACCCGCGCGGCCACGAGCATTTTATCGCCCAGACGATCGCGAAGTTCAAGCCGCTCGATCCCTCTCCCGAGACCGCGGAAGATCTCGAATCCCTTCCCTTCGCCCCGGCTCCCGCGCGGTCACCCTGCGGGGAGCGGTACTCCGTCGACGACGCGGTCGTCGCGATCCCCACCCGCGGCCATAGCCCCGACCATGTCGCGTATTACATCCCGGAGCATCGCGTCCTTTTTACCGCGGACGAGACCTTCTCCATCTATCCCCTGTGGCCCGACTCCGATTCGGCGCGAACGGGCGACGCGATCGCCTTCTTTCGCGACCTGGTCGGCGAAGGCGTCGTCGATTTCGTCGCGGACAGCCATACGCCGGGGGTCATGGACTCAAGTATGGCGCTGGCTCTTTTTTCCCGGCGAACGGCCGCACATCGCGCGTTTATCGACGAGTTTCGCCAGGCTCGGGCTATGGAAGGTTCCCTGCCCGACATCCATCGCATCTATCGGGCTATGACGAGACGGTATCGGGCTACGGGTCGGCGCAACGGGGCGAACGGAGGAATCCGCCAGCTTCTCGCCGACTATTTCGATATGGAGTTTCCGCGAATGCCGGTGTATCTTAAGGTCGTGCTCGCTGCCTTGCTCCACGAAAGCGAGAAGGGGAGGGTTGGAACGTGAAACGCTATCCGTTTCCGCGCGGCGATGCCGCGCTTCGGAGCCTGTGGGACGCCGCGCATATCCCTGCGTGCGCCGAGTTCTCCGGCTCGTGGACCGTGCGCATGCTGACCGGTCCCGTGCCGGATTTCAGCTGGATCGGCCACTGCAAGGATTTTCCCGACTTCGCCCCCGGCGAGGAGTATTTCGGGAATAACCGCGCCCTCGGCTTCATCAGGTTCGGCTGGTTTCGGGTGCTCGCCTCGTCCCCCGACGATCCCTTCGTCGCGCTCGATTACTCGCGCGGTCTCAAGAAGAATCTCGTCTTTGCCCCGATGCGCGACCGGCTCCGGGTCGTCGAGAGCGGGGTCATGCTCGGCGGCTATTATTTCATGAAGCCCGAGGGGCTTCGCTTCGCGGGCTGGTTCGCGCTCGAGCGCAAAACCGCGCCTGAGGAACGAGGAGGACACGCATGACTAGCGACGCCGAAGGATTTCGCGCCGAGCTTTCCCGCTTCACGCCCGCCAATTTCGCGGAAAGCCTTCCCGAGCTCTCCGCGCTGCTTTCCGGCTTCAAAAAGGCCTCCGTGGAGATCGACGTCGAGCGGGCCCTGTGGTATACGCGCACCCTGAAAGCGCGCGCGCGCGCGGGCGAGTCGATGCAGGTCACGCGCGCGCGCTGCCTCAAGGCCTACCTCGAGCGTCGCACGGTTTCCTTCCCGGACGCGAACCCGCTCGCGGGCGGGAGCACCGCGAAACTCCTCGGCGCGCCCCTCTATCCCGAGTTTCTCACCGGGATGGGCATATGGCCCGAACTCGACACGATCGGCGAGCGCGAGTTCAATCCGCAAAAGCTCGCGAAGAAGGACTCGGACCTTCTTAACCTCGAGATCCTCCCGTACTGGATGGACCGGACGATACTCGAGCGCGTCAGAAAGGAGGACGAGGACGGGATCGACCTTCTCAACCGGATGGTCATCTACACGGTCTCGAAGGCCGCCGTGATCTCGCATACGACTCCGGCCTACCGACTCATCCTTGAAAAGGGCGCGTTCGCCATGATCGCCGAGGCGAGGGCCAGGTCGAAAGCGGCGAGGGACCCGAAGGAAGCCGATTTTCACCGGTCGGTCGCGATCGCCCTCGAGGGACTCGTCTCGTACGCGACGCGCCTCGCCCGCGCGGCGCGGAAAAAGGCCGCGCGCGCGCGCGATCCCGCGTCCCGCGCGCGATGGACCGCCATGGCCGAGACCGCGGGCCGCGTGCCCGCCTATCCCGCGCGGACCTTTCGCGAGGCGGTCAATTCCCTTTGGCTCGCGCACGCGGGCATTCTCGCGGAGAGCTCGAACATGGCGCTCAATCCCGGAAGGATCGATCAAATCCTCCTTCCGTACTTCCTCGCCGACCGCGCCGCGGGCCGCCTTTCCGTCTCCGAGGCGCTCACCCTCGCGGGAAGCCTCTGGCTCAAGCTCGGCGACAACGTGAACCTCGTGCCCGAGGCGGCCGAACGGCTTTTCGGCGGCGCGGGCGCGGTTCCCGCGGTCACCCTCGGCGGAGTCGACTCCGGAGGCATGGACGCGGTGAACGACCTTTCCTGGCTCTTTCTCAAGGTTACCGAGCTCATGCCGATCCGCGACCCGAACGTGAACGCGCGCGTCCATCGCGAGGCGAACCCCCGCGCGTGGCGCGACGAGGTCGCACGCGTGATCCTCTCGACCCGGGCGATCCCGGCCGTCTACAACGACGAGGCGAACGTCCCGGCGCTCGTCGCGCAGGGGCAAAGCCTCGAGCACGCGCGCGACTACGCGATCGTCGGCTGCGTCGAGCTCGCGAGCTCAGGGCGCGACTTCTCGGCGAGCTCCTCCCTTTTCATCATGCTCTACACCGTCCTCTACATGGCGCTTCACGACGGAAGGACCCCCGTGACCGGCGATCGCCGCGTCGGGCCCGCGACCGGGGAAGCGTCCGCGATCCGGGACATGGACGCGTTCTGGAGAGCCTTCGAGACCCAGCTCGAGTGGATGGCCGAGCGCACGACCGGGCTCAACAACCTCTTCGGGAAGAAGCATCAAGAATGGCTTTCGACCCCGCTCCTTTCCGCGCTTTTCGAGGGCACGGCCGAGCGGGGAAGGGACGTCGTCGACGGGGGCGCGGTCTACAACGCCTCCGGCGTGACGATCATCGGCTTCGCCGACGTGGTCGACTCGATCAGCGCGATCGAGGACGTTTGCTTCAATCCCTCGAACCGCGCCGTACCGCTCGACCTCGCGTCCTTCGTCGCGAAGGTCGATTCCGACTGGAAGGGAGAGGAGCGGCTTCTCGGGTATTGCAGGAACTCCGCGCCCAAGTACGGCACGGCGGACCCGCGCGCTGACCGGAACGCCGCGCGCGTCGTCGAGCTCGTGCATCGCGCGTTCAACGGGCGGATGAACTATCGCGGCGGCAATTACCGCGTCGCGTACTGGACGATGACGAACCACGCGGGCTACGGCTCGGTGAGCCCCGCGACGCCGAACGGAAGGCGCGCGAAGGAGGTTTTCTCGAGCGGCATGACCCCGGTGAGCCAGATCGCCACCGACGCGGCGACCGAGCTCGGCGCGGTCGCCCGGCTCGCGGGCGACAAAATCCCCGGCGCGTACGCCCTCAACATGAAGTTCTCCCCGGTCGAGCCGTCTATCGAGATGGCCGGGCGACTCGCCTCGACCGTCGATACCTATTTCGCCAAGGGCGGTCAGCAGTGCCAGTTCAACTTCCACGACTACCGGACCCTCAAGGCGATCAAGGACGATCCCTCGCGGCATGACGACGTGCTCGTGCGCGTCTCGGGTTATTCGGCCTGGTTCAAGGCGCTCAACGAGCATATGAAGGACGAGCTTATCAGGCGAAGCCAATACGATCTGTCGAGCGGGGTTCTCGTGCCCCTCGCCCGCGACGAAGGGGGTGACCGATGAGGGTTTCCGTCTCCCCGAGATACCGGCTCAGCTGGTTCTCCCCGAAACGGCGGTTCGCCGATCTCGATTCCCGATGGGGCGAGGAGCTCGAGGGCGAGGTCATGAACGGCTTCTTCTCGCTTCTCCTCGAGGCCCTGGGTCTGCTCATGGTTTTCGCGCCGTTCTGGCGTAAGAGCGTGAAGGGTTTTCGGGGACGGTACCAGTTCATGAGCGAGGACGGCGACATCCATACCTCGGTCGTTTTCGCGCGGTCGCGTCTTTTCGGGACGCGGATGCGCGTCGAGGACGGCTCGATCGAGAATCCCGACGTCACGCTCAGGTTCAGGAACGGCCAGGCGCTGTACTCGTTTCTTCTCTCGGGCGGAAGCGACATCTTCTCGGCGATCCTCGACAACAAGCTCTCGTTCAGCGGGAACATCAACTATCTGCTGAAGTTCGCGTACCTCTCGCAGCATGTGCTCCACATCTTCGAGCGCGAGGACTGACCCGATCGAGTCTCCCGTCGTCCTCGGCGTCGCGTGCCCGAGCTTCGTCGACGGCCCGGGCGTGCGATCGCTCGTGACCCTCTCGGGGTGCCCGCTCGACTGCCGCTGGTGCCAGCATCCGGCAGCGAGGAAGGTCTCGCCCGATCCCGTCTTCGATCCCGCGCGCTGCCTCTCGTGCGGTTCGTGCGCGCGCGGGGATGAATGCCTTTCGCGCGCGCGTCGCCCCGCGGGCGAGTCGTTCGCCGCGGAAACCCTCGCGGAGCGGATCCTCCGGGACCGCGACTGGTGGGAGGATCGTGGTCGCGGGCAGGGAGGCGTCACCGTCACCGGGGGCGAGCCCCTTCTTCACGCGTCCTTTCTTTCGCGCCTTTGCCGGCTCCTTCGGGCCGAGGGGGTTCATATCGCCCTCGAAACCTCGCTCGCGCTCGCCGTTCCCGCGTCGGCGGATCTTCCCGAGGGTATCCGATCCCTCGCCGCTGCCGTCGACCTTTGGCTCGTCGACCTCAAGCATCCCGATCCCGCCATGTACGAACGATTCGTCGGCGTATCCGCCCGGGTACGGGACGCGAACCTCGACGAGCTCGCTTCCCTCGGCGCGGCGGTCGCCCCGCGGGTGGTGCTCGTGCCCGGCGTGATCGATACCGACGACGCGATCGATCGTCTCGCGGCGTTTTGCGCGCGACGCGATTTCCCGTCGATCGAGTTCGTCCCGTATAACCCGCCGCCCGACGCCGTCGGCCTCGACCTTCCCGCCGAGGGACTTTCCCCGGAAGGACAAACGCGCGCGATCTCGCGATTTACGGACGCGCTCGCGGGCTTCACTCGATCATCCCGATAAGCCTCGTCCCGATCGCGGCGTTGTCGACGTACCATCCGCGCCGCGAATCGAATCCCGATATGTCGTTCGCGAAATGGCGCGCGTTCGGTCCCCGGGCGAAAAAGGGGACGAGCGAATTCGTGTGGCCCGTGCTGTTCCACTGGAGACCCGGCATCGCGCCCGTTCCCCCGTTGACGACGGCGAAAAAACCCGACGGACCGGAGCCGGGGCCGAGAAGGTATCCCGACTCGTGATCGGCCGTGACGACGACGAGGGTGTCGTCCGCGCGCCCCGCGGCCTCGAGCCAGTCAAGCGTCGCCTCGACCGTTCGCTCGAACGCGGTCGTTTCCTCGATCATCCTTCCCGAGAGGTTCGAGTGATTTGCCCAGTCGATCGCTCCTCCCTCGACGACGAGGAAAAAGGAGTCACCCCCGCGCGAGAGGAGATTGAGGGCCGATACCGTCATCTCGGCGAGCGACGGGACCGCGTCCGAGAAGGGAACGGAGAACGCGTCGGCGGCCGAATCGCCCGCCCGCCGTTCCTGAAGCGTGTCGTGCGTTGCGGGAACGGCGATGACGTGGGAAAACGCGCTCGAGCGTGCGAGGGCCTCGATCGACGACGCGTCGCGCACGAGAACCCAGGGGTCGCCGTCCCCGTCGCTATCGCGGTCGTTCGCCGCCGTTCCCGAAAGCAGGGCCGTCCAGACGCTCTCGGGTATCCAGTCATACCGGAACGCTCCGGACAGGCGATTGCCGTCATTGTCCGTCTCGGGGTCGCCGCATCCCATAAGGACGTCGAGGCCTGAGGCGAAGACCATCTGGGACGATATGGCGGCATAATCGGTTCGCGCGACGGTATGCGCCGCGAAGGCCGCGGGGGTCGCGTGCGAGAGGGGCACGGAGGTCACGATTCCGGTAAGCATCCCGACGCTTTCCGCGCGCTCGAGGACCGTCTCGAGGGATGCCCCGTGCGCGTCGGTCGCGATCCTCCCGTTTGCGGTTTTTCGCCCGGTCGCGAGCGCCGTCGCCGCGGCGGCCGAGTCCGTCGGGTTTACAGGCGGGTAGTAGAATTCGATCCACGCGCGTTCCGGATCGTAGGAGCCGCCCGCGGGGAAGGTCGTTACCGCGAGCGCGATGTGGAATCGACCGAACGCCGGTGCGGGCGACGAGCCCCGGCCGTAAAACGTCGACGCCTTGAACTGGTTGAACCCGCCGCCGTCCGCGATGAGCAGTACTATCGCGGTCGGACGGGACATCGGCCCCGATACGGGCTCGGGTTTCGGCCCGGACCAGGGCGGCTCGGGGACGGACTCATAACGACCGTTACCCGACGCGTTGCATCCCGCGAGCGCAGCCAGGGCCGCGAGGACCGCGACGGCGGCGCTCGCGCGCTTGGCGGCGCGCCCGATTCGCGGCCTTTCGCTCATCGGTACCGAAGGACACGGGGATTCTCTCATGCCTTAAGTATACGCGATCGCGCGACGGCGCAGAACACTAACGCGATCGTTTGGGCAAAATAAAGCCCCCGTAAGGCGATGCCTTCGGGGGCCCTGCTCGATACCTTTCCGGTCGTCGCTCAGTTCGTCACGTATTTCCACATGCGCGGCGCTTTCGGGTCGGGCTTCACTCCCTTCCGCGCGAAAAGCTCGCTCAACGTCACGAACTCGTATCCCTGCATCTTGAGTTCCGGGATGAGGATGTCGAGCGCCTCGGGGGTGGGGTGAGGACTCGGCTGAACGTCGTGGAGAAGGATGATCGCGCCGTCCTGCATGCCCGAGATGACGTTGCTCGCGCGCTGCTTGGCGTCGGTGTTGCATCCCGCCCAATCGAAGCCGAGCACTCCCTCGCAGAAGGGAAGCCCGACGTTCTTGTACATGGCGGCGCTTACCGCGAGATTCGGCGGCCTGAAGAATTTCGGCTTCTCGCCCGTGTATTTCTTGATCAGGACCGTGGTCTTTTTGATCGAGTCCTTGATCTGGGCGGGGGTCATTCCGTTCATGCTCGCGTAGCCGTACGAATGGTTTCCGATCTCGCATTTCATCGCGACCATGCGGTCGATGACCGGTTTCGTGTCGTCGTTGATGTTCTGTCCGACCAGCATGAAGGTCGCGACGACGCCGTATTTCTCGAGCTTGTCGAGCACGAGCGGGGTCTTCTCGACGTTGGGGCCGTCGTCGAAGGTAAGCGCGCAGATCTTGTCGGGCTTCGGGTAATCGGCCCTGGTTTCGGCCGCGAGAGGCGCGATGAATGCCATAGTAAGTACCACCATCAGTAAAGCGGGAAGTATCGCTTTTTTCATTTCTTCCTCCTGCGTCTGGATTGTACGGGAGGGCCGTCGCGGGCGAAATCGGCGAAGTATCCCAAAATCGCATCGGGAGATACGCGGCCGGCGACTAGGTAAATTTCCCTGTCGCGCCGCCCGTTTCCTCGGTGACGAAACGCGTTTCTGGTCGTATACTAATCGTATCCCGCATTCGGCGCAAGGGCGTCCGGATCGGGAAATGTACCCATGCCTGGCGGTGAATTGCGGTGACCTTCGCGCTCATCCTGAAATACCTCGACGAAGAATACCAGACCTCGGTATGGAAGGGCGTCACCGACGCCGCTGCGCGAATCGGCGCCGATATCGTGTGCGTCCAGGGAGCCGCCTTCGAGCGTATCGCGCGGATCGGGCCGGGAGATTTCTCCCTCGCGCGAATCGCCCCGCTCGACGGGGCGATCGTCCTGTCTTCGCTCTTTACCGACCATCACGATCCCCACGTCCCGGACGCGATCGGCGCGTCGCTCGGCGGAATCCCGGTCGTCTCGGTCGGGGTCGCGCTCGAGGGCATTCCGTCCCTCGTCGTCGACGTGGAAGGCGCGCTCAGGGAGCTCGTGTCGCATCTCGTCGACGCCCACGGTTATCGTCGCGTCCTCTACGCCGGCGGTCCGGTCATGAACCGCGATAATGCCGCGCGGGAACGGGTCATTCGCGAAGAGCTCTCGAAGCCCGAGCGCGTCCGTATGGGCTGTTCCTTCGGCTCGGTCAACGGGGCGCTTTTCAGCGAGAATGAGGGAATGCGCATCGCCTCGGAACTCTCGCGCGAGTCTCCGGGAAATCCGCCCGACGCGATCGTCGCGGGCAGCGACGACATGGCCATGGGGATCCTCAAACGGCTCAGGCGGTCGGGGGATCCGGCCTGGAGAAACGTTCCCGTCACCGGGATAGACGACATCCCGCTCGCGGCGACCGGAACCTTCGCGCTCACGACGGTGTCCCAGCCGCTCGAAGAGCTCGGAAGGCGCGCCCTCGAGACCGTCGCGCGACTCGCCTCGGGCGAGCGCGTGCCTGCCCTCACCGAGATTCAGGCTCGGCCCGTCCTCAGGAATTCCTGCGGATGCTCGGGATTCGCCCCGATTCCGTCAGTCAGGTCGGGGGATTCGGGCGCCTTTCGTGAGCAACTTCTCTCCGAGCTCGGGCGTCTCGGGCAGGACCTCATGGCTTGCGAGGACTCAGGCTCGCTCGAGCGGCCGCTGAACGACTTCCTCGCCGCCGTCGGGGCCCGCTCGTTCAGCCTCGTGTCGTTCCCGTCGCCCGACGACAGGATACCCGTTTCGGGAACGCTCGCGTACGCCTATGGCGCCGAGTGGGGAGGGAAGGCAGGGGCGCGCGGAATGCCCGTCGCTCTCGCCGAGCACGTCGCTGCCGCGCTCTCCCGACCGGCGGAAGGACGCGAAAGCGGCAGGCACTCCCTCGTGCCGCTCCGGTCCGGATCCGAATGCCTTGGCCTCGCGCTCTACGAGACCCCGGAGGACGCGCATCCGTTCATGTGCGGGTGTTGCCTTTCGCTCGCGCACGCGCTCAAGCGGTTCGATTCCCTCGAGCGCGAGCGGACGCGCGCGAGGGATCTCGAGGCGGAGGTCGCGCGCAGGACCGCCCAGCTCGAGAACGAGTCGAGGCGGCGCATGCAGGTCGAGGAGGAGGTTTTGCGGATCAGCGACCTCGAGCGCCTCCGGTTCAGCGTCGACCTTCACGACGATATCTGCCAGCGCCTCGCCGCGATGACGATGGTGTGCAAGAACTTCGCGGATCGTGATCCCGCGATGCGCATGCTTCTCGAGATGGCGACCGGCACGCTCCAGCGCACGCGGCGATACGCGCACGACTCCTTTCCCTTCGAGCTTGACTCGATGGACCTCACCGAGTCGCTCCGCGACCTCTGCGCGGGCCTCGACGGGACGTCAGGTTGCGCGGTGGCCTTCGTCAGCGATCCCGGCATCGACGCGCGCCTATCCCGCGACCAGAAGCTCGACGCGCTCAGGATCGCCCGGGAAGCCGTGGGCAACGCGCTCGCGCACGCGCGTGCGTCGAGCTGCGCCGTTTCCCTTCGCGCCGAGGACGACGGGATCGTGCTTCGAGTCGCGGACGACGGCGAGGGAGATCCCGCGATAGCCGAAAGGTCCGCGGTGCCGCGCGACGCGGGGGATCCGGCGGCAGCGCCGAGGCGTCCCCGCGGGATCGGCATGAGGTCGATGGAATACCGCGCGCACCGGCTCGGCGCGACGTTCGCCGTCGCGTCGTCGAAAGAGGGCGGTACGGCAATAGAGATACGCATTCCAGGCGGGGAGAGGAAGCAATGATGAGAAAGCGGGTCGTCATCGTCGACGACCATTCGATGTTCATCCAGGGCCTTACGATGGTAATCGGCAACCGGGCCGGATTCGAGGTCGCGGGCCACGCGACGAACGCGCGCGAGGCGTTGGCGCTCGTCGCCCGCGAAAAGCCGGACCTCGCCCTCGTCGACCTCAATCTCGGCGAGGACGACGGTCTTGAGCTCATCGCGCGGCTGCGCGCGTTGCACCCGTGCACGCGAACCCTCGCGCTCTCCATGCGAAACGAGCGGTATTGGGCGGAACGCGCGCTCGCCTCGGGGGCGCGCGGATACGTCATGAAGGAAGAGGCCGCCTCGACGCTTCTCGAGGCGATGAACGCCGTTCTCGACGGCAGGGTGTGGCTGAGCGCGGCGGAGCAAAGCAGGATCATCGACGCGGCGTACTCCTCCCCGCGCGCCGACAGGCAGGGTATCAGGGCCGACATGGCGGAAGGGCTTACCACGAGGCAGCTTCAGGTTCTCAGGCTTCTCGGCAAGGGTCACGGCACCATCGAGATCGCCGAGGAACTTTCCATAAGCCGCAAGACGGTCGAATCACACAAGGAACAGCTCAAGCTCCGGCTCAAGTGCGGCTCGTCGCAGGAGCTGCTCAGGCTCGCGATCGAGTGGGGCTCGCGTCTGGATTCGTGAGGGCTTCCGCCGATACGGCCAGCTCCCCGAGAAAACGGTCCATGAGAGAGAACGCCTCTCCCGTGAGCGTATGCGCCCGGTCGGCTTCCGTGTGCATGAGTCGCCAGGTTTCGGGTACGACTCGCCCGATATCCCGGGATAGCGCGCGGTTACGGTTAAAGGTGATCGCGCGCTCGAGCTCTTCCCGCGAGAATCGCGTTTCTCCCGGGCTTCGATCGTCGGCCTCCGCGAAAGCGCGCGCGAGCGTCTCGGCCTCGTCGCGCGGAAGCACCGTCACGACCTGCGCGGCGATTCCCGCGGCGAGGAATCCCGCGTCGTCGCTGTAGGGCGTATGGAGCGAGATCCACGAACGGCTCGCGGCCTTCTCCGCGAGCCGAGCGGCCGTTCCGTGAAGCTCGGCGAGCCGCGTCGCGAGCCCGGACGGACGCTTCCTCGCGCGAGCGGAGCCTTCCCGAGACGAGAGCGCCGCCGTCGACAGGACGATGGTGTCGCCCCGTCCGGTCGCGTCGAGGACGTACACGTCTTCGTCGGTCATCCTGAGCTTGCGGAGCCCCGAACCGAGCGCGAAGGATCCCTGTCCCGCTACCCCCTTCGTTCCGGCCGCCTCCTCCCCGTCGGTGAAGACGATCTTCACGTTGTGCGCCTCCCTCGCCCCCTCGGGACGCTCCCGATCCCAGCGCGCGAGGCGTTCGGCGAATCTCATGAGCTGAAAGCACGCGGCGCTGTTGTCGTTCGCGCCGGGGGTTCCGCCGACGCGGTCGTGGTGGGCAACGACGGTCTTCATCCTGAAAAGGGGATCGTACGCGGAAGCCGGGAACCGGACGACGAGGTGTCGCCTTCCCGCGATGGGGACGACCGAGTGCGGTATGCCGCGCGCGCCGAGCCATGACGATATGAACGCGACCCGGTCGATGCCCTCGGCGAGAAACGCCTCGAGGGACGACGACGGGGATTCCCGTGATCCTTCCATGAGGGTCAGTATATCACCGAATCGCCGAGCGCGACGCGCGTTCCGGAAAGCCGCGCCGGGTATACCTCGCGATAGACGATCCTCCCCTTGAGCACGCCGAGCCGCACGATCTCGGATTCCTCGGCGCCGGGCATTCCTTCCATACCGGGGAAGAGGAAATTCCCGAGCGAGTAGACGATGAGTTTTCCCCCGCGTTTCTCGAGCGGCTGGAGGACGTGGGGATGCGAGCCGAACACGACGTCGCATCCTGAGTCCGCGAGCTTCCGGTAGAAGGCCTTCTGCCGCTCCGAGGGAGCCGTCCGGTACTCCTCGCCGCCGTGCACGCACACGATCACGAAGGCGCCGGTTTCCTTTTCGGCCCTGACGAGTTCGGGGATCCCGGGCGATTCCCACAGGATTCCCGCCTTCGTCTCTCCCGCGGCCGCCGTCCTCGAACCGTCGAAACCCGTGCGCTCGACCGGGTACGCGCCCAGGGAGAGGACTGAGAGCGCCTGCCCCTTGATCGTCGTGCGCCAAAAACGCCGCGCCTCGGCGAGATTCTCCCCCGCGCCCGAGGTCGCGATTCCCGCGTCGCGCAGGGCCGCGAGCGTATCGGTAAACCCTTCGATTCCGTAATCGAAGGAATGGTTGTTCGTCGTCATGAGATAATCGAAGCCCGCGTCCCTGAGGTAGCCGAGGATTCTCGGGGCGTATTTGAAGGTGTAGGTTTTCGTCGCCTTCGCGGTTCCCCCGGTTACCGCGCCCTCGAGATTACCGATCAAGAGGTCGCTCGAGCGGAGTAGCGGAAGGGCGTCGCCGAAGACGAGCTCGAGCCCGCCTTCGCGGGCGAGGAGCCGCTCGACCCCGCGACCCGGCATGAGGTCCCCGACGGCCGAGACGAAGACAATCTCCTCCTCGGGGGGGACCGGAAAGGCTTGGGTAAACCAGGCTTCGAGCTTTGCGGGAACGGCTTTCCCGGATCGGGCGACGAGCCGTGCGCAGCGGAAAAAGATCGCGGGGTAATCGGGGTCGTCGAGATACCGTCCCTCGAGGGGGATGGCCGTCTCGTCCTCCCCGAGGCCGGAAAGGAGTTTCCTCCCGCCTGAGTCCGTCGGGACGAGATAGTCGCGGGAGACGATGCGTGCCCGATCATCGGCGGGAAGCTTCGCGCGGTCGAGCACGGTTTCAAGCTCGATGGCGAAGGCAGCGGACGCGTTCTTGCCGGCCTTTCGGCCTTCCGTTCCTTCGATCGGGGCATCGGGAGGAAGGGTGACCCTGACGAGCCGGTACCCCCGGGGAGGGGGACATGCCTCGGCCTGCGCGAAGATCTCCCCGGGTACGGCGATTTTCCTCGGGACGAGAAGGGTAACCGCCATGAACGTCACGGCGAGCGCGAGTACGGCAAGGCCGGGATATAGCGCGACGCCCGGGCGGTTACCCCGAAGTAACGGGTGTATCGCCCGCCTGAGCGAGCGGAAAGGATTCATGATCGGTATCATGCCTGACTCCTTGAGGTCGGTAATCGGCCGAGGGCGAAAAAAAAAGCCTTCCCCGAAAGGAAGGCTTCGCCAATTATCTATCGATAATTAATAGCGATCGTTGCCGTAACCGCCGCGATCGTTGTTGAAGCGGGGGCGGCTCTCGCGCGGCTTGTTCTCCGCGACGTTGACGCGAAGGCGGCGACCTTCGAACTCCTGGTTGTTGAGGGTCGCAATAGCGGCCTCGGCAGCCTGAGCATCGGCCATCTCAATGAAGCCGAAGCCCTTGGACTGCTGGGTATAGCGATCCTTGATGATGGTGGAGGAGATAACCTCGCCGTACTGGCCGAAGAGGTTCGAGAGGGCGGCCTCGGTGGTCGCGTAGTTCATGTTTCCGACGTAAATCTTCTGAGACATACAAATCCTTTACCGGTTTCCGGTAACTCTTATTCCTACCGCCATAAAAGCGGTACATCAACGGTCTTACTTTATTTTATGGAATGACTACCGGAACTCGAGTATGCTGGATCACGCACAAGGCAGGCAAGATTCAGAAGCAGACAACAGGCATCGGACACTTCATAAAACTAAGAAAGATCTCGTTCGATACAGAAACTTTAGCACGCCTTGAGTGCGCCGTCAAGCAAGAATGCGATTTTCCCGGTTTCCTGCGTAAAAAAACGCCGATTTCATCGAAATTTTACACGGGAAGGCTTGAACCTCTTCCGTATAACGGGTTCGGTTCGGGCAAACCGCCTTCTTGAAGCCATTGTTAGGTAATTGACATGCATGGAGTTTACGTCGTTCCGACGTAAACTCCGAGCCAAGGCCATGCGCTCGACTTTCAGTCGATCGCTTTGGTCATGCGCTCGACTTTCAGTCGATCGCTTTGGTCATGCGCTCGGCTTTCAGTCGATCGCTTTGGTCATGCGCTCGACTTTCAGTCGATCGCTTTGGTCATGCGCTCGACTTTCAGTCGATCGCTTTGGTCATGCGCTCGGCTTTCAGTCGATCGCTTTGGTCATGCGCTCTCTCTTCGTTCGGGGCGCTTGCTTCAAGGCAATCGCTACGCGATTGCCTTTTGCATCCACCGTTTTGATCGCCAGCGGAAGAGCATCACGATGCCGCGGAGGGTTTCGTCGGTGCCGATCGCGATCCAGATGCCGATGAGGCCGAGGCCGACCTTGAAGCAGAGGAACCAGCCGCCGAGCACCATGAAAAACCACATGTTGAAGATCCCGTAGAGGACGGGGAATTTCACGTCGCCGGCGCCCTTGAGGCCGGGGATCACGACGAGGTTGAGCGAGCGGCCGGTCTCGATGTAGATCGAGAAGAGGAGGAGCGAGGAGGTGAGGGCGGCGATCTCGACCTCGCGGGTAAAGACCGAGATGAGCGGGCCCTTGACGAGGTTGATGAAGACGATCATCGCCACCGATATCGCGGTCCCGATGGCCTGGTAGCGGTAGAGCCGGCGGTACGCCTTTTCGGGCTCCTTCGCGCCGACGAAGTAGCCGGTCTTGATCTGCACCGCGTTCCCGATCGCGAGGGCGACGATGAAGACGAAGCGCGCGATCGTTTGGGTATAGACCATCGCCGACATCGCGAGGGTGCCGAGGGTCGAGACCATCGCCATGATGACGATTTGGGCGACGTTGTAGGACATGTTCTCGCCCGCGGTCGGGATGCCGATCGAGAGGATCGTCCGGTAGATGCCGCGGGGCACCTTCCGCCAGCCCTTGAGGGGGAACTGGACGTCCGGGTGGAGCTTGATCCGCCAGGCCATGAGGAAGCACGCCGCGAGCTGGGCGACGGTCGAGGAGATCGACACGCCGAGGACGCCCGTCACCGGGAGGCCGAACCAGCCGTAGAGCGCGAAGGAGTTTCCGATCACGTTGATCACGTTCGTCGCGATCGCGATGTACATCGCGTCCTTCGTGTAGCCGTAGGCGCGGAGGATCGTGCCCTGGAGCATGTTGAAGGCGATGAAGATCGAGCCGACGCCGCCGTAAATCACGAAGAACTGGAGCGCGTACTTGCGGACGTCGGGATCGAGGGTATAGACCGAAAGGAGCGGCTTGGCGCCGAGGACGACGCCGACGAGAATCGCGAACGCGACGACGACCGCCATCACCGCGCTTCCCTGCGCGACGTGCTTGACGTCGCCCATGCGTTTCGCGCCGAGGTACTGGGCGAGCACGATGCTCGTGCCGATGCAGATCACGTTGAAGAGGATCTGGACGAAGAAGATGTACTGCCCCATCATCCCGACGCCGGCCACCGCTTCCTGCGAGTACGAGCTCAGCATCACCGTGTCGACCGACGAGATGAGGACGCGCAGGAGCTGCTCGAGCGCGATGGGGAGCGTGAGCGCGATCATCGGGAGGGCCGCGCGGTCGCCGATCGTCTTGATTTTCTTGGGCTGTTCATTTGTTGCGGTTGTCATAATATTACGGGTGAGTGTAGCGATATTCGTCACTTGCGTCCATAGAGGGTATTTACTATACTCCGAAACCATGATTACCGTTCCGATTACCGATCCCGCGCTCGAGGAGCGCTTTGCGTCCATGCATCCCGACGGGATGTCGATATTCCTCCTCGGGAAGGGCGAGCTCCGCGGCGCCTTTTTCCACGGCACCCGCTTCGTCAACCGCCTCCGGGCCCAGCACGCGCTCGGTCTTCTCGAGACGCTCGTGCTCGGTCAGGCCGCGCTTTCGGGCGCACTGCTCATCCCGACGATGAAGGGCCACGACCGCGCGGTCTTCCGCTACGACACGAACGGCCCCGCCGCGGGCTTTTCGATAGAGGCGAACAGCGAAGGCTACGTCCGGGGCTTTTTGCTGCAAGACCCGATCCCGGTCGAAAAGGCGCCCGAGAACTGGGACCTCGCGCCCTATTTCGGCGACGGTACCGTCACCGTGATCCGCTTCCCCGAGGGAGCGCGCGAGCCCATGACCGGTTCCGTTCCCATCAGGCACCGGAACATCGCGCGCGACCTCGCCGAGTACTTTCTCGTTTCCGAGCAGACCCGGACCGCGTTCAACACCAGTATCCAGTTCGACCGCGAAGGCAGGGTCGTCGGGGCGGGCGCGCTTTATCTCCAGACGATGCCCGGGGCGGATCCCGAACTCGTCGCGTCCGCCGAGCGCGCCTTCGCGGCCATGCCCTCGATCGGGCAATGGTTCGCCGAGGGGGGCGACCGCGAGGACGTCATATACGGGCTTTTCCGCGGCATGGACCCCGCGATCGCCCTCGAGCGCGAGATCCGGTTCGATTGTCCCTGCTCGCGCGAGAATTTCGCGCGTCGCCTTTCGGGCCTCGACCGGAAGGAACTCTCCGACATGGCGGAAAACGGTCCTGACCCGATCGAGATCGTCTGCCATAATTGCGGGAGCGCGTATCATTATCCGTTGGACGAAATCCGGGGTATGCTCGGCTAGTTTTCGATGTCGGGGGAATCCTCGGGGCTCTCGTCGTTGATGAGGTACCTTTTCCCCGTCCGGTCGCGCGCGCCCGCCCCGGCTTTCTTGCGCGCCTTTTTCGGCTTCGGCGGGGGGAGCGCATCCGCCGTCGCCCGCACGAGACCCGAGAACCACTCGCGGTCGTCGAGCCGATCCTCCACGACGAACCAGTTTTTCGCGCCCGGAAAGGGCGGCCCTTCCTCGGGTTCGCCGATATACGCGCGGCCCGCCCCGGTCGGCTTCACGTAGACGAGATCCTCGACGATGAGCGAGAAAGGCTTCCCCCCGCAATAGAGACAATAGGCGCCGAACATCCGTCTCGAGGAGATATCCCCCGCCCCGGCGGCCTGTTCGGCGACGTATTCCATGAACGATTCCGTCGATGCCATGGAAATGAGTATACCACCATTCGCGCGATGCTTCCGTTCGACTCAATAGGAGGGGTCTATCCGCCTCGGGCGCGTATGTCCGTCGCGCGCGAAAGGGTATCATACGCAGGCGCGGACGTAAAAAAAACGGCCGCGAGAAATGCTCTCGAGGCCGTCTCGTCACGGGTCACGTCGACCCCGATCGGTACACCTACTCGATTACCGGCTTGCCGTCGGTCCCGAAGGAAAGAAGCTCGGTAACGGATTTTCCGTCCTCGGTCTGGTACTTGACGAGACCGTTGACGGGGACCGAGCCGTGATACCAGTTCTCGCTCGTGATCTTCATGCCCATCACCTTGACGGTCGCCTTGTTGTAGGTGCAGCCGGCGAAGATTCCCGCCGGCACGGTAACGATACCGCCGTCGACGAAGTCCGTGATGTTGACGATGAGGTTCTCGTAGGACGATTTCGCGATCATGTTGAAAAGCGCCATCTGCTCGCCCTCGATGGTCTGGATGTTCCCGTTCTCGTCGCGCATCTTCATCCAGCCGATCTCGATCATCTTGGGGTCTCCCGCGGCGATCGCCTTTTCGTAGTTTTTCAGGAGCATCTGCGCCGCGGTTTCCTTCCCCTTGCGATCGGTATTCGTCGTTTCGATGACCCATCCGTCGGCTTCCTTTCGGACGATGAGCGTCCGGGAGACCGATTCCTTCTTGCCCTTGGTCGTGGTTCCGGTGATGACGTACTGCCCGGGAACCCATTTTTGCGCTTTCGAGAACTTTCCCGCGGCGGCGAAGGATTTCCCGCCTTCGGGCCAGTACTTGGAAATGGCGGATTTGTCCTCGGCGGCGAGGCTACCGGCCGAGAAAACCAGGAAAATCAATGCCGCGAAGGCGGCCGTGAGCGCGGATTTGCGGTTAACTTTCATGTATTACTCCTTGCATAGGGGAAAAGATCCTTCCCTGTCCTTGAAGGATAGCACATCGCGCGGAGTTTACAATGTATTGGGGCGGATACGACGATTTCGCCGCCTCGGACCTGCCCTCCGGGGCGATGCTTCAGGAAAAGCGCTGCGGAGGCGTGACGACCCACAGGGCCCGGAATGTTTCCTTTCCCGGGTTCACGAGGGTGTGCGGGGCGGTCGCCGAGAAGGAGATGCTGTCCCCCTTCGCGAGGGCGTATACCTTCGTTTCATAATGGAGCTCGGCCGCCCCTTCGGTGACGATGCCGAACTCGCGGCCGAGGTGGCCGTAGGAGCCGCGTTTCGTCTCGCCCCCGGGCGGGATGGTGATGTAGTAGGACTCGATCGCGTGGGCGCCGTCGTCCTCGACCGGACGGACGATCTCCTCGTATACGATACCGCTCTCGTCGACCTTCCGGCGTTCGTCCGCGCGGATGAGCCTTACGGGGCGCTCGCGGCGGTATTCCTCGAAGAGGTACTCGAGGTCGATCTCGAGCGCGTCGGCGAGCGAGAGAAGGGTGTCGATCGCGGGCGAGACGCGGTTCCGCTCGATCTGGGAGACGAGGCTCTCGCTCACGCCGGCCGCCTGCGCGACGACCTTGAGGGTATAGCCCTTTTTCTCGCGAACCGCGCGAAGTTTCTCGCCGAAGCGGAATGGGGTCTTGTTAGTCGGCATTTTTCCGTCGCTCCCTTGCCTGTTCGAAGATGAACTGCATGTAATGGTCCTCGAGGGTCTTTTTTGGCCCCGATGACGCGAGCCGCTTGCGCGAGTCGGCGTTGTTTCGGCGCTGGGTGTAGGCCCTGAAGAATATTCTCGGGTCCTCGTTCGACAGCTGCGCCTTGTGGCCCACGATGCCGGGAACCTCGTCGCGCCCGATGGCGTTGAGCCCGCGGTTCTTGAGCTCCTTCCTGATGAGGGTGATATCCTCGTGCGACAGCCCGAAAAGGAATTCCTCCATCGCGGCGGCGACGTCGGGGTCGCCGATGCGGGTCGAGATGAATTTCTGCCAGGTATTGTCGAGGGCGATCGAGAGAAGGAGCAGCTCGCTCGTCCCGATCATCGTGCCGAAGTTGGGCGCGATCTGGTCGCGGACGGTCCATACCGCGTCGAGAACCGGCGCGACGTTCGTGACGTTCTGGTCGAGGCGATGCTCCCAAAGCTCGGCGAGCGCCTGCGCGACGTCCCGCCTGACCTCGGGGTGGAGGTTCGGGTCGTCGAGGAGGGACATGTACACGTCCTCGGCCATGAGGGTGAACATGATGTTGAGCGTCGCCTGCCGGAGTTCCTGTATTTCGGCGTCGGAGAAGAAGGAATTGATGGCGACCTTGGTAATCGCGACGAAGGCGTGGAATTTCGCGACGAGGAAGCCCTGGCCGAGGATGGCTTTGGTCGGCAGGGTCAGGAGGCGCTCGCCGTCGCCGAAGGTACAGAGGGTGTCGATGAGGGTTTCCGAGGAGCGGTCCTGGCCGGCGAGGAAGCCGCGCTCGTGCATCGAGGGATACCGGGAGATGGATACCGCGAGCCGCTCGAGATCCATGATGCGCGTCGCGACGCCGACCATCGTTTCCGGGGAATAGACGCGAAGGTTCTCGAAAACCCGGTTCACGAGGGTTCTCTCGTTCGCGTTGAGGACGACAATGTCGGTCGATACCTGATCGGGCGCCTGGATGTGGTCGAGGGTGCTGTGCGTTTCGTTCAGGAATTGATCAATATCCATACGACTGAAGTATAACTGAAAAAACCGCTGTCTGACTAGCGAAAACCGTTCCGGGCCGTTCAACCGGCTCGCTCCCGAACCGCGCGACGGCCTTAGCCTGCGGGATAACGGCAGTCCCGTCGTCCCTTCGGGGCCGCGTCGGCGGGAGCGTCCGGGCGCCGTCCTATTTCGCGCGCACGAGGTGGATCGCGAAGCCGCCGACCTCGCGGTCGAGATAGGCGACCGTGACGCGTCCTTTTTCGATCTTGACCGTCTCGGGAACGGCCCGGTAGCCGAGTTTCTCGAGGTACTTGAGCGATCGTTCGACGTTCCAGCAGCGGAACGCTATGTGGCCCATGGTTCCCCTGAAGGGGCTTTTCATTACCTCGATGACCGTATCGTTGAAGATCGAGGAGGTTCCTTCCTTCGGCGCGAGACCGAGACCCGCGAAAAAGGCCGAGGTTTCGCTCGCGCCGCTTCCGGAGTCGCTATTGATCCCGAGGTGGGCGAAGGCGAAACCCTGGACGGCGAGCGAAGCCTCGCGCGCGAGGGACGTGACCGCGTCCCAGTTCCCGCTTTCGACGAGTTCGGGACGAACCATCCAGGTTCCGCCGATCGCGTGCACGTTCGGCCTTTTCGCGTACTCGGCGAGATTGGCGAGGTCGATCCCGCCCGTCGGTATGAAGGAAACCTTGGGGAATGGGCCCGAGAGCGCGTCGAGCATCGCGGCTCCCCCTGATGCCTCCGCGGGAAAGAACTTGAGGATCTCGAGCCCGCGCTCTAAGGCCTGCTCGACGAGCGAGGGGTTGTTGAGTCCGGGGATGACGGGTACGCCGCGCGAGAGGCACCAGTCGACGACGGGTGGATTGAAACCCGGGGCGACGATGAACCGCGCGCCGGAATCGACGGCCCGTTCGGCGAGCTCGCGGTTGATGACCGTTCCCGCGCC
The DNA here is from genome assembly GCA_023438065.1 of Spirochaetota bacterium. Lineage (GTDB taxonomy): Bacteria > Spirochaetota > Spirochaetia > Treponematales > Treponemataceae > Teretinema. Next base: position 193,101 of record JAEXRH010000002.1, read on the forward strand.
GACGGGAAAGTCGGGATACGCCTTCGCGACGCGCGCTATCGCCTCGGCGGCGGCGTCGGAGCGAAAGGTGAACTCCGCGCAGGGAAGGCCGCCCGCGACGAGCGCCTCGACGAGCGGGATCGCGTTTTCCGCCTTCTCGATCTTGATCACCGGCACGATGCCGATCTCACCGATTTTTCCGACCACTGCGTTCATGAGCGTTCCTCCGCCCTTCCAGTATCGGCACGATTTCGCCCGGGATGAAGCCGCACACCCGCTCGTTTTTTAAGTTTGACGAGGCGGACCCGATGGGGTAGACTTGACCGGACTTATCCGAATTGCGGGAGGGATGAAATGGGAAAGACTGTGACCTTCGGCGAAATCATGCTTCGCCTCAAAGCGCCGGGTTTCGAGCGGCTCCTCCAGCGACCTGAGCTCGAGGCGACCTTCGGCGGCGGCGAGGCGAACGTCGCGGTATCCCTTTCGCTCCTCGGCCGGCGCGTTTCCTACGTCACCGCGCTGCCCGACAATCCCGTCGCGGACGCCGCGCTCCGCGAACTCGCCCGCTACGGCGTCGACGTCTCGTCCGTCGCGCGGAAAAAGGGCCGGCTCGGCGTCTATTACCTCGAGTCCGGGGCCGATCAGCGCGCCTCGGCCGTCACCTACGATCGGGAGGGGAGCGCGATCTCACTCGCGAAGCCGGGAGACTTCGACTGGCCGGCCCTCCTCGCGGGCGCCGACTGGTTGCACGTCACCGGGATAACCCCCGCCCTGAGCCAGGGCTGCGCGGACCTCGCGCTCGAGGCCGTCAGGGCCGCGCGGAAAGCGGGCGTTCGGGTATCGATCGATCTCAATTACCGGAAGAAACTCTGGAATTACGGGAAAAAGCCGAGCGAGGTCATGTGCCCGATCGCGGCCGAGGCCGACCTCATCGTCGCGAACGAGGAAGACATCCAGAAATGTCTCGGCATCGGCGCCCTCTCGGTCGACGGTTCCTCGGGACCGCTCGCCGCCGACGCGTACGCGCGTCTGCTCGAAGAGGTCCGTTCCCGCTTTCCCTCGGTTTCGCGCGTCGCGGTGACCCTCCGGGAATCCCGTTCCGCCGACCGAAACGGATGGTCGGCCCTGCTCCTCGGGGAGCGCGGGCTTTTGACGTCGAGAAAATACGAGATCGACGACATCGTGGACCGCGTCGGGGGCGGCGACGCCTTCAGCGCCGCGCTCATCTTCGCGCTCGACGAGTTTCCCGGCGAGGACGCGAAGGCGCTCGAGTTCGCGGTCGCGGCCTCGTGCCTCAAGCACTCGATTCCCGGCGACTTCAACCTCGTCACGCGGGGCGAGGTCGAGGCCCTCATGGCGGGCGACGCCTCGGGCCGCGTCAGGCGCTGATCCCGGCTTCCCGACGTTCACGCCATTCACGAAGACTCGCGGTCGAACGGAAGCCAGACCGTGAAGGTCGCGAAGCTCCCCTCTTTCGTCTCCACGTCGATTTTTCCCCGGTGCCAATCGACCACGATCTCCCGGCAGATCTTGAGGCCGAGGCCCGTGCCCTCGTTGGGCGGTTTCGTCGTGAAGAACGGGCGGAATAGCTGCGCCTTGACCGCCTCGTTCATCCCCGTTCCGTTGTCCCTGATCTCGATGGAGATTCCGTTCCCCTCCGCGCGCGTCGACAGCTCGATCCTTCCCTCGAAGGGCGGGAGCGCCTGCCGCTTTTCATTGATCGAATAGTACGCGTTCGAGAGGATATTCGCGATGACGCGGGTGAGTTCGCCCGGATTTCCCCGGATCGGCGCGAGACCGTCCGCGAGGCGTTCCTCGACGCGGACGGAGAGGCCTGGGTATTGGAGGCGCGCCGCGTGGCTGGCCATGCCCACGGATTCGCGGACGAGCGAGTTGACCTGAACCGTCTCCATCCGTTTCGCGTCGTTCCGCGCCTGGTTGAGCATGGAACGGATGATCTCGTTCGCCCGCTTGCCGTGGGACGCTATGCTTCGCGCGGCCTCGCGGACGTCGAGGAGGCGCGGGTCAAGGGCGTCGCGGATTCCGGGTTCGGCGTTTTTCCGTTCGTCGAGAATGGTCTCGATCTCCGCGAGAAGGCCCTCGATCCCTTCCGCGAAATTGTTCACGAAGTTGAGCGGGTTCTTGAGCTCGTGCGCGATCCCGGCCGTGAGTTCGCCGAGGGAGGCCATGCGCTCCGTCTGGAGGAGCCGCTCGCGGGCCGCCTTGAGCTCGTCGAGCGTCGCGAGGGCCTTGAGCGCGCCCGATATCTGGTTGTGGAGATACTCGATCGTGAATACGCTTCCGGTCGCGAGGGGAAGGTCGAAGATGATGTGTCCCATGCTCTTCGCCTTGAAGGCGAGCGGGAAGACGATATGCTTACCGGACTCCCAGTCGACGGGAACGGCGTCCGGGACGAGGAGTTTCGTCTCGAAGTCGATTCCTCCTTCCGGAATCGCGATCCTTCTGCCGTCGCGGTACGCGAACGCGAGCCGTGACCTCGCGGGAGGCGACGCGACGGGGATCGCCTCGGGAAATTCGATATCGGAAAGCGCTATATAGCACTCGTTGACCGAGGCGGTTTTGAGATTGTCCTCGAGTATCGAATGGATCTCGGCGATCGACAGGGCGGTTGAAAGCGATTTGGAGAACCGCTGGATGATCGACAGCTGGTTCGCGAGTTGTCTCCATCCGGAAAGCCTTCCCTCGTGCTCGGCGACGAGGATACGCGCGTCGCGCATCCGGTTCGCGACGAGAAGTCCCCGCTCCGGTCCCGCGGAGGTTCCTCTCGATTGAAGGGCGTCAAGCGTCTCCTGCGCGGAGGGAACGCCAGCCGTCTCGAAGAGGCCGCTTCCGAGAAGATCCGCGAAGACATCCATGAACTGTCCGCGCCGGCTTGCCCCCGCCATCTCCTCGTCGAGCACCCTCGCGAGCGCCTCGACGAGCTGTTTCCCGATCGTCGAGTGGGCGCGCGAGAGCGAGTCCTGTGCCGCGTGCGAAAGGAACGGCAAGAACTCGAAAAGCCTGTTGTTCTCGGAAATCTCGTCAATCGTGCCCTTCATGAGCGATCGACCGCCCTTCTTTTCCTCGTAGGCGCATCCGCACGAGGCTCGCGGCACGAAGCGAACGGGTACGCGCGTTATCCGCTCGATCGCCTTTCCGGCGAGGATGTCTGCCATTACCTCCAGCGAGACCTTGCCGAGCATGTGGAGCGGCTGCGCGACCGTCGTCAGGGGCGGGCGGAAGGCGCGCGCCTCGTCGATGTCGTCGAACCCGCCGGCGATGACGTCCTCGGGGACTGAAATTCCACGCTCGCGAAAGACCGAGAGCGCGCCGATGAGCATTCCGTCGTTCGCCGCGACGATCGCGTCGAAATCGGCCTTCCGCTCGTCGAGGAGGATCCGGGCTGCCTCGGCCCCTGACTCCACGAGAAAGGTCCCGAGGACCACGAGGCTTTCGTCGTAGGGAATGTCGTGGCCCGCGAGCGCTTCCCGATACGCCATAAATCGATCCTCGGCCTCGATGCTTCTCACGGGTCCCCGGATGAACGCGATGCGGCGCTTCCCGTGATCCCTGATGAAATGCTCGACGAGTGCCGCCATCCCCGCGTGGTTTTCGATGAGGATCGACGGGGTGTCGCCGATCTCGCGCGCGATGGTGACGCACGGTATGTTCCGATAGCGCGAGAAGAAGGCGTCCATCTCGGCGTCGGTAAGGAAATTGTAGAGAACGGACGCGAAGATCACGAGCCCGTCGACGCGCGCCGGGTCGGGGAGGCCGTACACGACTCCGATCTCGCGATCCGACTCTACCGGGGTCGCGGGTGTCCTGCCGGAGTAGAAAATGATCCCGACGCCCCGCTCGTTCGCGGCCTCGACTATCCCGGGCCATACGTGCGACTGGAAAAGCTCGCCGATTTCCCCGAGTATCACGCCTATCGTCGCCCTTTCACCGGTTTCCATACGCTCTCCTTCAAGAAGTATAGGATACCCGGACGAGGGGCGGCAAATCGGGTCATTGCTTTTTTTTCTCCATGAACTAAGCTTTTGTAGTGGAGGCGCCGATGCCGATCCGGATTCTGGTCGTGGACGACGAGAGTGACATCCCCATCCTGATGCGACAGCGGTTCCGCAAGCAGATCGCCGAGGGCCGGTTCGAGTTTCTTTTTTCCGCGGACGGTCTCGAGGCCCTCGAGCTTCTCGGATCGCTCGCGAGCGAAGGAACGGCGGTACCCTCCAGGGACGAGCTCATAGGCCCGTCTCCCGAGGAAATCGCGGAGCGGTCGATACTGAACGCGAACCTTCCCGAGATCGTGATCACCGACATCAACATGCCGCGGATGAACGGGCTCGAGCTCATCGGGCACATACGGAATCTCTATCCCGCGATCATCGTCGTGGTGATCTCGGCCTACGACGACCTCGAGAACATCAGGAAGGCGATGTACAACAGGGCGACCGATTTCATCGTGAAGCCGATCGACTTCAACGAGCTCGAGATCACGATAGAGAAGTCGCATACCCGCCACCAGGAGACGCTCGATTACAATAAGAGGATTCTCGACGCCGCCGAGACTCTCAAGCGGACCCTCGGAAAGACTCTCGAGGCGATATCGATGATCGGCGAGATCCGTGATCCGTACACGGCCGGCCATCAAAAGCGCGTCGCCTTGCTCGCCCGATCGCTCGCGCGGAAGATGGGCCTGCCGCAGGACCGGATGGAAGGGGTGTTCGTCGCCGCGACCCTGCACGACATCGGGAAGATATACGTCCCCGCGGAGATACTCGCGAAGCCGGGAAAGCTCACCCCCGTCGAGTACAGCCTCGTCAAGGAGCACTCGCGGCTCGGATACGAGATCCTCAAGTCGATCGAATTCCCCTGGCCGATCGCCGAGATCGTGCATCAGCATCACGAGCACATCGACGGCTCGGGTTATCCGCGCGGGCTCAAGGGAAACGAGATCCTTCTCGAGGCGAAGATCCTCAGCGTCGCCGATTTCGTCGAGGCCGTCTCCTCCCACCGGCCCTACCGCGTCGCGCTCGGGAGCAAGGTCGCCATCGAGGACATCCACGAGGCCGCGGGTACCATCTTCGACCCCGATATCGTCGCCGCGTGCGTCGAGCTTTTCGAGAAGGAGGAATTCTCCTTCGGAATCCAGGACTAACCGACCGTCAATATGCTATACTGCGTTTCATGAACGACTTCCTTCCGATATTCGAGCGGATCGCCGTCAGCGTCGTCGCGGGGTACGCCCTCGGGCTCGAGCGGCAGATACACCGGCAACCCGCGGGCCTGAAGACCCACATCCTCATCTGCGTCGGATCGACCCTCCTCATGATCGTCTCGCTCGTCCTCGCGGGCGGGCTCGATGTCCTCTCGGGAACAGGCCGCCTTTTCGGGGATCCCGGCCGCTTCGCCGCGCAGGTAATCTCCGGCATCGGCTTCCTCGGGGGCGGCGCGATCATCAGGCAGGGCTTCAACATCAAGGGGCTGACGACCGCCGCGACGATATGGGTCGCGGCCGCGATCGGGCTCGCCATCGGCGTCGGCGCGTACGTTCCCGCCGCGCTCACCCTCGCCGCCGTTCTCGTTACCCTCATCGTCATGGAGCGCTTCGAGTCGAGCCTCTTCCCGCCGAAGAACATCAAGGTTCTCTACCTCGTCTACGAGGAGCCGCGGTTCGACTACGCGCTGCTCGAGCGGGAGCTCCTGAACGCGCGTATCGTTACCGGGAACGTCGACATGGCGAAGACCGTGACGTCCGACCGGATCAAGCTCACCCTGCAGGCGCATATCCCCGCGCATATCGATTACAACAAACTGACCGAGACGCTTCAAAAGGCGGGCAAGCTCGTCAAGATCGAGGTCACCTCGTATGAAAAGCCGACTCGATAAGATACTCGCGGGCGCGGGCTTCGGCTCGAGACGGGACATCAAGCGCATTCTTCGCGAGCGCGAGCTCACCGTGAACGGCGTCGTTCGCGTCGATCCCGCGACCCCGGTCGATCCGGAATCGGACGAGATCGCCCTCGCCGGAAAAAGGCTCTCGATCCGGGAACGCGTCTATCTCATGCTCAACAAGCCCGCGGGCGTGGTAACCTCGACCGACGATCCGCTCCATCGCACCGTGATGGACCTGTTCGACGAACCCTGGTCGCGCATGGATCTCTTCCCGATCGGCAGGCTCGACATCGACACCGAGGGCCTTCTCGTGATCACGAACGACGGCCCGCTCACGCACCGGCTCACCTCGCCGAAGTCGGGCGTCGACAAAACCTATCTCGCCGCGCTTCGCGATCCCGTCGACGACGAGACCTTCGCGGAGTACGGCAGGCGATTCCGCGAGGGCGTCACCTTTCACGACGGCTACACCACGCTTCCCGCGACGCTCGAGCGCGCGACCGCCGAAGACGGCGCCTTACCGCCGGGAACTTCACCCGAAGCCGCCCTGCGAGTGACCATTCAGGAAGGGAAATACCATCAGGTAAAAAAGATGTTCAAGGTGGTCGGCAACGAGGTTGTCTTCCTTAAACGCCTTTCGATGGGGTCTCTCGTCCTCGATCCTCGACTCGCGCCCGGCCGATATCGGGAACTCACCGGGACCGAGATCGATATCCTTCGCGGCGATCGCTGAAAGAAATGCCTCCTTTCCGATAAAACGCTTTCGTTCATTTCACGGCCCTTTTTCGCCTTCGTTTCACGGTGGCGTCGAATCTCTGTAAATTCCCCTCCGCTCAAACTCCCTTTTTAATTTTTTTTACAAACTATTGACAGCGAAAAAAGGGGAATTACACTTTGAGCTAGCGGGCAGGAAACAGCGTCGTTAAAAACTGCCGGATGGAGGAGCGAAATGGACAAACAGACCGAACGGGTAATTGAACGGACCTGGTCGAAAGAGACGATCATGCAGGTCGAGCTGGGGATCGTGCAGAACATGCTCGGGTCCCGGACG
>JAEXRH010000018.1 GCA_023438065.1 Spirochaetota bacterium
TTTTGGGCCGGGGGGGGAACTCGTTGAGTTTCCTCCTTCCGTCGGAAACTCAATGGTTACGCGGCTCCGTCGTGAGCGACGGAATACGGGATATTCCTCCGCGTGAAAACGGCGGAGGACAACCCCGGATGGGTACGATACGATCAAAGGCCGAACGCTGTCAAGCGGCCGCTTATACGTATTTTGCCCACCAGGGCTCGATGCGCGGAAAGAAGTACCGCTCGCTTTGCGGCAAAATGCTGATGTAATCGAGCGGGGCGACCTCGGCAAGATGGGCCGCCGCGTTATTCATGATCAATTCGCGGGATTTTTCAAGAATTCGCTTCTGGACGGGTAACAGCCCATGGAACTCGGAATAGACGAGCGCCATATACTCCTCGGTCCAACCAACCACTTCTGTCATATTGTTCATAGAACCCCTCCTGGACACGATGCGCCGTTGGTCACTGTCATCCCGTTTCGGAACTCCAGCGACATGCCAATTTCAACGATTCAGAGAAGGAAACCCATGGAACCGGCTTTTGTTAGCCGTGTATACAAAGCATACTGCATTATCCGCGTAAAGAATAGAAAAAACTCCATTTTTTCCAGATATTTACCGAAATGCAATGTTTCTATTGACAGAAACACTTCTATGCCATACGATGACATCCAGGGTTGCCGGATCGACGCGAGCGTCGGAAGCGGTTCCCGCGCGTATCACAAAAGGAGTCATCGATGGCAAACGAAACCAAAAAGCACATGAGTACCCGCGACCTCATCCTCGCCGGTATCCTTCTCGCCGCGGGCGCGGTCATCCGCGCGTTCTTCCCGAAGTTACCGGTAACCCCGAACTTCATCATCGCGATGTACTGTCTCACGATCCTCCTCGTCCGCCCCCGACTCCTCGAGGCGCTCGCGATCGGCGTCGTTTCCGCGATCCTTTCCCAGCTGACCTCGGGATCCCCGGTTCCCTTCCTTAACTTCGTCTCCGAGCCGGTCGGCTGTCTCGTCGCGTACGCGCTCACCCGGCCGCGCTATCGGCTCGCGATCGGCTCCTATACCTTCAAGCCCTCGCTCGTCACCCTCCTTTCGACGATCGCCTCGGGCTGCACCTTCGTCGTGATCCTCTCGCTCATTCTCATGTCGAAGGGCAAGGACGCGAGGTACGTGATGATCCTGACGATCGTCATCCCGACCGCGGTCGCGAACACCGTGATCTGCCAGCTCTGCAACGAGCCCTTGAAGCGCGTGCTCAGGATCAAGGATCCGGACTTCGCCGCATGATCAGACTCGAGAATCTCGCGTTCCGCTACGACGACACGACGGAGCCGGCCCTCGGGGGAATCGACCTTGAGGCCCGCGATGGCGAGCTCGTCTGCGTCGCGGGGGCCGACCGCTCGGGAAAAACGACTCTTTTCAGGCTCCTCAACGGGACGGCCCCGCGCGCGTTTCCCGGGGAGCGGACCGGCTCGATCGCGATCGGGGGCCTCGACCCCGGCGAGCACGGGCACTCGGCGATCGGCGCGCTCGTGACGAGCGTCTTCGACGATCCCGATTCCCAGATCATCAGCCTTACCGTCGAGGAGGAGGTCGCGTTCGCGCTCGTGCAGCGCGGCTTCGACTTCGGCGAGATCCGCGAACGCGTCGCGGACGCGCTCGACCGCGTGGGGCTTTCCGGTTTCGCCCACCGCGCGACGGGCTCGCTCTCGGGCGGGCAAAAGCAGCGCCTCGTCATGGCCTCAGCGCTCGCACTGAAGCCGAAGGTGCTCCTCGTCGACGAGGGAACGAGCGCGCTCGACCCGGAAGGTGCCCGGCATTTCTTCGCGCTCGTGCGCGAGATGACGGAGAAAGAGGGAACCTGCGCGATCGTGATCGAGCGAGACCTCGAGCTCATGCTCGAGGCCGCCGACCGCATCGTCGTGTTGCACCGGGGCCTCGTCGCGACGGAAGGGACGCCCGCCCACGTCGCGCAAAACCCGGAGCTCCTTTCGGGGCTCGGCCTCCGGCTTCCCGCCTGGCTCGAGCTCGCGGGCGAGCTCAAAAAGCGCGGAGTCATCGAGGGAAGGTTGCCGGCGTCGGAACGCGAGCTCGTGTCCCGAATCGCCGAGCTGACGCGCGCGAGGGAATACGCATGATCAGGATAGAAAACCTTTCGGCGTCGATCAGGAAAACGCCGATCCTTTCGGATATCGGCGCGAGGGTGGGTAAAGGCGAGTTCGTCGCCCTCGTCGGGCCGAACGGCGCGGGGAAGACAACCCTCCTCAAGCACCTGAACGGGCTGCTCAAGCCGACGAAGGGATCCGTCACGATCGCCGGGGCCGACACGAGAAAGGCGAAAACGAGCCACCTCGCGCGGCGCGTGGGCTTTCTCTTCCAGAACCCCGACCAGCAGATCCTCTGCATGACGGTGCGCGAGGAGATTCGTTTCGGCCTCAAACACACCGAAGTCCCGAGGGCCGAATGGGACGGGCGAACGGAGTCGGCCGCGGCGCTCACGGGACTCGCGAAGAAACTCGACGCCGATCCCCTTCTCCTCACGAGATCGAGAAGGCAACGCGTCGCGCTCGCTTCGGTGCTCGCGACCGGCCCGGAGATCCTCGTCCTCGACGAGCCGACGAGCGCGCAGGACGAAGTCGAGACGACGCGCGTCATGGAGATCGCGCAAGGTCTCGTCCGCGCGGGGAAGACCGTCATCCTCGTGAGCCACGACATGGAGCTCGTCTCCCGCTACGCGACGCGCGCCCTCGTCCTCGTCGGCGGCAAACTCGTCGCCGACCTCGAGCCCGCCCGTCTTTTCGCGGACGACGAGCTTCTCGCCCGCGCGTCGCTTTCGAAACCCGGTCTCCACCGGCTCGCGGAATCGCTCGGCTATTCCCGCATGGGCGAGGGGCAAGGCCCCCTTTCCGTCTGCGAGCTCGCCGACTTCGTGGAATCAACGCTCGCTCAGGAGGCCACGCCATGACCGCTTTCCTTCGCCATCCCCGTCACATGGCGCCGACTCTCAAGTTCGCTTGCATGCTCGGCTTCATCGCGGCGACCTACCTCACCGAAAATCTCGCGCTCATCGCGCTCATCATCGTCCTCGAGGGGATCGTCGCGCTCGCCTCCGGCGTTTTCCGCGCCTTCAGGCTCACGATCGTCGCCCTCCTTTTCGGCGCGCTCACCCTGTGCCTCTTCCAGATCTTCACGATTCAGGAGGGCTCGGTCGTCTTGTACCTCTTCCCGTTCTGGAAGGCGGGAGCGATCACCGACGTCGGGCTCCGGAGCTGCCTCGTACTCGCCTTGCGGATGATGGCCTCGGTCGCCTCGATCCCTCTCATGCTGAGCCTCACGAGCCAAACGCAGGTCGTCTCGCTCATCTCGGGCGATTTCCGGCTTCCCGGCGCGTACTCGATCATGCTCGTGACCGCGCTCCGCTTCATCCCGACCTTCGGCGACCGGATGAGAATGGTCTTGCAGGCGCAGGCGTCCCGGGGTTACAATACCGAGACCGGAAACCCGCTCCGGAAGATCGGCATGATCCTCAGGCTCTCGCTCCCCCTTCTCGTCTCCTGCGCCCGCGACGTGGACACCCTCGCGCTGTCCATCGAGACCCGCGGCTTCGACCCGGGAAACAGGGCGCGGCCCAAGCGGATCAAGCCGACGGCCGGCGATTTCATCCCGCTCGTCTCGTGCCTCGCGCTCCTGGCGGCGATCGTGGTTTGCGATAAATCAATGCTGTAACAAAAGGTCTTACCGTCATGAAAACTCTCCTGACCGGCAACGAAGCCGTCGCGCGGGGCGCCTGGGAAGCGGGCGTAACGGCCGCTTTCGGCTATCCCGGAACGCCCTCCACCGAGATCCTCGAGAATCTCGCGAAGAAAAAAGACGACGTCTACCTCGAGTGGGCGCCGAACGAGAAGGTCGCTTTCGAGGCGGCCGTCGGAGCCTCCTACGCCGGGGCGAGAACGATCGTCACCATGAAGCACGTCGGACTCAACGTCGCCGCCGATCCCCTGATGACCCTTTCCTACGTCGGAAGCGAGGGCGGCATGATCATCTGCGTCGCGGACGATCCCGGCCAGCACTCCTCTCAAAACGAGCAGGACTCCCGGCACTTCGCCCGCTTCGCGAAGATCCCGGTACTCGAGCCCGCCGACTCGGGGGAAGCGCTCCGCTTCATGCGGTACGGCTTGGAGCTCTCCGAGCGTCACAAAGTGCCCGTCATGCTTCGCCTCACGACGCGCGTGAGCCACTCGCGCTCGCTCGTCGACACGGGGGAACGCACCGCGCCGAATAAAACGCGTTTCGAGCGGAACCCCGCGCGCTTTTGCCCCCTTCCCGTGTGGGGCCGCGAGATGCGAAAGAAGGTAGAGACGAGACTCGACGCGCTCCGCGCGGAAGCGGAGAAGAGCCCCATCAACGCGATCGAGCCGGGCGACAACAAGATCGGGATCATCGCCGAGGGTCTCGCGTACGGCTACGTGAAGGAGGCCTTCCCGACCGCGTCGATCCTCAAGCTCGGCTGGGCGTGGCCCTATCCCGATTCGCTCATCAGGGAATTCGCGGGCATGGTCGAGCGGCTCGTCATCGTCGAGGAGAACGAGGATATCCTCGAGGAGCACGTCCGCGCGATGGGAATCGAGTGCGTCGGGCGCGACATGATCTCGGGTATAGGCGAGCTCTCTGTCCCGAAACTCCTCGCGCTCCGCGACAGGCTCGAAGGCGTATCCGCCGAAAAGGCGTACGCGCCGCCCGCTCAGGTCGCGGAGGCGGCGGACCTTCCCGCGCGCCCGCCCGTCCTTTGCCCGGGCTGCCCGCATCGCGGACTCTTCTTCGCGCTCACGAAGCACGACGTCATCGTCACCGGCGACATCGGCTGCTACAGCCTCGCCGTATTCCCGCCGCTTTCGAGAACCGACACCATCCTCTGCATGGGCGGCGGGTTCTCGGTCGCCCAGGGGATCGACAAGGCCGGGGAATCGAAGCGTGTAGTCGGCGTCGTCGGCGACTCGACCTTCTTCCACTCCGGGATCACCGGCCTCCTCGACGTCGTCTACAACAGGGGAAAGAGCGTGCTCGTCGTCCTCGACAACCGCACGACCGCGATGACCGGCCACCAGGACCACCCGGGCACGGGCATGACCCTCATGGGCGAGGCTACGACCGCCGTCTCCATCGAGGACGTCGGCCGCGCGTGCGGGATGAAACACGTCGTCACCGTAAACCCCTACGACCTCAAGGCGACGGGGAAGGCCGTCGCCGACGCGCTCGCCAAGGACGAGAGCTCGCTCATCGTCACCCGCGCCCCCTGCCCCTTGCGGACGAAAAGGCCCGTCGGCGCGCTCCGCGCGATCGATTCCGAAAAATGCAGGGGCTGCCTCGCGTGCGTGAGACTCGGCTGCCCGGCGATCGAGCTCTCGGGCGGCGGGAAGAAACCCGTCATCAACGCGGAACTCTGCGCCGGCTGCAACCTCTGCGAGCAGACCTGCGCCTTTGGCGCGATAGCGCCCGCGAACGCCGCGATCGCGGGAACGGAGGCGATGAAATGAGCGAAACGAAGAACATACTGATCGTCGGCGTCGGAGGGCAGGGAGCCCTCCTCGTGAGCACGGTCATCGCCGAGGCCGCGATCCGCTGCGGGCTCGACGTCAGGACGAACGAGGTGCACGGCATGGCCCAGCGCGGGGGCTCCGTCCTCGCGCAGGTTCGCTACGGAGACAAGATTTTCAGCCCCCTCGTGTGGGAAGGCACCGCGGACGTCCTCATCGCGCTCGAGGAGGCAGAGGCGCTCCGCTACGCGCACTTCCTGAAGCCAACCGGGATCGCGGTCGTATCCGCGCAGCGAATCATCCCGGTTACCGTGTCGTCGGGAAAGGCGAAATACCCCGAGGACGTCGAAAACCGGCTCACGCGCGTCTTCCCCAATCTCATCGTCATCGACGCCCTCGCGATCGCGCACGAGGCCGGTAGCGCGAAGGCCGCGAACGTCGCGACACTCGGCGCGGCCTCACGCGGCATGAAGGAGCTCGCGCGCGCCTGGGATGGCGCCATCGAGGCGTGCGTCCCCGAGAAGCATCGGGATCTCAACAAACGGGCCTTCGCGGCCGGAGGAGCGATATAACATGGGCGATGTGTATTTCGAGAAAAAAGCGGAAACGATGGCGCGAGGCAAGCTCGAGGCCCTCCAGCTCAAGCGGCTCAAGGCAACCCTCGCGCGCGCGTACGCGAAAAACCCGGTCTACCGCGCGAGCTTCGACCAGGCGGGCGTCAGACCCGCCGATCTCAAGACCCTCGCCGACCTCGCGAAATTCCCGACGATCAACAAGATCGTCTTCCGCGATACCTACCCGATGGGCCTCTTGTGCGTCGACAAGAAGGAGATCGTCGAGATGCACATGTCCTCCGGTTCCACCGGAACCCCCGTCGTCATGCCCTACACGAAAGGCGACCTCGACCAGTGGGCCTCGTGCATGGCGCGCTGTTACGCGATGGCCGGCGCGAAACCGACCGACGTCGTGCAGATCACCCCGTCCTTCGGCCTCTTCAACGGCGGCTTCGGGATGTACCACGGGGCGCGGAAGTACGGCCTCTTCGTCGTCCCGACGGGAGCGGGCAACACCGCGCGCCAGATCAAGCTCGCGACCGACTTCGGCACGAACGTCTTCACCGGCGTCGTCTCCTACGGCGTGCGCCTGATGGAAGAGCTCGCCGAGGCCAAGGCGAAGCTCCCCGACCTCCGCATCGGCATCTTCGGCGCCGAGTCCTTCTCCGACGCCATGAAGAAAAAACTCACCGAGGGCCTCGGCATCGAGGTCTTCGACATCTACGGCATGACCGAAACCGGCGGCGTCGGCACCCTCGGGCAGGACTGCCGCGACCACTCGGGCATCCACGTGTGGGAGGACCACTACATCGTCGAGATTCTCGACCGCGACACGCACCTGCCCGTCAGGGACGGGGAGATCGGCGAGCTCGCGATCACCGCGATCACCCGCGAGGCCCTTCCCGTCGTCCGCTTCCGAACCGGGGACCTCTCGAAGGTGCTCACCCGCGAGAGGTGCGCGTGCGGAAGAACCCACCTCAAGATCGCGCAGATCATGGGCCGCGTCGACGACATGCTCATCGTCAAGGGCGTCAACTTCTTCCCGAGCCAGGTCGAGCAGGCGCTCATGTCGATCCCGGGCGTCCTCAACAACTACCAGATCATCCTCGAGGAAGTCCACGACGTCATGGACGTGCGCATCAACGTCGAGGCCGAGCCCGGCGTGACCGGCTTCATGGTCGAGAAGGTACTCAAGGAAACCCTCGGCTTCTCCCCCAAGGGCGACGTCTTCGCGCCCGGCGCCCTCCCCCGCCAGGAGGGGAAGGCCAAGCGCGTGTTCGTCAGGCAAAAGGACGGCACGTTGCAGTAATCGCTCGGGCGCGAAACGAAACCGAAAAGGGGGACGACGCGATGAAAAGCTTTATCACGGTGGACGACTTCTCGGGCGACGAGATCCTCGCGATCATCGATCGGGCCAATACCCTTCGGGACTTATGGCACGCGAACCGGATGCCGAAGACGCTCGCGGATAAAAGGATCGCGCTCTGGTTTTACGGGCAGGGTTTCCGCAACCGCGTCGCGTTCGAGATCGGCTCGCGCGCGATGGGCGCGGACGTCTGCTTCATACCCGGCGAGCTCGGCGTGCACGAGCCGATCGAGGACATCGCGTCGTATCTCGACAACTGGTTCTCGATGCTCGTGATCCGCTGCCAGAGCCACGCGCATCTCGAGCGCGTCGTCGCGGACGCGAGCGTCCCGGTCATCAACGCGCGAACCGCGTTCAACCACCCGTGCGAGATCGTCGGCGATCTCCAGTATATCTTTCGCGAGCGCGGAAGCCTCGACGGTCTCAACGTCGTCTTCGTCGGCGAGGTGACGAACCTCTGCATGAGCTGGTTCGAGGCGGCGAGGGCGCTGCCGATCACGGTGACGCAGATCGGGCCGAGGGAATATCTCGCGGACGAGAGTCTCGTGCGGAGCCTCAACGTCGGGGCAACGGGATCGATCGGGGTGTCGCCGACGCTCGAGGACGCGATCACGAAGGACGTGGACGTCCTCTATACCGATTGCTGGCCGCGCGAGGCGGATCAGGCGCGCGTGAAGGAACTCTTCATGCCCTATCAGATAACCAGGCGCCTGGTCGACGCGATGAGCCCCAAAGGCTTTTTCATGCCGTGCCCGCCAATTACCCGCGGCGAGGAACTCTCGGAGGATTCGCTCACGGCAAACCAATATTGCGACTACGCGGCGAAGGAGTTCCTCCTCCACGCGCAGAACGCGATCATGGAATATTGCTTCAACGAACGGTTCTCCTGAGAAACAGACCGAGTAGTTGCATATGCAACGAATAATTTCCCCTCCCGGCAGTATTGTATCGATAACGACACGATATCGGAGGAATGGCATGAGCATAGCGTTGGTAAAGGAACTGAACGGCGATCATCGGGCAATACTGAAAACGATCGGGCGCATCGGCGAGATCGGGAAACTGACGCCGGAAACGAGAACCCTGATCGCGGAAACGAGGGAAGCGCTCCTTCACCATCTCGCGAAGGAAGAAAAGGAATTCTATCCCGCGATGCGGCGTCTCGCGGACGCGAGCACGGCGATCGCCGAGAAACTCACGGCAATGAACCGCGAGATGGAAGCCATCGCCCGCGAGGCGATGGGCTTTCTCGACACGTACGCGACCGGCGGAAACCCGGAAGACTTCCCCGATGACTTCGCGAAATTCAGGCGCGTCCTTTCAGCGCGGATCCAGCGCGAGGAATTCGCGCTTTACTCCCACTTTCTCAAAACCGCCTGAACGGCGCTACTGCCTTCCGGTGAAATGATCCATCGCGCGCGTCATGCCGAAGAAATCGGCGACGAGGTCCATCAGGCCGACGGGAAAAAGGCGAAGGAGGAACACCGAGTAGACGAAACGCGGCATGATGAGCCGCTTTTTGCCCCGCGCGATCGCGCGCGCGATGCGTCGGGCGGCGTACTCGGGCTTCAGGATCGGAAGGAGAAGCGGGAAGCGCGTACGCACACCGGCGAACATGCCCGTATCGATGAAGAAGGGGCACACGATGGTGGTGCGGATCTTCTTTCGCTGGCGGCGGATCTCCATGCGGACGGCCTCGTGAAAGCCGAAGGCGGCGAACTTGCTCGCGGAGTAGTCGGCGAGGCCGGTCACGCCGACGAGCCCGGCGGCGGAGGCGATCGTAACGAGGTGGCCCGAGTTCCGCTCGAGCATCCCGGGAAGGAATGCCTTGACGGTCCAGGCATTCGCGAGGACGTTGACCTCCATCGTCTTGACGATCTTTTCGTCGGGGGTCTCGAGGAGTGTTTTCCCCGACACGACGCCGGCGTTGTTGACGAGGATCTCGACCGGGCCGACGGCAGCCTCGACCTCGCGCGCGAGCCGGTATACGGACTCGCGATCGGTGACGTCGCAGACCATGCCGGTGATCGAAAGCGACGACGCCCGTGATTCCCGTTCGAGGGCGTCGAGCGCGGCGGCATTGAGGTCCCAGACGACGACGCGGGCGCCGCGCGAGGCGAGCGTCTGCGCGACGAGCCGGCCGATCCCGCTTGCCCCGCCGGTGATGACGGCTACTTTTCCGCTGAAATTTTTCATGGCGGAAGTATAGCATATCCATCGCGACAAAGAAACGGTTTTCGTCGTTTTGGCGATCATGGACGATACCGGGCGTTTTCGCCCTCAAGGGTCCCCGATCGAACTCCGATAATTGAGCCAAACGACCGGAGGTTTACCGATGAATTCCCGATTACCCATGGAGAACAGGGATACGACAGTCCGTGCAGAGCGCGAAGGCGGATCGTCCCGCCAGTCTCTTCCCGGAAAACGCGCGCCCTTGATCATTACCCTCCTCGTCCTTACCCTTCTCGCCTTCCCTGTCGCCGCCCAAAGCGAGCTCATCAAGCTCGAGGCGCTTGCTTCCTATTACGGCGACGAGTTTCAGGGGCGTCCGACCTCCTCGGGCGAGATCTTCGACATGAACGCGTATACCTGCGCGCACAAGAACCTCCCCTTCGGCACGATGCTCGAGGTCACGAACCTCGAAAACGGAAGAAAAACGGTCGTCAGGGTGAACGATCGCGGCCCCTTCGTCGCGGGACGGGAACTCGACGTGTCCAAGGCCGCGGCCTATGACCTCGGGATGGTCTCGACGGGAACCGCGCGCGTGTCGATCAGGAAGATCGGGATGGATCGCCCGTCAGCCGCCTTAAGCCCTGCCGGAGGGCCGGTTTCCGGAAACGCGACGACAACGACCGGGAATACCGCAAGCGCCGCCAATACCCCGGCCAACACGGACGCCGCGCCTGCCAGAGCAGCTCCGGTCACCGCCGAAGCGAGCGCCGCGCCCGCGATTGCCGCCGCTTCCGCCGGGATTGCGCCTTCGGGCGAGCAGCGATGGAGAATTCAGCTCGGGAGCTTCTCGAAACCGGAGAACGCCGACCGCTTCGTCGTCCAGCTTCGCAAGGACGGTTTCAACCCCGCGATAGAGCGAAACGGCACGATGACCCGCGTCGTGCTCGCCGGCATTCCCGATTCGGCCCTCGGCTCGATGAAAGACCGGCTCGCGGCGGCAGGATACGGAAACTGTCTCGTACGGGGCGAATAAGCCTTCGGTAAAATACCGGCCACGGGGTATTTTCCCGATTGACGGCATTCCATTTACAGGCGATGATACTCATCTATTCTGGTCCATTCCGATAAATGGGCTCTCAAGGGGAATCTATGACGAAAAAAACCAGCACCCGCTTCCCGCTCGTGTGCGCCTTAACCGCGCTTTTTGCGCTTCTGGTCATCTCGTGCGGAAACGCGGACGCGAAACGGTACCCGAACGGGTTTACCGAGATCGGGATCAAGCAAAAGGACGTCGACGCGAAGATCAAGGCGGCGACCGACCGCTTCTTCGGAGGCTCGGGAAGCGAGCGGCTCTATTACGAGTACGGCACCGACATGGCGTACATCCTCGACGTCGGAAACAAGGATATCCGGAGCGAGGGCATGTCCTACGGGATGATGTTCGCGGTCCAGCTCGATAAAAAAGCCGAATTCGACCGGCTCTGGAAGTTCGCCCACGAGGTGATGCTCAACAAGTCGGGTCCCTACGAGGGCTATTTCGCCTGGCACGTCACCACCGACGGGAAGGTGATCCACGCGAACCCCGCCTCTGACGGCGAGCAGTATTTCGCGATGTCGCTCTTCTTCGCCTCGAACCGCTGGGGCGACGGCGAGGGCATCCTCAACTACCGCGCCGAGGCGAACAAGATCCTCGACCACATGCTCCATCACACCGAGCTCATAACCCTCCCGAAAGGCTCCCGCGCCACCGCGATGATCGATCCCAAGGCGAACCAGGTCGTCTTCGTTCCCGAGGGGGACGAGGCGCTTTTCACCGATCCCTCCTACCATGTGCCCCATTTCTACGAGCTTTTCGCCCTGTGGGCCGACAAGGACAGGGACCGCTGGGCGCTCGTCGCCGCAGAGAGCCGGAACCTCTTCAAGAAGGCCTGCCATCCCGAGACGGGACTCGCGGCCGACTATACCCGGTTTGACGGAACGCCCGTCAAGGACCCAAGATGGGGCAACCACTACCGCTTCGAGTACGATGCCTGGCGCGTCGCGATGAATATCGCCCTCGACTCCCTCTGGTGGGGGAAGGATAGCTGGCAGCGCGACGAGTGGGCCAAGACCTACCTCGGATTTTTCCGGAAGCAGGGCTTCGGGGTGTATAAGGGCCTTTACGACACTGACGGAACCAAGGCGAACGGCTACCATTCCGCGGGTCTCATAGCGATGAACGCGGTCGCCTCGCTCATCGGCGATCCCCAGGACCGCAAGGATTACATCCGCGAGTTCTGGAGCCTTCCGATACCGTCCGGCACCTGGCGGTATTACGACGGCTGCCTCTATCTTTTCGGACTTCTCCAGGTATCGGGCAACTTCCGGATCTACGAGCCGGCGAAAACGGCTAAATAACGGGGCTTTTTTCCGCCCGGGACGCGCAGTCCCGGGCACGCCCGTCCCGTTTCACGCTATTCACGGATTTCCATTTATGGTATAGTTTACGTCAAATGAAATTTACCGATTTTACCCTCGACGCTGGCCTCCAGGAAGGCCTCGCCGAAGCAGGCTACATTACCTGCATGCCTGTCCAGGAACAGGTACTCCAGAACGGCCTCGAAGGGGCCGACCTTTACGTCCAGTCCCAGACGGGGACCGGAAAGACCGCCGCCTATCTCGTTACCATCCTTCAGCGGCTCGCGAGCGACCCCACCCTCTCCGGTAAAAAAGCCCTCGTCATGGTACCCACCCGCGAACTCGCGGTCCAGGTCGAGGAAGAAGCCCGCATCCTCGGTTCGTGCATGAAGCTCAAATCGGCGAGCTTCTACGGCGGCGTCGGCTACGGCCGCCAGATCGAGCTTCTCAAGGAAGGCGTCGACATCCTCATCGGGACCCCCGGTCGCGTGATCGACCTCCAGGAGTCGAAGCAGATGGACCTCTCCGAGGTCGCCTTCCTCGTCATCGACGAGGCGGACCGGATGTTCGACATGGGCTTCTACCCCGACCTCCGCACCCTCATCAAGGTGCTCCCGCCCGCGCAGGCGCGCCAGACCATGCTCTTCAGCGCGACGCTCAACGCGACGGTCAAGAACCTCGCCTGGGAGTACACGGTCGAGGCGAAGGAGATCACGATCGAGGCGGAAAGCGTTACCGTCGACGAGATCGACCAGATGCTCTTCCACGTCTCGAGCGACCAGAAGATGCAGCTCCTCCTCGGGCTCATCAAGAAGGAAAAGCCCGAAAGCCTCATCGTCTTCTGCAACACGAAGCGCATGAGCGAGGTAGTCGCGAAGCGGCTCAAGATCAACGGCTTCGAGGCCGACTTCATCATCGGCGACCTGCCCCAGTCGAAGCGGCTCCAGGTCATCGATTCCTTCAAGTCGGGCTCGCTCCGCATGCTCGTCGCCACCGACGTCGCCGCGCGCGGCATCGACGTCGACTCGCTCGCGATGGTCATCAACTACGACCTCCCGAACGAGGCCGAGAACTACGTCCACCGCATCGGGCGCACCGCCCGCGCGGGTAAGACCGGCAAGGCCTTCTCCTTCTGCTCCGAGCAGGACGTCTATAACCTCCCCGCGATCGAGAAATACATCGAGAACAAGGTCCCCAGCTGCGTGCCCGGCGAAGACGACTTCGTCGAGGACAAGAGCCGCGGCGTCTATATCCGCACCGACCGCTACGACTCCGACTACGACGACGAGGACGGCGAGCGCGGCTACCGCGGCCGCTCCTCGGGCGGACGCGACGGTCGTGGCCGCTCGGGTACCCGCGACGGTCGCGGCAGATCGGGCGGACGCGACGGACGCGCGCGCGCGCCGGGAAGGCCCGGCGAGGGCCGACGCGACGGAGACGCCCGCGAGGCGCGATCCGGCGACAGGCGACCCGACGATCGGCGCATGGCGGACGGCTCGAGAAGGTCGGGCGACGGACGCCGCCCCGTGGACGGGCGAAGGTCCGATTCCGGACGCCGCTTCGAGGACACGAGAAGGCACGACGACGCCCGTTCCCGCGAGGAACGAGACCTTTCGAAGCTCTCCTTCGAGGAGCGAATGGCCTATTACAAGACCAAGTACGGCTCGGAGGAAGCCGCCCAGAACGCGGAAATCCAGCGGGAAGCCGCGCGCGCCGCTTCCGGCCCGGGCGAGACCATCACGAAGAGCGGAACCCGCGTCAGGGACGCGTCCAAGGCACGGCCCGCGGGATCGCAGCCCAGGGGCGAAGGCCGAGGCGAAAAGCGGCCCGACGGACGGAAACCGCAGGATAACCGCCCGCGCGGAACCCCCGCGCCGAAGGGAGCCCGGCAGGGCCAGGGCAACCGCGACGACAAGGCGCGGAGCCAGCAGGGCGGACAGGACCCGCGAGGCGGAAAGGGCTCGCAGGATCGCGGCGCGCAACCGCGGCAGCCGGCCAAGAGCGCGCAAGGCGCCCAGCCCAGGCAGAAGCCCGCCCAGAAGGGCGTCGGCATGGGAGCCTTCCTCAGGAGACTCTTCGGCAAATAAGCGCGTCACGGCGCGCGCCGAACGAATCTCGCGACAATCCTTACCGAGAAAACCCGGCTCTTGCCGGGTTTTTTTCGTATATGGCAGTATACTTTCGATAAGGAGCGTATTAGCACGATGAGAACACACACGGTACGGTATCGGTTCCTGATCGCGAGCGCCTCTGTCGTCATAGCGGCGGGCGCGCTGATCCTCGTCATCTACGCGACGGGGGGATTCCCGCGCCCCCGGTCGGGATTTTTCATCGCGACGCTCGTCTATCTCGCCGCGGTTAACCTCGTCGCCGGCGCCGTTTCGGCCCGTTTCAGGAAGGACTTTGGCGCCCTCTCGAGCGATCCGCCCGCCTACCGGAAAGCCATCGACGCGCTCGGGCACGCCCCGCTCCTTACGCTCCTGATCATCATCGCGCTATCCCTCGCGTACGCCGCGAGCTTCAACTATACCGCCGGAGGGCTCGGCATCACCGGGGTCGCGAGACCCTCGATCGTTCTCCTCGTCTCCTCGCTCACGATGATAGCCTCGGCCTATTTCTACGTGCTCGGCGACCAGACGGTTTCGTACACGCTCCACGAATACTCCCTCGTCGATTTTCCGAAGGAACTCCGCTACCCCAGACAGCGAAACAAGAACTTCATCATCCCCTTTTTCATCGCCGTCATGACGGTGATGGCGACCTTCTCCGTCGAGGGACTCTATAATCTCCGGGAAATCTCGGCGATCCAGACGGGTACCGCCGCGCGCTCGGGCGCCTCGGCGATCCTCGTCGGCGTATACCTCGCGGTCGTCGGCGTGCTCGTGTTTCTCTGGACGCACGGCAACAGCATGATCTACCAGGGACTCATCAAGCAACTCCTCGAGCTCACCGCGAGCGAAAAGAACCTCGCCGGCCGGATCAGCATATTCTCCGTCGACGAGCTCGGCTTCATATCGGGAAGGATCAACGAGTTCTGCGCCGGTCTCGCCGAAAGCGTCACCACGCTCAAGGCCGCGCAAGGGCGGCTTTCCGGCCTCGGAGAGGAGCTTCGCGAGGGATCGGCAGCCTCCTCGGCCGCGAACGGGGAGATCTCCGATACGGCGAGAGAGGTCACCTCGCGCGTCGATACGCAGTCGACGAGCGTCCAGGAATCGTCGGGCGCCATCGAGCAGATCGCCAAGAGCATCGAGTCCCTCGAGCGACTCATCACCGACCAGGCCTCGAGCGTCGCCGAGGCGTCCGCGTCCATCGAGGAAATGGTCGGGAACATCAATTCCATCACCGCGTCGACGGGAAAGATGGCGGACCGTTTCGCCAAGCTCCTCGACGCGTCCGCCGAGGGACAGGAGGCTCAAGCCGATTCCGACGAGCGCATCAAGCAGATCGCCGACCGCTCGCAAACCCTCTTCGAGGCGAACCAGGTGATCGCGGAAATCGCGAGCCAAACGAACCTCCTCGCGATGAACGCCGCGATCGAGGCGGCGCACGCGGGCGACGCCGGTCGGGGCTTCTCGGTCGTCGCCGACGAGATCCGCAAGCTCGCGGAAACCTCGGCCGAGCAATCGAAGAACATCAGCCAGGAGATCGGGCTCGTCCAGGAGGCGATCGACGGCGTCGTCACGACCTCGCGGAAATCCGAAACCTCGTATTCGAGGGTCGTCGAGCTCATCGGCGAGACGAACGCCCTCGTCAAGGAAGTCGATCAGGCGATGGTCGAGCAGCGAAACGGGTCCATGGAGATACTCGAGGCGCTCAAGGCGATGAACGCGATCACCCAGCAGGTACAGCTCGACGCGCGCGAGATGAACGCGGGAAACGCGACTGTACTCGCCTCGATCGGAAGGCTCCGCCAGATGTCGGCCGAGATAACCGGGAGCATGGCGCGGATGAGAAGCGCGACCGACAACATCAACCGCTATTCCGCGCGTCTCAACGAGCTTTCCGGGGAGACGGCCGGGGCCATAGCCATCATGGACGAGTCGGTGGGGAGCTTCAGAACCTAGGGACGCGCCGTCCGGAAAAGGCGGCGCGATCGCCCGACGGGAAAAATCCCGACCCGTTGCGCGCGGCGGGACGTTTGCGGTATCGTAACGGCGAAGGATACATTCCCCATGCACCGAAAGCTCTCCCGCGCGCAGTCGATCCTCTACCTCCAGCTGTCGAACGTTCTTTTCGCCTGCACGGCGGTCTTCATCAGCGTCGTCTCCGACCGGTTCGACGGGTACTTCACCTCGTTTTGCCGCTTTCTCGTCGGGCTCCTGATCGGGCTCGCGCAACTCCGCCTTACGGGGCGCCCCTTCAAAATCGAGCGTTTCAAGCCGTGGCTCGGCCGCGGCGTCTTCGGCTCGGCCGGGATGATCCTCTACTACGTCGCGATCGCGCTCGGCACGCCCGGAAGGGCGAGCCTTTTCAACAACAGCTTCCCGCTCTTCGTCGCGATCATCGCGATCTTCATCCTTCGCGACGCGGTCCGCGCGAATACGATCGCCGGGCTTCTCGTCGCCTTTTCCGGGATCGCCTTCGTGCTCTGGGACGGCTCGTCCGTCCCGCCGGTCGCGGACCTCGTCGGACTCGCGAGCGGGATGCTCGCGGGAATCTCGTACCACTTCAACAAGGTCGCCTCGAAGACCGAGGATCCGATCGTCATCTATCTCGGAGTGTGCATCGTCGGCGCCCTCGCGACCTCCTTCTCGGCGCCCGCGGCCCTCGCGCTCGATCCCCTTTCGGCGTTCCTCATCGCGCTCGCGGCGGCCGGGGCCTATGCCGCGCAAATCTGCATCACGATCGGGCTCCGGGACATCCCGACGACGGAGGGAAGCGTACACACCTTCGCGAAGATCCCGCTCACCGTCCTCGCTGGGGCCCTGTTCCTCGGAAACGCGATCACGGCTCGCTTCGTCGTCGGGACGGCGCTCCTTTTCGCCGGGCTCATGCTCAACCAGCTCGCGCCGAAAGCGCCCAAGGGGCGATAGGGAATCGCGCCGATGCCCGGCCGTTGCACGGAGCGCGCTTTTCCGGTATTCTTCAAGGTATGATTACCGTAACCGACTTAAGCCTCACCTTCAGCGACAAACCGCTTTTCAAGGACGTCAACCTCAAATTCACGCCGGGCAACTGCTACGGCATCATCGGCGCGAACGGCGCCGGGAAATCGACCTTCCTCAAGATCCTCTCCGGGGAGCTCGAGCACGACAAGGGCGACGTCATCATCCCCGCGGGGCAGCGCATGGCCGTCCTCAAGCAGGACCACTTCGCCTTCGACCAGTACTCCGTCAAGGACACGGTCATGATGGGCTACCCGAAACTTTTCAGCACCCTCAAGGAGCGCGAGTCCATCTACGAGAAGGCCGATTTCTCCGAGGCCGACGGGATTCGCGCCTCCGAGCTCGAGGGCGAGTTCGCCGAGCTCGGCGGATGGGAAGCCGAGAACCAGATCGAGCAGATGCTCTCCGGCCTCGGTCTCGAGGAAGAGCACCACGACAAGCAGATGGCGGAGCTCGACGAGGGACAGAAGGTCCGCGTCCTCCTCGCGCAGGCGATCTTCGGCACGCCGGATATCCTCCTCCTCGACGAGCCGACGAACGGTCTCGACCTCGAGTCGATCACCTGGCTCGAGGAGTTCCTCATCGAGTTCCCGAACACCGTCATCGTCGTGAGCCACGACCGACACTTCCTCAACTCGGTGTGCACGCACATCTGCGACATCGACTTCGGGAAGATCCGCCAATACTCGGGCAACTACGACTTCTGGTACCAGATGAGCCAGATCATGCAGCGCCAGGCCCGCGACCAGCAGAAGAAGCGCGAGGACAAGATGAAGGACCTGCGCGAATTCATACTCCGCTTCTCGGCGAACGCGTCGAAGAGCAAGCAGGCGACGAGCCGAAAGAAGGTGTACGACAAGCTCGCCGTCGAGACCCTCGAGGTGACCACGCGAAAATTCCCGTACGTCAACTTCAAGCCGGACCGGGAGATCGGCAACAACGTCGTGCGCGTCGAGAAGCTCAACTACTCGTACGAGGGCGTACAGCTCCTCAAGAACTTCGATCTCATCGTGAATCGGGGCGACAAGATCGCCTTCGTCGGGATGGAGCACAACTCGAAAAGCGCCTTCTTCGACATCGTCGCGGGCGAGGTGCAGCCCGAGTCCGGCGACGTGTACTGGGGACAGACCGCGAAATTCGCCTATCTCGCCAAGGACAACGCGAAGTATTTCGCGAACGACATGAACATAACCGACTGGCTCCGCCAATACTCGCCGGAGCAGGACGACGGCTACGTGCGCGGGTTCCTCGGCCGCATGCTCTTCTCGGGCGACGAGTCCCTGAAGCCCGTGAAGGTGCTCTCGGGAGGCGAGAAGGTCAGGTGCATGCTCTCGAAGCTCATGCTCTCGGGCGCGAACGTCCTCATCCTCGACGAGCCGACCAACCACCTCGACCTCGAGGCGATCACGAGTCTCAACGAGGCGCTCGAGGAATTCCCCGGCGTCGTCCTTTTCAACAGCCATGACCACGAGTTCATCAACTCGATCGCGAACCGCATCGTCGAGATCACGCCCGCGGGAGTCATCGATCGCATGATGCCCTTCGACGACTACGTCGCGGACGAGCAGGTGAAGGAAACGAGGCGCGAGCTCTACAAAGGCGCGCTCAAGAAGTTCGACATCTAGCGCGGGCGGGAAAACCCGGCCGCGAGGTCGTCGCGCTCCCGTCGGCGCGCGCAGGGAGGTTTCCGATGAACGCATTTTCCCGGCTCTTATCCGTCACCGTGGCGCTCGCCGCGGCGTCCTCGCCCGCTCACGGCGGGGAGTCGTCCGTCGACGCCGTCCTCAAGGGAATAACCTGGCTCGGCCACGCGACCGTCAGGATCGAGGCCGCGGGGAAGGTGATCTACGTCGACCCCACCCGCGCGCGCGCGGGCGACAAGGCGGACCTCATCCTCGTCACGCACGGCCACGGCGACCACTACGATCCCGCGACGATCAGGGCCCTCAGCAAGCAAGGGACGGTGATCGTCGCGCCCAAACCGCTCGGTCTCCAGACCGCCACCCTCGCGCCCGGAACCTCGGGAACCTTCGCGGGATTCGCGGTCGAGGCGATCCCCGCCTATAACGTCAGGAAAACGCAGTTTCACCCGAAGCGCGACGGAAACGTCGGTTTCGTGGTGACGGTCTCGTGCGTGCGCGTGTACCTTTCCGGAGATACCGAGCGCATACCGGAGATGAAGTCGGTTCGGTCCGACATCGCCTTCGTCCCGCTCGGTCAGGTGTACACGATGAACTCCGTCGCCGAGGCGGTCGAGTCGGTCGTCGACACGGGAGCCCGGGTCGCTGCTCCCGTCCACTGGGGCGAAAACGAGGGCTCCGTCGCGGACGCGAAAGCGTTCGTCTCGGCGCTCAGGGAACGCGGCGTCTCCGCGCTCATTCTCCCGAAAGACTGATACCGGAAGATACGACAGGTGAGAAAAACAAGCGGGCTTACGCCCGCTTGTTTTTCACTTGCTACTTTCCCGCCTTCTCCGGTATTTTCCCGTTGTTCCTGATCCGCTCGATCTCATCCCAGTAAAAATCCAGTTTCATGAAGCCGAAAATCGGTTTACGCGGGGGGCGGCGGAGCGCGTTATGCGCCGCGATCTCGGCCGAAAGGTCCGCTACCTTCGACCGCGCGAGATAGGGATCCCCGAGCGCGAGGACCGTGCCGTCGGCGGAAAGCGCGTATGTGAGCGGTTTCAGGACGCTGGCTGCGGTTCCCGAATACACGATCGCCGAGGGCTTGAAGGTGAGCGCGCCTTCGGTCGTCTCGAAAGTACCGGACTCGTAATTCCTGAGAACCTTCCCCGTCGAGGTGACGCAGGTATAGAGCGTCGAGCCGATCATGATGAACTTCGGGACGACGAGCTCGCTTCCGTCCCGGGCGGCGAAGCGCGCGCCGACGTCGCGCGGCCGGGCGTCGGTCGCCCAGTAGCGAATGCGGTAATAGTCGGATCCGCGAAAATAGTAGGAGAAGAACTCGGAAACCGGATCGCCCGGATAGAGCATGAGCGCGTCGCGGTTCCCCGCGGCGATCCAGAAACCGTCGAGACCGCCTTTTCCCGGGACGGCGCCGGTCGCGCCCGCGTTTTGCCCCGTGGCGCTCGAACCGATCACGCGCGCGGGATCGGCCTTGCGATAAAAGCGAAAGTAGATCGAGTCGCCGATGACGGCGAACGGGATTTCTGCGGCGGCTTTTTCCTTCGGATAGCGGAGCGAGAGCACCCAGGAGGCCGAAACGGGATTGGCGCTCGCGGACGAGCCGTCGGTCGGTACGGTATCGTCGGTGGCGGCGAAGGATAGCGGGGTTATGGAGTACGGAAGCCAGGGGCGGTCCTCGTACACGAAACCGTAATAGGTCTTGAGGACGAAACGCATCCTGCCGTCGGGCGCGAACTCGACGAAACGGCTGCCGTTCGACCACACCCCGGCAAGGGGGTTGTCGGTATCGGCGAAAAGCGGAATCAGGGAAATGACCATCGAGAGAATGACCGCAAACGGGCGCTTCATGTCCCTAGAGAATAGCATGACCCGCGCTTAGTTGACAATCTTCCAGGAAAGGGGATACGCGACGCCGTCCCGCGAGAATGGGCGCGAGCGGGGAAGGAGGGCGCGGTCGACGAAAATCGCGGTAATCTCGACGAGCCGGCCCTGCAGGGCCAAGGCCTCGCGCCCGCGCGCGTCGGGATAGAGGTCGTACGAACCGGTGCCGTCCTCAAGGACGAAGAGCGCGCGTACGTGAGGCTCGCTCCCGACCGCGACCACGCTCCCCGTGAGGACGACGCGCTCTCCCGCGACGCGCCCGTCGGGTGTCGCGGTAAAGATGCCTTCAAGGGCTACCGTCGACCGCGCCGCGCCGCGCGATGTATCGCCGTCCCGTCCGTTCGCGCACGAGCGCGCGAGCGAGCACCCCGAGACGGCGAGGAGCAAGAGCGGCACGATAAGCGCGAGAGCAATACGATCGCGCGCAAAAAAACGCGACTTCACCGGGACGGCTGGACGACGCATTCCGTTTTCGGACATTTTCACCTCCCCGCGTTTAATACGCTCCGGAGAGCATGAGACACATCGTGACATCGCGATCGGACGGAGGGATCACATCGAAGGTGACAGCCCCCCATACCTCAAGAAGATCGTAGACGCTTTCGACGAGCACGCCGTGCTGCTTCATCCCGTACTGACTCGACTTGCTGATCCAGGGTCCCCGGTAGCTCCATCCGTCCACCAGGTAGTCGAAATCCCAGATATCGAAGGACGTGAACTGATAGCTGAACGTTGAACCGTCGGGTAACGACAAATCGAGGATTGGGGGACTGCGATAGAATGTGCTTACGGTCGTCGGAGCCCCATTCCCGAACACAACCGCCTCGCCGAATTTCCGGAACGCGGAGGAAAAATCGAGCGTCGATCCCGCGGATGAGAGAGCCGAGGAAATGGAAGGGATTCCGACCGCGTCGTTCGCGAGCAGATCCCGGAGGAGCCGGGCGCCGCCATGGTTGCGCGCGAGGTACGCGCCGAAGGCGTACGCGTATGCATAGGAAGGAAGCGGATTACCGTAATCCCAGTAAGTCAAGCCCGTGACGCCGTACGTCAGGTTAAAGGTCGCCATCCGCGCGGCGGGATGCGCGTCGTCGTTCACGGAATATATACCGACGGTCTCCGCGAGGACATCCTCGGCCATGAGCGAGAGCATTTCGTTGTACCAAACCGGAACGTCCCCGGCGATATCGAGCCGCACGTTCTTTTGGTTGAAGTTGATCATGTGCTGGAACTCGTGGACGAGGGTCGAGTACGCGATGTCCTCGTAGGTGTTGAGAAAATGCGCGTCGATATAGAAGATCTCCCCGACGTTCGAGATCATCGCATCGTCGACGCTCGTTCCGACGAGGTCTTCGGGATCGCCGTCTTGGGGAAACAGATCCTTCGCCCAGAAATAGCCGACGACCCCGGAGTTCTGGGTCCCGGTTCCCGCGTAATCGAAACCGATGTCGTACACGAGGATATTCACCCGTTCCTCGCCGTCGGCGCCGCCGAAGGTCGGATCGGACGCGGAGACGCCCCCGCCATACTCGTACCCGAGAAGCGCCGTCTCGGGGTAATAAAGCTTTTCGAAATACGTTACCGTCTGGGCGACGAGGCTGTCGTTGATGCCCTCCCCTCCCGAGACGTTGTAATTGTCGTTCGCGACCCACACGCGGCAATGGAGGCCCATTCCCCTGAGCGTCGCCCCGGTCTTCGTCCATTTTTGCGCGCTGCCCGTGCCGCCATTGTCGACATAAAAGGTTTTAGACGTTCCAATCGTTGAAACATTGTAGGAGCCGTCCGCGTCCTGGGGCTTCGCGAGCTGCTCGGCGACCGTCAAGTCAACCGCTCCCCGTGATCGATTGTCGTCCGGAACGCGGAATTTCGATGCCCGCTCGTGATCCCGTCTCGAGACTCCCCCGATCGAGACCGATCCCGCGGGAGGCGTCGCGTCCGCGAGGGCGATACTGGCGGTCCGGGCTTCGTCCGCGTTCCGCGAGGCCGAGCGGGTAACCGAATACTCGTCGATCATCCCGGTCGAACCGCTGGGCGCGTCGTAGGAGGAGCCGTTACTCTTCACGAGATATACGTTCGCGCCCGAGAGCCCGGTCACGGTAACGCGAAGACGGCCCTTGTCCGTGGGAAGTTGAATGACGGGATTTTGCGGGTCATAGGCGATACTGACCGGCGATGTCGACTCGTCATCGTTTCCGAGGCCCAAAAAAGCGCAGGCCGTGACGGATAAAAGGGCTGCGGTGAGGGAGAGAAGAAGTCCGAGTCGAAAACAAACGAGGCGAGGGTTCATGGCGATTCCTGAAAGCCGATGGATGCTGCCTGCGCGGATGCGGCATTACTTTCAGTGTAACCCCGCTGAGGCCGTTCTTCAAGGTTATTCCTCCGAATCGGAAGCGCCGGTACGGAGCGGGAAGGTCTCGCGAATCGCCCGATATCGCTTACAGAAAGGACAGGGCGAGAAGCGCGAGAAGAACGGCGTTCCCGGAAAGGGCGAGGATTCTTGAGGAACGCCTTACCGGCTCCGGGTAGGAATTCCGGTCGCACGAGCGCCAGACGACGATCGCGGCGTCGTAGGAGACGAGCGCGAACGCGCAAAGGGCGGGAAGCGCGAGCGCCTGGGGGACGAGCCTGAGGGCGAGCGCGACGGTCATCGACGCGAGCGCGAGCGCGAGGAACGCGAACACGACCGCGAGCGAACGCCGGAGACGCCTGGAATCGACGTTCGGGACGCGATCGACGGAAAGACGGGAGAGGCCCGAGACGAGACGCCAGCCGGGAAGGGAGAAAAAGGCGACGACGGACGCGGCGAGGGAAGCGAGCGCGCAAAAGGCGCAGGCGATCAGCGTGAGCATGACGTCGTTATACCAGCTCAGGAGGCGAGCCGTCAAGGACGGACGCGCCTCCGCTCGAGTCTTCGCTATCGGCCGATCGCGCTACTCGTCGAAAAGCGCGGTGATCTCGTCCTTGTAGAGCTCGTTGATCCGGTGACGCATCATCTCCTGCTTTCCCGAAAGCTCGCGGCCCACCTGGAAGGAATCCTTGAGGAGCGCGAAGCGGAATATGAACTCGAAGGGCCTGAAACCCTCGCGGTGGTTGATCCGCGCGTCGATCTCGTCCCGGAAAAGCTGGATGATCTCGGGATTCTCGAGAAGGGCCGCGTAATCGTCGGCGGGAAGGTCGTCCTCCTGCGCGCGCGCGAGCACGGCGTCCTTCGCGGGAACGATGAGGGCGGCAAGGTACTTTTTGTCCTGCCCGAGCACGACGACCGACTCGACGAACTCCGAACCCTTGATCGCGCGCTCGATCGGCGAGGGCTCGATGTTCTCCCCGCCGAGCAGGACGATCGTGTCCTTCGCGCGGCCGGTGATCTTGATCTCGCCGTCCCAGGAGAGCATGCCGAGGTCTCCCGTGTTGAACCAGCCGTCCGCGTCGATGGCGCGCGTCGTGAGGTCGGGCCGCTTGAAGTAGCCCTTCATCACCTGCCCGCCCCGGACGACGAGCACGCCGTTTTTCCCGGGACCGAGCGCCTCGGGGATCCGCCAGGGACCGCCCGCGGCGTCCTCGATCGCTTTCGCGAGCGCCTCGGCGTCGACGACGCGGCACTCGGTGTCGGTGAAGACGTCCCCGACGCAACCGGGACGCGGCCGCCACTGGTCGCGGAGCGAGAGAAGGGGCGCGGTCTCGGTGATCCCGTAGCCCTCGATCATGTTGAGCCCGATCGCGCGGTAGAAGGCGTCGACCTCCTTTTGGAGCGCGCCGCCGCCCGAGATGCAGATGCGCACGCGGCCGCCGAGCTTCGCGTGAATCTTCGAGAAGACGAGCGCGGAGCCGAGCGCGTTGAGGGGAAGGATCAAAAGCCAGGGGAGGAAGCCCACGATCGAGTCGAGAATGCGGGAGCGCCGCTTGAAGCGGGCGACTCGACCGAAGGTCATGTCCCGGGCCCAGCAATGGCGCTTGCCGACGGCGACGAAGAAATTAAAGAGCGCTTTTTTCGCGCCTCCGTCCTTCTTGACC
Organism: Spirochaetota bacterium; assembly: GCA_023438065.1. Classification (GTDB taxonomy): domain Bacteria; phylum Spirochaetota; class Spirochaetia; order Treponematales; family Treponemataceae; genus Teretinema. The sequence goes on from JAEXRH010000018.1 coordinate 24,643, forward strand.
TGTCGCATGATCCCGGAGGCGAGGGCCTCCCAGAGACGGGGAACGCCGGGGATGATGTGCGGCTTCATCGCGGCGATGTCGGGGAACATCACCGAGGCGACCGGCTTCGAGTACGCGATGCCGCTCGCGCGCTCGATGGCGATATAGCCCATGAGCCGCTCGAAGCTGTGCCACACGGGAAGGACCGAAAGCCACACGTCGCCCGGCTCGCCGTAGAGCTTGTCGGGGGTACGCTCGAGCTGCCAGGTATAGTTCGACTCGGTGAGCATGACGCCCTTCGGTTCGCCCGTCGTGCCCGAGGTGAAGATGATCGTCGCGAGATCCGTGCCCTTTCCCTTGTCCATCTCGGCCTCTATCCCGGCGGGATCGCCCGCGCGTCGGGACTTCCCGGAGGCGAGGGTCGCCTGGAACGAAAGGAGCTCGATGCCGCGGGACGAAGCCAGGGCGCGATCCTCGTCGGTCGGCTCGTTGAGCATGATCACCGTCGAAAGAAGGGGAAGCGCCTCGCGCGCGGAGGCGAGCTTCGCGAGCTGACTTTTGTTCTCGGCGAGCGCGAGCCGGCAGTCGGTGACGGAAAGGATGAACGCGATCTCCTTTTCCATCGAGTCGCACCCCCGCGGGACGTCAGCGGCGCCGAGGGACTGGATCGCGAGGTCCGCGATAAGCCATTCCCGGCGATTGTCGGAGATGATGCCGACGTGATCCTCGCGTTTCACGCCGAGCTCCTTGAGCGCGGTCGCGAAATCGAGCACGTCCCCGTAAAGCTCGCCGTAGGTTCTCGTGGCGTACTTTCCCGAGCCGTCTTTCCAGGACTGGGCCATAACGTCGGGATGGGCCTTTGCGCGGCTCCGGAAGATGAGGGGAACGGTTGCTTCTATCGACATGTCATACCTCCACAATCCTTTATACATAAATACGGTTTTTGTCGTATTGTCAACTCAAATCAACATAAATTCAGCCACCATCGGCTTCCTTGACACTATTTTCGCCATCGCCCATGATGGGCCGGTATGACAAGCCGCTCCTGGAGAACCGACGCCCTCGTCCTCTCGCTTTCCGTCTTCGGGGAAGGACATCGGGAGGCGCACCTTTTGACGAGGGACAGGGGGCTCGTGCGGGCGGCCGTCTTCGGGGGCGCGAAGAGCAAACTGCGGGCCCTCGTCGCCCCTTTCCAGTCAGGCATCGCCTGGCTCTATACCGATCCCGTCAAAAAAACCACCCGAATCACCGACTTTGACGTCACCGCCTGGAGACCCGGCATCCGGGAAGACCTCGTACGGGCCTGGTGCGCCGCGTTTTGCGCCGAAATCGTCACCCGAAGCCACGGCGTCGCGGATTGGCGGCTCGTCAACGCCTTTCTCGACGGGATTTCGGTATCGGGCGAGGACGAATGCCGACGGGGAACCCTCCGGTTCATCTGGCGAACCCTCGAGTCGGCGGGCCTGTGCCCGGACCTCTTCTCCTGCGTGCGCTGCGCCTGCCCGCTACCGGAGTCGCTCGATGGCCAAAATGACGAAAATGAAGTAGTATATTATTCGCCCGTGGATGACGCGCTCATCTGCGGACGGTGCGCTCAAGACGGCGAAAGGCGGTTTCCCCTTTCCCCCGGCGCGATCGGCTACCTTAGGGCGATCGGGTCCGAAAGGCCCGAGGAGGTCAGGAGGTTGCGGCTCGACGCGCGGGACTACGCCGAACTGAGGGGCTTTTTGTTCTTTCTCGTCTCCCGGATGGTCGACGGCTCGCTCAAGACCGTCGAATCGGGCGAAGGAATCCTCTAACCTGACGAGCCCCGAAGCGTACGGGACCCATGAGCAATTGATAAGGAGAACACCCGTGAGAGCGGTCGACATTATCATGAAAAAGCGGGGCGGCCCCGCATCCCCGAAAGGCGCGGAGCTCACCCGCGAGGAGATCGAGTTCCTCGTCGGCGGGTACGTGCGCGGGGAGATCCCCGATTACCAGGTCTCGAGCTGGCTCATGGCGGTCTTCTTCAACGGGATGACCTTCGCCGAGACGGGCGTCCTTACCGACGTCATGCTCAAGTCCGGGAAGACGATCGACCTTGCCGGCATCCCGGGCCCCTTCGTCGACAAGCACTCGACCGGCGGCGTCGGCGACAAGATATCGCTCCCCCTCGCGCCGATCGTCGCGGCCGCGGGCGTGAAGGTGCCGATGATGAGCGGGCGCGCGCTCGGCCACACCGGAGGCACCCTCGACAAGCTCGAATCGATCACCGGCTACCGCACCGCGCTCTCGGTGCCCGAATTCCGCGAGTTTATCGCGAAAACCGGCTTCGCGATGACCGGGCAGACGAAGGAGATCGTCCCCGCGGACCGCCTGCTCTACGCCCTTCGCGACGTCACGGGCACCGTCGAGTCGGTGCCGCTCATCACCGCGAGCATCCTCTCGAAGAAAGTGGCGGAGGGCGCGGACGCCCTCGTCTTCGACGTCAAGTGCGGCTCGGGCGCCTTCATGAAAAACTTGGGCGACGCCACCCGCCTCGCCGAGAGCCTCGCCGGCACCGGGAAGGCAATGGGTAAGAAGGTCGTCTCCCTCATCACCGACATGGGCGAGCCGCTCGGGAACGCGATCGGCAACTTCCTCGAGATCGAGGAGTCGATGAACGTCCTCGAGGGCGCGGGACCGGCCGACGTGACCGAGCTCACCCTCGCCTTCGCCGCGTGGATGATCGCCCTCGGCGGAAAGGCGCGCGACTCCGACGAGGGTCGCGTCCTCGCCGAGGAAGCGGTTCGATCGGGCAAGGCGATGGAGCTCTTCATGGAGAACGTCGCGCTTCAGGGCGGCGACGCCAAAAAGCTCCTCGCCGACCGCGGCGTCAGGCGAAGCCCCCATCACGCGGAGTTCCGCGCGGGCGCCGACGGCTTTATCGAGACCATCGACGCCTTCAAGACCGGGCTCGCCGGGGTATACCTCGGCGTCGGGCGAAACCGCACCGACGAGGCCGTGTGCCCCGAGGCCGGCATGATCGTGAGAAAACGGAAGGGCGACGCCGTCAAAAAAGGCGAGCTCATCATGGACGTATACGGAAAGGACGAGACCTCGCTCGGTCCCGCGCTCTCGCTCGTCGCGGAGGCCGTGCGCTATTCCGCCGCGAAGCCCGCCTCAGGCCCGCTCGTCATCAAGGAAATTACCGCGCTATGATCTGGAACAAGAAAGAAATCGGTCGCGAGCTCATCCGGGAGCTTACCGGACGCTACGGGTGCGACGCGCTCACCGCCTCGATCCTCGCCCGCCGGGACGTCATCGAGGGGCCGGACATCCTCTTCTACCTCGAGGACGACCTCCGCTACCTCCATAACCCCTTCCTCTTCCGCGACATGGAAGACGCCGTGGACCGCGTGCTCGACGCGCGGGACGAGGGCGAGAAGGTGCTCATCTTCGGCGACCGCGACGTCGACGGAATCACGAGCGTCACCCTCCTCCATCAGGCACTCACCGACTTAGGTTTGGACGTCGCCTGGCGCGTCCCCGAGGGGGACGATCCGTACGGGCTCTCGCTCGAGGCGGTCGAAGCGCACGCAGCTGCTTACGGTACGCTCATCATCACGGTCGACTGCGGCATCTCCTGCACCGCGGAGATCGCGCGGGCGGCGGAGCTCGGGATCGACGTGATCGTCCTCGACCACCACAACGCCCCCGAGACCCTCCCCGCGGCGGTCGCGATCATCAACCCGAAGATGGCGGACTCGGGCTATCCCTTCCGCGACCTCGCCGGCTGCGCCGTCGCGTGGAAATTCATCCAGGCGCTCCGCTTCGCGGGCCTCGAGCTCTACAAGCAGCAGATCACCCTCCTCAACGTGCGCCCGGCCAACGAGGCCTATATCGTCGAGGCGGTGAAGACGGTCAACATGAACGTCGTCGACCGGGTCTCCGAGACGATCGTCCCCGGCATGGTCTCGATAGCGCAAACGCGGCTTCTCCCCTTCCTCCAGGGCCAGCAGATCTTCGTGTGGGACGGCGAGATGCAGAAGAAACAGCTCGAGAAGATCTTCGGCAAGGGCGTCGAGTTCAACTTCCTCGACGTCGCGCCCGAGGTGGCGCGCGAGATCCCGCAGGTGCGCGGGATGAGCCTCATCAAGCTCAAGGACCTTTCCCGGATCGCCCGCTACGGCGACGGCCCGATAAGCGAGCTCGACGGTTTCCTCAACATATTCGTCACCTTCGCCCAGCGGAAGAACGCCGTGTTCGGGAAGCGCGAGACGGCGGAGCTCCAGCTCGTCGCGCTCGGCACCCTCGCCGACCTCATGCCCCTCAGGAACGAGAACCGCATCCTCGTCAGGCGCGGGCTCGCCGCGATCAACGAGAGCCCCTGCCCCGGACTCGCGGAGCTCCTCGCGCGGCAGAACCTCGCGGGGAAGAAGATCGGCACCGGCGACATCGCCTGGCAGATATCCCCCGCGATCAACGCGACCGGCCGGATGGGGAAGCCCTCGCTCGCCGTTCGCCTTCTCACCTCGGGGGACCAGGGGGAGCGTAACAAGCTCTCCGAGGAGGTCGTCAGGACCAACGCGGACCGAAAGCAGCTCGGGAGCGACAGCTGGACGATCGTCGAGCCGCTCGCGCGCGAAAGCCTCGAGCGACACCATTCCCGCCTCGTGCTCGCCGCGAGCCGCGAGATCCATCGCGGCGTCACCGGGATCATGGCGAACAGGCTCTCCTCGTGCTTCAAGGTGCCCGCCGTCGTCATGTGTTTCATGGAGGACGGCACCGCCGTCGGGTCCATGCGCTCCTCGCGCGGCTTCGCCCTCGAGAACCTCCTCGCGCCGTGCGCGGACCTCTTCATCGATCACGGCGGCCACGCGTTCGCCGCGGGCTTCAGCCTCATGCCCGAGAACGTCGGCGAGTTCCTTTCCCGCATCGAGCGGCTTTCCGAATCCATCGAGTTTCCCGAGGTCGCGCCCGACGAGGAGATCTCGATCGACGCCGAGCTTCCGCGCGAGTACCTCACCCCCGCGCTTCTTGACCTCACCGACCGCTTCGAGCCTTACGGCGAGGGAAACGAGCAGCTCCGCTTCATGGCGCGCGACATGCGCGTGATGACCGCGGACATCATGGGCAAGACCGAAAAGCAGCATCTCAAGCTGACCTTCGACTGCGGGAAGTTCAAGTGGCCCGCGATCTTCTGGCAGGCGGCCGACAGGCTCAACCGCGACTTCGCCGTCGGCGACGTCGTCGACGCCGTCTTCCAGGTGGGGCGCAACACCTTCAACGGGGCGGAAACCCCGCAGATGATCCTCGAGGACGTCCAGCGCGCCTCGGCGCGCGCGGAGAAGGGCGCGCGCGCGGCCGATGCCGCTCGCGTGCCGCTCACCGCCGCGGGCGAGGGGCCATCGGGGCGCGCGTGAGACGCTTCCCGTCGGCGAGCGGCCGTACCGCGCTCGCGCTCGCGCTCCTCGCCATTCTCCCGGGCGCGTACTCGTCGCTCCGGGCGGAAACGGGAAAGGAGCGAGGCTCGCTCGTGCCGCCCCTTTCGCTCGCGATAACCCGCGACGGGATCGCCGCCGAGTCTCCCTGGACCGTATCGATACCCGCCTCGGGCCTTCCGGGCGACCTTATTCCCGTCACCATCTCGTCGACCGCGCCGCTTACCGACGGCTCGGCGACCCTCCGCGACGGCGAGGGACGGGTCTGTGCCCGGGCGACCGCCTTCGGCTCCAACCCGCGCGGGAACGACCGGCTCGTCGCCCTCGTCGCGCTCCCCCCGACGCTTTCGCCCGGAACCTACACGATCGAGGCCTTCGCCCTCGCGGGCACCCGGGCGATATCCTCGACGGGGCCGGTCTCCATCGGGAAGCGGCAATTCGCGCAGGAACGCATCGACCTCGACGAGACCGCGAGCGCGATCAAGGCGGACCTCGGGCCTGAGCGGCTCGCGCAGATCGAGGCGCTCAACAGGATTCTTTCCGCATTTAATTCGGGCGCCCCGCGCTTCGCCGGACCCTTCAAGGCGCCGGTCGCGTCGAAGCGGATCACCGCTACCTACGGTGACAGGAGAACCTATCGGTATTCAAACGGAAAAAAGGAAACGGGCATCCATTTCGGGCTCGATTACGGCATCCCGATCGGGACGCCCGTTTTCGCCGCGGGCGACGGGCTCGTCGTCATGGCGGAGCGCCGCATCTCGACGGGCTGGACCGTCGTCGTCGAGCACCTTCCGGGGGTCTACAGCCTCTATTACCATCTCGACGCGCTCACCTGTTCCGCCGGCGAGTCGGTGCGCGCGGGAACCCTCGTCGGACGCTCCGGCATGACCGGACTCGCGACCGGGCCCCATCTCCACCTCGAGTGGCGCGTGAACGGCGTCGCGGTCTCGCCGGCTTTTTTCGAGGGGAAGCGCCTTTTCTAGACCGGACGAACGCGAGCGCTAGCCCGATATCGCGCCTTGAAGCGCCGTTTCCTCGCGGAGTGCGCCCCAGTCCGCGAAACCCGGCGTGTCCACGAAATCGTGTCCCCACCGGTTGAGCGCGGCAAGGATCGGCTCGAGCGACTTCCCCGTCTCGGTAAGCGAGTAGTCGACGCGCGGCGGAACGACCGCGTGCACGTCGCGGTTGACGAGCCCGTCGCCCTCGAGCTCGCGGAGCTGCTGCGTGAGCATCTTCTGCGTCACCTTCGGGAAGAGTCTCCTGAGCTCGCCGAACCGGAGCGTACCGTCCATGGCGAGATGCCACAGGATCAGCGCCTTCCATTTCCCGCCGATAAGGTCGAGCGTCATCTCCATCGGACAGCCGAAATCCTTCCCCCGATACGATACCCGCATATATTCCTCCCGTGCGCATGGTTTCTTTTTCGATACTATAGCACAAAATAGTGCGTACTTGCCAATTGAAACCCCCAGGACTATCTTAGGTACATGAGCCCGCCGGAAAACACGACGCGGACGAAATCACGCAAGAAGGACAGTATAGATGGACAAAAAGAAAGCCCTCATCATAAACGCGAGTCCCCATCCCTCGGGCTCGACCGCGGCCGTGCTCGGGACGCTCGAGAACCGTCTCACCCGCGAATACGAGATCGAGCGCGTCAACCTCGGCGCCCGGTCGATCATGCCCTGTACGGGCTGCGCCCGCTGCAGACCAGACGGGAAGTGCGTCCTTCCCCGCGACGAGGCCACCGACTTGGGCGAGAAGATCGCGGCGGCGGACCTCATCGCCGTCGGCACGCCCTGCTACTGGGGAAACATCCCCTCGACCCTCAAGGCGGTTTTTGACCGGAACGTGACGACCTTCGAGCACTTCCTGAAAGGGAGCCCGACGCCGAAGCTCCGCGGGAAGAAGGCCATCGTCCTCGTGACCGCGGGTTCTTCCTTCCCCTTTTCGCGCCTCGAGAGCCAGGCCGGCGGCACCATCCGCGCGATCAGGACGCCGCTCGAGAGCGGCGGGATCAGGATACTCGGGACGCGCGTATTCTCGAGCGCGTGGAAGCTCGACCCCGCGAAAGCGGAACGGTCGATAGCCAGGATCAGGATGAGATAAACCAATCGCGAAAAGGAGAACGTCGAAAATGGATACAACGATCGAAGACATCATGACGCGACGGAGCGTGCGCGACTTCGCGAAGAAGCGCGTGGACCGCGAGGATCTCGAGACCATCGTCGAGGCCGCGTTGAGCGCGCCCTCGGCATCCGGGAAACGGCCCTGGCACGTCGTCGTCATCGAGGACGCGAACGTCCGGGCGCGCGTACGGGGGGCTATGGACTGGTTCAAGCCCGTGGAGGAAGCGGGCGCCGCCATCCTCGTCTGCGGGGAACCCGCGAAGAGCTTCCAGGGCGACTATTGGCTCGTCGACTGCGCCGCGCTCACCGAGAACGTCCTTCTCGCCGCGCGCGCCCTCGGGCTCGGGAGCTGCTGGTGCGGCATATCGCCCATCGAGGACAACGTGAAGCGTATCCGCTCCGTCCTCGACATCCCGGAAAACCTCGTGCCCTTCTCGATGATCGCGATCGGCTACCCCGCGCGGGAGGACGCCTTCCGCGAGCGCAATCGCGCGGGGGACGGCGGACGCGTCACCTGGAATCCCGACTGGCTCAAGGCATGAAAAAAGCCTGAAGGGCGACGCGCGCCTTTCAGGCCGTTTCGTGAAACACGCCTGATACCGAGTAAAAAAAACGGGAACTTTCGTCTTAATCGCGCGGAAAGCGTCGATTCGGCAACCATCAAACTTGACTGACCCATCGCAGGCTTCTATACTACAGCCACTTCCCGGCCTTACGACACACCACCACCGGGAGGGAACGGCCGCCCAATGCCCGAAAAGCTTCTTTCTCGCCCGAGATATCACGATCCTTTTTTCGCTTCCTGCCAGGGGAAGCTCGAATCCGCAGTCGAGCGCGGCATGCCCGAGAAGCGTCTCGAGGATTTCTTCGTTTCCCTCCACTCCGATAAAAGCAGCTCGATCAACACGACCGACGCGCAAGAGGTCACGATGGGAAGCATCGAGAGCAAGATTCTCCGTCCCCGTCAGGATCTGTACCTCTTCATTCTCTACAACTGGATCGTCAACGTGTTTATCCCCTCGCTCGATCCCGCGATAGCGAGAGGACTTCTCGTCTTCGGCGTCGGGCGCATCTTTTCGGCGTACAGCGATATCGGCGTGCAGTACTGCACGGACGCGGACCTCAACTTCGTCGTCGAGGACTCGATGCCGAAGGCGCGCGTCGACGCCCTCGAGAAGGCGGTGCGGGATCTCAAGCTCAGCGTATGGGACCTCTTCGGGATCATCGTCGAGGTCGACGCCGCGTTCACGGTTCTCCGCGCCCGCGACATCAAGGCGAGGCTCGCGCACCGTAACCGGGACACGCGCGTGGCCGCGACGCTCTTTTACAAGGGAAACGCGGAGAGCCTTTTCGTCATCCACGACAACCCGACGCTTCGCGCCGAGATATTCTCCCCGATTCACCCGCTCCCCGACTCGCTCCTCTTCGAGAATTTCATCGGCGACAACCCCGTAAAGACGACGTTTACCCGGCTCAAGGACGACAGCGCGAAACTGACGATTTTCGCGGACTCGACGCGCGCGAAGGAAGAGGTCGATTCCGTCATCGGCACCGGACGGTTCTCGGCGGGATGCCGCAGGCTCGCGGCGATACACCCGGAGCTGTACCCGAAGGACTGGTGGTTCTCGATGAAGTACAGCGTCAATCGCGTGTACGACTACGTGAGCGCGATGCGTCACTCGGGTTACTCCCCCAAGGCGATCGGCTTCACGGGAACGAAGGATCCCGATTACGCGTTTCTCTGCCAGGCCCACCGCCTCATGCTGTACCTGCAGGAGCTGATCCACGTCAAGCTCGACACCTACAGCCACTTAAGCGATTATTCCTACGTCTCCGCGGACCGGTTCGAGAGCCTGACGGCCATGCCGAAATGCTCGTTCCAGCGCGATTTCGACGAGATCGTGCTGAGCTCGAATTTTCTCCTCGCGAGCGAGCGCAAGCACTATCTCGGCCTGAAGGAGTCGATCAAGGCGAAGGCGCGCGTCCATGTATCGCTCACGTCCGACGAGCAGCGCGAGCTGACCCGGCAATACGGCTTCACGTTCCGCCACGTCGACTCGGGCTCGGGGAGAACCCCCGTCGAGCTTCCCTATACCTGCGCGGGGCTCGGATTCTTCGTCTTCAACGCCGTCGAGGGAAGGCTCTCGTCCATCGTCGAGGGAAAACTCATCCCGGCGCTCGACAGAATCTGTCCCTGATCGGGAAGAGTCGTCGCGCGTTCGAAAAGCGGAACCTCGCGTGCTATACTTCAGGGGCAAGAGGTACGCCATGAAAAGATTCCGAATCGCGACCGTTATCGCCCTTTTCGCGCTCGTCGCGACCGTCTATGGCCAATCGCCCGCGGATAAAAAGAAACCGCTTTCAAAAACGAAGGAAGACGTCCAGCTCCTCCGTTACGAGATCGCGGTCAGCAACCCGGGAACGAGGAGCGAAGGGTTCGGCGGAAAGGTGTTCATCGCGGGCGCGGAAGCCCCGGACTCGTTCGCCTTCATCGAGGCCTACGGGGTGAGATACGTGAACGTCCCCTTTACCCAAACCTGGAAATGGCACGGGTATACCCCCGACATCCAGCCGACCGACCAGACGCCGAACGAGGGCAAGAGCGCGGGCCGTTTCGCGGACGCCGACGCCGCGCGCGGCTGGTACGACTCCCGCGTGGACGACATGAAGGACGGAACCCCCGCGACCTGGATATTCGCGGGCTCTGCCTCTGAAGGAGCCTGGATCGACCCGACCCGCTTCGCCGATTACTGCGCCTCTATCAAGACGAAATAACCGCTCCCCGCGCGGGGCCCCCTATCTCCTCCGCGCGTTTCGCTCCCAGAAAACGCCATCCTCATAGCCCTGGATCGCGGGATCCTCTCCCGCGCGCTCGAGCCGCTTTTCGGCCCAGGCGCAGTATTCGGCGTTTCGCTCGACGCCGACATACCGCCGGCCGAGCTTCTTCGCGACGACCGAGGTGGTACCCGAGCCGAGGAAGGGATCGAGGACGACGCCGCCCGGGGGACAGCTCGCGAGCACGAGCTTCGCGATGAGCTTTTCGGGCTTTTGCGTCGGGTGGTCGGTGTTCTCGGGCATCGACCAGTACGGGACCGAGACGTCGTCCCAGAAGTTTCCGGGATGGGTAAGACGGAACCGGCCTTCACCGGTTTCCTCCCAGTCCTTGGGGACGCCGTTCTCCCGATAGGGCGCGATCACGCGACGTTTCACCTTGACCGCGTCGACGTCGAACCAATACTCCTCGCCCGCGGTGGCGAACCAGATGTCCTCGCTCGCGTTCTTCCAGTTCGCCTTCGCGCCCCGTCCCTTCTCCCGCTGCCAGGTGATCCGGTTCCGCACGACGAGGGTTTCCTTCATCGCGCGACAGAGCGGAAGCGCGCTTCGCCAGTCGCCGCAGGCGTAGACCGAGCCGGTCGGCTTGAGGCACGCGAGCAGAAGCGGAAGCCAGGAGCGCACGTATTCATAGTACGCGTCGTCGTCGGAAGCGCGAAAGGAAAAACCGTGAAAGTCCTTGTCGAGATTGTAGGGAGGATCGATGACTATGAGGTCGGCGAAGGCGCGCGGAAAAAGGGGCAGCGCGTCGGCGAGCTCCCCGTTAATGGTTCTGTCGATAATTTCCTCGAGGCCGAGGGGACGGCCCGCGGGCGAAAGAAGGCGCGAGGAATACCGTTCGCGCTCGTCCCCGGAAAGCGTCAGCGTGCGGTTTCTCGGCGCGCGCTTTTTTTCCATCATATCCCCCATGCTCGGTCGTTTCGGGACACTATAGCGCAAGCGGGCCGAATATGCGAGGGCCGGTTGACCGCTCGAACGTGCGCGCGGTATAGTCGCCTCATGCCGCGCGTTTTCCCGCGCGACGCCACCACACACCTTCCGGAGGTTCGCATCGTGATCGTCGAGATTTTCAAGACAGTTACCGACTGGTACATGGCCAACATCAACTACGGGACGATCACGTTCCTGATGGCAATCGAGAGCTCCTTCATCCCCTTTCCCTCGGAGATCGTCGTGCCCCCCGCGGCGTTCAAGGCGGCGGGCGGCGAGCTCAACGCGATCCTGGTGGTCGTCTCGGCGACCGCGGGCGCGATGCTCGGGGCCCTCTTCAATTACTTCGTCGCGCTCTGGCTCGGGCGCCCCATCATCTATCGGCTCGCCGACACGAGGCTCGCGCATCTCATGCTCATCGACCGCCCGGGCGTCGAGAAAGCCGAGGATTTCTTCAGGAAATACGGCAAGAGCTCGACCTTCATCGGGCGTCTCGTCCCCGCGATCAGGCAGCTCATCTCCCTCCCCGCGGGCCTGGTCCGCATGAACCTGCGCGATTTCCTTTTCTTCACCTTAATCGGCTCCGCGCTGTGGAACGTCATCCTCGCGACCCTCGGCTACTTCCTCTACTCGCAGAAGGAACTCCTCGACCGCTACTACCACGAGCTCTCGCTCGGTTTCCTCGCGCTCGGGTGCGCCTTCGCGCTCTACGTGATCCTCAAGGCCTTCGTCTTCGACAAACCGGGAAAAAAGGACGAAGACGCGGCCTGACGATGACTTCGGTCACTTCGAGACGAGGTTGAAGACGCCGTCCCACGTGCCCGCGGGCGGCTTCTTCCGGTACTCGCGGCACCGTCCGAGGAAGGTCGTCGCGGGCCCGTCATCCGGCAGGAGACGGAGAACCTCGGTGAATTTCAGTTCCGCGTCGTCCCACCGCTTCGCCTCGAAAAGCTCGAGCGCCTCGTGGAAAGCCTTGAGACCCTCGAGCGTCGCGGCGTCTACCCTCGAGCGCTCCTCGACGATCTCGTAAATGCGCACGGGCGCGTCGATCCCGATCACCCTCACGCGGTCGAGCTTTCTCGCGACGAAGGAGTCTCCCGCGGCGGACACGACGTCCTCGCTCGCGCAAATCCAGGTTCCGTACTGCTTGTTGACCCCCTCGAGCCGCGAGGCGAGGTTCACCGCGTTCCCCATGACCGTATAGTCCATCTTCCTCGGCGTTCCCATGTTTCCCACGACCATTTCGCCCGAATTGATCCCGATGCGCGTCCTGATCGGCGTCTCGAGCGTGCCCTCGGCGACGAGGCGATCGTTGAGCGCCTTCTCCGCGCGGCGCATCCTCACCGCGGAAAGGCAGGCGCGATACGCGTGGTCGGCGACCTCGACGGGCGCGCCGAAGAAGCACATGATCGCGTCGCCCTCGTACTTGTCGATCGTGCCCCGCTCCTCGAGTATGATGTCGCTCATCGCGGTGAGGTACTCGTTGAGGAGGGCGACGAGCCTGACCGGATCGAGTTTCTCCGAGATCGTCGAGAAGCCCTTGATGTCGGTGAAGATGACCGTCAGGTCCTTCTTCTCGCCGCCGAGGTTGAGAAGGTCGGGATTCTGCATGAGCTGGCTGATGACGTCGGCGGAGAGGTAGCGCGAGAACGCGTTCCGGAGGAACCGCTTTTCCCCCTCGCTGAGGATGAACCGCAGGATCGACACGGCGAGCGTCGTCGCGACGAGCGACGCGATGGGCGCGAGCGAGGGGACGAAAACGCCCGAAAGGACGAACGCGAGCGCCGTGCCCGCGGCGACCGCGGCGACGAGACCCCCGCCGACGGCGATTCCCCAGCGGGGCTCGATCCTGGAGACCAGGGCAGTCGCGAGGAACGAAAGGACGATCGCGGCGACGAGGGATACCCAATCCGGGATCTCGGTGAGGAAATCGCCCGTAAGGATCGTGTTCGCGATGGCCGCGTGGGTGCCGACGTTCATGTAGTTTTTCTCGAACGGGTTCACGCCCGTATCGAAGGTCGAGATGCCCGTGAGACCGATGATCGCGATCGATCCCGGTATCGCCTCCTCGAGCCGCCGCCTCGTTTCCACGAGGGTCCCGAAATCCTGCCTGACGGCGGCGAAGGTGTCCGTCACCTCGTCCCTGATCTCGTGATAGGTCACGGCGGACACGTTGTCGAGGTTCGGGTTCGCGAGCGCGGCGTCGATCTCCGCGAGGATTTCCCGCTCGGCGCCGCCGTCGAGGAATCGGCCCGTCTCCTCGATGAATCGTTTTCGCAACGAGACGAACTCGTCCATATCGGCGGGATCGCGGTTACCCGCGAGGATGTCGGCCTTGATCGCGTCCGCTTCCATCAGGAAAGCGAGCGGGGTCGGCGCGTCGCCCGAGGACGCGAAATAGCCCGCGTCCTCCATGACCGCGAGGTTCCTCGCGAGGTTGTCGAGCACGATATCGTGCACGACGAGGTTCTTGTACGAAAGGGTCCTGAAACTTTCGCCGAATCGCCGGTGCGGCCAGTTGATGAGAACCTTCCCCGTCGGCGAGAGCGGGATCCTGACGTCGCGCCTCGTCCCGTCGGGGAAGGTCGCGTCCTTGAGCGTCATCGTCCGTCCCGAAAGAACGACCGGGGGCTCCCCGAGATACGCGAGAAGGGGTCTCAGGACGAGCTGCGCGTAATACTTTCCGTCGTGCTCGATCAAGAGGTTGATCCGCCTGCGCACGCCGTCCTCGTCGATCTCGACGTTCGGGAAGCCCGCGCCGCGCCCTCCCTTGAGTATCGGGAGTATCGTCGGCTGGATCGCGGGAGCGCTCACGAACGGGGTCTTCCCGCGCGGGGTCTCGTTCCGGATCGCGACGGGAACCGTGTCGCCGACGTACGTCTTGAGATCCTCGCCGACGTGATAGAGCTCGATCTTCGAGGGCAGCATATTGACGGTAAAGAAGGCCGAACCGTTAAGCCGGGCCGCCTGCCCGAGGTAGGCGTCGTTGTCGCGCGCGATGCGCGAAACCGCGCCGAGGAGTTCCCGCTCCGCCTGATCGACGCGATCGGAAAGCGCGGCCGAGTATTCCCCCGCCGCCTTGAGCGGGATCGAGCGCTTGGCGAGCGCGGAGACGAGTCCCGTCGCGTCGTTCTTGATGAGCGAGAACCGCTCGCCGAAGAGCGCGGGGAGGGTTTCCTCGAGATACCGCGCGTCGACGCCCTGAGGGCTCTTGTCGACGTACTCGATATCGAACACCGTGCACGCCGCGCCGAATTCCCTGAGGAGGACAAGCCCGTTCGCGACGACGTCGCGGCTCCAGGGCCAGATCCCCACCTGCGAAATCGCCTGATCGTCGATGTTGAGCAGGAGTATGTGCGGATCCTCGACGGGGGCGCGCCTGAGGTGAAGGAGTAGGTCGTATACGCGTTTCTCGGCCGTCCTCCAGGGCGTCGCGAAAAAAAGCGCCGCGAGCGCGAGCGACACGATCGCGGGAATGACGAAAAACGAGCGCGGATCCCCGAAACGTTTTGCCATGGCATGCCCCTTGATAAGCGATAACTTACTCCGTACAGGATACTGGCGCTCCGGCGGGGGCGCAAGCCCATAATTCCGAAGAAGGGGCTTTTGGGCGTTATTTCCGCCCACGCGCGTTTTTTCGATTGTTTTCCTGCTTTTTCGCCCTTATCCTTATAGTAAGGATACACAAACAGGAAAAGTTAAGGAGGTTAGCCCATGATCACTCCGTCATCACGACGTCCGCGCAAACTCCGCGTCGCGCTTCTCGCCGTCGCGTTCTTCGCGGCAGCGACCGTTCCCGCGATCGCGGGATTCAACGATACGATGGACGCCGTCCTCGCCGAGGAACGGCTCAGCCTCGCGGGCGCGGCGTATCTCATTCTCTCCGAAGCCCGTCTCATCGACGAGGGCGCGACCGGCGAAGACGCCGTTCGAATCCTCGCGGAACGGGTACCGGGCATCGACGATAATCCCGCGAGGTCGATCACCCTCGGCGAATACGCCTGGTATCTCATGAAGGTAAACGGGATGAAAGGCGGGCTCATGTTCCGCGTCGCGCCGGGGCCGCGCTACGCCCTCCGCGAGCTGAAATTCCTCGATATCGTCCAGGGACGCGCCTTCCCGGGCATGCCGCTTTCCGGCGAGCGGGCGGCGCGAATCATGGGGAGATATCTCTCCTGGAAGGAGGGAAACCGATGAAATGCACGATTCTTCGCCATACCATTGCCGCGGGCGCGCTCCTTTTCGCCTGCTCCTTCTTTTCCCTGCATGCCGCCGATCTTGACGCCGGCGTCAATCTCCGTAACGAGACGGCGATCGAGAAAACCGTTTCGGGCGGAGACTCCGAACTCGACCAGCTCGACTCGGCCTCGCTCTGGTTCGAGGCGTCCAACGCCTCTCCCGACGGACGGGTGTTCTCCCTCTCGGCCCAGGCGAGCTACGAATACGCGGACGACCGCGCGTACCTTTTCAATCTCGACCAGGCCCAGGCATCGGCCTGGATGCCCGGCACGCTCGGGGACGAAGCGGTCCTCGAAATCTCGGCCGGTCGCTTTCGCTTCGCCGACCCCTCGGCCTTCATCGTGAACCATGCCGCCGACGGACTCCGGCTGCGGATGCTCAAGCCGGGCATGACGGTCGAGCTTGCGGGCGCGTACACGGGCTTCCTGCTTAACCCGAAAAGCGACGTCAGGATGACGGGCACGGACTTCGCCGAGGAAGGCGACGAGGAGGATACTTTCTTCGGTCCCCGGCGCGCTATCGCGGGAGCGATCGTCTCCTTCCCGAACGCGGGAAAATTCGAGAACGTCTCGCTGTACGCGTACGGTCAGTTTGACCTTCGCGAGGGAAACAAAGACATAGAGATCGATACCCAATATCTGGGAATCTCGACGACGAGACCCTACGGGTCAAGCGTCTACGGAGACTTCTTTTTCAACGCCGAATTCGGCCAGATCAGGAACCCGGTCGAGGATACGCGAAACATCGCGGGATTCCTCGTCGGCATGGGGCTTCGCTGGTATCGGGAGGATCTTAAGTCCTCCCGGCTCGCGTTCCGGGCGATCGCGTCCCCGCCCGATTACGCGACCGACATGATCGAGGGAGTCAAGATAGCCTCGGTCGGGTATCTTCCCGTTAGCGAGCCCGATCTCGCCGTGTGCGTATCGCCCGGGCTCAACGCGCTCGCGATGCTCGAGCTGCGGTATTCGCTCCTCCCCTTCGTGGATTCGGGAAACGAGATGGCGGCGAGGTTCGGTCCCGAGCTCTCGGCGCGCGTGTTCCTCAGGACCTGGTCCGTCGGGCTCGACTGGATCGAAACCGATCCCGATTCCGATTCATTCTATCTCGGTACCGAGCTCGAGACGAGCTTTGCCTGGCGCGTCCTGTCCGATGTCGGCGTCGGACTAGACGGGGCGGTGTTCCTTCCCGGCGGCGCGGCGATATCGGATATGGACACCCTTTGGTCGTTCGGATTCAACGTCTCCGTCAGCCTTTGACGGATGAGTTTCGATGAAAGGAGGCTTCGCATGAAAAAGTTACTCGCGTCATTCTCGCTCGCGCTTTGTACCGGCGCGTTTCTGTTCGCGATAGAGGATACCGCGCTCGTCAAATCGGTCACGGGACGGGTCGAGTATCGCTCGAGTACCGGCTCCTGGACGGCCGCGCCCGAGGGAACGAGAGTGCCCGTCGGCGCGACGATATCCACCGGTTTCGATTCCCGCGCCGTGCTCGAGATCGGCTCGGCCTCGCTCGAGATAGCGCCCCTTACCCGCATGACGATACGAGAGCTCGTCGAGCGGAACGGGGTCGTCAAGACCGAGCTCAGGCTCCAGGTCGGCAGGGTCAAGGCGCAGGTTAAAAAGGCCGAGGGGATCCAGAACGACTTCTCGCTCAAGAGCCCCGTCACGACCGCGTCGGTGCGCGGCACGAGCTTCGATTTCGACTCGGTCAACCTCGATGTAACCGAGGGAATCGTTCTCATGACCGACCAGTACGCGCAAACGCTCCTCGTCAGGAAGGGTGAAAGCGCTTCCGGGACCGAGGGAGGCCCGATAGCGGGCGGAAGCGGCGCGAGGGAGTCGGCATCCACCGTTTCCTGGGATACCTCGGACCTCTCGGGGCCGGGATCGCGCCCGGACGCGGTCGGTTCGGGACAGGACGGCAATGCCGGCATCGAAATGGGGTCGGTCACGATCCGCTGGCAGTATTCGTATTGAAGGAGGATGCCATGAAAAAAGACGCACAAACGGTGTTGCACACGATATCTCGCCCCATCCTCGCGGCGCTTCTATGCGCGGCGCTCGTGAGCGCGGCGCTCTTTAGCGCGTGTTATTCCCCGCAAGCGACGCGCGACGGAGGGATCGCCATTGACGCGGTATCCTCGGCGCGAAGCCTCACGACCGCCGAGGGAACGGACCAGATATGGATCGCGGGAATGATCATAGACGAAGCGTTCTCCGACAAGCTCAAGGAGCTCCAGTTCGAGGAAGACCGCCGAAAAGCGACCGACGGACCGATCAGCGCCGTCGAGGATCTCTGGATCGATCTTGCGCTCAAGTCGACCGTGCGTTTCGAGGGCGGTCGCCCGTTCTTCCAGTTCCCCATGGCCCGTTTCCCCGCGAGCGCCGCGCCGGCGACGGTGTCGGGCGCTTTCACCATACTCGGCATACCGGCCAACAAGTCGTACTACGTCTACCTTCTCGCGCTCGATTCTCCCCTCGAGACGATCGACGATTTCACCGGTGATCCCCTGGCGACCTCGCCCGCGCACTGGTTCGATCCCGCGCATACCCCCACCTCGGGATACAGCTTCACCTCATCGACGGGCGACGCCATTTACGGGAGCGAGGGAACGGACCTTCCGGCCGGGTGGTACTATTTCACCGAGTGGGATTCAACCTTTGACGAAGCAACCGGCGAATGGCTTACCCTGAGCGGCACGGTCTGGGCTGACGCGGACGGGAAACCGATAACCGCCCAATCCTTCACCGTGGAGCCGGGCGAGGCGACAACCGTAAAAACCATCCTCACGGACTGGTAGCGGATCCGGAAGGGATCGTCACTTCGTCGCTTTCCTGAAATCCCAGGGCGCGACGGGATTCGCTTCCTTCCAGAGTCCCCGACCGGCCTCGCGCGCCTCCCGTTCGAGGCGCGCGAGCGTCTTGTCGTCCGAGTATTGGCGATAATGCCAGGCGAGCCCCGCCTCGACGAGCCGCTCGTTGAGCGAGACCCCGTCGACGATGACGTCACCGACGTACCGCCCGTACCGATCGACGTCACGAACCGTCACCGAAACGGCTTTTTGCGCCGCGAGCGAAAGTGCGAACTCCTTCGCCTTTTGCCCGTAAGCCTGATTGCGTTCGGGGCAATCTATCCCGTTCAGCCTGACTTTCAATCGCGCCCCGTCGGCAAGAACGATGACCGTGTCGCCGTCGGTCACCGACACGACGGTACCCGCGACGGTAAACGGAAAGGTCCGTTCGGGGGAACCGGCCGACCCTCCTTGTTCGGGTATCGCTACCGCATCGGAGCCCTCTTCCGCGGTAGCCGCGTCACCTTCCCGCCCGGCGGGAGGATGGCAGATCCCGCACGGAAGATAGCCCTTTCCGATCGCGTTCTCGAGAGCGAGCGGGATCTTGCTCCGGGAAAGGGCGCTACAGGATTCACGATGGTATTTCGTTCCCGATTGCGTCACGTAGACAGTCCGGTCGCTGGCGGCGCATGAGAGCGCGAACGACGCGACAAGAAGACAGGCAAGGATAAGTCGCGCTACTGGATGCCGGAAACCTTTCAGGGCGTTCATACGGCAATCCTAGGGTTTTTTGGGGGATTATGCTACCGGTTTTTTAGAATGAGTTTACGTGATTTGTATACCTACCGGTAGGTATACTGATTCAATACTACCTTCTCTATACCTACCGGTAGGTACAGAAATCGTTCTCCACCCTGCCTACCGGCAGGTATAGCGCTGTCATAAAAGCGCGAGATTCAGGGTCATGCGGTTGACCAGCCCGCTCTAAATTTGTTATGGTTACTGAACACTGACGGTCGGACCGAGGGGAGGTGATTTATACATGGCACACATCGTCGTAGACGAGTCGGAAAACCTCGAAAAGGCGATCAAGCGTTTCAAGCGCATGGTCGAGAAAGAGGGCATCATTCGCGAGTGGAAGAAGCGCGAGTACTACGAGAAGCCCTCCACCATCCTTAACCGGAAAAACAAGGCGCTCCGCCGCAAGCTCATGAAGAAGAGCCGGAATCCGAAGGACCACAAGTCCTATTGATTGTTTCCGGATCTTGCAATGAGCGAAAAACCCCGGCCTCCTCGGCCGGGTTTTTTTTACCTCCCCCGTTCAGTCCATATCTTCCCGGTTTCAGTTGACCTTTTATTTGAGGCCATCTATTATGAAAAGTAGCTATGGGATACGCGACAAGCCAACAACTGGCCAGATACTACGAGCTGTACCAGAATATCGACGTAACCTTCTCGAAGGAAGTCATCAAGGCGACGGGCTTGGTCCCGCAGCAGATATACGTCAAGGCTTTGGGCGGTCAGTGGCCCTGCGTCATCAATTCGGCGTCCCTTTCAGGCGCCAAGATCATCTGCGGCATTAAAAGCGGTTTCTACGAGAAGATCCAGCAGGGAAACACCTCGGTCAGCCTCCGGTTTTCGTTTCAGGAAAGCGATAAAAACGAGCCGATGTCCTTTTTCGTCGCCGCGAAGATAACCGGCTTCAACCAATACGCCGGATCCCCGGATCTCGTCATCGTATGCCTCTCGTATACCCAACGGGCCCCGGACGATCTCATCGAGAAGCTCGGCGCCCTCCTCGAGGCGAACGTCAATTCGACCAAACGCCGGGAAGAGCGAATCGTCATGACCCCCGACGCGATGCGCAAGCTCGGCATACTGCAGAAAGAAACGGTCGTGTTCATCCAGGGTATTCCCCGCCGCTGCATCCTTCGGGATCTCTCCTTTTCGGGAGCGAAGGTGATCATGGTCGGCATCGCGCCATTCCTGATCAACAAGGACGTCGTGCTCCGCATAGATATCGCCGAACCCCGACTCGCGCTCGGGATCAGGGGAACGATCGTGCGGACCGAGGACGTCGAGGGACGGAAGGATCTCGTCGCCCTCGCGATAAAGTATAGCGACGCCGAGATCCCGATGGGATACAAGATGCAAATCAACGGCTATCTCTCGCAGACGCGAAAAACGGCCCTCGGCGAGGCGGAACGCGGGGCGCAGAACGCGGCGGCCCCCGCCAAGCAGGGAACGGCATCGCCACGGAACGAGACCGGCGAGAAAGCCCCTGACGCCGATAAGCCCGCGCAGGTCGACAAGGGCGACGCTCCCGAGGCGGTCACCGAGGATTCCGGCAACGCCGCCGCCATTGCCGCTCAAGGACAGATTCCCGCAAAAAACTGACGCAGGCTCACGTTCTCCCGGCAAGGGAGAGACAATGAGCCCGCGAATCCCCACCAGACGTCATAAAGAGGTTTTATACCATGGCACATCCGCTCGATTCCCTCGTTTTCATTACCATCCCGACCGAACACCGCC
The DNA here is from genome assembly GCA_023438065.1 of Spirochaetota bacterium. Taxonomy (GTDB): domain Bacteria; phylum Spirochaetota; class Spirochaetia; order Treponematales; family Treponemataceae; genus Teretinema. Next base: position 45,480 of record JAEXRH010000018.1, read on the forward strand.
TTGCCTCGGCGTTTCCGGGTTTCGATCCCTCGATTCCCCTTCCCGTCCAGCTCGCCGCGCCCGACGCCGAGTTCAAGGTAACCGAGCTCACCCGGGAGATGATCCTCGCGGGCATCCTCACCGTATTCGCCTGGGATCCCGAGAACGCTCAAATCGAGTACTACCGATCGATCATCAAGGCGGTCCATCCCGGCATCCGCGAGGAAATGACCGAGGCCGCCATACTGAAAATCCGGAACGGGGATTTCGAGCTCGCCGAGGAGATCTTCCGATCGCTTCGCGGATACGATCCGCAGGACAAGACCACGGTGCTCAACCTCGCCCTCCTCATGGACGAGCGCGCGGACAGCATGCGAAAGGCGGGGCTCGACGAGGACGCGGACGCCTGCGACGCGAGCGCCTTCGAATTCTACAAGGACGCGATGACCGCCGAGCCGCCCATCCCCCAGGCCTTCTTCAACGCGGGATTCTTTTATCTCAAGCAACGAAACTACAAGAAGGCGCGGGACTCGCTCGAAACCTTCCTCAAGACCGAAACGGCCGGGGACGAGACGGCGAAGCACCGGAGGGAAAAGGCGAAAGAGATCATCGACGGCATCTCCGCGCGCGATCTCGACGACGATCTTTTCAAGTCGGCCTACGACTTCATCACGATGGGGGACGAGGAGCGCGCCCTCGAGCAGATCAGGCTTTTCATGGAAACTCATCCCCATGTCTGGAACGCCTGGTTCCTCCTCGGGTGGGCGCTTCGGCGCCTCGAACGCTGGGAAGACGCCCGCGCCGCGTTCATCCAGGCGCTTGAACTCGGGAAAAAGGAAGGATCGGGGATCGAGGCGGGATACGCCGACATCTGCAACGAGCTTTCGATATGCCTCATGGAGCTCGGCAACCTCGCGGAAAGCAAGCGCTGGCTCGTCTCGGCCCTTGAGTCCGACAGCGAGAACACGAAGATCATCTCGAACCTCGGGATGGTCGCGCTCCGGGAAGGCAACAAGACCGAGGCTGAAGGCTTCTTTCGCACCGTGCTCGAGTTCGACCCGAAGGACCGTCTCGCGCTCGAGATGCTCGCGCAGATCGAGAAAGAGGACTGAACCGCCGGCGACGGGCCTTCCCGTCGCGCGCGCTTACGGGGCCGGGTTTCCGGCGGCGATCGCGAGGCTTTCGGGAGAGAGGCGGTCGCCGACGGCGATTCCCGCGCGGGTAAACCAGCCTTGCGGAACCTCGAGCGCGTAACGGACGCTTCGCTCGCTCGAGACCGTCTCGAGGCTGAAGGGCGTCATGTCGTAAATCTCGCGGATAACGCCCGCCGAGTCGAGATACGCGATCGACAGGGGATGTGGGGTGTTCTTCATCCAGAACGAGAGCTTCTCGTCGGAGCGAAACGCGAATAGCATGCCGGTTCCGTCGGGGATTTTCTTCCGCCCCATGTACCCGGTTGCCTGCTCCGCCTCGGTCCGGGCAATCTCGCAGTCGACTTCCACGGCGCTTCCGTCCGACCGGACGATCGACAGGATTTCACGGCTCAAGCGTCGATCCGCGCACGCGAGCGGCAGGAACGAGAGGATCGCCGCGGCGACGGCAACGGACCGCGCGCCACGGCTAAAAATCACGGATGAACTCCTCGCGCAAGACGTCATAGGCGGCCTTTTCCGTTCCCGAGGCGGCAAGGAGTCCCTTGAAGACCTCCTGGTCGACGTACCTGACGGTAAGCGGGCGCTCAAGGCTCAGGGTAACCTTTCCGTCGTCCCAAACGGCCTTTTGGGGATCGAGGGTAGCGGGCTCGCCGTATTTCGAGACCAGGGTGGAATAGACCGAAAAGTAATCGACGCGGTCGGGATCGAGATTGAAGGTCATCACGTAGAGTTTTTCCTCGTGAAACTGAAACCATGATCGTTTGATGAACGAAGGCCCGACCGTCTCGATGAGGCTCCGGTTCATCGTGGGGAGGAGCGACACGTCGCGTTCGCCGCGATAGCCGAATATCGAGTCCGCGACGAGCAAATCCTTGACCGCGTCCATCTCCATGCCGAGGCTGATCCCGCGATAGGCGTCGGGCAGGGAGCCCTCGCCCGGCGCTTCGGCGGGAGCGGTCGACTTGGCGGGGGGTTTCACGCCTTCGTTCGTCCCGTCGGCGGCAAAGAGGCCGACGGTCATGCCACAAAGCAGGATCGAGACGCAGATTACGGGAATACGGGCTTTCATATCGAAATAATCGGCACGGCGGAGGAAAAACTCAAGCCATGCCGGCTTCTAGCGCTCGTCATAGCAGTTCGCGACCACGAAACTGAGAATCTGCCTGAATACGTCGAGATCCTTGAGCTTCGCCTCGTTGTACTTCGAGTAGAAATCGCCCGCGTTGTCGAAATAGATATCGCTGTTGATCGTCTTCCAGACGGAATGTTCGTTATAGACCCGGATTCCGGCGCTCGAGGTCTGATACTTGAGCTTCTTCATCAGCATGAGCTCGACGAGCCATCCCGATTTCGTCTCCGTTTTATAGATGATATCCTTGAACTCGATCGAAAAGTCGCACCGGTGGAAACGGAAGTTGATCGCGAGGGCGCTCTGGTCTTCCTTGTCCGCCTGGATCCCGACATCCCCGAGCCATTGCTGAAAGAGGCGAATCTTGGCGTCGATCACCCCAAGGAGCCTGTCCTGGACTTCGGAGAAAAGCTCGAGCGATTCCTTGAAATTGCTTTCGTCAAACTCGTATTTGAAACAATCCATGGTTTTCCCCTTCTGCCTCCATCATAACCCCCATTTCGGTTTTTTACCAATCGGTATCATGCGGAAACGCGCTCTTCCCGGGAGAATCCGTCATGGGCAGCCGTTCGCCCGAGGCGCACCGTCAATGCCGCGGAGTATTCCGCCTCCGGCGAAATGCCCCAAACCGAAAATGAACCATGCCGCTTTCGGAGCCCGATTCCAGCCTGTGGAGTTTACTGCCCCAGGCAGTAAACTCCAAGCGCAAATAAAAACGGCCGCGAATCGCGGCCGTTTTTATTTGCGCATCACCACAGAACCGTGCTGTTCGTCGTCGTCCGGTTCTCGCTCCGGGCGCGCTCGAGGTCCATGAGCTTTTTCCGGTACGCGCCCTGCTTGCTGAGCTCGAGCATGTCGGTGACCGAGATGCGGTCGTCGATGAGCCGGATGATCGGTTCTCGGCAAAAATCCGAAATATGGCGGTTCGCGCTTTCCTTGGGGAGGCCGCACATGTTCGCGAGCTCGGTCGGGCCGAAGTCGAAGTTGTAGGACTTGCCCGCCTGCATCGCGACGCGCTGTTTCTCGAGCTGGATGACGAGCATGTCGTACATCCGGCCGACGGGGTCGTTGATGAGGGTGTTCGCGAGCTGCTTGTACATGAGCCAGATGCGGTCCGCGAGGGTGGTCGTGAGCCGGGCGATGAGCTGCGGCTGGGTCGAGACCATCTGGTTGAAGTTCTGCCGGTTGACCGCGAGAAGCTGGGTGCCTTCCTGGGCGATCGCGCTCGCCGAGCGGGGCTTGTTCTCGAGGAGGGCCATCTCGCCGAACATGTCGCCGGGCTTGAGGACCGCGAGGAGGACCTCGTTCTTGTCGACGATCTTGGTGATCTTCACCTGCCCCTTCTGGATGATGTAGAGCTCGGCGCCGGGCTGGCACTCGCAGAACACCATCGACTCGACGGGATACTGCCTGCTCATCTCGCCCTGCTTGGGCTCGAGGAGGCTCGGGGTGACGCTCACGCCCATGGACTTGAGGGCCATGAAGCGCTCGCGCGCGACCGCGGCGTACTGTCCGTTCGGCGCGTTCTTGAGGTAATGGTAATACGCGTAAAGCGCGAGGTTATACTGGGAAAGCTTGGCGTAGTACTCGCCGATCGAGAAAAGATGGGTGATGTCGCTTTCGACGTTCTTCTTGAGGGTGATCCGGGTGAGCGCCTCGTCGAGGTAGCGCATCTTCTTCGTGAACGAGTAGATGATTTTCATCGCGACGGGGGTGTTCTTCTCGATGAGCTCGGAGAACTGGTCGCGACGCACCGAGATGAGGGTGACGTCGGTCATCGCGATCGCGGTCTCGATCTGGCTGTGGCCGGACATGCTCGAAACGACGCCGATGAAGTCGCCGGGGCCGAGAACGTTCCCGCCCTCCTCCGCGACGACCTCGGTTTCCTTCGTGATTTGGACCTTCCCGCCCTGGATGATATAGAAGCGGTCGGACTCGGCCTTGCCTTCGACGAGGATATAGGAGCCTTTTCTAAAATTGACGAACGCTAGCTGTAACAATCAGGTACCACCCTTAGAAATCAGTATAGATTTGCCTCGCGGAGCTTGTCAATTAAAAGTCCAGGAAGGGCGAAAGTCCGTCGTTCCTGAGCATGTACTGCTTCTCGGCGGCGGTAAAGAGGGCGACGGACTCGGCCATGCCGGCGCTCTCGCGCCCGAATCGCGCGATAAAGGCGCCGACGGTCTCGCCGGTCGCGAGTTTCCTTCCCATCGCGGCCTTCGGAACCAGCGGAACGAGCTCGCTGAGGCGATAATAGCTGATCATGGCCACCGTCATATCGGGCTTGATGGCGATAAGATCCTTCATGACCTGCGGTTTCTCCCGGGCCCAGTCGGCGAGATTCCCCGAAACCTTTCCGGATTTCGCGTCGGAAAGCCATTTTTTGAGGATCGGGTTCGCGCGGAGGGTCGCCGTGCGGGTCATGACCGCTTTTTGATGCGCGTTCCAGTTCCCGACGAACTGGTCCATGAAAGCGACCGGATTGGCGGTGAACAGGTCGACGTTATAGGTCTTCCATTTATCCCGCATGAGCTTCCAGGTATCCTCGAAATTCCCCTCGGGGAAGGCGCCTGAGTTCACCGTGCCCGACTCGAGGATCTCGACCATCGTGCCCGGAACCGAGGAAACCGCGGAACCGGTAACGACCGTCTCGGTCATCGCTGACCAGGCGGCGCAGGAAACCTCGCCTTCCTTGCACGCGACGATGGCGGCGCCGTTGAAGGTCGCGACGCGGAATTCCGTGCCCCGGACGCCGAGTACGGCCGTCCCGGTCTTGACCTGGATCGCGGACTTCATTCCCGCGAGGCGCTTGACCTTGAGATTAACCGAGCCGGCCATGAGCTGGGCCTCGTTCTTCGGGGACCCGTCCACGATATCCTGCCGGATGAGGGCGGTGGAATCGGGCACGATCTCGATGGCTCCGGTGAGTCCCGAGGCCTTGTCGAAGGCGATGGACACGAGACCGTCCGAGGAGGTCTTGACGGTATCGAGGTTCTCGATCGGGGTGCCGATCGAGACCTTGCGGATCGTCTCGCCGTTTCGCGTGATCGTCACGAGGCCCTCGACATAGTCGACCTTTCCGAGTACCTGCGCCCGGGCGCAGAGGGTAAAGCCGCATGCAATCGCGATCGCGGCCATCGTTCGTTTCGTCATCGATACGCTCCTATCCTTACCGGTCTATCGCCAATCTCCGGCCATAATCACCTCGGGCTCGAGCTCGAATCCCGTTTTCGCGGCTACGCGAGCGCGAACCTCGTCGACGAGCGTTTTTACCTCGCCCGCCGTCGCGTTCCCCGAGTTTATGACCAGGTTTCCGTGCCAGGGGGCAACCTCGGCCCCGCCAATCCTGAAACCGCGCAATCCCGCCTCGTCGATGATCTTCCCCGAGGGCTTGCCGAAGGCGTGATTGTTCTTGAACATGCTCCCCGCCGAGGGAAAGCGAAAGTGGCCCTTCTCCTCGCGGTCCTTCACGTACTTGTCCATCTCGGCCCTGATCCATCCGGGATCGCCCGGGGCGAGGGAAAAGGTGACGGAAAGGACTATCGCGGCCCGTTCGCCGATCCTTGAAGGGTCCGAGCCGTTACGATCCTGAAAGGGGGACCGTTTATAGTCCCATTCGGCGGGATCAAATCCCTTTTCCTCGATAGTACACCTTCCCGCCCGGAAATACAGGACTTCCGCCCGAAAAAACGCGTCCGAGACGGATCGCTCGTAACAGCGCGCGTTCATGAAGGCCGCGCCCCCGACGGAACCGGGAAGGCCCGCGAACCGCTCGAGCCCGGCAATCCCCCGGTCGGCGCACCATTCGACGAGGGCTTCCATCGAGGCGCCCGCCCCTGATTTGACGAGGATGGGTTCGCCGGAATCGGTCGCGGAGGCGCTTTTTAAACACCCGGGGGACGCGAAAGCGTCACGCCCGTCAAGGCGCTCGATCCGGCCGAACCGCGCGAGGGATATGACGATTCCCCTGATGCCGAGGTCCGAGACGAGGAGGTTGGAGCCTCCCCCGACGATCGATACGGGGATAGCATCCCGATAGGCGACCTCCAGGAGAAAGACAAGCTCGCTTCCGGTCTCCGGCTCGGCGAAACAGTCGGCGGGACCGCCCAATTTGAAGGTGGTGTGACCCGCCATCGGCTCGTTCCAGCGTATTCGTGACGCGAGAGCGGGGCAGACGGCCGTTATATTGCTATTTTCCAGCAATTTCCGTACATTTATCATGTTCCGATCACTATATAGTAAGATTCGGGAAAAATCGACACTGGAGGCAACCACATGGCGCTCTCGCTTTACAACACGATGGGGAGGGAACTCGAGGAATTCACGCCGATTCTCGCGGGAAAGGCCGGATTCTACGGGTGTGGCCCCACCGTCTACAACTACGCGCACATCGGCAACCTCCGCGCCTACGTCTTTCAGGATACCCTCAAGCGAACCCTTTCCTTCCTCGGCTACGAGGTCACCCACGTGATGAACGTCACCGATATCGGCCATCTCGCGAGCGACGCCGACGACGGGGAAGACAAAATGGTGAAGACCGCCGAGGAACGGGGCCAGTCGGTTCTCGATATCGCGCGCTTTTACACCGACGCCTTCTTCAGGGACACCGACCGGCTCAACATCGTCCGCCCGACGGTCGTCTGCCGGGCGACCGAGCACGTCGCCGAGATGATCGAGCTCATCAAGCGGATCGAGGCGAACGGTCATACCTACATGGCCGGCGGTAACCTCTATTTCAACGTCGCGAGCTTCCCCGGCTACGGCAAGCTCGCCCGGATCAACCTCGAGGACCTCAAGGCCGGCGCGCGGATCGACGTCGACAAAAACAAGCGGAATCCGCACGACTTCGTGCTCTGGTTCACCAAGAGCAAGTTCGAGAACCACGCCCTCGTCTGGGAATCCCCCTGGGGCGTCGGGTACCCCGGCTGGCACATCGAGTGCTCGGCGATGAGCATGAAATACCTCGGAGAGCAGTTCGACATCCATACCGGCGGCATCGACCACATCCAGATCCACCACACGAACGAGATCGCGCAGTCGGAGGGCGCGACGGGCAAGAAATGGGTCAACTTCTGGCTTCACAACGAGTTCCTCGTCATGGACAAGGGAAAGATGTCGAAGTCGAGCGGCAATTTCCTGACCCTCCAGTACCTCGTCGACCAGGGCTACGACCCGATAGATTACCGCTTCTTCCTCCTCGGCGGACACTACCGGAGCCAGCTCACCTTCTCCTGGGAATCGATGGAAAGCGCGAAGAACGCGCGCAAGAGCCTCGCGAAACCGATCGCCCGGATCGCCGGGACGGTGAAAAAGGAGATGCCCGCGCGCTACGGCGAGCTTCTTTCGCGCGCGGCCAGGGGAGAGTGGTCCTTCGACCTGACGGTCGCCGAACTCGGCGAATCGGGCGCCGCCGACTACCTCGCGCGCTTCAGGACCGCGATCGAGCAGGACCTCAATACCCCGCGCGCGCTTTCCGAGCTTCAGGGCCTCGTCCGTGACCAATCGATCGAGGCCTGCGACGCGTATCTCGCGCTCGTCGCGATGGACTCCGTGCTCGGACTCGCCCTCGCTTCGACGGCCGAGGCGCAGCTCGCCGCGGAACTTACGCCCGCGGCGGAGTCCGATCCCCGCGTCGACGCGCTCGTGACCGAGCGGACCGAGGCGAAAAAGGCGAAGAACTTCGCGCGCGCCGACGAAATCCGTAACCTCCTCAAGGAGGAAGGCGTTATACTCGAGGACGGCCCTTCGGGCACGACCTGGAAACGCGTAACCGGAGGAAAGGCGTGAGCTGTAACATCGTGGGGGTTCCGGTTGTTTGAACCCGTCAAAGCGCTCCATGCCGCCTGCGACGCGGATTTCAGGGTAATTTACCAGGCCACGATGCCGGTCATCTTCAAGGTAGCCCTTCGCGTCGCGGGAAACGAGGAAGCGGCGGAGGACCTCTGTCACGACGCGCTCATCAAGATGAGCGAGAAGGACATGGTTTTCCCGTCCGTGAACGACGCCAAATACTGGCTTATCCGGGTCGTCAAGAACGCCTCGCTCAACTACGCGAAGCGGAAGGGCCGCGAGCGGCGCGCCTACGAGCGGGCGCTCAAGGAAGACCGGCGCGTCGTCGAGTCGGGAGAGACCGAACTGCTCAAGGGAGACTCGGTCAAGCGGGTGCAGGACGCGCTCGAGAGGTTGCCGGACAACCTCCGAACGGTCCTCCATCTCAAGGAATACGCGGAGCTGAACTATAAGGAAATCGGCCGCATGCTCGGGATAACCGAAGGGAACGTCAAGGTTCGGGTTTTCCGCGCGCGCGAGCAGTTAGCGAAACTGATAGGAGAGGAAGATGTCTACATGCCCTGATTCCACCCTCTATTCCGCCCTCGCGGACGGAGAGGTTCCTTCCCCCTGGAAGGAGAAACTCGAGGATCACGTCCGGTCGTGCCCTTCGTGCCAAAAGCGCGTCGCGCGCTATCGGCGCCTCAGGGGACTTTTGCGGGACAACGCGCCTTCGATGTCGGAATCGGCTCTTGAAGCCTCATACCTTACCCTCATGGCGCGGCGAGAGGCCGCCCTGAGCGCCAATAAAACCGAAACGGAATCGCGCGGGCACACGCTCAAATTCCCCGCATGGGCGCGCGCGTCCGTCAGCCTCCCCATCCCGGCCATCGCCGCGCTCGTCGCGTTCGCGGTCTTCGTGCCGTCATGGTTCGCCTTCCATACCTCCGATCAATCCGCCCGCGTGACGGAATACGCCACCATCATCCCGGCCGTCAAACAGGCTGGCGAGAGCGGCCTTCGCGCGATATCGACCTCGAATCCGGTATACAGCCCGGACCTCCCGCCCGAGACCCTTCAGGCGAGCATGATCGATCCCCGTAACCGCCAGTACTTCACCATGGTCGAGTTCGCGCGGCAATTCGCGGGAGACAAGGATCTCTTCTCGGACGCAGGCGGGATCGTCATCATCAAGCTTCCCTCGTTGACCCGTTTTGACGCGCTCGAGTTCCCCGAAGAGCGAATGGCCGAGAACGACGACACGCTCAGGCACGCGGCGGGTTTCTATAGATGATTCGCCGGCACATCGCCAATCTTCTCCAACGATCGCCTTTTCTCAGGTTCCTGGCGTTGCCGGTCCTCTTCGCACTTTTCGTGTTCGCGATCGCCGGCATAACGCGCCTCGCGCATCGCGGCCCGGTGCTCGAGTCCATCACCCCCTCGATCGGCTCGCCGGGCGAGGTTCTCGTGATCAGGGGAAGGAATTTCGGGCTCGAGCGCGGCGACGGCTGGGTCGAGATCGCCGGAAACCGGCTGACGGCGAGTTCCTATATCTCCTGGACCGACACGACGATCATGGCGACGTTGCCTCAGACCGCCGACGACGGACTCGTCGAGGTGAACACCGAATTCGGGACGAGCAACCCGCTCATCTTCGGCAACAAGGACCGCATTCCGGTCGCCGCGAGGAAGACCGTCGACACGAGCCTCCCGGTACTCGAGCGCTTCGACGTCGACAAGGCCGAGCCCGGAAAGGTCGTCACGATTATCGGGAAGAACTTCGGAATCCCGCGAGGGACATCGGAGGTTCTGTTCTCCTGGCAGCTCGATCCGGCCATTCCGGCGTCGGCCTCGACCCGGACGGAGGAGTTGAGCGTCGCCGTTTCCGAGCGCGATTTCGGCTACGAGTCCTGGAGCGACCAGGAAATCAGGGTCAGGGTTCCCGACGGCGCGACCTCGGGCGACGTATACATCAAAACCGACGCGGGCCTGAGCAATCCGCTCCCGATCGCGATTACGAGCCCCACGGGAACGAGAAAATACTCGAACCGGAGGACGTACGTCATCTCGACCCAAGTCGATTTTTCGGGCGTCACGGCAGGAGAGGGAAACATGCTCTTCGTGCGCGTGCCCATGCCGGAGCGAAGCGCGAGCCAACGCGGGCTGAAGATCACCGAATCGGCCCCGGAGACCTTCATCGAAAGCAAGGGAACCCTCCTTCACCAGCTCGAGAACCTGCGAACGGGAAAGAACGAGCGGATCGCGCATTCCTTCATCCTTACGAGCTATGCCCTCTCCACCGCGGTCAACCCCGCGCTCGTCAAACCCTACGCCGAGGTCAAGAGCCCGCTCTACCTCGCCTACACGGCGCCCGACGAAGTCGTTCCCTCCGACAACCAGGATATCGCGCTCAAGGCCGGCGAGATCGCGGGCGCGGAGAAAAACCCGTACCGAAAGGCCCGTCTCATCTACCAGTGGGTGCTCGAGAACATCGAGCCCAAGGCGGTCAGGAAACCGGACAGAACCGCCGTCGAGGCGATCAAGGAACGCTCGGGCGACGCGTACGACATGGCGATACTCTTTACCGCGCTCGCGCGGGCCTCGGGAATTCCGGCGATTCCGGTGGCGGGAATAGTCGTTGACGCCCAGCGCGATTCCCGCGTACATTGGTGGGCGGAATTCTATATCGAGGGCTTCGGGTGGATTCCCGTGGATCCCGGCCTCGCCCTCGGGCTTCCCTTCACGCTCCGCGCCGACGGGCGCGACTGGTATTTCGGCAACCTTGACGGCGCCCACATCGCGTTCTCGCGGGGCTGGCAGGACCGGAAACCGATGACCTCGAAAAGCCGGATCGTGTACAAGCCCCGCTCGTACGCCTTCCAGCCCATCTGGGAGGAGTCCGGCGGCAACATCAAGGGCTACGCGTCCTTCTGGGCGGATCCCAAGATAACCGGGATTTACTGACAATCGTGCATCGCGCGGCCCTTCCCGCCTCGGGCGCGGAACGGGACTCGCTTTCCAAATTTTCTCGGTCGATCGGGCCCATGCCCTCAAGTCGGCCGCAAGGGGTACCCACATGGTTACGGTTCTTTCGCTCGGGGGCTCGATCGTCGCGCCCGACAATCCCGATACGGAGTTTCTCGCGTCCTTCGTCGCGCTCGTCCGCTCCTGGCTCGCCGAGGACAAGTCGCGCAAGATCATCCTGGTCGTCGGCGGCGGCGGTCCGGCGAGGGCCTATCAGAAAGCCTTCCGCGCGGTCGCGCCCTCAGGCTCCAACGACGAGGCGGACTGGGTCGGCATCATGGCGACCCGCCTCAACGCGCAGCTTCTCAAGGCGATCTTCGCCGACATCTGCCCGGGCGAGGTCGTCTACGATCCCACGAAGGTCGAGCTCTTCGCCGGACGCGTCATCGTCGCGGCGGGATGGAAGCCCGGCTTCTCGACGGACAACGACGCCGTCCTCCTCGCGGAGCGCTTCAACGCGCAGACGGTCATCAACCTCTCGAACATCGCGAAGGTCTACACCGACGATCCGCGCGTGAATCCCGAGGCGAAGCCGATCGACGAGATCTCGTGGGCCGAATTCCGCAAGATCGTCGGCGACGAGTGGGTTCCCGGCAAGAACGTGCCCTTCGACCCGGTCGCGAGCCTCCACGCCGAGAAAGCGGGCCTTCGCGTCATCTGCGCCGCGGGGCGGGACATCGAGAACCTCAGGAATATCCTTGACGGGAAAAAGTTCGTCGGAACCGTGATCGCCTGACCCTACGGGGGCGACACGCGAAAGGCGCGGGGCCATGCGCACACGGCCCCGCGCTTTTTTTATCCCCTGATCCGCGAGACGAGCTCGCGGAGCTTCGTGCCGTACGCGCGATCGGCGGCCCAGGTACCCGCGAGGCGCTCGATGGTCGGGGCCTTGCCCTTCGGGTTGATGTACCGGTATCGCGGGTCGGCAAGCGGGTACGCGAGCGCCTCGGCCGTCGCGTAGCCCTTGAGATGCTGCACATGCGCGATCACCCCGGTCCGCTCGTCGGGGAAGCGGACGCCCGGGTTCCCCTTGCCCGTGGTCCCGAGCCCGCAGAAGTTATTCATGTCGACGGTCACGAGCCCGCCGAAGCGGAGGAAGCCCGTCTCGAGGCACATCTGGGCGAAGGCGACGTCGGAGTTCACCCCCTCGACGCGGGCGCACTCGACGTAGTACGCGGCCATCCGGCGGACCTTCGCGAGATCCGCGCCGCGGTTATTCTCGAGAAAAAAGGACACGAGCCGGTTCGCGTCGGCGACGCCCGTTCCCAGGATAGCGTCCCCGCCGTCGGCGTAGCCCGACCGACGGGAGTCTCCCGCGGAAGGGGAGCGCGCTACGCTTCCCTCCCCGGCTGCCTGACGGGATCCCAGGATCGGGTTTCCCTCGTATCCATGACGCCCGGCGAGGGCGCCGTAGCCCGCGTTCGGGACCGACGCGCAGGAGACGAACAAAACGCAACAAACGAGCGCGAGCGCGGCCGCGCGCGCCGACCGATTCAAAACGAAGGTTTCCATACAGTACTTCATCGGAAAACGCGGGCAAAACGTGAATTCCCCGCGAAAAGAACGGCGATGATGGAGACAGTCATGGAGACACGGAAGAAGCCCGACGCGCGGGAACGCATCAAACGGCGCGGCGCCCGGCACTTGAGCGATCGAGACCTCGTGGCCCTCGCGATCGGGACCGGAACGAGGGACAGTCCCGTTCTCAGCCTCGCGTCGCGGGTGATCGAAACCCTTGACTCGGCGCGGCCCGAGGCGATATTCGAAAGCCTGTGCGCCATAGAGGGGATGGGAGAGGTCAAGGCGAGCGTCGTGCTCGCGGGACTCGAGCTCGGTCGCCGCTACGCGGGACTGCCGACCAAAAAGGTGCAGACGGCCGCGGACGTGTACCCCCTCGTCCAGCATTACGCCGACCGAAAGCAGGAACAGTTCATCTCGGTCTCGCTCAACGGCGCGCACGAGGTGCTCGCCGTCCGCGTGGTGAGCGTCGGCATCCTCAATCGCACGATAGTCCACCCCCGGGAGGTCTTCGGCGACCCGCTTTCGGACCGGGCGGCCGCGGTCATCGTTTGCCACAATCACCCCTCGGGCCAGCTCGAGCCGTCCGAGGAGGACCGGAACATCACCCGTCGCCTTTCGGAGGCCGGCGAGCTTCTCGGCATCTCGCTCCTCGACCATCTCATCCTGAGCCCGAAAGGCGGCTATTTCAGCTTCGTCGAGTCGGGCATCCCGATATCGTAAAATAAAGAAACCGTACGCGTCATGCAAACCCTTTTCTTTTTGCGGGCTCTCGGGCTATCATGAAGGTATGTCACGAAGACCCGCGCTGTTCTGGGGGATCCTCTCCCTCGCGCTCATCGCCTCGCCGGTATCCCTTACGGGCGAAACCTCGACCGTCACGGGCGATGCCGCGCCCGCGACATCCATCGGAGGCGCGCAGGGGCTTCGCGTCGAGACCTTCAAGGCGACCGACGGCTCGAAACGGGCGGCGATGACGGTCGACGCGGACATCCCGAAAACCGAGGTCTATCTCGACGGCGAATTCAAGGGGAACACCCCGCTCGTCCTCGACCCCGTCTATCCCGGCATCCTCAGGCTCACCCTCAAGAAAGAGGGCTTTTGGGCGCGGCAATACTCGATCGAGATCAAGCCGGGCGAAACGAAGAAGGTCTACGCGGAACTCGAGCGCGCGCGCGGTATCCTCGCGGTAACGAACGCGCCTCCCGCCGCCGAGATCGATATCGACGGAAAGAAGGCGGAAAGCGCGCGCGTCGAGCTTCCCGAAGGAGAGCACACCGTCGTCGTCAGGGCCTTCGGTTTCATCGAGAGAAGGGTTCGCGTCGCGGTTTCGGGAAACGGCGAAACGACCCTCGACGGCGCGCTGGAGCGCGCGCCCTTCGCGATATCGGGGGCGAAGCTCGTCAGGAAATCCTTCAATCCCGATAAAACCGGGAATCGCGGCGCCTCGGGCGTTTCCTTCGAGGCGAGCGCCCCCGGGCGCGCGTACCTTCGCGCGCTCGACGCCGAGGGCAATACGGTCCGCGCGATCGCCACGGAACTCGCCTCGTTCCGGCAAACGATCCTTTGGGACGGAAGGGACGATTCCGGGAATCCGCTTCCCGACGGCGACTATACCCTCGAACTCCGGGCCTCCGGCGGCGAGGGGCTCGCGGAACCGCGAACCCGGGAACCCGAAGGCGAGCCGCTTTTCAGCGCCACGACGACGATAGCCCGCTGATCGCGCCCGTCGGGAGCCTGAAGCGCGGACGCGGCGCGCGTTTTCGCCGCTCGATCGCTTTTTTTTCCGCATCTTGATACGCCATATTTTTTCAGCTATCATACGCGTAAATTTCTTATCGCAACGCATATTTTTTTAAGGTACAGGAGATATCTATGAAACTTTCTGCACTCCAGACCGCGCGCTATAAATACGCGCCGAAACTCCCCGCGATCCTCACCGCGAAGCTCGAGCAGATCGCGATCGAGGCGGGAAAGCCCACCCAGTCCGTCGCCAACCAGACCGAGCTCAAGAACCTCTTCAAGAACACCTACGGCAAGCCCATGGTCACCTTCGTCAAGGGCAAGAACGCTGACGTCAAGAAAGAACTCCGCGTCGGCGTGATCCTCTCCGGCGGCCAGGCCCCCGGCGGCCACAACGTCATCGCCGGCATCTACGACGGCCTCAAGAAGGGCAACGCCGCCTCCAAGCTCTTCGGCTTCGAGGGAGGTCCCTCCGGCCTCGTCGAGGGCAAGTACGTCGAGATCAAGGACAAGTTCATGGACGAGTACCGCAACACCGGCGGATTCGACATCATCGGAAGCGGCCGCACCAAGATCGAGACCCCGGACCAGATCGCCGCGTCCATGGCTACCGCCAAGAAGATGAAGCTCGACGCGATCGTCATCATCGGCGGCGACGACTCCAACACGAACGCCGCGCTCCTCGCCGAGCACTTCGTCGCCTCCGGCATGAAGACCCAGGTCATCGGCGTCCCGAAGACCATCGACGGCGACCTCAAGAACGAGATGATCGAGACCTCCTTCGGTTTCGACACCGCGACCAAGACCTACTCCGAGGTCATCGGCAACATCGAGCGCGACGCGAACAGCGCCAAGAAGTACTGGCACTTCATCAAGCTCATGGGCCGCTCCGCGAGCCACATCGGCCTCGAGTGCGCGCTCCAGACCCAGCCGAACGTCTGCCTCATCTCGGAGGAGATCGAGGAGAAGAAGATGACCCTCCGCCAGATCACCGACGACATCTGCGCGATCATCGCGAAGCGCGCCGTCAACGGCGAGAACTTCGGCGTCATCCTCATCCCCGAGGGACTCGTCGAGTTCGTCCCCGAGATGAAGAGCCTCATCGCCGAGCTCAACGACCTCATGGCCCAGAAGGCCGACGTCTTCAACAAGCTCGAGGGCTACGAGGCGCAGGCCACCTGGCTCAACAAGAACCTCTCGAAAGCCTCCGCCGAGACCTTCATGACCCTCCCCGTCGAGATCGCGAAGCAGTTCCTCATGGACCGCGACCCCCACGGAAACGTCCAGGTCTCCCGCATCGAGACCGAGAAGCTCCTCATCAGCCTCGTCGAGGGCCGCCTCAAGGAGATGAAGGAAGCGGGAACCTACAAGGGCAAGTTCAGCTCCTACGCGCACTTCTTCGGCTACGAGGGCCGCTGCGCCTTCCCGTCGAACTTCGACGCCGACTACTGCTACTCCCTCGGCTTCACCGCCTTCCTCCTCATCGCCGGCGGGCTCACCGGGTACCTTTCCTCCGTGCGCAACCTCACCGCGCCCGCGAAGGACTGGATCGCCGGCGGCGTGCCCCTCACGATGATGATGAACATGGAACAGCGCCACGGCTCGCAGAAGCCGGTCATCAAGAAAGCCCTCGTCGAGCTCGACGGTAAGCCCTTCAAGGAGTTCGCCAAGAACCGCGACGAGTGGGCGATCAAGACGAGCTTCACCTACCCCGGAGCCATCCAGTACTACGGTCCGGACGAGGTGTGCAACCAGCCGACCCAGACCCTCCTCCTCGAGCGCGGAAAGGGCAAGGCTGCCCCGGCCGCGAAGGCCGCTCCCGCGAAGAAGGCGGCTCCCAAGGCAGAGAAGGCGGCCGCTCCCAAGAAAGCCGAGGTGAAGGCCAAGGCTTCGGCGAAGCCCGCGCCCGCCAAAGCCGCGGCCAAGAAGGTAGAGGCGAAAAAGCCCGCCGCGGCCAAGAGCGCGCCCGCGAAGAAGGTCGAGGCCAAGAAACCCGCAGCGCCCAAGGCTGCCGTGAAGCCCGCTCCCGCGAAGAAGGCCGAGGCCAAGAAGCCGGCTGCCGCGCCCAAGGCCGCCGCCAAGAGCGCGCCCGCGAAAAAGACCGACAAGAAATAAGCCCGTGCGTTCGTCGGGAGGGACGAAAGCCCTTCTGACGGATGCGGCGAAAAACGGAAACCATCGCGGTTTCCGTTTTTTTTTGCGTCGCCGAAGAAACGCTGGATAAGGCCCGCGATCCGGCGTACACTGATTGCCGAAGACTCGCCTTTTTCTCTATATTTGAGCTATCAGAAGGAGATCCTCCGTATGCGTCTATACAGCAGGAACCAGCTTATCGGGATCGCGTGCATCGCCGCGGCCGTCGCCTTCGCCGGCGCCTACGCGCTCCGCGACGCCGACCTTTCGGGCGCGGCCAAGGCGCTTTTCGCCCGCGGCAAGGCTCCCTCCCCCGTTTCAGCCGACCAAACCCTCGACATCGTCCCGAGCGGCGATTCCGCCGTCGCCGATTCCTTCATCCTCAACACGAACGTTCCCGAGGAGCCGTTAACGGTCGCCGACTCGAATACGGGCTACACCCAGGACGAGCAGCAGAACATCTCCGTATACCAGAAGGCGAACGAGGCCGTCGTCAACATCACGACCGAGATCGTCGGGATCAACTGGTTCCTCGAGCCGGTCCCGCAGGAAGGCGGCTCGGGCTCGGGCTCCATCATCGACACGAGGGGCTACATCGTCACGAACAGCCACGTCATCGCGGACGCCGTGAAGATCTTCGTCTCCCTCTCCGACGGAAGCCAGTACGAGGGCACGGTGATCGGGGTCGACCGCGAGAACGACATCGCCGTCCTCAAGTTCGACCCGCCGAAGGACGTCCTCCTCAAGACCATCCAGTTCGGGGAGTCGGGCGGGCTCAAGGTCGGGCAGAAGGTGCTCGCGATCGGGAATCCCTTCGGTCTCGAGCGAACCCTCACGACCGGCATCGTGAGCGCCCTCGGCCGTCCGATAAAGACCCAGGCGAACACCGTCATCAAGGACATGATCCAGACCGATACCGCGATCAACCCCGGGAACTCGGGCGGACCCCTCCTCGACACCCAAGGCCGCATGATCGGCATCAACACGATGATCTACTCGACCTCGGGAAGCTCCGCGGGCATCGGCTTCGCGATCCCGGTCAATACCGCCAAGCGCGTCGTCTCCGAGCTCATCCAGTTCGGGAAGGTTCGCCGCGGCTCTATCGACGCCGAGCTCGTCCAGCTCAATTCCGCCATCGCGAACTACGCGCGCCTTTCGACCGACAAGGGACTCCTGGTCTCAAAGGTCGGCGCGGGAAGCAACGCCGAAAAGGCCGGGCTCAAGGGCGGCAAGGACGCGGTACGCTACGGCTCGGGCCGGTCAAGCTCGGTCATCTACCTCGGCGGCGACGTGATCGTCTCTATCGCGGGAACGCGGGTCGAGAGCCTCACCGACTATTACTCGGCGCTCGAGTCCAAAAAACCCGGCGAGACGGTCGAGATCGCCGTACTCCGCGGCAAGCAGCAAGTCTCGCTCAAGCTCACCCTCGCCGAGCGCGAGCGGTAACGGCTCGCGAAATCCCGGGACGCGCGCGAACGCTCCCGACGGTCGGGCAACGCATAGGGGGAGGATCCATCGATGAGGCCATTCAAGGTCGTTTCTGACTACGAGCCGTCGGGCGACCAGCCCGAGGCGATCAAGGCGCTCGCGGGCGGCGTGCTCGCGGGCGACCGCTTCCAGACCCTCAAGGGAGTAACCGGAAGCGGGAAGACCTTCACGATGGCGAAGATCATCGAGGCGGTCCAGAAGCCGACCCTCGTCATCAGCCACAACAAGACCCTCGCCGCCCAGCTCTACCGCGAGTTCAAGGGGTTCTTCCCCGACAACGCGGTCGAGTACTTCGTCTCCTACTACGACTATTACCAGCCCGAGGCGTACGTCCCCGCGCGCGACCTCTACATCGAGAAGGACGCGTCGATCAACGAGGAGATCGACCGCCTCCGCCTCTCGGCGACCTTCAGCCTCATGGAGCGGCGAGACGTCATCGTCGTATCGACCGTCTCGTGCATCTACGGCCTCGGCCTTCCCGAATCGTACCGCGACATGCGGGTCCACCTCGAGACGGGCGAGACGGTCGACCTCGACGCGCTCAAGAAACGGCTCGTCTCGCTCCAGTACGAGCGGAACGACGCGATCCTCGAGCGGGGACGCTTCCGGGTGCGCGGCGACACGATCGAGATTCAGCCTGCCTACCTCGAGGAGGCGTACCGCATCGAACTCGACTGGGACCGGATCGCCCGGATCAGGAGATTCAACCCGGTCTCGGGCGAGACGACCCTCGAGCTCGACGAGCTTTCAATCTATCCCGCGAAGCACTTCGTCATGAAGGACGACGCGGTGCCGAACGCACTCCTGAAGATCCGCGAACAGCTCGACGAGCAGCTCGCGCGGTTTAAAATGCAGGGAAAGATCGTCGAAGCCGAGCGCCTGAAGACGAGAACCGAGTACGACCTCGAGATGCTCGCCGAGATGGGCTACTGCCCCGGCATCGAAAACTACTCGTCGCCCATCGCGGGAAGGAACCCGGGCGAGCCTCCGGCGACCCTCTTCCATTACTTCCCGGACGACTTTCTCCTCTTCATGGACGAGAGCCACGTCACCTGGAGCCAGGTGGGCGCGATGTACGAGGGCGACCGCTCGCGGAAGCAAAACCTCGTCGACTTCGGCTTCCGCCTCCCCTGCGCGCTCGATAACCGCCCCCTCAAGATGGCGGAGTTCGAGGGCATGCTCAACCAGGCGATCTTCGTGTCGGCCACGCCGCGCGAGGAAGAGCTCAAGCGATCCACCCGCGTCGCCGAGCAGGTGATCCGCCCGACGGGACTCCTCGACCCCCAGATCGACGTGAGGCCGAGCGAGGGCCAGATGGAGGACATTTACCGCGAGGTGAAGGACCGCATCTCGCGCGACGAGCGAAGCCTCATCCTCACCCTCACCAAGCGCATGGCGGAGGACCTCACCGATTACCTTACGGGACTCGGCCTCAAGGTAAAATACATCCACTCCGAGGTCGAGACGATCGAGCGGGTCGAGATCCTGAAAGGACTGCGCGCGGGCGAGTTCGACATCCTCGTCGGCATCAACCTCCTCCGCGAGGGCATCGACCTTCCGGAGGTCTCGTTCATCGGCATCCTCGACGCCGACAAGATCGGCTTCCTCCGCTCGGCGACGAGCCTCATCCAGATCATCGGGCGCGCGGCACGAAACGTGAACGGCTCGGTCGTCATGTACGCCGACCGGATGAGCGACGCGATGAAACAGGCGATCGAGGAGACGAACCGCCGGCGCGCGATCCAGGAAGCCTGGAACGAGAGCCACGGCATCACCCCGACGACGATCAAGAAGGCGGTGAACGACCTTCTCACCCGCGAGAACGAGATCAAGAAGGAAGCGGCCGAGACCGAGTCCGGGGTCCTCGTCTCGAGCTACAACCTGCTCATCCCGGCGGAACGGAAAAAACTCGTCAAGGAACTCGAAAAGCAAATGGCCGAGTACGCCGAGCTCCTCCAGTTCGAGGAAGCCGCGACGATCCGCGACCGCATCGCCGAGATCAAGACGATGGGGGACTAAGCGGAGGAACGCGGGCGAAATCCGCTCGCGCCCCACCGTCGAAAGCGATAATATCATTGACGCCGTCGGGAAAAGCCCTTACTCTGAGGAAAAGGACCTTTTTATGCCCAATAGACCGTTACCCCGTCTTGCCCTTCCCCTGATCCCCGTCGCATTCACCGGTTTATCGGCCTTTGTCTCGTATCCCGACATCCCGTCCCTCGCGGTCTCATCGCTCGCCTTCGCGGCGTCCATCGCCGTCGCCGCGGCCTTTTACCGCGCCGACCGGCATTGCGCGCGCGTGCGGAAAGACCTCGCTGGCCCCGTCGCGAAGGCCGCGACGCGCCTCGGCAGGGGAATTTCGACCTTTGCCTCCGGCGACCTCAGAATCCAGATACGACACCCCGACACGACGCCCGAAAGCCCGGAAGGAAAGGCGATCGCCGGGCTCCTCGCGACCGACATCGACGATTTCAACTCCTCGACCGCCGTTCCCTCGAAACGCATCTGTTTTACCGGGGCCAACAGCTATCAGGAGGGACGAACTGCGGGAGAGCGCATCGTGGGCATCCTCGGCGGAAAGGGCTCCGTCGCCTGCGAAATCCCGGCGTTCACGCAAGTCAACCACGTCCTTCGCATGAAAGGATGCCTCGATTACCTCTCGAACTATCCCGATATCGCGTGGGAAGGAACCTTCGAAAGCGGCGGAAACCGCGACGGAGCGGTCACCGCGACCCAGGCGATTCTCGCCAAGTTCCCCTCGCTCAGTCTCGTCTACGTGACCGACGGCCATACCCCGGCCGCGGTCGAGAAAACGCTCCATGAAAGCGCAAAACGGCCGGTCAAGCTCGTCGCGTACGACGCGATGCCGGACAACATGGCCCTCCTCAAAGAAGGCCGCATCGAATGCCTCATCGAGCAGAATTCCTTCGCGCAAGCCTACAACGCCCTCATCCATCTCTTTAACGCGTGCGAGGCCTCCTGGCGCCCGGTGAGCCCGAAATTGTTCATGCCCCCGCTCGTGATCACCAGGGAGAACTACCGGACCTACTGGGACGACGCCAAGGACTGCCGCATTCTCATGGACGAGGAAAAGGCGCAACTGGCCGTGCCCGAGCACCGAAAATCGCAGCGACGGTACCGCTTTGCCCTCATCCTCCCCCTTTCGACCGGCTTTTTCGAGGGGCTCCAGCGGGGCGGCGAGGCCGCGAAACGCCTCCTTGGGGAACTCGACGTCGAGGTCGAGATCGTCGACGTCTTTCGGGATTGGGACGACTTCGGGCGCGCGTCGCTTTTCAATCCCGCGATCGAGTCGTGTATCGAACGGGAGTTCGACGGGATCGCGCTGACGGTGAACGACCCCGCCATCGTCGAGACGATCAATCACGCGGTCGCCTCGGGGCTCGCGGTCACCACGCTCAATACCGAGCCCTTCAGTTTCCGGGAACTCATGCTCAATATGATCGAGAACGTCGAGATCCTCGCCGAGTCGAGCCATGATCTCGCGGCCGCCGCCGAGGAATCCTCAAGGTCGGCGGGTCAGATAGGCGGCGCGATAACCGGCATCAAGGAAGACATCGGCGAGCAGAAAAACCGGATACAGGCGAGCGACGAGGAACTTTCGGTCCTGAACCAGATGATCGGGGACGTGGTCTCGGCGATCGAGAAGTACGGGACCCTCGTCGCGAAAATGTCGGCCCAGTCCCGCGACGGCTCGCGCGCGAGCGACGAAACCTACATCGACACGCAAAAGCTCAAGACCGCGATAGACGGCATCGGCCACGAGCTCGGGGAATTCCGCGACCGCATGAAGGACGTCGAGAGCTTCGCCGCCACGATCGAGCAACTCGCCGAAAGCACGAACGTCCTCGCGATAAACGCCTCCATCCAGGCGGCCCGCGCGGGAACGGCGGGAAAGTCTTTCGCCGTCGTCGCCGGCGAGGTGCGCACCCTCGCGGAAAATTCGCGGCACACGGCGGAGGCGATCAAGGGCGTCGTCGCCGAGGTCAAGAAAAACATGGACGAGATCATAGCCATCAGCGAGACGGGAGCCGCGCAGGTAAGCGCGAATCTCTCGCGCGCGCTCGACACGAAGAACTCCTTCGACGACATCGTCACGACGCTCCAGGAGGCGAACGACTCGATGGACAGGATCGACTCCTCGATCAACGGGATCAGGGCGTCCGGCGTGAGCGTCAAGAAAAACATGGACGTCATCGAAAGCATGAGCAACACGTCGAAGAGCCGTCTTGACGAGATCAACGTCTCGGTCTCCGAGATGAGCCTGCAATCCGAGCATCTTTCGCAGACCGCGAACGATTTGCGGGCGATGGCGATGAACCAGAGCATCGTATTCTCGCAGGTCAGCGTCAAGGAAACCGCGAAGGCCAAAAACTGACCCCGTAAACGCGCGAGGCCGCCTCGCGCGGAACCGGTCAGCGCGCGGACGGCAAGGTCGGGGAAAAGACCGATTTGCGCTAATCCCGAAAAAACGTTACATTAAAGGCACAGAAGGACCTTTAATGAACACCATACACAACCCGATTCTTCCCGGCTTCAATCCGGATCCGTCAATCCTCAGGGTCGGCGACGACTATTACGTGGCGACCTCGACCTTCGAGTGGTTTCCCGGCGTCCAGATTCACCACTCGAGGGACCTCGTGAACTGGCGACTCGTCGCGCATCCGCTTTCGGACCCGAAAACCCTCGACATGATCGGAAATCCCGATTCGGGCGGGGTTTGGGCCCCGTGCCTTACCCGGAAAGACCGCCTTTTCTGGCTAATATACACGAACGTCAGGTCGCTCGACGGAATCTTCAAGGATACACCGAATTTCCTCGTCACCGCGAAGAAGATCACCGGCCCCTGGTCAAAACCCGTGTACCTCAATTCCTCGGGGTTCGATCCCTCGCTCTTTCACGACGACGACGGCAAGAAGTGGCTCGTGAACATGATGTGGGACCATCGATTCCCGACCGGCAGGAATTCCTTCGCGGGCATCCTTCTCCAGGAATACGATCCCCGCAGGAAGCGTCTCGTCGGGCCCGTGCGGAACATCTACGCGGGAAGCGACCTCAAGGTTACCGAGGGTCCCCATCTCTACAAACGAAACGGCTGGTATTACCTCATGGTCGCCGAGGGCGGTACGGGCTACGAGCACGCGGTGACAGTCGCGCGATCCCGCGTCATCGACGGCCCGTACGAGACGATGCCCGGCAACCCCCTCATCAGCTCGCGGTATAACCCGGCGAACCCGATCCAGAAAACCGGGCATGGATCCCTCGTCGAGGCGACCGACGGCTCCTGGTACGTCGCGCACCTCGGCGCCCGCCCGCTCACCGAGCGCGGGAACTGCCCGCTCGGCCGCGAGACCTTTCTCACGAAGGTCGAATGGCATACCCCGGAGGGGGACGCGGGTCCGTGGCTTCGCGTGGCCGGAGGCGGAAGGGAAGCGCGGTTCGAGGTCGAAGGCCCCGCCGTCCCCGAAACGAGATTCGAGAAGGAAAGCGCCCGACTCGACTTCGACTCGCAGAAGCTTTCGATCCACCTCAGCTCGCTCAGGCGTCCCGTCTCGCGCGACTGGCTCAGCCTCAAGGCTCGACCCGGATTCCTCAGACTGTACGGCGGCGAAAGCCCCTCGTCGAAATTCCGGCAGAGCATGATCGCGCGCCGCGTCGGGGCCTTTTCCGTCGTCGCCGAAACGGCGGTCGACTTCCGGCCCGAAACCCCGCAGGAGATGGCGGGGCTCATCTGGTACTACAATACCGAGCTCTTTCACTGGGTGTACGTGACGCACGACGAGAAGCTGGGCCGCGTCGTCGCGGTCCTCTCCGCGGACGGGACCAAATGGTCGTTCCCCGCGGGAGACGGGGTTCCGGTCGATTCGGGCGCCGCGATCACCTCGGAGCGGGTTTTCCTTCGCGCCGTCTCCGATCGCGAGAAGCTCGAGTTCTTCTGGTCGCGGGACGGATCGGTCTGGAACGCCATCGGGCCAGTCCTCGACGCCGCGCGCGTCTCCGACGAGGGCGCGACGCATTATCCCGCTCCGGGATGGGGCTTTACGGGAACCTTCGTCGGCCTCCAGTGCACGGACCTTACCGGAGGCAGGCGAAGCGCCGATTTCGATTACTTCGAGTATCGGGAGCGATAGTTCCGTCACGCGACGACACCCCCAATGAAAAAAAACTCCCGGACCTTCGCGCCCGGGAGTTTTTTTTCATCTGCCATGGTCCTTACTCGTCGAGGAGCCCCTCGATCTCGGCTCGCGTAACGGGCTTTCCCATGAGCTTTTGCGCGATCGCCTGATGCTTTTTGAACCCGTACACGATCGCCCCGACAAGGGTAAGGGTATCCCCCTCCCCGCGCGAAAGCACGTACTTCTCGTATCGCCCCTCGTCGGGAAGCGCCCGGGAGAGGGTCTCGAACGAACCGGAGGCCTCCTCCTCCGGGGAGAGGATCGCCTTCCCCATCGAAAGAAGCTCGACGTCGGCGACCTTAAGCGAGGTTTTCGGGACGGTCTGCGCGTACGGGGTCGCCTCGGTTTCCGGAAGCATCCCGCACGAGGCGAGGATCGCGCGCGCGGCGACCGGGGCCTGCTCGAGCGCGGCGGGAATGATCCCCCACACGACGCCCTGGAATTCGGCGCAATCACCGACCGCGTAGATATAGGGATCCGACGTCCGCATCGATGAATCGACGACGATACCCCGGTTTATCGCGAGACCGATCGAGGAGGCGAGCTCGACGTTCGGCTTCACGCCCATCGAAAGAACGGTCGTGTCGCTCGGGAATTCCCGGCCGTCCTTGAGGCGGACGAAGCCCGCGCGGTTCGATCCGTCCGCCGCGGCGGGAAACTCCGCGGTCTCCGCGCTCGTGACGACCTCGATCCCCTGGGCGAGAAACCGCGCCTTGAGCATGGCGGCGCCCGTCTCGTCGAGCTGTCTCGGCAGAAGCCGGGCGAAGATCTCGAAAACGCGAACCTCGGCGACCCCTGCGTCCTTGAGCGCGCGGGCGGCCTCGAGGCCGAGGAGTCCGCCGCCGATTACCGAGGCGGAAGCGGGATGGGCCTTGGCGTTCTCCCTGATGGCCTTCGCGTCGTCCATGGTCCTCAGGGTAAAGACGCCGGGGAGCCGCGAGCCGGGAATCGGCGGATGGTTCGCGAAGGAGCCGGTCGCGAGCACGAGCCGGTCGTAGGGAACCGACGAGCCGTCGAGGAGCGTAACGCGCCTTGAGTCGGCGTCCACCGAGGAAATAGGGCATCCGGTCCGCACCGCTATGGCCTTTTTCTCGTACCAATCGGGTTTGTAAAACACGATACCGTCGGGATCGGTCTCGCCCGAAAGCACCTCGGGAAGACGGATGCGCGAATAGAACGGGTGGGCCTCGGCCGCGAACACCTCGATCGAAAGGGGCTCCGCGCACGGAGAGCCCTTCGCCTCCGCGTTTCTCAAGGCCTGGGCGACGTTGATTCCCGCGATTCCGTTACCGATGATGACTACCTTCATGTTGCACTCCTACCGAAGCATTCCGGAAAGCTCCGTATCGAATTCCGCGCCCGAAAGCGAGCCGGAGAGAAAATCCTTTATGAGCGCCTTGATTTCGCGGGGGAACTTCTTCCAGTAGAGCTCGGTCCAGTCGCCGACCGCCTCGCGAAGGGCGGCCTCGTCGGCGAGGGGCATGGCGCCCTGGCTGTAGGCGGTAAACTGATAGACCATCGCGCGCATCGCGTCGCAGGGAATCCCCGCGACGAGACCCTTTTTCGCGAGCCCGGAATACCGCGCCGACGCGGCGGGAGCCCCCGAGGACGAGGAAACCGTCCCCGAGTGATCGACCGACATCTCCTCGGGAATCCAGGAATCGACGAGCTCGCGCATTTGTTCTTCGGTAAGCTCGGGCGCTTCCTTCCTGATCGTGTCGATGGCGAATCGCCGGAAGGTATTCCGGATGCCGTCCATGCTCCGGTTTATGGAATCCCTGACGGTCTCGCCCATCTCCCGGGCGGCGCGCTCGGGATCGAGCGAGATTACCCCTCCCGAGCCGGCAAGGTCCCGCCTTCGCCGCTCCACCGCGGTCTCGAGCGCGTCGATTTCCCTGATGGTGGATCGATTGAGGATGTAATCGAGGACGGCCATGAATTCCGACGGAGTTCGCTCGCGGGACATAGCTTTAAAATACCCGTATGCGGGCGATTTTGCAAGGCAATACGGACGGCTCGGCGTCGGGAACGCGATTACCCTTGACCGCCCGTGGCGGGCCATCCTACACTGGCCGTACCAATGGAACTCGAGATTCTCGGCTCGGGCACGAGCCACGGCATACCGGTCATCGGCTGCCATTGCGCGGTATGCGAATCAAGCGATCCGCGCGACAACCGCCTTCGCGCGAGCGCCCTCGTCCGCTGCGACGACGGCACGACGATACTCATCGACGCGGGACCGGAATTCCGCGTACAGGCCCTCCGCGCGCGCATCGAGCGCGTCGACGCCCTCCTCGTCACCCATACCCACGCCGACCACATACACGGGCTCGACGACTTGCGGATATTCAGCCGCGAGCGGAGCCTTCCCGTGTACGCCAGCGCGAGCGCCGTCGGCGAAATCGCCGAGCGTTTCTCGTACATATTCCGGGAAACCCAGTTGGGGGGCGGAAAACCGCGCATCACGCTCGTGCCGGTAAGCGACGAGGTCACTCGGTCAGGGGAGATCGCCGTCGCCGGAGCCAGGGTGCGCCCGATTCCGCTCCTCCACGGTTCGTTGCCGATCCTGGGCTGGAGAATCGGGGACACGGCGTACCTGACGGACTGCAACGCGATACCGGAAGGGTCGTATCGGCTCCTCGAAGGCACGAAAAAGCTCGTGATCGACGGACTGCGGTCACGGGCCCACTCGACGCACTTCACCTTCGGCGAAGCCCTCGCGGTCATTGAACGGGTCGCTCCCGAGCGCGCCTGGTTCACCCATATCTGTCACGATTATTCCCATTGCGGGATCGAGCGGTGGATCGCGGAAAACGCCCCCGAGTGGACGGGGCTCACGGCTTCGGGCAAAAAAATAGAGCCCGCGCATGACGGGCTCCGCATTGCCATAGGGCAATAAGGGAAGGGGCGGGAAAGCCCCTTTTCGGAATCACACCTTCTTGGTCACGTATCCGCTCTTGAGGCAGCGGGTGCACATCTTGATGGTCATCGTCGTTCCGCCGAGCTCGGTCTTAACCTCGACGATATTCGGCTTCCACAGGCGGCGGGAGTGGTTGTAGGACTTACTGACCTTGTTACCGCTCATCGATCCCTTGCCGCAAATTTCACATCTCCGGGACATATTAAACCTACCTTTCAGAAAGGGCTCGAAAAAGCCCCTGTATTACGAATATACGGAAGCTCATAGTAGCAAATCCGGGAAGCCGTGTAAAGACCCCCAACCCTTAAACCGTTCCCTCGTACACGAGGTTTTCGCGGGCGTCCAGGGTTACCGTAAAGCCGGGTTCGAGGGTTTTCATGGCCCCGGGGACGTCGAAGACCCACACGAGGTTCGGATTGATCATCGCGAGGGTTTCCTCGGTCATGTCGGTCGGGTTCTCGACGACGAGGCCGTTGACGACCCGGAGGATCGGCACGAAGGACATGTCGAGATTGCGCGTCACGAGGATCTCGCCGCCTTTCTTCCTGAGCGCGACGAAGGCGTCCTCGAGGGTCTCGGCCCTGACGACGCGGCCGGTCGCCCGGGGAACGGTCGTAAAGGCAGGGGAACCGCCCGACAGCGACGCCTCGACGGGCACGCGGCGGGAACCGCCGGCGAGCTTGCCGCGCGCGAGCACGTTCCCGACGAAAAGGACGCGGATCGTGTTGACCATCATCGGGCTCACGATCGGCATGCCGGCGACCATGACGATCTTGTCGGTAAGCTTGAGCGCGTTCGCGTCGATCGCGGCGCGGAGGCTGTTCTGGGTCATCTCCTCGGAATCCTCGGCTATCTTGACGAGGAGCGGGACGACGCCCCAGTTGAGGAGGAGCTGGCGCTGCACGGTATCGCTCGGGGTCGCGGCGATGATCGACTGCTCGGGGCGGAAGGTGCTCAAAAGGCGAGCGGTATTGCCGCTGATCGTCGGGGTGAGGATCGCGGACGCCTCGATCTCGGTCGCGGTGTCGTAGGCGGCGTGGGCCATGATCTCGGCGATGCCGCTCGCCTTGCGGTCGTAGCGGTGGAAGTTCCGCATCTTCGCGCGGTATTCCTCCGAGCCCTCGACGGTAGTCGCGATCTTGTCCATCATCCTGACGGCCTCGACGGGATAGGCGCCGTTCGCGGTCTCGCCCGAGAGCATGACCGCGTCGGTGCCGTCGAAGATCGCGTTCGCGACGTCGGTAAGCTCGGCGCGCGTGGGACGCGGGTTCGTGATCATGGAATCGAGCATCTGGGTCGCGGTGATGACGGGCTTCCCGGCGAGATTGCACGCCTGGATGATCTTCTTCTGCGCGAGGGGGATCCGCTCGGTCGCGAGCTGGACGCCGAGATCGCCGCGCGCGACCATGACGCCCGCCGAAACGGCGATGATCTCGGCGATGTTGTCGAGCCCTTCCTCGTTCTCGATCTTGGAGATGACGCGGACCTTCGAGCCGAACGGCTCGATGAACCGGAGGATCGACATGACGTCGGCCGCCGAGCTCACGAAACTCGCCGCGATAAAGTCGATCCCCATGGAAATGCCGAACTCGATGTCCTTCTTGTCCTGCTCGCTCAGGACGGGGACGTCCGGGTGGACCCCGATGACGTTGACGTTCTTCCGGGAGCCGATCTTGCCCGCGTTAAGGGCGCGGCAGGTGATCGTCGACTTGCCGTCGGTGTCGAGGACGAGCATCTCGATGAGCCCGTCGGCGATGAGGATGCGACAATCCTTCTTGATCTCCTCGGGGAGCTTCTTCCAGCTCAGGGAGATCCTTCCCGGCTTCCCCTCGCCGCCCGCCTCGGGCGAGCCCGCCGCGACCGACAGGCAGTCGTCGTTCGTCATAAGGTAGGTCTCGCCTTCCTTGATGTCTATCTTTCCGTCGTTCGCCACGAGACCGGTCCGGATCTCGGGCCCCTTCGTGTCGAGAAGGAGGGCGCACGGGATTCCGGTAATCCGGGAAGCCTCGCGCACGCGCTCCATGTTCGTCTTATGGTATTCGTGGGTGCTGTGAGAAAAATTGAAGCGGGCGACGTTCATGCCCGCGCGAAGAAGCTCGCAGACCACGTCAAGCGACTCGGTCGTCGGTCCCATCGAGCACACGATTTTGGTTTTCCTGGATAGCATATACTCCCCTTCCGTGCCGCGAACGGCACCCCGATCATAGTTTCTATCATTGAACGCCGTCCCTCGACAAGGGGTATCTTGCGTGTCACCCCCTTTTATGGGGAAGCAGATCCCGTAACCCGCGGTCAGCGCCTTTTGCCCCCGCCAGCCTCTCGCTTGCCACGGTTTTTACATGCTGATATCATGGTACAATAATGAAAACCCTTAACGCGCCCGGAGATCTCAATCTGTCCCGCGTCCTTCGACTCATCTGGCAGGTCAAGGGGATCAGCCGCATCGAGATAGCCCAGCAGCTCGGCATCGACAAATCGACCGTCACGAAGATAGTCGGCGCGCTCGGCGAGATCGGCATCATAAGGGAATTCGCGCAAGGATCAGCCGGCCCGCTCGGGGGAAGGAAGCCGATCCAGCTCGAGATCGTCAGCGAATTCGCCTGCGCGCTCGGGATCGAGATCAATACCGACGGTTTCCGCGCCCTGCTCGTGGACCTCGCGGGAAACGAGATCGCGGGCATCAGGGAAGAGATGGCCGTCACCTCGGTTTTCGACGCCTTCGACGCAGCCGTCGCACGCATCGCCGGGGAGGCCGAGCGCCGAAACGTCCCGCTCATCGGGATCGGCGTCGGCGTGCCCGCCATCGTCAATACCGCTACCGGCAGCATCATCCGGTCCATACCCTTAATGATACGCGATGAGGTAAACTTTTGCGCGTGGGCCTCGGAAAAATACGGGGTCCCGGTCTTCATCGAGAACGACGCGCGCGCGGGCTGCCTTTCCGAGATCACGATCAGGCACGGCATGAACCTCGAGAACGCGCTCTTCCTCCTCGCCGAGATCCGCAAGATCACCGGCTCGACCGAAAGCAGGCGCAATCTCGCGGCGGGATTCGGCTTCATCCTGAACGGCCAACCGCATTACGGCGCGGAATTCTCCTCGGGGGAGTTTCGGAGCGTCCTGTGGGAACCGGGCAATTCCGGGCAGTTTCAGTCGAACGACACCGCGGGCGAGCGGGTCGGCGTCGACCTCACGGTAACCGGCACAGTGCTCGGCGAGCTCGCGAGGCACGTCGCCTTCCTCGTCAACATACTCAATCTCAACAACGTATTCATCGGGGGCTTGGGCCCCGACCTCACCGAAAGCCTCGCGGCGAGGATCCGCGACGAGATCGCGCTCAAATGGCCCTACGAGACGCCGCAGCGCTGCGCGGTATCGCCGGCGTCGCTCGGCGCGGACGCCGTAGCGTACGGCGCTGCCGGCCACTGTCTCCAGCGGTTTTTCTCCCTGCCGAACATCGGTCAGCCCTCGGGCACGGGACCGTCGGTACGGGAAATGCTCGAGAGCGTAAAGGCTCCCGACTAGCGATATCTCGGGAAAAGACCTATTTCTTTCGCTCGGAAAGCGAGTCGCGAATGACGACCCCGGCGGGCATCGTCACCGATTCCGCGGGCCGTTTCGCGATGAGCTCGACGAGGGCGCGGGCCGCGGCCTCTCCCTTCTCGTAGCCGGGCTGGCGGAGGGTGGTGAGCGGCGGGCTCATGAAGGCGGAAAAAGGCACGTCGTCGAACCCGACCACCGACACGTCGCGCGGCACGGAAAGGCCGGCGCGCGCGCATTCCTCGTACACGCCGAGCGCCTGGACGTCGGCGAGGCAGATGATCGCGGTGGGCCGCGCCGTTTCCGCGAGGAGCTCGGCAGTCGCCCGGGCCCCCGATTCCTTCGTCGCCTCGGTGTGGCAGACGCGGATCCCGGTATGACCGCCGAACGAGAGCCCGCGCTTGGCGAGCGAGCGGCTGAAGCCGTTCAGGCGAAGGTCGTTCGTCTGGCTGAAGTGATCGCCGGCCTCGGCGAGAGTGACGTTCTTGAGCATGAAGACGGCGATCTCGCGGTGGCCGCGCGCGAGCACGACGTCCATAAGCGCCTCTGCGGCGGCCTCGTCGTCGATGCCGACGTTCACGAGACCTTCCTTCATCCCGCCGTCGATCGTGACGAACGGGAGCCCGCGCTGCCTGAAGAGCTCGAGCACGCTCATCCCCGGCCCGATGCCGAGCGTGATGATCCCGTCGACCGCGGCGTTCCTGACCGTGTGCGAAAGCACGCCCTTGAGCGGCGAAAGGACGCCGAGGGAAAGGCCCTCGCGGTCGCATACGCAGCCGATGCCGCGCATGACCTCCGCGATATAGGGGTTCTGGAAAACCTCGTGGATGGCCTGCGGAAGGAGAAGCCCGATCGAGCCGGTCTGCCGCGTCGCGAGGGTTCGCGCGACGGGATCGGGCACGTAGCCGAGCTCGCCCGCGATCTCCATGATCTTCGCGCAGGTTTCGCGGGAGATCTTCGACGGATTGTTGAACGCGAACGAGACGGTCGTCTTGGAGACCCCGGCCCTTCGGGCTATATCGTTGATGGTGGCTCTCATCCTCACCCTTTTACCGCCCCGGCGGCGATACCCTTTACTATGTATTTCTGGAGCGCCAGATAGAATATGACGATGGGCAACGCGGAGAGAACGAGGGACGCTGACATGGCACCGTACTCCTTGAGAAACTGACCGTTGAACATCATCTGCGCGAGCTGGATCGTCCCCTGCTTCACCACGATGAGCGGAAGGAGGAAATCGTTCCACAGCCACAGCGCGTCTATGACGGCGACCGTAGCGACGATAGTCTTGAGGAGCGGGAACACGATGTTGAAAAATATGTAGAACTGGCCCGCGCCGTCGATCGCCGCGGACTCCTCGAGCTCCCGCGGCACGCCCTTCACGAACCCGTGGAACATGAAGATCGCGGTCGGGCATCCCAATCCCCAGTACATCGGGATAATACCCGGGATGCTCATGAGATGCAAGTCCGCGGCGAGGACCGCGATCGGCACCATGATGATCTGGAACGGGATGACGAGCGCGAAGGCGAAGAACCCGTAGATGAACCAGGAGAGCTTCGTGTCCGTCCGCGCGAGGATGTAGGCGGCCATCGAGCTCGAGAGGATTATCCCGACGAGGCCGAAGGTCGTGATCGCGAGGGTGTTGAGGAACACGCGCGGGAATTCCATCACCGTCCAGGCGCGGACGAAATTGGCGAAGTTCAGGCTCTCGGGGAGCCCCATCGGATTGAGCGTTATCTCGGCGTCCGCTTTGAACGCGTTGATGATCACGTAGATCACCGGATAGAAGAAGACGAGCGCGACGACGACCATTAAAACCGTGAGGACGCGCCTCGCCGCGACGTATCTTTTTGCGTTGCTCATTGCTCGACCTCCCGTTTTTTCATGACAGCGAGCTGCGTGGCGGTAATCGCGAATATGAGCGCGAAAAGGAGCATGGCCTTCGCGGTCGCCATTCCCGCCTGCTTGCGGGCGAACGCGTCGAAGAAGATGTCGAGGACGACCGGCACCGTGCCGAAGGTATAGGCCGATCCGGAGGTCATCGCGTAGATCATGTCGAAGCTCTTGAGCGCGTTCGCGATCGTGAGAAAGAGCGAGATCGTCACCGCGGGCAGGAGCAGGGGGAGCGTGATGTGCCGGAAGCGGTGCCAGCTCCCCGCGCCGTCGATCTTCGCCGCCTCGACGACGTCGGTCGGGATGTTCTGCAGGCCCGCGAGGTACACGATCATGTAGTAGCCCGCGCCCTGCCAGACCGCGACGAGCACGATGAGCCAGGGCGTCTTTCCGGGATCGCTCAGCCACTGCTCGATGCCCGTCAGCTTCGGGAAGAGCTGGTTGAAGAGCATCTTCCAGATGAGCGCGACGATGACCATCGACAGCACGTTCGGGAGGAAGAAAACCGAGCGGAGCCCCTTCTGCCCGTGGATGCCCGAGTCGAGCGCGAGCGCGAGGAGGAACGCGAGAAGGTTGATGCCCACGACCGAGAAGAAGGCGAAAAAGACCGTGAAGCCGATGACCCCGAGGTCAAAACCGCGCGACGCCCACTTCTCCGCGAGGAGATTCTTGAGGGGGGCGAGCGACCGGATTCCCTCGGCGCCCTTCCCGACCGTTTCAGCGCTCGCGCCCCCGAGCGCGACGCCGGTATCCGCGCCCGAGACGAAGGACGCGAGCGCGGCGTCGAAGGCTGCCCGGTCGCCCGCGAGGGAGGCGGCGCGGACGCCGTCGATGAAGGAGGTCACCGAGTCGGGATCGATCCTCGCCTCGGCGTCGACCTCCGGGATGAGCCATATCATGTCCTCGAAGGAGAACTCGCTCGACCCGTCGGAAAGGACGAAGGCGTCCTCTTGCTCGGCGTAGGCGGCGTCGAAAATCGCGCGCTCTGCCCTCGAGAGCTTCGAGAGGAAGAGCCGGTCGAAGTCCTTTTTCTCGATGCGCTGCGGCAGCGCCGAGGTTTTCGTGTAGAAGTTCTGCCCGTACGAGCGGGGATAGAAGGTCTCGGCGACCTTACCCGAGAGGATGTCGATATAGTTCCTGAGCCCGACGAAGCGGTTCGCGTCGGGCTCGTACCCCGTCTTCGCGATGATCGACTCGGCCCTGCGCCGCTCGTGACCGGAAAGCGCGAGCCGGCTCCAGGAACCGTCTTCCCCGTTCTTCGAATATAGCCTCAGGATATACTCCCTGTCCGTTTGCTTGGGTATCTTCGCGAGGATACGGTCCTCGAAGGTCGGGCCGTCAAGGATGATCGGCGCGCGCGGGGTAAGCCCGTCCCAGTTCGTGAGCGAGATATAGAATCCGTTCAGGAACGGATAGATGAAAAAGGTGACGTAGAGGACGAGGCAGGGAAGCAAAAAGGCCAGGAAATAGCCGTACTTCCGCGTTCGCGATTCTACCATGATGACTCCTTGGGAAACGATACGCCTTTAAAAAAGGCCGTGAGGGCCAACAACAGCCCGTCACGGCCCGAAAGGGGAATTACCGGCCCTCGGAGAGGGCCGAATAATCACTTCTTGACGGCCTTCGCCCAGATCCCGTCGATGTTCGCGATGACCTGATCGGCGGAAACCTTCTTGAACATGTACTGCTGCGCGCCGTTCTTGCATCCGTCCTCGAACGCGGTCGTCGGGTAGGACGAGAACGCCCAGGGATACGCGCCCGACTTGCTTACCGAGGCGAGAAGGTCCTGGAAGGGTTGCTTCATGCTCGTGAGATCGGCTCCCTTGAAGGCGGGAACGAGCTTGTAGTCCTCGACCCAGATCTTCTGGGCTTCGGGGGTGCTAAGCCACTCGAGGAACGCGAGCGCGGCGGCCTGCTTGTCCTTCGGGGACTGGGCGGAAACGCCGAAGCAGGAGTCGATGTCGGCGTACATCTTGTTGAGTTTCGCGTTATCGAATACCGGGTACGGGATGAAGCCGCAGTTGAGTTTCGGGTTCGTGCCGATCGCGGCGCCGTAGGACCAGAGGCCCTGCACCATCATCGCGGCCTTGCCTTGCGCGAACGCGGCCTGCTGCTCGTTCCATCCCCACTCGGAGGCCTTCGGGTCCATGTTGTCGCGATAGAAATCGAGGGCGGCGAAGAGTTTCGCCTTGTCGACGACGCCGTAGCTCGTCTTTCCGGCTTTCATGTCGGCGATGAACGTGTCGACCGGGATCTTCGAGTCGCCGACGAGCAGCGAGGTATGCACGAGGGTGATGAAATGCCCCGCGGACCAGTTCTCGGCGAGAAGGCCGGCGAACGGGGTAATCCCGTTATCCTTGAGGGTCTTGCAGACGCGAGCAAGCTCGCGCGCGGTGGTCGGCTCCTTGAGCTTGTACTTGGCGAAGATGTCCTTGTTGTAGATGATGCCGATTCCGGCGTAGTCCATCGGGAGGGCGTAGAGCTTTCCGTTATAGGTCACGGACGGTTTCGCGCTGTCGACTACCTTCGAGAGCACGGGCTGTTTGGTAAGATCGAGAACGTAGCCCTTGGAAGCGTACTCCTGGACGCGGGCATAGGACTGCATCTGGAGAATGTCGGGAAGCTTACCCTGGGCGGCGCGGGCGGACATCGTCGCGTCGGCGTCGTTCGGGACGATCAAAAGGGAAATCTTGACGCCGGTCTTGGCGGTGTAGGTCTCGACGAGCTTCTTGAGTCCTTCCTGGTTTTCCTGCTTGTAGTAATACATTTCGAGCGAAACCGGTTGGGCAAAAACCGCGCTTGAAATCAGTGCCAGGCCGAGAATGGCAAACAGAATCTTCTTCATTTCTCTCCTCCATACTTTGAAGACATGCTATTTAAAACGGTTTACTTAACCGTTTTACCTAAGTATTAAACCGGTTTAGCCATTTGTCAAGGCAAATTTTCATTTTTCTTCTGTCGACACCCTGCCCGTCTTTGTCCTCAGTCCCGCGGAAGACTCCAACGGCCGTCCTCGAGAACGAGCCCGTATTCGGCCCCAAAGAGGGCGATAAGGCCGCGATGAAGTTCCCCGGCGACCGCGCTTGCCCCGGAACCGCCCTCGGCTCCCGGAAGATCCCCGTCGTCCGGCGGAAGACTCGTCAGGATCGTCTCCATGAGCATCTTCGCGGCGATAAAGCGGCGAGACTTCTCGACGGCGAGGATGAGCGGTTCGTCAAGCAGCCCGATTACCTCCCAGGTATTTTGCTCGGCTTGCGCGTATCGGCCGGCATCCTTGTCCTGGTCGGAGATCCTGAGCGGCAACTCGTACGGGAGCGTCTCGAGACGGGCGATAAGCGCGTCGAGATCGAAAAGACCGATCGCGCAGTTGAACAGGACCGGTTTTCCCTCTTTTTCGAATTGTAATACTTCCGGAAAGGAAATGCCCGCGCCGATGTCCGCGCAGGTGAGATTTCCGCCCGAATCGGTAACGATGATCCCGCCCTTCACGTCCATCGGCGTACGCCAGGACGCCTCGAAGGCGGCTTCCTTTCCCGAAAGGGCGAATATCGCGAGCGAGACGGGATCGACCGTATAGCCCATGTTGTCGATGTTCCCGAGCCAGACATAGCGGACGCCCTGGGCGCGGAGCTTCCGGTAGATCGGGGCGAGTATCTCGAAGTTCTGCCCGTGGCCGCCGGGAATGGCGATTCCGCGGTCAAGACTCCCGAAGGCGCGATCGAATACGCGACGGGGAGACCCTTCGGCGGAATGGGTGATCGCGGCCATCATGCTCTGCGTCGCGGTGAAAAGCTCGAGCGAGGGACAGCCGAGGCTATCCGCGAGGGGCTTGAGCTCGTCCGCCATCACGTAGTCGCGGAAGGCGTCGAGAATCGCCCGGTCGGTCTGAAAGCTCGTCATCTGGAACGCGGGAAGGATGACCGACGGAAGCGGTCCGACGCGCTCGACGTACCGCCTTTTATGCTCGAGGAGCATCCTGAGCTTGAGAAGGAGGAAGCTATACCCCGGGGTACCGTCGGGATTGATGAACGCCGGGGTTATTCCCTTCGGCTTTCCCCGGCACAGGGAGCCGAGCGAGTCGAACCAGGCGCGGTACCGATCGAAGAGCGCGGGATCGAGCGACTGGTTTTTCTTGACGTCGGCGTAGGTCGTGGCGGAACCGCCGTTGAGGACGCCGTACGCGGCTTTCGGGTAAAGATGGAGACCGATCGTCTCGAGGGCGGCTTCGTCGAAGGTAAGCGAGCGGCCCGAAAGGGTTCCCGCGGCCCCGGAAGAGGGGCGCACCGACGAGGCCAGGGACTCCGGCGTGAACGGGAGGTCAAGCTCCCCGAATCGCGCGCGCGCGAGGTCTTCGTCCATGGTCCAGGAAGCGTCGCCGCGGCGGTCGATGACGGCAGGATTGGAAAGATCGGGCAAGGACGAGGGATGGACGCAATCGGGATTCGAGAATCTTCCCGCGTTCAGGTCATTCAAAAAACGGGTTACGCGATCGAGGTCGACGCCTTCTGAAACGAGTTGCGCGGCAAGTGCAGGCGATAAATCGGTCGTTTTCAAGTTTAGTAAACCTCAAATTCAGGATATACCCGTAATCTTAATGGATTTGAACGATCTGTCAACCGAATTGTGGCCGGGGAGTCCCAACGCGAGCGATAACAAGACGCGGAGGGCACCGGTGGAAATCGTCAGTTTTTCGCGAAAAGGCTACGCGGGCGAGCTCGTCAAGGTAGAGGCTGACCTGAGACGGGGAATCCCCGCCGTCGATATTGTCGGCCTGCCCGACGGCGCGGTCAAGGAGGCGCGGGAGCGGGTGCGCGCCGCGATCAGGAATTCGGGGCTCGAGTATCCCCGCGAGCGCATTCTCATCAATTTGAGCCCGGCGAATCTCCGGAAAGAGGGAAGCGCGTTCGATCTCGCGATCGCGCTCGCGGTGCTCGCCTCGGCGAGGGGACTCGCGCACGGGGGTATCGCCGGACGGGTGCTGATCCTCGGTGAACTCGAACTTTCGGGATTCGTCCGTCCCGTCTCCGG
Organism: Spirochaetota bacterium; assembly: GCA_023438065.1. GTDB lineage: Bacteria > Spirochaetota > Spirochaetia > Treponematales > Treponemataceae > Teretinema. The sequence continues at coordinate 82,995 of JAEXRH010000018.1, forward strand.
GGTGCTCGCGGCGGTTTCGCGCGCGCTCGAGGACGGGGTTCGGGACTGCATCATCCCCGCGGGTAACCGGGCCGAGGCCGCGCTCATGAAGGAAGCCTCGGTCATCGCGGTCGATCGGCTCGCGGACGCGCTGGCGGCCCTCGAGGCCATCGCCCGGGGTGAGCAGCCCGTCGCGGGGGAAGGAGCCGACGGCGGCGAAAATCGGAAACGCGGCGCGGAAGGCGCCGGGAGGGCAGGCGCCTCAGGCGGTACGGCGCACCGGGAATCGAGGGATGGCGTCGCGGTGATCCCGGAAACCGAATCCCGCGCCCCGGCCGTACGCTGGGAGGCGATTCCGGAGCAGGATTCGCCCTTTGAAGGCTACGAGGACGTGCGCGGGCAGGAAACCCTCGTCCGGGCGCTCCAGATCGCCGCCGCGGGCGGGCATCATCTCATCGCCTACGGGCCGCCGGGCGTCGGGAAGACCCTCGCGCTCAGGCGCTTCCCCGCCATCCTTCCCGCGCTCGACGAGGAAACCGCGATCGAGGTCACCCGGATCCACGGTATCGCCGGTCCCATCGCCCGGGCGGATGGCTCCAGTGTCCTCATCGAACGGCCGCCCTTCCGGGAACCGCATCAAAACGCGAGCCTCGAGGGGATGATCGGCGGGGGACGGCTCTGCGGCCCGGGGGAGATATCCCTCGCCCACGGAGGGACCCTCTTCCTCGACGAGGCGACCCAGTTCCGCCCGGGAGCCCTCCAGGCGCTCAGGACGCCGCTCGAGACCGGTTGGGTAACCGTGAGCCGCGCGGGGATAACGGGAACCTTCCCGGCGCGCTTCCAGCTCCTCGCGGCGATCAACCCCTGTCCGTGCGGGAATTTCGGCGCGGAGGGACGGATATGCACCTGCGATCCGGCGATCATCGAGCGGTATTGGCGAAAATTGACCGTTCCCCTCCTCGACCGGATCGACCTCCGGGTTCAGGTCGCCCTCCCCGACCCCGAGGCCCTTGCCGGAGAGGATGGGGAGTCGGGCTTTTCGACCGCGGAGCTCAGGGCGGGAATCGAACGGGCGCGACTCGCGCAGGAAGCGCGACACGGCCAGGCCGGACGCCTCAACGCCCGGCTTGGCCCGTCAGAGATTCGCGAATACTGCGCCCTATCCCCGGCCCTCGCGAGGACCTTCGCGAGCGGACTCAGGACCGCGCGGCTTTCGGGGAGGAGCGCCCATATCGCGCTCAAGGTCGCGCGGACGATAGCGGATATCTCAGGCGAGCGGGATATCGGGAAGGAGCACCTTTTCGAGGCGCTCTCCTTAAGACGCTGGAGTCAGACCGTCCCCGATTTCCTCAAGGAAGGGTAAGCGGGAGGAAAGGCACCCTTTCAGGGCCTGATGACGTAGGGCTCGAGTTCCGCCGGAAGGAAGCGGTCTTCGATGGGACGGCGACCGGCGGTTTTCCCGATCTTCCGGTCGGGCCGAGCCGCGCCGTGAAAGTCGCTCCCCGCCGTGACGAAAAGCCCGAGTTCACCCGCAAGCTTCTCGAGCCGTTCGCAGTCGACGATCCGCGCCGCGGGATGCCAGGCCTCGATGCCCGCGACGCCGCGGTCGCGGAAATTCGCGAGAATGCCGGAAAGATGTCCCCAGGAAACGTAGAGGGAAAGCGGGTGCGCGAGCACCGGAACGCCGCCCGAGGCCCTGATCGCCTCGATCCCCTCGTCGAGCGGGATGCTCTTCCGGTCGATGAAATAGGGCCGGTCCTTCGCGAGATACCGGTCAAAGGCCTGCTGGCGGTTTTTGACGACCTTCGCCTCGACGAGATACTGCGCGAAATGCGGGCGACCGACGGTACCGCCCGCGGCAAGGGCCTCGACCCGCTCGAGGTCGATGTCGATCCCGCCCGCGCGCATCCGCTCGGCAATCTCGCGATTCCGGTTTTTCCGGTCCTCGTTGAGCCTGACGAGGAGTTCCACGAGAGACCGGGGCGCGGATATCCCCTCGGGACCCGCTATGTCGCCGTATCGTCGACGCGCAGCCCCCCCTGTCGCCGCGGACAGTGCCGCGTCAGGCGCACCCGTATCACCGGAAACCTCCGGAACCGAGCCGATCCCGTAGCCGAGCAGATGGCACTCGCCCGGTTTCCACTCGATATCGAGCTCGACTCCCGGAAGGAAGCCGATGCCTGCGCTCAACGCGGCGCGGGCGGCCTCGGTATTGCCCGAAACCGAGTCATGGTCGGTGAGCGCGACGACTGAAAGCCCCGATTCGCGGGCATGGCCGACGAGCTCGGCGGGGGTAAACGATCCGTCTGATGCGCGGGAATGCGCGTGAAGGTCTATCATGGTTCGAAGGGGATAGTATCATAAAAAATGGACGCACGCACGGGATATGTGGTATACTTTTTACCATATTAAACCGAGGGAGCGTCATGCCAAAAGCCGTTCAATTCAAGCCGAATTCGGTCGTGTACTTCGCCGGGGACGTCGATGACCGAGTCTTTCTCCTCCAGAAAGGCCGAATAGCGCTCACCTCGACCGATATCGAAACCGGCAAACAGGTAACGGAATACATCAAGGAAGGCGAATTCTTCGGCGTCAAATCGGCCCTCGGGCACCTTCCCCGCGAAGAAAGCGTCATGGTCATCTCGGAATCCAACGTGCTGTCCTTTTCCACCGCGGAGTTCGAGGCCTTCGCCCAGTCCAATACCCGCATCATCATGAAGATGCTCAAGGTCTTCTCGAACCAGCTCAGGCACATCCACCGGCAGATCGAGAGCCTCCTCCACAGCGAGGAACAGACGAATCCCGACGACGGGATGTTCTCGGTCGCGAACTGCTTTTTCCAGTCCCAGCAATACAAGGCCGCTTCCGAGGTCGCCATCCGCTACCTCAAGCTCTTCCCGACCGGCAAGCACGTCCAGGAGATGAAGCAGATCGCGCAAAACACCCTCGTCTCGACCCGCGCCTTCGGCGAGCATCAGGCGGCCGCGCGACAGGGATTCCAGGGCGCGGGCAGGCAGGAAGGCGGTCCCGTCGGGAACGACCCGAACCTCGCGCTCACCCTCGCCGAGGGACTCGCCGGACAGGGAAAATGGGACGAAGCCTACAAACAGTACCATTCGATCATCGAGATCGGCGACTCGCCCGCGCTCGCCAAAGCCTACGTCGGCGCGGGAAAGAGCCTTTACGAGCAGGATGAGTACGTCCGCTGCGTCCAGCTCCTGACGACCTTCATCAGCCATGACCCCAAGTCGCCCCAGATGGCCGAGGTGCTCATGTATATGGGCCTGTGCTATCAACGGATGGATCAGAACGACAAGGCCAAGGCCTTCTTCGGCAAGGCCCTCAGCATGGCCGCGCCCCAACTCGCCCCGAAACTGCGGGAGCTGTACGAGTCCTGCGGAGGTTGAACCATGAGTGACGTATTCGCCGCGTTTTCGCGCTTCGCCAAGATATTTCCCAAAGGCTCGGTCATCTTTTCCGAATTCGAGCCGGGAGACTGCTTCTACCTCATCCAGTCGGGACGCGTCCAGCTCATCAAGATCGTCAACGGATTCGAGAAAAACCTCGACATCCTCCAACCCTCCGAGATCTTCGGCGAGATGGCCATCCTCGAAAACTCCCCCCGCTCCGCGACCGCGATCGCCTACGACGACGTGAAGGCGCTCGAGTTCAACAAGGCGAACTTCGAGGTCCTCATGATGGGGAATCCCGCGATCGCGATGAAACTCCTCAAGACCTTCGTCAAGCGCATCTTCGCGCAAAAACGGCGCTTCATGGTCCTCACGGTGCCCGACAAGCTCGCGCGCGTCGGCGACGTCTTCCTCATGCTCGACGAGACCCAGCCCACCCTCGACCGCACGACCGAGATGCGGAGCTTCACGACCACGATCGACGAGATCGCCCGCTGGGCGGGCCTTCCCGCGGCCGAGGTCGAGGACGAGCTTCGCCGCTACATCGACCAGGGAAAGATGGAACTCTTCGACGACCGCGTCGTGGTCAAGAACATCACCGAGCTCTCCCGCTTCGTGAACGCGCGGCGGAGCAAGGAACCGGTATAACGCCGGAGAAAAGTCCCCTCGGGGCGCAAGCGCGCGCGATTGACTTCCCCCGCGATAATTTGCTAATATTAACCCGTATCGCGCCAAGATAGCTCAGTCGGTAGAGCAGCACCCTCGTAACGTGCAGGTCTGCGGTTCGATTCCGCATCTTGGCTGATAATCACGAAGGTCGATCCATACGGATCGGCCTTTTTGATTTTTAAGCATGCAGGATGCTGAATCGGTCAGGAGGGAACGCCGAGCGAATGCGAGGATTAACCGCCATGGATGGCGGCGACAGTGACCGGAAGCGGCCCGTAAGGAGCGAACAGGATGTTCACGACTGGAGGGCGATTCCGCATCTTGGCTGATAATCACGAAGGTCGATCCATACGGATCGGCCTTTTTGATTTTTAAGCATGCAGGATGCTGAATCGGTCACGAGGGAACGCCGAGCGAATGCGAGGTAAAGAGGCCATGGATGACCTCGTAAGGCGCCGAGAGCGACTCGGAGGGAGGACACGCTTTACGGAACGCCTATATCCAAGACTGTACTAACCGCCGCGATAAAGCTGACGATTAATATGCCTGTATCATTGTCATCAAGCCATTGTCTTCATGATCGATAATGTGGCAATGAAGCATCCAATCTCCCGGATTGGAGTACCGAAACGCGATATCAACGGATTCACCAGCGGGGACGTTGACAGTGTCTTTCCATGTTTCTCTTGCCGGTTTTCGGCCATTCTCAGACAATACCTGAAAGTAGGTCCCGTGAAGATGCATGGGATGATCCATACTGTGCATCATGGTATCCTTGTTCACGAACCGGACCTTGACGACGGTTCCGACCTTTACCCTGAGCGGCGCGGTATCGGGCCAGGATTTCCCGTTGATGGTCCACCGCATCATGTTCATCATTGAATCGCCCCTCATTCCGCTTGAACCGCCGGAATGCATCATGCTGCCGTCCATCATTCCGCCTGAGCCGTTCGAATGCATCATGCCTCCGTCCATGTTCATCGTCGAGTTCAATTCCAGAACGTAGTCAGGCGCCCGGGCGTCTATCCCGGTAAACGCGCGCGATTTTGGAGGTTTAAATGACGACTCGACGGCGGGAACCGAGCCACTCGCGTACCGTATCGGTATCACCATTCCGTAATCGGGACGATCGCTCGAGATCGCGTAAACGTTTCCGGCCTTGCCCGTGGCTGACAATTCCGCGTCGATCCGCTCGCCCGGGCCCAACCGAACGGTATCGGTCATGAAGGGCTCGCTGAGGGCATGTCCGTCCAAATGCGTGACGCGGAATGAATGCCCCGAGACCTTGAGGGTATGTACGGCCGCCGTGGAAGCGTTGATGAACCGAAGCTTCGCCAATTGCCCGTTCTTGAGCGTCAGCGGCTGGATCGCGGTTCCCGTCTTTCCGTTAACCGTCTCGATGTTTCCCAATCGTTCCATTCCTCCCCGATCGGTACCCTGCAAACGACGCCCCCGCGCGTCGAGCAGCCAATCATCAAGGATATAGGTCTCATCGATCGAATACGCCGCGTCCTCCGGGGCGGTCACGATGAAGGCCCCGTAGAGACCCATATCCATCTGCTCGAGGACGGGGCGGAGATGGCTGTGATACCAATACGTGCCGGATTCGCCCGCGACGAATTGAAAGCGGAAACGCTCACCTGGCTTTATCGCTATCGTCGGCCCGTCCTGATCGTTCGGAACGACAAGCCCGTGCCAATGAATATTGGTAGTCACGGGCAATCGGTTATAGCCATCGACGACGACCGTGTCTCCCTGATTTACCCTAATCGCGACGCCCGGAACCGTACCGCCGTACGTCCAGACGCGAGTAGTGAGTCCGCTCGCCAATTCCAGGGAAGATTCCACGAGATCGAACGTGAATGTCCTCGCGAACACGGGCGCGTGGACAAGCAAGATGGACGCGAGAAAGGCGATAAAACCCGCCTTTTTTCGAATATGTGACTTCACCATCTTTAGCCCCTCCTTCTATCAGCATAAGTATCGCTCATTAGGGATTGATTTTCCTCCGTTGAGTCGAAACGGTTTGCAATAAAACGGATTATGGATGTTTCCTGGAAGAGACTATGAATCGATCGAACGACCCTTACGCGTTTTCCGCTTCGGCAACCGGTACTATCGACCCGTGCAAGGTATCGTCGCGACTCATATTGTAACTACCCGTAATTACTCAGTTCATTATTTCGTTAAAAAAGCATTAATACCCCCTCGCGTCTTTCACAAGTTGATACCCACAATCACTCGCACGATTACTCTTGGTATCGTCATTTCATCATAGACCCGAGAGGAGCACGGGGCTTCCGTTTCGCTTCGCCGGAGATCCAATGATGGCAAGTTTGTCATCGGGAGACTCTGATCCGCAGCAGGAACGTGATTTGATGCAACTATCTTCGTGGTCGGTAAATGAAACGACGATAGGTGCGGAGTACCGCTGATCGCTCGTGATTTATCCGGAACACAGGACAAACGGGGAAACGTAAGCGCATCAGCGCTCATGGCTCGGCACTAACCAAGATCGAGCCGAACTGATGGCAGCAAGGAAAACGACCAGTTTAGACCTCGTAAGGCGCCGAGAGCGATGGGAGGGAGGACACCCGCGGTTTATCCGAAAGGATGGGGTTTCCCCCTCGATCGCCCGGCGAATAGCTCCCGTTCAGAACTCTTCGCTCAACCTCACCCGGGTGATCGTCGAGTCGGCGTTGAACACCGAGACGAGGAGACTGCGATCCACGCTGACCGTCAGCGGCGCGCGGCGCAACGCGAGGTCCTTCGGCGGCGTCCAGGTTTTCCCACCATCGGCCGAAACGAGCCCGCGAAGCGCGAAGCCATCCTTTGTCGAGCCGAGCAGCACGAGCGCGAGGCGGGTTCCGGAATCGCGCAGTTCGGCGCAATGATTGTCGCCGGCGAACAGGGGCTTGAACGCGGAATCCTTTCGGTTTACCGGTTTCGATACCATATCCCATCGCGTTCCGCCGTCTGAGGTCGCGAAGAGCGATCCGTCCGACGAGAGAAGCGCCCCGTGCCCCGGAGCCCGACACGCGACCGTTTCCGCCATCACCACGCCGGGCGGCAGGGGAATCGCATTCCAAGAAGAACCGCCGTCGACGGTCTCGCCGATCCAGCCTTTGCCCGCGACCCAGCCAAGATTTGAATTCGCGAAGCTCACCGACTTCACGCGCCGAGCCGGCACGTCGGCGAGCCGTCTCCAGGTCTTTCCGCCGTCGGCCGTCATCGTCACGTTTCCGTCGGTTCCCGCGGCGACGCACGTCATCGCGTCAAGGGAATCGAGCGCGTACAGGGCCATCGAGGAATTCGCCCCGCGATTCCAGGTCTTTCCGCCGTCGTCGGTATAGAGCGCGAGCCCGAAGTCCCCGATCGCGTACCCGTGAGTCGCCGTCGAAAATCCTCCGGTATAGGCCGTTCCGTCGGTCATCGCCGTGACGGACAGCTCGCGCGGGCTTCGGGAACAGGACGCGGCGACGATCAGCGCGGCCAAAGCGACCGGGACTGCCGCGAGTCTTGCGACGTTACTGCGTTTCTTCATTGTATCCTCCGTCCCGCGATGATAGGGAGGGGACCGGTTCTATTGAAGGGTGTATGCGCAGGATTTTCCGGATTTCCCGCAGAACCGATCGCGTTCGGGCGCCCCTATCGAGCCAGCGTCGCCTGATACGGATCCGGAACCGACTTTCGGTACTCGAGCGGCGTCATCCCGCATTTTTTCCTGAAAGCCCTCCCGAAGTAGGACTCGTCGGAGAATCCCACGCGAAACGAGATCTCCGAAATCGGCACGCCGGTATTGCGAAGCAACGCGCGCGCGACCTCCATGCGCACGTCGGCGAGGCACGCCATCACGGTTACGCCGTACTCCGCGCGAAAGGCCTCGTTGAGATCGGTACGGTTCGTCGCGAAGCGGGAGGCGATCCCGTCGAGGGAAAGACGATCCGCGTAGGATAGATGGAGATACTCGTATACCTTCCCGGCAAGTCCCTGCGGCTCCGGATGCATCGCGGGAAGGGGCTCCGCGTCAACGTAGCCGTTCCGCTCCATCAGGATCAGCGACTCGAGGAGATAGGATCGGGAGAGACAGGGCCAATACTCGCCTTGATCACGATTGAGCTGAATGTCAAGGTTACGAAACGTCGAGGAAAGCTTTCGCGCGAACGCGAGCGAGACGCCCCTCGCGAGAAAGCCGCGCGGGGGAAGCTCGCGGAACGGCCGAAGGAAGAAGAGATCGGGCACGTCCGGAACCGCATGATCCTTGCCGACTCTCGCGTACGTCGAGTTCAGCGCGTCGAGGCGGAATACCAGGCTTGTCGCCTCTCCGCCGCTCACGCATACGTCCCGGACCGAATGCCCGGGACGCAAGAGCAATACGACGGGGCCGGGGCATGCCGCCCATTCGCCGCTTCCCGCGCGTACCGTGAGCGTTCCCCGCTCGACGAACACGAGGGCGAAATACGGCTCGTCCCCGCGCGGCCACGCAAGGGACGGGCTCAGGGACATCGGGAGGCTGAAGCCCGAGAAATATTCCTTTTCGGCGGTCGTGAACTCCATAGGTACGCGATTTTACCATTATTCCGTGATCCGTCAAACGCCCGACGGAGGCGAGAAGAAAATCAGGACCGCGCGGGACGAAAAAGAACCCTCACCGAAACTTGGCCGCGAATTCCTTCGCGCTTTCAAGATCGTCCGCGGACGGGCATCCGGCGTTCTTCCACATGAACTTTCCCCTGCAGGAGAAACCCGCGTCCTCGACCGCGATACCCCTTTCCGCGAGAAGACCCCTCATGATGTCATTCGCCTTTTCGCCCTTGACCGAGGTGCAGAAAACCGCCGCGCGGGCGATCTTCCCGGGATCGAGTCCCTCGATGAACCGGCTGACCTCCGGAGGAACGCGCCCGGCGTAAATCGCGCATCCGATCAGAAGCGCGTCGGCCTCGACCGGCGCGCGAATCCCGTCAAGCGAACGGGCCTCGCAGCCCGCGGCCGCGGCCATCGCCTCCGCGACTTTGCGCGTATTTCCCGTCCTCGAATAGTATACGACGCTGACCTTCATGCGTTCCCCCTTTCGATGCGTTTCACATGCCCTTTTCGAGCGCGTTCTCTATCGCCTTCAGCATGACCTTGCTCGACGTCGTCGCGCCCGACACCCCGTCTACCTCGAGGCTCTGGGCCGCGACCACGCGATCGGCGATCGCGTCCGCGCCATGCAAGGGCCCGTGCCTATGCTTGAGAACCTTAATCGAGACTATCGAGCCCGAGGCGACGACGACTTCGACCTTGGCGGTCACCAGCTTGGTCAGCTGCTCTCCCTCGTACGTCCCGTCCCTGACCGCGGACACGTTGACGTTCGATACGACGAGATCATCCGGTTTCGTCTTTTCCTCGCCGCACGCCGATCCCGCCGCGAACACGGCCAGCGCCGCGCCGAGAATCAGCGCCTTTTTTCCGAAAAGCTTCGCGATCATAGTCATGCCTCCTTGAAATTGCCGTATATCTTTTCAAGCGTTTGCCTGAAAGCCGTCCATTCCTCGCCCGATATGCCGGCGGTCGCTTTTTCGAACAGCAGTTTGGTGATGGGCTGCATCTCGGGAATCACCGCCTTGCCCCGCTCCGTGAGCGACAGAAAACTCGAGCGGTTGTCTTCCTCGTTTTTCCGCTGCCGAACGTAGCCGAGCTTGACCAGCTTCGCGACGAGCGTCGTCACGGTCGAGCGGTCACGGTGTATCTTCTCGGCAACCTCCGACAACGTCAGTTCCCCGCAGAACGTGAGCGCGACGAGGATGTCGGCATGGGACGTGACGAGCCCCGTCAGGCCGCGATTCCGCATCTCGCCCTCGAGAAAGGCCTTATATCGTTCCCTGATCCTCCCGATGAGGAAGAACGTGTTGTCGATCTTCATACGCTCGATTTTAGTTGGACATCAAAGTATTGTCAAGGATTTTACGCATCGATCCGGGGTCTCCCGTCGTAGCCGGCAGGTGGAGAGTCGACGCGCGTTCCTCCCGCTCAATGCCCGGAAGGCTTTCAGGACCGGGCGTAGGCCACGAGCGGTCCCGTCACGGCTTTATCCGTCCCGTCGGCGGGACTCGCGAACGCCGCGAGAAAGGCCCGGTCGGTTTCCGTCAATTCGGAGGGGTTTTCCCGCAGCAGCTTCCGTCTTCTTCCGATCATCATGAGCTTGTCGAGGATCCCGAGCTTGCCCACGTCCATTCCGCCGCGGAAGTAATAGAGCCGTACCCCCTTTCGCTCGTCCTCGCAGAAATTCGCGTCGAGGATTTCCTCCTCGATGCCCGCTCGCGGCACGGATCCCCCGGTGACGAAGACGATCAGGCGTTTCCCGGCGAGAAGCGCGAGGTTTCGCCTGATGACCGAAATACCGTTGATGCCGCCTTTATGGAGACTGCCGCCGAAAACGATCACCTCGTAGTCCCCGAATAGTCGCGGCGCGATTTTTCGGCAGTCGAAACAATCGGCGCCGAGATCGGCGGCGATCCATTCGGCGTATTTCCTGGTAAATCCCGATTTCGATCGATACACGACGATGGCTTTCATGATGACGATGATAGCATGGAATGATCGCGGGGAGCGAATCTCAGTCGGTATAAAGCGCGGCGATACGGAGCGCCGCGGCCCTGACCGCGTCGCGAAGGGTGGAGGGGGACTCGACCCGCACGAGCGTGCCGAGCGAGAGGATCTGCCAAATCGCCTCGTGCTCGTTCGCGAAGGTCACCTCGATGCGTTTCCATCCGTCCTCGACCGTGGCTAGTCGAAGGCTTTCGCCGGCCCCAGCCAGAAGGCCGCCGACCACGCCCTCCCCCTCGGGCCTGACGCTCATCGCGGAACGGTAGCCATGAAGCGACTCGATGAATTTCCCGCTCCACTCCGCCCAAAAATCGCGGAGATTGAAATCCTCGTCGCGCTCGAAACGGGCGTCGAGCGGCGTAACGGATTCCATGCGCGAAAGACGAAAGACGCGCATCCCCTTTTCCGTGTCGGCGACGAGATACCAGATCGCGGCCTTCGCGACGAGGGCATAGGGGCAAACCTCGCGGCCGCTTTTCGCGCTCTTTTTGTCGCTATACTCCATCCAGACCTTCCGCTCGCGCCACACGCAGGTTTGAAGCTCGTCGAGAAAGCGCGGCTCGTCGCCCGGCGCGAACCAGGACGAGGGATCGAGGTAGAGGCGATCCCTCATGCGGGCCTCGCTCCGCGCGAGGTCGGAAGGCGCGGCGGAGACGACTTTCAGGACCGCGGTTTTCAGTTTCTTGCTGATTGAAAGATCGGCGAGAGGACCGGGAAGCGAGAGCAAAAGCAGCGCTTCCGTCTCCTCGGGAGAGAGCCCCGTCAGTTCGGTGCGGTAGCCCTCGAGAAGGGAGTAACCGCCGCCGGGGCCGCCGTCTGCATAGACGGGTACGCCCGATGCGGAAAGGGCGTCGATATCGCGGTAGATCGTCCGAACGGAAACCTCAAGCTCGGCCGCGAGCTCTTCGGCGCGCAGCTTTCCGCGACTTTGCAAGAGCATCATCAGGGATAAGAGACGATCAGCCCTCAAATTAGCACCCTCCGTCGTCAGTACTCATAATGCACTATACCACAAATGACTGACAATAGATGTCACTTATTTTTGATAAGGTACGGACAACAAAGGTAACGGAGGTAAGATATGTCAGAAACGATCAAGGTAGTCGGGGCGAAGGAGCACAACCTCAAGAACGTCACCATCGAGGTACCCAAGAACCGTCTGGTGGCCTTCACCGGGGTATCGGGCTCGGGAAAGTCCTCGCTGGTCTTCGGAACCATCTACGCCGAGGCCCAGCGGCAGCTCCTGGAAACCTTCGACGCCTACGCGCGAAGCAGGATGCCGAAGATGGCGAAGCCGAAGGTCGACGCGATATCAGACCTCCCCGTGGCCATCGTGATCGACCAGAAACGGCTCGGGGGAAACTCGTCCTCGACCGTGGGCACGGTCACCGAGATCTACACCCATATGCGTCTCCTCTTCTCGCGGTGCGGCGATCCGTATATCGGCGACTCCGTCAAGTTCTCGTTCAACCGCCCCGAGGGGATGTGCCCCGAGTGCCGGGGAAGCGGAAAGAAGCTGACGCTCAACGAGGAGGCGCTCATCGACTGGGACCGCTCGCTCATCGAGGGTGCGATCAGGCACCCTCGCTATCAGAAGGGACACTGGTCGCTCGACAGCGTCCTCGCCTCGGGCCTCTTCGATCCGGACAAGCCCCTGAAAAAGTATACCCGGAAGGAACTCGACACCCTCCTCTACTCGGAAAAAAGAAAGCCGGTGAACAAGACGAAGGAACGCCCGTTCAACCTCACCTTCACGGGCGTCGCCACCATGCTCGCCCGTCACGTCTCGCTCGACGGGACTGACGAGGAAGAGGACGAAGGGCCGGACGATGATCCCCGGGACGCGAGCGCGTACTTCGAGATGAGCGCGTGCCCCGCGTGCAAGGGCGCCCGCCTCAACGAGGAGGCACGTTCGGTACGGGTCGGGGGAAAGACCATTGGAGAGCTCTGCGCGCTCGAGCTCGGGGAACTGGACGAGTTTCTCCGGAAGTTGCCCGCATCGATGGACAGGGTCGGCGCGAGCATCGCGGATTCCATCGTGACCCGCATCAGGGCGCGTCTCGCGCGAATGATCGAGATCGGGATCGGCTACCTATCGATCGACCGGCCGACCGCGACGCTCTCTGGCGGCGAGTCGCAGCGCGTCAAGATGTCGCGCCAGCTCGACTGCGACCTCACGGGCATCGTCTACATCCTCGACGAGCCCAGCGTCGGCTTGCATCCCTCGGACGTGAGGAACCTCATCTCGATCATGCGGCGCCTCCGCGACAAGGGCAACACCGTCCTGGTGATCGAGCACGACGGCGAGATCATCCGGAGCGCCGACCACGTGATCGACGTGGGACCCGGCGGCGGCTCGCTCGGGGGCACGATCGTGTTCGAGGGCGACGTGGCGTCGCTCGGACGCTCCGAGACGCTGACGGGAAAGTGCCTCGCGCGAAACGGGGAAACGGGAAGCGCGGGGAAGGCCGCGCCGCGTCGCCGGACGCCGAAAGGATACTTCGAGCTCCGGGACGTCCGCACGAACAACCTGAAGAACGTCACGGTACGGATACCGTCGGGCGTCCTTACCTGCGTGACGGGCGTCGCGGGCTCGGGAAAGAGCAGCCTCATCAACGGGGCGTTCCGCGAACGGTATCCCGAAGCCGTGGTGATCGACCAGTCGGCGCTCTCGCGCTCGCGGCGCTCCACGCCCGCGTCGTACACGAAGGTGCTCGACCTCATCCGAAAGGAGTTCGCGAAGGCGACGGGCGCCGACCCGGGGATGTTCAGCTTCAACTCGATCGGCGCCTGTCCCGCGTGCAACGGGCTCGGGGAGATCGAGGTGGAGATGCATTTTCTGGAAAGCGTCTCGGTACCCTGCGAGCGATGCGGGGGAAGGCGCTTCAGGGACGAGGCGCTGGAACTCAGGCTGAACGGGCTCAACATCGCGGAGGTTCTCGAGAGCACCGTCGACGACGCGATCGCGTTCTTCGGGCATCCCGAGATCAAGCGTCGCCTCAAGATCCTCCAGGACACGGGCCTCGGCTACCTCACGCTCGGGCAGCACTTGAGCTCGCTTTCGGGAGGGGAGGCGCAACGGGTGAAGCTCGGCAGCGAGCTCCGCAAAAGCGGCAACGTCTACGTCATGGACGAGCCGACGACCGGCCTCCACATGGCCGACATCGCCCGCCTCTCGCGCCTCGTCGAGCGTCTTGTGGACTCGGGCAACAGCGTGATCGTCATCGAGCGCAACCTCGAGATCATCGCCGAGGCCGACTGGGTCATCGACCTCGGGCCTTGCGGGGGAAGCCGGGGCGGCAGGATCATGGCCGAGGGAACCCCCGAGGCGATATGCGCGAACGAAGGCTCGCTGACGGGACGGTTCCTGCGCGAGTACCTCGGCGGGACCCCCGCAAGGTTCGCGGTATGACGCCGTATCGCCGGGAATACGCGACAGAGAACGATTGTGAATCCGCTCACCCGGCGCGGCCAGCCGCAATCCCGTAACCGTCTGCGCGCTCGCGCATTCATCGCCCGGCGGCCGATGAGACCGGCCGTGAACGATGTCGATATGCGGCGCCGCGAAAGAGGAGCCAGAGCGCGAGCGAGAGTTCCGCGACGAAGCTCAGCGCGGCTCCGGGATAGGAGAGCGCGCGTCGATCGGGCATAAGAAATTCCTGCAGGAACCAGACGAGAATGCAAGGCCCGTCAAGCATCACGAGGACGCCGAGAGCTCGGGGGAACAATCCCGACTTTACCATGAGGTACCCCAGGGGGATTACCCAGGTCCCGTAAAAGAGCTGCGCCGATACGAAGCCGGTTTTGTAGACGGCGATCGCGACGAGCGCCGCCTCCCCTTCAAGACGCGTCGCGGCGACGAGGGGAAGCGCGCTCGCGACGTGGACGGCCGCACCGACCGCGTTGAGAACGAGGAAGAGAACGGCGACCTCGGGGTTCACGGCCTTAAGGAGGGAGTGGAGGGCCCATGCTGCGAGGAGAAAGAGCAAGGCAGAGACGAAGGCGAGCACGAGGCCGCCCGAGAACGCGCCGGGAGTCTTGTCCATCGCGAGGAGGACTTCGCCCGGAGTGCCCATACCGATCCGGGCGAGCCGGTCGGCGAGAATCGTGACGACGAAATAGGCGAGGTAGAATGCTCCGGCTACCCGCGCGAATCGCGCGTTCGGTATCACGGCACCCATCAGAAGTGCCCCATCACGCCGAGCTCGAAGCGCTGTTGCGGGATGAAGTCCCCTTCGTAAAAGTTCCCCAAGAACCCGATCTCGAGGAAGTAGCTCAAACGCCCGGTCGCGTACAGATCGAGCCCGGTTCCCGCGCCGAGATTCCAGATCGCCGGGTTCTCGAGGCTGTCCCAAAGCTCCGATCCGCACGTGCCGACGCGCCCTTCGACGAATCCATACGACCGAAACAGGCCGCCCCGCGTGAGGAAACCGACGCTCAGCTTGTCCGCGAGCGTCTTTTTATAGTGCTTCTCGCCGATATCCTCCCTGACGAGCACGCCGTTGCAAAACTCGATCTGGTTCCGTATCGTGAGCCCGTCGTCGCGATTCGCGGTCATGCCGAAACCGAGGACGCTCGTACGGCCCGTCGCGTCGGGCTGGCCCTCCATTCCGGCGCCCCAGCTCACGGAAAAACGCCTCGGCGCGTCGGGGGCATCCTCCGCCGAAAGTACGCCCGCGATGGCGGCCATGAGCGCGAGGCTCAAAAACAGTTCATTTCTCAACGTTCGCTCCTTACGGGCATTCCGGCACTAAAGCCGTTAAGCCTTGTCATGACGAAAAAACCGATAGTATACTTGAAAAGCATGCTCATACTAAGTAAACTACACCGTGCAGTTTACATTTTCAAGATATACCATCGCACAAACAAGCTGTCAAGGACCAGTATGAAGGAACTACCGGCGGAACGAAAGAAAAGGGACACGAGCCAAAAACATCGGTTAATACTCGAGAAAGCGATCGAGGTCTTCACGCGGAAGGGATTCGCCGAGACCAGCATGGACGAGATAGCGGAAAGCGCCGGCGTTTCCAAGCGAACGGTGTATAACCATTTCCAAAGCAAGGAACGGCTCTTTCAGGCGCTCGTCGCGGATTTTCTCGCGGCGCGGGATCGCGTCAAACCCGTCGAATACGAGCGCGGAGTACCCCTGGAGGAACAGCTTCGGGCCTTCGCGCGCGCGGAGATGTACCTCATCGCCGATCCCGTGACCAGGGGAATATCGCGGCTCCTCACCTCGGTATTCCTGATGAACGTCGACTTTGGCAGGGAAACCCGCGGTCAGCACTCGCCCCATCGCGACCTCATGGGATGGCTCGAGGCAGCGCGCGCGGACGGCAAGATCGCGGCGGAATCGAGCGAACTCGCGGCCCGGGTCTTTTACGGGATGGTCGAGGGCTGCGTTACCTGGTGCGCCCTGATGACCGACGGTGAAAGCCTCAAGGACGCCGAGACCGTGCTCGACGAGCTCGTCGCGACCTTCCTTGCCCGCTACGGTGCGGGAAGTAAAACGCGTTGAGCAAAGGATCGCCGAGGTGTCGTCTGTCGGCCCGGGCGCCGACAATATCCGAAATCACTCGAGCTTCATCACGTTGGCTCTTTTGGTGCTACTGTAGTCCAGGTACCCTATATTGAGGATGCCCATCGAGTTAAATGCGAGCGAAATAAAAGAAGGCTGTCCTGCAGAGAAACCAGCGGTCCCGACATGAACCCAACTCCCGCTCGAGAACTTCAGCACATTGGCCTTATTACCGGTACCGCCATCCCCATATGCCACGTAAGGAGTCCCCCCCGAATCGAAAGCGAGAGCCGGATAAGATGCCTGTCCAACCGAAAAACCGGCAGTACCGACTTGCTCCCAGGTCGTTCCAGTGAATTTCATGACGCTCGCTTTATTACCGTTCGCCCCGTCCATATACGCAATGAACGGCGTACCGTTCGAGTCAATGGCAAACGATACAAGGCCGGCAATACCCGCCGAAAAACCGGGAGAACCGACCTGCGCCCAGCTTCCATTCGAATATCGCATCACGCTCGCCTTGTTGCCATTAAAGGCGTCCGTATACGCCATGTAAGGCGTTCCGTTCGAACCGAAGGCAAGTCTGGTGTCTAGAGCCACTCCCGGCGTAAATCCTGCGGAGGCAACCGCTTCCCATTTAACGCCTGTATATTTCATCACGGTGCCTTTACTGTTATTCACGATATCCATATACGCCACATAGGGCGTTCCGCTCGGGTCTATGGCAAGCGAGATACAATTAGCCTGTCCCGCCGAGAAACCGTCCGTTCCCACTCGAGTCCAGTTCCCGCCCGAATACTTCATCACGCTGACTTTCGATGCGTTTGTCGCGTCGGCATACGCCACATAAGGCGTGCCGCTCGCGTCAAAGGCCAAAGAGGTAAACGACGCCTGTCCCGTCGAGAAGCCCGAACTACCCACGTACGTCCAGTTCCCGTTCGCGTACATCATCACGCTGGCCTTATAACCCGACGCTCCGTCCTTGAACGCGATATAAGGCGTATCGTTCGGAGCGATCTTGAAGGATGTGTAGTCCGTATCTCCGGGGGTAAACCTCGCGGCGCCCACCTGTTTCCACGTTGCCCAATTCGCGTAGAGCGTCACGTCAGCCGCGCCGATAGCGAAGGTCGCGTTCGCGGCGTACGAGGTTCCCGTTCCGTCGTCCTTGGTGTTCCAGCCCGAGAACTCGTATCCGGATTTTGCGAGGCTTCCCGTATTCCTCAGTACCGTCACGGTCGCGCCCGCAAGGTAGTTGCCCGAGTCCGTCGGCACGGACCCGCTCGTCGCGGCGTTTGCATGATAGGTCACCTTGTAGGTCGGAAGCGGCGTCCAGACCGCGAAAAGAGTCACGTCCGCCGCGCCGATAGAGAAAGTCTCATTCGCGGCGTACGCGATTACCGAACCGTCGTCGTTTGGGCTCCAGCCTGAGAACTCGTATCCGGTTTTCGCGAGATTCCCCGTATTCCCCAGTACCGTCACGGTCGCGCCCGCAAGGTAGTTGCACGAATCGGTCGGCACGGAGCCGCCCGTCGCGCCGTTGGCGTCGTAATTGATCGTGTAAGTCGGAAGCAGGGTCCAGACCGCGAAGAGCGTCACGCCGGAACCGCCCATATCGAAGGTCGCGTTCGCGGCATAGGCCGTCCCGCTTCCGTCGGCCTTGGTGTTCCAGCCGGCGAAGGTGTAGCCGGGCTTTTCGAGACTTCCCGTGTTGCCGAGAACGATCGCGGACGCGCCCTGTATGTAGACGTTCGCGTCAGTCGGGACCGTTCCTCCCGTCGCGCCGTTGGCGTCGTAGGTCACCGAGTAGGAGGGTTGCGAGGACCACGATGCGTAAAGCATTACCGCGGCACTATCCATTGAAAAGGTCGCGTTCGCGGCATAGGCCTTCCCGCTTCCGTCGGCCTTGGTGTTCCAGCCGGCGAATATATACCCGCTTTTCGAGAGGTTACCCGTGTTTCCCGAGACCGTGACAATTGCGCCCGGGGCGTACGCGTTTGAATCCTTCGGGACCGTGCCGCTCGTCGCGCCGTTGGCATCATAGGTTACCGCATACATCGGATCGCTCGTCGTCGAACTTTGGCAAGAAAGAGACAGAAGAGCGGCGATTATCCCAATGAGTAATAAACGAGTTCGCATAGAGCCTCCCCAAGTTTTAAACTGTTTTCTTGATTACGCGAATACCGTGCCAGACGCAGTCTAGCAAGGGAGTCCCAACGCTGTCAAATTACCCACTGTACGGTTCCGCGGGCGAATAACGAGGGATCGCCGTTCCCTTATCCTTCCCCCTCACCGCGTCGCGAACGCGCCCAACGCCTCGTCGGATTCCTTTCGGATCGTCATCATCGACTGCGACATCGCCGTGACGTCGGAGAGAATAGAGGCTTACGACTCGCTCATCGTTATCGTGGAGGTTCGCATCGTGCTGAGCGCCTCCTGAAGCTGGGACGATCCCGCGGAGGATTCGCTCAACAGGTCGAACAGCTCCGTGATCCCTTTCGATATCGACGTTATCTCGTTCATGATCGCCCGGACGGAATCGGTCGCCTCGAGGGACGCGCGGGAACTGGTCGCGATCTTTTTCCCGAGATCCGCGAGGTCTTTCCATAATTTCGCCGAATTGTCGGTCGAGGAACTCGCGAGACGCTTGACCTCGTTCGAGATGACCGCGAAGCCCTTGCCCGCATTGCCCGCGTGCGCGGCCTCGATCGCCGCGTTCATCGCGAGGAGGTTGATCATCTCGGCGATTTCGGAAATCACCGAGGATACGTTACCGATTCCCGACATCGAATCGCGCACGAGTCCGATTTCCGCGCTGACGCCGGACAGGGTCTCCTCGCCGCGTTTCGCCCCGCTCGCGATGCCGACGAGCCGTTCGCGGTTTCCGACCGAGATTCGCGACGCCTTGCCGATCGTTGCGAGCATATTCTCGATCGTGGCGGCCTGTTCAGCGCAGCGAATCGAAAGCGATTCCATCGTCTTGCCGAGGTTCGCCATGCGCCGTTCGGACTCGACGATCTTCTCGTTGAGGCTTTCCGAGAGGACCTTCGCGCACGCCCGATCGTCCTCGAGACGGCGCTTCTGGTAGTGATGGCAGTTCTCGGCCTTGTTGAGCCCGTTGAATATGGCCTTCGCCATGTCCGCGCATGATCCGTACCCGCACGCGGCGCAGTTATAGACATCTCCTTCGTCGGTCTTTTCCATGGAAAGGTAGATCCGCGCGAGTTCCCTATCCGATGGGACGCGTATGAGCGCCGCTTCTGAACGATCGAGATACGATCGGCCGAAGTCGACGTCAGCCATCGCTTTCGTGACGGTTTTTCTGAGCGCCTTGAGGCGTTTCCCGTTTTGCGGCGCGCTCCGCGTCTCGATATGGGTCTTGAGGTCGTCAAGCGAGTACTTTTCGCGGTCGGTTCCGGGCCCGATTACGCAACCGTGCGCGCAATTGAGGCAATCGAGCACGAGGGGGGCGGTTCCCTTCGCGATGCTCGCGGAAAGGGACTGAAAATACTCGTAGACGTTTTCCGCTCCCTCGATGGTCCTGATCCGTCGGGCGACCTCGGGCGCGTCGCGCGCGACCGCCCTCCCGGACGTTTCCGCGCCGATCATGCCCCGGCGGGAACCTCCTTCGCGCTTTCGACCAACGCGAGCTCGTCGTCCGTGAGAATCTCGCGCATGTTCAGGATCACGACGAAGTCATCGCCCAGGTGCCCCATTCCCTCGATGAAGGAGGTCTTGATCCGCGTGCCGATCCTCGGCGGCGGTTCGATCTCGGAAGCCGCGAGCGTGACGACCTTTTTCACCGCGTCCGCGAAGACGCCGAGGCGAAGGACGCTTTCCCCGTCGGTTCCCTCGTCGACGGCGACCTCGACGACGACGATCGCCGTCGCCGGGGTGATCTCCGTCGTGCCGATCCCGAACTTGAGCTTGAGGTCAAGGATCGGGACGACCGAGCCGCGGATGTTCACGACGCCGCGCATGAAATCGGGCATGCGCGGGATAGGCGTCACCTTCGGGACCGTGAGAACCTCGCTGACGCCCCGGACCGGTATCGCGTAATCCTCGTCGCCCATCACGAAAGTCAGGTACTGATTGTTTATCTCGCTATTCCGTTCATCCATGTCAGAACTCCTTGAAATCCTGATCGGCGCCGTCGACGACGGGATGGCGACCGTCGTCGTCGTCGAGGGAGAGCACGATTCCCTTCTTCTTCGCGGGCGCGAAGTCGGCGGGCGCGATATTTGCCGGGCTTACCCGCGCGACGGTCGCCGCCGCGCGAATCGCGTTGACGGCCGTCCGGTTCGCGGAAGCGGCCTTATGCGCCATTACCCCTTCTCCCTCGGCAAGCGTGAAGAAGGATATGGTCTCCTGCATCTGCTCGGCCTGCGACGCGAGTTCCTCGGACATCGACGCTGACTCCTCGGACGCCGAGGCGTTCTGCTGCACGACCTGGTCGAGCTGCAGGATCGCCTGGTTGATCTGCGCGGCCCCGGAGTTCTGCTCGGCGCTCGACGCGCTGATCTCCTGCACGAGCTCGGCCGTGCGCTTGATGTCCGGCACCATGTTGTTGATCGTGGAGCCTGCGTTCTCCGCGATCTGCACGCTCTGCGAGGAAAGCGCGCTGATCTCGCCCGCCTCCTTCTGGCTCCGCTCGGCGAGCTTGCCGACCTCCGCGGCGACGACCGCGAAGCCTTTCCCGTACTCGCCCGCTCGCGCGGCCTCGATCGACGCGTTGAGCGCGAGCATGTTCGTCGACCGCGCGATCTCCTCGATGATGCCGGTCTTCGCCGCGATGACCTTCATCGCCTCGACGGTTTGCGTGACGGCCTTTCCGCCCGCCTCCGCGTCCTTCGCGGCCTTCTGCGCGATCTTCTCGGTCATCTGCGCGTTTTCCGCGTTCTGCTTGATGTTCGAGGTCATCTCCTCCATGGAAGACGAGATCTCCTCGACCGACGCGGCCTGCTCCGTCGCGCCCTGCGACATCTGCTGGGAGGTCGAGCTCAATTGCTGGCTTCCCGACGACACCTGGCCCGACGCGCTCTTGATGCCGAGTGCGACTTCTTTCAGCTTGTCGACCATGAGGAGCAGGGACTTGTGGATGCCCGTGACCGACGAAGAATTCGCGGTATCGATAATGAGGTTACCCTTCGCGACCTTGTCCGCGATCGCCGCAATCTCCGAAGGCTCTCCGCCGACGGTCTTGAGCACCGAGGACGAGAGATAGACGCCGATGAGAATGCCGAGAAGCATGGCGGCGACGATGAACGCGAGCAGTATGATCACGCTGTTTCGGTACAGAAGATCGCCGGCATCGCTCAGCTCTTTCGCGTTATTTTCCTTCCGATTCGTCCCGTCCTCGATAAGCGACTCGAGGGCGTTGATCTTTTGCCTCGCCTCCCCATGCGAAAGATCCTGGGCCGCCGTTTTCTCGAGAAGCGCGTCCGTCGCCCCCAACCCGAGAACCCTTGCCGAAACGGTTTTCCAGGCCGCGAAAGCCGTCGCCGCGTCGGACATGGTCTTTATTCCTTCCGCGGAATGGAATTTCTTCGACGACTCACCGAGAAGCCGTTCGGCCTCGGCTACGTATTTCTCCCAGCTTCCCGTTTGCTTAACGCGTTCTTCTTGGGTATCGGCGAGCAGAAAACTCTTCTCGGCGCGAACGGCGTAGAGAAGATAGATATTCGCCTCTTTAATCAACGAAATCCCGAGAAGTTCCTCATGGTACAACCTCGTTTCGTTATTGTTTATCTCGTTCATATTGTAGAGACCCACGATACCGATGATAAGCGACATAGTCGCTACAGTGAAAAAACCCAAAAGCAGACGTGCGCGAAGTTTCATCAAAGCCTCCAAGAAATACTGTTACGCGCCTCGCTTACGGCGCGCGATTGACCGATAAAGAATACGTCCCGGGAGGGCTCCCGAGACCTCAACGCGAGATCGATGAAATGCCCGCGAGACCGTCCCATCACGGAACGGATGCCGCGAACTCCGCGATCGTTCCGTCGGAGGACGGGTTCCGCACGATCGCGAGATGCGTACGCTCGGTGACGCCGTAGTTGAACGGCAAAATCGTCAGGTCGGCATGCACGATCCCGCCATTGCCGTCGACGTACCGTCTTCCGGAAAAGGATTGCGCCTCATTGGTCTCGTGCATCTTGTAGATGACGTACACGATGCGGGAAACGTCATCGAGATGCGTGAACCGCATCCAGGTTTTCCCGACCACGCTTTCGCGCGCTCTCCCGAGCAGGGAGCAATAGGCGAGATTAGCCATCAGAATTTTTCCTGACGCCGAATCGACGATCGCGATCCCGACGGCAGAATCCTCGAAAAGCGACGGGTCGTTCATGACTATCGGCGTCATATATCACTCGCGGAACATACAATTTGGCGGAACACACGCGAGTAAAACCCGTGAAAGACCATTCCCGCAGCAGGATCATCCATTCAAGCGCTCCACAATAATGATGTAGTGGTTCTATTCCTAATAGAACTGTATAAATCAAAGTTTAAGCCCTATTAGCCATAAGTCAATAGTGCATGTAATGATTTTTACAGTTCAATCAGGCTTTTTTTACACTCCAGGAATGCACATCGTGATAGGTATGAACGATCTTGCCCAAAGTATAGGTGATGAGGAGAAAAAAATGCCAATGATCAGGGGAAAAAGGATTACCTGCCGGCGGGTTTCGATACCTCTTTGGCGACGAATGCCACGATAAAAAATCCGGTTTCCAGGGCGATGACGATTCCGTCGACAACGGATTGGTCGCGGAAAAACAGCGTGACCCCGCACGAACGCTTTTCCCCGAAGGCAACCGGGGAGAAAATGTCGAGCCAGTACGCGAGCTCGTTGACCCGTAACCGGGCGCTCGCGCGCATTCCGATAATCTCGCCCGACGTCGTGTCAAAAAAGCCGCAAAAGGCGTCGTTGACGTCGACGACCGAGTAGTCGATCGGCTTGCCCTGCCCGTCGCGGTCGATCCGGTGGATGGCCGCGGCGCAGGGCATGTTGTGGAACATCAGTCTGACGGCCTCGTGCGCCTGAAGACGTTCGTCAGTCCAGGGTGCCATCCGGGCCTGAGTCCCGGAATGGCGTTCTTCCCCGGCGACCGAGAACATCACGAAGAAATATCCCCGCTCGGGACCGATCGCCGTCACGCGATAGTTCACCCTTTTCCGCGGGGAAAAAACCTCTACGCTCACCGTCCTTCCCTCGAGCGCGACAGGGGCGAAAACGGCAGCCCAATGCCGTACCTCGGCCTCCGGAAGATACTCCGAAGCCCGTTTCCCGATGATCGGAAAGGGATCGAAGGCAAGGGAGCGGGTAAACCACGGATTCGCCAGGAGCGGGACATAATCGACCGCGTCGCCCCGTTCGTCGACAATCATCCGGTGGATCATGCACGCGCACGGCATCGCGTCAAAGAACGCGCGAAACGCGGGATCGTCCATTACCAAAAGATCATGCGCCGCTTGGGTCATGCGTACCTACGGCAACGATGAATGATTCTCATTACCCATGAGTATACACCCGATCCTTACCGTCGCAAATCCGGTATTCCCCTATTTTTTACCGCACGCGGCTCAATGATTCCCGCACCGATGGTCTGCGTCCGATCCGTGACCCGAACAGCCGAGACCCGAGTCGGAAAGCGTGCCGCGGACGAAGGCCTCGACAGCCTTGCGCGCGTCACCCGACGCGCCGCGGATAACCTCGATACCGTGCGAGCCGAGCACGCAGACGGCGCCCCCGCCACATGTTCCCGGCGACCATGTGGGTAACTCCCGCAGGCGCGAGATCGGAGAGCCAAAATCGCCTGCACGAGTACTGAGCATATGCTCATTATAGAATCATAGTCGGAATTTACAAGATCATCGGACGACTTTATACGGCCAACGGTTTATCCCGCCGAGATCCCATACGGTCCCATACCCGAGAGACCGGAGCCGTTCCGCGGCGATCGCGGACCGCCTTCCCGAGCGGCAGTACACGATGACGACGCTCTCTTTGGAGGGGATGGCCGCGCTCGCGGTTTTCCCGGTTATAGCGTCATACGGAAGAAGAATCGCGCCGGGAATGCGCCCTTCCGCGAATTCCTCCTTCGTGCGCACGTCGAGAAGGATGACCTTCGGATCGGAGTCGAGAAGCGCCTTCGCCTTGTCGGGCGATATGGGGCCGCCGGACGACAAGCCCTCAGCGGCGAGCGACGCCGGTACGAAAACGAGAAACGCGGCCGCGACAAGGGCCGCCCGGGTAAACGCTTTCATGGGAACCTCCTTCCGGTTTTCCCGCGATCATGCGGGCATATTCGCGAAACCGCCCGCGTCCGTCACGTCCAGGAAGCCATTCGCCTTGAGCATCGCGCGCGCGATCGCGCTCCTGCCGCCCGAGGCGCAATAGACGACCACGGGGCGATCCTTCGGGCCGACCTCGGCCATGCGCGACGGAAGGAGATCGACGGGGATGTTCTTCGCCCCGGGAAAATGATCGTCCTTGTACTCTCCTGCCGTCCTCACGTCGATAACCGTCGCCCCCGCGAGAAGCTTCTCTTTTAGATCGCTCATCCTGTTCCTCCTTGAGTGCACCGTGACGGCGATGCATCGCTATCCGTCATACTCAAGTATAGTCGTTCCGATTGCCTTGCGTACGTGACGAGATCACGGATTCGAGCGTTCCTTTCCGGGATACGGGGTATTCCGCCCCGAGCCCCGATGCGCTATACTTTCGCTCGTGACACGCGACGGAAAAGCGGACTGTACCTTTTTCTCCAACGACGAATGCGAGTTCTGGCCCTGCCACGGGCTCGAAGGCCAGAACTGCCTTTTCTGCTATTGCCCGCTCTACCCCTTCGAGTGCGGCGGGGACTTCGTTCTCACCGCGGGCGTCAAGGACTGCTCCGCGTGCGCCATCGTGCACGCTCCCGGCGGTTACGAGTTCGTTCAGGAGGGTTTGAGGCGCGCGTACCCGGGAAAGGGATGAGCGTCCCCTTCCCGCGGCGGCAAGCCGTATCGACGAAGCCCCGGCGCGCGGACGCCAGAGCCGTCTTCGCTAGCCTATCGCCTCGGGACCCCGTTCGCCCGTCCTGATGCGGACGCACTCGGCGAGGTCGTACACGAAGATCTTTCCATCGCCGAGCTCGCCGGTCCGAGCGCCTTTCTGGATCGCCTCGAGCGTCGGTTCGACAAACTCCTCGTTCACCGCGATCTCTATGCGAATCTTCCTGAGGAGATTTCCCGTTTCCTTCGTCCCGCGATAAAACTCGGTCACGCCCTTTTGCCGTCCGTGACCGAGCACCTCGGATACCGTGATGAGGTGCACGTCGGTCGCGTAGAGCGCATCCTTGACGTCGTCAAGCCGATAGGGTTGTATGATCGCCACGATCATCTTCATGGTAGTGCCTCCGCCGTCATTCAATGACCGTATACGCGCGCTCGTTGTGCTGCGTCGCGTCGAGGCCGATGGCCTCGTCCTTTTCCGTAACCCTCAGACCCATAACGCGATCGACGACCCAGAGAATCGCCGAGCTCCCGCAAAAGGCCGTAAAAATCGTGACGAGGGCCGCGAGCGCCTGAACGCCGAGTAACCTCGCTCCGCCGTACGCCAATCCCGCGATCCCGGCCCCGCCCGCCATCGCGAAACCGCGCGTTATCGCGGGATCGGCGAGGAGCCCCGTGCCGAGTATGCCGACAAGGCCCGCGATCCCGTGAACGCCGAAGGCGTCGAGCGAGTCGTCGTAGCCGAGCGCGTTCTTCACGAACACGACCATGAAGTAACACACGATTCCCGCCGCCGCGCCGAGCGCGAGCGCGCCCGCGAGGTTCACGAATCCCGCGGCCGGCGTGATGACGACGAGTCCCGCGACCCCGCCCGAGGCGAAGCCGAGGATCGTGGGCTTTCTCTGGATCGTCCAGTCGAGCGTCGCCCAGGCGATCGCGGCGGCGGCGGCGGCCATGTTGGTGTTGAGAAAAGCCATCGCGGCGAGACCGTCCGCGGCGAGACCGGAACCCGCGTTGAAGCCGAACCAGCCGAACCAGAGCATGGCCGCGCCCGCGAGCGTATAGGTCAAGTCATGAGGGGGAGCCCCGCGAAGGTTTCGCCTTTTACCGAGCGCGAGGGCGCACGCGAGCGCGCTGAAGCCGGAGTTGATCTCGACGACGGTGCCGCCGGCGAAGTCGGCGAGTCCCATCCTCGCGAAAAGTCCGTTGGTCGACCACATCATGTGCGTGAGGGGGACGTAGACCGCGACCGTCCAGAGCGCGACGAAAAGGACGAAGGAGGGAAACTTCATGCGCTCTGCCATCGCGCCCGAGATAACCGCGGGGGTGATCACCGCGAACATGCACTGAAACGCGATGAAGGCGACGTGCGGGACGCGCCCGGCGGCGTCGCTGACGAAATACGGGCTCGGGTCGGAGGGACCTATTCCCGCGAGCATCGCCCACCTGAAATCCCCGAGAATCCCGGGAACGAGTTCGCCCGGGCTGAACGCGAGACTGTAGCCGAAGGCCACCCAGATGACGCTCACGACGCCGAGGCTCGTGAAGCTTTGCATCATGATATTGAGCACGTTTTTTTTCTTGACGAGGCCGCCGTAAAACATCCCCAGGGCGGGGACGGTCATGAACATGACAAGGGCAGCGGAAAGAAGCACCCAGACGGTATTGGCCCCGCTGATGTGCACGACAGATTCCGAAACCATACAACCTCCGTTGATCATTCGGTTTGTGCATTACAGAGAAAGGTAGAAAATATCGTCTTTGAGAGTTCCTACGGTTTGCAGGGTAGAAAGGTTCGTCGTTGAATCTCTACGAGCGTAAGGACTTTTTTATCATGAACCGGACAAAAAGATCAACACGTTCACGCGCGAAAAAGCGGGCCGACGGAGAGAAGCTCCCGTCGCGCGAGCTCGGTAAGGGTTCCCGGCGCGGGTACGCCGTCAACGCCACGCGAAACGTCGGACCCGCCCTCGCCGAGCGCCGCGACGAGTTCCTCCGGGGTCCAGAGTCTCACCTCCTCGACCTCCCCGGGATCGCAGGCGAAGGACGCGTCGCGCGAAAGCGTCGCGACGAAGACGAACACGAGCTCGCGTTCGATATCGGTTTCCCAGATAAACCGACCGACGGGCCGTGCCCCGGAGGCGATTCCGACAAGCCCGATCTCCTCCCGCGTTTCACGCTCGAGCGCGCGCTCGATCGTCTCCCCGAAGGAAACGTGCCCGCCGACCGCGCAATCCCATCGGCCCGGCTGCACGAGCTTCGTCGCCGAGCGCTTTTGCATCCAGTACGAACCCGAGCCGTCGGAGAGCCAGAGACGTACGACCGGATGAAGCGGCTTCTCGCCGCCCGAGTGGCAACGGGGACGTTCCGCCTTCGCTATCACCCGGCCCTCGGCGTCGATCACCGGCAAAAACTCCCCGGTGCCCTCGGCCATGCCGGATCCGACGCCCGCCGAAACGCGAGCGTCGCCCGCGCTTCGCGGGAACGCGGCGCGTCGCGTACGCCACGCCCGCTTCGCCAGGACGATCAGGGAAGGCACGGTCCATGCCGCGACGTACGCGAGCGACAGGATCCAGAAAAGCGCGCCCGCGACGAAATTCCACGCGTCCTTCGACCACCGGAGGGCGGCGACCGCCGTGAGAAGCGAATGCGCGAGGGTGAGAAACGCGAAGCCCGCGACCATGGCCGTCATCCGCGAAACCGCCTCGCGGGGAAGCTCCCCGAGGCCGGCTTTCCGCTCGAGATACGGCATGAAAAGCCGGTGCGGCCCGAGGGTACCCAAAATCATCATGAGGGCGAGCACCGCGCCCGAGACGGCGGGCTTCAGCCGGAAATAAACGGGATCGGAAAGCGCCCAGGAGACGGCGCCCATCGCGACGAGAAGGACGGTATCCGCGAGCGAGAAGGCGTCAACCCGCTTTTCCCGCGCAAGGATAACGAGAAACTCGCCCAGGCCGAGCGCGACGCCCGCAACGAGGCCGGCTGTCTCGCCGAACAGCGACTCGACGACGATGTACGCGAGAATCGGCGCGAAACCGGGAAGAAAGGAGAGAATCGGGTTATTGAATCGCATCGGGCATCAGTATAGCGGGAGTCGCCCGCCCCAACAATACGGGTAACGCGTAAAACGCGTTTGACCTTTTCGCGACCCGCCCTTACACTGGACGATATCCCTCGCCACGGAAAGAGGAAACACGATGACCGAACGCAGAGAAACGCATCCCAATCCGCTGCCGCTCGCCGTCAAGGCATGCCTCGCGCTACTCGCACTGTCGATCCTATTCGCGGGATGCGAGGCCCGACCCGAAGCGGGGGAGAAGCCCGAACTGAGCGACATTACCCTGAGCGCCGGAATCCTCGAGCCGGCGTTTTCCCCTGCCGTGACCGAATACGCGATAACCGTACCGAACGGCGAAACGTCCTTCGTGGCGACGGGAAAACCCGCGCGTCCCGACGTGAGGTCCGCCGGACAATCGGGAAAAACGATCAAGCTCTCGGTCGGCAAGAACGCGGTCGTTATCGAGGCGCGGGGAAAACGGGGAACGAGGAAACGATACTCGCTCACCGTTGACCGCGCGGGCGATTATTCGTCCCGCGCCGTTCCCTCGCTGACGCTCGCCTTCGTTCCCGCAGGCCGGTTCACCCGGGACTCCGATCCCGGGAACGTCAGCGTGATCCGGTCGGGCTTCAGGATCAGCCGGCACGAGATAACCCGCTCGCAGTATCTCGCGGTCATGGGAATCGACCCGAGCAACACGATGTACTCGAGCGGCCTTGACGACCCGGTGCAGACGGTCAACTGGTACCAGGCCATCGCGTTCGCGAACCGGCTGAGCGCGGCCGACGGGCTCGAGCCCGCGTATCGCGTCAGCGGCGTCGACTTCGCGAAATTGGCCTTCCGCGACATCCCGACGGGCGCGGACGCGCGATGGGACTCCGCGAAGGTGGACTGGAAAGCCTCGGGGTACCGGTTACCGACCGAACTGGAATGGACGTGGGCGGCGATGGGCGCGACCGGAAGTCCCGACAAGCCCTTCGCGGGAAGCGCGAACGGGAACGACATTGCCTCGTACGCGGTATACGGCAACTACGGGGACGATCCCGGAAGGACGCGGGCGCACCGGTCTAACCCCGTCGGAAGCAAGCTGCCGAACGAGCTCGGCCTCTACGACATGAGCGGCAACATATGGGAGTGGTGCTGGGACTGGTATGGGGAATACCCGACGGGCGAGGTCGTCTCGGACGATCCCGACGGGCGCGGGCGGGGACCGACGACCGGAAAGGCCCGAGTCTGCAGGGGCGGCAGCTGGAGCCGCGAAGCTTCCTATTGCGCGGTCTCGAACCGCCGAAGCCTCGAGCCCCATATCGCCTACATATATTTCGGTTTCCGCGTAGCGCGTCCCTAGGCCGCGCGCGGCGGACCGCGTACGAACGGGACAATGGCCAAACGACAAAAAGGATACCGCAAAGATGGATAGATTTCGCCTTCCAACAGCCCTGTGCGTCCTCACGCTCCTCGCCGTCTATCCGTCGGTCGCCGAAAGCGACTTCTCCGAACGCGTCAGGATCGCGACGCTCAACGCGGGATGGTATACGAACGAATACGCGGATACGGAGCGGGGACTCGATCTCGGGGAGACGGGTCCCTTCTACGGGGCTTACGCGCAATGGGTCGAAACGGGTAAGTTCCAGGCGAATATTTTCGGCTACCTCGCACCCGACGTCAACGACGCGCGCGTCGCCGGGCTTCACGCGAACGCGGACGCCTACTTCCTCGGCAACGCGCTCGGATCCTTCGCCGCGGGGCTCGACGCCGAGCGGATCAGCGTCGACATGGACTCAGGCGACTCGATCGCGGGGCTCGAGAACTTCGAGATGCGCACCGACGTGACCGTCGCGATCGCGCGGGCGGGGTTCCGGTTCGCCGTAGCGCCCTCGTCAAGGATTCGCGCGACGCTTTTTCCGTACGGCGGGTACGCGTGGGAACGCGACTCCGGCACGCTCACGATCAATCCCGCCGGTCCCCCCGCTTACACGCCGGAAATGCGCATCGATCTTGACGACGCGCTCCTCTACCCCGTTTGGGGCGTGAATTTCTCGGTTCGCGCGTTTTACGCGATCGAGCTGACCGGCAAGTATCTCGCGCAATATCGCGACGAAGACCTCCTCGGCACGGCGACGGCGCAGGTCAACGTTTTCCTCCCCTGGAGTCTCGTCGCCTCCTATCAATATAAATTCATGGAACGTTCCTCGGGGAACGATTCCTATCATTTATTCGGCGTGGGAACGGCGTTCTAGGCCCTCGCGGACGAACGGCTCCCGGACACGCCGGAAACCGAAAAGGAGAAAAACATGCGCGTATACGAAGGAACCGTCATTACCTGCGACGACAAGGGAAGCGTCGCCCGCTATCTCGTCGAGGACGCAGGGAAGATCGCCCACGTCGGGAACGAGCTCCCCGAGCGATACCTGAAGGCGGAACGCGTCGATCTCGCATCGGGCGCGCTCTGCCCGGCCTTCGCCGACACACACATCCACTTTCTCTCGAACGCGATCTTCACCGGCGGGCTCGACGTGCGCTCCGCTCGGGACGTCGACTCGGTCAAGGATCAGGTCGCGCGGTACGCGGCGGCGAGCAGGGACCGGATCGTGCTCGGCTTCGGGGCGTCTCCCCACGCGGTCGCCGAGCGCCGTCTCGTCACGAAGGCCGATCTCGACGAGGCCGCGCCCGCCAAGCCCGTCTATCTCGTCAAGTACGACGGGCACGCCGCCGTCGCCAATACCGCCATGCTCGACCTCCTCCCCGATAGCGTGCGGAGCCAACGCGGCTACGACGGCGAAACGGGGCTGCTCACGCAGGAGGCGTTCTTCCGCGCGACGGATCGCGTCACCGGGACCGTTTCCCTTCCCGCGACGGTCGGCATGATGCTCCGCGCCGCGGACGCGATGGCCGCGCGGGGGATCGGCATCGTCCACTCCGTGAGCGGCGTCGGATTCCCCGGGGACATCGACGTAAGCCTTGAAAGCCTTTTCGCGCGCGGCCTCAGGAACGAGATCGCCTACCGCGTTTTCTTCCAGACCCTCGAGGCGAAAAAAGCCGTCGCGCGGCGCCTGCCCCGGATCGGGGGCTGCTTCGCGACCGCGCTCGACGGCTGCTTCGGCTCGCTCGACGCGGCCCTGTACGAACCCTACGAAGGAACCGACAGCCGGGGGATCCTCTACTACGACGACGAGCGCGTCTTCCGCTTCGCGCGCGAGGCGAACCGCGCGGGGCTCCAGATCGAGATGCACGCGATCGGGGATCGCGCCTTCGACCAGGCGGTCACCGCCATCGAGCGCGCGCTCGAGGACTTTCCCCGCGCCGACCACCGGCACACGATCATCCACGCGTGCCTCCCGACCGAAAAGGGACTCGAGACCTCGGCGCGGCTCGGGATCGCCTTTGCCGTCCAACCGGCGTTCCTCCAATGGGACCAGGAGCCGCTCTCCTACCTCGAGACTATCATGGGGCCCCGCGTGCGGAGCCTCACCCCGCTCCGGACGATGAGCGATCTCGGCATAGTCATGGCCGGCGGCTCCGACGGCCCGTGCACCGTGCCCGACCCGATCGCGGGAATCCACGCGTCATGCAATCACGGAGATCCCGAGCAGGCCCTCACCGTCCAGGAAGCGCTCAACCTCTTTACCCGGAACGCAGCCTGGCTTTGCTTCGACGAGAAGGAACGCGGAAGCCTCGAGCCGGGAAAGCGGGCGGACTTCGCCCTCCTCGACCGGAACCTCCTCGCCGTCCCGAGGGAGTCGATTCGCGAGACGAAGGTACTCGGCCTCACGCTCGGCGGAAAGCCCTATTCTCCCGGCGAGGGAAGTCTCGAGCTGATCGCGCGGGGCCTGTTTTCGCGAAGGAAGATTTGACGGCACCGCCGCGGGCTCGGCGAGGATTCGCTAGACGAAGAAAAGGGCGAGACCCGCGACCGCGAGGACCGCGCCGAGAATGGCGAGCGGCGCCACCTTGCGGCGGAAGATAATGACCGACGGGGGGATGATCAGTATCGGCGAAAGCGAGCTCAAGGTCGAAACGACGCCCGCGTTCGCGTTCTGGATCGCGAAGAGGAGAAGTCCCACCCCGACGAAGGGGCCGAATATCGCGGCGGTCGCGATGAGCGGGAGCGCGGTCCGGTTCCGGATCGCCTTGCCGACCTCGCCGAGCTTTCCCGTCGCGAGCGCGAAAAGAAGGAAACCGACGAGCGCGCTCGCGATCCTCACCTGGGTCGCGTATATCGTGTTCACCCCTTTCGCGCCCGCCTTCGTCAGCAAGGTCGCCGCGGCCATGGCGACCGCCGAGAGAACGCCATACAGGACGCCCAGGCGATACCGACCCGGCTCCGCGGGCGTTCCCGACGGGGCGCCGCGATTGCCCGAGACGACGGCGAGCGATATCCCCCCGACGCAGAGCGCCATCCCCGCGAGGGACCAGGGTCCCGGCTTCTCGCCGAAGACGAGGAACGCGCCGATCGCGGTAAAGGGAACGGAGAGGGACATCACGAGCATCGAGAGCCGGGAACCGATCCAGGAATACGCATGGAGAAGAAAGTAGTCGCCGATCACGAAGCCGACGAGGCCCGAGGCGGCGAGAAAGGTCCATGCGGAAGATGTGAGCCCCGCCGGCAGCGGATATCCCGTCGCGATAAAGGCGAGCGCGAGAAGATACACGCTCCCGAACGCGACCTTGAGGGTATTGACCGCCATCACGCCGACTCGCCGGACGGCGTTTTCCATGATGAGCGCGGCGACCGTCCACGAGACGGCGGTCCCGAAGGCGGCGAGTTCCCCGATATGGTCGATCATCGCTACACCGAGTCCCGCACGATAAGATTCGTCTCGACGGGAGCCTCGGGCATCTCGCCCGTCAGGATGAAATTCGCGGCGGCCACGCCCATCGCGTAGAAATCCGCCGTGAGGACGCTCACGGGAACGGGAAGGTGGCCGTAGAGGAAGCCGTCGTTCACGACGATGATGCCCGCGTCCTTACCGAGAACAAGCCCCCGCTCCGCGCACGCGTCGAGGGTCACCGTCAGGAGATGGTCGTCGAGGACGATGAAGAGTTCTCCCGGCTCGACCGCGACCTTGCCGCGAACGTCGCGGTCGGAAAACATCGTGTGCCGGTGCTCGAAGGCCATGTTCGCCGAATCGGCGAAACGGGATATGCCTTCCTTCATTTCCTCGATGATCGGGTTCGTGAAGAATTTCGTGAGGAACACGATCTTGCGGTATTTCGACAGACAGGCGGTTTCCCGCGAGAGCGCATGGTAAAACCCGCTCCGGAAATCCTGCCAGGCCGAAGGATGACGGAGGCTCGGGATGCGCCGGTCGAGGAAAAAGAGGTTCCCCGGGTTCACGTACTTGAAGTACTCCTCTTCCTGGCCCTGCGACGCGGTCGGGACGACGAGCAGCGCCGCGCAACTGCGCATGGCCTTGTACCGCTCGTACACGGCTTTCAGGATATCGAAGCTGTCCCCGTGGGTCATGATATCGACGTAATACCCGCCCTTGAGGGTATCGATGAGCCCGTAGTAGATCCGTTCCTTGTACGGGGTCATCGAGTCCACGAGAAACAAAACGCGCCTCAGGTCGTCCCGAATGAGGACGTTGCTCACGAAGCACGCCTTGTTCGGGGTCGCCTCGATGATCCCGAGATCCTTCAGTTCCTGGTAGGCCTTAACGGCGGTATCCCGGGATACCTGGAAATGGGCGATGATTTCGTTAACCGACGGAAGCCTGTCGCCGAGCGAAAGTCTGCCTGAATCGATGAGTTCGCGAATCCTTGAGGCGATTTGGTGGAATTTCGGTTGCTCGCTCGCATCGTTGATGCGGCCCAGTTCATCAGGAGTTAGCGTCACGGGAGTCCTCGCATTCCATGTTATACCCCATCGGCCGGGAAAGTTCAAGAAAAAGCTGGCAGAACGGAACAGAATGGAATATAATACAACAGCTATGCAGAATCCGCTCGTATGACGGATTCACATCCCGAGGAACCAGGAGAGGAGTAAACAATGAAGAAGTTTCTGATCGTCATGCTCGCGCTCGCGACCATCTGCGCCGGAGCCTATGCGGAGAAGAAAAAAGCCGAGGCGGCCGCCGACCCCAACGCGCCCATCGCGGGTATCCAGCCCCTGATGGTTCAGGCCGCGTTCTATACGCCGACCTATCAGTGCATTTATATGAAAGGAACCGACGAGCTCGATCCCGACTATAAACCGAACGCCTGGTGCACCTACGCCGCACCCATCGCGAAAAAGACGGTCACCTACGACGGCATGGGCGGGAAGTTCCAGAACATCAACGTAATCCGCGTCAAGAGCAATACCAAGAAGACGGCCGAGGAGGTAGCGATCTATATCGATAACGTCGTCGTGAAGGACCCGTCGGGCAAGGCGATCCTGACCCTCGACTTCGAAAACGGCGATCCGGCCGGCGTATTCGTCTCGATGGGCAAGCCCCTCGCCGGTAACGGCACCGTCGTCGATAAGGACGGCAAGAAGTGCTTCCTCATGCACATGAAAAGCGAGAATATGTACGGCTACAACGGACTCGAGGTTCAGTGGGCCCTGCCCCCGATGTCAGCGGACGCTCCCACGTGGGATTTCTCGAAAGAGAACTACTCGGTGAGTTTCGATTACCTTATGGCGGTTAAATAAGGTCGGGACCACGCGCGCGCCGAGACCGAAGGGTTTCGCGCGTCGCGCGGTTAACCCTCAGGACTCCGGGCCGAAACGGTTTGGTTCCGGCTTTATTCATGCGCTCTCGCCCGGGGAGGGCACGTCCTTCCCCGCGGTGGCCGCGAACCAGTAGGACAGCGAGGCAAGGAGTCCGTCGTGATCGATGGGCTTCGTCACGAAGTCGTTCATTCCCGCCGCGAGAACGCTTTCCCGAACGGCGCTGTCCGCGTCGGCGGTAAGCGCGATGATGGCCGGGCGGGCGGGATCGCCGCTTTTCGAGCGAATCGCCCGGGCGACCGCGATGCCGTCGATCTCGGGCATGTGGAGGTCGAGAAGGATGATGTCGAAACGCTCCTCATCGACGGCCGCAAGGGCCTCGCGGCCCCCTTGGGCGGAACGCGTGCGCAGTCCCGTGTCGCGAAGGCATTCCTCGAGGATCATGAGATTGATTTCGTTGTCGTCGACGAGAAGAACGGTCCCTCCCCGGGGCAGATAGACCGGCGAGGTCGGCGCCTGGTTGACGGCCGGGGAACCGCCCGAAATCGACGATTCCTGGGTTCCCGAGGGAACGGCTTCGCTCCCGGCCGCGACGGGTTGGTGCGCGACCTCGAAGGAGAATGTCGTGCCGACGCCCTCCCTGCTCTCGAGACTGATCGACCCGCCCATCGCCTCGATCAGCGCCTTGCTGATCGACAGGCCGAGGCCCGTCCCGCCGTACTCCTTCGTGGTCGAGGAATCGGCCTGCGAGAAGGCCTTGAAAAGCCTGTCCATCCGCGATTCCGGGATCCCGATACCCGAATCCTCGACCCTGAATCCGAGCATGAAGCGATCGCCCTCGCTCGCGGGAAAGACCGTGATCCTGATGAAGCCCCGCTTGGTGAATTTCACCGCGTTCATCGACAGGTTGATGAGCACCTGTCCGATTCGCAGTTCGTCGCCGACGAACCGGTCGGGAAGCGCGGGATGAACGTCGAGCTCGAGGGTCAGCCCCTTGTCGTTGACGAGGGGATACACGACGTTCCCGATCCGGTCGATGAGGTTTCTCAGCGAGTACGGGCGCTGATCGAGCTCGAGCTTGCCCGACTCGATCTTCGAGAAATCGAGAATGTCGTTGATGATGCCCAAAAGGACGCTCGAGGAATCGCGCATCATCTGGCAATAATCGGCCTGCTTTTGGCTGAGGTCGGTCTTTTCCATGAGTCGCGTAAGCCCGACGATCGCGTTGAGCGGGGTGCGGATCTCGTGGCTCATGTGCGCGAGGAAGGTGCTCTTCGCGTTGCTGGCCCTCCGGGCCTCGGAAGTCGCGGTCTCGAGGGCGGCGTCCTTCATCCTCGACTCGGCGAGCGCCGCCTCGAGCTTGAGCGTCCGCTCCTGCACGAGCGCGTCGAGGTTCCTGCGATACCGGAGGAGCTCGCGGTTCGTGCTTCGAAGGGATTCGCAGCTCTCGAGGAAATTCCGGTCGTAGTCGAGCAGTTGGGCGTGGGATCGATAGGCGAGACCGGCGATGATCATGGCGGAAAACGCGACGAAAAACCATCCTTTAATCAGGTTGATCATCATCGCGTAATCCGGATCGCGCACGATAAAACTCACGGCGAGATCCGAGAAGAGGATCCAGACGATGCCGATGAGCGCGTAGCTGAAGGCCACCCTGAGGGCGCCCCTGAGCGGTTTTCCCGCGAGACTGTCGGAGAAGGCAAGACGCATGGGGCTCCTGCGTTTCCGCCCCCGGTCCGATATCGTTTTTGTGTTGTTTTTTTGTATACTCATCGATGCTTTGAGTATACTCTTCCTTTTCGCGTTTTTCGAGAAAAAAGAAACTCGTTTTTTCTTGGTTTTCCCGCCCAATCATCCTATCTTTACGGTATGGACGCAACGCCAATCATGGAAGTTCACGAGCTCAGGAAATCCTACGGCAAGGTCGAGGCGGTTCGGGGCATTTCCTTCTTGATCGACCGGGGTACCTGCTTCGGTCTCTTGGGCCCGAACGGCGCGGGAAAGACCACGACGATCGAGATGATGGAAGGGATCCTCGAGCCCGACTCTGGCACGGTACGGTTTCAGGGGAAGCCGATCGGCCATCGCTTCCGGGAGAAGGTCGGCATCCAGTTCCAGAACACCGCCTTACCCGAGTTCATCACGGTCAGGGAAACCCTTGAGCTCTTCCGCTCCTTCTATCCCGAACCGAGATCGATCGACGAGATCACGGAGCTCTGTTCCCTCGGAGACATCCTATCCCGCGACAACCGGAAACTCTCCGGCGGCCAGCGCCAGCGGATGCTCCTCGCCATCGCGCTCGTACCGCGCCCCGAGATGCTTTTTCTCGACGAGCCGACGACCGGGCTCGACCCGCAGGCCCGGAGGAATTTCTGGAACCTCATCGAGGGCGTCAAGCGCGAGAACGTCACCATCCTCCTGACGACCCATTACATGGACGAGGCGGAAGCGCTGTGCGACCGAGTCGCGATCGTCGATCAGGGAAAGATCCTGGAGATCGACGCGCCCGAACGGCTTCTCGACCGGCATTTCTCCGGTCAGCTCGTCAGGCTCCCGCTCCAGGCGGGAAACGGAAAGACCGCGGAGGTCCTTTCCTCGCTCGGCGCGAGGGTCGTCGGGGAGTTCTGGGAGATAGACAGCGAGGCCCTCGACGCGACGATGAAAGGCCTTTTCGAGGCGAACCTCAACATGGACGGCCTTTCGATCCACAAGCCGGATCTCGAGGACCTCTTCATCAAGCTGACCGGCTCGTCCCTGCGTTCGTGAGAACGCCGCGATCGTAAGATCTCGGACGGAATAGACCATTCGGGAAAGGAGCGCGATACCTATGAAAAAATTCCTCGCGGTGCTCAAGGCGCGAACCATGGAGTTCGTCCGGGACCGCGGCACCTTCGTGTGGAACCTCCTGTTCCCGATCCTGATGGTCGCGGGCTTCGCCGTCGCCTTCTCCGGAAACGGGAAAACGCTCTTTACCGTCGGGATCGTCGGGGACCGGGCAGCCTTCGAGCGGGACGCGATCGGCGATTCGCGCGCGGCGATGCGCTCCTTCCTCGCGATACCGGAACTCAAGACCGTCCCGTACGCCGCCGACGCGGGGAAAGCGCCCCTCGAGGTCGCGCTCGACCGGCTCAGGAAACATCAGCTCGACATGGTCGTCGATCTCGACGACAGGCGCTATTACCTCAACGACCGGTCCCCGGGCAGCGCGACCCTCGATCGCCTTCTCGCGCTCGAGCAAACGAGGGCGAGCGCGGCCGCAGGCGCGCCTGCCGAAGGCGAGGCCGCCTTCGAGCCGAAAGCGGTCACCGGCGCGGCGATCCGCTACGTGGACTGGCTCGTGCCCGGCGTCATCGGCATGAACATGATGTTCTCCTGCCTCTTCGGCGTCGGCTTCGTGCTCGTGCGCTACCGGAAGAACGGCGTGCTCAAGCGGCTCAAGGCGACGCCCGTGGGAGCCTTCAACTTCCTCGCGGCCCAGACGATCTCGCGTTTCATCATCGCCTTCGGCACCTCGCTCGTCGTCTTCGCGGGAACCAACGCCTTTCTCCGCTTCAGGATGGAGGGAAGCTATCTCCTCCTCGCCGGGATGCTTTCGCTCGGGATTCTCAGCATGATCTCGCTCGGGCTTCTTTTCGCCGCGCGTTTCCGGAGCGAGGAACTCGCCTCCGGGATCATCAACCTCGTCACCTACCCGATGATGGTTTTTTCCGGGGTATTCTTCTCGCTCGAGGGAAGTCCCGCCTTCCTCAGGAACGGCGCCAGGGCCTTCCCCCTCACCCACTTCCTCGAGGGCTCGCGCGCGATCATGCTCGACGGCGCGGGGATCGCCGCGGTATGGCCCCAGATGGCGATCCTCGCCGGGATGAGCGTTCTCTTCCTCGGCCTCGCGACGGCGCTGTTCAAATGGGAATAGAAACAAGAAGGAAAAAAACATGACCTCGACGGACAGCAAGGCAGCCACGCGGGGCACGAAGGCGCTCGGCGAAAACCTGGACGATCCCGATCGGCTCGAGCGGCTCGGCTCGGGCGCGACCGCCGACGTGTATCTGCTCGGCGACGGTTCGGTACTGAAACTCTTCAAGCCCGAGTTCGGCGAGCGAGCGGCCCGCTACGAGGCGGCGATCGCGGAAGCGGTCGGCGGCATGGGCATCGGCGCGCCCGCGTATTCGGGCACGGTCACGGTCGCGGGAAGGATCGGCATCGTCGAGGAATTCATCCCCGGCCCGATCCTCCTCGACGAGCTCCTCGCCGCGAAGCCCGGGAAGGCGTTCGCCCTCGCGCGGCGCCTCGCGCAAACCCACGCGGCGATCCACGAGTCGAGATGCGACGCGCTCCCCCGACAACGCGACCGGCTCTCCTTTCTCGCGCGCGAGGCGAAGGGGATAGAGCCCTTCCGCGAGCGGATACTCGCCTGGCTCGCGCGCCGCGACGGCGATACCGCGGTCTGCCACGGGGACCTCCACGTCGGGAACGTCATCGTCTCGGGCGAGGACTTCCGCGTCATCGACTGGATGAACGCGTACTCGGGCGAGCGCGAGGGAGACGTCCTTCGGAGCTATCTCACGATCGTCACGCCGTTTTTGCCGTTTCCCCTTTCCTTCCCGAAACGGGTCGCGTTCTCGCTCTATAAACGCGCGCTCGGCGAAACCTACCTGCGCGAGTACTGCCGGGTCTCGGGACTCAAGCGGCGCGCGCTCAAGGTCTGGTGGCCCGCTATCGCGGCCGTCCGTATCGCGGACAACGTTCCCGGCGAAAAGCGCTGGCTTCTCGGAAAGATCGGGAAAAACCTCAGGCGTCTTCAGGAGCGCTAGAAGACGCCCTCGCCGGGCGCGTCGGGCGGAAGGATCGAGCCGGGCCTGAGGCTGAGGGCGTTCTTCCGCGCGCAGTCGGTACCGGTCTTGAGCGCGCGGGACACGTCGCGCGAGCGAAGCCACTCGAAAAGGAAGCCCGCCGAGAAGGCGTCGCCCGAACCGATCGGGTTCAACGGTACGATCTTATCCACCGGGCAGCGGTACGAAACGCCCCCGGACGCGGCGAGGCTCGACGCCGATCCCCGGGTCACGACGATCGTGGAACCCGTATCCTCGCTCCGTTCCGCGATTAACGCGGCAAGCTCGTCCTCAGAAACGGGACCTTCATGGCCGAAGGTCTCGAGAAACTCGCCCTCGTTTATCTTGACGATGTCGACCCCCGGACCCGCGAGGGTACGCGCGAGCGCGATCCCGCGGAAATCGGCCATCGCCTGAATTCCCCGTTTCCGGGCGAGCGCGACGATCCTCGAAGGCAGGTCCTCCGGCCAGAAGGAGGGCGTGCTCCCCGCGAAAAGAAGGGCGTCCGCACCGTCGAGGAGACGGTCGGCAAGCGACTCGACCTCCCGGGCGAGCGAGTCCCAGTCGGCTGACACGGCAGGCTCGTCGACGACGAGTTCCGTCGCGCGGGAAGCGGCCGGCTCGACAAGGGTGTAACAGTAGCGGACCATCCCCGGCGCGTCGACGCGCGCGATTGCGAGACCGTCACGTTCGGCGAGCGAAAGGAAAAGCCCCGCGTTCCCGCGCCCGAGCGGGCAGAGGGAGACCGCCCTCCCCGGCTCGAGCTGGTCGAGCACGCGGGCGGCGTTCACCGCCTTCCCCGACGCGTCGAGCCGGTACCCGGCAGAGCGGTTCACCGCGTCGATCGCGAGCGAATCGAAGGTCATGGTTTTCTGTATCGTGGGACTCAGGCCCACCGTGACGATTTTTCCCACCGGATCATCCCCCTTGATCTCTCCGTATTCTAGCGCGAAACGCCCGGGGGCGCCAGCGCGCCCGGGCAGTCGCCTTTCACGACGGAATCGCGGTATACTTTCCCGCGAACAGGGAGGAGAGAATGTCGAACCAGGGATACGTTTCGGAAACCGAGTCTTGGCACCGAAAGACGATCGGCGAGGCCGCGTGCGCGGCGCTCAGGAAAAACGGCTTTGACGCGCGGTACGTCGACACGGGCGAGGAAGCCGCGAAGCTCGTCGAGGCGATGATCACGCCGGGGATGACGGTCGCGACCGGCGGCTCCATCACCCTCCACGCGCTCAAGCTTCACGAGCGGGCCGAAGCGCTCGGCGCGAAGCTTCTCAACCACGGCGCGAAAGGCCTATCGGCCGACGAGAAGCTGGCGATCATGCGCGCGCAGCTCACCGCCGACCTCATGCTCTCGAGCACCAACGCGCTCACCCTCGACGGGGAGCTCCTCAACATCGACGGGAACGGGAACCGGGTCGCCGCGCTCACCTTCGGCCCGAAAAAGACCGTCGTGATCGCCGGATACAACAAGATAACGCGGAACCTCGAGGAGGCCCACGCGCGCTGCGAGTCGATCGCCTCGCCGATGAACAACAAACGGCTCGGCACGGGGAACCCGTGCGTAAGGACGGGGATTTGCGCGGACTGCAGGGGAGAGGGCAGGATCTGCAAGATCTACACGGTGCTCCGCCAGCGCCCGAGACTGTCGGACTTCACGGTCATCGTCGTCGGGGAATCGCTCGGGTACTGAGAAGGGACCGGAACCGGAGGCCGCGCGTAAATCAGGCGCGACCCGAGGCGAGGCGAACGACGGCGAGACCGAGCGCGGTCGCGCCGAGACAGAGGGCGTTATTGAGCGCGAAGTTCGCGAGCGCGAGGGCGACGCGGCCCTGGGACAGAAGGCGAACGGTCTCGAGGGAATAGGACGAAAAGGTCGTGTACGCGCCGAGAAAACCCGTGATGAGGAGAAGCCTCGTCGCCTGCGCCGAGTCCATTCGATCGAAGAGCGCGAAGAGAACGCCTATCGCGAGGGAGCCGGTTACGTTCACCGCGAGGGTCCCGAGCGGAAAGGGACTGTCGACAGTGAGGTTCAAGGCGAGCGAGACGAGGTAGCGGGCGAGCGCGCCGATGGCGCCGCCGGCCGCGATGGCGACGAAGTTCATGCCGCCACTCTAGGGCCAATGGCCCTCCCCGTCAAGACAGGATCGCCCGGGCCGGACGACGAACGCGCGTCCGGGAAGAGCCATGCCTCTCGGGAAAGAAAACCGGCGTATGGCTGTCGAACGTCGCGATATCTGCTATAGTATTCCCATGGACATCGTCATATTGCTCGCATTGATTCTCCTCAACGGCTTTTTTTCCATGTCCGAGCTCGCGCTCGTGTCGAGCAAGAAGGTCAGGCTCGAATACCTCGCGACCGAGCGAAGGGGCGGGGCGAAAACCGCGCTCAGACTCAGGGAGAACTCCGAGAACTTCCTCTCCGCGATCCAGGTCGGCATTACCCTCATCGGCATCCTCACCGGCCTTTTCGGGGGGATGAACCTCGCCGAGCTGGTATATCCCTTTTTCGAGCGCTTTCCCTCGATCGCGCCCTACGCTCACGAGATCGCGCTCGCCGTCATCGTCGTCGCCATCACCTACGTATCCATCGTCCTCGGGGAACTCGTCCCGAAAACCTTCGCGCTGAGCGACCCGGAGCGAATCGCGTGCGCCGTGGCCCCGGCGATCTGGGCGTTTTGCGCGGTGTTCTATCCCGTCGTGCGCCTCCTTTCCGGATCCACCAACGTCATCAACGCGATCGTCGGCATCGAGAAACGCGCGGACGAGGTTACCGAGGAGGAGCTCCGCGGGCTCCTGAAGGCGGCCTCGAGCGAGGGCGTCATCGAGGAAAACCAGCAGGCGCTCCACGAAAACCTCTTCTACTTTTCCGACAAACGAGCGAAACACCTGATGACCCACCGGACCGAGATCGAGTGGATCGACCTCACCGAGCCCTTCGACGAGCTGTCCGT
This sequence comes from Spirochaetota bacterium, assembly GCA_023438065.1. GTDB lineage: Bacteria > Spirochaetota > Spirochaetia > Treponematales > Treponemataceae > Teretinema. The sequence continues at coordinate 125,655 of JAEXRH010000018.1, forward strand.
GAAGATAAAGGCGTCGCGGCACAGCAAACTCATCTGCTGCGACGCGGGCCTCGACAACATCGTCGGCTACCTTCGCGTCAAGGACTTTCTCCTTGCCCTCGACTCAGGATCGAATCCCGACGTGCGCTCGCTCGTCGTGAGCCCGGCCATCGTCGCCGAGAACGCCGACGCGAAAAGCGTCTTCGATCTCCTCAAGAAACGGCAGGACTACTTTTGCTTCGTCATCGACGAGTACGGGGGATTCGAGGGGATCATCACGCTCTACGACATCGCCGAGACCATCCTCGGCGAGATCCCGGAGGAAGGCGAAGACTACGAGCCGGACGTCTACGTGCGCGACGACAGCACCGTACTCGTCTCGGGCGACGCGCCCGTCGAGCGGCTCGCGGAGATCATCGAGGGATTCACCGTCGACTTCGAGACGATCGACTACTCGACCGTCGCGGGATTCATCCTCAGCATGACGAACAAGGTTCCCGAGGTCGGGGACAAGCTCGTCGTCCTCGGCCACACGATCGAGGTCGTCGACATCGACGCGCACCGCATCGACAAGATCCTGGTGACCAAGCAGGACTCGGGAAAGGACAAACCGGAGGAGTGATCCCTCATTCCCCCGAGCGGAAGTGATCGAGGTCGAGAAGGTGTCCGAACCGGGCGCGCTTCGTCTCGAGATACTGCCGGTCGTGCTCGTGCGCGGGGAGCTCGTGGCTGACGCGCTCGACGACGGGCACGCCGTTCGATTCCATCTCCGACACCTTGTCGGGATTGTTCGTCATGAGCCTCACGCTCTCGATCCCGAGCTTCCTGAGCATCTCCGCGGGCACGCGGTACTCGCGCGCGTCGGCGGCGAAGCCGAGGGCGAGATTCGCGTCGATCGTGTCGTATCCCGCGTCCTGAAGGGCGTAGGCCCTGATCTTGTTCACGAGCCCGATGCCGCGCCCTTCCTCCTGATGATAAAGGACGATTCCCCGTCCCTCGCGCTCGATCCGCTCAAGGGCAAGGGCGAGCTGCGGGCCGCAATCGCAGCGGAGACTCCCGAGCGCGTCGCCGGTGAGGCACGCCGAGTGTACGCGGACGAGCATCGCCTTGCCGTCGCCGATATCCCCTTTCAGGACGACGATGTGGTCCTTCCCGTCCTTGTTGTTGACGAAGCCGATTATCCTGAAATGACCACGGGCGGTCGGAAAGTCGGCGACCGACACCACCTTCACGCAGGTCTCGCGCTCGCACCGCGCGCAGTCGAGCTTGAGCGGACATTTCCTCAGCGACTCGATGTCCTGCGCGATGATCTCCTCGACGCTCGGGATTTCCATTCCTGTCCTCCTCAGTAGCCCCGCGAAACGATCGCGCGGCTTGCCATGCAATGATCGCACGGGAAAGGGCAAACGGCAACGGGAAAAACGCGCGATCGCGGTTCGGCGCCTCCCGGGCGAACCTCCAAGTCCCCTTTTGCCGAATAAAAGTCCCCAAACCGTGCTATACTGGCGGCAACGAAACAGCGCTCGCGGGCGCGCACTTTTTTGGGGAACCGACATGAAAAAGACACATCTTGCCCTTCGCGTCACCATGAACTCGATAGGGATGATATTCGCGATTTACTTCGTCATGCAAATCGTCGCCTACTTCCGCGACAACGCGATCCTCGGGATATCGAGCTTACGCGCGCTTCCCGCGTCCGTCGCCCTCTTTCTCGCCATGTACGTCCTTCCGCCGATGGCGATTTGCGGGGGGCTCCTCTACCTCTTCGCGCGCCCGCTCGAGAAAACCCTTGGCCGGCTTCGCGCAGGCGAGTTCCTTTCCCCCGAAGTCGCGGAGCGGACGCGGGTCAGGATTCTCGGCTTCCACGTCATCCTTTACGCGCTCAACATCGTCGGGTTCGTGCTCGGCTTCGTCATACTCGTCCTCATCGAGGACGGCGTCGCGGGACTCGTGACCCCGTACAGGATCCTCATCCTCGTATCCAACGTCGCGGGCGCCTGCGTGTACGCGGCGTCCCAGTCGGCGCTCTCGAACATCGCGTTCGGCGAGCTTCGCGACCGGCTCAATCTCAGGGAGATAGGCAGCCGGCGCCTGGAGATCAGGCGATGGGTGCAGCAGATCCTCATCGGCACGGCGCTCGTCGTGTACGCGCTGACGTTCCTCGAGTTCAACCTTCAAATCCACACGCGCTACTGCGAGCTCGGCTCGTCTGTCGTCGCCGCGGAACGCGAGGGCAAGCTTTCGCGCGACGAGGCGCTCAAGGCCTTCCATGACGGGATTCCGGCGATCATACCGAACGCGTTAATGCGGGGCGACGTGGATCTCGACGAGATTTCCCTTCCCTGCGAGACCTCGTCCACGGCCGAAAGCCGCGAGATGCGCATATTCCTCCTTCACGCGCTGTTCATCGCGCTCGTCGCGATCCTGATCCATACGACCACCGCGCTCGAGGTACGCGACCAGATGAACGCGATGAGGGCGAGAATCACGGACGTGCTCGACGGCGAGGGCGACCTGCGAAAGCGGCTTACCCTCCGCTCGATGGACGAATACGGGGAACAGGCGGAACTCATCAATCGGCTTCTCTCGCGCTTCCACGACATGGCCGTCCGTATCACCAACGCGGCCGCGGAAACCCGCGCCGTGGCGCAATCGATCGACCAGGTGCTCCATGACGCCGAGCGAACCTCGAAGGACGCGGGAGAGGCCGTCGCGACCCTCGCGGACTCGATCGAGACCGAGGCGGAGTCCTCGCGCGAGCTCACGAAGGCGCTCGACTCCTTCCGCGAGGCGGCGCGGGCCGTCGGGCTCGCGATCGAGGAACAGCGTCGCTTCGCCGACGACACGGCCGCGGCGATGGAGGAAATGTCCGCGAACATCCGGTCGGTCGAGACCATGACCGACCGCTCGGGAAGCCTTACCGGGGAACTCGCGTCCAAGGGCGCCGAAGGCTCGGGCGCCGTAACCGAGGCGAGCGCCGCCATCCGGGAGATCGCGAACGCGTCGCAAGACGTCCTCAAGGTGCTTCAGTCGCTCACGAAAATAGCCGGCGACACGAACCTCCTCGCCATGAACGCCGCGATCGAGGCGGCGCACGCGGGCGATTCGGGGGCTGGCTTCGCGGTCGTAGCCGACGAGGTACGGCGTCTCGCTACCGACGCCGCGAGGGCGACGAAATCGATCAAGGATCTCATGTCGACGATGAACGCGCGCGTGCAGCGCGGGGTCGAGGCGTCGAACGTGTCGGGAACCTCGTTCTCGCGGCTCGCGGACGGCATCTCGCAGGCGGCCTCGATATCGAAGGAAATCGCGCATGCGATGCGCGAGCAGGGACAGGGCACGATGGAAGTCGAGCAGGCGATCGCGCGCGTCGTCGGCGCGACCGACACGATCCGGTCGCGCATGGCCGAGCAGGACGAAAGGACCCGCGCGATGGAGCAGAGCCTCGCCTCCGCGCTCGACAGGCTTTCGGACCTCGCCTTCGCGTCCCACGAGCAGTCGGCCGCGGTACAGCGGCTCGACGCGTCCTTCGCGGCGGTACGCGCCGAGGTAGACCGGAACATATCCGCGACGGGGGTGCTCGAAAAGGTGCTTTCCGGCCTTAAAGTGTAAGTCGTCTTCCACGGCCATGACCGTGCCGCGCGCGCTTTCGCCCGCGCGAACCGCTCGCCCCGTCAGGCGCGATTCACGCGCGCAACGCCTCGCGGGAAAGAAGTTTTTCGATCTCGGCCATCTGCGCGCCCGTAAGCGGCCCCTTTTCCATGGCGCGCGCGTTTTCCTCCGCCTGCTTTTCGTCACGGAATCCCGGTATCGGGATCGCTACGGGACTTTTCGCCCAGAGCCACGCGAGCGCGCCCTGCGCGAGCGTCCGTCCGTCCGACGAGAGAATCTCGCGCGCCGAGGCAAGGGCGTCGATCCAGTCTTTCCGCGGCCGACCGTTATCGTAGCCGGGATGCCAGGCGACCTTCTGCCTGAAATCGTTCGAGGGGAACTTCGTGCTTTCGGTAAACTTCCCGGTCAGCAGCCCCATCGCGAGCGGACCGCGAATCGCGCTCCCGAGATTCTCCCGCTCGCAAAAGGCGAGGAGTTCGCCGTTCCCGTCGAACACGCTGAATTGCTGCTCGATTACCCCGCAGGAGGGCGATGTCGCGAACGCCCGCACCGCGTCAAGACGGTCGGTACTCCAGCCGAAGGTGCGGATCTTTCCCTCCGCGACGAGTTTTTCGAGCTCGCCCCGGGCCTCGAGCGCGCGCTCAACGGCGAGACCGCCGACGTGCAAAAACGCCACGTCGAGGCAATCGACGCCGAGCCTCGCGAGGGTTTTCTCAATGTCCTCCCTGACGTGCGGGGCTACGTCGGATACGTCCTCGCTCGCGCCGTACGGCATGACGTTCTTCGCCCCTTCGTCCACCCGGTAGCCGAATTTCGACGCGATCACGATCTTGTCCCGCTTTCCGCGAATCGCCTTCCCGAGCACGCGCTCGCTGTGCCCGCAGCCGTAATTCGCCGCGGTATCGAAAAAGGTTACCCCGAGGTCGATCGCGCGCCTGATCGCCCGCTCGGATTCCGCGTCGTCGACGACGCCCCAGCCGGCCGCCCCGCCCAAAAAGTTCCAGGGCCCGCCGATCGCCCAGCAGCCGAGTCCGAGCGCGCTCACCTCGATCCCGCTTCGTCCCAATATCCGTTTCATTATCGATCCTCCATGGGCGCCCCGCTTTCTGTTCGCGCGCGGGACGCGCTTCCTTCACGATAATGATACATAAACCGGAGAGATCGGTGCGAACCACTTAAGCGCGCGTTTCTTGAGCCACTTCTCGCGCGCTGGGCGGCGAGCGTTACGCGATCATGGCGAGAAGCGAGGCTTTCGGCTTGAACCCGACGGCGGCGTTCGTGACCTTGCCGTCTTTCATGACGACGAGGGTCGGGATGCTCGAGACACCGAAGGCTTCCGCGAGCTCGGGTTGCTCGTCGACGTTCACCTTGCAGACCTTCGCCTTACCCGCCGTTTCCCCGGCGACTTCCTCGACCACGGGGCCGAGCATCTTGCAGGGACCGCACCAGGGAGCCCAAAAGTCGATCAATACCGGTTTGTCCGATTTCAGTACCTCGGTCTCGAAGTTCTCTTTCGTAACGTGCAATGCGTTCATGGTCGTGCCTCCTTCTCTTGTTCTCTCATTCCGAAATCGCCCGCATCGGGCATGCGCGAACGCATTTCCCGCACTTGACGCACTTCGCCTCGTCAATCACGGGAAGCCCGTTACCTTGCTGGCTGATCGCCCCGACGGGACAAAGCCTTCGGGCCGGACAGGGATGATTCGCGGGACAGCGATTCGCGTTTACGTTCATGTTCCATACCTCACGAGTATCAAGCTACGGTATCGGGGGAGAATTGACAGTGACGTAATCACGAAAGGAGCCGCGGCGGAACGGAGGCGGGCATTCACGCGCATCGCGTTCTTGCCCTGGTCAGGCCGTTTCGGGTATATAGTACCCCGAAAGAGGAGTTAACGATGAATCACGGGGAAAAGGCCGTCGAGTATTTCTGCAAAGGGTATAATTGCGCGCAGTCGACCGCGGCGGCGTTCGCTGAAGACGCGGGATTGAGCGAAAAGGCGGTCACGACGATGATGGCCGGTTTCGGCGGCGGGATCGGCGGCACGCGGGAGCTCTGCGGCGCCGTTACCGGCATGGTATGGGCCCTCGGGCTTCGCGGGGGATCTTTCGATCCCCGGGACAACGAGGCGAAAACGAAACTGTACGCGAACGTTCGCGAGGCGATTCACGAGTTCTCAGAAAAATTCGGGACGACCAATTGCCGGGAGCTCCTTCTCAAGGCGGGATGCCTTCCCAAGCCGGATCCTTCCGTGCGCAACGCCGAATACTACGCGGAGCGCCCGTGCGCGCACTTCGTCGGGGCAGCGGCCGAGATCGCCGCGCGGAGAAGCGGGAGCTAGCGGGTTACTTCGGCAGGCGTGCCTTCTCGGCCGACGCCGGGGTTTCGCGTTTCGTCGGGCGAATACCGCGCTTGCCGTTCGCGCGTCGTCGGTGTACACTGATTCATCGCCATGATGAACGTCGCGCTCCACTGCCCCGAACACCGGAAGATTCTCATGAACGAATTCCTCGCGAATCGGGGACTTTTCGTCTCCGAAGCAGGGGAGACTCTTCTCGTGTGCGAAGATGGCCACGATCCGGAATCGAGGCCCGACGCGGCGGTCACCCTCTGCTATAACCCGGACCGGCTCCGCGAGTTCGACGAGTGCCTCCGGGAATTTGCCGCGCATTTACTCTCCGAAGAGACCGCGTCCCAGCCACGGGAACTGAACAAATCGATCATCATGGGAAAGCGCGGGGACTGTTTCGAGATCGTGAGGCTCGACGACGTCTACGCCTTCGAGTCGACAGGCGACGATACCTTCTGCCTCGTCGATTCGGGCCGGCTCGGCGTAAAGCCAAGGCTCTACGAGATCGAGCGGGCGTACGCGGAAAAAGGCTTCATCAGGATCGGGAAGCCCTACGTCGTGAACGTGTCGCGCATCGCGGAGGTCGTTCCCTGGTTCGGGGGAAAGATCCTCCTCCGGATGGACGGCATGAAGGAAACCCTCGAGGTGTCGCGCGCCTACGCGCGGCAATTCCGCGAATTCCTGGGGATGGCATGACATGAAACTTCGATTCTGGTTCAGCGCGACTCCGATCATCGTCTCCTCCGCAATCGGCGCCGCCGTCGCCTCGATTTTCAACCTGACGATCGGGGATCCATGGTCGGCAAGCGCGCTCAAGGGTGCCGTCGCGGGTATCCTGATCGGATTGGCGGCGGAATGCGCCTTCATCGCGACGGCCCGCTGGATCAACAGAAAACCCGTCCTTTCCTTCGTCTCCGTCATCCTCGTCATCGCCTCGGGCACCGCGCTCTGCCTCTTTTTGTCTCCGACCCCGCGACCGTCGCTCGGCCTTTCCGTCGCGATCGTCGCGGTATCCGAACTCGCCGGAATCTCGGCGACCGCGCTCTTCTGGCGCGCGAGCAGGAAAATGAACGATCGCCTCGTGCAAACGAAAAAGCATTTCACCGGCCGATAATGGCATCTTGCCGACAAACGCGGGTGCTCGAGAAGCGGGGCATGCTAATCTCCCCGCATGCCACTGATTATTCCGTCTTCGTTCTTGAGCGCGCTCTGGGCGCGTGACATCGGGGTATTTCTCGGTTCTTGCGGCGTCGATTTCCGGTTCGGGCCGCCTTCCGACCAGGCGATCCTGAATCGGGGGATTCCGCGTTCCTGCGAGGAATTCTGTTTTCCCCTCAAGCTTTTTTGCGGTCATGTCCTCGCGCTCGCGGAGTCGAGAGAAAATCGCGTCCTTATCCCGGTTATCACCGGGAACGCCCGGAAAGACAGCTTCCTCTGCCATCCCCAGCAGCGGGCGCGCGACATCGCAGTCAACCTCGAACTGATCGAGCCGGAACGGGTCGTGTCCCCCGCCTTTACCTACGATGACTCGTTGCGTCTTTTGCCCGAAGGATTCATCTCACTCGGCGCGGAGCTCGGCGTTCCCGCCCCGACGATCGAGTTGGCCCTTGGATCGCGAGAGCTTCTCAGGACGAGCGCCCGTCCGCCGAGCGCCGGAGCGCGCGGCAAAGAAAAGACCGGCTCGCGCGCCCCGAGGATCGCGGTCATCGGAACGCCTCCCGTCCTCAAGGACGCCCTCCTCGGCGGAAAGATTCGCGGAATGCTCGACGGACTCGACGCGCGTTCGGTCGTTCCCGACGTCGCGGGTTTCTCGCTCGGCGACTACCCGAAAGACTTTCGCCACTTCACCTTCGACGCCATGACGCGCGCCCTTGCCGACGCGGCCTTTCGCGATCCCTCGATCGACGGGGTAATCTTCCTTCAGGCGTTCCTCTGCGGGCCGTGCTGCAACACCCCTTCCGACTTGCGCAAGGAGGCGCGGACCAAACCCTTCCTTCCGCTCGTGCTCGACCAGGAACAGTCGTCGACCGGGCTGCGGACCCGGATCGAGGCCTTCCTCGACATCGTGATATCCTCCAAAGGAGTCCGTCCATGACGTTCTTTACCTTCTCGTGGGGAAACAACTGGATCGCCATTCGCGGCCTCCTCCGCTCGCTCGGTCACGACCTCGAAAGGCCCCCCGTCCTGAACGACGTGACGATCAAAAAGGGAATCGGGGAAAGCGCGCCCTTTCTCTGCTATTCGGGGAAGGCCGTCGTCGGCCAGCTGATCGATCAGCTCGACAGGGGCCGAAGGAATTTCCTCTATCTCTCAAGCTACGGAAGCGAGGCGTGCCGATGCTCGGGAACAGGTCCCTTTTTCGAGTCCCTCGCGCGCGACCGGTATCCGGGACTCCGCTGGGCAAGACTCGGGGGAAACGACGGGGCCGAATCCCTCGACGCGATGCGGCGCGCGTTTCCCGGAACCTCGCGACTGCGGCATGACCGGGCCTTCTTCGTCTACTTCTTCAAGATGGGTTGCATCGCTTCCATGGAACGCATGAGCCTCGCGAGCCGGGCGCTCGCGCGCGACGGAGGGAAAATCTCCGAGCTCGACCGGATCACCCTCGATGCGATCGACCGTCGAATGAACCCGATCGGCCTTTGGTTCGCGACGGTCGCGCACGGCGTCAGGCTGAACGCGCTCGTGAAAGCCCGGTCGAAACCGCGACTGAAAATCGGCATCGTCGGCGGCGAGCACATCCTCAGCGAGCTCGACTTCCTCATGGCGCGCATTCATGGCCTCGCCGACCGTGGAATTCTCCTCGAATGGAGAAGCGGCTTTTTCGAGATCAACAGGATGGCCGACAGAGAACACGGCAAAGCTTCCCTCGAAAGACTCAAGAAACGGTGCGTTCCGTATCTCCATCCGGCTCCGGGGGGCACCGAGGTCCTCAGCTGCGCGCACGCCGCGAGCTTCGCCCGCGAGGGCTACGACGGGATACTCCACATCCACGCGTTCGGATGCCTTCCGCAGACGGCGGTTCTTCCCGCGTTGCAAAAGCTTTCGCGGGACAGGGGGATACCGCTCCTCTCGGTCTCCGTCGGAGACCGGCTCGACATCTCGTCCCTCGACACGAGGATCGAGGCATTCATCGACATATTGCTCGCGCGCGCTCATCAAAGGGGGACACACGCATGAACGGAAAAATCTACCTCGGGCTCGATATCGGCTCCGTCTCGGTAAACACGGCGCTTCTCGACGCGGAAGGAACGCTGATCGCGAGCGATTACCGCAGAAGCCGCGGCCGGGTGATCGCCGCGATCAAGGACGCGATGCGCTGGGCGCGCGACGCGCTCCCCCCGGGATCGGTCGTCGCCGGATGCGGCACGACCGGGAGCGGGAGGGAACTCGCGAGCGCCCTCGTCGGCGCGGACGTCATCAAGAACGAGATATCCGCCCACGCAGCGGGAGCGGTCGCCTGCCGTCCGGATGTCGGCACGGTTCTCGAGATCGGCGGGGAAGACTCGAAGATCATCGTCTTCGAGAACGGGGTTCCGACCGATTTCGCGATGAACACCCTTTGCGCGGCGGGCACCGGGGCCTTCCTCGACCAGATGGCATCCCGTCTCGAGATCCCGATCGAGGAGCTCGGCGAGATGGCGCTTCGCGCTTCCGGAACCGCGCGCATCTCGGGACGCTGTACGGTATTCGCGGAAAGCGACATGATCTTCAAGCAGCAGGCAGGGGTTCCCGTCGACGAGATCGTGCGCGGGCTTTGCCGGTCGATGGTTCGCAATTACCTCGGAGACGTCGCGCAGGGAAAGAAGATCAGGGAGCCCATCCTCTTCCAGGGCGGCGTCGCGGCAAACAGGGGAATCGTCGAGGCGTTCGAAAACGAGCTCGGTAAGCCCGTTACCGTCCCCCGGAATTTCGGCGTCATGGGCGCCATCGGCATCGCGCTTCTCGCGAAGGCCGAGATGGATTCCTCCGGAAGGGTATCGGCGATGCGCCCCTTCGAAGAGATCGAGGCCGCGCGCTTCCATACGACGGCATTTTCCTGCGGCCAGTGCGCGAACGACTGCGAGATCGTCCGATACGAGGACGGAGGTTCGCCCGTCGGCCACCGAGGCGGCCGATGCGGAAAATGGGAACGCGGTTGATTTGCAAATGACTTGCATTTAATTTCCGATCGGAATATAGTCTCGGTATATTCCGTAAGGAGAACACGATGTACATGGTCAAAAAAGGAATCGCCGCGATCGGCTTGGTCCTCGCGCTTTCGGGCGCCTACGCGCGCGACACGGGCAATAACGACGCGTCAAACGCCAGGATCACCGTCGCGGTCAGCATCCTCCCCCAGCGGTACTTTCTCGAGCGCATCGGCGGAAACCGCGTAACGGCGCTCACCCTCGTCGGGCCGGGACAGAGCCCCCATTCCTACGAGCCGACCCCGTCGCAGATGGCCGCGCTCGCGGGCGCGAGGATATGGATCCTCTCGGGAACCGATTTCGAGGAAGGGCTCAGGCCCGCGGTCGCCGCGCAGTTTCCCAAGCTCAGGATCGTCGACGGCACCGAGGGCATCGCGTTCCGGAAACTCCAGGACTACGAAAGGGAAAGCGACGGGCACGAGCACGAGGAAGAGGGCGACCATCACGACTCGAATATCGACCGTCATGCATGGCTCGGACACGAGCCTTCAAAGATCATGGCGGGCCATATCCGGGACGCGCTCTCGAGCGTCGATCCAGCGGGGAAAAGTTTCTATGACTCGAATTGCGCCGCGCTCGTCGGGGACATCGACGCGGCGTTCGCGGACCTCAAGGTCTCGCTCGCCCCGCTTTCGGGAAAGTCCGTCATGGTTTTCCATCCCTCCTTCGGCTACTTCCTCGACGAGTTCGGGATCAAGCAGTCTCCCGTCGAAACCGGCGGAAAGGAGCCGACGGCAAAGGCGCTTGCCGCCCTCATCGCGAAGGCGAAAGCCGACAGGGTACCGGCGATCTTCGTGCAGGCGCAGTTCCCGGTCAACGCCGCGAGGACGATCGGCGCGCAGGCCGGGGCCAAGGTCGTCATGCTCGACCCGCTCGCCCCCGACTGGCTCGCGAACATACGGAGAATCGGCGAGGCGCTCGGAAAAGCCTACAAATAAGGAACACGACGGAAATGGATGAGGAAAAGAAGAGAAGCGGGCCCGTCGCGGTCCGGTTCGACCGGGTCTCCTTCGCGTACGGTCCGGTCAAGGTGCTCGAGGACGTCAGCTTTCACATCCACCGGGGCGAGTTCGCCGTCCTCGTCGGGGCGAACGGCGCGGGGAAAACGACGATACTGAAACTCCTCCTCGGGCTCGAGCGCCCCGCGTCGGGCTCGATCTCCCTCTTCGAGGATTCGCGATCCGACGAGCGCGCGCCGATCGGCTACGTCCCGCAATCGGCGGCCTTCGACCAGACCTTTCCCATCTCCGTCCGCGAGGTCGTCGCGATGGGGCGCGTGTCGCCGCTTTCGAGACGCCGAAAGGCCGACGACGACGAGGCGGTGCGCGCGGCGCTCGAGCAGTGCGAGGTCGCGGAACTCGCCCATCGCCCCTATCACGCGCTTTCCGGGGGCCAGCGCCGCCGCGTGCTCGTCGCGCGCGCCCTCGCCTCCAAACCGGGGCTCCTCGTGCTCGACGAGCCGACCGCGAATATGGACTCGGAAAGCGAACGGCGTCTTTTCGGCGCGCTCGGAAGCCTCAAGGGAAAGACGACGATCATGATCGTCACCCACGACTCCTCGTTCGTCTCGTCCCTTACCGACGTGGTCCTGTGCGTCGGCGAGCGGGACGGCGAGGGAAAGGCGGGAGAGGTCGTGCGCCACCGGATCACGCCCGCGCGCGAGGCGCCCGCTGACAAGTACGGCGGCGAGGCGCTGATGGTTCACCACGACGAGATACTCCCCGACGACTGGTCGTGCGAGGAAGGAGCGCGCAAATGAGCGATTTCGTTTCCGCCCTTTTCAACCCCGACCTCGCGTTCCTCCGGAACGCCCTTCTCGCGGGACTTCTTTCCTCGGTGCTCTTCGGGACGCTCGGCGCCGTCGTGACCGTCCGCCGCATCGCGGGACTCGCGGGCGCGATCTCGCACGCGGTCCTCGGCGGCATCGGCATGGCCCTCTTCCTTTCCGCGACGAGTCTCGTTCCCTGGCTTTCGCCCATGATGGGCGCGCTTGTCTTCGCCGTCGTCGCCGCGGCGATCATCGGCGTCGTCTCGCTCAAGGCGAAACAGCGCGAGGACACCGTCATCAACGCGATATGGGCGATCGGCATGAGCGTGGGCGTGCTTTTCATGGCGAAGACCCCCGGCTACACCGATCCCACGAGCTACCTCTTCGGCAACATCCTGCTCGTCTCGGGGAAGGACCTCGTCCTCCTCGCGGCCCTCGACGTCATCGTCGTGATCCTCGCCTGGCGCTTCTACCCGCAGATCGTCGCCTCGTCCTTCGACCCCGACTTCGCGCGCGTGCGCGGCGTCGCGACGAACGCGTTCTTCCTCGTGACCCTCACCGTCACCGCGGTGAGCGTCGTCCTCCTCCAGACCTTCGTCGGGATCGTGATGGTCATCGCGATGCTCACCCTTCCCGCGGGAACCGCCGGCTACCGCTCGAAAAGCCTCGCCGGGATGATGGTCGGCGCCTGCGCCTACTCAGCCCTCTTCTCGGTCGCGGGGCTCGCGACCAGCTGGAAGCTCGACGTTCCCGCCGGGGCGACCACCGTCGTGATCGCGGGGATAGCCTTCCTCGCGGGCGCTGCCGTTCAATTCGCCCGGCGCCGGAAAATCGCGCGCGGGAAAGGCGCGAAGAAGGCCTGATCGATGCGGATGACGAAAGCCCGAAAGGCCATCATGGAAACCCTCGAGCGCGCGAAAACCCCGCTCTCCGCCCAGGCGGTCTACGAGGCGCTCAAGGTCAGCGCCGACCCGGCGACGGTCTACCGCAACCTCCACGCCCTCGAGGACGAAGGGCTCGCGGACTCCTTCATCCTCCATTGCGCCGGGCACGGGACCGAACGCTACTACACGGCGCTTACCGGCCATAACGGGATCGGCGATGGCGCGCATCGCCACTGGTTCCACTGCGAAAAATGCCACCGCTTCACCGACCTCGGTTCCTGCAAGCTCGCCCCGCTCGTCGCCGACTTCGAGGCCAGTCACGGACTGACCGTGCGCGCGCATTCCCTCTATCTGACCGGGATCTGCGCGCGCTGCAGGTAAGGAACGAGCAGATCCCGGACGCGGGTATGCGCGAGCCCGTCTTTTCCCCCTCTTTTTCCGCCATTAGTGATAAATGTCACATACGCGATTTTCGGGAATCGCTATACTCGGGACAAGGAGTAACCATGGACACGCTCGTCTTTTATATCGCCGCGATAGCGCTCTTCGCGCTTTCGTTCGCAAAGGACCGGAAAAAAACCCGGCTAGCCCTCCTGAAGGGCCTCAAGTCCCTCGAGGGAATCCTCCCCCAGTTCATCACGGTGCTCATCCTCATCGCGGTGATGCTCGCCCTCTTCAACGCCGAAACCATCGGCCGCTTTCTCGGGCCCGGCACCGGAGCGTTCGGCGTCGCGGTCGCGGCCGCGCTCGGCGCGATCACCCTCATCCCGGGCTTCGTCGCCTTCCCGCTCGCGGGGGAGCTTCTCAAGAACGGCGCGGGCACGCTCCAGATCGCGACCTTCGTCTCGACCCTCATGATGGTCGGCGTCGTCACCCTCCCGATGGAGATCGCGTATTTCGGGAAGCGCGCCGCGATCCTCCGGAACGCCTTCGCCCTCGCCTTCTCGATTCTCGCAGCCTTCTTCGTCGCCTGGGCGGTGTCGCTATGAGCGCGAAAGAAACTCTCGCTCGCTATCGCGCGCCCGTTGTCGCCGTCGTCGGCCTCGCCGTCTTCATGATCGCCCTTCCCGGCCTCGCGCCGAAAACCGCCTCGAGCCTCCTTGGCCAGACCAAGACAATGCTCCTCGTCGTCCCGCCGATCTTCCTCATCCTCGGCCTCCTCGACGTCTGGGTCCCCCGCGAAACGATGATGCGCTTCATGGGAGAGGGCTCCGGGATCAAGGGCCCGGCCATCGCCTTCGCGCTCGGCTCGGCCGCGGCAGGGCCCCTCTACGGCGCCTTCCCGATCGCCGCCGTGCTCATGAAAAAGGGCGCGAGCTTCGTGAACATCCTCATCTTCATCGGCTCCTGGTCGACCACGAAGGTCCCGATGTTCCTCTTCGAGACCCAGTCCCTCGGCTACCGCTTCGCGCTCGCGCGGCTCGCGATCGACCTCGCGGGCATCGTCGCGATAGCGCTCGCCCTCAAGGCGTGCGTCCCCAAAAAGGAAGTGGAGCGGATTTACGGTCTGCAGGATATGGACAAGCCGGAACGTTGATCTATACTTAAGGCATGACTGAAGGCAAAAACGACAGACGAACGACCCGAAAATCCGTTCCCCTGGCGTCGTTATTGCCGTTAATCCCTTTTTTCCTGACCGCCCTTCCCTGCCCCGCGGAAACGCTCTTCCCCGCGGCGAGCCGACAGTTGACGATCGGGGCGCTTCTCCTCGCCGGCATCGAAGCGTTCGTCATCCTGGCGCTCCGTTCCCAAAAACGAAAACTCCGCGGGGTCAAGGACACGCTTCAAAACGTTCTTGACGCCTCGCGCATGGTCGCCATCATCGCGACGGACCAGGACGGAAAGATTACCCTCTTCAACGCGGGCGCGGAACGCATGCTCGGCTACACGGCCGCGGAGGTAGTCGGGATACGGAGTCCCCAGTTCTTCCACCTGAGAGACGAGATCGAGAACCGGGAACGGGAACTGAGCGAACGCTTCGGACGCCCGATACGGGGCATGGAGGTATTCACCGCCGAGGCGCTCGCGACGGGGCACGAGGAGCGGGAATGGACGTACGCGCGCAAGGACGGCACGCGGTTCCCGGGGTACCTCGCGGTTACCCCGATCGTGAACGGACAGGGGCAAGTCACGGGGATGCTCGGCGTATCGCTCGACGTTTCCGGACTGAAACAGGCGGAAGCCGCGCTCGAGGAAAGCGAGTTCTCGCTCAAGCGAAAAAACGATATCCTCAACACCCTGCTCGACAACCTTACGAGCGGCGTGTTCATGGTCGAGGCGCCGGGCGGAAAACCGATCATCGCCAACAAGGCGGCGCAACGGCTGCTCGGGCGCGGAATCCTCCCCGACGCGTCCATGGGAAATCTCGCCGAGGTATACCGCGCCCACAGGCCGGGAACCGCGGAATCCTACCCCGTGGGCGAAATGCCCATCATCAAGGGCATGACCGGCGAGGAATCGCACGTCGACGACATGATCGTGGAAAGGCCCGACGGCACCGAAACGTGGATCGAAGTGTTCGGCACGCCGATCAGAAACGCGGAAGGCAAGATATGGGCGAGCCTCGTCAGCTTCCAGGACATTACCGCGCGCAAGCGGGCGGAAGAGGAGCTGATCCGCGAGAAGGCCTTCACCGAGGCGATCTTCAACAGCGTTCCGGGCATGCTCTATCTCTACGACTACGACGGCAAGATCGTCAGGTGGAACCGCAGGCACGAAACGATGACGGGATACTCCGCGGAGGAAATGTCGGGCAAGCGATTGACCGACTGGTATGAAGGCGACGAAAAAAGCATGGCGGCCGTGCAGGCGGGCCTGAAAATGACGCTCGAGACCGGCTTCGGCGAGGCGGAAGCGGACCTCCGCAGGAAGGACGGCACGAGGATCCCGATGTACTTCACCGCGAGCCCGATGACCCTCTTCGGGAAGCGGTATTTCGCCGGGCTGGGGATCGACATCTCCGAAAGGAGGCGCGCGGAGCGCCTGATGCGCATCAGGCTTGACCTCATCGAATTCGCGGAAAAGCACACCCTGAACGAGCTCCTGCGGAAAACGCTCGACGAAGTCGCCGAGATATCGGGGAGCCGGATCGGCTTTTACCATTTCGTCGAGAAAGACCAAAAGACGCTTTCGCTTCAGGCATGGTCCACCCGCACCCTGAACGAGTTTTGCGAGACGGAGGGATACGATCGGCATTATTCGATCGATCAGGCCGGCGTGTGGGTCGATTGCGTGCGCGAAAAGCGCCCGATAGTCCATAACGATTACGCCTCGCTCCCCCATCGCAAAGGGATCCCGGCAGGACACGCGCCGGTCATCCGCGAGTTGACGGTACCCGTCGTCAAGGACGACCTGATCGTGGCGATTCTCGGCGTCGGGAACAAGGACTCGGACTATACGGACGACGACGTCCGGACGGTTTCCTTCATCGCCGACGTGACCTGGGAGATCGTCAGCAAGCAACGCGCGATCGACGCGCTCAGGGAAAGCGAGTCGAAACTTTCTGCCCTGTTCGCGGCGATGACCGAGATGGTCGCGCTCCACGAACTGGTCTTCGACGAAACGGGAACGGCGGTCAATTACCGCATCGTCGACTGCAACGAGGCCTATACCCGCATCACCGGC
Organism: Spirochaetota bacterium; assembly: GCA_023438065.1. Taxonomy (GTDB): domain Bacteria; phylum Spirochaetota; class Spirochaetia; order Treponematales; family Treponemataceae; genus Teretinema. The sequence continues at coordinate 142,063 of JAEXRH010000018.1, forward strand.
ATTCGCCGGGAGGACGCGGTGGGGAGACTCGCGACCGAGGTATACGGCACGACGGAGCCGCCTTACATGGAAGAGTTCTCGAAGGTCGGCCTCAGCGGAGCGCCCTATTCCTACGATACGTACTATCCTCCCATGGACAAGCATTTCTCGATCTCGGTGGTGTCACCGGGCAAAAACCGGTTCGCGACCATCACCACGGACATTTCCGAGATCAAGCGGATACAGGCGGCCATCGACGCCAAGAACAAGGAACTCGAGCAGATCGTGTACGTGGCGTCCCACGATTTACGCTCGCCGCTCGTCAACGTGGACGGGTACAGCCGCGAACTCGAGCTCTCGATCAAGGAACTTTCCTCACGGCTCGGCGACTCGGGAGGAGAGCACGAAGCCGCGCTCCGCGCCGAATTCGCCGACATGGAGAAATCGATCGGCCGGATCAGGATCAGCGCCAGCCAGATGGACAGGCTTCTCAAGGGACTCCTGCATCTTTCCCGCCAGGGCAGGGCCTCGCTGCAAATCGAGGACGTCGACATGAACGTCTGCGTCGCCCGGCTCGTCGCGTCTTTCGCGTATACCGTCGAGGATCTCAAAGCGGAATTGATCGCGGAAAGACTGCCTCCCTGCCGGGGGGACGCGGTGCAGCTGACTCAGGTTTTCTCGAACCTCATCAACAACGCGATCAAGTACCGCGATCCGTCCCGTCCCTTGAGGATAGTCATTCGCGGCTCGGCGACCGCGGACCGCGCGACGTACCGGGTCGAGGACAACGGCGTCGGCATCGCCGAGAACCACCTGGAGCACGTGTTCAAGCTCTTCCACCGGCTCGATCCCGATAAAACGGAAGGAGAGGGAATCGGGCTGACCATCGCGCGACAGGCGCTTTCGCGCATGTACGGGGAAATCAGGGCGGAGTCGGAACTCGGCAAGGGAAGCGCGTTCATCGTTACCATGCCGTCCGTTCGCGTCAGGGGAAGCGGCCCCGGGGAATAAACCATGAATACGAGAACGGGAGACACGACGATGAATCGGGAAGTAACCATTCTGATCGCCGAGGACGACGACGGTCACGCCGAGCTGATCCGGAAAAACCTCGCCCGGGCGGGCATCGCGAACGCGATCATCCGTTTCAGGAACGGGCAGGAGATCTCGGACTTCCTGTTCAATCGGGGAAACGGCCCGGGCCGCGTGCCGGGAAAGCCGTACATACTCCTCCTCGACATCCGCATGCCGAAGATGGACGGAACCGAGGTGTTGCGGCTCATCAAGGGCGACGCGGAACTCCGGAAAATGCCCGTGGTAATGATCACGACCACCGACGACCCCAGGGAGGTCGCCTTATGCCACGAGCTGGGATGCAACAGCTACATCACCAAGCCGCTCGAGTACGACTCGTTCGTGAACGCGATCCGCCAGCTCGGGATGTTCCTCCTCGTCGTCCAGGTACCGGTGCTGAACGGCAATGTCTGATACTGCCCGCCAACGGAACGGATGGATACTCGTAGTCGACGACGATTCGGGGCTCTGCGACCTGACGGTCAAGACGCTCGCGCGAAACGGGCACGCGGCGCGAGCGGCGCAAAGCGGAAAGGAAGCCATCGAGCTCGCGACGAGGGAGGCCCCGTCGCTGATCCTGCTCGACTATCGACTCCCCGACATTACCGGCCAGGAAGTGGCGAGAGCCCTCGCGGAACGCGGCCTCGACATACCGTTCGTCGTCATGACGGGCCAGGGCGACGAACAGCTCGCCGTGGAAATCATGAAACAGGGCGCGTCGGACTATCTCATCAAGGACACCGAGCTGATCGACCGCATTCCCTCGGTCGTCGAACGCATTCTCAAGGCAAGGGAGTTGCGGACGCGCCTTCGCGCGGCGGAGGAGGATCTCCGTCTCGCGGCGAACGTGTTCTCGCACTCGCGCGAAGGCATCCTCATCACGGACCGCGACGCGAACATCCTCGAGGTCAATCCCGCGTTCACCGAGATTACCGGCTACGGGCGCGACGAGGCGCTGGGGAAGAATCCGCGTTTCCTCAATTCCGGAAGGCAGACGCGGGAGTTTTACGCGGACCTGTGGGAAACGCTCATGATCAAGGGTCACTGGAGCGGGGAAATCTGGAACCGCCGCAAGGACGGCGCGTTGTTCGCGGAACTCCTGACCATCAGCTCGGTGCGCGGCGAGGAAGGCGAAACCAAGAACTACATCGCGCAGTTCTCCGACATCACGACCCTCAAGGAATACCAGAACCAGCTCGAGAAGATCGCCCATTACGACTCGCTGACCGGTCTTCCGAACCGGTTCCTCCTCGCCGACCGGATGATGCAGGCCATGGCCCAAGCCCCCCGGCAAGGTCACCATATCGCGATCGTCTACCTCGACCTGGACGGGTTCAAGGCGGTGAACGACGCCCACGGGCACGACCTGGGGGACCGCCTCCTGGCGACCCTCGCGGCGAGAATGACGCAGACGCTCAGGGACGGCGACACGCTCGCGCGCCTCGGCGGCGACGAATTCGTCGCGGTACTCGGGGGCCTTCCCGATTTCGACTCGAGCGCGCCGATCCTCAACCGCCTTCTCGAGGCCGCATCGAGGCCGGTGCCCGTCGGGGACGTCACGCTGCAGGTCTCCGCGAGCCTCGGCGTGTCAGTGTACCCGCAAACGGAGGACGTCGACGCCGACCAGCTCCTCCGCCAGGCGGATCAGGCCATGTATCAGGCGAAGCAGGCGGGCAAAAACCGCTACTACGTTTTCGACGCCGAACATGACCGCAACGTGCGCGGCCGCTACGAAAGCCTCAAGCGGATACAGGTCGCGCTGGAAAACGGCGAGTTCACGCTCTTCTACCAGCCGAAGGTCAACATGCGGACCGGGGAGCTCGTCGGCGCGGAAGCGCTGATCCGCTGGAACCATCCCGAGCGCGGGCTCCTCGCCCCCGGGGCGTTCCTTTCGATCATCGAGAACCACCCGATCTCCATCGACGTCGGCGAATGGGTCATCGACACCGCGCTGGCGCAAATCGAGAAGTGGCATGGGGAGGGACTCTCGATCCCCGTCAGCGTGAACGTCGGCGCCCTGCAATTGCAACAGCCCGACTTCGTTTCCCGGCTGCGCGAGCTGATGGCCCGGCACCCGCGCGTCCAACCCGGCGACCTCGAGCTCGAGATCCTCGAAACGAGCGCCCTCGAGGATATCGCGACGGTCTCGGAGCTGATGCTCGCCTGCAGGGTATTGGGCGTCGCATTCGCGCTCGACGATTTCGGCACGGGCTACTCGTCGCTCCTGTACCTCAAGCGGCTTCCCGCCGCCCTGATCAAGCTCGATCAGAGTTTCATCCGCGACATGATCAACGACCCCGAGGACCTCGCGATCCTCGAGGGCGTCGTCAGCCTCGCCTCCGCGTTCCGCCGCAAGCTCATCGCCGAGGGCGTCGAGACCGTCTCCCACGGGGAGATACTCCTCTGTATGGGATGCGAATTCGCGCAAGGCTACGCGATAGCCCGCCCGATGCCGGCCGGCGAACTTCCTCGATGGATCGGCACCTGGTCGCTGCCGGCGGTTTGGAAGGAGCTCAAGCCTATCCGCCGCGACCGACTCCCGCTCCTCTTCGCGGGCGTCGAGGAGCGCGCCTGGCTCTTCGCGCTGGAAGGTTTTCTCGCGGACAAGCGCGACGCGCCGCCTGAGATGGATCCCCTCCTCTGTGGTTTCGGCCGCTGGCTCGAAAGCGGAGGCCGCGACCTGCTTGACCTCACGGACGGCGACGACGAGATCGAGACGCTTCACCGGGAAACGCACACGCTCGCCGCGGCCCTGCTGGCGCTGAAGGCGGAAGGGCGCGCCGGTGAAATCGGCTCCCTGCTCGGCGACATCCATTCGCTGAACGAGCGACTGATGGAACGGCTTCGCGAGCGTTACTGACCCCTCGACTCGGTCGACGAAATCCGAGGCAGAAAGCCCTTGCTCAGGCGAAAGCGTTTCGCGCGGAGCCCCCGCGTATGAAAGCCTTTGCAGGGGCGACTCCGCCCCTTTGGCGCGGGACTACCGCGTAACGGTATAAAGGGCGCTTCCTTTTTTTTCGTCATGCCCCGTGCTATACTCCCTCCTATTCGGCATCCCACGCGGGAAGATTCCCGTTCCAGGAGTCATGATGAAAAAGTCACGTTCGCCGCTTTTCAATCTGTTTACCCTCGATTTGTTCGCGGGAATCCTTGCCCTCGTTTTTTCCGCGTCGTGCTCGCTCGGCCTTGAGCCGGCGCGAAACGACACGGGTTCGGGAACCCTCTCCCTTTCGCTCGCGACCCTTCCCGGCTATTCGCCGCGCGGGGCCCTAACCGACTCCGCCGGCCGGGCGGTCGTCCAGGGCGGCGGATACCTCTACATCCGCCCGCTCGGCGGCCCCGGGGGCACGGGCGCGAAACGGTACTACGGCCCGTATCAGATCCGCTCGACTTCCTCGGGATACGATCTTTTCAAGACCACGGACATTCCCGGCGGCTCGTACTCGGGCCTCGCGGTGCTCTTCGCCGCGTCACCCGTCGAATCCGTCCCGGTAACCCTTCCTTCCGGCGAGACGACGCTCGGCGCGGTCCTTTCGCTCCCCGACGCCGACTTCCTTGCCGCCGTGACCGCCGACCTGTCCGACGGACTCACCGCGTTCGACATCGCCCTCGACGACAGCGCGAGCTTCGCGATCACGGGCGCGACCACGATCAGGCCGAACTCGACTACCAACCTCTCCGTCACGCTCGTTCCCGCGACGAACAAAGTCTTGTTCGCGATCGAAGGCGGCGGCTTGAGTTACGAACGAAACGAAAACCACCGCGCGTTCATCCGCGTGAAAGACCTCAAGGCGCTCTTCGGCTCGATGAACCCGGGCACCTCCTCGCTCGCGATCACGGTCCAAAATCCCCTCGCCCAAGGCGTTACCCTCTCCGCGTTCGCCGCGTATCGCGCGAACGGCTCGCTCATTCCGGGCTCCGTCGCGACGAATATCCCGCTCGCGAGCGAGCAAACCACGTATAAAACCGCCGCCTGGGACGGAAACGACACCGGCTATCTCTACGTCGAGTTCAACGGAACGGCGTTGAACTTCTCCTTCGAGGCGATCGTTCCGAAATCCGTAAACGCGAGCGTAAGCATTCTCGATGACACGATCAGCAGCGAAATGCCCGCGTCGATCTACGTCCTTCCCAGAATCCTCCTCGCTTCGGACTTCTCCCCGATAATCGATCCTGATCTCGTGTGCCGGGGCATCTCCGTCGCGTATTGCGAAGGGATAACCGATGGAAATACCGTATCCGGAACGCTCACCGCGAGAGACGGTACCGGCCCCTGGATACCGGGCGCGCCCGTGGCCGGCTACGTGTATGCGGTCGTGGACGGAACGCTCTGGCTCGGATCGGGAGCCACGGAAACCTCGCTCACGCCCCTCGGGCAGGGAACGTTCTCCGCGGGATCGGCGCCCGAGTTCACCGCGACTACGCCGGCCCGGCATGACACGGTTCTGTTTAATGATACGGGAGGCGCATATCAGTGCAATCTCGACACATATTATAACTATGCCACAACATTCACGAACCCGACCGATAATGAGATCTATCTTTTTTCCCCATCGGTCGACTGGACCGGCGTCTGGAACATCGAGGATCCCAAGGAACATCCCGGATGCGTCGGTTACGGAAGGGCAATCTCGACGACAGAATGGACCGGGAAGATTCGTAAATCATACTCTGGCGATGTGCATATCCTCGTTTCGGGCACGTACAATGGCAACATCGTTCGATACCGCACACTTGAGACGCAACCATCCGCCGCGGAGATATATGTCGATATGGACGAAAGTCAATGGACGCCCCTGATGTACTACGTACACGCCATCAATGTAGGACCGGACGGTCATTACACTTTAACGATGACCAATGATTTTGATGAAACGGATTATTCAGTCAGCTCGGGTATGGTAATCGAGGGCGATGGCCTCTTCCCGCTTATTAAATACGGCACGGCGGTTCCGTATTCGTTCGAGCTGGAAGGTAACTATACCTGCGTGACCGTCGATGATGCCAACCTCTATTCAAGAACCAGTCCGTATCCCTTCTATGGATCATTGGCGATCATCGAGATCAATATGAATCCTTGAGCCGGGGATCATTCGAATAAGGTTAACGGAGAATCAAGAGCCGCTCGGCATCATGCCGGGTGGCTCTTTTTAGTTGCATTACCTGATTACATCGTAACGGATACCGCGTCCGAATCGGCGCTCTCGCCGTATTCGTTGCGCGCGGATACCTTGATAGTCACTGTCGAACCGCTCGCCGCGGGAACCTTCGCGGTCAGTGTATCCGCGGAAACCTGCAGGGATCCGAGATACGCCCCGGTGTTCGAGAACACCTTGATGACATAGGCCTTCGGCGCCGTGGAAGCACTCGTGAAAGGATCCGTTCCCGCAAGCCAGGTCAGCTCGATTAGCCCATCATGCTTGGTGGCGGAGACGATGCCTGGCCGCGCGGGGGGATAGAGACCGGTTTTTGCGGTCATCGAGTCAATGAGACTCACGGTAAGCGCACGCGCCATCGCGACCTTCATCGCGGGAGTCTTCAGCTGCTCAACGTCAAGCGCGTTATCGGCAAAACCCAACGCAACATGGACGCCCGGGACATGGGAGTTTCCCGCAAGATGATCGTCCTTCAACACGCGTAATGTACCAAAATCCATGCCCGCCACACCACGATTCTTCCAGGTCGAGTCAATGGCGCTCGCGGCCTTGAAGATGTTTGAGCTCGCGGATTGCATCAGCGGCCCGGTACCCGCCGGAAGGGTATCGGTGGGGGGATTGGTTATACCATCCGTTGAGTTCCATACGTACACCAACGTCCCTCGCGCGGTGGTCCCTGTCGGCGTGCCAGTTGTTGAAATTGAAACCGCGAGAAAGCAATCGGCATCCATGTTGATCGCATGCCAGGAACGGACCGTCGTATCGGCGATCGAAGGTACGGAAGCCGCCGCTGCCCCTATGGACTGAAGATACAGAAGCGCGTTTTCCTTCCAGGTTTCCTGGCCGGATACGCCGATCTTCCCGTATTCCCGGTCTCGCACCGGTATAACGAAGGCTCCGCAACGATCAAGGGACGGATAGAGGTAGTTTATGCAAAACTCCTGGTTATAGAGATCCCAACAAACTCCGTTTATGTTGTCACGTGAAAATATGTAATCATAGGGAGCATATGAGGTTTTAAACAGTCCATAGCTCGGCGAAACCGCGACCCGGAGAGCGTCAAGGCTTCCGGTCGCTTGATCGGGAATGGAAACGAGGGTAATAGTCTCGCCAACAGGCGTATCGCTATCGCCAGGCGTACCGCCATTGCCAGGGTTTCCGGCGTTGCCGCCATTATCGTCGCCTCCATTGTCGTCTCCGTTATCGGTGACCTCCGGAGGATTACCAGTGTCGTTTGAGGAACTGACGCCCGTTTGGGAGCAACCGAAAAGAGCGAGCAAGAGCAGCAGGAAGGACAGGGAGCGAATAACCGTTTTCATGATTTAGTATCTCCTTTTTTATCGTGTACCAGGTACACAGACTTTTAAATACATCGCGCTAGAAACTTTTAATCCGGTTGACCGACCGGCAGCGACGCGCCAGGGAACGGGACATATCGTCCTTCCCGCTCAGAGCCTTAGCGCGTTTTATCCACTGCCCTACCGGAGATCCTCGGCTTCCTGGGCGCGGCCGATGCTCGTCTTGAGCTTGTCGAGGTTCTCGGCGTTGACCTTCATGATCTCGCGCATCCGGTCGACGGCGGCGAAGAGGGCGTCCTTCATGGCGCCCTGGGTTTCGAGGCTTTCGCGGATCTTGCCGAAATCGCGCGCGATCTCGCTGAGCGCGCGCTCGGATTCCTCGTTCATGACCCGTTCCTCGCGGGAGAGCCGCTCGAGGACGTCGGTTTCGGCGATCATCTTCCGCGCGCTCTCGCCCATCCTCCGGCTCTCTTCCTCTTCCTCGTGAACGAGCGCGGTGATCGCTCCGGCCTGCCGCGCGGCCTGGTGGGACTTCTCGATGATCGACTCGAGCGCCCGGCGCACCGCGTCGTGGGTCTTGATAGTCTCGGCGATCGCCGCGCCCATCTCCTCGACGCCCGCGAAGCTTTCCTTCACCCCCGTCTGCGATTGGGTCGCGAGCTTCCTGATCTCCTGCGCGATGACCGCGAAGCCCTTGCCGACGTTCCCGTACCGCGCGGACTCGATGGCCGCGTTTATCGAAAGCACGTTCGTCTGCTCCGAGAGGTCCGCGATCGACGAGAGCGCGGCCTTGACGCGGGAGGCGGTCTCCTCGACGCGAGAGAGCGCCTCCCGCGAGGTCTCGACGACGCGCCTGCTCGAGTCCGCGTCCGCGGCGAGGGCGGAGACGAACCCGTTCGACTGCTCGACCGCCCCGAGGCTCGCGGTTACCCGGGAGCCGAGCTCCGAAAGAGAGTCGGTGACCTCCTTCGAGGACCGCGTCTGGCGCGCGATCGCCTCGGGCACGCGGGCGGCCGTCGTCGCGAGCCGTTCCGAGATCTTGCCCACCTGCGACTCGACCGACTCCGCCTGCCGCGCGAACGCGTCCATGCAGGAACGGTTCTCGTCCCCGTACCGCTCGACCGCGGCGAGGGTTTCGTCCGTGGTTCCCGCGAGCCGCGCGGACGACGAGACGAGGCCTTCCGAAACCTGCCTGAGGTTGGCGATCATGTTCGCGAGGGTTTCGTGCTGCCGTTCCATGATCATCGCCTGGCGCCTCGCCTTCCGGAGCGTCGCGGTCTGGTCGAGCGCGAGAATGAAAAAGACCGAGAGCACGAAACCGAGATAGCCGTAGGGCACGAGCCAGGCGAAGGGAAGGTTCCCGGAAAGGTTATTGACGAGGTCATGCACGCTCGTCCCGACGATCGCGGAAAAGCCCGCCATGGCCCCGATCGTGTCGGCCCGGGGCGTACGAATGACGCTGAACACGAGGAGCGCGAGGGTACAGAGAAGGAGGAGCGGGAGAACCATCCCCGTCGTGAAGGCGGCGAAGGGAACGTAGAGGCTCTCCTTGTCGGTACCGAGGAGCGTGCGGACGCATGAGACGAGAACCGGCGCGGCGAGGACGGCGCGAAGCGCGTGCCGGACCGTCTTCCGGGATTTCCCGATCCCGGATATCTCGAGGGCGAAGCAAAAGAGAAAGAAGGTCGTCAGGGGCAAACCCCAGTGGGAAAGCTTGTCGAAGAAGGTCATGACCCTGCCGTCGTGGTAGAACGCCATGTTCCCGTAGGACATCGCGAACGCGACGCAGGTCAGGACGAACCAGGCGTATTTCGGCTCGCGAGAACCCATGAGGATGAGGGTCAGGAAGAAGAGGGCGAGAACGCAGGCGATGGCGACCGACGTCTGGATGAGGCTGACATTGAAGAGGTTCCGCCAGAACACCTCCGAGGCGAAACCGTGCCAGTCGCCGACCTTGACGAGCGGGAGCATGGTCTTTTCGTAGTCGGGGCGCGCGACGACGACGAGGGTATCGTTCCCGGTGATAAGGCCGTCGTCGATCAAAAACCGGTTCGCGAGATAGACAGAGGAATTGTAGTAGTCGCCGTAATGGCCGATGCGGCCGATCATGGTACCGTTCAGGTAGATATCGCACGGATAGTCGCTCGTGCCGACCATGATAGCCGCGCTTCGCCCGTGCCCCGCGCGCGGAATCTCGACGCTGCGCACGAACACGACCTTCCGCTCCGCGAAAAGGCCTGAATCGGGGATGCTCTTTCCCGAATAGGGCTCGAAGCCCTCGAGGGACCCGTTTTTGGGAAACGAGGGCGTCGTCGCGTCCATTTCCCGTACCATCCATCCGGCGGGATCGAGGGTAGTTTCGGCGAACATCGCGGCCGAACAGCAAAAGAGCGCGAACGAAAGGGCGGCAATACACTTCATCGGTCACTCCGTGGGTTTTGTATGGAACCAGTATATACCGGTTTTTCGGGGAGGACAGCACGTTTCGGCACGGAAGAGGCGGGAAGCGGAGCGGCGACCGAGGAGGCCCTGAGCGCAAGGTGACCCTTCTCCTCCACCAATCGTCTTTCCGTGAATTTGATTATTGAGTATCCCTCAATTATTCTTTAACCAGCGCACTATCCCCGCATTCGTGTCTCAAGGAGTATTCATGGCCCGTAAAACGTCCCTGCAGGTAAAGATTTCCGCGATATTCTCTATTTTTATCGCCGTCCTGATCGGCGCGATCATCCTCCTGATCGGCATCAGCATGTCGCGGGAGGTCAGGCAGCTCGTGTTGGCGAACAACGAGCAGATCTCGATCTCCCGGGCGAACGAGCTCGGGCAAATGATGGACAAGCTCAAATGGCAGCTGAAGATCATGTCCTCGCGGGACGTCTTCCACGGCGGGATTCCCGAAAGGATCGCGGCGTCCATGATCGAGCAGAAAAAATACATATCGCCCGAGGTCGTCGGGGCGTTTTATATCTGGGAAAACGGCGATTATGTCACGACGGACGGGGCAAAGGGAAACGTCTCGGACCGCGACTATTTCAGGGACGTCGTCGTCAACGGGAAGGGCGAGGCGATCGGCAAGGCCGTCGTCTCGAAATCGCTGAACGCGCCGATCGTCGTCTCGGCGGTCGGGATCGCGGGGCCCGACGGAAAGAACAAGGCGGCGGTCGCCTTCCAGTTCAAGCTTGAGGAACTTTCGAAGATCGTCGGCGACATCAAGGTCGGCAAGACGGGATACGGGTGGATCATCGACCGGGACGGCATGATGATCGCCCACAAGAACGCGAGCTCGGTGATGAGCGTGAACGTTCTCGACGCGGACAAGAATGGGTCGAGAGGCATGGACGCGCTCGGCAAACGCGCGATATCCGAGGAAAAGGGGACGGGATCCTTCGTCACCGCGACCGGCGCCAAAATGACCGTGTTTTTCGTCCGCGTCCCGAACACGCCCGGTTGGACGCTCGGGATCAGCGTCCCCGACGAGGAAATCAACGACGCGGTATACCGTCTGATGGTCCTGCTCGTGTTCGTCGCGCTCGCCGCGATCCTTGTCGCGGCCGTGATCTCGGTGCTGATAGCCCGATCCATCTCGCGACCGCTCAAGACCATCTGCCTGGGCATGGATTCCTTCGCGAAAGGCGACTTTACCATGACTGGCATCGACAAGAAGGAACGCAACAGAATCGTCGCGCGGACGGACGAGCTCGGGGACCTCGGGCACAGTCTCGACGTGATGCTCGCGAGCCTGACCGCGACCGTCCGGGAGGTAATCGAGGCGGCGAATCAGGTCTCGTACGGCAGCAAACAGCTCAGCGAGACGTCCCAGTCGATCTCGCAGGGCGCGACGGAACAGGCATCCTCGGTGGAGGAGATTTCGTCGTCCATGGAGCAAATGAGCGCGAACATCAAGCAAAACGCCGAAAACGCCCACACGACGGAAACCATCGCGCGGAATTCCGCCCTGAGCGCGGAAGAAGGCGGCAAGGCGGTACTCGACACGGTCGAGGCGATGAAGCAGATCGCCGCGAAAATCGGGATCATCGAGGAGATCGCGCGCTCGACCAACATGCTCTCGCTCAACGCGTCCATCGAGGCGGCCCGCGCGGGGGAATACGGCAAGGGCTTCGCGGTCGTCGCGTCCGAGGTCGGAAAGCTCGCCGAGCGCAGTTCCCGGGAAGCCGCGGAAATCAACGCGCTTTCGCTCAACAGCCTCAAGATCGCCGAGACCGCGGGAAGGACGATCACGGAAATGGTCCCCGAGATCCGCCGCACCGCCGATCTCGTGCAGGAAATCAGCGCGTCAAGCCGGGAGCAGGACGCCGGGGCGAATCAGATCAACTCAGCCATCATGCAGCTCGACAGGGTCGTTCAGCAGAACGCCTCCGCGTCGGAAGAGTCGGCGTCGATGTCCGAGGAACTCGCGGGTCAGGCGCAGTCGCTCAACGAGACGATGGGCTTCTTCAAGATACTCGACTAACCATCAATGTACAGCGCGGGACCGCGACCGGCAACAAGCCGGCGCAGGGCCCCTGAGCGCAAGTGTTTGTCGGCCCGGAGTCAGCGCGCGGTAAACCCGATCTCTGCGAGGGCGCGAAGGTTTCCCTCGCACAGGGGATCGGCCGCGCCCGAGGCGTAGAGCTCGTCGATCCGGTCGCGATACGCCTCGCGGACCTTGTGCCGGACGAGTTTCATCGTCGAGTTCACGAGCCCGCCCTCCTCGCCGAAGGGCTTCGCCACGATCGCGAAGGAAGCGGGCCGCCACTGGGCCGGGATCGAGCGGTAGTCGGGATGATCGGCGAAGGCCGAAAGGTCGTCGCGTATGGCGGCGATGACCTCGGTCGCGGTCGCGCCGGGATGCGCCGCCTTGAGGGCTTCCGCGTCGAGCGTCACGAGCGCGACGGTGAAGCGATTCTGCTCGTTGTGCGCCATTACCTGGAACGCGAAGCGCGAGGTGTTGACGATCGCCTCCTCGATGGTCTCGGGGCTGTACTTCTCGCCGTCGGCCGAGATGAGCAGGGCCTTCTCGCGGCCGGTAACGACGAGAAAACCGTCGGCGTCCATGTAGCCGAGATCGCCCGTCATGAGCCACCCGTCCCTGATCGTGGCCTCCGTCGCCTCGGGATTCCGGTAGTATCCCTTCATCACCGACTCTCCGCGCGTCGCGATCTGCCCGATCTCACCGGTCGCGCGCTCCTTGCCGTCCTCCCCGAGGATCCTGACCTCAAGGGTCGGGATGACCGTGCCCGAGGTGCCGAACTTGTGCCGTGCGGGCGAGTTCGAGCAGATGATCGGGGCGTTCTCGGTAAGCCCGTAACCCTGGTAGATCGGCACGCCGATCGCGTTGAAGAATTCCTGCTGCCGCGTCTCGAGGAGGGCGCCGCCCCCGACGCAGAACTTGATATCCGGGCCGAAGAAGGCGCGGAGCTTCGGGAAGACGAGGAGTTCGGCGATCGCCCAAGGGAGGAAGTTCCGCGCGCGAACGAGGAAGGGCGGCTTCGAGAAACCGTTACCCGAACGCGCGATCCCGGCGCGGAGTCCGCGTTCGAAGATCCCGTTCACGAACGCGCCTTTCGCGGCGACGCCCTGAACCATCTTTTTCATGAAGTTACCGGAGAGCGCCGGCACCGTGAGGAGGAAATCGGGCTTCACCTCGGCGAGGTTCGAGGGGAGGTTTCGAAGCGCGGCGAGCGGACCGCCCCGCGCGTCGACGAAATACATCGCGAGCCCGCGATAGAGGAAGATGTAAGAGCCGACCGTGTGCGCGAAGGAGTGGTCGAGCGGCAGCATGATGAGGCTTTTCCACCCGCGCTCGACGCGGACGACCTCGGCCGACGCGCGCGCGTTATGCCAGTAGTTGAGGTGCGTAAGGACGATCCCCTTCGGGTTTCCCGTCGTGCCCGAGGTGTACGAGATCGTCACGGCGTCGTCCTCGCGAAGGCCCGCCTCGACCGCGGCGAGCGCCTCAGCGACGGGGAGCCCGTTCGCGAGCGTCCCGCGGGCGATCGCGTCCCGGCCCTCCGCGACGAGCCGCTCGTAGAAGAAAAGATCCGTTCCCTCGACGAGGCCCGCGCCCGCGGCGAGCGCGCGAAACGAGGGACTCTCGGGCGAGAGGCACACGACGACCGGCTTTCGCGCGGCGCGCGCGAGGACCTCCGCGACGCGGGGGAAACAGTTTTCCGAGACGAGAATCGCGCGGGCGTCCGAGTGGTCGAGCCGGAAGAGGATCTCGTCCGCGGAAAGCTTCGTGGAAAGGGGCACCGAGACGCAACCCGCCTTGAGGAGGCCGAACTCGCCGAGGACCCAGGCGCTCCGGCCCTCCGAGAGGATCGCGACGTTCTGTCCTTTACCGAAGCCGCGAAGGAGAAGAGAGGCGGCGAAGGCGGACGAAATCTCGTCAGCCTCGGCGAAACTCGTGGTCTCGTACGAGTCGGAACGCTTTTCCCCGAGATAGGGCATCGAGCCGAACGAGGCCGCGCCATCGTGAAGCATCTGGATAACGGTGCGCATGCGTGTCTCCTTACAAAATGACGGATTATGTCGATTAGTATGCACCGGGATTGACGGGCGGTCAAGTTTTAAGGAGATGGCGGGAAAAGCGGAGAACCGGGCTTTCACCCCTGACCGGCACCGAAAGCGGGGATAGCGAAGACTACCGCAGGTAGTCCGACCCCGCCGCTCCGGAACGAACCCAAATCAGGCGACGGACGCTACCACACGCGATCATGGCGCGGGGCATGGCCGCAAGGGGAGACCTCCCCTTCCCCACATAAAAAGAACCCGCGCCGGAGGCGCCGATCGACAGCCCCGACGCAGGTCGGGGCATTAAATACATTTCCTTGAAGAACCGGCGCCTCAAATGAAAACGCCCACCATACGGT
>JAEXRH010000005.1 GCA_023438065.1 Spirochaetota bacterium
AGCACGTCGGTGTCCACGGCCAGCAGGTAGGCCGCGCGCAGGGCGTCCTCCTCGTCGCGGGCCAGCCCGGTGAGGAAGGCCAGGACCTTCTGCTCCTCTTCGCGCTCCTCGCGCTTGAGCTCCTGGAGGCGGTTGTTCACCTCCACCAGGAACATGGGCTCCACGTAACAGGTCTCGCCGGTCTGGGAGTAGTCGTGGATGATGCCCTGCACGCGGCCCTTGAAGTTGGCCTTGAGCGGCAGGACGTAGCGGTCCGAGGAGATGGTCATGAAGTCGTCCTGGAGGTAGGGCCCCAGGCCCTCCTTGGAGACGAAATCCTTGACCTGCGAGGTGCAGCGCTGGTGGATGCGCCTGATCTCCTGGCGCACGGAGAAGAGCTCCGGGCTCGACTCGTCGCGCAGGCCGCCGTCCCTGGCCAGGCAGCGCTTGAGCGCCGGGTGCAGGCGGGCGGGCCAGGGGGCTGTCCGCACGGCCTCGGCGAGAAGCTCCCACCTGGGCGTGTCGGAACCGGGGGTGAAATGTTCGCGCAGGGCGCGGGCCGCATCCAGCACCTCGCGCACGGCCCAGAGGCCGTCGGCGTCCAGGATGCGGTGCCCCTGGGAGAGGAACTGGAAGACCCCCTCCAGCGGAGGGAAGGACGACATGCGAAGCCCGGTCTCGGAGGCGCAGGCCATGGCCTGGCGCAGAAGCTCCTGGGCGTGGGCCAGCACGGCCGCGCCCGGCAGGGGGGCCAGCTCGAGGCAGGCCTGCGCGCCGGGTTCGCTGGTCGCGAGCCTGGAGAGATGCCCCAGGACCTTGGCGAATTCGAGTTGAGCGAGGGCGCGCGCGTTCATGGATGGTCTTGGGGTGATACGGGGGTGATCAGGGCGGGGCGAATCGCGGCCCCGGCCCGGGCCGGCACGGCCGAAGACGCCTGCCGGCTAGGCCGGGCGTCCACGGAAAAAGGCCAGCTCGCCCTTGCGGGGCGAAGGCCTAGCCAAGCTTCTGCCGGACCAACTCACCGGCGGCCATGCCGTCGATGCGCCCCTTGTGCGCGGCCATGAGCGCCTGCATGACCTTGCCGAACTCCTTGGCGGAGGCGGCCTTGGTCTGGGCGATGGCCGCATCGACAGCGGCGGCCGTCTCCCCGAAGGTGAGCTGGGCGGGCTGGTAGCCGCGAAGCACGGCCAGTTCGGCCTCTTCGCGCTCGGCCATCTCCACGCGCCCCGCCTGGCGGAACTGCTCGATGGACTCCAGGCGCTGCTTGACCTGCCGGGCCACGACCTCAAGCACCTCCTCTTCGGAGAGGGGGCGCATGAGTTCGACCTGCCGGTTCTTGATGGCCGTCTTGAGCATCCTCAAGACGGCCACCCGGACTTCCTCATGGGCCTTGTAGGCGGCCAGAAAGTCTTTTTCGATCTGTTCTTGGAGAGTCATTACATTTGGTTGATCTTGCGCATCTTCTTGAGCAGGCGCTTGCGGGCCGCAGCCTTCTTCTTCTTGCGCATGACGCTCGGCTTCTCGTAGTGCTGACGCTTTTTCAGCTCCGAGAGGATGCCGGCCTTCTCCACCTGCTTCTTGAAACGGCGCAGGGAGATGTCGAAGTTGTC
The DNA here is from genome assembly GCA_023438065.1 of Spirochaetota bacterium. Lineage (GTDB taxonomy): Bacteria > Spirochaetota > Spirochaetia > Treponematales > Treponemataceae > Teretinema. Next base: position 1,590 of record JAEXRH010000005.1, read on the forward strand.
GGATTCTTCAAGGTAAACACCGGGCAAAGAGATCACCCCCTCTTCCGGTCCGGCTCATTGGCCGGACGCCCGTAGATATCTCATTCGAGAAAGAAAAGCTGGATACCCTGGCTTCAGGCCCTGGGCAAGCATTATTTTCCGAAAGGCCAAAAAAGGACCGCCCGGCCTTTCGGCCGGGCGGCGGGAATCGTCGGGCGCCGGAGCCTGTTCCCCTCTTCCGGCCGCAGGGGCTTTCACCCCGCCCGCCGGCAACAGGCGCATGGAACCGAGGAGGCGGGCATGCCGTTTCCGGCATGCCCATTCCCAAAAAAATGATGCTACTTCACCGCGGCCTTGAGCAGCTTGCCGGGGCGGAACTTCACCACCTTGGAGGCGGGAATCTTGATCTCGGCGCCCGTGCGGGGGTTGCGGCCGGTGCGGGCCTGACGCTCTTCGACCAGGAAGGTGCCGAAACCGGTCAGGGTAAGTTTGCCATCGGACACCAGGGTGGCCTCAACGGCCTCCAGGAAGGCGTTCAGGGCGCGTTCGGCGTTGGCCTTGGTAATTCCGGCCTTCTCAGCGATTTTGACAACCAGATCAGCCTTCGTCATCTGTCCTCTCCTCCTCGGTTCTGTTGCGATACGCGCCTTTGGCGTATCGAGGCTTCTCGCAATCATCGTCAACGGCCGCCAGTCAAGGTGGCCAAAAGTATCCATAATCCGCTAGCCGAGCGGAAGTGGCTCAGGCTTATAGCAATCACAGGTCAATGTCCAGCGGGAATGCCCTATTTTTGCGGACTCCCGGGGGTTCCCCCCCTTTTCGGACCCTTTCTGGCCTTTCAGGCTTTTCCAGCCAAATCCACGTATTCCAACAGCTTGACTATTTGGGGTGGAGAGAGCTCCTCCGGACGGCAGGCGGACCCCAGGCCTTCGCCTTCCAGATACCCGAGCGCAGGGCCGGAGAGGCGCGCGCCCAGGATGCGCCCGAGCTGTTTGCGGCGCATCCCGAAGAGCTCCTTGATGAAGCGCCCCAGGCGTTCGGGCCTTGGAGGCCGTTCGGACAGGGGCCTGGGCGTGAAGGCCACCACTGCGGAATCCACCTTGGGGCGCGGGGTGAACACCGTGGGCGGCACCTTGAAGAGCTTCACCGGCGTGACGAAGCTCTGCAACCACACCGTGAGCCCGCCGTAATCCTTGGTGCGCGGCACGGCCACGATGCGCTCGGCCACTTCCAGCTGGATCATGAACACGGCCCGGGCGAAGCCGGGGCAGCGCCAGGCCACGTCCCACATGATGGGCGAGGCCACGTTGTAGGGGAGGTTGCCCACGATGCGCACGCCCCCGAGCCTGCCCAGGCGCTCCCAGGAGAACTCCAGGGCGTCGGCGTTGACCACGGCGAGCCCGGGCCACGCGCGCGCAAGCTCCGGGGCGAGCTCGGAGTCCTTCTCCAGGGCCATGACGCGCCCGGCCGGACCCTGCATGAGAAAGCCCGTGAGCGCGCCGCGCCCCGGACCGATCTCCAGCACCGCGTCGCCGGGCTGGACGCCCAGGGCGTCCACGATCCGGCGGGCGGTGTTGGGATCGGTCAGGAAGTTCTGGCCGAGGCTGCGCTTGGGACGGTTCGAGAACCCGCCGCTCACGCCTGACTCGCGGCCAGGGCCTGATCCAGGTCCTCGATGATGTCCTCGGCGCTCTCGAGGCCCACGGAGATGCGCACCAGGTCGGGCGTGACGCCCGCGTCCAGCTGTTCCTGGGGGGTGAGCTGGGAGTGCGTGGTGGAGGCCGGGTGGATCACCAGGGTCTTGGCGTCCAGGATGTTGGCCAGGTGCGAGCACAGCTTCACCGCGTCGATGAACTTGCGCCCGGCGGCCAGCCCGCCCTTCACGCCGAAGCCGAACACGGCGCCAGGCCCCTGCGGGAAGTAGCGCCTGGCGCGCTCGAAGGCGGCGTGCCCGGGCAGGGCCGCGTAGTTGACGAAGCTCACGGCCGGGTGCGTCACCAGGAAGGAGGCCACCTTCAGGGCGTTCTCGCAGTGGGCCCTGGCGCGCAGGGGCAGCGTCTCCACTCCCTGGAGGATCAGGAACGCGTTCAGCGGGGCCAGGCACGCGCCCGTGTCGCGCAGGAGCCCGCAGCGCACCTTGAGCAGGTAGGCCATGCACCTGAGCTGGTCGCCTTCCAGGCCGCAGAAGCTCTTGTAGAAGTTCACGCCGTGGTAGGTGGGGTCGGGCTCGGTGATCTCGGGGTACTTTCCCGACGCGGCCCAGTCGAACCCGCCCTTCTCGACGATGGCCCCGCCGATGGAGTTGCCGTGGCCGCCGGTGATCTTGGTCAGCGAGTAGACGCAGACGTCCGCGCCGAAGTCGAAGGGGTTGAAGATGGGCGGCGGGGCCACGGTGTTGTCCACGACGAGCGGCAGGCCGTGGTCGTGGGCCACTTTGGCGATGGCCTCCATGTCGTCCACGTTGCAGCGCGGGTTGCCGATGGACTCGGTGAACACCAGCCGGGTGTTCTCGTCCATGGCCTTGGCGAAGTTGGCCGGGTCGGAGGA
>JAEXRH010000011.1 GCA_023438065.1 Spirochaetota bacterium
GGGGAGGAAAACCTTTTGATCGAGCAAAAGGTTTTCCTCCCCTGATCTTACATACGAAATTGCTCCCCCAGGTACACCTGACGCGCGATCTCGGACTCGAGGATGACGTCCTTCGAGCCTTCCTCGACGATCTGGCCCTTGTTGATGATGCAGGCGCGGTCGGTGATCTCGAGCGTGTCGCGGACGTTGTGGTCGGTGATGAGCACGCCGATTCCCTGTTTCGCGAGAAGGCGGATGATCTCCTTGATGTCGTGCACCGCGATCGGGTCGATGCCCGCGAATGGCTCGTCGAGAAGAAGGAACTTCGGCTCGATGGCGAGTGAGCGCGCGATCTCGGTGCGGCGACGCTCACCGCCCGAGAGGGTATAGGCCTGCTGCTTGCGGTTCGCCTCGATCCCGAACTCCGCGATGAGGTAGTCGAGCCGCTTTTTCATCTCGCCGGGGGTGAGGTCCTTTCGCGTCTCGAGGATCGACCAGATGTTCTGCTCGACGGTGAGCTTGCGGAACACCGAGGCCTCTTGCGGGAGATACGAAAGCCCGGCGCGGGCGCGCTGGTACATGGGAAGATTCGTGATGCACAGGTCGTTGAGCCAGATGTTCCCCGAGAAGGGCTTGTAGAAACCGACGACCATGTAGAAGGTGGTGGTCTTCCCCGCGCCGTTCGGGCCGAGAAGACCGAGAACCTCGCCCGAATCCATCGAGAAGGTGACGTCGCGCACGGCGTGCTTTTTCCGGAAAAACTTGTTGAGTCCCTCGACGCGGAGTATGTCGCTCATTGTCCGCCCTCCCCCTTTGCCTTCGCGGGATCGTCCGCCTTCCCGGCTTCCCCGGAATCAGGCGCGACTCCGGCGGAATCTCCGGTCTCGCCCGGGCTCTTCGAGGTATCCTTGAGCTTTCCCGCAACGGCGCCGTCGAGGGTAATCCGCTCGGTCTCGAGGTCGACCGAGATCCGGTCGGCGCTGAATTCGTCGCCGTCGCGGATCACGCTCGGGGAGCCGGTGAGCTCGAGCGTCGAGAGGCTCCGCCGGTACAGCGCGAAACCCGAGGAGCAGTCGATCGTCTTCCGTTTGAGTTTGACGTCGACCTGAAGGAACGCGACCTCGGTCTTCTGGTTATAGGTGATGATCGCGGCCGAGGACTCGACCTCGTTCTTCGCGTCGACGAGCTTCGCGTTGCCCCGGAAGGAGGCGACCTCGACGTCCCGGTCGTAGGTAAGGATATCGGCGGAAAAGGAGTACCCCTTCTCGGAGTCGTTTCCCGAGACGGCGCCCGACGCGCTGATGTAGCGGAAATCCTTCCCGGACAGCTCGATACGGTCCCCCGATATCGTGAGGGTGCCGACGGTTACCGTGGCCTTTCCCTCGAGAGTCGTCTTTCCGTTCTTCTTCGAGGACGTGCCGCTCATCCGCTCGGCGGAAAAGGTGATCTTCTTGTCGGCGGCGAAGACAGGCCCCGAGGCCGCGAGCAACGCGAACGCGGCGATGGCCCAGGCGATCTGAACGCGCGCGCTCACGGGGCATCCCCGTCCGACGGGGGCTCGTCATCGTCCTTCTTGACCAGCGCCCCATCGACGACTCCCGCGAACCAGTATTCCCTGCTGAGGGTGTCGGCGTAAAATCCCGTTCCCCGAAGGAGGGTTCCGTCTCCCTTCGCGATCTCGACCTCGCCCGAATCGCTTCCGCAAAGTCGATTCGTCTTCTTCGCCCACTGGAGATCGGCAGCCTCCACGGAAAGATCGTCCTTGACGACGAAAAAGCGCACGTCGTTCCCGAGCGAATAGAGCGATGCCTCGTCGTCGATCAGCGCGATACCCGCGGAGGCCTCGCTTTCGATCTTGCCGTCCCCGTCCCGGGAATACTGGGTAAACGAGACGTCGGTACCCGCCCAAACATTGTCGGAATTATAGAGCTCGAGTATTCCCGCGTTCAGCGTCATCGATACGCGCGCGTCCTCGTAGCGAGAGAGGGTCACGCCCGTCATCTCCATGTCGGGATATGCCTTGGTCGTATCGAGGCCTTCGTTATAATTGAAGGAACATGAGAGAAAAAAGAACGATAGGGCGACGGGCGCGACGCCTCGCGCCGAGCGGAAGGTCATGAGTCCACTATATCCGGTCTCGGCTATTTGGTCAAAACCAAAACCTTCGATTGACAGCGGTTACAAGAGGTCTTAGACTTGAAAACGGGGTAATGCCCCGCGTTCAGAGGAGTTTCTATGGCAGATTTTCTCAGCGATGCCGATTTCGACCAATATCGCAAGCTGATTTACGACGAAAGCGGCATCACCTTCTCCTCGACGAACCGCGCTATCCTTGAAAGCAGGCTCCGCGAACGGCTTCGCGAGAAGCAAATAAGTCTCGTCAGCGACTACTACGCCCTTCTCCTCCGGGACAAGGAAGAGCTCAAGCTCATGCTCGACTCGGTGACGACGAACCTGACCCGTTTTTTCCGCAATCAACCGCACTTCGACGCCCTCGAGAAATACGTCATACCCGAAATTCTCAAGCTGAAAAAGGAGAAGGGCGACACGAAGATCCGCGTCTGGAGCGCCGGCTGCTCGACCGGCGAGGAACCGTATACCCTCGCGATGATTTTCAGGGACAAGCTTCCCGCGCCTTTCACCGCCGAGATCCTCGCCTCCGACATCTCGCTGAAATCGCTCATGGTCGGCAAGGCCGGTTTCTACCCCGAAAGCCGGATCGTGGGGATTCCCGACGCGTACCTCAACCGGTTCTTCGACCGCAAGAACAACGGCTACCAGGCGAAGGACGAGATCATGAAGATGATCCGCTTCGACTACCACAACCTGAAAAACGATTCCGGGCAGCGCAATCTCGACATCCTCTTCTGCCGCAACGTGCTCATCTATTTCGACGAGGCCGCGCAAAAGGCGGTAATCGACCGGTTTTGGGACGCCATGGCGACGAAATCGTATCTCTTTATCGGGCACTCCGAGTCCCTTTTCGGCATGAAGACGAAGTTTGAATTCCTCAAGACCGATTGGGCCTGTCTCTATCAGAAAAACGCGTAACGGGAAAGAAGAGAATGCAAGACATATCAGTTCTGATCGTCGATGACTCCGCCCTCATGAGAAGCCTGATCGGCAAGATCGTCGAGGCGACGCCGGGGCTCAGGGTCGCCGACAAGGCGATGAACGGCCGTTTCGCGCTCCAGAAGATCGCGAGAAGCAAGCCGGACATCATCGTGCTCGACATCGAGATGCCCGAGATGAACGGCATCGAGTTCCTCCGCGAGCGAAAGAAGCTCGGCATGGACATCCCGGTCGTCATCCTCTCGAGCATCGCGAAGGAAGGCGCGCGGGTGACGATGGAATGCCTCGACCTCGGCGCGAGCGACTTCGTGACGAAGCCCTCGGGCTCGGAATCGGCTGACCTTCACACGATCGCGAGCCAGCTCGTCGAAATCCTCCTCGGGTTCGGCGGCCAGTACCAGCTCAAGAAGATCGCCGGAACCGCGAAGCGGATCCCCGAGGAAATCCTGAAAACCTACGAGTCCCGCCTTCTCGACGTCGAGCGGGACCAACGCGGCGCCGCCGAGGCGCGGCAGGACGCGGCCACGCCCGTCATTCCCCAGGCGACGCTCGCCGAGATCGCCCGTGATAAACGGATCGTCCGGAGCCAAACCGTTCCCGCGAAACCGACCCCCGTCAGGAAGCCCGGCCCGCTCGAGATCATCGCGATCGGCATCTCGACCGGCGGCCCTAACGCGCTCCGCGAGGTGTTCGCGCGGCTCGACCCCGAGTTGCCCCAGCCCATCGTCGTCGTTCAGCACATGCCGCCGGGATTCACCGAGGAATTCGCGAACAGTCTCAACAAGATCTGCCCCCTCGAGGTTCGCGAGGCGCACGAGGGCGATCTCGTGAAGCCCGGTCGCATCCTCATCGCGCCGGGAGACAAGCACCTCGAAATCGAGCGGCGCTCGCTCGGCACGGTCGCGCACCTGACGGACGCGCCGCCGCAAAACGGGCACAGGCCCTCGGCCGACGTCCTTTTCGCCTCGGTCAGGAAGGAATTCCAGAACCGCGCGCTCGGGATCATCATGACCGGGATGGGAAAGGACGGCGCGGCCGAACTCGCCGAACTCTATCGCGAAGGGTCGCGGACGATCGGGCAGGACGAGGGTTCGAGCATCGTGTACGGAATGCCCCGCGTCGCCTGGGAACTGGGCGGCGTGATGGAACAGGTATCCCTCTCGGGCATGGCGCAAGCCATCAACCGCTACGGGAAGGAATTCGCGTAAGAAGGAAAGGCCGACTCAGGCGATATCGACGATCTCGGGAAGGGAACCGGGCGACGCGCGGGAAATCGCGTAGGCGAGAACCGCCCCCAGGATAACGGCCGCGAAGGAAACGAGGGCCCGAAACCCATCGCCCGTCGCGGGCGCGAACCGGTCGAGGAGTCGCCAGGAACCCCAGGCAAGCGCGGCGGGAACCCCGACGGCAAGCAAGGCCTGCGCGCCCCGCTTCCGCGCGGAAGCGTCGACGATGACCTCGGTTCCCGGGGAAAGATCGAAGCCCCGGCGGTTCACCGCGTAAAACTCCCCCCGCTTCCCCCCGCATCCGGCATTGCCGCATCCCGCGCATCCTTCAGGATCCGCGGGCGCGAGCGTCACGACGCTGCCTTCAATCCCGAGCACGCGAGCCCGTTCACGCATTGGCTTCCCCCGTCTCCGCGCGCGGCGGCTCGGGCGCGGCTATCGAAAACCGCCTGATTACCGTGGCCTTCCCCGCGCCGTCGAGGTCGAGCACGACTCCCTGGAGCACGGGCCTGTCCCAGGCGTCGCGGGACCAGTCCGGGACGCACGCGAGGTATTCCCGTATCTTCGACGCGGGATCGGATCCGCCGACCGAATCGAGGCTGCCGGTACGCCCGGCGTCGGTGATGCACGCGGTTCCGCCCGCGAGTATCGTCTCGTCCGAGGTCGCGACGCGACCGTGCGAGCCGATGACCGCCGAAACCTTGCCGGCGGCGTGATGGAAGAACGCCTGTTTCTCGGCGGTGGCGCAGGCGTGAAAATCGACGATGATGTACGGGGTTTCCCTGGCGAGCCGTTCGGCGAGCGCGGGAAGCGCGGTAAAGGGATTTTCCGCGTGGACGCGGGAAAAGCCGACGCGCCCGAGCATCGAGACGACGGCGACCCGCGCGGAGCCCGCCTGCGCGAAGCGAAAGCCGCGTCCGGGACTCTCGGCCGGATAGTTCGCGGGGCGCACGACGTACGGCAAGGAATCGATCCCCTCGACGAGATCCTTTTTATAGTAGAGACACTCGCCGCCCGTGATGACGTCGATCCCGAGCTTACGAAGGTACCCCGCGTGCTGGCGGCCGAGCCCGTAGGAGCCGGTCGCGCCGTCGGCGTTCGCGACGACGAGGTCGGGCTTTTCGGCGAGCTTGAGCGCGGGCAGCGCGCTTTTCACGCACCAGATTCCGGCCTTTCCGACGATCTCGGAGACGTACAGTATTCTTAGGCCCAAACGGTCATCCTCCCGATACTTCCGTCCGGCCTCAGGTAACGCCGCGACGCTCGAGGATCTCGGCGCATTTCTTCATCTCGTCAAACCGCCCGAGCTCCTCGTAGGTATCGCGGAGATTATACAGGGCATCGTCGAAATCGGGAACCAGCGCGACCGCCTTTTCGAAGGCCTTTCTCGCCTCGTCGAAACGCGACTGCCCGAACAAGAGGACCCCGTAGTTGTTCCAGACCCGCCCGTTCCCCGGATCGATCTCGAGGGCATGCCCGTAGGATTCCTCGGCGTCCGCGTCGTCGCCCGACTCGTGGAGCACGATGCCGAGGGTGTCGAGCACGTCCACGTCGAGGGGATTCGCCTGCGCGGCCTGGAGAAGGGCTCCCTTCGCGTCGGAAAGACGGCCGACCGCGCGGCTTGAAAGGGCGAGATTGAACCACAGCGTGGGATTTTTCGGGTCAAGGGAGAGACCCTTCCTGAGACAGGCGATCGCCTCGTCATGCTGGCCGTTCATGGCAAGATGGACGGCGGTATCGTTGTAGTATTCGGCGCTTTCCTGCATGGGCTCGTTACAGGCCGCGAGCGAAAGGATTGCCGAAATTCGCGTCCGGGAGCGACCCGGATCCGGAAACGGGGCGGGACTCCCGCGACAAGTCGGCGATGCGGTCGCGAAGTTGGGCCGCGCGCTCGTAGTCCTCGCTGTCGACGGCGACCTTCAGTTCCCGGAGCAGAAAGCCGGAAACCGACGGCGCCTCGCCCTCGACGACTTCCTGATCGCGATTTGCCGAGACCCGCTCGATCGGGATCCCGTTTTTCGCGACGACCTCGTCGTCTATCTGCACCGGACATTCGATCCTCGCCGAAAGGCACAGGATGTCCGCCGGTCGCGACTCGAGAAAGATCTCCTTGCCTGAGCGGAGCAGGACGACGCGGCAGAGGTACGAACCGTTCTTCATGCCGTAGATTTCCACGCGGTCGAGCTTTCCGTCGAGGGAGCTGATCGCGGAAAGAAGAAGCTCGTGAACCATCGGTCGCGGCGCGAGGATATGGGTCAACTCGACGAGAATGGCCTGGATTTCCGGTTCCGAGACGCACACGGGAAGCACGAGATTGGAGCCTTCGGGCCGGATGTACACCGTATTGCCCTCGTCGGCCTGGGAGATGGTCCATATTTGCGCGGGCAAAAACCTCGCCGTCTTCATACGTTAAGCATACTACACGCGAAACGCGGAAACAAGAAACGACGCGCGGAAAAAACCAAATCCCGCCCGCGAAGGAACGATTACCGAAGGCCCTCGAGCATGGTCTCGAAGAGGCCCGCGATAAGCTCGGCGGGCCCGGCGCCCGGATACCGGCCCCGGATCGTGAGCGCCGACCGGTCGATGAGCTCGACCCCGTACGAACGCGCGGCCTCGATGGCGCCCGATCCCGAAAGGAGCGCGATGACCTCCTCGACGGCGGGCGAGTCGATCCCCTCGGCCCGCGCGCGCGCGAAAAGGCCCGAGAGGCGGTCAAGATCCCCCGGCTTCCGTTCGAGGTGCAGGATCACGGGAAGGCTCTTTTTTCCCTCAACGACGTCGTCGCCCCGCCTTTTGCCGGGGTTTCCGGCGGTGAGATTCCGCACGTCGTCGATTACCTGGAAACCGACGCCGACCTGCGCGCACAGGGCGCCGAACTCGGCGGCCTCGCCGTCGCTTTTCCCGGCGGCGATCATGCCGAGGGCGCCCGCCATCCGCGAAAGGGTTCCCGTCTTCAGGGTGACCATCGCCTCGTACTCCGCTCGCACGGGCACGGCGGACGGGTTTCGGTGCCAGGCGATGTCCATCGCCTGTCCGAGATGGAGCCGCCTGAGCTCGCGCGAGGCGGTCCTGAAAAGGGTGAGCTTGAGCGAATCCGAGGCGGGGTAGGCGTCGATGATGGATTGCGCGTGAAAGTAGAGCCAGGAACCCGCGTTGATCGCGGTATCCTCTCCCCAAAGAAGGTGAATCGCGCTCTTGCCGCGCCGCTCGTCCGCGGCGTCCTCGATATCGTCGTGGATAAGGCTCGCCGTATGCGAGAATTCGACGATCGGGGTAAGCGCGTACGCCCGGTCGCCGCCGCCCGAGAGCTCGCAGGAAAGTACCATCAGGAGCGGCCGCCACCGCTTGCCCCCGCGCAAAAGCAGGTCGCGGCAGGGCTCGATGAGGCTCTCGGCATGGGAAGGTCTCACCGCCGAGGGAAGGGAGGAAAAGGCGAGGTTGAACCATTCGGGATCCGCGCGGGAAGGAAGGCGCATCGCGAGAACGGACTCGATCTTTTCAAGGCGGCTCGTATACTCTATATTCATAAGAAGACATTGTATCCGAATCACTTTTTCTTGCAAGGGGAGATCATGCCGGCGAACAGCTACAAAGAACCGGATTTCTGGAGCAAAAAGGCCTTCAATGAGGGATATCCGGCCCGTTCGGTCTACAAGCTGAAGGAGATGGACGAGAAGTTCGGCCTCATCAAGAAAAACACCCGCGTGCTCGATCTCGGCGCCGCGCCGGGCAGCTGGACGACGTACGTCCTGCGCGCGCTCGCGGGCGGCGGTCACGTCACCGCGATCGACCTCTCCCCGCTCGCGAAGGACGTGAAGGGGGAAAACCTCTCATTCTTCCAGGGCGACCTCTATTCGCCCGCGATCCGCGCCGAGGCGAACGCCCTCGGACCCTACGACCTCGTCATCTGCGACGCCGCCCCCGCGACGACCGGAAACCGCACCGTCGATACCGCCCGATCGAGCGGCCTCGTCGAGCTCGCGATCTTCTACGCCGAGCAGATGCTCCTTCCCGGGGGAAACTTCGTCGTGAAGATCTTTCAGGGGGGAGACGAACAGGATTTCCTCAAAAAGCTCAGGACCCTTTTCGCCTCGGCGCGCGGATTCAAGCCCGAGGCGTGCAGAAACGAGAGCTTCGAGACCTATCTCATCGGTTTATGCAAGAAATAGCGGCAAAACCCGGACAAACCCCGGGTTTCGGAGCCGGATTCGTGCTATCCTTTGCCGATATCGCCTAAAAGTTCGCGCGAAACGCGCCGAAAATTTGACATTGACTCGCGATCAAATGATATACTGGAGTAACCATGAAAGTGCCGCCAAAACACCTCCTGTCCTGCGCCATCGTCATCGCTACGATCCTGCTCGTTTCGGCGTGCAATTCGGGTGACGGTAAACAAAGCAAAACCGATTCGCAAAAACCCGCAGCGACGGCCGATCTCTCCGATACTCCCGGAGAGGGCTTTACCGGAATGGGCGGCGCCGACACCGGTCTCCCCTCGGAACGGCCGGGGATCGCGAACGAGGAAGGCGGGCCGGACATCGACCTCTATTACATCGCCTACACGATCAAGAAAGGCGACATGGTCAGCAAGATCGCGGCCGATCACGGCATCTCGCAGGACGCGATCATCAGCCTGAACAAGCTCAGGAACACGCGATCCCTCCAGGTCGGCCAGGTCCTGAAGCTCCCCTCGATAAACGGCATCCTTTATACGGTTAAGAAAGGCGACACCCCGGGCGGCATCGCCGACAAGTACAAGATCTCCCTCGAAAAGGTCGCCCTCGTCAACAACATTACCGACAACATCGTTCCCGCGGGCTCCGTCCTCTTTCTCCCCGACGCGAAACTCGACTGGGTTACCCTCCAGGAGATCAACGGAGACCTGTTCCGCAAGCCCATCCACGGCGGCTATTACATCTCCTCGCGCTACGGCTGGCGAAACAACCCCTTCAGCAGCGCGCGAACCTTTCATAACGGCATCGACATGGCGACCTCGCGCGGCGCCCCGGTGTTCGCGGCCCTCGACGGCACCGTCATCGACACCGGCTACGACGTCACCTACGGCAACTACGTCATCGTCTCGCACCATTCAGGCTACCAGACGATGTACGGCCACCTTAACGCGATACTCACCGCGCGGGGAAAGCGCGTGACGACCGCGACCAAGATCGGTACCGTCGGCAACACCGGGCTCAGCACCGGCCCCCACCTCCACTTCACCGTGTTCAAGTACCGCTCGACGCTCAATCCCGCATCCCTGTGGAATTGAGAAACCGCGGAGCGGTTTCTCCTGGAGTTTACCGTCGGTAAACTCCTCTTCTAAAAGAACAAAGCCGATTACCCGCGGAAAAGCATGCTATACTGCTCCCACCTATGTTCCACCTCGTCGTTTTGCTCATATCGTCGACGCTCGCGCTCGCGGCCCTGATCCTGATCGCCCGAAACTGGTTTCGAACCGGGAACCCGAAGAACGCGGCGATAGCGCTTCTCCTTTTCTCGCTCAACGGCGTGCATCTCGTCGGCGCGTTGAGCCTTATCCGGCACGGCACGCTCTTCCTCTTCGGGATAACCTCGACCCCGCTCGCCGTCTGGAACGCGGTCGCGAACGGCTCCCTTTTCTTCACCGCCCCGAACTGCGTGCACACGCTCTTCCCCACGCGCGCCTCGCGCAGGCTGAGCGCGCTCTTTTTCGCGGTCTTCGTCTCGTTCGTCGCCATCAATCTTTCGGGCCTATTCCCCGTGTCTCCCTTCACGACCATGCTCTTTTACTGCGCGATCGTCGCGGAGGCGTGCTATTCAATCGCGTACTTTTTTTTCGCGACTGCCCGGTACCCGCGTTCGCACCTGTTCGGCCATCGCGAGGGCTGGTTCGGCGCCGCGGGCGCGATCGCCGTGATCCTGTCGATACCGCTCGTGACCGCGTTCGATTTCTCCACGATACTGTTCGGGGTCGTTCCCGCGAGCTTCAGCATGGTCCGGTGGCACGTGATGCTCATGAACGCGGCAGTCCTCGTCGCCATGCTCGTGAAAAGGGAGTGGTCGCCCGAGGGCTCCCAGGAAGCGCATGCATCCCGCGCGTCAGGCGACGGGAAAACGGGACTCTCGAAACGGCTCGAGGACGCGGGCCTTACCGCGAGGGAAAAAGAGGTGTTTCACCTGCTCGCGAGGGGAAGATCCTATAAGGCGATCGCGGCGGAACTCTATATCGCGGAATCGACCGCGAAAAGTCATGCACTCAGCGTCTACCAGAAAACCGGAACCGCGGGACGGCAGGAGCTCGTCATTCTCGCGCGTGAACATGGAGGCTGACCGGAGCGGGCTACCCCTGACGAGGTCACCGATATGAGGAAAGCCCATCCTTCCCGTTTATTCCCAGCTTTTTATACACGTTGAGCGCGTGGGTCTTTACCGTGGACGGCGCGATGCCGAGCGACTCGGCGATTTCGCGATACGCGCGCCCCTCCGAAAGGAGCCTCGCGATATCCGCCTCCCGGCCGGTCAAGCCGGGAAAGAACACACTCGCGGGATCGAGGGATAGGCCGGACTTCCCGGAGCCTTCGTCCGCCCGGAGGGAAGACCGCGCGGTCGACTCGAGATAGGGCGCCATCGTCTCCCGCGGAATCAAGCGGCGGGATCCGAACGAAGCGGCGAGATAGCCCGCGTTCGTCGCGAGCGCGAAATACGGGTTTACCTGCCAGACGTCCGGAACGACGCCGAAGGGTATGAGCAACACGTCAAGGACGAGGATTCCCGGATAAAACAGCACGAGAAGTCCTCCCGACAGAAAGATGTAGAGCAGGTCGAGGGAGCCCTTCATGAGACGCCGGGGCACGCGAAGGGTATACGCGACGGCGGCGGCGAGGGCGTATATCGCGGGGACGAAGCACGTCGCGCGAAACCAGAACGCGCGCGAGGTCTCCGAGGGAAAGGGCGCGAGGAGGAAAAAGGGCACGACCGCGAGCGGCATTACCGCGAAAAGAAGGAAGGCGCGCCGGGACAGGCGGGTCGGATAATGCGCCCGAACCAGCAGGGGAAGGGCGATGAACGCGAAAAGGCGTCCCACGGCGCTGATCGCGTACAGCGGGTCGCCGAGCGAGTCGAGCGAGAACGCGGATGGCCGAAATACCCCGGCGAGGAATGACGCCACGCATACCGCGTTGACGTACGCGAGATACGTGCCCTGCGCGAGAAACCTCAGATCGCGGTTTTTCGCGTATTCGACCGCGAGAATGGACGCGGCGGCGAGCGCGATCGCCGTCGTCACGAAAAGAAGGATCGCGCTGACGCTATAATAGAGCCCCAATTCCGTTCACCCCCACTCGCGTTCATTCGAAGGCCTTCATGATACACCGCCCCCATGCCCCGGTCAACGCGCGTTCCTTTTCTCCATTCTCGCCAACTCCACCATGCCTCCACCAAAAATCCACCGGGCGGTGGATACCCGCCGCTTGCCGCATGAGCTTACCATGGCCCGAAGGCGAAAGACGCCCGTCGAGACGCGACTGTCATCGGGAGGCATACTCCCGAACCACGCTCGTTCGAAAGGCCTTCGTCCCGTTTCTCAACAGACCAATCGAATATCAGGAGAACACCATGAAAAGAAGTTTGCATCGCGGCACGGCGGCAGCCCTCATGATCGCCACGATTCTGGGACTTTCCCTCGCCGGATGCGCGGGCGGAGGGGCGGGCGACGAAACCGTCGCGGTTACCGGAGTCGCGCTCAACGTCACGGAAAAGACCCTCTCGATCGGGGGAACGCTCCAGCTTGCCGCCACGATCAACCCCGCAAACGCGAGCGACAAGGACGTCGACTGGACCTCGGGCAACGCCGCCGTCGCGACCGTCGACTCGCGCGGCCTCGTGACCGCGAAGGCGGGCGGCACGGCCACGATAACCGTCCACACGACGGACGGGAACAGGACGGCGAGCTGCGCCGTCACGGTGCTGAACAAGTTCTCCGTTTCCTTCAATACCGCGGGCGGAAGCACCGTCGTCGAGCAGTCGCTTGACTCGGGCTCGACGGTAACGAAACCCGCCGACCCGACGCGCGAGGGCTACACCTTCGCGGGCTGGTTCGCCGACTCGGGACTTACCGACCCGTGGGACTTCGCCGCGGACCTCGTCGCGGGCGCGACGACGATTTACGCGAAATGGACGGGAATCGACTATACCCTTACCTATAACGCGAACGGCGGCTCGGGCACGATGGCTTCCGTCACGAAGCCGTGCGGAACCGACGTCATCGCCCCCTCCTGCGGTTTCGAAGCGCCGTTAGGCCATATCTTCGCCGGATGGGCCCTTACGCCGACGTCGACCAGTCCCTGGATACCCGGGGCGGTATTCACCATGACCCCCGGAGGCTTCACCCTCTACGCGATATGGGAGTGCGCGTTCACCTTTACCGAATCCTCCGGGAATCTCACGATTACCGGGCTCTCGCCCAAATGGCCCGCGTCCGAAACGAGCCTCGTCATCCCCTCGACACTCGGCGGGAAGACCGTCACCGCCATCAAGAGCGAGGCGTTTTACGGGAAGCAGAATCTTACCGCGCTCGTCATTCCCGACACCGTCAAAACCATCGGGTACAGCGCGTTTCAGGATTGCTCAGGCCTCGTTTCGGTAAACCTCGGCGCCGGAGTCACGCTGATCGACACGGGCGTCTTCCATGGCTGCTCGAGTCTCGTATCGATCAGCATACCGGCCTCGGTGACGTCAATGGCCCCGGGGTCGTCGTTTTCGAATTGCACCAAACTCGAGAGCATCACCGTCGCCGCGGCGAACCCTAACTATTGTTCCGACAACGGCGTCGTCTATAACAAGGACAAAACGTATCTCATGCGCTGCCCGCAAAAAAAATCGGGGGCCTTCACGATCCCGAACACCGTGACCTCGATATACCAGTACGCGTTCTCGGGATGCACGGGCATCACGTCGATCGCCTGGTCGACTAACCTGAATTCGATCGGGGAATCCGCCTTCGAGGGATGCACCGGACTCACGTCCCTCTCCTTTCCCGCGAGCTTACAGTACATCAACTATGGCGCCTTCGTTAACTGCTCGAATCTCGCGTCCATGACCTTAAACGAGGGGCTCATCCAGGTCCGCCAGGGTGCCTTTCAGTCGACGGCCCTGACGACCCTCGCCGTGCCCGCGTCGGTAACCCATTTCCAGAATCAGTTTACCGCGGGCCTTGCCTCGATAACGGTGAACGCGTCGAACGCGACCTATTCGAGCGTCGACGGGGTGGTCTACTCGAAGGATCAAAAGACCATCCATGTCTGGCCTGCCGCGAAGTCCGGAACCTCGTACACGGTCCTTTCCACGGTCACGAAGGTCGGAACCTACGCCTTTTACGGCTCGAAACTGCAGAGCATCACGCTGCCTTCGGGCCTCACGACAATCGAGGCTAACGCGATCATGCAATGCCCGACGCTCACGACGATCACGATCCCGTCGGCGGTTACCTCGATCGGGATGAATTTCGGTTCGAGTTGCCCGACGCTCACGACGATCCGGGTCGACGCGGTCACCCCGCCGACGCTCGGAAGCTCGCTCCCGAACAACTCCGGGCTCCTCGTCAAGGTACCCGCGGCGAGCGTGGCATCCTATAAGGCCGCGTCCATCTGGTCGGCTTCCGCCTCGAAAATCGTCTCGCAGTAAAAAAAAGCCCGAATCCCCCTAAGGGGTTCGGGCGATCATTGCCGTCATCTCATCGATCGGCCCGTCGCGTTTCACGACGAGACAAGAGCGCTTACGATGCCCGGATCCCGAACTTCTTCACGAAAAAGTCGATGTTCGAGCCGACGAAGAGGCCTCCGAAGACGGTGACCGCGACGCCGCAGAGGATCGAGAAGGGAACCGAATAGGAATTCCCGAAAACGAGGCGGGACCAGTCGCCGAGGGCGGTACCGGACTGAATGCCGAACCCGGCGACGAGCGCGATCCCGGCGACGACCCAGCGGGTCATCGACACGCGACCCTCGTCGGCGGAAATGTCGGGATACGCGAGGCCGGAAGCCCTGATTCGCGCCATCGCGGCGAGAATGACCGGATCGGCGGACTCGGGCGCGGGGGAAACCGCCACAGAAGAGGGAGCGAGCGGTCGCGCGAGCAGGAGCTCGGCTCGCGTCATCGTCCTCACCGCGGTCCTGCACGCGGGGCAGCCGACGAGATGGAACGTCACCCGAAGCGGAACCCGCTCGTTCTTGTCGAGCGCCATATACCGGTCAAAAGCCTTGTCGCACGTCATGCGTTTTCTCCTTCATCGAGGCGCGCGCGGAGGAGCTTCTTGGCCCTGAACACGTGCGATTTGATGGTATTTACCGGGAGCCCGGTAACCTCGCTGATATCCGCGTAGGGCATATCGTAAAAAAAATACATATCCACGCATACCCGATACCGCTCGGGAAGCGCGGCCAGCGCCTCGCGGATGGCCTCTACCGAAAGGCCCTTGAGGTGCTCGTCCTCGGGACTGTCCCCGGGATCGACGATCTCGAAATCCTCGGCGAGTGTCGTGTACTCCCGTCGCCTTTTCACCGAGTTGATCGCCGTGTTGTACGCGATCCTGGTAAGCCAGGTCGAGAAGCGCGAATCGCCCCGGAAGGTCGAGAGCGAGACGTAGATCTTCACGAGGACGTCCTGCACGAAGTCCTCAGCGTCGTCGGGGTTGCGGAAAAAACCGTATCCGAGGCCGAAGAGGCGTTTCCGGTATTTCGCCGCGAGGGCGGCGAAGGCGGCCTGGTCGCCCGACACCGCCTTTCGGCACAGTTCCCGGTCCTCGCCGTCCGCGCCGCCGGGGAACTCAGCTTTCGCGGTCAAGGTTCTTCGCGCTCGGTCGGGTCACGAAATAGAAGCCGAGAAGGCTTCCTCCCAACGCGAGGGGAATGAATCCCCCGAGCAGGGCATACGTTACCCCTTCCATCAGCAGGAAGAGCAGGGTGAGCGAGAGACCGGTACCGCACAGCAGGAAGCCGGCGAGCAGGGAAAACACGAGAAGGTCGAAAACGGGTTTCCGGTAGGTTCCCGCCTCGATCTGCCTGACGATCTGGCGATGGCGCCAGAGAAGCCAGAAAAAAATCACCACGGAACCCATGACGATCCCGACGATCGGGATTATCGCCACGATGACCTGAGCGGCGGGCACCGCGCCCGCGGCTTCGGTTGCGTTCATATCTTCCTCCTACCGGATCGTTCGACACGGACGGTCGCGACCGGTTGCGCATGTATCGGAAATTCGCGTCATTCGACGACGAAATACTCGCTGAAATAGAGCGTCTCGATCCTGCCGAGGGTGAGCCGCGCGTTGATGCGATCGAGGAGCTCACGCTTGACCGCGGCCTCCCCGAGGCTTTCAAGCTCGTCGACCCGCTTCATCGCGAACCAGTCGAGCATCGCGGTCCTCAGGGAGCGGGTCTTGCTCACGAGTTCCTCGCGAAAGGCGAGGTCGGAGGCGGGGTACGGAAAATACGGGTTGACGACGACGGTCACGGGCCCACTGTCGCCGGTGCGGGCGCGAAGGACGCCAATGTCGGCGAACACGGCCGTCTTGCCCGCGGGGTCGGCCGACTCGAGGGTTTCGGGAGAGGGATCGCCGCGCTTGTCCCCCGCGAGCTCGCGGGCCGAGAGGGACTGTCGCCTTTCGCCCACCGGATCCCGGGCCTTCCCGACGGATCCGGTCGCGAAGGCCCACAGCGTTCCCGCGAGGATAACGGCGAAAAGCGCGCATGCCGCGAGCGCGAGAACGCGGATGAGGGTATCGAGCGGCCCCTTATCGCCCATCGGTACCTCCCCCGTCACGCCCGTCGTCGGGGTTCGCGTCGCGTTTACTCTGGGCTCCCGTCTCGGGAACGAGAAATTCCTCGAGCGAGGCGGCGAGCCGCCCTTGCGTCCGGGCGCGGAGAATCACCGCGTCGTCCTCGTACTCGATCGAGACGACCGAGCCCTCGCGATGCGCGAAGGCGACGAGTTCCTGCCTCGAGGCGGGAATGCGGTAAAGCCGCTCGTCCCCGGAGAGGAGGGCGTCGAGCCGCGCGGTGAACTCCTCGAACCCCTCTTTCGTATGGGCGCTCACGAAGACGGCGTCGGGATACTCGTCCCGGAGGCGCGCGCGGTGAAACTCGTCGAGCCGGTCGGCCTTGTTGAGGACGAGGAGAACGGGCTCGGAACCGGCGCCGATCTCGCCGAGAACCTCGCGGGTCGTCTCGAGCTGCATCGCGATCGCCTGATCGGACGCGTCGAGAACGAGGAGGACCGCGTCG
Source organism: Spirochaetota bacterium (assembly GCA_023438065.1). Taxonomy (GTDB): domain Bacteria; phylum Spirochaetota; class Spirochaetia; order Treponematales; family Treponemataceae; genus Teretinema. The sequence continues at coordinate 16,538 of JAEXRH010000011.1, forward strand.
GCGAAGGCCGCCTCCTCGAGGGTCGCGTGGAAGGCGTCGACGAGGCTGTGGGGGAGGTTCCGGATAAAGCCGACGGTGTCGGTAAGGAGGACGGTTCGCCCGGTCGGCAGGGTAAAGCGGCGCGTCGTCGGGTCGAGGGTGGCGAAGAGCTTGTCCTCGGAAAGGACGCCCGCGCCGGTGAGCGCGTTGAGGAGGCTCGACTTCCCGACGTTCGTGTAGCCGACGATCGCGCAGGAGGGGACGGGTATCTTCTCGCGCCGCTTTCGCTGGGTCGCGCGGTCCTGCCTGACGACCTTGAGCTCCTTCTTGATGAGGGTTATGCGGTCGAGGGTCTGGCGGCGGTCGAGCTCGAGCTGGGTCTCGCCCGAGCCCTTCGTGCCGTAGCGGCCGCCCCGCTGCCGGGAGAGCGCGCCGTAGGTGTGCGCGAGCCGGGGAAGGGAATACTCGAGCCGGGCGAGCTCGATCTGGAGCACGGCCTCGCGGGTCCGCGCGCGCGCGGCGAAGATGCGGATGATGACCTCTTGCCGGTCGATGCAGGAAAGGGAGGTGAGTTCCTCCCAGTTTCGCTGCTGGGTCGGGCTCACCTCGAAATCGAAGAGGATCTCGCTCGCCTCGAGTTCCTTCGCGAGCGCGGCGATCTCCTCGGCCTTGCCGGAGCCCATGCCGAATTTCGGGGCGGGTTCCCATCGCCTCAGGACGGTCGCTCCCGCCACGGTGAGGCCGGCGGTCTCCGCGAGGCTCGCGAGCTCGCGAACGACCTCGGCGTCGGGGAGGTTCTTGTCGTCGGTTCGGCCGACGAGCAGGGCCAATACGGGTTTTTCGCGCTCTTCTTCCAGATTAATCATCGTGAGCAACTATACACCAGGATCCCTAATGATTTAAAGCGAACGATCCGATATAGTAATGACCGTTTTTCCGCTTTTGCAGGGGGATTCGTGCGTACAGCACAAAAAGTCGCGCTCAGTCTGATACTTTCCATGCTCCTCTTTGCCGGCCTCGTGGCCGCCGCGTACGCGGGACTTTTTAACGTCCTCGAGACGAGGTTTTACCAGCCCTCGGTCGTCAGGACGATGGAAACCCAGCTCGGATCGGTCGCCGCGGCGCTCTCCGAATGGCATGACGGGAACGCGAAACGGTTTGCTTCATTCATCGCCGACGAGTCGGTTAAAAGAAGCGTCCTGCCGAACCAGAGCGCCCAGGACATCTTCGACCGGGCGAATCTCGCCGGCTCGCTCATGGCCGAGATGCCGGGGGTCGCCGGGATCAGGATTCTCGACTCCGCGGATACCGCCCCCGCCGGCGAGGCCGACTCGGGCCGCAGGCGCATACACTTCAGCACATTCAAGGAAGACATACTCAAGAAAGAGGACTTTCGCGTCGTCTACGAGTATTACGGCAGAACGGGCGCCGATATCCCCGCGACCGCGCTCGTCATCCCCCCGGGTGAAACGAGCATCATCGTCACGGACGCCGCGAACGACCGGTTCCTCTACTGCTTCCCCTTCTACGACGCGTACTCGACGCTCCGCGGCACCGCGGTTTTCTACGTTTCCGCGCGTTCGGCGATCCAGAAGCTCGTCTCGCTCAATCTCGTCAGGCTCAGCGACAACCTGACCCTGCTCGCGTCGGACGACTACTCCGTCGAGGGCGCGGTCGCGGGCATGCCGCGGATCGGAGAAGCTATCCTTACGCGCGCGATCCTCGACCGCTGGGGGCGGAAAGATCTTTCCGCCGGCCGCGTCGTCGAGGGCGAGGGAGGCGGAGCGGGCTGGGTTCTTCTCTCGAAGGACGCCGGCCGTTCGGGTCTCGTCGGGCAGCTCGTCGCGGAATCGGTATTCTCCTTCTCGCGCGCGATCAGGATACTCTTCCTCGCGATCGCGTTCCTGACGATCTTCCTCGTCATCTTCCTCCTTTTCAACCTGCGTCAGGACAGCATGGTCATCGTTCGGAGCCGCATTAGGAAATTCCAGGTCAAGCTCCTTGAGGAACTCCTCGAAAAAGGCGTCGACACGGGATGGGAAGAGATCGGGAACAACCTCGCGTATCGCAAGCACGACGTCAGCGCCGAGATCAAGAAGGGATTCGGGCGCAAAATCGCGAAAAAGCACGGGAAGGAAATCGACGAGCTCCTGGACAAAAGCTGGGAGGAAATTCTCTCGGCGATCGGCCGCCAGAGCCCGAAAAAGACCGCGGTCACGAGCACGGAGGAGATCCGTCTCATGCTCGAGCAGGTTCTCCAGAACAACGCGATATCGCTCAACCTGACCGGCGTTCCCGTCGCGCAGGGTAAACCGCGCGCCGCGGGAGAAAAAGCCTCGACCGCCCAAGCCCAAAAGGCTGCGACCCCGAGTTCATCCGCGAATGTCGAGGAAGTCGAGGCGCTCGAAGAGGTCGAGGAGATCGGGGAAGCCGAGAAACTCGAGGAGGTCGAGGCCGTCGAGGAGATCGGGGAAGCCGAAGAACTCGAGGAGGTCGAGGCCGTCGAGGAGATCGGGGAAGCCGAGGAACTCGAGGAGGTCGAGGCCGTCGAAGAGGTCGAGGCCGCCGAGTCTTCCGGACCGGACCATGACATTCCGTTCACCGCGACCGCGTTCTCCGGAGAGATGATCGCGGGCGAGGGAGAGGCCGAGCTCGAGACGCTTGAAGAGCTCGAGGAAATCGACGAGAACGAGACGCCGACGGCAAAGCACGTAGCGGGAGTCTCCGAGGAAGTATCCACGATCGTCGAGGAGATCGCCGCGATCGCGGAAGCGGTCAGTCCGTCCGAGGAAAACGCCATCCTCGGTCCCGACGATACGGACTTCATGTCCGTCGATCTCGGCGCCGATTACGGGACGTCAGGGATCATCCTCGAGGAAGCGGAAGAGCCCGAGGCCGCCCCGGAGCCCGAAGAGGTCGAGTACCTCGAGGCTGAATGGGAGCCCGATCTTCTCGAGGTCGCGACCGACGAGGAGCTCGCGGACTTCATCGAGGAGTCCGTGCCGGACCATGTCCTCGTGTACAACTTCGACGAACGGCCGGGACTCGGCACGATTCACGGCGTCGGCGCCGCGGAAGAAGCGGGCGAAACCCCGTCGATCATCGTGGGAAGCCCCGATTTTACCTCACTGGATTCGCTCGATATGGAGGATGCGACGGAAGTGGACTACATAGACTCATTCTTGCTCAACGTACGATCTTCCGCGCCGTGCGCGTACGCCGACGAAGCGGCGATCGATCTCCTCGAGATCGTCGGCGAGGAAGGGCCCGCCGAGCTTCTCGACCTCGTCGAGGTTCCGGATCTTTCCGGGGAAAGCGCGATCGTGAGCGAAAACGGCCTTTTCGTGATCGCGCCGCGGGCGGATCGCCCGCTCTCGCCGTCCATTGATCCCGCGTTCAAGGAATTGGTCGACTCGGTCCTTCAATGACCGCTCCCCGCGCTCACGGGACCCGGGCTCATTCGCCCCTGAGCGCGAGCACGCGCCGCGCGATGTCCGCGAACCCCGCGCCGTATCGTTCGGACGAGACCCACGCGGGCCTCGAACCCATCCTTTCAACCCACCGATCGACGTTCGCGACGGCGCATGACGCCGGAAAGTGCGCGAACATCGGCTCGTCGTTAAGCGCGTCCCCGACGTAGAGCACCTTGTCGCGGTCCGCGCCGTCATCGTATCCGTACAGCCCCGAAAGAAGCGCGACGGCGGCGGCCCGCTTGTCGAACGACCCGATCCAGCAGTTCACGTGTATCGAGCTCGGCTTCGCGTTCGCGCCCTCGCGCTCGAAGGCGCCGACGATCGCGGAGACCTCCCCTTCCGCGAGGGGCGGGCTCACGCGCTCGGCGTGATCGATCGCGTAATCGTACAGCCTGAGCCGGTTGTCCTCGGCCGGTCGCGCGCGGGGAACGGCGCGATACGCGTTTTCGGCCGCCCGCGCGAGCGCGGGGTCGGTGTTCGGCCGCGCCGTCGGATGGACGATCGTTTTCCTCGCCCCGTCGGGACCGAGCGCGTACGAGACGGCGCCGTTTTCCGCGATCACCGCGACGACCGGCCACTCGCGCAGATGAACCTCGGCCCATCCGGCGGAGCGGCCCGTGACCGCGATCACCGGGATGCCCGCGCCCGAGAGCGCGCACATGGCCGCGTATGCCTCGGGCACGAGAATACCGCCCTCGGTAAGGGTATCGTCAACGTCGGTGAGGGCCCAGCGAATCGCGCGCGCGACCGAAGCGGGCATGAGCGAGATCGATTTCATGAAAGGTAGTATCCGCGATGCCGCGGGGAAAGGTCAACGGTCATGGATTCTTTCGGCGCTTCCCGGCATGATGGGAACGCTCCCACTCGCCGACGAGCATCTCGACGATCGTCTTGTCCGCCGGTGCGAAAAGATAGTCCCCCATCTCGGCCGGCGTTACCCAGCGGATGTCGTCGTGGTCGTGAAGCTTCATATGCCCGCCGAGCATGATCGCGCGTACGGCGATGAGATGGACGACGCGGTTGCCGTAGTCGTGCTCGACCTCGGCGATCGTCTCGCCCGCCTCGATATGAAGGTCCATCTCCTCGCGAAGCTCGCGCGCCGCGCAGGCCGCCGGCGTCTCGCCCGCTTCCATCTTGCCGCCGGGGAATTCCCAGTATCCCCCGAGGGTAATCTCGGGCTTGCGCCTCGCGATGAGTATCCTGCCTTCGCGATTCTCGATAACGGCCGCGGCGACGTCTATCATGGAATCAGTATACGGCCCAATCGGCGAGATTGTCAAAAAGAAGCGACCGGTATATCCTTGAGCGCATCATGAAACACGTCGCGAAACTCACGGTCAGGAGCTACGAGCTCGACTCCTACAACCACGTCAACAACGCGGTCTATTTGCAGTACCTCGAATTCGCCCGGATAGAGTACCTCCGCGCGATCGGGTTCGACTATCCCGGCCTCTACGAGGCGGGATACTTTCTCTTCGTCACCCACATCGACATCAAGTACAAGACCCCGGCCCTCCTTTTCGACGAGCTCTCGATCGAGGTCGAGCCCGTCAAGCTCGGCAAGGTCTCGGGAACCTTTCGGCAGCGCATCGTCAATCAAAAGGGCGAGCTCTGCGCCGAGGCGGACGTTTCCTGGGGCTGCGTCGACAGGACGGGAAGGCCGTCGAAGATACCGGACGGCTTTTACGTCGACGGGCTCGATCCAGCGACGAACTGAAGGGCGTCCGCCGCGTCGACGGGCTCGATCCCGCACGAGCGGATAAACTCCCGCGCGCGGAGCGCGCCCGCGATCGCGTCCTCGACGCGGTGAGCGTCAGAGTTGCAGATGATCTCGGCCCCCGCGCCGGCGGCGAGCTCCCAGAACTCGCGGACCGGGTACGGCGCGCGCAGCCCGTGATCTCCGCGCACGGCGGGCTTGTCGAGGCCGAGCCCGTTCACCTCGAGCGGGAGGCTCATCCCGACGGCGGCCGCGATGATGTCGGCCGAGGCCGCCCGGACGTCGGCCGTGAAGCTCGTGTATCCCGCGAGAAAAAGGTCGGGATGCGCGAAGAAGTCGTAGAGCCCGGTGCGCAAGCCCTCGACGGTAAGGTCGACGTACCGCTTCAGAAAACGGTCCTCGGCGACCTCCGGAATGTAGTGAAACTCCCCGTTATCGGAGATCCAGTGCGAACCGTAGACGAGGTACTCGGCGCCGACCTCGAGGCGAAGGTAATCGCGGTACCAGGATTCGAAGGCGGGATGCCACTCGCACTCGAATCCCCAAAAAAAGGGAATCGGGGACCGGGCTTTCTCGGCCTTCACGAGCTCGACGTACCGGGGAACGTCCGCGACCGACATACGGCTCCCGCGCCAGGTCGCGTCGTCCGGATAAGGGCAATGATCGGAGAGGCCGAAGGATCTCGCGCCGTCCGCGACGGCCCGGTCGAGATACTCGGCGGGCATGCCGGAAGCGTGCTTGCAAAGCTTTGTGTGGGTATGGAAGGAACTGATGGTCACGGGGCCATAATAGTCCTTTTGACGGGAAGCAACAATATCCGGCCCGCGCCGAGCGGGTCGCGACAACCTGCCGACGTCGAGCCGCCCGTATTGACACGGCACGCCCTTTCTGATTGTATGGAACCATCTCTTATCAAGAGCGGCGGAGGGACTGGCCCTGTGAAGCCCGGCAACCGAGTGAGTCGGTGCCAATTCCAGAAGATGAGAGCGGTGATGACGAACTACACGAGCCTCCCGCGCAGGGAGGCTTTTTTTTGTCGATTCCCGCCTATACTTGAAGAGGCTCATGGGTGCATGAGTCGCGAAGGAGTTCGGATGATCAAGCTCGTCAACCTGACGCGCGCGTACGGGACGCTCACCGCGGTCGACTCGGTCAGCCTCGACATCCCGGCGAACGCCGTCTACGGCATCATCGGGAAAAGCGGCGCCGGGAAATCGACACTCGTCAGGCTCATCAGCCTTCTCGAGCGCGCGGACTCGGGCGAGATCTGGTACTCAGGCGACCGCGTCGACGACCTTTCCCGCGACGAGCTCATCGCGCGCAGGCGTCGCATCGGCATGATATTCCAGAACTTCAACCTCTTCGGCTCCAGGACCGCGGCCGGAAACGTCGCGTACCCGCTCGAGATCGCGGGCGAGAACCGGAAGGAGATCGCCCGACGCGTCGAGGAGCTCCTCGCGGTCGTCGGCCTCGAGGGCCGGGGCGACGCGCCCATCAGCACCCTCTCGGGAGGCCAGAAACAGCGCGTCGCGATCGCGCGCGCGCTCGCGGTAAAACCGGAAATACTCTTTTGCGACGAGGCGACGAGCGCGCTCGACCCGCAGACGACCCGCTCGATTCTCGATCTTCTCAAGCGCCTCCAGCGCGAGATGAACCTCTCCGTCGTCATGATCACCCACCAGATGGAGGTCGTGCGCGACGCGTGCGACCGCGTCGCCGTACTCGAGGGCGGCAGGGTCGTCGAGGAGGGCGCGGTCGCTGACGTGTTCGCGCGGCCGCGATCGGCCGTAACCCGCGATTTCCTCAGTCACCTCAACCCCATGGACTCGGTCGGCGCGCGAAAGCCCGCATCCGCGCGCGAGGCGGCTCTCGACGAGTCGATCCCGGAGCTCGTCAGGTGGTCCCGCGAGGGCGGCGCGTACACGCTCCGCTTCCGCGGCTCGCTCACCGACGAACCCGTGCTCTCGAGGCTCTCCCGCGCCTTCGCGGTTGAGTTCAACATCCGCGCGGGCGGCGTCCAGCGCGTCGGCGACACCGAGGTCGGAACCCTCGTCGTCGACATCTCCGGGCCCGACGGCGAGATCGCCGGCGCGCTCGCCTTCCTCGAGAGGGAAGGCGTCATCGTGGAGGAAACGAAATGAACGCGTTCATCCAGCTCGTCGGAACGGCGACGCTCCAGACCCTCGCGATGGTCGCGCTCTCGACCGTCTTCTCGCTCGCGCTCGGCTTCCCGCTCGGCATACTCCTGTGCGTCACCGACCCCGCGGGGATCGCGCCCAGGCCCGCGCTCAACCAGGCGTTGAGCCGCGTAGTGAACGTCCTCCGCTCGTTCCCCTTCATCATCCTCATGATCCTCCTCTTCCCGCTCTCGAGGATCGTCGTCGGGACGAGCATCGGCACCGTCGCGACCATCGTGCCCCTCTCGGTCGCCGCGGCCCCCTTCGTCGCGCGCATTATCGAGACCGCGCTCAAGGAGGTCGATCCCGGCGTCATCCAGGCCGCGCGCGCCATGGGCAGCACCGACCGCCAGATCATCTTCCGCGTCATGATCCCCGAGGCCCTTCCCTCGCTCGTTTCGGGCGTGACCCTCACGATCATCAACCTCATCGGCTACTCCGCGATGGCCGGCGCGATCGGCGGCGGCGGGCTCGGCGACCTCGCGATCCGCTACGGCTACCAGCGCTTCAGGACCGACATCATGATCGCCGCGGTGGTGATCATCCTCGTACTCGTCGAGGCGATACAGGCGACGGGCTCCCGCATCGCGGGAAGGCTCATCGCCAAACGATAATTACGAAAAGGAACCGGCAGGCGCCGGATGGCGCCCGTACGCCGGAATAAAAGGAGATACACATGAAGAACATCGTCAAAATCGCGGCGCTCACCGCGATCGCGCTTGCCGCCCTCGTCGGCTGCAAGAAAAAGGACAACGCAGTGCTCACCGTCGGGGCGACCCCCGAGCCGCACGCGGCGATCCTCAACCTCGTCGCCGAGGACCTCGCGAAGGAAGGCATCACCCTCAAGGTCGTCGAGTTCACCGATTACGTCACCCCGAACGACGCCGTCGAGTCGGGCCAGATCGACGCGAACTTCTTCCAGCACGCCCCGTACATGGAGAGCTTCAACAAGGAGAAGGGCTATCACCTCGTGAGCGTCGTCGGCACCCACGTCGAGCCGCTCGCCCTCTACTCGAAGAAGTACAAGGCGCTCGCCGACTTCCCCGCGGGGGCGACGATCGCGATCCCGAACGACCCCACGAACGAGGGCCGCGCGCTTCTCCTCCTCCAGTCCGCGAAGCTCATCGCGCTTGACCCCGCTGCCGGGCTCACCGCGACCCCGCAGAACGTGACCGAGAACGCGAAGAACCTCAAGTTCAAGGAGATCGAGGCCGCCTCGCTCCCCCGCGTGCTCGACGACGTCGACGGCGCGGTCATCAACGGCAACTACGCCCTTCCCGCCGGCCTCGCCGCGAAGAAGGACGGACTCCTCGTCGAGGGCGCCGACTCCCCGTACGTGAACATCGTCGTCGTGAAGGCCGGCAACGAGAACGATCCCCGGATCAAGGCCCTCGTCAAGGCCGTCACGAGCCAGAAGGTCAAGGATTTCATCGCCGAGAAGTACCCGAACGGCGACGTGATCGCGACCTTCTGATCACGAGAAGAATTTTTGACTGAACGGGGGAAAGCCTTCCCCCAGGCGCAAAGCAAAAAGGGGAACCGCGGGTTCCCCTTTTTGTTTTGCGCCCCCCCTTCATTGAACGGGCGGCTGTCTTTACCTTTTCCGGCGGCTCCGGCCATCCCGGCACGCGGGCTTCGCCCTTCACCGTTTCATGGTGAAGCCTCGCCGGCCTTTTACGACTCGCGCTTCTTGACGTTCGTGCCGAGCATTACCTTTCGCACCTTGAGGTCCGAAAGCACGTTCACCACGCGGACGATCGCGTCGTACTTCACGTTCTTGTCGCCGTTTATCACGACCGTCGGGTCGTTCGCCGCGGAGAGTCGGGCGGCGAAGCTCTCGCGGAACGGGGCTTCCTCGGCGGGGAGATTGAACGCGCGCGCGTCGAGATGCACGACGCCCGAGTCCTCGACGACGATCGTGATGCTCTCCGGCTTCTCCTGCGACTTCGCGACGCTCGCGTCCGGAAGGTTCACCTTGATCTTTCCCTGGTAGATGACCGGGGTCGCGACCATGAAGATGATGAGCAGGACGAGCACGACGTCCGTGAACGGCGTGATGTCGATCTTCGCGACGATCGCCTTCTTTGCGCGTTTTGACCTCATGGCGTCAGTCCTTCGCCAGAAGGTCGGCGGTCTCGGAGGCGACGAGCTCCATGTCCGTCGTGAGGTTCTCGACCCGTTTCGTCAGGAGATTGTACGCCGCGACCGCGGGGACCGCGACGAAGATGCCGGCCGCCGTGCAGATGAGCGCCTCGGCGATGCCCGCGATGACCGTGTCCATGCCTCCCTGCCCGCCGGCGCTCCCGGCGATCTCCTGGAACGAGCGGATAATCCCGAGGACGGTACCGAAGAGGCCGACGTAGACGACCGTGCTTCCGATCGTGCCGAGTATCGACAGCGAGCGCTCGAGATCCTTCACCTCGACGGTGATCCTCCGGTCCATCGAGTTCGCGATCTTCTCCGCGCCCCTTTCGCGCGCGGCAAGGCCGGCCATTACGACGTTCGCGAACGGGGTTTTCGCCGCGGCGCAGATCGCCTGCGCGCCGGCGATATTTCCCTCGCCGAGAGTCGCCCCGATTCCGTCCATGAACTCGCCCCTGCCCTTCCGGGTCTTCGCCCTGAAAGCGAGCAGGCGCTCGACGATCACGGTTACCGACGCGATCGAGCAGAGTATCAGGACGTACATCGTGAACCCGCCGATCTGAATGATATCAAGGACTGACTTTCCCTCGAACATGTTTCCTCCGTTTATCGCGCACGTTCGGCGCGTCATGGGCGCATTCTCGCCCGGATTTTCGTCATTACCCGCATCGCGCGCGAAGCGCCGCGGGATCGAGTCCCTAATTCAGGCTGAACCTGACCGGATACCGGAAACGAACCGCGACGGGCTTCCCGTCAATCTTGGCCGGCACGCACGTCGCCCCGTTGAACGCGCTCACGGCCGCTTCCGCGAAACCGTAGCCCGCCGGGTCCTCCTTGAGCACCACGATCTTCCTGATCGTCCCCTTCGCGTCCACGAAAAGCTCGAGGAATACCTTGCCCATGATCCCCGCGCGATGCGCCATCTCGGGGTACGGGATCCGCTCGAGCACCGATTTCTCGGAAAGAACGGGCATCTGCGTCACCTTCTGGAAGGGAACGTAATCGATCCCGCTGCCGTCCCCGTCGCCGCCGCCCGAGCCGTTCCCGCTCCCGCCGCCGAAATCGCTCCCCTCCTCGCCCGATCCCGCGCGCGCGACGGTACGATCCGTCGCCGTCTGTGACGTATCGACCGGTTGATCGGGGTCGACGATCTCCGCGGGAAGGTTCGCGGCGTTCTTCGGCGCGGACCTCGGCGCGGGCGCGCCCTGCCCGCCCGCGGGATCTCCCGCGTACTGAAAATCGGCCAACTCAAGGTAGTTCTCGGTCGATGCGGCGCGCGCGGTCATCAGGAATATCACGGCAAAAAGAGAGAGCGCGTGCGCCAGGGTAACGCACGCGAAGATTACCGGTCTGCGGTCTTTCATTTGTCCGGGGTCAGCGGTCATTCACGCGTCCTCATGATAATAAGAACACCCCGCCAAAGGCGAGGTGTCACCGGGACGGGAAAATATTCCCTCGCGTCGTCCGTCGCCCGCGGGTTACCGGCTCTCTTCCCCGGAAGCGGATTCCTCGCCGGCGACGCGCGAGGCGACGTCGGCCTTCGCCTCGTCGTCCCAGGGCCGGGGGCAAGGACCCCGATGGTGCCGCTTCCCGTGACCGCGCGGGCCCGGGCCGCCGTGACCCCAGCCGCCCTTGATGAGGATATGCGAAAGAAGAAGCAGTCCCCAGGCCTGCCAATAGGTGATCGCCGGGAGCCCGAAGATCGCGGGCATGAGCCAGTTCCATAGAAGCATCACGAGCCATCCGAAAAGGAAGGCCATGCACGCCGCGAGCGCGATCCCGCCGATCACCATCGCGACGATCGCCGCGGGATTGCAATACCATCGTCCCCGATGCTCGTTCCACCAATCGCTTTTACCCATATCAATCCTCCATGTAGTCGGCAAGAGCGGTCCGGAGCCGAACGAGCGCATGGCGCTTTCTCGCCGCGAGGGTATCGAGCGCGATACCGGTCCGGTCGGACATAGACTGAAAGGTCTCTCCCGAAAGCGCCTGCGCGACGATCACCTCGCGCTGCTCGCGCGGAAGTCCCGCGATCGCGTCCGCGAGAGCGGCAAGGGTCTCGTCCCGCTCGAAACGGTCCTCGACCCCGTCCATCATCGCGTCGACGAGCTCGTCGAACTCCCCGTCCGCGGCGTCGGTCAAGCCCGCGTCGCGCCTGCGCGCGCGACGGCGCCATACGTCTATGACGCCGTTTCGCACCCCGCGCCAGAGCCAGGCCGAGAGGTCGCGAACGCCCCCGAGCGCGTCGAGGTTCACGAGGCAGCGCACCATCACGTCGTGGAGGACATCCTCGGCTTCCTCGAAGCCGATTCTGTCGCGCATCCAGCCGATCAGGCGCGGTTTTTCCGTTTCGTAGGTTTCGGCAAGCGTTCCTTTCATGGTCTTATGCCTTACAAGACGCGCGAGGGAGTGAATTTGTACGGGGGATTCGCGTTTTCGCGCGCTATTCGCCCTTGAGATAGAGCTGCATGAGGGATACGAACGCGAATATCTGCTTGTAGACGCTTATGACCCATTCCTTGATCGGGCGGTCGGCGTTGAGCTCGAGTTCCTTCCAGTTGGAGATGAGCCCGTGCGGCGCCTTCTCGAAATCCTCGAGGATCGCCTTGAGGCTCCGCGCGATGATGATGAGATGCTGGGTACCCTCGGTCAGGTACTTGAGCGCGCGGTCGTTGATATCCTTCAATTGGGTGCGCAGCTGCTTGACGACTTCCTTGTCGCGGTCGGCGCGGGAGAGCATCGAGCGGAGCTTGGCGCCCATCTCCTCGTCCTCGGCAAGCGTGTCGTCGAATACGGTGATCGCGTCGGAAAGTTCGAGAAGGGCGTGAAAGCTCCCCGAATAGCCGGTCGACATCGACGGCACCGTCCATTTCCCGCGCACGAGAAAGAGGTCGGTGAGCGCGCGAATGTCCCGCTTGAAGTAGTCGATGAGGAAGGCCTTCATGAAGTTGAGCTCTTCCACGTAGAGAAAACCGCCGAGCATCTTCTTCTCGAACGGGGGATTCTGCCGTTCCGCGTAGTTCTTGAGCCTGACGATGGAGTCGGTCCCGAATATCTGCTTGAGGAGATCCGATGCCTTGCTCGTCTTCGTCTCCTGGTGGATCTGCTGGACGACCATCTCGGTCTGCGTCTTCATCTTCATGAGGTAGTTGTCGACGATCCTCGCCGATACGGTCTCGTAGGTCACGACGTAGGAAGGATCCTTGCCGAGGTGCCTGATGATCTGCTCGAGGATGCCCGTGCGGCGAACCTCGGCGAGGGCGTTCATGAGCTTGTTCCACTGCCCGATCGCGACGGGCTCTACCTCGCGGTAGGCCTTCACGAAGGAAAAGATCTTGGGCCAGTCCGCGTCAAGCGGCAACGCGTACGCGACCGTCGCGAAATCCTTGAGATCCTCGAGAACGTACTCGCCGCGAATGGTCTCGTACTTCGGGTTATAGGAGAAGGTCCGCTCGGGCAAACCGGAATCGAATTTCTTCAACAGGAAGAAATAGTCAAAGGTGACGAAGTTCACCATCATCTCGAGCTGGGAGTACAGGAGATCGATGGTCCTGATCTTCTCGTTGTCGAACTCGGACATGAAGGCGGCAAGCTCGTCCTTTACCTGCTGCGAGAGCTCCTTGATCGAAACGGTTTTCGCCCGCTCCTTTATCGCGTCCTCGGTGAGCCTGTCCTTCAGCTCGATCTGGCGCTTGGAGAGGGACAGTTCGACGAGCAGGTTTTTCAGGACGAGGGAGGAATTCGCGTTCGCGAGGATGACCTGAGCCGCGCCGATAACCTTGTATATTTCATAGAAGAATTTCCCCATTCCGGGCAGGGCTTCCTCGGTATTCGGCCGATACCACTTATACTTGCTTTTGGCGAGTTCCTTGGCGAGTACCTTCAACTGGCGCTTTTTCTCGATCTCGGGGTCGGAAGCGCCGAGAAATACTCCAAAAACGCGTTGAAAAAGGGAATCTAAATCGAAGGCCATATACCTACTATGGGGTAAAAAAGTTGTGCTGTCAACAAACCGCACTACTGTGAAATTTTTCTCAGTGGATTGATTTTTATCCTTGACACCCGCGCCATCCCCTTGCTATACTACCTGTGAAATCATTCACAAGGAGGTGCGCAATGAGCATTCCCAAGCCGACAGCAGAACGTCTATCACTCCTTGCGCGCCTTCTCGAACAGCGCGCCTCGCGCGGCAAGGCGATCTCCTCCGCCGAGATCGAGCAATTGACGGGCTGGCCGAGCCACACGATCAGGAAGGATATCTCGGTGCTTACCCAACAGCTCGCCGAACGCGACGACGGGGAAACCGGGAAGACCGACACGGACATCTCCACGACCTCGGGCTACGACCCCGTAAAACTTGCCTCCGCCATCAGAACCGCGCTCGGGTATTCAGACGAAACCCGCAAATGCTGCATCGTGGGCCTCGGCAGGCTCGGTTCCGCCTTTCTCGAGTATTCGGGCTTCCACGGCAGCTCCTTCGAGCTCGTCGCGGGATTCGACTCGAACGTGAACCGCATCGAGATCCTCAAAGCCGACTTCCCGCTCTACCCCACCTTCAAGATGAAGGACGTCATCGCGCGGCTCGGCATCCGGTACGCGATCCTGTGCGTGCCGCCGGCGCAGGCGCAAGCCACCGCGGACAAGCTCATCGAGGCGGGCGTCGCGGGCATCGTGAATTTCACCCCGTCAATCCTCTCGGTTCCGCACGGAATCGAGGTAGAAAACGTATCGGTCATCGACGCGCTCGGAAGCCTCACGGCCCGGCTCGCCGCGACGAAAGCAAGCCCGCGCCGCGAGGGCGCGGAAACGAAGCAAAGGAGCGAAAAATGAACAGAGTGTACAATTTCTCCGCGGGACCCTCGATGCTCCCCAAGGAAGTCCTCGAGCGGGCAGCCGCCGAGATGCTCGACTGCAACGGCACCGGCCAGTCCGTCATGGAGATGAGCCATCGCTCCAAGGCGTTCGAGCCGATCATCGCCAAGACCGAGGAGCTCCTCCGCGAGCTCATGCGGATCCCGGCGAACTACAAGGTCCTCTTCCTCCAGGGCGGCGCGAGCCTTCAGTTCGCCATGGTCCCGCTCAACCTCAAGAAGAAGGGCAAGGCCGCGTACATCGACACCGGCGTGTGGTCCGGCAAGGCGCTTAAAGAGGCCAAGCGCTGGCTCACGGTCGACGTCGTCGCGAGCTCCAAGGACAAGAACTACAGCTACGTCCCCAAGGTCGACAAGGTCGAGGGCGATTACGACTACGTCCACGTCACCTCGAACAACACGATCTTCGGCACCAAGATGACGAAGTTTCCCGAGACCGGAAACGTCCCGCTCGTCTGCGACGCCTCCTCGAACATCCTTTCCGAGCCGATGGACGTGTCCAAGTTCGGCATCATCTACGCGGGAGCCCAGAAGAACCTCGCGCCCGCGGGCGTGACGGTCGTCATCATCCGCGAGGACCTCATCCGCGGAAGCGAGCACAAGGACGGGGACCTCGACGCCACGGTGCCGACCATGCTCCGCTACGACACCCACTCCGACGAGGGCTCGATGTTCAACACCCCGCCGTGCTACTCGATCTACATGATGGGCCTCGTCCTCGAGCACATCAAGGCCACGGGCGGACTCGAGGCGTTGACCAGGAAGAACGTCGAGAAGGCGAAGATCCTCTACGATTTCCTCGACTCGAGCAAGTTCTTCAAGGCTACCACCGCGAAGGAAGACCGCTCGCTCATGAACGTCCCGTTCGTCACCGTCATCGAGGACAAGGAACAGGCCGAAGTCGTCAACAAGAAGTTCGTGTCCGAGGCGGCGAAGGCGGGGCTCGTCAACCTCGCGGGACACCGCCTCGTCGGCGGCATGCGCGCGTCGATCTACAACTACATGCCGGTCGAGGGCGTCAAGGCGCTCGTCGAGTTCATGGCCAAGTTCGAGAAGGAGAACGCCTAAGATGTACAAGATTCAGACCCTCAACAAGATCGCCCCGGAAGGGCTCGCCATATTCCCCCGCGACAGCTACGAGATCGCGAGCGAGATCCTCAATCCCGACGCCATCCTCGTGCGCTCCGCCGAGATGCACGAACTCGAGCTTCCCGAGACCGTCAAGGCGATCGCGCGCGCGGGCGCGGGCGTGAACAACATCCCGATAGCGAAGTACACCGAGAAAGGCGTCGTGGTCTTCAATACCCCGGGCGCGAACGCGAACGCGGTCAAGGAACTCGTCATCGCCGCCCTCCTCTTCTCGAGCCGGCCCGTCCACAAGGCCGCCGACTGGGCGAAGGGACTCGCGGGCAAGGGCGACGAGATCCCGGACCTCGCCGAGAAGGGCAAGGGCCAGTTCGTCGGGCCGGAGATCAGGGGAAAAACCCTCGGCGTCGTCGGTCTCGGCGCGATCGGCGCGATGGTCGCGAATGACGCGATCGGCCTCGGGATGAACGTCATCGGCTATGACCCGTTCATCTCGGTCGACGCCGCCTGGTCCCTCTCCCGCGCGGTCGTCAAGGCGGAAAGCCTCGACGCCCTCCTTTCGAAGGCGGACTACATCTCGATCCACGTCCCGCAGACGAACGACACGAAGGGCTTCATCAACGCCGACAAGCTCCGCATCATGAAGAAGGGCGTGCGCATCCTCAACTTCGCGCGCGGCGGGCTCGTGAACAACGCCGACATGATCCAGGCGATCAAGGACGGAAAGGTCGCGTGCCACGTCACCGACTTCGCCGACGAGGCCCTGCTCGCGACCGAGGGAGTCATCTGCCTCCCGCACCTCGGCGCGTCGACGCCCGAAGCCGAGGATAACTGCGCGTTCATGGCGGTCAACCAGCTCATCGACTTCCTCGAGAACGGGAACATCGTGAACTCGGTCAACTTCCCCAAGTGCAAGATCGACGGTTGCATTCCCCCCGCGGGCGCGCGCCTGTGCATCGCGAACAAGAACGTCCCGAACATGATCGGACAGATCACGAGCGTGCTCGCCGGCGCGAAGCTCAACATCGCGTCGATGACGAACCAGAACCGCGCGGACGTCGCGTACAACCTCATCGACGTCGAGGATCGGGTGAGCGCGAACGTCGTCGCGAACATCAAGGACATCGACGGAGTCATCGGCGTCCGGGTAATCGAGGGCGGCGTATGCGGCCCTGTCGCGGTCGCGGACGAGGACTGACCACGGGCAGCCTTTCGACAGACTGTGACAAAATCATCGCTATTAGCGGTAATTCTTCAGGCGGATTCTTCGGAATCCGCCTTTTTTTGCTGATTTTGGACTTTTTTTACGTTTTCGGCGAAGTGCTTGCCTTGAAACTTGTGCCAGCGTCCATTATATTCTGCCAGTAAACTTTAGAAAACGACGGAGTCCTTCGCATATGGTACAGACAAACGCAAAGAACGTGTATCCGAAAAAGATACTCCTTGCGCTTTTTATTTTTGGTCTGGTTATCCTTACCGGCAAGATCATCTATTCCCAGTTTGACTCGATATCCTTCAGCTTTCTCCAGGCGGGATCCGAGGAGGATCTCGCGTCGGTCGTATCGCCCGAGTTCTTCCACCAGCAGGCCATGACCAAGCCGGATGGAACCGAGCCGGCGCTCGCCCTCTACCGCGCCGACGTGTCCCGCGCCGACGTGCTCTGGTTCTACAACCACATCACGAAGAACGAGGCGATCACCAAGATCATCCTGGACAACGCGAACAAGAACAACATCTCGCCCGCGCTCGCCTTCGCGCTCGCCTGGGAGGAAAGCCGCTACCAGCCCCGCGCGGTGAACAAGAACGCGAGCTCGACGGACCGGGGGCTCTTTCAGCTGAACAACAAGGCCTTTCCGGCCCTCGTCGAGAAGGATTTCTTCAACCCGGAAACGAACGCCCATTTCGGCTTGAGCCACTTGAGCTACTGCATCGACCTTTCCGGAAACGAGGTCGCCGCGCTCGCGATGTACAACGCGGGAACGACGAAGGTCAGGAACGACAAGACCCCGAAACGGACCCTCGACTACGTGTCCCGAATCCTCAGCTACAAGCAGGGTCTCGATCGGCTCTTCACCCAGCAGGTCGCGAGCCGCTACACGATCGACGTCGACGACAAGGTCTCGAAGCGCTGACGCGCGGACCGGTTCGCGACCGGAGCGGGACTCAGCGCCGGGCGGGCCTCACGGTAACCCGCGCGCGGACGATTCCCTCGCCCCCCGAGCCCGATCCCTCTACCGTCACGTAAAGCCGCTGGGTCTCGCCCCGCTCCTCGAGCACGGCTTGCCCGTTCGGCGATAGCGGCTCGAACTCGGCCCGCCACCCGTCGGGGTACCAATGGCCCGGGACGAAGATCTCGGTCGTTCCCGCCGCCGCCTCCCACTCGAAGACGAATACCCGCCGCTTGCGGTCGAACGCCATCCGGAGCGGCAATCCCGCGGTCGCCATCGCGTACGGACGGCTGAAGCCCCGTACCGCGCGCCCCTCGCCCGTCGTCGCCGAATAGATCGAAAGATCCTCGGTGTTCCATCCGTCGCCCGAGTCGTGGGTGTTCGAGGCGGAGTAATTCCATATCGTCGAGGATACGAGGGCGGCGTCGATCGCGTCGTAATAGGAGCCGAGCGCGTCCTCCTGCGCGGAGTAGTCGCCGTCGCGATAGGACCGTCCCCCGTCCAGGTCGAACTGAACCCCGAACTCCCCGAGAAACGCCGGTATTCCGTCCTTCCGCGCAAGGGCGGAGAAACGCGCGATCTGGTTCGCGAAGCTCCGCGCGACCGCCTTTCGGCCGAAGGAAAGCGCCCTGGTTTCCGAGTCGGCACAGATCCAGGGCCGCCACTTCTTGAAAAGGAGGGTGAGCCCGTCGTACCAGTGGAAGGCCTCGACGACCGAAAGGGGCGTCCCGTCCTCCCGCACGCGATCCTCGGCGGTCCACGCCGCGCGCGCGGCCATCGGGACTCCCTCCACGAAAAAGAGATAGTGCTCGTGCTTTCGCGACACCTCGGTCATGAAGCGCTTCTGGAACGGCTTCAGGAAATCCTCGCAAAAATCGTATATCCGCCCTTCCCCGCTTTCTCCCGCCTTCGCGCCGCCCCGGGCGCGATGGAACCAGTCGTCGCGCTTGACGACGGGCACCCCGTCCTCGACGGCCCAGACCCCGGCCTCGCGCCAGGGACAGCCGAAGCCCTGCCGAAAGAGGTTTTCGCCTGCGGGATTGAGGAGTTCCGTGCCCTTCGAAAGCGCGCCGACGAAGGCGTAGCGCCTGACCCGTTGAGGGAAGCCCGAGGCCGCGGCGATCGCCTGAAAGGCCGACGGGACGGCGCCCGAGGGCGCCTGAACGGGGTGATGGAGCGAGAGGCTCCTCAAACCGATGAACCCGTAATGGGGCTCGTTGAGCGTGCCGAGGCCGACGATCGAGGCGCAATCCTTGAGCCTCCGCGCCGCGTGCCGCATCGCGCTGATATAATGGTCCTGAAGCCACTCCTGCGCGGGAACCCCCTCGACGAGCCGCCCCGGAGCGAAGACGTTGCCGCCGAAGAAGAGCGTCCACATCGTCGCGTTCGCGTACCGGAGGTAGTTGAGCGTCCAGCTCATGCGGCGATACGCGCTCCCTTCCGAGCGGGTCGTGAACGCGGCGCCGGTCGGCGCGAGCTTCGAAAGGTCGAAGCCCACGGCCTCGAGCGTCCAACCCGGGGCGCCGTCGCCCCCCGTCCATCGACTCCAGACGTCCTGATGGGGGTCGATGAATACCGAGATCCCGTGTTCCTCCGCCTTCTTGAGGATCGCTCGGAGGTACGCGAGATAGTCCTCGTCGTAAATGCCGGGACCCGCGTGCTCGATGGCCTCCCAGGTAATCACGACGCGAACGAAGGTGAAGCCCCATCCGGCGAGCCGGGCGAAGTGCGCGTCGGCCTCGGACTCGGGAAAGGGTCTCCCGGTAAACGAAACGTCATACGAAAGGGGATTTCCCCCGGGTGTCGCCGGGATCTTGCTGTCCCCTCCGAGGTTGCACCCCCGGAGGATCACGATCCTTCCCGCGCGATCCTTGATATGAATTCCGTCTACCGCGTAGCGGGGTTCGACCTTCATCGCCTTCCTCCTCAACTGCCGTTCGCCCGGACAGGCATGAGCCCGTGAGCCTAAAAAAAAAGGACCCGTCGGGGTCCTTTTATCGTGCGACGCGTCCATCAATGACAGCGCGGCGCGTACTACTCGGTGAGAATCCGGATAACCTCGTTCTTGTCGTTCGACTTGAGGATCTCCTGGCGCTTCTCGGCGCTCTTGAAAAGGAGGCTCACCTCGGCGAGGAACTGGAGATGCGGACCGGTCTTGTCGACCGGGGAAAGGGTCATGATGAAAATGCGGCAGGGCTCCTGATCGAGCGAGTCGAAATCGACGGGATTGTCCGAGATGCCCATGCACGCGACGAGGTCGTCGACCGAATCGGTCTTGCCGTGGGGGATGGCGATCCCGTGCTTCATGCCGGTTGACATCTTGCGCTCGCGGTCGAGCACGCAGGCACGCGCGGCCGTCTTATCCTTCACTTTCCCTGCCTGGACAAGAATCTCAAGCAGCTCGTCGATGATAGCCTCTTTGGAGGTGCCTTTAAGGTGAAGATTGACGGTATCCGTCGTCAATACGGTTTTCAGGTTCATGGACTCAGTTTACGTTCCTTCATTGGAAAAGTCAAGGATTTTATATATATTAGCCGAATGACTGACCTTGACAAATTCTGTTCGGACGCCGACCGCATCGCTTCCCGTGCGGCCGTTCCCGGTTCCGCGAGTCCCGCGAAATTCGCGGGCGATCTTTCCCGCCATTTCCTCATCTGGTCGCGCGACTACGGCGACGTCGCCGCCGATCTTGCCGCGTACTGGAACGAGCGTTACGCATCCTCGGTCTCGACCGAAGAGGGACGCAAAAACGCCGTTACCTGGTTCGCCTCGCTTCTCGCCCTCCTGTCGGGCAACTTCGAGCCCTCGATGGATTTTCCCGACGAGGACTGGCAGGAGATTCGCGACGTCGTCTCGGCGGAGGCGGAAAGCCTCGACATCGATCTTTTGACCTCGATCATGTCGGTAATCGTGGAGCGGGGAAAGGCGTAGTCGCCGTTCGCGCGCGGGATCGCTCCTTCCCGCGTTCGTCGCTCCGGCCCGCGCGGGTATATCACCGCCACGACGCGCGCCAGGTGTTATCCCGATTTTACATAAAGAAACTTGACGTACGGACGAATCGGATCGATATTTGAATCGAGAAGAGGTTCAGATTGAATCTTGGATTCCTGAAGGGTGCCCGAACGGTTCCGAAAGCCGCCGACGGGCACGGGTAGCGCACCGTGAGAGCCTACTGAAGGAGGACCCGAGTGGACAATCCACCTGAGGGACGACGCCGGAGAGAAACCGGCGGGCAAGCATGATGTCCGACCTGCCGACATCAGAGTGGCAGGACATACAGTATGGCCGAAGTCCTTGTAAGGACAACTCCCATAGCGGGGCACAAGGCCAAGACAAGCCGGTAAGAGACCGGCTTGTCATTTTTTAAAGCACGCTGGTATACTCCCCTCACCCGATGGAAACCGAATACGAGTCATGCGCGATTTGCCCGCGCGCGTGCGGCGTCAACAGAAACAAGGGCGAGAGGGGCTTCTGCGGCGAGACGGCGGACCTCCGGCTCGCCTGGGCGGGACTCCATTTCGGCGAGGAGCCGCCGGTAACCGGCAAGTGCGGATCGGGCACGATCTTCGTGACCGGCTGCAACCTCCGCTGCAAATTCTGCCAGAACTTCCAGATATCGCAGGACGGCACGGGACGCGCCGTGACGGCCGACGAGTTCGCGTCCATCGCGCTCGCGCTCGAACATGCCGGAGCGGAAAACATCAACGTCGTCACCGGAAGCCACGCGATACCGGCGATTGCGACCTCCCTTCGCGCCTCCCGCGCGCGGGGGCTTTCGATTCCCGTCCTCTGGAATTCCTCCGCGTACGAAAACCCCGAGGCGCTCGAGCTCCTCGCGGGGCTCGTCTCGGTATGGCTCCCCGACCTCAAGACGCTCAACCCGGAGCTCTCCGGAAACGTCTTCCTCGCGGCCGACTATCCGAAGGCCGCGAAGAAGGCGATCAGGCGAATGACCGAGCTTTCCCCGCTCGTCATGAGCCACGAAGGCGAGGACGGCTATCCCGAGGGAAAGATCGAAAGCGGCGTCATCGTCAGGCACCTCGCGCTCCCGGGACGGCTTGCCGACACCGAGCTCGTCCTCGATTGGTTCGCCGAGCGACTGTCCGAGCGGGCGATCCTTTCCCTCATGACGCAGTACACCCCGGTCGCCGCGAGCGAGCACGCGCGCGGGATTGACGCCTTTCCCGATCGCCCCTTCGCGCGGGAGGAATACGACCGGGTCATGGCGAAGGTTTCCGAGCTCGGCATCGATCGGGGCTTCTACCAGGAGCTCGTCCAGGACACGGAGTGGCTACCCGACTTCAATCGCCTGCAGCCCTTTTCGTCCGCCCTCGCCCGCCCGATATGGCATTGGTCGACCGGATTCATCGACACGAACCCCTGACGATATCGCGGCCGGATCGTAAACCGGTTTATTCCTTTCCCTTTCCTTTTTGTTCTTTGTATCGTATACTTTTTTACATACCACACCATGATGGAGGATTCCCCTCCGCCGGAGGATTTATGCAATTCCCGTCGTTCACGCACCCCGTTACCGGCATCGCCATTCCCGTCGGCGCGCTTCGATCCGAGGAAAGCGCGGGCATCGGGGAATTCCTCGACCTCATACCCTTCGCCGAATTCTGCAAGAAATCGAATATCGACCTGATACAACTCCTGCCGGTTAACGACACCGGAACCGAAAGCTCTCCCTACAGCGCCCTCTCCGCCTTCGCGCTCCATCCCGCGTACCTCCGACTCCAGGCGATCCCGGAGGCCGCGTGCCTCGCGAAGGATATCGAGGAACTCAGGAAACGGTTCGAGAAAGCGTCCCGTTTCGACTATCGCGCGATCAGGGAGGCGAAGCTCGACATCCTTCGCCGCGTCTTCGACGTACGCGAAAAAGAGATCGTCGAAAGCTCCGCGCTCGCGCGGTGGATAGAGCGGAATCCCTGGATCGTCGAGTACGCGGTATTCATGAACCTCAAAAGGCGCAACTTCGACGCCTCATGGAAGTCCTGGGACAAGATGCGCACCCCGACGCACGCCGAGATCGCGGAGCGCTGGGAAAGCAGGCAAAAACGGCCTGAGCACCTTTTTTTCGCCTGGATCCAGATGCTCCTCGACGAACAGTTCTCGCTCGCCGTCGCCCGGTGCGGCGAACTCGGGATAGCGCTCAAGGGTGACATCCCTATCCTGATGAACGAGGATTCCGCGGACGCCTGGGCGAATCCCGAGTTCTTCCGCGACGACCTTCGCGCGGGAAGTCCCCCCGACGCGATGAACCCCCTCGGGCAGAATTGGGGATTCCCGATCTACAACTGGGACAACCTTCGCGCGAACGGGTATTCCTGGTGGAAGGCGCGCCTCGCGCACGCCGCGCGCTACTATTCGGCCTATCGCATCGACCACATCCTCGGCTTCTTCCGCATCTGGTCCATTCCCGAGGGCGAAAGAACCGGATGGCTCGGATGGACGACGCCCCACGAACCGATCACCCAGGCGGAGCTCGCAACGCTCGGCTTCACCGGCGACCGGCTTCGCTGGATATGCGAGCCGCACGTGCCGACGAGGGCGGTTGAGGCCGTGAACGGGGGGGACTATCTCGCCGCGCACGGCGCGATGCGAACGCTCATGAACCGCATCGGCGACGAGGAGCTCTGGCTTTTCCGCGACGAGGTGAAATGCGAGCGGGACATCCTTTCGGCGGGAGTGACCGAGCCGGTGCGCGAGGCGCTCGCGGCCGCCTGGCGCGACCGCATGATGCAGGTAACCGGCCGCGACGAGCGGGGAAAGCCCCTCTACTCGCCCATATGGAACTTCCGCGACACCACCGCGTGGCGCTCCTTCACCGACGGGGAACGCGGCGACTTCGAGCGGCTCATCGCCCAAAAGAACCTCGAGAACGAGCGGCTCTGGGAAGAGCAGGCAAGCGAGATTCTGGGAGCCCTCACGGGATCGACCGACATGCTCGCGTGCGCCGAGGACCTCGGCAGCGTCCCGGTCTGCGTGCCCGAAACCCTCGCGCGGCTCGGTATCCTCGGACTCAAGGTCATCCGCTGGGAACGCAAGTGGGACGAGCGGGGACAGCCCTTCCGCCGCGTCGAGGACTATCCCGAAGCCTCCGTCGCGACGACGAGCGTCCACGACTCCTCCACCCTCCGCGGCTGGTGGGAAAAGGAAGGAGGCGCCGCCGACTTCCTCCGCGCGTGGAAGGACGACGCCGACGCGCTCTCCCCGGACGCGAGGGAACGGTTCCTCTCGCGGTACGACGGCGAGACGGCGGCCTTCGCGCTGAGAACCCTCGCGCGCGCGACGAGCCGGCTTTTCATCCTGCCCGCGCAGGACTTCCTCGCGCTCTCCGACGACTATCGCCCGGACGACGCCGACGACGAACGGGTCAACGTGCCCGGGACGGTGACCGCGTTCAACTGGACATGGCGGCTTCCCGTCACGATAGAAAAACTCTCGAAGGACAAAAAACTCACGGACGCGATCGCCCACACGCTCAAGGACAGGCGCTCGCGACACGTCGGCAAAGGAGAGCCCCGATGACATCGACGCGATACGACTCCGTTCTCCCGATAGGCGCGACCGAATGCGCGGACGCGCGGTTCATGGAATTCCACGTCAGCGCGCGCGTGAGGCGCGAATGCGACTTCGACGAGTCCCTTTTCGCCTCGAGCGGCAACGTCGTGTTCGCGAACCTCAAGGCGGCGCGGGTTTTCGTCGAGCGCTACAACAAGCGCGTCGACGGGAAACAACACCCGGAACGGTACCTCAGGGCGGGTCAGCTCAACGCGATGGGGCTCATCGACGAGATATTCCACTATGTCGCGCGGCTCTACCGCGAGCGCGTCCTTTCGACCCTCGTGGAAGGCGCCGAGGCGGCCATCGTCCAGTCCATCGGAAAGAGAAAGCTCGACGCGATCCTCCTCGCCTTCGCGACCGAGTTTCCCGCGATGGCCGTATACCGGGGAAAGACCGACCCCGAGACCTGGCTCGCGGGAACGGGCGAGCACGGGATAGCGAACAGGCTCATCGCGCTCGAGGAACTCGCGCTCCTCCGCCTCGCGAACGAGAATCCCGCCTTCGAGCCGTTCTTCCCGATCTTCTCGGAATCCGTCCTCAAGGAGCTCGACGGATACGCGGAGGCATGGGACGCGTTCAGGACCTACTCCGCGCTCAATCCCCCCTTCGGCCCCGAAGGACTCGATCTCGTCTCGATGCTCAAGGCGCCGGTTAACTTCTCGCCCTACGACCTGAAGGGTCAGCTCGAGTATATCCGCACCCGATGGGGCGACCTCCTCGGGGAGTGGCTCTCGAGACTCCTCGCGGGCATCGACACGATAGCCGAGGAGGAGAAAGCCGGATGGTCCGGCGGCGGCGGAGTCGCCGGCTACCCCGACATGAGCGCCTACGAGTTCGGCGAAATCAGCAAGGAATACGAGCGTTTCAGCCCCGACCGCGAGTGGATGCCGAACGTCGTTCTCATGGCAAAGAGCGCGCTCGTGTGGCTCGACCAGCTCTCGAAAAAGTACGGACGGGAAATCAAAAGACTCGACCAGATCCCGGACGAGGAGCTCGACGAACTCGCCGCCGCGGGCTTCACCGGCCTCTGGCTCATCGGACTCTGGGAACGATCGAAGGCGAGCGCGCGCATCAAGCAGATTTGCGGCAACCCAGAGGCCGCGGCGAGCGCGTACAGCCTCGACGACTACGAGATCGCGGGCGAGCTCGGCGGTTGGGGCGCGCTCGACAACCTCCGCGCCAGGGCCTGGCGGCGCGGCATCCGAATGGCGAGCGACATGGTCCCGAACCACACCGGCATGGACGCGAAGTGGGTAGTCGAGAAACCCGATCTTTTCGTGCAGACGCGCGAGTGTCCCTTTCCCGGCTACGACTTCAACGGCGAGAACCTCTCGCACGACGGTCGCGTCGGCGTCTACCTCGAGAACCATTACTACTCGAAGACGGACTGCGCCGTCGTCTTCAAGCGCGTCGACAACGCGACCGGCGACACGCGCTACATCTACCACGGGAACGACGGCACCGGCATGCCCTGGAACGATACCGCGCAGATCGACTTCCTCAACCCCGAGGCGCGCGAGGAGGTCATCCAGAAGATCCTCCACGTCGCCGGGAACTTCCCGATCATCCGGTTCGACGCCGCGATGGTGCTCGCGAAGAAACACATCCAGCGCCTGTGGTACCCTGAGCCCGGCAAGGGCGGGGACATCGCGAGCCGATCCCAGCACTCGCTCACGCGCGACGAGTTCGAGCGGCGCATACCGGAGGAATTCTGGCGCGAGGTGGTCGACCGCTGCGCGCGGGAAATCCCGGACACGCTTCTCCTCGCCGAAGCCTTCTGGATGATGGAAGGATACTTCGTCCGAACCCTCGGCATGCACCGGGTGTACAACTCCGCGTTCATGAACATGCTCAAGCGCGAGGATAACGCGAAGTACCGGACGACGATCAAGAACACCCTCGAGTTCGATCCCGAGATCCTCAAGCGGTACGTCAACTTCATGAACAACCCCGACGAGGAGACGGCCGTCGCGCAGTTCGGCGCGGGCGACAAATACTTCGGCGTATGCACGATGATGGTCGCGATGCCCGGCCTCCCGATGTTCGGCCACGGTCAGATCGAGGGCTTCGAGGAAAAATACGGGATGGAATACCGGCGCGCGTACCGCGACGAAGTCCCGAACGAGGGACTCGTCGAGCGTCACCGCCGCGAGATCTTTCCGCTCATGAAAAAACGCTGGCTCTTCGCGGGAGTCGGGAATTTCTTCCTCTACGATTTTTTCGAGAACGGACACGTGAACGAAAACGTCTTCGCCTGGTCGAACATGGCGGGGCACGAGCGCGCGCTCATCCTCTACAACAACGTCTACGGCCAGGCAAACGGCTGGGTAAAGACCTCGGTCGCGTACGCGGTAAAGAACCCGGACGGCTCGAAGAGCCTCGCGCGGAAAGGGCTCGCCGAGGCCCTCGCGCTCACCGTCCGGCCCGACCGCTATTGCGTCATGCAGGAGCAGCGCACCGCGCTCTGGTTTATCCGAACGACGGAGGAGATCGAGGCGAACGGACTTTACGCGCATCTTGACGGATTCCAGACGCAGGCGTTCGGCAATTTCTACGAGGTCGACGACGACGGGGCGCAAACATGGACGACCCTATACGGAATCCTCGCGGGCCGCGGAATCCGCGACGTGCATATGGGCCTCCAGAATATCCGGTACCGCGATCTCTATCTCGCGCTGTCCGCGCTCGCCTCGCCCGCCTATTTCAAGGCCTTCCGCGATCGCGCGATCGCCCACCATGACGCCGATAAGCGGGATCCGAACCGCGCGTCTCCGGGCGGCGCCTTCGTGGCCTCGCTCGAGACGAGCGCCCGCGCCTTTTTTCGGGAAGCGCTCGCCCTTATCGCGAAAGAACGCCCGGACGCGCGGATCGACGCTCGCGCGGGCGTGGTGCCGAAGACCGGAACGGCAAAAAGCGCCTCACGGACGAAGCCCGCGCCGGACGAAGCCGCGGATCGCGCATGGGGATACCTCTCCCGCTCGCTTTCACGGCTTCTCTCGCTGGGAGAGCGCAAGATCGTCAAAAAGGAAGGTCGCGCGCGAAAGGCAGCAGGGGAGCGTCTTCTCGACTCCTTCGCGATCGAATACGTCGACGATCCTTCAAAGGCCATCGCCGTAGCAGCGGCGCTCATCCTTCACTCGGTCCGCTTCCTGGTGCCGAAAGGCGATCCCGCCGTCGCGCGGGCGACGATCGACGCATGGAGCCTCCCGCGGAAGCTGGCCGATCTCGTGGAGGATTACGGAATCAAGGCGACCGTCTTCGCGGAAAGGGTTGAATCCTTCGCGGACGCGCTCATTCTCGCCGACCTCGGGGGAACGACCGCGAAAAAAACGGCTGCGCTCGTGTCGGGGATCTTCGCCGACAAGCGCCTTTCCGCGCGCGCCCGGGTGCATGAATGGGACGGGGTCGAGTGGTTCGGGAAGGAAGAGGCAGAGTCGCTCGTCGACGACTGTCTCCTTCTCCAAGCCCTGTGCGCCGAACCCAAGGACTCCCTCGCGGATCTCGCCGGCATCCGGGACCTTGTCATCGACGCGTTCTCCGGCTCGGGATACCGCGTCGCGGCGATACGCGAAGCATTCCCGGAAGGGGGACAGGCGGGAAGGAAAACGGGACGCCCGAACGGTTCCCGCGTCGCGAAGCCGTCTGTGCTCGCCGCCCTCGCCTCTTTCTGGCGGAAGGCGGTCGGCACGATAACGGGAAAGAAAGCGAACGACTGATCCCCGGCGCGCGATGACGCCGAAGGCGAGGCTCCCGCGAGCAAAGGGCATCGCTCCCGTAACGGGAGCCGGTAGCGCAAAAAAAAACCGACCGGCGGTTTCCGTCGGTCGGTTTTTTCAATGAATCGTTGATCGTAAAAAACGGTTAACTTTGTTGCGCGTTTTCTTGTGCGTACTTTTTGAATTCCTCAATCGACATCTTGTCGGAATACAAGGGATACAATGCTTCCACCAATTCGTCGAGAGTGTCGAACTTAGCTCCGTCAAGCTTAAAGGCCATTAGCCACCCCCTGCAGTTTCAATAAAGTATACCGATTTTCCGATACGCGCGCAAGGACAGAATATCCGTCGACGAGTGAAATCAGGAAAACTCCCTAAGGACTTCCACGAGCCTTTCCCGATCGTTCGGGATTACCCGCGCGCCCGACACCGGGTCTTTCGCGGAGCGCATGAAGTCGGGAACGGGAGGGGTCACGCCGCAAATGGCCCCGACAAGCTCGCGCTGGAACGCGGGATGGTCCTTCGATACCAGCACGACGGTTCCCTCGTCCGAGTTGACGCGATCGGCGAAGGTATCAGCCGCCGCGAGGGCGGTCGCCGCCGAAGGATCGAGGGCGACGCCGTACCGTTCCCAAACCTCGCGAATCTTCGCGGGAGCCGACGCCCGGTCAACCTCCGCGGGAAACACGAGGCCGCTCAGCATGAGCGAATTGACCGCGAAAACCTGCTCGAGCCGCTCGATGTTCGAGGGCTCAACCGGGTCCGAGGGCCCGCGCCGGGAAAGCGGGGTACCCGAGTCCTTGCAGAAGCAGCGACCGGCCTGGTCGCAAAGAAGAGCGGGAGTCGCGTCGGTGATGAAGCCGTTGACGGGCAGGGAGAATTTCCACGCGTAGAGACCGGCAACGAGATTTCCGTAGTTGCCCGACGGAACGGCGTAAAAGATATCCCCGAGAACCTGACGCTTGATGCGGGTGAACGCGTACATGTAGAAAAAGGTTTGGGGAAGGATGCGCCCGATATTCATCGTGTTCGCGAGGGTTAGCCCGTGTCTCTCCACGAGCGCGCGATCGCCGTAGACGCCCCGCACGAGCGCCTGCGCGTCCGCGAGCGTTCCCTCGATCTCGACGGGATACACGTTGCCGCCGTTCCAGGCGAGGTGGGCCGGGTCAAGGCCGGCGAGCGTTCCCTTCGGGTACACGAGAATCGCCTTCAAGCGTGTCTTCCCCGCGAAGGCCGCTGCCATGCTCCGGCCGCTCATCCCGGCGGTCGCGGCGAGAACGGTGGCGCCCCGATCCTCTATCGTCAGGATGTGCTCGAGCGCGGAAGCGAGCCAGAGAAAGCCGAAATCCTTGTGGCACCCGGTAGGCCCGTGAAAGAGCTCGAGGGAATACAGGCGTTCGTCAAGCCGCCTGAGCTCGGGGGAAAATCCGGAAAACGCGGCGGCGGCGATGCGCTCGGAAACGACGGGACTGAGCTCGTTCTTGAGGAGCGCCGAGGTAAGGGTTCCCGCGATCGACGCGAACGAGGTTTTATCGTCCATATACATGATCCAGGGACGCAGATCCTCCTCGCGCGCGGGCACGTAAAGGCCGCCGTCACGGGGCATGCAGTCGAGCACCGCGTCTCGAAAGCGAACGATGCGAGCGGGATCGCGCGTACTGACGAGTTCCATCGATTCCTCCGGGGTGTATGATACCAGTATACGCCTTTTTTTGCTATCTTTCAGAGCCGGGCGCGTACCCCTTCTTGCCGACCCGGTATTTCTCCACGAACCCGACCGGGCGATAGGTCATCTTCGCTTGCCGCATTCCCTCGTCCCCGAGATCCTGCTCGCGATTGACGAACTCGACCGACTCGGGAAGGTATTGGGCAAAAGCGTAATTGATGTATTGATAGGCCCCGCGGTAATCCGTCCGGGCCTTCTCGAAGTGCACCGCGGCGATTCTCCCTCCGGCGACCATCTCCGCGAGCGTCCAGGCGACGGGCACCCCGTCGACGTAGAGGACGAGCCCGGTCATCTCGAACTGCTCCATGAGCTCGAGCGCCTCCTTCGCGGCGCGGTAATCGGTGTCCTCGGGCCTCTCCTCGAGCGAAACCCAATACTCGAGCACGGCGAGGGCGTCGGCCCTGGTCGTCCGGTCGAGGGCCTTGAGCGAGTGATCGGGATACGAAAGCTCGAACGCGTTCACGTGGTTTTTCTTCTTGTGGAATTTCTTGCCCGACAGGGTCGCGAGTTCGCTCCGAAGGTAAAGATAGTCGAAATTGTCCCGGTCGCTCTCGATGGCGTAGCCGGCGGCCTCGATGGCCGCGCGGTTCTGCTCGACGAATGCCGGGGAGATGAGCTTCCAGTAATCGTGTTCCCGGAAGAGCTCGTCGATGGTGTCCATCCCGGTCGAGCAGCACGGCGTCAGGAAGAAACGCTTCCCGTCGCGCCTGCCGGAGACCACCAGAAAGCAATCCCTGATCGAGACGCGATAATCGTATCGCTCGCGAAAGAGATAGAGTCCGGCGAAGCAGTATTCGGAAACCCCGTCCGGGAGCTTGACCAGAAACGGCGAGATTTCGCGAGCCATCTCGAGCGAGATCGGCGCAAACTCGGGATACGCGGGTATGGTGTGCATGTTTAAAAGGTATCGCTTTCCCCTCCCGTTGGCAAGGACTATGGATGACATTGACGACCCCGTTCAAATATCGTAGTCTTTCGCTCATGATTGCCCTCGAAGACCGTCTTCTGGAACGGTTTCTCAGATATACCGCCATCGGAACCCAAAGCGACCACGCCAAGGCCGATTCGGGAATCTTCCCCTCAAGCGAAAATCAGCGCGCGTTCGCCCGCGTTTTGGCCGAGGAACTCGCCGCGATCGGGATCGCCGACGTCAGGGTCGACGAAAACTGCTATGTTCTCGCGCGCGTCCCGGCGACCGCGGGACTCGAGGCGAAGCCCTCGTTCGGGCTTTCGGCGCACATGGACACCGCTTCCGACGCGCCGGGCGACGGGGTACGGCCGATCGCGCACCGGGACTGGGACGGCTCGAGAATCGAGCTCCCGGGCGGGTTCGCGCTCGATCCCGCCTCCGACGCCGAGCTCGCCGCATGCGCCGACCGCGCCCGCGCAACGGGCAAGCCGGACACCATCGTCACCTCCGACGGCACGACCCTCCTCGGGGCCGACGACAAGGCGGGCATCGCCGGCATCGTCACCCTCGCCGAGCAGCTCGTCCTTCACCCCGAGATCGAGCACGGGCCGATCGAGATCATGTTCAGCCCCGACGAGGAGACCGGCCACGGGATGGACCGCGTCCCGCTCGCCTCGCTTTCCTCGCGCGCGTTCTATACCGTCGACGGGGGAGCCCTCGGAGAGATCGAGAGCGAGTGCTTTAACGCCTGGAAGGCCGAAGTCCTTTTCACGGGAGTCTCGGCTCACCTCGGCTCCGCGCGCGGAAAGATGGTGAACGCCGTCTCCATGGCCGCCGATTTCGCGTGCGCCCTCCCCCCGCGGGAAAGCCCCGAGACGACCGACGGCTACCTCGGCTACTTCTGCCCGCTCGAGATCGCGGGATCGTCGGAGGAGGCGCGGCTTACCGTCTTCCTCCGAGACTTCGACCGGATCGGGATGGAGCGACGCCTCGCCCGGCTCGACGCGATCGCCGAGGGAATCCGCGCGCGCTATCCCGGCGGACAGGTCGAGCTCGCGAAAACCGAGCAGTACCGGAACATGAAGGAGAAGATCGACGCCGAACCCGAGGTCCTCGAGCTGTTAATGAAAGCGGCCTCGCGCGCGGGAGTCGAACCCCGCATGAAGCCGATCCGGGGAGGCACCGACGGCTCGAGACTCACCGAACTCGGCATACCGACGCCCAACGTCTTTACCGGCGGGCATAACTACCATTCGCGGACGGAATGGGCCTCTCTTTCGGAGATGGCCGCCATGGTCCGCACGCTCATAGAACTCGCGAAACTCTGGGGAGAACGATAATGTACGAATATCGCATAGAGGGTGGATTCCCGATCAAGGGCACGGTCAAGGCGAGCGGCAACAAGAACGCCGCGCTCCCGTGCATCGCCGCGGCGCTCCTGACCGAGGAGACGGTCACGCTCCGGAACCTTCCGGAGATCGAGGATACCCAGGTCATGCTCGAGATCTTCGCCGCCCTCGGCGGGACGGTGTCGAAGGTCGCCCCGAACGAATACGCGCTCACGATGAAGGACGTCGCCCGCACCGACATTCCCGTCGAGCTCTCGCGGAAGATCCGCGCCTCCATCCTCTTCGCCGGGCCCCTCGTCGCGCGCGCGGGGAAGGCGATCCTCCCCCCGCCCGGAGGAGACGTCATCGGCCGGCGCAGGCTCGACACGCACTTCCTCGCCCTCACCGAGCTCGGCGCGCGCGTCGACGTCGAGGGGCTTTTCACCTTCACCGCGAACAAGCTCAAGGGACAGGACATCTTCCTCGACGAGGCCTCGGTTACCGCGACGGAGAACGCGATCATGGCCGCGGTCCTTGCCGAGGGCAAGACCGTCATCACGAACGCCGCGAGCGAGCCGCACGTGCAGGACCTTTGCGGGATGCTGAACGCGATGGGCGCGCGCATCGGCGGCATCGGGTCGAACATACTCACGATCGAGGGCGTCGAGCGCCTTCACGGCGCGGACTTCCGCATCGGCCCGGACTTCATGGAGATCGGCTCCTTCATCGGGCTCGCCGCGGTCACGCACGGCAGCATCGCCATCGAGAACGTGAATCCCCCCGACCTCAGGCCCATCAAGCTCGCGTTCGGGAAACTCGGGATCAGGTGGGAAATCTCCGGCACGACCCTCACGGTTCCCGCGCAGCAGGACCTCAAGGTCAACTGCGACCTCGGCGGCATGATCCCGAAGATCGACGACGCCCCCTGGCCGGGATTCCCGCCCGACCTCACGAGCATCATGACCGTCGTCGCCACGCAAGTCGACGGGACGGTGCTCATCCACGAGAAGATGTTCGAGTCGCGGATGTTCTTCGTCGACAAGCTCATCGGCATGGGCGCGAGGATCACCCTGTGCGACCCGCACCGCGCGGTCGTCTCGGGCCCCAGCGTGCTCCACGGATCCGAGCTCGTTTCGCCCGACGTGCGCGCGGGCATGGCGATGGTGATCGCCGCGCTCTGCGCGCGAGGCGAGAGCGTCATCAAGAACGTCTACCAGATCGAGCGGGGATACGAAAACCTCGTCGCGAGGCTCCAGGCCCTCGGCGCGCGCGTCGAGCGCGTCTCCGTCTGCTGACGCCGGAATAACGGGATCTCGTAACGCGCGGAGTCTCGGCGTAGCCGGTTCCCCTGTTTTAAATTCAAGCGGCCCGAATGGCCGCTTGAATTTTAATCGGACCGTTGGGAGAAAAACGCGAAGGAGACCGCGAAGAACGACACCGTCAGGAAGATCAAGGTCGGCACGAGCCCGTTCCGGGGAACCAGGCTCACGAAAGCCGCGATGAAAAGACGGGCGAGATAGCGAAGGGTCTCGATGACGAAAAGGGACACGACGGGGAAGAGCGGTATCGCGAACGCCCACCAGGCCCGAAAGAACACGCTCTTTCCGAGCCGGTACTTCCAACCGAGGATAAGGGCGTATATCGACAGGATCAGGACGAGGAACGGCTCGGCGACGCGGTTGAGAATCTCGCGCTGATACAGGTCGCGGGAGAAGCCGTATTTCCCGGCCGAGGCCGAGAACGCGAACATCTCCGGAAGGGACATCCCCGCGGGGCCGCGATTCGCCGCGATGACGAGATCAAGGTCGCCGTAGGGCATATCGAGCAGAAGCACGCTCCGTTCCTGCGGCGGGATCTCGCCGGCGACGATCTCGGGGAGGATATCCCCGCCGATCCGGTTCCGGTCAACCGCGTGGAGGATCAGCTCGGGACGCGACTGCCCGTCGCGGGTAAAGGGGAACATCTTCGCGTACGGGGCGAAGACGCGCCAAACGGCGTTCCCGTCCCGCCCGATCCGGGAGATCTCGACGTCGCGAAGATACGCGACGTCCTTGCCCGCCGATCTCGTGAAGGTCATGCCCCTGATAAAGACCGCGTCCAGGGATCCGTCGGAACGCCGATTCGCGAAGAAGATATCGCGAGCCGACTCGAACAGCCGGATGTTCGCCGTCTCGTCGATGAAGAAGTATGACTCGAGGAGCCCGGTCCGCGCAACCTCCAGAAAGCGAACGACGTCGGGATCGACGCCGCCGTTCTTGCCGGCCTTTTGCCGTTCCTGCTCGGCGAGGAGGATGTAGTACGCCTTGAGGAAATCCCCGTTCTGTATCGCCTCGTATCCGGCGCGCTTCGTCCGGTACCGCGCGATATCGCCCTGCTCAGTGAACTTGTCCTGGCCCTCGGTCACGCGACTCCAGGCCTCGCCCGCCTTCTTCAGCGCGAGCGCCTTGTTCGGGTCCGTGTCCCGGCAAAGACGCCAGGCGAGCATCGCGTAATAATGGGCGTTGAAGTAATCGTGCTTCGCGAACGCGGCGTCGGAGCGATCGAGGGCCTCGAGGGCGCCGATCCCTTTGTCCTTCGCGGCGACGGGCCCGGATTCAAGCCTCCCGGCCGCGGCAGCGTCCTCCGCCCCTTCGTCGCCGGCCTTATTCGCGGCAGCCCGCTCGGCCTGGAGGTACTCGCATCGATCCATGAGCTTTCTCGCCTCGACGCTTTTCGGCCATATCTGCAAGGCGCCCTTGAGGGGGATCTCGGCGCTCGAGGGATCGTTCGCGGCGAGCGACGCGGACGCGACCTCGATGAATTCCCGGTAATCGACGCTCCTGTTCCGGGCTGAAAGTTGCCGCTCGTTCAAGACGGGCGACACGCCCTCGAACATGATGAAATACGCGGCGAGACAAACCACGCAGAGCGCGAAGGCTCCCTTGAGATATTCGACGAGGACCGCGGACCACCGTTCCACGCGATCGTCGGAGCGCGCCTTGAAGGCGATCGCGTAGCCGACGAGAAGCCCGCTGATCTGCAGCGCGGGCATATAGGTCACGAAGAGAAGGAGGCCCGACCTGAGCCGGTACGCAAACGCGAACGGCGCGATAAGCCCCGCCGGGAGCGCGCCCGCGAACGAGAAAACGAGACAGCAGGCAAGACCCGCGAGATAATGCGCCAATATGACGAGGAAGGCCCGCTTTGCGTCATTCATAGGCACCCCCCGTTCCCCGATGGCGTATCTTCAGGATTACGAGCGAAACGATTCCCGCGAGGGACACCAGAACCGCGCACGCGAGGGTCACGACGGACGGGACGAGCGAATCGGGAAGGAATCGGGGAGCGAGCCCCCTGACGGTATCGAATACCGGCCCGTCAAACGCGTATGGATAGGCAAGAAGCGCGAAACGAAACGCAACCATCGTCAACAGCGCGTTCAGGAGCCGCCAGGCGCTCGCCCGAGAAACGAAGTAAAAGCTCGCGACAAGGGCGAAGAAACTCCCCGTGACGATGAAGAATGCCGTCTCGCCCCGGGTAGCCGCGGCCTTGAATTCGTTCAACGCGAAGTTCACGTCCCGAACGAGCCGCACGAGAAACGACGGAGGCTCGAGACGGGACGAAAGAAGGGTGTCCGCGCCTCCCGCGGGAACGAGAATCAGCGCGCCGTCCGCCGAGAGACTCCTCGTCGAAGGCTCGTACTCCGCCGAGGAAAACACGCTCATGGCCTGACTTCCGGGCATGGTTGCCCGATCTACGGTAACGACGCCGCGCGCGCGACGCCCGGCCCCGACCTCGTCCATCCAAAACACCCTTTTCCCGCCGTCACCGGAACGGATGAACCCCGGGGGGAAAAGCCGGGCATCGGGCCGTACGGTTCCGGCGCCGCTTTCCGCACGCGCGTGGAGCCCTGCCGATACCCGATAGGAAAGGGGAATCAGGAAGACCACGGAAGAAGCGGCAAGGATGAGGACAAGCGGAATGGACAGGAAGACAACGGTTCTATGCCGCAGGAGATATAAAAAGAGAAAGAGGAGCGAAAGCATAATCGCTATCGGCAAGAGATAGAGCGCGAGCGCGATGACGCTTATCGAAAACGCGTAAAACTGCCGCGTTGATAACAATATAAAAGAAGTATACGAAGCCGGGGCGGTAAATACGGACAAAAGGACGGTCCAGAGAACCAAATTGCCCAAAAAGACAAACGGGATCATAACCGTGTTTTTCATTGCAAAATAAGAGTAGCATGCAGGCTTGTCGTTTACAAGACTTTTCTTTACTGCGTAATGAATTCCCGATACACTCAACAAGTTATCCACAAGTTATACAGCGTAGGTTTCTGCAATAAACTTTATTTCTTTATTGGACATAGCTTTTTCCTGATCGGTCCTGTAATTTCATTTTCCTATACGTTTTGCTTATATGTATATATTATAAAGACTTACCGTAAAGCAATTTCTTTCATTCCAATTCACGCTATTTTTCCCGGTTTATCCGTAATAAATCCGGGAGAAAATACCGATCTTTCACCGAGTTATGCACAATTTGTTCACAGGGAATAAAAAAAGACCGGAACATCGGTTCCGGTCTTCATGTTCGCTTAATCGCCTGTTTGGTATCGGGGGTATTATCCCAAGAAAACCTGCCCATTATTGTCGATCGCAAGGATGGTTTTACACTCGGAACACCGGAAGCGTCCGGATTTCGTTGCTTTCAATTTTTTCGAGCAAATCGGGCATGAGAAGATCTTCGGGAAGATCTCGGACTTGATCTCGACGCCGCTCGTCCTGAAGAAATCGATGGAATCGGCGAGCGAATCCTTGATATTAAAGAACTGCGAAAATCCGAGGAGCTGAAAAACCTCGTACACCTTCGGCTGGATCTCGAGGAGCACGACGTCTCCCCCCTTCGGCTTGACGGTTTTCAGGAAAGCGGTAAATGAACCGATACCGGTCGATGAAACGTAATTGAGGGCGCCGCAGTTAAATATCAGGCGAATAAAGCCCGCTTCGACTACCTTGGATACGCGTTTTTGGAAAAAACTCGAATTGTACGTATCGATATAACCGTTGAGGAACAATACGATACAACCTTCAATATCGTCGATCTTCTCCAGACGGATTTTCAGACTGTCATCTTTTTCTTCGTCAAATCCGGGAATAATGCTGTTATTATTCATACTACTCCTACCGTCCAGATTATCGGGTTTTTCTCCAATATCATTACTATAACATATAAAAATAAATTGTCAAATGACACTGGGTGCCCAACCCTTATCAACCGGCAATACAACCCCGTTTAATGCGCTGTTTTTTAGCACAAAAAGGGCTGTTTTTGCCATTTCCTCGACGGAAATGAGCTTTCCATCGGGATTTTTTGCCGCGAGTTCGCATTTCTGGGCAGAATCAAGATATTCAGTCTCGACGAAGCCCGGACACACGACATTACACGTGATGCCCGAGGAGGCATATTCGAGGGATACCGACTTCGCGAGCGAGGATAAACCAGTCTTGGCTGCGGCATAGGCCGCGTTCGTCCTGAACCCTCGCACATCATCGGTTCGCGTCCCCCCGAAAAGGAGAATGCGCCCCCAGCCCGCCGCCTGCATAGCAGGTAGCGCTGCCGAAACGAGTGCGCCGGGAAAACCGAGGTTCGCCCATGTCATCTCCGCCCACTCGTCCCGAGAAGTCCTGGAAAGCGGCTTCTGGAGGAAGGGTCCCCGCACGACGGCGAGGATCTCCGCTGAAGACGCCTTATCCAAAACTATAGCGCATTTTGAGGGAATATCAAGATCCAGCACGCAGGAATCCGCGCCGGGAACCTCATGCCGCCCGACCGTCGTGACGATCGCCTCTTCCGCCAGGAGCGCGTCCGCGAGCCCCCGGCCGATTCCGCCCGACCCCCCGACGACCAGCGCCCGCTTCCCCTTCAGTTCACCGTTCATGCCTCCCATCATAATCCGTCAATATTGACATAACAAGCGCCTTGCGGTGAAAATCGCGAGCGTGAAACCATTACCCTGCGCAATCGTCCTTTGCAGACCCGAGGAGAGCCGGAACGTCGGCTCCGCGTGCCGCGCGATGAAGAACATGGCTATAACCGACTTGCGGATCGTCGCCGACCGATCATCCCTCAATGAAGACCAGGTGAGAACCCTCGCGGTGCACGCGGCGGACGTATGGGAGGCAGCCCGCTTTTTCGAGCCCACCGTCGCGGGTCTCAAGGAAGCGATGGCGGACTGCGCGATCTCGGCGGGCACGACCCGGCGCATGGGCCAAAAACGGAAGTCTTGGGGACTGACCCCCGAACAGTTCGCGGCCAAGGTCGCCGCTACCGGCGCCTCGGGAAAGACCGCGCTCGTGTTCGGGAACGAACGTACGGGGCTTACCGACGAGGAGCTCGACTGCTGTACCGTCGCCGTCAACATTCCTTCAAGCCCGGACTTTCCCTCGCTCAATCTCTCGCACGCGGTTCAGCTCGTCGGCTACGCCTTCTTCCGCGCCTTCGACGGGCACAAGCGCGGCTACGAGCCGATCAGCATCGCCCGGATCGGCGAGATCGTCGCCGAGATCGGGGAGAGCGTCGATCACGTCGGGCTTTTCAGGATAGCGGGAAGAAAGGAAAACGACCGCTTCCTTTCGGAGATCATCGCGCGCGCGGCGCTCTCGGAATCGGAGGCGCGCCGGCTCGAGCGGCTTTTCAGGAAGATGGCGTACGCGCGCGGCGGGGACCGCGACGCGAATAGCGAGGGGTAAGCGCGCAGCGAGGCGCGTTCACGGGGAGGCATCGCACCGCCGCCGGGCGAATCGAAGGGCGAGCCGTTAGAAGCTGATGTGATGGTGATCGACCTCGTTGCCCGGGGTTTCGCAGGCCGCGCGGGCGAGGCAGTTGAAAAGTTGGCGGACGTTGCCGGGCCAATGATAGGCCTTGAGCTTTTCGACCGCTCGCGGGGACAGGCCCTTGCGGTAGGGTCCGAGGCAACGCCGCGCGAGCGCGGGGATGTCGTCGGGATGCTCGCGCAGGGGCGGAACGGCGACGCGAAGGACGTCGAGCCGATAAAAGAGATCCGCGCGAAATCGGCGCGCGGCGACCATGGCGGGAAGGTCCCGGTTCGTCGCGCAGATGAGCCTGAACCGGACGCGACGCGGCGTCGGCGAGCCAAGGCGCTTGACGACGCCCTCCTCGAGCACGCGAAGGAATTTCGGCTGAAGGCTCAGGTCAAGCTCCCCGATCTCGTCAAGAAAGAGCGTGCCGCCGTCGGCCTCCTCGAAGAGCCCCTTGATATCCGTAACCGAGCCGGTATAGCTTCCCTTGCTCGAGCCGAACAGGGCGCTCTCGGCGAGCGTCGCGGCGATGCACGACACGTTGCAGGGAACGAACGGCCCCGAAGCGACGCGAGAACCCTCGTGGATAAGGCGCGCGACGAGATCCTTTCCCGAGCCGGTCTCCCCCTTGATGAGCACGGCCGAATCGCTTCCCGCGAGATCGACTATGCGCGCGCGAAGGCTGATCATCGTACCGCTCTCGCCGACGAGTCTATCTCTCGGAGGGGAAAGGTCTGCCCCTCCCGGCGATGAAGGCCGCGCGCAACCCGCGGAGGCAGTGCCGTTCGAGACCGGGAAAAGGCCGGGACCGGCCCCGTACCCGACCGTGGCCTCGCGCGCCGCGGATGGGGGAAGTTCCGAGACGACTCTCTTCCCCAGGGCTTCCTCGACGCGCCGTCTCAAATCCGCGAACGAATACGGGATCAGGAAAAAGCCGTTTGCCCCGGACGCGCGCGCGAGCTCCCTGAAACAGGGCGCGTATTCGCGCGTGAGCACAAAGACCTTGAATCCCGCGCGGGCGGCAAGCGTGCCCCGAAGGAGATCGGGGACGAACGCGCCGGTAAGCGCGATATCGAAGAAGGCGAAATCGTAAAGACCGGAAGCGACGAAGGAGGGGGAATCGGCGGGATCGGGGGGAACGGTAACGGACCAGGATTTCGACGCGCGGCAGGCAAGCTCGCGCCCGTCAGCGGCGCGGGAGGTGACGAAAAGGACGTTTTCCACTCTTTTTCCTTTCCGATTCTCCCGTCACCTTATGTCAGCCCACGCTCATGCCCCGATGCGGAAGAGCCGGTAATACAGAAGCAGGATGTTATACCATATATATTGGAAAATTCGAAAAATTCTTAACGGGTTTTTCAGTATTTGCGGGAAATACTCAAAGCCCCGTTCGAAGGTTCTTTCCGGCACGCGGCGCTTTCGCTCGGAGAAGATATCGATCACGTCGTGATGCCAGATGAAGATCCCGTTATGGAGCTTCGCCCGGTTCCGGTGAATCCAGCGTTGACCGCCGGGCACGCCGTCGCCGAGAATGACGAGCGAGGGATGCGCCTTCACGATCGCGGTCTGGATGTTCCGCTCCATGCTCTTGTGATAGTAGCCCGCGAAGCGCCCGACGACGCTGAGCTTCGGGAAGGTACTCCGGACGTTCCGTTCCGCCTGAAGGAGACTCCGGTGCTGGGCGCCGAGCAGGTAGAGCGACTTGTAGTATTTCTCGAGGACGTTGAGCGTCCCGATGATGAGGTTGAAGGGCTGCCAGCGGACGGGAACCTTTTTCTTGAGAAACCGGGCGCCGCGGATGAGACTCTTCGAGGTCGGGACGACGAGCGCGGCCTTGAGCACCATGTTGCGGAACTCGCCGCGATGGCGCGCCTTGAGGACGTCGAGGATCGACACGAACATGACGTGCTGGCACTCGTCGCGGGAGAGAAGCTCGAGGACGACCGGTTCAAGATCCTCCGGCGCGACGATGTCGAGCGGGACCTTCATGAAATCTATTCTTTCGACTGCCACTTTTCCGACTCCGTGACGGCGGACTGAACGGCCGCGATCCCGTAGATCGCCGCGGTCTCCGCCCTGAGTATGTTCGTTCTGAAATGAACGGCGAGGAAGCCGGCCCGGTCAAGCTCGTCGAGCTCACCCGCCGACATGCCGCCCTCGGGACCGACGGCAAGCGCGACGATGTCCGCGCCGGTATCAAGATACCCGTGGAGGGTCTTTCGCGCAAGGGGGGCCTCGGTGAGGACGAGGGCCCGCGCGCGCAAGCCTTCGGAAAACCGGAGCCAGACGCCCGGGATATCCGACACAGCGACGGGCGGCGAGACGAGGGTCGCCACGG
The DNA here is from genome assembly GCA_023438065.1 of Spirochaetota bacterium. Classification (GTDB taxonomy): domain Bacteria; phylum Spirochaetota; class Spirochaetia; order Treponematales; family Treponemataceae; genus Teretinema. The sequence continues at coordinate 57,545 of JAEXRH010000011.1, forward strand.
GCGAACCGCTTTGCTGTCGGGCCTCGCGGACGATGCGCGCCCAGCGGGACGCGCGCGAGGCGGCGTCTCCCTCGCCGGTCCCCGCGACGCACCGCTCCCCGAGCACGGGAACGATCGCCGCGACCCCCGCCTCGGTGGCCTGCCTGATCACCTGATCCATTTTCGGGCCCTTGATGAGCCACTGGAAGAGCGCGATCTTGGGGAAATCCCGCGGCATGTCGGGAAGGGGGGGCATAGAAAGCCCCGCGAGCGTTTCGTCAGCGGCGCGCCCGGGGACCTCCGCGCGGGAGCCGTGCGCGCCCGACGGTAAGGAGAGGCGCACGGTTTTCGCGCGCGGGTCGATTCTTTCGATGGAGAGAGTCGCGAGACTCCCGTCGGGCAGTCTCGCCTCGACGGTATCGCCCGCGCGCAGGCGGAGCACCTGCACGAGATAGCGATAGTCCGCGTCCTCGAGGGTTACCCTCCCGCCCGGCTCGATGGGCCTGTCGAGGATAAACTGCCTCATTTCGTCTCTTCGGAACCCTTCGCGTCCGCGACGGCGGGCTTCGCCGCTTCCTGCAGCTCGCGTACGGTCTTGACCTCGCGAAGGAGCGCGGGAACGTCCTCCTTGAGGAGGATATCGACGGCCGCCTTGAGCTGGATGTCGTACTCCTCGTCATAGAGCGGGCTGATATGCGTGCGGTAGTATTCCTGCATCACGAGCCGCTTGAGGACCCGGACGTCGACGGGATAGTCCTTCGCGAGCTCGCGGGCGAACGCGTCGGCCTCCCCGGAGGAGAGCTTCGGCTTGTCCGCGACGAAATCGGCGAGCTTCGTCGTCTGAAGGAGCTCGCCCAGGGCCTTCTCCTCCGCCTCGGTGAGCGCGGGGAAAAGGACCTCGCGATCGGGCGGGATCCCGAGCTTGTCGATGTTCGCGTCGCTCGGGGTGTAGTAGCGGGCCATCGTGATCTTCATCGCGTCGCCGCTCAGGAGATCGATTACCTGCTGGACCGAGCCCTTGCCGTAGGTCGTTTCGCCGACGAGGTACGCGATCTTGCAGTCCTTGAGGGCTCCCGAGAGGATCTCGGAGGCGCTCGCCGAGCCCTTGTTGATGAGAATCACGACGGGAAGCCGGGGCTTGAAGGTCGTCTTCGCGGGGCTCGCGTTGAACTCGCGGTTTTCGTACGAGATCCGGGACCGGGTGGACACGATGGGACCTTCGTCGATGAACTTGTCGGCGACGTCGACGACGCTCGTGATGAGTCCGCCGGGATTGTTCCGGAGGTCGATGATGAGGCCCGTGTAGCCGGCCTTCTTGAAGGAGTCGAGCGCTTCCTGGACGCGCTCGGGGGTGAGCGGGGTGAACTCGATGATGCGGAGATAGCCGAGCCCGTTCTCCATCATCCCGTACTTGACCGTCGGCACCTCGATGAGCGCGCGCTTGAGGGTCACCGGGAATTCCATCGCCTTGCCGCGGCGGATCTGGACGGTCACGGTCGTGCCAACGGGACCGCGAAGACGATCGAGAACCTGCTCCATGGTGATCTCGGCGGTGTCGGTATCGTCGATCTTCAGGATAAGGTCGCCGGGCTGGATGCCGGCCTTCCAGCCGGGGGTGTCCTCGATGGGGGAGGCGACCTCGACCCAGGCGGGCTTTTCGGGAGTCGACTCGAGCGGTTTCGTGATCGACAGGCCCACGCCGCCGAAGGAACCGCTCGTCGTGTCCTTGAGGCTCAAGCCCATGAGACTTTCGGTGTCGATATAGGTCGTGTAGGGATCCTTGAGCGAGTCGAGCATCCCCTTCATCGCGCCCTCATAGAGAACCTTCGGGTCGACCTCGTCCACGTAGTTGTTCTCGACGAAGGTGAAAACGTATTGGAAAAGCTGGAAGTATCGTTCCGAGCCCCGGTCCTTGGCGTTTTTATCGAGGGCGAACAGCGCCGGGGACACGAGGGTAAAAAAAAGCAGCACGGCGGAAAAAAGCGCCGCGCCGCACCATGTCTTCTTTGAATTCATACGGTTATTGTCATGGGAAGAATGCCGCTTGTCAAGCCGAACGGCAGTACTTGACCGGCGTCGACTTGTTGCGTAGACTTCTATCAAATGCGATTCCGACCCATGCGCTACCCGATATTCATCCTGTACGAACTTCTCAGACTGTTCTTCCTTCTCAGGCAGGGCGCGCAATCGGTCATAACCGCCCTTCCGGTCACCTGGTTCGCGTCCATCCCCCTTCTCGCCCTCGTCCCGATCCTCTTTTTCATGCTTGCCTCGGACGAGGAGCGTTACGCCGCCTGGCTTCCGCTCATCGCCCTCCTCAAGGCGCTCACGATCGCGTCCATCGCCTTCTTCGCCGTCGTTTCCGCGCCGACCGCGATCCGTTTCGCGGCGGGAAGCGATCTTTCCCTCCTTGTGCCGCTTCTCGGCGACGTCCTGTTCTGCGCGATCGACGCGTTCCTCGCGACCTGGTGCCTGAAAAGGAGCCGTGCGCTATGCAGATAATCCCGGTCGCGAGCGGCAAGGGCGGGGTCGGAAAAAGCCTTCTCTCGGCGAATCTCGCCATCGCCCTCGGACAGGCGGGAAAGCGGGTTCTGCTCGCCGATCTCGATCTCGGCGCGTCCAATCTCCATCTCGTGCTCGGGGTTCAGTCCCCGAAAGCCGGCATCGGAACCTTCCTCACCGGCTCCACGCCCTTCGAGGACGCCGTCATCGAAACCTCCTATCCGAACGTATCCTTCGTCCCCGGCGACTCGGAGATCCCCGGCCTGACCGCGCTCAAGGCGCCGCAAAAAGCCTCGCTCACGAAAAACCTCCTCAAGGCCGACGCCGACTACCTCGTCCTCGACCTCGGGGCCGGGACCCATCTCGGGATCCTCGATTTCTTCCTCATGTCGAACCGGGGTATCGTCGTCACCGCGCCATCGGTCACCGCGACGCTCAACGCGTACCTCTTCCTCAAGAACGCGACATTCCGGCTCATGCACGGAGCCTTCAAGAAGGGATCGGCGGCCCATGAATTCCTCGAGAAGATGAAGGGGAATCCGGGCACCCTCCAGCGAATGTACATACCGCGCATCATCGACGAGATCGCGAAGATCGATCCCGAAAGCGCGGCCCGGTTCCGCGAGCGGGCAGAGGCCTTCAAGCCGCGCCTCGTCATGAACATGATCGACGACCCGAAGGACGCGGACAAGGCGCTCAAGATCCGACGGTCGTGCCGGGAGTACCTCAACGTCGACCTCGAGCATCTCGGGGTGATCTACCGCGACACCGCGCAGGACACCGCGCTCGCCTCGCGCCTTCCGGTCATCGTCTACAAGCCTCAGGCGATCCTCTCCCAGGCGGTCTACCGCATCGCCGACAAGATCATCCAGACGGAGACCGACGACTCCTGGGTCGATCCCGACTTCGCCGACGAGAGTTTCCAGTCCGCGGAGATGGAAGCGGAGATAGATTTCGAGTCGAAGATGGACTACGTCGAGGAGCTCGTCGGGTCGGGGGCGCTGTCCATGGGAGACCTCGCCGAGACGATCAAAAGCCAGCAATACGAGATCTCGGTCTTGCGCAAGGAGAATACCCTGCTCAAGAACAAAATAGCCCAGGCCCTCAAGCAGGGTTATCGGCTCTGATTCAAGGGGACGACGAGACATGGCTAAGCGCGACTGGACGCTCGACGAAAACCCGAAAAGCAAACGCTGGTTCCTGACCGTCCCCCAGGGCCTTGCCGAGGAAGACTACCCCTCGGTGGACGGCATCAAGGCCCGCGCGGCCCAGCGCGGCATCGACGTTCAAACCCTCTGTTCCGACGCGACGCTCTCGAAAAGCATCCAGAAAGCCCTCGCGATCCCCGGAGAGGAATTCTCCTTCCCGATCGTCATCGAGCCGACCTTCGACGTCAGGCTCTCCGTGAGCCAGGACAAAACGCGCGCGAGCCTCTATATCCGAAAGGCCTCGGACAGGCGAGACTACGTCGATCTCAAGCTCGTCTCGACCGCGATCAACAACAGCAAAGTAAAGGGCATCGACGCGGAACTCCTCAAGTCGACAATCGGCGCGTTCACGAAAAGCGGCGCGCTCGAGCTCGAGGATCTCCTTCTCGCCGAGGGAAAACCCGCGGGAAGGGGCAAGGACCGCGAACTCGTCGCGAAGGCAGAATGGCTCCCCGAAGGGGAAGCCGACGCGATCAGGGCCCGCATCCCGGAAACCGAACGGGCGGGACACGCGTCCCAGGGCGCGGACGCGAACGCTCAAGCGCTCGCGAAACCGCGCATCGCCCGCGTGGCGAAGGGCCAGATCCTTTTCGAGCTTTCGCCCCCCGAGCCCGGCGAGCCGGGCGTCGACGTGTACGGCAGGGAAATACCGGGTCTGCCCGGCAACGATCCCTACTTCTTCATGGGCGAGAACGTTACCCTCGGCCCCGCCGGGGTCAAGGCCGAGAAAGCAGGGCTTCTCGTCGCCACGGGAGAGGGTTCGTCTCTTTCCATTCGCGTCCTCCCCTACCAGGACGGCAAGGCGACCGCCGTCGTTTCGAAGGACAATCTCGTCGCGAGCCTCATCCTCGAGCGCGAGGAAGGCTACGGCGAACCGCTGACCACGGATATGGCGAAGGCGGCCCTCGAGGAGAAGAAGATCCGCGGCAACGTGAAGACCGAGATTATCCCCGAGGCGATCGAGGACGTCCGCTCGACCGGCAGAAGCCGCGAGATCGTCGTCCTTCGCGGATCAAAGCCGGTAACGCCGGGCGGATACCGCGTCCTCAATTTTACCGACGTACCGGAAACCGGCAAGCCCGTGAACGTGAACGCGGGCGACCGGATCCTCTCGATGCAAAAACTCCCCGCGGGCTCGGACGGAATCGACGTCTTCGGCGCGACGCTCAAGGCATCGACCGCGACGGGCGAAAGCACGCCAGAGCACGACGACACGATCGAGGAACGCGAGGAATCAGGCGCGACGGTTTTCCTCGCGAAGATCTCCGGCGAGCTGTGCGTACACGGCCAGAAATGGTCCATATCCGACACGCGCAACGCCACCGGCGACGTCGACGACAAGCTCGGCGACGTCGATTTCCCGGGCAATCTCGTGGTGACGGGGAACGTCATGAACGGCAGGACCGTCAAGACGGCGGGCGACCTCACGGTCAACGGGAGCGCCGGAGCGTCGCTCGTCCAGGCGAACGGCAAGCTCGCCGTGAAGGGCGGGATAAAGGGCGCCGGCCGCGGCATCGCCTGGGCCCGGCACGAGATCAGCCTCGACTTCGCCGAGAACGCCCGAGTGCTCGCCGGCAAGGACATATACATCGACAAGTACTGTTTCCAGTGCGTGGTCAAAACAGGCGAGCAGCTCCTCATGCGCGGAAATCCCGGCGTTCTCCTCGGCGGCAGCGTGCGCGCGTCGAAGGGTATCGAGGTCTACGAGCTCGGCTCCGACAAGACGATCAGGACGGTCGTCTCCTTCGGCCAGAACTACCTCGTCGGGGACCAGATAGAGGTTTGCGAGCGCGAGGGAGAGAAGATCCGCGAAACCGTCGAGAGGATCAACGTCGAGATGCAAAAACTCTCGAACACCGACCCGCGCATCCACGAGCTCCGCAGGCGCAAACTCGAGCTCCTGAAACGAAACGACAAGCTCACCGTCCGAGTCTTCACCCTCAAGGAGCAGTTCGAAACCCACATCATCTCGCACGTACGCGTCGAGAACACCGTATATCCGGGCGTCGTGCTCGAAAGCCACGGTCGCTACTACGAGGTGAGGAAGAAGCAAAATCACGTCGTCTTCACCTTCGATCAGCGAACCGGCCAGATCGTCTGCAAACCCATCGCCTAACGAAGAGGAGAGACCCATGTTCCTGAGCGTCGCCTATCCCTCGTGGATCCATCCCGAGATCTTCCCCGGCCTTCCCTTCCTGCGCTGGTACGGGCTCATGTACGTATTCGCCTTCGCGACCGCGTATCTTCTTTTCAGGTTCCAGGTAAAAAAGGGCGAGCTCGAGCGCGCCGAAGGCAGGGGGCTCGCCGTCTCCGAGGACGACACGCTCAGCTTCTTCACCTGGGGAATCATCGGACTCCTCGTCGGGGCGCGGGTATTCGCGACCCTCGTCTACGATACCTCGGGCGAATACTGGAAGGCGCCCTGGCGCATCTTCTGGCCCTTCGACGAAGCGGGAAACTGGACCGGCCTTCAGGGAATGTCCTATCACGGCGGCTTCATCGGCGGCTTCATCGGCATCTTCTCATGGGCGATCGCGAAGAAACGCGGCTTTCTCGCCTGGTGCGACGCGATGGCCGCCTCCATCCCGCTCGGCTACACCTTCGGCCGTCTCGGCAACTTCCTGAACGGCGAGCTCTACGGACGGATCACGACGAGCCCGATCGGCATGGTCTTCCCCGACGCCGAGCGACTCCCGCTTTCCGCGGACTGGGTCAAGGCGACGGTCGCGAAGCTCGGCATGACCGTCCCGCAAGGCGCCCTCGAGGTCAACCTCCCGCGCCACCCGAGCCAGCTGTACGAAGCCTGCTTCGAGGGACTCATCCTCTGGGCCCTCATATGGTTCGTCTTCCGGAACAGGAAACCCTTCAACGGATTCCTTACCGCGGTCTACACGATCGGCTACGGGCTCTTCCGCTTCGTCATCGAGTATTTCCGCGAGCCTGACGCCGACATCGGCTATCGAATCACCGCGGGCGGGGACCCCGCCCCGATATACGTGAACGCGTCCGTTTTCAATCTCTCGACCGGGCAGATCCTGTGCGCGGCGATGGTCATCGGCGGCATCGCGTTCCTTTTCGCCAGGGCGATTCAAACGCGGAAAGAACGCGCGCATGGCAGGTAACCGCACAAGCCTCATGGGGGGCTTCAACGACCAGATCGACGAGGTCCGCTCGGGGCTTTACCGTCTCCTCGAGTTCGAGGAGGAAGACTGGTCCGAGAAAAAGGAACTCGTGAAGCGCGAGGTTCTCTACGCGATCAACGAACTTCGCATCTCGGTGGAAAACCTGTAGAACGACGAGTAGCGAGCGAGGGAACCGCCGGGGGCGTCGCGCTTTTACTTACCGCGACCACGCAACGCCGGGCGACTCCTTCGGCAATTAAAAACAAGAAAGCCCGGGGGCATCGCCACGGGCTTTCCTGTTTTTGAAAATGAGGTCGCGGGGTAATCCCCCGCGCCGACCGGTCTTTATTTCTTGAGGACTTCCGCGAGCTTCTCGGCGGTAAACCCGAGATGGGCGGCGACCTTGTTCGCCGGTCCCGATTCGCCGAAGCGCTCGATCGAGAAGTTGTCGTCCTTCGACGCGGTCCATCCTTCCCAACCCATGCGCACTCCCGCCTCGCAGGTGACGACGCGAACATCGCCCCTCTTCCCGCCGACGATCGCGTCGCGGATCACCTCGCCCTGGCTCTCGAAGAGCTCCTTCGAGACGACCGAGACGACGCGGATCTTCTTGCCGGGAACGAGCTTCGCCGCGGCGATCGCCATGGTAACCTCGGAACCGGTCGCGAGCACGGTGACGTCGGGCTTGTCGCCGCCCTTGAGGGCGACATAGGCGCCGCACTCGATCGTGTGCTTCCAGTCCGGGTCGTCCTTCGCGAAGACCTCGAGGTTCTGCCTCGTGAGCGCGAGACACACGGGTCCGTCCTTGCGGGCGAGCGCCATCTTCCAGGCGAGCGCGGTTTCCTCGGCGTCGGCCGGGCGATAGACGTGGACGTTCGGGATCGCGCGGAGCGAGGCGATCGTCTCGATCGGCTGATGGGTCGGGCCGTCCTCGCCGACGAAGATCGAGTCGTGGGTAAGCACGTAGATCGAGGGAAGCTTCATGAGCGCGGAGAGGCGAAGCGCCGGGCGGAGGTAGTCCGCGAACACGAGGAAGGTCGCCGAGAACGCGCGAAGCCCGCCGTGAATCTGGATGCCGTTCGTGATCGCGGCCATGCCGAACTCGCGCACGCCGTAGTGGATGTAGCGGCCCGCGGGGGTCGCCGCGCCGTACGGCTGGGCGCCCTTGATGCCGACGGCGTTCGGGCCCTGGAGGTCGGCCGAGCCGCCGACGAGGTTCGGGAGCGCGGCGGCGAAGGCGTTGAGCGCGGTGTTGCCCGCGGTGCGGGTCGCGATCTGCTCGCCCTGCTTGAACTCCGGAATCTGCGCGGAGGCAAGGAGCTTGGCGTCGACGCCGCCGGGCGCGAAGGACGCGTCCCAGGCCTTTCGGAGCTCGGGATTCTTCGAGGACCAGGCGTCGAAGCGGGCCTTCCACTCGGCCTCGCTCGCGGCGAAGGCCTTCCGGCGCTCGGCGAAGTAGTCGTAGGCCCCCTGCTCGACGTGGAAGTGCTTCTCGCTATCGAGGCCGAGGCTCTTCTTCGCGTCGACGATCCCCTCCGCGCCGATCGGGGCGCCGTGGGCCTTAGCGGTTCCGGCGACGCTCGCCGCGCCCTTTCCGATGATGGACTTGAGCATGACGAGCGAGGGCTTCCCGGACTTCTTCGCCTCGGCGACGAGCCGCTCGATACCCGAGTAGTCGTACATATCGCCCGAAAGGACGTTCCAGCCGTAGGCCTCGTAACGCTTTCCGATATCCTCGGTAAAGGTCATGTCGGTGCAGCCGTCGATGCAGATGCGGTTCTCGTCGTAGAAGACGATGAGCTTGGAGAGCTTGTGGTGACCGGCGAAGCTCGAGGCCTCGGAGGATATGCCCTCCATGAGGCAACCCTCGCCGACGAGCGCGTAGGTGTAGTGGTCGACGACCTTGAACTCCGCGGTGTTGAAGCGCGCGGCGAGCATCGATTCGGCGATCGCCATGCCGACCGCGGAGGAAACGCCCTGCCCGAGCGGACCGGAGGTTATCTCGACGCCCGGGGTGTAGCCGTATTCGGGATGGCCGGGGCAGCGGGACCCGATCTGGCGGAAGTTCTTGATGTCGTCGAGCGAGACCCCGTAGCCGGAAAGATGCAGGATCGAGTAGAGGAACATCGAGCCGTGACCGGCGGAAAGGACGAAGCGGTCGCGGTCGGCCCACGCGGGATCCGCGGGATTGTGCTTGAGGATCTTGCCGTAAAGAACGGCGGCGAGCTCGGCGGTTCCGAGCGGAAGTCCGGGGTGGCCGGAATTGGCCTTCTGGATCGCGTCCATCGCGAGACTGCGCACGGAAAGCGCCACGGCGTCAAGTTCTTTGCTCATTATCATTGCTCCTTACATGGGTATGAATGCGGGTTATGTTTCACCTTAAAGGTACTTTTGTATCATGGAAATCAATTCCTCGGTATCGGGTTTTTTCCTCAAGGCCTCTCGAAAGGGCTCCTGCTGGAAAAGCCAGGAAAGCCGCGAGAGAATCTTGAGATGGCTCTGCGAGCCGGTCGAAAGGATGAGAAAGAGCACGAACACGGGCTTCCCGTCCATCGCGTCGAAGTTCACCGGCCGGTCGAGAAAGCACGGATACACGCGCTCGTCCCGTTCGTCCGAGACGAGCGGTGCGCGGGGATGGGGGAGGGCGATCCCGTGGCCGACCGACGTGGTCATGAGCCGCTCGCGCTCGACGAGCCCCGCGAGGAGCGCGTCGCGCGTCACGCCCGGGGGAAGCGCGAGATGGCTGACCAAATCGCCGAACACGGCCTCCGGGGTGTCCCCGAGGATGTTGTAATAGACCCCGCCCGCGCGAATCATCGTGACAAGTACGTCGGACTCACTCATCGGGGGTCTCCTCGTTTCGGTCCAGCAGTGAAAAGTTCCGCTTCTTCAGCTCGGGAAGCGCGTCGAGGATGACGGTCTTTATGTCGAAGAAACTGTCTTCCATGCTCTCGATCGACGCCCACAGCGACTCCTGATCGTCGCCGCGCCGCTTGAGGTCGCGGGGTTTTTCCTTCTCCTCGGCGGAGGCGAAATAATCGGCGTCGAGGGCCTCTATGCCGGAAACCGTGTGGTTGAGAAGCTGATGCAGTACGACCGTCCCCTGGTCGGGAACGACCTCGGGCTTGATCTTCGAGGCCTTGAGCATCCAGACGAAATTCGCGATCGCGTTGTGGAGCTCGACGTAGCGATTGCGGAGAACCGCGTTGTCGTGATCGGCGAACCAGTTGTAGTCGCTCGAGAAATCCTCGTGGAAGCGCATGAGTTCCCGCTCGAGGATCGGCACGCACAGGGCGGCGATTCCCGCGCGCGAGGGGAAGATCCGGGAGAGGAGCGGCTTGACCCCCTTCTCCTTGCGGAAGAGGGCGTCAAGGACGTAGGAATCGAGCACGAGATCGTTGTAGGGCATGCCGAGATGGAAGAACACCTCCTCGGTGACGCTCGTGGGTACCGTGACCATCGGCATGTCCCAGGAGCCCTGTACCGCGATCGCCTCGCCCGCGCGCCAGAGCCGGGTCTCGATGCCGTAGGGCTCGATCGAGATGCGCTCGGTCCACTTGAGGAATTCGGCGATCGACGCCGCGTGCGGCGTGAAAAGGCAGTCCTGCCCGAGGAACCAGGCGAAGGTCATCTGCTCGTCGATCGCGGTCGCGGCGCCGTAGAGCTCGAAGGAACGGAGCAGGCACTCCTCGAAATCGGCGAGCCATTTCGCGTTCGCCTCGCGATCGAGATCCTCTTCCGCGAGGGCGCCCACCTCGAAGATCCCCTTCGCCCAGTCCACCACCGTGGCGACGACGCGATCGCCCGGCTTGAAACGGGAATCCCAATACATCGTGCGCATGTTCACGACCGACACGGGAAATTCGGAGGGGTCTTCGTAGTCTGACGGCGAGAAAAGCTCCGCGTTTTCGTCGTTATCGAGCGCGAGATACTGCGGGACATACTCCTCGCCGAACATCGAGTAATGGGGATAGACTTCCTCGGGCGATACCTCGAGAACGAGACGGGAGAGGGTCTCGCCCTTATAGCGAAATTCGAGCTCGTTCGGAAGGACGGCGGCATCGTAAAAGGGAACGAAACGGGAGCCCGGGATGAGGATCCCGTCGGCGATCTCTTCCTTGGTCGGGACGACGATAACCGACTTCCCCGTGAAAAGGCCGGCGCGGGTTATCCAGGTCTCCTCCTCCTCGTCGGTCAGGGAAGGATTCATGAAAGCCGACTGATTGAAGGTAAGGTATTCCGCAAGCTCGTCCCTGGCGGCGCGCCCCGACGGCTCGCCGAGGTATTCGAGCAAGGCCTTCAAGGTAAAGGGCTCGACCGCGGTAAGCAGGAAAGCCGACAGTTTTTCTTCAGTTTGCTCCCTCATCACCTATATACTATACCATCTTGGAGAAAGATAATAGCGGAGCGTTGTGCGCCGTCATGACCGCCGCTCCGCATTCAATTCGTGTTATTTTGACACACACAAGAATGTTTTTATGACACAGAAAATGTAAAAATGCCACACCACTAAAGGGGAAAAGGCATTCAAACCCGCTCTTTTCCGGCAACCGTCACGCGTTGAATTCAATTATATCTTTGCAATACAATGAGTTACGTATTTCTTCGCGATGGCCGTATAAATTGGCACGCTACTTGCTTAATAATAAGTGTCCGCGTGAAGACGGACACCAACAACACCTAACCAATGGAGGTATCCTATGAACACTCTGAGACTTTTCAACCCGGCTTTGACGAACGACGTATTCGACGCCTTTGACCGCGGCTTCGGCCTTCTCTCCCCGCTCGCGTCAGCGACAGTGGCGAGCCCCCGCGTCGACGTGAGGGAAACGGCGACCGCCTATCTCATGGAAGTTGACCTTCCCGGCCTTTCCGAGAAGGACGTCGAGATCAGCCTCAAGGATCGCGTTCTCTCGATCGCCTCGATGAGGGAAGCCGACACCGAGGGCAAGAAAACCGACGAAGAGGGCGAATACCTCATCCGCGAGCGCCGCTCGGCGAGCTTCGAGCGCCGGTTCACCCTCCCCGAGGATATCGACGCCGAGAAGGTCGACGCGACCTTCAAGAACGGGGTCCTCTCGATCACCATCCCGCGAAAGGCCGAGGCCCAGCCGCGGCAGATCCTGATCAAGTCGGCCTGACGGGCGCGAGGCCGTAAGCGAGCCTCAGGCGGGTACTCCTCCGATCCGCCCGTGGCGCGCGGCCTTCCTGACGCCAGGGTAATCAGCAATCCCCGAAGATCCGGCGGAACTCTCTCCCCGCCGGGTCTTTTTTTTTACCCAGCCGGCGCGTCAATCCGCTTGTGACGGAATTGAAGCCCCGCTATAATCCCGGCCATGAAAACACCATTCGATTCGGGGATCGCCCAGGGCGCCCCGACGGGAGCGGCCACCAGCCCCTCCCACCGGCCTGAAGAAATCACCGTGGCCGGATCCCGTTTCTTGCCGGTAATAACCGGACTCTTTGTCGGGATCCTGATTCTCTCGAACCTCCTCGCCTCGAAGATGGTTCGCGTCGGTCCCGCCGTCTTCGACGGGGGAACCCTCCTCTTTCCGTTGTCGTACATCTTCGGCGACGTGCTTACCGAGGTATACGGCTACAAGGCCTCGCGAAAGGTCATCTGGACCGGCTTCGCGATGCTCCTCCTCATGGCCGCGAACGTCGCCCTGATCGGCGCCCTCCCCGCGGACCCCAGCTGGCTCTTTCAGGAGGACTTCAACAACATCCTCCTGCAACTCCCCCGCATCGTTCTCGCGAGCGTGATCGCGTACTTCGTGGGCGAATGGTCGAATTCGGTCGTGCTTTCGCGGCTGAAGATCATCACGAAGGGCAAGTGGCTGTGGACGCGGACGATCGGTTCCACCCTCGTCGGCCAATTCCTCGACTCGGTCATGTTCGTCGGGATAGCCTTCACGGGCCTCTATCCGATCGAGGTCGTCGCCATCATGGCCTTCTCGAACTATCTCTTCAAGACCGCGATCGAGGTCGCCTTTACCCCGCTGACCTACGCCGCGGTAGGCTACGTGAAACGGCAGGAAGGGATCGACGTCTACGACTACGACGAGCGGTACAACCCGCTGCCCGCCGATTAGTCTTTCCCAAAGAGGGATTATCCGATATACTTTCCCGGTATGGGTAAAACCTTCGTCTTCGTAAATCAAAAAGGCGGGGTCGGCAAAACGACCTCCGCTATAAATATCGGCGCCTACCTCGCCCTCGCCGGGAAGAAAACCCTGCTCGTCGATTTCGACTCGCAGGGGAACATGACCTCCGGCGTCGGGGTGGATCGGGAAAAGCCGACGGTCTACGATCTTTTGGCGGGAACGGCTCCCGCCGCGTCGGTTATCCGCAAGTCGGCCATACCGGGGCTTTCGGTGATTCCCGCGTCCATCGACCTTTCGGGCGCGGCGATCGAGCTCGTCGACCAGGAAAAGCGCGAGTACTTCCTGAAAGGGGCGCTCGAGCCCCTCAAGGCCGAATACGACTTCATCCTCATCGACTGCCCGCCCTCGCTCGGAATCCTTACCCTGAACGGCCTCGTCGCCGCCGACCAGGTCCTCATCCCGCTTCAGTGCGAGTACTTCGCCCTCGAGGGCCTTACCCTGCTCCTCCAGACGGTCAAACGCGTCCAGAAGACCCTCAATCCCGAGCTCGACATCGGCGGCATCTTTTTCACCATGTACGATTCGCGCACCCGGCTCGCCCAGGACGTCGTCCAGCAGGTGACGTCCTACTTCAAGGACCGGGTCTTCCGCACGATTATCCCCCGGAACGTCCGCCTCTCCGAGGCGCCCTCGCACGGGCTCCCCATCTGCAAGTACGACGCCCTGTGCGTCGGCGCGCGGAGTTACGAAAAACTCGCGAAAGAGGTGCTTGAACGTGGCTAAGACAGGCGGACTCGGAAGGGGACTCGACGCGCTCCTCGAAGACGGAGACATCGGAACGGAGCGGAGTACGGGTTCCCCGGGGGCCGACGGCGCGGGCACCGAGCTATTCATCAATCCCTCGCTCCTCAAGCCGAACCCCCACCAGCCCCGGCAGGAATTCGACGAGGAGGCGCTCAAGGAGCTCGCCGACTCGATCAGGGAGCACGGCATCATCCAGCCGATCATCGCGGAAGACGCGGGCGACGGCACCTATTACATCATCGCCGGCGAGCGCCGCACGCGCGCGGCCCGGCTCGCGGGACTCTCGAAAGTCCCGGTCATCATCAAGAAATTCTCCGACGGGCGAAAGCTCGAGATCGCGCTCATAGAGAACATCCAGCGCGAGAACCTCAATCCGGTCGAGGAGGCGCAGGCCTACCACCGGCTCATGGCGCTCGGAAACCTGAGCCAGGAAGAGGCGGCGGCCCGCGTCGGCAAGAACCGCTCGACGGTCGCGAACGCGCTACGCCTGCTCAAGCTCCCGGAAGACATGCTCTCCTCGCTATCCTCGGGGCAGATCACCCCCGGCCACGCGCGCGCGATCCTCTCGGTGCTCAACCCCGCCGACCAGAGAATCCTCTTCGGTCGCATCGTCGGGAACGCCCTTTCGGTGCGCGACAGCGAGCGCATGGCGGCCGAGCTCAACGGCGGAAGCCGCGCGGGATCGGAAGCGGGCGGGAAGAAAAAGCAGAAGGAAACGGACGCCGCGCTCATCAGGGACATCGAGGTCAGGCAGATCGAGCAACGCTTCATCGACGCGCTCGGGACCAAGGTCGCCATGAAGGGCTCGCTCGAGCGCGGGACCATCGAGATATCCTATTTCTCGCGGGATGACCTCGACCGCATCTACGAGATCATCGGCGCCGGGCGCTGATAGCCCTCGCCCTCCCGGCTAACCCCTTCGCACCGTGAACTCGCGGGTCGGCTCCTGTTCGAGGAGCTCGCGCCTCCGGCGTTCAGCCTCGTACAGCATCTCCTGAATCCTGAAACGCTTCTCGCCCTTCAGGGGCGCCCGCCTCGCCCAAGTGCCGTCGCTCCGGAGATAGTGCGACTTCTCGTTATCCGCGAAATAGAGCATCAGTATGTCGAGGACGGTCTTCCGCACGCTTTCCTGGAGGATCGGGAACATGAGCTCGACGCGGCGGTCGAGGTTGCGCGGCATCCAGTCCGCGCTCGAAAGGTAAAGCTCGTCGTCGCCCGCGTTCTCGAACCAGAAGATCCTGGTGTGCTCAAGGTAGCGGTCGATGACGCTCACGACCGTGACGTTCTCGCTCATCCCCTGCACGCCCGGCACGAGCATGCATACCCCCCGCACGTTGAGGAGTATCTTCACGCCGGCGCGGCTCGCGCGGTAAAGCGCGTCGATGATCTCGGGATCGGCGAGGCTGTTCATCTTCGCGACGATCCGCCCGGGATGCTCGGGCACCGAGCGGTCGATCTCGCGCGCGATGAGGGCGAGGAGCCTCTCCTTCAGGTCGACGGGCGCCATGACCAGGCGCTTCGTGCCCATGATCACCGAATAGCCCGATATCATGTTGAAGAAGAGCGTCGCGTCGTTCGCGATCTCCTGGTTCGAGGTCAGCAGCGACATGTCGACGTAGAGGCGCGCGGTCTTGTCGTTGTAGTTGCCGGTCGACAGGTGCACGTAGCGCCTGATGCCGTCGGTCTCGCGCCTGACGACGAGGAGGATCTTCGCGTGAACCTTGAGTCGGGCGATGCCGTACACGACGATGACGCCGACGTTCTCGAGCCGGGTCGCCCAGGAGATGTTCCGCTCCTCGTCGAAGCGCGCCTTGAGCTCGACGAACACGGTGACGTGCTTGCCCGCCCGCGCGGCGCGCTCGAGCGCGCGCACGATCGGCGAGTCGCCCGACGTCCGGTAGAGGGTCATCTTGATGGCGAGCACGGCGGGATCGTCGACCGCGTCGTTGATGAAGCGGAGAACCGGGTCGTAGGAGTGGTACGGAACGTGAAGGAGTATGTCGGTCCGCTTGAGCTCGTCCCACAGGGGGACGTCCTCGGGGACGTCGGCGGGCCAGTAGTTTCGCCAGCTCTCGTTCCTGAGCCGCTCGAAGCCCTCGGCGTTGACGATATCACCGAGCGTCGAAAGGTCGAGCGGTCCCGGGACGCGATAGACGTCCTCCTCGCCGAGGGACATGCCGGCGCTTAAGTACGCGAGTATCGACGGGCTCTCGCCGGTGCAGATGAGCCTTACCGGAACCGAGGACTGCCGCGAGACGATGACCTCTTCCATGGCCTTGATGAAGTCGCCCGCGCGGTCCTCGTCCACGCCGCGATCCGCGTCGCGCGAAACCTTGAAGAGGAGACTTTCCTCGACGGCGAAGCCGGGGAAGAGCCGCTGCCCGAGGGTCTTCACGACGTCGTCGAGAAGCGCGAATCGCCTGATGCCGTCCGACGAGGGAAGCCAGACGACGCGGGGAATCGACGCCGGGATCTGCACGATCGCGAGCGGGGAAGATCCTTCCGCGATCTCGCCGTCCGCCCCTTTCGAGCCGATGGCCCCGGTACGCTCGAGAAAGGACGCGAGCGGCCCCTGGGGAACCGCGATGTCGTTCCGGAGGAGAAAGGCCGCGTGAAGCCTCAGGTTCGCGATGCTCGGGAGCGCCCCGGAAGCGGAACGCAGGGGCGTGAGGAGGGGAAACACGTCGGACATGAAAAAGGCGTCGAGAAAGGCGGCGTGCTCGCGGGTATACTCCGAAGGCGAGACGTACACGATACCCTCGCGCGCGAGGCCCGGAAGGATTTCCCCGAGAAGGCATTCGTACTGGATGGCGATGAGGGCGTGGACGCGCTTCGATACGCGCGAGAGCTGCTCGTCGGCGCGAAGCCCCGCCTCGTCGCGAAGCTCGGGGGCGCGCACGAGCTGCTCCTTGAGACTCGCGACGCGAACCATGAAAAACTCGTCGAAGTTCGAGGAGACGATCGTGAGGAACCGGAGTCGCTCCAAAAGCGGGACGCTCGCCTGACGCGCCTCGTCGAGCACGCGGGCGTTGAACTCGATCCACGAAAGATCCCTGCTGAAATAGGAAAACGCGCCTTCTTTTTTCATGCCGTCACCGAACCTTATCCTTGAGCCCGTCAGACCATGACGAGCTTATAGCCGAAGATCTCCTCGAAGAGGTCGGCCTTCTCGCCGAGCGCGAGCCGCTCGAGCGTCACGTCGTGCGTGCCGCGCGCGCGCAAAAGCAGCGTGTCGCGCGACAGCTCGAAGTCGAAATCCTTGATATGCTGCGAGTGCCCGCGGTCGAGCGCGTCCGCCACGCGAAGGAGCGCCGAGAGCTTGAGCACCATCGTGCGGTCGCTTCGCTGGAGCGAGGCGTAGCCCGGGTGCCGCGAGTTCGGGAGCTCCGACCGGTGATAGCGGACGACGTTCCCGACGATGTTGATGTCGTCGCGGTTGAGCCCGAAAACGTCGGAATGCGCGAGGATGTACTGGCTGTGCAGGTGGTGGTCTCCCTGGCCGATGAACGCGCCGACGTCGTGGAGGATCGCCGAGGTCTCCAGGAGAAGCCGCGCGTGGCGGTCGAGCCCGAGCTCGCTCTCGAGGCAGTCGAACAGCTTGAGCGCGATGCGGGTCACGTAACGGGAGTGCTCCTCGTCGAGGTGGAATTTCTTCCCGAGGTTCATCGCGGAGGCGACGACCTGGTCGTAGAATTCCTCGCGGACGATGTGGTCGGGCCCGGCGAGCTGGGAGAGGATCACGCCCTCGCGAATCGAGAGGTTCGGGACCACGACGGTTTTCGCCCCCGTCATCTCGAGGAAAAAGCGGTAGGTGAGAAGGCCCGGCACGAGGGACTCGGCCTCGCTGTAGCCGATCCTGAAATGGTGCACGATCTCCTCGGCGGTGTAGCCCGTGACGCGATCGACGAAGGCGGTGAAGTCCGCGCGGTCGATCGTGGAGTGGAGGTCGTTGACGTGCGTGCCGACCGAGCGCGCGACGAGACGCGCGTCCGAGCCGATCGCGACGATCTGGGCGACCTCGTCGAGCCTGAGCTCGTTGTTGAGGTTCTCGGCGGTCGTGCGCACGTTGTCCGCGAGGAATCGGCGCATGTCCTTGGAAGAGCCCATCATCGCCTTGATCTGCTGCTCGATTATGACGGTGCCGAGCCGGAAGCTGTGCGCCGCGACCATCTTCCCGCCCTGCAGGAGCATGATCTCGGTCGAGCCGCCGCCGACGTCCATGATGATCGAGTTCGCCTTCGAGAGGGTCTCGGGGGCGTCGCGGAGGGCGTAACCGACCACGAGGTACATGAGCCGGTTTTCCTCGATGCCGTCGATGACCCTGACGCGGAAGCCGGTCTTCACGGCGACGCGGTCGAGCACCGAGTCGCGGTTCCTCGCCTCGCGGAAGGCGCTCGTCGCGACGACGGTCACGTGGTCGTCGCCGATCTTCCAGCCCGCGAGCACCTCGCGGTAGCGGTTGAGGATCGCGAGGCACTGGAGAAGGGACTCGCGCGAGATCGCGCCCGAGGTAAAGACGTCGCGGCCGAGCGAAAGGGCGCGCTCGGCGCGATCGATGACCTGCCAGCGCCCGTCGTCGGCGACCTCCGCGACGAGGAGTCTGATCCCGGTCGCGCCGATCTCGATGACGGCCTCGAGCCAGGAGCGGATGGTCGTGTCGTATTCGGGGTCCCTTTCCATGATGCCTTAAGCCGCCTTGCGACGGAGTATACGCGCCTTTAGCGGGTTTTTCATGAAAAATCCGTTTAAAGCTTGTCGATCAGCATCGAGCATTTGCCCGACGGGATCGGCAGGGTCTTTTTCTTCTGCCCGAGGATGTTGATCGTGAAGTAGTAGAGCTTTTCGCTTTCCATGTGGATCTCCCACCCGCGAAGGCTCTTGTTCGACAGGATCGTGATAAGGTTCCGTTTGAGGCTCAAATTCTCGATGCCCATGACCTCGAGGTTCGGGATGATCCAGTCGACGGTCTTGCGCGGGAGGCTGATGGAAAGACCGATGATGTTCTCGATCATGAGCGCGATCGTCGAAAGCCCGGTATACGGGAGATACTGCCTCCGCGGGAAGCCTTCCTTGCCGGGCCACTGCGCGGGGCCTTCCTTGCCGGGGAGATAGGCCTCCCAGAGGCAGCCCTTGTTGTGCTCCCCGTTCGGGGAAAGGGCGTCAAGGACGTAGTAGAGGTGCCTGATCGCGCACTCGCGGGCGAGGTCCCAACGCTGGTACTTCTCGAGGCCCTTCACGACCATGAAGGTGAACGGCGCGAAAACGCTCCCCCGGTAGCCCATGCCCCGCTCGTCGTACTCGGGATCGTCCGCCGATAGCGAGGGGAAGGGATGGTCGACGCCGAAGGTCTTCGGGTTCTGGAGGTGCCCGATGAGCTTCTCGGCCTTGTCCTCGTTCGGGATCTCGGCGAGAAGAGGCCAGAATCCGGCGATCGTCTTCTGGGGAAGGCGCTTTTCCTCGTCGTCGATGTCGTGGTAGAAGCCGGTTTCGGGATCCCACATGAGGGAGTTGATGCGCGTCTTGAGCGAGAAGTACTGCCTCTTATATTGAAAGGAAAGGTCCTTGTCGTTGAGGATGTCGCCGAGCGCGGACATATAGAGGGCGTTGATGGCGAGCGCGGTGTTGAAGTCGACGAGGTAGCACGCCTTCTTGCGGGGCGAGTTGGTCATCGTCGTCGCCGCGAGCGGTACCTTGTAGAGGCCGTTTTCCTTCTTGAAGGTCGCGTCGATCCAGGTCATGTACTTCTGGAGAACCGGCATCACGTCCTTGATGCGCTTCTTGTTCGCGGACTTGTGGAAGAGGTTGAACTCCGACCAGGCGAAAAGAGGCATGCCGATGCCCTCGGGATTGTCCTTCGAGAGGATGGGATCGCGGGTCAGGAGATTATACTTCCAGCGAATCGCCCCGGAATCCTCCTGGCGCTCGTAGAAAAAGTCGAGTATCTGGTTCGCATGGTAGTTTCGGTTCGAATACACGAAAAAAAACGAGGAAAAGATCGTCTCGAACTGATGCAGTATTGAATCCTCGCCGTCGGGGTATATAAAATAACCGTCGGGAGACAGGCCTTTTTCCTCGGGAGTTACCCAATAGTCCTGGATCCAGGCCCAACTGCGGTCGTATATATCGACAAAGTCCTGGTCGTAGAAATGAACTTTGGGGAAATCACGCTTATTCACACATACTCCTTATGGCAACTTAAAAAAGGCTGCGTCAATTTTTAAGTATATCATAAACGACGTTAAAATTATATACTGTGACGGCGAAAAACCGACACTGGAGGGCGAGATGTACCAATCCCGCGTGTTTCTCGAGGTTCGAATTCTGGTTTCCACGACCGAAAAGGCCTTTTGCCCGTGCCATACCGGCTCGAAGGGCGGAACCTGCCCGATCTGCCGACGCGAAAACGGGGCGTTTCCCGTAATAAATCCCCAGGCGGCCCGAAGCGCCTACACCCTCTCCCACGCGCTCGATTGCGCCCTCGCGGAAAACGCCCCCTACGAGCGGCCCGCGGGAAGCCCGTCCCTTCCCGAGCAATACAGTCTCTCGGGCGCCTCCGTGAAGATCGCGTCCGCGGGTTTCATGGACATCGAGTTCCATCGCCGCAAGAAGCGGATTTCCATCCAGGAGGTCAGGCTCGAGGAGGACGCGGGACGCCTGACCCACGTGAACGGGAAGGCGAAGATGGACTACAGCCAGGCCGGGGCCCCGAACATCCGCCTGCGGACCGGGGCGGACTTCGAGCTCGGGGAAGAGGCCGAAATCTTCCTCACCGAGCTCAGGCGGCGCATCCAGTACATGGGAATCCTCAAGGGGGTCCCGCTCGAGAGCGTGATCCGCTGCAACGCCTACGTCTCGCTCGCGCGCTTTCCCGAGGCCCCCGACTACACCGTCAAGCTCCGCAACCTCAACTCCTTCAACTTCGCGCGAAAGGCGATCAACGCCGAGCTTCACCGCCAGGAGGAGATCCTTTCCTCGGGCGGCGCGGTCGTCTCCGAAAGCCGGCTCTGGAACGAGCGGCAGGACCTCACCGAGTTCTTCCAGAGCCGCGAGTCCGTCTCGTCGGTCAAGGTCGTCCCGATCGAGGGCGCCCCGCAGTATCGTTGCCCGCCCGCCCTTCTCGCGGAACTCCGGGCCTCGGCCATAGAGCACCCGTCGGAGCGGCAGAAACGGCTCATCGAGCGATGGAACCTTTCGCGCGCGCGCGCGGAGTTCATCTGCGACGAAAAGGCGCGCGCCGACTTCTTCGAGGAGACGATCGGCGCGGGCGCGGACGCGATGGACGCGGCGCACTGGCTCATGTCCGACGTGACCGGCATCCTCAGGAAGGAAGGCAAGACCGTCCAGGAATCGCCCCTTTCGCCCAGAAGGTTCGCGTCAATCCTCGCGCTCTACCGCGCGGGGACGATCAACAGCCGCATCGCGAAACTCCTCATCCAGGCGGTCATCGAGACCGACGAGGACCCCGACGCGCTCATCGTCGAGCGCAACTGGAACCTCATCACGGACGCGGAGCAGCTGCGCGCCCTCGTGCAGAAGACCGTTCAGGAAAACCCGCCGGAGGCGAGCCGCCTCCGCGAGGGGGACATGGCGCCGCTCGAGTTCCTCACCGGAAGCATCATGAAGAAAACGCGCGGGCTCGCCGACCCCACCGCCGTGAAGGAGCTCCTCAAGGAGGAGCTCCGCGTCAGCCTCGTGTACGTGCTCGCGATGGGCGGGACGATATCGGGAAACCTCGCGAACGGCGAGATCTCCGGCGGCGACGGCAAGATACTCAAGACCATGCTCAGCGCGGAGCACGCGGCGAGCCACGTCTCCATCGACGCCGTGGCGACCGAGCGGCTCTTGAGCGAGGAGATCCAGCCCGCCGACTGGGCCGCGCTCATCCACGCGGTCGCGTCGAGGATCGCCTCGGGAACCGCGAACGGGATCGTCATCACCCACGGCACCGACACGCTCGCCTTCACGGCGCCGCTCATATACTGGCTCTTCGCCGACGCGCCCGTGCCGATCGTCCTCACCGCGTCCTCGACCCCGCCCGCGACCGCGCTCGCGGAAGGGCAAAGCGACGAGGCGCGGACGAACCTCAACCGGGCGATCTCGATCGCGCGCGAGCGGGAGCGGGGGGTTTACGTCGTCTTCGGGGACCGGGTGCTCTCGCCCGTCAACCTGAAATTCCTCCGCGCGACCGCGCAGGGCTTCTCGAACTGGAACATGGCGGAACCCATCCACGCGGGGGCGGGACTCCTTTCGGACTACGGGGACACCGACCCCTACGTGATGGCGAGAATCCTTTCGGAGGCGGCGGACCGGATGCACCTCGTCAGGGCCTTTCCCGGCTTCCGCGCCGACCGGCTTCTCGCGCTCGTCGACGAGGGCGTGACTCATTTCTTCCTCGAGTTGTACGAAAAGGGAACGGCGAGCATGAAGGACAGCCCCTACTCGCTCAAGCAGCTGCTCATCCAGGGGCGCAAGAAGGGCGCGCGCTTTTACTGCACCTCCCAGCAGGAAGGCGAGCTCGATTTCTCGGGCTACTCGACCGCCCGCAGGATGTGGCGCGAAGGGGCGATCCCTATGGGCTCGCTCACGACCGAGACAGCGATGGCCCTCTATCTCGCCGCGAGCCTCGTCTGCGACACCGCCGAGGAGCTCGACGGGATCATGGAATCCTCTGGTCAGGGCTGAGACCGGAAAGCGGCCTTATTGGGCCTCGTCCTCTGGAGTCCCGTCCGCGGCCGTCCCGGAAGAATCCTCTTCCGGGGAAGCCGGGGCGCTCGCGGGCCTTTCCTTCGAGAACCACAGGACGACGTCCTCGTACTCCGATTTGTGCCGCATCTTGAGATAGAGCGTCTCGGTCCCCGCGTCGTAGCGATAGCCCGAGGAGTTATAGATCTCGAACCGGGGATCGGTATGGAATTCCATCCCGTAGATCTGGATGCGGTCGAACGGCTTTATTCCCTTGAACACCATGTAATGGGTATCGCCCTGCGGGAAGCTCACGGTGATGCGCATCGAGCCCTCCTGGGGGAAGGTGACCTGAACCGACCGGGCGCAGGTCCACGCCCACACCCCGGGGCCTGCCTGGGTCGCGAGCGAGACCGCGCGCGGATACCAGGTGTTGTCGATGACGATAAGCGGATAGAGCGCGGCCGGGGAAAGGCTCTGGTCGCCCTGGGCGACGATGCCGGACTTCTCCCCGCCCTCGCCGGCGAGCGCGAACTCGGGCGGTAGCGAAGGCTGATCCCCCGCGAAGGTCGCGAGCGAGACGACGAGGAGCCGTCCCGCGGACTTCCAGGAGGCCCGCTCGGGGGCCGAGGCGCCGTATCTCATGAGCACGTCCGCGATCCTGAGCGAGGCGCGCGTGTCGATGGTCTTGCCGTCGTCGGAAACGTAGAGCTCGTTCCCGATCCTGACGAGCGAGGCCTTGATCTTGCGCTCGCAGGACTCGCCGAGGGCCTCGAAGGGATTCACCCCGCCGGTCGAGTACCGGGGATAGTCGAGGTAGGCCTCGAGAATGCCGGCCGCCTGGACGGCGCTCACGCTTTGCATGGAAATGCCGCCCGCGACGCGCGCGAGATCGGCGAGAAGGATCGAGCTTCCCCGATCGACGAGATAGGGAACGAGGTCGGGAAACTCGAACACCGACGGATTGCTCTCGGTAAGCTTGCGCGAGAGGGCAGCCCGGTCCTCGCGCTCCTTGGCGACCATTCCGGTCCAGGTGCGCTCGAGGTTGTTGAGGTAGGTGTTCGTGAGCCAGGTTCGCCCCGCGCCGTTCCGGTAGGCCTCGGGGATCGACTCGATCGCCGCCTGGTACATCCCGATACGGCCCATCTCGGCGACGTACGCGGCGACGAGCGGCTCGCCGAGACGGCCGTTCTGGATCGCGTCCTTGAAGGAAACGAGGGCGGCGGCGGCGTACCGCTCGACCGCGCGCTGGTAGGCCGCGGGCGAGGCGCCCGGGAGCCCGTCGAGTTCGGCGACGGAAAGGCCCTTCGCCGGAATCCAGGTCCGGTAGCTCACGCTCGGGGAATCGGCGGCGATCGCGAGGCGGCGGACGGCTGACTGCTCGAGGCCGGGCTCCGGCTGGGACGGGGTTCCGGTAAAATAAAACTGTTTTTTCCCGACGGAAACGAGCGTGAGCGAATCCTTCCGCTCGACGCGGGCATTCCGCGTCGTCTTGTACGGAAACGCGATTTTCTGGTATTTTGTCGGCATGGTCGCCGTGACGGTCAGATGGTCCGAATCGCCGCGTCGCTCGGGGGCGAAACGTACCGCGACGTTCCCGGTAAACTTGAGGGTTACCGAGGTCGTGTCGCGAACCATGCCCGCAAGCTTGAGGGAAACCGCCGAGCCGTCGGTCGTATAGGCGCGCACGGGGTTATGGTCGTCGACGAAGAAATCGAGCCCGTTGACCGCGACATGGAGCGGCAAAAGCGGGACTCCGCCGCCGGAATCGCCCGATTCCATGGTTCCGGTAACCATCATCGAGTCGATGGAGACGGAAAAACCGTTCCCGTTGGTAAACTGTACCGCGAGAATGCCGAAAATGATGCATATATAGAGCAATGAAAGCAGGAATATCCTGCGGGGAAGATGCTTAGCCATTTGCCCGTGAGTGTAGCTTAAAGCGCGCGATAAAATCAACGTCTTCGAGAGGATGCCATGAAAGTGCCCCCGTTTAAAAGAATCGTCGCCGCCGCCTTCGTCGCGGCCCTTCTCGTCTCGTGCAAGACCACGCCGACGGCCGTAAACCAGGCGGGCACGCCGCCCGTCGCGACGGTGAAGCCCGAGGAGAAACCGAAGAAGAAGGAATTTACCCGCGCGGGCTTCGCCGCCGAGCTCGCGGATCTCCTTGCCGAGCGGAAGTTCGACGAGGCGCTCGCCCTCTTCGCGACCGTGCCCGAGAAGGAAAGCGCGGACCCCGCCATCCAGAAGCTCAAACTCTCCATCCTCGTCTCCGCCGGCAGGCTCGAGGAGGCGGGATCCCTCGCCGCGAGCATGGACGCGGCCAACCCCGCCGACACCGACGTACTGTACATGGAAGCCATGCTCGCCCTCGCCCGGGGAGACGCGCCCGCGCGCGCCGGTTTCCTCGCCCGCATCCTCAAGATCAATCCCGCCCACTCCGAGGCCCTCACCGCGCTCGGGCTCGACTGCTACTCGAAGAAGAACTACGAACAGGCGAAGGCCTATCTCGTGAAAGCCGTGGCCGCCGACAGGAATAACGGGGAAGCCCTCCTCGGCCTCGCGCGCGTCTATTACATGAAGGCAGAGCTCGACAAGGCGGGCGACACCCTCGCCCTCGCCCTCGAGCGCGAGCCGGGCAACAGCGTCGTGTGGGCGGAGCGCGCCCGCGTGAAGTCCGAGACGAGCGACCTTCCCGGCGCGCTCAAGGACATCGAGAAGGCGATCGAACTCGACCCGGAGGTCTACAGCCACCGCGTCGACGCGGGGTCCTACTACATCAGCGCGGGTAAGCCGAAAGAGGCGCGCGACGCCTTCAGCGCCGCGATCAAGATCCAGCCCAACCACTACCTCGCCTATATCTACCGGGCGGGGCTCAACGACGACCTCGGCGACGCGGACGCCGCCCTTGCCGACTACGAAACGGTTTGCCGGCTCTACCCCCAATACTGGTACGCCGCCGAAAGCCTCGGGGTCCTTCGCTGGGGCAAGGGCGACTGGAACGGGGCCGGCGACTGCTTCCTGCAGGCGCTCAAAAGCAACCCGGCGAACGTCTCCTACGCGCTCATGCTCACCCTGTGCTACTATCGCGCGGGCCGCGACGCCGACGCGAAGGCCTTCATGTCGAAGTACCTGACGACCCTCGACCGGGAGAAGACCGCCTACTTCGTCTGCAGGCTCTTCGTGGACCGCTCGGGCGACGCCGACGTCCTTTCGCGGATAAGCCGCGAAAAAAGGCCCGACGACCGGAACCGGCTGCTCTTCTATTCCGCGATGTACTACGATCTTTTCCAGAGCAGGGAGATCGCGCAAAAGTACTATCTCGAGGTCGTTTCCACCGAGGTGCCGAGCTTCTTCGAGTATCGCCTCAGCAAGTGGGCGCTCGCCGACATCGAGAAAGCCGCCGGCAAGGCGGACGCCAACGCGAAGCTCGTTCCCCTGAAGGCGAGCGAAAAAGAGGGAGATGAAGCGGTCAAGGGATAAGCCGGACGCCGGTGAGCCGAAAGGAGCCGCGCGCTCGCGCGACGCCCGGGCGAGAGGGAACGCGCCCTCTTTTGCCGCGCTCATCGCCGCGCTCGATCCCGGGCGACCGGTCCTCGTCCAAACCCACGACTTTCCCGACCACGACGCGCTCGGGGCTGCCTACGCCCTGTGCGAACTCCTTCTCCGCCGGGGTTTCGAGTCCGCGATGACCTACGGGGGAGCGATCCAAAGCATATCCCTTTCCGAGATGATCGGGCGGCTCGAGATCGAGCTCGTCCCCTTCGCCGAGGCGCTCGCGGGGGCCGACTGGCAGACGATCGTCGTCGACGGCTCCCCCGCCTCGGGCACCGTCCGCGCGGTCGCGGGAAGCCTCGTCGGCATCGTCGACCACCATCCCGCGAGGCGGCACATCACCGTACCCTTCGCGGACGTGCGCACCGATTGCGGGTCCTGCTCGTCCATCGTCTGGACGTACTGGAAGGAAGCCGGTGAGGAACCCGACCGGACGACGGCGACCGCCCTCCTCGCGGGAATCCAGCTCGACACCGACTTCCTCTCGCGCCGCGTGAGCGAAACAGATCTCGACGCCCACCGGGACCTCTTCTTCCGGGGAAACAACGAGCTCGCCCACGAGATCGTGCGCACCTCGTTGAGCGTCGATCAGCTCGCCGACATCGGCCGGGCATTCGGCTCGATCAGAAGGGCGAACGGGGCGCTTCTCGCCGAGGTATCGGGCGATTACGCCCAGGAACTACTTTCCGTACTGGCCGATTTTTTGCTACGATTGAAGGAAGTCAGCTTTGTCGTCGTGATCGAGACCGGGGGAAGCGAATTCCGCCTCTCCGCCCGGACCCGCGATCGCGCCATCGATACCGGCCATGTCGTCCGGCATGCGCTTTCGGGGATCGGCTCGGGCGGCGGCCACCCGCACATGGCGGGGGGCTTCATCAAGCGCGAGCGGTATCCCGGCGGGGACGCGTTCCTCGCCAAGATCGTGGAAGAGATAGCGGCATGCAGGAGCCAGGAATGAAAGAGACCATCAGGCGCGTAGAGGCGGGAGGCCGCGAGTTCATCCTCGTCGGCACGGCGCACGTATCGAAGGAAAGCATCGAGGATTCGACGCGAACCATCCGAGAGGAACGGCCCGACTGCGTGTGCGTCGAGCTCGACGAGGGACGCCTCCAGGCCATCAGGAACGAAAAGGGCTGGCAGGAACTCGACGTGATCAAGGTCCTCAAGCAAGGCAAGGGTTTCCTCCTCCTCGCGAACCTCGTGCTCGGCTCCTTTCAGCGGCGCATGGGCGCCGACGTCGGGGTGAAGCCCGGCGACGAGATGAAGGAAGCGATCGCGGTCGCCGAGGCGGAAGGCATCCCGACGGCGCTCGTCGACCGCCCCATCCAGGTCACCCTCCGCCGCGCGTGGGCGAAGAACGGTTTTTGGGGCAAGGTAAAACTCCTCGCCACCCTCGTCGCGAGCGCATTCTCCGACGACGACATCAAGAGCGAGGACATCGAGAAACTCAAGGAACAGGGAGCGATGGACGGCATGATGGAAGAGCTCGCGAAGGAGCTTCCGACCGTCAAGGAAGTCCTCATCGACGAGCGCGACCGCTACCTCGCGAGCCACATCTGGGAGGCGAAGGGAACGAAGATCGTCGCCATCCTCGGCGCGGGGCACCTGCCGGGAACGGAACGCATCCTCGGCGAACTCGCCTCGGGCGCGCGCTCGGCCTACACGACCGATATCGCCGAGGTTCCCCCCAAGGGCATCGGCTCGCGACTCGCGGGCTGGGCGATCCCGGCGATCCTCGTCGCCCTCGTCGTCGCGGGCTTCTTCACCGGCGGCGCGAACGCCTCCCTCGACATGCTCCTCCGCTGGTTTCTCTGGAACGGAAGTCTCGCCGCCCTCGGCGCGCTTGTCGCGCTCGGAAACCCGCTCACGATACTCGTCTCCTTCCTCGCCGCCCCCGTCGCCACGATCAATCCCTTCATCGCGGTCGGACTCATCTCGGGCGTGGTGCAGGCATGGGTCCGAAAGCCGCGCGTCCGCGATATGGAAACCATCTCCGAGGACGTGACGACGCTCAGGGGCTTTTACCGAAACCGCATCGCGCACGTGCTTCTCGTATTCTTCCTCTCGAGCCTCGGCGGCGCGATCGGGAACTTCATCGCCGTCCCCTCGCTCCTCGCGAGCCTCGTCGGCTAGGTCGAGGAGGAGGCCCCGTGACCACGCAAAAGGAAGTCGCCCAGCTCGCGGGAGTTTCGTTCATCACCGTTTCGCGCGTCGTGAACAATGAAGGCAACGTGCGCGCGGAGACCCGACAGAAGGTTCTCGCCGCGATCAGGGAACTCGGGTACGTGCCGAGTTTCGCGGGAAAAGCCCTCAACTCGGGACGCAACGACACGATCGGCGTCATGACCCCCGCGCGCTTCGGGGAGAACCTGGAAAACGAGTATCTCACCCTCGTGCTCAGGGGCATAGAAACCGCCTGCCGCGAACACGGTCAGGACATCCTCATCTCGCCGATCTCGGAAGACGATCCGGGCTTCGACTATTTGCGCCCCTACCGGCAGCGCAAGGTCGACGGGATGATATACGTCGGGCTCAAGGCGATTCCCGAGGAGATGATCCGCGACATCGAGGCGCGAAACATCCCGTGCGTGGTACTCGCCGATCGCCCCGCCCATCGCGGGATCTCCTGGGTCGACACCGACAACGAGAGCGCCGCCTACGAGACGACCCGACGTATCTGGGCCGCCGGCCATCGCAGGATCGCCTTCCTCGGACTCCTTCCCGGTCTCTATAACGCGAACATATCAGACCGCGAGCGCGGTTTCCGCCGGGCGATCCGCGAGCTTTCGGGTGCCGAACCCGATGAACGCGACATCCTCAGGGGCGACTACGGCTGCGAGACGAACCGCGCCGTCGTCTGCCGGGCCTTCTCGGACCCCGGGTCGCGGCCTACCGCCCTTTTCTGCGCCACGGACAACAAGGCGATCGCGGCCTTCTTCGCGACGAAGGACCTCGGTCTCTCGGTGCCGAAAGACCTTTCCATCGTCGGCTTCGACGGATTCCTCAAGAACCGTTTCATCGTCCCCGCCATCGCGACCAACGAGCAGCCGTTGATCGAGATGGGCCGGAGGGCGGCGCAGATCATCCTCGAGCGGGTCGGAAAGGGAAACGTGCCGAAACGCGAGGAGGTCTTTCCCGTCTCCTTCGTGCCGGGCGAGAGCCTCGCCCCGCGCCCGTTCGCCATTCGATAAACGGACTCAGTAGGAAAGCCCGTAGCCGACCGGCCACAGGGGCTTCTCCGACCCGTCGATAAACCGGCCGAGCGGCAGCTGGGACACCGACGAGGGCCAGTCGAACGAAAGCCGTCCCGTCGGCTTCCTCGCCCCCGTGAGGACGTCGGCGACGCCCGAGCCCTCGGTGCCGGGAAGCCAGGCCGCGACGATCGCGTCCGCCTTGAGTTCGCTCGCGTCGAGCACGACGGGGCGCCCGCTCACCACCACGAGGATCACGCGGGAAAAGGAGGCGCGCGCCCGCGCGAAAGTTTCCGCGGCCTCGACTCCGAGCGACAGGGTCTCCGAATCCCCGACACCCTCCGCGTAGGGCATCTCGCCGAGCACGACGACGCAAGTCGCGTCCCGTTTCGCGCCCTCGAAGGAGGCGGTCTTGCTGTACACGACCTCGGTACCGGGAAGGCTTTCCTTCAGGCCCGACAGGATCGTCGTCCCCTCGGTGACGGGGCCGGCCACGCCTTGCCAGGCGATCGTCCATCCGCCGCACTGCACGCCGATGTCGTTTGCCGCGTTTCCCGCGACATAGAGAACGCCCGCCGACTTCGCTATCGGGAGCGCGCCCCCGTCGTTCTTGAGCACGACGGCGCTCTTGCCCGCGGCCTCGCGCGCGAGCGCGAGATGCCCGCTCGAGCGGATCTTCGCGATGAGGTCGAGGTTCGCCTTCGGGTGCTCGAACAGGCCCATCTCGAATTTCACCCGGAGGATACGTCTGACCGCGTCGTCGATCCGTTCCATTGAAATGTCCTTCGCCTCGATGGCGTCCTTGACGGTCCTGATGAACTCGGGCGCGTCGTAGGGCGCCATGTTCATGTCGATGCCGGCGTTTATGCCCGCGACGATGGCCTTGTAGTAATCGCGGTCAACCTGCTCGATGCCCGCCCAGTCGGAGACGACGAAACCCGAGAAACCGAGCTCGCCCTTGAGGAGGTCGGTTATGAGCTCTTTCTGCCCGTGCATCTTCACGCCGTTCCAGCTCGAGAAGGAGACCATGACGGTCCTGACGCCGACCTTTACCGCCCGGGCGTAGGGAGGAAGGAGGACTTCCCGAAGGAATGCGTCGTCGCCCCGGACGTCGCCCTGATCGAGCTTGTACGAGCCTGTCTTCGAGCTGCCCCAGGCGGTCGCGCCGTCCCCGAGGAAATGCTTGGCGCAGGCGACCGGCTGTACCCCGCCCGTGTCCGCGCCCTGATAGCCCTCGATATACGCGGTGCCGAACGCGGCGACGACGAGCGGATCCTGCGCGAAGGATTCATAGAACCTGCCCCATCGCGGGTCGCGCGCGACGGCGACGCACGGACCGAAATTCCACGGGATCCCGGTCGCGGCGGTCTCGATCGCCGTGGCCTCCCCGATCCGCCGCACGAGATCGACGTCGCCCGCAGCCCCGAGGCCGATGTTGTGCGGGAATACCGTCGAACCCCGGAGGTTCCCGTGCCCGTGAACCGAATCGACGCCGTAGATGATCGGGATGGCGAGCCGCGTCTCGAGCGCCTCGGCCTGAAAGGCATCGACCATGTCCGCCCACGCGTCCGCCATGTTCGGGTCGGGTGAGCCGCCGCCGCCGGAGAGCACGCTGCCCAGGAAAAACTCGCGAACGGTGCCGGGCCGGGCGCTGCCCTTCTCGAGCTGGGTCATCTGCCCGATCTTCTCGTCGATCGTCATGCGCGCGAGAAGGTCCTCCACGCGGTCGGCTACGGGCGCGTCCGCCTTTTTATAGAGCGCGTTCGCCGGGACTTGCGCGGACATCCCCGCCTGGTCGCCCTTTTTGCAGGACGCGAACGCGACGGCGGGCATGAGCGCGACCGCCGCGACGAGCGCGAACACCGAATTCTTTATTGTCCTTGTCATGGTATCTCCTGATCGCTTACTGTGTTGGCGATAACACTATAACACCATTTACTATAGATGCACGTTACCCGATGCGTCTCCCTCGCATAAAAAAGCCCGGCGATTTTCCGCCGGGCTTTCGCGATACGTACGCGAGTTATTTGAATGCGCCGATCGCGGGGCACGCCATCGACCGCGGCTACTGCACCGTGAAAAAGTCGACGCTCTTCACGAGTTCGTTCGCCTGCTCGGCCAGGGACGTGGAAGTCGTCGCCAGGATTCCGGCGCTGGTCGCGTTCCTCTGAACGACCTGATCCATCTGGCCTATTGCCCGGGCAATCTCGCTGGCGCCGGTAGACTGTTCATGGGATGCCACGGAAATCTCCTGTATGAGCTCGGCCGTCTTCCGTATATCGGGGACAAGTTCGGTTATCCCGTTACCGGCGAGAGAAGCGACCTCGGTGCTTCGAACCGATAACCCGTTAATCTCCCCGGCCGCTTTCTGCGAGCGTTCCGCGAGTTTCCTGACTTCGCTCGCGACCACGGCAAAACCCTTTCCCGCTTCGCCGGCGCGGGCAGCCTCGATGGCGGCGTTGAGCGCGAGCAGGTTCGTTTGACGCGCGATTTCCTCGATGATCGAAATCCTGGAAGCGATCTCCGACATGCTCGAAACCATCTCCGTTACCGCCTTCCCCGAACTCTCGGCATTCGTGGCAACTCGCCGCGACAAGGTACTCGCCTCATTGGTATTGTCCGCGTTCTGCCGGATCGTCGATGCCAACTCCTCGACCGAGGCGGAAAGTTGCTCGATGCTCGCGGCCTGTTCATTCGATCCCTGGGACAAATCCTCCGCCGTCTCGGAAAGGCTGGAGGACCCGGTAGATACCTCGTTTGACGCGTTCCGAATCCCGGCGACGACGTCGAAAAGCGCCGAACGCAATTCAAGAATGGATGAGACGAGCGACCCGATTTCATCACCCCGCGCGACCATGCGATTGACGGAGCGTTCTTCGCTTTCGGTAATGACGAGATTGCCGCTGGAGATCCTTCCCATGGCGTTTTGAACCACCTTGATGGGAACGACAAAAGAACGTGCCAGGAAAAAGGCCATTACCGCTGAAATAATGATAAACAGTATAGCGGAAACCACGAGCCCCGTGAGCAGCTCCGTAAGCCGATTACGGAATTCCGCGAATGGTACGACCGCCGCGATCACGCTGTCTCCTTTCGTGTCAAAGGACGCGTAGTACCGCGCGCCATCCATCTCGTACTCCATCGAACCTTTTTTTTGGGCGAGCATATCGCTTGCGAAGGTTACCTTCGACAAGTCCTCCCCGATCTTGTCCGGGCTCGTATGCGCGACGATTTTCCGATCGGGGCCGATCGAGAGAAAAAAGCCGGATTGACCGACGATCGCGCCCTCGAGCAGTTTCTGGATACTCGCCTGCTCGAGCAGTTTCTGGAGCTCTTTCGGCGTAACCCCTATCTGCACGATGCCCGGTTTATCCACGCGTCCGACGCTGATGTATTGAAAAAGCACCTTGTCCACGCCCCGCGGTTCCGGATCCTGAGCGAGCTCGAAAGACGGATCGCTCAAAATAGGAAGGAAGGGTTTTGTCTGTTCGCTCGTGTTGAAATCGAACCCGAAAAAGCCCGGAACGTTTCCCCAGCGAAGCACGCCCTTCTCGTCGGTAACGTGCAGCTCGTCCACGCCGATCTCGGCGGCCAGCCTGCTCATCCTCTTCGTTTCGAGGACGGCGGGATCGGCCTCAATCAACCGGGAGACGGCTCGCGCTATCCGCAGGTAATTGGCGTTCAAAGCCGCCTTCAGGACATTGGCGGTATCTTTTTGCCGGTCAATTCTTTGCGAGAATTCGAGAAGTTTCGACTCCGTCGTCGAATGCATCAATTCGTCAAGGGTTCGCGCCTGAAGAATGAACGCGATCGCGCCGATCGCGAGAATCGTCGCCGAAAGGAGAACGAGAACGGGAATTACGAGTCGTTGTCGTATATTGAAATTCATAGAGCCTCCAGGAAGAGTAAATCGGTTTTCGAATCATTACTCGCGTAACAAAAGTGTAATTGATGGGATTATGGAATACAAGAAATCGCCGTTGAATAGGTTAAGGGTTTCCCGAAGAGGGATACATGCCTCCGGTATAATGACAGGACACCGGATAAAAGAAAACCGCCCGGCCATATCCTGCCGGGCGGTCACGTGCCGTCATGGAGACGGCAAGGATCGCGTGGTTCCGAGAACGCGGCGGTTGCCGATATCAGTAATTCGCGGCCGCGTAAGCGACCCAGCCGCCAGCCTTCACGAGCGCGTCCTCGAACTCGCCGAGCTTGAACGCGTACGACTTCTCGACCTTCTTCCCGTCCTTGCCCGTCGCGGCGAAGGAGAGCTTTCCCGCGCCCATGTCGACCGAAAGCCCGGTGTCGAGACCCGCGAAGGTCTTGAAGACGTCGTCGATGTCCGCGGCCGAAAGCTCGGTCGCGATCATCCCGCAGTTATACATGTTCTGCCGGAAGATGCGCGCGAAGCCCTCGGCGACGACGATCTGGATGCCGTTCACCTCGAGCGCCCAGGGGGCGTGCTCGCGGCTCGAGCCGCAGCCGAAGTTCGCCCGCGTCACGATCGCGGTCTTTCCCGCGATGTCCGATTTCGGGTTGAAGCCGGGAATCTTGAGGTCCTCGAGGCAGAAGGGCTTCAGGGCCTCCTTCGAGATCTCGGTGAGGTATTTCGCCGGGATGATCTCGTCGGTATTGATGTCGCTCCGGTCGAGAAACAGGACCTTGCCGTTAAAGTTTTTCATCGTCGTCTCCTAAAAAAAGTCGGTTTCATGCGCGGGCTTCACGCGGGGCTTTTCGCCCGGCGCCCGTTCACCGCGACGCGGTGAAGAAGATCCTGCGGAACGGGAAGAGCACGGACCCGTCCGCCCGAACGGGATACTCGTCGCGCGCGCGGTCGAGCACCGCGCGCTTGAACGCGTCCCGTTCCGCGTCGTCGGCGAGCCGGTCGAGCCAGGGCCGCATGCCGGTGCCGGAATACCACTCGACGAGGCTCTCGCGGTCTTCCATCCGGTGCCAGTACGTGGTCTCCCATACGTCCGACGCGAGGCCGAGCGCCGAAAGCGCGTCGTGGTAGAAATCGGGCTCGCGATAGCGAATCGCGTCGTCGAGACCCGCGAAGCGCTCGCGGTCCGCCCATCGATCCGCCGCGTCGAGGAGCGCGCGATGAAGCGGAGAGCCTCCGTTTCCGGGCACCTGCACCGCGATCACGCCCGCGGGCGCGAGCCAGGAGGCGATCCTCTCGAGGAGGGCCATCTGGTCGCCCACCCACTGGAGCATCGCGTTCGAGAACACGAGGTCGAACTTCCGGTCCGCGTTCCAGACGCTCGCGTCCGCGACGACCCACTCGGCTCGCGTTGCCGTCTTCCTCGCGCTCGCGATCATCTCGGGCGAGCTGTCGAGGCCGACGATCGCGGCGTCGGGAAAGAGATCCGCGAGAACGGCCGTCGAGTTACCCGGTCCGCAACCGAGATCGACGGCGCGTATCGGGGACGCGCCGTCATTCCAGCTCGCCAGGCACGCGCGCGCGCGAATCGCGAGATCCCGCGCGGGCCACGTCCGCTGGTCGGCGAATTTCAGGTAGAGACCGGGATTCCAGCTCGGCATCGCGTCGCCTCCTTACCAGCAATCCTTTTCCTCACGCCTTCGGCGCGTCCGCCTCGGTTATCGTTCCCGCGATCGCGGTCGCCGCGGCGCTCGCCGGGCTCATGAGATGGACGGTGCCGCCCTTCCCCATGCGACCGAAAAAATTCCGGTTAGTCGTCGACGCGCAGACCTCGCCGTCGGCGAGCACGCCGTTAGACATGCCGAGGCACGCGCCGCAGGTCGGGTTCGTCACGCAGAAACCCGCGTCCATGAAAACCTGGATGATCCCTTCCTTGAGCGCGTCCTGGAAGACGGCGGGGGTCGCCGGGCTCACGATCCCGCGCACGCCGGGGGCGATCGTTTTTCCCTTGAGGACGGCCGCGGCCGCGCGGAGGTCCTCGATGCGGCCGTTCGTGCAGCTGCCGATGTAAACCTGGTCGACCTTCGTGCCCGCGAGCTCCTTGATCGTCTTCACCTGGTCGGGCTTGAAGCCGAAGGTGGCGACGGGAACGAGCGAGGAGCAATCGATCTTGTGGATCGCCTCGTATTCCGCGTCGGGATCGGAATGCCATTTCTTGAAGTCGGCGAGCGCCGCATCCTTCGTCGCGTAGCTCCTGTCGCCGTCGGGGCCGATGAACTTCCAGAGGTAATCGACGGTCACCGCGTCGGGCATGCACACGCCCGAGGTGCCGCCCGCCTCGATCGCCATGTTGCAAAGCGTCATGCGGCCTTCCATCGACATCGAGTCGACCGCGCTCCCGGTGAACTCCATCACCTTGTTCGTCGCGCCGTTCACCCCGACGGTCTTGATGATCGTGAGGATGGCGTCCTTGGGGGTCACGCCCGCGGGGAGCTTCCCGTCGAGGACGAATTTGATCGTGCCGGGATACTGGAACGCGCACACCCCTTTGAGGATGCCGACCTCGAGGTCGGTCGTGCCGACCCCCGCCGCGAAGGCGCCGAACGCGCCGTGGGTGCAGGTATGGCTGTCGCCCATGATGACGGTAAAGCCCGGGCGCACGAAACCGCGTTCGGGAAAGAGGGCGTGACAAACGCCGTTCTTGCCGATATCGAAAAAGTCCTTGATCCCGTGACGCTCGGCCCACTTGCGGAGCACGAGCCCCTGCTCGGCCGTCTTGGAATCCTTCGCCGGGGTAACGTGGTCGATAACCGCCTTTATCTTGTCGGGATCGAAAACCGTGTCCATCCCCCGGGAGACGAGGTCGTTGATCGCAATCGGCGTGGTGATCTCGTGGCAGAAAACCCGGTCGAGCTTGAGGACCCATGCCTCGCCGAACGGTTTGTCGACGACGTGCGATTCAAATACCTTCTGTGCAAGAGTTTTACCCATCTCTTTCACCTCCTGTAATTATACTGTATATACTTTAGTATATATAAAGTCAATAGGAAAATAGTCATTACCATTGAAGACTGATATTTCTATCGGAAGAGTACTATCCCTTCAACAAAAAAAGAAGCCCGACGCATCCGGCGTCGGGCTTCACTATTCGTTTCATCGCTCCGTTCCTGCCCGTGGGCAAGCTCGAGTACTACGGGATATCATAAACGATATTGGCGGGGAGGTTACCGCTAAACGTCACCAAGACAGGATCATACGTGACGTTGGGCGTACCGTCGTCATAGCCGTAGATGACCGCGTCAGATCCGGCGACGTTCCCGCTGATCTCGCCCGAGAGAATCGAGCAGGACGTACCCATCGGCGCGTAGATAGCCGCTCCCGTAGCGCCCGAGGCATTGTCGAGGATACGCGTCGTATACCCGATCGTGCAGGTTCCGCCGTCAAGATAGATCGCCCCGCCGGTCGTGTCATTGGAACAATTCTGTATCGTCGCGCCGAAGATCTCGAGATCACCCGTGCTGTATACCCCGGCTCCCGTGCCGGAGCCGGTTACCGACCGGCCGTTGACCGTGCATCCATCGCCGAGCTTGAGGGTCCCGAGATTCGTGATGAGATTATAGGTCGCGGAGGTCGCGTACGACGCGTCGATCGTCACGTTCTCGAGGGTGAGGGAAAACCCTGCGTTCACGTTGAAAATCGCGGTATTGAGCAGGGCCGCGGGAGGACTGATCGTGTAGGCATCGGCGGCGTAGGATCGCACCGATACGTCCTTCATGATCATCCCCCCGGCCGCCTGGGTTATCCCCGTCACGTCGCCCACGAGATAGATCATGGCGCGGCTTCCGGTCGGCAGGGCGTTCACGTCGATCATCAGGTTCGCGAAGGATTTGGGGGTCGCGGGCGACGCGCCCGAACCGGGGCCCGACGAGTCGGCGAAAAACACGTATTCGTCGTACACCACGCAAGAGGCGGCGTCGATCGTGATCGGGGAGCCGGCCGTAAACGCGACCATGCCGCTCGGTCCGTCGGTGACTATGTCGTTCCGATAGGGGACGAGGGTCGCGATATCGGCCGTGGCGAGGTTCGCGAGGGATGCGTAGTGGTTCCCGACGTCGACCTGGGCCGAATAATAATACGTCGTGCCGTCGATGAGGGATGCCGATACCGACGCGGAACCGTCGCCCGTCGCGTCGTCGAGCGGGATAATCCCCTTCGCGATCGGGTCGATCCGCTGCCAGGACGCGCCCGCGAGGAGCTCCTGATAGGCCGCGTCGTCGTAGATCGCGAAAAGGACCCGCTTTCCCTGGTAGTCCGCGGTCGGGTTACCGTTAAACGATACCTTCACTCCCCCGGCCGTGTTGAAGTACGTGGCGTAAAATTGCCCCGTGTAGTCGAGGTACTGATAGAGCTCGAGATACCCGTCCGAGCGCGCGATCTCGTTAAGGTCCGAGGCCGCGATGGTCCAGGTCAGCCCGGAGACGAGCGACGTCCCGCTGCGCGCGGCCGGAACGCGCCGCCCGGACTCGGAGTAAAAGGCGAGCCCGTTTATTACGGTGCCCGAAGCGGTCTCGTCCACGAGCCTCAGCGACAGGCTACCATCGACGACCGGAAGGGATACGGTAATCCCGCTCAGGCGGTAGAAATGCCGGGATCGAACCGAGGAGCTGAACGTGAACAACGTCGACCCCGACAAGTCGTAATCATATCCCGCCGAGGTGATCGGGACGAGGGTGACCGCCAGGCGATTGACCATGTTAGGGACGAGCGTGACGCCCTTAACCTCGCCGAAGGCGACCATCCCGTCGAGGAATTCGTCGAGAGCCGCCTTGTCGACGTCTTCGGAGACGAACTCGACGAAGCCCTCGTCGGGCAGGGACATCAGCTCGGTAAAGGTAAACGAGCCGCCGAGGATATCGAACCGTTCGGAGCTCGACGAAAGATCCTTCCCGGAATGAAGGACGTACACGTCATACGTCCCCGCGGGGATCTCGGTAGTGACAAAATCCTCGCCGGCGGTAAACGCGTACGGCCCGTAAAGCGCTCCCTCGCCCGAGGCGGCCACGGTACGGATATAGAGATTACCCGAACCGGGCATCACGGCGCGCGACGACGATTCGGGGCCTCCCGACGGAACGCTTTCGAGGGAAGCGAGCCTGAGCGCGAGCGTCGCGTCGTTCCGGGCGGGAGCCAGGCCGAGGCCGCACCCCGCGAAAGAACCGAGGGATAGCAGCGCGGCGCATACGGCCACGCACAGTCGCGTTTGTCCGAGGGTTTTCATCGCGTCAAGATCCTCCGTACACTTTCCAGTGTACGACATTCCCCGCGCATTTCAAACGTTTCGGCGGATTCCCTCAGCGGATACCGATCCCGCAGCCGCGCGCAATGGGCGGGTCATTCGCCGCTCAGCTATCGCGCTCGCGGACATTCCCGGCGCCTGTCTTGCCGAAAAGCGTACCGATCGTTTCCCTGATGTCGGTAACGGCGCGCGCCCCCGATTCGGCCTCGGGCGCGAGTACCCGGGAGAAGCCGAGCGCGGTCGCCGCTTTCACGCGGGGCTTGAGCCGGGCGACCGGACGCACCTCGCCCGCGAGGCTCAGCTCCCCGACGAGGGCCGTCTGCGCCGGGGAGGCAACGTCGATCCGGGCGGAATAGAGCGCCGAGGCGAGCGCGAGGTCGATCGCGCTTTCGGCGAGACGAACCCCGCCGGCGACGTTGACGTAGATGTCCTGGTCGGAAAACCGGAGGCCGATCCGCTTCTCGATGACGGCCGCGACGCGGCTCACGCGGGCGGCGTCGACGCGGTCTGAGAACACGCGGGTCATCGAGCCCTTGGCGGGAACCGTGAGCGCCTGGATCTCGACCATGAAGACGCGGCTTCCCTCGAAGACGGGCACCACGGCGACGCCGGGAGGAAGCTCGCCCGAGCGGCGAACGAGAAACAGCGTCGAGGGATCCTCGACGGGCGCGAGCCCGCGGGCGGTCATCTGGAAGATCCCGATCTCGTCGACCGAGCCGAACCGGTTCTTGAGCGCGCGGAGAAAGCGCACGTCCTCGTCGTTCCGCTCGAAGGAGACGACGGTGTCGACGAGATGCTCGAGCGCCTTCGGCCCCGCGATCGAGCCTTCCTTCGTGACGTGGGCGACGAGAAAGAGAACCGAGTCCCGCTCCTTCACCCAGGAGACGAGCTCGTGCGCGCAAAGCTTCAGCTGGTTCACCGTTCCCGGAACCGCGCCGGCGTCGGGAGAATACACGGTCTGGATCGAGTCGACGATTACGAACACCGGGTTGATCTCGTCGAGGGCGCGCCCGATATCCTCGAGCCTGCCCGCGCAAAGGATCTCGATGCGGTCGACGCCGAGCCCGAGTCGGTCGGCGCGTGCCCGTATCTGCGCCGCGGACTCCTCGCCCGAGACGTACAGAACCCTTCCCGCGGTCGCCGCCGAGGCCGCCGCCTGCAAAAGAAGGGTCGACTTTCCGATGCCCGGCTCGCCGCCGATAAGGATCGCCGAGCGCTTCGTCGCCGCGCCGCCGAGCACGCGATCGAGTTCCCCTATCCCGGTCGCGAGCCGCGCGCCGTCCTGCGCGTCGACGGTCGATAGCGGTACGGGACGGGGAACGGCCGCGGCGCCCATTCCCCTGCCGGCCAGCGAACCGCCGACTCCGGCCATCAGCCCGCCCGGGGAACCCGCGTCCTGAAGGATCGTTTCCTCGAAGGTATTCCATTCGCCGCAATCGGGGCAGCGTCCCAGCCACCGAGGCTGGGTATATCCGCATCGTGAACAGCGGAACGCGGTCGTTCCCGCCTTTTTCTTCGCGCTCATGGCCCCCATTGTATCAGAAATAACGGGCTTTGCCCCGAAATCGTCGCGCGCGGTATACATTCGGCCCGTTGGCTGGTATAGTTATTACGGAATTAATCAAGGTCATCCCATGAAAGCACGATATCCCCTTAGCCTCAGCCTTTTCTTTTTCGTAGCCGCCGCGGTCGTCGCCGATGGAACGAACGTTCCCCGGGGGTATCGCATCGAGCGAGAGACCTATGAGATAGACGGTCGCACGCGCGAGAAGTCCGTACGCGCGCGCGTCGGTTCAGCGGAGGGCATGACATTCTCGACGAGAGAAGAGCTCGAGGCGTTCGCCGCGGCGCGCGCGCAAAAACTCGAA
The DNA here is from genome assembly GCA_023438065.1 of Spirochaetota bacterium. Lineage (GTDB taxonomy): Bacteria > Spirochaetota > Spirochaetia > Treponematales > Treponemataceae > Teretinema. Next base: position 97,739 of record JAEXRH010000011.1, read on the forward strand.
AACCTTCGGGCGTTCAAGAAATCCTCGGTCGTCATCGGGATTCCACCCGGAAACGAGGCAACCGATGAAGGCCTCGTGCCGGCCGAGATGGTGACCCGTATCGAGGACGGACCGAAATTCATTCCCATCCCCTACGCATTCTACAACAGCAACGACGGCTTCATGTCTGGCGTCATCGCGAACGCACCCAATCTCTCGGGAACCCTCGAGAACCTCACCGCGATCGGCCTCTATACCGCGCCGCCCGGGGACGGCAACGACCTCCAATGGGCCGACCCGAACTTTACCCTCATCGCCGCTCTTGGCGGGATCATTACCGGCCCGCTCGAGTTCGGCCTTTCCGCGGGCGCGATGCGCATGAACGAAAAGATCGTCGACCGCGGCGAAAAGATGGCGGAGTTCTCCGACCCGAAGGGCTTCGTCGGCGCGTCGGTCTCGTGGGACATCGCCGAGCGCGTCAAGAACACGGTGAAAGTCCGCGTCCTCGGCTCACCCTCGAATACACTCGCGCTCGTCGAGGATCCTCGGTACCTGGCGTACGGACCTTTTGACTGGTCGGTCGACGGAGAGGAATCGGTAACGCGAGACGCTATCGACTGGAAGGAAAATTTCCGCGAGGGATCGAAGGCGACGATCCGGGTGAAATACGCGATCGCGCAACCCTCGTACGACGAGCTCGCGAAAACCCTCTCGGGCGGCGCCGAATACGCCCGCTTTTTCCGCGTCGGCGACCGTTTCAACCCGAGCTTTCGCGTCGGCACGGAGGCGAACTCGGGGGATCCGGACCTGAAGATCGGCAGGAACGTGCGCGGCATCAGAAACGCGAGCATCAAGGGAAACGCGGACGCGTACGCGAACCTCTCGGTTCAGACGAGCCTCTTCCGGGTCGGACACGCGGAATTCCACTTCTCCCCGGTCGCTGACGCGATCGTCGCGTACGTGCCGGACGACCCCGACTACGAATGGGATTGCGGTATCGCCGCGGGCGGAGAGCTGCTCGTCTTTTTGGACAGCGTCAAAAGCCTTCCGATCAAGCTCGGGTTCGCGTATGATTTCCGCCCGGACAACCGGGTCAACGACGACCGTTTCGAGATAGACTTCAACTTTGCCGTCACCTACTGAACCGCTCCTCCCCCGCGCGCGAGTTCGTCAGAAAAGAGCGTCGAAATAGGCTTTATTCGCGCGGTACGCGGTCTCGTTCACCGTGAGCGAAACGACGGCGCACCGTTTCCCGTCCGCCGACGGGACGCACAGCTTGATATCGCGATTCTGCGTGCCTGACTCGACGTCGTATGCCGTGCCCTCGATGCGAAAGCGGCTTGCCGTGCCCGAAACCGCGAGCGACGAGGGAGACACCCAGGACGACTCGCTCGAGAGCGAGAAAAGCCGGAGAAGCGAAAGCGCGAGCCGCTCTCGAGGGATCTGCATGAGACCGAGATCAAGCGTGTCCACGATCACCACCGCCGAATTCCCGAGAAAGAAGGTATTGTCCGCGACCATCGTCCATTGACCGTCCAGCGCGAGTTCGACGCCGTCGACGATTCGCCTCTCTACCTTGCGGTTCGCGGGAACGGAAAGCGCGGAGCCCTCTTTCGCGGGTCTCGGCGGGACGAATCCGAAGAAGGCTTCGTCGCCGCCGGAACGTACCCGACCCGCGCGCGCGAGCTCGAGCATCTGGCCGCCCGAGGCGTTGCGCATCGACGCGAGATTGAAGACGGGAACCTCGGGAGCGAAAAGGAGCGAGACCTCGCCGCCGAATTCCGCGCGATCGCGCGCGAGGCTCACGCAGGGAGGAAGGAGGTCGGATCGCCCGGCGCCCGTGGTCGAGCGGGCCGAGCCGGGGACGGCCGCGGAAGCGGGAAGAACGGCGCCTTCCCGCGCGGCGAGGCTTCGCCAGGACACGAGATCGGGCAGCGTTCCCATCAGGTAATTGACCGCGAGCACGTCGGCCTGCGAGATATTCGAGACGATCTTTTGCCCGGTAAGCACGAGTTCCCCGTCGGAAAGCTCGGCGCGAAAGAGCACGCGCACGTCCGAACTCGCGGAAGGGGTTTTCACGAAAGCGCCCCAGGTGGAATCGTCGTAGCGGAGGAATCCGACCCAGGTCGGCTCCTTCCAGCTGTAGTCCCGATACACGACGTAATCGCCCGACACGCCCGGAGGATACGCGGCGAATACCGAGGGAGCGGAAGAAACGCTCGAGGCTTCCGCGAGGGCGACGAGGGACGGAATGCACGCGAACGCGAGCACTAAAAAACAGGACCGCAGTAAATTTCGCATTGCGCCAGTATATACGCAAACGGCGGCCGCGCCAATGCGCGGATCCGCCGTCGTAAAACCTATCGCCAGAGACCGAGAAGCTCTCGTATCGCGCCGGAGGCTGAACGGTCAAGCTCGGCCGCGCGCGATATTCTCGCGACGATCTCCTTCCTGACCCCGGGATCGAGGAGGGAGCGGGCGCGTCGTTCTCCCGGCTCGCGATACTCCGGAAGCGCGTTGATCTCGTCCGTGAGCGCCTGTTCCCCCTCGAAGAAGCCGGCCGCCTTCCGGGCCAGCGCCGCGAGCTCGCCTTTTCCCTCGCCGTCGAGCGATACGGCGAGATCCTTCAACCACGCGGCCGCGTACGCCCTGCCCTCGCCGACCATCATGAGCGCGTCGTCGTTGCACATGAGGCGCTCGAAGAGCCGGGGGAGCGGCATCCCCTCGGGGAAACCCGAGTCGTCGGAAAACGCCGCGGCCCAAGCCCGGTACGCCGCCTGCCCGCCCGAATGCACGCATCCGTCGGGACGCGTGACGGTTTCCCGCTCGAGGAGGTCGAGCGCCGTCCTGAGGATTTCCCGGGCCTCGGGCGGCTCCGCGGTTACCGGGCCGATCGACATGAGCATCCTCGTCGAGGGGTTTTCCCACCAGCCATCCGAAAGGAAATAGCCCGACTCGTCGATCTTCCCGCCGCCGAACTCAGGCATCGCCTGGAAGAAATTCCAGCCGAGGAGGGTATCGCCGCCCGCGCGGTAGCCGGTGATTATGCACGCCTCCGGGGGACCGATGATGCCGAGCGCGATCACCGGTCTTCCCTCGTCGATCTCGGCGCGGATGAACCGGGCGAATTCCTCTTTCGTCGTATCCGCGTCGCGCCTCAGGAAGGCGAACGAGCGGCCCGAGGCCCGGAAGCCGCGAACGAAGGCCTCCTCGGGATCGGCGAAGACGTTCATGATGTCGACGTTGCCCGCGTCCCAGCACGACGGGTTCCATCGGAGCCGGAACGCGGCCCCGGTCGCCGCCATGAGATACGCGTACCGCGCGTCCTGCCCCAGGTAGTTAAGGCACGAGCGAAGCGACGCAGCGAACGGCGTGCACTCCCCGTATCGGTACTCGACCTTCTGGACTCCGTAGAGCACGCAGGTTTCAGTGCCCTTTTCGATTCTCGCTTTCGTCATGATTTCCTCCGTGGAGGCAAAAACCGGCGGGTCCTTTTCCGTCTTCGTGAATCCCGGTCCGTACGCGCCCGCCGCGAGCGGCACCCTCCCGACAGGCTCGCCCCGCGCGCGGAACGAGGACGGCGTCATGCCGGTCTCGCGCCTGAACGCGCGGGTAAAGGTGTCGGGACAGTCAAAGCCGAAATCGAGCGCGATGTCGGAAATGCTTCGGCCGGTATGCGCCATCTCGAACGCGGCGTTCGCCACCCGCCGCGAAAGCGCGTAGCGCCCCGGAGGCACGCCCATCAGGCTCGCGAACACGGCGCGAAAATGCGGCTCGGACACCCCGAACGAGCGACTGAGCGCGCCGAAGTCGATTTCGGTCCGTATGCGGCTTTCGACGTACGAAACCGCGGAGTGCAGAAGACAGTAATACTCCATAACCGTTTATGCCTCGAGAATGTAATAGCGTCTTCCGGAAGACCTCTTTACTGTATCCCAGGCCGAAAAAAAACGCTCGACGTTTTTGAGGATTCTCGCGCGTGCGGATCGCGTACTTTTATCCGGTTTTATGGTACAACGTAGCCACACCATGAAGAACGAAGCCAACCATCACGCCCGCTCGTACGCCTTTTTGCTCGTGACAGCCCTCCTGTGGGGCTTCGCGTTCGCCGCCCAGCGCCTCGGGGGAAAAGCCTTGGGGCCGTTCAGCTTCAACGGGATCCGGTTCGTCGTCGGAAGCGTCTCGCTTCTCCCGCTTGTCTACTGGATGGGCAAGGTCCGCCTCCGCGAGGGTGCGGTCGCCGGAGCGAGACGGCGCGACGACGCCAGGAAACTCGCGGGGGCCGGCGCGGTCTGCGGAACCGTCCTCTTTTGCGGCTCGAGCCTCCAGCAGGCAGGCATGCTCTGGACAGAGGCGGGAAAGGCCGCGTTCCTCACCGGTCTTTACATCGTCTTCGTGCCGATCGCGGGGCTCCTCGCGGGGAGAAGACAGGGCTGGGGACTCGGCCTCGGCGCGGCCCTCGCGGCGACGGGCCTCTACCTCATGAGCGTGCGAAGCGGGTTCTCGGTATCGCTCGGCGACTCGCTCGAGATCGCGAGCGCCTTCTTCTGGGCGGGTCACATCCTCGTGCTCGCCCATTTCTCGCGCCGTCACGACGCCGTCGCGCTCGCCTTCGTCCAGAACGTGACCTGCGCGATTCTCAGCCTCGCGGTCGCGGTCTTCGCGGAAGGACTCGGCCCCGACACCTTCAAGCAGGCCTTCACCCCCGGACCGGCGGGTTCCCTCATCCCGATCCTTTATACCGGCATCGGCTCGATAGGGATCGCCTATACCCTCCAGATCCTCGGGCAGAAAGGCGTCGCCGCGGGACCGGCGGCCCTCATCATGAGCATGGAAACCGTGTTCGCCGCGATCGGCGGATGGCTCGTGCTCGGCGAGACGATGGATACCCGCGCGCTCGCGGGCGCCGCCCTCATGCTCGCGGGAATGCTCGCGGCCCAGCTCGTCCCGCCCGATCTCGGGAAGAGCAAGAAAAAAGACGTCTAGCCCGCCAGACGGATCACTGTCGACGGGCGGACCGGGCGTTCGTCCCGGCGGGCTGAATGCTTACGATTTATCCGCCTCGAGGATGGCGACCAGGGCATCGTTTCCCTTGATGACCCGCGCGGCGAAGCTCGCCAGGTCGTCCTTCGTTACCGAATCGACGACGGACGGAATCGAGAGGGTTTCCCGCACGTCGATGCCGTACGCAAGCGCGAGATACATGACGAAATTCCAGTACTCGTTGGTCTTCTCCGCGGCCTGGATCGTTTGCCGCTGGATCGCGACGGCTTTCCCGAACGTTGCCTCGTCGATATCCCCCGCGCGTATCCTGTCAAGCTCCTTCTTCGCCGCGGCGATGAGCGCGTCCCTGTTCCGGGGATCGCAGGTGAACCGAACCGTCGTCGCGAGATGCGCATACGGCCGCACGAACATGTTAAAGCCTACCCCAACGTCATACGTTCCGGCATTCTCCTGGCGAAGCGACTCGTTGAGGCGAATGTCGAGCGTCTGGCGCAGTATGTACGCAAGCTGAATTTCCCTGGCTCCGACGGGAGACTCCGAATCCATGAGGAGGGTCACGACGGACTTCACGTCCTTCCCTCCGCGAACCGTTTTGGTCAGCGGGCCCTTGAAGGGGCGAATCCCCCGATCGACCGTGGCGTTGTCGGACGCCGGGCGCGCCGGGATCGAGGCGAGCCACGTCTCGACGAGGACCTTGAGGCTCGTCTCGTCGTACTCGCCGGTGATGACGAAGGTCAAGTCCGCGGGATTGCCGTACCAGCGGGCCATGATCCGGGACGCGCGCTCGGGATCGAGCGCCTTCGCCCGCGCCTCGTCGAGGGGCTTGAATCGCGGGCTTCCCCCGGTCAGCAATGACTGGATCTCGTTCGAATAGAGGAAGTCCGGATTGCTCGCGTTCTTCGCGAACCATTCAGCGATCTGCTCGCGAACGGCCCGCTCGGCGACCGGGTCGCGTCGCGGACTCGCGAGGCTCGCATGGAGCAGCTTGAAGAAGCGCTCCATGTCGTTCGGATCGGCGGGATCGCTGGTGCCCCACAGCATCGCGTGGTTGGCGTCCATGCCGTACTGAATCGAGGCGCGCATCCCGCTGAGGAATTTCGAGAGTCCCTGCTCGTCGAGCCCGCCCGCGCCGTTCCGCGAGAGGAGCTGCGCGGCGAACGCGCCGTCCCAGAAATCACCGTCGTCGAGAAGAGACATCCCTCCTGAGGAAAACGCGCGTACCTGGAAGTCGTTCCTCGTATTCCCGTTTCGATAGAGATACGCGACGATGCCGTTCGAGAGCGTCCACTTCGTGAACGGGGTGCCCTCGACCTTCTCGCTCTTGACGACCTTGCCGCGAACGCTCTTGTCCTTGATGAGCGTTCCGGCGGGCTTTTCGACGACGGGCGATACCGCGGTCCCGAGCGCGCGCGCGACAATCGATCCGATCTCGCTTTCCGGGAGCGCCCTCGATTTCTGCGTGCCGACGGTGCCGACCATGAGCCGCGAGGGAACGGGAATCGCGTATCGCGAGAGCCATGCATCCACGTCCCACTTGGCGAGAGCTGAGGCCACGGCCTTCTTCGCGGAATAGAAACCCTCCGTATAGGGATAGTACTCGTCATCGGCGATCGCGCCTGCGATGCGCACGGCCTTGTCGTCGCTCTGGATATTGGCCTTTTGCGTCTGGTAGGCCTCGTTGCTTCCCTTCCACGCGTCGCGGCCCAGCTCGAACTCGCCCTTGGTGACGCCGAACGCCTGGGCCCGCTTGAGCTCCGTGATGAACGACGCGATCGCCGCCGCGTGCATTCCGTCGCGCGGGATCAGACGATACGATATCCCGCGGCCGTGCCCCGCGAGCCATTCGAAGCCGACGAAGGCCTCCTTGACGCCCGACTCAGGCTCCAGCGACAGACCGGCAAGCCGGCGGTTGAGCGCGGAGAGCGCCACGTCCGCCCTGATATCCCAGGCAATGGCCGCTTTCATGTCGCCCGAGACGCGCTCGTCTGCCTTCCACCAGACCAGGCTGTCCGTGTCGAGCTCGGGGTCGTCGAAGAAACGCACGGCATCCGTCGATACGGAGGCGAACGAGGGCGCAGGCGCCGACGGAGCCCCGGAGGGCCGGCCATAATCCGAGGTGAACCGCCCCTTCAGCGCCTTTTCGATCGCCGCGGGATCGGCGTCCCCCACCACGACGACGCTCATCGCGTCGACGGTATAGTGGTCCCGCACGAAGCGGTTCACGTCATCCGAGGTCAGCCTGGCGATATCGTCAAGCAAGCCCCACGGAGACTGTTTCGCGAAGGGAGAACCTTCCCGCGCCATATCGTCCAGGGCAAAGAAATACCGCCCCGCGGCGTTGCCGATATGCAGTCGGTAATCTTCCGCGACTATTTTCCGTTCCTTGGCGAGAAGCGCGTCCGTCACGACCGGTCCGCGAGCCCAGTCATCGAGAATATCGATGCCCTTCTCGACGGCGCCGGGAACGTCCGTCGGCACGCTCAGCCGATAGGTCGTATTGGTATAGTTCGTCTCCGCGTTCACCTCGGGTCCCCAGGCCATTCCGATCGACTCCATGTAGGATATGACCTCGAGCGGCTTGTATCGCGACGTCTCCTCGAATTCCATATGCTCGACGACATGGGCTAGACCGTGCTCGCCGGGCCCTTCCAGGAGGCTTCCGGCCTTCACGACGAGGCGCATCTCGACCCGTTTGGGGGGAACCTGGTTTTTCAGCACATAGTAGCGCATCCCGTTCGGCAAGACGCCGGAACGAACGGACGGATCAAGCGTCGCGAGGGCGCCCTTGTCGGCAGCAAAGCAGGCCGACGCCACGAAGAAAAAGCCCAGCGCCAATACTGCCAATGCCCTGATTTTTCTCATGTTTTTTTTCCTCACGAATGAGCGATATGATTATCGTATCACGACACTGCGTTTTATCCATGCTAATAACCGCTGCGCGCGTCGAGCCCGCGCGGAATCCATCCGGCCCGACCGGTATTCTGCGGGCAAAAAAAAACCGCGCAGGGTCAACGCCCGGCGCGGTGTTCAATCGCTCTATGTCGCTTACGCGAGGGCCTTCGCGAGCTCGGCCTTCACGATCGCGGCGACCTTCGCCGCCGCCTCGGTAGCCGGCACGAGCGCGGCGTCCTTCTCGGCGCGGAGCTTCACCTCGACGTTCGGGAGGTTCTTCTCGCCGACGACGATCCTGACCGGGATCCCGATGAGGTCCATGTCCTTGAACTTCACTCCCGGGCGCTCCTCGCGGTCGTCGAGGAGAACCTCGACCCCGGCGGCCTCGAGCTCGGCGTAGATCCTGTCGGCGGCGTCCTTCATCGCGCCCTCGTACTTGATCGTCACGATCGCGACGTGGAAGGGCGCGACCGACATCGGCCACACGATCCCGTCCGCGTCGTTATGCTCCTCGATGATCGAGGCGAGCGTGCGGTCGACGCCGATGCCGTAGCAGCCCATCGTCGGCATCTGCTGTTTCCCGTTCTCGTCGAGGTAGAGCATGTTCATGCTCTTCGTGTACTTGTAGCCGAGCTTGAAGATGTGGCCGAGCTCGTTGCCCTTCTTGCTGTAGTACTCCGCGCCGCAGGAGGCGCACTTGTCGCCCGCCTTCACCGTGCGGACGTCCGCGACCATGAAGGGCGCGAAATCGCGGCCCGGCTCGACGTGCTCGAAGTGGAGATCCCTTTTAAGCGCGCCGGTGACCGCGTCGTGCATCCGCATGACCGACTCGTCGGCGACGACGGGCGCGGAAACGAAGCCGACGGGGCCCGCGAATCCGACGGGCGCGCCGGTGAGCCGCTCGACGTCGTAGTCGCTCGCGAGCTCGACCTCGCTCGCCTTGAGGTTCGCCGCGAGCTTCACCTCGTTCACGTCGAGGTCGCCCCGGACGCACACAGCGAAGAAGGCCTCGGGATAGTAGGCGGGAGCCGCCTCGGGCACGACGCGCTTCAAGCCCGCGCAGCCGGGCGCGGACGCGAGGTCAAGCTCGCTGTTGATCGCCTTGTAGACGAGGGTCTTGATAAAGGCCGTCGGTTTCGTCTTGAGGAAGGCGCAGAGCTCGTCGATCGTCTTCACGGCCGGGGTCTCGATCGGGGCGTAGGCTTTGTCGGTCTTCGCCGAGCCGGGACCGTCGGTTACCGGGTCGGGCGCGCACGCGGCCTTCTCGTCGTTCGCCGCGTAGCCGCACTTGGGGCAGAGAATGAGGTTGTTGTCGCCGACCTCGCTCTCGACCATGAACTCTTCCGAGCCCGTGCCGCCCATCGCGCCCGAATCCGCGCGAACGGGGATCACCGAGAGCCCGACGCGCCTGAAGATCCGGCGGTACGCCTTGCCCATCGCCTGGTAGGTCTCGTCGAGGGACTCGTCGTTCGTATGGAAGGAATACGCGTCCTTCATCGTGAACTCGCGCGCGCGCATGAGGCCGTAGCGCGGGCGGATCTCGTCGCGGTATTTCGTGTTGATCTGGTAGACGGAAAGGGGAAGCTGCTTGTAGGAGGCAACCTCGCTCCTGAGGAGCGCGACGAAGGCTTCCTCGGCAGTCGGGCTCACGACGAGCTCCTGGTCGACGCGGTTCTTTATGCGGAGCATGCCGGGGCCCATCGTCTCCCAGCGGCCGGACTCGCGCCAGATATCGCCGGGCACGACGACGGAAGGCTTGAACTCGAGCGAGCCGGTCGCGTCCATCTCCTCACGGACGATGTTCTCGACCTTGCGGAAGCTCCTCAAGCCCAGCGGGAGGTAGGTGAAAAGTCCGTTGGCGAGCTTGCGGATCATGCCGGCGCGTAAAAGGAGCCGGTGACTGACTACGACGGCCTCCGCCGGGACTTCCCTCAGCGTCGGCATGAACATCTTGGACATTTTCATACGATAAACCTCTCGAATTGGTGCGGTATTTTAGCCGGAATCGAGGACGGTTTTCAAGGCGGGTTGCCGGCTTCTATACCTACCGGTAGGTAGCCTTACAACTACGTATATACCTATCGGCAGGACTGCAAACCGGATATACCCCCGCGATCCTGTAAAAACGCGCTACACGCACAGCGTTAGATATTTACAGGCACTATCTCGCAGGGCTATAGTTATATCATGTATCAATTACTCGTATTAAAAAAAAGCCTGAAAACCATCTTCCATTGTCTTCTTGTCGCCGGTATTCTATCCCTTGGCGCCTGCACCCATGACGACTACTTCGGCACGAACCCCGTCATACGGAACGGCGCGATCGATCTCACCACCTATTCCTTCAATGACCTCAGGGCGTTCACCCTTGACGGCGACTGGCTCTTCTGGCCCGACCGGCTCCTGTCCCCCGAAGAGGTTCGCCGGGAGATCGCGCGGGGACACGATACGACGACGCGCGTTCCGGGCATGTGGTCGCGAACGGGAATCGCGGGAAGCGCGGCATCGCTCATGAAGGCGGGGACGATCGCGCTCACGATGAACCTCCCGCCCGACCGGCGCGACTGGGCCATACGGCTCCCGAACGCGGACACGGCCTGCGAAATCTTCATCGACGGCCGAAAGGTCGCCTCGGTCGGAACCGTCGGGGATACGGACAAAACGAGCGTACCGAGTACCGGGCTCACGATCGCCAACTTTACCGCGGAATCGAACGCCGTCCTTGTCGTCCTGCACGTGTCGAATTTCCATTCCCCGACCACCGGCCTTTGGCAAAGTCCGGCCGTCGGGACTCAGCGGGGCCTCGCCGACCGGAGGGACATCGCCCTCGTGCTGACGGCGCTCATCTCGGGCGCGCTCATCTTCATGGGGCTCTATCACCTGACGCTTCACTTCTTCCGGAAAAAGGACATCAATTCCCTTTTCTTCGGGGTCATTTCGATCCTTCTCGCGACGCGAAACCTCATCATGGGCGAACGCATCCTCACCGCGCTTTTCCCCGCGACGGCGCTCGGCTGGGAGGCGGCGATGACCGTCGAGATCCTTTCCGCGCACATGGCGCTCCCTCTTTTCTTCGTCTTCTTTCGGCAGCTCTTTCCGCGTCAGGTCAAAAAGGCCGCGGTACTCGTCGTTCTCGCGGCAAGCGCCGTTTGGGCCGCGCTCGTAATCCTCACCCCCGTACTGTTCTACTTCCGGTTCCTTTCCGCGTTCGAGTATTTCACCCTCGCCGCCGCGCTCTACATGCTCGTCGCCATCGGCCGCGCGCTCGCACGCGGCGAGGAAGGCTCGCTCATCGTGATCGTCGGGCTGTCCGTCATGCTTCTCGCCGTGCTCAACGACGTGCTTCTCTCGCGCGGTCTCATACGCAGTTTCTACATGACCTCGATCGGCATGTTTTTCTTCCTCTTCACCCAGGCCATCCTCCTGAGCGTGAAATTCACGCAGCTATTCTCGGTCGTGGAGCGCTTTACGCGCGAGCTGCAGGCGCTCAATCAATCGCTCGAGCGTTTTATCCCGCACGAGGTCCTGAACTTCCTCGGCAAGCGAAGCATCATCGACATCAACCTCGGCGATTTCTCCGAGGAGAACATGTCCGTCTTCTTTCTCGATATCCGGGATTTCACCGCGTTGTCGGAACGGATGACCCCGAACGATACATTCTGCTTCATCAACACGTTCCTGGAGCGATTCGGCCCGATCGTCCGCAATCACGGCGGGTTCATCGACAAGTACCTCGGGGACGGCTTCATGGCCCTCTTCCCGGACGCCCCGGACCGCGCGCTCGACGCCGCCCTCGAGATGCGCGAGGAGCTCATGCGATTCAACGGAGACCGCGCGGCCCGGCTCAGTTTCGGCATCGGGATCCATCGGGGACCGCTCATGCTCGGTACCATCGGCGAGAACAGACGCATGGATTCCACCGTCATTTCCGATACGGTAAACACCGCGAGCAGGCTTGAGCAACTGACCAAGACGCACCTTCACGACATCCTCGTATCCTCCACGATGGTCACGGGGCTCAATGACCCCGACCGCTACGCGTTCAGCAGAATCGGGAGCGAACGGGTAAAGGGAAGAACCCAGGCTATCGAGGTGTACGCCCTCGAAGGTCTCGCGATCGGGGAGATCCCGATCGAGGAGCTCCCGATCGAGGATCAGTAACGGCGTTCCGCACGACGCAGGGGCGAAACGACCGCGCCCTTCACGCACCCGAGACGACTGAAAGTCAATCGAACAGCTTCGTGCCCTTTTTGATGATTTTCTTCGTGGACTTCACCGCCTTCTTCCCGGCGTTGCCGATATCGGGACCGCCGACGTCGAGCACGACCGCCTGTTTATGGGTATGCCACCCTTTCGGGCCGAAGCCACCGAGACCGAAACGCGCGAGGTCGACGTTGAAAACCCGGCCGCGAACCTTCACGAACCCCGGAAGCGAGGCGCCCGCGAGCGCTCTTTCGAGCGCGAACTCGACGACCGGCATCGGCAACCGCAATCGCCCCACGGATACGCCGGACAGCTTGAGCGCCGTGCGCTCGCCCGGAAGCAGCGCGAACCGCACGGACGCGTACACGGGAAGCCTCTTTCCCCCGACGAACGGGGCGGCTTTCGGAACGGCAACGTCGACGGCGAGGGAAATCCGCGCGTCGCCGCCCCACATCACGCGGCCGCCCGCCTCGCGGACGCGAACGCCCGGCACGCGCGCGTCGTTTATCTTCACGGCGGCGATCGTCGCGATCGATTGCGCCGGGATGGCCACCCCGCCGTCTGATACGCGAAGCCGCGCGACGTCTCCCTTGATGTCGCGGGGAACCGCCTTCATGGAGACCGCGGGTTTCATGAGGGCAAGCCAAAGCGCGGCCCCCGTCGCGCACGCAAAAACGACCAGGAAGCCGATCGCGCAAAGGGCGACGGTTTTCCCCGGGGACGATTTTCGTTTTTCGGTTATTCGCTTCATACGGCTACCAGTGTATCCGCAATTCCCGAATCGGGCAAAACCATTTTTCCCGGGGGCGGCGCCCTTCCGTCCGACTTTCCTTGCCTTAATCCCGCAAAAGGGGATACAATAACCGTCTTATGGAGTATCGCGCGTGAAGGATTCCTCTCCCGACTGGCTGATTTCCGGCGCTCTCGCAGGAGGCGCGTTTATCGTCGCGTTCGCGCTCGCGGACATAGCGCTCCCCGTCTCGTTCGCGATAAGCGGGCTCGCGCTCGCCGGGGGGGCGCTCGCGTTCAGGAGAAAGGCCGAACCGGGGATCGAAGCCCCCGACCTCGCCGCGGCCCTCGCCGAGGGAAGGAGAAAGCTCGGCGAGATCAAGGCGGCCGGCGCGAGGATCGAGGAGCCGAAGGCCAAAGAGACCGTCGTCGCGATAACCGTGACCATCGAGAAGATTCTCGCGGAGATCAAGCGCGACCCGGACGACCTCAAGCGCGCGCGGCAGTTTCTTTCCTACTACCTCGACGCGACGATCACGATCCTGCAGAAATACCTGTCCCTCTCCGCCCAGAACCTTCCGGACAGGGAAATCGGCGCCTCTCTCGCCCGCGCGGAAGCGATGCTCGGGACGCTCGACGCGGCGTACTCCAAGCAGCTCGCGCACCTCCTCACCAACGACGTCATGGACCTTGACGCGGAGCTTTCGCTCCTCGAGAAAACCATACGGATGGAAGGACTCACCGACCAATAACCTAAAAAAAAGCGAAGGAGAAAACCGACATGAACGCACCATTGCTCACGGAAGAACGAGGCGAAACCGTCACGCTGACGCTCTCCGAGCCGGAACTGGCCAAGGCGCGAGACATCGCTAAGTCGATCGCGATCGGCGACTCGCAGGCGATTATCCAGTACGGCGTCGGGGCGCAATCGAAGATCTCGGGCTTCGCGGACACCATGCTCGGCCAAATCCGGTCCCACGATACCGGTTACGTCGGCGAGACCCTCACCGATCTCATGCTCAAGATCAAGGACGTCAAGGTCGACGCGCTCGACCCGACGAGGCGCGGGCTCCTCGCGACCCTGCTCGGGAGCGTCCGGCGCTTCATCGCCCGCTACGAGCGGATCGAGTCCCAGATCGGGAAGATCGTCGGTGGACTCGAGGACGCGCGGATGCGGCTCCTCAGGGACATCGAGATGCTCGACCAGCTCTACGCGAAGAATCTCGACTACCTCAAGGAACTCGACGTGTACATCGCCGCAGGCGAGATCAGGATCAAGGATATCCGCGAACGGGAACTCCCGGCGCTCGAGGAGAGGGTTAAGGCCTCGAACGATCCCGCGGATACCCAGTCGCTCAGCGACTTCAACCAGTTCCTCGGGCGCTTCGAGAAGAAGGTACACGATCTCAAGCTCTCGCGCATGGTCGCGATCCAGACCGCGCCCCAGGTCAGGCTGATCCAGAACAACGACCAGGCCCTCGTCGAGAAGATCCAAAGCTCGATCATGACGACGATCCCGCTGTGGAAAAGCCAGATCGTCATCGCGATCTCGCTCCTCCGCCAGAAAAAGGCGATCGAGCTCCAGAAGTCCGTTTCGGACGCGACCAACGAACTGCTCACGAAAAACTCGGACATGCTCAAGCAGGGCACGGTCGCCGTCGCGACGGAGATGGAGCGCGGTATCGTCGAGATCGAGACCCTGAAAAAGGTCAACCAGGACCTCCTTTCCACCATCGACGAGACCATACGGATCCAGCGGGAGGGCAAGGCGAAGCGGGCGCAGGCCGAAAGCGACCTCGCGCAGATAGAGAACGAGCTCAAGCAAAAACTCATCGACGTCCGCGCCTGACGCGAACGGCCCGGTAAAAAAAAAGGAGAACGCGCGCATCATGAAAAGAGCAATCGCAGGGATTCTCGTCCTTCTCGTCGCGATCGGCGTCGGGATCGGATACAAGGCGCTCGGCCCCGGACGGGCGCCGAAGGGCGCCGCGGGCAAGGGAAAGGGAGAGCTCGTCTACGCGACCGCGGAGCGACTCGCGGTCTCGGGCGTCGGCGGCTATCAGCTTTCCTCGGTCGATTTCGGCGAGGGTCCGGTGCCGCTCATCCGCGTCCCCCTCGACACCTGGGGCGGGTACGCCGCGCTTTTCGCGGCGAACGGCGGCGCGAAACCGAGCAAGGACTCGCTCTTCTATAAAAAAGGGAAGTTCGCGGTCGAGCTCGTGAACGAGGAAAGCGCGTCCCAGCAGCTGTCGGGATACGCCTCGGGCCGCTACCCGATCATCTGGGCGCCGATGGACAGCCTTCCCGTCCTCTACGACGCGCTCAAGGGCGACCGGCGCGTCGTCCCGAAGGTGCTCGGCCTTTTCGACTGGTCCTCCGGCGGGGACGGCATCATCGTCAAGAACACGATCAAGCGACCGTCGGACCTCAAGGACCGCGTCATCCTCACCTCGAGCAACTCGCCTTTCAGCTTCTTGCTCCTGTGGTATCTCGCGCAGAACGGCCTTAATCCCCAGGACGTGAAGGTCGTCTGGATCGACGACGGCGAGAAGGCGTTCGAGACGTTCAAGAACGACGACCGAATCGTCGCGTGGGTTTCCTGGACGCCGTTCATCACGGACGCGATCGACCCCTCGTCCCCGAACTACGTCGCCGACACGAGATTGCTCATCTCTTCCAGGGACGCGAACCAGCTTATCGCCGACACCTACGTCGTGCGCAACGACCTCATGCAGGACAAGCCCGAAATGATGACCGCGTTCGTCGAGGCCATGATTGAGGGCTCGCAGTCCATCGACGCCGCGACGTACCGGGCAATGGCCGAATTCTACAAACTCCCGGGCGGCGAGAACGAGGCAAAGGAGATGCTTCGGGACGTCCACGTCGCCAACTGGCCCGAGAGCCTCATGTTCTTCGACGCGGATAACCAGATCGGCGCGCACAAGATATTCCTCCTCGCGCAGGAGTACTACAAGCAGGCGGGCGCGCTTCCGGAGAACGCGTCCTACGATCCGGAGCGCGTGCTCACCGATTCCGTCGTCTCCGGAATTAAGGCAAAGGGCCTTTTCGCGGGACAGAAAAACCGCGTCGTGAATTCCTTCAACGAGAAGGCCGCGTTCGACATCGCCGACCTCGAGAACCAGCGCGTCGTGCTGACCAACGACGTGCGGCTCTACTTCGAGGCCCAGCGAATCGACTTCGACCCCTCGGCGAACACGGCCGAGGCGAAGGAAAACATGAAGCAACTCGCCCTCGTCGCCGAGCAGACGAAGTTCCTCTCGACGACGATCGTCAAGCTGATCGGGCATCTCGACACGGCGAAAGTCGAGGAATTCCGCGCGAAGGGCAAGCAGGAGTTCATCGCGGCGAGCGCGCAGGCGAAACTCCTTTCGAAAAAACGGGCCGAGTTCGTCAAGAAGACGCTCGTGGAGCGCTATAAGGTCGACGCGGACCGCGTCGTGACCGAGGGGCGCGGGTGGGACGAGCCCGTCGACGCGAGCGACCCGGCGAAGAACCGGCGGGTCGAGGTCCAGTTCATCTCGCTGGAGTAGGGCATGAAACCGAAAATCGCCCTTGTCGCGCTCGCCGCGACTATCCTCGCTTGCGCGACGGCCTGCGTCGGCCCCGCGCCGGAAGAGGCGGTCAAATCCGCCAAGAAAGGGTACGAGCTCAAATTCGACGACGACTTCGCGCCGGGGATGAACCACGTCGACGACATCGGCATCTCGATCGTCATCATGATGGACGCCTCCGGCTCGATGGCCGATCCCCCCTCCTCGGGCGGCACGGCGAAATACGTCCAGGCCGCCGAGGCGCTCAAAAAGGTCGCCGACTATCTGTCCGCCCTCGCGACGGACCAACCGGGCATCACGATCAACGTCTCGATACTCGCCTTCGAGAGCGGCGTGCGCGAGATACTCCCGCTTACCAGGCTCGACAAGAACGGCATCGAGCGGTTTACCCGCGCCTGCGTCCCGAGGAATTTCTCGCCGGGAGGGAACACCGCGATCGGCCTCGCGCTCGAGCGCGGTTCCGGAATCCTCGCGCAGTCGGGAACGATACTCAACAGCCTCATCGTCGTCACCGACGGGGAGAACACGGCGGGAGTCGCGCCCGAGAAGGTAATCGCCGCGATCTACGAGGACCGGAACAACAAGACGACGGAAGACCTGCCGGTGAGGACCTCGACGCAGCTCCTGAGCGTGATCGGTTTCGACCTCGACTCGCCGCAGTTCGTCCGGTTCGGGCAGCTCGGGGCGCGCGTCACGGCCGCCGGCGACCAGGCGGAACTCGAAGGAACCCTCCGGGACCTGCTCGAGGCGGACATCACGAAACTCGAGTCGAAATAGTCACGTCGCGGCGCGGACCTCGCCCTTGGCGGGGCCGCGACGGAGGCCCGCCGATGCCCTCGCCTGTGCACGTGACGACATCGCCCGTTTTCGGGTAGAATGGCGGAAACCCGGAGGACAACGGCTTGGAAGCGGAATGCGCCACGATATCCCGACGCCGCGAGGCTGACCGTCACGACGATGCCATAACGGAAAACCCGGCGTATCTTTCGGAGCAGCTCATCACCTACATCGGCAACAAGCGCGCCCTTCTCCCGTTCATCGGCGAGGGAGTCGAGACCGTCAAGGCGCGCCTCGGGAAGCGTCGCGTCTCGGCCTTCGACGCCTTCTCGGGCTCGGGTGTCGTCTCGCGATATCTCAAAAGGCACTGCGACGCGCTTTACGCGAACGACCTCGAGCGCTACGCCGCGGTCATCAACCGCTGCTATCTCGCCAATCGCGGCGACTTTCCCGAGCGCGAATTCGACGACTGTTTCCGCGAGATGTCCCGGAAGCTCGAGGACGGCCCGCTTGTCGAGGGGATCGTTTCCGCCCTGTACGCCCCGAGGGACGACCGCGCGATCCAGGCGGGAGAGCGGGCGTTCTACACGGCGCGAAACGCGCGCTACATCGACACCGCGCGCGCGCTCATCGAGGAAGCCCCCGAGAGGCTGCGCGACTTCTTCCTCGGGCCGCTTCTTTCCGAGGCGTCCATCCACGCGAATACCGCCGGCGTGTTCAAGGGCTTCTACAAGAACCCCGCGACGGGGCTCGGGCAGTTCGGCGGAAAGAACGCGGACGCGCTCTCGCGCATCAGGGGAAACATCGAGATCAGGAAACCCGTGCTCAGCGATTTCGACTGCGACTGCGTCGCGCTCACCGGCGACGCGAACGAAGCGTGCGCGCTCCTTCCCGAGGTCGACCTCGCGTACCTCGATCCCCCGTATAACCAGCATCCTTACGGCTCGAACTACTTCATGCTCAACGTGATTTGCGAGAATCGGCGGCCCGATTCGCTCTCCCGCGTCTCGGGCATCCCCTCGGGCTGGAACCGGTCGGAGTACAACCGGCGCGAGGCCGCGCGAACGGCCCTCGCCTCGCTCGTGGAACGGGTGAACGCCAGGTTCGTTCTCGTTTCGTTCAACTCGGAGGGATTCATCCCGCGCGACGAGCTCCTCGCGATCCTCGGAAGCCACGGCCCGGTGACCGCGCTCGAGACCCCGTACAACGCCTTCCGCGGAAGCAGGAACCTGCGAGGCAGAAGCCTTCGCGTCCGCGAGTACCTTTTCGTCCTGGAGAAAACGCGATGACCGACGCGGAGGGGCTCATCGCGTACCTCGAGGACGGAGAGTCGGCCCGCGCCGCGATCGCGTCGATCGTCGACAACCTCGCCTTCTACCAAAACCTCGACGCCTCGGAGCGGATCGACGCCTTCGCGGGCTCGATCTACAACTGGTTCATCCGCGAATGCGTCGGAAGGAATCAGTACCTGGTGTTCCCGGAATCGTCCTACAAGCGGATCTTCGCGCTCTATCGGGATCTGATCATCAAGCTCCGGGGAATCTCGCGCGAAGGCAACCGGGTCGACGCCGAAAAGGCCGTCGAAGGGATCGTGCTCGCGCACCGGGCGAACCTCGTCTCTGTCATCAGGGGAATCGCGCGCGAGGAAACGGGGGACCGCGCCGTGTTTCCCTGCGCGGAATACACGGCCGGGTTTCAGCTTGAAATCCTGGGGCTCGGCGACGGGCCGATCCGGGGACCGTTCCTCGACATCGGCTGCGGCGAGAAAGCCTCGCTCGTCCGCGAGGTTCGCGCGCGCGGGGTCGAGGCCGTCGGCATCGATCAATACATGGACGCCGGCGCGGACTCGGTCGCGATCCGCGCGAACTGGCTCGAGTTTTCCTTCATCCCCGATTACTGGGGAACCGTCGTCTCCCACATGGCCTTCTCGAACCATTTCGTCCGCGCGGCTCGCGGCGATCCCGAGCTCGCCGCGCTCTATCACGCCGTCTATCGCGAGATTCTCGAATCCCTCCGCCCGGGAGGGACCTTCCGATACGCGCCCGCCCTCCCGAGGGCCGAGGCGTTCATTGACCGTTCCCGTTTCTCGCTCGAGCGGCGCGCCAACGAGGAATGCGACCGCGCGCTCGACACGGTAATCGTCACGCGTTTGCGGTAATCGCGCGAGGCGCGGCGGGACGCCGCGCGAAAGAGGGAAAACCCGCCGGGCCGCGAACCGGCGGCGACGGGCCATCCCTCAACGGCCTAGACCGCGCCCCAACGGCGCTCGAGGCTCCATGAAACCGGGGTGAACCAGCGCGTCCAGAACCCGCAGGCCTCGGGATTCATCGTCTCGCAATCGACCGACGTCACCGTCTTGCCGCGCGCGGTTGCCTCGCGGACGATCGAGCCGAGGAGCGCTCGCGCGATTCCCCGACCCCTGCTCGCGGGCTCGACGAAAAGGCCGTCGATCGCGAACGTGGAGGGACCGTGAACCGTATAGCTCACGTCGAACTGCGGATCCTCCGCCTTCATGAAACCGACGATCCGGTCTCCCTCGAGCGCGACGAACGCGCGCGCCTCTTCCTTCGCGAGCCATTCCCGCCATTCGCCCGCGTCGCTTCCGTGCGCGCCCGGCATGAGCGGAGGCGCCGCGCGAACGTGTCCGGCGAGCAGGGCGTCGAGCGCGGCGAGCCGCTCGGCGTCGCGACCTTCCGCGCGCCGGACGATCACGGGCGCTTCCCCGCGGTCGACCGGGCGCGATTCAAGGTCGCGCGAGAGGTCGGCGGTCGCCCTCGCGAGATCGAGCACGATGGCCCCGTATCCCGAGAGGAAGAACGCCTCGCGAACCTCGCGCCGCGCGTCGAGAATCCCCGCCGCGTGAATCGTCAGCCCCTCGCCGTCCGCGTGCGAAAGAACGGCCCTGATCAGCTCCCGCGCGGCGGGACCTGCGTCGATTCCGTCGGAAAAGCCCATGCACCAATCGGGCGAAAGCGATCCCGGCCCCTCGTTCCGGAAATTCTCGAGAGTGAATCCCCCGAGAAACGCGCGTATCGTTGCGCCCTCGCGCAGGGCGAACACGGCGCCCTCGCGGATCATCCAGCCGATACGAGCCTCGTAATCGCCACGCGTTCGCGGCGGAAGCCAGGGATTGGGCGCGAAAAGCCGGGCGTGCTCCGCATGCGCGAGCGTCGCGGCGGCCATGATATCCTCGTCTTTAGAAATTCTTTCAATGATCACGGTAGTCTCCTTGATATGATCGTGGATAACCGTTTCCGTCCCCGTCTTGCCGGATACAACTATTCCGGCGACTTGAGGACCCTCGAGTTACTGTACTGTCGGTGGATGTGGCACGCTCCGGGACGTCAACCCGGGAACGGTTCAGGCGGGATGGGAGTCTGACCGGAGCGTGTATACGGTTTCAAATGCTTTATTCATGTCTACCTCCGGGATACGATGCAATACGGGATTCTATCATCGCTCGCGAAAATGCGCAAGGAATATCTTCGGTCATTGTTTCTCCAATATGTCTAACCGAAAAATCTCCAATACCATTTTCACGATAAATACCGTCATGGTATAATCGGGACAATAAGACAAAAGTTCCGGGGAAGAACCCCGTCGCCAAATTGATAACGACTCTCAAATACGCTAAACTTTGATCCAGGATAATAACTTACGGCTTATTGTTACGGAGGGATACCATGAAAAACCGAATCGCGTACGCTTCACTTACGCTCATGATATGCATCGTCATTCTCGCGTCATGCGCGACGTCCGGCCCCGACGCGTTCCTCGCGAAAAACGTTCCCGCGAAAGAACGCGCCGCCCTTCTCTACAGCCAGGGCGTCGCCCGCTACAACGACACGCTTGTCGCGCAAAACGATCTCGCGCAAATCCCGACGGTCAGGGCGTTCTTCGAAAACGCCCTCCTCCTTGACCCGTTGAACGGGGACGCCCAGTCGTATGTCGAGAAGGTCGACGCGTTCAAGGCGGAGAGCTTCGCGAAGAACCTGAAAAAGGCCCAGCGGCTCCAGGCCAAGGGAAAGAGAACCGAGGCCGAGGACTATGAGCTCGCGCTCGCGGTCGCGCGGGCCGCGACGATCAATCCGTCCGACAACGCGCTTCTCAAGGTCAAGTACGCGAGCGCGACCGCGCGAAAGGCCGTCGTCCAAAAGAGGGTCGCGAAACTCTCCACCATCGAATCGAAGATCCTCGCCGAAAAGAAATCCCTCACCCTCGGGAAGCTCGTCCCCCAGGCCTCGCGCATGATCGGCGAGATCGAGATGCTTGACCCGGGCAATTCCGCGGCGTCGAGCAGCCGGAAGAACATCGACGGTTACGTCATGGGACTCGCGAAGAAGGATATCGACCTCGCGAAGGCGAAGCTCGAGGAGCGAAAGTACGGCGAGGCAGAGGCCGCGATCCTTCGCGCGGAGAAGATCGCCGCGAACGTGAACCTCGATACCTCGAACGAGATCCAGACCGTCAAATACCAGCTCTATCTCCGTTGGGGAACGACCCTTTACGGCATGCAGAAACTCGGCTCGGCCGAGGAAAAGGCAAACATCGCGATGGCGATCAACCGCACCCCTGAGGCGACCAGCCTCAAGTCGAAAATCGCGAAGGCCGCGACGGTGCGCGACTACGACGCCGAGATCGACGACATCGCGGCCGGAATCGACGGCAACATCTCGCGCGGGGAGCTCGTCACCGCATGGAACGCGATCGCGGACATGTCGGCGAAAATGACGAAGCAGTCCAGCAAGGACGTGCTCGCCTCGAAGAAAGCCGCGGTCCTCGAGAGGGTAAAGGCGCTCTACGGCGACGGTATCGCGTCGTACAACGAAGAGGACTACGACGACGCCAAGAGCAAGTTCCGCACCGTCCTGAGAATCGACCCGAACTACGAGCAGGCGCAAGCCTACCTCGAGCGAACGAACAACAAGATCCGGGCCCTCGCGGGCGACGAGTGAGGTATCGCTCAATGAACGACCGATTCAGGCCATTCAGGACCATCGACGCGCTCTGCGGGCTTTTCTTCGTGGCGTGGTTCTTCCTCCCCCTCTCCGTGGGAGCGGTCGGAACGCGCGCCGCGGCGGCGATCCCGCAGATATTCTTTCCGTTCACCTTTCCGCTCGAGTATCTGAAAGCGACGGGCCTTTCCGCGCAGGGAGCCCTCCTGTTCCTCGCGTACCTCGTCCCGGCGATCGGTATCTATAAACTGGTCGCCTTCGCTATCCCCGACAAGATGGGGGAATTCGCGGTTCCGGAAGGAGTCGTCTCGACCGCGACCCGCATCGTCGGCACGACGGTCATGACGTACGCCTTCATCGTACCGATGCTCCGGTTCGCCGATTCGCCCTCCTGGTTCGCGGCGCTTCCCCCCGTCGCCGTCGCCATGGCGGTTCTTTCCTTCGCCGGCAACATAGCCTCGGTCGTCGTCTTTCTCAAGCTCCTCAATCTTTCGAACCCGGTCTATCGCGAGTATCGCGAGTTCAAGAAAACGAACCCGATCATGACTGCCGCGGACGCCAAGGCGGGCAAGGGACGCCCCTCGGCCCTCGACATTCTCATGCGTATCCGGACGAAGCTTTTCATCGCGTTCATCGGAATCATTTCCATCATACTCCTCGTCCTCAGCGTCGTGCTCCTCGGAAGCTACCGCACGACCATCCTCAAGGCGGTCGGCGACGCGGCGAAAAGCCAGGTCGAGCAGACTTCGGCGATCTACCGCGTCAACCTCGGCGACAGCATCGCGATGTTCGAGTTCCTCACGAGGCAATACGAGCTCAACACGAAGGCTGAGTTCTCCTACGACGACCTGACGATCTACACGAACCTCAAGGGAGAAACCTATCTCGATGACCTCGACGCCACGGCGACCGACTTCAAGGCCGAGTTCTCCACGTCGAGCATGGGCACGCAATACCCGGCGATCGAGGCCCTCCCCTCGGCGCGGGCAATAAGCTACGCGAGGTCCATCACGGGCGATACGAAGGTAGTTTCCACGCACGACGAGGGAAAGAAACTCTTCGTGTACGCGAGCCCGATCATCAAGATGAATACCGTCACGAAGGGCACCGAGAAGATCAAGCGAGAGCGGCTCCTCGGGTACTCCGTGATGACCTTTCGCGAGGACGTCGTCATGCGGCCGTATTTCCTCACGAGGGTTTCGGTCATCGTCTTCACCGCATTCTTCCTCTACCTCGCGATCATCCTCACTTACCTCGTGGGAAACTACATCGTCAACCCGCTCCTCTTCCTCCGAATGAACGTGCGGAAGATTTCAGATATCCTTTCCACGATGATCCGCGGACAGTCGAGGATATCGTCCACCGCGCTCGTCTATAACGACTGCGTCCACAGCCACGACGAGATCAAGTCGCTTTCGTCCGAGATAAACGACATGGTCACGGTCATCCGCGGAATCGTCCCCTACATCTCCGCGTCGACCCTCAAGCAGGCGGAAACGGGAACCGCGTCGACCGCGCGCAAGGAGCTCACCTTCCTCTTCACCGACATACGCGGTTTCACGACCCTCTGCGAGGGCATGGACCCGGAAGAGGTCGTGACGATCCTCAACCATTACCTCGACCTCGAGACCGAGATCATCCTCAACAACAACGGCGACGTCGACAAATTCGTCGGGGACGAGATGATGGCCTTCTTCGAGGGACCGAGGAAGGAAGAGAACGCGTGCCGCGCGGCGATGCAGATCAGGGCCGCGATGATGAAGGAACGCGAGGAGCGCGACAAGAAAGGGCTCCCCGTCGTCTCGATCGGAATCGGCATCAACACCGGCAACGTCGTTTTCGGCTCGGTCGGCGCGCGGGACCGCATGGACTTTACCTCAATCGGCGACACGGTCAATCTCGCGGCGCGCCTCGAGGGCGCGAACAAGGCCTACGGCTCCAAGTCGATCATCACCGAGGCCGTGTACGAGCGCGTGAATGAACAGTTCCTCTGCCGCGAGCTTGACTTCATCGCGGTCAAGGGCAAGAACGAGCCGGTGAGAATCTACGAGATACTCCAGGAAATCCCGACCGCCCACCCGAAGCTCCTCGAGATAAAGAACAATTTCGAAAAGGGCCTCACGGCGTACCGCGCGAAGAAATGGGACAAGGCGGCGATCGCGTTCAAGCGGAACGTCGATCTCTTCAATGACCATCCCTCCGAGATCTTCCTCGACCGCGTCGAGCATTTCACCAAGAACGCGCCGCCCGAGGATTGGGACGGCGTATTCAGGATGACGGTGAAATAGCGAAACCCGCCCCACGATACTACGAGATACAGAAAACGGCCCGCGTCGTGCGGGCCGTCTTTTTTTTAGGGGCGGGTCACCGTTCCTCGCGGAAGTACGGCGTCCCGAGGCCTTTCGGACTCTGGTACTCCTTCTTTTTCCGGTAGGTTATCGCGAGAAGCACGACGATCGTCGCGACATAGGGGATCATGTCGAGAAGCTGCGGCGAGAAAACCACGTCGTGGCCGAGGACGCGGAGATCGACGCTCTGGAACTTGAAGCCGATACCCTTGAGCGCCCCGAAGGCGTACGCGGCGAAGATCGCCTTGAGGGGGTTCCACGTGCTGAAGATGATGAGCGCGACCGCGATCCACCCCGCGCCCGCGGTAATGTTTTCCTGCCAGCGCGGCACGAACACGAGCGAGAGGTACGCCCCGCCGACGCCGCAAAGAAACCCGCCCGCGGTCACGTGGGCGTACTTGTAGGCGTTCACGTTGATTCCCGAGGCGTCGGCGGCGCCGGGATTCTCGCCGATCGCGCGCACGTTAAGCCCGGCCTGGGTATGACTGAAATACACGTACATGACGATCGCCACGACCAGTCCGAGATGCACGTAGAGGCTCTGTTCGAAGAGCATCGTCCCGAGCACGGGAATGTCGCTCAGTACGGGAACCGTAACCGGGGCGAAGGCCTGCGATATCTCGGGGGGAAGGGATTTTCCGGACAGGCCCTTCCCGAGAAAGCCCGAGACGCCCGTTCCGAAGATCGTGAGCACGAGCCCGGTGACGACCTGGTTTCCCCTGAGGGTGACGGTAATCACCGCGTAGATAAGGGCGCCCGCCGCGCCCGCGAGCCCCGCGGCGAGGATCGCGATCGCGGGATTCGCCGTGGCAAGGGCCGCCGAGAACCCGACCGATGCGCCGAGAAGCATCATGCCCTCGATGCCGAGATTCATGTTTCCGACCTTCTCGCAGAGGATCCCGCCGAGAGTCGCGAGGAGGATGTGCGTGCCCATCTGCACGGACGTCTGAAGGAATAGCGAGAGCGCGTCGACGAACGAGATCATTTGCTGCCTCCCCTGGGTTTACGCGAGCGCGCAACGGGCACGAACCGGTAGCGCACGAAGAACTCGCTTCCGAGCACGAAGAAGATGATTACGCCCTGCAGGATGTCGGCGACCGTGGCCGGCATGCCGAGCGAGGTCTGGAGGAACGCGCCGCCCTGAAGGAGAATCGCGAAGAGGAACGACACGGCGAGAATCATGGACGGGCTCAGGCGCGCGAGCCAGGTAGTGATGACCGCGGTGAAGCCCAATCCGCCGGAGAGTTGATCCGAAAGCGAATGCTCGATCGCCGAGGCCTGCACCATTCCGGCGATCCCGCAAAGCCCTCCGCTCAGGAGAATCGCGACGAAGGTTACCCGCGCGACGTTCATCCCGGCGTACCGCGCGGTCGCCTCGCTCTCGCCGAGCACGTCGATCTCGTAGCCGAGCTTCGACTTCTTCAGCACGAAGTGCATCACGACGGCAAGCCCTACCGCGATGAGCCAGCCCGAATGTATGCCGAGGAACTTCGGGAGAATCGCGCCGTCGACGAAGGTCGCTATCTTCGGGAAGCCGTTCGCGCCGGGATCCTTCCAGGGCCCGTACTGCAGGAACGAGATCCACTTGAGCGCGATGTAGTTGAGCATGAGCGTGACGAGGGTTTCGCTCGTCTGAAAGCGCGTCTTGAGGAAGGCGGGCACGAGGGCGTACGCGCCGCCCAGCGCGAACGCGGTCATCAGCATGAACGGGATGAGAACGTACGCGGGCAGGCCGGGGAATGCGAACGCGACGAGCGACGCGCCGAACGCGCCGAGATAGAACTGACCCTCGCCGCCGATATTCCAGAATTTCATCCTGAACGCGACGGTCGTCCCGAGCGAGAGGAGAACGAGCGGGATGGCCTTATTGACGGTCTCATGGAATCGATAGGCGCTCTTGAGCGAACCCGCGAGCATCTTCGCGTACACGTCGAACGGGTTTAACCCGATCAACGCCATGATCACCGCTGACGCGGCGAGCGCGCAGGCGACCGCGCCGACCCTCAAAAGATTCTCGCGGAACGGCGAGGGTTCCGCGCGGGAGACGATTCGTATCATGCCTTGGCCTCCGGTTTGTGGCCCATCATCAAGAGGCCGATATCTTCCTTGGACGTTTTCGCCGGGTCGACGATACCCATCACCGCGCCCGCGTGCAGAACCAGCACGCGGTCGGAAAGCTCGCGAAGCACGTCGAGATCCTCGCCGATGAAGAGGATGCCGACGCCCCGCCGCTTTTGCTCGTTGAGCATGTCGTAGATCGTGCAGGACGCGCCGATATCGAGTCCCCGGACCGGGTAGGCGGTGACGAGGAGTCGGGGACCGAGCTCGATCTCGCGACCGAGGAGCACCTTCTGGATATTCCCGCCCGAGAGCTTCTTGACGACGTGATTTACCGAGGGGGTCGAAATATCGTACGAGCGGACGACGTGTTCCGCGTGGGCGCGACCGGCGACGCGATCGACGAAAAACCCTTTCGTTTTCGCGTAGGACTTGAGGATCACGTTGTCGACGACGTCCATTCCCGCGACGAGCCCCATGCCGAGCCGGTCCTCCGGAATGAAACTCATGCTGATGCCGCGCTTGATGATCGCGCGCGGCGTGAGGCCGGTGAGCTCGTCGCCGAGGAATTTGATGGAGCCCGAGTCCGCCCGCATGAGTCCGGCGATCGCCTCGCACAGCTCTTTCTGTCCCGAGCCCGCGATACCCGCGACGCCGAGAATCTCCCCCCCGTACAGGGAGAACGACACGGCGTCGAGCAGCGGCACGCCTTCGTCGTCGCGCTTCGAGAGACCCGCGACCTCGAGAAGCGGCTTCTCGGAGCGCTCGACGGCCGCGCGCACGATCTCGAGCGAGACCTCGGCTCCGACCATCATCTCGGTAAGCTCCCGGGGAGAGGTCTCCGCCGTCTTGACGGTGCCGACGCTCATCCCGCGCCTGAGGACCGTCACCCGGTCCGAGATGTCCATGACCTCGCCGAGCTTGTGGGTAATGATGACGATGGCGCAGCCTTCGTCGCGCATCTTCCTGAGTATCGCGAAAAGCTGGGCCGTTTCCTGCGGCGTGAGCACCGCGGTCGGCTCGTCGAGAATCAGCACGTTGGCGCCGCGATAGAGGACCTTCAGGATCTCGACCGTCTGCTTCTCGCCGACGGACATGTTGTACACTTTCTTGTCGGGGTTGGTTACGAGCCCGAAACGCTTCTCGATCTGGTAGATCCGCTCGTTGATCTTGCGTCCGTCCGAGAAGAATCCCTTGCGGTCGCCGATCGCGATGTTCTCGCGCGCGGTCATGACCGAGACGAGCTTGAAATGCTGGTGAACCATGCCGATGCCGGCCTTGATCGCGTCCTGGGGAGAGGCGAACGCGCGCTCGCTCCCGTCGATGGAAATCGTGCCCGAATCGGGCGAGTAGATACCGGAAAGCATGTTGACGAGCGTACTCTTCCCCGAGCCGTTTTCCCCGAGAAGCGCGAGGATCTCGCCGCGGTTTATCTCGAGCGATACGCCGTTGTTCGCGATAACGCTCCCGAAAGCCTTCGTTATTCCGCGTAGTTCAATGTAAGCCATCAACGCTCCCCGTTACGCGCGTCGCGCGGGATATCGGGAAGGACGGCGTCCGTTCCCTTTAAAAAAGAACAAGGCGTCCCCGCGCCGCAAGGACGCATAAGGATGCCGTGAACGTTCACTGTCACGCCCGATGCCTCGCAGAGAGAAAGGCATCGGGCCTGAAAGCGGCATTGAGGCGCGGAGGGGAACGGATGGCGAGTCATGAGCAAGGACAACCCACCCGCGTCCCTCCGCTTCCTTCTGCATTGAGTTTACCGGCGATGCCGGTAAACTCATACAGTAAGGTCGCTTTGCTTTCCCCTGCATGAAGTTTATCCGCCGAGGCGGATAAACTTCACCAGTAAGAAATCGCCCCGCGTCCTTCTGCATTGAGTTTACCGGCGATGCCGGTAAACTCATACAGTAAGGTCGCTTTGCGACCTTACTGCGGGATCTTGCCGATCACGCCCTTGACGAACCAGCTCATGTTCCAGACCTCGTCGTCGGTCATGGCCTTGCCGGAAGCGACTTTCTCGTTTCCGTCCTGGTCGGCGAGGGGACCCGCGAACACGTTGAGGGTACCGTCGGCGAACTTCGCCTTGGCGGCGTCGATCTTCTCCTGGGTCCCGGCGGCGCAATTCGCGCTGAGTGCGTCAAGGTCGACCATGCCCTTGTCGAGGCCTTCCCAATACGCGCGGCTCGCCCAGGTACCGTCGAGGATGGACTGCACGTCGGCGGTGTAGAAGGTCGCCCATTTGAAAAGGGGCGCGGTGAGGTAGGCCTTGGGGGCCGCGTTGCCGGTCGGGGTGTTGTAACCGATCGCGAAGGCGCCCTTCTCCTGGGCCGCGATCTGGGTCGCGGTGGAGTCCTGGTGCTGGGCCATCACGTCGCAACCCTTGTTGAGGAGCTCGAGGGCGGCCTGCTTCTCGACGGCGGGGTCGAACCAGGTGTTGGTCCAGATGACCTCGACGGTCGCCTTCGGGTTGACCGACTGGACGCCGAGCGCGAAGGCGTTCACGCCGCGGATGCACTCGGGGATCGGCATGGCGGCGACGTAACCGATCTTGTTCGACTTGGTCTTGAGACCGGCCGCGATACCGGAGAGGTAGCGGGGCTGCTCGATCTTGCCGAAATAGGTGGAAACGTTCGCGGCGCGCTTGTAGCCGGAGCAGTGGGCGAAATACACCTCGGGATGGTCGGCGGCGACCTTGATGGTCCAGTCCATGAAGCCGAAGCTCGTGGTATAGATGACGTTACATCCCTGATCGATGAGATCGCGGATCGCCTTCTCGCAGTCGGCGTTCTCGGCGACGCCCTCGACATAGGCGGTCTTGATGCCCATGGCGTCGAGCGCGATCCGACCCTGGTCGTGGGCCTGGGTGTAGCCTTCGTCGTTGATGCTTCCGATGTACACGAACCCGACCTTGATGGTGTCCTTGGTCAGCTTGGCGGGGCCCTTGGCGTCCGCTTTCTTGGCGCACGACGTGGCAAAGAGCACTACGGCTGCCATCATCATGACGGTGAAAATCTTTTTCATCCTCTTCTCCTCTTTATAGAAAAAATCATCAAGCCCGCAACATCGCGGGCCTAAAGTCTCCGATTAAATCGACGCGCGGTCGCGCGTCACGCGTCCCTGAATTCGATCCCGCCCGCGTCGGTCATGCGCTCGACGATCGCGAGCGACTCGAGGCGAACACCCCGCTCGCGGAGGCGACGGCCACCGTCCTGAAAGCCCTTCTCGATCACGATCCCCGCGCCGGAGAGCTTCGCCCCCGCCTGATCGACGAGGCTGACGAGCCCCTCGATCGCGCAGCCGTTCGCGAGAAAGTCGTCGATGATGAGCACGGACTCGCCCGCCGGGAGGAACTCTCGCGCGACTACGACGTCGTACACGGCGTTGTGGGTATAGGATTTGACGCTTGTCGCGAGGGTCTCGCCCGAAAGGTTTTTGCTCTTCGCCTTCTTCGCGAAAACGACGGGCACGTGGCCGAAGTACTGCGCGGCGATGCAGGCGATGCCGATGCCCGAGGCCTCGATAGTAAGAATCCGGTCGACGGGGACGCCGGAAAAACGGCGCGCGAACTCGCGGCCGATCTCGTTGAAGAGTCCGATATCCATCTGGTGGTTGAGAAAGCCACCCACCTTGAGGATGTTGCCGGGAAGAACCTTCCCGTCCGCGCGAATTCTGTCTTTAAGCAATTGCATCAATGTCCCCGCAGGAAGAATGCGGGCATTTTATACCGGAATTACGGACACTTTCAAGAGACGGATACCGATACGGCTGGCGTTACTATGGAAAGAAACCGCGCGCGGCCGCGGGCAAAGCCCGACTGAACGCGCGCGCGGAATAATCACTGCCGTGGTTTAGATCGCTTCCGATCGAGCCCGCTCGAACTCTTCCTCGATCGCGGCCGAGGGCTTCGCGGTCAGGAGGCTCACGACGACGATCGCGACGGCCGAAAGGATGAACGCGGGAAGGAGCTCGTACACGCCCCAATACCCGCCGAGCTTCGCGACGAAGTTCTTCCAAATGAAAACCATGCCGCCGCCGGCGAGCATACCCGCGACGGCGCCCTGGAAGTTGGTCCTCTTCCAGAAGAGCGAGAAGAGGATGAGCGGCCCGAACGCGGCGCCGAGCCCGGCCCACGCGTACGAGACGACGCGGAAGATCGAGGTGTTCCCGGAAAGCGCGACCCAGATCCCGAACCCGGTGACCGCGACCTGCGTCGCGCGCGCGAGCCACATGATCGTCTTGTCGGAGAGCTTCTTTTTCGAGACGTTCTGCACGAGGTCGTTCGCGAGCGAGGACGAGGCGATGAGCATGTAGGAATCGGAGGAGCTTATCGAGGCCGCCATGATGCCCGAGAGCACGAAGCCGGCGAGGATCGGCGGGAAGAAGTCGACCGCCATGTGAATGAAGATCGTCTCGGCGGCGCTCGCGGTGGTGAGGAGCGTGGGCATGATGGCGCGGCCGATCATGCCGATCGCGACCGCGGCGATGAGCGAGATGACGCACCAGGTGACGCCGATGATCCGGGCCTGGCGGATCTTCGAGGGCTTCTCGATGGCCATGAAGCGGAGAAGCACCTGCGGCATGCCGAAGTAGCCGAGTCCCCAGGCGAGGCAGGAGAGGATCGAGAGGAGACCGTACTTCGCGCCGGGACCGAACGCCCCGAAGCCGTTCACGGCCGCCTGCGCGTTGCCCGCGGCGGCGGAGACGGGAGCGCCCGAGGCGTCGACGGGGACCGCGATGCCGAAGAAATCGCCGAAGCTCGGGATGTTCTTGAGGTTATCGACGATGCCGGGGATGCCGCCCGCCTTGATCGTGCCGATCGTGAGCACGAGCACGAGGACGGTGAACATGAGCGTCCCCTGGATGAAGTCGGACATCGTCTCGGCGAGGAAGCCGCCGATGAAGGTGTAGAAAAGAACGAAGAGCGCGCCGAAGATCACCATGCGGACGTAGAACTCCTCCATGCCGAACACGTAGCCGAAGAGCTTGCCGAAGGTGACGAACTGGCTTCCGACGTATATCGAGAAGAACACGATGAGCATGACGGCGGCGATCATCGAAAGGACGCGCTTCTCGTCGTGGAAGCGCTTGCTGAAGAATTCGGGAAGGGTGATCGCGTTATCGGCGACCTGCGAGTAGGAGCGGAGCCGATGCGCGACGACGCGCCAGTTGATCCAGGTACCGATCGCCAGTCCGATCGCTGTCCAGGCAGCCTCGCCCGCGCCGGTAAAATACGCGACGCCGGGGAGCCCCATGAGAAGCCAACCGGACATGTCCGAGGCCTCGGCGCTCATTGCCGCGACCCAGGGACCGAGTCCCCGCCCGCCGAGGAAGTATGCCTCGGCGCTTTCGCTGCTCTTTTTTGAATACCACAGACTGATCCCGATGGTGAAAAGAAGATAGATTCCCATCGCGATCAGGATTTCGACGTTTGCAATGCCCATTCATCGACTCCTTGAAGCGTATTTGTGCATGGATTTCCATTATTAATAGAAAAGAGACACAATCATCGATGATAGGGCATGAGCGTAAAATCCGTCAAGTTTTTCCGGTAATTCCCGGGCGGAAGGATCGCTTCCGCGTCGTGAATCACGGAGAGCGGGCGTTACTGGTGTTTTTTGATGAGCTCCAGGATCTTGTCCTTCGGCATGAAGCCGACGGTTCGCTCGACCGAGACGCCTTTTTTGAACACGATCATCGTCGGGATGCTCGAAACGTTGAACTTGGCGGCGAGATTCTCTTCGTCGTCGACGTTGACCTTCGCGATGACGGCCTTGCCGCCCGCCTCTTTCTCGACCTCCTCAAGAACGGGTCCGAGCATCTTGCACGGTCCGCACCAGGGGGCCCAAAAATCCACGAGAACCGGGCCGACCGCGCCGACAACCTTGTCGAAACTCGCCTCGTTTATATGAAGTACCGCCATTGAAAGCCTCCTTAGCGTCGCTTTGATGATTCAAATATACGATATAATCCGGGCGTCGTGCAGTGATTTCGTCACAATCCGCGCCTAGAGCTGGGACATCTCGTAGAGGAAGAGGGTCGCCGCCTGGGCGACATTGAGACTCTCGACGTCCCCGGAGCCGGGTATCCTCACGAGATGGTCGCACAGACCCTTGACCTCGGTCGAAAGACCGGTCTCCTCATTCCCCATGACGACGAGAAGACCTTCCGTTTTCCCGCCCGATTCGGCGAGCTCGCGCAGGTCCGCAAGCCGGTTTCGCGCGCGATGGTCGGCGCCGATCCTGGTCATCAGTCCCGCGGCGCGCTCGACGAGCCATCCCGCCGAGGGAGCCTTATAGATCTCGACGAATTCCATGCCTCCCTGGGCGACGCGATAGGAGCTCGTCGTCACCTCCGCCTGCTCGTCGTCCTCGCCGATGACGATCTTCCCGAACCCGAAGAAAGCCGCGCTTCTGATAATGGCGCCGAGATTGTTCGCGTTTCCGACGCGATCGAGGGCAAGGACGCGCTCGCCCGATTTTCCCCACTCCCGGATCGTATCCGCCTGAAGCGCGGGGATTTCGGGCTCCGCGATCATCGCGACGACCCCCTGGTGGTGGACGCTCTGGCTGAGTTTCTCGAGCTCCGAAGGCGACTCGACGACGCGATACAGCTTGTGGGCGGCGGCGAGCGTCTTGCACACGGGCCCGAAAAACCGCGCGCGGTCCTGCGTAAAGAAGAGGCGCTGGATTCGTTCGGGATGACGCTCGGCGAGCGCGCGGACGGCCTCGAAGCCGCAGACGGCGAGTTCGCGACGCTGTTTGTTTTTCATGGGGAGCTCCTTGCGCTGGAGTATATACGCTTGACTCTTTTTTTGGAATTCTCTAGGCTTAAGTTACCGAACATTCGGTAACTTTAAAAGTAACACAAAGATCGATGTGAACTGTTACATCAGGGGTACTATCGATGCACGCGAACCGTACGGGCGGAACAGACCGCAGCAATCAAATACTCGAAGCCGCGTTTACCCTCGAACACACCAACCAGGGGTGGAGTCTCGCGGAGGTCGCGGAACGCATTGGCGTCTCCAAAACCGCGATCTACCGGCATTTCCGCAGTCGCGCGGAGATTGAGGCGGCGATGGAAGCCGAGCTCCGGGACGGTCTTGCGGCCATGATCGAGGCCACCGACGCCTCGCCGATGGGCATCAGGCTGGAAGCGGTTTCCTTTTTCAGGAAGAACCCCGGCTACCTTTCCCTCCTCACGGGGAACCTGTTCACGAAGCCTTCCTATGACTTAGAGCTCATCGAATGGCTCAAGACCGCCTCGCCGCGCTTCGCGGGGCTGATGGATCGGGCCTCGGGCCACGACGAGGGAGAACGACTCAGGGTCGGGGCGTCGATCCTGAAAAACTGCGTACTCATCCTCGTCGCCTCGATGCATTGCGACAATCTCGGGCGGATCCAGGGCTTGATCCTCGACATCCTCGAGAACGGGATTACCGGCTGCGAGGTTCCCGTCGACGCAAGGTACGCCGAATGCGAGCGGGTTTCGCGCATCGAACCCGGCGAGATCGAGCCAAACAGCCGCCTCCTTGACGCGATATCCTCCGCGATCCAGGAGCACGGCATCGCGAAAACGACGATCGAGCGGATCGCGGAAAAGATGGGCACGGCGAAAAGCAGCCTCTACTTCTATTGCCGGAACAAGGAAGAGATGCTCGCGGAGCTGATGCGGAACCAGACGAAAACCCTGCTTTCCCTGTGCACGCCGCGGGTTCGGGAGGGAAAGACCTTCGCCGAACGGCTGTATATCCTTATGGCCGTACAGGCGAAGTACCTCGCGCTCAAGCCGGACATGTTCCGGGTATTCAGCTGGATACGGTACGAGACCATGCGCGGCGAGGACCGCAAGCCCGCCCATGACGAGCCGTCGGAGGACTTCCTCTCGCTCTTCGCCTCCGACGGCGGGCCTTTCGCCGATTCGGACGCGAGAACGAAAGCCATCGCAGCCATAAAGCTCTCGGCCGTCCTGAGCACGAGCGTCGTCCTTCAATCGTCGCGCCAGGGCGACACCACGGAAAGAACCATGCGTACGATCCGCGCCATGCATAAAAGCATCATATGCGGAGACAAGGAGTAAAAAATGATTGCACTGACAAAACGCGGGGTCTCGCGAACGGCGCTTTTCGTCGCCGGTTATCTCGCCCTCGCGGCGCTCGCTTTCTCCGACGAGATCGAGCTCGGGACGGGTCCGAAGGCTCAATCGCCCCGGGAAGAATCCGCGAAGGCCGACGAGACCGGGGACGTTCCCGCGGCGAGGACCCTCACCGTCGAGGAAGCCGTCGCCCTCGCCATGGAGAGCAACATGCAGCTCGAGTCCGCCGCGATCGACCTTCGCATGAAGGAACGCGCGCGCGATAACGCCTGGAACGTCTTCATTCCCTCGGCTCAGGTCTCGGGAACCCTCGCGCGGCAGAACAAGGCCGCCAACCCGTACGCGGCGATTTTCCAGAGCATGGGAATCCCCGTCTCGAGCCCCGCGGAAAAGGATCATTGGTCGATGGCCGCCGGCCTTTCCCTCGGGCTCAACATCAACGCGGCATTGGTCGAGGGCCTACGGGCAACCCGCCAAAGCTACGAGGCCGGCAAGCTCTCCCTCGATCAGGCCAGGCAGGAGACCGACCGGGACGTCCGCAAGGCCTTCTACGGCATTCTTCTCCAGGAAGAGAGCGCGCGGCTCCTCCGCGAAAAGCTCGCGGCGGGAGAGGACCGGCTCAAGCAGACGGAGATAAACTACCGCAACGGCGTCGTGCCCGAGCTCTCCGTCCTGCAGGCGCAGCTTTCGGTCGAGACCCAGAAACCCGCGCTCCGCGAGGCGGAGATCACCCTCGAACGGCAAAAGGCGCTCTTCGCCTTCATCATCGGGCTCCCGCCGAATACCGCGATAACCCTCGTCGGCAAGGTCGCCCCCGCGATTCGCTCCTACGACGGGGACGAGCTCGTCAAGACGCGCCTCGCCGACCGGCTCGACGTCGCGATACTCTCGAAGAACCTCGAGTTAGCGAACACCCAGCTCCGCGCGGCGCGGCTCCAGGCCTACACCCCGAGCGTGGCCCTCGGGCAAAGCTGGCTCCCGATGAAGGCGCCGATCGACGCCGACGAGTGGAACGACAGCCAGGGCGCGTTCACCGTCACGGTCGCCTTCGACCTCGTCGGGCTCTTGCCCTTCTCGAGAACCGGCCAGTCGCTCCTCGACGCGCGGGAATCCGCGCGTAAACTCGAGATCGCGCTCGCGCAAGCGTCCTACAACGCCGAGCTCGAGATTCGCGACCTCGTGAAGCGGCTCGACAAGGCGCGCGCCTCGATCGGGACCATGGAGCTCAGCGTCACGATCGCGCAGAAGGCGTACCGGCTCTCCGAGCAGGGGTACCGCGCCGGGACGATCGAGTACCTCGATCTCAAGGACGCCGAAACCTCGCTCCTCCAGGCGGAGATCGGGGTTCTCATGGAAAAGTACACGTATCTTTCAACCCTTCTCGACCTCGAAACCGCGGTGAACGCGCGGCTGGACTGACAAAAGGAGTCAATGATGAAAACGACGATGAAACTCATTGCTGTCGCGCTCTCGGCCACGGCGCTCGTTGCGCTCGCCTCCTGCGGCGGCAAGGAACAGAAGAAAAAGGACGAGCCCGCGAAGGCCGTTTTCGCGGTCACGACGACGACGGCCACGAAGGGCGAGCTCAAGGACTACCTTGAGTTCGGCGGCGACGTTACCGCGAAGACGAACGTCGACATCCTTCCCGACATCGCGGGAAAGATCGCGGAGATTCGCGTCAAGGCGGGCGACGTCGTCCAGAAAAACGAGATCATCGCGCTCGTCGATCCCTCGCGACCCGGCATGAACTACGCGCTCGGCCCGGTCAAGGCGCCGATCGGCGGAACGATCACCGCGGTGAACGTCGTCGCCGGCAGCATGGTCTCGCAGCAGCTCGCGATCGCGCGGGTGAGCAAGATGGAAAGTCTCGAGGTCGTCATGAACGTCCCCGAGCGCTTCGTCTCGAAGATCAAGGAAAACCAGAACGCCTATCTCCGATTCGACGCCTACCCGGGCGACGTCTTCCCCGCGCGTATCTTCGAGATCAGCCCCGTCCTCGACCAGACGACGCGGACGATGTCGGTCAAGCTCTCGCTTGTAAAGAACGATTCCCGCATCAAGGCGGGCATGTTCGCGCGAGTGAAACTCATCACCGACACGAAGTCCGGGATCGTGAAGATCCCCGCCTCGGCGGTCGTCACCCGTTTCGGCGAGCAGTTCGCCTTCGTCGTGCAACGGGGCGACATCGCGACCGTCCGCAAGCAGCCCGTAACCCCCGGCATTCGAGTCGACGACAAGATCGAGATTCGCTCCGGGCTCGCGGACGGCGACGAGGTCGTCGTCCGAGGCCAGACACTTCTCGAGGACGGTTCCGAGGTTAACGTCGTCTCGACCGTCGAACCCCTGTCGAAAGAGGAGAGCGCGCGATGAGTCTTTCAAAGACCGCAGTCATGCGGCCGACGACGATCATGATCATCTTCTCGATCCTGACCGCGCTCGGCCTGTACGCGACCTTCGACCTGCCGCTCGATCTCTTCCCGGACATCGAGCTCCCGTACGTCGCGATCAGCACCCAGTACCCCGGGGCCGGACCCGAGGAAGTCGAGAAGCGCGTCACCCGCCCGATCGAAAGCATCATCTCGGGCGTCTCGGGCATCGAGTATCTCGGCTCGAACTCCTCGAACGGGTCGAGCCTCGTGTATATCCAGCTGACCTACGGGAGTAACCTCGACGAGTCGATGAACGACATCCGCGCGAAGATGGACTACGCCAAGGGATTCCTCCCGGAGGACGCGAAGACCCCGATGATCTACAAGATGGACCCGTCCATGTTCCCGATCATGCACTACGCGATCAGCGGCAACCGTACCCCGGAGGAGCTCAGGGAATACGCGGACGACCTCGCGCCGAAGCTCGAGCAGATCGACGGGGTCGCCTCCGCCTACGTCTCGGGAGGGCGCGACCGCGCGATCGTCGTCGAGATTCCCCGCGACCGTCTCCAGGCCTACGACCTCACGATCACGCAGGTCGCGCAGATGCTCGGCGCCCAGAACATCCAGGTCGCCGGCGGCACGATCACCGAAAGCGACCTCAACTACACGATCAGCACGATCGGCGAATACGCCTCGCTCGACGACATCAGGAATACCGTCGTGTCCTACAAGATCAGCGGACAGGGGTCTCCAGGATCGGGGCCGGTCGTCGCCTCGGTAAGGCTCCGCGACATCGCGGACGTGTACGACGGCTTCAAGCGTCAGTCCTCGCTTTTTTACTTCAACGGCGTCCCGTGCGTCGATGTGAGCGTTCTCAAGCAGAGCGGCACGAACTCGGTAAAGACCGCGCAGGCCGTCGACAAACGCATGAAGTCGATAATCAAGGAAGCGCCCTCGGACATCTCGATCACCCTCACCGAGGACTCGACCGACATCATCAAGCGCTCGGTCAAGGACGTCGCCTCGACCGCGTTCCAGGGCGCGATCCTCGCGGTCATCGTCCTTTTCGTGTTCCTCAGGAGCCTCAAGAGCACCATCATCATCGGGCTCACCATCCCGATCTCGCTCGTCGTCACGCTCGGAATCATGTACTTCGCGGGAATGTCGCTCAACCTCATGACCCTCGCGGGACTCTCGCTCGGCGTAGGGATGCTCGTCGACAACTCGATCGTCATCCTCGAGAACATCTTCACCTACCGCGAAAAGGGCGCGAAGCCGGTGCCGGCGGCGATCCTCGGCTCCCAGGAAATGATGCTCGCGATCGCCGCCTCGACGCTCACGACGATCTGCGTATTCCTCCCGCTCATCATGTACAAGAGCGAGCTCGGCGTCATCGGCGAGATCTTCCAGGGCCTCGCCTTCACCGTCGTCATCTCCCTCGTCTGCTCGCTCGTCGTCGCCCTCGTGCTCGTCCCGGTGCTCGCGAGCAAGTACTTCAAGATCGGGAACCGGAACGAGCGAAGGCTCCCGCCGTCGCTCGCGCGGATAGACGCGGGCATGCAAAACTTCTTCGACAAGGTCGACGAAAAATACTCCAGGGCGATCAGATGGGTGCTCAAGCGCAAGAAGCTCACCGTCGGCGCGATCGCCGGCCTCTTCGTCCTCAGCGTCGCGTCGATGCCCCTTCTCGGCTTCGTCTACATGCCGAACCAGGCGTCGGACTCCGTCGTCGTCAACGTGACCCTCCCCGTCGGCACGAAGCTCGAGGCGACCGAGGCGATCGTCCGACAGCTCGAGGACATCGCGAAGAAGGAAGTGAGGGGTTACAAGAGCCTTACCGTCCTCGCGGGCGTGAGCGAAAACTGGGGAATGGGCGGAACGAGCTCCTACAAGGGCTCGCTCACGATCGCGCTCCCGAAGCTCGCTGAGCGCATTGACTCGGAAGACGCGATCAAGGAAAAGATGCGCGCGCACTTCGGCGACTTCCCCGGCGTCACCTTCGAGCTCACGAGCGGCCGCAACGGCGGCGTGGGCGGCGGGAACGCGGCGATCAACATCAGCGTGAAATCGGACAACCTCGTGAAGGCGCGCGACACGGCGGCCGCGATCCGCGACCTCCTCAAGGAAAAGATGGGAGACAAGCTCACCGAGCCCGCGATCGACATGAAGGAAGGCCTTCCGCAGGCGAACATCGTCATCGACCGGGAGCGGCTCTACAACCTCGGGCTTAACGTCTACTCGGTCGGGCAGGAAATAAAGGCGAACATCGAGGGGACGACCGCCACCCGCTACCGCGAGGACGGCGAGGAGATCGACATCGACATCATGCTCGCCGAAACCGACAAGACCCAGCTCGCCGACCTCGAGCAGATCTTCGTCACGAACTCCTCGGGCGCGCGCATCCCCGTATCGAGCTTCGCCCGCTACGCCGAGGGCACCTCGCCCATCAGCATCACGCGCGAGGACCAGAGCCGCATCGTGCACGTCACCGCCGGCAAGAAACCCGAGGCGAACCTCAACGAGGTTCAAAAGGAGATCGAGCGGCTCGTCAAGACCGAGATCCCGGCCGACTCTGCGGTCAGGATCGAGTACAAGGGCGACTACGAGGACATGATGAAGGCAATCAAGCAATTCGTCGTCATCATCCTCATGGCGATCATACTCGTGTTCGGCGTCATGGCGAGCCAGTTCGAGTCTCTCCTCGACCCGTTCATCATCCTCTTCACGCTTCCGCTCACGATCATAGGAATCGTGATCCTCTACGCGATCTGCGGACAGAAACTCAACGTCATGACCGCGGTCGGCATGCTCATCCTCGTCGGCGTCATCGTCAATAACGGCATCGTCCTCGTCGACTACACGAACCTGCTCAGGAAGCGCGGCCTCGCGCTCGCGGACGCGTGCGCCCAGGCCGGAAGAAGCCGACTTCGGCCTATCCTCATGACCACGCTCACGACCGTGCTCGGCCTCGTGCCGATGGCCTTCTTTCCCGGAGAGGGCTCGGAAATGGTCCAGCCGATCGGACAGACCATCCTCGGCGGGCTTTCTTTCGGCACCCTCATGACGCTCTTCCTCATCCCGACGCTCTATTACATCTTCAACCAGCGCCGCGACAAGCGGGAGGCGAGACGACTCGCGAAATACGAGCTCGAAAGCGAGCTCGACGTCGCGCTCGGCGCGAACGACGGAGGCGTTAAATGAAAAGGATAGAGATCATATTCAGCCAGGCGCTCGAGGAAGACGTCTTCATGGCGCTCAAGAAGATCCCGGAGGCGCAAGCCTTTACGCTGATCCCGGGAGTCAAGGGAAAGGGATTCTCGACGCCGAAGATGGGGGACTCGGTTTGGCCCGAGTTCAACGAACTGATGATAATCTACTGCCCGAGCGAATCGGGCGCGACCGCGATCGTCGCCGCGGTAGACCGGATCAGGAGGCGCTTCCCCACGGAGGGGATCGCGGCCTTCGCGATCGATTGCTAGGCTGAACGCCGACGATGACCGGCCCGGGACGGCTATTGCCTTCCCGGGCTTTTTTTCGCCTCTTGCCAGGCCTCGATCGCGCGGCGCGCCGAATCGAAGGCGAAAGGCGCCGTGGCGAGCTCCTCGGGCCTGATGATCTGAAACGAGGCGACCTCGTTCTTGTCGAGCTTGAGGGAATCGAGGGTATTCGGGACCTCGGCGGCGAAGAAAAGGTCGCAGGTCTTGTACGTGACGCCCTTGTGGGAATACTCGTTCGGCCAGCTCCCGACGAAACGGAGATTCGTCGGCACGAGGCCCGTCTCCTCGCGGCATTCGCGGACCGCGGCGTCCTCCGCCCGCTCGTCCGGATCGACGAAACCGCCCGGCAGCGCGAGCATTCCGCGCGCGGGGTCACGGTTCCTCACGAGGGTAAGCACGCCGCCCGATACCTCGAGAATGACGCTCGCGGAAGTCGCCACGTTGTGGAAATAGGTAAAAAGGCATACCGGGCAATACCAAAACTTGCGCTCCCGGTACTGGTAGCCGATCGATCCGCATTGGGGACAGAATTTGAGCGATACAGGGTTCATGTTCTTACTTCCCGAAATGCGCCGACGCGACAATCAAAAGGACGGCGATCGCCGGCACAGATATCCCAAGTATAAGGTGGCCAACCCGCGTTTTCCAGTGAAGATAGCGGGAATTTTTGCCGACGCCGTAATACCGGGCGGTTACCGCCTCGGCGAGCCGCTCGGCGCGGGTGAGCGTCCTGAGCATGAGCGGGACAAAGAGAGACGCCATCGACTGGACGGTCGCCTTGAGGCCGCGACCCGCGCCCGCGCCCCTGATGATGCGCGCCGTCGATATCCGCGCGGCCTCGTCGTAGAGAAGCGGGATGAACCTGAACACGATGCCGATCACGAGCGAGACGTCCCGGACGGGGAACCCGAGCGCCTTGAGCGGGGCGAGGATATCCTCCATCCCGTACATGATCTCGGTATGCGAGGCGACGAACGTGAAGGTGACGAGCGGGAAATAGAGCGCGAGGAACCGCAGCATGAAATTGATCGCGTAGGCGAGATCGGGCGCGATCAGGTATTGGATGACCGCGAACACGAGAAGCCAGGGAACGATCTTCAGGAGCCCGAAGGCGAGGCGACGAGGGGGATAGCGCGCGACGACGAGGGGAATCGTCTCGAGCGCGATGAGGGCGACGAGCCAGGGTACCCCCGAAACGGCGAGGGCCGCGACGACGGGCGAAAACGCGCACACGTACTTGAGCGCGGGGGGAAGCCGATGGAGCGCCGTTTCCGCGCGGGGGCCGCCCGAGAGCGCGCCCGTTCTCAAGCGCTCGAGCGCCGCCTGGTCCCTCGTGAGCGCCCGGCTGGCCGCGCGTTCGCGTGTCCGCCCCCCGGCGACCGGAGAAGCCGGAGAGGCCTCGAGCGGGGAGCGAGCGCCGGGCGAAGGGAGGCTCACGACCGCGTCGGCGAGCGCGCATTCCTCCGCGCGATTGGTCGTGAACACGACGGTCTTCCCCGCCGCGCGCAGGCGGAGGATGAGGGCCATGAGCGCGCTCCGGCTTCGCACGTCGAGCGCCGAGGTCGGCTCGTCGAGGAGGGTCACGTCGGCGTCCATCGCGACGATCCCCGCGAGCGCGGCCTTGCGCCGTTCCCCTCCCGAGAGCGAGAAGGTCCGTCTGTCCGCGAAACGGTCAAAGGGAAGGTCGACCATGCCCATGGCGGACTCGACGCGGTCAAGGAGGGCACGGCCGGTCAGGCCCTGGTTTCTCGGCCCGTAGGCGACGTCGTCGGCGACGAATTCCGCGAAAAGGCTCGACTCGCTTTCCTGGACGGCGAGCGCGGACGACGCGCCCGCGGCGCGATCGACTGTCCCCGTCTCGGGGACGCGAAGCCCCGCGAGGAGCTCGAGGAGGAGCGTCTTTCCCGAACCCGACTCGCCCATGACAGCGGTGACCGTTCCCGGAAGTATCTCGAGCGAGAGATCGCGGATCGAAAAGAGCGATACGTCCTTGCAGGCGATAAGGGGAGACGCGCCCTTGGTCGAGCGAGCGGGCGCGGGGGCGGATTCCCCGGCGGATCGAAGGCCGAGCCGCTCGAGTTCCGCGGGCGGAAGGCGAGAGAACGCGTCGGGGGGCCCGTCAAACGCGATCCTCCCGTCGCCCATGACGACGATCCTTCCGGCGCGGGCGGCCTCGTCGAGATCGTGCGTGATATGGATGACCGTCATTCCTCCCGAGTGGACGCGGTCGAGATACTCGAGGAGGGTCGACCGGGCGGCGGGGCTCAGCATCGAGGTAGGCTCGTCGAGGACGAGGATCCCGGGATCGAGCACGGTCGCGCCGGCGAGCGCGAGCCGCTGCTTGCGCCCCGAGGTGAGTGAATGGGTCGCGTCGCGCGCGAGCGGCTCGAGCCCGAATTCGGCCATGGCCGCCGGAACCGTGACGTACATCCGGTCACGCGGGATCCCGAGATTCTCGGGGCCGAAGGCGACGTCGATCTCTACCGTCTCCGCGACGATCTGGTCGCCCGGAGACTGGAACACGAGCGCCGTGGGAACTCGATGGCCCGAATCTATCGAGACGGTACCCGAATCGGGGGCGATGAGGGCGGTCACGCAGCGCGCGAGGGTGCTCTTCCCCGAGCCGTTCGCGCCGAGAACCGCGAGGTACTCGCCCGAGGCGACGTCGAGGGAAACCGAGTCGACTGCCGGACGCGCGCCGTTCGGGTAGGTATACGAGAGATCCTTGATGGAAAGGGCCATGGACTATACCCGAGGTCTCGCGCGCGACCCGGACGCGGCGCGTCGGCTTCCTGCGCGCGCGGTCAACTGAAGCTCTTCCGCCAGTAGGAGGGATTGCCGGGGCCGACCCACCGGTTGAGCGCGAAGCTCCCGCGGAGACTCAGGGTGATGAATTTCTTCGCGCGGCTTACGGCCTCGTAGGGTTCGAGCCCGAGCGCGAGGCCCGCGGTTATCGCGGCGGCAGTCGTGCAACCGGCGCCATGGGTCCACTGGGTCCCGATGCGCGCGCTCTCTACCTGGTTGAAGTTCTTGCCGTCGAAAAAGACGTCTATCGCGGAAGCGCCGCCCTCGAGCTTCGCGCCGCCCTTCACGAACACGTTTCGCGCCCCGCGCGCGTGAATCTTCCGGGC
The DNA here is from genome assembly GCA_023438065.1 of Spirochaetota bacterium. GTDB lineage: Bacteria > Spirochaetota > Spirochaetia > Treponematales > Treponemataceae > Teretinema. The sequence goes on from JAEXRH010000011.1 coordinate 141,353, forward strand.
GCACGCCTTCATCTCCTCGACCGTCGTCGGCGTCTTGACGCCGGCGAGCTGCCCGGCCTCGAACAGGTTCGGGGTGACGACGAGGGAAAGCGGGAGGAGCCGTTCGGCGACGAGCTCGTTAAGCTCGGGATTGAGCGCCTCGCCGGCGCCCTTACACACCATCACCGGGTCGAGCACGTATCGGTCAATGGAATACTTCTTGATGTATTCGGCGGCGAGTTCCACCGCGTAGGGGGTACCGAGCATGCCGGTCTTGCACGCGTCCACGCCGACGCCCTTGAAGATCGTCTCGAGCTGGGCGCGAAGCGTCGCCTCATCGAGGGGAAATACCCCGTGAGACCACTCCGCGTCGGGATTCATCGTGGCGATAAGGGTAACCGCGGTCATCCCGTAGACGCCATATTCCTCGAAGGTCTTGAGATCGGCTTCGAGTCCGGCGCCGCCGGAAGCATCCGAACCGGCTATTGTTGCGACTTTAATCATGTTTAAGCCCCTTTCTGGTTTGAGTATAACGAAATCGGCAACGGGAAAACAAGCGTAATCAATGCCACTGCCGATTCATCGTGGAAATCGATATTTATTCATTTTTACTTCAGTTTCTGCATCTTTATTACTTTCCAAACTTGACATATACGGATCGATTTGTCATGCTTGATATAACTCAATAAGCAAAGGAGCGCACTATGGAAGTCAAATCCGGCAACTATATCCGCAAACTTGTCGTAACCGGCGCACTCGGCGCGCTCGCCGTGTTCCTCGGAATCACCCGCCTCGGCTTCTTCCCCTGGATCTCGGGAGCCTCGTTCACCATCCTCCATATCCCGGCGATCATCGGCGCCATCCTCGAAGGCCCGTTCGTCGGCGCCGGAATCGGACTCATCTTCGGAATCTTCAGCCTTATCCAGGCGAACATGAACGCGACGCTTTTCGACCTCGCGTTCAGGAATCCCCTGGTGTCCGTGTTGCCGCGCGTAACCTTTCCCGTCATCGTCTGGGGCCTCTATTGGCTTCTCGCGAAATGGAGGAAATATCCCGCCGTCATCGTCGCGTCGGTCCTCGGCGCCTTCATCCACACCGTACTCGTCCTCGGCATGCTCGTCGCGACCAACGGCTCGGGAATCCTGACCGGCAACCAGGAAGGCGTTTCCATATGGGCGATCGTCGGCGGGATCTTCGTCGCGAACGGAATCCCCGAGGCCATCGCCTCGGGAGTCCTTTGCACCCTCGTCGTCGTCGCCTGGAACGGGCTCGCGCCGGGCGCCGGAAAGTCGCGCCTCAACTCCGGAAAGTAAACGCTCCATGATGGAAAAAAGAGACTACCTCCCGCTTATCAGACGGTCCCTCGCCGAGGATCTCGGCTCGGGCTTATTCAGGAAAGGGCGCGACGTCACGAGCGAGGCGATATTCGATCGGAAGACCCGGGCGGTATTCACCCTCCTCGCGAAGGACGACGGAATCCTCTGCGGGATCGAGCCCTTCGCGGCGGTCTTTACCCTGCTCGACCGCCGCGCCAGGGTCGTCCGCTACTTCTCCGACGGCGACCACGTCAGAAAGGGCGACGTCGTCGCGCGCGTGTCGGGAAGGCTCATCGCCATCCTCTCGGGCGAGCGGACGGCGCTCAACCTCGTCTCGCACCTTTCCGCCGTCGCGACGAAGGCGTCCCTCTTCGCCGCCGCCGCGGGCTCTAAGCCGATCGTCCTCGACACCCGAAAGACGATACCGGGACTCCGCGTCCTCCAGAAATACGCGGTGAGGACCGGCGGGGCGAGCAACCACCGCATGGGGCTTTTCGACATGATCCTCATCAAGGACAATCACGTCGACGCCGCGGGCGGGATCGCGAAGGCGGTCGCGAAGGCGCGCGGGCGCTGGGGGAACCGGTTCAAGATCGAGGTCGAGACCCGCACCCTCGACGAGGTCCGCGAGGCGCTCGACGCGAAGGCGGAACGCATCATGCTCGACAACATGGACAACGCCGCGATGCGCGCGGCCGTGCTCCTCATAGCCGGACGGGCCGAGACCGAGGCCTCGGGCAACATGACCCTCGAGCGCCTCAAGTCGCTCGGGGAGGTCGGCGTCGATTACGTGTCGTTCGGCGAGTTCACCCATACGGTGAAGGCGTTCGACTTCTCCCTCAAAGAGGAGTCCTGCGAATGAGCCCGACTCGCGGCATCGCGCCGGGGAAGGTCGCGATCGCCGCGCACCACTATCAGCGGCCCCAGATCGTCGCGAGGGCAAGCCTCGTCGGGGACTCGTACCGGCTCGCGGTCGAGGCCGCGCGGACTGACGCGGAGTTCATCGTCCTGTGCGGCGTCCGCTTTATGGCCGAAAGCGCGGCCATACTCGCGCGCGAGGGCCAGACGGTTCTCCTCCCCGACATGGACGCGGGTTGCCCCATGGCCGACATGATCGACCGCGGGACGGCGGAGGACGCCCTCGCGAAGATAGCGAAACTCGCCGCGAAGGCCGCGGTCCCCGTCGTCTACATGAACTCGCACGCGGACCTCAAGGCGCTCGCGGGCGAGCGCGGGGGAAGCGTGTGCACCTCGGGCAACGCCCGGAAGATCCTCGCCCACTACCTCGATTCGGGCGCTCCCGTCTTTTTCACGCCCGACTTCAATCTCGGCATGAACACCGCGCGGGAGCTCGGGATCGCGCCGGGGGAAATCAGGCGCGTCGGCCGAAATCTCGCGATCGCCCGCGTCGACGGCGACGATGGCGCGGAGGATCGCGACGACCTTTCCGCGGCAAGACTCTTCCTCTGGGACGGCTTTTGCCACGTCCATCGCGCCTTCACCGAAGACGACGTCAGGAAGGCGCGCGATCGGTTCCCCGACGCGAAAATCATCGTCCACCCCGAGTGCTCCCCGTCGGTAACCGCGCTCGCGGACGGGGCGGGCTCGACCGAGGCGATGCGCGCCTGGCTCGCGGACGCGGCGCCCGGCTCGCGCTGGGTCGTCGGGACCGAGGGACGCTTCGTCGAGCGCATGGCGGCGGAACTTGCCGACAGGACGATCCTCCCCTTGCGCGCGTCGTACTGCCACAACATGAACAGGATCGACCTTCCTTCCCTCGAGCGGACGCTCGAGTCGATCGCGGAAGCGGGGAGCCTTCTCGGCGCCGACGGGAAGGCTCAGAAGGCGTTGCCCGGCGCGGTCTCCGTGCGCGCCGAGGAGCGCGAAGCCGCCGCGAAGGCGCTCCGCGCGATGGTGGAGATAACCGAGGCGACGGGAAAATGAGCCAGCGCTCAAGGCACGACGTGCTTATCGCGGGATCGGGGATCGCGGGGCTCACATGCGCGATCAGATTGAGGGAGGCGGGCCTTTCGGTGCTCGTCGTCACGAAGGACGACCGCATCGAGGAATCGAACACCAATTACGCGCAGGGCGGGATCATCGCCTGGCGCGAGGGCGACTCGAGCGAGGCCCTCGCGCGCGACGTTTACGAGGCCGGGTGCCGGTATAACGGGCGCGAGGCCGTCGAGACCTTCGCGCGCGAGGCGCCGCGGCTCGTATTCGACTTCCTCGTCGACAAGGCGGGAGTCGATTTCAGCAGGGACTCCGCGGGAAACTACGATTACACGGAAGAGGCCGCGCATTCCGCGCGGAGGATCCTTCATTTCGAGGACCACACCGGGGACTCCATCGAGTCCGCGCTCGTGCGGATGGCCCGCGAGCGCGGGGTCGAGTTCCGCGCCGGCTGCACGGCGATAGACCTCATCACCAATGACCACCACTCCGACGACCCGAGCGAGCTCTACCGCGCGAGGGAGACCTTCGGCGCGTACGCGCTCGACAACGCCTCGGGAGAGGTGCTCACCCTCTTCGCGGACTCCGTCGTCCTCGCCACCGGCGGGATCGGAAACATCTTCCAGTTCACGACGAATCCGCAGTCCGCGACGGGCGACGGGATCTCGATGGCGCGCCGGGCCGGCGCGGATATCGTGAACGCCGAGTTCGTGCAGTTCCACCCCACGGCACTATTCCACAAGGACATCAAGCGCTTTCTCGTCTCGGAGTCGCTCCGCGGCGAGGGAGCGAGGCTCGTGGACCGTTCGGGAAAGCCCTTCATGAAGAAGTACTCGAGCCAGGAAGAGCTCGCCCCGCGCGACGTCGTGACCCGCGCGATCTACGAGGAGATGTCCCTTCAGGGCGCCGAGTACATGCTCCTCGACCTCGCGAGCAATTACCGCGGCGAGAAACCGATCGCCGAACGCTTCTCGAAGATATACCGCACGTGCCTTTCGGGCGGCATCGACATCACGAAGGACCCCATCCCGATCGTCCCGGCCGCGCACTATTTCTGCGGCGGCGTCCGCGTCGACGTCGACGGCAGGGCCTCCATCGGCCGGCTTTACGCGGTCGGCGAGGTCTCGTGCACCGGGCTTCACGGCGCGAACCGCCTCGCCTCGACCTCGCTTCTCGAGGGCCTTCTCTGGGGAAAGCGCGCGGCCGAAAGCATAATCGCGGGCAGGGACCCGGTTTCCGACTCGCGGCTCGACCGCATCCCCGACTGGAAGCGGCCGCGCGGCGGCGAGCGGTTCGAGAGCGCGCTCATTTGGCAGGACTGGAAGACGATCAAGATGACGATGTGGAACCACGCGGGAATCGTCCGCACGAGAAAGGGTCTCGAGCGCGCGCAGGCGGACCTCAACTACCACGCGCACCGCATCACGCGCTTCTACCGCGAGGCGGTTCTCGACCGCGACATCATCGAGCTCAGGAACGGCGTCGTCACGGCGCAGCTCGTCGTCGAGGCGGCGATCCACAACGAGCGCTCGGTCGGTTGCCACTTCAGGAAGGACTGAGCGGCGGGGTCAGAAGAGTATCGAGTCGAAATAATCCCGGTTCGCCTCGTAGAGCGGCTCGTATATCGAGAGGCTCGCCAACGAGAATCGCGACTCGCCCCGGGGGATGAACATCTTGTACTGGACGGTGACCGTCTCGGTCTCCGGATCGAATACCCGATAATGGACGCAGGGCCGCTCGTTGAACACGAAGATGCGGAGGTCCTCAGGCAGGAGCCTCCAGCCCGAGTTGAGGACGAGAAGCCGTATCAGGTCGAACACGTCGCGATCCCCGTAATCGGAAAGGTCAAGGCTCTCGATGAGAAACGCCGCGTCCTGGGCGCCTTTTCGCGCGATGCGCCAGATCCCGTCGTCTCCCTCGACCCAGTTCGAGTCGAGCGGGACGCTGAACCCGTCGACGGTCGCGGTCCGCGGCGAGCCGGCGGAGATCGCGTCCACGGGCCCGGTCTTCGCTTTCGGGAAGCCGGTGAAGTCATAGAACGCGGGATCGCTTCCCGACTGCGCGATGCCGGCCGTCGCGAGCGCGATCGAGCCTTCCCCCGTCTCGGGATTCGCCCGTTCGGGGCCCGCCGCGTAAACCCTGAACACGGGAACCCAATACCTGAAATCGTACCCGGGGGTTTCGCCCGCGACGGTGAACTCGCTTTCCTCGGCGAAACGCCCGCTCGAGGCGAGCCACGCGTCCGCGAATTCCGCGACGAGCGAGTCGACCCGTCCCGCGAGCGGGCTCGAGTCGAAGCTCCCCCGAACGAGGCTGATGGTCCCGGGCTCCGCCCTGCCCGCCGAAACGTACCAGGTCTGCGTGAACAGAAGCTCGTTCCCGCTCGCGCGCTCGAAGAGCCTGATCGCGAGCTCGTTGCCGCCGAGATAGCAAAGCCCGATATACGCCTCGCCTCCCGAACGCGTGTCGCGGTAGATCGCGTACGCGCCGACGGTCTCGGCGAATTGCATCGGCCTGAAATCGGGAGACGGCTCGACAAGGGGATCGACGGAGACGTCGGATCCGCCCGAGGCGCCGCGCGCGCTTCCCGCCTGAGGGGACGCGAACAGGGCAATCGAGGAAACCACGGCCATGAAGGTATTGGAGATCCAGCGCTTTCTCGTCATCGATTCGCCTCCTTCACCATGATAGTCCCCTTCGCGCGGCGAGTCCAGCGAAACGGGAAGTTCTTTTCCCGTTTGACATTATCGCCGCAAGGGGGAATACTGAAGATACAGTACGGCGATAAGGAGTTACCATGAAAGGAAACGCTCTCTTTGCGCTCGCGACGGTCGCGCTCGTCCTCGCGACCTCGTGCGCAAGCGCGCCGAAGAAAGGCGCGAACCTCCCCGAGGCGCTCATCCAGGCGAAAACGGCCTGCGACGACTCGCGCGCCAAGGCGATGGAGATCAAGGCCCCGGTAGCCGCCAAGGAAACCTTCGCCGAAGCCGAAGCGGCGTACCTGGCCGCGAAGGACCTCGAGACCGCGGCGGACTTCGAGAAGGCAACGGCCGGATACGACGGGGCGAAAGACATCTACGGCAAGGCATATGACGAGGCGGCCGCGAAGAAGGACTTCGCGCTCAAGGCAATGGATCGGGCGTCGACCGAGCGCAAGGCCTCGGAAGACGCGCTCACCAGGGCGGCCGAGGAGAAGGCCGCGTCCGGAACCGCGGGAAAGGAGGACTGACATGAGACGTACACTCACGTGCGCGCTCGTCATGGGCGCGCTTTTCGCCGCGACGGCGGGGGCGCAGAATTTCCTCGATAACGAGCATCAGAAAGCCGGCCGCGAATTCGAGAAGCAGGCCACGGAGGCGATGGACGCGGGAGATTACGCGAAGGCCGCCGAGCTCGCCGACCTCGCGTCGAACGAGTACCGGCTGAGTCGCGAGTTCGCCGAGGCCCAGACCGCGAGGTTCCGGGCGGCGAACGCGATCAACATCGCGCAGCAGACGATCAACGACGCGTCGAACGGGCCGAAGAGAAAGAGCAACGCGAAGGAGATCGCCGCGGCGACCGCCCTTCTCGCCAATGCGCGAGCGCTCTTCGCCCGGGAGAACTGGGTCGACAGTCGCGCCCGGGCCCTCGAGGCGCTTGACCTCGTGAAGGACCTGACGGGCAAGGCACCGGTCACCGCGGACACATCCGGTTCGGGCGACAAGGCGGGGGGAAAGACCGTCGTCCTTCCCCGCTATTACAAGGTCGTCAGTCGCGCGAAAAACACCGACTGCTTCTGGCGGATCGCGGGGCTTTCCGCGGTCTACAACAACCCGGTTCTCTGGCCGAAGCTCTACCGGGCAAACAAGAACAAGCTCCGCGACCCGGAAAACCCGAACCTCATCCATCCCGGAACGGTTCTCGAGATACCGCCGGTCGCGGGCGAGACCAGGGACGGCACGTACGATCCCGAGCAGAGCTATCCGGCGCTCGATCAGTAACGCGCGAACGGACGAACGCAATCGCCCCTTAAAGGGCTGACGACGGGGACTGAAACGGTTCCGGACGCCCACGCGGCCGGGTCCGGCTCAGTCCCCGCTTTTTTTCGCGGAGATATCGCGGCGGACGGTCATCCAGATTCCCGCGAGGATGAGGGCGACGCCCGCGTACACGGGAAGCCCCACGCGCTCGCCGAGAAAGACGAACGCGATCGCGGTCGCGAACACGGGCTTGAGAAAGAACACGAGCGAGCCCCGTCCCGCCCCCGCGAGCGCGAGCCCCTTGAAATAGGCGATATAGGCGATTCCCGTCACGAACACCGAAAGGTACGCGACCCACCCCGCGATCGACGGGTCGAAGCGCGCGATCGGGCGATCCGTGAGCGCGAGAAGCGCGAGAAGAACGAGGCTTCCCGTCGTGAACGACCACGCGTTCATCCTGAGGCTCCCGGTCCGCACCGAGATACGCCTCCCGAGCACGGTGTAAAAGCCGAAGAAGGCCGCCGAGAGGACCGCGAGCGCGGGACCGAGAAGCCCTTCGGGCCCGCTCCCGATCTTCTCGAGCGATATGAGCGCGGTCCCGGCCACCCCGAGCGCGAGCGCCGCGACCTTCCTTCCGTCCATGCGCTCCCCGTCGAGGATCGACGCGAAGATCGAGACGAAGATGGGGTTACAGCTGAAAAGGATGGCGGACACCGCGGCGCTCGCGCCCCGCGCGGCCAAACTCAAATTGATGAGGCTCATGCTGACGACGACGTTGACGACGCCCGCGAGCGCGCACAGCGCGAAATCGCGCGGGGAAACGCGGAGCTCGCGCTTCCAGGCGGCAACGGCGAGAAGGATGAGCCCGCCCGCGAGAAACCGGATGAAGTTTACCTGAAAGGGATCGATGCGCCCGACGATGTGCTTGTTGACCGCTTCATACGTGCTGAAAAAGAAAATCGTCGCGAGAAGCCAGGAATACCCGGAACCCGCGCCCTTCTTCGCCTCATTGCCCATCGAGAGCCTCCACGGGAGAAAAACCGCTTTGGGAATGCCCGAAGCGCTGGTATACTATACCAAAACCGCAAGGAGATATCCATGACCGTCAAACGCGCTTCGAATTTTCTCAACAAGGTAATCCTCCTCTCGCTTACGCTCGTCGGCGTCTTTCTCGTGCTCGCCGCGATCGAGAGCCTCTTCCATCCCTTCACCCCGTGGATCAACCTCGCGAGGGCCAAAATCGCCGAGGCCGAAAAGCTTTTGACCGCGAACTCCCTCATGGGCATCTCCTTCGGGATGATCGCGCTCACCCTCGCGGTGTGTCTCGTCCCCCTCTTCATGCCCTCGGTGAACAAAAAGCAATACCGCACCAACACGGCGCGCGGCGTCCTTTCCTCGGTCGTGTTTTTCTTCTCGCAGGGGCTCTACGCGTGGGCGGAGGGATTCGGCAAGCTCCACCTCATCGGGGCGATGCTTCTCGCGATCGCGGTCACGGTCATCATCATCGAGTTCCTCGCCCTCCTCACGCGCGTGGACGAGGAGCGTTCCCTCAGGACGGACCTCCTGTCCTCCTGCGCGGCGGGTCTCGCCTCCGGTATCGTGATCAAGCTCATCGAGGTGCTCTTTATCCAGATGAAGGCGCTCGCGTAGGGGCGAGTGACCCGAAGCTTGCGCGAAAGGGCAGCTTCGTCCTATACTCAAACTATCGTATGCGCGCCAAAAAACCGCTCCGCCTCGCGACACTCTCGCTTATAGCCGCTCTCGTCGCCATAACCTGGGCAACTCAAGCCCGCGAGGTTTTCCGCGCGCTTCAGGCATACTCCGTCGCGAAGGAGACGATCAGGGTAAACGCCGAGGTTGACGCGCTTCTGCAAGCAGGGCAAAATCTCGCGTTCGAGCGCGGCAGAACCAATCTCCTCCTTCGCGCGCGGGGGACCCCCTCTCCGGAAAACTGGGCCTTCATCGACGCGCGGCGCGCGGCGGTTTCGAACAACCTCGATCGCATCCTGTCCAATCCGTACATGTACGACCTGCCCCTGTTCAACCGCATCCGAAGCGAATACTCGGCGCTGACGTCCCTTCGCGCAACGGTGGATTCCGCCCTCTCGCGGGAGCACGCGGAACGCCCGAGCGGTCTCGCGGCCCGATGGTTATCCGAAACGACGACCCTCATCGGCGATCTCGCCGAGCTTTCCTCGTCGATTTCCCTCATGAGCGATCGGTATTCGGTCTCTTTCAGGGCGATGAGCAGGCTCAAGATCCTCGCGTTCGACCTCAGAAACGCCCTCGGGATCGAGGCGGCACGGATCGCCGCCGCGGCGCAATCCTCCGTCCCGACGAACGACGCCGAGATGAGTCGGCTATACTCCCTCAGGGGAGAGGGAAACGCGATCTGGACCTTGCTCAGACGGGAAAGCGGGATAACCGGCAACGCGGTCGCCGGGCAGGCGATCGAGACCATCGCGCGCGAGTTCTTCGGAACCTTTCGCCCCGTTCAGGACGAGGCGCTCGGGATACTGATAGCAAGGCGTACCGGCCGCGCGAGGGAGATCGACGTGGGGCGCTTGACCGCCGCGTCGGTCCCCGCGTTGGACTCGATAGCGCAGGCCCTTTCGGATTTCACCGCGGAGTCGGCCCGGATCAGCCAACGGCAACATGACCGCGCGCAAGAAGATTTCGTCCGCGCCGTCCTGTCGGCGACATTCGCGTTCGTGACCGGTTTACTCGCGCTCCTCCTCATCCGCTTCCGGCTCCTGTCGCCGCTCGACGAGATCGGCTCGGAACTCGGCCGGCTCGCCGGGGGAGACCTCTCGTTACGCGAGCTGCGCCATCATCGGAACGACGAGCTCAGCAAGGGCTACGAGGCGATCAAGGAATTCCGCGCGAGCCTCATAAAGCGCAAGGAACTCGAGGACCGGCTTACGGAGCTCAGCAACATCGACGGGCTGACGTCCATAGCCAACAGACGGAGGCTGGATTCCACGCTCGCCGAGGAATGGAACCGCGCCGAGCGCGCGGGAACGTCGCTCGCGGTCGTGATGATCGACGTCGACTTGTTCAAGAACTTTAACGACCGCTACGGGCATCTTGCAGGCGATGAATGCCTCAAGGCGATAGCCCGGTCGCTCGGGGAGATGGTGCGCCGTCCCGGAGATCTCGCCGCGCGATTCGGGGGAGAGGAGTTCATGGCGGTCCTGCCGGGATTTGACGTCATTGAAGCCGAGTCATGGGCGAACAGGTTGCGCGAATCGGTCATCGCCAGGGCCATCGTCCATGAGGATTCCCCCTCGGGATACGTGACCGTAAGCGGAGGCGTCGCGGCCTTGCGGCCTTCCCGGGGCGGATCATGCGCCGATCTCGTGGAAATGGCGGACAAAGCCCTCTATGCGGCCAAGGAAAGCGGGAGAAACCGCGTCATGACGGCAGTGACGACGGGAGAGGCCCGGGGTTGAACGGGACGGGAAATCCCGTCATCGAGAATACCAGGACAAAAAAACGGCCCGCGGGCGCGGGCCGTTTTCATTGCCTGTCGCCTTTCACGGCGTCATTTCGAGAGAAGACGGTTGAGCCGCTTCACGAAATCGGCGGGATCCTTGAGCTCTCCGCCCTCGACGATGAGCGCCTGATCGAGCAGGACCGAGGACACGTCGGCGACGAAGTCGTCGTCGGCGCTCGCCTGGATCTTCTTCACGAGCGCGTGGGAGCCGTTGATCTCGAGGATCGGCTTTACCTCGGCGAAGCCGGTCTGCCCCATCGCCTTCATCATGCGCTCCATCTGGAGCGAGGGGTCGTTCTCGTCGACGACGATGCACGAGGGCGAGTCGGAAAGCCGCTTCGAGAGACGGACGTCCTTGACGCGCTCGCCGAGGGCCTTCTTGATCCGCTCGACGACGGGCGCGAGCTCCTTCTCGAGCTCCTCGGCCGTTTTCTTCTCTTCCTCGCTCGCGAGCTCCTCGTCCGAGCCCGCGCGGTTCGCGGCCTTGAGGTCCCATTCCTTGTACTTACCGAGCGACGGGATCACGATGTCGTCGATCTCGTCGTCCATGATGAGGACCTCGAGCCCCTTCGCGCGGTACGCCTCGAGGTGCGGGCTCTGGCGGAGGGTTTTCTCGTCGCCGCCGGTGATGTAGTAGATCGCCTTCTGGTCGGCCTTCATGCGGAGCGCGTACTCGGCGAGGCTCGTCCACCTCGAGGCGGGGACGTCCTTCCCCTCCGCGTCCTTCGTCGCGGGGGCCTCCCAGGTCGTCTTGAACCGGACGAGCTCGGCGAGCTCCTCGCGGTGCGCGTAGTCCCCGTAAAGGCCTTCCTTGAGCGGGCGGTTGTATTCGCCGATGAACTTCTCGTATTTCGCCCGGTCGGTTTCCGAGAGCTTCTTGAACTCGGCGAGAAGCTTCTTCACCGAGGAGGTCCTGATCGCGGAAAGGATGCGGTTCTGCTGGAGGATCTCGCGGCTCACGTTGAGCGGGAGATCCTCGCTGTCGATGACGCCGCGCACGAAGCGAAGCCAGGTCGGAAGGAGCTCCTTGTCGTCGTCTGTGATGAAAACGCGCTTGACGAAAAGCTTGACGCCGGGCTTGTAGTCGGCGTGGAACATGTCGAAGGGCGCCTTCGCGGGAACGAAGAAGAGGGTCGTGTATTCCTGGGTACCCTCCGCCTTCGTGTGGACGTGAAGGAGGGGATCGTCCGAGTCGTGCGAGAGCGACTTGTAGAAGCTCAGGTAGTCCTCGTCCTTGAGCTCGCCTTTCGACTTCTGCCAGATGGCGCTCGCGTCGTTGACCTGGTCGCACGCGGGAGTTTCGGACTTCACCTCGCCCTTGTCGCCGTATTCCTTCTTGACGTGGTGGAGGAAGATCGGGAAGGCGATGTGATCCGAGTAGCGCTTGACGATATCCTCGATCTTCCAGCGCGAGGCGTATTCCTTGTCCTCGTCGTTGAGATACATGACCACGCAGGTCCCGTGGCTTCCCTCCTCGACGCCCTCGAGGAGCGGGAACGCGGAGTCGTCGGCCTCGGCGAGATCGTACTCGCCCTTACCGTCGGAGGTCCACTTCCATACCTTCGCGGTTCCGGCCTTCTTCGAGATTACCTCGATCTTGCCCGCGACCATGAAGGCCGAGTAAAAACCGACGCCGAACTGGCCGATGAGGTTCGAGTCCTTCTTCGCGTCCGCGGCGAGCTGCTCGATGAAGGCCTTGGTGCCCGAGCGCGCGATCGTGCCGAGGTTCGCGATGAGGTCCTTGTCGTCCATGCCGACGCCGGTATCGCGGACGGTGAGGGTCTTCGCCCCCTCGTCGAACGCGATGTCCACGCGCGGCGAAAAGCGGACGCCCTTGTAGGCCTCGTCGGAGAGCGTGAGGTACTTGAGCTTATCGAGCGCGTCGGAGGCGTTCGACACGATCTCGCGGAGAAATATCTCCTTGTTGGAATAGAGCGAATGGATGATGAGGGTCAGAAGCTGGTTGACTTCCGTCTGAAACTGATAGGTTGCCATGGTTCGGTCTCTCCTCGAAACGAATGAAAGGTTTACGGATTATCCACTAATGTAGTGAAAAAACCGTCCGGCAGGCAAGCCAAAACCGTGATAAACTTACGGGCACCGATGAAAACAGGAACCGCTTCACGCGTCGCATGTATCCTCTCCCTGCTTGTCGCGGGCGCCGGGAGCCTATCCGGGCTCGACTCTGGCGACCGCAGGCTATCCCTTTCCGCCGGGGCGGGCATCGCCCTGGGTGACGCCCGCGAATACGTCTACGCGAACGACAGGAAACTCAGCGAGCTCGTCTGGCCGCTTGAGCCCGCCCGCCTTTTCTCCCTCGCCGTGAGCGTCGCCCCCGGCCCGAAGATCGCGATCGAGGGAAGCTTCACGTTCGGCCTATCCGCCGACGCGGGCACGCTCACCGACTCGGATTTCGAGAACGTCACCGTCACGGGAAGCGGCGCGCGAACGAAGTATTCCGAGCACGACGCGAGACTCGCCGAGTACGCCGAGGCAGAGCTTGGACTTGCCCGCCGCTTCGACCTCCCCGTGCGCGGGCCCGGGAGCGACGAGCGCATCGCCGTCGTCGCGAGGGCCGGCTTCCGTTGCAAACGCCTGTCCTGGGTCGGCACGGACGGATACAGGCAATACGGCGAATGGAACGGCGTCGAATACGATGAATGGTACGAGGACATGCCGAAGGTCCCGATGACGGGAAAGGTGATCGAGTATCGCCAGACCTGGTTCACGCCGATCGCGGGGCTCGAGGCGAGGATACCCGTCGGCCCGCGCGCCGCGGTCGCCGCCTCGATAAAGGGATCACCCGCCGTCTGGTGCGAGGCCAGGGATCTCCATGTCCTTACCGGAAAGGAATATCTTGACCATCTCGCCGGAGGTACGCTCATCGAACCGGCGGTCCTTGTTTCCTGGGAGCCCGCCGAGGGCCTTTCGATCTTCGCGCGGGGCGCATGGACGCGCGTCGCGGGACTTCGGGGAATAACCGAGGCCAAGGACGTCTCGACGGGAACGGTCGAGACCTACGGTCGCGCGAACGGCGGGGGCGCGTCCCATGACGCGTGGTCGGTTCTCGTCGGCGTCAGGAAGACGCTCCCGGCGGGGAAATCCTCGCAAGACCGTTCTCTCGAAGCGCCCTGAACACCCGGGTATCGAGCTGCGCGAGCGCGGCGGTATCGGCCTCTCCGGGGAGCTGCCCGCGCGCGAAGTCTCCTCCCGCGAGCCCTGACGACTCCCCGTAGCCGAGACCGCGATACAGGTCCTCGAGAGCCGCGGCCTCGACGGAAAGGGAAATCTCCCCGCCGAGATGCCACCAGAGAAGATCGACCGTCGAGCCCGACGCGCCGCGGCCTCCCTTCGCGGAACGGCCCGACGCGACGGGCCTGCTCGCCGTCCACCAGTATCGAGCGCCCGGCTCGCAGGGGCGCGATCTCTCGCGGTCCCGACCCGCTTCGTACTTCGCGACGAGGCCCTCGACGCAATCGCGGCTCACGCGCGGGGCGGGCACCGGAAACGGGAACCAGGACCGCACGGCCCGGTCGAGCGATTCCCCCGCCATCCACGCGCGAAGCGCGGCGTCGAGGGGAGCGCCGTACCTTTCGGAATCGCGCTCGCCCGCGAACCTGAGGTCGTTATCCGCGAAATCCCCCGCCTCCGCGACGGGCTCGAGCGCCGGCCCCGCGCGATGGAGGCCCCGAACCCATTCGCCGTAGACCCGCGAGTGCCGCGTGAGCACGAACTTGTGCCAGAACGCCGAGTCGACGAGCCCCGCCCGGAAAAGCTGACGCATCGTCTCCGCGGAGTCGATCACGCCCTGCGCGTCCTCGTCCCAATACCCGTAGATGAGATAGGCGTGGACGAGGATACCCGCCTCCTTGAACGCCGCGCACGAGGCGACGAGGTTCTCGAGGTCGATGCCTTTCCCCACCGAGGCGAAGCCCTCGCTCGACGCGATCTCGATCCCGCCGGAAACCCCGAGCAGGCCGCCCGCGGCGAGAAAGTCCGCGAGGTCGCGGGTAAAGGTCCGCTCGAACCGGATGTTCCCCCAAAAGGAGAGAAGCCCGAGCGAATCCCGCCCCTCGCGCGCGGCGAGAAGATTCTCGCGCGCGAAATCCCGGAGCCCGCGCGGCGGGGCCGCCTCGTCGACGAGATGAACGCCGCGCACCCCCGACGAAGCGGCCTGCGCGCGAAGCCCCGCGTAGAGCCGCTCGACGCGAACCGGCCGATAACCGGCGACATAGTCGAGCGAGACGTCGCAAAACGAGCAGCGATGCCAGTAGCACCCGTGCGCGAGATAGGCCTTGAGCCACGCCCCGTCGGACCAGAGCCGGTGCATGGGGTTGGGATCGTCCGCGAGCCGGGGATACCGCGAGAAGTCGACGTCCGAGTAGTCGGGGACGACGGTCTCGGTCACGCGCCGCTCGTAGGCTTCGTATCCGCCCGGGCAGGAAAGGCGGGCGGGCGCGCCCGGGGAAAGTCCCGCGCCGTCGCCCGAAAGGAAGGCGGCGTAGCCGCCGAACCCCCGGTCGAAGCTGAGAAGGTCGACGTACCGGGCGAGAGCGGGATTCACGGAGCCCCGGAGCTCGGTGTTGACGTAGCCACCGCCCATCGCTATCGCGACGCGGGGCCCGAAGCGGCGGCGCGCGGAGCGTGCGAGCGCGAGCGCGCCGACGAGCGCGCCGGGAAACGGCACCGTGAGGCACAGGAGGAAGGGATCGTCGTCCGCGGTGCCCGAGAGAGCGCCGCGAGCGAGCTCGTCCCAAAGGAGGTCAGCGTACGGCTCGATAAACCCCGAGACGAAGGGACGGTCGAGGGCCGCCTCAACCCGCGCGAAGCTCCGCTCGCTCGCGGCGAGGGACTCGGCGTAGCGGACGAGGGAGAACTCGTCGTCGAAGGCCGCGCTCGCGTAATCGGCGAGATCCTCGAGGGCGAGGGTCGCGATCATCCGCGCGTCGTCGGGCGAGGGATCCGCGTCGAGACCGGAAAGGAAGGCGTCGATCCGCGCGCCGCGGGGGGCATGGGGGGAACGGACGAGGGCATGGCACCGCTCGCGATCCCGCCCCGAAAGGATATCGACGATCGCGTCGATCCAGGAAACCCAGACCGACTCGGTCGAGACGAAGCGCCTGAGCTGGAAGGCGGTCTCGCCGTCGCCCGATCGTTCGGCCGCGTCGGCGCGCTCGAGCGCGTTCTCGCGGGAGAGGTCGAAAAGCCGGCTCAGCCCCTCGCGCGAAAAGACATCGCGGAAGAGCCCGTTACTCGCGTCGATCCAGCGAACGCGCGCGGGATCGACACCCTTCCCGACAAGCGCGGCGACGGCCCCCGCGAATCCCTCGGCCGGGGGCGTATTGCTCGGGGCGCGCGACGCGAGCGCCTCGGCCGCCGGGGCGAATTCCCCGGAAAGACCGCGAAAAAAGGAGGCGAGATACGCGCCCGAGGGATAGGGACCGTTGAGCTGGACGAACGGGGGCTGAATGACGATAACGGGGGAAGACATATCTCCAATCTATCACTTTCTTGTGCATATTACCATTAATGCGGTATACTTCACCCATGATAAAAAGGTTGGGCGCTACCGTAATCCAGACCTTCTCCGACGGCGTCTACACGATCGGATTTTTCGGGAAGACCCTCAGGGGTCTCAGTCGTTTTTTTCGCCACAACAGAACCTCGTTCAAGATCCTGATCATGCAGATCCTCTTTACCTTCGTGGAGGCGCTCGGGATCTCGGCCCTCCTCGCCATGGGGATCGGGGCGGCGGTCAACGTCCTCGGGCTTCCGATCCTCACGAGCTTCTCCCAGCAAAAGCTCATCTATCCCCTCCTCATCACGATCGTCACCCGCGAGCTCGGGCCCCTCCTGACTGCCTTCATCATCATCGCCCGCTCCGCGACCGCCATCGCCACCGAGATCGCGGGCATGGTCGTGTCCCACGAGATCGAGGCGTACATCTCGGTTGGCGTCGACCCGATCGAGCACATCGCGGTGCCGCGCTTCCTCGGCGTCACCGCCTCGCTCTTCCTCCTCAACGTCTACTTCTCGATCTTCGGCCTCGCCGGGTCCTTCCTCATCGTCCAGATACTCAACCCGATGCCCGCGGCCGAATACTTCAACAACATCCTCCAGACCCTCACCGTCTCGGACATCCTCGTGTCCCTCATCAAGAGCGTCGTCTTCGGCATGATCCTCGCGGTCGTCGCGACCGTGCGCGGCTTCTCGGTCGAGCGCGCGAGCACCGAGATCCCGCAGGCGGGCCTCCGCGCGGTCGGGAGCGCCTTCGCCTGGTGCATCATCGCGGATATCGTCATCTCCGCGCTTTACTACATGATGGGGGCACCGGCATGACGGAGCAGGAAGCGCGGGCCGGGGGAACGGCGAGCCCCGTCGTGGAGCTCGAGGAAGCGACCTTCGCCGCGCAGGGAAAGATCGTCGTCGAGGGAGTGACTCTCGCCTTCGAGGAAGGAAAGACCACCGCGCTCGTCGGACCCTCGGGCGGCGGAAAGAGCACGGTGCTCAAGCTCGCCGCGGGGCTCATCGTCCCGACGGACGGGGCCGCGCGCTTTCGCGGGCAGGACATCTCGACCATGAACCGCGCCGGTCGCATGGCGTTCCGCAAGGAATCGGCCTTCGTCTTTCAGGACTCGGCGCTCTGGGCGAACCAGAACCTCAGGCAGATCCTGGAGCTTCCCCTCAAGACGCACTTCCCCGACATCGGGAAAAAGGAACTCGACGCGCGCGTCCGCGAGGTGTGCGCGCTCGTGGGGTACCGGAAGGACATCGACATCAGGCCCTCCCAGCTCTCGATGGGAGAGCAGAAGCTCATCGCCTTCGCGCGCGCCATGACCTGCGAGCCGAAGCTGCTCTTCCTCGACGAGTGGACGGAGTCGCTCGACGACAACGCCGCGCGCCGGCTCGTCGCGCTCGTGCGCAAGCGGCAGGAGGCGGGGACGACGGTCATCTTCGTGAGCCACAACCTCGGTATCATCCGCGAGATCGCCCACGGCATCTCGATGATCGTGGACGGCAAACTCTCGCTCTCGGTCACGGCCGAGGAATTCGCGAATAACGATAACCTGTCAAGGACGATCGAAAAAGGAATCGCGCTATGAAATTCAAGATTCGCTATGCGGACCAGATAGTCGGCATCCTCACCATCGCGGCAATCCTCGCGCTCGTCGCGGTGATCTTCATGCTCGGAAGCAAGCAGCGGTGGTTCACCCGCGACACCGAGTACGTGACGACCTACGAATCGGCCACCGGCATCAACGTCGGGCTTCCGCTCCAGTACAAGGGTTTCGTGATCGGGAAGGTCACCTCGGTCAAGCTCAACAAGGAGGATCGCGTCGACGTGCGGTTCACCGTGTACGAGGAGTACCGCGAGCGTGTGAGGACGGGAACGGTCGTCGAGCTGATCCAGAGCCCGATACCGATCGTACCCAACCAGTTCCTGCTCCACCCCGGCAACGGGACCGAGCTCATCGCGGCGGGGAGCGATATCCCGCGGCTCGATTCCCCCGAGGGAAGGACGCTCGTCAACGCGGGGCTCGTCACGCCGCAAAAGCGGGACGACTCGCTCTCGCTCATCCTCGCGCAGATCAACCCGACGCTCGAGAACATCAACTCCGCGCTCGCGCAGCTTACCGGCAAGGGAACCGGACCGCTCAACCGGACGGTCAACAACGTGGCCGTCATCACCGACGGGCTCGCCGAGTCGCTCGGTGCGACGCTCAAGAACGTCGAGGGTCTCACCGGGGAGCTCGAGCGGATGTCGAAGTCGCCGGACGGTTTCGTGCCCGCCATGATCGACCCGGACGGAACGATGTTCGACAACGTCGAAAGCTCGCTCTCCGCGGTCTCCGGAACGCTCAACAACGTCGAGGACGCTTCCTCGATCCTGAAGTCCCAGACCCCGCAGATCGCGCGGCTCATCCAGGACCTCCGGCTGGCGCTCGTCAAGGGACAGGACGTGCTCGAGGCGCTCCGGAACAACCCCATCCTGAAAAACGGCGTGCCCGAGCGCGTGCAAACGGACTCGTCGGGAACCAATTCCCGAAACATCGAATTCTAGGAAAGAGGGCATGAGGGGGAACGGAACGATGAATACCGACACTACCGGAAACGGCATAAGGCGAACCGTCGCGCTGATCGCGGCGGCGACGATTGCCCTCGCATTCGCGGGCTGTTCCTCGGCGCCCAAGCGCCCGCCCGAGATCTTCACCGACCGCAACGCGGCGATGGGACAGCTTGACCTCGCGAACGCGGCGGCGAGCAAGGGAGACTTCGCGAACGCCTACCTCTTCCTCACCGAGGCATGGCGACTCGCGCTCACGACCGACGATCCGGCGACGAGGGTGAGGATCCTCCTCG
This sequence comes from Spirochaetota bacterium, assembly GCA_023438065.1. Lineage (GTDB taxonomy): Bacteria > Spirochaetota > Spirochaetia > Treponematales > Treponemataceae > Teretinema. Next base: position 160,417 of record JAEXRH010000011.1, read on the forward strand.
CCCAGGGAAACGCGCTTCTCGCGGAGGGTCGCGCCGACGAGGCGAATGCCCAATGGACCGCCGCCCTCGAGGAGGCCATGGACTCAGGAGACAAAACGCTCGCGGGCGCGGCGCGGATCTCCCTCGCGCGAGGCTCGCTCGCCGAGGGGACCGCTTCCCGGGACCTGCCCCGCGAGGAGCGGGCAGCGCGCGCCCGGGCGGCGATAAAAACGGTCGAGGCCGAGATGGGCAACGTGAAGGGGAACGTCCTCTACGCGGCCTTCGCGTGGAAGGTGATCGGGCTTTCGGAGAAGGAGCTCGGCGACGCGCGTAAAGCCGAGGCCGCGCTCGCGAACGCCGCGGGGATCCACGAGAAAGGCCGTTACCTCGAGGACGCCGCCTACGACTGGTACCTCATCGCCTCGGTGCGCTCGAAAGCGGGCCTTTACGACGGGGCGCGCGCGGCGCTCGAGACGGCGCTTTCGTTCGACCGCCGCGCGGAGAACGCGAACGGACTCGGGATGGACTGGATGGCTATCGGAATGGTGGAGGAAAAGGCGGGAAGGATCGACGACGCGAAGGCCGCCTACCGCCGTTCGGCGCAGATCTTCAACGCGGCCTTTCTCACGAAAAGCGCGACCGAGGCCGAAGGCCGGCTCGAGGCGCTTGAGGGAAGGTAAGCGGGGGCTCGCGGGAGAGTATCCCGCGCGCTTCAGTACCGATAAATATAACCGACGGAAACGATGCGCTCGTCGCGTTCGCGATGGATCGAGTAGCTGATGTTCACGTTGTCGAAAACCTCGGAAACCTTGGGGTCGCGGTTATAGATCCAGGGACGCACGATCGAGTACACGACGGCGGCGCCGAGAATGAACCCGCCCGTTCCCGCGATGAGACCGCCGTTCGACTCGCCGTTGCTCTCGCGATAGCCGCCGTACGAGAGCGCACCCGCCCCGACGACCTCCCAAAACGCGATCCGCGAGCCGCCCTTGACGTCGCCCTGCATGAACGACCCGATGCCGACGAGGGGATTCACGATTGAGCAGGCGAGGCGACCCGAAAAGCCGGCAACGCTTTTCGCGGCGGTCACCGACGAGGACATTACCTTCTTCGCCGCGGCCGCGCCCGCGGTGTCGCGCCCGAAAAGGGCCTCGGTATCGGCGTCGCTCTTGACGCTTAAATTCGAGAGGTACTGGATTTCGGCGGTTTCCACCTTGACGGCCTTGACGGTCAGCCGATAATCGCCGTTCAGGCGCTCGAAGGAACCGGTAATGAGGGTTTCCGCGCCGAGCATCGCGCCGAGCCGCTGGGCGGATTCGTCGCTTACGTCGCCCGAGGTCTGAAAGGACAGCTCGTTGCGGATCTTGTCGATGCTTTGCCGATCCACCATGACGAGCTTCCCGGTCTCGAAAAGCCTGAGCGTCAGGTCCTCCGCGACGCATTCGCTCGCGTTTTCCGACTCGGTTCGCATATCGACCACGACGGCCTTCGTTCCCTTCGGAAGTCGCTCCGAAATGCCCTTCGCAGCCGCCGAAAGGGCCTTGTCGAGGGGATAAGTCTTTTCCGCGCCAAGCGGCGCCCAGACGAAGGCCGCAAGAAGGGCGATGGCCAGTATCTTCTTCATCTTAACCAAAAACTCCATGAAATCCAAAGGCCGTCCCGCGAGGGGACGGCTTTTATGTGTACCTATGATATACCAAAGAAGGGATCACTCGTCCAGAGGTTTCCCGTCAAGCATGAGTCGCATGCGCGCGAGGGCTTCCTTGAGCTTGCCGATCTCGGTCGCGTAGCAGCAGCGGATAAAGCCTTCCGATCCCGCGCCGAAGACGTTCCCCGGGACTACGGCGACCTTGTACTCGTTGATGAGTTTCGTCGCGAACTCCTCCGAGGAAAGGCCGGTTTTCCGGATGTCGGGGAAGACGTAAAACGCGCCCTCGGGCTCGTTGACCGGCAAGCCCATCTCGCGAAACGCGCTCACCATGAGGTTCCGGCGTTGCTGGTAGGAAACCCGCATCCTCTCGACCTCGTCGGCCCCGTTCCTGAGACCCTCGAGCGCCGCGTACTGACTCATGATCGGGGCGCAAATCGACGAGTACTGGTGGAGCTTGTGCACCTGGGCCATGAGCTCCGCCGGGCAGGCGACGTAGCCGATCCGCCAGCCGGTCATCGCGAAGGCCTTCGAGAAACCGTTGAGGACGATCGTGTAGTCCTTCATCCCGGGGAAGGAGCCGATCGAGACGTGCTTGTGGTCGTCGTACACGAGCTCGCAGTACACCTCGTCGGAAAGCACCCAGATCTCGTGCTTCTTCACGACCTCCGCGATCTTCTCGAGCTCGGAGGCAGGTATCATCTTTCCCGTCGGATTGCTCGGGCTGCAGAGCATGATGGCCTTGGTTTTCGGGGTGATGAGCCGCTCGACTTCCTCCGCCGTCGGGATAAGCCCGGTCGGCACCGTGTCGAGCCTGACGAGCTTCACGTCGCAGAGCTCGGCGAGGGGTTGATAGGAGACGTAGCAGGGCTCGGCGATGATGATCTCGTCGCCGGGGTTGAGGATCGAGCGGAGCACCGCGTCGACGGCCTCGGAGACCCCGATCGTGACGAGGATCTCCTTCTTGGGATCGTAGCGGAGATCATACTTCCCGAGGTATGTCGCGATCGCCTCGCGAAGCTCGGTAAGACCCCAGTTCGAGGTATACGAGGTATGCCCCTGCTCGAGGTGATAGTACGCCTCCTCGCGCATGAGCCAGGGCGTGGGGAAATCGGGCTCGCCGACGCCGAGGGAGATGATGTCGTCGCGGCCGATGATGAGGTCGAAGAACTTCCTGATCCCCGACGGCGGGGTTTTGAGCATCTTCGAGGAAAAACGATCCGGTCTCCCGTTCATGCGGTCACTCCCTCGCGACGGTCCTTCTTCCCGTCGACGTAGACGATGTCGTTTTCCTTGTAGGTCTTGAGGACGAAATGGGTCTTGGTGCTCTTCACGCCGGAAAGGGTCGCGAGCTTCTCGGAGACGAAGAAGGCGACGTCCTTGAGGGTTTTTCCCTCGATCTCGACCTTGAGGTCGTAGCCGCCCGACATGAGGTGGAGGGATTTGACCTGGGGAAAGCGGTAGATGCGCTCGGCGAGCGCGTCGAAGCCGTGCTCGCGCTCGGGGGTCACCTGGATCTCGATGACGGCCCGGACATGGTCGGTCTCGCGGGACAGCTTTTCCTGGTTGACGATCGCCGCGTACTTGAGGATAACCCCGTCCTTCTCGAGCTGCGCGATGATATCCTTGACCTCCGCGACCGTTTTCTTGGTCATGGTGGCGATATCCTCGGCGGTGAGCCGCGCGTCGTTTTGTAAAAGGTCCAGAATCTCCTGCATATACGCTCCTTTGCATGACATACTATGCATAAATATACCACATTCATGCAATCGTATTTAATAGGTATCTACCGAAGATCATAGCAATTTCCCGCCGTTTGTGGCATTATCGCGGGATAATCACCATTCGGAGGATACGGAATGAACACGCCCGTCTACCGGCTGTTTGTCGAGCGGAAACAGGGATTCGAGAACGAAGCCCGAAGGACCCTTTCGGAACTTACGAGCTTTGTCGGCATCACAAACCTTGAAGGGATCCGGTATTTCAACCGCTACGATATCCAGGGCGTTTCCGAACGTGAACTCGAGCTGGCGGCGGCCCAGATATTCTCGGAGCCTCAGAGCGACGTCGTGTACCGCGAAACCCTCCCGGTCGGCGAGAACGAGACGGTCATCGCGATCGAGTACCTTCCCGGCCAGTACGACCAGCGCGCGGACTCCGCGGCGCAATGCCTCGCCCTCCTTCGAACAGAGACGCGCAACAGCCCCGACTCGATCTACGGCCAGAACGCGGTCGTCCGATGCGCGCGCCTTTTCGCCCTTCGGGGCGAGCTCTCGGCCGACGATCTGGCGAAGGTACGCGCCTACCTCATCAACCCGGTAGACTCCCGCTTCGCTGCGACCGACAAGCCCGAAGACCTTTCGTTCCGCTCGGGCGAATGCGCGCCGGTCCCCGCGCTCGAGGGCTTTACCGCCCTCGACGGCGCGGGTCTCGCAGACTTCCGCAAGCGGATGGGCCTCGCGATGGACGACGCCGACATCGCCTTTCTCCAGGACTATTTCCGGAACTCGGGACGGACCCCTACCGAGACCGAGCTTCGCGTCCTCGACACCTACTGGTCCGACCACTGCCGCCACACGACCTTCAACACGGTCCTCGACCGCGTCGAGATCGCCGACGGCCCGTACGCCGACACCTACCGCAAGGCGCTCGCCTCCTATTCCGGTCTCCGGGCCGAGATCTACTCGGGGCGAGCCCAGCAGAAGGCCGACGGCTCCTGCGAGAAGCCGGTCACCCTCATGGACATGGCGGTCATCGGCGCGAAGGCGCTCAGGAAACGGGGGCTCCTCGCCAACCTCGAGGAATCGGCGGAGATCAACGCGTGCTCGATCTTCATCGACGTGAAGATCGTCGACGACGCGGGAACGGTCGTCTCGACGGAGCCTTGGCTCCTCATGTTCAAGAACGAGACCCACAACCACCCGACCGAGATCGAGCCCTTCGGAGGGGCCGCGACCTGCATCGGCGGCGCGATCCGCGATCCCCTTTCCGGCCGCGCCTGGGTCTACCAGGCGCTCCGCGTCACCGGCGCGGGCGACCCGACCGCCCCCATCGAGGCGACGATTCCCGGAAAACTCCCCCAGATCAAGCTTACCAGGGAGGCGGCCGCGGGCTTCAGCGCCTACGGCAACCAGATCGGGCTCGCGACCGGCCAGGTCGTCGAGTACTACGATCCCGGCTTCCTCGCCAAGCGCATGGAGCTCGGCGCCGTCATCGCGGCGACTCCCGTCTCCTCCGTCGTCCGCGAGGAGCCGGAGGCGGGCGACGTCGTCATCATGGTCGGCGGCGGCACGGGACGCGACGGCATCGGCGGCGCGACCGGCTCGTCGAAGGCGCACACCGAGGAATCGGTGACGACCGCGGGGGCCGAGGTCCAGAAGGGCAACGCCGTCGAGGAGCGGAAGATCCAGCGCCTCTTCCGCGATCCCGCGGTAACCCGCCTCATCAGGCGATGCAACGACTTCGGCGCGGGCGGCGTCGCGGTCGCGGTCGGCGAGCTCGCTCCCGGCCTCGACATCGACCTCGACGCGGTTCCCAAGAAATACGAGGGCCTCAACGGCACCGAACTCGCCATATCGGAATCGCAGGAGCGCATGGCGGTCGTCGTGCGCGCGAAGGACGCGAACGCCTTCATCCAGGCAGCCTCCCGCGAGAATCTCGGCGCGTCCGTGATCGCGACGGTCACCAAGGAAGCGCGTCTCGTCATGCGCTGGCGCGGAAAGACGATCGTCAACATCGAACGGAGCTTCCTCGACACCGCCGGCGCGAAGCGGCACGCCAAGGCGCGCATCGCGGGCCCCGTCGCCCCCTGGGACTGGAGGCTCGGCGCGACCGCGAAGACGGGAAGCGCGGCCTCGCTCGAGGCGCGCTGGACGGAAACCCTTCAGGACCTCTCGGTCGCGAGCCAGCGCGGGCTTGCCGAGCGTTTCGACGGCTCGATCGGCTCGGCGAGCGTCCTTTTCCCGATGGGCGGCGTCAACCAGGCGACGCCTGAATGCGGCATGGCAGCGCGTATCCCCGTCGGGCCCGGAAAGGCCACGAAGACCGTGAGTCTCATGACGATGGGGTATGACCCGAAGGCCGCCTCCTGGAGCCCGTACCACGGAGCCCAGTACGCGGTTCTCGACTCCCTCACGAAGATCCTCGCCCTCGGCGGCGATCCCCGCGAGGCCCGGCTCACCTTCCAGGAATACTTCGAGCGCACCTCGAGCGAGGAAGCCTGGGGAAAACCCGCGGCGGCCCTCCTCGGCGCCCTCGAGGCCCAGCTCGCGTGCGGTACCGCCGCGATCGGCGGCAAGGACAGCATGTCCGGGACCTTCCAGGACCTGAACGTCCCGCCGACCCTCGTCTCCTTCGCGGTCGCGGTCACGGAGGACGACCGGGTACGGGGCGGCTCGCTCGTCGCGCCCGATCATACCCTCGTCCTCGTCCAGACCCCCTGGCTCGACGACGACACCCCGGACTGGGCCGCGTTCCAGACCAACGTCGCGTCGGTTCTCGCCCTCGCCAAGTCGGGGACCCTCCGCGCGGCCTATCCCGTCGGCCCGGGCGGCATCTCGGCCGCCATCACGAAGATGGCGTTCGGCAACCGGGTCGGGGCCGCCATCGATATCGGCGCGCTCCACTTCGTGCGCCTTCCCCGCGTTTTCGTGGAAAACGCCCCCGGCGCGCCGGCGTCCCACGCCGACGGCCCCCCCGTCCGCGAGGACGCGCTCTTCGCGCCGCTCTATGGCTCCCTCATCCTGGAGATCGCCGCGGAGGTAGACGACCTTCCCTCCCTCACCGGCGAGCACTCGACCGAAAACTGGGTCGCGATCGGCAAGACCGTGGCCGACCGCGCGATATCGGTGGGCCGCGTCTCGATCCCGCTCGACGCCGCCGAGCGCGCGTGGGAAAAGCCGCTCGCGCGGGTTTTCCCCCCGATCTCGGGCGCCCTCGCGGCCGACCCGCTCCCTCCTTGGGCAAAGGCGGACCCAAAGCCCGGCGCGGCCGAGGCGGCGCGGGCCCCGATGACGCTCGCGCAGAAGGAGAAGCCGCTCGTCGTGCTTCCCGTCTTCCCCGGCACGAACTGCGAGTACGACATGGCCCGCGCCTTCGCCCTCGCGGGCGCCGAACCCCGGATCGTCGTGCTCCGCAACCGCACGCAGTCCGAGCTCTCGGCGTCGCTCGCCGAGCTTAGACGCGCGATCGACCAGGCGCACATCCTCGCCCTCTCGGGCGGCTTCTCCGCGGGCGACGAACCGGACGGTTCGGGAAAGTTCATCGCGAACGTGATCCGCGAGAACGAGATCGCCGACGGCATCATGGCCCTCCTCGAGAACAGGAAGGGACTCGTGCTCGGCGTCTGTAACGGCTTCCAGGCCCTCATCAAGACCGGCCTCGTCCCGTACGGAAAGATACTCCCGCCCTCGGAAGACATGCCCACGCTCACCTATAACACGGTCGGCCGCCACATCTCCCGGTTCGCGCGAACCAGGATCGTCTCCGACTCGAGCCCCTGGGCCGCGGGAAGCGGGCTCTGCGCGGGAAGCGTGCACAACATCCCGATCTCGCACGGAGAGGGCCGCATCATCGTGAGCGCGAGCCTCGCCGAGACGCTCTTCGCCGACGGCCGGATCTTTACCCAGTACGTCGACGCGGAATCGCGCCCCACGATGACCGAGCCGGATAATCCGAACGGCTCGATGTACGCGATCGAGGGCATGACCGATCCGTCGGGGCGCGTGCTCGGCAAGATGGGTCACAGCGAGCGCCCGCTCGACGGGGGACGCAAGGATCCATCCGGTCGCGGTACCATGCTTTACAGAAACATTCCCGGCGATACATGCCAGAACATCTTTGCGGCGGGAGTGCGCTATTGGCGGGGCTGAGGCCCCGCGATCCCATCCCGGGGCGAAAGTCCCGGGATGAACCATGTCAGGAGATATCATGAACAAGAAGATCGCCATTATCGCCGCCGCCGCGTTCGCGCTCCTCGCCGGATGCTCGAAGCCGCAAACCGCCTGGATAGCCGATTTCGAGGAGGCCAAGGCCGCCTCCCAGAAAACCGGGAAGGACCTCCTGATCGCCTTCACCGGATCCGACTGGAACGACCCGAGCAAGGAGCTTCTCGCGTCGACCTTCACCGCGGACTTCTTCAAGAAAGCCTCGAAAACCTACGTGCTTTGCAACATCGACATCGTCCAGGACGAAAAGCTCATGGACAAGGCGAAGCTCGAAAAGAACTACTCCGTCGCGACGAAGTACGGCGTCCAGGCCCTTCCCTTTATCGCGCTCCTCACGCACGAAGGCGACCTGTACGGGGCGGCCGCGACCGACGATGCGTGCAAGACGACCGCGGGCCTCTTTACCTTCCTCGACGGCTTCAAGGACGCGCGCAAGAAAATGGTCGACCTCAAGAAGGCCATCAAGACCTCCAAGGGAATCGAGCGCGCGAAGAACATCGATACCTTCCTCGAGGCCGTTCAGGCCTCCCAGCGGGAGAATTACGACCTCATGATCCGGGAGATCCCGAACCTCGACGCGGACGGCAAGGCGGGGCTCAAGGGCAAGTATCTGCTCCAGATCGCCTACCTCGACGCGATCAAGCTCTATCAGGCCGGCAAGCTCGTCGAGGCCGGCGACTGCTTCCTCGGTCTCACCGGCGACGGAACGAGCCTCGACGCGGCGCAGCTCCAGGAGGCCTGGTACATGGGCGCCTACATGAACGCGATGTCCGGCAAGGTGGATAACGCGAAGGTCATCGAGTGGCTCGAGAAGGCGATCGCCTCGGACCCGACCAATCCCGGATCGAAGCAGATTCAGGCCACGATCGACCAGATCAAGACCCAGCCGCCCGCGGGTGAGTAACCGGGTTATCCCGCGCGCCCAGAACCGCCCCGGGAGGGGCGGTTTTTTTAATCCCCGCCATCGTCGGCGAAAGGGGGAGCGGGAAGACAAAAGCGATTTGCCCTTCTGCAGGGAACGGCAATATACGTTATACTTATTGATGGCACTCAGACACAATGAATGCGGTTTCATCGTCTCGGTGGAATCGCGGTCGCGCACGGGCCAAAACAAAGACACGACATTCGGGAATCTACCATGAAACTGAAATCCAAGATGAGTATCCTTTTCATCCTTATCGCGCTCACGCCGTTCCTCCTCGCGATGGGATTCATCCTCGTCAAGACGCGCATAACGATCGAAAACAACGCGAAGGGATTGCTCGCGGAATATTCGGGCGGCCTCGCCGCCGGCATCAGCAACTACCTGTCGGACAAGATAGGTTACGTGGAGGCCTTCTCCGAGATCGAGGACGTACACGACTTCCGCTGGGAAGCCGTCGCAGGACCCTTCGACCGGCTCGCCAAGGCGAACGGAACCTTCGAGGCCATCATCCTCGCCCGGACCGACGGCACCTATTATCGGTCGGACCGATCCGGGAACCCCGCGAGAGGCGGGCTCGTGACCGAGAACGACAAGAACCCGAGCGCGACGCCGCTTTCGATCGCGGGAAGGGACTATTTCAAGACGCTCGTGACCGACAACAAATCCGGCAAGAAGATGGTTTTCCTGTCGGATCCGAATCTCTCGAAATCCACCGGCGAGAAGCAGATCGTGATAGCCACGAACGTCATCGACGAGCGCACGAACGTGACGACGGGCCTCCTCGCGATTACCATGTCATTCGCGTCCTTCGACCGCTATCTCGCGACGATCACCGAGGATCTCAAGTCGGCGTTCGGCTCCGACGCGAAGCTCCTGATCGTTTCCGACACCGACGCCGTCGTCTCGCTGAGATCGTACGATCGTACGGAGAAGGCGTACGTGGAGCAATCGCTTGAAACCAGGGAACCGTTGACCCTCGACAGCCTCTCGCCCGATCTCTCCGCCGCCATCCGCGCGCATCGCGACGCGCCCGACTCGATCGTCGCCTTCCGGGACAAGGCCGACGGCGGCGAGAAATACCGGCTCGAGGGCATCCGCGTCGGAGCCTCCCCGTACGTCGCCTTCATCGCGGTTCCCGACGCCGAGTTCAACGCGGCGATCAACGAGATCCGGTTCACGATCCTGGCGATATCGATGATCTCGCTCATCGTCGTATTCCTTATATCCATCACGGTCGGCCGCCGCGTCGCGACCCCGCTCATGACGACCGCGAAAACCCTCAAGGACATCTCCGAGGGCTCGGGCGACCTCACCTATCGCCTCCAGATCGCCGGGAAGGACGAGATAGCGGACGTCGGGCATTACTTCAACCGGTTCGTGGAATCCCTCCACGGCATGCTCTCGCAGATCAAGGGAGACGCGAACACCATGGGGACCCTCTCCCTCGAGATGCGCGACAAAACCGAGCTCATCAAGGGCGACATCGACGCGATCGCGACGAACGTCGGGGACCTCAACTTCCAGACCGAGGAGCAAAGCGCGAGCGTCACCGAGACCTCCTCGACGATCCACCAGATCGCGAAGAACATCGAGAGCCTCTCCCAGCAGATCGAGGGACAGTCCGCGAGCGTCACCGAGTCCTCCGCCGCGATCCAGCAGATGGTCTCGAACATAAACTCGATAACGACGAATCTCGAGCGCGCGGGCGCGGGATTCGAGCATCTCCTTACCGCGTCGAACGACGGGCGCGACAGCATGCAGAACGTCATCGAGCTCGTGAAGGACGTCTCGAGCCAGAGCGAGCACCTTCTCGAGACGAACGAGATCATCGACTCGATCGCGAGCCAGACCAACCTCCTCGCGATGAACGCGGCTATCGAGGCCGCTCACGCGGGCGAGGCGGGCAAGGGCTTCTCGGTCGTGTCCGACGAGATCAGGAAGCTCGCGGAGAGCTCGTCGGAGCAGTCGAAGCTGATCGAGGGGGAACTCAAGAAGGTCGTCGAGACCATTTCGACGATCGTTGACGCGTCCGCGAAGGCGGACGACGCGTTCGGCGCGGTCGCGACGCGGATCAAGGAGGCGAACGGCCTTATCCAGGAGATCCGGCTCGCGATGAAGGAGCAGAACGAGGGAAGCCAGCAGGTGCTCGAGGCCCTCGACGACATCCAGAACATCACCGTGCAGATCCGCGACGGCTCGCTCGAGATGAACCAGGGCGCCGCGATGATCCTCAAGGAGATGTCGAGACTCGAGGAGATCTCGCTCAAGGTGCAGAAAAGCACGCAGGATATCGCCCGCTCGAGCGAGGCGATCGGCCAGTCGATCGAGGAGATCGTCGACGTCACCGCGAAAAACGGTCAGGCGGTCCGGTCGCTCAACGAGATCACGGGCAGGTTCAAGCTGTAACGAAAGGGATGCGCGCCGCGTGGGAACGCCGGCGACGTGTTCATGCCCGCCATGCGCGAACGCGGGGCGGCGCGAAGCGCGAGGGGGAGACCCGGCTCGCGCGAGGAAGGACGGGAAAGCCGCAAGAGGCCCCCGTCCTTTTTTTTATTGCTGTTCGGGTACCGAGGAATCCTGCTCGAGCGCGATGTCGACGATCGTGAAGAAAAGGATGACGACGAGCGGGCCGAGGATGATCCCGTTGAAGCCGAACACCTGCAAGCCGCCGATGATCGAGAAGAAGATAAGGAGCGGGTGGACCTTGATGCGATCCTTGAGGAAGAACGGCCTGAGGAAATTGTCGAGGAAGCTGATGAACACCGCGCACAGTGCCATGAAAACGCCGCCCGCGACGATGCCGCGCGTCGCGACGAGGCTCAGACCCAAGGGCAGCCATACGAGGGCGGTGCCGACCATCGGGATGAAGGAGCTGAAAAGGATGAGCACCGCGAACAGAAGCGCGCCCTCGACGCGGAACGAGGCGAAGATCGCGAAGGCGGCGAGCGCCTGGTAAAACGCGACGAGAAAAAAGCCCATGAAAAGGTTCGTCGTCACGTCGGCGAATTTCCGTAAAAGGCGGCGCGTGCTCGTCCGGTCGATCGGGATCGCGCCGATAAAGACGTTCGCGAGGTACGCCCCGTCGAGATAGAAGAAATAAAGGGCGAAGCAGACGAAGGCGAGCGAAAGGAAAAAACGGCCCACGTTCGCGACGAGGCTTCGGGTCGCCCCCGCGATAGTTTCCGCGTACTGCGCGACGAACGAGAGGGCCTGCGCCTTGATATCCATGCTTCTCAGGTCAACCGTGCCGAGCGACAGCTTGTCGACGAGGGCGGCGATGGCGGTGCCCGTGTCGGTGTCCGCGAAAAAGTACGGGTTCACCTCGAGGAACCGCTGAACGGCGGCGAGGAAGGCCCGGCCCTGCCCGATCAGCTGAAAGCCGATAAAGAAAAACGCGCCGCCCAAGATGAGCACGGTCCCGACCGCGAAGGCCCCGGCGAGGAAATGGCGCTTGATCTCATAGAGCCGTTTCCCCGTGTCCATCCGGCGGAGTAACCTGAAATAGATCGGGCTCACGATGATGTAGCACACCGCCGTCCACAGAAGCACGCTCGCGTACGAAAGGAAAACCATCCCCATGAGGACAATCATCAACGCGAGCAGGGCGATAAGGGAAATCGTCTGAATGTGGATACGTTGTGCCATATCAGTTACTATATACGCATAGATAGATACTTGCAAAGGGCGCGGAAACAGGGTATCTTTAGTTGAATTAAGCAACTAACTGGAGGACAGGATGCAGTACGGACATTTCAACGATAGCGATCGTGAATACGTCATCACCAATCCCAAGACCCCCGTGAAATGGGTCAATTACGTCGGAACCCTCGCCTTCGGCGGTTTTCTCGACCATACCGGAGGGTCTCAGCTCTGCAAGGGAGACCCCGCGCTCAACCGCATCACGAAGTACATCCCCCAGCTCCCCGCGGCGGACTTCAAGGGCGAGACCGCCTATGTCCGCGTCCGCAAGCCCGGCGAAAGCCCGGCCCAGGCGAAGATCGTTTCCCCGTACTGGTCTCCCTGTCTGGGCGCCTACGACAAGTTCGAGTGCCATGTCGGCATGTACTACAGCCGCTGGGTCACCGAGATCGCCGGCCTCCGCCATGACGTCCTCGCCTTCGTTCCCCGCGGCTCGAGCGAACTCGTCCGCCAGTACAAGATCACCAACATCGGGAAGGAAGCCGTCAGGGCCGACCTCGTGCCCGTCGTCGAGTTCTCGCACTTCGACGCGCTCAAGCAGCTCACGAACGCGGACTGGGTTCCCCAGACGATGACCTCCCTCGGGAAGAAACTCAAGGACGGCAGGACCGCGATCGCGGCCTATGCCTTCATGAAGCGCGACTACGCCGTCAACGTCCTCACCGCGAACAAGGCGGCCGTCGCGTACGAGACCGACCGGAAGCGCTTCCTCGGCGACAACGAGTACGGCACCTGGCGCGAGCCCCTGTCGCTCCGCGAGGAAACCCTTTCCTCGAAGGACGCGGTTCGCGGCGACACGATCGCGGCGCTCCAGATCGACCTCGGGACGATCGCCCCCGGCGCGACCGTGAGCGTCATCACCCAGCTCCTCCAGACCGGCGGCCTTGCCTCGGTCGAGACCTCGTGCGGCAAGTGGCAGACCGAGGCAGAGGTCGACGCGGCCTTCGCCGAGCTCAAGGCCTTCTGGGACCGCTACCTTTCCGTCATCAAGGTCAAGACGCCCGACGCGGCCTTCAACTCGATGCTCAACCTCCACAACCCGCGCCAGTGCTACACGACGAAGACCTGGTCGCGCTATCTCTCGCTCTACCAGCTCGGCTACGGCTCCGACCGCGGCATCGGATACCGCGACTCCTCGCAGGACACGATGGGCGTGATCCCGCAGATCCCTGCCGAGGCCCGCGAGCTCATGGAGAAGCTTCTTTCCGTGCAGAGCGTGAACGGCTCCGCCTACCACCAGTTCAACCCGCTCACCATGGTCGCCGGCCGCGGCGACTCGATGGAATACGAGGACCGGCCGCACTACTACTCCGACGACGCCCTGTGGATCGTCCTCGCGGTCTCGGCCTACCTCAAGGAAACCGGCGACTACGCCTTCCTCGAGAAGGTGATCCCGTTCTACGAGAAGGACAAGGCGGAAAAACCCGTCGAGTCCGGAACCGTATGGGAGCACCTCAAGCGCGCGGTCACCTTCACCCACGGCGACACGGGCAAGCACGGGCTTCCCCTCCTCGGCTTCGCCGACTGGAACGACACCGTGAACCTGCCGACCGGCGCCGAGAGCCAGTTCACCGCGAACCTCTACGGCTGGGCGCTCCGCGAGCTTTCCGAGCTCTGCGCCTTCCTCAAGAAGGACGGGGACAAGAAGACCTTCGACGACTGGTACGCGGACATGAAGAAAAAGTACAACGAGAGCTCGTGGGACGGCGACTGGTACGTCCGCTACTTCGACGACAAGGGGAACCCCGTCGGCTCCGCGAAGAACGAGTTCGGCAAGCTCTGGCTCAACGGCCAGTCCTGGGCAGTCCTCTCCGGCTTCGCCGACGGGACCGACCGCGGACGGAAGGCGATGGACGCGGTCAAGAAGCACCTCGCGACCGACAAGGGCATCAAGCTCTCCTGGCCGGGATACAACGGCTTCGACCCGCAAAAGGGCGGCGTCACGACCTATCCGCCGGGAGCCAAGGAAAACGGCGGCATCTTCCTCCATCCGAACCCCTGGGCGATCATCGCGGAGACCATGCTCGGCGACGGCGACCAGGCCTTCTCCTACTACACCCGGATCAACCCGGCGGCGAAGAACGACTCGATCGACGAGTACGAGTGCGAGCCCTACTGCTACGCGCAGAACATCCTCGCCGACGAGCACCCGAACTTCGGCCTCGGCCGGAACTCCTGGCTTTCGGGCACCTCGAGCTGGGTGTACCAGTCCTCGACGAAGTACATCCTCGGCATCAGGCCCGAGCACGAGGGGCTCCGCTTCGACCCGTGCGTGCCCGCGTCCTGGGACGGCTTCGAGGTCGAGCGGACCTGCCGCGGCGCGACCTACCGGATCACGGTGAAGAACCCCTCGAAAAAATCGAAGGGGATCGCGAGCCTCGTCGTCGACGGGAAGAAGATCGACGGCAACCTTATCCCGTACTTCAAGGACGGGACGCACGTCGTCGAGGCGACGCTCGGCTGACCGGAAGCGCGCCGCTCCCGGGAAAATCGCGGGTAGCGCGTATCGCCTGATGCGACGGACGATACCGAAAGCCGGACGACATCGTTTTAAAAACTGAAAGCCGCGCGGGAACCGAATCCCGCGCGGCTTTTTTTGTCGTCGGGCGCCAGCCCGACATCGCCATCGTATGGTCCGATCGGTTACTCAACCGTCACCCGATACACGAAGTAGAACGCGTACCACCCGATCTTCTCGAAGTCGGGCTGTCGCTTGAAGTAGTCGTCGACGATCACGTACACCTCGCGCTCGCCGCTCGTTCGCGCGATCGCCATGATCTTATCCTCGATCGGGCGCCCCATCCTCTCCGAGGTCACGTACACGCGCTTCCCCTTCCCGAAGTTGAGGTACGGCATGATGTTTTTCCAGCTGCCTCCCTCGGGGGACGCGATGAGGATCACGGGCTTCGCGTCGGTCATGTAGAACGCCGCCGGCTCGATCGCGTAATCCTCGTGGAAGTCGCAGACGTTCCGGGGATTGACGCCGTGCGCGAACACGAGAATCGCGGCCGCGCCCATCATGACGAGAGACGCCTTCCTCCCGAGAACGAGCCTCGCGAGGCCGATGAACGCGAGCGCGTACGCGGGAAAGAAGGCCCCGATGTACCGCGCGGTCTGGTACGGCGCCGATATCGCGACGACGACGAAGGTGAAACCGAAGGTCGCGAGCGAAAGCGCGAAGAGCGCGGTCTCCGCTTTCGAGCGGCCGGAACCCGTCGATCCGGCCGCGGCCGCATGAGCGCCCCGCGCCTTCCTGACGCGCTCGACCACGGCAAGGACGAATACCGCGACAAGGACCGCGAAGGGCACGAGATTCCGGGAGAGGATCGCGAGATACGCCCCGAGGGTCGAGAGCTTTCCGGAAACCCCCGACTTAACGATATTCGCGACGCTCTGCTCGGCCCGATAGGACTCGGTGAGGTGCATCTTCATCGCGGGGAAAACGCGGTACGCGAGATAGAGTCCCGCGAGCATGGCGAGCGCGCACCAGAGCAGGGTCGCGGGCCGCTTCCTCGCGAGGAGCCACGCGGCCGCGACGAGGGCGACGGGTACCGCGAAGAAAAGGAAGTAGTATTGCGTGAGCAGTCCGAGAAAGGAGAACGCGAACACGCCGAGGACGGCGAATACGATTGCCGGGAGCCTCCGGCGTCCCTCGGGCGGCTCCATCGCGACGAAGGCGCACGCGAGAAGGCCGAGGCAGAGCGTCTGGAGAAGCTCGTACATCCGGATGAATATCGTGAGGGATATCGAGGCGGACGAAAAGGCGAAAAGGGCGAGGGCGGCGAGCACCGAAAGCCAGTCGCGCCAGGCCTTCCACGCGATAAACGCGACGAGCGCGCAGGAGATCGCGAAGAGCGCGAGATTGAGAAGGTAGCCCGCGAGCGCGAAACGGCTCGCGCCGACGGCCACGCGGAAAAACGCGAAGAGCCAGTAATAGAGCGGCGGATGCACGTCTTGCGCGGTCGCGTTGGTGATCTCGGCGAGCTCGGGCGTCCCCCCTGCGGCGAGCCGGTCGATGAAGCAAAGCGAGAAGAGCTTCCCGCTGTCGAGCCACTCGTCATGAGGCGCCATGTCCTTGCCCGGGAGCCAATCGCCGTTCGTCAGCGCCGCCGAGTATCCCTCGTCGATGTGATACTCGCTTTTCGCCGCGCCGAACGCGCCGCGAACCGCGAGTCCCGCGATGATGATAACGACGGCCGCTATGGCGTACCAGGTCGTCGCTTTTTTCGAATCCTTCAATGTATCCTCCTCGTTATACCGAATCATTCGGTCTCAATCCTGTATGCTGAGTAAAACCCGAGCGTCCCGAGGCGCTCGAGGTTGTCCGGCTGCGGAAGGAGCGTGTCGACCAGCAAACGGGTCTCCTCGCCTCCCGAACGCGCCGCTATGGCCCTGTACGAATCGCCTCCCGAAAAACCCTGACCCCGGACGGTCACGTATACCCGCTTCGCGCGCGAGAGACTCGCGTACGGCAAGAGCGCCTTCCAGGCATGACCCTGATACTCGGAAACGACGATCGCGGGCTTCGCGTCCCGAAGGAATGCCGGGTCGATGTCGACGACGTAATCCTCGTGAAAGTTCGAGACGTTGAACGGGAAAAGACCGGGGACGATCCCGACGGCCAGGGCCGCGAGGAGCGCGCGGGCGCCCCTCCAACCCGGGAGGAATCGCGCGACCGCGCACGCGCCGAGCATCGAGTAAAGGGGCGTGAACGCAGCGATGTACCGGAGGGAGCGGTAGGGAGCGGAAAGCGCGACGGCGGCGAAAGAAAGACACGCGGCGACGGCAAGGACCGCGAGAAAGGCCGGCGGGATCGCGGCAGAAAATTCATCACCCGACGAGGCATCGTCGCGAGCGCCCCTCCCCGCGTTTCCCGGCGCCGGGCGGTCAGCGCGAAACCGCGCACGCGCGGCGGAATAAAACCCGAAGAGCCCGCACGCCATGCCGGCGAGAACCGCCGGCATCGACCGGAGCGCGAGGACCGCGAACGAGGCCAGGCGCTCGAGCCGCCCGCCGACGCCGTGACCGAGGAGATTCGCCGCGCTTTGGGCCGCGCGCGACGACCGAAAGAGATGGCTTTCCATCGCGGGAAAGACAAGCCAGGCCGAATAGAGCCCGACCGAGACCGCGAGAACGCACCACAGCAAAGTCGCCGCTTCCATTCGTTTCGCGAGAACGCCGGCAGCCGCGAGCGAGACGGGGGCGACGAAAAGGAGAAAGTGGTATTGCGTCAAAAGCCCCGTGAACGACGAGAGGGAAAGACCCGCGATCGCGAGAACGCGCGCGAGGCCATGCGTGCCGTCCCGTCGGGGAAAGAGCGCGAAGCAGGCGGAGCAAAGGAAGGCCATGCACGCGAGCTCGAGGAGCTCGTACATCCTGATGAACCGGGTCAGGGAAACGGCGGCGGGCGAGAACGCGTAAAGGGCGAGCGCGAGGAGAGCCAACCGCGAAGAGCCGCACGCGCGGCGCATCGTCGCGAGGAGCAGGAGCGAGACGAGAACGAAGCAGGTACCGTTGAGAAGAAGGCACGCCCACAGGTAATTGCCCACGCCGACGCCCCGTCGGGCGATCGCGTAGAACCAGTAGAAAAGCGGCGGATGCACGTCGGCTGCCGTAATCCCGGCGATCCTGGCGAAATCTACCCGGTCCGCCGCGCGAAGGTTCCCGTTGAAGACGATCTCCTCGAGCTCGGCCTTGTCCATCCAGCGCTCGTAGAGTCCTGGGCTTTCCGGTCCATTCCAGGTGCCGTTCGTGACCGCGAGGGTAATCCCCTCGTCGACGTGGAAATCGAACTTCGCGAGCCCGTAGCCGACGCGGACGGCGAGGGCGGAAAGGATGATCGCGCATGCGAGGAACGCGCCCCGCCACGCGCGCGCCTTTTCGATCACTGCGAGCTATCCTTGACGATGTAGACGGGCCGCTTCTTCGTCTCGAGATAGGTCTTCGCGAGGTATTGCCCGAGGATCCCGATCGTGAAAAGCTGCACGCCCCCGATGAAGAGCACCACGCTCATGAGCGAGGGGTAGCCCGCGACGGGATCTCCCCAGAGAAGCGTCTTCACGACGATCACGCAGGTGAGCACGAAGGCCGCGAGGCAAAAAAGGAAGCCGAACACGGTCGCGAGCTCGAGCGGCACGGTCGAGAAAGCGGTAATGCCCTCGAGCGAGTAGAGGAAGAGCTTCCAGAACGACCATTTCGTCTGGCCGGCGACCCGCTCCACGTTCTCGTACTCCATCCATTTGGTCTTGAACCCGACCCAGGTGAATATGCCCTTCGAGAAGCGGTTGTATTCCGACAGGGAAAGAATGGAGTCGACCATCTGCCGGGTCATGAGCCTGAAATCGCGGGCTCCGTCGACGATGTGCGCGTCCGAGATCTTGGACATGAGCTTGTAGAACGCGTGCGCGAAGAGGGAACGTATCGGGGGCTCGCCCTTTCGGGAGACGCGCCGGGTCGCCGCGCAGTCATAGCCTTCCTTCGCGATCGCCTCGTACATCTCGGGAAGGAGGGAGGGAGGGTCCTGGAGGTCGGCGTCGAGGACGGCGACGTACGCGCCCGAGGCCGCGCGGAGCCCGGCGAGAAGGGCCGCCTCCTTGCCGAAATTCCTCGAGAAGGAAATATAGCGAACCCGCGCGTCCCTCTCCCGCAGGGAGACCATGACCTCGCGCGTGCGGTCGGAAGAGCCGTCGTCGACGAGGATGAACTCGAAGTCGAGGGCTGCCATGGACGCGGACACGCGCGCGAGTTCCCCGTAGAGAAACGGCAGCGCCTCCTCCTCGTTATAGCACGGCACGACGAGCGAGACGAGATCCTTTCCCTTTACCTTTTCCCTTTTCATTGTTTCACACCCTTATCGAACACGAACGCGAGGCTCGTGACGTAGTTCACCGCGATGACGACGAGATTGACGGCGACCTTGACCGGAACCTCGGGAAACGCGAAGGCGTCGGCGAACAGCCACATGAGGGCCATGTCGAGCGCCCCGGAAAAAATCCGCGAGGCGAAAAATCGCGCGAGCTCCGCGGAAACGGCCGCGAGACCGCGCGAGCGGGAAGCGAACACGAACGCGCGGTTCGTCGCGAAGGCGAAAAGCACGGCGAGCGCCCACGCGACGAGATTCGACGGCAAGAGCGGTACCGAGAGCCACGACCGAAGGACGAAAAACGCGGCGACGTTTACGGCGGTCGTCATCGCCCCCCAAAAGGCGTACGCGAGATAATGGCGCGCGAGCCCGGTCAGTCGGCCTTTTTCCATGAAAGCAGTATACCATCGATCGATCGCGCTTTCCCTCGGTGAAAACACTGAAATGATCGCGCGCGGCGAAAAAAAGCCGCCCGACTGACGTCGGGCGGCCGCTTCACTATGCGTTCGGGCCTGGGCGGAATCGGTTCCCGCTCAAACCGCAGCCCATTACGGGCTTGAGGACCGATCAGCCGACGACGGCCTTGATCTCGACGGTGGCGCCCTTCGCGCCCGCGGCGACGAGGGTTCCGTCGGCCTTCACGTTACCTGCGGTCACGGTGAGCGCGATCTTGCCCGCCGGGTCCTTGTTCTCGACCGTGATCACGTACTTGCAGCCGCGGTACATTCGGGTGATCGTCGCGTTCTTGACGTGGGCGGGAAGCCTCGGCTCGACGCGGAGCCCGTCGTACTCGGCGCGGACGCCCGCGATCCACTGGGAAAGCGCGACGAAGTTCCAGGCCGCGGTCCCGGTGAGCCAGCTGTTCTTCGCCTCGCCGTGACGGCGCGCGGCCTTGCCGGCGACCATCTGCGCGTAGACGTAGGGCTCGAGCCGGTGGATCTCGCTGATGTCCTCGAGGAACGCGGGCGCGATCTTCTTGTAGTACTCCCAAGCGTTCGCCGGGCGACCGGACTTCACCTCGCCGATGATGACCCACGGGTTGTTGTGGCAGAATATACCGGCGTTCTCCTTGTATCCAGGCGGATACGAGGAAACCTCGCCGAGCTCGATGTGGTAGTCCCGGTACGGGGGATCGAGGATGACGATGCCGTACTTGGTGTCGAGGTGCTTCTTCACGGAGTCGAGCGCCTTGATCGGGTAGCCCTTGTCGGCGCCGATCTGCGCCATCGAGCCGAAGCCCTGGCTCTCGATGAAGATCTTCCCGTCCTGGCATTCCTTGGAGCCGATCTTGTTCCCGAAGTCGTCGTAGGCGCGGATGTACCAATCGCCGTCCCAGCCCGTCTTGCAGATCTGCGCCGCCATCTTCGCGGCCTCTTTCTCCGCCCACTTCGCCTCGCCTTCCTTGCCCATGAGGCGACACATCGCGGCGTACTCGGGCGCGACGTACACGAACATCTGCGCGATCATCACGGACTCGGCGGTCTTGCCGTCCTTGTTCGTGGAGGTCTGGAAGGAGTCGTTCGGGTCCTTGCTGAAGCAGTTGAGGTTAAGGCAGTCGTTCCAGTCGGCGCGGCCGATGAGCGGAAGCCCGTGCGGCCCGATGTTCTTGACGGTGTAGTGAAAGCTCCTCTTGAGGTGCTCGAACATCGTCGCCTTGTTGGTCGGGCTATTGTCGAACGGGACCATGACCTTGAGGAAGTCGACGTCGCCGGTCTCGCGGATGTAGCCGCCGACGCCGAGGACGAGCCACAGGGGATCGTCGTTGAAGTGGCTGCCGACGTCCGCGTTGCCGCGCTTCGTGAGGGGCTGGAACTGGTGGTAGGCCGAGCCGTCCTCGAACTGGGTCGAGGCGACGTCAAAGAGGCGCTCGCGGGCGCGGGTCGGGATCTGGTGCACGACGCCGAGCATGTCCTGGCTCGTGTCGCGGAAGCCGATGCCGCGGCCGATGCCGGACTCGAAGTACGAGGCCGAGCGCGCGAAGTTGTAGGTAACGATGCACTGGTACTGGTTCCACACGGCCATGCGGTCGAGCTTCTCGTCGCCGGTCTTGAGGGTGTAGTTCGAGAGGAGACCGTCCCAGAAAGCCTTAAGGTCGTCGAAGGCCGCCTGGACCTGCGCCGGGCTCTCGAAGCGCTTCTGGAGCGCGATCGCCTTCTCCTTGTTGATCACGCGCATGGCGGGATTGGTCTGGAGGAGGTCCTTCGACGCGGGGGCGCAGCCGTTCTCGCCCGCCCATTTCTTCGATTCTTCCATCTCGACGTAGCCGAGGACGAAGATGAAGGTCTTCGAGGCGCCGGCCTCGAGCTCGACGTTGAGGCGATGGCTCGCGACCGGGGACCAGCCGTCGGCGACGGAGTTACCGCTCTTGCCGGCCATGACGGTATCGGGGGAGTCGTAGTTGTTGTGGAGGCCGAGGAAGGTCTCGCGGTCGGTGTCGAACCCGTCGGGCTTGGCGTTCACGGAGTAGAACGCGAAGTGGTTGCGCCGTTCGCGATACTCGGTCTTGTGATAGATCGCGCCGCCCTCGATCTCGACCTCGCCGGTGGAAAAGTTCCGCTGGAAGTTCGTCGTGTCGTCGAGCGCGTTGTAGAGGCACCACTCGACGTAGGAAACGAGCGAGACCGACTTCTTGGAGCCGGAGGTATTGGTCAGGGTAATTCTCTGGATCTCGGCGTTCTCGCCGTTCGGGACCATGTACAGGGTGTCGGCCTTGAGCCCGTTCTTCGAGGAGGAGAACTTGGTGTAGCCGAACCCGTGGCGGCACTCGTAGGAATCGAGCTCGACGCGCATCGGCTTCCAGCCCGGGTTCCAGACGGCGTCCCCGTCCTTGATGAAGAAGTAGCGGCCGTTGTTGTCGAGCGGCACGTCGTTGTAGCGATAGCGGGTCAGGCGGCGAAGGCGCGCGTCGGTATAGAACGCGTAACCGCCGGCGGTGTTGGAGATCAACGAGAAGAACTGGGTGTTTCCGAGATAGTTGATCCAGGGATAAGGGGTGCGCGGGGTATCGATTACGTACTCGCGCGCGGCGTCGTCAAAGTGTCCGAATTTCATGGTCTCTCCTCAGGTTGATTGAAGTAATCAATCAACTAAAAAATATCATACCGATTCCGCGTTGTCAAACCCGGAACCGGAAGAAAGAGCGTTTTTTTCGAAAAAACGCTTACAGGCGGTTTTTGTTCTTAGCCTCGATGTCCTTGAAATACCGGACGGTTCCGACCTTGAGTTCGTCGGTGGCGTCCTCGTCGCACACGATGATCGAGCGTGAGTGCATCTGGAGGACGCTCAGGGTCCACAGGTGGTTCACGCCCTCCTCGATGCCGTGATGGAGCGCGCGCGCCTTGGTGAACCCGGAGGCGATGATCATCACCTCCTCGGCGTCCATGATCGTCCCGACGCCCACGGTGAGCGCCCGGGTCGGGACCTGCTCGGGATCGCCGCCGAAAAAGCGCGAGTTCATGATGATCGTGTCCTGGGTAAGGGTCTTCGCCCGCGTCCGCGAGGTGAGCGACGAGCCGGGCTCGTTGTACGCGATGTGCCCGTCCGCGCCGACGCCGCCGAGAAAGAGGTTGATCTTGCCGTATTTGAGGATCTTTTCCTCGTAGCGGCGGCATTCGGCGTCCGCGTCCTTTGCCATCCCGTCGAGAAAGTTGATGTTCGCGGGGACCATGTCGACGTGGGAGAAGAAGTTATCCATCATGAAACGATAATAGCTTTGCGGATGGTTTTTCTCGAGCCCGAGATACTCGTCGGTATTGAAGGTCACGACGTTCCGGAACGACACCTTGCCCGCGCGGTGCATCCGGATGAGTTCCTTGTACACGCCCAGCGGCGTCGATCCCGTCGGCAGACCGAGCACGAACGGCTTATCGGACGTCGGCTCGAAAGCGGCGATACGCCACGCGATGTGATTCGCCGCCCACTCGGCGCAGGTCGCGTAATCTTCCTTGATAATGACCCTCATGATGTCTCCTGAAATCCATGATAATCGACTTCAGGGGCGAATGCAACGAAATTAACGGAAGACTAACACCGGCCGGGAGAAACCCATTTGACGCGCGCGCGCGCGTTGGATATGATCTCGGCAAAAGTAAATCTTGACCAACACCGACGAACGACAGAGGAGATTTACATGGTTTCCACCACCACCGTCCGGAAGAAGCTTGCCGTCGGGCTTCTTTCCCTTTCCCTCGCGTGCGGGACGGCGCTGCTCGCCGTTTCCGCGATCACCCTCATGCACGGCCTCGACTCCTTCTTCTCCGAGACTTTCGCGACGAACGTCCGCGTCCTCGAGAACGAGTTCGCGGCGAATCGCCAAAGCCTCAAGAACATCCTCGATTGGCTCGCGGGCGACGAATCGACCGGGAAGACGATTCGCGCGCGCGACAAAACCGAAGTCGCCCGGAAAACGCGCTTCGTCACGACCTCGCGCCAGGCGGACGCGATCGTCTTCTTCGACGCAAACGGGAACGACATCCTCACCGGAAAGCGGGCGGAGCCCGCGGGGATCGTCGCCCTCGTCCTCAAGGGGCAACCCGTCAGCGACACGCTCGCGAGCAGACTCGGCCTCGAGATCGTAGAGGCCCTCCCGGTCAGCGAGTCGGGACGCCTCGTCGGGGGCGTTGTCGCCTTGAGGCAACTCGGCACGAGCGAGGCGCTCGACGCCCTCAAGAAGAAACTCGATTGCGAGATGACCTATTTTTTCGGTAACGAGCGGGTCATGACGACCATCGCCGACAAGGCGGGCAACCGTGCCCTCGGTACGAGGCTCGATAATCGGGACATTCTCACGACGGTTCTCGAAAACGGGGAGCAATATCTCGGCGAGAGCGAGATCATGAGCAAACGATATCGCTCGCTCTACGTCCCGCTCAAGGATAGGCTCGGCGACACGCTCGGCATGATCTTTCTCGGGCAACCCTACGACCGGGTGTACGCCGTGCTCTGGCGCCTTTTCAAGGTTCAGGCCCTCGTCCTCGCCCTCTCCGGGCTCGTCCTGCTCGCGGTCGGATCGCTCATCGTAAATTCGGTAATCCTCAAGCCGCTCGCGGGCGTGAGCCGAGCGGTTCATAACCTCGCCTCCGGCCACGCCGACCTCGCGATCAGGATCGACGAGCGGGGGAACGACGAGTTCGGCGAGATCGGCCGCGACGTGAACGCCTTCATGGGCCTTCTCCAGGGTCTCGTCGCCGAGATACGGAGGGCGCAAACCGCCCTCGTCGGCGTCGCCGATCGGCTCGGGGCGACGGCCACCGAGTCGGCGAGCGCGACGACGCAGATCACCACGAACATCGAGCACGTGCGCGACGAGGCGGGAACGCAGGAGGGCGCGGTCGAACGAACGAGCGGAATACTCGCCCGTTCCGCGCGCGCGGTGTCCGAGCTCGACGTCCTCATCCAGGGCCAGGGCGCGTCGATCACCGAATCGTCCGCCGCGATCGAGGAAATGGTCGGGAACATCGCCTCCGTGTCGACGTCGATCAGGAAGATGAGCGATCGTTTCGGCGAGCTGATCGCGACGACCGCGACGGGCGCCGAGCGTCAGGGCAAGGTCGACGAACGCGTCCGAAACATCGCCGAGCAGTCGCGACTCCTGCTCGAGACGAACGCGATCATCGCGAAAGTCGCGGCGCAGACCAACCTCCTCGCGATGAACGCCGCGATCGAGGCCGCGCACGCCGGCGAGGCGGGGGCGGGGTTCTCGGTCGTCGCCGACGAGATCAGGCGGCTCGCGGAAAACTCAAGCGAGAAGTCGAAGACGATCAACGCCGAGCTCAAGAAAATATCCGCGTCGATCGCGGAGGTCGTCGAGGCGTCGAGCGCGGCGCAACGCTCGTTCGCCGACGTCGTCGAATCGATACGCGAAACCGACGGACTCGTCCGCGAGATCGACGGCGCGATGCACGAGCAAAGCGCCGCGTCGAGCCAGATCCTCGAGGCCCTGCGCGACATGAACGCCGACGCGACGGGCGTCAGGGAGCGTTCCGGCGGGCTGAGCGAGGGCGTCGCGACCGTCACGACCGACATGGCTCGCGTCGCGGATACCGCGCGTCGAATCAGGGGAAATCTCGACGAGATGGGGGCCGGCGCGCGCGAGCTCGACTCCGGCGCGCGCGATATGGCGAACCTCGCGCTTGAGACGCAGGAATCGGTACGGAGGATGGGCGAGAAACTCGCGAAGTTCGGCTCGTAGCCGCAGGGCGTCGACGAGCGGGACGCGACTCATGGTGCCCGCACCCCTGACCGGCGGGTCGGGCGAATGCCCGTTATCCCCTTCCCGGGGGCAGATCGGAGAAAATCGAGCCCCTGATCCTCCGGACGAGGGCCGCCTTGCCGAGCGAGAGGGTCTCGATCGAACGGTCGGGCTCGGTGACGATCTTGAGGAGGACGTCCCCCATGCGCTTCTCGGTGGAAACGGGCCGGCCGAGCGTCGTCTTGTCGCCGTCGCGGTCGTCGTACGAGACCTCGAGAAGGGATCCGGTGGTTATCGCGTATTCCGCGATCCTCACCTTTCCGAGAAAATCCATTCCTCGAGCCTCGACCTTCTCGATCCGCACGGACTCGGGGTCGAGCTGTTCGCTCGAGAGGGCGATCCTGCGGTCGATCCGGGACCGGAGCGCGTCCGCGATCTCGGGATCGAGGCCCAGGCCTTCAAGTTCCTTCCTGAGGGAGACCCTCAGGTCCTCGGCGGCGTCGGGCAACGGGGAGCCGACCGGGGAGTCCGATCGCCCGGACGCCCGGTCGGGACGCTCCGGGGAACTTGACGGCGCGCTCTCGTTCGCGTGGACGAGAAGCGGGGGAAGGCGGACGGCCTCGCGCTTCGGCGCGACATTGCTCACCGCGGGCGGCGGCTCGAGGCCCGCGGCCGCGAACGCCTCCTGGATCGCCTGGGGCTCGCCCGCGTCGAGAAGGTACACGCCGGGCGCGAGCGCGCGAAGGATCAGGGACGACAGGTGCGCGTTGTTCTCGAAGAGCACCCGGCGGCTTTCGTCGACGCGGAGCACGAATCCGTGGTACAGCGATATCGACGCGTACCCCCGGTACCAGTCGTCGATCGAGAAAAGCACGTTTTGCGGAATGGGCCGGTCCGACCGGGACTTGAGGAGCGTCGCTATCGACTCCGCCGTCTCACCGAGCTCGAATGCCGATGCGCAGGACCTGCGGGTGATCTCGAAACGGGCGACGATCTGCACGTCCCTCGCCTCCATGCACGCGGCGAGCGGCAGGAGCTCGGCAAGCGAGCCCCCCGGCATGACAGTCACGGAGAAGGCCGGGGACACGACGATCGCGAGCGAGCCGGCGGTATCCTCCGCCCCGAAAACATCTTCGTTTCTCGCCAGGGCCCCGTCGGTCTCGACGAGGATCCCGAACGCGATCGCGACGTCGACGAGGGAAGCTCCTCCCTGATGCAAGGGGGCGTGCGGCGCGGACTTGTCGGCGTGATCGGGGGATTCGCCCCCGGCGACGGGGCCTGACTCGGGCCGCTCGAGCGCGCGGGATCGAAGCATCGTCGCGAACCGTCCGTATTGCCGGGCGCCCGGCTCCCTCCCGGCGCGCTCGGAGAGCAGGAACGCCAGGCGCGCGACCGTCTCGCGGTCGTACCTGCCGTCGCCCTCGAGCGCGGCGACAAAATCGATATAGAGCTGCGCGCGCCGCTGCAGGGCCTCGCGCGGAAGCTTTCCCGTGGCGGCGGCGGCGAGCCACGCGATCCGTTCCGCCCGGGATATCCGGGCGAAGGCCTGCCATCGCGCGGTATCGGGCACGAGGTTTCCCTCGAGGATCACGAGAAGCCCGAGGTTCTGGAACGCGGCGAGAAGAAGGCGGGAGCACTCGGGACGCTCGGCGAGAAGCGGAAATGCGGCTGCGAGCGCGGCGAGGGTCTTCTTCCGGAGGGTCCCGTCGTTCCTGACCGGCTCCCCCGCGTGGAGGAAGAAACTGTAGAGGGAGGCGAGGGCGATGTCGTCGACCGGTATCTGCGCGAAGGTCGCCTCGCCGCGCGAGACGGGGGACGCGAGCACGTGAAAGCCGAGACGGGGGAGGAGCTCGTCCTTGAGAAGGGGGTTGAGCGCGTACTCGCGGGAGGCCTCGGCGCTCTTTCGGTAGATGACGAGCCGCTCCTCGAGATTGAGGATGCGGTCGTAGATCTCGGGGAAGCTCCTCGTTCCCGAGAAGAGCGAGACGATCTTCTGCTGGGTCGGGGACGGAAGCTCGGCTACCGCCGAGAGCACCATGAGATCGAATCCGTCGAGCGAGGCGAGGATCGCGTCGCGCCGTTCCCGTTTACGGAGGAAGGCCGAAAGCTCCTCGACGATCCGCTGTTTGTTGAACGGGGTTTTTACCGCCCCGAGATACATCCGGACGAGATCGAAGAAATACTGGTCCGAGAGGCTGATGAGCGCCTCGCGCCATTGGATTACCTCGTTGGGATTCACCGGCACCCCCCTTCGCCCTCGGGAAAGCCGAGTATCGAGCCCGAGTCTTCCTCCCAGCGGACGATCGAGTACTCGTAGCCCTGCTCGGCGAGGAATTTCTGGCGGTTCGCGGCGAAATCCTCCTCGACGGTCTGGGCGGTGACAATCGTGTAGAAATGCGAGTCGCGGTCCTTCGGCCTGAGGATGCGGCCAAGGCGCTGCGCCTCCTCCTGCCTGCTCCCGAACGTACCCGAGATCTGGACGGCGACCGAGGCGTCGGGGAGGTCGATCGCGAAGTTCGCGACCTTCGACACGACGAGGATCTTCGCCTCTCCCGCGCGGAAGGCGGCGTAGATGCGGTCGCGCTCGGCGTTCGGCGTCTTTCCCGTGACGATGGGGACGCCGAGACGACTCGCGATCTCCTCGAGCTGGTCGAGGTACTGCCCGATGACGAGGACCGAGTCGCCCGCGTGCCGCTCGAGGAGGGCGTTGACGACCGGTATCTTCGCGGGATTTTCGCTCGCGATCCGGTACTTCTCCCGCTGGCTCGCGACGGCGTACTCGATCTCCCGCTCGGGGGATATCTCCACGCGAATCTCCGCGCACCGCGCCGTGGCGATCCAGCCTTGCCCCTCGAGATCCTTCCAGGGCACGTCGTAGCGCTTCGGGCCGACGAGGCTGAACACGTCGCCCTCGCAGCCGTCCTCGCGGACGAGGGTCGCGGTAAGCCCGAGCCGCCTGACCGCCTGAAGCTCCGCGGTGACGCGGAAGACGGGCGCCGGAAGGAGATGCACCTCGTCGTAGACGATAAGCCCCCAACCCCGCGAGCGAAAAAGGCTGAAGTGCGGGAACGGGCCTTCCTTCGAGGCGCGCCAGGTGAGAATCTGGTAGGTCGCGATCGTGACGGGCTTTATCTCCTTCGTGTCGCCCGAGTACTCCCCGATATCCTCGGGCAAGAGGTCGGTCTTGTCGAGAAGCTCGTCGATCCACTGATGGACGGCCGCGACGTTCGTCGTGAGGATGAGGGTATTCGTCTTGAGGAGCGACATGACCGTCATGCCGACGACGGTCTTCCCCGCGCCGCACGGCAGCACGATGGTGCCGTAGCCGGTACCCGGACCGCGGTCGCCGACGAGGGCCTCGGCCGCCTCGCGCTGATAGTCCCGGATGACGAGCGGTTTACCGGAGGCGCAGGTCTCGCGAAGGCCAATCTCGAGCGGGTCGCCGTCCTTCAGGGGTGCCTCGTCCTTGACCGGCCAGCCGAGCCTGAGGAGCTCCTGCTTTACCGTCCCGCGGTTGAGCAAGGCGAGCCGGAAGGCGCGCTCGACGCCCGGTTCGGGCATGAGGTACTTCGCCATGAGGCGCGATGCCGCGAGTTCGCGATAGATGGTCTGCGTCGAGGCGAGGAGGAGGAGATGATCCTCAGCCGCGTCCTTCGCCTCCTCGCCGGGAACGGGATCGGGCGCGACGAGCCTGATCTTGCCGAAGCGGCTCATGGTCTCGACGATCCACTTGCCGACGGCCTGCGGGACGGGAAACCGCGCGAGACCGTCGAGCGTGGCCATGATGCCCTCGGGAGCGAATCCGGCGCTCGCCGCGTTCCACAGCGACAGCGGCGTGATCCGGTAGGTATGGAGATGCTCGGGCGACTTCTCGAGCTCGGCGAAGGGGATCAGCGCCGCGCGCGCCTCGGCGGCACGGGGAGCGTGCGCGTCGAGGAGGATGGATCGGTCGCCCTGAATGATGAGGGGATTGGCGGGTTCGTTCGGCATAACAGACTATTCTACCCGCTCAGGCCTTTTCTGGGCAAGCGTTTTACTGATACATGATGAGATACGGCCGGGGATTGAGCGCGAAAACCTCGGAGGGCGTCATGATCGGGTTATCCCATCCCGCGTTCGGGATCGTCGGCTTGAGGAAGAGCTTGAACGATTTGAGCGGCATGTTCTTCGCTTCGGCGTTCATCGCGTAGGTCGTCTTCTTCAGGGTCGGCGACCCGAACCCGTCGGCGCAATGGATCAGCTGGACGAGGGGAAAGTCGCTCCTTACCGCCGGCCGGTTCAGGATCATCCTCGGCTTGAACTGGTGGACGACGAGCATCCGCCTTCCGGGGATGCCGCGCGCGAGCATGTAGTCCTGGATCATCCGCTGGGCTTCGTTGAGCTCCTCGGCCGTCACGGACCCGATCTCCTCCATCGGCTTCGTCGTCCGCCACTCGGGATCGAGGGCGAGATGCACGTTCGGGTACTCGAGCCAGGGAAGAAGGCGCTTGACCGCGCTCTCCACGGTGTACTTTCCGATCTGGTGGTCGATGTAGACGTACCAGCCGCGCGCTCGCGCGAATTCGATGTACTGCTTGACGACCGCGTCGGGGAGGATCCCGATGTCGCCGGCCGGCCAACAGGTGCCGTAGATGATGTAGAGCGCGGGTATGATGCCCCGCTCGCCGTTCGCCGCGTCATAGTTCGCCACGAACTGGTTCATGATCGGCTCGAGGTCGGTAAGGGAGTACTGGCCGAGAATGCCCATGTTCCGAGCGCCGGGTTTGCCGTAGAGGGCGAACACGTCGTTGTTCAGGAGTACGGATTGAAGCCTGGGGGACGAGCGTTCCCACTCGCGGGCCTCTTCCTGGGTCGGGACGGAGGAAAACGATCCGGTCCTGAGGTCGGCCGCCTCCGAGGCGCCCGTCCAGCGCAGGGCGCGGGGGAAAAGGGGGTTAAAACGGGGAAGGTCCGCCATCCCGGTTCCGTCGATAAAGGCGGCACTGCTTTCGGCAGCGAGCGCGGATGCAATCAAGATAAACGCCGCAACCACGATGAAAAACGGCGTTCGTGAGGTATTCATTCAGGGCTCCTGTATCCCGATTATCGACCCGTTTTTTTCCGGACTGAAGCGGAGAATAGTCGAATGGCGAGATCGAGGTGGAAATCTCCGTCGTCGGTCCCGAAGGTTACGCGGTCGCCGGAAGCGCGGCCGTCGATGGGGGTTTTTCGCGCGAGGCGATACAGGAAGGAATTCCCGTTGGGCCGGTTTTGCGTCACGTCCGCGTAAAGGGCGTAGGTCCCCGGGCCCGTCTTCCTGCAAAGGAGATAGAAGGTCTCGACGAGCCAGCGGTCGCCCGCGGCATAGGTACGGTCTGCGGTGATGAGAAAGGAACCGTCGCGGGCGATCGCGGAGGAAACGAGCGCCGTCACGCTTTTCGCGACGTCGTACCCGTTCACGGTGAAGCGCTCGATCTCGCCGCCCGAGACGACGCGCTCGCTCACGCTCGTCGCTCGAGTCGCGCCCGAGTTCACGCCGCCTGCCGTTCCGCCGGTCGCGCGCAGGGTCGCGTCCCGCTCGCTTTTGATGCGCGCGATCGCTTTCTGCAAAACGGCGGTTCCCGAGCCCCCGAGCCCGCCGAGCGACTCGCCGTCGCCGCCGGAAAGGAGCGCCGAAAGCTCGTCGACGCCGCTTGAGTCGGCGCTCGAGCCGGTGAGGGCGCCGAAAAGCGGATTGTCCTTCGCGAGGCCGAGGAGGGTGAGCGCCGAGACGGAGGAAAGATCGTCGGGCAATGCGGAGCCGGACCCCGCGCCCGCAAGGCCGGCCTGGGCTCGCCCGTCTTTCGCCGATCCCGCCGCGTCCGGGGTCTTTTCCCGCGCGCTCCGCTTCCCGTCGCCGGGAGGCCCGTTCCGCGTTTCCTCGTCCGACGCCGAAATCCCGGGAACCTCGGGGGCCAAGACGACCGGAGGCTCGACCGGCGCGACCGAACCGCCCGCCCCGTACCTCGGGGGCGAAACCGCGGGAGGGGTGATCGGGTTCGGGGGAAGGTAGCCAGACTGCGCGGAAAGGGGAAAGGCCGCGAGAATTCCGAGCGGGAGGAGTGACGCGAGCCGGAAGCGGTGGGCGGTCACGGGCAAGGCCTACATGTTCGAGAGGCTCTGCTCGACCTGGTCGAGCCTCGAGCGGAGCATGGCGATGGTTTTCTCGAGCCGGCGTTTTTCCTTCTCGAGCCGTTCCTTCGGATCCTCGTCCTCGACGTTCCGCGCGAGGTTGACCTTCACCGAGTCGGGGCTCCGGTGAGCCGTGAACTGCCGTTCGGCCTCGGCCCGGCGCTCCGGCGTCGGCTGGGAGGCGACGACCTTCATCGTTTCCCACCCGAGCGAGGGATTGAT
Organism: Spirochaetota bacterium; assembly: GCA_023438065.1. GTDB lineage: Bacteria > Spirochaetota > Spirochaetia > Treponematales > Treponemataceae > Teretinema. The sequence goes on from JAEXRH010000011.1 coordinate 192,037, forward strand.
CCCGAGGGAGCTCACGCGGACCGCGGTCTTCGCCGCGGTTCGGGGAAGGCAGAGCACCCGGTCGACGTAGTCCTCGTACCGGATGCCGGACGCCTCGCAGAGGGAATGCGCCTTCATGAGAAGCTTCCCGAGCTCGCTCATGAGCTTTCCGTTCTCCGCGAGGTACTTCGAGCGGATCTCCTCGGTCAGCCGCGAAAGCTCCGGGGATTTATCGATGCCGATGCTGTAGAGGCCCTTCTTCTCGGCCTTCTCGAGCAGCCCGTGGAAGCACGCCCAGAAGGCGGTCGTGTGCGACTTCGCCGACTGAAGGACCCCGTCGCGCTCGCAGACGAGGTGATGCGCGTACTCGTGAATCGCCGTGTAGACGAGCTGGTTGTCTTCCGTGAAGTTCTTGTTGTGAAGGAGAATTTCCCGCGTGTCGGGCTTGTAGAGCCCGTTCACCTTCCTGCTCTTTTTTCCCGTCATCGTGACCGAGAACTCGAGCGCGGTGTCCTCGAGCCCGAGCAGCAGCGTCTTTATCTGGTCCTGGTTCATTTGTCCCCGTCCATGAAGCCCGCGCCGGAAAGCGCGATCGCGATCGCGGCGGTGCACGCCGTCTCGGTCCTGAGGATTCTCGAGCCGAGAGAACATACCGCGCACCCCGAATCCCTGAAGACCGCGCGCTCGCGCGCGGTCCAGCCGCGCTCGCTCCCGACGACGAGGACGAGCGGGCTCGTCTCGCCCGTCCGCGAGAGATCGGGCGACCGGTAGAGCGGGCAATCGGGCCGGTCGGTGTCGAGGACGACGATGCGGGCGTGAGCGAGCGAGCGGAAACCGTCGATCGCGAGATCGACCGTGTCCGTCATCTTCAACGCGGGGAGCGCGGTGCCGCCCGCCTGCATGCAGCCCTCGAGGAGGCCCTCGCGCGCCGCGCCGCGATCGACGAGCGTCGATTCGCGGTAGCTTTTCTCGCCGAGATCCGTTCCCGCGAGGGTCACCGAGGAAACCCCGAGGCTCGCGACGTCCCGGAGGAGCCGCTTGAGCTGTATCGGGCGGGGAAAGCCGACGACGAGATGGACGGGATAGAGCGGCCGCGTCGGGCCGGTGGGCCGGAATTCGAAGGAGACGCCCGAGTCGTCGATCGCGGTGATCGTCGCCTCGCCCTCGGGACCGTCGATGATCCCCGCGCGGAAACGGTCGCCAGCGCCCTTTCTCAGGACCTTTTTGACATGCTGGTACCGGGCGTCGCCGCGGGGGAAGCGCGGCTCGCCCTCGAAAAGGACGATATTCATTGCGAGAGCGAGTATAGCAGACCGGTTTGACTTTTCATACCGGCGGGGATACATTTCTAGCCATGAACACCGCAAGATCGGTCGCCGAGACCGCGCTCATCGTCGTCGACAAGGTACTCGCCGTAAAGCCCGGCGAGCAGTTCCTCATCATCACGAACCCCTCAGGCGACGTGTACGAGATCAGCCTCGCCCTCTATCGCGCCGCGCTCGAGCTCGGCGCCGAGGCGACGATCGTCGTCCAGCCCGAGAAGACCCAGCTTGACTTCGCGAACCGCGCGGCCCTCGCCGCCTTCGGCTCGAACCCCGAGATATGCGCGTCGATCTCGGCGAACAAGATGGGAAAGGACCGCGAGGGGCTCGCCAATCCCCGGATCGGGGCGAACGGTCGGAAGGTCGACCACGTGTTCCACTGGCTCATGGACGAGAAGAAAACGCTCCGGTCGATCTGGACCCCGGGCATCACCGTGGACATGTTCAGGCGAACCGCGGGCATCGACTACGCGGTACTCAAGCGGCGCTGCGACGCCCTCATGCGCGCGCTCTCGGGCGCCGAGGCGATCCGCGTGACGAGCCCTGGCGGAACGGACATACTCGTTCCCGTCGCGGGGAGATCCCCGATGAGCGACGACGGGGACTTCACCGCCGGAGGGCTCGGCGGGAACATCCCCGCGGGAGAGGTCTTCATCAGCCCGCTTCCCGGGAAAAGCGAGGGCGTCATCGTTTTCGACGGCTCCATAAGCCACACGGGCGGGGACACCATCGTCAAGGAGCCCGTCCGCGTCACCTATCGGGCGGGATACATAACCGACATCTCGGGCGGCGAGGAAGCGTCCCTCCTCCGCGCATCGATCGAGGCTGGCGAGGACAAGGCACGCGAGTTCGCCCGGGACGGGAAGCTCACGGCCGAGGAAGGCGAGTCCTACGCGAAGAACGCGCGAGGCCTCGGCGAGCTCGGCATCGGCCTCAATCCCGCCGCCGAGATACGCGGCAACATGCTCGAGGACGAAAAGGCGTTCCGCACCTGCCATTTCGCGATCGGAAGCAACTACGACAACGACGCGGAGGCGATGATCCATCTCGACTGCCTCGTGCGGAACCCGACGATCACCGTCGTATACCCGAACGGGACGACTCTCGTCGCCGAGAAAGACGGCGAACTGACCGAGGAATCGGGCGCGCGATAAAGAGCGCGACCTGACGTACAAAGAGCGAGAGGCGGCGCTTGCCGCGAGGAGACGATGAAATGGACGAATCGATCAACGTGGCTGACATCGTCGCGCGGCAGCGCGCGTATTTCAACTCGGGAGCGACGCGATCCGTCGCGTTCAGGAAAGAGCGGCTCGCGCGCCTCCGGGACGCGATAATCGCGCGCGAACGGGACATCCTCGAGGCGGCGCACGCGGATCTCGGAAAATCCGATTTCGAGGCGTTCACGACCGAGATCGTCCTCGTCCTCGGCGAGATAAAGGCGATGATCCGTCATTGCGCGCGCTGGTCGAAACCCGAACGCCGGTGGGCCGGCATCTTCAACTTTCCCGCGCGCGCGTACGCGATCCACGACCCGCACGGCGTCTGCCTCATCATGTCGCCCTGGAACTATCCTTTCCAGCTCTCGCTCATGCCGGTCGTCGGCGCGATCGCGGCGGGGAACACGGTAGTCCTCAAGCCTTCCGCGTACTCGAAGGCGACCTCGGCGCTCGTCGCTCGCATGATGCGCGAGACCTTCCCGGAGGAATACGTCGCCTGCGTCGAGGGAGGCCGCGACGTCAACCAGGATCTCCTCAACCAGAAATTCGACTTCATCTTTTTCACCGGAAGCGTCGAGGTCGGGAAGCACGTCATGGAAAAGGCCGCGAGGCACCTGACGCCCGTTACCCTCGAACTCGGCGGGAAGAGTCCGTGCATCGTCGACAAGTCGGCGAATCTCGATCTCTCCGCGCGGCGCGCCGTTTGGGGCAAGTGCATCAACGCGGGACAAACCTGCGTCGCGCCCGATTACTTCCTCGTCCACGAAAGCGTCAAGGAGAAATTCATCGCGCTATGCCGCGCGTACGTCGCGCAATTCTACGGCGAGACCCCGCACCTCAACCCGGAGTTTCCGAACATCATCAACCGCCACCATTTCGACCGGCTCTCCGCGCTCGTCGCGGGGGCCGAGAAGGCAAATCCCCGCGCGAGGCTCGTCGCGGGCGGAAGGACCGATCCCGAGACGCTCAAGATCGAGCCCGCCTTCATCGACGGCGTCGGCTGGGACGACCCGGTCATGGGGGAGGAACTTTTCGGGCCCATCGTCCCGATCATCTCGTGGAAGGACGAGGCCGAGATCGTCGCGAGGATCCTCGAGCGACCGCGTCCGCTCGCGCTCTACCTTTTCACGGCCGACCGCGCGCAAGCGAGGCGTATTACCGGGAATATCCCCTTCGGCGGCGGATGCGTCAACGACACCGTCATGCACGTCGCGACGCACACGGTGCCCTTCGGCGGAACCGGCGCGAGCGGGATGGGCGGCTATCACGGAAAGGCGAGCTTCGACACCTTCACCCGCGTGAAGTCGGTGATAGACAAGGCGCTCTTCGCGGACGTGCCGCTCAGGTACGCGCCGTTCGCGGGGAAGTATAAAACCTGGCGAAAATTCCTTTGAAAAACGAACGCCCGGGGAACGACTCCCCGGGCGTTTTTTATCCCATCAAGCGCGAACGTGTCCGCTCGCGCGCCGGCCCCATCGCCCCTTCCCGCGCGTTTATCGCGCGCGCTCCCGGGGAGGATGCCTCAAAAGCACTTCCAGCCTTTCCCGTCGATACCCTCGACCCATTTGCCCGCCCAGAGCTTCGCGCCCGCGAGGTCATGGTCCTTCCAGTTCCCGCACATGACCGGGTCGACGCCGGGAACCGCCTCGGCGTCGGGCCAGGAGGAGACCTTCGCGAGAACGGCGCGTATCTTTTGCGCGATCGTTTCCTCGGAGGGTTCGCCGAACACGACGAGGTAAAAACCCGTGCGGCAGCCCATCGGCGAGAGGTCGATCACGTCCGCGAGCTCGTCGCGGATATACTCGGCCATGAGATGCTCGAGGGTATGGATCGCGCCGGTCGGCATGTATTCCATGTTCGGCTGGGTAAAGCGCACGTCGAACTTCGAGACGACGTCGCCCCTCGGGCCGACCTTCTTTCCCGCGAGTCTGACGTACGGCGCGCGAACCTTCGTATGGTCGAGGCTAAAACTCTCGACGTTTCTCGATTCCTTCATTCTTTCCTCCATTAGCCGCGGGCGAGCGACCGCGTCATCTCCATCACGACATGCGCGCTGATCTCGGACGCGATCCGCGAAAACTCGTCATAGCTCATGTTCGCGCCCTTCCCCGCGAGGTCCGAAACGCTCCTGAGGACCGCGAAGGGTATCCCGTTCGCCTTGCATACCTGGGCGACGGCGGCGCCTTCCATCTCCACGCACGCGGGCGAGAAGGTCGCCACGATTCGCGCGCGAAGACCCTCGTCATGAACGAACACGTCGCCCGAGGCGACGCGCCCCTCGATCATGCGATGCGCCGCTCCCATTCCCTCGGGCGCGTTCGCGCCCGGATCGCGCGAGCGTACCCGCGCGTAGGCCTCGAGCGCGAGCTCCCGCAGTCGGGGATCGGCCTCGAAGAACGGGCTCTCCGTTCCCGGGATGCGACCCGGCTCGTAGCCGAAGGCCGTCACGTCGAAATCGTGCTGGACCGCGTCCGTGCACGCGACCATATCGAGCACCGCCAGCGCGGGGTCTATGCCGCCCGCCGAGCCGGTGTTGATCACGCACCCGACGCCGAACTCCGATATGAGAATCTGCGCGCACAGCGCGGCGTTGACCTTTCCGACGCCGCAACACACGGCGACGACGGGACAGCCCTCGAGCGTTCCCTCGTGAAACTCGAGCGCGCCGCGCCGCGCGACGCGAACCGGCTTTCCCGATTCCGCGAGCGCGGCGAAAAGGAGCTTTACTTCCTGATCGACCGCGCCGATGATTCCCGCTTTCATCCCTTCTCCTTTTCGGCTTCCTGCCCCTTCGACCCGCGCACGGCGTCGATGATTCCTGCGAGCGCGCCGTGAACCTCGGGGTAGAGCCGGTCGACATCCTCGGAATTTCCCGCGAGTATCGCCTGCTCGAGCTCTCGCGCCGCCGAGGAAAGCCCGATGGCGCCGATATTCGCGACGCTCGAGATGAGCGCGTGCGCCGCGGTGCGGAACTGCGAAGTATTGCCGCTCCGTCTCCCGCTTTCGAGTTGTTCGAGCATCTTCGGCCCCGTGCGAACGAAAATCCGCAAGACCGCCTCGAGCGTCTTTTCCGAGCCAGTATACCGAAGCGCGGCCTCTCGATCGAGCCCCGGGATCCACGTTTCATCCGTCCCTTGCCGCTCGTCCGCGGGAGTTTCGGACAGGACGGGCTGGAGCTCGCACCGTTCGCCCTCGCGGGGCATGAAGAGCCACCGCTTGACGCACGCGGCGAAAGCGTTGAACTCGATCGGCTTCGAGAGCACGTCGTCAAGGCGGGAACGCCGATAGAGCTCGAGATACGATGCCCCGGTGTTCGCCGTCAACGCGATTATCGGCACGTCGCCGTACCCGGGCAGGCCGCGAAGGCGTTGCGTCGTCTCGAGGCCGTCAAGGCCCGGCATCATGTGATCCATGAGCACGAGGTCGTATCTCCGTCCCTTCGCTTTCCCGAGCGCTTCCTCGCCGCTTTCCGCCTCGTCCGAGGGCACGCCGAGCGTCTGGAGGAAACCCTCTGCTACCTTCCGGTTCACCGCGCTGTCGTCGACGATCAGTACCGAGCGGGTTCCCGCGTCCGGATGGATCTCGTCGGAACCGGCGCCCTCCGCCGAGGAAGGCGAGGATCCGATGTCGAGTTCCTCGCCGCGCACGAAACGGGCGAACGAGGTGATGACAAGCGGCTTGAAAAGGAAGCCGACCCCGGGGATCTTGTCCTTTCCGAGAAAGCCGAGCGTCGAAAGAAGCGCGAGATAGCGCACCCCCGGGCGGCCGCGGGCGACGGAGGCTACCGCCTCGTACGCCTCCTGATAGTCGAAAATCACGTGCGTCCAGGGGAAGGCGTCCGCGGCGAGGCAGGACCGGAATTCCTCCAGGGTATGGCAGGAGCGGATCTCGTATCGCCCTCGCTCGGCCATCCGGGCGATCGACGCGAGCGCGTACCGGTCCCGGTCGTACGCGAGGATGGAGAACCGCCCCCGGGGGAGTCGCGCGACGGGGCTCGCCTGAACGGGCGCGGAGAGCGGGATCTCCGCGACGAAGGTCGACCCGACGCCCTCCTCGCTCTCCACGGAAATCGATCCGTCCATCAGCGAGACGAGACCCTTGCAGATGGAAAGGCCGAGCCCCGAACCCTCGACGAACGCGGATTGCCGGTCCTCGACGCGATTGAAACGACCGAAGATATCGCCGAGCCGGTCCTTCGGGATGCCGATGCCCGTGTCCCGCACGCTGAACCGGATGGTCGCGGGCCTTCCCCTGCCACGCGGAACGGGCGTCACCGAAAGATTGATCTCCCCCCGCGGGGTAAACTTCACCGCGTTCGAAAGGAGGTTCACGAGCACCTGCTTCACCCGGAGCTCGTCCCCCACGACCCGCGCGGGCGTCGCCGGATCGAGGTCGACCGTGAAGGACAGGTCCTTCTCGAACAGCCTCACCGATATCAGGTTCACGACGTCGTGAACGAGGGCCGCGACCCCGAACGGCGTCGGCTGGAGCTCCATCTTCCCCGCCTCGATCCGGGAGAAGTCAAGTATGTCGTTGATGATCGACAGGAGCATCGTCGCGGAGGAGCGTATATGCGAGATGTAGTTTCGCTGGATCGGCGTCGGGTCGGTCCGGGAGAGGAGCTCGTTCATGCCGATCACGCCGTTCATGGGCGTGCGAAGCTCGTGGGTCATGTTCGCGAGGAACGCCGACTTGGCGCGGGTCGCCTCCTCGGCGCGCTCGCGCGCGACGACGAGCTCGGTGGTATTCGTCGCTATGGTGATCGACCCGAAATTCTCCCCCTGATAGAGAAGGGGGTCGACGCGATAGTTGAAGCTCTGCGGGCCCTCGGGTAACGAGAGGGAAAACGCGCCTCGCCGGGGGATCTCGGCCGACTCGTTGAAAACGTCCACGAGCTGCTTCCGGAGGGTCTCGTCGTTCCGGAGGAGGTACTCCCAGGGATGCCCGACGACGGAATGCCAGCGGGTAAACCCGAGGGACTCGACGAGCGTGCGCGAGGCGTACTCGAGCGTCCCGTTCGGGTTGACGATCGCGATGTCGTCCGACGAGGAGTCCATGAGCGCCTCGAGGATGGCCTTCGGCCTGATCTCGCCGGTGATGTCGAACTGGGTCAGGATATAGCCGAACGCGCCCGCATTCGACTTGATCGTCCGTACGTCGACGTAGTACCAGCGAAGCTCTCCGTCTACGCGGTACTTCATGACCTCATGGATCGGCTCGTCCAAAAGGACGATGCGGTTGAGCATGTCCTCGACGAGAGCGACGTCGACCCGGGGAATGTCCCGAATGTTCATGCCGACGAGATCGCGCCAGGAATTGCGCCCGATCGCGCGGGCGATCGAGTCGCTCGCGAGGATGAGCTTGAGACCGCGGTCGAAGACCATGACCTGGCCCGGGATCGAGCTCATCAGGGTATCGAGGATGCGCTTATGCGAGTAAAGCTCGGTGATGTCGGAAAGGAAAAAGACCTTCCCGGTTAACCTTCCGTCTCGATCGACGTTCGCGGCGCGGACATGAAACCATTCGTACTGGTCGTTGCCGAGGCGGTCGAGCGGGAAGACTTCGTCGACCTCCATGCCGCGATTGAGCCGTTCGAACCACTTCCTGATGAGCAGGGAAAGCACGGGGTTTTTGACGATCTCGAAAACGCTTTTCCCCTCGCACTCGCGCGGCGAGGATACGGACAGGTATCGCGCGGCGGCCGGGCTCATCTTGAGCACGACGTCGTCGGAGTCGAGAAACAAAACGAGGTTGGGCGAAAGCTCAAGAAGAACCTCGGCGTAGGAAGGATTTCCATTATTGGCGGGAGAACCCTCGTTTTCCATGGGAGCAGTATACACTTTTATATCCGCATTATCAATTTTTATACACACACTGCCGATAATCTGGTATCCTTTAACGGCTATGAAGTCTTCAAACTGCGATTTCATCCTGCAAGATATCCTCGAGAAAGAAAGGATTTCCACCTACTTTCAACCCATCGTCAGCCTCAAAACTGGCGAGATATTCGCGTACGAGGCGCTCGTCCGCGGGCTCCGGCACGACTCCGACGCGCTCATCGCCCCCCGCGAGCTATTCGCCCAGGCGGACCGGGAAACGGTCTCGCTCGAATTCGACCGCCTGTGCAGGAAAAAGGCCCTGGAGAATTTCGGCAACTACAAAAAAGGCGACGCCGGGACCGGCGCGCATCGTCCGATGATGTTCATGAACATCAACACCTCCGTCATCGGCGCGGGCGACGACGAAACCCCGCACATCAGCACGATCACCCGCCAAATGGGCTTCGACCCGAAGACCATCGGGCTCGAGCTCATCGAGTCGCCCTCGAATTCCCCCGAGGAGCTCATCGGTTTCGTGAACCAGTACCGCGACTCGGGCTTTCTCATCGTCATAGACGACTTCGGCTGCGAGCACTCCAACCTCGACCGGCTCATCCAGATCCATCCGGACATCATCAAGATCGACCGCAGCATCATTTCCGAGATCGAGCGCGACCCGTACCGGCAGTCCATCCTCAAATCGATCCACTCGCTCGCCGAGATGACCGGCTCCCTTTGCCTCGCCGAGGGCGTCGAGACCTACGAGGAGATCCTCACCTGCCATCTTCTCGGCGTGGATCTCTTCCAGGGCTTCGCGATAGCGTGCCCGCACCCCGACGTCGACAAGGTCAGCGCGGACGCGCTCGCCTCGGTCGCCTCGATCCGCGCGGAACTCAAGCGCTCGACCCTCGAGGCGATCAGGAGCAAGAGACGCCTTACCGGAGACATCAACCTCCTCGCCGACTGGCTCATCAGGCAGATTTCCTCGCATGACCTCGATGCGATGACCCCGGTATTCCAGGAATTCATCGCGATGAACGGGGAAATCGAGTGCATCTACCTGATCGACGCCTCCGGAACCCAGGTGTCCGAGACCATCATCTCCCAAACCCTCGTGCGCCAGTCGCGACCGGGAATCTTTCGACCCGCGGAACCGGGATCGAACCACGCCTTCAAGCCTTTTTTCACCTGCTTCGAGGCCCTGGGCGTCCAGCGCTATCTGACCGACGTCTATCTTTCGCTCGCCTCGGGAAACCTGTGCAGGACATTCTCGGTAACCCTCGATCCCGAAAAATCCCGGGGGCTCATCCTGTGCATCGATTTCCTTGAGGAGGCGATCAGAACGCCCGCCCCCCGGGGGCCGCTTCGGCAACTGTGTTGACGCAGCAGGAAACACTGTAAAATATCGCACGGAAACGTAAAATACCGTAAGGTTTTCGCACAAACGCTTGAATTCGTTGACTGATTCATGTATGTTTCAGCCATGGAAACAGCTCAAAATGTTTCATGCTGAGGACCAGCCGTTCCCTCCTCCTTTCGGCTGGTCCTTGTTTTTTCTATCGTCTTGCCCAAATTCAACCCGATAGGCTATTCTTTTCGACATGACACATCAGACCTATACCCTCACCGTTTCCTGCGCCGACCAACCCGGACTCATCGCGGCCGTCACCGGCTGTATCGCGGAATCGGGGGGAAATATCCTCAACCTCGCCCAGCACACGGCCGTCGACATCGGCATGTTCTTTTGCCGCGTCTCCTTCGCGGGCAAGGAAACCTTTACCGAGGATCGCTTCAACGAAAGCTTCGCGAAAATCGCGGGGCCCTTCGCCATGGACTGGAAGTTCTTCAATGACTCAAGGAAAAAGCGCGTCGCGGTCCTCGTCTCGAAAACGAGCCACTGCCTCTACGAAATCCTCCTCAAGCACGCCGACGGCGAGCTCGACTGCGAGATCCCGGTCATCATCTCGAACCATCCCGACCTCGCGCACATCGCGACCTCGTTCCACCTGCCCTTCTACCAGGTCGATCCCGCGAAGGGAAAGGCCGCCTACGAAAAGGATCTCGAGGAGATCCTTGCGCAATACAAGGCCGACCTCGTCGTGCTCGCGCGCTACATGCAGGTCATGTCGGGTGATTTTTGCCGCCGCTGGGACGGGAAGGTCATCAACATCCACCACGGCTTCCTTCCCGCCTTCAAGGGCGCGAAACCCTATCATCAGGCCTGGCAAAAAGGCGTCAAGATCATCGGCGCCACGGGCCATTTCGCGACCGAGGATCTCGACCAGGGACCGATCATATTCCAGGACGTCATCCGGGTCACCGATACCCGCTCGGTCGACGAGTTCGTCCAGATGGGAAAGGACGTGGAGCGCCGGGTTCTCGTCGAGGCGGTTCGCCGCTATCTCTCGCACAGCATCTTCCTCCACGAGGGAAGGACCTTCGTCATCGAATGACGGCAAGGCGCGCGAAACGAGGCACGCGCGTTTCGGCGGTTTTTGCGCGACAACGCGACACGTTCACGGAAAAGAAAAGCCTCCGCGCGCGGAGGCTTTTTTTCTGCCCTGATGGCTTTCCCGCTATATCAGGCGCTCGAGCGCCTCGACGATCTCCTCGTCGTAGAACGCCGGCTTGTTCCGAAGCTCCTCGACGGCCGATTCCTTGTCATAGATATCGCGGTAGGATCGCTTCGAGATGAGCGCGACGAAGGATTCCGCCACCCTGATAAGCCGGGCGACCAGCGGGATCCTCGCCCCGGTTAGCCCCTCGGGATAGCCCGATCCGTCCATGTTCTCGTGGTGCATCAGCACTCCGTCGGCGAAGACCGACAGGTATCGCTCCGGGACGAAGGACAGCTGCGCGAGGCCCTGCTTCACGTGGTTACGAATCTCGAACTTCTGCGCCTCGTTGAGGTTGTCCGCGAGCAGGAGCGTATGGTCTATCTCGAGAAACCCGATGTCGTATACCATGGCGACGGAGAAGAGCAGCATCGACTCGTACTGGCCCATCCCCAGCTCCTGGGCGATCTTGAATACGGTCTCGGCGACGTTCTTGGAGTTGTTTTTTCTCCCCGTCGCCTGATCGATCTCGGCGCCGATCTCGCGGCATTTCCGCGCGAGCTCCGCGAGTTCGGCCTTCCCCGCCTCGGTCTCGGGTTCCGGGGGAAGCCCAGTAGTCGCGGCCGAGGATCCGATGAGCTTCGGTTCCGCGCCGATCCCGAACATCCCCGGCAGCGCCTCGATCCCGACGGTCCTGACGGGCAGACGTCCTATCTGGGAGACCACCTTGAGCGTCTCGGCGAAACGCTCGTTCTGCGTTTTCTGGTTCTTGAGGTTGACGAGAAGGTTGAGGATCACGACGAGAAAGACGATGAAACACACGCCCGAGAGAATGAAGATCGCGAACACGACAATACGATTGTTTTGCCCCGTCGCCTCGGTCGCCTTCGAGAGCGCTGCGTCGTAGGCCTCGCGGTTCTTTTCCTCGGACTCGGTCACCTCCTTCCTCACGGCCTCGAGCGCGAGCTGAAGCTCGAGCGTGTTGCGAAGCGCGGGATTGTTGTTCCCCGCGACGCCGGGCGAGGGTTTCGAGGGATCGGAGCCCCACGCGACGTCCTGGGCCTCGTAGGTATTTATGATCTTCACGATCCGGTTGATGCGCTCGGTCGAGAGAAACGGATAGGCGATGAGCTTTTCCTTCACGGCCGCGAACGCCTGAAAATCGCGCGCGTCCTTGATTTGCGAAAGATAGGCGTAATAGATCATTTCCCCGATGACCGTAGCGTTCTCGGGCATCGCAGAGTCCTTATAGGAACCGAAGACAGTATTTATATAGGCGAACGCCTTCGCGTAATTACCCGCGGAATACTGCTCGTTCGCGGCGTTAAGATACCGGTCGGTCAGCGCCGAATCGACGGCGAAAACCGCGTGCGTCGCCAGAAGCGCAATCGCCAGAAGAAATACTTTTCGGCTAATCATAATCACCAACTCCAATCGCGAGTATGAACTTCGCGTCATTCACGAAACCGTCGTCGCGGAGAAGCGCGATATCCCGGACGCCGGTCTGGAAATTGACCGAGAAATCCTGCATCCGCGCCAATACAAATGATACAAGGAGGTTTCCGCCCAACGCAAGCGAAATGTCGTCGGTCGAGATATGGCCGGGATAATAGTCCACGGCCATCTTGAGCCGCGCGGACCTTCCGAAAAAGGCATCCCGGACGCCAAGCCCGACGACGGGAGTGGAGAAATCAAAGGGATCGATTTCCTCGTTGCCGTGCATGAACGCGAAGGTCGCGTACCCCGCCCGAAGCTCTAGATACCGGCTGACGGCGTTCACGGACGCGGAGAGGATCGCCGTACCCGTCCAGTCGATACCGGAATACCCCGCGAGGCTTATGACCATGAGGTCGCCGTACGCGTCAAGACCGAGCGAAAGCCGGTCCCCGTGATAAAACACCGAACCCGCGCCCGAAAGGCCGTACCGGGAGCGGCTTCCCTCGGGATCCGAAAGATACGCGAAATTCGCGAGCCCGAGGACGAAATCCCAGGTATAGTCGCGATAATGGGTGTTGAAATCCTGGTCAAGGTATACCTTCTTGCCCGTCTCCGGGTTCGTGACGGAGGTATAGGTTCGTTCCGCTTCCTCGATGATCTTTTCGGCCTGCGCCTTTTGCCTGAACTCGGCCAACCGCGCCTCGTCCGCCCGACGCTCCGCGTTTCTCGCGCGAAGCTCGATCGCGTCCGACACGGATTGATAAAGGTCGACCGCGTCCTTGTTGTCGAGATTATTGTCGACAAGCGCGAGAGCCAGGCCCTTCGCGAGCTCAAGGTCGTCGTTGACGACGAGCTGTCGCGCGCGCTTGAGAACGTATTCCTCGAGCCGCGGGTACCAGGCGAACGCGGAACTCCCGGAGAGGGTCGATTGAAGATCCTCAAGCGAGCGCGATGCGATGACCGAATCTACCGTCTGGTAAACGCTGTCGGGAACGACGACTTGCGCGAACGACAGCGACGAAAGCGCGCAAAACAAGATTAATCCCGGAATAAGCTTTCTCATACGACTCCTACGGTGCTCAAGCCCTTCCGAGAGGGCCGCTATTTTCATTGTAATATGGCGCCGCTCCGTATACAAGGAAACGCTCGCCGGATACCCGACGACCGCCCTTTGCTTGAGGATTGGGCCAAGCCATGTTACTATCAAGAACCATGAACAAGAAAACGATCCTCGTTCCCGCCGCATGCGCCGCCCTGGCAATCGTCACCATCCTTGCGACAGCGCTCTTCGTCCTCCCCGCGATCCGTAAACCCGTCATCGCGTACTACGGCCTCCCCGACACGGTCCGGGAAGCGTTCACCGCGCTCGCGGACGATCCCGCCCTTTCCGGCAAGACGAAATTCGGCATCGTCGTCCTCGACGGCTCCAAGCCGCTTGCGGGCCAGATCGGGAACCGGAACCGGGTCGACGTCCTGTTCGCGTACGACGGGGCCGCTACGGCCGAACTGTCGGGCAGGGTCATCGCGCCCTCGGAGCAAATCAGGCAGCTCATGGCGCCGTCGATACAGAAGGCGGGAAAAGCGCTCAACGTCGCGTACGCCATGCCGTTGCTCCTTGACCACTTCGAGGTCGCGTATAACTCCGCGCTTTTCGGCACGGCCGGCTTCGGCGAACCGAAAAGGCTCGACGAGCTCGTCGCCGCGGCGAGAAAGACCGCCCGCAAGGGGATGTGGCCCGTGGTGTGCGCGGGGGCGAACGACAGGGACCTGCTCATGCTCGTCGGCGCGCTTTCGGAGGCCCGATACGGCGCGGAGGCGCGCGCGGGGATCGTGCGCGATTTGCGCGAAAAGGGGAGCTTCGAGGCCGCGCTCGCCAACAAGGCGCTCAGGGGCACCCTCGACGAGCTCGTCGCCTGGAGGAAAGACGGCCTTTTGCACCCGGAGTGGTTCCGGATGGAGGCGCGGGACGTGATTGCTTTCATGGAAAACGAATACGCGGGCGTCGTGTTCATGCCCCTCTCGACGCACCGAAACGTACCTCTCAAGACGATAGCTAAATTCGCGGGCATTCCGTTCCCCCCCATCGCCGTCGGGAAACCGCGCGAAATCACGGCCCCCCTCGTAGTCGGCTTGCTCCCCTCGTACAAAAAACCCGATGCGCGGGCGGCTGACTTTCTCCATCGCCTCGCGCGCGCCGAGGGCCAGACGATCGTGTCGGCCGGGACCGGCCTCGCGCCGGTCAACTCCACCGCCGAGGCGCAGGACATCCAGGCCTCGGACGTTCGCCTCTGGGCCGCGGCCTCAAGCAAACCGGTCCCAGACCCCGCCTCCGATGCCTTCGCGGATCCCGCGAAGGTAACGGCGACGGCGCGCGCCATCCGCTCGTATATCGAGTCGAACGGCGCGGGCTTCTGACCTTACTGAATCACTGAGCGACTTTATTCAATCGGAATGTGATTCCCATTGACCCGATAGTTCCGGGCCAAAGGGCCGTTTCATTTTTTCACGCATCCCCGCTTTCGAGGGTGACGGGACGAATCCCGCGCGCGTCATCACTCGTCCACGTAGTACCCGATCCTGAAGTAATCGCTCGAGCTGTACCCGACCGCCGTTCCCCAAAAATTCGTGCCCCTGTCGTTCTCGATGGAGGTCCGTACAGCCTCGACCTCGTAATTCAGCGTGGCGTTCATGTACTCCCAGCCGTCGCGCGTATCGGGCTCACCTGCAGCGTCGCCAGCAAGGCTTTCAAGCGTTGGTTCGTAATATGCGAGCTTTACGCCGTCGAAGCTATACGTATATGAACTGTCGAGATACGAGACATACGGATAGTTACCCTTAAGCGTCATGTCGATCCATATTCCGACCGAGCCCGTAGAGTCCAAGACCACGCTCGAACCGAAGGTGTAGGGCGTCGCTCCGTTGGTCGGGTTGTTCGTCGATTTGACGTAGATCAAGTCGCCCGTGCTGTTCCGGTAGAACGCGAGGTGTACGTAACCAAGGGAATCGATCTTCATCGCGACGTATTTTCCGGAGAAGCTGAAGTTGTCGTCGCCGGCCAACATCACGTTCTGGAGCGACCATTGAGCCGCCGTGGGGCTCACCGCCGTCGCCCGCGCGATCTTGACCGTGCGGTTGGTGATGTCGTAATACGCGATTACGGGGTAGTTATCGGTCGGCGTCGTGTCGATCGCGCAATACTCGCCCGCGGCGGCAGTCCGGGACGCGCCGCCGAAATCGACGATTCTGTTTGTGCTCGTGCGGACCGAGAAGATAAGGCTGACGTTCGAGTTGACGTTCGTGCCAGAGATACGGGTCCCTACCGCTATCGGTATATCGACCACGCCGGCGACAGGCGCGTTATACCAGGTACCGTCGCTATCGCGCATGATCGGCTGGCCAGCCGTTACCGTATCGCCGTTCGCGACGTTTATCGTCGTTATCGTAGCACCAGTGTTACCTGTTCCGTATACCTCGGAATACGCGCCGTCGTGCGCGTCGTACCCGCCGTCGATGTTGATCCATCGCGCGGAATAGGCAGGATTGCTCGCGGACGCGCTATACCAGTACTTAAGCGCCTTCGTCTCGGTATCGTAATACGCCACGTGCATGTTGTCTCCCTGATACGCGACGCGCTGGTTGATAAACTGCATGAGGCGCCGGTCGTGGTACAGGTACTCGACCTCGTATCCGTTTCCGGTCGTGACACTCGTCGCTCCGTTCGCCTGTGAATCCCATAGCACGACTCCTCCCGCGCCATTCAAGTTCCACTGGTTATTCGCGAAGGTATTTGCGTTGTACACGACGCCCGGACGGTTCCCGTAGGCGATATCCGTATGCTCAAGCGGGTCGTATGAGGCGGCGATGCGATTCGTCCCGAGTACGAAGTTGGCGTTGTTTGCAACGTAATTGACGGATGACGTCGCGTAATTGCTCCACGACCCGTACAGGACGCCCGTAGAGTCACTCGTCATCGCGGGATACTCAGGATCGATGCTGCCCGTAAAATAGCCGCGGTTGCTTCCCGTTTGCGTATCGTCGGATTGCCATACGTGGATCTTTCGGTCGTCGTTCCAGAGGTCGGAATCCGGTATCGCCGCGTCTGATTCGACGTTGTAAGCCCTCGCGTTGACGTTCAAGTTGTTGCCCGAGACCACTCCGTTGACGGTAAGCGACACGTCCCCGCTTCGTGCCGAGGCCGGCACGGCGACCGTGAAGGAGGTCTTTGTCGCGCTTGGAGGCAGCGCCTGGGAGGCTCCGCCGAGGCTTATCGTATCCGATGTCGAATGGAACAGGTTGAAACCCGAGACGGTCACGTTCTCGTTCCTTCTGAGCACATATCGCCCTTGGCGAGACCGGATTGTGTTGTAGCTCGAGTCCCGCGCGAGTTTCGTGATATACGGGACGACGTCAACCGTATAGAGCGGTCGCGACGAGTAGCGCCTGACTTCCGCGTTGCCGGATCCGGCGGCGGTCGCCGTGAAGATGTTTCCGACGACGTTCGCGCTCGCGCCGACGCTCGTGATCGGCGTCGCCGGGCTTCCGGTCTCCGCGGTAACGATTGAATAGGTTTCACCCGCCATCATGCCGGTCGCGAGAACCGTGGAGGCATCCTGCAAGACGGCGGAGCTCGCCTCGTTCGGGAAACGATCAAGGCACTCCACGCGGATATCGACATCAGTTGCCGCGACGGCCGCGAGCTTTGAGGTGTCCCAATCGAGCTTCCAGGTGACGGCATGGCCGTCCTGCGAGATCGACTTGGTCACGGGCGAGAACTTCCAGCCCTGAGCTGCGGAGAAGAGGTCAGTACCCGTCCATGTTCCGCCGGAGTAGGTTCCCGCGAGGTAATAGGTCCTGCCGTCAGCGAAAACCCGCGAAGTTGTGCCAAGGTTCTGGTTGCCAATGTATACGTATACAGCCGCAACGCGCTGGTCGTCAAACGCGGTTCCGCGCACCGATATCTGGCCGGAAACCTGCGGCTTCCCGCCCGCCTGCGGTATGTCGATGTGGCCGTTCGCCTTAAGTCCGCCGTAGAGCGAGTTGAGGGCTGCAGAACCCGAACCGTTCCAATAGAATGGCTGAATGACTACGCTCGGAGCGACACCATCAACGGCGTCGACGACGAGCGGTACCGTGAGCTCCGCGTATTGGCTCGTGCTGCCCGGAGTCGTCTCTTCGGTGGAGTCCCAGATTGTGAAGAGGAAGTTCTTGTTGCCCTCGCCGATCGTTCCCGCGAGGAGCTGTGCCTCCGTGACGGTGATCGCGTCGACGAGCGAGACCTCGTCGGCCCTTATCGTCGTGAGACTATGTATCGTGTTAGCGCCGACCTTAAGGGTATATTGGAGCTCGCCGTTTCCGCCGATGATCGTCGGCGTCACGGTCGTGAGCCCCTTCGCGATGAACGCGGATGACAGGATCGAGACGACGGCCTGCGGGTTGTTCGATCCGTCGAGTGCGCTATAGGTCGCGGTCTCGTTGACGTCCTCGGGGTCGTCCGTGTCGCCGTCGCCGTTGAGGTCGGTTCCGAGTATTACCGACGCGAGTTTCGGCCGGTTGTTCTGCACGCTCGTGGTGACGAGGCCGGATACATGGTTGCCGGCCTTGTCGAAGGCCACGTAATGAATCTCGATCGGGCCGTCCGGTATGTTCGCCGAGTTTATCGACGCGGTCCAGCTATAGAGCCCACCCGAGCGTTCCACCGCCTCGACCATGAAGTCGCCGTCGTCGTTCGTGATCCCCGTGAGCGTCGAGCCGGTCCATATCGGCGTCTCGACCGTCGTGTTATTGACGACCATGGCGTAGGCGAGATACGCGTTCGTCACCGAGACGTCTACCGCGTCCGCCCAGGTAATGGTGCCCGTCGCGTGGTTCACGGTGAGGATATACCGCCACAGGCCGCCTATACTGACGAGGCCACCCACCCTAACGTTCAGGTTCCCGACGATGGAGACGCTCGTGAGCGAGTACTGCGTGCTTCGGGCCGCGCCGGTAACCGCGAGGGACGGAAGTCCCTCGACGGTCGTCAGGGTATTGAGGTACGTACGATTCGCGTCGCCGGCTCGCGTCTCCATCGGGTTGTAAACGCGGTCGAGCGCATCGGTCGCGACGTTGCGCTCGAAATAGAACGCGAGCTTGTCGAAGCCGCTTCCCGTCTCGTTGACCGATGCCTTGAGCTCGTACGCCTTGTTACTCTGCGCGACAGGAGTCGCGCCCAAGTACGCGTTGAGCGTCGGCGCCTCGTTGTCGTAATTGATGTTGATCGTTATGGAGCTCGAGAGCTTCGGGTCGCTGTTATCGGTCGCGGTGATCGTGAACGTGAGCGATCCGGTGCCCGACGTCGTTATCGGTATGCTCATCCGATAGCCCGAGTTGCCGTTACCGAAATTCGCGACAGGCGTGAACCAGCCGCCCGTCGCCAGGGTCCCGTTAAGGGCGGGGACGGAGCTCGACACGGTTACCGCCGAGATACCGCTTTCGTCCTCGATGCTGCCCGTAAACGTCCAGTCGTCCCTGACATACATGTCCGCCACGTAGGTGCGATTGGTCGCGCCCTGGGTCATTCCGAGCTGTTCGGTGGAGCCGATCTTCGGGACGTTCTTGTCAATGACGATCTCTTGGGATGCCGACCATGCGCCGTTCACGTTATAGATGTCCTGTGCGCGCACTCGGAAGTGAATCGTCCGCGTGAGCGGCTCGATCGTACCGGACCCATCGCCGGCCGTCCCGTCGCGGGTCGCGATGAATTCGGTTCCAGCGAGGCTGTTCGCCGCGCCGAAGCCGCCGCCGCCGTCGAACGTCGTGGTGCCTGGCGCGACGATTCGGTACGAGACGCCCGTCTTGATCGTCGCCACGGACGCGACCTTCGGGTTGAACTCGCCGGTCGAGTTGATCGTCTGGTTCCAGCTCGCCGTTCCGCTCACGGCCTGGCCGATTCCCCCGTTGTACCAATCGGTCGTGGAACCGGCGTAGTCGTCGTCGAGCCCGTCGTAAACATTGTCCCCGTTGGCGTCGATCTGCATGTATACGGTGCCGACGGCGTCGTCGTCAATCGCGGTGCCGAAGATACGTATCGTTCCGCCCATGGTCCTGTTCGTCGCCGCGGGATCCGGGTACACGATAGAGATCTTCGGGCGATCGCCTGAAGGATCGACGTGAACGATATAGGTCGTATACTCCTCGATATAGACGTTACCCGCGTTATCCTCCGCGCGGAGAAGAATCGGAAGCTCCCAGAATCCGTTGTTGTTAACGTCCTTCGAGAATTTGCTCACCGAGAGCTCTGCGGTATAGGTCCCCGTGAAATCGACCGGGACGGGAGTGGATGCCATCGCGTTCGCATAGCTCGCGGCTACCCGGAATGCATTGGCACCGGTATTGATCGCGTAATAGGTCGCGGTCGCGGCCATCCCCGTCGGGAGGGTCCCGCCCCCGCCGAAGTACACGGCCGTACCGGTCGCGAAGCCGTGCGAGTTCAGCGTAAAGGTATCGGAAGCGACGTCGAGCGTTACGACCTGTCCGCCGTAAATGTCGATCTTGTTTCCGTCGATACCCGTGCCGCTTCCCGCCTTATAGTCTATCTGCCAGCTGAAAAGCGTCCCGCCGACCGGCTTCCACGAGGGGGAAGTCGGCGAACGGTCCGCCGCGAGGCCGGTCTGGTAACTGAGCGACTGTATGCCCGAGCCGTTGGTGCCGTCGTCGGCCACGCCCTTGACGACCGCGTCGCCGTTTACCACGTCCGTGGTATTGTCGTGCCGCGGGCTCGAGTGCGTGACAGTGGGCATCGCGTTGTCTATGAGCACCGTCCTGTTGAGCGTCGTCGTGAGACCGGAGTTGTCGGTAACGACGATCCCTATCGTGATCGCGCCGTTCGACAATCCCGATACGTCGACGGGTTCATATACGCCGACCGTCAGGGTGTCGGAATCGGAGTCGAAACGCGTGAAGGACGGATCGGTTCCGTCGGCACCGTTCGCGAGAAGCGAGACGTTGCCCACTCCGGGAATCGTCGCCACCACGCTCGCGATCCCGTTCGCGTCTTTCGCGAGCACGCGGAGCCGGAATTTACTGTATACGCCGCCCGATCCTCCGCCGAGCGGCATGTTCGTCGATATGAGCGAGGCGTCGGCGAAATCGTAGGCGCTCGTCCGGTCGATGACGACCGGGGCGAGGGCGTAGGTCTCGGGGGCGATCGTGTCAACCCGGTAGCTCACCGAGGACGAGTAGAGGCTTGATTGATACTGTATCTTCGGCTCGGCGAGAACGCTCGCGTCGTCGGCTTTCACGGTCGTGAAAACCGTGCTCTTCGAGTCGGTTACCCGGAAGTAAAGTTCCTTGGTTCCGTCGGTTCCGCCGGCGTCGAACGACCATGCGCCTCCGTCGACGGAGACGTCGTCGGACGCGTCCGCGCTGAAGGTTCCGGTCGTCGAAATCTCGAGAAGAGTCACGCCGTCGTCGTCGGATACCGTGCCGTACACGACGCCGCTCAGCTTGAGGGTCGTCGTCCCGTCGGGGTTCACGTTGCTCAGCTTGATGACCGGTCTGTCCGAATCCTGGTCGACCGTGAGCGTGCGCATGATATGCCCGACATTGCCCGCGGAATCGGTTACCGCGACCCTCACGCAGATCTGTTCGCCGGCAAGGTCGCTTCGCGCGTCAAAACCGCTTGAATAGGGAACGGTATTGAAGGCGGACGCCGACCAGCCGTACGTGCCCGCGACGAGTCCGCTTCCGGCCGCCGTCCATCCCGACGATGCCTCGGGATCGGGATCCGCGGCGCCGGCGCCGCCCGTCCAGACCTCGAGCGAGGTCACCGACGCGACGCCGTTCACGTCGTTCGCCGTTCCGCCGATGGTGATCGTCTTGTTGACGGTCGCGAGCGCCCCGTGCGAGGTTACCGATCCGGTCGGCGCCGTCGTGTCGACGAGGAGGTTCACCGTCTGCACGGTAGAATAGTTGCCGGCCGCGTCCGGGACGCGGAGATACGCCTTTTGGCTTCCCTCGGCGAGAGTCGCGAGACTCGCGGCGGGGATGGTTATCGTCGTCTGTCCCACGGACGGAGCGTCCGGGACGATCGTTACGCCAGCTATCGCCGACCACGTGTCGGGGGCATTGTACGGATCGGCGTCCGTGACGTAGCTCGCGCTCAGGGAACCGAGCCCGCTCGTCGCGTCGGAGGCGGTAACGACTATCTGGAGCGCGCTCTTCCCGTTGACGGTTTTGACGCCGATCGGGGAGTCGACCGTGAGCGACGGAGTCGTCGAATCGATCCAGATCATCCCCTGCGGGACTTGCTGGAAATTTCCGGCGCGGTCAGTAGCCTTGATTAATAGCTGGTTGCTCGAGCCGTCGGCAAAGCTGACGGAGCCGGTAAAGGTGGTGCCCGAGACGGTCATGCTATACCAGGGTTCCGAATCGAGCGTGCCGTCGGTGACGATCGCGTATTGGACCGTGTCGACGCCCGAACCGCCCGAGGGATCGGTTATCGTGCCGGTTACCGACTGCGTGCCGGCTCGCCGCCAACCGCCGGTAAGGCTCGTCACGCCGGAAAGCGAGGGAGCTACCGTGTCGACAATCACCGTCCGCTGGACGGTTGTCGTCTTTCCGGCTATATCGGTCGCGACGATGGTAAACGTGTACGTTCCGTTGGTCGTGCCCGCGTAATCAAGGGCGGGAAGCGTAATATTCTGCGTCCAGTTCTCGGCGAGATTCGTGCCGGACTTGAGTATCGCGGGCCATGTCCAGGTTTTCGTCGCCGCGGGAACTCCTTGCCTCGTCGCCGAGATGTCGATTTGCTTCATCCGGTTGGTATCGAGGCAGGTGCCGCCGAGGTCGAACGCGGCGTTCGTGATGAGCGTCGAGGAGCCGATCTCTGTTTCGTCGAGCTCGGGCTTGTTGAGATCGTAATAGAAGGTGACGTTTATCGCGGTTATCGGGTTGCCGAGCCTGTCCGCGCAGGTAACCGCGAGGGCCTTTGACCCCTCCGCGCCGAGGCTGACCGCGGCGGCGGTCCAGCTCGCGCCGGAGAGGCTCAAGTCCGTGGCGGGACCGCCGTCGAGCGTGTACTCGAGGGTCGCGGTGTCGATGCCGGAGCCGAGATCGGTCGCGTTACCCTGGAGGGTATACGAGGCGACGCTTACCGACTCGCTCGCGGTCGGCGCGGTAACGACGACGGTCGGCGCGGTCGTGTCGATCCTGACGGTCGCCGTCGCGGTCGTGGAGCGGCCCGCGTCGTCGGTCACGACGAGGGTATAGACGTAAAGCCCGTCATCGGCGTGGGTCGCGGCGTTGACGGCCTGGGAATACGTCCACGTTTGAGCCGCGATGACGTCGGTCCCGAACGGCACGCCGTCGGCCCCGATTGTCGAGGCGATCTTGGTCGCGGGCCCCCCGTCCTTCGAGCGCGAGAGGACGACCGAGGTCGCCTTCCTGCCCGTCGTGATAGCCGCGTCGTCGCAGGTTCCGGAGAGCGCGAAGGCGGTCTCGCGGTAGAACACGGAGCTCTCCTCGAATCCGTTCGCCGTCGCGCCGGGCACCACCGTCGCGCGCGGAGCGGCGCGATCGACCTTGAAGTTCCTGGTCGCGGTTTCCGTGTTGCCGGCGTTGTCGCTCACCTCGAGGAGCGCGGCATAAGTCGCTCCCTCGGTAAGCCCGGTGAGATCCTGCACCGAGGTCCAGTTCGTTACCGGCGATATCGCCGCGGTCGCGCCGTTGATCGTGAGGTTTATCGTGTTCACGCCCGAGCCGGTGTCCGAAGCGTTTCCCTTGAAATTATAGGAGTTCTCCGTGATGTACTGGCCCTCTTCGGCGAGGCTCGGACTGGTTATCCCGATGACCGGCTTGGTATTGTCGATCGTTACCGTCCTCGTGACGGTCGAAGAGATGCCCGCCCCGTCCTTCGCGGTAATCACGTAGGAATACGTTCCGTCCGCGAGCCCTACCTGCGGAAGCGTCCAAGAACCGCTCGATATCAGGGCCATGGCGTTGACGCTCGCCCCGCCGTTTCTCGTGTAGGCAAAGGAGGCGATGCCGCTTCCCGCGTCGGAAACCGCGCCGCCGAGATCGAAGGTCGCGGGTCGGTACACCGTGTTGGAGGTGTTGATCTCCGTCTCGGAGAGCGTCGGCGCGACCCGGTCACCCGTCACGGTATACGAAAGGGGCGTCGAGGCGTTGCCCATGAGGTCGACCGAGCGGAGGAATACCGTGTAATCCCCGTCGGCGAACGTCCCGGAGTCGGTGAGGTCGACGTTCGCGACCCAACTCGCGCTTCCCGTGGCGTCGAGCCACGTCGGCGTACCCGGAAGGCTCGCGTTGAGCCCGGGGACGATGACGTACTCGATCCCCGCGAGCCCGCTCTGCGGATTCGCGGACACCGCTTCCTGCGCGGTCCCCTTAACCGTCAACGCGTAGTTCTGGTTAAAGTAGTTCCGCGCGGGCTGAACGGCGAGCGCGGTCGTGACCGCGATGGTCGGAATGTCGAGATCGTACTTATAGGTAAAGGTCTTCGTCGCGGTCCGACCGTACGCGTCCTTCGCGGTGAAGGTGAGGGTCGTCACCTCGCTCGCGGCGGGCTTCGCTATGTCGACGTGCCAGTTCGGGGCCACGTCGTTCACGATCGTGCCCGAGGGGGAGCAGGTAAAGCTCGAGATCGATGAGGAGTCGGAGACCGTTCCCGCGATTTGAAGCGCCGCGGGCTGGAACTGGTTATCCGCGTTGCCGATCGTGATGTTCGGAAGATCGGTGTCGTACGCGATCTTGAAGGTCGCGGCGGGCCCGGGGATCGAGGCGCTCGCGCCGAGCGCGCCGTCGATCGCGGTGATCCTGACGTCGTGATATCCCGGGGTCAGGCCCGTGAGGGCGTAGGAGTACGTCGAGCCGGTAACGGTCGCCGCGTGGTCGACGCCGTCGACGGTGACGATGACCGATACCGCGCCGTCGTCGTCCGTGACCGTGCCGTTAATGGCGGTGTATCCGTCGCGCCCGTAAAGGTTGGTCGTCGCGTTGATCGCCCCTTCCGTCGTTACGGAGGGGTTCGCGTAATTGACCGCGAGAACGGGATTGTCGAGCGACTGGTCGATGTTTACGACCCAATCGGCGTCGTTGGCGGGGTCGTTCGTTTTATAGACCCTCTGGAGCCCCGCGCGGTCCGTGAGCGTGACCGTGAGCGGAAGCATACCGGTACCGGTACCGCCGTCGTAATTCCGCGTGTCGATTCCGGAGATGGTATAGCCGTTGAGCGAGGGTATCGTCTGTACCGGGTCCGAACCGAGCCGGTAGCTCGCGGAGGCGATCCGGTCATTGTCCGCAAACCTGAGCGTGACTCCGATTATCCCGTTTACGGCGTACGGGGGCGGGCTCGCGGACGTCGTGGGGTTCACCGAGACGAGTTCGGCCGTCGGCAGCGCGCTGTCGACGAAGAAGACGTGGGTGGCCTGCCCCAGGGTGTTGGTGAGGTTCCGCGCGTTGAGGACGATGTCGTACGTGTAGAGGTCTTCCCCGTTTCCGCCGTCGCCGACGGAGAGGTTATCCGTCGTGTCGATCGTGTAGGACCAGTTCCACTTGTTGGCCTCGCCGCTCGGCGTCACGGGGATCGCCTGGTAAGTCGCGGGATTGTTCCTGTCGAAGAGGGCGTTGTTCACGATCGTGTATTTCGTGCCGTCGACCTTGGTCTCGGTATGGCCCGAAAGCATGAGGATCGGGGTGCCGTTTTCGCTCGTCACGGTACCCGAGAGGGTAACCGTATGCGAGCCGGTCGTCGCGGGGGTATAGGAGTTAAGGGTCGGGGCGGTGATCGCGATTGTCGGGGGCAAGCCGTTGATTACGACCTTGAAGCCGTAGGCGTTTCCGGACCCGTTATCGATCACGTTGCCGTCCATGTCGGCGCCGGCTACCGCGAGCAGATAGTTCACGTTCGGATCGCCGTCCACGGTAACCGTCACGAGATAGTTTTTTCCGCTTGTCGATACTTCCTTGATCACGAGCGGGACGACGGGGTCCCCGGAGGGAGTCGCGCCGGATGCCCCGCACGGGACGATGGAAACCGCGAAAGAGTCCTTGTCGAGCGAGACGCCGTCGCGGCCCGGGCTGACGATCAGGGTTAGGTCGGTATTGTCCGCGATCTGGTTTATCGGAAGGTCGATGTCGGCCGGGGCGCTCAGGAATTCGTATCCTTGCGCCTTGTAGCTCGGGTTGTTTTGGGGACTGAGGGAGAAGGTCGCGGACGCGGTCGACCATACGGCGGCGGGGCGCGCCTTCGAGGCGAGCGCGGAACGGACCGCGGCCGCTTTCGCCGCGTCGGCGTAGCTTCCGTTAAAAATCGCGGTGAGGTCCTTCATCGTGACCGCGTAGCCGGTCGCCGAAAAAACGGTCGAGTAAATGTCGTCGTAGATGTAATACGAGGAGTTCACGTTGCCGCGCGAGTTATCGGCGCTCGCCACGGCCGCCGGGGGATTGAATTCGCGCGCGGCGTCGGAAACGGTGATCGTGCAATAGAAGCCCATGGGGGTGCCGTCGGAGGCCGTATAGATCGACCGGTATATATTGTTAAGTGTTATGTTCTCCGCCGTCGTCGGCGCGACGCTATAGCGCGCGAGGGTGATATCCATCGCGACGCCCGAGATATTCGTCTGCGTTATCGGGGAGCCGACACGGGTGCCGAACTCGTCATAGGCGGTAAACACGAGCTTGTCGACCGCGTGATCGTCGTTGATGCTGCCGGTGAGCTTGAGCTCGGTTCCGTAGGTTTCCGTGTTGATCGGCGTGAGCTTAACGGGATCTAACTGGATCGGGCCGTACGTTCCGGGACGGTCGATGACGACGACGGGGGCGGTATTGTCGATCTCATAGGTGGTGGTCGCGACCGTTTTCCTGCCCGCGCCGTCGGTCGCGGTCGCGGTAAACTGGTAGGTGCCGTCGCGAAGCTCGTAGCTGCCCGCGACGCGATTATTGACGACGAGAGACCACGCGTTCGTCTGCGGGTCGATGGTCGCGGAATACGGGCCGTAGGAGACGGCGGTCACGGTGTTGACCGCCGTCACGCTTACCGAAGCGAGCGCGGTTTCGTCGGACGCCTTGCCGGACATCGTGAAGGCGTTCTTGATGACGCTCTGGACGGGCGGATACGCGATCGTAAGCGCGGGCGGCTTCGTGTCGACGGAACGTCCAAGGCCGATATCGCACGTCAGAAACAGCGCCGACGACGCGATAACGAGAAGGATAAGTCCTCTGATACCGGATTTGATCTTTCCCATATTCCACCTACCTTAAAAGACGTTGACGCGAACCCCCGCGGTCAGGTGCGGGAGTATTGATTGAATGTTCACCTCGGTCGAGTCAACGTCGGTCGGGATGAACCAGAACTGTGCTTCGGTGTAGAACGCGAAGGTGCTGAAGTACTTTCGTTTCGGCAGGGTCACGCGCGGAAACTCTATCTGCGCGAGCGCGGCGGAGAGAATTTGGCCCTTCCCGCTCTGCGACTCGGTGAAGTACGAGAAGTTCGCGCCGAGCGCGGCCGTCGCGGACAGCCAGTAAAAATCAGGGCCGAAGAAGTACTCGAGCGGCATGTACGCGATGTTCGCGAGCATCTTGACCCCGTAAACGGTGCCGCCGTAACGCATCGCGGAAGGCGTGAACACGGCACGTTGCGCATCGGTAAACTGGCCGTACTGACCCTGAATCTTGACGTTATCGTCGAAGAAAGTCAGTCCTATACCTATATCATAGAGCGTCGCGCCCCAGAAATGCCAATCGAAATAGAGGCCCTGGATGAAGGCGGGAACGGCGTACGCGGACTTGTCGCCGGGACGGAGCGAGAGCATGACCGACTTGAGCTCGACGTCGTCCGAACTGAGGCCCGAGAACACGAGCTTGTCGTTATACCGTCCGCCCTCGCCCGGGGAAATCATCCTGATCGTCGGCTTGGTCTTGTCGACCTGGAGGATCGACCGCGTCACGGCGACCTCGCCCGAGTTCATGATCGCCCGCACGACGAGGAAGTGGAATCCCTCCGCGATGTCGCCGGTTTCTATGCGATACCGCCATTTCTTCCCGGACTCGGTTTCATGGAAGGTCTTGCCGTTGTCGAAGCTTATCTCCACGCGGTCGACCGACTTCAGGAGGAGCTGTCGGCGTTTTTCCTTGGGGGTGTCCTTCGACTTGAGCGCGAGGATATCCTCCTCGGCAAGCGAATAGCCGGTCGTTCCCATGAGCCATGGGCGGTCGATCGCGAAGTCGCCCATCGCGAGATTGTCGATGGCAACCCAAGGCCCGTCTGACTTGTAGATGAGCGAGTGCTCCTCGGACACGATGACCTTCTCGCCGCCGACGAGCGCGCGCACGCTGAGCTTGTGGGTACCGTCCGCGATCTTG
This sequence comes from Spirochaetota bacterium, assembly GCA_023438065.1. Lineage (GTDB taxonomy): Bacteria > Spirochaetota > Spirochaetia > Treponematales > Treponemataceae > Teretinema. Next base: position 219,726 of record JAEXRH010000011.1, read on the forward strand.
TCCGGGCCGAGGGTAAACTTGAAGTAACCGGTCGGGCTCAAGGCGGTCGCGCCGACGTCCTTGCCGTCGACGTACATCATCAGCGAGGAGACCGGGTCCTCGGAGACCACGCGGCCGTAGACGTTGAAGACGCCCTGGGCCTTTTCTCCGTTAAGCGGATAGAGGAACTCGATGCGGTTCCGGTCCTTGCCGCGGAATACCTCGAAGTTGCGCGATACGCGGGTAACGTTTCCCGCGGCGTCGTAACCCCGGATTTCCATGTTGTAGAAGCCCTCGGGGAGGCTCTTGATGTCAAGGCCGCGGCTGATGATGAGCTCGTTCGCGAAGGGGATGTCCCCGAGCGAGGCGGGTATCGCCGGCTGCTTGGGCTCTATGTTGCTGATCTTCGCGGTGACGCGCGAGAGCCCGATATTGTCCATCGTCTGACCGGAGATGAAAAGGGTGTCGCTGATGCGGGTGCCGTCCAGGGGGAACTCGAGCCTGATCGCGGGCGCCGTGTTGTCGATGTTGATGAGGCTCGAGTAGAGACCGATCGTCTCGTACTTGTCGTAAACGCGCACGAACACTACATGGGTGCCGTCCTGGATGACGCGGGTATCGAAGCGATAGGACCAGTCGGTCGTGCCCTCGGCGAGGTCGAAGGAGTTGCCGTTATCGAGCGAGAGTTCGACCTTCTCGATGCCGTTCTTGTCGGACGCCACGCCGGTGACGGTTATCACGCCCTTCGAGGTCACGTCGAACAGCGGGGCGCGCACCTCGGCCTTCGGTTCCTCGAGGGAGACGCGGACCTTGCGGGTCACCTCGGGCCCGCGCACGCCGTGGATGTCCTCGGCGAATACCGTAATGACGTGCTCGTTGTCCGTCAGGCTCAGAAGCGGGATCGGGATCGAGAAGCTGTGCTCGATCGGGACCTCGACGAATTTTCCCGCGTCGATCTTGTACCAAATCTTGGAAACGCCGTCGTCGTCGTACACGACGCCCGAGACGACGAAGTCCTTGCGGACGATCTCGTTATCGGAGGGAAGGTGAATCTCGACGACGGGGAGATCGGCCTTCGCGTCGATCGCGAACCGCCAGGGACCCGCGAGCGTCGATGCCGCGTTTCCGGCGGCGTCGGTAAACCGGAATTCCATCTTGTCGGCGATCGGCCTGTCGGTCGTCCCGACGAAGGCGTTCGTGAGGGACGAAAGCGGGACGGGGACCCACGGGGTCTTGTCCTTCGCGGAGCGGTCGCCGGGGGCCCGATATTCCGCGAGCGCGACGGACCCTGCGTCGGCGAGCCTGAAGGCAATGAGGGTCTCGCCGTTTACCGTGTCGGCGGGGGCGGGCAGCACGGTCTCGTAGGTCGGGGCCGTGGTGTCCTTCGCGAAAACGCGCCAGTCGGTCGTGACGCGGCCGGTCTTGTCGGTGGCGCGCACGACAAGCTCGAGCTTCCCGTCGGGGATCTCGGAGACGTCGATCTTTTGGTCGAAGGACGCGCCCTTGAAAGACTTCCAGGAAATCCCGCCGTCGAGCGAATAGTCGATCGAGGCGATGCCGTTATCGTCGCTCGCGGATCCCTTGGCCGGGATGGCGGTCTGAATCCAGTACGGGCGTTCCGTCGTCGCGACGGTGAGCGCCGGAAGGGCTGAATCGACGATGAAGGTGACCGGCGCGGTCTTGAAGGTCTCGCCCGAGGAGTCGGTAATTGCGAGCGAGACCCCTGCGTATTCGCCGTCCTTCTTGCCGGTTACGGTTACCGTGTTGCCGGAAAGGGAGACGGAGAGCCCCGCGGTCGTCTTCGCGTCCGTTCCCTTCGCGAAGGCGACGCTCGCGGCCTTTCGGTCCGGCTTCCCGTTATAGAGGCCTTGCGCGGCGCCGCCGTCGAGCAGGAGGATGTTGCCCTTGTCGTTGCGGGCAACGCCGCCCCACGCGAATTGCTCGCCGTCGAAGGTGCCCGGGACGGGAGCGGGGCGCACGACGCAGATCACGCCCGAAACCTCGAGCGTGGAAAGATCCTTGAGGGTGACGGTCGCGCGGACCGTCGTCCAGTCGGCGGGGAGGTCATACGCGAGCGGGATAGTCGCCGCGTAGGAGGTCCCGCCCGACTTTTGCGCCGAGACCTTGACCGCGGCGCCGTCGTTGAGGCTCCAGGCGACCGACGTCACCGGAATGGGCGACTCGATCGCGAGGCTAATGCCGTCGGCCTTCTGGGCGTCCTTACCCGCGCCGGGACCGGCGAGGGTGACGAGCATCCCGTTCTTGAACGGCGTTCCGGCGGAGACGAGCGGGCCGAGCGATACGGAAGCCGTGCCGGTTCCCGCGGGAATCTTCCCGCTCGCGGGAATCGTGACCTCGCGCGAGGCCGAGAGGGTCGCGTCCGAAAACGACGGAGGGGTATCCCGAGGGATACCCAGATTCGTCACGTAGATCGGCATCGTTTGGACCGTCTTTCGGTCATGTATGTCGGTAGCCCTGACCTCTATCGTCAGGAGCCCGTACGGCCATGCGGCCGTTATCGGTATGGAAAATCCCGCCGAGGGCGCGCCCGGTTTTATCGCCAGGGCGCTCTCGGGCATTCCGGTCGCGCCCCAGGATACTTCCTTGAGTCCCGCGGCCGAAACGACCGAGACGGCGACGGAAACGCCCGCTTCCGGGTTGATCTCGGAAAGCCCGTCCTTCACGGGCTCGATGGCGATCGCGGGCGGGGCGCCCGCCACGATGAAGGGCACCGTGACGCTCGGCCCGCGGACGCCGCCGGTGTCGACCGACCATGCTTCCACGACGTGCGTGCCCGCGACGAGATCCGCGAGCTCCACCCCGAACGAGAGAGGGGCCGCGATCGTCAGCTCGGGACCGCCGTCGACGCGATAATGAATCTCCGCGACGCCGTCGTCGTCCGAGGCCGAACCCGCAAGCCTGACCTTCCCGTCGATGACGGCGTTCGCTGCGGGTGAGGCGATCGTGACAAGCGGAAGATCGGAGCGCGGATCGACCGGAATCTTCCGGACGGCCGTCGTCTTGTTGCCGACCTTGTCGGTAGCGGTTATCTGGATATCGAAAGTCTTGATATCCTGGCCGCGCACGTCGAATTCCTTGACCCAGTAGGGGTTGCCGGCGACCAGGTCAAATGATCCGGTTTCCTTCCCCACGGTCCAGGAAAGGGTCTCGATGCCGATCGCGTCGCGCGCGGTTCCCGCCACGGAGAACACCCCGTTGACCGCCGCTTCGGGCGCGGGGTAAATGAAATTGACCTGGGGGGCCGAATTGTCGACGAAATAGAGGAAGGTAAAGATTCCCTCCGAACCCTGTCCGTCGGTTGCCTTGAACCAGCAAACCGCGGGTCCGTCCTTCGGGGCGGGAACCTCTTTCGCGTCCTTCTTTCCCTTGTCGCCCTTCCCTTCCTTTCCGCCCTTCGAGCCACTGGTATCTATGGTAAGATTCCAGGTCCAGTACGGATCGTTCTTGCCGTGCTTGAGCTCAAGCGGCAGGAAATTCACACCGCCGTCGAGCGAATACGCGAGACTCTTGATGCCGTTACCGTCGGACACCTTTCCCTCGAGGCTGAACTTGCCCGAAACGAGGGCGCCGAGACCAAGGTTATCCACCGAGGTTTCCGGCCGATTGCGGTCGAGGTTCCAAAGAACCTTGAAAGGCTTGCCCCGAACGCCGTTTTTATCGACGCCGACGACCGCGATCGTATGCTTTCCCTCCGAGAGGGTTTTCGTATCGAGATAATAGGACCAGAAATCCGCGCCTTGCGCCTTGACGGGCGTTTCGCTCCCGTCGAAATACAGCTCGACGTACGCGACCGCGTCGTCATCGATACAGGTTCCGACGACGTTCAGATTGCCGGGAACGCGCATGCTCATGAGCGGATTGGTTATGCGGGCGACAGGGAGATCGGATTCGGGATCGACATACATATTGAAGGGGCCGCCGTAGGCTTCATTTCCCGCAAGGTCGGTGCCGGTCACGAGGATGTTGTATTTTCCGGGTTTTTGTCTGGAAATATCGACCGTTTCCGACCAGCTCTCGAGATTGCGCGCCGGGGTATCAATCGTTTCCTTCGATCCGGCGGCAAACAGCGCAGATCCCGCGATGAGTAGCGCAATACCAGGCAGCAAGAGTTTTCTCATGTTTCTTCCTATGTTCAAGTCGGCTCTCGAATAGTAAACTCCATTATCTCCAGCGTCATTATCGGCATAAATCGCTAATACCTCAAGTTGTGTTGGAGATACTGAGCTATATTTTACATTTATAATACTATTAGCGATAGTCCCTTGCTTCCAAACGCTGAGCATAAAACCGGGCAACCGGGTCGTCGGGATACCGGAGAAGTACCCGTTCGATAAACACCCGCGCCTCGTCATAGTGGCCGATGAACCAGGCAAAAAGCGCATGCTCGAGATCGCTCTGGGTATTCCATTTCAGATCCCGGATTGTTTCGCTGTCGTTCGCGTACACTTCAAAGATGAAGGAAGGCCCCGAACCGGTCTCGACGCGATCCACCGGTCGAAGAAAGAACTCGAGGGGATTCGGCAATCCGGCGTACACCGACTCGTTGACCAGGATTTTCGAGTGAAACTGTTTTGTCGCGGACTCGAACCGCCCGGCGCATTTGACGCAATGGGAGATGACGGTTCCGTCAAGCCGGGAATCGTCGCCGATCGTGCCGAGGGTCAGTCGCCCGCAGTCGATACCGATACCGATCGCGAGCGGCGTGAGCCCGCTCGACGCCCGGTTCCGCGCGGCGATGGCGGTCTGCATCTGCACCGCGCATCGAACGGCGGGGTCGGCGCCGCTCGGGAACAGGGCGAAAAAGCCGTCGCCCTCGTACTTCGCGATAAACCCGCCGTTGGACCTGATGATGGGCCCGACGAGTTCGAGGTACTCGTTCAGGAAAACGAAAACCTCGTCGGGACTCATCCGCTCCGCGATGGAGGTGAAGGACCGTATGTCGGCGGAAAGGATCGCCATGTCGACCTCGGCGAAGTCGCCGGGCTCGATCTCCACGATGGAGGTCTTTTTGAGGAACGCGAGGAATTCGGCCGGAACGAACCGTTTCAGGGACGCGTTGATCCCCGACAGTTGCGCGGAAAGGAGGCGGGCTCGCTCGAAGGACTCGGCGTACCGCGCGATAACCATGAGGGCAATGCAGAAGAGCCAGACGCACATGCCGATGTGCGCGAAATTGTATCCCGGGAGAATCCACATGGCCACGAGAATGTCGTAGGTGAAGGACACGAGCGCGAATATGAAGCCGACAAGGAGCCAGACCGAGCCCGCGAAACGCTTTACGCAGGCGGCGATGATGACCCCAAGCCCCCAGAACCCGACCGCGAGAGCCGCGATCTGAACGACAAGGAGCGTCCGCGCGGCGACGTATTCCGACGCGAGGACGATCAGCGCGAAATAGGCCGAGAAGAAAACGACGACGGGAAGCGCGACGACGCGACGCGCGAGGGAAGGATACAACGTATGGAGGAACGAGACGAAGAAAATCATCGCGAGGGGGAAGGTCGCGTAGCCGAGCTTGAAGAGAACGGACCAGGACATCCCCGGAAGGATATCGAGAATCATGAAACCGTCATAGCAAAGGGTTCTGAAACCGACGATCAACGCGAGACCGGCGAACCAGAGAAAAGCCCGCTCCTTCCGCCTGAACAGGAAGAGCCCGAGAAAGAAAAGACCCATCACCGAAAGGACGGCGAAAAGGAAACCCTCGCCCATCGACTGTCTGTCCTGGACGAGATGCATGAGCGGGGCGGGACCGAGATAAATTGAGGAGTTGCTCCCGCCGAACCGATCGTGGTAGTTGGAGATCTGGATGACGATGTCGGCGGTCCCGTCTTCACGGGGACGAACCTCGGCCAGGGCCGAGGCCCAGGCAGGCCGCTCGCTCGCCCGCGACGCGCCTACGGTCCCGACCGATCGGACCTCGACGCCGTTTACGAGGACGGATACGGCGGAGAGGGTTTGCCCGACGCGAAGGTAGTAGTGATCCGCCGGATCGAGCCCGGACACCTTGACCGCGTAGGTCGCGTGCCCGAAGGGTGTCGCGACTCCGGCGTCCCTCCAGGCGCCGGGCAAGCGCGCGAAGCGCGGGGGCGGCGCCCCGTCGGGATCGACGATGAAAGAATCCCACCAGAAAAGCCAGTCTCCCTTGAGTTCGCAGACGCTATTCCGCGCCGCCGAAAGATCCGCCGAGCCTCCCGACACCGCAACCTTCCGATAGAAACGCTGACCGTATTTCGGGTCGGTCGAAAGTACCGAGACGAGTATCGCTATCAGGACGAGAAAGGGAAGTATCGCCGTCAAGGGTTTCTTGATCTCGTTACGCATCCTACGCCGGCCTCACTTCGTATACCGAGACGAGCGACGATCGTCCCTTGAGCCTGACTTCCCCGTGCGACGAGAAATCGAGCTCGGGATCGGAGGCTACGCGCGGATCGGTCGCGATCGTCTGGCTGACTACCACGGACGCGTCTTTCGAGACGGCGAACCGGAGCAACCGGCTCGCGGTGTTGACGACGTCGGATATGACCGTGCTGTCCATGCGCGCGGCCTCGCCGATCGTCCCGAGCATGAGCGAGCCGCGGTGAATGCCCGCCGCGAACTGTATGCTCGGCAACCCGCCCCGGGCGCGCTCCACGTTGTATTCCCCGATCGCCGCCCTGATCTCGAGCGCGCACCGCACCGCGTTCGCCGGATCGTCCGGAAAGAGGACCATCACGCCCTCGGCGAGGTATTTGTCGATGAACCCCCGGTACTTCTGGATCAGCGGGTTTACCCGGTGGAGCGTGTCGTTGAACATCTCGAGCATGGTAAGCCGCGCGGAGGAGCCCAGGAGGGGCACGTCGATGCCGAGATGCACGAACATCACGCACATGTCCTTGCGGATGTTGTCGCCGAGCGCTACCTCGGTGATGGACTTCTTGCCGAGAAAGCGCAGAAATTCGTTCGGCACGAACCGGGCGAGGGACTGGTTAACCTTCTCGAGTTCCCCGGCCGCGGCCTCTACCGCGTTGAAGGCGCCGGTAAAACGGCCGACGACGATTATCGCCATCGCCGCGACGATTCCGAGAATCCCGTAATGGGACAGAAAGACGCCGTCGATCTCTCGGTTCGCGACGAGGATATCGTGGACGACGACGAAGAAAAAGAACGTGAAGCCCGCGAGGAAGAGGATCGCCCCGGGCCGGCGCCCGAGGGCCGCGCGGAATACGACGAGGATCATGGCGAGCGAAACGAGGAGGGCGAAGGCCTGAAACGGAACGAGGATACCCGTGAAGAAATCGACCGGCGTGAGGAGGCTCATCGCGCAGTACGCGAGACTGACCGAGATAATCGCCGCCGCGGGCACCTTCGGAAACTCGTTCGGGAAATTGGCCCGAAGGAATCCCGCGAACGCCGCCGGAGCGAGCGCGAAGGTAAGGTAGCCGAACCTGAACATGAGCGCCGTCGGGACGAAAGGCATGAAGTCCTGAAGCATGAACTCGTCGTAGCAGGCGATACGAAGCGCGAAATTCACGCAAAGGACGCCCAGCCACAGACAGGCTTTTTCCTCGCGTTGAAAGACGAACAGGGCGATGAAATACGCGCCCATCGCGAGGATGGCGGCGAACGGGATAATCATGAGATTCCGCTTGTGCGCGCGCGCGGCGCTCAGCGCGTCGAAGGAGCCGAACTGAATCGCGGTCGGGCACGCGGGATAGATATCGTTAAAGTTCGAGAGATGGAGAACGAGCGTCACCTCGGTCAATCCGGCCGAAGGGAGGGCCACGACCTCGGAATCCCAATGCGGCTTTTCCTCCGCGCGCGAGGTCGCGGGCGTTCCCGCGGCATAGAGCTCCTGCCCGTTCGCGAAATAGCGGGTCGCGCAGCTGTAGCCGGGGAACCAGAACGCGTAAAGAATCGAGGGATTAAGCCCGGTAACCCTGATCGCGTACGATCCATACCCCCGCGGGGAAAGGGTGCCGGCGTCATACGAGCTCCAGGAGGCGGGGAACCGCTCGAACCGGGAAAACCCCGACGCCGTCGTCGACGGATCGACGAAAGCCGACGGCCAAAACGCCCAGCGCCCGAACAGCTCGACGGGTCGCGGGAGGCCCTTGACGTCAATCGTCCCGCCCGAAACCTCCGGACGCGGCAAAGGGGAACCGAAAGACGGCACGGGAAGCGCGAGGCAGAGGAATGTCGCGGCGATAAAGCATCGATAGGTGCGAGTCGGCCACCGCGCGTTCATTGGGTCGTATCCTGTGACACCATAGGGTACCGCCCATTATATTTGAACCTTGAAGCTATTGTCAAAATAAAGCTACAATCTTTACATGAAACGAATCATCATCGTCACGGGAGCGAGTTCCGGCCTCGGCGCCGAGTTCGCGAAGCGGCTTTCCCGCGAGCGCGAGGCCGACGAAATATGGCTTCTCGCGCGGCGCAAGGACCGGCTCGACTCGCTCGCGAACGAGATTTCCGCCCAAGGCGCGGGCGCGCCCCATCCCAAGACGATCGCGATCAACCTCGCGGGAGCGGCGGGTGTTCGCCATTTCCGGGAGCTCCTCCAAAAGGAACGGGAATCGGGCGAGTTCATCGTCGACGCCCTCGTGAACAACGCGGGATTCGGCACGTACGGAACCTTCATGGAAACGCCCGTCGATCGGGAGCTCGAGATGATCGATCTCAACGTGTACGCGCTGACCGGACTTTGCCACGCCGCGATTCCCCTCATGGGCCCGGGCTCGGCGATCGTCAACGTCGCGAGCCTCGCGGGCTTTATCCCTCTCGGGAATTTCGCCGTTTACGGGGCGACGAAGGCGTACGCGCTCAGCTTCAGCGTCGCGCTTGCCGCCGAGGTCGCCGACGCGGGGATCCGCGTGATCGCCCTGTGCCCCGGCCCGGTCGACACCGAGTTCGCGAACGTCGCCTCGAACGGCGCGCGGGTAAAGGTCATCGACGGGAAAAGCCCCGCCGCCGTCGTCTCGCATTGCGTCGTCGCGTTGAACAAAGGCCGGCACGTCGCGGTCATGGCGCCGAAATGGAAATTCAAGGCCTTCATGAGCCGGTTCATGGGCCGCTACTTCTTCGCGAGGTATACCTATGTCCACGAAAAACGACCGTCAAATCCCTGAGGGAGCGATCGCGCGGGAAGAAAGTCCCGGATACGCGGGCTTCGAGACGGTCCCCCTCCCCGAAGCCTATCGCCTCGTGACGCCGGGAGTCCCCGTTCTCGTCGCGTCGAAGGGGCGGCACTACAACCTCGCGCCGATCGCCTGGAACTGCCCGCTCGATTACGAGCCGGTAACGAAGCTCCTTTTCGTCTGCGACCCGGCCCATCAGACCGCGCGCAACGTCAAGGAAACGGGCGAGTTCGCCGTGTGCGTGCCCGAGTCGGCCGACGCGCCCCTCATCGAGCTTTGCGGCTCGGTTTCCTCGCCCGACATCGACAAGTTCGAGCGCTTCTCCATCGCCTCGGTGAAGGCCGAAAAAATCGACGTTCGCGTTCCCGATTCCGCGGTCGCGTGGATCGAATGCAAGCTCATCCGAGTAATACCCGAGGGCGCCGTCGAGATTTTCCTCGGCGAGGCGGTTGCCGCCTGGGCGGGCACGGCCCGCTGAGGCGCCACGCGAGCGGCCTACCGCGACAGCTCCCTGATTCCGTCCATCGAGTCCATGACGTTCTTGACCATCAGGAACCGCTCCCGGATGTTCACCACGCGCTTCTCGAGGGCGAGCTTGTTGAGAAACTCGCTCTCCTCGCTTTCGGCCGACGAAAGACGCCTGAGAAGCTCGATCTTGACGACCGTGAAGGATATCGCCTGGAGCACGTTCTCGTAGAGGATCTTTCCCCGATAGTCGGCCTCGATTCCCTTGTGGTAGGTCGTGAGCATCCTGCTCCGGTTCTCGATTCTGCCCTTCGCCGCGAGGAGGCGATAGAGGCTCGACTTCTCGTCGACGTTCTCGGTAAAGAGGATCGTCGCGCCGATCTCGGTGTCGAGCCGGGAAACGAACTTGCGGAAAAGCGGCGAATTGACCTCGACCGTCCTGAACTTTTTCACGTTGACGACGTCGAGATACTCCAGGTTGTTTACCACCTCGAAGTAGTAGGCGCGAAGGTAGTTTTCCGCGCTGAGGTTCCGCTTCCTGATCGCCTCGACGCGCGCGTATACCCCGTCGAAAAAGCCGACCGCGCCCGAAACGGCGCCCGTAATCTCCCTCGCGAGCGAAAGCCCGCCAATGACGGCATCGTCCATCATACGTCTCCTTTCCGCGCGTTCATGGCCTCTACTATACCCCCGCGCACCCGCGTGCGCAATTACTCGCGCGCGCGACCCTTGAACGGCGCATCCCGATCTGGCAATATGGCTTATATATAAGGAAAAGTCATGGTATACACACTCGCGGCAATCCTCCTCGCGATCGCCGTCTCCCATGCGGTTTTCGCGGGCTTCTCGTTCCGCCACCGGGAGTCGACCCGGGCGGCGCTACCCCTTTCACTCCTCCTCCTTACCCTCGCGGTCTATTCGGGCGGCTACGCGGGAGAGCTCCTTTCGAGGACGCTCCCCGGAAAGCTTTTTTGGTGCGCCATCCAGTATTGCGGGATATCGTTCCTCCCGACGCTTTGGATCGTCTTCACCGCCCTATACATGAACGTGCAGCGCCTGTACAGAAAGCGCGCGGTCGCCGTCATGGTCGCGTTTTCGCTGTCGACCCTGTTCGGCGCGCTCACCGACGGGTTCCTGCATCTCCGGTACGCGACCGTCAGCCTCGCGACGGACGGGCCGATCTCGGTGCTCTCCTTCGGGCGGGGCCCGCTCTACTGGACCCACACCCTCTACTCGCTCGGCGCGTTCCTCATCGGCACGATCATCCTCGTGAACGGGCTTTTCACGACTCCGCATTTCTTCCGCCGCCGCCTGATCCTCATGCTCGCCGGGACGACGCTCCCGTGGATCAACTATCTTTTCTACCTCGCGGGAATCAATCTCGGGGGCATAGACACCATACCCTTCAGCATCAGCGTCTCGGCGCTCTGTTTCGGCCTGGCGGTTTTTCGGTACCGCATCCTCTCCGTCGTCCCGATCGCGAGAAGCCGCGTCTTCGAGACGATGTCGGACGGCGTCATCGTCCTCGATTCCGCGGGGAAAATCGCGGACCATAACGAGATGGCGACGCGGATCTTTCCGGAACTCGGAAAAGGGGCGATCTCCACCGAGGCGAGCGTTACCTTTCGGGGCCGCGAGGCGCTGTGCATGAATCTCGCCATGAACGTCGAGGCCGATTTCTCCTTCTCGATGGATAACGGCGCGGCGGAAAGACACTACGACGCGAGCATCTCTTTCATCAAGAACGCCAAGGGCGAGGCGATCGGACGGCTCATAAACATCAGGGACAGTACCGAAACCATCCGACTCATGAAAAGGCTCACGGAACTCGCGACCCTCGACGCGCTCACCGGCATAAGCAACCGACGGAATTTCATCGATACGGCGAAACGCCAGATCGCGCAACTCTCGCGCGGAAGAAGGTCGCTTTCCATCGCGATCCTTGACCTCGACAACTTCAAGCGCATCAACGATACCTATGGGCACCTCGTGGGCGACGAGGCGCTCAGGCGGGTCGCGAGGGAACTCACCGCCCAGGTCCGCGCGGGGGACGCCGTCGCGCGCTTCGGCGGGGAAGAGTTCATCTGCCTCCTCTCCGACGCCGGAGCCTCCTCCGCGCCGGCCGTGGTGGAGCGCATGCGAACCGCGATAGCGGGTATCTCCATCCCGGTCGATTCCGGTCCCCCCGCCAGGGTGAGCGCGAGTTTCGGCGTTACCTGCGTGAACGAGGTTTCCGGCAACGAGAACCTTGATTCGCTTCTTTCACAGGCCGACCTCGCGCTTTACGAGGCGAAAGCGGCGGGCAAAAACAAGGTCACGGTCTTTCGGGAAGCCTAGCGACCGAGCATCTCGGCGACCGCGTCCCCGAGGACGGGATCGATCTCGGCCTTCGATACGAGTTTTCCCGCCCCGACCGAAGACGCGTCCAGGGATTTCGCGATATCCACGATCATGGCCGTCGCCTTCCCGGCGGAAACCTTGTCGGCGTTCAGGACGAAGTCGAAGGATGAAACGGGTTCGACCTTGATGCTGTACGCCGATTCCATGAAATGGGCGCGAATCCGGTCCCGCTCCCGCACGTCCTTTTCCGCCTGCTTGTAATCGGCTATTTTCAATTGCCCCTGGATATTCGCGATCCTCGAGGCGAGAGACGCCTGTATCCTGACGTTGAGGACGTCCGCGTATCCGCCGAGCACTACGTACCCGCCGCGCCCGACGATAACCACGTTTCCCCGCTTCGCGAACGCGAGAATCACCTTGTTCATCATCGCGAGCACGGTTTGTCGCTCCTCCGCCTTCCGGGAATCGAACGCGTCCCAGAACGCCGGGACGTCGTCATAGACCTTGCCGAAGTCGATCAGTCCATACTTCGCGAGCAGGCTGCCGATCGTCTCCTTGTCGACCAGCGTGTAACCCAGCGCCTTCGCGACCGATTCGGCAATGGCGGTCCCGCCCGACCCGGCTTCGCGAGAAATGGTAATGACACTCATAGCAAGCCTCCTTTCCCCTTCCCTTAAGCGTAGGATTTCGCCCCGGGGAAGTCAAACGGTGCCCGAGGCGCGGGTGGCGCGCAGCCGTTCCATGAACTATGCTTACGGTATCATCATGGCGCACGAAGGGACGGCGACGCGGATCATGGACGGGCAGGATTGCGACTTCACGGCGTACGAGGATTACTTCGCCGATCAGACGAGGAAAACCGCGGTCAGGATGTCCGCGCTCGGCATCGTCGCGCTCGCCCTGTATCTCGGCGCGTTCGCGCTCGGACGCCCGGGGACGAGGGAACTTCGACTCGCGTGCGCGGCATACGGAGGGGCAATCCTGTTCACCGCGATCATGGCGTTACTTCTCGCGCGTGGTCGGCTAACCGAGTCGCGCATGCGCGCCGTTATCGTTTCGGGGAACCTCGCGATTATCCCCCTGGTCGCGCATAAGGCCCTCTCCGGCGCGCCGCTCTACGAAATTCTCCTCATTATCGTCGTCTTCATGTTCGGGGTCGTCCTCACCGCGCCACTCGTCCGGACAGCGACGTTTCTCGTCCCGAATATCGCCCTGAACGCCGCCATTATCGCGCTCATCGGCGTGAGGAACGGGGGAACAGGACCTGCCCTCGACTTCGCGTTCGGTTCACTGACTCTTTCGGCGTTCCTCGTCGTCATACTAAAAAGCGCGCGGGCCGCGGCGATGCGCGCGCACGGTATGGCCGCGCAAAACTGGCGTCTTTCGACGATCGACGGGCTTTCTGGGCTTCTCAACCGGCGCGCGTGGCTCTCTCGCGCCGAGGCGCGATACGCCCGCGCGACGCTCGCGAATGCGGGAGTCGCCTTTTTCATGATCGACATCGACCGCTTTAAGGCGATCAACGACACGCTCGGGCACGCGGGCGGGGATGAGGTCATCAGGGCGGTATCGCGGGCGATCAGGGACGCCACTCGAGAGCCGGACCTTGTCGGACGGTTGGGCGGAGAGGAATTCGGCGTGTATCTCGAGGATATCGATTACGAAAACGCGCGGGCAATCGCCGAGCGAATCCGTGCAACGGTCGCCAGCGCGGCGATTCCCCATGGGAACAAGACGGTAACGGTTACCGTTAGCGTCGGGTTCGCGATCGGTCCCGGAGGAAGCCTCGACTCGCTCGTCAAGGCAGGGGACGACTGCCTCTATTCCGCGAAGATCGCCGGAAGGAACCGAGTCGTCGGAAACCTGTATCCCGCTCACGCGCTGTCCGTGCAGCTGCCCCTGCAGATACTGTGGCGGGAGGAATTCGGCTCGGGCTCGCCGGAGATCGACGAGGACCATCGGGCGCTCATCGAGTCGATTAATCGTCTTTTTTCCGAGGCATGGTCGACATCCGACGCCGACGCGTTGTTCGAGGGACTGTCGGGCGCCATTGAGCTCATTGCGGCGCATTTCGCCGCGGAAGAGCGGGTCCTTGAGCGAATCGATTATCCCGACCTCGAGCGCCATCGCGCGATTCACGCGGTGGCCTTGGAAACGGCCAAGAACATCGCCGAAAGCGTCCCGCGCGGGTCGGGAACGTCGATCGACGCCGTGTATACGCTCTATAAGGAGATCGTTCTGGGGCATATGCTCGAGGAGGACGCCCGTTTCTTCCCGTTCATAAAAAGCCATCGCGAGAGCGGGAGCGAGGGTATCGACCGGTCCGTCCAATACCCGCCATATCTCGACGGCGACGCTTGACGACGCATCCCTGCGGAGGGCCTGCTCGGGTTCCGGAGAATGCCGGATACCCCCCTCCAACCATCGACTTCCTGCCTCGGGTTTCCGCGCCGCCGGCGCGGCTCGAATCAGATTTAAAATACGAAAACCGTCCTGCTGGACGGTTTTCGTATTCTGGAGAATACCGGATTCGAACCGGTGACCTATTGATTGCGAACCAATCGCTCTACCAACTGAGCTAATTCCCCGCTTGGTTCACACTATACCAGAAAAGCGCGTTTGATTTCAAGCGGTTTCGCTGGTAGTATTCAGGATATGATGCGAAATTTCCGCAATTCGCCCCTACGGTCCCGATCAAGGGGAAACAAGGCTAGCCGCCGGAACGCGCTCGCCGTCCTGACGATTCTCGCGATCACGGCCTGTCTCCCGGGTTGCGCGAGCCAGCCGCCCCGGGCCGAACAGGCACGCTCGACGGCCGGTTCGGGGGCGCCGCTTGTCGGGACGACCTGGCTGCTCGCGGGCTATACCTTTCAGGGTCAATTCATCCCGCTTGAGCCCGGGCACGGCTCGTCGGCACTACTCGTGCTTCGCGAGGACGGGACACTGTCGGGCAATACCGGGACGAACGTCTTCTCGGGAACATGGAAGCTCGGAAAAGCCCGCTCGCCGGGGACACGTGCTCTCTCGATGACGATTACCGGGGTCACGAAAAAAGCGAGTCCCAACGGGATCGCGGCCCGGTTCGAGGCCGACTTCCTTCGGGAGATCGAGGAGGCGCGGTCCGTCACGCAAAAAAAGGACTCCATCCAGCTCCTTGACGGGCGGGACGGAATCCTTCTCCGGTTCATCGCGGCGAACGCGAACGGCCTTTATTGAGCGCGCGTCATTTCGCGGCGTGCTGCCTGATTTTGCTGTTCCTGAGGAACGCTTCCTTGTCGTTCACCATCAGGACCGGCTGCCCGGTCGCGTCGAGGCAGTCGCGCCAGAGCGAGCCCTCGGGATAGACGTAGTTCCGCTTGCTCGTCACGACGCTGATCGGCAAGTGCACGAACTTGTTGTGCACGAGGCCGATGATGAGTTTGGTCTTGCCCGCCATCGCCGCGTGCACCGCGTTGTTGCCGAGCCGCTCGCAGTAGATCGAGTCGATCGGGGCAGCGGTCGCCGAGCGGATCTGGTAGCTCGGGTCGATGTACTTGAGGTTGATATGGAGCCCGATGGACTTGAAATAGGCGGTCATCTTGTCCCGAAGGAAGATACCGATGTCCGCGAGCTTCTTGTTTCCGGAGTCGTCGGTACCGCCCTCTCCCTGCAGAAGGTCCTGGCCCGCGCCCTCGGCGACGACGATGACGGCGTGATGCCGCGTCCGGAGCCGCTCCTCGAGGTAGTGAAGGAGCCCCTTCGGCCCCTCGAGATCGAACGGCACCTCCGGGATGAGGACGAAATTGACCTCATGGCTCGCGATCGCGGTGTGAGTCGCGATGAAGCCCGACTCGCGGCCCATGAGCTTGACCAGTCCGATGCCGTTGATCTGCGAGTGCGCTTCCATGTGCGCCGCGCCAACGGCCTCGGCGGCCTTTACGACCGCGGTGTCGAACCCGAAGGATTTCTGGATGAAGGAAAGGTCGTTGTCGACGGTCTTCGGGATGCCGACGACCGCGATCTTGAGGCCGCGCTTCTCGATCTCCTCGGCGACCTCGAGCGACCCGCGCTGGGTCCCGTCGCCGCCGATAATGAAGATCATGTTGATATTGAGGTTTTCGATCGCGTCGGCGATCTCGATGACGCGGTCGCCGCCGCCGCGAGAGGTGCCGAGGATGGAACCGCCGGTCTTGTGGCAATCGTCCACGACCTGGGGATTGAGCGGAAGAACCTCGTAGCCGTATTCGGGGAGCAGGCCCTTGAACCCGAAGCGGATCCCGCTGATGCGCTTGACGCCGTACCGGTTCCAGAGGCAGCGCACGACCGACCTGATGACGTCATTGAGCCCCGGGCAGAGACCGCCGCAGGTAACGATCGCCGCGTGCACATGGCTCGGGCTGAAGAAGATCTTCTCGCGGGGGCCGGCTTTCTCGAGAAGCTCGGCGCGAGAGCACGGGCCGATGACCTCGTCGCACGTCGCGTCGATTCGATATCGTACAAACTCGTCGTCATTGACGTAATTCGCGATAAAATCGCCCTCGACGCTCGACAGCTGAATCGGGGACGCCACCTTGCAGGGGCCAAGGGAAGAGATTGTAAAATCGTACGATCCTGACATACGCCACGCTCCTTATCTGGGTTGCTGCACGCAGTGTAAAGTATACAAGTTTGCGATTCCCGAAACAATAGAGCCGCTTGACCCGCGTATCCCGAGTCAGTATCTTTCAGTAACGATACCCGATCTTATGGAGAGAACCATGCTTGCAGACAACGTGAAAAAAGCGCTTGAAGATATTCGCCCTCAGCTCCAGGCCGACGGCGGCGATATAGAGTTCATTTCGGTCTCGGACGACGGCAAGGTGCTCGTGAGGCTCACGGGCGCATGCGGTTCGTGCCCGATGGCGACGATGACCCTCAAGATGGGCGTCGAGGCCCACCTCATGAAAACCGTTCCCGGCGTCACCGAGGTCGTTCAGGCCTGAGCCCGATGGACCGCTCCGCGTATCTCCCCGTTTCCCGCGCGGACCTGGAAGGTCGGGGGTGGTCCTCCTGCGATTTCGTCATCGTCTCGGGCGACGCATACGTCGACCACCCGTCGTTCGCGGCCGCCCTTCTCGGGCGCCTGCTCGAGGCCGAGGGCTATCGCGTCGGGATCGTCGCGCAGCCGCGCTGGCAAGGCCCGGAAGCCGCCGAGGACTTCCTCAAGCTCGGGGAGCCGAAGCTCGCTTGGCTCGTGAGCGCGGGCGCGATGGACTCGATGGTCGCCCATTACACCGCGAACAACAAGCCTCGCTCCGAGGACGCCTATTCACCCGGCGGGAAGCGCGGTGCCCGACCGGATCGCGCGCTCGTCGCCTATGTGGCCAAAATCCGCGAGCTCTCGAAAGGCATCCCCGTGGTGATCGGCGGCATCGAGGCATCGCTCCGCCGCCTCGCCCACTACGATTACTGGTCAAACACCGTCAAACGCTCCATCCTCCTCGACACCAAGGCCGACCTCCTCGCCTACGGAATGGGAGAGCGCTCGATCCTTGAGATCGCGCGCCGTCTCTCCGCGGGCAAGGACCTCCGCGGAATCCGCGGTACGATGTGGCGCACGGGAAAAAAAGAAGAAATCCCCCGGGAGGCGATCCCGCTTCCCGCCTTCGAGGACGTCAAGTCGTCGAGCGAGGCATACGGCCGTCATTACGTCATCCAGGAAGCGAACGCCGATCCCTTCAGCGCGAAACCGCTCGTCGAGCGAAGCGAAGCGCGCTTCGTCGTGCAGGAGCCGCCGGCCTTGCCCCTCGAGCAGGGCGAGTTCGACCGCGTCATGGAGCTTCCCTACACCCGTCTCGGTCATCCCGACTACGACGATGCAGGAGGCGTGCCCGCGCTTCAGGAGGTGCTGTTCTCGCTCACGAGCTCGCGCGGTTGCTTCGGCGCCTGCGCCTTCTGCGCGATCGGCTTCCATCAGGGAAGGCTCATCCAGGCGCGGAGCCACGAGTCGCTCGAGCGCGAGGCGATCGCGCTCACGAGGCATCCCGATTTCAAGGGCTACATCCACGACGTCGGCGGCCCGACCGCGAACTTCAGGATCCCGGCGTGCGACCGGCAGCGGGAACGGGGCGCCTGTCCCGACCGGCAGTGCCTCGGAGACTCGCCCTGCCCGGCGCTCAAGGCCGATCACAAGGACTACGTGAGCCTTCTCCGAAGGCTCCGCGCGCTCCCCGGCGTCAAGAAGGTCTTCGTCCGCTCCGGCATCCGCTTCGACTACGTCATGCTCGATCCCGACCGGACCTTCCTCCGCGAGCTCTGCGAGCACCACGTCTCGGGTCAGCTCAAGGTCGCGCCCGAACACACCTCGAATCGCGTGCTCTCCGTCATGCGGAAAAGCGATCACGAGACCTATCTCGCGTTCGCCGCGGAATACCGCAAGGCGAACGAGGCTCTCGGGAAGAAACAGTTCCTCGTGCCCTACTACATCGCGAGCCATCCCGGAGCGACCCTCGAGGACGCCCTCCACACCGCGCTCGAGCTGAAGAAGGACGGTTTCGTCCCCGACCAGGTACAGGACTTCTACCCGACGCCGGGAACGCTCGCGACCTGCGTCTACTTTACCGGCCGGGATCCCTTCACCGGCGCCGAGGTTCCGGTCGCTCGCGGCGCCCATGAACGCGCGCTTCAGCGGGCGCTCCTCCAGTTCAACAAACCGGAAAACCGTGCGCTCGTTCTCGAGGCGCTTAAAACCCTGAAGCGCGAGGATCTTGTCCCGCGCCTTCTCGAGCACGGAAAAAACCGCTAGGGGGAATCCTCCGCTTGGAGTGTAAAATCGCGGTTTTTTTTACAAAAAAAAAGACCGGCTCTCGAACGAATCCCTCACGGGGATTCGCCGGGTTCCGGTCTCTTTTTCGCGCTCGCCGTTACCGGGACGCCTCCCGGGGGAGTCGTCTACGGATCGCCGAACGCGCGCGATAGTCCGCGTTTACCACCAGCCGAAAAGGCCTCCGACGCGGGTCGTGTACCAAACGAGAATGATGAGCGAGACGACTGAGAGAAGGCGAAACCACCAGCCGAGGGATACGCCGTTCTTGCCAAGGGTCATGCTTTCGAAAAGCGCGAGCAGCGTCAGCAAGACGAAGCCGACGAAGGCGTAGATACCGTACAGGACGTTATTGTTCGCGACGGCGTCCAGGGAAAGGGTGAACGAGAGAACAAAAACGACGATAAACACGAAGAAAAGAACAAGTATCGATTTATTATCCATAATTTACACGACTCCTTTCGTTTATTATAGCCCGCAGGATTTCCTTTGTCCATCTTATTTGCGTTCCACTTGCCCCCGGGCCCTGATTGTGTTATTTTCACGGTAACCTACGCACAAGGATTTTTTATGACAATTGCCAAAGACAGCGTCGTCAGCATCGAATACACCCTGACCGACGACGAAAACGAAGTACTTGATTCATCCGAGGGAATGGGACCTCTTGAGTATCTGCACGGACGAAACAATCTCATACCGGGCCTCGAGCGCGAGCTTGAGGGCAAGAAGGCGGGCGACTCCCTTAAGGTCGACGTCGCCCCGGCGGACGCATACGGCGAGTATCTTGACGAGCTCGTCGTCGAGGTTGACCGGAACCAGTTCCCGGACGACGTCGAGATCGTCGAGGGGATGCAGTTCGAGGCGGCTGGCCCCGAAGGCTCCCGCGTCGTGACCGTCACCGAGGTATCGGGCGACAAGGTCAAGGTCGACGCGAACCACCCGCTCGCGGGCGAGACCCTTCACTTCGACGTGAAGGTCGTGTCGGTTCGCAACGCCACCGAGGACGAGAAGGCGAACGGCCTCAAGTCCGAATGCGGTTGCGGCTGCGGCGGGGACTGCGACGACGATTGCGATTCCGACGGTTGCGGCTCCGACGGCTGCGGCTGCGGACACCATCACTGATCCCGGTAACGGGATGAACGCCGGCCTCGAGGGGCCGGTTTTTTTTCGCTCCAGGGGGCGCGCATGGACACCGCACGGAAGGACGCGATCACCGCGTGGTTCGCCGCGCTTTGCTTTTTCCTCTCGACCCTCGAGTACCTGATCCCGAAGCCCCTTCCCTTCCTCAGGCTCGGGCTCGCGAACCTTCCGATCATGCTCGCTATCGCGGTCCTTCCTCCCAAACAGTTTCTCGCGCTCGTTCTCGCGAAGATTCTCGGTCAGGGACTCATCGGGGGAACCCTCTTCTCGTATATCTTCGCGTTCTCCGCGGTCGGGACCGTCGCCTCCGCGCTCGTCATGTACGCGCTCGGCAAGGCGTTCCGTCGCTCGGTCTCGTTCGTCGGGATCAGCGTGGCGGGGGCCTTCGCCTCGAACGCGGCGCAGTTGACGCTCGCGCGCTGGTATATCTTCGGCGAAAGCGCCTGGTATATCGCGCCGCCTTTTTGCGCGGTCGGCGTCGTCACCGGCGCGGCGCTCGGGATCTTCGCGAACCACTACGCCCGCGCCTCGACCTGGTATCGGGCCGTGCGGGAGGGAAAGCTCGTCTCGCCGCGCGAGGCCGGGACCGCCGCCGGCGCGGGGAGTCTCGCGGCCGAGGGCCTCTGGCGAAGCGCGGCCCTTCGCGTTCCGTGCGGGATCGCGCTCATCGTCGCACTGATGTTCTCGGGCGGCATTCCCGCCCGGGCGGCGATCGCCGCCGGCGCCCTATTCCTCGCGCTTGCCGACCGATCGCGCATCCGGGTCGTCCCCGCGATCGCGATGGCGCTGAGCGTCGTCGCCTTCAACCTCGCCGTCCCCTTCGGGAAGGTGCTCGTCTCGCCGTTCGGGATTCCGATCACCGCGGGCGCGCTCGAGGCAGGCATAAAAAAAGCCCTCGAGATCGAGGGCATGCTCTTCGTTTCGAAATGGATGCTGAAGCCGGGAATCAGGCTCCCGGGAAAGGCCGGTACGCTCGTCAGCGAGGCGTTCGGCATAGTCGGCGCGTTGACCGCCGGGCGAAAGCGCATTGACCCGCGAAACCTCGTCGCGAGCCTCGACGCGATCATGTCCGAACGCGGCTGAGCCCGTCGGCGGCTTCCTTGTAGTCGGGCCGAAGCTTGATCGCGCGCTGATAGGCTTCCTGCGCGCCCTTCTTGTCGCCAAGGCTTTCGCGCGCGCCGCCAAGCCGGTACCACCACAACGAGATTGAAGGCTCGAGCTGACAGGCCGCGGAATAGGCGATATCGGCGTGATTGAAGCGCTTCGAAAGGCGATAGATCTCGCCGACGAAAAAATACGCGGTACTGATCCGCTCGCCCCGGGGGGCGGCGTCTATGTAGCTTTCCATGTATTTGAGGGACTCTTTATAGTTCGAAAGGTAGAAGTGCCCCTCGCCGAGCGTCTCGATAACGCGCACGTCCTGACTGACCTTCAGCGCCTCGGTGCAAACGGCGACGGCTTCCTGGTAGCGGGCGGTCCGGATCAGGGACCAACCGTAAATCGTATAAGCCTCGATGTTTTTCGGGTTATCGGCCAATTCCTGCTTGCAGACCTCGATGGCCTGTCCGTACGCCGCTTTCGCGTCCTCGGTCCGGCCGGCGATCTCGAGATCGCGACCGCTGCGGTAGAGCTTGAGCGCGTCGGGCTTGTCCTGCGCGACGAGGGTTTGAGCGATCAACGAAAAGATGACGATGGCGAGTATACTTCGTTTCATGCGCCTACTATGACCTTTTTATTCCCATTTTTCAACCGTTGCCGCCTCGAGCGGAAGACTGTATACCTACCGGTAGGTATACGATGCCGATTCAACGGCGTCCCGCAACGCGAGCTGAATAACCCGCGGGGCGCGACCCGTAATTCCCGAAGTTCTGGATCGGCGCCCGCCGAACGTCGCGAGACAACCTAGTTCCGAAAACTGTGGATCGGCGCCGGGATCCTCCCGCCGCGGCGGATGAATTCCGCGCACGAAAAGCCGTTTACCGGAAGGA
The DNA here is from genome assembly GCA_023438065.1 of Spirochaetota bacterium. Lineage (GTDB taxonomy): Bacteria > Spirochaetota > Spirochaetia > Treponematales > Treponemataceae > Teretinema. Next base: position 241,562 of record JAEXRH010000011.1, read on the forward strand.
TCGGCGCTCCGCCAAGGAGCCCGCCGAACTCGGCCCACTCGCCGGCCTTCTTGCCCGGGACCGGGATCACGCGAACGGCCGTCGTCTTGTTGTTCACCATGCCGATCGCCATCTCGTCCGCGATGATGCCGGAGATGGTCTCCGCGCTCGTGTCGCCCGGGATCGCCACCATGTCGAGGCCGACCGAGCACACGCAGGTCATCGCCTCGAGTTTCTCGAGGTTGATCGAGCCCGCGCGGACGGCGGCGACCATGCCCTCGTCCTCGGAGACCGGGATGAAGGCGCCGGAAAGCCCGCCGACGTTCGTCGAGGCCATAACGCCGCCTTTCTTCACCATGTCGGTGAGCATCGCGAGCGCGGCGGTCGTGCCGGGCGCGCCGGCGGACTCAAGACCCATCTCCTCGAGGATGCGCGCGACCGAGTCCCCGACGGCCGGGGTCGGCGCGAGCGAGAGGTCGAGAATGCCGAACGGGACGCCGAGCCGGCGCGCGGCTTCCTGCCCGACGAGCTGGCCCATGCGGGTGATCTTGAAGGCGGTTTTCTTGATGCCGTCCGCGAGGACGTCGAGCGGGGCGCCGCGGTACTGCTCGCACGCGGCCTTCACGACGCCGGGGCCCGAGACGCCGACGGAAAGCACGGACTCGCCCTCGCCGGGCCCGTGGAAGGCGCCCGCCATGAAGGGATTATCCTCGGGGGCGTTGCAGAAGACGACGAGCTTCGCGCAGCCGAGCCCGTCGCGATCCGCGGTGGCGGCGGCGGCGGCCTTCACGATCGTTCCCATCTTCCGGACGGCGTCCATATTGATGCCGTTCTTGGTCGTGCCGAGATTGACCGACGAGCACACGCGCGCGGTTTCGGAAAGGGCGCGCGGGATCGAGTCGATGAGTCGAAGGTCGCCCGAGGTCATGCCCTTTTGCACGAGCGCGGAAAATCCGCCGACGAAGTCGACTCCGAGCTCGGTCGCGACCTCGTCGAGGGTCACGGCCCAGGGGGTAAAATCGGTCTCGTCGCTCGGCTCGGCGACAAGCGCGATCGGGGTCACCGAGATGCGCTTGTTGATGATCGGCACGCCGAACTCGCCCTCGATCTCGCGCCCGATCTCGACGAGCCGGCCCGCGGTCCTGAGGAGTTTCTCGCGGATCCTTCGCCGGGACTCCTCGCCCGATGAACTCGCGCAGTCCCGGAGCGAGACGCCCATGGTGATCGCGCGGACATCGAGTTTGTGCCGCATGAACATATCGACGGTTTCCTGAATTTCGTGGGGGGAAAAAAGCATATCTGTAGTCATCCTGAAAAGTGCCCTATAGGGCCTAGATGCGGTGCATGGCGGAAAAGACCTGCTCATGCATCATGCTGATACTGACGCCGAGCTCCCCGCCGAGCGCGGAAAGCTTTTCCTTGGTGTCCTTTATGGAAATGTCGCTCTTGGAAAGGTCGACCATCATCATCATGACGAAGTTGCCCGAAAGGATTGTCTGGGAGATATCGACGATATTGATGCCGTGCTTCGAAAAAAAGCCTGATACGCTGGCGATGATGCCAACCTGGTCGGTTCCGACCACCGTAATGATTGCGTTCATTGAGGTCCTCGCAGGCCGTATCATAATCGGGAACCGATACGGCTTGCAAGACCGCTATTCCAAAATCACTCGCCTTTCGCGGCGCGCTTTTCCTGCTTCTCCTTCCGTTTCTCCTTCAGGGTATGCGCGGGCTTCTTCTTCGCTTCGGCCTTTCCTTTGTCCTTGCCTTTGGGCATAATCAAACCCTCCTTTCGAAAATTTGGAATTACGTATAATGTACCGCTTGCCGGCGGTTTTTTCCACAAAATTCTAGAAAAGGATCGGCCTCCCGTCGTTGCGCGCGCGTTCCTGAAGCATGTGCGAGTAGGCAAACTCGCGCCGGGCGATTGCGGATCCCGTCGTTTGCGAGAACTTCATGAGAACCTTAGCCGTCGTCGGGAAAAAATACACCCGTCGCGGCGCGGTTCCCCCGACACTGTACGAATCGACCGGGATTCGCTCGACGTCAAGAAAGGAAAAGGCGAAATCGATGTTCATTTTCGGGACGTCGATGATCGGCGCCGTGGAGCCGACGAGCATGGTACTCCCCCCGAAAACCTTGGCCCGAAGCTTCCTCTTGGCGCCGCCCTTTTTCAGGATATCGTTTATGAGCACTTCCATGGCATTCACGCCGAATCTCGAGCTGGGGGCCTCGCTATTGACTTGCCCCGCCCGTTGGTAGGGAAGCATGAAATGATTGAGGCCCCCGACCGGAACGGAAAGGTCGTACAGGGCCACAGAAATGCAGGAGCCGAGCAGGGTCGCGATCACGATATCGTCGACGGAAGAATGGAATTCCCCCGGCCCGATATAGTGCTCGGATCGGGAGAACCGCGCGTTGAACCTCACGGGATTACTTTCTTGATCGTCTCGATGAGTTTCTCGTTATTGAAGGGTTTTACGATCCATCCCGTCGCGCCGGCTTTCTTGCCTTCCTCGACGACGGATCCCTGCGACTCGGTCGTGAGGACCAGGATCGGCACGAACTTTATTCCCTCGGTCTCCCGAATCTTCTTGACCATCGTGAGTCCGTCCATGTTCGGCATGTTCACGTCGGTTATGACGAGTTGAACCTTTTGCTCAGCGAGCCGCTTAAGACCCTCCGCCCCGTCGGCCGCCTCAAAGACGGTATAACCGCTTTGCTCGAGGATGAAACGCACGCTCTGCCTGATTGACACGGAATCGTCGACGATAAGAATCGATGCAGCCATCTGAACACTCCCTCCCGCCCCGCGGGCGTTGCTTTATGCCTTAATTCTATTGCATTCGCGAACGTAACGCAAAGGAAAAATCACCGGGCTTTCCCCATCCTGATGACGAGATCGGCGATCTGGTCGAGGGGCACGACCTTGTCGACGGCGCCCAATTTGATGGCCTCCTTCGGCATGCCGAAAACGACGCAGGACGCCTCGTCCTGCGCGACGTTGAACGAGCCGGCGCCCTTCATCTCGAGCATGCCGCGCGCGCCGTCGTCCCCCATCCCGGTCATTATGACGCCGATCGCGTTCTTTCCCGCGTACCGCGCCGTCGAGCGGAAAAGGACGTCGACCGACGGGCGATGGCGGGACACGAGCGGGCCCGTTTTCACCTCGACGAAGTATCGTGCCCCGGCGCGCTTCAGGAGGAGATGCTTGTTTCCCGGAGCGATGAGCACGCGCCCGCGAAGCACCGTGTCGTTATCCGCGGCCTCCTTGATCTCGACGTCGCAGATCCCGTTCAGCCGCTCGGCGAACGCCGCGGTAAAATGTTCGGGCATGTGCTGAACGATGACGACCCCGGGACAGTCGATGGGCAGGCGCTCGAGGAACACGCGGAGGGCCTCGGTACCCCCGGTCGACGCGCCGACGACGATTACGGTTTCCGTCGTCTCGATTTGGACGTGCGCGGACGGCATGGGAAGGATCACGTCGGCGGTCAGCTTCGGCGACACGGCGGGCGCCGAAGGCGTGAGTTTCTTGACCGTCGTCAGGTACGCCGCCCGGACCGCGTCCGATATCATGACGCGGGATTCCTCGATGAATTGTTTGGTCCCGACCTTCGGTTTGAGTATGATATCGACGGCCCCGAACTGCATGGCCTGGAAAACGTTGTTCGAACCTTCCTCGGCCTTGCTCGAGCAGATGATGACGGGCAGGGGATGCTGGCTCATGAGTTTCTTGAGGAAGGTCAATCCGTCCATTCTCGGCATCTCGATGTCGAGAATCATCACGTCGGGCACGCACCGCTTCAGTTTCTCGGCCGCGTCGTACGGGTCGGAGGCGGTCTCGATGACCGTTATGTCCGCCTCCCCGGAAAGGACTTCGGTGAGCGTCTGACGCACGACGGCCGAGTCGTCTACGAGCATTACCTGTATCATCATCACACCTCGCGCGTGTCGCGGTATACCGCGGAAGATACGCTTTTCAGCGGAAGATCGATCGCCCCGATATTCTCGGAGTGTCCCATGAACAGATACCCGCCCGGGGCGAGATGCTCGTGAATGCGGTGAAGCACCTCGCGCTGCGTGTTCTTCTCGAAATAGATGAACACGTTCCTGCAGAACACGACGTGGTATTTCTTGCTGATCGAGTACGACTGGTCCATCAGGTTGAGCTTCCGGAACATGACCTTCTCGCGTATCTCCGGCCTGAAGCGAATCGTCTTCGCCTCGGGGTCGCGGCTCCGCATGCAATACCGCCTGAGGCACTCCGGCGGAATCTTCGCGGCCTGATGCTCGGTATAGATGCCCGCGTGCGCGATCTGGAGCACCTTCTCGGAGATGTCGGTACCCAGGATACGATAGCGAAACGGGGATGATCCCGCCATGAAATTCTCGAGCGTCATCGCGAGGGTATACGCCTCTTGCCCGGTGGACGCGGCGACGGACCACAGGTTAAGGTCGGCGAGACCACGTTGCGCCGTGAGCTCCGGCAGCACCGTTTTGGACAGATAGTCGAAATGATGCGATTCCCTGAAGAAATCCGTCTCGTTCGTGGTGACGACGTCGACGAGCTGCTGGACCTCGCGCTCGAAACCGGCGGGACTGAAGACGTACTCGCAATACTCCTCGTACGTCGGGATCTTCAGCGCGCGAAGCCGCTTGCCGAGTCGAGTCTCGAGCATGATCTTTTTGGCGGGGGGCATCTTGATGCCGAGGTTTCCCTCGATAAAATCCCTGAAAACGCCGAATGTCGCGTCGTTCATCCTTCCGAAACCTCCGTCGCCTCGACGATCTGGTCGACGTCGAGAATGAGCGCGACGGACCCGTCGCCGAGTATCGAGCCGCTCGACACGCCCTCGGCGCGACGGAACATCTTTCCGAGCGGCTTGATGACGGTTTGGTTCCCCCCTACGACCTGATCGAAAAGAAGGCCGACGTGCTGGTTCTTGATGTTGACGATCACCATTTGCTCGATCGCGCGGCGCTCGCCCTGAACGGCGAAAAACTCGCGCATGTCGACAAAGGGCAGTTGCCTGTCGTGAAACACGACGATTCGGCTATCCTGCCGCTGACGGGCGCGTTCGAACTCGAGGCAACCGACGACGACCGAAAGGGGGATGACGAAGTGATCCTCGCCGAGACGGACGAGAAGCCCGTCGATAATCGCGAGCGTCAGCGGGATCTTCAGGGTTATGCGCATGAACTCGCGCGGCTTGCTTTCGACCTCGATCGTCCCGTTGATCATCTCCATCTGGCGGTTCACCACGTCCATTCCGACTCCCCGGCCGGAGAGCGCGGAAACCTGCTCCTTCGTCGAGAAGCCTGGGGCGAAGATGAGGCGATACACGTCCTGATCGGTAAGCGCGTCTTCCGCCTTGATGATACCCTTGGAAATCGCCTTGTTCCTGATCTTCTCGACGTCGAGACCGTTGCCGTCGTCCTCGATGACGATGTGCACCGAGGCGCCCGTCTGGGCGGCTTTCAGGAGGATCTTCCCCGTCGCTACCTTGCCACGCTCGCGCCGGACGTCCGGGAGCTCTATGCCGTGGTCGAGGCTGTTCCGGATGATGTGGATGAGCGGATCGTTGAGTTTTTCGATGACCGTCTTGTCGAGCTCGGTGTCCCCGCCCTCGGTAACGAGTTCGACGCTCTTGCCGAGCTCGATTGAAAGGTCGCGCACGAGTCGCTTGAAGCTGCTGAAGGTCGACCCGATCGGGACCATGCGTATGCTCATGGTATTGTTCCGGAGTTCGTCGGTCAAACGACCGAATTGCTCCACGATCGTGACGAGCTCTTCGTTCCCGTGGCTCGTGCTCACCGTCTGCATGATCCGGGCGTGTATCGTCACGAGTTCGCCGACGAGCGCCATGAGCTGGTCGAGCTTCTCGGACTTGACCCGGATGGTGCTCATGTCGGCCGCGGCGATCTTCGTCTTCTGGGCCTTTTGCAACTGCTTTTGCTCCTCAAGCGCGAGCTTGAGATCGGTGGGGGTAACGAGTTTTTCATCCATAAGAATTTCCCCGATGCGCCGTTGGCGCCCCAAGACACGGTCAAGCGTCTCCTGGCTTATCTTTCCCCGCTCGACGAGGATCTCCCCGACTTTCTTTCCGGTTCCGGCGGTCGCGTCGGCGAGATCACCGACGCGCTCGACGACCACCGTCGAGATATCCGCGATGAAAATGAACGCATCGCGGATATCGTTCTCGGAGGCTTTCGTCGTCAGGAAAATTTCCCATCCGACGAGACAGTCCTCGGGATCGAGAGTATCGAGCGGCGGGACAGCCGACAGCATGGGGACGCATACGCAATCCCCGAGGCGCTGAAGCTCGGCGATCACGGCAAGGGGGTTTCCCCCGCGACGGAACATGTCCTTCCCGGGAACGAACACGATGTGCCAGGGTTCCTCAATCCCGGAGGGTTGCGTGCCGACGCCATCCATTCCGGCGCCCTCGACGCGTCCGCCGGCGGGGGGTTCCGTCGCGGAGGCGGCTGTCGACGACGCGCCGGCATTGTTATTCCCCTGCGCGCCATCCGATCCCGACGGCGCCGAAACCGACCCCGGCCCGCCCAAGGAGTCGAAGCCCGAATCCCTCCGGAACTCCTCGAGGAACGTCGAAAGCTCGTCCGACAGCGGCCCGACGCACTCCTCCGGAGAATCGAGCATCCCGAGGATCAGGTCGCGCGCCGTGAGCGTTCCGCCGATGAGACCCTTCGACACGCGAAGCTTGCCGTCGCGCAGCGCGGAAAGAACAGTCTCCACCTCATGGCTGAAGGCGGACATGCGATCGAGACCGAACATCGCGGATGATCCTTTGATCGTGTGCATGACGCGGAAAACGGCGGAAAGGAGTTCCTTGTCGTCCGGATTGTCCTCAAGTTCGAGAAGGCTCGACTCGAGCGAGCCGAGAAGCTCAAGGGCCTCTTCTTTGAATGTTTCGATAAATTTGTTTTCTGCCATAATCTCCCCCGCCTGAGCCTTGCGCCTACAAATACTCGAGGATCGCGCGCTCGAGCGACTCTCCGGTCGCGCACTCGCCCTCGCATAACCCCGCCATCATGACGGTACGCTGAATCTCCGGCGACAGGAATCCGGTGAAGTGAATCTCCCGCGCCGCCTCCGTGGCCTTTCGGATACAGGCAACCATGATCTGTATGCCAGAAAGGTCCATCGCGACGACGCCGGAAAGATCAATGTGCCGTTCGCCCTTTTTATCCATCGAGTCAAGAAAGAATTTCCGGCATTCTTCCGCCCGTTCAATCGTCATCTCGCTCGGAATCCTATGCTTCATCTATCGCGTTCTCCTTCTCCAAATCGGATTCCCGGGAGGCCAAGGCTTTATCGATATTCAGGATAACGACGAAAGAATCCTCGACCTTGCCCATCCCGGCGATATATTCCGTATCGATCGCGGTCCCGATTCTCGGGGGAGGCTCGATATCCTTTTCATCGATCGTGACGACCTTCTGCACTCCGTCGCTGAATATGCCCACGACGACCGAGTCGTCGTCTCCCTCGCCGAATAACCGGGCAACCTCCGTCACGATGATCCCGGTATCCTCGGTATACTGCGTCGGGCCCATCCCGAATTTAAGCCGGAGGTCTATGACCGGAATAACGCTTCCCCTGAGGTTCGCGACGCCGCTCATGTACTCCGGCATTCGCGGCACGCGCGTAATCCGCGGCACGCCGAGAACCTCCTTGATGCTCCCGACGTTGATCGCGTAGATTTCGTCGCCGAGCCTGAAAGTAAGATACTCAAGGATGCCAGTTCCGGCATTCTCCTCCATATTACGCTCCTTCACCCCTCAATTGGTCTTTCAGAATTCCTTGAAATCGCCGTCCAGCGCATCGCCGCCGGAGTGCCCCGGCTCGTCGTCAAGCACGAGGTGAATCCCCGTAAGGGGAAGCCTCCCCGAGTCCTGAGCGGCGCCCGGTTTCGCCGCGATGGCGGCTGCCGGCGTCGTGGCGGAAGACGCCGGTTTCGCCTCGGCTTTTTGCGTCGCATGCGCGGGAGCGGACTCTTCGCGCGGTGGCGCGACGCGAGCCGCGCCGGCCCGGGACACGGCCGTTGACGAAGCGACAGGCGCGGGGGCCGGCTTGCGCTCGGCCTTCGGCGCGGCCGACTCTTTCGCCTTCGGCGCGGCTTTCGCCAGGACGGTCCCGGTCGCGCGGGAAACCTGCGCGCGGTTATCGTTATCGGACAGCTTGAAGAATCCCATGGTCGCCTGCATCTGCTCGGCCTGACCCGCGAGTTCCTCGGACATGGAGGCAGACTCCTCCGAAGCGCTCGCGTTCTGCTGAACGACCTGATCGAGCTGGAGAATGGCCTTGTTGATCTGCTCGGCTCCCGCGTTCTGCTCGCTCGAGGCCGCGCTGATCTCCTGCACGAGCTCGGCGGTCCGTTTGATCTCGGGAACCATCTCGAGGATCATCCGTCCCGCTTCCTCGGCGACGGTGACGCTCTCGATCGAAAGCCGGCTGATCTCGCCGGCCTCGCGCTGGCTCCGCTCCGCGAGCTTGCCGACCTCGGAGGCGACGACCGCGAAGCCCTTGCCGTACTCGCCGGCGCGCGCGGCCTCGATGGAGGCGTTGAGCGCGAGCATGTTCGTCGAACGCGCGATCTCCTCGATGATGCCGATCTTCGCCGCGATTTCCTTCATCGCCTCGACGGTCTTCTCGACGGCCCTTCCGCCGGCGTCGGCGGACGCGGAGGACTTTTGCGCGATCTTCTCGGTCTGGAGCGCGTTGTCCGCGTTCTGCCGGATATTGGACGCCATCTCCTCCATCGAAGAGGATATCTCCTCGACGGCCGCGGCCTGTTCGGTCGCGCCCTGGGACATCTGCTGCGCGGTGGCGCTCAGCTGCTGGCTTCCCGAGGAAACCTGCGACACGGTCGCCGAGACCTCCTCGACTATCTGCTTGAGTCGCCCGATCATGTTCTGCAAGGCGGAGGCAAGATCCCCGATCTCGTCCCGCTGGTCGATATCGAGCCTCGTCGCGAGATCGCCGTTCGCGAGCGCCTCGGCGAAGGAGACGCCCTTTCGCATCGCGGACACTATGGCCTTCGTGATGATCAAGGCCATCGCGATACCGATCAATATCGCGACGATCGCCGCGGATAGAATGAATAAGGTCGCCCTGGACAGCTCGCGGTTCATGTCAACGTCGGCGGAATCGCTGACCTTCGTCGCGTTCGCGATCGTTTGCGCGCCCCCGTCGGCGGCGCGCTGTCGCGCCGTTTCCTGCCGCGCGTTCACGTCGGCGAATCTCGTGATTATATCGCTGAACGATTCGCTTTCCTTCGCGATCGTCGTCGCGAGGTCGCGCGTCGGCCGGGAAACGGGACGCGAGGCGATTTCCCGCGCGCGCGCGGCAAGCGTCTTGATGCCGTCCTGCGAGGACTTGATCGCCTCGAGGTTATTGGTCGAAAGGAACTGGTTCATGTCGATCCAGGACTGCAACAGAATGAGTCGCATTTCGGCCGCGGGAAGCGCGAGGCCGCTTATCTTCCCGAGATCCGAAAGCAACTTGTTCAGCGTGTCCCCGTTCTCCCGTAACAGACCCGAAAGGGCCGACTTCTCGGTTTCGATCTTGGCGTATTCGTTAAAATACTCCCGATAGGCCGCGGCGCCGGTCAGGACGTTATCGAATAACGCGACATGCTCGGGATTCTTCTCTACGGCGCGAAGCTCACCCGTCATCTTTTCAATCTTCGCCATCGCCTCCTGCACCTGCGCGGCATAGGTTTGATCCTTCAAGATGACAAAGTTCTTTCCCGCGACGGTACCGGCCTGCATGTCCTGCACGATAAGACTCGTGGCGCTGTTTTTCCGCGAAATCCCCTCGAGAGAGCGCAGACTCATGAGGCTCAACCCAGTGATGATCACCGTGAGTGCAAGCACGAGCGCGAAACCGCCCCCGATCTTTACGCCTATTTTCAGGTTTTTCAGCATTTCTCGCCCCCTCGTACGTGAGTTACACGTTTAAGTGTAGGTTTTACCCATCCCTCAGTCAAATTTTCCGAAATGCCGGGTTGAATCACCGACACGTCTTTACCGTACGCGCCATCCCCGATAGAATCCCCTGCATGCTCAGCTACCGACACGCCTTCCACGCGGGAAACCATGCCGATGTCCTCAAGCACGCCGTGCTTTTCCGCATCATCGCGAGCCTGCTGGCGAAGGATAAACCGTTCTCATACCTCGACAGCCATGCAGGGGCGGGAATCTATCCGCTCGACGGGGAGTGGGCGCGGAAAACGGGCGAGTCGGACGGCGGCATCCTGCGCATCCTTGACCAGGAGAATCCGCCCGAGGCGCTCAAGCCCTACCTCGAGCTCTGCGCGCGATACCGGCGCGAAGGCAACCGGTATCCCGGATCGCCGGAAATCGCGCGGGACCTCGCCCGGGAAAGCGACCGGCTCGTCCTCATCGAGCTTCACCCGACCGAGATCGAGAACCTTCGCGTGAACCTTTCGGGGGATCGGCGCGCGCATATCCATCATCGCGACGGGTTTTCGGGCCTCCTCGCGCTCACCCCGCCCGATCCGCGAAGGGGTATCGCCCTGATGGATCCGAGCTTCGAGACATTGGACGACTACGCGCGTACGGCGGAAACGCTCATCGCGGTTCATCGCCGGTGGCCTGTCGGCATTCTCGCGCTTTGGTATCCGATCGTACCGCGCCGCGCGGGAGAGCTCGCCCTGCTCAAGGACCGTTTTGCGGTCTCCGGGATACCCGGCATACTGACGGCGGAACTTCAGGTACGCGAACCGCCCGAGAACTCAGGATTGGACGAAGGCTTCGGCCTTGTCGGATCGGGGATGCTCGTCGTGAATCCGCCCTGGAAACTTGAAGCGGAGCTGCGTGACTTTCTTCCCTGGCTGGCACAAACCCTTGGAGCAGACGGGCAGGGCGATTCCCGAATCGCATGGCTCTCCGACCCGACCTGAGCCGCGCTTTTCCGCAAACCCCCCATCACCCCCCAGATGATCGCGAAAACATTTTACACGGTTCCGGCAAAGTATTTGTTGTCTGATTCCACAAATCGGGTTACACTACGCGAAGTGGAGGCTATTCATGATGCAAAGAAAACTCACGCTTGGAATATTCGCCCTTTTTCTCGCACTGACCGCGATTCCCGCGATCGCGCAGAGCAAAGGGACGCTCGCGCCCGATCAAATCCCGGGGATCGCCGTATATATCCCGTACCCGGTAACGATTACGCTCGACGGTAAAACGGACGACTGGAAGGGTATCCCCGTGCAGCGCGCGGAAAACGGATTTCCCAAAGGACCGGATCCGAAGCAAAACCAGTTCTTCGATTTTTCCGTCGCCGCGGATGACAAGAACCTCTATGTCCGCATGGAATGCGAGGACACGAACATCGTCGCGGGCAAGCACGGCGCCGATTTCTGGAACGAGGACTCGATGGAGTTCTACGTCAATTTCACGAAAAACATCGGAGCCAAGTCTTATAGTTCCGGAATCATGCAGGTCACCGTTAACGCGACCAACATCGGCAAGGCTGTTGGTTCTCCGCTTTCCCTTTCCGGCACGAATTCGGGCGGATCGAAGGCCAAGGGCGTCGCGTACAAGACCGCGAAGGGCTGGGCTTACGAGGCTTCCGTTCCCTTCCCCGCCGGATTCACTCCCGCGCACGGCAAGATCATGGGCTTCCAGGCGCACATGAACGGCGCCTCCGTCAAGGACCGCGACTCCAAGATCATCTGGAGCAAGGCGGACGGGAGCGACCAGTCGTATCAGGATCCCTCGCTTTTCGGTCAGGGCATCTTCTTCCAGGTCGGAAGCACCGACATCCCCTCCCCGCTCAACCTCGCGAACGACCTCGCGTCGATCTTCAAGAAGAGCGGCGCCGTTGGCAAGGTGGGCAAAAAGATCGCCTGGGCAGACGAGTTCGACTATCAGGGCGCGCCCGATCCGAAGAAATGGGACTATGACGCCCCCGACGTCGGCAAGTACAACGAGGAACTCCAGATCTACACCTCGACCCGCGAGAACTCCTTCGTCAAGGACGGTACGCTCACGATCCGGGCCCTCAAGGACGCCGCGGGAAAGTGGACGAGCGCGCGCCTCTACACCAGGGGCAAGGCGGACTGGACCTACGGCTACGTCGAGGCCCGGATGAAGCTTCCCGCCGGAAAGGGAACCTGGCCCGCCTTCTGGATGATGCCCACGACGGACACCTACGGCGGATGGCCCAATTCGGGCGAGATCGACATCATGGAATTCGTCGGTTTCGAACCGAACAAGATCCACACCTCCGTGCACACCCAGGCGTTCAATCACCGGATCAAGACCCAGAAAACCCGCGCGGGTATCGTCTCCGGCGTAACCGAGGATTTCCACACCTACGCGGTCGAATGGACCCCGAAGGCGACCTTCTTCTACGTCGACGACAAGCCGTATTATTCCTTCGAGAACACCGGCAAGGGATCGTCGGAATGGCCGTTCGACAAGCCATTCTACCTGATCCTCAATCTCGCGATGGGCGGCTTGTGGGGCGGCATGCAGGGCGTGGACGGCTCGCTGAAAGCCCCCGAGATGGTTGTTGATTATGTGCGGGTTTATCAGTAAGAATAGGGCGTGATCTCCAAAAAACGCCTCTATCAGATAAATTCGTCGCGCATTCTTCAATACGTCAGGCTGAATCGCGGCGTGAGCCGCATCCAGGCGGCGAGCGACCTTGACCTTGACCGGTCAACCCTTACGAAGGTCGTTCGCTACCTCATCGGATGCGGGCTCGTCCGTGAGACCGGCAAATACCGGGGCAAGCCCGGGGTCGGGCGGATGGCGATCGGGCTCGAAATCGATCCCGGCTTCGCCCTCGCGCTCGGCGTCGAGATCCAGACCGAGGCGCTCCGCTGGGCGCTCGTCGATCTCTACGGGAATCTCGTCTCCGGGGGGCAGAAGCCCCTCGAGGCGGGACAACCGCTCGACGATCAGATCATCGCGCTCTTCGCGGAGGTCAAGGCCGACGCCGGGCGCCTCGAAACGAGAAAGATCGCCGGTCTCGGCATCGGGCTTTCGGGCGTCGTCGATCCCTACAGCGGCTCGGTCCTCTATTCCTATCCACTCGGTATCGCCGAGCCGTTTTGTCTCCGGGAACGCGTCGAACGCGGAACGGGCGTGCCGGTCTTCATCGAGAACGACGCGAATTGCTGTTGCTGGAGCGAGATGGCGTTCCGCCGGGAACCCGCGGGGAGAAATTTCCTCGCTCTCCTCGGCGAATTCCGCAACGTCGACGTCGGGCAAAACCGCGAGTCGGGTTTCGCCTTCGGCATCGGGATCGCGATCAGGGAAAGCGTTCTTCACGGAGACAACTTCACCGCGGGCGAATTCCGGAGCCTTCTCTACGACCACGACAAGCCGAGTCACTCGCAATTCTCTATCACCGACGCCGAGGCCGCCCGCCTCCCCGGGGACAACGGGATCCTTCGCCGTGTCTTCGGCGAGATCTCGTACAACGTGTCCCTCCTCGTGAACACCCTCGACATCACCAAGATAGTCCTCTCGGGCGACTTCGCCCGCTATCACGGGGAACTCGAGCCCATCCTCGAGCGCGAGATCCGCAGGAACTGGCTCTACCAAACCCCGCGGGCCTGCTCGATCGAGCGATCCCCCGACGGGGAGGCCGCCGTTTCGATCGGAGCCGCGGGGCTCTTCGTCCAAAAGCTCTTCAGCGTGCCCGGGATGACCGATCACGTCGACGAGGAAGTGGGCTTCGCTCTCCTTGAAAGGATCATCCCCCCGGAATGTTCTCCCGAAGAGGTTGACAGAAACACCCCCGCGACCGTATCATCCCGGTAATCAGTCGATCTTCGGGGCGGGGCGCAATTCCCCACCGGCGGTAAAGCCCGCGAGCGGAAGGACGGCGACTTGAGGTTTTCGATGAATCCTCGGGCGTCGCGACGGAAGCATGATCCGGTGAAACTCCGGAGCCGACAGTAAAGTCTGGATGAGAGAAGCGACACATTGCGTTACGCGTTTTTTTATCGCGGCAGGTTGCCGGGAGAACCATACGCGCGCATTGACGAGACCATACCCCCGAAGGCAGTCATGGCTGTTTTCGGGGTTTTTTTATGTCCGGAAGTTTCATTGACGACGCTTCAGGCGCGCGCAAGACCTACGACGAAAATTGTGGCGACGGGGAAACCGACGTTCGGTTCATGCGCGAGGCGCTCGCGCTCGCGCGTCGGGGTCTCGGGTCGACGAGGCCGAACCCGATGGTCGGCGCCGTGATCGTCCGCTCTGGCGAGATCGTCGGCCGAGGATGGCATGAACGCAGCGGCGGACCGCACGCCGAGGTCAACGCGATCGCCGACGCGAAAAGCCGCGGGATATCCGATTTCACCGACGCGACGCTCTACGTCACCCTCGAGCCCTGCGCGCATTTCGGGAAAACGCCGCCGTGCGCGGATCTCGTCGTCGCGACCGGCATAGGTCGCGTCGTTTGCGCCATGATCGACCCGAACCCGCTCGTCGCGGGTCGGGGCATCGACGTCCTTCGCCGCGCCGGCGTATCGGTGTCCGTCGGCATTATCGAACGGGAATGCCGGGAGCTCAATCGCGGCTTCGTCAAGCGCGTCACTACCGGTCTCCCGTACGTCACCCTTAAAAGCGCCGTCTCGCTCGACGGGAAGATCGCGACCTCCTCCGGCGAGTCCCAATGGATCACGGGCGAGGCGGCGCGCGCGGACGCGCATCTCCTCCGCGCGGAATGCTCCGCGATCCTTACGGGGATCGGTACGGTCCTCTCCGACGACCCCCTCCTCACCCCGCGCGGCCCGGTCCTTCCCGCTATCCCGCCGACCCGCGTCGTCGCGGACACGAGGCTTCGCATCCCGCTCTCCAGCCGGCTCGTCGCGAGCGCCAACGAGGCTCCCGTCATCGTGGTAGCGGGGGCGGAAACGCTCGCAGCCTCGGGTCGCGAAACCTCCGAAAAGAGAACCGCCCTCGGGGCGGCGGGAGTCCGCGTCGTCCCCGTTCCGGAACGCGCGGGAAGGCTCGATCTCAAGGAGCTCGCCCTCCTTCTCGCGAAAGAGGGTCTCGACAGCGTCCTCGTCGAGGCGGGAGGAACGTTGGCATGGGCGGCGCTCGAGGCGGGGATCGTCGACCGCGTGCGGTATTACGTCGCGCCGGTCATCCTCGGGGGAATCGGCCTTTCGGCGGCCGCGGGCGCGGGCGCGCGAACGATAGCCGACGCGCCCCGTATGTCCGGGATACGCACGCGCATGGCGGGGGACGATCTCGTCGTCGAGGGGGACCTGTGTTCACCGGCATAATCGAGAGCGTCGGGACGGTCGTCTCGGTCCGCCGCGGGAATCGCTCGGCCGAGATTCGCGTGCGAACGGCCCTGACGAAAACCGGCACGGCGATCGGGGACAGCGTCGCGGTATCGGGGGCGTGCCTCACCGTGACGAGGCTCGCGGGGGACGGGTTCGTCGCGGACGCGATGAGCGAGACCCTCGCGCGCACCACCCTCTCGCGCCTCAAGGAAGGGGACGCCGTGAACCTCGAGCGCGCCCTTCGCGCGGACGCGCGGCTCGGCGGGCACCTCGTGAGCGGCCACGTCGACGGGATCGGGACGGTGGAAAGCGTCATGACCGACGGCATCGCGCGCGTCGTCTCGATACGGTGCGACCGCGCGATCCGGAGGCACGTCGCGGTAAAGGGCTCGGTCGCCATCGACGGCGCGAGCCTTACCGTCACGGCACGCTCGGGCGATTCCTTTTCTGTCGCGCTCATCCCGCACACGGCGACGGCAACGAACCTCTCGCGGCTCCGGATCGGCGACGCGGTCAACGTCGAATGCGATCTCGTCTCGAAATACCTCGACAGGCTCGTCGGCGCGGACGCCGATCCGGGCGAGCGCGAAGGGCAACTCAAGCGCTCGCTCTCCGGGGACTTCCTCCGGGAACACGGCTTCATGTAAGGAGTGAACGGAATGGACTCTATTTTGGACGCCATCGCTGATTTCAGGACGGGCAAGCCGCTCATCGTCGTCGACGACGCGGGAAGGGAAAACGAGGGCGACCTCGTCGTCGCGGCGCGGCAC
This sequence comes from Spirochaetota bacterium, assembly GCA_023438065.1. Lineage (GTDB taxonomy): Bacteria > Spirochaetota > Spirochaetia > Treponematales > Treponemataceae > Teretinema. The sequence continues at coordinate 257,619 of JAEXRH010000011.1, forward strand.
GCGACCCCGGAAACGGTCAACTTCATGGCCTCCTTCGGGCGCGGACTTATCTGCGTCGCGATGGAGGAAACGAGGCTCGCGACACTCGGCATCGGCCAGATGGAGCGCGGGGCCCCCGCCCCCCCCCCCCCCCCCGAACCCCGCCC
>JAEXRH010000014.1 GCA_023438065.1 Spirochaetota bacterium
AACGCGGACCCGCACGGGACCGCGTTCGCCGTCTCGGTCGACCACGCGGCCTCGGGGACAGGGATCTCGGCGAGCGACCGGTCCCTCACGATACGGAGCCTCGCGGACCCCAACGCCGCGCCGGCCGACTTCAGGCGACCCGGGCACGTATTCCCGCTCGCCGCCCGGACTGGCGGCGTTCTCGCCCGGAGGGGGCACACCGAGGCTGCCGTCGACCTCTCGCGTCTCGCCTTCCCGGACGAGAAGGACGCTCCGCACGCGGGCGCGATCTGCGAGATCATGAACGACGACGGCACCATGGCCCGCCTTCCCGACCTCGAGCGGTTCGCCGCGCGGCACGGCCTCAGGATCGTCAGCGTCGAGGCCCTCGCGGACTATCGCGCCTCGCGGGCGGAACGCGCGGCGAGCGCGCGGCTCCCGACCCGATACGGCGAGTTCTCGCTTCGCGGCTATAGCGATCCCGCGACGGGCGCCGAGCACCTCGCGCTCACGATGGGCGACGTCGCGGACGGCGACGCGGTGCTCTGCCGCGTGCACTCGGAGTGCCTCACCGGCGACGCGCTCGGCTCGATTCGGTGCGACTGCGGCGAGCAATTCGACCGCGCCATGCGCGCGATCGCGCGCGAGGGTCGGGGGGCGCTCCTGTACCTCAGGCAGGAAGGCCGGGGCATCGGGCTTCTCAACAAGATCAGGGCGTACGCGCTCCAGGACGCGGGCGCGGATACCGTCGACGCGAACATCGCGCTCGGCTTTCGGGCCGACGAGCGGGACTACCGGATAGCCGCCGGGATACTCGCGGACCTCGGCGTCGGCTCCGTGCGCCTCATGACCAATAATCCCGACAAGGTCGAGCGACTCGAGGCGCTCGGCGTGCGGGTCGCCGAACGGATCCCGATCGTCGTCCCGCCGAACGGCGAAAACGAATTCTACATCGCGACCAAGGAACGCCGCATGCGCCACCGCCTCGGCCGGTAAGGCGCGCGGACGCGAACCTCGATAAATCAAGGAGATACCATGAAAACCTACGAAGGAAAACTCGTCGCGGAGGGAATACGCGTCGCCATCGTCGCGGCGCGATTCAACGAATTCATCGTTTCAAAGCTCGTCGCCGGCGCGCTCGACGCGCTCAGGCGGCATGGCGTCGACGAAGGAGAGATATCGGTCGCCTGGGTCCCCGGCGCGTTCGAGATTCCGCTCGCGGCGCGAAAGCTCGCCGAGCGCGCGGACGTCGACGCCGTCGTCTGCCTCGGCGCGGTGATCCGCGGCGCGACCCCCCATTTCGACTACGTGTGCGCGGAATCCTCGAAGGGCATCGCGCAAGCCTCGCTCGCGACGGGGAAACCGGTGATCTTCGGGGTCGTGACGACCGACTCGATCGAGCAGGCCGTCGAGCGCGCGGGAACGAAGGCGGTAAACAAGGGCTACGACGCGGCGGTAAGCGCCATCGAGATGGCGAACCTCCTTAAGGCGATGTAGCCCACGGGCGTCAGGATGCGCGTTCCCCCGGGCGCGCGTCACGCCAACGCGAGATACGCGGAGAAAAGGTATCCTGACATGAGCGCGCCCGCGACGATGAACGCGAGATACAGGAGGATCGCGCGACGCTTCATGAACGTCGAGATCCCGGCGATGACCCACGCGCTCGTCGCCTGCCCCGTGATCATGAACGCGAGCAGCGCGCCTTCGCCAGCCCCCGCGCGCCTGAGGGCGTCGATGAGCGGGACCGCGGATTCTCCCGAGACGTACAGCGGCAGTCCGATCGCGGCCGCGATCGGTATCGCGAAGGGCGAGCGACCGCTAAAGAGGGCGACGATGAAAGCCTCGGGGATAAGCTCGTTTATCATGAAGCCGATCCCGACGAATATGGAAAAGTACAGAAGGATCTGCTTGAGTCCCACGTTGACCAACGCGGTCGCGACCCGATCCGCCTTCAGCGCCGCGAGAATGCTTTCGCGGGCGGGAGCGACCGAGACCGGCGTGGGTACAGGCAGCACGCAGCACGAGGGGGAGAAGGACGCCGGTCGCGTCGCGAGCCGCAACGAGGGAAGCTTCCATTCGTCGTCGGCATAGACGCCGGTGCCGCAGGAGCAAGCGCTCGCGACGGGTGAAAGCTTTTCAGGCGTCGCGGACGCGCAGCCGCACTTTCCCGCCGGGGAAGCCCGAGTCCCGTCGAACCGCGTTTGTCCGCGCAAGAATCCGGTGTTCCGCTCGATGACCGTGGTAAGGAAGCCCGAGCCAAGACCGATGACGATGGAGGCCAGGAGCAATGCGACCGCGAACCGAAACCCGACCACCCCCGCGAGCATTACGAACCCGTCGGGGCTCATCAGCGGCGATGACGTGAGGAATGCCATGATGGGTCCCCAGGGCAACGTCGTGGTAAGGAGGCCGATGATAACGGCCATGGTACCGCAGGCGCAAAGCGGCGTTAACGCGCCAAAAACGACGCTCGCGAAAACCGACGCGGAACCCCTCTTAAGCAGGAAATCCTTCAGTTTCTCGACGTCCACGTACACCGTCATCAAAACCGCCGTGCCGATGGCCAGGAACAGCGGAATCGCGTTGTGCGCAAGACTTGTGATGACCGCGGCAACCGCGCCCGCTACCAGATTGGAGATGAACACCGTCAATCCATCCATAATATACCCCCCATAATTCTCTATGTATATCGTATTTTTACGATGCACCTGCGCAAAAAAAATCACTCGCGAAGGGATATCCCTCCATCTTCATGAACAGGAACCGCATCCGGAAAGAAGCGTCGAACCCATGCGATCAAGGAACGACCGGATATTGTCTTCCTCAAGAAAATAGCAACTCCATTGATCGCGTTTTTCCTTCCGGATGAGCCCCGCTTCCTCAAGGACGGCAAGATGACGGGAAACCGTCGATTGCGCGAGGCCCGTCATGGCCACGACGTCGGCGACGCTGATTCCGTTTTCGTGAAGCTCGATCAAATCGCAACAGGTAACGATTGAACGGGATCGCAAGGCTTCCACCAATTGAAAACGCGTTTCATTCCCGAGGGCATCGCATACTTTATAGAGCGGCTGTGTCATGATTCTTGTATATCGTATTTATACGATGCAGTCAACTACAAACCGTACCTGCGCGCCTTTTAAAAAGCCAATACGCGACAGGCTGTCCCGAGGAACGGGGAATTTACCTACTCATGTCCCGGAAGTATCCCGCGGGTTGCCGGTTTTTCGTTGCCCGCCCGGAAAAACCGGGATTACACTGGCGCCCAGGAGGATTTCCATGAAACGTAACGCTTTTCCTGTTTTCGCCGCCCTCGCGGTTTTCTCGATCCTGTGCGTCCTTCCCGCGACCGCGCAGAACAAGGCTCCCGATCAGAAACCGGGCGAGGTGGTCTACATCGCCTATCCCGTAGCCATCGCCATAGACGGCAAGTTCGACGACTGGGCCGGCATCCCGAACCAGAAGTTCGATACCGGCACGAAGAAAAGCCCCATCTCGACCCAGAGCAGGGTCATGGACTTCGCGGTCGCCGCGGACGAGACGAACCTCTACGTCTACATGCACTCCGTCGACGCGAAGATCATCGCGGGAAAGCACGGCAAGGATTATTACAACGAGGACTCGATGGAGTTCTTCTTCAACCTCAGCGGCAACCTCGCCACGAAGCAGTACCTCCCCGGCATCTTCCAGATCTGCGTCAGCGCGCTCAACATCGGCAAGCCCGCGAGCGCCGAGATGGCGATCTTCGGAACGCAGAGCACGACCGTCAAGGTCGTCGGACAGGCCGTCAAGACAGCCGACGGATGGGCCTTCGAGGCCGCCGTTCCGCTCGGGAAATTAAAGCCCGAACACGGGCTGACGATCGGCTTCCAGGCGCAGGGCAACGGCACGAGCTCCGTCGACCGCGACGCCAAGCTCATCTGGAGCAAGGCCGACAAGAACGACGCATCCTGGCAGGACCCCTCCGTGTTCGGAAAGGCGGTCTTCTTCAAGGTCGGCAGCACGGACGTTCCCCCCGCGAAGTAATCCAACGAGCGGCTCGGGGCGCGCCTTGGGCCAAGTAACAACCGACGGGTCCGATGCCCGTCGGTTTTTTATGCACCCGCGGGGTGTATACCTACCGGTAGGTATACCGATGCCACAATAGCAAATCCAGCGCTTTTCGGGTACACTCACCCTCTATGGCAAAGACTTTCGACGACAAGAAGATCATCTACACGATGGACCGGGTTTCCCGGAGCCACGGTACCAAACAGGTCCTCAAGGACATCAGCCTCTCCTATTTTTACGGCGCCAAGATCGGCGTCCTCGGCCTCAACGGCTCGGGTAAATCGAGCCTCCTCAGGATCCTCGCGGGAACCGACACCGAGTTCGTCGGAGAGACCTCGTGCGCCCCGGGCTACACGATCGGCTTCCTCGAACAGGAGCCGCACCTCGAGCCCGGAAAGACCGTCAAGGAAGTCGTCGCCGAGGGCGTGAAGGAGATCACCGATCTTCTCGCCGAATTCGACGCGATCAACGAGGCTTTCGGCGATCCAGACGCCGACATGGACAAGCTCATGGACCGGCAGGCGAAGGTGCAGGAAAAGCTCGACGCCTCGAACGCATGGGAACTCGACAGTCAGCTCGAGCTCGCGATGGAAGCGCTCCGCTGCCCGCCCGCTGACCAGGTCGTCGACGTCCTCTCCGGAGGAGAGCGACGCCGCGTGGCCCTGTGCCGTCTCCTCCTCCAGAAACCCGATATCCTCCTCCTCGACGAGCCGACGAACCACCTCGACGCCGAGACGGTCGCCTGGCTCGAGCGCCACCTCCAGCAGTACGAGGGCACGATCATCGCGGTAACCCACGATCGCTACTTCCTCGACAACGTCGCGGAATGGATCCTCGAGCTCGACCGCGGCGAGGGCATCCCGTGGAAGGGCAACTACTCGAGCTGGCTAGACCAGAAGTCGAAGCGGCTCGCGCTCGAGGAAAAGGGCGAGTCCGACCGCAAGAAGCAGCTCGACCGCGAGCTCGAGTGGATCGGCATGAGCCCGAAGGGAAGGCACGCGAAGAGCAAGGCGCGCATCAACTCGTACGAAAAGCTCCTCGCCGAGGACGGTAAGGAGAAGGTCAAGGACACGAAGATCACGATCCCCGCCGGACCCCGCCTCGGCAACCTCGTCATCGAGGCGACCGACATCGCGAAGGCCTACGGCGACCGGCTCCTTTTCGACAAACTCTCGTTCATCGTCCCTCCGGGAGCCATCGTCGGCATCATCGGCCCGAACGGCGCGGGAAAGACGACGCTCTTCAAAATGATCGCGGGAGCCGCGGGACAGGCCGTACCGACCGGAGGTCCTGCCGGCGAGGTCGCGATCGTAAAGCCGGACGCCGGAACGATCCGTCTCGGCGACTCCGTCAAGCTCGCGTACGTCGACCAGATGCGCGGGAAACTCGATCCCGACAAGACCGTGTACGAGCAGCTCTCGGGAGGCTATGACCTCATCAAGCTCGGCGCGATGGACGAGAACGGCCGCGGCCTCAACGGCCCGGTGCGCGAGGTGAACGCGCGCGCGTACTGCACCTGGTTCAACTTCTCGGGCGCGGACCAGAGCCGCAAGGTCGGCGTCCTCTCCGGCGGAGAGCGAAACCGGCTCAACCTCGCGATGATGGTCAAGGAGGCGGCGAACTTCCTCCTCCTCGACGAACCGACGAACGACCTCGACGTCAACACGATGCGCGCGCTCGAGGAAGCCCTCGACGATTTCGCCGGCTGCGCGATGGTCGTCAGCCACGACCGCTGGTTCCTCGACCGCGTATGCACGCATCTCATCGCCTTCGAGGCCGACGGCGAGGTGATCTGGTACGACGGAAACTGGAGCGAGTACGCCGAGTGGCGGAAGGAAAAGTTCGGGAAGGACGCCGACACCCCGCACCGGGGGGTCTACCGGAAGCTCGAGCGATAAAGACCCTGAACGATCGCCTAGTCGCGCGGTTCAGAACCGCGACAAGGCGAACAGGCACAACGGGATTACCGGGCGCGGACGCGCCCGGGCCTCACGAATACAGTTTTCTTAACCGGTCAACCATGCCCTCAAGCGGCATAACCTCCGCCGCGGCCCCCAGGTCGATCGCCTCCTTCGGCATCCCCCACACGATAGAACTCGCCTCGTCCTGCGCGATCGTGAACGCGCCCGCGGCCCTCATCGCGAGAAGACCTCGAGCGCCATCGCGGCCCATGCCGGTAAGGAGGATTCCCGTGGCGTTCCGGCCGATATGCTCGGCGACCGACTCAAAAAGGGGATCGACCGCCGGACGCTGGTTGCACACCTTCGGCCCGCCGACGATCCTCGTAGTCCATTCCGTTCCCCTCGCGGCGACGAGCAAATGATAGTTGCCCGGGGCGATATACACCGTTCCTTGCCGCAGGCGCTCTCCGTCCTCCGCCTCCTTCACCGTCGCCGGGCTGAGTTCGTTGAGCCGATCGGCGAAAAGACCGGTGAACCGCTCGGGCATGTGTATGACCGCGACCGTCGGGGGGAATCCTGGATCCCAGTCGCGGAACAGCGTCTCGAGCGCGATCGTCCCGCCGGTCGAGGTGCCGATAGCGAGGATTTTGTTGGTCGACGCCAGTTCGGCGAGGTACTTTCGCCGAGGGCCCTCGCGGGCGCCCTCGGAAAGCCTGTCGACGCCCCGCCGAAGCCTTGAGAGATCCGCGCGACTGGCCGCCACGATCCGCTCGGAGAGCAGATCGATCACGTCCTCGACGCTGAACGGCCCCCCCGGCTTCGGCACGACGTCAACCGCGCCAAGCTCGAGCGCGCGCATGACCGCGGAATTCGAGTCCTTCGCGAGCGACGAGACGACGATCACCGGTTTAGGGTAATGGGCCATGAGCTGGCGAAGGAAGGTGAGCCCGTCCATTCGGGGCATCTCGATGTCGAGCGTTATCACGTCGACCTCGGTACGCTCGAGCTTGTCCCGCGCGATGTAAGGATCCACCGCGGACCCGACGACCTCGATCCCCGGATGCCTCGAGAGGCGTTCGGTAAGAATCTCGCGCACGATGGCCGAGTCGTCGACGACAAGAACGCGAACCTTCCGTTCCATTTGATCTCCTACACAACCTGTTTCCTGAATACCGCGGGCCCGACCTTCTTCATGCACGTCGGTATCTCGAGCAGCGCCTCGGTGTGACCCACGAAAAGCGCGCCGCCGGGGGCGAGATTCGCCGCGAGATTCTCGAGCGCGCGCCGCCGCGAGTCGTCGTCGAAGTAGATCATCACGTTGCGGCAGAACACGAAGTCGAAGTCGCGCTCGAAACGCACAGGCGCGCGGAGATTCACGCGCTTGACCCTCAGGAAAGACCGCAAATCTCGCCTTACCCTGACGCGCGCGTCGTCAACGCGGGAAAAGTACCGCGAGGCGATCTTCGGTTCGGTGAACTGCAGCTTCCCGACGGGGTATTCGCCCCGATTGACCGCGCCGAGCGCTGTCGGGTTCACGTCGGTCGCCACGACGACGAAGTCGGTAAACCCCGAGTCGAGAAGCGCGATGGCTATCGAGTAGGCCTCCTCCCCGGTCGAGCTCGCGGCGCACCAGACGAGCGGGCGCGCGATCCCGCGGGCACGGGCGTCGGCGACGAGGAAATCGAGATGCTCACGCTCGCGGAAGAAGAACGTGTGCCCGACGGTGATCTCGTCGAGAAGCTGGTCGCGGGCGACCCGGTCGCCGGTCTCGAGTTTCCCGAGAAAAGCCCCGAGATCCACGCCGCGCGCGAGAGAAAGCTTCTCGAGCTTCATCCTCAGTACGTCCGTCTTTCCCGCGGAATGGTGAATCCCGAATTCGTCGTAAATGAACGAGCGAAAGCGTTCAAGCAGTTCGCGGGAAAGAGACGCGGCCATTACGGCCTGTCCGAGGCGAATTCGGGGTCGTCGTCGAGCGGGATCCGTCTGCCCTCGCCGGAGACGCTCTCTTGGGTGAGCGACACCCTGGGGCCGGCGGCTCGAGCGGACTTGGCCCGCTCGGGGTTGACGGATCGTCCGACGCCGATAGCCGCATCGCGCGCGACGGCCGCGCGCGCCGATCGCGCGGCCCCGCCCAATACGAGGGTCGACAGCCCGATCACGATGTCGTGAAGCGCGGCGACTTGGGATTGCAGCTCCTCGGCCGAACTCGCCGTTTCCTCCGACGCCGACGCGTTTTGCTGCACGACGGTATCGAGCTGGATGATCGCCTTATTCACCTGGCCGATCCCCTCGTCCTGCTGACGGCTCGCGGTCTCGACCTCGCGCGTCATCTCGTTCGACTTTTTCGAGTTCGCCGAGATCTCCTTGAATATCTCGGCGAGTTGGTTGGTGAGCGTTTGGCCCTCCTCGGTTTTCTGGAGCGCCGTCTTGATCATCTGCGCCGTTTCCTTCGCGCTCGCGGCGCTCCGGTTCGCGAGGTTCTTCACCTCGTCGGCGACGACGGCGAATCCCATCCCCGCCTCTCCGGCGCGGGCCGCCTCGACCGCGGCGTTGAGCGCGAGCATGTTCGTCTGGAAGGCGATGTCGTCGATGACGTCGATGACGGACCTTATTTCGTCGGCTGCCTTCGCGATGTCGGCCATCGCGACGAGCATCCGATCCATGTGCACCGAGCCCTGGGCTGCGACCTCCGAGGTTTTCGTCGCGAGGACGCTCGCCTCTTTCGCGTTCTCGACGTTCTGCCTGACCATCGAGGCGAGTTCCTCCATCGAGCTCGTCGTTTCCTCGATGCCCGAAGCCTGCTCGGAGGCGCCCGAGGCGATTTCCTGCGCGCTTACCGAGAGTTGCGACGACGCGCTCCCGATCTGATCGGCGCCGGAGGAAAGGGCGTTAACGATCCTGACCACGGGCTTCGTGACGGAGCGCGAAAGCAGAAACCCGAGGGCCAGGGCCGCGACGAACCCGATGGCGATCGTCGAGAGCACGAGCCTGACCGCGACGGCTGAATCGCGTATCGCCCTGTCCGTCAGGGTCTTTCCGTAATAGTCCTTGACATAGGTAAGAAGCTCGGTGAGGCCGCTAACGCATTCCTCGAACCGAACGCGGTTTTCTCCGCTGATCGCCATCTCGGTGAGCGCCTTGCCGTACGCTTCCGGCTTCGCGCCGCTCTCGCGCATGCGCTTGGCGGCTTGAAGGAACTCGTCATCGTCTTTCGAGACGACCTCGAGTTTCCCGAGGAAATTTCGATACAGCGCCTCCTCTTCGTCGGTTTTCCCGAGCGGTTCGTATGCGGCGCTCGCGGCCTTGAGGTCCGCCCGCGCCTTCTCTATGTTCTTGAGTTGCCTGTCATAGTCCTCGTCCGTGATGTAGGGAGAGGTAAGCGTCCTCATCGCGGCCTTGATCGCCTGCAGGCGAACCATCATGACCTCTATGTTGATTATCGCGGGGATGCTCTCCCCGGAAAGCGCGCCGATGCTCGCGGCCGAGGCGTTAAGACCCCGATACCCGATAGCGCCGACGACGAGCGTGATGAGCGCGACGGCGAGAAAGCCCGAGATAAGCTTCGCGGAAAGTCCGATCTTCATTCAGTGTCTCCTTATTCGTTCGCCGCTTTCGGCGCGGCCTGCTTGATCGCGACGAATTCCTCGTCGCTGAGGATTTTCAGCACGTCGAGGACGATTTTCATCCCCTCCGGCGTGTCGGCCACGCCCCGTATATATTCCGCCTTTACCCGGCTATTGACGTACGGCAACGAGTTGATTTTCTCGTCGGGTATCCCGATCACCTCCTGTATCGAGTCGACCACGAGCCCCATGAGCATCCGCTCTCCCTCGAGCTCTACCTCGACGACCATGATCGTCGTTCGCTTCGTATACGGCTTGAACTCCATCCCGAATTTGATCCTGAGGTCGACGATCGGGATTATTTGCCCCCGAAGGTTGATTACCCCCCTGATGAACTCGGGCGTCTGTGGCAAGGGGGTAATATCCGTCATCCCCATGAGTTCTCGAACCTTGAGGATCTCGAGGCAATAGCTCTCGCTCCCGATCGAGAAATTGATGTACCGGGAACCGGTCATCGTCTTGCGGCGTGAATTTTCCATCGCGCAGAGTCTCCTTAAATCAGCTTTTGAATGGCCCCGAGGAGCTTATCGGGCTCGCATGGCTTGACGATCCATCCCGAGGCCCCGAGCTCCCGTCCACGTGCGCGGAGCTCGTCCTTCGTCTCGGTCGTGAGCATGAGAATCGGGACGGACGAGAAACGCGGGATCTTGCGAACCTCGGCCAGGAGTTCGAGCCCGTTCATCTCCGGCATGTTCACGTCCAAAAGGAACAAATCGATCACGCGCGTGCCGATCTTCGAGAGCGCGTCCTTCCCGTTTTCCGCCTCGATCACCTCGTAGTTGGCGACCAGGCCGTTCTTGATGATGTTGCGGATCGCCGCAGAGTCGTCCACGAGCATTACCGTCTTCATTCGCCCCTCCTTTAAAAAAACTCGATATCCCTGTCGTCTCTCCTGAGATCCCCCACGCCCGCGCCGGCCGCCGCTTTCGCGAGGGCGTCGAGCTCCCGCCCGGTGGTCAGGCGAGCCCGAATTCGCTCGATGCCGGCCGCGTGCGAAAGTCTCTCGGAGAGTTCCTCCGGCGAACGCCACTCGCCTGATATGGTTTCCAGAAGGTCATCGACGACCTTGCCGAGATTCTCGATTTCCTGTGTGACGATTACGTGAAGCATCGCGATCGGGGAGAGAGCTGTCATGTCCTCATCGATCCGCTCTATGAACTCGGCAACGCCCGCGTATACGGCGACCAGCTCGCCGATCTCGGCGCCGAGCCGCTGGTGGATCTCCGCGTATTTCGACGCGTCGTCGGCTTCCTGTCTCGCGGCACGCTCCGAAAGGTCCCTCATGAGCCCGTCGAGCTCGCCGAGCGAGGAGCGCGCGCTTCTGACCGCCGAATCGATCGCGACGACGAAATCTTTCGTCTCGCCGGCGAGTTTCTGGATCTCGTTCGCGATTACCTTGAAGCCCCGCCCGTTCGCGCCGGCCCGCGCCGACTCGATGGACGCGTTGATCGATAGGACGTGAACGTTCTCGGCGATCCGCGTGATGTTTCCGAGCGTGTCGTCGATGACCGACATCTGTCCGCCGAGTCTTCCCAGCGACGACGAGACGGACCCGTACGCCCTGGCCGCGTCGCCCGAGAGGGACATGATGCGCGCGCTCAACGCGTCGATACCGCGCCCGACCTCGTCCGTGGAGACGATCCCGTCGATGGAGCGGCTCGTTTTCCTGACCGTCTCGAGAAACGAGTTTATTGCGGATCGGAGGCTCACGAGTTTCTCGGATATCGGCTCCGACGTCGCGTTGAGGTACTGAACGACGCTTGAAAAGAGCTCCGCGACGGCGGCGGGGTATACCCCGGTTTCGATCCGACTCGTCGCGGAATCCGGCGCGGGCCGTTCGTCGACGGGCTCCGGGGGAGACGGCGCGGGCGCGGTTAATTCCGCCTCGCGGCCGGTTCCGTCGATGGTCGACGAATCATCCCCCGACGACGCCCCGAGGCCGTGACGGCTGCCGGTTATCCGGAAAAGGGCGACAAGACCGCACGCGAGCGGAATCGCGGACCCGACGGCGAGCGGTGCGCCCGGGCGCGACGCGGCGACGGCGGCGAAAAGCGCGACGAGGCTACAGGCGACGGCGATCCGGGCGGCGAGGCTCATCCCGCCGCCATCCCCGCGCCATGCGCGACCAACTGATCGACGTCCACGACAAGCCCGATCGCCCCGCCGGAGAGAACCGTGCACGAGGAAACGCCGCGCATGGCGCGAAAGCGCTGCCCAAGCGACTTTATCACGACCTCGCGTTTCGCGATGACCTCGTCAATCGCGACCACGTACCGCCGTCCGTCGGCGCATTCGACCACGAGACCGATGCCATGCCCCGGTTCGTCGGACGGTATTCCCAGAACCGGACCCATCCTGACGAGCGGGATGATCTCGCCGCGCAGCGAATACACCTCCGCGTTCCCGTTAACGGTGGATACGCGCGCCGACTCGATCTTCAGGCTCTCGTACACCGAGGAAATGGGAAACACGAACTGGTTCTTCCCCAACCTCGCGATCATGCCGTCTATGATCGCCGTGCTGAGCGGGAACACGAGGCGGAACTCGGTGAACTTCCCGGGTTCCGTCAGTATCTCGATGCGACCCCGATTCTCGATTACCGTTTGTCGCACGATTCCCATCCCGACGCCGCGGCCGGAAACGAGCGTAACCGTATCGTGGGTGCTGAACCCCTCCTCGAAGATGAGGCCGTGCGCCTGCGCGTCGCTCATCGTCTCGGCGGACTCCCGCCGGACGAGCCCTCGCTCGATCGCCTTCCCCAGGATCCTCGTCCTGTCGAGACCGCGACCGTCGTCGCGAAGCGCGAGGACGATCGTGTTTCCGCGGCGCTCCGAGGACAGCGTGATCGTCCCCGTCGGGTCCTTTCCCGCGGCGACGCGCGTCTCCGGTGACTCGATTCCGTGATCGAGCGAGTTGCGTACCATATGGACGAGCGGTTCCTCGAGTTTCTCCACGAGACTGCGGTCTATCTCGAGGTCTTCGCCGAATGTTGCGAGGCGGACTTCCTTCCCGAGCTGTTTGCTCAAGTCCCGCACGACGCGCCGAACGTTGCCGAAAAGCCCTTGCGCGGTTTCCGTCCGTAATTCCATCGCCCCGTACTGAAGGCTTCTCGCGATTTTGCGCATCTGCGTGAAAGCGGGACCGGCGTCGTTAACCTGGCCCATGGCGATGAGCAACTCGCCGATCATGTCGACGAGGAAATTGACCTTGGTAGCGCGAACCTTGATTACGGGATCGGGGCGCGCGGCGCGCGGGGCTGTCACCGCGCCGGCCTGGCGCTGTCGCTCGAGTGCCGCCTGGAGCTCTTCCTGGGTTATCATGTTCTCGCCGACGGCGACCTCGCCGAATCGCTTGCTGAACGCGGACTCCTTTTGCTTCTGGAGTATCTTCCCGACGTCCCCCTCGTCGAGCCGGCCTTGCTGGACGAGAATGTCGCCGAGCGTGGTCGCACGCGATGCCTTCTGTATTCGCTCGACGAGCCCGTCGATGGGTACGTCGTTGAACAGCACGGTGTCGCCCGCCTGGAGTCGATCGAGTATCGTGCGTGAAGCGTCGATACCCTCGAGGAAGAGGTCAATGTGCGAGGAATCGTATGCGGTCTTTCCCGACCTTATGCCGTCAAGAAGGCTCTCGAGATTATGGGTCAACTCACCGAGCGAGGCGATCTTTAAAAACCCGCACTCTCCCTTGATCGTGTGAAAAACCCTGAAAAGCCGCTGCACGAGGTCGCCCGCGCCGGGACGCGCTTCGAGCTCGAGAATGATCGACTGCGCCTCTGATAGCCGGTCCGCGGATTCCGCGAGAAAGAGGGAAAGAGCCTCGGCGTCGCGCGGCGCCGGGAATTCACCCGCGGCGCAATACCCCTTCCCTCCCTTGCATTTCATCGAAAGGATTCGCGCGGCGAGCTCGTCGCGCTCGCCCTTCGGAAGATCGCCCCCAAGTTTCCTGAGCAGCTCGACCCGCTCGCCCATGCATTGAACGAAGAAATCGTCGCCGGACTTGTTCATCTCGTCGCGGACGCACTTGAGCATCCATTCAATGGTTCCGAGCGCGACCGTGTCTCCCACGAAAAAATCGCGGAGCGTCCTGATGTTGTCCGAAAGGTCGGAAAGGAGGAGAAAGTCGCCGGTCTCGTAGCGGACTAGTCGAGACGCGATCGCGTCAAACTGTTCGTCTCGTGTCATATTACATCCAGTCTCAAGTATTTTATCGAGCGCTTTGATTAGAAGTATCGATTACGCGAGTACCACTGTCAAACAAGCCCGTCTCGCCCGCTCCGCGTCGCGCGACGATTTCCTTCATTAGTAGTAACGCGGTACCCAATCGCCGAAACGGGGAAGTTTTCGGTTCGCGACGTTCGTTTTTACATCGTAAAATATTTGCAGTCGTCCGATCCCGGGAACTATACTCGAAGGGGAGAAGAACACGATGCCTGCAAAAATCGCGACTCCCGGCGGGAAAACGCCGGGCGAGTCCGTTTTCATAGACATGAAAAAAGATACCCTGCTCGTCGTGGACGACACGCCGGAGAACCTGACGCTCATGGCGGGAATCCTCAAGGACGACTACCGGGTGAAGGTCGCGACCAACGGCGAGAAGGCGATCGCGATCGCGGGAACGGAGCCGCATCCCGATCTCATACTCCTCGACATCATGATGCCGACGATCGACGGCTACGAGATCTGCCGAAGGCTCAAGGCGTCGCCCGAGACCCGCGACATACCGGTGATCTTCCTTACCGCGCTGTCCGACCTCAAGGACGAGAAGCAGGGCCTGGAGGTCGGCGCGGTCGACTACATCACGAAGCCGATAAGCCCGCCGATCCTCATGGCGCGCGTGAGAAACCACCTCAAGCTAAAGCTCGCCGCGGATTTTCTCCGCGACAAGAACTCGTATCTCGAGGCGGAGGTCGATCGGCGGACGCATCAGGTCCGCGCGGTCCAGGAGGTGACGATCCTCGCGCTCGCCTCGCTCGCCGAGACGCGGGATAACGATACGGGAAACCACCTCAAGCGCACGCAGGAATACATCAAGTGCCTGACGCACCGGCTCGGCTCGCGCGAACCGTACGCGACCCGCCTGACCGAATCCTACATCTCCATGATCGTGAAGTCGGCGCCGCTTCACGATATCGGGAAGGTCGGCATCCCCGACTCGATCCTCCTCAAGCCGAGCCCGCTCACGAGCGAGGAATTCGAGATCATGAAGACGCACACGATACTCGGGAGGATGGCGATCGAGAACGCCGAGCACTCCCTCGGGTATCAGGTCGACTTTCTCCGCGTGGCGAAGGAGATAGCGCTGTCGCACCATGAGCGGTGGGACGGGTCGGGATACCCGGCCCAGCTCGCGGGCGAGGAAATCCCGCTCTCCGCGAGACTCATGGCCGTCGCGGACGTATACGACTCGCTCATCTCCCGCCGCGTGTACAAGGAACCGCTCGCCCACGAAAACGCCGTGGAAATTCTCGTCGGCAACCGCGAGACCCAGTTCGACCCGCTGATCATCGACGCGTTCATCGAGGGTCTCGACGAATTCAAGTGTATCGCCTCGCGATACCTCGATTCCGCGTAGCGAAGGTCTCAAAAAAACCATGCGAATCACCCTGCGTCGTACCGTGATCTTTTTTTCCGCGCTCGTCGCGACCTCGGCCGTAGCGACAGTAAGCTTTCTGGCGGCATGGAGAGTCGACCTTGGCGACCCGCTCAGGATCTCCGCCAACAACTGGATAGGATACGCGCCGCTGTTCTATGTCAAGGAAAAGAAATGGGCGCGCGACGACGTCCTGATCGTCCCGGTGTCGTCTCTCGTCGAGAGCGAGAAACTGTTCCAGGCGGGAATGACCGACGGGTTCGCGGGAACCCAATTCGAGTATTTCCAGGGCCAGACCGTGTCGCGGACGCTCATCCCGAAGATACTCGTCGACCGCTCGAACGGCGCTGACGTGATCCTGTCGAACGTGCCGCTCGAGAAGCTCAAGCGAACGGTCCGGGAAGCGACGGTGTACCTCGAGATGCAGACGGTCAACAACTCGCTCTTCTCGGCCTTCGTCCGGGAATACGGGCTCTCTCACGTGCGGTTCCGCAAGATCGATCGCGACCAGGTCGATCTCGCCGCGACCCGCGACGAGGGCGAACCGATCCTCCTGGTCACCTACGAGCCGTATTCGACCGAGCTCGTCAACCGAGGCTTCACCGAGATCGCCTCGACGAAAAACGTGTCCCTGCTCGTTCTCGACGCCGTTTTCATCGACGGAGACTCGCTCGCCAGGCGTCCGGGAGCCGCCGTTGCCTTGCAAGACGGCCTCGCGCGCGCGATATCAGTCCTCAAGGAAGACCCTTTCGGGTTTTACCTCACGGTTCGCCCCTACCTCAAGGACCAATCGTACGGCGAGTTCATCGCCGCGCTCGAGGGGATCGAATGGCTCGTCGACGAGGTTTCCCCCGAGCTTCGCGCGAGCGCGAAGGATATCGGCGTGCCTTTGGACTGGATAGAGCGATGAAGTACTCATCGGCCCGAAACGCCATGACCGCGATGCTCATCGCGAGTTTCCTCGCGTCCATCGCGTACTATCAGGCGGTAAGCGCTCTTTTCCGAAACGAGGAACGGCTCGCCACCGTGCGAGAAAAGGTGATAGCGCTGAATTACAGCCTATCGGAACGCCTCTATGCCGGCGACCTCCGCGGCTTCTCCGGGGTGATCGACAACGCTCTCGCCACCGCGAAGGACATTCGCGCCATACACGTCATCGACTTCACCGGGAAGATACTGACGTCCTCCGAGCGGAAACTCGAGGGATCCTCGTACGCGACGCGAAGCAAGCCGCTGAAATCGCTGACCAGGGGCGACCTCTTCACGGCGAACTCGGTGTACATGCCCATCGCGTTTAACTCCGGGAACGGGATCGAGACCTACAACCTCGTCATCGAGCTCGCCGGGGGTCGGCCTTTCGCATTGCAGGCAAATCGCCTCGCCATTCTCGCGATCCCTCCAGCATTCGTACTCGCCGTCGTTTTTCTCGTCATCGGGATCTACGCGAACAGGGCCATTTTCAGGCCGATCAAGGAGATGTACGAATTCTCCGAAAGAAACGCGCCGATGGACAAGTCCTTCGCCATCGCCGAGATGGAATACCTCAGGATCGCGATGATCCAGAACGTCTCGGCCCTGAGCATGTACGGGGCGAGCCTGCAGGGACAGGTGGCGGAAAGAACCGCCGAGCTCGAGACGAGAAACGCGGAACTCGACGCGATATTCAACTCGGTCGACGCGGGTCTCGCCCTCGTGCGGGACCGCGCCATAGTACGATGCAACCGAAAGCTCGGGGAGATCTTCGGGTTCGGCGAGGGGACGTCTTCCCGCTGGCAGGACACCGGGGACGCGTTCTTCGAGGTCATCGACGACGCGAGCGCGAAACTCGCCGAGACCGGGGCACCGTACGTCGAGCGGCGGCTCGCGCTCATCGACGGCGCGCGCTTCTGGGCCCGGATCTACGTCAAATCGACCGGGCCGGACAACCATGGAAGCGAGTTCGTCGCCGTCATCGACGACATCACCGAGGAGCGAAAGGTCGGCGAGGCGCTCAAGCGCGCGAAAACGGCGGCGGAGGCCGCGAGCCGTTCGAAAAGCACCTTCCTCGCGAACATGAGCCACGAGATACGCACCCCGATGAACGCCATCCTCGGCATGACCTATCTCGCCCTTCGGACGGATCCGCCGCCCAGGCTTCGCGACTACCTGAGGAAAATCGACTATTCGGGGAAGCACCTTCTCGGCGTCCTCAACGCGATCCTCGACCTCTCGAAAATCGAGGCCGGCAAGATGACCATCGAGAACCGACCCTTGTCCCTGCGCACCACCTTCGACGGCGTTGACGCCATACTCCGCGACAAGGCGGCCGAGAAGGGCCTGGAACTCCGGTTCAACCTCGCGCCGGACATTCCCGACGCCCTCGTCGGCGACGAACTCAAGATCGGGCAGATCCTCATCAACTACGGCACGAACGCGGTCAAGTTCACGGAGACGGGCAGCGTCACGTTCGCGGCCTCGATCGCCGCGGAGGAGGATGACGCGCTGACGATCCGTTTCGAGGTCGTGGATACGGGCATCGGCATCACGAAGGAGGAAACGGCCCGGCTCTTTCAGTCGTTCCAGCAGGCTGACGCGTCGACGACGCGAAAGTACGGCGGAACCGGACTCGGCCTCGCGCTTTGCAAGAAACTCGCGCTCCTCATGGGCGGAACGGTCGGGGTGGAAAGCGTCCCGGGGAAAGGAAGCGCATTCTGGTTCACCGCGCGCCTTCAGCGGGCGGTGAACGCCGAACCGTCGGGAACGGTCGAACGCCGCCCGCTCAACAGCCTCATCTACGTCGTCGACGACGGATCGAAAGCCCGAGCGGTTATCCGGGAAATGCTCGAAGGAATGTCTTTCGACGTCGAGGATTTCCCGGGCGGACAGGGGTGCGTGGAAAGGCTCCGCGCGGCAAAGGAAGCCGACGACGTTCCGTCGGTAATCCTCGTCGACCTCAAGATGCCCGGGATCGACGGAATCGAGACCGCCCGTCTGATCAGGTCGCTCGACCTTCCCGCACGTCCCCGACTGATGCTCCTCTCGGCGTTTTCGCGGGATCTCGCGGACGGGGAAGCGCGGGACGCCGGCTTCGAGGAAACCCTTCAAAAACCCGTGACGCCCTCGCGCCTTTTCGACGCGGTAATCAGGGCGACCGGCCATACGCCGACCGCCAGCGACACGATCACGGGCGAGGCGATTCTCGAACGGCAGTTGAGGCGGCTGGCCGGGATTAAAATCCTGCTTGCCGAGGACAACGAGGTCAACCAGGACGTCACCGTCGGGCTTCTCGCGGAGGTTGGCATATCGGCGGACGTCGCGTCGACGGGCGCGAAAGCCATCGAGATGCTCGAGGCCTGCCGGTATCCGCTCGTGCTGATGGACATGCAGATGCCCGACGTCGACGGACTCGAGGCGACGCGAAGGATACGCGCGCGGAAGGATCTCAGGGAAACGCCGATCATCGCGCTCACCGCAAACGCCATGCGAAGCGACGAGGAGCGCTGTCTCGCCGCGGGGATGGACGGCTATCTGCCGAAGCCGATAGAGCCCGCGCGACTTTGGGCGACCCTCGTCGAGTGGATTGTACCGCCCGGGAGAGAAAGCGCGGGCGACGCGTTCCTTTCGCGACCATCGCGATACGAGGGGAAGCCAACACCCGGACTCGATCTCGAGATCGGACTCTCGCACGTCGCCGGCAACAGGGTTCTTCTCGACAGCGTCCTCGCGCGCTACCGCGAAACCGGGGGGAAGCAGATGACGCGAATCAGGGAGGCGCTCGACGCGGGAGACGCGAACCTCGCGAGGCTCCTCGCGCACAGCGCGCGCGGCACCGCGGGCACGATCGGCGCCACCGGGCTTTGCGCAGCCGCGACAAACCTCGAAACCGTCATCGTCGAGGGCGCCCTCGGGGAACGCCTCGTCCCGGCGCTTGAGGCCTTCGAGCGCGAAACGGCGAGCCTTCTCGCCGCGCTCGGGGAAAGGAACGAACCGGTCGCGCAGGAGGAGGATCACGGCGAGTCAGGAAGCGACAGGCGCGAAATCGCGATGATATGCGCCCGCATCCGCGAACTCATCGCCGAAAACGACGCGGGCGTGCCCTGTCTGCTCGACGAGCACAAGTCGCTTCTCGCGCGGGCCTTTCCCGGCTCGTTCCGCAAGCTTGAGACGGCCGTAAATCAGTACGACTACGAGGCTGCATGCCGCATACTTGAAGGGGAATTGCAGAATGGACAATAGGCAAGGATGGCTTTTTACCTCCGTAACGACCGCGCTTTTCGCGCTTCCTCTCACGATAATGCTCCTCACGGGGCTTTTCTTCGTCGTCGAACGGTCGCGAAAGGACCTGGAACACACGGCGTCCCAAACGGGAAAACTCCTCGGGGCGTTCATTGCCGTAAACGTGAACCAGCTCGAGATTCTCGCGAGCGACCGCCTCGTTTCCGACCCGGACGCCCCGATCGAGGAGCGGCTCGACGCGATAACGCACTATGCCGACATAAGCGGGATCAGGAACATATTCATAACCGATCGCG
Organism: Spirochaetota bacterium; assembly: GCA_023438065.1. Taxonomy (GTDB): domain Bacteria; phylum Spirochaetota; class Spirochaetia; order Treponematales; family Treponemataceae; genus Teretinema. The sequence continues at coordinate 19,657 of JAEXRH010000014.1, forward strand.
GCGGCATGGGCACGGGGATTGACGGTTCAAGAAGGAATTTTTCGAGGGACCGTTTCTTCATGCAGACGACGCATGGATCGACGGGCGTCTCTTACCGCCTGGCCGGACAGGGCGAAACCGAGGACTGTTTCGCGATATCGGTTCCGCTTTACAGCGGCAACGCTTTTTCGGGGAGTCTCATCCAATTGACGCCGTGGAACCGGGTCACCGCGCTCATCAACTCTCTCAACTTCGACAAGACCGGCTACGCCTATATTCACGAAAGAAACGGCGTGGTCCCGCTGGACCCGAGGACGGGACTCACTGACGCGAGAACGGACGGTTCGTTCGTGAACGACCCCCTCGACGACGATCACGCGATCCATCGCCGGTTTTCGTCGGGAGAGATCGGCTCGGGTCAGGTCGACTCCAGGCACGGAAGACGGCTGATCGGCTTCGCGCCGATCGACGGCACCAACTGGTCCATAGGCATCACGACGCCCCTGTCCGAGGTACTCGACCACGCCTGGATCATGGTGCTCTTTTACCTGGCCCTCGTCTCGCTCACCTTCGCGTTTACCGGTCGATATTACCGACGAAGGCTGATGCTTCAGGAAGAGAAAGACGAGGCGATCATGCGCCTGCAGGCGGCGAACGACAAGCTCGCGTCCCAGAGCGACATCATCAGCGCCATGGCGGAACGGCGGATAACTGAAAGCGAGAGCCAATACCACGATCTGTTCGAGACCATGTCGAGCGGGGCGCTTCTTCACGAGATGATCCTTGACGGAAACGGGAGGCCCACGAATTTCCGGTATCTGTCGGTAAACGGGATGGCGGAACGGATGTTCCACCTCAACCGGGACGAGGTCATCGGAAAGACATACCGGGACCTCTATCCCGAACCATCGGAAGAGCTTATCAAACGCATGAACGACATCGCCTTCGGGTCGGGATCCATCAGGCTGCCGGATTTCGAGACGAACGACGGGCTCGTCATCAGGAACATGGCCTACTCGCCGAAGAAGGGGCAATTCGTCACGCTCTACGACGACATAACCGCGGAGGTTCGCGCACGGGAGGAGCTCGCGGTCGAGCGCGAAAAGCTGATAAAGGCCACGAAGGCCGCCGAGGAAGCGAATCGGGCGAAGGGTAAATTCCTCGCAAACATGAGTCACGAGATCAGAACGCCGCTCAACGCCATAATCGGCCTCGCGGACGTCGAGATCGAGACGCACGAAGAGCCGCTCACGGTCAGGACCTTTACCGCCATCCGCGAGGCGGCGCGGAATCTCATGACCCTCCTCAACGACATTCTCGACTATTCGAAGATGGAGGCGGGCAAGCTGAATCTCGACCCGAAACCGTTCACGCTCGAGGAAACGATCAACAACGCGCTCACCGTCACGACGCCCCGGCTGAACGGCAAGCGGGTAAACATGCTCGTCGATTACGACACCTCGCTCCCGCCCGTGGTCGTCGGCGATCCCGTGAGAATCTGGCAGATCCTGAAAAACCTCCTCGACAACGCCGGCAAGTTCACCGCCGAAGGGCAGATACTCATCACCGTTCAAAACGCGGGCGAGGGCAAGGTTCGGTTCGTCGTCTCGGACACCGGTTGCGGCATCCCGCCGGGACAGATCGGGAAACTCTTCGAGGCCTTCGAGCAGGGAAATTCAGAACTCGCGCGAAAGACGGGCGGAACGGGACTCGGCCTTTCCATCACGAAACAGCTCGTCGAGATGATGAACGGGACGATAGAGGTCTCGAGCGCCCTCGGGATCGGGACGACCTTCACCGTAACGCTCCCGCTCCCGCCCCCCGAAGGGGAAACGGAAACGGGCGCGGTGGCGGGAAACGCGCTTTCCGGGAAGCGGATTCTCGTCGCCGACGACGATCCGAACGCGCGGGTGATAATAAAGGGAATCATCGAGAAATTCGGCGCGGGTGCGGATTGCGTTCAGACCGGCGAGGACGCGGTCGCGAAAGCCGTCGAGAAGGAGGATTCCTCCGAGCCCTATGACCTCATCGTCCTCGACCTTCAGTTACCGGGATTGAACGGGATCGAGACGGCGCACGAGCTGAGGCAATCGCTCAGGAAGAAGCCTTCGTTCATTCTCGTGACCGCATGGTCGAAGAATTTTTCCGTCGACGACATACAGAGCGCCGGTTTCGCCGAAACGATCGACAAACCCTTCGTTCCCTCGACGGTCGTGACGAAGATCGCTCGCGCGCTCAACGAGACGCGCGGCAAATCGGTCGCGGTCGCCTCGAAACCCCGCGAGCAGTATCGCGACGCGCGAGTCCTCGCCGTTGAAGACAACGCGCAAAATCGCGACGTCATCAACAGGATGCTTTTTCTCTTCGGGATACGCGCGGATTTCGCCGTTAACGGCCTCGACGCGATCGAGAAATCGAAAACCAACCAGTACGACCTGGTCTTCATGGACATCCAGATGCCCGAGATGAACGGCCTTGAGGCGACGAAGCTCATCAGGGCGCGCGAGGCCGCCGAAGGGCTTCCCCCCGTCCCGATCGTGGCGATGACGGCCTACGCGATGGCCGAGGACGTCCGCGAGAGCCTCGACGTCGGGATGGACGCCCATATCACCAAGCCCATCGAGATCGGGACCCTCAGGAACACGCTGGAAAAATACGTCGGACGCAAGAAGACCACGATGGCCGCCGCCCCGGCCGCCGAGGGCGAGAATGAAAACAAGGAACCCGAAGGGATCCCGGCATTCTCTTGCGTGGACGCGGAAGAGGGCCTCACGCGACTCGGGGGCGACGTCGCGCTCTTTCTTCGCCTGCTCGCGGGCCTCCGTGACATGCTCGAGCGTCCCCAGCCCGAATTCGAGAGCGCGATGTCGGGAGACATGATAAACGCGACCGCCCGTTTCATTCACACCGTCAAGGGGCTTGCCGGCAATCTCGGGGTAACCGAGCTCTTCCGCGTGACGGGCGAGCTCGAAACGGACATGCGCGCGCACAAGCCGCATAAGGCGAAATACGAGGAGTATCGGGCGATCTGCGTCGAGATTTTCTCCGAGCTTAACGGAAAAATCGCGAAAAACACCCTCAAGCAGGAACGAAAGGCGCCGCAGGAGGTCGGGTCTGACGACGAGCTGGCGGAAGCGCTCGAGAGCCTGATCGTCCCGCTCGAGACGGGCGACGCCTCCGCGGTCGAGGAGATCATGGAAAAACTCAAGTCGAAAAAATTCAAGCGCCTCGGGCGGAAGCGAATCGAGGAACTCGCGAAACTCGCGTCCGTCTTCGATTACGACACGCTGCTGGAGCGCGTCTCCGCGCTCCGCTGATCGCGCCGACGCGACCGGAGGAACCATGTTCCCCGCCGGGGCTTCGGCGCGACCGGGATCACGGCTCGCGCCGGGCGGGCGGGTGAATCCAGAGAATCGAGCTCACGAGCCGCGGATACAGCCGCGACCCCATGTCCTTTCCCGTCGCCGAATCAAGTTGATCGGTCGCCCCCCAATCCGCGCAGCCCACGCACTGCCATCTCACGTGCGCGGCGTCCCGTCGGGTTCGCTCGTCGTTAAAACCGAGAATTTTCTCGGCCACGAATTGGCTGATGAAGATCTTCGAGGGCCAGGTGTTCCGGCTCGTGGACGAAAGCTTCCATCCTCCCGTCGTCGCGTCGAGGCATACCCCCGGCGCGAGCACCGTATCAAGATGTTTCCTGAGCGCCTTCACGAGATGCCCGAACGGACCGGTAAGCGAACTGGACTCGCGTTCCCCGCAGAACCACGGATACACGAGCCCTTCGACCGCGGGAATGATCCTCGAGGTGTTTCCGCCCTCGAACACCGCGGGTATGTATCCCTCCTCCTCGATCATCCGCGCGGTCACGGTCACGGCCGCCTTCTCCGCGCTCGCGCGGGCTCGGCCCGCAAGAGCCTCGAGCTGCGCCGCGGAACGGCCGGATCCCGCGAGATGGCTTCCTCCCGCCCGCGCGAACCGGCCCAAAATTCCGGCCGCGCATACGAGCGCCGACCACCCCTTTACCGCCACGTAGAGATTGTTCCGCGCCTGTCCGAGGCTCGCGTCAAGGGAATCGAACGTGGTGATCTCGGAGCCGTCGCCGCAGCGATCGGAGTCGCGGTCCATGATGCCGTCGCCGTTCCCGTCGCGCGCGAGGATCGATTCCACCGCGGTGGCGAGGGTTTCCGCGTTTCGCGCGAGCCATGCCGTGTCGCCCTCGTTATGGGCGTACAGGCACGCGACGAGGATCCAGTTCAGGGTCTCCTCGTAGCACATGTAGCTGAAGCATCCCGTCAGGTTCGGGATCTCGTAGCTCGAGTGCCCCGCCCTCGTAAACGAGTCCGCCACGCCCTGATCGTGCGTGAAGGTGATTCCGTCGCGATCGCGGAAGGAATAGCGGGCGGCGAAGAAGTCGAGCTCGTTCCTGACCGCCCACGGCGAGTAATGGAGCTCGTGAAAGGCCTGGTCTATCGTGAGGTCAAGGGTATTCATCATGCGGTACTCGCCCTCGTTCACGACGAATATCGGGTTCCCGTCCTCGCCGACCAAAAGCTCGGAACTCGCGTTATAGCTGTGAGCCCCGTGCGCGATGATGAATTTACGCTCGTCGGAGAGCGGCGCGGAGTCCAACTCCGCGTCGAGCCGGTCGGCGGCGGCGAGAGCCTCCCCGGCACCGTGAAGCGCGTCGCGAAGGACGTCCTCGAGATCCGCGAAAAGGGTCGCCTGAAAAAGCCGCGCGCGCACGCCGGAGGTTATGACCCCGTCCCTGAAGGATCCCACCGCGACGAGATACTCGCGTTTCTCGCGCGCCGGAACCTCGAATCGAAGGCATCCTTCCGAGGCAAGTCGCCTGATAGGATGCGGGGTCACGTCGAACGCGGAGGCGAGCGACACCCAGTCCATCGCCTCGACCACGCCCTCGCGCGCCGCGACCGCGAAGCCCCACTCGGTTTGATGCGCGAACCCGAGGAGAGATCCTTCGGTCGTGTCGGAAAGCGGCCGATTGACGCCCTGCATCCCGAACGCGCCGATCATCGGCTCGTCGCCCTTCGTGTTGTCGAAGGCCAGACGCACGTATATGGCGGGACGCATCCCCTTGCGGAGGGCAGCGCGACCCGCGGTCGCCGGATCCGGGACCGCGCCGAAAAAGGAGGTCACGGTCATCGACAGGGAGCCCGCGCTCCAAGTCTCGCCGCTCATCGAGATCTCGCGGCGGATGTCGCCACTGCCGAAACAGGAAGCGCCCATCGCTGCCGATATGGCCGGATCGACGGGACCGTCGGCGACGAAGGCGTCCACGCCGAGACCGACCTTCACGTCGGGCGCGAACGGCAGGAGAACGGGGCGGGAATGTCCCGAGCGGTAGCCGGCGAAAAGGGCCCGCTGCGGCGGCTGCACGTCACCGACGACCACGCCGGCCCCGCGTCCGATGCGCCCGAGGGCAAGCGCGCTGTTCGCACCCCAGATCCCGTGAAGGGAATAAAAATCATTGTCCTTGATCAACGTGGGCATGGTCAGCCTCCTGGGATAAAGGGTATACGAGGAAGGGAATTCCGGCTATCGGTCGTTTTCCGGACGCGCAAGCGCCGCTTACCCCTGCGTCGCCTCGGGCTCGAGGCTCTTCAGGTTCTTGACCATCCAGGCGTACTGCGCGTTCATGAGCGGCCAACAAAGCACGCCGAAGGTCGGCATCCAGGCCCATATCTCGTGCAGGAAGGTGTCGGTCGGAACGAGAAGGAGGTTCACTGCCCAGCACGCCGCAGAGATGAAAAACCACCCGATAACGGCGTTTCTGACCTCATCGCCCCGGTCGAGCGAGACGAGCGCGGTCTCGTGCCGATGGGCTCTCCAGTCGATCCATTTCAGGATCGCGGGCACGACAAAGCCGAGCCATCCGGGGATGGCGACGAATATCGCCTGTCGGCCGAACGAATCGAAATAAAACCAGAGGCCTACTGCGAACATGTAGACCGTTCCGTACGCCGCGGCGAACGCGAGCATGAGCATCTCGGCCTTTTTCTCGTATATCTTTTTTTTCGCCCCGGTCATCGTTTCGATAAGCTCGTCGAGGTTCCCGAGGGACGAGACCGCCTCGCTGAATGCCTCGGCTTCAGGGACGCCCCGGGCCATCGAATCGGAGATCCTGTCCTTGATATGCGCTTCCAGTTCTTCGCGCTGTTCCGCGATCTTCTCCGTCTCGCTCATCCCGCGGAAAAGCCCGCGCACGAAATAGTGGACCGAATCCATCAGCTTTCTCCTATTAATTTATCGAGGATTCGACGGGCGAGAGTCCATTCAGCGCGAATGCGCGCGCTGTAGTCGCGCCCGGTTTCGGTTATCGCGTAATACTTCCTGCGCCCGCCCTGGCTTTCCTCGCCCCAATACGCGCGGATATACCCTTGCCCCTCGAGTCTCCGGAACGCGGAATACAACGACGGCTCCTTTAATTCGTATTCGCCGCCCGAGCGGGAAAGAACCTCTTTGTAGACCTCATACCCGTACCGATCCTGCTCGGTAAGCAGGGTGAGCACGATCGAGTCGATGTGCCCACGGATCAAATCCTTTCCGATAGTATTCGCTTGTTCACTCATAGTACTATGAGCATAAGCGTAAAGCACTTGTGAGGATTTTGCAACGGTTATTCGCGGAAACCGCGACGGAAGGCGCGAACCGGCCCCGCGCGGGGCCGGTCGTTCATGCTTCCCCGAAAGTAAAGAACTTCAACTGTTCGGCAAGCTGTTCCGCTTGGGCGGAAAGCTCCTCGGCGGTGGAGGCCAACTCCTCCGAGATGCTCGCGTTCTGCTGAATCACCGTATCGAGCTGCTTGATCGCGGATGCCGTCTGCTCGACGCCCGTCCGCTGCTCGGCGCTCGCGGCGCTGATCTCCTGCACGAGATCCGCCGTTCTCTTGATGTCCGGGACCAGTTGGGAGAGAAGCGCGCTTACGTTCGTCGACGCGTTGACGGTCGAGTTGGAGAGGACGCCAATCTCGTTCGCGGAGCTGTGACTCCGTTCCGCGAGCTTCCGTACCTCCGTCGCGACGACCGCGAAACCCTTGCCGTACTCGCCGGCGCGAGCCGCCTCGATCGCGGCGTTCAGCGCGAGGAGATTCGTCTGCCGCGCGATCTCCTCGATAATGGAGATCTTCTTGGCGATTTCCTTCATCATGCCGACGGCGTCGCCTACCGCGACTCCGCTCGACTCCGCGTCCGCCGCGGCCTTAACCGCGATCTGCCCCGTCGCGACGGCATTCTCGGTGCTTTTCACGATAAGGTCGCTCGACTCGACTACCGACGCGGACACCTGCTCGGAAAGAGACGCCTGTTCGCTCGCGCCCTGGGCGATCTGCTGCGCGCTCGCGCTCAACTCGACGCTGCCCGTCTTTACGTACTTGGCGATCTCCCCGACGTTCGATATTACCTCGCGCACGCGCCCCTTCATCTCGTCAAGGCTTCGGGCAAGCACGCCGAACTCGTCCCCGCGCGCGAGGATCTTCCCGTCGACTACCGCCGAAAGGTCCCCGCTACCGATCTTGAAGGCGAAAGCCCGCATTGCGTCGAGCGGGACGGAAATGGAACGATAGAGGATATACGTGCAAAGAAGCGAGAAGAGAACGATCCCCGCGAGGATCCCGACGAGGGAAGCGATAATCCTCCGGAACGCCTCGTTTCCCTCGGCATAGTCTTTCGCGGTCTCGTCGAGCATGACCTCCGTGAGGGTATTGAGCGCCTCGCGCATGGCGTTAAAGGAGCTCGTGTACTCCTTCGTGTAGAGCGACCAGGCGCCTTCCCCGTCGCGCGCGCGAAGCAAGCCCTTCATAGCCTCGGTATGGCGCCCGAGCGTCGCGTAATTGTCGTGGAAAACCTTGAACGCGTCATTCGCGGCCCTCTCGGCATCGATATAGAGTTTCTCGAAAACCATGAATCGCTCGCTGATCTGTTTGTAATTCGCGTCCGCGTCCTCTATGCGCTTGTCGAGCGTTTCCCCGTCGACGGTCGCGAGAACCGGAAAGCAGAGCGACAGGGCATACGCGGACTGATACGCGTCGCGATCGGCCTCGATGAGCTTGTCGATCCCGACGAGACCCTCATTGTAGATATACCCCGTAGTCTCGTTCATCGCCTTCAGCGACTGGAAAATGAACACAAAACCGACCAGGATAATCGCGATAATCAGCGCGAAAACCGCTATCAGCTTAACCCGAACGCTCATATTGCCGAACCTTGCCATCTAGCCCTCCGGAACGTAAGTTACATTAAGTATCAGACACCGACGGTAAAAAAGCAAAATTGACAACGAATCGCGGTCGCTGTACAGTTACGGTATGCAGGACTCGATCAATGCCCTCCTTGAGTCGCCCGAATTCGCGGGGTTTCTCTTCAACAACCTCTCCTCGGCGATATTTCTCGTGGATACCGGCTTCCGCGTGCAAAGGGTCAACGACGCGTATTCCGCGATCTTTTCCCAAGATGAGGCGGATGCCCTCGGGCGCCTGTGCGGGGACGCGCTGGGATGCCAATTCGCCGTGGACCAGGGAGTCTCCTGCGGAAACACGAAGGAGTGCGCCAATTGCGCCATACGGAATTCCGTTCTCGCGTCCTCGCAGGCGGCGAACGGAGCCGTCAAGCGCTCATACGTCTCGCGAACCTTCTATATCCAGGGAAATCCCGTCAAGAAGCACCTGCGGGTTTCCACCAAGGCCATTTCCTGGAACGGCGGAGGCATGACCGTCATCACGATCGACGACGTGACCGAGCTCGAGGAACAGAAGGAACGGATCGCCGATCTCGCGAACAAGGATCCGCTTACCGGCCTTTACAATCGCCGTTACTTTTTTGAGGTCGGCGAGGCGATATTCCAGAACGCCAAACGGGGAAGCATCGGCATCGCCGTCGCGATGTTCGACATTGATTTCTTCAAGCGCATCAACGACTCGCACGGGCATGCCGCGGGGGACGCGGTCCTTCGCGCGGTTTCCGACAGCCTTTCCCGTCATCTGCGAAAGGCGGACGTCCTCGCCCGTTTCGGCGGGGAGGAGTTCTGCCTTCTCATGCACTGCACGGAGCCCGACGACTCCTATACCGTCATCGACAAGATCAGGCTCATCGTGGAACAACAGCCGATTCTCTTCGAGGGAAGAAACATCTCGGTCACTATCAGCGCGGGACTCACCGCGCGCCTCGAGGACACGCTCGAGACGATGATCGCGAAGGCGGACGAGATGCTCTACAAGGCGAAGCAGGCCGGACGGAACAGGACCGAGGAGTACACGGGCTAGACGGGCGCCGAGCGGACGGTTTCGCTTGCATCTTTGCGCGTTTTGGGGGAAACTGATTGGTAAGGAGCGCCCTCATGCCCGATAAATTCAAGAACATCGCCGTACTCATCGACGCCGAGAACATTTCGCACAACTTCCTCGAGGACATATCCGAGAATATCGCCCTCTACGGCATCGTCTCCGTCAGGAGAATCTACGGCGACTGGACGTCCGAGAAGATGAAGGGATGGAAATCGCTCCTCCTCGAGTACGCGATTCAGCCGATCCAGCAATTCAGCAACACCGTCGGAAAGAACTCGACCGACAGCGCGCTCATCATCGACGCGATGGACCTTCTGTACCTTCAGCATTTCGACTGCTTCTGCATCGTCTCGAGCGACAGCGACTTCACGCGCCTCGCGAGCCGCATCCGCGAGCAGGGTAAGTACGTCATCGGCATCGGGGAGAAAAAGACGCCAAGCTCCTTCGTGAACGCCTGCAACGAGTTCCTTCACATCGAGCCCGCGAACCAGGAACGGAAGGAAAAGGAAACGCGCGGCGGAAAAAAGACGAACGAGAAAGCGAGCCGCGCCGAGGTGCTTATCGACCGCGGCGTCGACCAGCTCGCGGACGCCTCGGGCTGGGTAATGCTCTCGCAGCTCATGCAGTACATCAGGCAGGTCAAGCCCGACTTCGACCTCCGCGAACTCGGGGTCAGGAAGCCGCTCGACTACTTCGCGAACCGCAAGGACAAATACGCGGTACAGAAGGAACGCGAGGACGCCCCGAGCGCCATCTTCATCTCGCGCATCCGGTAAGGATCCCTTACCATGGGCGAAAGGACGGTCGATCTCCTCTCCCGGATCTACGACCGGGATCCCGAGACGGGCAACTTCATCATCAAGCTGTCGATCGGCGAATACGCCGAGATCTTCAACGAGCTCGACCCGTCACCGATGCGAAAGAGGGATCTCGCGAGCCACGTCGTCGCGTTTTTGGACGATTGTTCCTCGGACGTGCCGCTCAAGTACGGGTTCGACATACAGATCCTCGCGCCGCGCGAGATCATGAACGAGGGCCGCGAGCATCGCACCATGAACGGGCTCAAGACCTATTTCAGCTACATGATCTTCCTGTACCGCAAGGACCTCAAGGTCCTCGGGCAGAAGGCCCTCGTTTACTTCGCCACGTCCATACTTTTCCTGTTCTGCTCGCTCTACCTGAGCTCGGTCTTTCCCGCGGGGATCTTCTTCAAGACGATCGTCGAGGGGCTCTCGATCGGCGGGTGGGTATTCCTGTGGGAGGCGATCGTGCTCGCCTTCTTCAAGAGCAGGAAGATCCGCATCCGCCGTCGCCGCTATCGCCGCCTTCTCGGCGCGACGATCACCTTCATCTACCAAACGATCGGCTGAAGAATCCCATTCCGGCGCGATTCTCCCTCAAAAGCCGGCGAGTCTCCCGAGCTGAAAGACGAGTGCCGAGACCAGCCAGGCGACCCCGGTCTGGAAGACGACGGCAGCGAGCGTCCACTTGAGGGAGCCGAGTTCGCGACGGGTCGCGGCCAGCGCGGCGACGCACGGCGTATAGAGAAGCGTGAACGCGAGGAAGGAAAGCGCGCTAAGCGGGTTGAAATAGGCCTCGAGTCCTCCCGGAAGCACGACCGACAGGGTGCTGATGACCGCTTCCTTCGCGGTGAACCCGCTCACGAGCGCGGCGACCGCCTGCCACGAGGCGAACCCGTTCAGGGTAAACACCGGCGCGACCGCGGAACCGAGCCCCGCGAGGATGCTTCTCGAGCCGTCGGACGCGAACGAAAAGGTCCAGTCGACGTTCGTGAGAAACCAGATCACGAGCGATCCGACGAAGATGATCGTGAACGCGCGATGTACGAAGTCCTTGATCTTCTCCCAAAGGTGCAGCACGACCGACCTCGGCGAGGGGAGCCGGTACACGGGCAGCTCGAGCACGAAGGGAACGGAATTCCCCTTGAAGGCGGTGCGCTTGAGAACGAGACCGCTCGCGATCGCGACGGCGATCCCGCCGAAATAGAGCGCGCTCATCACGAGCGCCCCGTGATCGGGAAAGAACGCGGCGCAGAAAACGGCATACACCGGAACCTTCGCGGAGCATGACATGAACGGCGTAAGGAGTATGGTCATCCTTCTGTCGCGCTCGCTCGAAAGGGTGCGGGCGGCCATGATAGCGGGAACCGAGCAGCCGAAGCCGACGAGCATCGGAACGAAGGAACGGCCCGAGAGTCCGATTTTCCTGAGCAGGGCGTCGAGCACGAAGGCGACGCGCGCCATGTACCCCGTGTCCTCGAGAAGCGAGAGAAAGAAGAAAAGGATCGCGATGACGGGAAGGAAGGAAAGCACGCTCCCGACCCCGGCGAGCGCGCCCGACACGACGAGCGAGCGCATCCAGTCGCTGACGCCGACCGAGGCGAGCCCCGAGTCCGCGAGCGCAATCCCCGAATCGATGAGGCCGGCGAGCGAATCGCTCGTGAACGACCCGACGGGACCGAAAGTGAACCAGAAGACGGCGCACATGATCGCGACGAAGATCGGGATCGCGAGAATGTTGTTCGTGAGGACGCGGTCGAGGGCGACCGAGCGGGCCTGCTCGCGCGACTCGGCGCGCTTGGTCACGCACGAGCGAGAGAGGCCCTCGATGAACGCGTACCGCATGTCCGCTATGGCCGCCTCGCGGTCGGTACCGAGCGACTCTTCCATCTCGGCGACGATGCGCGCGACGATGTCGCGGTCGGCGGGGGAGAGCGCGAGCGCCTTTTCCATGGGGGGATCGCCCTCGACGAGCTTCGTCGCGGCGAAGCGCGGCTCGTAACCCGCGGCCCGCGCGCGATCCTCGACGATGTGCGTGCTCGCGTGAAGGGCCTTGTGCGCCGGCCCCGAGCAGAAATCGACCCGGCGACCCGAGGCTCCCGCCGGGTGCTTGCCCGCGGCCGCGTCGACGACGCGCTCGAGAAGCTCGTCGATTCCCTCTCCCCTGTTCGCGGATATCGGGACGACGAAGCAGCCGAGCTCCCGTTCCATGCGCTCGACGTCTATCGTCCCCCCGTTCGAGCGCACCTCGTCCATCATGTTGAGCGCGAGCACGAACGGGATGCCGAGGGTCATGAGCTGGAGCGAGAGATACAGGTTCCGCTCGATGTTCGTCGCGTCTACGATGTTGAGAATCACGTCGGGGCGCTCGCGCACGAGATAGTCCCGCGTCACGACCTCCTCCGCGGTGTACGGGGAAAGCGAGTAGATGCCGGGAAGGTCGACGACCGTCACGTTCGGCCGCTTTCTCGCGAAGCCTTCCTTTTTCTCGACGGTCACGCCGGGGAAATTCCCGACGTGCTGGTTGCTCCCCGTAAGCTGGTTGAACAGGGTCGTCTTTCCGCAATTCTGGTTTCCCGCGAGGGCGACGGTCACGTGCCTGTTCATGCGCTCGCCCGCCGGACGCGAATCGTGCGCGCGTCCTCGCCGCGAAGGGTCAGTTCATACCCTCGCAGGGATAACTCCATCGGGTCGCCGAATGGCGCGACCTTCCGCACGGATACGCGCGTTCCGGGGGTTAAACCCATATCCAAAAGGCGCCTTCTCAGCGCGCCCGTCCCGGTAACGCTGTGAATGACGCCCGATTCACCTGGTAGCAATTGATCCAAACCCATATGTTAACCTCTAGCTACATTTACTATACAAAATATCAGTTGTTTAGTCAAAGGTTTTAGGGTATATTTCTAGGCATGCCCGACTCTTTGAGCGCGTCCAAACAGGACTATCTCGAAACGATCCTCGACTTTGCCGCCGAATCCGGCCAGGTACGTTCCATAGACATTGCAAGAACCCTCGGCGTATCCCGCGCGAGCGTGAACAAGTCGCTCGGCGTACTCAAGGAATCAGGACTCATCGAGCATGAGCATTACGGGGACGTAAAGCTCACCGAAAAGGGCCTCAAGGCCGCCAGGCAGGTTCGCGCCCGCCACAATAATCTCAAACTCTTCCTTATTGATGTCCTCGGGGTATCGCCAGAAACCGCCGAGAACGACGCGTGCCGGATGGAACATGCCATCTGCCGGGAAACCGCGACAAAACTCGAGGATTATCTTAAAAAGATCCTCCATCACGCGGACTCCGGAATCGGCGATACCGCCGACCAGGCTTCGACCTCTCAATCCTGACGCAAACCGCGCCCGGGGAAATCCTTCGAGCGGATCCGCCATTGCCAAATTTTCACCTTGTAAAGCCTTGCCATCGCTATCCCTTCATGTGTACATTCAATCGAGCGCCGGAAAGCGACCCCGATCACACGCGGGATAATTTGTTTTCCGGGGAGAAACGGCCTATACTTCTATCGTGTTCAATACCCCGGATCACCTCTCGTCAACGATGCCCTGCCAGGGCTATAGTGGCGATCCCGAACGAATACAGAATATGACCGGTATGTGAAATTACTGAAGGAGCTTACATGAGCATGGGGATGGCGGGGTATCAGCCTCCGCCGCATATGGTTGAAACGCTGCAGGATTACTATTCGGAGATACTCGAGTACTACGACGAACTATTTCCCTTTGACGAAGCCCAACTCGCCTTTTTCCGCGCGCTTCAACAGGAACAGGGCAAACGCATCGCTGCGGGAACCGCACCCCTTGTCCGGTTCCTCGGAATTGCCTGCGCGACCGGTAACCTCGAGAACAAACTTTCGGGGCCCGGCATCGACATTACCGGGATCGACCGCAACGCCCAGATGGTTGAAACCGCGAAGCGCCGGATGAAACGGGGCTTCTCCACGACGCGCTTCTTCGAGATGTCAACGCTCGACATGGCAAGATACCTTAAAAAAGGATCCTTCCACATCATCGCGAGCGTCGACAATTTCCTGCCGTATATCGGAGACGAAACCCTGATCAGGAAATTTTTCCATGACGCGCGGGTTCTTCTCGCACCCGGCGGCACGCTCGTGGCGGAAACCTTCAATTTCGACTCGATTAGCCCGGGAAAGGTAATCCGGCTCCCCGACCAGAGCTCGCTCCGCGTCACCCTGAAGCGTGCCCTGATCCCCGACGCGAACGAATCGTACTTCCTCGACGCGTCGCTCGAGCTCGGAAACGGCCGCAAGATCGCGCTTCAAAAGGGAACCGCGGTCATTCCCCTGACGACCGAAAAAATCGAACGCTTCGCGCGCGAGTCCGGCTTCTCGTCGGTATCGTTCGCGGGGTCGTTCTCCGGATCGCCCTGGTCGCCCGAAAGCCTGAAAACCGTCGTTACCCTATCATAAGGCAAAGCGAACCGAGAAAGACAAAGCCGACGCACGGAGACCGCGCGTCGGCTTTGTCATGCCATTATCCGGAATGTCCTACTGAATTTTCCACTTGCCCTCGACGCGAACCATCCGCGTCGAGGGGATCTCGAGGACGCGGCCGTCTTCCCCGAGAAGCCTGATCATCCGCGTCAGCGGATTGACCTCGGTCACGCGGAAATTCGCCTCGTCGTAAAAGAGCCTGATACCCTCGTTCGGGAGGCTTTTCCGCTCCTCGCAATACCAGTCGTGCTCGTAGGCGAGACAGCACAAGAGCCTGCCGCATTGCCCCGAAATCTTCAGCGAGTTAAGCGAGAGATTCTGGTCCTTCGCCATGCGGATCGAGACGGGTTTGAGCCTATCGGTGACGGAATGGCAGCAATAAGGCCTGCCGCACACGCCGAGTCCGCCGGTAATGCGGGACTCGTCGCGAACGCCGATCTGCCTGAGCTCGATGCGCATCTTGAATATCGAGACGAGGTCCTTCACGAGATCGCGAAAGTCCACGCGGTTCTCCGCGCTGAAGAAAAACAGGATCTTCGGCTCGTCGAGAAGATAGTGGGTCGCGATGAGCTTCATCTCGAGCCGATGCTGCGCGACCTTCTCGCGGAAGACCTTGAACGCCTTATCCTCGCGTTCGCGATAATCCTCCGCGCGCGCGAGATCGGCGGGGTCCGCCTTCCGCTCGATCATCACCACGTCGTCCGGCCTTATACCGAGCGGCACGCGTATCTTCCCCATGACGAGCGCGAGATCGCGCCCGTAGCGGGTCGGCACGAGCACGTACTCGCCGACGGTGAGCTGGAGCGTCGGGTGTGTCGCGTAGATGCTTTCGCTCGAGTACTCGAGCTTCAGGTGATACAGAGGGTCGGGAAAGACATAACTTCCCGGAGCAACCTCTATCGTTTCCCCTTGGGGATCTTCGAGACTCGAAAGATCCTGGGGTATATCGTCGTGTTCGAACGCGCTGTTCATGCGTTTCCTCGCCTTCGGTCGTCAGGACATCAAGTCGACCAACAACCCGTTGATTTCTTCGATCTTTTCCAGAAGCCCGAGTTGCGGGCGCTGATTGGAAAGGATCCCTGCAGCCAACTGCTCCAGTTTCTCGTCGATTACCCGCACCTGCGTGAACTTTTTGCGCTTGAGGATATTTCCCCCGGAGACGCTCTCGGTTACGGTGTAGGTCCTTTCCACCACATAGCGGACGAAGGACCTGACGGCGTTTTTGTACGCCACGATGTTGTCGGGCAACGGTTTTTCCTTGAGGGCGTCTCCCGCGGAGTGCACGTCGTCAAGAAGCGTTGAAAGGATCTTCTCCGGGGGCAAGCCGACAAGATGCGCCGGAATCGAGCGCTCGGCCTCTTCGGCCCGGTCTGCGAGCTCTTCCTTGACGAGCCGGTCAAATCGCCTTACGCCCGGCTTCTCTTTCTTGTCAGAAGGCCGCGCGGCTCCGCCCGCCACCGCGGCATGCCCCGCGATCGAGGCGAAAAAGGGTGCCGACTCGATGGGTCCCGCGCCCGCCATCAGCGACCCGAACCGGAGGCCGGATATCGCGCGCCGGCAA
Source organism: Spirochaetota bacterium (assembly GCA_023438065.1). Lineage (GTDB taxonomy): Bacteria > Spirochaetota > Spirochaetia > Treponematales > Treponemataceae > Teretinema. The sequence goes on from JAEXRH010000014.1 coordinate 35,760, forward strand.
GCGTCGTCGAGCCGAGCGCGCGACGGTTATCGTACTCGGAAAGCGCGGCGTCGAAACGGGCCTGATCGTTCACCGCGACGCACGCGCCGTTGAGCACGACCGACTCCTCGACCTGCAGGCGCTTGGTGATGACGTTCCCGAGAACCATTCCCGACGAAAGGATCGTGACGCCCTCGGGAGCGATGACGTCGCCTTGCACCACCCCGCCGACGGTCGCGACGAGTGCGCGAATGTCCCCGCGTACGCGGGCGTTCTCGCCGATGATCACGCGGCCGGGGGTCTCGAGGCTCCCGTCGATGTCGCCGTCGATGCGGATGAAGCCGGCGATTTTCAGCTCGCCCCGAATGAACGCGCCGGGCCCGACGATGGTATTGATTGAAACGTCTTCCTGGATCTGGAAAGCCACTTGTACCGCCCTTACTTGCGCGCCGCGACCTTGATGTTGAGGTACTTCATCGGGTCGACTACGTCGGATCCGATGTGCACCTCGTAATGGAGGTGCGGCCCCGTCGAGACGCCGGTATTTCCGATATAACCGATTACCTGTCCCTGTTGCACATACTGGCCGCGCTGGACGCGGAACGACTGCATGTGGGCATAACGGGTATAGAATCCGTGTTTGTGCTTGATGAGCACGTAGTTTCCGAATCCGGGATCGTACTCGACGGTCACGACCTGGCCATCGGCCGTCGCGAGAATCGGGTCGCCCATGCGATAGGTGGAAAGGTCGACGCCCTTATGGATATACCACTGACCGGTGAAAGGATGCCGGTTCTGGCCGAAGACCATCGAGACGTGCCCGATTCCGCCGGCGATCGGCCAGAGGCTCGGGATGTCCGAAAAGAGGGTGTTCTGCGAGTCGAGAAGCTTCCCGATCTCCTCGATGGGCTGGACGGAATTCTCGAGATAGCCGGTGAGGCGCTGGAGCTCGGCGATCTCCTTGACCGACCCGGTCGCCGATTCCTTGACGTTGAAGAGCGAGGAAAGGTCGCCGTTCTGCATGCTGCTTTTAGACGCGGCTGCGTTGTTGTCGAGCCCGATCACCGAAAGGGTCCCGGAAAAGGCCGACTGGAAATTCTGGGCGGCGCGGAGAAGGTTTCCCGTTTCGTCCTTGAGGCTGTCGAGGCTCGCGCGGGTCTCCCGCGACTCCTTCTCGAGCGCGGCGATATTCCGCGCGGATACGAGGGAATTCCTCGAGAACCAGAAGAACGAAGCGAATATGCCGACGATGACGACGACGAACGAAACGAGAGAAAAGAGCGTTGTCTGGAAATTCACGACACGCTTCTGGGAATGGGGCACCACCATGATGGTAAGCTTTCGCCTGCCCCCGCGGATGAAGGCGGAAAGCGCGTTGCCGACGGCCGTGAAACATCCTTTAAAAAACCGGCCGATTGAGCGAACGATGTTGTTCTCGACCCGCTTGTATCCTCTGGTCCTGGGCACAATGTACTCCCTGTCAGAACGCTAAAAAAACATACTTTTGAAATGTATAATATCATGGAACAAAAATAGCTGTCAAACCGGCGAGGTCCTCAGGAACCGGTTTTTTATTGACGCCAGGTTGAAGCTATGCTATTTTGAAGTATAATCGTTATATCCAGTTTGGATATATCTTTTGGCCCGTTCAGGCCCCACTACTCTCTGATTGGAAGTCAGCCATGCAATTTTTTGATACTCACGCTCATATTGGGCTTATTTATGACGACCCGATCGAGCAGCTTCGGGTGATCCAGGAAGCGAAACAGGCGCAAGTTACCCGTATCGTCAGCATCTGTAACAGTTTGCACGATTTCAGCGTCGTGTATCCGACCCTTAAATCCGCACAGTCCGTCTATCACGCCATAGGCGTATCCCCGTCCGAGGTGACCAATCCCGGCCGCGACTGGATTCGCACGGTCGAGGAGGGCCTCAAACAGCCGAACGTCGTCGCCCTGGGCGAGATCGGCCTCGATTATTTCCGGAAATACGGAGACAAGCGTTCACAGATTGAACTGTTTATCACCCAACTCGAGCTCGCGAACAAGGCCGACATGCCGGTCATCATCCATAATCGCGACGCGGGCAAGGACGTGCTCGATATCCTCGCCGAGCGCCTTCCCGAGGCCGGAGGCGTGCTCCACTGCTATTCCGAGGACGCCGAATACGCCAGGATCGCGCTCGACCTCAACCTCTATTTCTCCTTCGCGGGAAACCTGACCTACCGGAACGCGCGAAACCTTCACGAGACGGTCCTTACCCTTCCGATCGACCGAATTCTCATCGAGTCGGAAAGCCCCTTCATGGTGCCCGCCGAGTTCCGCGGCAAACGGAACATGCCGTCATATACCCCTTCGACGGCGAAGTTCCTCGCGGAGATGCTCGAGATGGATCTCGAGGCCCTCGCGGCCCAGCTGTGGACGAACAGCTGCAAGTTCTTCCGCCTTCCTGAATGACGGCCGCCGTTTCTCCGGGTCAGGCCTCAGGCGGAACCGGGAAACTCTGGCACCCGGTCCGCATCGGTTCCCTCGACATTCCCGGAAACCTCTTTCTCGCGCCCGTAGCGGGGTATTCCGACCGCTCGTTCCGCTCGCTTTGCGTCGAATACGGCGCCTCCTTCACCTATACCGAGATGGTATCGGCCGAGGCCCTCGTCCGCGACTCCGAGAAAACCCGGCTCATGATGCGGCGCGCGCCGAACGAGAAACGGTACGCGGTCCAGCTCTTCGGCGGGGACGCCGACCGCATGGCCCTCGCCGTCCCGCTCGCGCTCGAGCATTCCGGATGCGAATGCATCGACATCAACGCGGGATGCCCGGTACCCAAGGTCTACAAGACGGGCGCGGGTTCGGCCCTCACGCGGGATCCGGACCGGCTCGCCGGCATCGTTCGCGCGGCCGTGTCCGCGAGCGAGGCCTTCGCGGGAAACCGCCCGCAGGGCCTTGAGCGCGGCGAGGATTCGCAAGGGTCGGCCCAAGCCCCGATCGCCCCGGTTCCGATAACGGTGAAAATCCGCTCGGGGTGGGACGACGCGTCCATCACCTGGAAGGAAGCGGCGGCCGCCGCGATCGAGTCGGGGGCGAAAGCCGTTACCCTCCATCCGCGAACGAGGGCGCAGGGTTACGAAGGAAAGTCGCGCTGGGATCTCCTCGCCGAGCTCGTCGCCTTCGTCCGGTCGCGCTGGCCCGGCATCCCGGTATTCGGCTCGGGAGACCTCTTTACGCCCGAATCGGCCAAGGCGATGCTCGAGGAAACGGGCTGCGACGCGGTCATGTTCGCGCGCGGGGCTATGGGAAATCCCTTCATTTTCCGCCAGGCGAGGGACCTCCTCGAGACCGGCGCGTACGGCGAGATACCGGCGAACGTCAGGATCGCCTCGGGATGGAGGGAGCTCCACAGCCTCGCGGCGGACGCGGGGGAACATGTCGCGTGCCGCGAGATGCGAAAGCGGTTTTGCTCCTATTCCAAGGGGATCGAGGGCGGCTCGGCGCTCCGGGTCGAGCTCGTGAAGGCTTCGACGATCGAAGAATACCGTCAGATTCTCGCGAGATTCGGCTTCCCGTTCCCACAGGACCGAGCCTGAACCTTGCATAACGGATCGCATCCGTTTAGAATGGCCTATGGGTTTCGTGAATTCGCTCATCGCGTTTCTCAAGGATTTCGTCGAGTCCCTTTTCGCGTCATCCTCGCCGGAATACAAGAAGAAACAGCAACTCAAACGCCTTGCGGCCCAACTGAAAGCCTCCGAAACCCCGCTATGGAGACAAGACGGATACATCCTGCCCGCATTTCCGGCAACCCTGTACCAGATCGCGCAGTTTCTCCTGCCTATCAAGGCAACCCTCGACGCGACCGTCGCGAGCCCCGACCGACGGGTGCAGGATCGCTATCGGGATTACCTCCTTGAGCTCGCGCTGACCGAAGAGCAGCGCGCGGAGCGGAGAAGCTTCTCCCTCTCGGAACGGGCCGAGGCTCTCGTCGCGCAAAAGGCGACGCCCGAACGGGTCATCGAGGAACAGGGAAAGCGATTCTCCCAGTTTCTCCACGTGCTTGACGCCCAACCGATCCGACAGGCGGGGATCCTCCTTCAAAAGGCGGACGCGCTTTCGGATTTTTGCCGTTTCGATTTCAATAATTTCTTTTCCTACTTCGATCCCGCCTTCAAGGCGCACGTCGGCCACGATACGACCGTCGATACGCCTACCTTTCACGAGGTGGAGGTCGTCGAGATCATCCCGGTCCTTCTCGACCTGTACTATCTTCTCTCGAAACTCGAACTCGGCCCCGCGATCGTCGACATCATCGCGCTCCTCGAGTCGAAGCGCGCGGGCGTTCGCCTGACCGAGGAGCTTTCGGGACGGCTCAATCGCGTAATACAGGCGGTAACCTACCTTCTCCAAAACAAGGCCGGCAAAGACGCCATACTCGCGATCATCCGGGTCACCAAGGGCGATCCCGACTTCGTTCCGGACCAACCGAGGGATTCGGTCGATTACGTCGGCCAATACCGGGAGAGGATCACCGAGTTTTTCCACGGCGACTCCCGAAAACTCCTCAAGGAGCGCGAGGCGAACGAGATCCAGAGCCTCATCGACGAGACCTTCGGACAGCGCGAGCTCGAGACCCTTCAAGGGTACAACGAGGCGACGAACGCGCTGATCCAGGAATTCACCCCTTTTTCCCTCGAATGGATCAAGCCGCTCGAGGTGATCAAGACCTTTTCGCGACACTATTTCGACCAGCACTTCAAGCAGATCCTCAGGTCGGTGATCGTCGAGGGTTACTTCGCGAATCGCACGCTCCAGAGCTCCCTTTCCTCCTCGTATTACTATTGCGAGTCCATCGGCGGCAAGATCGTCGACTTCGAGCAGCTCTTCAACGCAGGACAGCCGTGCAGCCTGAAGATCCTCACCGGGTACCTCACCGAACTCGAGAAGGGCATGGACTTCGAGAAGCCCTTGCGCAAAATGGTGGAAAACATGAACGGTAACGCCCGCGCGTTCGTCCAGCAGGCGGTCAACAACTACATTGAGGTTTTCAACTTCACCCAGATCATTATCGAGGACAACAAAAAAACCGTGCCCGACTACATTACGAACATCCGTACGTTGACCTCGTCCACGAAAAACGCCGACTCGTTTGCCTGGCTTGAGCGTGAAAATGGAGTATTTCGTAATTTCCTTGAAATAATGAAAAAATATGCTATAGTAGGTACGTTGTCTGTTTCCGCGCAGGCGCAGGAACAAACGGAGAATACATAAGACATGCCAAAACAAAAGAAGGGAGGCCCTGGCGAGGCGTCTCCCGAAAAGCAGATATACGATCTCAAACAGCTCCTTGAAATCTCGAAAAGCCTCAATTCGGTCATAGACTTCTCGACCCTTATCGAAGCCATTCTCTATACCTGCATGGGTCAGATGAAAACCCTCGGCGTCGCCATCTTCACGAAAAAGAACTTTGACGCGTCCTGCTTTCAGTTGAACAGGAATTTTTACGGATTCGAGCTCCAGAACGAATTCGAGTATTCCATCCCCGAAGACCATCAGCTGGTGAAATTCATCTCGCAGCGGAACGCCTGCATCACCGTCGAGGACATCAGGACGAGCGGCATCCCGATCGATCGGTCCATCGAGGGCCTGATCGCGCTCGAACCGACCCTCATCGTCCCGCTCAAGGCGAAAAACCACGTTTCGGGCCTTCTCGTACTCGGCGAGCAGATCACGGCGGAACCGTACTCGGAATACGAAAAAGAGCACATCATGAATATCGCCTCCCTCGCCGCGATCGCCATCAGCAATGCCGCGCTCCTCGAGATGACGACGACCGACATGATGACGCACCTCAAGCTCAAGCATTACTTCTACACCGTGCTCATCGAGAAACTCGAGCTCAGCGAGTCGCAGCAACTGCCGCTTTCGGTCCTGATGCTCGACATCGATTTTTTCAAGCGCTTCAACGACACCTACGGCCATGCCTGCGGCGACGTCGTTCTTCAGATGGTCGCGTCGGTGGTCCAGCAAAACACCCGCAACCAGGACATGGCGGCGCGCTACGGCGGCGAGGAATTCGTGATCATGCTCTGCGACACGAACGCCCAGACGGCGGTCAAGATCGCCGAGCGCATCCGCACCTCGATCGAGAATCTCGACATCCTCTACGACGGCCAGCATCTCAACCTGACGATATCGGTCGGCGTGGCGGAATACCGGCCCGGAGCGGATCAGAACGCGAGAGCTCTCGTCGACCGGGCGGACAAAGCCCTTTACGTCTCGAAGCAATCGGGGCGAAACAAGGTATCCCTTTCGGAATAGGGCCCGATCCGTTAAAAACGCGGTGAATCGGCGAAAACGTACTTGCCCCAATAAAGCCTTACTGCTACCTTTCTTCCATGAGCCTCAAGAACCTGGTCCGCATGCCCTTCCGGTACGAATTCTGGAACGCCGCCTTCATTCTCATCGGCGTCAACCTGCTCTTTTTTCTTCTCAATTACGCGTTGCCGAACTCCGCCGCGTACCTCGCGCTCAACCCCGTCCTCGCGACGCGCGGGGGAATGTTCTGGCAGGTCTTCACGTATCAATTCGTCCATGGGGGGATGTCGCATCTTCTCTCGAACATGATCGGACTCTTTTTCTTCGGCGTCGCGGTCGAACGGCGCGTCGGATCGAAGGAGTTTCTCCTCCTTTATCTCCTGTCGGGAACGCTGTGCGGAGCCCTTTCCCTTGCCGTCTACCTCGCCACCGGCGCCGAGTCCGTCTTCCTCATGGGAGCCTCGGGAGCGGTCTTCGCGATCCTGCTCGCCTACGCGATCCTGTATCCGGACTCGGTCGTCTATATCTGGGCGATCATCCCGATCCCGGCGCCGCTTCTCGTGATCGGTTACGCGGCGATCGAAACCCTCTATCTCGTGACCGGGACGAACCGGGGCGTGGCCCACGGCACCCACCTGATCGGCTTCGGCGTCTGCTGGCTCTATTTTTATGTCAGGTTCGGGATCAATCCGTACCGGGTATGGTTCAAGCGCCGATGAGGGCCTTCCGCGCCCTCGCGTTCGGCGCATGCATCCTCATCGCGGCGCTGCAGGCGTCCGCAGAAGCGCCGCGCGTCGTACGGGTTCCGATATGGGTCTTTCTCGAAGCCTATCCCGCTACGGGCTTTGATGGCGGGGGAGCGGACAGCGCCCCGGCCGGCGACGAACGCCCGGCAAGACTCCCTCCCGCCGAGGATCTCCGCTCGGTCGCGCGATTCGTGCTCGGGGGAATGGTATTCGGCTGGCGTTTCGAGTACGTCCCGAGTGACCGTACCCGGCGGGTCGATGAGGTCTTTACCCTCGAGCCGATCGCGGAGATTCGCGACGACGATCCCCGATTTTCCCTTTCCGGCGTCGATCCCGACTATCCGCGCGTTTCCGCCTGGGCGGACTTTCTCATGGACGATACGACCGCGCGCCGTTCGCTGTACTGGAAATCGGTGCAGTTCAGATCCGCCGACGGACGCGGCTACGGGGCCCTGGAGCGCGACAGCGCCGGGATCAGGGACGCCTACGCGGACGCCGTGCGGGTCGCGGTGCGCTCGTACGCGAGGAAACTCGAGAAAAACAAGCCGAAGGAAATCCGCGGCGAAGTCCTGCTCCGCGAAAATCCGCGCCTCTTCACCGACGAGGGCCGTTTCGTCGCGGACATCACCGTCCTCGTCAATATCCAGGAAATAGTCCCTTACGCGCTCTACTGATCGTCCGGAAACCTGATCGTTATCTCGGAGCCGGAGGAGCCGCTCTTCAGGGACAGGGACCCGCGGATCTGGACGACGAGCGCCTCGACCATCTCGAAGCCCATCGTATCCTTCGAGGCGCCATCGCTCTCGAAACCGATACCGTCGTCGGCGAGGGTCAGCCGTATCAGCGAGGGCGTTTCGCGGGCGAACGAGACGCGTATGGAACCGCCCGCGCCCCCCGGGAACGCGTGCAGAATGCTGTTCGAGACGAGCTCGTTCAGGATCAGCGCGAGCGGCAAGGCTTTCTCAATCGGAAGCGCGACGTCGATCCCCGAGACGGAACAGGACACGTCGGTACCCACGTCTGAGTAGAGCGAGACGAGATAGTCGCACAGCCCCGTGCAGTAGCGGAGCATCTGGACCCGCTGGACGTCGGAATAGCGATAGATGGTCTCGTACACGAGGGCAAGGGCCATCACGCGGGAATGCGTGGTCGTGAGCGCGCGGCGTACCCCGTCGTCGGATGCGTGCCCGATCTGCAGGTTGACCATGCTCGAAAGAAGTTGAAGATTGTCCGATACCCGTTTCTGGAGTTCCTGGAGGAGCTGCTCCTTCTCGGCGAGGGTGCGCTCGTTGCTCGCGTTCCGTTCCTCGAGCGCCGAGGCCATTTTGTTGAACGATGCGGCAAGCTCGGTGATCTCGTCCGGCGCCGAGTCCAGCTCGGAACGAATGCTCAGGTTTCCGTCCGCGAGAGCGGCGGTATACTCGGTAAGCCGCTCGATGCGCGCGACGACGAGACGCCGCGCGAGCCTGATCGAAAGGAAAAAAGCGGCCAGGCAGGAGCCAAGCATGAAAAGAAGGATGCGCAAAACCGGCGTATAGGCCTCGGCGAGCATCCTGTCATAGGGCATCCTGACGGAGATATGGATGGAAAGCCCGTTCGCGCTCACGATCCCCGTTGAAACGAGATACGGCACCCCGGAAACGGCGAGCTTTCGCGCGGAGGCCGAGGGCATCATGAGCGAACGCCGGAAAAGATCCTCGGAAACCCGCTGCCCCAAGGCAGCGCCAGGTTCGTCGGAACTCGCAAAAAGTCTCATCCCGTAATAGTCGAAGATCTCGAGTATGGTTCCCTGGGGAAGGCGATCGAGCGAAAGTTCCCGGGTGTACTTGCTCAGGCTGAACGCGCAGACGAGATACAGGGATGCGCCCGAATCGAGCTTGACGGGAAGGGTAAAGGTGATCGCGTGTTCGCCGGTGGAACGGCTCACGATATACTGCCCCGGCGTAAAGAGGCCGGTCTCCTTGGCGTATTGGAAATACGGCCTGTCCGCGAGGGTGTACCCGATCTTGTCCACGCCGGAGGCGACGACGAGGCCACGCTCGTCGGCGGCGAGAAGAACCGCGTAATCGGGATACACGCGCATCAGGTCCTGCAGGTACCGGTTCAACGCGGGGTAATCGGCTTCCTGAACCGCCCTCGTTTGGGATATGGCGACGAGCATCTCTTCCGCGTTTCGAACGATGAGCCGCTGTTCGTTGGTAAAGCCGTCGCAAAGGTTCGTGATCTGGGTAATGTTTTCGTTTATATAGGATCTTTGGAAAAACAGCGCGGAATATACCGCTATTGCGACGACGGGAATGACCGCCACGAGCACGACAAGGAAGAACTTCGTCCTGATTTTAACCTTTTCTCGCACCCTTTACTGCACTCCGCCGAAAATGGTATAAATATACGCATATTTTAACAGGAGTAAGTCATGGATGTACAGTCAATAGTGAAAAATCTGCATCCGCTCGAGATACGCGTCCTTCGCGCGTTCGCGCCCGGGACGGAGCTCACCTCGGAACGGCTTGAAAAGGAACTCGACTACAAGCCGGGCCACGCGAACCAGGCGTTTTCCTGGCTTGGCGGCAAGGGTCTCGTCACCGAGGTCCGGCGGGAAGCCAATACCTTTTTCGAAATCACCGAGCTTGGCCGCGCGTTCGCGAAAGCGGGAACACCCGACGAGCGCATCCTCACCCTCCTGAAGGACAAGGGACCGCACACCCTCCCCGAGATCGCCGAGGCCCTCGGCCTCGAGCAGAAGGACGTCGGTTCCGCGTTCGGAAGCCTCTCGAAAGAAGGCGCCGTTCGCATGGACGAATCGAAGAAAGCCGCCTTCGTCGAGATGCCGAAGGACAAGCGGCACGCGATCACCGTCGCGCTCATCCGCCTCGCCTCGGAGTCCCCCTCGGGCTCGCTCGACCAGAAAACCCTCACCCCCGACGAGGTCGCCGTCATGGGCACGCTCGCCAAGAAACGCGGCTCGGCCGACTCCCCGTTCCGCGTCGTCGAGCGCGAGACCGTGGTATACAGCCTCGCAAGCGAGGCCATTGAGGTGAAGAAAGCCCTCGACGCCGCGGGCATCACCGGCGAGGAGATCGGATCGATCACCCCCGCGATGCTCAAGTCCGGCGAGTGGAAAAACGGGACCTTCCGCGGCTACAACATCGCGATCCCCCCCGCGCGAATCATCCCCGGCCGCACGAATCCCTACGTGAGCTTTCTCGAGAGCGTGAAGGACAAGCTTTGCTCGCTCGGCTTCGAGGAGTTCGACGGTCCGCTCGTCGAAACCGAGTTCTGGAACTCGGACGCGCTTTTCATGCCGCAGTTCCACGCGGCGCGCGACATCCACGACGCGTACTACGTGAAAAACCCGACCCACGCGAAGTCGATCGAGGAGCCCTGGCTCTCGAACGTCGCGGCCGCGCACCAGAACGGCGGCAACACCGGCAGCCGCGGATGGAACTATAATTTCGACCGCGACTTCACCCGCCGCCTCATCCTCCGGAGCCAGGGCACCGCGCTCTCCGCGCACCAGCTCCACAAGGCGAAGATCCCCGGCAAGTACTTCGGCATCGCGCGCTGCTTCCGCTACGACAAGGTCGACGCGACCCACCTTTCCGACTTCTACCAGACCGAGGGCATCGTCCTCGGCGACGAGGTGAACCTCAAGACCCTCCTCGGCTTCCTCGAGATGTTCGCGGTCGAGATCGCGGGCGCCACCGACGTGAAGTACGTCCCCGGCTACTTCCCCTTCACCGAGCCCTCGATCGAGGTGCACATCAAGCACCCGGTCCTCGGCTGGTTCGAGCTCGGCGGCTCGGGCATCTTCCGCCCCGAGGTGACGCGCGCGATGGGAATCGACGTCCCGGTCCTCGCGTGGGGCATCGGCATCGACCGCATGGCCCTCATGGCGCTCGGCCTCAACGACCTCCGCGAGCTCTTCTCGGGCGACATCGAAGGCGTGCGTCTCCGGAAGGCCAAGTACTGAGCTTTCACGCCAGGCGACTGGCTTACCGTTGATCTCCGGCATCCGGTGGACGCCGGGGAAACGCGTTCCCGCGGAGCTTTGGAGCCCGCGAGGGCGACAGCGGAGCGGGGACCGTTTCCCCGAAGCTGGCACCGCCGGATGCCGGAACATAACGGAAACTAAGGAGCGATAGATGCCGAAAATCGAAGTAAACGAGAAACTCTTCTTCAGCCTCCTCGGCGAAAAATACGACTACGCGAAGCTCGAGGAGCGCCTTACCTGCGGGAAGGCCGAGCTCGACGAGAAACCCGACGCCTCGCTTCCCGAGGCCGAGCGCACGATCAAGATCGAGCTCAACGACACGAACCGGCCCGACCTCTGGTCGACCGCCGGCGTCGCGCGCCAGCTCAGGCTCCACGCGCACGGCGCGGCGAAAAAGGGCCATTACGGGGATTTCTTCTCGCGCGAAGGAAAGGCGATGGACTCAGGTAGCCGCGTCGTCAAGGTCGATCCCGCGCTCAAGGATATCCGCCCCTTCATGACGGCCTTCGTCATATCGGGAAAGCCGATCGACGAGCCGATGCTCCTCGACATCATCCAGACGCAGGAAAAGCTCTGCTGGAACTACGGCCGCAAGCGCCGCTCGATCTCGATGGGCGTGTACCGCTCCGCGAACATCGCGTGGCCTATCGACTACAAGGCCGTCGACCCCGACAAGACGAGTTTCGTCCCGCTCGCGTGCGACGCGCCGATGACCTGCCGCCAGATCCTTACCGAGCATCCGAAAGGGAAGGAATACGGCTGGATCCTCAAGGACGCGAAGGCCTTCCCCCTCCTCGTCGACGCGAAAAACGAGGTCCTGTCGATGGCCCCGATCATCAACAGCGCGACCCTCGGCGCGGTCAAGGTCGGCGACTCCGACCTCCTCGTCGAGATGACCGGAACCGACATGCCCTCGCTCGTCCTCGCGACGAGCATCGTCGCCTGCGATTTCGCGGACGCGGGTTACCGGATCCTCCCGGTAAAGGTCGAGCATCCCTACGAAACCGGACTCGGAAAGTCGGTCACGACCCCGTACTATTTCCAGAAGTCGACGAGCACGACGATCGCCGCGATCAACCGCCTCCTCGGGGCCGAGCTCTCCGGCGGCGAGATCCGCGACGCGCTCGAGCGGATGGGAAGCGAGGTCGAGACCTCGGGAGACACCGTCACCGTCTATCCCGCGGAGTACCGGAACGACTTCCTCCACGAGGTCGACATCATCGAGGACGTCATGATGGGAAAGGAGATTTCCTTCTTCAAGCCCGCGAAGCCGCGCGACTTCACGATCGGCCGGCTCACCCCCCTCACGCTCTTCAGCCGGAAGGCGAAGAGCCTCATGGTGGGCCTCGGCTACCAGGAGATGATCTTCAACTATCTCGGTTCCGGGAAGGACTTCATCGAGCGGATGAACATCGCCGACGCGAAAGAGGGAGAGAAGGTAATCGAGATCTCGAATCCCATGACCGAGAACTACCAGTTCGTCAGGCCCTCGATCCTCCCGAGCCTCCTCGCCGCCGAGGCGCCCTCGGGGAACGCGGTCTATCCGCACAGGATCTTCGAGATCGGTAAGGTCGCCTATCTCGAGGAAAGCGAGGTCACCGGCACGCAAACGAGGCAGCACCTCGGCTTCCTCATGGCCTCGAGCGACGCGAACTTCAACGAGGCGGCGAGCCAGGTCGCGAGCCTTCTCTATTATCTTGACCACGAGTACAAGGTTTCCGAGTCCGACGACCCGCGCTTCATCCACGGCCGCCAGGCCGCGGTCATCGTGAAGGGAAAGACCGTCGGCGTGTTCGGCGAGATCCATCCCCGGGTCCTCGAGAACTGGACGATCGGCACGCCCTGCGTCGCCGGCGAGATCGACCTCGAGGAACTCATGTAGGCAGCAATAAAAAAGCCCTTGCTTATCGCAAGGGCTTTTTTTAGAACAATGGCGGTATGATAACCGGCAATGCCTGTCTCGCAAACTACTAGTTGGTCGAAACGGCTGTCGTTACAGCCTGACAGGGCGTTCGGGAGTAACGACCATACCCGTCGCTGGTGAATACAACGACGTAATATGTCGTGTTCGGAGTAAGCGCCGAAAAGGAATAACTTCTCGTTGCCGTTCCGAGTGACGAGGAAAATTTTAGACCATCCGTGTTAAGTCCTAAAGTCGGCCAGGTATTCGGCGCAAACATGTACCCGTTACCATCAATCGTGCCGAACCGCGAATCATTATTGGTTTTAGATAGACCTACCACATAGGTCACGGAATTCTCGCTGTCGTTGTTCTCGGACCCATTCCAGGTAACGGTAAAACCACTCGTTGTTTTATCGGTAAAATTGAGCAAGGTATTGGAAAACTTCGGGGCATACCAATCATAAGTATGGGTAATAATGGGATTCGCCTTAAGCTCGGCAGCCGTGAAGACCCTTGAATACTGATTGACCGGAGTGGTGCCGCTTTGAACTGATATCGTATAGCTTGTTTGATTGTCCTTCACCTTGAACGTCGTCGAATTCGAGGAAATCTGGCCACTTGCCTTTGTATAGGAAGCTGTCTTTCCGTCAGGGTAGGTCACCTGAATCAACGAGGGAACGGCAGCAACGGATTGATCCTTAGGGTTAAGCGACGAAGTCAACGCCCTCGTCACGATCGAAAGATCGAAGGTCGGTACCGTTTTAAACGCGAATCCATTCAGGTTCGTATACCCAAAATCGCCCGCGCTATAATTAGCCGTCGATACGACATTGACGCTCACGCTTACGGTAGGCAATCCGAAACCCGCGGTAAAAAGATAATCGAGCAAGGTCGCGCCAAGGTTGTTATATGAAATTCGAGAGCCAGAGCGCGGGGCCGCGTAAATAACTTCATTATCGCCATCCAGTACCAAAAATTGGGTTATTTTGTATCCTTCCAGAGAATTTGATTCATAATTCCCATTAGAAACTTGTTCGTCCAGGTATAGATTCCCCGAATAGTATTGATTGCCGAATTTGAACACCTCGATTGCCTCGTTTTCGTAGATGGGTACAGTAAAATATGATGTTCCCGAGGGCGTCATTTTCTTCCAGTAAGATGAAATCGACACTACAATACGCCTGACGTTCGGATCTATCGTCGTTCCCATCGCTGAACGAGCAATTACGGCTTTCCCAACGGCTTGTTTCGTGGTAGAAGAATCAACGAGATCCGCCTCTGAAAACGAAAATTGCACGGCGGTACGGTTGCCTTGATTGTCATTGCTCGAATCAATGGACCCTGTTCCGTTTGAACACCCTAAAAACAGTAACACCACGAGAATTCCCGACATAAAACGTTTCATTTTCAGCTCCTTTCAATAATATTGCTTATGTCATGGTAGATTCTGGAAAGCAACACTGTCAAGAAAAATGAATTGCTGTGTGTTATACCAATGCGATCTAGCGTTAATGGCTATGCGCGGGAACAAGAAAAGCTTATTTTCCTATCATGACTTTTCCCTTTCCGCAGACGCATTTCATCGGGATACTCGCGAACGACGAGCTCGCCGACACCCTCGGGCAATGTCGCCTCTGGATGGGCGAGACCTTCGGCTGTCGCTCGGGCTTCTCGACGCCCATCCACGTGACGCTCGTCCCGCCCTTCGCGCTCCCCGATCCCGGCGACCTCGAGCTTCTCGCCCGCGCGATCGCGTCATGCGCTCACGATGCGACTCCTTTCGTCGCCCGAGTCTCGGGCTTCGGCGCGTTCGGCGAGCGCACGGTCTTCGCGCGCGTCGAGAGCGATCCCCGATGGACGGAGCTTCGCGACTCGCTGTACGCGTCCATCGCGCGCGCCCTTCCCGGAAGAATCGGTAAAGACGCGCGACCCTTCGTTCCGCACCTCACGGTCGCCAATCGAGACCTGCCCGCGATCGCGGTCCCGCGCGCGCTCGAGTACTTCGCCCATCTCGATCTCGACGAGGAATTTCCCGTCGACCACGTCGCTCTTTTCGCGAGAAGGGGGGGATTATGGACGACGGAGCACGCGTGGAAGCTTGGAGATGAGGAGCCGGGGTACTAGCGGGAACAGCCGTCAATCCACCCGGGCGAGAAGCGTCTCCACGTCGAGATCGAGTACGCTCGCGGTAGTCTCGTTCGACAGAGGGGAGGGAGAGCGGCCACGCGCTTGGGAGAGGCGAATCCGTTCGGCATCGAAGAGCTTTCGGAGGAAGTCGTTTACCATCCCGGAAAAATAGTTGAAGACGACCCCGTTTACCCGCTCTTGCTGCTCGTAATCGAGCCCCTCCCGGCCGTCCTGCGTCCGGAAAACGAACACATGGATCAGGCACCCGCCGATATCGCGCTTCAGGCACAAGACCGCGTCGACGGTGCATCGCGTTCCCCGGAGATTCATCTGCAGGTTCTTGATCTTTTCCATGATCGGGATCTCGGGCTCTTCGCCGAGGAACGCGCAGGAAAAATGGCTCACGCTTATGTCGCGGATCGCGCACGAGTACTGGCGCCCCTTGAAGAGCATGTTCATCCTGAACGCGTCGGAGCATACCGCGCGGAGGTGTTTTCGTTGCCCGTTCGCCCTGTTGGCCGCGAGAACGGACAGAAACAGCGGCAAGTTTTTGCACTTCTGGTACTCGATCGGTATACAGCCGCAGGTGATTCCAATGTCGTAAAGATACAGCCGCTCGAGACGCCTCGTCTCCTCGAGACTGTTTCGCTTCTGGAAGGTTACCCCGATTCTCACCCGGTCCCGATAGGTGTATTGCAGCTTCCGGATTAACGCGGCCCAGTCGATCCCTTCGATCCTTCGGTCAATGTTGAAAAAGAAAATGGTTTCGGCGAAGGCCGAGATCAGGAGGTGTATCTTCGATACGAGGGGACAATAGGGGTCGTCGTGAACGTAGTACGCCTCATAACCGTGAAGGCAGAAGCTCTTCAGGCACTCTTCCGGGAATACGGAGAGTTCCGGCACGATGAAAAAGGTCTTGATACCCGACCTGACGTCGGATAGCGCAGTATCCAAGCAATCCCTCCGGCACGAAGCAAGGCTCTAACATGGATTTCTCAGAAGGCGACTTTATTTTTATTGGCTTCATGATACCCTGCATTTATCCCGAACGCAAGCGCGCTTTGCAAATTTAATGAAAAACCCGCAGCTTCTTGTTAAAGCCGTTCCGGTGAGTGTATAATTGTAACGAGCGCGTAAACGCCGGAGACACCGCCTGATCATTGCTCGCCTGGGTGAGATTCCCTTGCCGGTTCAGGCCATGGCGTTCGCAAGGCGACTATTCCACGACAACAGGAACGGCTTCATGATTAAAAGCAGGTTTTTCATCCCTATCGGGTTCAAGCTCACGGGAATGGTCTCGCTCATCCTTGGCGTTTCGCTCGCCGGGCTCACCATTGTATCCACCCTGTATTTCAGCGCCGAAATAGAGCGCACCCTTCTTACGAATACCCAGGATCGGGTCGAACTCCTTTCCGATAAAATCGAAACCGACCTCATGAACGAAATGAACGCCGCCCGTCTCATCGCCGCGACCCTGCAAGGCGGACTCGTCTACGGCGGCACGGGGGTGGCGCCGACGGAAGAGCTTCTCGCGCAAAATCCCGTCATCCGCGCGGTGCACATCCTCGTTCGAAAGGACGGGAACGTCGAGGAATCGGCTGTCGCGGGGGAATCCCGGATCGACGACATCTCGTCCTTCGCCGCCAGGGAAAACGTCGCGCTCCTGTCCGCTTTCGCGAACCAGCCGGCGATACTCAACGCCTCGCCCGAGTCGGGCGAGCCCGCGCTCGCGATCCTCTTTCCCTATCAATTGCTGTCCGATACGGAAGCGGACAGCGTCGTTCTCGCCGAGCTCGACGGAGAACCCTTTATCCTGGCGGTCGCGGCGAGGGAACTCTACGTGAACAGCATCGTGGACGCCTCGGGGAATCTCGTCGTGCACGTCGACCGGGAACTCATGATGACGAGGCCGAACCTCTCGGGCGACGCCCTCGTGAAGGACGCGATGAAGGGCGAGACTACCCTGAAGCAGATGACCTTCGAGGACTCGGCCGGGACCGAGAGCATCGGCTCCTGGAAGCGATTCTTCGACGGACAGCTCGTCGCGGTCTCGACCGTGCGGAAGGAGACCGCCATGGCGGGCGCCTACGCAATGCAAAGAAGAAACAGCCTCATCACGATACTCATCCTCTGCGCCTCGATGCTCCTCCTCTTTCTCTTCTCGAAAACCCTCACGACGCCCATACAGAGCCTCATGGCGGGCGCGCTCAAGATCGGAGAGGGAGACTTCTCGGTGCGCGTCGGCGTAAAGACGAGCGACGAGATCGGCAGGCTCTCGGATACCTTCAACACCATGACGAAAGGCCTCGAGGAGCGCGACAAGATCAAGAGCGCGTTCGGCAAATTCGTCAACAAGGAGGTCGCGGAGCGGGTCATCCGCGGCGAGGTTCAGCTCGGGGGCGAAAGCAGGACGGCGGCGATCTTCTTCTCGGACATCAGGTCGTTCACCGCGATCTCGGAGCGGCTTACCCCGCACGAGGTCGTCGAGTTCCTCAACGAGTACATGACGGCGATGGTCGCGTGCGTGAACAGGACGCACGGCGTCGTCGACAAATACATCGGCGACGCGATCATGGCGGAATGGGGAGTCCCGTACTCCACGGGCAACGACACGGAAAACGCCGTGAACGCCGCGCTCCTCATGCGAAAGGCGCTCGCGGAGTTCAACCGGGGCCGCGGCGGGGAAAAGAAGCCGATCATCAGGATCGGCAGCGGCATCAATACCGGAGAGGTCATCGCGGGGCAGATCGGCTCGCTCGAGCGCATGGAATACACCTGCATCGGCGACGCGGTAAACCTCGCCTCGCGCATCGAGAGCCTCAACAAGGTATTCAAGACTGACATTCTCATCTCCGAGCATTCCTGGTCGCTCGTCAAGGACGCCTTCAGGGTCGAACCGATGAAAAAGATCCTCGTGAAGGGCAAGGCGGAGCCGCAGCAGATCTACGCGGTGCTCGGAAGACTCGACGATCCCGGCTCGTACAGGAACGTACACGAGCTGCGCGAGCACCTCGGGTATGAAGACGTCGACCTCGCGACGGTCAACGCGAACGCCGAAGAGAAGAAATATGAGATTGTTGAGTAAGGGCGAATCCGCGTTCGTCTTGCTCGTAATCCTCTGCTTCGGGGCAGCCGCGACCGCGCTCGTGCGCGACATCACGGGGGCCAGGGAGCTTCGCGGAACGCAGGTCGGCACGATCACCTGGAAGGATCGCTACGCCGAGCAGCGGCAGGAAGGCACGGGACTATGGGTGGCCGCCGTGCGCGACGGACCCGTCTACAACCACGACACGATTCGCACGGGGGAGAACTCCTCCGCGACGATACGACTCGCGAACGACACGGTGATCTCGCTCGACGCGGGGTCGATGGTGTACGTCCGCGTTGACGCCGCCACGGAGAAGGCGACGATCTCGATCAAGGGAGGCTCGATCAAGGTCGCGCAGGGCGAAAAGGCCGCCCCGGTCGAGCTCGAGACGAACTCCGGCTCGGTCGCGCTCGAGAAAGGCGCGGTCAGGATAACCGGCGACGAAACGAAGACGACCGTCCGCGCGGAGACCCCGGCAGCGACGATCGTGTCGAGCGGCGATACGAAGGCGATAACCCTCGACGCCGCGTCAAACTTCGACGTCGCGAACGGGGAGATCGTCGCCGCGCCCGTATCGATAACCTCTCCCGGGCAAAACGAGTATCTCGTCGCCGAGGGGAAAAAGGCCGAGGTCGTCTTCTCGTGGTCGCCCGCCGACATGCCGCTTCGGGTAACGATAGCCCGAGACGCGGCGTTCCGGAAGCCGGCCGTCGAAGGGGAGGCCCTCGCGAGCGGCTCCGTTCAAACCCTTTCAGAAGGACGTTATTGGTGGCGCGTCGACGAAACCGGGGAGACGCGGTCGTTCACCGTCGCCGAAGGCGGCGTCTGCGCGCCCGTAAGCCCCGTCGATAAATCCTTCCTGAAGGCGGGAGAGTTCGTCACCGTCCCCTTTGCCTGGGCAAAACGGGGAAACGCGGATTCGTATCGCCTTGACGTCTTCGCCGAAGGGACGGGAGACACCCCGATAATCCAGCGCATGGTGACACAACGAAGCACGATGATCGACATTGCCGACGAAGGCGAGTATTCCTGGTCGGTTACCGCCTTCTACGGCCCGAACCGCGTCGCCTTTACCTCGGCAAGGGAGCGCTTCTCGATCGTTACCGCGACCCTCGCGGTCCCGGCGACGCCGACGGTCGCGCGCGGCGTCGCGTCCTGGGCCCCGGTAGCGGGCGCGGAAGCCTACGAGATCAGAATCAGCCCGGAAGAGAGCGGATCGCCCGTGCAATACGGCGCGATCGTCAACGCCTCCTCCGCGAGCCTGAAAAACGCCGTGTCGACGGGCGCCTGGTACGTTTCGGTTCGATCCAAGGCGGGTTCGCTGACTTCCGATTGGTCAAATCCCGCGAAATACGAAATCCTTCCCCCTCAGCCCCTCTCGATATCGGCGCCCGCGAACGGCGCGGTGGTCGACGGCTCCTCCGGAAAGGTTTCCCTTTCCTGGATCGATCGAAACGACGGCAATCGCTACCGCGTGACGGTGTCGAGATCCGCGGACCTCGCGAACCCGCTCGGAGAGCTCGTTCCCTATCGACCAACAGGCCAGTTTACCCTTCCCAAGGAAGAACGGGGCGGTCTTTACTACTGGAAGGTCGTTCTCCTCGACGCGGCCGGCGCGCCGGTCAGCGAATCGCCGATCTCGTCATTCAGGGTACGCGAGCCGATGCCGGCGCCGGAACCAGTATTCCCGATAAACGGGAAGCAGCTCGACATCAACGCGCTTTCGGCGCTCTCGCTCGAGTGGAAGCCCGTCACCGACGCATCCTTTTACACCGCGCGGCTTTATCGCATGACGGCGGGGATCCCGCAATCGCTCGGTTCCTGGAAAACCGTCGAACCGCGTGTCACGATCACCGACTTCACGAAACTCGCGCTCGACTCATTCTCGTGGGAAGTGGTCGCGGTCAAAACGGAAGAAGACGGAAGCGAAACGCCCAGCGCTCCCGCGAAGGCCTATTTCAGGATCGTGCAAGCAAAGGTTCTTTCGGCGCCTTCCATCAAGATCATGAAATCCCGAGGAGCGTTTTAACCATGTACCGTTTGCGAACCGCGGTAGCCGCTATCATTGGCCTGTTCCTCATGAGCGCCGGGTCTTTCGCCCAAACCGGCGAAAGCCTTCCCTACTACATCGAATGGGATGCCGTCGAGGGCGCGGGAGGTTACGACATTGAGGTCACGACCGACGACGGGAAACCGGCGCTCGAGCGACGGATGGGTCCCGCCGAGACCAGCATCGAACTCGCCCTGCCGGCGGGCAACTACCGGTTCAGAATCTCGACACTCAACAAGTTTCTCCACGCGGACTCCACTTCCGACTGGATAGCCTTCAAAGTGCTCGCGTACGGGCCGCCGACGATAACGAGGGTCGGTCAGGCGAAGATAGCGCCCGGGACGCAGGCGAGCGTTTCCGTTCAGGCGGATATGGTCTCCTCAAAAGCCCGCGCGACGCTCGTCTCGCCGACGGGAAAGAGCATTCCCCTCACCATTAAAAAAGCGAAGAACAGATCGTTCACGCTCACGAGCGCGCCGCTTTCAGAGCGGGGCTCATACACCCTCGTACTCACGAATCCCCCTTCCTTCTCGGCGGAAAAAAAGAACGCGGTCACCGTGGAATACCCGACGCCGACGATCGTATCAGTCGAGCCGGGAATGGTTTCCCGCGTGGCGCTCGAGGATGCTCGGGACGCGGGGTCGGCGCTATCGCTTATCGTCAAGGGCAAGAACTTCTCGCCTGAGGCGACCCTTATCCTC
This sequence comes from Spirochaetota bacterium, assembly GCA_023438065.1. Lineage (GTDB taxonomy): Bacteria > Spirochaetota > Spirochaetia > Treponematales > Treponemataceae > Teretinema. The sequence goes on from JAEXRH010000014.1 coordinate 56,656, forward strand.
AAGGGCGGAGAGGCGGATAATCCCGTCGCGCTCGAGAACCCGCGCGTACAGCCGGTCGAGATCTCGAGCGACATCCCCGCGACGCTCGAAGCCGGCTCCTACGCCGTGTTCCTCCGAAACGCGCCGGATCTGGCGGAAATCCCGGCCGGAACGCTCGTTGTCGAAAAGAAACCTGAACCGGTGGCGGAAAAGGAACCCGCCGAAAAACCGCCGAAGGAACCGAAGGCGGATAAGCCCGCGGGGGACAAAACGGTTCGCGCCTGGATCGCGCTTGGCGCCTCGGGCGGCGCGGGCTTCGTGTTCGGCGATTGGAACGACGTCTACGGGGAACCGCTGCCGTCGGGATCCGCGTTCGCGAACCTCTATCTCTCGCCCGCGCTTTCGCCGGAGGAAGACCGCGGCATCCGCTATTCCTTCGGTCTCCGGGCCGATTTCGCGTTCATGAAAAACGACGGTGCAGGAATCTACGTGAAAAGCGACGCGCAAACCCTCTCGATAACCGTGGCGCCCGCGGCCGAATACGCTTTCGGGAAATTCCGCGTACGGGGCCGAATCGGCGGGGGAATCAGTTTTCTCAAGATTACGGCCAACACCATAACCTCCGGTTCTAAAACCGAGGAAACCTCGCTTGACCTGGCGGGAACCGCCGGACTCAGCCTTGAATACCTTCCGTTCCCGCGATTTGCCGTTGGCCTCGACAACGCATTGTTCTACGTCGCGAATCGAGACCCCATGACCCGGTACGCCGGAACCCTCTCCGCCTCGTACGCGATTCCGATCAAACGATAGCGCTTTAACTACGTTCTTAATGCTTTTTTATACTACCGGAGGAGATCAATGAAACAGCATCTTAAATGTGCGATAACGGGAGCCGCTTGGTGGAAACCGTTTATCGCGTTCGTAGCCCTTTTTCTTGCAATAATGATCCCGAATGAGCTCGCTTCGCTTAACCCGCCCGAGGCGCCGGGAAAGGCGTTCGCGACCCTGCTTTTCACCCTTACCCTGCAAGGCCTTCTCGTCGTCATCCAGGCCGCGTTTTCGGTCGTTCTCATGCGGATCGCGTTCCCCCTCGTTTCCGTCGGCGACAAGCCTTTCGCCTTTACCGGGAAAGTCGGCGAATACGTCAAGATCAATATCTTCGGGTTTCTTCTCTGTATCGTCACGCTCGGGTTTTACATACCCGCGTATGCCCGCAAGATCACCGCGTATCTGGCCGGGAGCACCCGACTCGACGGCGAGAGCGCTGCCTTCCTGTCGAAGACCGGCAAGCTCATGAAATACTACGTGCTTGCGCTGCTCGTTCCCGTTATCGCGGTATGCGTTCTGTTCGTCGTCGTTGTCGCGAAAACGGGATATGTCTCGTCGGTCGCGGGATCCCTTGGCCCCGTGATACTCGCGCTCTATCTCGTCCTGTTCCTCGCGATGATCCCGTTCCTCTATCTCGCGTACCGGTGGACCGTTAACTTCGGCTGGAAGGACCTGACGATTTCGTGGAATACCCGCTTCGGACCGTCGTGCGCGTTTATCGCGGGCCAATTCGCCCTGCTCGTCATCACCCTTGGCGTACTCTGGCCGATCGCGGTCGTCAACCTCGCACGCTACTTCGCGGAGAGGACCGTCATCCGGAAAAACGGAACGGAAACGGGCCATCTCGGATTTGACGGCACGAGGGGTAAGGGCTTCACCCTTCTCTGGGGTCAGACCCTCCTGACCGTCATCACCCTCGGCATCTACCTGCCCTGGGCATACGCGAATTGCGTGCGGTTCTTCGTCAACGGAACGTATTTCGAGGGGAAACAAGAGCTCCTCGATCAGGCATAAATAGATAAGCCCCCCGAAACGCGTCGCTTCGGGGGGCTTTCGGCCCCGTTCGCTATCGGCCGAACGGCCGCGCTACTTCCAGGAGTTCTCTACTTCGCTTTTCGTCGGAAGGACGAACGCGCAGATCAGGTAGAGAATGAGGCCCATACCCCAGAACAGCGTGCAGACGGCCCACAGGATCCGGACGAGCGTTACGTCGACATTCAGGTATTCCGCAAGCCCGCCGCAGACGCCAAAGATCTTCTTGCCGTACTCGATCTTGTATAACCGCTTCGTCATGATATCCTCCATTGCTATACGCCGTATAATATATAATCTCGCATATTATACCCGAGTCGTCAAGATCAATCGCTTTACGCTTTCAATCCGTGCGACCGCTAGCAACATGTCACCGGGGAAGGATCGCCAGGCTGTACCATCGCCCTTCGCGGGTATTATACCAGCGCCGCGCGACGAACACCCCCTTCAGGGTCGCCTCATACACGCGCGACGCGCCCGAGGCCGTCGGTTTCGCGACGCTTCGCGCCAACGCGCCGATCGCGTTCATGTCCGCGTAGGAATACGCGTCCGCCGATGAAGCCTCAAGGGCTATCGAGCCGACCGCGCTCACGAAGCCGCTTCCCTTAGGTGGGCGGGATACCCAATCCGGATTGCCATCCGAACGTACGCTATCGCTCGGATTGACGGACGGAACGCGCATGCCCCGAGACGGACGCGCGCGAACGACCGCCTCGGTACCCGTCTCTCCGCGAACGACCCTGAGTACGGTCAGGGTATCGAGAATGGCCATGCTGTTTGATTGATCGTAATCGAGAAGCACCTGCGAGCGGGTCAGGCGGGTACCGTCGGCGGCGGATACCGGGGTCTCGACGACGCGAACGGAGACCGACTTTCTCAGGGAAACCTGCCCGGCGACGCGGAAAAGGCATTCCGAAAGCTCCCGCTCGGGGCTCTCCCGCGAGGGGGCTCGCGCCGAGTATACGCCCTCGGACGCGTCATACCCGCCGAGAGAGAGCGCATGATCGCCGCCCGCGGACGCACAGCCCGCGACGGCGATCAGCAGGCACAAAACCGGGACGAAAAGTCCCGGAATCCGCGCCATTTTCACGTCCGTGCCTTACTTGGTAACGCCGGCCGAGGTTTCCTTGTCAAGGAAGGAAAGAGCTTCCTTCGCCTTGAATTCGGAGAAGGCCGCGGCTTCGTTCCGCTGGAAGGTCTGGACGGTCGCCTCGAAGCTCTTGCCGATGTTCGCTTTCGGGAAGGAGGTGAGCATATACACGCCACCCTTGTCGTCGACCCAAACCTCGTCATCCTCGACGCCGACCAGGGTCTGGTCCGCGACCTGCTTCGAGATGTTCTCGAAGTAACTGAGGGTCTGGATGTTCTTCTCCGAACCGGACTCGTTGGTGTAGTTCACGAGCGCGTTCTTGACGCTCGTTCCGACCCAGCGGGCGATCTGGTCGCGGGCGTCGGCGCCGGCGGCGGTCTTCGAAATCGCCTTGGTCGACTTCATCGCGTAACCGACGGCATAAAAGGTGTCCGCGCTCTTCGGGGTCTTGTTGACCCACGCGGGCTGGGGAACGCCCTCAAGGCCGATGATCGGTTTGGCGACGGGCGCCTCGGGAGCCTTTTCCGCGGGCTTGGACGCGCAGGAAACAAAAATTGCCGCGACGAGCGCGAGAATGGTCGATACAGCTACGAACTTCTTCATCAATATCCTCCTAAAAAAAACGTATGCCTATAAAATAAGTCTAGCACATCGATCGTTACAAAACCACCGAAGTCGGCGAGTCTTATCGGCCGAGGCCGGACTGATCCAATTCCATCATCGCATCCCTGCCAAGTCGCTCCGCGTCATACAGCATCGCGGTAGGAACGCCGTACGAGGCCTCGAGGGCTTCTGGAACGAGAACCTCCTCGGGCGTTCCAAGGTCGATCCGCCGGTCGGGATAGAAGAGCATGGCAAGGTCGGCGTACTTCCGCGTCAGGGACATCTCGTGGAGAGACACCATTACTGAAACACCCGAGCTCCGGCAAATGTCACCGAAAAACTCGAGCGCGCGCTCTTTTTGCCGCTGTTCCATCGCGAACACCGGCTCGTCCATCATGACCACGCGCGAGCCGTAGAGCGCGGAAAACGCGAGGAGAACCCGTTGCGTCTCCCCTTTCGAGAGGGCTGAAAGCCGCCGGCCGCGAAGATTCCCGAGCTCGAACGCGCCGATCGCGTCGCGGAAAAAGGCTTCGTCTTTCGATACCCTCCCGCCCTGCGCGTATACGCGCTCGAGAAGGGCACCGACGGAATCGCCCGACCCGTCGTCTGCCTCGAATTCCATGTTTTGATAGATAAACGAACAGGCGAGATTGCGTCGATGCTCGACGTCCGCCGAAAGCCCCTCGCCCGGCGTTCCCGAAGCGTCCGACCAAACCCCCGCCAAAACCCGGGTATTTTCCCCGAGGAGCTCGATACGCCCCCGAGCGGGCATGACGCGAGCCCCGGCAAGAAGCATGAAGGTTGTCTTTCCGGAGCCGTTCGGTCCGATAAGACTGATAAAGCCTTGGGGAATGTCGGCCGTGAAGGCGTCGAATATCGGCTTCGCGGGATTTCCGTCGGCGAGGAGTAGCGGTTCGCCCGTTTCAGGGTCTGGCCAGGAAAAAGAAACGTCGGTAAAGCGCAGCAAGGGCGCGGATTCAGTACTCATACGGGAAAGTATAGCATAAATGCCTTATAATGAATGAAGTCGTCTCCCCTTGCATAAAAGCGGTCGGCAAGGTATTTTATTGGACGAATGGGTATTTATTTACCTATTAAGCAGTCTCACCACAATTCTTTTTTGTAAGGACGGAAATATGTCTGAGAAAAAGCTCGTTATGATCGACGGTAACACCGCCGCCGGTCACGTCGCTCACGCGCTGAGCGAGGTTATCGCGATCTACCCGATCACCCCGTCGAGTCCGATGGGCGAGGTTGCCGATGAATACTCGGCAAAGGGCAAGAAGAACATCTGGGGAACCGTTCCCGAGGTTGTCGAACTCCAGTCCGAGGCGGGTGCCGCCGGTGCCGTCCACGGCGCGCTTACCACGGGAGCCCTCTCCTCGACGTTCACCGCGTCGCAGGGACTCCTGCTCATGATCCCGAACATGTACAAGATCTCCGGTGAGCTCACCAGCACCGTGTTCCACATCGCCGCGCGCGCGCTCGCGACGAGCTCCCTTTCCATTTTCGGCGACCATCAGGACGTCATGGCCTGCCGCCAGACCGGATGGGCGATGCTCGCCTCCGATAACGTGCAGGAAGTCATGGACCTCGCGGTCATCTCCCACGCCGCGACCCTCCGCTCCCGCATCCCCTTCCTTCACTTCTTCGACGGGTTCCGCACCTCCCACGAAATCCAGAAGATCGAGGAAGTCTCCTACGACGTCATGCAGCAGATGATCGACAACGAGCTCGTGCGCGCCCACCGCGCCCGCGGACTCACCCCGGAGAATCCCGCGATCCGCGGAACCGCCCAGAACCCCGACGTCTACTTCCAGGGTCGCGAGGCGGTAAACAAGTACTATGACGCCGTCCCCGAGATCGTCCAGAAGGAAATGGACAAGTACGCGAAGCTCACCGGCCGCCAGTACCAGCTCTACGAGTATTACGGCCCGAAGGACGCCGAGAAGGTCGTCATCGCGATGGGCTCCGGTTGCGACACCATCGAGGAAACCGTCGATTACCTCACCGGAAAGGGCGAGAAGGTCGGACTCCTCAAGGTTCGCCTCTACCGCCCCTTCAGCGCCGAGCTCTTCGTGAAGGCGCTCCCCGCGACCGTCAAGGCGATCGCCGTCCTCGACCGCACCAAGGAGCCCGGATCGCTCGGCGAGCCGCTCTATGAGGACGTCCGCACCGCCATCGGCGAGATGCAGGCGGCCGGCAAGTGCCAGTTCAAGGATTACCCGCTCATCGTCGGCGGACGCTTCGGCCTCGGCTCGAAGGAGTTCACCCCGGCGATGGTCAAGGCCGTCTATGACAACCTCTCCGGCGAGAAGAAGAACAAATTCACCATCGGCATCGACGACGACCTCACCTTCACCAGCCTCAAGTACGACGCCGCGTTCCAGCTTGACGACTCCGCGATGCACCAGGCGATGTTCTTCGGCCTCGGCTCCGACGGTACCGTCGGCGCGAACAAGAACTCCATCAAGATCATCGGCGAGGCGACCGACAACAAGGTCCAGGCTTACTTCGTCTACGACTCCAAGAAGTCGGGCGTCATCACGACGAGCCACCTCCGCTTCGGCCACGGCTCGATCCGCAAGCCCTACCTCGTCACCCAGGCCGACTTCGTCGCCTGCCACAAGTTCGCGTTCCTCGAGAAGTACGACCTCCTCGCGACCGCGAAGAAAGGTGCGACCTTCCTCCTCACGAGCGCCTACGGCAAGGACCAGGTGTGGGATCACCTCCCCGTCGAGGTCCAGAAGCAGATCATCGAGAAGGAACTCAAGTTCTACGTGATCGACGCGGTATCCATCGCCGCCAAGGCCGGAATGGGCGAGCGCATCAACGTCGTCATGCAGACCGCGTTCTTCAAGATCTCCGGCATCCTCCCCGAGGCCGAGGCCGTCGCGCTCATCAAGAAGTTCATCGAGAAGTCCTACGGAAAGAAGGGCGCGGACGTCGTCAAGAAGAACATCGACACGATCGACATGGCCCTCGCCGGAGTCGAGAAGGTCGACTACCCGAAGGTCGCCTCGAGCAAGCTCAAGATGCTCCCCGCGATGACCGCTGACGCCCCGAAGTTCGAGAAGGAAGTTCTCGGCGTCATCGGCGTCAACAAGGGCGATTCCCTCAAGGTCAGCCAGATCCCGGACGACGGAACCTTCCCGACCGCGACCACGCAGTACGAGAAGCGCGCGATCGCCGAGCGGATGCCCCTCTGGGACGAGAAGCTCTGCATCCAGTGTGGTCAGTGTACCCTCGTATGCCCGCACGCAGTCATCCGCATGAAGGCCTACGATCCCAAGCTCCTCTCGGGCGCGCCCGCGACCTTCAAGAGCGCGGACTACAAGACCAAGGAGTTCGAGGGTTGGAAGTGCACCATCCAGGCCTCCGCCGAGGACTGCACCGGCTGCGGACTCTGCGTCCAGCAGTGCCCCGCGAAGAGCAAGGAAAACCCCGAGATCCGCGCGATCAACATGGCGAACTTCGCCGAGCACCGCGCCGTCGAGTCCGCGAACTGGAAGTTCTTCAACGCGCTCCCCGACCCGGACGCCTCCAAGCTCAACCTCTCGAGCCCGAAGGGCTGCGCCATGAAGCGCCCGCTCTTCGAGTTCTCCGGCGCCTGCGCCGGCTGCGGAGAGACCCCGTACGTGAAGCTCCTCTCGCAGCTCTACGGAGACCGCGCGATCATCGCGAACGCGACCGGATGCTCCTCGATCTACGGCGGTAACCTCCCGACCACCCCGTACGCGAAAACCGCGGACGGAAAAGGCCCGGCCTGGTCCAACTCCCTCTTCGAGGACGCGGCGGAATTCGGCCTCGGTATGCGCCTGACGAGCGACAAGCTCGCGATCTACGCGCGCGAAGTCGCCGAGACCGTCAAGGGCAAGGGAATCGCCGCCGCGGAGATCGACGCCGTGCTCGCCACCAAGGGAGCCGACGAGGCGACCGTCGCCAAGCAGCGAAAGAACATCGAGGCCCTCAAGGCCGCCCTCGCCAAGAGCAAGGACGAGGCCGCTAAGGAACTCGCCTCGCTCACCGACAACTTCATCGACCGCTCCGTGTGGGTCATCGGCGGCGACGGATGGGCGTACGACATCGGATTCGGCGGTCTCGACCACGTCATCGCCTCCGGCCGCAACGTCAACCTCCTCGTCCTCGATACCGAGGTCTACTCGAACACCGGCGGACAGATGTCCAAGGCGACCCCGATCGGAGCCGTCGCGAAGTTCGCCGCGTCCGGAAAGGCCACGAGCAAGAAGGACCTCGGCATGATCGCGATGAGCTACGGCTACGTGTACGTCGCCCGCATCTCGATGGGCGCGAACATGAACCAGGTCATCAAGGCCTTCCGCGAGGCGGAGAGCTACGACGGCCCGTCGATCATCATCGCGTACAGCCACTGCATCAACCACGGCATCGACATGGAAAAGGGAATGACGAACCAGAAGGAAGCGGTTACCTGCGGACTCTGGCCCCTCTACCGCTACGACCCGCGCCTCGCCGAGCAGGGAAAGAACCCCTTCCAGCTCGACAGCAAGGAGCCCGACTTCAAGCTCGCCGACTTCATGTACAAGGAAGTCCGCTTCAAGAGCCTCAAGGCCGCCGATCCCGCGCGCGCCGAGTCGCTCCTGAAGAAGGCCGAAGAGAAGGCAAAGCGCCAGTGGAAGGAGTACGAGTACCTCTCCAAGAGGGACTTCTGATTCCCGTCCGGCATATAGCCTGACGTGTCCAATCGGCCGCGGATGAATCCGCGGCCAACGGTTCAAACTGCAAGGACCTCCCGGAACTTCCGGGAGGTCCTTTTTTTTCAGGCAGGACGCGGTACCGCGTTCTCGCCGGCCGGTCGCCATTGTGGCAATACCATCCATTTGCGCTAAAAGCTGTTCAAACCTTTTCGCCAAAGTGGTATAGTTGGATCGAGAAGGACCCCCTCCGATGCGAATCATCGACTTTCACGCGCACATCTACCCCGCGAAGATCGCGGAACGCGCGACGCAGGCAATCAGCGATTTTTACGACGCGCCGATGGCGTTTAACGGCTCCGTCGCCGAGCTCCTGACAAGCGGCGACACGATAGGCGTCGAGCGTTACATCGTGCACTCGACGGCGACGAAGAGCGACCAGGTACGCTCGATCAACGATTTTATCATCGGGGAAACGCGGAAAGAGCCGCGCTTCGTCGGCTTCGGCACCCTTCATCCCGACTTCGACGAAACCCGCGACGAGCTCGACCGGATCATCTCGCTCGGCCTCAAGGGCATCAAGCTCCATCCCGATTTTCAGCGTTTCGAGATCGACTGCGCGAAGATGGACAGCGCCTACGAGCAGATAGCCGCAGCGGGAATTCCGGTCCTCGTGCACGCGGGCGACGCCCGATACGATTTCTCGGGGCCGCGGAGGATCGCGCGCGTCCTTGACCGCCATCCCGCGATCAAGCTCATTGCCGCGCACTTCGGGGGGTATACCGAATGGGACGAAGCCCTCGAAATGCTCGCGGGGCGCGATCTCTGGCTCGATACCTCAAGCACCTTCTGGAAGATCGAGCCTTCGATCGCGCGAAAGATTATCGAAAAGCACGGGATCTCGCGCTTTCTCTTCGGCTCGGACTTCCCGATGTGGCGGCACGACGACGAGCTCGCGCGCTTCCTTGCCCTCGGGCTCACTCAGGCGGAAAACGAGGCCATCCTCGCGGGAAACGCCGACGCGCTGTTGGCGTCCATTCCCGCCGCAAAAGCGCGCTAACGCGCGAGGTACGCGAGAAAATCGTCGAACGGCAGGGGTCTCGCGACGACGAAACCCTGCACGATATCGCAGCCGCGCGCGCGAAGGCGGTCGAGCTGATCGAGGGTCTCGACCCCTTCGGCCACCGAGGAAAGCCCGAATGCCCGGGCCATCGATATGATCGCGGAAACGATATCCCCGCCCGACTGGCTGTCGTCCATCGAGCGGACGAAAGACTGGTCGATTTTCAGGCAATCGACGGGCAGGCGATTGAGATACTGCAGGGAGCAGTATCCCGTACCGAAATCGTCGATCGCGAATTTTACCCCCATTTCGCGGATCTTTCGCATGATATCGCTCACGTGCGCGATATTCCGCATGAAGCCGGACTCGGTAACCTCCAATTGAAGCATCTCGCCGGGCAACCCCGAAATCGACAGCGCCGACCGGACGCGCTCGACGAAATTCCCCGAGTCAAACTGGCGCGCCGCGACGTTAACCGAGACGGGCACGCGCAGTCCCGTATCAAGCCACCTTTTCGCGTCCGCGCAGGCTTGCGCAAGAACCCAGTCCCCGAGCGGCGAGATGAACCCGGTTTCCTCGGCGACCGGAAGAAAATCCCCGGGTGGAATGATCAGGTTATCCTCGCGATTCCAGCGAATCAGGGCTTCCGCCCCCGAAAGACCCGCCGGACTTCCCGGTCTGGCCTCCGCGATCAGCGTCTGCGGCTGATAGTAGAGCCTGAACTCGTTCAGCTCGAGCGCCTTGTGCATCTTCGTCTCTATCTCGAGGCGGCCGCGATTCGCGCGTTCCATGTCGGAGGAGGCGTAACAGTACGCGCCGCGACCGGCCTCTTTCGCGAGGTACATCGCCGCGTCGCCCTTTCTGAGCAAGGTCTCCGCGTCCAGGCCGTCCTTGGGATACAACGCAATCCCGATGCTCGCGCCGACGTAGACCTCGGAACCGTCGATGTCGAAGCTTTCCGACATACCGCGAACCACCGACGACGCGACGATCCCGGCGTTTTCCTCGCGGGAGAGATCGGGCAATATCATGGTGAACTCGTCCCCGCCGATCCTGCAAAGCGTGTCCGAATCCCGGATGCATTTCGCGAGACGGGTCGAGACCTTCACGAGGAGCGAATCGCCGGCGACGTGCCCGAGGGAATCGTTCACGTTCTTGAAGCGATCGAGATCGATGAACAGGAGCGCGAACGGCGAGGACGAACGTTTCGCGCAGGCGATCTGGTGCTCGAGCCGGTCGGAGAACAGCATCCGGTTCGGAAGATTCGTGAGCGGATCGTAATACGCGAGATGATTCAGCCGCTCCTCCGCCTCCTTGATCACCGAAATGTCGGATGAGACGCTTATGTAGTTGAGCGGTTGGCCCGTCTCGTCGCGCAGCACGTTAATCGTTTGCCACTTCGGGCAGAGAGATCCGTCCTTCCTGCGGTCCCACACCTCTCCCTCCCAATGTCCCGTCTCCGATACGGCCGCCCGGATCCGCTCGAAAAAGTCGTCGTCGTGCCGTCCCGAGTTGAGCATGCGCCCGTTCCTTCCAAGCAGCTCGTCGCGGGTGTATCCGCTCATCGCGCACATGGCGTCGTTCATGTCGATGATGTTTCCCCCGAGGTCCGTAATGATGACGGCCTCGCTCGTGTTCTCGAGGACCTTCCGGAACATCTCGAGCTTTCCGTTGATCGTTATCAGCGCGGCCGTCCGTTCCGCCACGAGATTCTCGAGGTTCTCGTTCGTCTTTCGTACCGCCTCGTGCGCGTCTCGCACGCGCGTGTTCATTTCCGCGATGACCTTAGCGATATGACCGATCTCGTCATGTCGGGAAAAGAGCGCCTTCATCAGTTCGTCCGGCTTGGCGGGATCGCCGGCGCCGGCCGAAGACAAAGCCTTGCGCGCGCCCGACTCGAGGATGATCGAGTCGACGACGTTCTCGAGAAGACCCAACGGAGTGACGACCCAATAGCGAAAGGCGACGCTGAGCGAGAAAATGAAAAAAATGGTCAGGGTCCCGAAAAGGACGAGCATGCTTGCCGTCACGTTCGCGCTTTGCGCCTTAAGCGCCCGCGGGGTAGACGTCTTGATGATGAACGCGGGCATGCCGAAGGAATCGGCGAACCGGATATAGCCCGTTATCGCGGAATCGGACTGTAACCGGAACATCCCGGATTCGATATTCTCGTGCCTACGGACATTCTGAAGGCCGCTCGGGAAGGGCTCGCGAAAGAGTTCCACGTACACCCCGATCCGCTCGCGCAGGCTCTCGATGAACGTTTCGTTCACGCTTCTTGCCATGAGGAAGAAGCCCGCGGAAGGGCCAGTCCCGTCGGAATGAAGGATCGGCACGGAAACCGCGAGAACAGGATTCCCGTCATGAACCTGAAAGTCGGAGACGGGCTCCCTGATCCGGCGACGTTCGCTCCCCGCGACGATATCGATAAAGAAATCGCAAACCCTTTCCCGGCCTTCCCCGTCGCGGCACCGCGCGTAAATTTTTCTCCCGCTCGCGTCGTACAGAGCGAAAACCGATACGTTGAGATTGTCGAAGGGCGTCGGGCCTATGTCATTTTCGATATACTGCGGATTCCCGCCGCGGGCGAATAGCCAGGTAGAGTCCCAAACGGCATAATCCCGGACGGTCACCTCGAGGCTCGAAGACTCCACCTTGATCGCGTTGATCGCGCGATCGATGTCGGAACGCGCGATATCGGCCTCGATCGCGAGGAATTTCGTGTATACCATTACCGTGATGACCGACAGCAGACCAAGGGTATAGAGGCTTATAAACGCGACGGTCAGTACCAGCAGCTTGTTTCTGATCCGCACGGCGACACGCTCCTCTCCTTGAAGTATATGGAAGGAGCAAGCGGAGTCAAACGAAACGGATTTGGTTTACGGGATGCCGAGCAGGTCCTTGACGACCCTGCCGGCGATCATGATCCCCGCGGCGGGGGGAACGAAGGAGACGCTTCCGGGAATTTGCCTTCGTCCGGCGCAGGATCTCGCGCTTCCGGGGGGGCATACGCACCCTTCGGCGCACGATGGCCCGGCGAGTGGAGCGCGCGGTTCCTCGCGGGAATAGAGCACCTTGAGGGATGGGATTTTCCGCTTTCTGAGTTCATGGCGCATGACCCGCGCGAGGGGGCATACCGAGGTCTCGTAGATATCCGCGAATTCGAACTTGAGCGGGTCGAGCTTGTTTCCCGTTCCCATGCTGCTTAAAAGCGGAAAGCCGCACGTGAAGGCCTTCTCCGCGAGGAGAATCTTGGATGAAACCGTATCGATGCAATCAACAACATAGGAATACCCGGCAAAGTCGAAGCCGTCGGCCGTTTCCTTCCCGAAGAAGCACTGACGGGCGTCAACCTCGGCGGTCGGGTTGATGTCAAAAATTCGCGCGCGCGCCACCGCGACCTTTGGCATCCCGATCGTGCTGTGAAGGGCGATCGCCTGCCGGTTGATGTTCGTAAGGCACACCGTGTCGTCGTCGACGATAACGAACCTTCCGACTCCTGCGCGGGCGAGAGCCTCGACGACGAACGAGCCCACGCCGCCGATCCCGAACACGGCGACTGTTTTCTCCGCGAGAATCGCCGTAGACTCCGCCCCTAGGAGCAATTCGCTCCGAGAATACTGTGTCTGCATGAGTCAATAATATCTCACTACGCCGAATGTGTCAGCGAAGGACACGCGTTGCCCACGAGTCGAAAACGTTTTTTTTTGACGAGAGCAAACAGGGCGCTAAGCGGTGTTATATTATTCGTGTAAAGGAGATATGCACGATGGGAAAAACCGCGGTTTTGTATCGCTCGAAGTACGGATCGACCGGGCAGTACGCCAAATGGATCGCAGAGGAGACGGGCGCGGACCTTTTCAGGATTCCGCATGTCTCCGTTCGCGATCTCGCCCGATACGACACGATCATCGTCGGAGGCGGACTCTATGCCGGGGGCATGCTCGGCGCCTCTTTCCTGAAAAGGAATTTCGCCGCTATCGCGGACAAAAGGATTATCGTGTTTTCCGTGGGCGCGTCGTTCGCTAACGAGAAAAACATCGCCGCGATCAAGGCCCGGCTTCTCGCTCCGGAAATGCTTTCCCGCGTATCGTTCTACCACCTTCGGGGAGCCCTCGATTATCACGCGATGAAACCCCTCGACCGGTTCGCGATGCGGCTTCTCGTCTCGATGATCCGCAGGAAACCCGAAAGCGAGCGGGACGAGGAGGAGAAAGGAATCGTCGCGACATACGGAAAAAGCGTAACATTCCTGAATCGCGATAGCATCGCCCCGATCGTGCGGGAGGCGATGGCATAAGGCCGCATGATGCACCGCAACTCCAAAAAGTAAAATCGCTCCAGAAAAAACTTCCTTGTCTGTCTCGCTCCGTGCGCTATACTCTGCGCGTAAGGAGGACTTCAATGTCCAAGGAACAGAAGAAAATTGAGGGCAAGCACTGCTATTCATGCCTTCAATGGGATGGTCCGCGAGCCTACAACGCGGAAAAAAACACGCTCCTCGTCGACGAGACGCTCGCGGAAAATTGCCGCGTCTTTCACAAGAAGATGAAAGGCTCGTCCACCTGCGAGCGGTATTTCCCCTTCCATTAAAAAAGTGACAAAAAAATCGGCGCCCCGTCGGGGCGCCGAAAATCTCTCGCGCGAAAACCTCGCGAGCCGATTATCCGAGAATCTTCTTGAGATCCGCCTCCGGCGTCGAGATGGGCGTCACGTTCCACTTATCCACAAGAACCTTCAGCACGTTTGACGACACGAACGCGGGAAGCGTCGGCCCCAGGTAGATGTTTTTGATGCCGAGAGAAAGCAGCGTAAGCAGAACGCACACCGCCTTCTGCTCGTACCACGAAAGGACGAGGGTGAGCGGCAGCTCGTTCACGCCGCACTTGAACGCGTCGGCGAGCGCGAGCGCGACCCGAATCGCGCTATAGGAGTCATTGCACTGCCCCATGTCCATGATGCGGGGCAGCCCTCCGATCTCGCCGAGATCGAGATCGTTGAATCGATACTTTCCGCACGCGAGCGTGAGGATCACCGAGTCCTTCGGGGTCGCCTTCACGAAATCGGTATAGTAATTCCGCCCGGGTTTCGCGCCGTCGCACCCGCCGACGAGGAAGAAATGCTTGATCGCACCGGCCTTCACCGCGTCGATCACCTTGTCCGCGACCGAGAGCACCGTGCCGTGCCCGAATCCGGTCGTCAGCGTGTCGCCGCCGTTGATGCCCGTCATCTTCCGCTCCTCCGCGTAACCGCCGAGCTCGAGAGCCTTCCCGATCACCGGGGAGAAATCCTTCTTTCCCCCCTTCTCGTCGATATGCACGAGCCCGGGGAACCCGACGACCGAGGTCGTGTATACGCGGTCCTGGTATGAGGGACGGGGAACCATGAGACAGTTCGTGGTGAAAAGGAAGGCCGCGGGCACGCCGTCGAATTCCTTCTGCTGGTTTTGCCAGGCGGTTCCGAAATTTCCCTTCAGCTGAGGATGCTTCTTGAGCTCGGGATACGCGTGGCACGGGAGCATCTCGCCGTGGGTGTACACGTTGATCCCCTTTCCGTCCGTCTGCTCGAGGAGCTGCGCGAGATCGTGGAGGTCGTGGCCGGAAACGACGATGAACGGCCCCTTCTCGACATTCGTTGAAACCTTGGTCGGGACCGGGGTGCCGTACGTGCCGACGTTCGCCGCGTCGAGAACCTCCATGCACCGGAGGTTCACCTTGCCGAATTCCATGTTGAGGTCGAGCAGTTCAGGGACGCCAAGATCGTTCGCGAGGGCGGAAAGCCCTTTATAGAAAAACGCGTTCACCTCCGCGTCGCGCTTGCCGAGGGCGGCCGCGTGGTGCGCGTACGCCGCCATGCCCTTCATCCCGAAAAGGAGCAGCGACTTGAGGCTTCGCGTGTCCTCGTCTCCCGCGGTCCAGAGGGCATTCATGTCGAAGTCCTTCGCGTTAGCCGCGCCGAGGCCCGCGACCGCGTCGTCGATCCGCGCGGAAAGCGCCGCGATCTGCGCGTCGTCAAAAGAAACGTTCGTGATCGCGGTGAAAAGCGCGTCGATGACGAGATCGTCGGTTTTGGCCGTCGCCTTCCCGTCCTTCGCCGCGAGGGCCAGCTTGATGATCTTTCCGATCAACGCGTCCTGAAGGTTCGCGGTATTTTCCTTTTTTCCGCAAACGCCATTTATCGTACAACCCTTGCCGCCCGCAGTCTGCTCGCACTGAAAACAAAACATAGACATCTAACTGCCTCCTTGATGTTCTGAAGTGTAATGCCAAACCGTGCTCTCTGCCGTTGCGGATGCAACGTCATGCGGTTATTTCCACGGAGTTTCCCTCGGGATCGAGGATCAGAACCTCGTAGTATCCGTCGCCGGTCGTGCGCGGGCCTGAAACCACGGGGATACCATCGGACTCAAACCGTTCGGCAAGCCGGTCCACTTCCGCTTCGCTCCCGCAGGAAAAGGCGAGATGCGCGTAGCCATACCGCTCCCGGGGCGGTAAATCGTCTCCAGATCCCGCCATCGAGTCCTTTTTCATGATTTCGAGCCGCGCGCCGCTTTCAAACGACAGGAAATACGACGAAAAACCCTTTGCCCGGTTGTCGTACCGAGTACCGGCGGTCGCGCCGAAACGCGAAACGTAGAAATCCTTCATCGCGTCAAGATCGCGAACCCAAAGTGCGGCATGCTCAAGAACCATGGAATCTCCTTTCGTTATTCTCGCGCGCATCAAATCTTCCGGCTATCGTACGCCCAATGGAGGAGCGCTTGCCGCTGCCGTCGCCGCGCGGAAAGGTCCCCCGGCGCGCAATGGGCGCGTATCTGCGCGACGTGGCGAACCATCGCCCGCCACCGCGCGATCTGACGCGCGTCGTCGGGACAGCGCCGCCCCCGCCAATAACGGCAATACCATTGAAACCATCCCCGGGGATCCTCGGGATAGATCCAGCCCTTCGCGCGCCATACGGAAAGCGGCTGAGACGCGTTGACGAGGAAATAATTGAGTTCCGCCCGATGCTCCTCGTGGCAAAGCTTCGCGTTCGCATACCAGTCGGCGGGAAACTCGTCCCGGCAATCGGTCATGTACTTTCCCCCGAAAACCCCGAGCTCGAGCATCTCCTTCGGGGTCAATTCGGGCTTGAAACCCGGATCGAAATCCCGTCCTTCGGGCGCGGTGAGATAATACGTGTATCCGTCCTGCATGAGGTCCCTGACGACGATTCTGATCGGTTCCATACCGCCCATGATTATGGACAATCGGCATCCCGTCAAGGTAAAGTGACGCGCATGAAATCCGTCAACAATCCCCGCGAAAACAGGTCCCGCCGATGAGCGACCGCTGTCTTCGCTGTCTGAGACCCGTATCCTCCTGCTATTGTCCCCATATCGAGCCCTTCGACCCGGGCGTGAAATTCGTGTTCCTCATGCACCCGAAGGAAGCCTATCACCAGAAAACGGGCACGGGAAGACTCGCGGCCCTTACCCTCGAGGGATCGGAGATTATCGTCGGGATCGACTTCACGAACAACGCGCGGCTCAACGAGCTCATCAGCGCGCGCGACGGCAATCCCGGCTACGGGGACGGGCGGGAGCTCTACCCCGTCGTCCTCTATCCCGCCGAGAACGCGAATTACGCGGACGACGCGGCGTTAAAAACCGCCGTCGGGACGAAACGCCTTTGCGTCATCGTCGTGGACGCGACCTGGTTTTTCGCGCGGAAGATGGTTTTCCTGAGCCAAAATCTCCACGACCTCCCGAAGCTTTCCTTCAAGAACGAGTATCGGTCGCGCTTCGAATTCAAGCGCCAACCCGCGCCCGAGTGCCTCTCGACGATCGAGTCGTCCTACTATCTCGTGGAGGAACTGAAATCGGCCGGTCTCGCGCGGGTAAACGGGGATCCGGGCGCCCTCATGCGGGTCTTTCGCGCGATGGTCGAGTACCAGCTCGCCCGCGAGCAGGAACGGCACGTCGAGCTCGCGCGCGTTCTCCATCCCGAGCTTTTCGACGATTCGGACGAAAAGGAATAAAAAAAAAGCGGCCGCGCGCGAAACAGCGCGACCGCTTGATACCGACGGCTCGCTGCCGTCAGTCTACCGTCAGGTTCGCGAGGTACGCGTCGAAGGCGGTCTTCGCCTCGTCGAGCGCTTTCCGCGCGAGCTCGATTTTCGCCGCGAGCGCGTCGATGTCCGCGTCGAGCGCGGAAAGGCGTCTCAGGTATTCCTTCCCCTGCTGGGTCTCGTTCCCGGCGGCCTCGAGGTTCTTTCTCACCCGATCCTGCTCGCTTACCTTGTCGCGCTTTTGCGTTTCGAGAAGGGTAAGCGCCTTCTGCGCCTCGTCCGCGCGGTTCCTGAAATCGATGGCCTTCTCGAAGGCGGCGCGCGCCTTCGCGGGAAGCTCGCCCGAGGACCGGTAATAGAGAAGGCTCTCGATTCCCAGCTTCGCGAGGACGACCGTCTCCTCGGAAGGAGACTGCTCGTGCACGGCGAGTTTCGTTTCGGCTCCGGCCCCGACCGTGACCGCGAACCGATAGAGCCGGTCCGTCTTTTCCTCGGCCTTCGCGGGCCGGGTAAGCGTCGCGCCCGGAATGAACGGGTGCTCGACGACGACCTTACGGGACTTGGCAGAAGCGTTCCTGATCGCGTACGCGCGCTCATGGGTCGTGCGCCGCGCGATGGTCATCGCCCCGCGGGCGATCTTGACCGAGACGACCTCCTGAGAGCTCGAGGCGGAAAGGATACCGGTTACCGAGAGATCCTCTCCGTACGCGACGATCCTTTTGTCGTTCTCGGGAAAGAACTCGACGAGCGCGTCCCCCGCGTAGGCCCCGTCGTCGAATACCGTGATCGGCCCGGCGGGAAGCTTCATTCCCGTCGTGTTCGTGAGCTCCGCGCAGAGCATCGGATGGACGGGACCGCCGTACGCGGCCTTGTCTCCGGAGAGCACCGAAACCTTCTCGGTCTTCACCGCGGCCTCGACGAGCGGGATCATCGCGCTTTGCTGGCGGGGGAGCGTCACCGGCTTTTTGACGGTAAACTCGAACTGCTCGCCCGCCGACCGCGCGACCGCGGTCTCGACGACGCCGCCGGAGACCGATTCGCGTTTCGCCTTCATGGCGGGCGCCGCCGCTTTCGCGAGCGCGCGGCTCGGCGCGGGACTCTCGGCGTATCCGTCGTAATCGGCCATCGCCTCCTCTGCCATCGACGCGCTCGAGGGAAGGGCTCCGAATCCGGATTCGTAGGTGGTAGCCTCGGCTATTCCCGCAATCGAAAGCGGCAAGACCGGGCGCGGAAGGTTCAGGGGCGGATAGAGATTCTGCACGAAGGATACGGGACGCCCCGTCACGAGCGATAGCTCCACGCCGTTCCAATCCATGTCACCCGCGTTATCGACGATCGCCCATCCCTGTAAAAAGGGCTTTTCGCCCTCGAGGTCGAGCCGATAGGACACTTTCCAGACGGGGGCGGGAACGACATACCCGAGAGAGACCTCGCGCGGCCCCTTGCCCGGTAAGCTCACCCGAAGCACGCGCGTATCGTCGCCTTTCGAGGACTGGATGAGATCGAGCGCCCGCGCGAGGTCTTCCGACACCTTCCGGTCCGCGAACGCGAAGGACGCGATCTCGGAAATCCTGAACGCGCGAATGCCCTCCTTCGTCAAAAGGGACAGATACGCCTCGCTCGCCGGAACGGCGGAATCCTCATGGCCCGGGGGCACGACGCGATTTTCGACCCCGAGAATACGGCCTGAAACCGGTTCCGGAACCGACACGGAGATCTCCTGGCCCCGAAGGCCCGAAAGGATCTCCGCGATCCCGGGATTTCCCGAAAGATCGACGCTCAGGCTTCTCAGGGTCTTCGCGAGGGTATCCGCCGAGGGATACATCACCGAGGGAGAGGTCGCCTCGGGGTCGCTGATGACGAGCGATTTCAGGACGTCGTTGACCGCCTGCGCGTCAAAGGTCAAATCCGTCTCGACGTTTCCCGAGACCGGTCCGCGATGCTCGAAAAAGCCGACGCCCGACGAATAGAGCGCGACCTTCTTGACGGGAAGGTCAACTTTTTTCGTTTCCGCGAAAAGTGCCGTGGTCGCCAGCATCAGCGCGCACAGCGCGATAGCGTTGCATGTCCGTCGAATCATTGTGTCCTCCGATAAAACTCGCGTATCTTCCGCATATAGAGCTCTCTCGCGTAGAAAAAAGGCCCGATGTGGGGCGCACCGGGAATAACAACCGACTCGGACCCCGGTTTCAGGGGATACTGAAAAATATCCCGAACCATCCCGATCGGGACAAGGACGTCGTTTTGCCCGTGGAAAAAAAGGATCGGAACGGCGATTCGGCCCATGACGCGGCGCGGGGCCATCCGGCGGAAGAACACGCCCGTCGCGATAAAGCTCGCGAGGCTCGAGCCGAGGGAAAGGCTTTTCGCGATGAACGCGTTTCCGGCGGCGATAGCGACGAGCCGCTCGAAAACCTCGCCGTGGCTCGCGAACGCGGAATCCGCGATAAGCCCGCGAACGGCATGGGGCATGCCTCGGGCGGCGTAAAGGAGCACGGCGGATGCGCCCATCGATATTCCATGGAGATACACGCGGGTATCAGGATCGCGCGCGAGCAGCCAGGAAACCCACGCGCCGATATCCTCGCCCTCGCGGACGCCCATCGTGCGTTTCGTTCCCTCGCTCTCCCCGTGCGAACGATGATCCACGGCGAGGACATTCCAGCCCATCGCGTGGTATTCCTCGGCGAGATAGCCCAGCCCGGCCGCCGAGTCCATCATCCCGTGCGCGAGGAGCGCCGTAGGCGCGGCCCCGCGCCCTTCCGACGAATTCCGCCAGTAATATCCGGCGAGGGAGAGTCCGTCCCGGGAGAGAATGGTTATGTCCTCGATTTGACCCGATGCCCTGAGCGCGGCCCAGCGTTCGCGACCCGCGACGATCGGCTCCATGACGCGCTGATCGCGGGTATGGGCATAGAGGGGCGAGCGGGCTTCGCGTTCCCTGAGCCGCATGGGCTGAAAGGCCGCGCGATCGGTGGTGAAGCTCGAGCAATAAAGAACCGCGCCCCCGACAAGCGTTAATACGAGCCAAACGAGGGCGCAGGCAAGCGCGGATAGCAGAATGAACGAAAGAACCGGAACGATAGTCATAGGCCTTCCCCCCGAAAGTATACTTCCTGCATGGGGAAGCGGCAATCGAGGGGAAGGATCCCGTGAGCTATTTGTCCTTCTTTTCCTCTTTCTCCGCCTTGTAGATGGCGTTGAATGCCTTCGTCTCGGCGACGATCACCCCGGAAAGGCCGAGGAGCGCGATGAGGTTCGGGATCGCCATCAGGCCGTTGAACACGTCCGAGATGTTCCAGACCATGTCGAGGTTCGTCGCGACCGCGCCGATTCCCGCGACGAGGATATAAAGAACGCGATACGGGAATATCGCCTTCTGCCCGCCGAGGTAGTACGCGCAACGCTCCCCGTAATAGGCCCAGCCGAGAACGGTCGAGTACGCGAAGAGGAAAAGCCCGATCGTGACGATGTACGGCCCGATTCCCCCCGCGAACAGCTTGAAGGTCGCGTTCGTGAGCATCGCCCCCTTGAGCCCGCTGTCATACTGGCCGCCCATGACGAGGATGAGGCCGGTCATCGTGCACACGACGATCGTGTCGAGGAATACCGAGGTCATCGAGACGAGGGCCTGGCGTCCGGGATGGTCGCTGATCGCCGCCGCGGCCGCGATCGGCGCCGAGCCGAGACCCGCCTCGTTCGAGAAAACGCCGCGCGCGACGCCGTAGCGGATCGCGAGACCCGCCATGCCGCCCGCGAAGGCCTGCGCCGAGAACGCGCCGTTCCAGATAATGGCGAACGCGCCCGGAACGAGCTTGTAATTCGCGATAATGATGAAAAGGCTGATGACGACGTAAAAAATGATCATGAACGGCACGAAGATCGAGACGACCCTGCCGATGGATTTGATTCCGCCGAGGATGACGAGGGCGGAGATCACGACGAGCACGACGGCCGTAATCCAGGTCGGAACGTTGAAGGTGCTGAGCATCGAGGACGCTATCGAGTTCGTCTGGACGCCGCTTCCGATACCGAAGGAGGCGACGACCGCGAAGAACGCGAAAAGAAGCCCGAGCCAGCGGGCCTTGAGCCCCCGCTCGATGTAGAACATCGGGCCGCCGGCCATCATTCCCTTTTCGTCCGTCACACGGTACTTCACCGCGAGGATGGCCTCGCCGTATTTCGTGGCCATACCGACGAGCGCGCTCGCCCACATCCAGATCATGGCGCCAGGTCCGCCGATGACGATCGCCGTCGCGACGCCGACGATATTTCCGGTTCCGACCGTCGCGGCGAGCGCGGTCATGAGCGCCTGAAAATGCGAGATATCGCCTTCGGAGTTATTATCCTGATGTTTCGAGAACGCGAGTTTGAGCGCGTAGGGAAGCCGCGTGAATTGCAGCCCCTTCAGGATGATCGTGAGAAAAAGACCCGTACCGATGAGCAGCACGAGAACCGGCGGGCCCCAAACGATGTTGGAAACCGTTGAAATAATCTGTTCCATTTCGCCTTTCCTTTGTATATTGAGACAATGAGGTTTATTATAACCTGAAGAGGGGTTTTGCTGTATGTTTTTCGACAAATATTACCTGCTTTTGGTCGTTCCCACGCTCATCCTTTCGATCTATGCGCAGATCAAGGTCAAGACGACCTTTTCCCGGTTCTCGAAAGAGCAGAGTCGCCGGCGCATTACGGGCGCCGAGGCGGCCAAACTTCTCATGCGCTCGAGCGGGATCAACGACGTCGGGATCGAGGCGGTCGCCGGCTCCCTTTCCGACCATTATGACCCTTCGAGCAAGAAACTCCGCCTTTCCGAGCCGGTTTACGGCGAAACCTCGATCGCCGCTATCGGGGTCGCCGCGCACGAAACGGGTCACGCGATCCAGCATGCGACGGCGTACGGTCCGCTCGCGCTCAGAAGCTATCTCGTCCCGGTAGCGAATATCGGCTCCATGTTCGGCCCCTACATCGCGATCGCCGGGCTTTTTTTCGGAATGCCGTTCCTCCTCGACCTCGGCATCATCCTTTTCGCCGGCGCGGTACTTTTCTACCTCATTACCCTGCCCGTTGAATTCAACGCCTCAAGCCGCGCGATCGCGATCCTCCGGAACAACGGTGTTCTCGCCGAGGACGAGCTTTCCGGCGTCCGCACGGTCCTTACCGCGGCGGCGATGACCTACGTCGCCTCGGCGCTCACGGCGGTCGCGAACCTGCTCCGGCTCGTGCTCCTTGCCCGGGACCGCGACTAGCCCGCGTCACGAACCGGGGAACCGTTTCTGTTAGAAAACGGGCCCCCGGTATGCTATACTTTCCCCCTATGACAACCTACGACACCGCAACCGCCCTCATCGAGGGTCTTTCCTCGGTCATCCAGGGGAAACGCGGCGAACTCGAGTTATTTGTCGCGTCGTTTCTCGCGGGAGGACACGTCCTCATCGAGGACTTTCCCGGCCTCGGCAAGACGACGCTCGCGCGGACCCTTTCGCGTCTCGTCGCTTCCGACGCGGGGAGCGCGAGTTTCAAGCGCATCCAGTTCACCCCCGACCTTCTCCCCTACGACATCACCGGCGTCGACATATTCAATCCCGAGGAACGAACCTTCACCTTCAGGCCCGGTCCGGTCTTTTGCGACATCCTCCTCGCGGACGAGATCAATCGCACGACCCCGAAGGTCCAGTCCGCCCTGCTCGAGGTAATGGCCGAGCGGCAGGTGACGATCAGCGGAACCACGCATGAAGTCAGCCCGCTCTTTTTCGTCGTCGCGACGCAAAACCCCATCGAGACCGAGGGGACCTATCCCTTGCCCGCGGCCCAGCTCGACCGATTCATGACGCGCCTGTCCCTCGGCTACCCGGACGAGAAAGCCGAACGGGCGATTCTGCGGATGGACCCGTCCGAGACGATCCTTCCGACCGTAAAACCCGTTATTTCGACCGCGGAAGTCCTGGAGGCGAGAGCCGGACAAAAGGGCGTTCACTGCCACCCCGCGCTCGAGGAAGCCCTCCTGACCGTCGTCCGAAAGACGCGCGCCCATCCGGCCTTCGCACTGGGCGTTTCCCCGCGCGGGGCCCTGCAATACCTCCACGCCGCGAAAACTCTCGCGCTCGTCCGGGGAAGGCAATGGGTCGAGGACGGGGACATCGTCGACCTCGCGTTGCCGATTCTCGCGCACCGGGTCGTTCCGAGCGACGCCAGGACCGACATAGCGTCAACCCTTTCATCCATCGTTTCCGAAACCTTGCGCAAGCTCGACCGGAAAACGGATTGGTCGAAAGAGGCTCCCCTTGACTCATCCCGCTGAAAAACGGGATGGCGCTCGCTTTTCCGTCACCCGCTTCGGATTCGCCGCCCTCGCGCTCGCCCTTGCCTTAATCGCGGAAGGCCTCTTGCACGGAGAGCTCGCCGCGCTTCTTTCGGGCGCGGGACTCCTTGCCTACGCGACATACTCGTTTTGCGTCGCGGCGCTCGCCTCGTTCGCCTGGCGCGACGTGAGCGTGTCCGCGGAATGGGGCGACGTCGACCATGTCATCCTTCGAGCCCTTCCGGCTATCGGCGATTCGGCGCTCGGGCCCTGGCTTTCCTTCTGCTCGGTCCGGTATGAGGCCAGCTATCGACACGACGAAGAAGGCCCGGGATCAAAGGCCTTTATTCTTTCCGTGCTCCTGTCGCCCGGGGAACCGAAAAAAAGGATCGCGCCTCCCGATCGCGGGATCTATGTCGGTTCTGTCCCCAAACTCGTCATTTCCGACTTCTCCGGACTATTCCGTTTCGCGAGGGATCTCGCGAGCGCGGGAAGCGCGGGCACCCTCGCAATTCCGGCCCGACCGGAAACTTGCGGGATTCCGGTCCTCCCCTCGGGAAGCTCCTCCTTTGTCGCGGGGAAAAGCACCTTTCGCCGCTCGGAGGAGCTGTACGAGGCTCGCCGTTATTTCTCGGGCGACGACCCCCGAAAGATCAACTGGAATATCTTCGCCCATACCGGAGAGCTCGCGATCCGCGAGGGAGAACTGTTGCCGCCGCCGTCGGCCGAATTCCTCTTTCGCGTGAATGCCTCCATGCCGGTCGGGTTTCGCGGAGACTCGCGGCGAGACGCCGAACGGCGCTTCGAGCGGCTCGTATCCCGGGCGGCGTACGTGGCGCTTTGGCTATCGAGAAGAGGAAGGGTCGTGACCCTCGAGACGGGGAGGCGGAACGGGTCGCCCGAAAGGATACGGATAGAACCGGAAAGCGTCCTGGCCGAACGCGAAATCCTCGAGGCGTTCGCCCGTTACGCCCTTTTCCGGAAAGCAGTCCCGGAAGACGCCCCGTCAGCGCCCGTCAGCGACCCGGACAACGCGGCCATACTGGTTTTCACGATGCCCGATCAAGCGGTCCCGCCCATTCGCTCCGGCGCGAACGTCGCGCTCATCCTCGGTCCGTTTCCGGAAAAAGCGCGTCCCTGGTCCCCGAGGGAAGAGCTCCTCAAATACGTGTTTCTCGGGACGACCGGGACCTCCCCGCTTTCGGGTCAGGCCTATCGTTCACGATTCATGACCGCGCTTTCGTCGCTGCGCAAGGAGCGAGACAATGTTCAGACGGTTTGACCCCGCGCAAGGCTTGCGAACCCTCTCTTTTTTGATCCTTTTCGTCGTCCCCGGGCTTTATATCAAGGAAATACTTCCCTTGTGGGTTTTGCCCCTTGCCGTCGCGCTGTCGATCGCGGCGGCCTATGCGCTCGACGGGATCCGGCTCAGGACGATACCGGCAGTCATGTGCTCGCTCGCGGGAACGGGCCTTCTCTTCGTCGCGCTCTATGTCATCGCGCGCGCGATCCGGAACAACTCCGTCAGCGCGGCCTTTCTTCGCGTATCGCTCGCCTACTGGATCCCGGTGGTATCCTGCGCCCTGACCGTCGCCGCAACCCTCGCGTGGAGACGGAACCCTGTCTGGAAGAAACTCGAGCCGCTCGCGCTCATCGCGGCGTTCGCCGTTCTTTTCTGGTCTCAGGGGAGGCACTCGATCACGGTTTTTCCCCACCCGCTCTACCTCGCGTCGCTCGCCTCCGCGATGATCGGCGTTACCCTCGCCAGGATGACGCTCACCCGCGAGGAAAGGCATCGCGGATGGGCCGCCCTCGCGGGTTTCGCGCCCTTTTTGGCGCTCGTCATTTTCTTCATCATGGCTGCCTTCAACGCCCTTTCGGTGACCAATAACGGGGGCCTCATCCAGCCGACCCTTTTCCGTTTTGATTTTTCCCCGTATCTCTCCCTCCAGAACGAGATCAAGCTCAACGACAAGCTCGTGCTCATCGTCAGGACCGCGGAGGAAAACTCGACGACGCTCCTGAGACGCATCTATCTCGCCGGGTGGAACCCGGAAAAGGGCTTTTTCGAGGACGACCCGCCGGGAGAGCCCCGCCAGATAACGCAAGTGCCGGGCCGGCCGCAATCAGTTCCCCATGACGCCTTCGAGCTCCGCTCGCCCGCGGAGCAGGAGTATTTCATCGTGAACTTCGATCCCTCCTCCCTGATCGCCATGGATTACCCCGTCGCCATCACGCCGTATCGCATCTGGGACTCGACCGCGTTCAACGGCGCGTACGCGGTCACGAGCGAGACCATCGGCTTCATTCCCTTCGAGCTCTTCGACTGTCCCGCGCCTACCGGAAATCCCGACGAGGGAATGACGCGAAAGACGCTCGACTACTACACCGCGATCGACCCGAAAACGGCGGCTCTCGTCGGGGCAATCGCACGAAGGCATATCGAGAACGTTCCCGGATACTACGACAAAATCCAGGCTCTCAACTCCTATCTCCGCGACGGGGAGTTCCGGTATTCCCTCAAGCCCGGTGTCGCGCCCGACGGGAACCAGCTTCGCTACTTTCTCGAGGACACTAAAAAGGGCTACTGCACCTATTTCGCGTTTTCACTGTGCCTGATGCTCAGAAGCGTCGGTATTCCCGCGCGCATCGCCGCGGGATTTTTCCTGAAGCCCGATTCCGGCGCGCTCGACTATTATCCCGTGCGCGCGAACATGGCCCACGCGTGGGTCGAGGTTTTCTTTCCCCGGTACGGCTGGATCTCGTTCGACCCGACCTCGAACGAGCTCGCGGAGGGCGAAAATCTCGAGATCGACATGAATCCCGGCGGGGACGAATTCCTCAACCTTCTCAGCGAGATCATAGACCGGAGAAACGAGCTCACCGCGGAAAACCGCGCGACGGCGTCGCAAGGATCGCTCGCCTCGCTCATGAAAGCCGTGTACTCCTTCGTCTCGAGGCATTCCCGGCCGGGAATCCTCGCGCTTGTGTGCATACTCCTCGCGATACCGGGCCTGAGGCGTCTCTATCGACATCTCGTCATGACCCGTTCGGCCAACGCGAGAAAGGCCGTGCTCTTCGCCGCCCGGGAGATGTACCGCGCGCTCGCGCGTTCGGGACTCAAGCGGGAACGGGGGGAATCCAGGACCGCCTTTACCCGCAGGTTGAACGATCCCGCGGTCTCGGAGCTCTTCTCGCTCGAGCAGCGCGCGCGATATGCGCCGGAGCTCCCCGCCTCGGCGCGGGAGCAAGCCCTTGTCCTCCTGAGAACCGTCAAACGCCACTACCGGAAACGAAAGACTTTATCGGCAAGATCCTGGCTGATGATTCTTTTTCTCGCCTTGACCCTCCGTTCGCCCTCGGCTCAGGAAGTGAACGCCGCCGAGGAGACGCTTCTCGCGCAGGCGAATACGGCGATCAAGGCCGAAAACTGGGAGTCGGCCATCACGCTCCTGACGAACGGGATCCGTTCGTTCCCGAAAAATCCCTTCTTCCACTATACCCTCGGAAACCTCTATACCGATCAGCGTCTCTATGCGGCCGCGAGAAAGGAACTCCTCGCGGCGCGCGAACTCGATTATCCCGACATCGAGCTCTATTCCCGTCTCTCGGAGGTATCGAGCCTTCTCAATCTGGACGAGGAAGCCCTTTCCTTCATAACGGAGTTTCTCGCCGAAAGGCCCGAGGATCTTGTCGCCTGGTCGAATTACGGCTGGCTTTGCTACAAGACGAACCGCCTCGACGAGGGAATCAAGAAGCTCCACGAAACCCTCGCGACCTACGGCCCGGACGGAAACCTGTACGTCGGGCTCGGAAACCTCTATACGGCCGCGTTCGACTACCCTAACGCGAAGAAGTACTACACCCTTGCCATCGAAAACGCGGAGCGCCTCAATCAGCTCTATCCGGCGTCGATCCATTACTATAACCGTTCGATTCTCGAGGAAACCTTTTATCATTTCGATGATGCCTATCGGGACACGGTACGCTCTCTCGAGGCGACCCCGCGGTCCTCCGGTTATCTCATGCAGGGAGAACTCGAACTCAGACGGCATTCCTTCAAGGCGGCGTTTGAGCAATACATGAAAGCCTTTACGATCGATTCCACCCCGCTTGCGTCCATGGGCCTTGCCGACACCTTGATGCAAGCCGGGTATCCGAGCGAAGCCGCTCAGTACATGGACGCAATCGAGCGAAAGAAAGACCTTTCATGGATTTCCAACTATGGAACGACGCCCGACCAATATCGCGCCGATATCTTTAAAACCCGCATGGAAATCTCGCGATTTGCCAGAAACCTTGAAAAACGCAAAGTTGTCCACAGTTTATCCACATTTATTTCTAAACACTGGCACATCGCGCGGCTGAGCGTGGCTTTTTGGTATTACGACGCCATGAACCGGGTGCTTACCGCGACGGTTGCGCAGTACTACGAAACGAGCGAACAGTACATCCGACATCACGCGGGGGATGGTTTCAGGGTTAACAGTTTTTATTATCAGGCGTTCAATTCCTGGCATGGAATCGCCGCCCCGTATCTTTCGCGTGCGAAAGCCATCGAAACCGGTCGTATTCCCGCGGCATTGCCTTCTTATAAATATGAGGAAGCCCTCATCCGGGGGGATATGTCTCTGCTGGAAGACGCGATCGGGTCGCTAGACCCCGAATGGGAACGCCAATTCCTGTCCAAAGCCCTTGCTGAGCGCCTTTCAGGCTTTCCCTGGCTTGAAAAGGAGAAAAGCAACGCCTTTTCGTCACGCCTGTACGCTATCCATCCGGCCGCGTTCATTAAACACGACTTGCGCCTTCCGGTCAGCTTCACGACCGGCGAAATCCGGACAAGGCGCGATAAACGCATTACGCGTAAAATCGAACGGCTTTTTCGCCGATCGGGATTTGAGCAAGACCCGAAGGCACCCTTCACCATCAACCTCAGCATGAGCGATACGACGCTCACCGCATCTCTTGTCGATAAAAACAACAACAGAACAATTTATTCACAGGTTATCAACATTTCCACAGACTCTCCACCGGATTTGTACGGTTTTATTAACAAGTTTTCCACAAAAGCTTTTCAGTCCGACATCGGATTACCGTAACCTTTCAAGCCGTTTAGGTAAGCATAAAAAAAAGCGCGTACCTTGAGTACGCGCTTTTTCTGAATCTCGCCACAATCGGCGTCTTCGTGAATCCTTACTTGGCCGCTAGCAGCTCGAGGTCAAACGCGATATAGGCATTCCCCGGAATCGCTCCCGGAACCCCGGCCGCGCCATAGGCGAGTTCGGGAGGAATCACGATAGTTCGGCGTTCGCCGACCGTCATGTCGAGAGCCTGCGAATCGAAACCCGGAATGAGCTGGCCGCGACCGACCTGGAACTCAAGCGGGGCGTGCATGTCGGAATCGTCGAAAACTGTTCCGTTGAGGAGATAGCCCTTGTATTTCATCGTCAGGGTCTGTCCGACAGAGACTCCGGCGCCCGTACCGGGCTTGCTCACGACGTAATAGACGCCGGACTCGGCCTTCGTGGCGTTCGGCCACTTTTTGACGATGGTATCGAGGGTATCCTTCCGCGCGGACTCCTGAGCGTTCTTCTGCCGGTCTGTATTGCCCGCGACGTACTTGTTGAACGCCTCCTGCGTCGCGGAAAAGGATTTCGCCTCGCCGCCCTGCCTGACGATACGCACGGAGACGATTTTATCTCCGCCCGCGATCGCGTTCACGACGTCCTGGCCCTCGATGACGCGCCCGAACACGGTATGCTTCCCGTCGAGCCACGGGGTCGCGACGTGGGTTATGAAAAACTGGCACCCGTTCGTCCCGGGGCCTGAGTTCGCCATGGAAAGGACGCCGGGACCGTCATGCCTGAGAGAGGGGTCGAATTCGTCGGGGAACCGATAGCCGGGATTTCCCGTCCCGTTCCCCGCGGGATCCCCGCCCTGGATCATGAAATCCTTGATGACGCGATGAAAGGTAAGGCCGTCGTAAAAGGGCTTTCCTTTCGCCGCGTCAAGGGTTCCCTCGGCGAGCCCGACGAAATTGCAGACGGTCATCGGGGTTTTCCTGAAATAGAGCTCGAGGACGATAGTCCCCTTGCTCGTCTCCATGATCGCGTACAGTCCGTCCTTGTCAATCGCGGACACCGTGCTTTTTTCGTCCATCTTTGAATCCCCTCCTGTTCCGGCGGGCGCGCCGCCTATCAATATGGCAGCGGCCGTTGCGCTCCCGACAATCACCAATAAAACCGCCACGATCAGCAGAATTTTCACCTTTTTCGTCATCGTTTAAACTCCCTTGCCGCCTTGACCGCGCTATGCCATAGATCAAGGCGCTTAGCTCGATCCGATTCGTTCATACCGGGATCAAACCGGCTTTTCGCGCGCCAATTGTTCTCGATTTCCTCAAGCCCGCTCCAGAACCCGCACCGCAAACCGGCCATATACGCCGCGCCAAGGGCGGTAATCTCGGTGATTTCGGGTAACAGAACGGGAATGCCCGAAATATCCGACTGGAATTGCATGAGAAAACCGTTTGCGGTCGCGCCACCGTCCGCCTTGAGCGCCATTACCGGCGCGCCGCAGTCGGCTCCCATCGCCGCGATGAGGTCCTCCGACTGATAGGCGATGCTCTCGAGGGCCGCGCGCACGATATGGGCACGATTGACCCCGCGGGTCAACCCGACGATAGCCCCGCGGGCATCGGGATCCCAGTAAGGCGCGCCAAAGCCGACGAAGCCCGGTGCGAGATAGGCGCCGCCGGAATCGGGGACCGAACGCGCGACCTCCTCGGACTCCTCGGATGACGCGATAAGGCCCATTTCGTCGCGTAGCCACTGGATCGCGGCGCCCGCGATGAAGACCGAGCCCTCGAGGGCATACGTCGTCTTCCCGTTCAGCTTCCACGCTACTGTCGTCAGGAGGTTATGCCTCGACCATACCGGGTTCGTGCCGGTATTGAGAAGCGAAAAACAGCCGGTTCCGTAGGTATTCTTCGCCATCCCGGGTTTGAAACAGGCATGCCCGAATAAGGCCGCCTGCTGATCCCCGAGGACGCCGGTGACCGGGATAGACCGGCCGAAAATATCGGCATTCGTCTCGCCAAAATCGTCCGAGCTCGAGAGGATCTTCGGTAAAACCTCTTGAGGAATCCCGAGAACGGAAAGAAGCATCGGGTCCCAGGATCCCTCGTTGATATTATAAAGAAGGGTTCGCGACGCGTTCGTGACGTCCGTAACGTGCCGTCCGGTCAGTTTCCAGAGGAGCCAGGTATCCACGGTCCCGAAGAGGATCTCTCCGTTTTCCGCGAGGGCCTTCAGTCCCGGTATCTCCCGGAAAAGCCAGCAGAGCTTCGTTCCCGAGAAATAGGGATCGATCCTCAGGCCCGTTCGGGAACGAATCTCGTCCTCGAGTCCCGATGAGATCAGTTCCTCGCAAATCGCGGTCGATCTCCTGCATTGCCACACGATCGCGGGGTATACGGGCTTTCCCGAGTCCTTGTCCCAAACGACGACCGTCTCGCGCTGGTTCGTGATGCCGATCGAGGCGATCTCGGCGACGTCGACATGCGCGAGGGCTATGGCCTCGCGCGCCACGGAAAGCTGGGTCTCCCATATCTCGTTCGGGTCATGTTCGACCCATCCCGGTTCGGGATAATGCTGGGTAAAGGGACGTTGGGCGCGGGAAACCATCCGCCCGTCATGATCGAAAAGAATCGCGCGCGAGGAGGTCGTTCCCTGGTCGAGCGCGAGGATGTATCCTTTATCGGCGCTTTTCATATTCCCCGATAAACCACTGATAGATCGCCTCGGCGCGCGTCGTGAAAGACGCGTTCAGTCGCTCGTCGATTGCCGGTATCGCCGGGATGTCCGCCCTCGTCAGGCCGTAAACGAGCAAGCAGTCGCCCATATCGAGGACGATCAGAGATACGCGAAGCCGTTCGGGATTGATCCCCTTTATCACCTTGTAGCTGAGGGTTTCGAGGTTCTCGGAAAGAAAGGCGACGGAATCCTGGTTTTGCAGATAGGAATACCGATATACGTACTCCCCGAAGGTAAGGTCTTTTTGCAGCGCGTACACGGAAACCCCGGCCGCCGAGCCCTCGGTCCGGTCCGGGAGCCTTTTTCGCGTTTTGGGATCGTCGATCGTGTAGGATTTCTCGTAGAGGGTCCGCATCCGCTTTCTGCTCGTCGAGTAGTACTCGATCCCCTCGAGGGTCGAGAGACTCCGAAGGATCGCGGACACGCGCGGTACGTCGTCTCCCGGAGCGGTCTCGGCGCCGGCCTTCTTCCGATAGAGAAAGAGGGACTCGACGAAGAACGAGGGATCCTTTCCCGACCAAAAGCTCAAGGCGTCGCGGGATAGCGGAATGGAAGGAGCGAGCGTCGGTACGACGCCCTTCTCCCGATACGAGTTTTTCTGCGCCTTGCCCTTTTCGACGAGCTCGCTCACCGTCCGTTCTGGGAGCAACGCGCGAAGCCGGTTGGAAAGGTCATCAGCCGCCATGAATCCCGCGAGGGTAAGGCAAAGAAGCGCGAAAAAGACTCGTTTCATTTATCTACCCTTGTAGAAAACCCGAACCTGCTTGTAGAGGCCTTCGCCTTCGCTTTTCGTGTCGACGTCGCCGATATCGTTGAGCGTCGTGTGGATCAGCCTGCGCTCGAAGGGATTCATCGGCTCGAGAAGCATCGAACCCTTCGTCGTCCTGACCCGGTCGGCGGTAGTGTAGGCGAGGCGCACGAGGGACTCCTCGCGCCTGATCCGGTAGTTCTCCGAGTCAAGAATAACACGGGTGTCCTCGCGTCCGATACGCCCGGCGTACACGTTCGCGAGAAGCTGGAGGGCGTCGAGATTCTTGCCCTTCCGCCCGATGAGGATCGAGGAACTGCGCGAGTTGAGCCTGAGTCCGATCTTCTTTTCCTCGCGGGACATCACCTCCACGGTGACGTCGTATCCCATCTTCCTGACCATCGACGCGACGAAGTCTATCATCGACTTCTCGAACTCGTCCTTCGGCAGGGGATCCTGGAAGAGACTCTTCCCTTTCGGGACGGATCCGTCGAACTCGGGATCGATATGCTCGGTTTTTCCCGAAGGCCGGCTGACCTTCTGGTCCGTATGGACGCAGATGCGCACGAAGCCTTTTTTGAAGATGCTGTTTTTCTGGGCCTCGACGATCTCGACGTCGAACTGGTCCTTCTCGAGGCCCAACTCGGCGGCGGCAAGCTCAATGGCTTCCTTTTCGGTCTTTGCCTCAAATTCGTATGTCATATGCACGCTCCTGGCGAAATAATGTTACTTCTTGACGAGCTTCAGGCCGGCTTCCTTCTTCGCGTGCATCATCCGGTTGATGATGAGCTGCTGCGCGAGGGTCAGTACGTTCGAGAACGTCCAGTACAGGAGAAGACCCGCGGGCGCATTGTAAAATATGAAGAAGAAGAAAATCGGCATTCCGTAGATCATGATCTTCATCGACGCGTTCTGCTGGGCCGAGGTCGGTGTCTGGGTGACCTTGCCGAACAGCAGCTGCGAGACGAGATAAATTATCGGGAGAAGCCTGAGATCGGTCCAATTGAGGACCGGAAGGACGAACGGGAACGCGAGCACGCTGTCGCCGGCCGAAAGGTCGGGAATCCATCCGGGGATGAACAGGGCGCCGCGGAACTCGAAATAGTTGTTGAAAAGGTTGTACATCGCGAAGAGAAGCGGGAACTGGATCAAAAGCGGCAAGCAGCCCGACATCGGGTTATAGCCGGCCGTCTTGTAGAATTTCGCCATCTCCTCGTTCATCTTCTGGGGATTGTTGCGATACTTCTCCTGGATCTCCTGGATCTTCGGCTGGAACTCCTGCATCTTGAGCGTGGCCTCGGAGCTCTTTTTCGTGAGCGGAAAAAGGATGAGCCGGGTGAGAACCGTCAGGAGGATGATGGAAACGCCCCAGTTGGGGATCAGCATGAAGAAGAATTCCATGAGCACCTTGAGAAGAACCTCAAGGGGCGCGAGTATCCCGCTCGAGTCGACGATCGAATCGAGCTTCGCGTCGGCGAGCTTGTAGGGGTTGTTCATCGCGACGTTATAGCGGCTCAAGTACTTGTCGGTTCGCGGGCCGACGTAGAACTTCCAGGTGTCGGTATTGCGGTTCGCCGAAACAGGCGCGCGTGAAAGGAAAATCTGGTCGACGATCGCGTCCTGCTCGGGGCTGACGGCCGAGTATTCGAGCGCGGAAAGGGGGCTTTCGGGGAGGGCGATCAGGGAGAAATACTTCCCGGTCACGCCGGCCCACGAGGCCTTGGCCGAGTCGCTCTTCCGCTGTCCCTGATTGACGGAGACGATCTTCTTCTTGCCGTCGACCACGCGATAGTACTTGCGGAACTCGTACTGATCGTTCTTTCCCTTCCAGGTCGGTCCGATCTGGGGGGATGTCCTGATCGTATACGCGGACTGCCCGACCGCGAGTCCCTTGAAGGAGGAGTCGCCGTCTATCGTGACCTTGAGCTCGAACATGTAATCGTCGGGACGGAAGGTGTACTGCTTGGCGAGGGTAAAGGTTCCGATGGTACCGTCGGCGTTTTTAACCGAAAAGACGCGGAAAAACCCGATCTCGGTCTCGCTGATTCGCCGGACGTTGAAGGTCTCGTCAATCGGCGCGTTTTGCGCGTCGCCGAAGGCGATCGAGAAGGCCCGGTTCGCCTTGGTCACGTTGTCGGCCATCTCGACGTAATCTTCTTTCGTTGAATGCTGCTTGAGCTTGAAGGAAACGATATCGCCGCCGCGATTGGTGAACTCGACGTGGACGAGCGGGGTTTCTATCACGTCGGTTTGCTCGGGGATCTCCGCGGTCTGGAGCGCTTCTCCGGCTGAAATCGCGGGAGAACCCGCGGCTCCCGCGGAGGATACGGGTTCATTCTGCGCGACGACGGCGTTCGCGTCCCCGCTTGCGGGAGAGACGGTCTCGTTCGCCTGAACGGGTTTTTCGGCGACCGGGGCAGCGGGAGCCGCCGGGAAGAATTTCGTTTGAACCGTCACGCCCGCGACGATGATAAGCGTGGAAAACACGATAGCGTAAACAACGTTTCTGTTCATTCCGTTCATGCTCCTTTCAGCTAGGGAACTGGATCATACCCGCCTTCGCGGAATGGATGACAGCGCAGGATACGCTTGACGGCAAGAACAAAGCCCTTCATCGGGCCGTATTTCATGATCGCCTCGTACGCGTACGCGGAGCATGTCGGATAATACCTGCAAGCTGACGGCAATAGGGGGGAGATGAATCGTTGATATACGCGGATAACCCCGCATAAAAAGTACTGAAACAGCCTAGCCATCCGTCCGCGCCCAAATACCGGCTTTCCGAAAAAGCGTTTCCAGCTGCCACTCGCGAGTGGCATAAACGTCTTTACCGGGAAAAACCAGAACCGTCAAATCAAACCCGCAGGCAAGATACCGCTTTACAAGGCGATACGCTTCGCGGCTCAATCGTCGGGAATGATTTCGTTCAACGGCAGTACCGAACCCGCGCGGAAAAGTAAAAACGACCCTGTTCCGCTCCATCCCGTTAGCCAGGACAAATAGTTTTGCCCCGTCGCAGCTGTATTTTTTTCCCTTCCGGAAAACAGTTTGGATTGCGGCGGAACCCTTCAGGCGTTCCGCTTTCTTAAACCCTGAGCGTTTCACGGCTCACTGGCGAAAAATCAATAGGGCTTCTTCTCGTCGGAAATGGTGAGCTTATAGCGCCCCTTCGCTCTCCGGCGCTTCAGAACGAGGCGGCCGCCGCGGGTAGCCATGCGGGCGCGAAATCCGAATTTGCGGGTACGTTTAGTCTTGCTGGGCTGATAGGTCCGTTTCATGGATCTGTGACTCCTTTATTTGTAAGAACCTTAGCCCTTGCTTTGCAAAAGACCGGTTCAAATGGTAAGGTTTTCCTGATACAACAGGCAACGCAGTATACCTGTATCGATACTCAAGGTCAAGCGTCGCCGTTTTCGCTTTCGTCCCTTTTCCCTTTCCTGATGCTTTCCTTGAGCCGGGAAAGGACGTCCTTGAGCGGATCGTCCAGCCGCTCGTCCACCGGTACGTCCGGATGGGCCTCTTCCTGAGCCCGGGAAAGACCTTCCCCGACGGGCGTCGTCGGGCGCGAGTAGGTGACCTCGCGTTCGGCGACGACGCGAATGACGAGCGCCTTGATCCCGAGGTCGGGATAGCCCCGGGAAAGGGCGGAAAGGACTGCCGCCTTGCGGAAGTGAATCTGCTGGCTCCATCCCGGGTGATCGACCTCGACGATGACCGCCCCGCGATCGACGTCCACCACCCGGGAATGGGCGGCTATCTTCTCGCCGACAAGGTCCCTCCAGCTTCGGGAAAACGCGTTCGCCTTTTCCATGTTGGCCGGGTCAAACCCGTTGAAGAGCGCGGTTATGACGTCCGATGCCTTGCGAAATTCCTTACTCACTCCACTGACCCCCGCTCACGTGATACACCCGTGTCGTGGTGCGTTTATACCGTTCGTACGGCTCGCCGGGCAAAAAAGTGCAAAAAAGCTGGTCATATTCCGGAAGCAGGGCGGTAAAACGCTGCCGTTTGTCGGGATCGAGCTCGAGCAGCACGTCATCCATGAGCAGAACGGGCTTTCGCCCGGTCACGTCGGTGTAAAATGCCGCCTGCGCCGTTCTCAGTAAAAGCGAAAGGAGGCGCCGCTGACCGGTCGACGCCGTCGGCACGAAGAGCTTTTTGTTCCTCACGAACCTCACGCGGTCCCGGTGCGGCCCGGACATGGTCGTGCACATCGAGACGTCAAAATCGCGTCTCTCGATCAGTCGCGCCATTATCCGCTCAACCGAGCTTTCCTTCCATGACGGGGAATAATCGATCGTCACCCCGTCTATCCCGCTCACCTCTTCGTAGAGGCGCGCGAAGACCCGGTTAAAGTCCCTGATCGTCGATTCCCGGCGCTGGACTATGCTCAACCCGCACTCCGCGAGCTGAATATCGAGCGCGTCGAGGACGGAAAGACTTTTTTCCCGCAACACCGCGTTTCTTGACTTGAGGACCTTTTTATACGCGCGATTGAGGTCGATGAAGGAGCTGTCATACATCGAAAGGGACTGATCGAGAAAAAACCGCTTGCGTTCGGGCGTGCCCGACGCGAAATCGAGATCGTCATGGCTGAAAAGCACGCACGGGATGGTATCGACCAACTCCTTTCTATCCGAAATGTGCTTCGCATTCTTCTCTATGCGCTTTCGTCCGTCCCGAAAGGTGATCGATATGCCGTTCGTCCGTTCGTTTTGATCCCGGAAAGAGGATCGCACGCTGTATTCCGCTGAACCCTCCCGCGCGATCTCGGCGTCGTTTCTCGTGCGAAAAGAGGAGCCGTACGCGGACATATAGAGACTTTCGAGGATGTTGCTTTTCCCCTGACCGTTCTCGCCGACGAAATAGACCTCCCGCGAGAGGAGGTCCATGGTTCCGTCGGCGATATTTCGAAACGAGGCGAAGGAAACGGATAAAAACGGCACGGCGCGGCTTTGTTTTTTACTCCATCTGCATCGGCATGACGATGTGGAAGAAATCCTTCGCGGGTTCGGCGTTGATAGTGATCGCCTTCATCGGCTCGGTAAAGTCGATTTTCACCCGTTCGGTGCCGATTACCTTGACCGGCTCCTCGAGATAGAGGTAGTTGAGCGCGATGGTTATCTCGTCTCCGTCGAATTTGCACGGGATCTCTTCCTTGGCGGTACCGATCTCCGTTTCCTGCGAACTGATCGTCAGGGTTCCCGACGCGACGGTCATGTAAATTCTCCGGGATTTCTGTTCGACGAGGAGGGCGACGCGCTTGAGCGCCTCGAGAAGCTCCTTGGTATCGACCTCGAAGGAAAAGGACTGTGACGCGGGAATGACGCGGGAATAGTTGGGGAACTGTCCCTCGATGAGTACCGACGAGAACTCGTAGTTCCCGAACCGGAAATACACGTTTTTCTCGCCGACGCCGATGGAAAGGGGTCCCTCGTCGGTCGCGCGCCGATTGATGATCGTGAGGATCTTCGGCGGAACGATGATTCCCTTGAAGTCCGGAATGGATATCCCGAATTCCTTGCCGATGAACGCGAGCCGCCTTCCGTCGGTGGCGATGAGCTGAAGTTTGTCGTCCTTCTTCTCCATGAACACGCCGTTCATGAAGTACCGGGTTTCGTCGTCGGATACGGAGAATACGGTCTGGTTGACCATCTCCTTGAACTCCTTCACGGGAACGTCGAAAAAAGAGACGTTCGAGGGAACGCTGAATTCGGGAAACTTGTCGCTCGTGATGCTCTTGAGCTGGAATCGCGCCTTTCGCGTGGAAGGCCTGATGGTGATCTTTATGTCGTTTTGCTCGAACTCGATCTCTCCCTGCGGAAGCGAGGAGATGATGCTCATGAACTTGTCGCAAAAAACGGTCGTCGATCCCGGTTCCTGGATATCGACCGGGATTTTCGTCTCGAAGTTAACCTTTATGTCGGTAGCGCGGATAAGGAGCGTTCCGTTATGGGCGTCGAGAAGGACGTTGGAAAGAATGGATATCGCGTTTTTGGTGGCGATGATCTCCTGGGCTATAGCGATTTCCTTAAGGAGAGCGTCTCTGTCAAAGGTAAACTTCATATATCCTCCGTTCGCTTGTTCTCTATATTTCTATTATTTAAATAAATAATAGTAGTAGTGATAATAGAGCCTGTGCAATTCTTGATAAGTCGTAAAAGTCGTTAACCCAAAAGGATTTACGGTCTTAACAACTACCCCCCGTTCACTACCCGCGTTATGCACATGTCCACAGGACGGTAAAACGTTCACACATTATACACGCAGTTACCGCAGATAATCCACAAGATACGGCTAACTGTTATAATCCTTGATCATCTTGTTCAGTTTCTGGATTGTCGTTTCGAGCGAGGGTTCCGCCTTCAATCGCTCCTCGATTTTTTGGCACCCGTGCATGACCGTCGTGTGATCGCGTCCGCCGAATTCCATGCCAAGCTCCGTTGTCGAGTATTCCGTGATCTCGCGGGCGATATACATGGCAAGCTGACGGGGAAAGGAAACGGCCTTCGTTCTCTTTTTGCTCTTCAGGTCGGTATAGGAAAGGGAAAAATAGTCGGCCACGACCTTTTGAATCGTCTCTATCGTTACGTTGTTCTGCTTTGGCGCGCCGAATACGTCACGGAGCTGCTGCTGGGCGGTTTCGAGGGTAACCGGCTTTTTGGTCAGTTCAGCGTACGCCACGAGTTTCGTGAGTGATGCCTCAAGGTCGCGGACGTTCGAGGAAACGTTCTTGGCGATAAGGTTCAACACCTCGGTCGGTATCGCTATGCCGCGCGCCTCGCTCTTTTTCGCGAGAATGGCGCATCGTGTCTCGTAGCTCGGGGGCTGGAGATCGACGTTGAGGCCGCGCTCGAAGCGGGAGCGAAGCCGTTCGGAAAGGTTCTTGAGCTCGGAGACCGGACGGTCGCAGGTGAACATGATCTGCTTTTTCGCGTCGTAGAGCGCGTTGAAGGTGTGAAACAGTTCCTCCTGCGTCTCGATCTTCTTCTGCAGAAAGTGAATGTCGTCGATCAGGAGCATGTCCGCGTTGCGGTACTTGTTCTTGAAATCGGCAGTTTTGTTGTTCTTGATGGACTCGACGAACTCGTTTGTGAAATTCTCGGCCGTGATATAGATGATCTTGCAGCCCTTTTCCTTCCACGCGAGATTGCCGATCGCCTGCATGAGGTGGGTCTTTCCGAGACCGACCCCGCCGTATATGAGACACGGATTATAGGCCGTTCCGGGGTTTTTCGCGATGGCGAGGGCGGCGTTCGCGGCAAAGGAGTTGTTTTCCCCGACCACGAAGTTCTCGAAGGTATAATCCTCGCGGAGAAGGGGATGGTTTCCCCGGTCCTTCTGTTCGGAAAGCTTCGGCGTCGCGGGGACTCTTTTATGCTGCGGTTCCGTATCGGCGCGCTCTTCTTTCGCCGAATCGCGCGGTTCGTCATGAGGTTGAGGGACGCTGTCCTTCGTTCGCTGCTTTATCTCGAAATCGACCGCGATATGCTGGCCGGATAGCTCAAAAAGCTTGCCCTC
The DNA here is from genome assembly GCA_023438065.1 of Spirochaetota bacterium. Taxonomy (GTDB): domain Bacteria; phylum Spirochaetota; class Spirochaetia; order Treponematales; family Treponemataceae; genus Teretinema. Next base: position 96,360 of record JAEXRH010000014.1, read on the forward strand.
GATACGGTTTTGGTATCGCTGTTTTACCTGATCCCGATAGAATCCAGAGGGTACGGACACGACGACAGACAGTTCTCCCGATGTTTCATACGCCATGTTGAACCACATCGCGTATTCTTGTTCGGACAGTTCATTTTTTAGCTGATGCACGGTTTCTTTCCAGAAAACACTGTAATCCCACGTACCCATAGTGCGCCATTATACCCCTTCTTTACTTTTTTTGACAATGACGGTATAGTGAAAAGAACGCGTTTCTACCATATAAGGATACAGAATGAATTCGCCTTCCTACTCAGCCAACAATATAACCGTGCTTAAAGGCCTCGAGGCAGTACGAAAAAGACCGGGTATGTATATCGGTTCCACGGGGCCTGACGGACTTCATCATCTGGTTTACGAGGTCGTCGACAACTGCATCGACGAGGCTATGGCGGGTCATTGCGACCGCATTCTCGTCGTACTCGAGAAGAACGACATCGTGCGCGTCGAGGATAACGGGCGCGGAATCCCGGTTGACGTTCACCCGGGCGAGGGCGTAAGCGCGCTCGAGCTTGTCCTTACCCGGCTGCACGCGGGCGGTAAATTCGATAAAGGATCGTATAAGGTCTCGGGCGGCCTCCATGGCGTCGGCGTATCGGTCGTCAACGCGCTTTCCGTGTGGATGGAGGCGTACGTCTGCCGTGACGGGTTCGAGCATTTCTTCAAGTGCGAGAAGGGCGACCCCTCGGCCCCGGTAAAGCAGCTTGGCCAGTCCGACAAGCAGGGAACCACGATTCGCTGGTTCGCGGATAACACGATATTCACCGAGACGACGACCTACAACTTCGACGTTCTCGCGAACCGGCTTCGCGAGCTCGCCTTCCTCAACTCCGGGATCACGATCGTCCTCAGGGACGAGCGCCTCTCGACCCCGAAGGAGATCGTCTTCAGTTTCGAGGGAGGAATCAAGCAGTTCGTCTCGTACCTCAACGAGAACAAGACCGTCCTCCACTCGGAGCCGGTTTACATCTCGGGCGAGCGGGACGACATCATCGTCGAGTGCGCGCTCCAGTATAACGACTCCTTCAGCGAGATCATGTACAGCTTCGTCAACGACATCAACACCCGCGAGGGAGGAACCCATCTCGTCGGCTTCAAGAGCGCGCTTACCCGCGTGCTCAACGAGTTCCTCAAGAACTCCAAGCTCGCGAAAAAGATGGAAGAGACCCTCTCCGGCGACGACGTTCGCGAGGGGCTCACGGCCGTTCTCTCGGTAAAGGTGCCCGAGCCCCAGTTCGAGGGGCAGACGAAGACCAAACTCGGCAATTCCGAGGTCAAGACCATCGTCGAGGGTTTCGTCAACGATCAGCTGACCCTGTACCTCGAGCAGAACCCGAACGTCATCAACTCGATCCTCGAGAAGAGCGTTCTCGCCGCGAAGGCGCGCATCGCCGCCCGTCAGGCCCGCGACGCGACCAGGCGCAAGAACGCGATGGACAGCACCGGCCTTCCGGGAAAACTCGCCGACTGCTCGGAAAAGGACGCGAGCAAGTGCGAGATCTACATCGTCGAGGGTGACTCGGCCGGCGGCTCGGCGAAGATGGGCCGCGACCGGAGAACCCAGGCGATCCTTCCCCTGTGGGGCAAGATGCTCAACGTCGAGAAAACCCGCATCGACAAGGTTATCGGGAACGACAAGCTCCAGCCCATCATCGCGAGCCTCGGCGCCGGAATCGGCGAGACCTTCAACGCGGAGAAGCTTCGCTATCACAAGATCATCATCATGGCCGACGCGGACGTCGACGGCTCGCATATCCGTACCCTCTTGCTGACCTTCTTCTACCGCTACATGACCGACATCATCAAGGGCGGGTACGTGTATCTCGCGATGCCGCCCCTCTACAAGATCTCCTGGGACAAGAAGATCCAGTACGCGTATGACGACGCCGAGAAGGAACGGGTTCTCAAGACCATCGATCGGGATCCCGAGAAGGTCAATATCCAGCGATACAAGGGTCTTGGCGAGATGAATCCCGAGCAGCTTTGGGAAACGACGATGAATCCGGAAACCCGCATGATGATGCGCGTAACCCTCAACGACGCCGTCGAGGCCGACCGGACCCTCACGACCCTCATGGGCGAGCAGGTCGAGCCGCGCCGCAAGTTTATCGAAGAAAACGCCGTTTACGTGTCCAATCTGGACGTGTAGGCCGCGACAACCTAAAACGTACCGTAAGTCAGGAGTGATTGTTCAATGAGTGAACAAGAAGAGCATCAGCCGCCCGCGGGGAAACTGATCCCCATCTCCATAGAGCAGGAAGTCAAAACCGCCTATCTCAACTACGCGATGTCGGTCATCGTGAGCCGCGCCCTCCCGGACGTCCGGGACGGACTCAAGCCGGTTCACCGCCGTATTCTCTATTCAATGGAAGAAATGGGCGTTCGCTCGAATACCCCGTTCAAGAAGTGCGGACGCATCGTCGGTGACGTTCTCGGTAAGTACCATCCGCACGGCGACCAGTCGATCTATGACGCCCTCGTCCGCCTCGCGCAAGACTTTTCGCTGAGATATCCCGCCATCCAGGGTCAGGGAAACTTCGGTTCCGTCGACGGAGATCCTCCCGCGGCCATGCGTTATACCGAAAGCCGCCTCTCCCGGATCGCCGAGTCGATCATCGAGGACATCAAGAAGGAGACGGTCGATTTCGGCCCGAACTACGACGACTCGATGAAGGAGCCGCTGGTTCTTCCCGGCGGATTCCCGTTCCTTCTCGCGAACGGCGCCTCGGGTATCGCGGTCGGCATGGCGACGAACATGCCCCCCCACAACCTTACCGAGATCGCGAGCGCCGTCGGCTGCTACATCGATAATCCCGAATGCTCCGTCGAGGACCTGATGAAGCACATCAAGGGCCCCGATTTCCCGACCGGCGGGCTCATCTTCGGCAAGAAGGGCATCCGGCAGGCGTACAAGACCGGACGCGGAAAGATCATCGTTCGCGGCCGCTTTACCCTCGAGGTCGACAAGCGCGGCAAGGAAACGATCATCTTCACCGAGATCCCGTACACGGTGAACAAGGCCATGCTCATCACCCGCATCGCGGAGCTCGTCCGCGACAAGGTGATAGACGGTATCTCCGAGGTTCGGGACGAGTCCGACCGCGAGGGCATGCGCATCGTCATCGAGCTCAAGCGCGGCGCGATCGCCAAGATCGTCCTCAATCAGCTTTTCTCCCATACATCGCTCCAGTCGTCCTTCGGCGTCATCAACCTCGCCCTCGTGAAGGGCAGGCCCGAGACCCTTACCCTCAAGCAGCTCGTCCAGTACTTCGTCGAGCACCGTAACGAGGTAATCACCCGGCGCACCCGATTCGATCTCCGCAAGGCCGAGGAGCGCGCCCACATTCTCCGCGGCCTCGTCATCGCCCTCGAGAACATCGACGAGGTGATCGCGATCATCAAGAAGGCGCGGAGCGTGGACGCGGCGAAGGTCGCGCTCATGGACCGGTTCTCGCTTTCGGACGCGCAATCCCAGGCGATCGTCGACATGCGGCTCGGAAAGCTCACCAGCCTCGAAACCGAGAAGATCCTCCAGGAATTGGCCGAGGTCGAGGCGCTCATCGCGCATTTCAAGGACCTCCTGGCGAATCCGCCGAAGATCCTCGCGCTCGTCAAGACCGAGCTCAACGAGATCGCCGAGAAGTTCGGCGACAAGCGGCGAACCGACATCATCACGGACGAGGTCGAGGAGATCAACATCGAGGACCTCATCCAGGACGAGCAGATGGTCATCATGATCTCCAACCTCGGCTACATCAAGCGCGTTCCCGCGTCGGCGTACAAGAGCCAGAATCGGGGCGGAAAGGGATCGAACAGCACAAAGTTAGTCGAGGATGACTTTCTCAACCAGCTCTTCACCGCCTCGACCCACGATCACGTCGTGTTCATCACGAACGCGGGAAAGGCATACTGGGTCAAGGTGCACGAGATCCCGGAGGCCAACCGCACGAGTCGCGGCGCCCACATCAAGGGCCTTCTGACCGTCTCCTCCGAAGAGGAGATCACGACGGTCGTCGCGCTCAAGGACTTCAGCGATACCGAGTACCTCCTTATGGCCACGGCCGCGGGCGTCGTCAAGAAGGTGACGACAAGCGACTTCCAGAACGCGAAGACTCGCGGGATTATCGCGATCAAGCTCGACGACGGGGACAAGCTCGTGACCGCGATCCTGACCTCCGGCAAGGACGAGATCATGCTCATCACCCGGCAGGGCCAGGCGCTCCGCATGACCGAGGAGGATATCCGCCCCCTCGGCCGCGCCTCGCGCGGCGTGACCGGCATCAGGCTCTCGAGCAACGACGAGCTCGCCGGGGCGCTCAGGGTTACCGACGGCGGGCGGATGCTCATCATGACCGAGTGCGGATACGGCAAGCGGGTCGACTTCTCCGAGTTCACCCCCCACGGGCGGGCGACCGGCGGACAGAAGATCTACACGATCTCCGAGAAGACCGGCGAGATCGTCGGCCTCATCACGGTCGACGACTCCGACGAGGTCGTGTGCATCACGAGCCAGGGAAAGACCCTCCGCGTGAGGTCGAACTCGATCTCCCTCATGGGTCGCGCGGCGCAGGGAGTCAGGATCCTCAACATCGAGCGGCCGGACATGCTCATCGGCATCGACTCGGTCGCCAAGGAAGACGACGGAGAGCGGATGCTCGAGGAACGAGCCGCGGGGACCGTTTCGATCGCCGGAGAGCTCGATCTTGACGGCAGCGATGACGTGGTCGATTCCGGTCTCGTCGAGGATTCCGATCCTGACGTGACCGGCGAGGCGCAGCCCGAGGTGGAAGAGCAGGGAGACGGCGAGGAAGACTGATCCTGCCGAACAGGGAAGATAAACGGGAAAGAAAGGCCCGTTTATAATAAAGGAGGACCGTCTGCCGGCGTTGGGGTATCCCGATCGCTGACAGACGGTTTTTTTATCCCCTTCGCGTAAAAGAAGGACTCTTTTCCGGGTCTTTATTGACGAACGGGTAAATGTAACTATATTATCCATAAAAGAGATGCAAAATGGTTAGTCTGACAATCAGGAACATACCCGAAGAAATCCTCAAACGAATTCGAATCCTCGCGGCGCGGGAGCGTCGGAGCATGAACAGCGAGATGCTTATCGTGATCGAAGACGGGTTGTCCGCACGAATTGCGCAGGAATCCGGGACGGCTCTTGCCGGCTCCATGCCCGTACCGGGGGGGCAAGTTCTTTCCTCGGCCGGACGGGAAAGGATGTGGACGGAACTCTGCGGGGAATGGCGTGATGATCGTACCGACCGGGATGCCGTCGCCGATATTACCGAGCTCAGGCAGGTCGCCCTGGAAGGAACGGTGCGCCGATGATCCTCTTTGATACGGATGTCTGTTTGATGCTTCTCAAGGGGAACAAGAAGATTCTCCAAACCTATTGTAATCTTCCCGAGGAGATCGGTGTCAGCGAGGTGACGGTTCAGGAGCTTTTTCAGCTTGCGAGCCGTTCGTCCGAACCCGCGATGAACCGGGTAACGGTCGAGAAGTTTCTTTTAACCGTAAGAATTCTTCATCCCGACCTCGGTGTTCTCAAGCATGTTGCCGATGTTCGGCATTCGCTTCAAAGGAAGGGTGTGTCAGCGTCCTATCAGGATGTGTTGATTTACTGTCTTTCCAAGGGCTGTGGTGCCCGGTTAATAACCACGGACGCGAAACGATATTGTTTCACGTGAAACAAAACAGGGTTTTACCGTACGGGGAATACGGTTCTATCAGGCGGCTGCCGGGCAACAAGCTCGGCAGCTTTTTTTATGTTTCACGTGAAACATTCTAGTCGAAGTTTTTATCTGAACGGAGGGTTTTCACGGCGGAGCGGTGACTTTTTTTTCTCAGGCGTTCTAGCTTCGCTCCTTTTCCCGGCTTGGTTGGAATACGTCTTTTTTCCGGTTGAGCCATACGGACGATGAGCGCTTCGAGTCGGTGCAACGCGATTTCACGGTTGCGATATTGGGATCGTTCCTCGTCGACGGCGATGGTCAGATGTCCTTCCGCGTCCATGCGCGATGATAATCGGGTCATTACGAGGGATTTTTCGCCGGGATACAGCCCGTCGAGAGTTGAAAGATCACAGGTCGCGAAAACCTTGGTGTTCACCTTGTTGACATTTTGACCGCCCGGTCCTCCCGATCTGGCGAAGGTGTATCGGGTGTTTTCGGCGAGTGAGGTACGTAACGCTGGCAGATTCATTCAGAGACTCTGCACGTATCCAAGGAATGAGTCAAGGATGGTGTCGTGACCGGCCTCGTTCGGATGGATTCCGTCGGCGCAAAGACGATCGGTGAAACGGTCGGTCGTAAGAAAGCTTTTCCGGACGTTTATGAGGCGAAGGGCGTTCTTTTGGGCGGTCTCGACGACAATCTCGTTGTAGGCTTCCTGCCAGCGATAGATCTTGTTGACGTCACCGAGCCAGCGAAGGATGTTTTCCCTGTTCAATCCCCGCGATATCCATTCGAGGTAACGGCTCGGCTCGAGCGGCGGAAGGGTCATCATGATCGGTTCTATTCCGTATTTCTTGAAGGCATCGATGATCGCCTGCATCTTTCCCGCGAAGGATTCGATCGGGGTGTTCGGCTGGTGTACAGCGTCCGGAAACGCCGATATCTCGCTCCAGTGGAAATCGCAATCGTTCCCCCCGAATTCCACGAGGATGATGTCGTTCTTTGCCGGCGGGTTACGCTCAATCGAGCGGGCGATCCGGTCGAGCGCTTTCCCGGTGGTCATCCCGAAACTAGCGTGGTTCGATATTACGGTGTTGGTCTCCCGCGCGAAGCGATCGACGCAGTTGTTCTTGAGGACGATGTACCGGGTTCCGGTTTCGTCGAGCGCATACCCCTTGAGGATAGAGTCTCCCCATATCCTTATCGTTCGGTTGTCGAGCTGCATGGATTTCCTCTTGGTTACCTGGTTACCGGTATTGGACGCGCGTTGGCCCGGCAAGGTTGCAAACTTGACTTTAAGTAAGCCAATGCTTACATTAACAAGTAGATGTTTATGGAGGCTAACAATGATTGAAACCGTACGTACCGCGTTGGAAAAACGCCGAAGCATATACGCGATTGGAAAACGAACGGTCGCCGACGAGAAAGCGGTTCGCGATATCGTTGAATACGCGACGAAGCATGTTCCCTCGGCGTTCAACTCGCAAGGCGCGCGGGTCGTGATTCTCTTCGGTGCCGAAAGCGATCGGTTCTGGTCCATCGCCCGCGAGGCGCTCAGGAAGATCGTTCCCCCCGACGCGTTCCCCAAAACGGAGGCGAAGCTCGCGTCGTTTGCCGCGGGTCTCGGGACCATTCTCTTTTTCGAGGAGCAGAAAACCGTCGAGGATCTTCAGACCCGGTTTTCCTTGTACCGCGACAACTTCCCGGTCTGGTCCCTGCAGTCGAACGGAATGCTCGAGTTCGCCGTGTGGACGCTGCTTGCCGAGGCGGGTCTCGGCGCGTCCCTTCAGCACTATAATCCCCTCGTCGACGAAGAGGTTCGCAAGGCCTGGAACCTTCCCGGGTCATGGAAGCTCCTCGCCGAGATGCCCTTCGGCTCGATCGAGGCGCCCGCGGGAGAAAAGGAATTTCTTCCGATCGGGGAGCGGGTGAAGACCTTTGGCTGACATCGCTTCGGCCGGTCGTGCTTGAGGAAGGTCGCTCTTTTTGATAGGATCGCTCTCAGGAGTTTCAACATGCACGTGGTGTGTCTCGATCTTGAGGGCGTCCTTGTTCCGGAAATCTGGATTGAATTTTCGAAGGCGACCGGTATTCCCGAGTTGATGATTACGACGCGGGACGAGCCCGATTACGATAAGCTCATGAAGTTCAGGATCGGTATTCTCGACCGACACGGGCTCAAGTTGAAGGATATCCAGCGCGTCATCGGCGGCATGGATCCTTTGCCCGGTGCGAAGGCGTTCATGGACGCCGCGCGGGAACGGACCCAGGTCATCATCCTTTCCGATACCTTTACCCAATTCGCCCAGCCGCTCATGGCAAAGCTCGGCTTTCCGACGCTTTTCTGCAACGAGCTCGTCATTGGCGCGGACGGCGCGGTTACCGGCTATTCCCTCCGCCAGGCGGACGGGAAGCGAAAGGCGGTCGCGGCCCTGAAGAACATCAACATGAAGGTCATGGCCGCGGGCGATTCCTATAACGATCTCGGGATGATCGAGACCGCCGACACCGGAGCGCTCTTCCGCGCCCCCGACGGGATCAAGGCCCAGCATCCGGCGCTGCCCGCGTACGAGTCCTACGACGAACTCCTCGGCCACGTCGACCGGTTCATCGCGAACTGAGGGCGATCGCGGAAAGCGATACGCCGTAGTGGCATGGAAAGACGTCCCGCGGGACGTCTTTTTTTATTTCCTGAATACGGAATCTTCAGGCGCTCAGTTCGTTACGAGGTGACGTTCGTCTATGCGGAGAAACGTCGCTACCAGGACGGTGATCGCGCCCATCGCGAGGAAGGTCCAGGAAAGCGAGCGGTCGGTGAGGAGCCCCGCGAGCGGATACAGAAGCGCGGTAAGCGTACGCTCGATCATCGAAATACCCGAAAGGACGGTAGCGCGGTTATCGTCGGCGATGTGCCGGTTCATGAGCGTCGCGAGGAGCGGCGAGCGAAAGGCCTTGAGCGTCGTGACGCCGAAGATCGCGACGAGGGCCATCGGCAAGCCGGGAACGAGCGCGACCGAAAGATAGAGCAGGCCCGGCACGAGCGACGAGAGGAACAGGGCGTTCTTCGTTCCGATCGCCCGATCGATCGGAGCGGTCGCGAGGAGAAGGAGGGTCGCGGCGAGATTGAAAGCCGCGGGAACGAAGCCCATGAGACCGACGGGCAGGCGGTTCGCGAGGAGAAGGGACTGGTAGAGCCAGTACATGAAGAAGGTGAGCGACGAGACGATCGCGTAGTTGAGGGCGAAGCGGCCGAGCGACGGGTTCCGGAAGACAAGGCGGAATCCGTCGACCCCGGCCTTAAGGGCGCTTCCCCGAAATGGCGCCCGGTCGGGCTCTCCGACGGGAAGGATGGCGAGGGACGCCAGGGCGCACGCGATCCCGGTCGCGACGAAGACGAGGCCGAGCGCGGCGAGATAGGGAACGAGGCCCGAACCCGCGAACAGGGATCCCGCCGGAAAGGCGACAAGCATGCCCGCGGTCCCGAACGCGTCGTAGCGGGCGGCGATCCTTGACGCGTCCCGCTCGCGGCCTGCGGCTTTCGCCGCCTCGTAGAGGAGCGCCCGGTCGGCCCCGCTCAAGAGGCTCATTCCGAGCGCGCAGACGACTTCGGCGACGGCGAGCGCGGGAAGGGAACGGACGACGCCAAACAGGGCAAAGCCCGCCCCGAAGGCGATCGCGCCGAGGAAAAGGGAGCGCTTGCGGCCGAAGCGGTCCGCGATGACGCCCGTCGGAATCTCGAACGCCATGACGCATAGCGCGAAGAGCGCCTCGAGCGAGAACATCTCGGCATAGCCGAATCGGAGGCGGTCAAGATAGAACGGAACGGCGAGGGCCCCGAAAAACTGGAGATTGACGAGGAAGCCGAACGCGTAGAGAAAGGCGAAACGGCTTTTCTGCTTCATGGGCGATCTCCCGGTAAAATTTCCGTAACCGGATTCCCGTCAGACGCGATCCGATACATCGGATCCTCGCCGGGCCTGAGCTCGAGGACGTTCCGCTCGCACGGGAGGGCCTCCGAGGGATCGTGGGTGACGTGGAGAAGGGTTGTCTGGCCTCGATCCGCGATCGCCTCGAGGAGCGAAAGGACGCGCGTCCGGTGGGCCGCGTCGAGGCCGTGGCAGGGCTCGTCGAGGATGAGAATCGCCGGGCCCTTGATCGCCGCCCGCGCGATGAGTACCGCGCGCTGCTCGCCGTAGGAAAGCTCGCGGAAGGGCACGCGTTCCTTGCCGGAAAAACCCGCGAGCGCGAGCCATTGAACCGCGAGAAGCCGCTCCTCCTCGCCGCACTGCCGATACAGCCCGATCGAATCGTGAAGCCCGGAGAGAAGCACCGTCTCGAGCGAGTACTCCCCGAGGGCGCGGTACTCGGTGTGGAGACGATACGAGACGATCCCGAGCTTTTCCTTGATTTCCCATATGGTCTCGCCCGAGCCGCGGCGCGTCCCGAAAAGCCTGACGTCGTTCCGGTACACTTGCGGGTTGTCGCCGGTGATAAGCTCGAGGAAGGTCGTCTTCCCGGAGCCGTTCGGGCCGCGGATGAGCCAGTGTTCGCCCTTCCTGAGCGTCCAGGAAAGTCCGGCGAGGACCTTGCGCCCGGACCATTCTACGGTGACGTCGCGCATCTCGACGAGGATCTCGCGATCGCTGCGGGCGGCGGGATTCACCGTCGCTTCGGCGCGCTCGGCAGCCTCGCGAAGCAACGAGCCGAGCTCGGTTTCCCGTGAAACGGCGTTATTCGGGTCCTTCGCGACGTGGCGGCGGGTTCGGTATTCCTCGATGGTTCCCTCGAACGCGATGGCGCGGTTTTCGAGAACCAGCGCGCGGGTAACGGTTGCGGGAACGCGCTCTGGCCGGTCCATGACGAGGATAAGGCGCGTACCGGCGAGGCTTGTCGACAGAAAGGCGAGGAGCCTCGCGCGCGAGTCGGCATCGAGTCCTTCGTAGGGTTCGTCGAGGACGAGGAGCGACGGACGGGCGGCGAGGGCCGCGGCGAGGAGGGTTCGGCGAATCTCGCCGGTGGAAAGATATTTGAGCCCACGGTCGAGGATCGGCGCGATGGCGAAAAGCGCGACCGCGGGATGGCTTTCGAGACTGGAGCCGGAGGGGTACGCGGCCGTATCGGCCGAGGCAAGCGTCTCCATGATGAGTTTGCGCGGGGTGCGTCCGGGGTCGACGCCGCCCTCGACGAATTCGGAATCGTCCCTCCTTCGCTCTTCCTCGATCAGCTCGGCAGCGGTCTCGAAGGAAACGAGGGCAACGGTTCCCTCGCCGGTTATTGACAATTTCCCCGTTTCACGGGAAACGATATCGTACTTACCCGCGAGCGCGGCGGCGAAGACGCTCTTTCCCGCCCCGTTCGGTCCCGTCACGAGCCAGGCATCGGTCTTACCCGAATCCCAGGAAAAGTCCCGAAGGATGGTCTCGCCGCCCGTGCCGATGTCGCAGTGTTCCATGATGACGCGCATGGCTCTGGATGATAGCCGGAAAAAAGCGCGCGCAGCAAGGGAACCGTCGCGTCACTCCGGGCGGTAAAAGCCTTTTTTCTCGCTTTTCCCGATCACCTCGCGGGTATACTCCCAAAGTTCCGGGGAGGCCTCGGCGATAAAGCTTTTTTTCGCGAGTATCTGGTTAACGGTGAGGTGGTGCTTGTGAATCCCGGAGCCTTCCGTGAGGTAATGGTTGACTACCGGCTGCATGTTGTCGATCGCGGCGGCGAAGAGGGCGTCCGGGGTTTCGCGATCGTCGAATTCGCGCCACAGGGCCATGAACTCGTCGCGCTGCGCGTCGGGAAGGAGCCCGAAGAGCCTGTCCGCGGCGCGCGTCTCGCGGTCGTTCTTGTCGAGGCCGCCCTTTTCGTCGTAGAGGAAGGTGTCGCCCGCGTCTACCTCGATGATGTCGTGGACGAGGAGCATCTTGACGACGCGAAGCGCGTCGACGCGAGGATCCGCCGCGTGCTCGGCGAGGAGCAGGGCCATGAGGGCGATGTGCCAGGAATGCTCGGCGCTGTTTTCCGGACGGCTTTGGTCGATGACGAGATTCTGGCGATAGACGGTCTTGAGCTTTTCGATTTCGCAGATGAACGCCATCTGCCGGGTGAGGTTTTCGGTGTACATGCGACAGGATAGCAGATTTTCGCCGGTATGTCGCTCACCCCAGGGCGTATGTTTTCCTGATTAACCGGGCGAGCTCGGTGCGAAGGCGGCGGGCGGACTCCGTGCCCGTCGTCGCGGGCTTTTGCACGAAACCGATGTCGTAATCCCCGAAATCGGGACCGGCGTGATAGAGGACGAGCCCGTCCGCGAACGGGCTGTTTTCGAGCACGAGGCGGGGAACGAGCCCGACGCCGAGACCGAGCCGCGCGAGGGCGAGAACCGCCTCGTTGCCTGAGGTTTCCGCGGCGAGATTCCCCCGCACGCCGTTCGAGCGGGCCCAGCGGTCGAAACGCTCGCGGGAAAGCCCCGTGCGCGGAAGGATGAGCGGTACGCCCTGCAAGGTCTCCACGAGGTTCTTTTGCGCCGTTTCGCGGATAGACGGCGCGGCTTGATCGTCTCGTCGCGCGAGGGTTTCCCTCGCGAGGGGCAGGTTGCCGAACGAGCCTTCGCGCGCCGATACGAAGACGAGCGGGGTTTTTCTGACGGAATGGCATTCGAGGTCCCGAAATCCGGCAGGCGGGATCGCGTCGAGGGCGAGCTCGGCCCGTCCTTCCCTGATCGTCTCGGCCGCGCCCGAGGGATCGCCCGTTTCGACGGAAAGTCGCAGGGCCGGGTGCTCGCGGGCGAGCGCCTCGACGAACGGGGGAAGGATCGAGTAGCAGGCGGTCACGGACGCGTAGATCCTGATGATTCCGCGGAGCCGGTCGTCCTTTTCCCCGAGGCGGAGCTTGAGATCGTCCATGCGATGGACGGTTTCGCGCGCGAAGGAGAGAAAAGCCTTTCCCTCGTCGGTCAGGGAAACCTGCCTCGTGTCGCGCTCGATGAGCGGGACGCCGAGCTCTCCTTCGATACGCGCGAGGAGCCGGCTCAACGCCGAGGGGCTTAAGTGAACCTGGGCCGCCGCGCGAGCGAAATGAAGGGTGTCGGCAAGGGCGATAAAGGCCTCGATCTCGTGGATATCCATCGTTTAAGGATACCCGCTGATCGTTCTGCCGGGCAAGGCCTCTCTTCGGGTGCTATCGCCCGCCCGAGCGAAGGAGCGCGAGAACCGCGGGTATCGGGATGCCGTCAAAATCCTTACCTTTTTCCACCGAAAGGCCGCGCGAAAGACAGGCCATGACGTTTCCCGTGAAACGCTCCATACCGTCTTCCTTGATCGCCTGCGCGAAGGCCTTCACCTTGGACAGGGCCCCGAGCGAGAAGATACCCTTCTCGCAGGAAGCGATCTCGGGGCATTCCCAGCAACCCGCGATTTGTCGCGCTTCGCAGCAGGTTTTCTGAGGGCATCCTTCGTCGGAGCAATTGCGGTCGCACCGGTTGTTCGCGGTCTTGCAGCCGTCGCATTTGTCCGCGAGAAAGCAGAGTCCGCACATGAGCCCGCAATAGGCGACGCTCGCGGCGAGGTTCTTCGCGGTCAACGATTCGTTTTCAAGTTTCATGGCAGTAGCATACCATGGAGCGTTGACATCTCCTGTCATCTTTATTATGTTGCGTTTAATGCAATTGTGTCGTGCAAACGTTTCGCTTTACGCATTGATAGAAATGGGCTATAACGTTCATACCGGTTGGTGCTTTTATCGAGTTACAAACAACGCCGTTTTGCCGGAAACCACTATCAGGAGATTTCAATGAACTATTTCAATTCTATCCCGTGGCGCGTGGCGCTCGGACAGCTCGGTACCTGCCGCTTCATGGACCGGAACGAGTTTTCTGACGGCACCGCCGCCCTCAAGGGGAAGAAGATCGTCATCGTCGGCTGCGGCGCCCAGGGTCTCAACCAGGGTCTCAACCTCCGCGACTCCGGCCTCGACGTGAGCTACGCCCTCCGCAAGGAGGCGATCGCCGAGAAGCGCGCGAGCTGGAAGAACGCGACCGAGAACGGCTTCAAGGTCGGCACCTACGACGAGCTCATCCCGACCGCGGACGTCGTCGGCAACCTCACCCCGGACAAGCAGCACACCCCGGTCATTACGGCCGTCATGCCCCTCATGAAGAAAGGCTCGGCGCTCTGGTACAGCCACGGCTTCAACATCGTCGAGGAAGGGATGCAGATCCGCAAGGATATCACCGTCGTCATGATGGCCCCGAAGGGCCCGGGCACCGAGGTTCGCGTCGAGTATACCCGCGGCTTCGGCATCCCGACCCTCATCGCGGTGCACCCCGAGAACGACCCCGAGAACAAGGGCTGGGCGATCGCGAAGGCCCTCGCCGTCGGAACCGGCGGCTCCCGCGCGGGCGTCCTCGAGTCGAGTTTCATCGCCGAGGTCAAATCCGATCTCATGGGCGAGCAGACGATCCTCTGCGGCATGCTCCAGACCGGTAGCCTCCTCTGCTTCGACAAGATGGTCGCCTCCGGCGTCGACAAGGGTTGGGCCGCGAAGTTCATCCAGTACGGATGGGAAACCGTCACCGAGGCCCTCAAGTGGGGCGGCATCACCGGGATGATGGACCGGCTCTCGAACCCCGCGAAGCTCAAGGCCCACGCGCTCTCGCTCGAGCTTAAATCGATCATGGCGACCCTCTACCAGAAGCACCAGGACGACATCATCTCCGGCCACTTCAGCTCGACGATGATGAAGGACTGGGCCGCGGGCGACAAGGACCTCCTCGCGTGGCGCGAGGCGACCGGCAAGACCGCCTTCGAGCAGACCGCCGCGGGCAACGTCCAGATCGGCGAGCAGGAATACTTCGACAAGGGCATCCTCATGGTCGCCATGGTCAAGGCCGGCGTCGAGCTCGCCTTCGAGACGATGGTCGCCGCGGGCATCAAGCCGGAGAGCGCCTACTACGAGAGCCTCCACGAGACCCCGCTCATCGCCAACCTCATCAGCCGCAAGAAACTCTACGAGATGAACAAGGTCATCTCCGACACCGCCGAGTACGGCTGTTACCTCTTCGACAACGCCTGCCGCCCCCTCCTCAAGGACTTCATGGCGAAGGTCGACCTCGACGTCATCGGCAAGGGCCTCAACGTGAAGGACAATTCCGTCCCGAACCGCGAGCTCGTCAAGGTGAACGAGGAGATCCGCAATCACCCCGTCGAGAAGATCGGCAAGGTGCTGCGCTCCTACATGACCGCCATGAAAGAGGTTATTTAACGGTTTTCTGCAGTCGTTACGGGGCCGCAGGCACGAGAGTGTCCGCGGCCTTTTTTTATGATCGCCGCGGCCGCAAGCGCTCCTGGTTCAGGCTTTTTCGAGGAAGGCGGCGAGATCGGCGAAGTCTTGCGGGATCGGGGCTCGGACGGTCGTTTCGACTCCGGTAATCGGGTGCGGGAAGATAAGGGCGCGGGCGTGGAGCATGACGCGGGGTATGGCTCGGCCCGCTATGGAATCAAGGCCGCCGTAGAGCGGATCTCCGAGGATGGGAAGGCCGAATCCGGCGAGATGAACGCGGATTTGGTGCGTGCGGCCGGTTTTCGGAAGGGCGAGCACGCGCAGGGCGTCGCGATACCGGGCGAGTATCTCGAAATCCGTGCGGGCGGGGCTTCCTCCCGTCGGGACGGCGCCCCACTTTGCCTGCGCGCTTTTCGCGGTTATGCGGCCAATCTCGTTCTCGACGATAAATGTGTCCCCGCGATCGACAGCGTCCGTTCGCGCGGGTCGGGTCGCTCCTCCTGATCGCTCCGTTCGGGCCGCCAGGGCCTCGTATTCTTTTCGCGCCCGGTGGCCCTCGAAGAGTTCGTGGCAGGCGGGATTCGCCGCGCGCGATTTGGAGAAGAGGACGACGCCCGAGGTTTCCCGGTCGAGGCGGTGGTGAAGCCCGACGTACGGTTCGTTTCGAGTGCCGTCGCGGGTTTGCAAAAAGCGTTTTATCGCCGCGTGGAGATGGTCGCGAGACGCGACGACGGTCGCTTCCGTAGGGATTCCCGCGGGTTTGTCGACGACGATGATCGCGTCATCCTCGAAAAGGATCCGGTCAGCGCTCATCTCGAAGGCGATGTCGTCGGGCTGTTTCTCGAACAAAAGCCTCTCCGTATCCAAGATTATCTCGACGCTTGCGCCTTTCGGAAGGACCGCCGCGGGGAGACGCGTCTGTTTTCCGTCGACGCTGACCGCGCCGGCGACGATGAGCCTCCGTATCTTGGAATTCGAGATCGTTTCGCCACCGGTAAATTCCCGCGCGCGCGCGGGCAATTCACTTCTCAGAAACTCGTCGAGTTTCGCCGTTCGTTCGCGGGTTTGCCGGATGGAGATACGATGTCGGGACATGGAGAGCATAGTATCCCGGGCGGTTGTTTTGTTCAACGCGGGGAGGAAAAGACGGAATACCGGCAAAAAAGCGTTACATGGCATGAATTTGACCTCCGTCTGAAAGCGACTACACTTAAGGATAAGTTTATCGCCCGCTACTGACGGGTATGGCCCGGGAGGTTCTGTAATGGATACGTCCGCTGGAGAAAGAGAGATCATCTATACCGATACGGATCGTTGTGTCGGGTGCAATAAATGCATACGAAACTGTCCCGTCGTGGGAGCGAACATCGCCTATGTCGTTAACGGGGAAAACCGCGTTCGGGTCGACCAGGAGCGGTGCATCCGGTGCGGCGCCTGTCTCGAAGCCTGTTCGCATGACGCGAGGTGCTATATCGACGATACGGAGGCGTTCTTCCGCGACCTGAAGGCGGGTAAGAAGATATCGGTCGTCGTTGCTCCCGCCGCGCGGGTGAATTTCGGCGAGCTCGGAAAGTTGCTCGGTTTCCTCAAGGCCGAGGGAGTCCACTTCGCCTACGACGTTTCCTTCGGCGCGGACATCACGACCTGGGCCTACCTCAAAGCGATCCGCGAAAAAGGGCTTTCCTCGGTGATCGCGCAGCCCTGCCCCGCGATCGTGAATTACGTCGAGAAATATCAGCCGGAGCTTCTCCCGAGTCTCGCGCCCGTGCACAGTCCGACGCTCTGCACCGCGGTGTATCTCCGGAAATACGCGAAATCCGACGACGCGATCGCGTTTATCTCCCCGTGCATCGGAAAGACGGACGAGTTCACCGACCCGAACACCGCCGGTCTCGTTTCCTATAACGTTACGTACGCGAAGCTCGCGGAATACATTCAAGCGAAGAGAGTGGATCTTGGCCGGTATAAAACGGCCGAATTCGACGACATCGGCTGCTGGCTCGGTTGCGTGTACAGTCGGCCCGGCGGTTTGCGGGAGAACGTGGAAACCCTCGTTCCGGGAGCGTGGGTCAGGCAGATCGAGGGGACGCGGCACGCGTACCCCTATTTACGGGAGTATTCCGAGCGGACGCGGGGGAAAAAGCCCGTTCCGCTCCTCGTCGATATCCTTAACTGCGCGAACGGGTGCAATCGCGGAACCGCGACGCTCAAGCACATATCGATCGACGACGCGGACGGAACGCTGAACGCCCTCAAGGCGAAAAAACTCGTCGAGAAAGCGGGCCCGTTCAAGAAGCGCTCCGACGCGCTTTTTTCCATGTTCGACTCGAAACTGCGGCTCAAGGATTTCATGCGGACGTATCGAAGCCGAAAGGTCTCGCTGGCAAGCCCGTCCGAGGCGGAGCTCGAGGCGATCTACGCCGACCTTCACAAGACGACGCCCGCGTCCCGGAAGATCGACTGTTCCGCGTGCGGTTACCATACCTGCGCCGACATGGCTCAGGCGATCCATAACGGCATCAACGGAAGGACGAACTGCATCGACTTTAACCGCCGCGAGATCGCGCGCGAGGGGGAGAGCATCGGGGAGAAGACGAGGATAATCGGCGAGCTTTCCGCCTATACCGCCTCGGTCGTTTCCGTCCTCGACGAGATAGACGGTCTCAATCTCGACGTGAGCCTCGAGGGCGAGTTTTCCGGGGAGTTCGCCGAGATCAGGGATTCCATCAACCGGATCCTCGACACGCTCAACATCACGCTGTCCGAAATCCGCGAGTACGCCGACCAGTTCGGGGCCGGGGCCGATCAGGTGTCCCGCGGCTCGGGCAATATCGCCGACGGCGTCGGCGAGCAGGCGCAGGCGATGGAGAAACTCACGGATCTCATCGGCATGCTGACCGAGAAAACGAAGGAGAACGCCGCGAACGCCGACCGCGCGCGCGCGCTTTCCGCCGCCGCGCGGGAATCCGCCGAGGACGGTAACCGGCGGATGGGAGAGATGCTCAAGTCGATGGACGAGATCAACGAGGCCTCGGCGAACATCACGAAGATCCTCGGGGTTATCGACGATATCGCCTTTCAGACGAACATACTCGCGCTCAACGCGGCGGTCGAGGCGGCACGGGCGGGAAAATACGGAAAGGGCTTCGCGGTCGTCGCGGACGAGGTGAGAAACCTCGCCCAGCGCTGCTCGGGCGCCGCGAAGGAAAGCGCCTCCTTCATCGAGGCTTCGGTTTCGCGTGTCAAGAACGGAAGCGGTATCGCGAACGAGACCGCGGCCGCGCTCGCGAAGATTACCCAGAAATCGTCCGAGATCGCGACCATCGTCGACGCCATCGCGATGACATCCTTCGAGCAGTCGGGCGGGATCGACACGATCAACGTCAACCTGCAGCAGGTTTCGCACGTCGTCCAGTCGAATTCCTCCGCCTCCCAGGAAAGCGCGGAGGCGAGCGTGCAGCTATCGCAGCAGGCGGGGTCGCTCAAGGAAAGCATCGCCCGGTTCAGGTTGCGTGCCGGGGCGTAGGGCCGTTACGTTCTCGGGGACGCGATGCGGGTTGCGGGCGCGATCCGCGTCGTGATACCCTTTTCGCATGGTTGCGACCTTTCAGTTATTCGCGTCAGACGCGAAGCGCCGCTATCGCCTTGCGGTTGGCGCGGCTTGTTGTTGTCTCTTCCTCGCGAACCCCGCACTCGTGCATGCCGCCGAAACGGCCGTCGCGCAGGGTGCCGTCATCGGCCCGACCGGGTTGCTCGAAAGCTACGAAGGCGTGCGAAATCGCGAGCTCGATGAATGGAAGCGCGACATTTCCGCCTATTCCCTCAGGCATTACGGGATCGCTACCTGGAAGCTCGAGCCGACGGCTATCGTCCTTCACTACACGGCGGGTTCGGGCTTCCCGCTCAATCTCATCGAATCACGCGAGTTCAAGGACGAGACACCTGGTGTCGCGAGTCATTTCGTGATCGCCGAGGAAGCGGGCCGCGTTGCGGTGTATCAGCTTTTGCCCCTCGACGTGATGAGCCGGGCGACTTTCGGCGCGAATTTCTGCGCGATCAGCGTAGAGATGGTCGCGCTCGACGAGGCTGATCTTCTCGGGAAGCGCGCGCTTCTCGATCGGACGTCGGTCCTTGTCCGGGACCTGATGGCCCGGTTCGGGATTCCCGCTTCACGGGTGTACGGGCACGCGGAAATCGATCGGCGCCTCGCGGAGGATCCGCATGGCGAGTTTTACGATAACACGATAGAGGGGGCGTTCGTTCCGCGAAAGGTAGATCCGGGAAACGCGGCGATGGCCATCGTCCGGTCCGCCCTTTCGGGGGATGATCCTCCCGCTTCCGGAAATTAAAAGACCCCGAGAACTTCTCGGGGTCTTGTTTACGTCCGGAGCGGTTACGCGAACGAGGGACAATTCGCGCGAGCGACGACTCGGCGCGAGAGGCTTTAGCGAAGGGCTTTTTTCAGCGCCTCGACCCGATCGGTCTTTTCCCAGGGAAACTGGCTTCGGCCGAAATGGCCGTACGAGGCGGTTTCCTGGTAGATCGGCCTGCAGAGGTCGAGGGTCCTGATGATGCCCGCGGGCGAAAGGTCGAAGACGTCCTTGATGGCATACGTGATCTTCGACTCGTCGATAATGCCGGTACCGAAGGTGTCGACCATTACGGATACCGGGAACGGCACGCCGATCGCGTAGGCGAGCTGCACCTCGCATCGCTCGGCGAGCCCCGCCGCGACGACGTTCTTGGCGACGTAGCGCGCCATGTAGGCCGCCGAGCGGTCTACCTTCGAGGGGTCCTTTCCCGAGAAGGCCCCTCCCCCGTGCCGGCCCATGCCGCCGTAGGTGTCAACGATGATCTTGCGACCCGTGAGTCCCGTATCGCCGAAGGGCCCTCCGACGACGAAGCGCCCCGTCGGGTTGATGAAGTATTTCGTGTTGATGTCGAGCAGCTCGGTCGGCCCGAGAACCGGCTTGACGATCTCCTCGATGATGGCCTCGGTGATCGTTTCATGGGTGACGTCGGGGTCGTGCTGGTGGGAGACTACGACCGTGTCGATCCTGATCGGGCGGTGCCCCTCGTACTCTATGGTGACCTGGCTTTTCGCGTCGGGGCGGAGCCAGGGAATGCGTTTCGATTTCCGGAGGTCCGTCGCGCGATGGAGAATCGCGTGGGCGTACATGATCGGGGCCGGCATGAGTTCGGGCGTCTCGGTGCAGGCGAAGCCGAACATCATTCCCTGATCGCCCGCGCCCTGTTGGCCCTCGAACTCCTTCAAGCCGTGTCCGATGACGCCCTGGTTGATATCGGGCGATTGCGCATGGATCATGTCGAGAACCGCCATTGAATCGCAGTCAAGGCCATAGTCGGAATCGGTATAGCCGATCTCGCGGGCGATATTGCGGACGACGGCTTGTACATCGACATAGGTGTTCGTGGTGATTTCCCCGCCGACGAGCACGAGCGCGGTCGAGGCAAAGGTCTCGCAGGCGACATGGCTCGCCGGATCGTCCTTGAGGCATGCGTCGAGGATGGCGTCAGAGATCTGGTCGCAAAGCTTGTCCGGATGGCCTTCTCCGACCGATTCAGAGGTAAAAAGGTGTCGTGTTGAGTTCATCGAGTAATCCTCCCTTGCAAGGCCCAAAAAATAGCACTAAGCTTAACTATATAATAAACGTACAAGAAAGGCCAGAAGGAGAGTACAATATGGCGTTGTACAAGGCGTATCCAAAGAAGGGCACTACCTGCAAAGTTACTTTCGAGCTTCCCGCGGATGCGACAACCGGCGTTAAGAAGGTCGCGCTCGCGGGCGACTTCAACAATTGGGACGCGAACGCGAATGTCCTTGCCCGCAACAAGGACGGTCTTTTTTCGACGACCGTGCTCCTTGAACAAGGGCACGAGTATCAGTTTCGGTATCTCATGGACGATTCCCGCTGGGAGAACGATTGGGCCGCGGACAAATACCTCCCGTCGTCCTTCGGCAATTGCGATAACTCCGTCGTGATCGTGTGATTTTTTAATCCGCCAGCCTGTACCGGTCGTCCATGACGGTAACCGCACCCGCCAGTCCGGGAGACGTCGTGATTCGCCCGGTACGGTCGATGAAGATCGCTTCCGCTCCCGGCACCGTCGACACGAGCTCAAGTCCTTTCGCAATGCCGAGGAGAAAGGCCGACGTCGATAGCGCGTCCGCGTTCATGGAGCTTTGCGCGACTATGGTGACCGACAGGAGCTCGTTCGTTTTCGGATAACCCGTTTGGGGATCGATGATGTGATGATAGTGGACGCCGTCCTTCTCGAAATACCGCTCGAATATCCCCGACGTGACTATGCTCGAGTTTTTCGCGCGCAAGCTCGCGACGGCGAGGCCATGGCTCGTTTTCGGGTCCCTGATCCCGATCACCCAGGGCGTACCCGGCGCCTTTTCTCCGACGGCGTAGATATTCCCGCCGAGATCGATCATCGCCCTTTTTATGCCGCGCCGCGCGACGATCCTCGCAACCTCGTCCGCCGCGTAGCCTTTCGCGATCGCGCCCAGATCGATCCGCATCCCTTTCCGCGCGAGAAAGACCGTTCCCTTTTGCGCGTCCACCGCGATGTCTTTCCATGAAACGAGCGTGAGCGCGGTTTGGATGTCGGCGGGCGCGGGAACGCTCGCCTCGTCGGTTCCGATATTCCAGAGACGCACCACGGGTCCTATCGCGGGGTCGAACGCCCCGTCCGTCCTCTCGCTGAACGCGAGCGCCGCCGTAAGAACCGCGAGGGTGTCCGGCTCGGCCTTGACCGGCGCGATTCCCGCCTGACGGTTTATCGCGGAGACGTTCGATCCCTCGGCGTTCGCGCTCAGGATTCGCTCGAGCTCCCTGAGCCGCGAGAAGATTTCGTCGTACGCGTCTTTCGTCCCTCGATCGAAGAGGTTGACCGTGCATACGGTCCCGAGCGCGAATTCCGTCCTTGCCGGCTCCTTTGCCCGGCACGAGACGGCCGTCAGGAATAAGAAAGCTATGCACGAGAGAAGCGCTGCGGACTTTCTGGTCGAATGCATGGAATCCCCTTTTATGCGTGGTGGTCGATCATGAGCCGGAGGATGGGTGACCGTCGGAGCCGGCTTCCTTTTTCTTCCGCTTGACCTCGTAGAGCTTCGCGTCGCTTTCCTCGATGACGCTCTCGAACGAGCGCGGTTCGTCCGACGGCTCGACGTACACGTATCCCCAACTCGCCGAAAGGATCCAGGGATGGCTTCGCCGTTCGTTGAAGCTCTTGATTTGCTCGGTTATGCGTTCAAAAGATCCTTGAACGGATCGTTCGGGAATGTTCTCCATGACGACGACGAATTCGTCCCCGCCGTATCTGACGACGAGATCGTTCTCGCGAAAGCATCGCTTGAGGATGTTGGCGAGCGCCATGATGGCGGAGTCCCCTTCCTTGTGCCCGAAGGAATCGTTGATCCGCTTGAGTCCGTCCATATCGAGGAAGATAAAGGCGCAAGGGTTCCCTCGCATTGTCGAGCGTTCGTACATCTGGCGGCCCGTGGCGTAAAGCGCCCGCCTGTTGTTGAGACCGGTAAATTCGTCGATGACGGAAAGTCTCGAGAGCGCGTCGTTCGTGCGGGTGAGCGCGCGGATGCGCGTTTCGATGAGGTCGTTCGCCATCGCCGCGTCCACGATTTGGGAGACGAGCGACTGTATCCGCCAAAAATGCTCGTATCGGTTGGTCGTCATGGAAAAGACCATGTAGCCGTAGACGGTATTCGCTTGGACGATCGGCAAGACCGCGAGCGACACGCTGAACGACGCCATGCCGTCCGGTAGAAGCTTCGTTACCGGGAAGGTAACGAACACGCGCTCGGGAACCTCGGGCGCGTGTCCTTCGCGATAGGAGAGCCGCAGCTCTCCCCTGTTCGGATCCTGCTCGCTCAAGAAGACGAGCGCGAAACGCTCGATGCCGAGGAGGGGAACGTTCGCGGCGATCGCGCCGAGGGTTTCCTGCACCGAGAGGTGCATCGCGAGGAGGGCGTTGCAGTTCTGGGTAAACGAGATTGTCCCGAGGTCGTTGTCGTGCCTTCGGGCGAAGAGCTGGGTTTTCAGCCGGAAGAGGAGGCGAAACGCGTCGACGAAAAGCGCGTTGAGAAACGCGAGGGCGTCGGGATCCCGCTGGCGAAGGGTAATCGCGGTCCATCGCGCCGAGAAGGCGTCGATATACACGGGGGCGATGTCCCCCGCGCGGGAGAGTTCGCGAACCGTCTTTCGGAGAAAGGCCGCGAACGGGGCGGCGTCCCGGGACGCGAGACATTCGTCGATGACCGATTCGAGGGTATTCCCGAGGGTCGCGATCCTGGAGTCGTTCTTCCGCGCCCGGTCCTCGTACGGGCCTGGCTTTTCGAGGTAGTCCGTGGCATTCTCGCTGTTCGACTTCGCCGCGCACCCGCATGATTCGCGAATCGCGAGGCTCGCGGTAAAGCGCAGCGTTTCGGGCGAGAAGTCCGTCTTGCCGGAGATATCATCGGCGATACGATCCACCAACGCGGCGATCATCTCCCACACGGGATGGGAAACGGTCGTCAACGGCGCCGGAAGGGAATTCCCCTCCTCGATGTCGTCAAAACTCGCGATGGCGATATCCTCGGGGACGGAGATTCCGTTATTGAGGAGTTCCCGCGTCGCCCCGATCGCCATTTCGGCGTTGAGGCAGATAAGGACTTCGGGAACGGTTCTCTCTCCCGCCAAAAGAGTTTTTGCCGCGCGCGCTCCGCTTTCGAGGGTGAAATCGCCCTCCAAAAGGGCGTTGTCGGCAAGGTTGATGGCGCGGCTTTCAAGCAGCGACGCGAGTTTTGACATTCGTCCGCGGGAAAGGCTCTCCGGCGAGTCGGGACCGGAAAGGATCGAGATCTTGCGATAGCCATGCGTCTCCGCAAGATGGGCGACGAGGGTTTCGACGGCTTTTGTTTCGTCGGCAATGACGCTGAACGCTCCCGGTAACGCGCAAAAAAGGGAATACACGGGAAAGCCCGAGAAACGGGAAAGGATCGTCTCGAAAACGGTTTGCGGGCTGAAGGGCGATACGTGGTGCGGGAAGACTATAAGCGCGTCAAGCTCTCCGGGTTCGGGAAGGGCGTACGCGTACGAACTGGCGCCCGAATCCTTGTTTCGCTCGAGATAACCGCCAAAGTAAAACGCGAGGCGGATATCGCGCTCATCAGCGCGCTCGATGAGGTTGCCAATGGCATGGCGGGCAAACATGCCGCTGACGGAATCGATGAGAACGCCTACGGTTTTTCCTCGCGGATTGTGCGTGTTCGTCTCGTCGACTTCGTCCGTGGTCATGTTTACAAGTATCGAACGTTTCCGGTTACGTTACAATGCTCAAATGGAGCTCGTTGAGCTGCTTCTGGTCGACCTCGCTCGGGCAATCGTCCATCGGGCTGATGGCGAAGCTATTCTTCGGGAAGGCGATGACTTCCTTGATCGAGGTCTCTCCGGCCATGAGCATGACGAGGCGGTCGAGTCCGGGGGCGATGCCGCCGTGGGGCGGGGCGCCGTACTTGAACGCCTCGGTGAGGAATCCGAATTTTTTCTGGCCTTCCTCCTCGCTGAAGCCGACGATCTTGAATATCTTCTTCTGCAGTTCGGGGTCGTGAATTCGGATCGAGCCCGAGGCGAGCTCGTAGCCGTTGAGGACGAGATCGTAGAGGTCGCCTTTTACGCTGCCCGGGTCGGATTCGAGGGTCGCGTGGTACTTGTCCTGGGGCCAGGTAAACATGTGATGAGCGGTGTCCCACTTGGCTTCGTCCTCGTTCCACTCGAACATCGGGAAGTCTACGATCCAGGCGAACTCGAAGCGGCCTTCCTCGCAGAGGCCGAGGTCCTTGCCGAGCTTGGAGCGGACGGCGCCGAGCGAGGCGCACGCGATCTTGGCCTTGGGGTCCGCGACGAAGAGGAGGAGGTCCCCCGCCTTCGCGCCGAGTTTCGCGCATACGTCCGCCGCCTTGCCCTCGAAGAACTTCGAGACGCCGCCCTCGAGCGCGGGCGCGGCATCGTTGCCCGCGACCTTCATCCAGCCGAGACCCTTCGCCTTGTAGATCTTGGCGGTCGCCTCGAGCTCCTCGATGAGCTTTCTGCTGTACTTTTCAGCGACCCCGGGAACGACGAGGGCCTTGACCTTGCCTCCCGCGGCGACCGCGTCCTTGAAGGCCTGGAAGGTGCCGAGCTCGGCGAGGAAAGCGCCGTCCTGCATCTTCATGTCGAAGCGGAGCTCGGGCTTGTCCGAGCCGTAGAGGTCGATCGCGTCGTCGTAGGCGATGCGGTTGAACTTGACGGGAAGCGTGACGCCGAGGGTTTCCTTGAAGACGTGTCCCATCATTCCCTCGATGAGGTTGAGGACGTCCTCGCGGTTCACGAAGCTCATCTCGATGTCGATCTGGGTGAACTCGGGCTGGCGGTCTCCGCGCGCGTCCTCGTCGCGGTAGCAACGGGCGATCTGGAAGTATTTGTCGAAGCCAGAGACCATGAGGAGCTGCTTGTAGAGTTGGGGCGACTGGGGAAGGGCGTAAAACTTGCCGGGGTAGAGCCGCGAGGGGACGAGGTAGTCGCGCGCGCCTTCCGGCGTGGAGGCGATGAAGGTCGGGGTTTCGAGCTCGAAGAAGCCGCGTTCGACGAGGTACTGGCGGGTCGCGAAGGCGACCTTCGACCTGAGCGCGAGGTGGTGCTGCATCTGGGCCGAACGGAGGTCGAGATAGCGGTACTTGAGGCGGAGGTCTTCGCTCGCGTTGGACTTTTCGTCGATCATGAAGGGGAGGGTTTCCGCCCTGTTGAGAACGACGATCTTCTTCGCGACGACCTCGATGGCGCCGGTCGGCATGTCCGCGTTGACCATCGAGTCCGGGCGGGCACGGACGACTCCTTCGACCGCGATGCAGTATTCCATCTTGAGGTCGGCGGTGACGGCCGCGAGCTCCGCGGGGGAGTCCGCGTCGACGACGACCTGGGTGAGGCCGTAGCGGTCCCGGAGGTTGATGAATGATATCCCGCCGTGGTCGCGCTTGCGGTGGACCCATCCGTTCAATATAACCGTTTTACCGTCGTGTTCCTTGCGGAGATCGCCGCAGGTGACGGTTCGTTTCATGTTTTCCATGGCTGTCAGTATAGCGGTAAGCCCGATTCCATGACAAGGATATCGTCAAATTTTGCAATTTGCCTTCCCGCCCCTATAATGAATATATGACCGAAAAGGAATCATCCGAAAAAAACTCGCGGATCATGAGAATCGTGATCATACTGGTATGGCTCGTGGTTTTCATGGTCATGATCCTGGGCATCGTTTTTCCGGTCGTTTTCTTCATTTCCCTCAAGAAAGTGTACGTTAACGAGCAGCGGATCATCGCCGATCTCGCGGTAAAATACATTGACGGGTTTTTTGAGGAAAAACGGGCGCATATCTCGTCGTTATCCGCCCTTGACGCGATCAAGGATACCTCGTACTTCTCCGGCGCATCAAAGGCCTTTCGGGGCGTGGATGACGCTTCGGCGACCGCGCAGCGACGAATTCTCGATTCGGCGCTCGTTCATTACCCGTCTTTCCGGTTTTTCGCGATTCTTACGCCCGACAAGGCCCGCCCCGTGCTGATCGAGCCCTACGAGACGCAGCTCGCGCTTACCGAGGAGCAATACGAACGGGGGTATATGTACCGGGATTGGGCGCGGGAGACGGTCATGCGATATCGGGATCGGGACCGGTTGGGGTTCGCGCCACCCTATATTGCGAACGCGTTCGTCTCGCAGCCCGGAAACGTTCCGGCGGTTTCTATATCGATCGCGATCGTAAACGAGGTCGGGGCGATGACGGGGATTCTGTACGCGAATATCGGGCTCGAGACGCTCAGTAAATTCGTCAAGGGCCTTTCCTTCGGTAAGACGGGGAAGGTCTACCTCGTGGATTCGGCGGGCAACCTCCTTGCGCATCCCTCGATCTCGCCCGGAATAGAGATAAAGGATGCTGAAGGCGTTTCGACCTGGTCCCTTCGCGATTATTCGTCGCACCCCGTCGTCGCCTCGGTGCTCAAGAACCGGTTCGTGCCAGGATTCTTCCAGATTCCCGGGGAGAACCGGCTGGTTCTTTCGTCCTACGCGAAGATTCCGGGCCTTGGCTGGACGGTGGTGGTGGAACAGGACGCGGATGATGCCTTTTCGATCGTCAGGATCTACACCTATGTGATCATTCTTTTGGTGTTTTTAACCCTGGGAGGCTCCCTTCTCTCGTTCGTGCTGATCTCGCGTGAGACCGCGGAGACCTCGCGGCTGCACCGTGAATTGCTCATCATCTCGGAAACCGATACCCTGACCGGGCTCTTGAACCGGCGAAGCATGCTCAGTCGCGTCGGGCAGCTCGTCGCCGACTACGAGCGAACGGGGCAGGGATTCGTGATCGCGATGTTCGATATCGACGATTTCAAGCTC
This sequence comes from Spirochaetota bacterium, assembly GCA_023438065.1. GTDB lineage: Bacteria > Spirochaetota > Spirochaetia > Treponematales > Treponemataceae > Teretinema. Next base: position 123,796 of record JAEXRH010000014.1, read on the forward strand.
GTGAATGACACCTTCGGGCACGTGTTCGGCGACGTCGTGCTTCGCGAGATCGCGTCGCGGACCGTTTCGATCCTCAGGGTCGAGGATCTCCTTTTCCGGTGGGGAGGGGAGGAATTCCTTCTCGTCATCAGGAATTGCGATATCGCGCGCGCGCGCGGCGTGGCGGAGAAAATCCGCCGCGTCGTCGGCGACGTACCGATCAATGACGGGATGACGAGCGTGAACGTCACGGTGACGATCGGCCTTTGCCAGTACCGCGGAGGATCCATCGACGGGATCATCATCAAGGCCGACGAGGCGCTGTACGAGGGAAAACACAATGGAAAGAACACGGTCGTCGTCAACGAGGATTGACCGTGGTAGTCCGCGCCGGGGCTAGAAGCTGTAGAGGATCGAGAAAAAGTGGAGGGTCGTGCCCCCCATGACAAAAAGGTGCCAGACCGGATGCGTCCATCGAACGCGCTTGAGCAGGTACACGAAGGCTCCCGCGGTGTAGACGACACCCCCAGCGAGGAGCAACTCCCAGCTCCGTTCCGATATGGCCGCCTTCAAGGGGTTCATCGCGAGCACGATGATCCAGCCCATGAGGATATAGGTGATAACCGAAACGACCCGAAGCTTGCGGCCGAATACCGCGTACAGGGCGATGCCCGCGATCGCGAGCGCCCATATAAGGGCGAGTATCCTCCAGCCGACGGGGCCGTGGAGCGCGGTCAGGCAGAACGCGGTATAGGTCCCCGCGATGAGGACGTAGATGGCCGAATGGTCGAGACGCTCGAAAACCATGCAGGCGCGCGTCGTGAGGAGCGAGTGATAGAGGGCGCTCACGAGATAAAGAAAGACCATCGAGGCCCCGAACACGCCGAACGCGACGAGGTATATTCCGTGCAGACCCGCCGGGGCGAGGATGGTCGCCCGCGCGACGAGAACCGCGAGGCCCGCGATCGCGAGGGCTGCCCCGAGTCCGTGCGTGACGGCGTTCGCGATCTCCTCGCCGAGTTTGTATGGCTTTCCAAGTATGGTCATATCGGTTTCCTTAGGTAATAAACGATAACCGGTTAGACGGGCGCGGAAAGGAAAGGTTGCGGAACGACGCGAGATTTGCGGAGCAAATAAAAAAAAGCCGCGCCCGAAAGCTCGGGCACGGCGGAATAGCGTCAATCGGCGGGAGCTGCCCCGGGTTCGCGATTACCGTTGGCGGCGGATCTCGTAGAGGAGGATTCCCGTCGCGACCGACACGTTAAGGCTGTCCAGTTTTCCCCGCGTCGGGATCGAGACGATCTCGTCGCATTTCTCGCGCAGGAGTCGCGCGATGCCCGAGCCCTCGCTTCCCATGACGAGCGCGGTCTTCGCGGCAAAACCGACCGAGGTCGCCTTCGTGCCACCCGCGTCCGCCCCGTACACCCAGAAACCCGATTCCTTGAGCATTTCGGCCACGCGCACGAGGTTCGGCACGATCGCGACCGGTACCCAGGACGAGGCGCCCGCGCTCGTTCGCGCGATAACCTCGAAGTCCGTCGCGCCCCGATGCTCGGGAAGGACGACGAGATCGACGCCGAATTGGTCCGCGCTTCTGATGATCGCGCCGACGTTCTGCGGGTCGGTTATCGAGTCGAGCACGACGACGAGGGCGTGGTCCCTCGTCGCGAGCTCGCGAATCGCGTCCTCGATTCTGAGCGGCGGCTTCTCCTCCTCGCGCTCCTTCACCATCACGACGCCGCGGTGATCGCGCGCCGTCGGGGGGAGTCCCTTCACGAGGGCGTCGAGCGCGGCCTCGGTCGTTTCCCCGGTGGCGACGCCGAGACGGCTTGCCTCGGCGATGATCTTCTTCACCCGGGGGCCGGGTTTCGCGTACTCGACGCGGATTCCGTCGACGGCAGGCTTCGTCGCCGCGCCTTTTTTGGCTCCCTTCGCGCCTTTATCGCCGCCCGCGTCGAGCGCGCGAAGCTCTTCCTCGATCGCGTGAAATCCCGTTATTGCTCTCATATTTCGTAGGTCTCTCCGTATTTCACGATCTGCACGTTCGGGTAGCCCGCCTCTTCAAGGTGATCCTTGAATACGACCTGAACGTCCGGTTCCCCGTGCACCATGAATATCTTCTTGAGGGTAGAGGTGTCCATGGACTTGAGCCAGTCCGTCGTTTCCTGGTAGTCGGCGTGCGCGCTGAATGCGTTGATCTGGGTGATCTCCGCGCGGACGGGATGCCATTCGCCCATGATCTTTACCTCGAGTTCGCGGTTCTGGAGCCTGCGGCCGAGGGTGTGCTCGGCCATGTAGCCGACGAGGAGGATTTGGGTTCGGGGGTCGCTGATGTTCTTCGCGAGGTGGTGGGTGACCCGGCCCGCCTCGCACATGCCGTCCGCGCTGATGATGATCATCGGGCCCGGCGTCTGGTTAAGCGACTTCGACTCGTCGACGCTCGTGACGAATCGGAGCGAGTTGAAACCGAACGGGTTCTTGTGATGCTTGATGAAGGCGGCGTGCGTTTCCTCGTCGTAGCACTCCGGGTGCACCTGAAAGATGCTCGTGGCGTTGACCGCCATCGGCGAGTCGACGTAGATCGGTATTTCCGGGATGATCTTCTTGTCGACGAGGGTATGGAAATAGAACACGAGTTCCTGCGTGCGTTCGATGGCGAAGGCCGGGATAATGATCTTGCCCTCGGTCTTGATCGCCTTTTTCGCGACGTCGGCGAGCATGGCGAGCGCGTCGTCCGTGCTTTCGTGGAGACGGTCGCCGTAGGTGCTTTCGAGAACCATGTAGTCGACGGGAGGAAGGATGGCCGGATCTCGGATGATCGGTTTGCCCTTGCGGCCCAGGTCCCCGGTAAACGCGATCCTCGTTACCTTCCCGTCGGCCTCGGTGACCGTGAGCACGGCCATCGCCGAGCCGAGGATGTGCCCCGCGTCGAAAAACTCGAGCTTGACGTTTTGGGTTACCCAGGTGGGCCTTCCGTACGAGACGGTCACGAACTGGTTCGATATCGCGACCACGTCCGCTTCGTTGAACAGCGGCTTCCAGCTAAAAGCCTCGCCGCGTTTGGCCGCGTGCTTGGTCCAGAATTCGGCGTCTCGGGCCTGGATTCGCGCAGAATCCATCATGATGATGTTCGCGAGATCCCGCGTTGCCGGGGTCGCGTAGATGTTTCCCGTGAAACCGTTGAGTCCGAGCATCGGCAAGAGGCCGCAATGGTCATAATGGGCGTGGGTGAGGATTACCGCCTCAAGCTTGTCGGCGGGCACGTCGAATTTCCGGTTTTTCTGGTCGGCGATCGCGCGTATGCCCTGAAACGCGCCGCAGTCGATGAGAATCGAGTGTCCGTCGACCTCGAGCACGTGTTTGGATCCGGTAACTTCCTCGGCCGCGCCGAGGGAGTAAAGTGATATACTCATGGGATGAGGATAGTCCGATTGGTGCTGTTCTGCAAGCGTAAATGCATGGTATACTTTTCCGCGCGAGGTGTTTGTTGTATACGAGAGAGATCCTTCCGGCTCCCGATTCCCCCGTCCTGAACGGCAAGCCCGTATTCGGGACCTTTTCCGGGGTTTTCAAGCGATTCGACATCCGCGGGCTGAAGCACCCTTTCTCAAGCTTTCCGCTCCCACGATTGCTGGCGAATTTCCGGATCATGGGGATCATGCGGTTCGTGTTTTGCGACGACGACAATATCGGCGAGATCGAGCTCTTTGACGCGGGCTACTTTTCCTTCATGGAGACGACGCTCTGGAACCGCAAGACCCGGCACCGCATCGCCTATCGCAGGATCATCCCGCCTGGGCTCATGAAGATCCCGGAGGATCTCGCGAACGGCACGACGGCGTGCCGAACCCACCGGCGGCTGGTGCGCATCAGCTCGCGTCGCGGAATGAAGCGGCTTCGCGCCGATTTCGACTTTCTCGGCTCGGACGCGCGACCCCCGTGCGAGGGCCGGTTCGAGATGGACCTTTCGCTTCCGGGCTTCGCCGAACTGTCGGCGGTGGTTCCCCATCGCGTCAGGAGGCGCTGCCAGGCGTCATACCTGATGACCGCGCCCGTCGCCGGCTGGATCGGCCTGGGATACGACGATCATCACATAGAGCCCGAGCGCGGCGTGGGCTTTTTCGACGTCAGGAAGTCGTACTTCGGGCTCAGAACCAAGATGAGCAAGATGATCGGCCTCGGGCGGATCGACGGAATGATGGTCTCCTTTCAGCTGGGAAACCCGCTGTCGAACGACGACGCGCGGTACAACGACAACGTTCTTTTCGTCGAGGGCAAGACCTGGCCCCTTCCGCCCGTGAAGATCACGAGGCCGTACGGGGTTTCCGGCGAGTGGGTCATCCAGGATACCGAGAGCATGGTCGACCTCGTTTTTACCCCGGTGTCGGACAGCGCGCGCCAGCTGAGCGCGTTTATCGTCCGGACCGACTATCACACGGTTTACGGGCTCTACGAGGGTACGCTCCTGACGGGAGACGGGACCCGGATCGAATTGAGGGGTTTCCCCGGCATCGGAAAAAAAGTCCTTTTAAGAATTTAAGGAAAACGGCATGACGGAAAACGATAACCCGGAAGGCTGCTCCCTTCCGACCATTCCCGAGAAGGAGCTGCAGGCCATAAACCAGCTGATGGCCGATTCCCGCTATAGGATCAAGGAACCCGCGGGTTTTTTGCGGACGGATCGGCTTGATCGCGTGAACCCGGAATTCGTGCTCTATACCCTGAACGATTATCTTGGTCACATCCAGGGCTGCGTCGCCTATACGATGAAGATGTTCCCCTACGGTAACAGCGCGGATTTCATCGCGCGGATCGCCGCCGAGGATCCCGTCGTCGGTCGGTTTCTCTCGGTCATATGCGGGATCGAGTTACGCAGGCTCAGCGCGATGCTTACCGAGCTTCAGGCCGCGAGCGGCGAGGTTACGGTAAGCCAGCTCTGTCCGTTCGTCAGGCTTCTCTATCAGTCCCTCATCAAGGTCTTTTATCTCGGGTTCGGCGGGATTTCGCGGATCTATCGTCAGGTCTACGCGCATATCACGAACGCGGTCGTTCCCGCGGACCCCGAGGCGCTCAAGGATCACGCCGCCGGGGCGATTCGCGAGTGGAATTATATCTTCGAGACCGTGTTTCCGGGTCTGTACCCGCTTGTCCTGAGAATGTCGGTTTCGACGATGATGTCGAGTTACCAGCTGTTTTTCGCGAACGGGTCGAAGGTTCTTCTCTGGCTCAGGGTCGCTCCTTCGGACGTTCTTGTCGTGAAGGATCTGCCTGCCGAGTCGGCGGAAACCGTCGCGCGAAAGGCAAATCCCGCCCCTCCCGAGCCTGTCGCGGTTTCTCCCTATCCTCCGGAGGTCGTCGAGGGTTTGGGGATTCTCGAACAGCTCTTTCCCGAGGCGGGCTGGCTGTCGATCGAATCGCTCCCCGATTTCTGCCCGTATTTTCAGTCCATGCTGCAGCTCAATGACGCCTTTACGCAGCTCTCGCCGAAAAATCCGCTTCATCAAACCTTCATCCTCTTTTGGGTGCTCGAGGAGCTTTTCCAGGGTTTGCGACTCATCCGCTTCGAGCAACTCGCCCCCCTGTATGCCCAGGAAGACCTCGAGGATATCAACAAAATACTCGAGGAATGGATCCGGTATCAGGAATCCGTATTCGACAAGAACTTCAGCGCCGAGCTCAAGGCGTATACCCATCAGATTTACACCCAGCCTGATTTCAACAAGAGCCCGTACGGACGGAAGCTTCTCTCGAATATGTATACCCTCATCAAGTCGATGTTCCTTCCGTATTTCGACATCCAGATGTACGGTACGGCGCGGATGATGAAGGACGACCGGCTTCCGCCTTTTTACGTGCGGGTCGCGCGCCTCAGGCGCGTGCTTGAGCGGTATTACGAGGCGGTCGCGAGCGTACCGAGCGGGAGCGAGGGTCCCGACAAATCGGTTCCCGGCGTGCAAAACCCCTGGGCTCCGTATAAATTCGATATCGCCAATCCCCTGTCGCGACGGCTTGACGCCCTGTGCGGCGGCAAGCATTCGCACACGAGGACGAACGCGACGTTGATGAAATATACCCTCGCGATCCTTCACGTGCTCGATTGGTGGATCAACGACCGCGCGAGTTACGCGTATCGCGATTCTCCCCGGTATCTCTATCGCACGATAGAGCCCGGCAGCTCGATTCCGGCCTTCGGCGTGACGGTTCGCACCGACGTCGACGAGCTTTTCTTCAAGCGGTTGCGGTCGCGACTCGTCGATTAGGGTTTTTTTGGGCTTCTTGACACGCACTCCCGATTACGGTAAGGTAAAGAACACTTTTGGAGCGGTGTCCGAGCGGTTTAAGGAGGCGGTCTTGAAAACCGTTGTGCCGAGAGGTACCGGGGGTTCGAATCCCCCCTGCTCCGGTAATAACCGGCGGGAACAGTTCCGAAAGCCAATCCTTGGAGCGGTGCGAGAGAGGCCGAATCGGGCTCCCTGCTAAGGAGTTATACCCCAAAAGGGTATCGGGGGTTCGAATCCCCCCTGCTCCGTACGGTCGTTTATCTGGACGGCGCCTTGTCAGCGGCGCGCTTCGCTCGCGGATTCCGGTTAACCGGGGATTCGAACCGGAGCCTTCGCTGACCGAAGGGAAGAACAGGCGGCAGGATGCCGCCGACAGAAGGCGCAGGCGGGTTGAGGGAGCGAACACGACGTTCGCGACGGAAGCCGAATCCCCCCTGCTCCGTACACGAGACTATAGCTCAGCTGGATAGAGCGTCAGATTGCGGATCTGAAGGCCGGTGGTTCGAACCCACTTAGTCTCATAGGGCTGTCTGTTAAGGCAGCCCTTTTTTACCGAGGAAGCGAGAGTTTCCTTTTTTGGAGAGATGCGAGAGCGGCTGAATCGGGCGGTCTCGAAAACCGTTATACCGCAAGGTATCGGGGGTTCGAATCCCCCTCTCTCCGGTATCGCGTTTAAATGGATTGCAGCGTCGTGCGGACTGCAAAACGCCTCGTCGGGCGTTCGCGGGGGATTCGATCCGGAGCCCCCGCCGAGCGAAGGCGAGGATGCAGGGGGCGGAGGCGGCCCGAAGGGCGAATCCCCCTCTCTCCGGTATCGCATTTAAATGATTTGCAGCGTCATGCGATCTGCAAAGCGCCTTTCCGGCTTGGTTGCGCAGGAACCGTTTCGGGACTTGAGTTGACGATGGCGGCGAGGATGCGGGGTAGAGGATTCCCATACGGCGAATCCCTTTCTCCGGTATCGCATTTTTGGAGAGATGTCCGAGTGGTCGAAGGTGCACGCTTGGAAGGCGTGTGTGCTCGAAAGAGTACCGAGGGTTCGAATCCCTCTCTCTCCGTACTGTGACCTTTTCGAATAGTCCAGGTCCTATGCAAGGATCCGCTACCGAACCCCGCCAGATCCGGAAGGAAGCAACGGTAGGAAGCCGGATTTTGTGCCGTAGTGTACCTGGACTTTTCGGAAAGGTTCTTTTTTTTAACGCACCTCGCGTGATATGCTTCCGCAACCGTGAAAATCCTTCTTGTCGCCATTAACGCGAAATACTCGCACACGAATCTTGCCGTTCGCTCGCTTTCGGCCTATGCCCCGGTTCACTCCCGCGCCGTCAAGGACGGGCTCGTTTCGGTCGCGTTAGGCGAATGGAACGTCAATCAGCCGCATGGGGCCGTGGTGCGGGGTATTTTCTCGGCAAATCCCGACGTCGTTCTCTTCTCGACCTATATCTGGAACCGGGACGCGGTATTCCGTTGTGCCCGCGACGTGCGGAAGGTTCTCCCTTCCGCGATCATCGGGCTCGGGGGGCCGGAGGTGTCCTGGGATCCCGAGCGCGCGTTCAGGGAATGTCCTGACACCGACCTGGTGATGTCAGGGGAGGGCGAGGCGACCTTCGCGGAGTTTTGCGACCGGATAGCCTGCGAGGGACTCGACGGGGCGGAAAACCGCGAACTGCTTTTTTCGGGCATTCCCGGCCTCTACGTCCGTCGTGCCGGCGGAGTCGACGAGGCGCCGTACGTATTTGGCGGCGAGCGGCCCCCTCTTGCAAATCTTGACGATATCCCGTTTCCGTACGGGCCTGAGCAGCCGCCCTTCGAGCCGGAGCACCGGATCGCGTATTACGAGTCGAGCCGGGGCTGCCCCTTTCGCTGCGCGTACTGCCTTTCCTCGCGCGACGGCGGGGTGCGGTACCGCTCTCTCGGACTCGTGCTCGATGAAATCGCCTGGTTTCTCGACGCGGGATATCCGCTCGTGAAATTCGTCGATCGGACCTTCAATCTCGAGCCGGCCCGTTTCTTGCGGATATGGGAGTTCATTCGCGACCGGCATAACGGCAAAACGCGGTTCCATTTCGAGATCGCTGCCGAATGTCTCCCGGACGAGGCCTTCCCGCTTCTGGAGACGATGCCGCCCGGGTCCGTCCAGTTCGAGATCGGCATTCAGAGCGCCAATCCGGAGACGCTCGCCGCCGTTTCGCGGCCCGCGCGTCTCGACGCGCTCGCGGAACGGATCAGGAGAATACCCCGTTCGATACCGCTCCACCTTGACCTGATCGCGGGCTTGCCGGGCGAGGACCTCGCGAGTTTCGCCCGCTCGTTCGATTACGCGTTCGCGTTCGGTTCCGACGCGCTCCAGCTCGGATTCCTGAAAATCCTTCCCGGAACGGGGATGGAACGGATCGCGCGCGATTCCGCGGGCTATACATGGTCGGAAAATCCCCCGTACGAGGTTCTCTCGAGCCCGGTCCTTTCCTATGCCGATCTCCTGGTTCTGAAGGAGGTTGAGACGCTCGTCGATGCCTGGCATAACGCGGGTCTCATGCGGCATACCCTTCGGCATCTGGCGTCGCGAAACGGGGGGGCGTTTTCGCTGTTTCGCACGCTTGCCGCCCACGCAGCGCGGTTTTTCCCCGATGGAGACCTTTTCCTCCCGCGCCGGCCCACAGACGCCTTTGCCTGCATGGCATCCTGGCTCGCGGAACGAAAGGACGCGATGGCCCTGGAATGGCTTCGGTACGATTTCCTCCTTCAGGGGAAGCCCGGGGCCATCCCCCCGTGGTGCGTTCGCCGCTATTCGAAAGAGGCCCACGACGCGGCGCTCGCGGCTACCGGGATGCTTGACCGGCCGGGTGGACATCCGATGTCCCGCCGGGAGGCGTACTCCGTCTCCGAATACGAGCGGTTCGAGTTCAATCAGGACGGAAGGGAGCGCGCGTATCTGTTTCGGTACGCGAATTGCGGAAGATCCGGCGAAAAGGGTCCGGTCTCGGCGATTCCGGTATAGGGCCTTATTCCCGGGAAACGCGATTTAAGCCGTTTTTGGCATTTGACGGGGTGTTCGTTGTATACTCATGTCATGCAGTAATGCCGCATGACGAGGAGTATCAAGGAAACCATGTTACCGTTTTACAAAACGCTCAAATTCAAGTTCATCGCCCTCTTCGTTTTCTTCGTTGTCGTGATCTGTACCGTTTCCGCCTGGCTTTCCGTATCCACGATGGAACGGTCCGCGACGGAGATTTTCATCGATAACGGCCTTCCGGTCGCGGAGAAAATAGCCAACGGCATCGACCCCGCGGCGTTTTCCCGTCTTGCGGCATCGCTCGACCCCGATGATCCGTACTACGAGGCGACGCGTCTTTGGATGCTCAAGGAAAAGCAGACCGTTAACTGCGCGTATCTCTATACGATGGTTCGCACCGCGGACGGGCGCTACCTGTACGTTATCGACGGAAGCAGCCCGCCTGAGGATACCGAGAATTTCTCGCCGCTGGGCGCGGAAGAGGAGGCGAGCGGATTCGGACCCGAGTTTTCCAGGGTATTCGATACCGGCGTCATGGCTTTCTCGGGTCTTGAGCGCCAGGAAACGTGGGGTTGGCTCGTTTCGCTCTATGTTCCGATCAAGGATCCCTCAGGCGCGGTAATCGGAATCGTCGGGTGCGATTTCCAGGGGCAGGCGCTGCATGACCTGATCAACCGGTTCATTCTGCGGCAGATCCTGGTCTCCCTCAGCTGTCTCGTTCTGGGCGGGCTGCTCCTCCTGTATCTTGTCTGGCTCGTGTTCAGGCCCATCAAGAGCCTTTCCGGCCCGATGCGCGAGATTGCCTCGGGGGAGGGTGACCTGTCCCGCCAGGTTCCCGCCCAGTCGCAGAACGAGGTTGGCGCACTGGCGGGCGATTTTAACCGGTTCCTGCGGAAGCTCCGGGAACTCGTCGTGTCGATCAGGGACTCGCACGTCACTCTTGCCCGGACGGGCGACTCGCTTCGAGAGGACTCCGCGCGAACGAACGAAAAGCTTTCCGCGTTCCTCGAGGAGGTTGCCGGGATTCGGGATCTCGCGTTGAAGCAGGACCTGATGTCGGGAGAGACATACGCCGAGATAACTTCCTTCGAGGATCGCATCAAGCGGCTCGACGAACGGGTTTCTGAACAGGCGGCCTCGCTTTCGACGGCCTTCATCTCGATCGAGGAAATGGCCGCATCGGTCCGGAAGGTCGGCGAAACCGTGAGCGGCGTTTCGGAGCAGTACGGGCGTCTCGTCAGCGATACGGAAAAAGGCAAGGAGATCCAGGAGGAAGTCGCGGAGAAGGCCGGGGAAATCCTCAGGATGTCCGAGGGCCTTTCCGAGGCGAATACCCTCATCCGGGCGATCGCCGACCAAACGAACCTGCTCGCGATGAACGCCGCGATCGAGGCCGCGCACGCGGGCGAGGCGGGCAAGGGCTTTGCCGTCGTCGCGGACGAGATCCGAAAGCTCGCGGCGACCTCGTTCGAGCAGTCAACCTCGATTAGCGCGCTGCTCGAAAGCATTCAGGCGCTCATAGAGCGGATCGTAACCGCGTCTTCGGGCTCGCTCGAGAGCTTTAACGGGATCAGCGGAAAGGTCACCTCGATAAACGGAATGGTCGGGGCGGTTTCGCAGTCCATGGAGCGGCAGATGGGCTCGATGCAGGGGCTTCTCGAGAAACTGTCCGGCATTAAGGGTAGCTGCTCGATCGTCACCGACGAAAGCACCCGGATAAGCGACGAGACCCGCTCGCTCTTGCTGAGCGTACAGGCGCTCAAGGGTTCCGCCAACGAGATTCTCGAGCGCGTCGAGCGGACTCGAGGAAGGACGACCGAGATGCGGGAAATCTGCGTCCGGCTCGACCAGGCGACGACGAAAAACGCGAAGAGCATCGCCGACGCCGGGGCGATGGTCGCCCGGTTCACCGTCTGACGGGGAACTTTCCCGGGTTTTTGTTGACCGTGCCCGGACAGGCGGGATAGAATCCTTCTGGAGATTCCGGGAGGGTTCATGCAAAACAAGGCCATTCGTCTGCTCTGTTCGCTCGCTTGTCTCGCGTCGGTCGGTCTCGCCTCGTCGTTCGCGGTCGACGCCCCGAAGGTCCCGTTTTCGCGCGGCGTCAACCTTTCCGGTTGGTTCGAGACCGATTCCCCGCGCTCGATTCAGTTTACCCGCTACGGTAAACGCGATTTCGCCGAGTTGAAGTCGCTCGGCTGCGACGTAATCCGGTTACCGATCAACCTCAAGGCGATGACCTCGGGCGCGCCGGAGTACCGGATCGATCCCCTGTTCCTGTCGTTCCTCGACGAGGCGGTTTCCTGGGCCGAAGAACTCGGGATCCACATCATCGTCGACAACCATACCTTCAACCCCGCTATCCCGACCGAGCGCGACGTCGAAAAGGTCCTTATCGCCGAATGGAGACAGCTCGCCGCGCGCTATCGCGACCGATCCGATCTCGTGCTCTATGAGGTGCTCAACGAGCCGCACGGAATCGACTGCGCCCGTTGGGCGAAGATTCAGGGACGCGTCGTCGCCGCCATTCGGGAGATCGATCCCCGGCACGCGATCATCGTCGGGAGCGCGAATTTCAACAATTACCGCGACCTTCTGAGCCTTCCGGACTATCCGTTCGACAACATCATCTATACCTTCCATTTCTATGACCCGATGGTCTTTACCCATCAGGGCGCGGTATGGACCGATCCGTCGATGGAACTCCTGTCCGGCGTTCCCTTCCCGTACGATCCGGCGAGAATGCCCCTGGTTCCAACTAAACTGAAGGGTACCTGGATCGACCACGAGTTGGGCGATTACTCGAAGGCGGGGGCGCCAGACCGGATCGCGGCGCTCCTTGACGGCCCCGCGCGATTCGCGCGCGAGCGGAACGTTCCGGTGTTTTGCGGCGAATTCGGCGTACACATGCCGGGAAGCCCCGCGGACGATCGCGTCGTCTGGCACCGCCTCGTGAGAGAGGCCCTCGAGAAACGGGGAATCGCCTGGACGCTCTGGGACGTGTACGGGACGTTCGGCATTTTCAGGACGGCGCTTGGCGGGAACGTCGAGAGCGACCTCAACGGCCCGCTCGTCGAGGCGCTTGGCCTGAAGGTTCCGCCGCAAAAGCCGCGCGCCCCGGCGGTGGCGACCGGACCCGTCACGATCTTTTCCGATTACCCGGGCGAGGGCATTCTCATGGGCCAATACGCCAACGGCGGGACCGCCGATTTTTACGCGGTCGACGCGCCTTCGACGGGAAAATACGTCCTTCGCTGGGGCGGCTGCGAGCGATACGGATCGGTATTCTTTAACTTCCGGCGCCCCCTGGACCTTTCCGCGCTCGCGCGGGACGGGTATGCGCTCGTTTTCAGCGCGCGCGTCGATACGCCCGGCTCCGCGATCGAGCTCAGGTTCCGGGATACGGACAATCCCCCGATCGAAAAGCCCTGGCGAATGTGCGTTCGGCTCGACGACGCGAACCTTCCCGCGGACGGCGAGTGGCACCGCGTGCGCGTCCCTCTTTCGGAGATGCAGGAGACCGGCGCGTGGGTTGGCACGTGGATCGACGGGGCTGGTCTCTTTTCTTGGGCTCGCGTGGCCGCCTTCGAGATCGTCGCGGAGCATCAGCCGCTCAAGGGAATCTCCTATTCCTTCGACGACATCGCGATCGTGAAATGAGCAAGCGAGAGTCCATGGGCCATTCACCGTTCCGCGCGCTCGTTTTCGCCGCGACCCGCCTCGTTTTCTGCCTTGCCTGCGCGGTCATCGCGTCGCTTTCGGGTTGCGCGCGCGAGGAGGAAATGACCCTCGACGAGATCGCGCGGATCGTCTCGGCGGGGAAAGAGGAAATCCTCGGGAAGACGGTCTCGAAACCCTGGCGCGGCGAGGCGTTCGTTCCCGGCGTCCGGGGAGGCTCCTGGTATTCGAGCATGACCGAAGACCCGAAGAGCTTCAACCTCCAGGTCGCCGAGCGCGACGCGACGACCATGGGCATCGTGTCCCGGCTCGTCGATTCCCTCGTCGAGTACGATTACGTAAAGCGCGCCTTCAAGCCCGGTTGCGCTTCCTTCGAGATCCTCACCGACGAGAAAAACGACAGGCTCAGCGTGTTCTATACCCTCCGCGACGACCTGTGGTGGAGTTTTTACGGATCGGACCGGAAGGTCAAGGTCACCTCGGACGACGTCGTTTTCTGGTACGACGAAATCGAGGGAGATCCCGAGTTTCAGAGTTCCTCGTATAACGGGCATTTCGTCACGATGCCGGACGGGTCGGAAAAGCCGATCACGATAGAGAAACTCGACGACCGGCGTTTCGCGTTTCATTTTCCGCGCATCGTCGCGAATCCCCTGCTCGCCACGAACCGCGAGTTCGGCCCCCGCTTCATCTACGAGCCGGCGAAACGCGCGGGCGGGGTCGAGGGCGTTCTCTCCCTTTTCAGCGTCGCGGTCGACCCGAAGACAATCCCTTCGATGGGTCCCGAATTCCTCGTCGAGTACACGCCGGCGCAGCGGCTCGTGTTCAAGCGTAACCCCGACTATTGGAAGCGGGATCAGTCGGGCGTCTCGATTCCGTATCCCGACGAAACGGTCGTGCAGATCGTTCCCGACGAGAACACGCAGCTTCTTCTTTTCAAGGAAGGGAAGCAGGATTCCTACGGGCTCAGGCCAACCGACCTCGACGAGCTCGTGAACCGGAAGAATGCCGACTACACGGTCTTCGCCGCGGACGGATCCCTCGGGGCGAGTTTCTGGAGCTTCAACCAGAACCCGAAGAACCGGGATACCCCGCAGTACGCGTGGTTCACGAAGAAAGAGTTCCGGCAGGCGATGAGCTGCCTCCTCAACCGCGACCGGATCGCGGCGCAGACCTATCGCGGCCTCGCGGAGCCGAAGCTCGATTTCTTTCCCGAGGCGAACCCGTTTTACGATCCCGCGATCACGCTTCAATACCTCTACGACCCCGCGCGCGCGGTCAGGCTCCTCGAATCGGCCGGTTTCCGCCGCGACAGCGAAGGCGTCATGCGTGACCGGAACGGCGTCGCGGTGGAGTTCGATCTTTCGGTGGTTTCGGACAACGCGATCGTCGGCGATATCTCCTCGATCATCGTCGACGAGTGCAAGAAGGTCGGGATAACGGTCAACGTGCGCGCGACCGACTTCCAGAAGCTCGTCGAGGACCTTTCCGCGACCTATGGCTGGCAATCGATCATTATCGGGCTCGGCTCGAACTATTGGCCGACGCAGGGCTCCAACGTGTGGCCGTCGAACGGAAACCTCCACCTCTGGCATCCGCTTCAAAAGAAACCCGCGACCGAATGGGAAGCGCGCGTGGACTGGCTCTATAACGAGGGCTCGTACACGATCGACGAGACGAAGGCCAAGCGGTATTGGGACGAGTATCAGCGGATTTTCCTCGAGGAATGCCCGATCGTCTATCTCGTGCGGCCGAGAAGCTTCGTCGCGCTCAGGAACCGGTGGGATTTCTCGAACGTGTATTTCGACAACATCGGCGGGTTCGAGACGAGCCGCGCCTGGTTGAAAAAATGAAAGGACGGCCAATGCGAATGAAGGGTTTACGGGATATCGGCGCGCGGGCGATCGGGCCTTTGTTCCTCGTCAAGAAGCGGTTTCCGCTCGCGACCTATATCGCCGGAAGGATTCTCACGATGGCGGTCATGCTCTTCGCTCTCGGGCTCGCCGTCTTCGCGCTCATGGACCTCGCCCCGGGAGACATCGTCGACCGCATGATGACGCAGCAGCTCATGCAGGCGGAAGGGGCGAAGGCGACGCAGGGCGAGAGGATCCTCGGGACGGAGCAGCTCGCCGCGACGCGCGAGACGCTCGGGCTCGACAAGCCCTTTTACGTCCAGTATTTCCGGTGGCTCAATCGCGTGTTCGTGCACCACGACCTCGGCACGAGCCTCATATCGAAGGCCCCGGTCCTCTTTCTCATCGGCTCGCGCCTCGCGAACTCCGTGCTTCTCAATCTCGTGTCGCTCGTGCTCATCACGGCGTTTTCGTTCGCCCTCGGCGTCTGGTTCTCGTCGAAGGCGGGAACCGCGACCGACCTCGCCGCGACCTTCATCGCGCTCGCGCTTCACGCCTTTCCGGGGATTCTCCTTCTCATCCTTCTCCAGCTTTTCGCGTCGGCGACGGGACTGTTCCCGGTGACCGCGTACCCGCCGTTCCCCTTCGCCGAGAACCCGGGACGGTTCGCGTTCAGCTACATGCACCACGTCTTTCTCCCGCTCCTCGCCGCATTTCTCGGCGGCGTCGGCGGAACGATGCGGATGATCCGCGCGACGATGCTCGACCAGCTCGGCCAGCCGTACGTGACGAGCCTCCGGTCCCGCGGCGTCAGGGAGTTTCGCGTGTACTTCCATCACGCTTTCAGGAACACTCTCAACCCCTACATCACGGGAAGCGCGAACCTGCTCGCGGGCCTGTTCTCGGGCTCGCTCGTCCTCGAGATCATCTTCGCCTATCCCGGCGTCGGCCGGCTCATGTACGAGGCGGTGCTGCAGGAGGACGTCAATCTCGTGCTCGCGAACATCATGTTCGTTTCCTTCCTCGTTCTCGTGGGCATGGTGCTCGCGGACATCACCCTCGCGCTCGTCGACCCGCGCATAAGGTACGGTAAGGAATGAAGCAGTTCGGGAAATACCTCGCCGGGCGTCCGCTCGGCGTCGCGTCGGTCGCCTGCCTGGTCGTCCTCTATCTCGCGATGGCATTCGCGGAATTCGTCGCCCCGTACGCGGCGACGACCCAGCTCGCGGACATGACCTACCATCCGCCGAACGTGCGGCTTCGCGGGCTTTCGCTCGCGGCGCAGGAGGCGCGCGTCATCAACCCGGTCACGTGGAAGTACGTGCGGGTGAAGGGCCTCTATCACGATCTGCAATTTTTCGCCAAGGGCGAACCCTACCGGCTCATGGGTCTCATCCCCTGCGACCGGCACCTCTTCGGGACCGCCGACGGCTCGTATCCGGCCTTTCTCATGGGCGCGGACAACCTCGGTCGTGACGTTTTCTCGCGCATCGTGCACGGAAGCCGCATCTCTCTCACGATCGGTTTCGTCGCGACGGCGATATCGCTTTTCCTCGCGACGCTCCTCGGCGGGATTTCGGGCTACTACGGCGGAGCGACGGACTGGTCGGTCATGCGCCTTTCGGAATTCTTCATGCTGATCCCGGGTCTGTATCTCATCCTCTTCCTTCGATCCCTCCTTTCCGCGAAAATGGATTCGGGCCAGTCCTACATGGTGATCACGGTCATCCTCTCGCTCGTCGGCTGGCCGGGCTCCGCGCGGACCGTGCGAGGCATGGTCCACGCCATCAAGCGGGAGGAGTTCGTGCTCAACGCGCGGCTCGAGGGGATTCCGTCGGCGAGCGTCATATTCAGGCACATCATCCCGCAGATATCGAGCCTCCTCATCGTGAGCGTCGCGCTTTCGGTCCCGGGCTTCATCATGAGCGAGACGACGCTTTCGTACCTCGGGCTCGGCATCGTCGACCCGGCGGTGAGCTGGGGCTCGCTCATCAAACGCGACATCTCGACGATCGCGAATCTCCGGAACTATCCCTGGCTTCTCTCGCCGGTGTGGTTCCTCCTCGCGGTGACCCTCGCGTTCAACTTTCTCGGCGACGTTCTCCGCGATTATTACGATCCCTACCACGTGGTAGTCCCGCGGCGCTTTTTCCGCATAGGGAAGCGCGGGAGAAAGGGAGGGGCTCGATGAGCGACGTCGGAACGGTAAAGAGGGAGGAAGCCCTCGTCGAGGTTCGGAACCTCGAAGTCTCCTTTTCCGTGAGGCGCGGGGTAGCGACCTCGACGATCAGGGCGGTTCGCGGGGTTTCGTTCTCGCTCGCGCGCGGCTCGGTCCTCGGTATCGTCGGCGAGTCCGGCTCGGGAAAGAGCGTGACGACCTCGGCCATCCCCGGCCTCCTTCCCCCGTACGCGGAGATTCGGGGCTCGGTCCTGTTCGAGGGGCGAGAGCTCGTCGGACTCGACGCGCGCGAGCTTCGGGAGTATCGCGGGAAAAGGATCGGGATGATATTCCAGGAACCGGGACGGTCGTACGATCCCCTGCAGAACATGGGAAGCGTCTTTCTCGAGACCCTCAGGAATTCCGACCCGGAACTCCCCCGCGACGAGGCCCGCGAGCGCGCCGTCGCGCTTCTCGACGAGGTCGGTCTTCCCTCGTCGCGCAACAGGCTCGGAAACTTCCCCCACCAGTTCTCCGGCGGGCAGCTTCAGCGTATCGGCATCGCGCTCGCGCTCGCGCAAGGCTGCGAGCTTTTGATCGCGGACGAGCCGACGACCGCGCTCGACGTGACGATCCAGGCCCAGATCGTCTCGCTCCTCAAGCGGATTCGCGCCGAGCGGAACCTTTCGATGCTCTTCATAAGCCACAACATCGACCTCGTCGCCGAGGTGTCGGACGACGTCATGGTCATGTACGGGGGGCTCGTCATGGAGACGGGGCCCGCGGCCGCGATCGTGGAGGCACCGCTCCATCCGTATACGCGCGCCCTTCTCGCCGCGGCCCCGCGCTTCGGCGGGCACTGGAGCGACGGAAGGCTCTCCTCGATCCCGGGGAAGGTTCCCGATCCGGGCGAGGCCGTGACGGGCTGCCCCTTCGCGCCGAGGTGCCCGATCGCGGATTCAGCGTGCCGCGCGAGCGTCCCGCCGATCGTCGACGTTCCCGGATCAGGCGGAACCGGCGCCGCCGGAGCGCGGTCGGTACGGTGCTTTCGCGCGACGGAGGTGCGGCGATGAACGTGATCGAGGTTAGCGGGCTCGAAAAGCGATTCAACCTCGAGGCGGGTTTCTTCGCCCGCTTCGGAAGGTTCGTCTACGCTGTCAACGACGTGTCGTTCGCGATCGGCGCGAACGAGTCCTACGGGCTCGTCGGCGAGTCGGGCTGCGGGAAGACGACGACGGCGCGCCTGCTCGTGAGGATGTACGAGGCCGATGCGGGCGCGATCCGCTTTCGCGGCGAAACGGACGTTCGCGCGTTGAAAGGGCGGGACCTCAAGGCCTATCGCGAGAAGGTAAAGTACGTGTTCCAGGACCCCGCCCGCTCGCTCAACCCGCGCATGTCCGTGTACGACGTGCTCACCTCGGGATACCGGCATTCGGCGCTCTGGCCGGGGCATCGCGCGGCGCGCGACGAGGCGGCGGCCATTCTCGAGGAGACGGGGCTTTCCGGCGCTGATCTCGAGCGGCGGCCGACCGAGTTCTCGGGCGGGCAGCGACAGCGCATATCGATCGCGCGCGGGCTCATCATGAAGCCGGAACTCCTCATCTGCGACGAGGTTGTCTCGGCGCTCGACGTCTCAATACAGGGGCAGATCCTCAATCTCCTCCTCGACATCCGCGAGCGGAGAAACCTTTCGTTTCTCTTCATCGCCCACGATCTCAAGGTGGCGGGATACTTCTGCGACCGGATCGGGGTGATGTATCGGGGCGAACTCATGGAAGAGGCCCCCGCGCGGAACCTGTACCGGGACGCGGCGCATCCGTACACGAGGCTGCTCTATTCAAGCGTGGCGGGGAGCGGGCGGAACGGGGCGGTCGTCCCCGGAGGAGAGGTCGGAACTCCCGTCGCGGCGATTGCGGGATGCGCCTTCGCGGCGCGGTGCCCGTTGGCCGACGCGCGATGCGGGGCGGAACGACCGGCTTTTCGCGAGATCGCGAGCGGGCATCGGGTGCGGTGCTTCAAGGCCTGACCGGCCCCGTCGGTCCTTACGCGACCAGGTGATCGAGAAGGATCTTCGCCCCGATACCGATAAGCACGATGCCTCCGGCGAGTTGGGCGTGGCGGCCGAGCGCGAGGCCGACCCGCTTGCCCATCGCGAAGGCGAACGCGCATACCGAAAAGGTGACGAGCCCGATGACGGTCGCGGGAAGGACGGCGTTCGTCCCGATCGCGGCGAAGCCCATGCCGACGGCAAGGGCGTCTATGCTCGTCGCGACGGCGAGCGCGAACACGATTCGTTTGCTCGAGAGGTCGCGCTTTTCGGCCGCGTCGGCCGGGCAGACGTCGGGATCGGGCTCTTCCTTCCATTCCTCGTACACCTCGAACAGCATCTTTCCCCCGACGAGGGCGAGGAGGGCGAACGCGACCCAGTGGTCGAAGCCCGAGATGAGCGCGCTGAACGAGGTTCCCAAAAGCCAGCCGGCGACCGGCATGAGAAACTGGAAAAGGCCGAAGGCAAGCGCCGCGCGGAGCATGTGAAAGCGCGTGAGGCGTTTCGAGCACGCGGCGGCGGAAAGCGACACCGCGAAGGCGTCCATTGACAGGCTGAGGGCTATGAGCAGCGTTTCGATCATCGATTCTCCCCGTTGAAGGGCAGTATAGCATCAATCGGGGAGAGAGTGCCAGACGCGCCGATTCCGGGACGTCGCGCCCGACGAGGCGCGGGCGCCTCTCCCTCTCGCTTGCTTTTTACGCGCGAGCAAGCGTATTCT
The DNA here is from genome assembly GCA_023438065.1 of Spirochaetota bacterium. Taxonomy (GTDB): domain Bacteria; phylum Spirochaetota; class Spirochaetia; order Treponematales; family Treponemataceae; genus Teretinema. The sequence goes on from JAEXRH010000014.1 coordinate 143,529, forward strand.
GAACGCGAAATACGGAGGAAGGCGTGACGAAAACGACGAACCCGGCGAGACGGAAGCGACCATCGGTCGCGATCATGTATGACTTCGACAAAACCCTTTGCACGCGGGACATGCAGGAATACAGCTTCATTCCCGGCCTCGGGATATCGGCAGAGACCTTTTGGGGCGAGGCTTCCGCCCTGTCGGCCGCCGGCATGGACAGGATCCTCGCGTATATGTATCTCATGCTGAAGAAGGCGCGCGAGGCGAACCGCCCGATCAGGCGGGAAAATTTCGTGGCGCTCGGAAAGGATATCGACTTCTTCCCCGGCGTCCTCGACTGGTTCGGAAGGATTTCGGACTATGGCCGCTCCCGCGGGGTTACGGTCGAGCACTATATCATCTCGTCGGGCTTGAGGGAGATCATCGAGGGCTCCGCGGTCCATGACCGTTTCCGCAAGATCTACGCGTGCGAGTTCCATTACGACGCGAACGGCGTCGCCGACTGGCCGCTCGTGTCGGTCAACTACACCACGAAGACCCAGTTTCTTTTCCGGATAAACAAGGGCGTGCTCGACGTCTCCGACGACGAGGCCCTCAACCGCTACGTGCCCGAGGACGAGCGCCCGATACCGTTCAGGAACATGGTCTATGTCGGCGACGGGCTGACGGACGTTCCCTGCATGAAGCTCGTCAAGGCGAACGGGGGGCACTCGATCGCCGTTTTCCGGCGGGGCATGAGGGAGAAGGTCGAGGATCTCCTGATAAATCGGCGGGTCGATTTCGTCGCGCCCGCGGACTATCGCGCGGGAAAGGATCTCGACCTCATCGTCTCGAAGGTCATCGAGAAGATCGCCGTCGTGAACGACCTCGCGGCGACGCACCTTTCGCAGGTGAAGAGTTTCGCCCGCTGAGCGCGAGGCGGCGGTACCCGTGCGTATGATTCCGGCCGAAAGCGGGAGCGAGCCTTCGGGGACGATCGAGAGCGAGGCCTTTATCGTCCACGCGTACGTCGACGCCCGGCGCTCGCGAGTGCATCTGCTCGGTCGCCTCGCCGACGGGCGGAGTTTCGCGGCGAGCAAGCCGGTCCCCGAACGAAACGCTTGCGTGAGGATCGGCGACGTCGCGCGCGCGGAGACGGCGCTCGCCGAGGCCGGGATGTCGGCGAATTTCGAGGCGACGAGCCTCGTTTCCTTCGACGGATGCCCCTGCGCGCGCGTTTCGGTCGTCGGGGGATCGCTTGATTCCCGCGCTCTCGCGGCGCTCTCGCGGGCGGGGGTCGAGATTCTCGGCACCGGGGAAAAAGGCGCTCAGGCGTTCCTTTCGCGGAACGGGATTCGCGGGGGAGTTACCATCGCGGGTTCGTGGAGATCAGGGCGCGGCGTCGACGTCGTGTTTCCCGACGCGGTCATCGCGCCCGCCCACGCGGCCCGGGCCCCGATCTCGGTCCTTTCGCTCGATATCGAAACCGAGGAACCCGCGGGCATCGTCCGCGCCGTCGGGCTTTCCCTCGCGCCCCTGGGGCCTGACGGGAAGCCTCGCGGCACGCGCCGGAAAGCGCTCCTTTTCGCGGGACCCTGGGGCGGAAGCGAGCCGCCCGAGTCCTGGATTTCGGTCTTTTCCGACGAGGCCTCCCTCCTTCGCGCGCTCGTCGCCGCGATCCGGGATCTCGATCCCGACATCGTAACCGGCTGGAACGTCATCGATTTCGACTTCCCCCGCCTTGCCTCCGCGTTCTCGAGGCGGCGCGTTCCCTTCTCTCTCGGCCGTTCCCTCGAGGCCGGCGCCTTCTTTCCCGCCGAGCGCGACGACGCCGCGAGCGACGGGGACTCGGGCGGCAGGCTTCGCTCGGCTTCGGTCTTCCTTCCCGGAAGGCAGGTCCTCGACGCGCTTCGCCTCGTCCGCACGGGCCACCATTCCTTCGAGTCCTACGCGCTCGACGCCGTCGCGCGGGAGCTTCTCGGCGTCGGGAAAACCGTGCGGGCCGAGGGTCTCGACAAGCTCGCCGAGCTTGATCGGCTTTACGCGGACGATTCACTTTCGTTTTGTCGCTATTGCCTCACCGACGCGGAGCTTGTCCTCGACATCCTCGAGAAGGAGAACATCGTCCACCATACGGTGGAGCGCGCGGCCCTTACCGGAGTGGGCGTCGACAAGGCATGGACGAGCGTCGCCTCCTTCGAGCGGATATACGGAGCGGGTCTCTACGCCCGCGGCGTGCTCGAGCCGAACCTTCAGGCGGGCCGCGACGTTTCCGGAGCGGCGGGAGGCACGGTGCTCGAGCCTATGGCGGGGATTTTCCCGCGCGTCGCGGTGTACGACTTTCGGAGTCTCTATCCGAGCCTCATCAGGACCTTCAATATCGACCCGCTCGCGTACGAGCGCGCGCTCCTTCGCGCGGGCGCGAATGCCGGCTCCGGAAGCGCCGCGGAGGCCGACGGAGTCATCGTCGCGCCGAACGGCGCCCGCTTCGTTCGGGAACGGGGAATCCTTCCGGGCCTGATCGACGAGTATTTCAGCGAGCGGCTCAAGGCGATCGAGCGCGGGGACGAGGCTTCGGCGTACGTGTACAAGATCCTCATGAATTCGTTTTACGGCGTGCTCGGCGCGCGGAACTGCCGTTACGCGCGCACGGAACTCGCCGGGGCGATAACCTCCTTCGGGAAGCTCTGTCTTCACTTCGCGCGCGACTATTTCTCGGGATTGGGTTTCAGGGTTCTCTACGGGGATACCGACTCGGTTTTCGTGGAACTCGGCGACGCGGGCGCAGACACGCTTCCCGGTCTCGCCGACGGGCTCAACGAAGCGCTTGCCGAGCGGATACGGAAGGAGTACGGCCTTGAGTCCCATATCGCGATACGGTTCGAGAAGCTGTACGCGCGTTTTTTCATCCCGCGGCTCCGGTCGCTCGGGCCGAAAAAGGAACCGGGAACGGGGGGCGGCATCGAGCTTTCCGGAAGCGACGACGAGAACCGGGGAAGGGCGAAGGGGTACGCGGGCTTGATCCTTCGGGACGACGGGTCTTCCGGTATCGAGATAAAGGGCATGGAAGCGGCGCGGAGCGATTACACCCCGCTCGCGCGCGATTTCCAGCGCGGGCTTCTCGGGATTCTTTTCCGCGGGAACGGAACGCGCGGCGCCGAGGAATTCCTCCGCGAGGAGGTTCTCGCCCTCTATCGGGGCGAGCGGGACGCGTCGCTCGCGTTCAGGAAACGGCTCAGGCGCGATCCCGACTCCTACGAGGCGTCCACGCCCCCGCAGGTCAAGGTCGCCCGGGACCTGGGGATTCGCCGTCGGGGCGCGACCGTCGAGTACCTGATTACCGTCAACGGGCCCGAGGCCCTGACACTCAGGAAAAGCCCGATCGATTACGCCTGGTACGCGGAGTCGCAAATCCTTCCCGTCGCGCGCTCGGCCGGCGAGGCCGCGGGGTTCGACGCGGACGCGATCGTCGCGACGCTCCACGCGGACGGCCAGCTCGAGTTTCCCTGGTGAGCCGTTTTTCTAGTCGACGATCTCGGCGAACACGCTCCCGAGCGTCCTGACCGTGATCCGGTGGACGAGCCTCGTGCCGAGATAGCCCCGCGCCGCGCACGCGTTCCCGTGAAGGATCATCCGGTATCCGAGGTCGAATCCCGCGCGCGTCGTCGTGTCGACGCACATGTTCGTCATCGCCCCAGCGACGTGGATCGTGTCCACCCCGAGCCCCTTGAGGATGCCGTCGAGCCCCGTGTCGCGGAACGAGCTCGGGTAATGTTTCACGAGGACGGTTTCGCCGGGCAACGGCCGCACGAGCTCGTGGATTTCGGCGCCCTTCGTGTTCGGGCGGAAGAAACCCGCGTTCTCCCCGGCGCCCTCGTGACGCACGTGGATGACGGGCAGGTTTCTCGCGCGAAACTCCTCGAGGAGCCGTCTCGCGTTTCCCGCCGCCTTGGTCATTCCGGCGAGGGGGTGAAGCCCTCCCCGGAAGTAGTCGTTCTGAATGTCGATGAGCACTAGCGCTTCCATGTCGTCGTCTCCTTGTCATTGAGATGATATCGGCCCAAGGAGCGTCCGTGTTGTGTCGGGATTGACATTATGTATGCAAAAAACGACAGTATGACAACAGGAGGGCCTTCATGGCGATGTCGAGCGTATGCGTCGTGAACCTGCAAGGGGCGTATCTTTCCGCGGTGTACGGGATCAAGGAAATCCTCGAGTGCGCCGTCGGGATCTCGCCCTCCGCGTTTTCGGTAACGATACTCGACGAGGAGGGATTCATCGCCGCGCGAAGGCGGTTCGACTTCGTCGTCATCCCCCCGTTCAGGCCCCTCGTTCCCCGTCGGGGGTATCATCCGTCGCCGCGCGTCCTCGCGGCGCTCTCGAAGGCGATCGCGCGCGGCTCGATCCCCGCGTCCGTGTGCGCCGGCGCCTATTACCTTTGCGCGACCGGGATCGCCGACGGGAAGACCGTGACGACGCACTGGAATCTCGCCTCCGACCTTGCCCGGCGGTTTCCCTCGGTGCGGGTCCGCGAGGAGCGGGTCCTCGTCGACGGGGAGACCTATCTGTCGGCGGGCGGGGTGACGAGCTTTCAGGATCTCTCCCTCCATCTCGTTCGGAAGGTCGCCGGCCCCGAAACGTCGCTCGCGGTGGCGCGGGAGTTTCTCATCAATCCCGGCGACCGGACCCAGCTTCAATTCGCGCGGGTCGCCCTGGAAAATCCCGGGGACGGCGACGTCGTGTCCCGGGCGAAGGCGTTCATGCGCGAGAACCTGAACGCCCCGCTGACCCTCGCCGGGATCGCCGACGCCGTCGGGGTTACCGAGCGGACGCTTCTCAGGCGCTTCGCCGCCAACGGGCACGGGACGCCCGCGGCCTATCTCCTTTCGGCGCGACTTGCGCACGCGCGAAGCCTCCTTGAATCCTCCGACGTGCCGGTCAAGAGAGTCGCGGCCGAATCGGGTTATGGCGACCTCGCCGCCTTCGCCAGGGCGTTCCGGAAGTACGCGGGCCTCGCGCCCGGGGAGTACCGTAAATCCTTCAGAATTCCTTGATTCTCCTTTGTCGATCGACGAGGCTTTGTGGTAGACTCGAGTCTCTTCCGGAGGAATTCATGATGACCCTGAAGGGTTCCGATCGTCCGCGAGGTCGTCCCGCGGCCCTGGAAAGCATTCTCGTGTATCTTGCCGCCCTCGCCTATACCGCCTTCGCCGGGCGGCAATTCTCCCGCCTTGGCGGCAGTGAGGGGCCGATGCTCTTTACGCTCGGGCTGGGCCTCCTCCCGCTCCTTTATGCGCTCGCGCGCGGCTTTTCCCTCCCCGTCGCCTTCAGACTCGCACCTCCCCGTCAACGCGACGTGGCCGGGGGGCTTCTCATGTCCATGGGTCTTTTCGTGTTCGTCCTTTTCGTCTGCAACGTGCTCGTATACGCCGTTCCGAGTCTCTCCGACCGGGGAGCGCCCCTGCGCGATTTCATGGTTCGGGGAAACCCGCTCGTGGCGATCCTCGCCGTCGCCATCCTCCCCGCGGTTTGCGAGGAATTCCTCTTTCGGGGATTCATTCTCACCGGTCTCGCCTCGAGCGTCGGTCGATGGCCCGCGATACTCGTCTGCGCCTTCCTCTTCGGGGCCCTGCATCTTCAGCCGGTCCAGATGCCCTTTACCGCGATAATCGGGATCGCCCTTTCCTACGCCGCCCTCGAGACAGGATCCCTCGCGGTCCCGGTCGTCATGCATTGCGCCCACAACCTCTTCCTGCTCATGATCGTCAGGCGCTCGGCGAGCGAACTCGTATCGGCCGACGCGTCGCAGGCGATCTCGATGCGCGACCTTGCCGCCTCGGGCGCGCCCGCGCTCGTCGTGTTTTGGGTTTCCATCGTCCTGGTTACCCTCATTCTCATGGGCTCGGCCGCCTTTTTCGTGTACGTGGGGATTCGCATGATGCGAAAGGGCCCGACACCCGCCGGCGAGGGCGACGGCGGGCGGGACTAAAACACCCGTCCGTCCTCCCGGGCGCCTTTGCCCAAGGCATCCTCGCGTCTTTCAAAGCCAGCCCATTTATGGTATTCTGGTGGGCATGGCATATGAAGTAACGGCGACGCGCCGACGCCCGCGTCGTTTCGAGGACATGATAGGGCAGGATTTCGTCGTCGCGACGCTCCAGAAATCGATCGCTTCCGGAAAGATCGCCCATGCGTACCTATTCTCCGGACCGCGCGGCTGCGGAAAGACCAGCTCGGCGCGCATACTCGCGAAAGCCCTCAATTGCCAGGACGGTCCGAACGCCACCCCGTGCGGCGTCTGCCCCGCGTGCGTCGAGATCGCCCGGGGCTCGAGCCTCGACGTGATCGAGATAGACGGCGCGTCCAACACGGGCGTTAACGACGTGCGCCAGATCAAGGACGAGGTTCTCTTCCCTCCCAATTCCTGCCGATACAAGGTCTATATTATCGACGAGGTTCACATGCTCTCGACGAGCGCATTCAACGCGCTCCTCAAGACGATCGAGGAACCGCCGCCGTACGTCGTGTTCATCTTCGCGACCACCGAGATCCACAAGGTCCCCGCGCCCCTCAAGAGCCGGTTCCAGCAGTTCAATTTCCGTCTC
>JAEXRH010000019.1 GCA_023438065.1 Spirochaetota bacterium
ATGGAACGCGCACGCACGGACAGTCTGACGGGACTCTACGGCAAGGCCGCGCTCCTGCACCACGCAGAGATGACGATGCAGCGGAATCCGCATGGCACCCTGTCATTGATCATGCTCGACATTGACAACTTCAAGGGCATCAACGACAAACTGGGCCACCCCATCGGCGACCGGTGCCTGCAGTCGCTGTCCGGCATCGCACGATCGACATTCCGCGCCAACGACGTGCTCGCCCGCTACGGAGGGGACGAGTTCATCTTCCTGCTGCCCGGCACCGTCCCGAAGATGGCGATGACCGTGGCCGAGAGGTTCCGCCGCAACATCGAGGTCGGCAGCAACCCAAAATTCACGGTTTCCGTGGGAATCGCCACATTTCCCGCCGACGGTGCCGACATCAAGTCGCTGATCGAATCGGCGGACCGCGCGCTGTACATGTCCAAGGAACATGGTCGGAACCAGGTCACGCACATCTCCTGGGCAGCCGATACGGCCGTCCCGCCGACATGACCCAGCCGCCGCGTGCCATGCGGACATGTTGACGAAGCACTGCCGCACCCGCGCATCCGGATGACGGTCTGATGAGATGCATGAGTGCCGCACACATGTCCGATTATAATCCGGTGAGTTGCATGAGAATCCGATGAAATGCCTTGTCACATGCGGATCCGCTTGGTATGCTGATCCCGCCGCCATGAACAGGTGGTGTGGAACGCAGGACGGAGAGGACGCATGAACCGTATTGATTTTCTTCATTCCCTGTATCTGGAATTATCCGGCATGCCCGACACGGAGCGCCGTGCCATGCTTGCCCCGTATGAGGCCGCATTCCTCGAGGGAGCCCGGCAGGGCCGTGCCGAGGAGGACATCGCGCAGTCGCTTGGCGATCCTGCCGTTGTGGCGCGCTGCCTTGTTGAAGCGCGGCCGGAGAGCCGGCACGACGGCAACGGTGACACATCGTTTGCCGGCGGTACGCCGCCGGCAAACGGCTGGCGGCATGGCGACTACCCGACGCCTCCCCCCGGCTGGCAAAACAACGGCATGCAGCCGCCACCCCCCGCCCGCAGGGGGTGCCTGTCATCCTTGCTGATCGGCGGCATCATCCTGCTGCTCAACCTGTGCTTCTTGCTTGGCCCCGTCCTGGGGGTGTACGGACTGCTGTTCGGCGGCTGGTGCGCATCTCTCGGCCTGTCGGTCGGTGGCGTCGTCGCCTTTGCGGGCAGTCTCGCCGCTTCGTCGCTGCCAGGGTGGGTGCCCGACTCGCTCTCCATGGCCACGCTGCTGTCGGGCTCCGTGATGATGGCCTCGTCAGGCCTGCTGCTCGGGATGGGCCTGTGGCATGTGACACGCTGGACTATCCGGCTCACGGGACGCTACCTCGGATGGACCGCGAACCTCATTCTCAACAAGCCGTCTTGACAGAAACAACCGGAGGCAACACATGAAAGCAAGAAAAATCGCCCTTTGGACCCTTGTCGCACTGGTGCTGTCCGGCACACTGTTCGCCGTCAGCGTCACGGAGGATTTCCGTCGCAATGGCGGCTCGCTCTCCTTCGAGCAGGCGCAGATCGGCCCCGGCACCAGCTACACCCTCGACGAAACCGAAGCTGCCGCAACGGCCGGGATCCGTCACATCGAGATTCGTTCCGACAGTCCCGACGTGATCATCACGGAGACGGACGGCGACACCACCTCCGTCCGCCTGCACGGCACCGTCCGCACCACGGCGGCGGCCTCCGTGCCGCACCTGGTCATGGAGCGGAACGGGGACACGCTCGTATTCAGGCTCGAACGCGCCTCGACCCTGTCGATCGGCTTCCACAGCAGCAACCTGTCACTCGATGTCGCCCTGCCGGCGGCCTATGCGGGCATGCTCACCCTGTCCGGCGCATCCTCCGGCATCGAGATGAATGCGGGACACTTCGAAGCGCTTTCCATCCAGACCGCCTCGGGCGATGTCAGTCTTGGCTCCCTGACGACGGAGCATGCCCTGAAGATCAAGACCGTTTCCGGCGAAATCCGGATTGACAAAGCAGCGTGCGGGGACGCCGAAATCAGCTCGGTCTCGGGTGACAAGACAATCGGCACCTTGTCGGTCGCGAGCACGGCCCGGCTCGGCGCCACCTCCGGTGCGACGGAGGCGGAGCGCATCTCCGCCCGCGATGTCGATGCCACCACCGTATCGGGCGACATGACCATCGGAAGCCTCAATGCGTCACAGGCGCGGTTTGAAGGCACCTCCGGCGCCTTCCGCATCGAGGACATGACAGGAGCGCTGGCCGCCACCACCGTCTCGGGGGACATGGCCTTCCATTTTTCGGACCCGGGCCGCGATGTCGTGGTGAAGTCGACGTCCGGAGCGGTTGAGCTCGACTTCCCCGACAACACGGGACTTGACGTGACAGCGAAAAGCACGAGCGGTTCCATCAACGGCTCCGTTTCCCTCGCGGGTGGCGAGAGGAAGGATCATCTCTGGACAGGCACCTCCGGCGACAAGTCCGTCAGGGTGGAGATCGGAACGGTTTCCGGCAACATTCTGCTGGACTGACAGCGGCCAATACGCATCTTGCGCGCCGCGAATCCGCTGGCGACAGGGAACGAGGGAGAACCGGCAACCGGTTCTCCCTCGTTATACCTGACGGATGAAAGGGGATGGATCAGGGAAAGCGCAGCATCACGGAGCTTCCGCCCGCATCAGATAGGCCGTACGGCCTTCCGGCGCCGCCTGCTCCCACACCACCCCGGGCCGCAGGAAGCCGGCTTCCGCCAGCCACCCGGCCAACATGGCGCGCGCAATGCCCGGCCAGGTGTCGTGCATCGCCTGCTGCCACAGCTCGTCGCGGTAGGTGTCGTATTCCACGACCGCCAGCTGCCCGCCCGCCGCGAGCACCCGCCGAAATGCGCGGATCGTCTCCACCGGATCCGGCACATGGTGCAGGCACAGGGACGCATACACGCACTGTGCCTGTCCGTCTTCGGCCGGCACGTCGCCCGGCTCGCACAGGCGGGTCACGATGGTGGCCAAGCCCTTGGCGGATGCCTGCCGGTTCAATTCAGCAAGCATGCCCGATGACACGTCGAGCGCCAGCACGCGGCCACGGTTCGCAGCCACCCACTGGGCAATCTGCCCGGTCCCCGAGCCATAGTCGATGCAGAGGCCGTTGACCGCGGGCGGGCAATGACGCTCGAGCGCGGCCAGCAGACCCACCTCGAAGGATTGGTCGCGCACCTGGTCATAAGCGGGTGCCAGGGCGTCAAAATAGCGTCGCTGCTCCTGGTCGCTGTCGGAATAGGACCGCGAGCGGCCGTCACCGAGCCACCGCAACAGCGCCTCGCGGGAGAAGCGCCATTCGCGGCCGATCTTGCGGGCCGGCACATCCTCGTCGCGCAGCAGCTTGATGAACGTCTTCACGCTCACGTCAAACAGTGCGGCGGCCTGATCCAGCGTCAGGATCGCGTCCATGTCCGGTTCGGTGACGCCATGGCGGGACTGCGTCATACGCACCAGCTTCCCAGATAGGCCTTCTGGGCATCAGACAGACGGTCGATGGTCACATTGAGGCTCTCCAGCTTCATGGCGGCGATGCGTGCATCGATGTCGGCCGGTATTGCCAACACACCCGGCTTGAGCTTGTCGTGGTTCTCCGCCATGTACAGGGCGCCAAGCGCCTGCACGGCAAAGCTCATGTCCATGATCTCGGCAGGGTGGCCGTCCCCGCAGGCCAGATTCACCAGCCGCCCCTCGCCCAGCAGGTAGATCCGCCGGCCGTCCGGCATCTGATAGCCACGGATGTTGTGTCTGCTTTCCTCCGTGCCGACCGCCAGCGTCTCGAGTTCGGGAATGCAGATTTCCACATTGAAATGGCCGGCGTTGCACAGGATGGCTCCGTCCTTCATCCGTTCGAAGTGCTCGCCGTGGATGACCCGCTCGCAGCCGGTGACGGTGACGAACAGATCGCCCAGCGGCGCGGCATCGCGCATGGACAGGACAGTGAAACCGTCCATGACCGCCTCGATGGCCTTTACCGGATCGATCTCCGTCACGACGACCTTCGCGCCAAGTCCCTTCGCCCGCATCGCGACCCCCTTGCCGCACCAGCCGTATCCCGCGACCACCACGGTTTTGCCCGCGATGATGAGATTCGTGGTGCGGTCGATGGCATCGAACACGGATTGGCCCGTGCCATACCGGTTGTCGAACAGATGCTTGCACATCGCGTCGTTGACGGCCATCATCGGGAACCGGAGAACCCCCTCCCGTTCCATTGCCCGCAGGCGCAGGATGCCCGTGGTGGTCTCCTCGCAGCCGCCCCAGACTTGCGGCACCAGGTGGGGCAGCTTCACATGCAGCGCATGGATGAGATCGCCGCCGTCATCGATGATGATGTTCGGACCATGGGCAAGCGTCTGCTCGATGTGCGTCTCATACTCCGAAGCGGTCGCACCGTACCAGGCGTGCACGTCAATGCCGTCGGCCGCCAGACCAGCAGCCACGTCATCCTGTGTTGATAGCGGATTGCTGCCCGTGACGGACATGTGCGCGCCGCCGGCGGCCAACACCTTCGACAGGTAGGCCGTCTTGGCCTCCAGATGAACGGACAGCGAGATACGGACGCCCGCGAATGGCTTCGAGAGAGCGAACTCCTCTTCAAGCCGGGACAGGATGGGCATGTTGCGCTTCACCCAGTCGATCTTGCGGCGCCCCTCGGCCGCCAGGGAAAGGTCGCGGATGTGGCTGCGGACTGCGGTTTGTGTCATTGACTCCTCCTTGCCGCTGGGAGCGGCGCTGCGCCGCCGGATATATGGCCCGGCAGGGGTGCTCCTCTCCATTATACGGGCCGACCCGAGGGGCGGCAAGGGCATCCCGGCACTAAGTTCTCCAATTCGCCCTTCATTTTCACCCAAACGACGCGCATGTCACCCAACATGATGCAGCGCGGTCCGACCGCAATCCGTCTGGCGGAGCGATCCCGCGCACGAACGCCACCCTCTCGGCCAGCCCCCCGGGGCGATATCCGGTCACGGTCCCGCGCCTTGCTTCCCAACCGGCAATCGAGGTGATATCATGAGGCGGACGGAGGCCGCCGCAAACGCTTGTCCGGCATGGCATCCACAACAGGAGGGCATCCATGGATCGACGGAATCAACTCGAAGGCGTCCTGTCCGGATTCGGCGCCTATCTGCTCTGGGGCATACTTCCGTTTTACTGGAAGCTTTTGTCGGCATTCCGACCGGAAACCATCCTCGGCTTCCGGATTGTGCACGCGGGCATCTTCATGGTCGCAGTCGGCCTGATCGGCCGGCGGCTCCCCGCCACCGTGCGCCTGTTGAGGAACCGCCGCACGCTGCTGCTTGTGACGGCCAGTTCCGTGCTGATCACACTCAACTGGTACATCTACATCTGGGCGGTCAATCGCGCCTTCATCGTGGAATCGAGCCTGGGCTACTTCATCAATCCGCTTGTTTCGGTCGCTTTCGGCGTGTTGTTCATGAAGGAGCGCATGACACCGGCCATGGGGATCTCAGTGTTCCTGGCGGCGGCCGGTGTGGTGGTGATGGCGGTCGGATACGGCCGGATCCCGTGGATCTCCCTGGCGCTGGCCTTCACCTTCGCCACCTACGGACTGGTCAAGAAGATTGCCAAGCTCGACGGCCTGACAGGTCTGACACTCGAAACCCTCCTGCTGGTGGCCCCGATGCTCCTGTTTCTGGGGATCATGGGCTTCACGACCGGTTGGACGGTCCGTGCGCCCGGCACCGGCGTCGTGCTGGCAAGCCTGCTGGCCGGCATCATCACGGCAGTCCCGCTCATCCTGTTCGGCCACGCCTCGCAAAAGCTCGAGCTGAGCACGCTCGGCTTCATCCAGTACGTCTCGCCGACCCTGCAGCTGCTTATCGGCGTGCTGGCCTATGGCGAAGCCTTCACAGGAAGGCATCTGCTGGCTTTCTCGCTCATCTGGGCGGGGCTCCTCGTCTACAGCATGCCGCAAATCCGCGGCATGCTGCGTGCGCGAGGCGCGCGCAGGACACAGGTCACAGACAGTCCGTCCGCAGAATGACGAACGACCGGCACCCATGCGGATGACACCCAAGAGGTCCGCTTTGCGACATGCCTGCAGACCGCATGTGTGCGGCGGACCGCAGGACAGGCATGCTCGGTTCAGGCATCCCGCCGTGCCACAATACCCGCGACCAGTGCGGAAAATCGCTTCTCCACCATCTTGCCGGTCTCCATGACCTCTTCGTGTGTCAACGGCTGGTCGAGGATGCCGGCCGCCATGTTCGTGATGCAGGAGATGGCGATGACACGCATGCCCATATGGCGGGCCGCGATGGCCTCCGGTACGGTCGACATGCCGACCGCATCCGCCCCGAGGGTGCGCAGCGCCCGGATTTCGGCCGGTGTCTCGAATGCCGGTCCCCGGCAATAGGCATAGACGCCCTGCCGCAGCTCGAAGCCGCTGCGGCGCGCCACATCGGTGGCAACCATGACCCATTGCGGGTCATAGATGCGCGAAGCATCCGGGAACCGCGGTCCCAGCTCGTCCTCGTTCGGCCCGCGCAGCGGGGAATCGGCCCACAGGCCGATATGGTCGGTGACAGCCATCAGGTCGCCGGGCCGGAAGGATAGGTTGACTCCGCCCGCGGCATTCGTCAGGAACAGGTTCCGGACGCCCAGCCGGTGGAACACACGGACCGGGAACACAACCGTGCCCATGTCGTAGCCTTCGTAATGATGGAACCGCCCCTTCATGCAAACGACAGGCACCCCCTCGAGCAAGCCGAAAATCAGCATGCCCGCATGTCCGGGCACCGTCGTCTGCGGGAAACCGGGTATCTGTTCATAGGGAATTTCCACCTTGTCCCCGATCATGGATGCGAGGGCGCCCAGTCCCGAGCCAAGCACAATGGCCGTGTCGGGCACCTGTCCGATACGCTCCCTGAGCCAGTCTGCCGTCAAATCCAACCGTTGCGTCAACTCCGACATCGTCTGCCACCCTTCCTTCCGCGCCATCGCCCGGAATGCGCCGTTACCGCGCGCATGCGCGACCGTTCCGTCATGCGAACGAGAACAGGGAAATCTGGCTCGTCGCGTCGAGCCCCTTCATGCAACCGTGCGCGTCCAGCAGCTCGATGACCGCCTTGGACACGCCGGCACGGATCTTGAGTTCCTCCTGCGAGATGAAGGGTTCCCCGTTGCGGGCCTCGACAATGGCCTTCGCCGCGGAGGCGCCCAGGCCCGGCAGTGCCGTGAACGGCGGCAGGATGCCCTCGGGCGTCATCGTGTAACGCGTGGCCTCCGACTTGTACAGGTCCACCGGCAGCAGGGTGATGCCGCGGGCGTACATCTCGTTGGCCATCTCGAGGATGGTGTACAGGTCCTGCTCCTTCTGCGTGGCGGCCTTGCCCTTCATCTCGACCTCGCGCATCGCGCGGCGGATGGCTTCTGGCCCCTTGCAGACGATGTTCGCATCGAGTCCTTCGCCGCGCACCGTGTAATAGGCCGTATAGAAGGCCATCGGATGGTACACCTTGAACCACGCGATGCGGAACGCCATCATGACGTAGGCGGCCGCGTGGGCCTTCGGAAACATGTACTTGATCTTCTTGCACGAGTCGATGTACCAGTCGGGCACTTCCTTCTCGCGCATCAGCGCCTCGTATTCCGGCGTGAGGCCCTTGCCCTTTCGGACATTCTCCATGATCTTGAACGCCGTGAGCGGCGGCAGGTCGTTCTTGATGAGGTAGATCATGATGTCGTCACGGGTGGAGATGACCTCCGCCAGCCCCGTGACGCCCGCGCGCACCAGATCCTGGGCGTTGTTGAGCCACACGTCCGTGCCGTGCGACAGGCCCGAGATGCGGATGAGCTCGGCGAAGGTCGTCGGCATCGTGTCCACGAGCATCTGGCGGACGAACTTCGTGCCGAACTCGGGCACGCCGAAGGTGCCCACCTCCGAGTTGATCTGCTCGGGCGTGACGCCCAGCGGTCCGGTGGACCGGAAGATCTCCATGACGCGCCGCTCCCCGATGGGGATCTCCTGCGCGTTGAGCCCGGTGATGTCCTCGAGCATGCGGATCATCGTCGGATCGTCATGGCCGAGGATGTCGAGCTTCAGGATACGGCCCGAAATCGAGTGGTAGTCGAAGTGGGTCGTGATGATGTCCGAATCGGTCGCGTCGGCCGGGCGCTGGATGGGCGTGAAATCGTGGATGTCCATCGTTTTGGGACAGACCATGACGCCGCCGGGATGCTGGCCCGTGGTGCGCTTGACGCCCGTGCAGCCCGTGGCGAGGCGTTCGCGCTCGGCCTTGGTGGCGTACAGGCCCTTTTCCTCGAAGTACTTGCTGACGAACCCGAACGCGGTCTTGTCCGCCACGGTGGCGATGGTGCCCGCGCGGAACACATACCCCTCGCCGAACAGCTCCTCCGTGTACTTGTGGGCGCGGGGCTGGTACTCGCCGGAGAAGTTGAGGTCGATGTCGGGTTCCTTGTCGCCGTCGAAGCCCAGAAAGGTTTCGAACGGAATGTCGTATCCGTCGCGGATGAGCGGCTCGCCGCAGTGCGGGCAGTCCTTCGGCGGCAGGTCGAAGCCGCAGCCGATGGTCTTGTCCTTCTCGTGGAACTCCGAGTACAGGCATTTGCCGCACCGGTAGTGGGCCGGCAGCGAATTGACCTCCGTGATGCCGATGAGGTAGGCAACCAGGGACGATCCGACCGATCCGCGGGAACCGACCAGGTACCCGTCGTCGTTGGACTTCTTCACCAGCTTCTGCGCGATCATGTACATGACCGAGAAGCCGTTCTTGATGATGGAGCCGAGCTCGCGCTCCACGCGCTGGTGCACCAGCTCGGGCAGCGGGTTGCCGTACAGCGAGGTGATCTTCTCCTCGCTCATGCGGCGGATGTCCTCCTCCGCGCCATCCATGTGCGGCGGGAAGGTGCCCGAGGGAATGGGCTTGACCTCGTCGAGCCAGTCGGCCACGAGGTTGGTGTTCGTGACGACGACCTCGTAGGCCTTGTCGGGTCCGAGGTAGGCGAACTCCTCCAGCATCTCGGCCGTGGTGCGGAAATACAGCGGCGGCTGGTGCTCGGCGTCCTTGTACCCCTGGCCGGCCTGCAGGATCTTGCGGAACACGGCGTCCTCGGGGTCGAGGAAGTGCACGTCGCAGGTGGCGACGACGAGCTTTTCCATCTCGTCGCCGAGCATGACGATGCGGCGGTTGAAATCGCGCAGTTCCTCGACGGACTTGGCCAGCCCTTCGTTCAAAAGGAACTGGTTGTTGCCCGTGGGCTGGATCTCGAGGTAGTCGTAGTACGAGGCGATGCGCTTGAGCTCGGCGTCGTCCATGCCCTCGAGCACGGCGCGGAACACCTCGCCCGCCTCGCAGGCGCTGCCGAGGATCAGCCCCTCGCGGTACTTGTCGAGCAGCGAGCGCGGCACGCGCGGCTTCTTGTAAAAATGCTGCAGGTGGCTTTCCGACACCATGCGGTACAGGTTCTTCAGGCCGGCCTGGTTCTTCACGAGGATGATGACATGATAGCTTTCCGACTTCTTGAAATCCTTGCCGTCGTTGACGCCGCCGGCCTCGTCGGGCACGAGGTAGCCTTCCATGCCGTAGAGCACCTTGATGGGCAGGTTGTCCTTCTTCGCGAGCGTGCCGGCAATGTCCTGCGCGTCCGGGAACGCCTGCACGACGCCGTGGTCGGTGACCGCGACGGCCTTGTGGCCCCAGGCGGCGGCGCGCCTGATCATGGCCTTCGTGCCGGAAATGGCGTCGAGCGAGCTCATCTGCGTGTGCAGGTGGAGCTCCACCCGCTTGACCTCGGCGGTATCCTTGCGCTTGACCTCCGAGAGCGTGAAGGGCGAGAAATCACGCGCCATGATGCACATCTCGTCGGAGAACTTGTCGAACTGCGCCTCGCCGCGCAGCTTGACGCCCGCGCCGGGCTTGACCGCACCGGTGAGCGCCTCCACGCGTTCCTCGTCGGGAAAGCACTTGCAGGTGACGGAAGAGGTGCCGTCGGTCATATCGAAGATGAAGAGCTTGCGGCCGCTCTTGAGCTCGCGCAGCTCGCACTTGAGCACGCGACCCGCGATGACGACCTCGCCCGAATCGGAGGTGACGTCGATCATCGGCAGTACCTTGCCGGTGACCACGCGGCCATAGATGGCGCCCTCTTCGGTCTTCCTCGATTCACGGCGCGGAAAGCCGCCGCCGCCCTTGCCGCCGCCCCACCCGCCGGAACCGCCGGATGCGCTCTGCCAGCCAGTGCCGCCGGAACCGCCGTTTCCACCGGATCCGCCGCCGTTGCCGCCGTTGCCGGAACCGCCACCACTGACGCCACCGCCGCCGTTGCCGCCATTGTTCCAACCGCCCTTGCCGCCTTCGGGCTTCTGCCCCCACCCTCCCGACTGGCTGCCTGCCGGAGCCGGCTTCTTCTCACGTGGGACGGGCGGCGCGGACAGCGCCTCGGACACCAGCCGTGCTTCCAGCTCCTGCTTGCGCGCCAGGTAATGCACCTCATGGTCGGGATGCGGCTGCGGTTCCACCAGATGAATCTTCAGTTCCCGTTCGAAGCAGTTGCGCAACACATGCTCGATGCTCCGTGCCGTACCGGCTGCGGAAAGCGCCGCCGCGCAGGGCTTCTCCAGCTCGAGGCGCAGGGTTCCCCTGCCGCCGTCGACAAGCCGCGCTCCGTCGAGCAGTTCGGCAATATGGCGCTGTTTTCTTCGCGCACAGCCCAGGATGAATCCACCGTGCTCTCGCACGAGCTGCTCGTTGTCGAGGGCATGCCCCATCCGGGGCCGGATCTCCGTCTCCACGCCGAAATGCGCCGCAAGCCCCTGCTCGGCGGCCTCGAGTGCCTCGACGCGCAGGGGCTTATCCATCACAAGGCCCACTTCCAGCCGTTTGTCGGGCTTGAGGTACCGGATGCCCGATACCTTCGTGTGACCCAGGTCATGCAGCAGGGACGCGTCGGTGACGATATGGCCGAACACTTCGGCAAAGCCGTCGTTGCGGCGCGAGCCGCCCGACACCGTGGCCATATCGGTAGGATGGGCTGTGGAATCTGACAAAGAGCATGCCTCCCCGGATTGTTCCTTCGTGTATCAGCGTTTTTTCATGTAGCGTCCGGCCCGGCGGACGCAAGGCGCCCGGCAGCCTGACAAGGCACCGGACCACGACGCCTTGTGGCGGATCGATTCCGGACCCGAAGATATTGTATCATATCACTCCCCCAAATACGCGATGCGTTTTGCCGGTCTTGCCACACCGGCCGATGCAGGCACGCCGATCCGGCACCGAAAGAATGCAAGCCGTCATCACGTTTCTGCGGGTGGCCCGTTGCCGTTGTCCTGGAGGACGGACCGCATGCGGACCAGAAACAGGGCGCCGCCGAGAGGGGATTCCAAGCAGGCGATCTCGCCCTGCATCACCTGGGCGACCGTATTGAAAACGGCATGCAGACCGATGCCGGTGCCACCGCGGGAACGGGCTGTCGTGTAAAACGGCTCGAACACCTTTTCACGCAGCTCCGGCGCGATGCCGACACCGTCGTCCTCAAGGCGCATCTCGGTCCATCCGGCCCGCTGGGCGAGTGTGATCCGCACCTGCAGCGGTCCGCCTTCCGGCCGGCCATGCATGGCGGCATTCATCAGCAGGCTGGTCAGGAGACGCGAAAAGGCATCGGGATACCCAACCATTTCCATGGCAGGATCGCATGCCACATGCACCGTCACCTGCGCATTCTCGAGTATCGGCCGCATCAGCGCCTGCACGCGCTTCAGCTGCTCGGCAGGCCGGAACCGTTCCCGCCGCTCGGCCCCCCCTTCGCTGGCCAGGCGCCGGAATCCCGTCACCAGTGCGGATGCCCGCTGCATGGTCGAGAGGAGGAGTTCACTGCTTTCACGTCCGATCCGCAGCAGGTGTGCAAGCTCGCCCTGACCGAATGTTCCTTCAGCAAGCCGTTTCTCCGCGTCCGCGATGAGGCTTTGCAGATGGGAGGACGCGGTCACGCCGATGCCGATGGGCGTGTTGAGCTCATGGGCAAAGCCGGCTATCAGGTTGCCCATCGCGGCCATTTTCTCGGCCAGCACCAGCTGGCGCCGGGTCCTGTTCAGGTCATCCACCGCATCCTGCAGCCGGTCGATCGCCGAAATGGCATGAAGCGCGGAGCACACCTGGGGTCGGATGGTATCGTGCAGCTGCTCGCCGAGCTCGCCCAGGCTCACGATCTGATACCCGTAGATGTCTTCGCCGAATGACAGCACCTCGGCCATCAGCGAGATGCGTTCACCACAGAACGCCACCCCCTCGGGAACAATGCGACAATCAGGGAACCGTGAACCCGGCAGGGCGTCCGCCCCCGCACCGCATCCGGAGGCGTACAGCACCGTCGCATCATGGACACCCGGATCCGACTCGGCTCCCCGGATCGGAAATCTGTCATACAGGGCCGCAAAATAGTGCGGGATGCCGAGCGAAGGCAGCACGCACCCCAGCTCCGCCTGCAGCTCGGCAAGGCTCGTGCATTGAGAGAGGCGCACCTGTCCGAGCATGCGGCGCGCACGGCTCGGGTTGCTGTGATATCGTGTGATGTTCCGCTTTTCATGGCGGATGCGGTCCACCTGGATGCGAAGCCTGGCGAGCAATTCATTCGTCCTCTCTGGCGCAGTACCACCCGCGGCGGCGGCGACGGCGTTGTGCAGCGAGATATACCAGTCGTTCCAGGCCGACTGCAGATCACTGCCTTCCACCAGATGAGCCAGAATGCCGTCCATCATCCGCACCGGTTCGTCCAAGGCGTGGCCTCCTGCCAGCATGTCCGGCAGCTCGCGGATCAGCGCACGGAATCGAAGCTTGTCTTCCGGCTCGATCAAGAGACTCGCGTCCAGACGGTCGAACAGCCAGGAATTCGTCGGATCAGCCTCCAATCCCCCTGCCGATGCCGAAAGCCCTTCAACCGGCATGACACCGAACGGCGGACACCCGCAGGAGGATCTGATGACCAGTCGAGTCGGGAATGCCTGAAGCGGCGGCATCTCCCGGGGATCGAGCACGCCGTGCAGGACATGCGCCGCAATCTCCCGGACCGGCTGGCGGATCGATGTGACCTGCCCGAGCCCCGCCTGCCCCTCGCAGGTATCGTCGAAGCCCATCAGCCGCATGTTTTGCGGCACCTGGATGCCTTCTCGGTCAAGCACGCGCATGACGCCCAGCAGCATGTCGTCATTGCAGCAGACAATGGCTTCGAAGCGGCCGGCACCGTCCGTCACGATGCGTTCGGCAGCCGCAATGCCTGATTCGAAGCTGTAGTCGCCTTCATAGATCCAGGAGGGGTCGCCCGCGATGCCGTGAGCGGCCAGCGCTTCCCGATATACCGCAAGACGTTCCCGGGCGTGCGGATGAACGGCCGGTCCCGTCACAAACGCGATCCGCCGGTAGCCATGATGGTCGAGCAGGTGCGCCATGCCTTCACGCATGCCCGCCCGCTGGTCGGCCACCGCACAAGGGATGCCATCCATCGCGCGGCCCGTCACGACAACGGGCACACCGACCTGTTCGCGGACAAACCGGATGAACTGCTCCAGAAAGCGGTCGGTGTTCCCCAGCATGAAGTCCCCGGCAAGAATGACCAGTCCATCGATCGACTGCGGCTCGAGGAACGGCCGCATCCGCTGAAAATCCGGCAGGCTCCCCTCCTGGACACGCACCACGTCGGGAAAGGCGATGAGGTTCAGACCCAGGCGGGAAGCGACCGAGGCCAGCGCCTCCCACGTCTCCTCCACGTAACTGTTGATATAATCCCCCAGCACGATGCCGACCGTCGGTCGTCCATTGGCGATCAGTCCACTCATCAAGTCCTCCCGGTGTGCGGCGCGGGCCCGCTCGCCGCCGGCCCGGCGGCATGCCTTCACAGGTCATTCTTTCCCGATTCCCCAGCATGGAAACGGACGGTTCCCGCCAGTCGGCCTGTATGCCAAGCCTGGCGGGAACCGTCCGTCATGCAGCGCGAGGGCGATGTGTCACCCCACCGGGTGCGCGGCCCGCGCAAGCGCCTGCCCAAGGTCCGCTATGAGGTCGTCGGCATCCTCGATGCCGATGGAAAGCCGGATCATGTCAGGCGTGACACCGGCCGCCGCAAGTCCCGCCTCATCGAGCTGGGCATGGGTCGTCGAGGCGGGATGGATCACCAGCGACTTCGCGTCGGCCACATTGGCCAGCAGCGAAAACAGCTCCAGGCTGTCAATGAACCGACGGCCCGCCTCCAGGCCGCCCCGGATGCCGAATGTGAAGATCGAGCCGGCGCCCTTTGGCAGATACCGGTCGGCCAGCGCCTTGTACTTGTTCCCATCCAGGCTCGGGTAGTTGACCCACGCGACGTCCGGATGCCCGGCCAGATAGGCCGCGATGCGCCGTGCGTTGGCGACATGCCGTTCCACGCGCAGCGAGAGCGTCTCCAGGCCCTGCAGCAGCAGGAACGCGTTGAAGGGGCTGATGCAGGCACCCGTGTCGCGCAGCAGCGTCACGCGCAGCTTGGTGATGTACGCGGCCGCGCCCACGTCCTGGGCGTAGCGGATGCCGTGGTAGCTCGGATCGGGTTCGGTCAGGAACGGGAACCGGCCGCTGGCCGCCCAATCGAATCTTCCGCCGTCGACGATGACACCGCCGATGGACGTGCCGTGCCCGCCGATGAACTTGGTGGCCGAATGCACCACGATGTCCGCCCCGTGCTCGATGGGCCGCACGAGGTACGGCGTGCCGAAGGTGTTGTCGACAATCAGCGGCAGCCCGTTCTCATGCGCGATGGCAGCCAGCGCGCCCAGGTCGGCGACATTGCAGCCGGGGTTCCCGATGGTTTCGACATACAGCGCCTTGGTGCGGCCGTTGATGGCCTTGCGGAAATTCTCCGGATCGTCAGGGTCGACGAAGCGGGTCGTGATGCCCAGACGTGGCAGCGTGTTGGCGAACAGATTGTAGGTGCCGCCGTACAGGGTCGACGCCGATACGATCTCATCACCCGTGCCGGCGAGGTTGAGGATCGCATAGTTGATCGCGGCGGAACCGGATGCCACACCCAGCGCCGCGATGCCGCCCTCGAGGGCCGCGACGCGCTGCTCGAACACATCGGTCGTCGGGTTCATGATGCGGGTGTAGATGTTGCCGGGCTCCTTGAGCGCGAACAGGTTGGCGGCATGCTCCGCGTCGCGGAACACATAGGAGGTGGTCTGATAAATCGGAACCGCGCGCGATCCCGTCACGGGATCGGGTGTCTGTCCGGCATGAACCTGGAGCGTGTCGAACTTGAGCGGTTGCTTTGCCATGGTGTCCATCCTTTCGTTCGGCCATCCGGAAGCATCCGGGCCCGCCGTCGGGCAGGCCGCTTCCGTCAGATGTGGTAGGTATCCGGTTGCCGTCCCTCAAGCACAAGCTGCTCGCGGGCGAGTTCCTCAAGGGTGATGCCGTCGACGAGACGGTTGAGGCGTTCGTCCAGCGCATCCCAGACCATGCGGCGGATGCAGCGGGAGAGCGCGTCGGCGTCCGGCGCGTCCGCCGGCGGTTCCTCCACCAGCGTCAGATCGCCTTCCAGCGCCCGCAACACATCACCCACACGCATTCGGTCCGCCGCCCGGGCCAGCATGTAGCCGCCCTGTGCGCCCTTCACGCTCCGGACAAGGCCTGCCTTGCGCAGCAGCGAGAAGAGGTGCTCGAGATAACTGACCGAAACGGCCTGCCGTTCCGCAATCTGCTGGATCGACTGGCGGCCCGCTCCGGCATGCGCCGTCAGATCGAGCATGGCCCGCAGGCCGTAACGTCCCTTGGTGGACAGTTTCATGACATCCTCCCAGCTCTCAGATGCAGTAATCGACAAAGGGTTCCGACTCGCGGACCTGTTCGTCCCGGACCGCCCCGACCAGCACCGCAATGCTGATGCGGTCGAGCACCTCGTCCATCTCGCTGGCCAGACGCTGCCAGATGCCGCGGGTCACGCACTGCGCCTCACGGGCGCAATGTTCTCCTTCGGCGGGTGTCAGGCATTCCACCGGGGACAGGCTGCCCTCGGCCGCCCGCAGCACGTCACCCGCTGTCACCTGGGCGGCATCGCGGGCCAACCGGTAACCGCCCTGCGGTCCCCGCACGCTCTCCACCAGTCCGGCACGGCGCAGCTGCAGGAACAGCTGTTCGAGGTAATTGTCCGACAAGCCGCGCCGCTGGGCGATGCCGCGGATGCTGCCGTACTGGTCGCCCGCATGCAACGCCAGGTCGGTGACCGCCTCGAGCGCGTAACGCCCCTTGGTTGATATCTTCATGATGCCTGTCCTCCCCTGTTTGCCTGCGAACGGACCAGTCCGGTTCCCGCGCCGCCAGTTGGCCTTGCCGGCCAGTCAGGCAAGCTGGCTGAGATCGTATGGGGTTTCCTGATACACGTAGTAGTTGATCCAGTTGCCGAACAACAGGCTGGCGGCCGAGCGCCAGCGCACAACCGGTTCGCGGGCGGGATCACCGCCCGGGAAGTAATGCGCGGGCGGCGCGATGACAAGTCCCTTGCCCACATCCCGGTCGTACTCGGCCTTGAGTGTGTACGGATCGTACTCGGCGTGGCCGGTGGCGAAGATCTGCCGGCCGTTCATGCCCTGAACCAGATACACGCCGCTTTCTGCGGACTCCGAAAGGATTTCCAGGCCCGGGACCCGCAGAATGTCCTCCCTGCGAACCTCGGTGTGCCGTGAGTGCGGCACATGGAATTCATCGTCAAACCCCTGCAGCAGCTTCACACCTCGCCGGCTCAGCCCGTGCGGGAATACGCCGAACATCTTGTCGGGCAGGTCGTGCTTGGGAACACCATAATGATGGTACAGGCCCGCCTGTGCCGCCCAGCAGATATGGAACGTGGAGAAGACATGATGACGGCTCCACTCCATGATCTCCACCAGCTCGCCCCAATAGTCGACCGCTTCGAAGGGCAGGTGTTCGACCGGGGCACCGGTGATGATCAGCCCGTCGAAACGCAGGTCGCGCACCTCCGCGAACGTGCGGTAGAAGGTCTGCAGGTGCTCGGACGGCGTGTTTTTCGACTGGTAGCTGGCCGGATGGAGCAGCACGACGTCGATTTGGATGGGGGTGTTGCCGATGAGGCGCAGCAGCTGCGTTTCCGTGACAATCTTCGTGGGCATGAGGTTGAGGATGGCAATCCGAAGCGGACGGACATCCTGGTGCTCCGCTCGTTCCTTTGTCATGACGAAGATGTTCTCGCCGGTCAGGATCTCCCGTGCCGGCAGATTGTCCGGAATGTTGATGGGCATGACGGCCTCCGCTTCTCATCCTTCGGGTGCCTCCCGCCGTTGCCGTGACCACGCTGTGGGACGGCACCTGCCGGTGGATCCCGGTGCTTTTCACAATGATACGATATCCGAGCGGATTTGTCCAGAATAATCCCCATAGAAATGATCGGGAATGATCCGGGTACCAAAAAAGGCGGCATGGTTCCATCCGTCGGAACCATGCCGCCTCCTCGGCAACCCGTGCAAGACAGCTATTTCACAAGACCGATGCGACTGAACGGAAACAGCCTCACAAATGCCTTTCCCACGATGCGGTCGGCATTCACCACGCCGAAGAGGCGCGAATCGCGGCTTTTCTCGGGTTGTCGGTTGTCTCCGAGCACGTAAACGCTGTCCTCGGGTACTGTCATGTCCTGATAGGGCGAACCGTCCGCCGACGTGGCCACCCCCGCCGTGTAGGACTCCTGCAGCGCAATGCCGTCGACATACACTTTGCCGTCGGCGATGCGCACCTTCTGCCCACCTGTCGCAATGACGCGCTTGATGGCGTACGTCCGCCGGTTGCCAAGCAGTTCCGGGATCTTCAGGACGACGATATCGCCCTCCTCGACACCATGAAGCCGCAACGAAAGGCTCTCCACGATCACGACGTTGCGGTTCTGCAGCGTCGGCTGCATGGAGTTGCCGTCCACCACGGTGAACCGGCCCAGATAATTGACGATCGCAAGCGCAAGCAGAACGGATATGCCCAGGTAGGCGATCCATTCCACCGCTTCGCGCAACGCGGTTTTTTCCCGGGGCAGCATTTCCTCATTCGTACGCACCATCGGCCGGCGGGCGGTCATTCCGCCTCCGGTGCCAGTTCGGCGAGCCGCACATGCAGCTCGTCGAGCTGCTTGTCATCCACCGTGTCGGGTGCGCCGGTCATGAGGCAGGACGCCGTCTGCACCTTCGGGAACGCGATGACGTCACGGATGGAATCCTTGCCCAGCATCAGCATCGACAGGCGGTCGAGGCCGTAGGCGAGGCCGCCGTGCGGCGGCACACCGAAACGGAATGCGTCGAGCAGGAAGCCGAAACGCACGCGGGCGGTCTCGGCGGACAGGCCGATGGTCTGGAACATCTTCGCCTGCAGCTCCTGGTCGTGGATGCGGATGCTGCCGCCGCCTATCTCGACGCCGTTGAGCACGATATCGTACGCCTTGGCGCGCACCTTGCCCGGGTCGGTATCCAGATATGCCAGGTCCTCGTCCATGGGCGAGGTGAAGGGATGGTGCTTGGCGACCCAGCGGCCTTCCTCCTCGTCGCGCTCGAGCAGTGGGAACTCGGTGACCCACAGCAGATCCCAGGTACCGGGCTCGATCAGTCCGGTCTTCTCGGCGATCGCCAGGCGCAGGTGCCCCAG
This sequence comes from Spirochaetota bacterium, assembly GCA_023438065.1. Taxonomy (GTDB): domain Bacteria; phylum Spirochaetota; class Spirochaetia; order Treponematales; family Treponemataceae; genus Teretinema. Next base: position 18,694 of record JAEXRH010000019.1, read on the forward strand.
CGCGTCGAACACGATGTCGTCCTTGTCGGCGACAAACAGCAGCAGGTCGCCGGCCTCGGCGCCCAGGCGCGCCTTGAAGGCGGCCAGGGTGTCCTCGGTCAGGAACTTGGCAAAGGAGGACTTGAACCCGCCCTCTTCCAGGACGATCCAGGCAAGACCCTTGGCCTTGTAGGTCTTCGCGACTTCACCGAGTGCATCGATCTCCTTGCGGGAATACTTCGGCGCGCAGCCCTTGGCGTTGATGGCACGCACGCTGCCGCCCGCGGCCACGGCGCCGGAAAAGACCTGGAAGCCGGAGGCTTCGGCCAGATCGGAGCAGTCCACGAGTTCGAGTCCGAAGCGGGTGTCGGGCTTGTCCGAGCCATAGCGGCTCATCGCCTGGTCGTAGGGCAGGCGCTTGAACGGCGTCCGCACGTCCACGCCCAGCACCTCCTTGAAGGCGCGCTTGAGGAATCCTTCGTTCACGGCGATGACGTCGTCCACGTCGACGAACGCCATCTCAAGGTCGATCTGGGTGAACTCCGGCTGGCGGTCGGCCCGCAGGTCCTCGTCGCGGAAGCACTTGGTGATCTGCATGTACCGGTCGTAGCCCGCCACCATCAAAAGCTGCTTGAACAGCTGGGGCGACTGCGGCAGCGCGAAGAACTTGCCGGGCTGCACGCGGCTGGGCACGAGGTAGTCGCGCGCGCCTTCGGGCGTCGACTTGGTGAGCATGGGCGTCTCGATCTCAAGGAAGCCCATCTCGTTGTAGTGGTCGCGCGCGCACTTGGCCAGCCGGTGGCGCAGCATCAGGTTCTTTTGCATGTCCGGGCGGCGCAGGTCGAGGTAGCGGTGCTTGAGGCGCAGCACCTCGTTGGCGTTGGTGTTGTCCTCGATGTGGAACGGCGGCGTCTCGGATTTCGACAGGATGCGGAATTCCTCCGCCACCAGCTCCCAGGCGCCGGTTTCCATGTTCGGATTGACGGCGGCGGCTTCGCGCTCCAGGAGCTTGCCGCGTACGGCGACGACGAACTCGGCACGCACCTGCACCGCTTTTTCATGCAGCTCGGGCTGTGTCTCCGCATTCACGACGACCTGCAGGATGCCGCTGCGGTCGCGCAGGGTCACGAACAGCAGCGCGCCAAGATCGCGGCGCTTCTGCACCCACCCCATCACGGTGATTTCCCGGCCCACATCGGCCGATGTGATCTCCGCACACCGGTGTGTGCGTTTCAAGCCCATCAGGTTCTCAGCCATCTTGTTCCTCCCCGGAAACGTGTCTTTCATGCATCGCATCCACATGCATATCGGCAGGATCGCCGTACGTCGCAACATGCCGGCGCCGCCGCGCGCCATGGCGGTCCTTCGGAAGCTCGCCCTGCACGCCCGCACGCCGGCATGTGTCTCAATCACGGCAGCATTTGGTCAATCGGTCGGTCAGCGTGTCGAGGCTGATGTCCTTGGACTCGCCGCTCTTCATGTCGCGCAGCGCGGCCCTGCCCGTTTCAATCTCGTTGTCGCCCAGCACCATCGTGTAGCGTGTGCCCAGCTTGTCAGCGTACTTCATCTGGGCCTTGACGCTGCGGCCCATGACATCCTTGACGCAGGCGATGCCCTTGCGGCGCAGGTTCCAACACAGCGATTCAACTGCCTCCGCCGCCTTGGCGCCGATGGCGCCGATATAGATCAGCGGCGCTTCAGGCGCGGGAATCGCAATCCCCTGGCTTTCCATCTCCATCAGCAGGCGCTCCACGCCCAGTCCGAAACCGATGCCCGGTGTCTTTGGCCCGCCGCAGGCTTCCATGAGGCCGTCATACCGGCCGCCGCCGCAGACGGTGCCCTGTGTGCCGATGTTGCGCGACACGAACTCGAACACGGTGCGGGTGTAGTAGTCAAGCCCGCGCACAATGCCCTTGTCGATGGCGTAACGGATGCCCATGAGCTCGAGCTTTTTCTGCAGACCCTCGAAATGGGCGCGGCAATCGTCGCAGATGTGGTCGAGCAGCGCCGGCGCCTCCCTGACATGGTGGCGGCAGGTCTCCTCCTTGCAGTCGATGATGCGCATGGGATTGCGGTCGTACCTGCCCTGGCAGGTTTCGCACATCGACCCGATGCGGTCCTTGAGAAAATCGCGCAGCAGCGTGTTGTATGCCGCCCTGCAGGTGGGGCAGCCGATGCTGTTGAGGTTGAGCGACAGGTTCCCGATGCCGAGACGTTCGAAGAAAAGCGTCAGCAGCGAGATGATCTCGGCATCCGCCGCAGGGTCCGCCGCACCGAACATTTCCATGCCGAACTGGTGGAACTCGCGGTAGCGTCCTTTCTGCATCTTCTCGTAACGATAGGCCGTGATGTTGTAATACAGCTTCACAGGCTGCGCCATCGACGCCATGCCATGCTCGATGTAGCTGCGCACGACACCCGCCGTGCCTTCGGGGCGCAGGGTGAGGCTGCGGCCGCCCTTGTCGTCGAAAGTGTACATCTCCTTCTGCACGATGTCGGTTGTCTCACCGACACCGCGGTGAAACAGCTCCGTATGCTCGAACACGGGGATGCGGATCTCCCGGTAGCCGAACTGCGCGCACAATGCGGCAAACTCACGCTCGACATGATGCCAGCGGTAGATGTCGTCGGGAAGGATGTCATTGGTTCCCTTCGGGGCCTGTGTCAGCATCGTTTCACTCCCGGCGCGTGCCTGCACCGGTTCCCTTTCGGATCCGGTCGTTGCACATCGCCCATTCCGTGCAGGACTCGCGCATTCTCGCGCACTGTCACTGCTTCGTTCCGGCAAAAAAGGCACCCGCCCATGTCAAGGCAGGCGCCCCGCGCCTTTCTTTTCATTGTAACCGTGCGGATTCCCGCTTGTCAATTCACTGCGGCCGAACGTTGAGGCGCCGGCGGGCGAAGGGCGACACCCCAGCACGCCCCATCAATCAGCCGCAGGGCGCCGCAAGGTGCGACCGGTCGTTGAGGCAGCGGATCGTATTCTCACCGAACTCGCTGGTGCGCAACCGGATGATGCCGCAGGGGTCGAGATCGGTGTATACCTGGCCAAGATACCTTTCCTCCAGCCCAAGGAACCGGAACACCAGGTTGAATGCCGTGCCGCTGTGACAGACAATCACATGGCTGCCCTGCGCAAGGTGTCCGTCGGCAAAGCGGTTGACGCGCGCCATGAACTCGCGCCAGTTCTCGCCGCCCTCATACGGGCGCCAGTCGCCGACATGCCCTGCCAGCGGCGCGGCAACGGCGTGGGCCTCGCGGCGGGTCATGCCGGCGGCGACACCATTGTTGAACTCGCGGAGCGCCGTGTGGGGCACGGGCGTCCGTCCCGCGGCACGGCCGATGATCTCCGCCGTTTCGCGGGCCCGCGCCAGATCGCTGCACCAGAAGCCGTATGCCCCCTCTGGCGGATCCGCCGCGAGGGCCAGGCCGGTGCGGCGTGCCTGCTCCCGCCCGCGCTCCGTCAGATGCGTGTCGGTCCAGCCGCCGGTCAGCGGATCGGATCCAACCATGTGGTCCGCCTCACCGTGGCGGATGATGATCCATTCACGTCCCATGCCATGCCCTCTCGTTCTGCGCCTGTGCCGGCGTTCCGGCCGTCGCCATTCTACCCGTCCCGTTTCCGCCTGTCAATGAAACGGACTGCCGCCCGCTGCCGGATGCGGCGGGCAAGCCGGCTTGACAAACGGATGGAGCAGACGCTTCATGCGGGGGGCATGCGGCCTTCGGACCGGGTTGCACGGACCGGTTGCAGGTGCTATAATAACGTGGCCGACAGCGACCGACGCTTTCGACGCCTTCGATCCATTAGCTCAGTCGGTAGAGCACCTGACTTTTAATCAGGGTGTCCGGAGTTCGAGTCTCCGATGGGTCACCAAGAATGCGAGAGTGCCTGCAACAAAATAGTTGCAGGCATTTTCCATTTTTAGGGGTCAGGCAACCTGATATGTGAAAGGCACCATGACTTTCAGGCACCCTGAATTCGAATATTTGTCGTCCCATATAGGAGGACACATGGCGAATCAGGTTAGGAACAAGACTGAGCAACAAGGAACACAGCAGACAAAAAACGTTAAAAGAATCAGTCTACAATCCCTCAAGGATGCTTTCCTGGTTGAGCAGGCATGCAGGAACAACTCCCGAAAGACCATTACCTATTATAATGAGAACATCAGCAGATTTGTCGACCACTGTGCGACAATAGGCATCGAAGAGCCGGTCGACCTGAACAAGAGCGCCGTACAAAAGTACATCCTGTTTCTTCGCGAATCGAAAAAATGGGCAGGAATGCCTCAGGAAACCGGGGACTGCATTTCTTCAAAGACACTACAGACGTATACACGCGCCATCAAGGTCTGGCTATCCTGGCTGTTCGATGAAGGCTACATTTCTGACTCAGCCTTACTCAGTATAAAGCTCCCGAAGGCAAAACGTGCCGCCATCGAAATCCTTACTATAGACGAATTCAAACAGATTATCGAGTTTCTTCATACGAAGAAGCAAAATCGTCTGCGTGACGTTCTCTTTATTTCAATGCTGTATGAAACGGGCATGCGCCTCAACGAAGCGGTAACGCTGCAATTGTCAGACGTCAATCTGGCGGCAGGGTCGATGAAGATTCTTGGAAAGGGCAACAAGGAGCGGTTCGTTTACTTTGGCGCGAATTTGGCTCGCTTGATACAACGGTATGTGAACCAGGAACGACCTCATCCGGCAGGAAAGACAGGAGCCCTCTTTCTTCAAGCTGCTGGAGATGCCGTGTCGCAGGCGTGCATAAAACGTCTTTTCCGGACCCTGCAATCCGAACTTGATATGAAAAGGCTTCACGCCCACCTGTTTCGTCATACCTTCTGCACGAACTACTTGAAAAAGGGTGGGGACATATTTTCGCTCAAAGCGCTGACTGGTCATGAGTCTTTCGAGATACTGAACATGTATCTTCATCTCGCAAAATGTTCTGAAGTGCTATCAACATCAGTCTCCCTGCTTGATGATATGAATAAGAAAAGCAAGCGCAAGTGACGTTTGCCGACTCACCAATTCTCATCAGCAACTTATGCCTTGCGCCTGATTCCTTCATTTGATTGAATCATCGCGCGATACCGGCTAGAACGGACAAGAAAGAGTGAGTACTCACCGCATGAAATCGATGAGTCTCGCTCTTTCTGGCCCTGCTCGCATACGATACACATCTCGATTCATACACAAAACCCGCCACAGCACAGCCTGGCAAATGGATTCTTGAGGGTGATGCTGCTCTCATATGAGACGAAGAAAGCCAGGAGACTGACCATTCACTTGTCTCCTGGCTTTCAATATTAACAATGCGTCAATGAAAAGAAGAATGGCAACATGCGACGCATCTATCTATTTCGCATAGCTCTTCGTCCGTGAAGATGGGATGAGGCAACAATCTTTCTATTGACGTAGTCGGAGGACCATCGGAGAATCCGAGTGAACAGGCATAGGCAAGTTCGTCCATTCCGGATAATGCATCGCTGCTTTCTTGAGCGTCATTCACAAGGCTTGGAACAGAGTCCTCGGCTTCATCGCTACAGGTAAAAACGCCACGCACTGTGTCAGTAAACAAGACTGGCTGGCCGTCGACCAACACCATGTATTCAGTATATTCAGTATCATTTGCCATTTGTGCCCACTGATATTTTGAACTCAATGGCCAGGATACATCGCAATAGACCAAATAATCCACGTCGTAAACACTTGCTATGATTTCAAGCTTCATTAGGCACGATTCAATGTCAGATTCAATCCTTAAGAAGATATCACCTTCGTCATCGATAACATCTTTGATAATTGCACTCTGACTGTCTTGATTCATCATTTTCATACTGATGCCCCTGTATTCCAAAAGTTCATCGATAGAAACTACTGATTCATCAACGCCAAAACCAGCCACACCTCGCAATCTTTCCTTCAACTTGTGAAAGCTCCACAGAAAATCGATTGTCAACTTAAGCGAGGACAGTCCTTCATCAGAGCCCTCCATTGTTAATAAAACCACTGAGAATTCTTTCATTTTGTGTTTCCTACCTTTCTGTACACCTATTTAGTAATTCATCCATGCCGTTTCCTCATCATCTCGCGTCCTCCCTAATCCGTGAGTGGTTTTCAATATATTCATGAGTCGCTACAATATTCCGATAATCCGGTTCGACTATATTTGATACCAAGGGCTTCATCATGGACGGTCGTGTATCAAACCTCTGCCCCAAATCAGCACCATGTAATGTGTAGATGCAAATTTAGTGTTCGCATGCTTGATAGAGCAAAAATGTTTGGCCGTCATGGAATATTCCTCGTGGCTGCGCATACAAGATAGTACACCCACAGACGAAAGGAGCACGATGATGCATTTTATTAATGAACGCCATGTAATGAGGTATTTTCAAGCATTGAAAGAGTATGGTATCAACCCGAGGGACAATGAGAGAAAAGCCCTCATGTATTGCTTGAGTTCAATGGAGTCCATTTACAACAGGATGGATAAAGTTTACAACAAGGCATCTCAAGGCATTGTCCTTCATAAAACAGGACCAGGTAATGACATGGCGGATTATACGGTCGACCCATGTTTTGGTGGCCTTGAAAAGATAATAATCAGACTTGGATTTAACCTCTACAACGGGTATATCGATGCTAACGTCAATCCTCGCGCGTTGTACATGGAGAGTCCATCGATGAGAAGAGTGGTCTATCAAGCGATGGAGATATTCTTCGCTGGTGACAACTACATTTGATTTCAAAAGGAACACCCAACGGGTGAATTATGAAAGGATGTTAATATGAGTATCGCTATCTTGAGTGAAACCGCTTTGAGCGTAACCAAGCAAGAAATAGTTGGGAACGCAATCGCGGAAAACTATGACGATGGTGCTGCAGGATATGATTGGATGAATGATGAGGAATACCTGTACGAGCAAAATGAGTACATTGATGAAGTTGATGATTTGTTGTTCCAGGAAATGGTCATGAGGCTCGAGGGTTATGAATGGGAGGAAGAACTATTCAAGGCACGTCCTGAACTGCGGTACTATGATTATAGGCGCGAATGTGAAAAGGCATTGACCGAAGGCTATTTATACGAAAATGAACATGGCTCAAGGAGTGTTGTTTCTCGCCCAACATGGATGGATATCGAATTTGTAGATGAGCCACACAGGAAAAGATTTACACATATGTACTATCTGATGGCACTCACACAATTTGATAGACAGCTAGAAGGCTTTTGCTATTGCATAGCAGCATGGCCCCGCATATATGACATGGCGCAACGAATCATTGATTTCCGGGGCTATCGGATTCGAGATTGCTGGAAAACCGACTATACAGGAAGGGATGTCTGGAATGAACAGTTGGAACACCACTATATCGATTGCAGTATCCAAGAGCGGTATGGAAAAGTCAGCTACACGGTAGACCCGGTCTTCTGTATATCTGACAGACGTAGAATTATGGCGGCAATGCACATGTTTTTCGAACTGGGCGAAAATTCGGTGATTCCAAGATTCCCTACGGCCAGTAGAGATAACATGTATGAAGGTGTTGCAAAAGACATAGCATACGTATTGACACTTGCAACCCATTTTCTCTTTAATGCCGACGGTTCTAGAGTCATCTTCTAAGCAGAGCGGGACAACCTATTCAGGTTGTCCCGCTCTGCTTTTCATCCTTGTGTTCGTTTGAGAATGCACACTATCGCGCCTCTTTCTTAGCATGTCAGTATAATGCTCCAACCCTATAATTACCTCGTCGAAATCATTGCAATTCTGGCTTGATATATTGGCGTCGCAATTACCAACACATCGAACATCGGTCCTTTCAAACAACCAATCCAATGAACAACTGAAGTAGTCAGCTATTTTTCGATACGTTTCTTCATCCTTAGGAAGACGGCCGTCACTCTCATAATAAGAGAGAACACGCTTTGACATGCACAACTCTTCAGCCAGGCCAGCTTGAGTCAAGCCTCGTTCATTTCGTAAGATGGCCAGACGAGTCCCAAATCCCATATATCCTCCAATAGATGAGTACTATATATGACCTATGATACCACAGCGCCAACAATCGGAGAAATATTACGGAACGTTTTGTTCCCACTACTATTGACAGTACTCATTTTGTTCCGTATAATGACAACGTGGGAACAAAACGTTCCCAAGAGGAGGAGGCCATGATTATTCGTAGAACGTACCAGCTCACACAAGATGACTGCAAAAGAATCAAGCTCTATAGGGAGTCAAAGCGTATGCCAATGTCAGCATTGGCAAAGTTTGCAGGAGTGTCAGCTTCTTATATCTGCAGATTGGAAAATGGAGACCGGCATGGGGTATCTGTCACAAAGTACAGGGCCATCGCTGCAGCTCTTAATATGCCTGTCGCAGACATGGGAGAAACTGATTACACAATCGAGAATATTCTTAACGAAGTATTACCCGCACCTCGAAGTGCCACATGGAAGGGGCGAGAGCTGTCACTACAAGAACAAAATGATGTCACGGAATGCATATCAACACTTCTCGGAAGTTACACAAAAGCCAAGAAACTGGAGCGTATTATCAGCATTATATACCCTCATGATAAAAGATATCCTAAAAGGGTGAAAGGTGAATGCGCATGATTAGTAACGAAGATGATGTTGATTACATACTTGCCATGGAGTCACACTGTTCGCTTGACACAATAGATGACCAGTTCATCAATCGCAACTGTCTCACAGAGGATGAAATGTATGGATATTGTGATTACGGCAGCCCCCGAAATAGATGTAAGGACTTCGATACTATGACCGACGAGGAATCGTTCGAGGAGGATAATGATGAGCTTTTTGAAGTATAATGCATTGAATTTCAGCTATTCGCGATACAAAACACTCTGTGATTGTCAGCGAAAATACTTTTTTCAATACTATTCCGCCCAAAAAGGATGGGATAAGAATGCAACGCAACGCGAGAAAGATGCTTATCGCCTTAAGCAGCTTCAGCCTTTATCGACTACGGTCGGTACTGCAGTTCATACTGCAATAACATCAGCGTTGACCGGTAGGCTTCAAGCACCAACAGAAGACAGTATGTATAAAGCAATAATCAGAGACATTAAACGCGTGCACTTGTCTTCATGTGAAAACGTTGCCGAATGGTATGAAAATCCAAAGCAGCATGATATGCTGCTTGAATCTTATTACCATCATGACTATACTTGCAAGCGCCAAACGGTTATGGACAAGGTTCATGCTTGCACTTCTGGATATCTGTATAGTACTACAAAATGCGAACTTGATGACGATGCGGTCGTAATAATTACGCTTGATGACTTGCTGTCTATCGACTTTACAGAAAAGGTTCGTGCATATCTCAAAGCAGATATTGTTTACCGGATAAATGGCCCCGCGCCCAAAATAGTCGTTGCTGACTGGAAAACCGGAACAGCGTGCAAAGATGATTATGAACAAGTGCTCGTGTATGCATACCTTGCCCGAAAACAGTTTGCATTGGCTGGAGCTGACATTGAGGCGCGACTTGAATACCTTGCTAACGGGCAGTGTCGTTCTTACCAGATTACCAATACTGAGCTATCCCTCGCCGAAGACATCCTTATTGATGCAATCGGAAAATTAACAGGCTTCCATGCGTCAAAAACAGGAGACGCACTTCCCGAAGCAGCGTACAAAAGAAACCTGACAAGCCGATGCTCTACGTGTAATTACCAGGAATTATGCAGTAATGAATGCTCATACGCTACGTCTGCATGAGAAAGTGTGTAAATTCAACCCAAGCATCCCGTCTACCAGACCGGATGCCTGATATAGAACACACCGAAAATGTTAACAAACCAAATTCCCAGCATCTTGCTCATGAGCAGGATGCCAATATATAAACCACAAAACCTTCTCACAAACGCCTTCTCACGGACGAGTGAATATTGATTCTGCACCATATCGAGCGAGGTCATTAGCCATACTTAAAACCCGTATATCATATCGATTCAACTCATTCATTCTATTCAAGCCATCATTCGAAATCCTTGCTCTAGCGTCCGTTAAATACTCTCGAACTGCCGTATGACGAACATCTTCAATGCTCGTCCAGCTTGCGAGTACCTCCATAACTTCAATTAACAGCCAGTCCATGCCATCTTTAGGGCATACACGCATGGCATCAACTCCGTGAACTCTCTGATGTTCATTATCAATGTAGCATGTTAGCACTTCCTGCTTCTTTCCAATCTGTGTTGTCAACCCGAGCCGGTTGAACAGAAGATATCCATATGCAGTTCCATGCTGATTGCTTGTCATCAGCTTGATTATTGACTCATCAGTAACATGCTTCATTCCAAATCGTGTTTGAAGAACATGCTCATACACATCTTCGCAGACTCTCGTTAATGAACCCAGTTGTTCCAGTTCATTGAGCGCATATGACAAAACGTGCTTTTCTTCACACCCAAGAGCTCTCCGCACAGCAGTACTGTTAATGATAACATTATTCTTGTCAGTCCGGAGGAGACGTATTTTATACTCAGCCACCATTTCGCGATATATCAACTTTATGCCTCCGAAAAAGCAGCCGTAATCTGTCCATGTCTCTGTATGCAGTTTGTTCACTATATTATACCACCAACACAAAGTTTTTTCTTTCATTGCTATATGTTCGGGTGATACAGGAAAGCCGGGTGGCTCATGTATCCCATAGGTATTGTTAAACAGAAATGAGACAATTCTTCTTCACGTTCACTAGAACTGAAACCATTTCTATCAGCGGATTTCAATGCATGGATAGCAGCATTGTATACAGTCTTGTGTCAGAAGTTGTGCAGCGTTGTGTATAAGTCTGGTACAACCATCATTTTTATTCCTGTGACTTGTTCTTTCATTAAATTTCTACTTACTTTCTTATGCATAGATGCGCATACACTGAGTAATACGTATGTACAACCATTCTAGAACCCTTCAATCGCAAGCATTTCATTATTCAACACGGGTGAGTAAGTTCTATCCACATTCCAATTGCATGTGCGCAACACCGAGTGTCAGCATTCTGATGTGGCGCTACTAGCGACACATTTTCTTGAAGCCCTGCACATTTACTGAGTAAATCGTGTGTACAATAATTCTAGAACCCTAATATAGCAAGCATTTCAGCATTCAGCACGGGTGAGTAAGTTCATTCCACATTACAATTACATGTGCACAACGCTGAGAGTCAGCATTCTGACGTGGCGCTAATGGCGACACGTCAGATGATTGCGCAACAAGCGCAAGGCATTGCCTTGCGCTTGTTGCGCATCTTTTTGGAATACTCTTCACATGACTGCATAGAATATACAAGACACATGAACAAGGCGATTGAGACACAATCATATTATCAGTCGAGACATAACAAGGAGATGAGATGCATGACGTCTCACAACAAAAAGGAGAGCGAAAAATGAATGCAACAACAGTCAAGAAGATTTACAGAAGTAAGAACGCGGCAGCAAGCAAGGCAACAGGATTAACAGGGAATCAAGACTATGAGATGCAGGAGGTAAAACACCGACGGAACTCTTTCATAGTGAGGCTTTTGTTAGCATCAATGCAAACGGATGCAGGGGAATATAAACGGATGACCGAAGGTCAGACGATTATATTCTCCCCAACTCGAAGCATGGTCAGATTACAAATCTGACAACGTGCGAAGGGGCTCGATGCCACTTCGTACGTTCAAGGCAAAATTTGGAATTGGAGGGAAACGCAATAGAAAAGCACTATCTGTGCTGGCACGTCATGTCTTGACGAAGCTCTATCTGAGCAACACGGGCCGTTATCAACGGAATACCCACACATAAGTTAGTCCTTCAAATAGGGTTACCGGCTTGACCCTTATCAAGCTGTTTGTCTTAACAATCCTCAAATATCGAAAGGAGCATTATGAATAGCCGAATTATGCCCATACCTGAAATTGATGTGGTCTTCTACGAGGAACTCACCCAACAACAAGTAACTGTGATATACCGCATTGTCAACCTGTTAGCCAAGTATGCATTACTCGAGACCAGCATGCTGATGAAGGCATACCAAGCTGTGTATCAGGAAAGGCTCGGATTGAGCTATGTAAAACGAGCGGTCAAGGAACGCCTTGTTATTGAATATCGCGACGACTACGAATCTTCAAGTGAAAAACCAATTCACTACTATGCACTAAAGTCTACTACGTTGGCCTATCTACACTCCAATCGACACCAATATCTGAAGCTACCCTTCGGGGCGGGACATAGGGAGAAGACAAGACTTCTTGCTTTCAATACTTATGCTATACATAACGAAATCAACCACAACATAACCCTTGAACTTGATTTCTATCTAAGATTTTTCATATCTGAACAAAATGTCATCTATATATATCAAGATGCAATATCTCACGATGAACTGGAACTTGAACTGGCAAGAAGGAAAATCAAGACAATATCAAATCATGTATCTGTCCCCCCTCTCTCTTACGAAATGGGCGAAAAGACCAGAGCCGTACACCCGACAGAAGTCGATTGACGAGAAAGGAGTATGAATGTCAAAGAAGAAATCCGGGAGTATCATCTATCAACTTAACGAACGAATAGCTGTCCTAAAAAGGTTTGGAGAATCCAAACATGAAGCGAAAAAGGAATACCGCAGGGAGCAGGAGTCCATGGGACAACACTGGAATCCCGCCACAGCTCATGGCATCTATTCCCACAAGACATACCAAGCATACTATCAAACTGCTATGGAGTTCGCAAAATGGCTTCGTACAAATCACCCGGAAATCAAACAGATTGAAGATATCAGCAAGACCATCTCGTATGAATATCTACAACAACGGCAACGCGATGGCAAGTCAGCTTTTACCATATCTAAAGACATGTCAGTATTCAACAAGCTTTTCAATCATGGGTTGACAAAAAAGGAAGGGACACTTACCGAACGTAGTTACAAGAACGTCACTAGAAGCAGAATAAGAAGAGACCATGATAAAAAGTACAATCCCGACAACTATCTCGGGCAGATACTCGTAGCTAAGGCGACAGGGTGTAGAAGGCAAAGCATATACGGCGGTAATTTTCAAATAAAGCCTTGTTCATTTTGGCAGGATAATAATGGGCGCATCTATGTCAGCCTTATAGAAAAAGGAGGGCGCTTCCGTAATGCACCAGTTCTAAAGAAATACACGAATGCGATAAACGAATTGATAAGGAAAATCCCAGTGAGGTCGCCAGAAAAGACCCTTGGTGATGAAGAACAACGCTTCCGCACCCTTTATCAGACACCTGGAGAAGATTTTCTATTCAACAGATACACAATGAAAATCGACAACCACGCTTTTCGCGCCGAGTATGCAAGAGAGCGGTATGGCGAGCTGGTAGAGCAAAAAACCATCGAAGGACATAAAGTATTGTCTGATTATCGTGGCAAAGACCCCGATTGCATGCGGCAACTATCGCTCGATTTAGGCCATAATCGGTTGAGTGTGGCATTTGAGCATTATTTACGTTAGGAATATACGACTGTATACGACTGAAGGTTATTATTTAACACATCGTCATGCCGTGTCTCACGCGATACGGTTGTCAGTCTGTATTTGCTTGCGCAACCGAAATACGACCGCATTCTGACGGGTTTGCCTGTCCAGAAGCGGTCAGATACACTGGCCACAAAAGAGCAAGGAATAGCCTACTTGCTGTCAGGATGTGTCATAGCCGAGAGGATATCGGCGCGCTAGAGCATAGACCTTACTACTGTATCAGAAACGAATTTGACCGCGAAAAACGGCAATAGAATAGTAGTAAACTTAATCGAAGAAGAACACTCAAATTAAAAGCCATTGGCGATGTTGGGGCTTTCTTTGTGTTAAGTCAGAGCTTTTTTCCAGTTCTTTGCCAATAACGCAATTAGCTATCGGACACGCTTCAACATCATAATGAACATAATCTCATTAAACATTCTCAAGCCAGTCTACAACACCGCGAAGCGCACTTTCTCTCACTTTCGGGTTTCTCAACTCGCATTCCCATACAACATGAACGCGCCACCCTAATACCAGTAAGGTCTGATAATTCTGCTCATCTCTCCTAGCATTGCTTTCAAGTTTGTTCTTCCAAAACTCCGTGTTTGTTTTTGGGACAGAGGAGTTTGTACAGTTCGCATGCATATGCCAAAAGCACCCATTCACAAAAACAACCGCCTTTTGCTTAAGAAAAACAATATCAGGAGCTCCCAGGAGTATCTTGCCATGAAGCCGATAACCGGTATCCCATAGAGAACAGATACCTGCGAACCACCAGTTCTGGAGAGGTATCCTTACCTTTAATGAGTGACATCAGACTGTTTCTCTTCGACCGGCTCATGATGTCCATGTAATTCCTCAGTCTTTATAGTTGAACTATGTGCCACGAACCCATCAAGTATCTCAAACTTGACAAAATAAAGAAAAACATACCCGAACTTATTTAGTCCCATATAAAACTTTGCCTGTTTATATTAGTAATGACAAGTTCCTTCCCCCAAACAGTCCCTCCTGCATTATGAGGAATGCCGTATTCTTGCATAGCATAATCACCATACAAACCTCGAATTAAAGAGCAATCATCATATGTGACTATCCATGGGTATTCTGTCCCCAAATGCTTATCAATTATTTGCTTCAGTATTTTATGGTCCACCTCAGAGAAGTAATTAGTATATAGTTTACTTCCCTTGACTACGTACGGCGGGTCAATATTGAGGAAAACAGGTGACCTCATTTTCATTATATTCATTTTTATAAAGTAGCCCGCATCATTGTTGTATAGCCGAATTTTTTTCTTAAGATTAGCTATAACTTCTATCTTGCTACACACATCAGCCTTGTTGAACCTACAATCTAGTTTATAGTTTCCAGACTGGTCGAGTCCTCCAATTGGACCGCCCTTGATAACACCAGAAAAGTTAACCCTGTTCAAATACAAGGTCGAAAACCCGTCAATCAACGGGTCAGCATCCATGTCATCATAATTCTGCCTTTGTCGTTCGCGTTCAGCAATACTTATTGGAGTATCAGTAATAAGCCGTAACAAATTCTCAGTATCATTCAATACAGTGTGCCAGAAATTGTAGATATGCGTATCATAGTCATTTATTACTGCTGCGGGAACAATATCATCGAGCAGCAAACCTATCCCTATGCCAAATCCCCCAGCAAAGGGCTCAACATACATCCTGTCACAGAAGTCATTGGTAATAATGAGTCTTCTCACCTTGTCGTATATTTTCGACTTGCCTCCAGGATATCGAAGCGGTGATAGTGATTTCGCCATAAAACCCCTTAATTTATAAGTTCTTATATTCCATGAATGAATTGGGTAACCAATCAGTCAAATCATTGGGATTAAGATACATTTTTAACCTTGTGTTCTGAGGCTTCTTTCTAAGTGAGGGGATTACTTCAAACTCAACGTTTTTTTGCTTCCCGTCCTCCGAAATCAATCTATGTAAAGGGGCAAGATAGGCATCCTGCTCGGTCATACTATAGTCATCTGGTATATCACCATACTGGGCATAATTGAGGAGCTGAAGTCCTAAATGTCTATCGAACATTGAATGATGCTTTTGGTTCCAGTAGTTGTCAAGGCAGTTCTTACATGAACGTGAACACTCACATTGCGTCAGGATATCTCTTGATGTGTCAAGAACCTTACCAAGAACCGAACCTATTATCGAGGAATATCCAGCACCACTTGTGAGATTGTCATAAAAAAACATTTCTATATGGGCGCCATCGTTTCTCTGATTACTCGGCCTCCAGCCGCCGTTAATCTCATTATAATCGATATCTAACACCAAAGAGACTGCTTTTTTAAACGTTTCATGTAAAGTTGTCACTGCTGCTCGTAGTATTATCTTTTCTTCTGCACTACCGTTGCATACAAGTATCCCTGCATCATATGCTATATCAAGCATAAACATGTCAGTTAGAAATTCGTAACCTAAAAACACTCCAGCTGCAACAGTGCCATCATGACGGCAAATATGCCTATCATGATACGGCTGAGAAAAAGAGTAAGCACCATTCCCATTAGGTACAGACACCTCTGCTCCACCGCACTTTTTACATACATTAAAACCATTTTTACTTTTTCCCATGTTAACCGTCAGTACTTTTCGGTCAGGTAGGTTGGTAAAACGAATCCGACTGTCACAAAAAGCATTCAAGTGAGTGTCATCAGGAACATATGAGTAGTATGGAGCCTCAGCATAAGTATACTGCTCATCTTCATCCTCGTTCTTAACCTCATCACCGTTAGCAGGAGAGAACCCCCAGGGGCGTAGCATTCTGTTCTTGACAATCTCCGAACCGCAGTATGGGCAATTCGTCATTATCTCATCTTCCTTATCTAGTCCGAACCAGTTGCATTCTGAACAAATAGAAATATCCTTGTAGTAATCGGAATTATTGAAGTAGAACTCCGCTTGGTTTGTCTCAAATCCCTTAGGTCGAGGGTTTGCATATATTCCACCCGATTTATATTTCTTTTTATCAATTGTAACAAAACGTCCAGGGGCATACTCACTTAACGCAACGGCGATATCACGCTCTGGTGCGTATTGAATTTCACGAGGGGAGTTTCTTC
Source organism: Spirochaetota bacterium (assembly GCA_023438065.1). Classification (GTDB taxonomy): domain Bacteria; phylum Spirochaetota; class Spirochaetia; order Treponematales; family Treponemataceae; genus Teretinema. Next base: position 35,311 of record JAEXRH010000019.1, read on the forward strand.
CCCGTTCTGACTCCTTTTCTACAAAGAAACGTACAACATTCTTGGGGAAAGAATACGAAGGTATGAATCCTTCCCTATAGAAAACATCGAACGCAGGAGTCTCATTATTGTTGTTTACGTACTGGTCACGTTTCCCCTCAGCTAATACTAAACGACATATCTCTTCAAAGTGTACTATTGTTGCACCAACAGACAATCCCGACCTCTTCTCAAATTGTTGTGCATATTCAATAAAGTTTCCCCTATACTGTTCACAGAATGTGATTATCCCTATGTCAACAATACCATCATACATAGCACTCATCGTTGGCATAGACATAAAACCATTTAGGGAAAGCATATTAATATGGCGTTGCCTGATTTTAGGATTATCTCGGTCAATCCATGGCTTCCGAGGGGTTCCAGATATCATCTCTTCGGGATGAAGAAAATAATGACTATCGTGAGTTCCACCTGAAGCGTATGTTACAATTGTAGAAATACCGACATTTTTACGTCCCGCTCGACCTGCCCTCTGCTGATAATTCTCACGCATTGGAGGTATATTCCGAAGTCCTACAGCTGTCAATGAGCCAATGTCAATACCAACTTCCATAGTAGTTGTACAGCTTAATACATCAATAGAATCCTCTCCGTTTTCGCCTGCGCTTATATCCTGAAAACGCATCTCGTATTTTTCCGTACGGCTCCATGTATCACTGTGAACTTCCTTATGGGATAACTGCGCCGTGTGTTCCTCAGTGTCTATCGTATGAATTCTCTCCTTCTTCTGAAGAGCCATCAACACTGGAATTCGCCAAAAATCATATCGTGTCAACTCAGACTCACTAATAAGAGTCAACTCAGTTGAATCAAAACAAGCACCACAGTAATCGCCAACCTTATATGGAGATAGTTTTCCACATTTGTTGCAGCGATACCAAGTAAAATCCTCTCCTGTGATTTCGATTTTTACTACACTTAATTTTATATAATATCGGTTAGCTGTTGAAGATGCGAAGAACAGGTCTCGAACTTTTTCAATAACTTTACTCATTGTACTATCAGAAAAATCAAGTGCCTGTTGAATCCGTTTAATGTAGGTTTTATCAAGCGAGGTTGAGAAGTCATAGCCTAATCCAAATACTTGGCTTTTACTCCTTCCAGGCAATCCTTTCCTTATATCATCATGAATCACTTCACCTAAGGCAGCACTGTCATCCATGACATCCCAGAACATCAGAACTAGAATTTTATACAACATTTCCGTATCGACAGTTATACCGATATCATCCAAATCGTCTATGCAATCATCGAGTACTGTTGCCAATGGCGCCAAGAACCCTATTCCAATATCCTTGAATGAACGCGGACTTTCTGTAAAAAAGGTAAGTAATTGCTCATAATAATCATCTGGCAATGACCTGTACTCTGTTGAAAGCGCAGTATAGTCAATTCTGCGCCCCCTCCTTTCAGCTCGTGCCCTTGAAGAGGCAAACTTGCGCTTATCATCTAAAAATTTATCTTTGCTTCTTCCACTAAAGAATGTAAGTTTGCTTTGTATGCACACATCAATAAATGCTGGATACAAGTCTGATAAAGAGTGTTCTTTCCCATCAGCATCAAGTAAAAGAGAAGCAAGCATTACAGCTTGTCGGAAAGCATCTGCATCAGAGGACTTGGAAAGGTCAAATGCAAGTTTTGCAGCATTCTGTCGAGAATCAGAGAACAACAAGACTTTTCTTCCCTCATTAATTAAGCTTGATTTCGGCGGTTGTAGTTCAAATTGTGCTTTTGTTAGGTTGTAAAACGGAATGTTCCCCTTTGTTGACAAGTCCACCGGTTTCTTAAGTGGCATTAACTTCTTGCATTTTGGACACACATTGAAAGTATAAGATTGCGTTTTGTTATCCCATTTATCACTGTAGACTACAAGAAGTAATGATTCATCTTCTTTGGGTGTGATATAGAGTCTCCCTGTTAGTGGGTCAAGAGAGCCGAGTTTATCGTTTATTCCTCGACGATAATTCTGTGGAACAATATAAAGCAACATCTCCTTAAGTGAATTAGCGTCTCCGTTTAGTCCTCGTTGAGGGAAAACGTACCAGTATGGTTGTCCATCAGTCATTTGAACATATACCCGATAATATAACGCCCCACATTTTATATGGTTCACAAGTTCATAGATTCTACCACCACAATCACATTTTTCCTTAGGTACTGATACGACCCTACCTAGGGGAATCCTCTCATTCTCAGATGACTTGGCACATGTGCATTGGGGACTAGAACAGGCATACAGCCCCTGAAGTCCCCTTAAGAACATATGCAACCTTACAGGGAACAATATGTTACCATCTTTTGCAGCAAGCGACACAATTACTAACAGCGCATCCAGAGCACTCTCACTATTAGATGCATTTTCGAAAATGACTGTTTTGAGTTCACTATATGATTTAGCTCCATCACGGCATAGTGTATTTAGCTTAACAAAAGCTTCGTATTGGGGTAAGTTGTCAAACAGCCATCTCTGGGCATCTTCAATACTATAATCCGCCGGTAGTTCAGTATTAAATATATGTCTAGCAAACTCTCTTATCCTACCAACAATGGCCTCGCCCTGAACCTGTTCGGTTCCAATTTTGACTAATGCGTCAATATTTGTTTCTATCTTGACTATATCTGGAACAGGTTCCTTTGAGCCAAACAGAAACTCACACAGCGAAGCGTCTTTCCCAGTTAAGCCTGAATAGAAATCATGAATTGCTATTCTTTCGCCTTGTGGCATGCTTGCTGTTGTAAGGATAAACTGAACACGTTCTTTTGTGATTCCCAAGCGGTAGAACAGGCGCTCAAGCAGGAGGGCGATTTCACCACCTGCAGAACCGCGGTACATATGTGCCTCATCCAGGACAATTAGTAGTCTGTTTTCTTCTGATTCATCAAGCCATATCTTTGTTTGGTCCCATATATTGGTTTCGCGTTGCCTCATCAACATGAATTCAAGCATTGAATAGTTTGTTATAAGAATATCAGGAGGACAATTTTGAATCTCAAATCTTGTTATTAGTTCTGCATCATAAGGAGAAGGCATATGAACATTCTTCTCCAAATTATCAATAAACACTTCAAGTCCATTTTCTCCAAATCTAGATGGATACTTAGATATACTCTTTAGCCCATTAATATTGCTCAATTGGCGACGCTGTACTTCAATATCAGCATTTGTGTCAACGAGATAGTTATCGCGGTATGTCTTAGCGAGTTCTTTATTGCTGGATGACTTCTCTTTTCCCGAGTAAGGAGTTCTCCCGGTATACATCCCGAAATGTGGTATTCGCGTGGCATGAGTATCCTTTGTGAATATCTCTAAGAACTTCTCGTTTCCAATTATCCCTCTAAACCGAGCTAATTGGTCTGATACTAAAGCATTCATCGGATAAATGATAATGGTTCGAACAGCATTCTTCCTAAATGACTCAGGTTTCCTTATAGCCTCGCTGAAGCACTTAGCTATGATAGGCCACAAGAAACACTCTGTTTTACCTGAACCTGTGCCAGTTGAGACAAACAAATCTCGTCCACTTAGTGAAGTTTCAAGTGCAACAACCTGATGCTCAAAAGGGTCAGAGAAAACGCCTAGCTTTGCATTTATAAGTTTTTGTAATGACGCCTTAACTCCTTGTTCTATAGATGACTTAATAATACCTTCAGTTATTTTTTTATATGAGGCTGAGGTCTCAATGTATGGCTCACGAGCTATACTTGAATGCTCTGAACAAAGTTCACCAAGGATGTCATCCACATAAAGCAACAACATCTCACTGTTAGCTAAATAGTCTGACTTTATGTAATTCTTTAATCTATCGCGAATTGCTGCATAATATTGATGAATCCCATTTGCACTATTCATAATTATTTCTCCTTACTATTGTAAAACCGATATTCTCAAGAACAACGAGAGCATCTTCCAACAATGATGCCCTAATGATAAAGCTTCTATTGTCGCAGGCAGAACGCTCCGGCCATGCTAGAAGTAAAAGAAAATAGTACTCGCGATTCGGCAAGAGACCACTTACTCGTATCTTGAAATACTCATCATCTATCTTTAAAGCCCAAGCTTTTTGCGGATTCTCATAATGACGTTTCAGGGAATAATAGAGCCGCCTATACTCACCAGATGTAAAACTATCATGATAAACATCTGCCACTTCATCTACAAACCGAATACCGTTTGATGTTTTCATTACTCTATAGAAGGGCCCGAATTCGGACCTACGAGCCACAGAGAATGTGGTCTCCAGTTTTCTCCCCCAAGACCGAAAGGGTGCTCGAGTTGATAATGGATTGAAGTACTCCAACTCATCAGTATTAATATCCCTTTCATAAAAATCAATTGGGTCAAACTTCGCTCTAACATACTCATCACATGATAAGTCATCTCGAATTAGGAATTCCTTTACTTTCACTTCATATATGGTTGGCGTTGAGAAAACACCTAATCCATTAATACAAGAGTCTATTGGCAGAAAGCCGAATAACAACGATTGGTTTCCGAGTTTTATACTACGACCGTAATTGGCTACTCGATTATGATTTGTAACATCATCTAGAAGATATCCCGTTTCCTCATAAACCCTACGGATAAAGACAGACAAACTGCTCTGCTTCATATTCTGGTCAACAAGCCTATTTGCTATGATTGGAAAAAGTTCGAGATACCTCCCAAGCAACTCATTAAGTGAACGAGTCTGACCATGCTTTGTAGTCCCAACATTTGAGTTAGAACTTTTACTCCCAAGCGCGAGACACCACTGCCCTAAAGCGGAGTAACAAACTCGATATATAAAAGACTCATCTATTTCATTACGATAGCGATGAATTCTCATATCGGCTGACATAGAGTCAATCAAATCAATAACTATGAGAACCACCTCCTAAGCAAGTTTTTATATTGGCAGTGTCCATTATCGCCTACATACTTATTGAGACGCTCAGAAACAGAGAATGGCTCAACATTAAGTACATCCATACAATATGGCAAAATATCAAATGACAATAGCCGTATCAGCCTATCTTCATCAGTGACCAACGAGGACTTATATTCAGCAAGAGACCTACTTACACCGATATCCACAAGCACATCCTTAAGGAAATCTGACCACACCTTATCAGGGTCCATAACAGAACGTGATACATCGGTCTCTTCAGTAAAAGTTGGGTCTTCAGTCAAGTTCTTCTCATTACTGAATGCTGCAATTCTAGCAATGCTTGCATAGTGACAGTACTTCATAAACTCATCTGAAACATAGCGAAGAGTCCTATCATACGCAACCGTCAAAAATACTATCTTCCCCTTATATTTTTCAACAACGGACGCTATAATCATTTCATCATAGTTTCCTATATAGTTATCAAAGCATACAATTCGTTCACTTGACCCTAAAAGACTCTCAATATCTTGCATGGTTACGTCAGGCGAGTATAAAGAAGTCATCACATCGGGCTTTCCCACAAGCGCATTTGAAACACATTTCATTAGTGCACGCCCACTAGTTCGACTTATAAGAATCGGTTTCCCTGTAAATAGAACGTCAGTAATATAATCTAGTAGCAGTGAGTAGTAATCTGATTCTATAACGATTCCCAAGTTCTCAAGGTTATATCTTATGTTATCTTTAAATTCATCCATATCTCTTGGGCATTTTACATTAGAGGATACAGATTGCCCTATATGCCTATTGATTGTTTCTCTTTCTGCTTTTTCGTTCATTCTTTTCTCAAGCTGTTGTTTTTCTATTCGCATGAGTGATAATTCATTCTTTAATTGCCTTATACATTCATCACGTTCAAGTATTTTTTCTCTATGTGTCTCAATTTCCAGCTCTCTTGAATTGATTTCCTCCCTTAATGCCTCAAGGCCTGCATTTATATGCTTTAGTCTATCATTATCAACAGAGTATTCACGCAACTTCTTGCTTGCATTTTGTATGTCATTTTGAATTCTTGAAATCTCATCTTCATATCTTGACATAGAAGACTCATATTCTCTTTGCTTCTCATCTATCTTCTGTTTCTCTTCATTTATATCTCTAATCCTTTTTATACTATGACTTAACAGTGAAATGTACTCATCTGATAACTCCGCGGAAGTTAGTTTCAGATAGATACTTATGTTGTCGACAAAAAAGCAAAGGGGGAAAGTTTTCAACCAAGCAGACTCTTTACTCTCTCCTCTTTCCATGTTTTTTTCAATCTCGCGTTGTATCTCATACAACCAACGTGAAATATGCTTCTCAAGGAAAGAAGATATGTAAGGCACAGTGCGATTCCTAAATAGAATCGTACAGATTTGTTCTTGGCTTCTCAATCCTTGCGGTCTAAATCCAGGTACTACTTTGGCAAAATCTTTAGGGTACTTTTTAAAATACAGAATCGAATCTTGTTGTGGTATTACTGAACAAATATACCTTATTTCTTCATCGGTCAAAGACTGCAGATAGTTCATATGCGACCTGCCCTAATAAAGCATTTTGCTACAGCATTAATTCTTCCAGTCTTCTCACAGATACACAGATAAGAATAAGCTATTGGACTTATGCTTTGAATATCATAAGCATTCCAGCTAAACTCCTCAGTTCTTTTATAATGCATGAGTATATCATGAAGCAATCGCTCGCCATCCCATGATTCCGAACAATCAATCGCTGAAATTACGCGGTCAAGATACCCACTTGTGTAATGATTAACCTTGCTCGAAGGAGTCATAATAATCGACATACCCTTGCTTATTTTTGTCACTCCATAACAGTTGAATAAAAACGATTCATTATCAGATGCAACATACTTTTTGCTAGTCTCGTATTGAACAGCGATTTTCTCATATTCAATTAATTCTCTCTTGCATTTATCTAGAATTATTTCTACATTTTTCTTGTACACTTTTATCCGGTCATTTATTAATACCTTCGTGACACCTTGACCCTCCCGATATATGTCTTCAGCAACTGTATTTATTGTCCCATGGGCATGCATGTCGAATGATGAGAACATGAAGACTTTATCACGATATACGCTGAATGAATTATCTATTCTTGGAGAAGGAGGCCAAAGCAATGTCATGGTCTCGTTGTCTTCCAATCTGTACTTCCATGACTTAAGCTGTTCAACAATCCTCGGCGCTTTCTTCGGGATTTCTATTACGACACCAGTGAAGTTTCGTTCCATTGTTCTGAATTTGAAGTCTTTACGAATAGTCACATCGTTACTAAACACTGACCTATCGAATGCTTGTGAAAACACAGCAAGATAAGTGGTATTTGTATATAGAGTATCCGATTGAACAAGCTTTGCTCGATATGACTCATCAATATCTGAGTTAATTTTAAAAAATGAAGGGTATGCGAATCCATTGCCGTCTGTTCGAAACAACACATATCTTCGATGCACAGGGTCATTCGTTGATGATATGTAATAATTTAAAGAGAATTTCTCAAGCGGTATCATTTCGGTAACATCAGGTATGAATCTTCTTCGATTTATCGGCACATTAACAAATGGTTCATTGTTGTAGGCACTCTTCAAATACAGACAAACTCCAATTTTTTCACATACTGATATCTCTTCAAGACTAAACTTGACTCCAACGGAAAAGAGTTTAGTATCACTCGAAAATACGAACTCAACCCTGTCTCTATTTCTTCGATTAGCAAGCGCTCGACTGATTATGGTGCTTCGATTCCCATAATACAACTCGCACGCAGCATTGTTATTGCCATTTCTATGCCGAAAATGTGTGATTTGCTCATTGCTATCAACAGCACATAGATGCACTTCTTCCCAACAATTAGGGCACTCATATCGATACGGCTCAAATCCATAACTATGTGCTGCTGTTTCAGCATCAACATAGTCAGATAATATTGTGTCGTATGCCTTCCTCATATAGTATCTGTTCCTCTTCACCTAGCTATAAAAAGACCATCTTCTCTCAATTATGAATTCTTCATAGTGCTCTTTTTACAACTTTTTGGTTGGTTCAGTGTTTTCCACTCTCTAGAAAACACACCCACATTTGTTCATTATAGGTTCAAACATATATAACTCTATCCCACCCATTTTCTACTGTCAACAATGCGAACACAGGTAGTCTATGTCTTTCTATATCCATTTTATCCTTTTTTGTGCAATTTCATCAATAATGCATGAAAAAACGAGAGAGAACATTACGACGGTTTTGTGTATCTCACTTCTACCTTGCTACCTATCTCAGACCAAATCGACCCATTTTCCCGTTTTCGAGTGTATTGACATTCCATGTGATGAACACCTGAGGGCATCAGGCAAATTAGTTACGTGAACACCTTCAGTTGTATCCCCGAAAACACTGTGACCAATTAACTGCACCAATGCCCATAACATGTTTGAACCTTGACAACAGAATACTCCATATCACGAGTCCGATTCCGAGCTCGAACGTGGTCGAACCGTTTTTCGCTTATCAAGGCTATTGACACAGCATATGATGAGCACATGAACACAGGCAAATGAATGAAGACAGAAGGAGGTTGTCACAATGCCTACACATCAGCATAGCCCGCCCACCTAATCCGAATGAGGTAGTACCGAGTATCTGTATCCAAAACAAAGGACCAGCACAACGCTCGAATATGAGCAAACACAGCAGCATGAATAATGGGAGGCAAATCATGACGTATATCGATGCCACATACTACGATGATATCAATGCAACCATCACGGGAGTATGGAAGGAGATAACTGAAAGGGCGATTGAAGTAGGGCAACGGCAAAGAAAACTCTGGGACTTCTATACTACCAACCTTGAGAATCCTGTTTACGCAACCTACATTCGTGAGAGCGGCTTGTGCTTTTCTTGCGTTTACTCCCAACTCGATGCCAGTCCGGATATCGATATCGCTAACACCAACAATGAAGCCATCAGTATGAAGGAACTCCTCAATACCCCCTTGGAAGAACTCATAATGACCGTCCACCATGAGGAGATAGGCGTCGCAATCGCAGAATACTCATTATGGGTATATCAAGAAGCAATTAGAACTGGCCAAGAGGAAGCCTTTTGGTATGGGGTCGTCTCGGTCAACGACTATCCTGAACATAGCAACGCCATTCCATCGATGTGACAAAATTTCAAGGGCTTATTAGTCAGCGACCTTTTGGTGGCATATGGTAAGCCTAATCAAGGTGTTGCACAAACGCCGCACTGTATGCAAAAACGCAGGATGACATGTGTAGAAAAGGCTATATATCGTCTTGCTGAGTGCTTTTCAACTCAGAAATCATGAATTTGAAATGGAGGAACAACTATATGAAATACCCTGCGGACAACATCAGTCTGCAGGAGGGATTCGAATTGTTTGTAGATGATTGTGAGTGTACAAATCTCTCCCCGCGGACAATCAGCACCTATCAAGAGAACATGCAAAGATTCCATACTTTTCTCGTCACCGAGAAGCATATCAGCGAACCCACCGTTTCCGACTTCAGCGCCGAAAACTTCCGAGCCTATATCAAGTACCTTCGAAGTGAAGACGCTTGGGGAAATCATCCAACGCATGGAAGCAAGCACAAACCCAAAAGTCCTCACACGATACAAACATACGTCCGGAGCCTCAAGGTGGTGGCTAAATGGCTCTACAATCAAAATTACCATGAGGAGGACATCAGTTTCCTCATCCGACTCCCAAACGCTCCTAGGGTCCGCAAAGAGATTTTGACGGCCGAGCACATTGAAACAGTCCTCGCGTTGTTTGATGAAAAGACAATGCTCGGTTTGCGCAACAAAATCATCTTCCTGCTCGCTGTCGATATCGGAATCCGTCAAGGGGGTATAGCGCACCTTTGCATCCGTGATGTCAACTTCAGGGAAAGACAAATTCATGTCCGCCTGAAGGGGGGAAACACCACCATCCTCGCCATTGGTACAACAATCTTGAGGTACCTAAGGGAATATATGACGAGGTATCGGAGGGATGCAAAACCGGATGAACCTCTTCTTATTGACCAGGCGGAGAACGGTGTAACTGAAAATGCCATCAAGAAGATGTTTTCACAAATGAGGAAAAAGACAGGAATCGAGCAACTCTCTTGCCACCGATGCCGACATACCTTTGCAACGAACTTCGTCCGTGACGGTAGACACAGTGTAACTGAACTCCAGCAGGAGTTATGTCATGCTACCCCGAAAATGGCACAACAGTATATTCAAGACGATGAAATCATCACACGAGCATCTCGTTCTGCCGATTCATTTGTAGACCGATTGATGATGGGCAAAGGACGAGTCATACGAAAAAAACACCACAAGTTGAAGACAAAACCTAAGGATGGTATACTCGATGATGACGACCGGATTCAGGCACCCTGAAAAATGAGGTTGCTCAAATAGGCACTCTGATGTGCCCGGGCTTCGGAAACTGCTTCGAAACCCGGGCGCATCAGGACTTGCATTCAGGAACAGCACATCGGAAATTTGTCAAAAACCGGCACCCTATCTTTTAATCAGGGTGTCCGGAGTTCGAGTCTCCGATGGGTCACCAGAATGCAAGAACGCCTGCAACGATCAAGTTGCAGGCGTTCTTCACTTCTTGGGCCAGTGCACATGAAAACGAACAAGACACCAGGACGATCAACTGTCATGCACGCAATGGTCCGTCATCGATACGGCCCGTCCTTGAAGGCTCTCAAGCTTTCCTGTTTCGTTTTCTCGGCTTCAGCACCATTCCCCCGACCACGCCGGCCAAACCGGTGACTGAGAGGAGAAGGAGCGGCACACCACTCGTCTTTGGCAGTTCCGGTGCTGCCAGAGGAACTGCCATATCGGCAACAATCTCTTTTTGTGACGTTTCCGCTTCAGGCGAACCTTCCGGAATGGGCTCCCCTGTCAGGGCCGCATCTGGTTCCTGTTCCGATGCCGTGGCCGGTTCGTCCGGTTTGCCTTGCGGAATGGGTTCCGTCTCCGCAAACACCGCGGTGACCTCCCGGGCTCCGGTCATCAGCAGCCTGTCATCCGCAGATACAGCCGAGCCATCCGGACCAGTCCATCCCAGGAACACGGCGCCTGCGTCAGGTGTTACGGTAAAGGCAACAATCGAGTTCAGGGAATAGGCCCCGCTGCCTGGCAACGCCGTACCGGGTCCAACCACGGTCACCGTCAAGGGCACAAGGGCAGCCGGTGTTGTCGGCGCGGCTGGCGTGGTCGGGCTGGGGCTTGGCGAAACGGCGGGTGATCCGCTCGGAGACGCCGAAGGAGACCCGCTGGGGCTGGGACTCGGATCCACAGGCGGCTTCGTCACCGTGATGGTGACCGTCACATCATCGCTGTACAGGGAGATGGTCTCCTCTGTCTCCGAATTGGTTGCCGTTGTGACAAGCCTGTAGGCAAAGGTGTCCGTACCCGCATATCCCGCATTGGCTGCATAGGTGAAGGAACCGTCCGCATTGACGCTGACCGAGCCGAATGCAGGTGAGGAAACAGTCGAAACATCCACCTCCAGGGATGAAAAGCTCCAATCTCCATCCGAATCGTTGATGAGGTTGTTCACATCATTGTCCATGAAGCCGTCATCGGCGGAAACAACCTTCGGCACGCCTGCAACAGCCGAATAGGCATCCGGGCTGGCATACGGCCTGACCAGCACATAGGGATCCGGGAAAGGATGATTGCCTGGCTCGTTCTCTCCTTCCAGGGTCAGCGTCAGGGTAGCCCCGCTGTTGGTGAAAATGGCTCCGTAATGATTGGGCTGCGCCACCACGTCATAGGAGAGGGTGATTGTTTCGCTGCCGATGGTTCCCAATGTCCATGTCAATGTGCGCGTTCCCGCACTGTAAACCACACTGTACGGGGATGTGGATCCGTCAACCGTGTCCCCGTTGACCTTGAAGGTGCCTGCGACCGGCTCGAACTCATGGGGCACGACATCGGTGACAACCGCGCCGGAACCGGCGACATTCATCTTGTTGCCAATGCTGTCATAGATGGTGTTCAGCGTTGCGGGATCATGGGTTTCATAGTACCCGGAAGGGAAGTCGTCCGGCGAAGGGGGATTCAAGGCGCTTTGCGCGTTGGTTATGTCAGCACTGCTCATGCCGGCGTACAGGCCGATGGTGAAGATGGATGCGCCGCTTGCCCTGACCGCATTCGCCTCGGTGATGAACCAGTCTCGCGCGGTCATGCTGAAGTCGGCACCCGACCCCACCACATTGCCGCTGCTGCCGATGTAGCGGTTCGGCACGCCGTCCGACATGAATACCACAACCTTTACGGAACCTGCGTTCGCCGAGCCCAGCAGGGCAGACGCCTTTCTCATGCCGTCATGCATGTTGGTGTAGCCATCCAGCCCCATATTGTCGATGGTGGCTTTCAACGAGGCCTTGTCGCTGGAGAAGGATTCCAGCTGGGAGGCCGAGGTACCATATGCCACAATGCCAACCCGGCTTCCGGCATTGTCGTCGATCACCTTGTCTACGAAACGCTTCGCGGCAGTCTTCAGATTCGAGAGGTTGGTTCCCTGCATGCTCTGGGATCTGTCCAAAACAAGCACCGCATCAACAGGTTTGTCCTGGGGATCTCCATTGACAACCAGCGTGACTGAGCTTGTCCTGGTGGAGTGGATGGTGTCGCCAGCGGTTTTTCCGACCGTCACCTGGCCACCGGCCAGCGCGGGCACAATGGAGAAGACGAGCAGGACAAGGGCGGAAAGGAACAGGGACACGGTGCGCTTCCCAAGCGAGAGGTGTGCGGGATGCGTTTTCTCCCCGGGCTTTTTTTGCGGATCGGCATGATGATTCTTTTTCATGGTGGTTCTCCTTCCGTACTGCCAGGATGTGATGACAACATGCGTTTGCATCAGGTCGTGCCATTGCATCAGCTTTAATGATTAATATAATAGGATTACTCATATATAACACGGGGAATCATGATCAAACAAAAAAGATGACGATGACCGTGTGGTATTTCATAACTGCACGTGACAGACCCAAAAAAGCCGGAGCATCCCACAGGGGGAGCTCCGGCTTTTCTGCCTCAAACTTGTCTTTGACGCATCATCCGCGGCGCCGACGGGCTCTGCGGACCAGCAGGATCGCAATCACGCCTCCCGCCAGCACAACAAGGCCAATCACCACAAAGACGGGCACGGCGGAGGTCTTGCCCGCCTCCAGGACCAGGATGCCGAACACCGAGGTGTCCTGGTACCCGGTTCCGACGGTGGCATTCCAGGTGGCGACGCTTTGCCGCGCGCCATCCTTGCCGTCATTGATCTGCGCGTCGAAGCCGATCTCCGTCCCGGCAGTCGGTGTCACGGCCCTGAACGGAATCTTGATCTCCACCACATAGCTCGTGCCGGAGACGGCGACGGCGGAGGCGAAGCCCTCGGCGATGGTATCCGGATTGAAGGTGGCTTCGTTGGCGAAGTTGACGCGGTACTGGCCGTCATCCGCCTCATAGAAGGATGTCTTCTGGTTGTTCTCGTCGAGGAACACCTCGACGGAATCCTGCTCCCAGGGATTGGTGCTCCCCTTGTCCAGCTGCGCATCCGACACCTGGAACAGCACATACAGGTTCTTGTCGTCCCACAGCGCCTTCGCGGTTCCCGTGGCGCCCTGCCAGGCCATCTGGAACCGGTTGATGTCCATCGGCTCGGCCTTGTTCCAGACCGCATCCACCTTGCCGTCCAGAACCGGCGTGCCTGGCAGCGCCACCGCGCGCAATGCGTCCACCGTCGCGGGGACATAGGCCGCGATCGCCTTCTCCGGATCAAGCACCGCTTCAAAGGCGGGCTTCGCCTGCAGGTCCTTGTCGAACAGCAGCGGGCTCGATTCCGCGCGCCAGCTGTTCCCGTCGTCCATGCCCCACAGCGTCACGCGGGCGATCTTGTCCGCATGCTCCTTGTAGAGCTTGAACAGGCTTGCGTACAGATACGCCTGCTTCTGCGCCTGCTCCTTGGTCAGCTCGCGGTTGCTTCCTGCCTGCACGTCCATCTCGGTGATGCTGACTTCCACGCCCAGTGCGATGAAGCGCTCCAGCGAGAGTTTCACATTCGTGGGATTGGTGCCCGTGCCGTAGTGCGCCTGCATGCCGATGCCGTCGACAAGCAGCTTGCCGGGGTGCTTGGCCGCATATGCGTCGTTCAGGGCCTTGACCATGGCCTCGGTTGCCTTCGCCTTGTTCTGGTTGTCGAGGTTGTAGTCGTTGTAGTACAGCTTGATGTCCCAGGAGGGGTTCTCGTCTAGCACTTCCCGTGCGGCGAGGAACGCCTGCTCCACGTAGTCGTCGCCGATGGCCTGCCGCCACGGGCTGTTGCGCAGGGCGCCCTGCCATTTCTCCGGATCCGCGGGGCCGTCATTGACGGCCTCGTTGACCACGTCCCAGGAAATGACCCTGTCGCCGAAGTGCTCCATGACGGTGCGGATGTGCGTCCGCATGTTGTCGAGTGCTTCCTCGCGCGGCAGGATGGCGCCATCCTCGGCGTTGGTCATCCAGGCGGGCGTCTGCTGATGCCAGACCAGCACATGGCCGTGCACCTGCATGCCGAACTCCCGGGCGGTGTAGACCAGCATGTCGGGTGAGGTGAAGAGGAACGTGCCCTTCGTGGGCTGCAGTTCAGCCGGTTTCATGGCATTTTCCGCGGTGACGGCATTGAAGTGCTTGTTGAGCAGCTCGGCGCGGATGCCGATGATGTCCTTCTGGGAGATGGCGGTGCCGACCAGGAAGTCATCCTGGAACACGTCGCGGAGCGACGGAATGTCCTGCTGGATGGCAAGCTGCTTGGCGCTTGTCGGCGTGAAGGTGATGTCATCGATGTAGAAGGACGCGGTTGCGTTCGCGCTTTCCACATAGAGGGTCACGAACTCGTCACCGGCGGCGGTGTAGCGGTAGGAGCCTGTCAGCTCCACCCAGCCGTCGTCCGCGCTCACGGTCTGCTTGCCAAGGTTCATGTAGCTGGCGCCGGATCCGTCCCCCACCTGCGTGGACAGCTGCAGGTCGGCGCTTGCCGGGTCGGCGAGCTTCACCCAGACGGAGATGGCGTACTCGGTCCCCAGATCGATGTGCTTCTCCATACGCAACGCAGGCCCATGCCACGAGATGGTTCGTCCTTCCGTCTTCAGGGATTTCGAACCGCCCTCCGTGTGATTGACATCGCTGACAACGGTGAGTTTTTCGGTTTCCGCACGGCCTGCAAATCCGTTTTCGGTTCCATCCTCGAAGGTGATGGCCTCAAACGGCTCCGCCGCGGGACGGGGCGCATTCGCCTTGGCCGCGGCCTCCGGGTTGGGCGTGACGCGGATCTCTCCGATGTAGAAAGGAACAGTCTGCCCAACATCATTCGTTTGCACGCGGAGCGCCTTGTTTTCCTGTGTTCTGACCATGAACGTCGCAGTCAGCCGGAAGGCTTTGCCGGCCTCCATGTCCAGATGGCTGATCCAGGTGAAGGTGGTATCCGTGCCGAGCACCATCTGCGCGCCGGGAGACAGCGCGACATCCCCGTCCAGATATCCGGCCACCTCGATGTCGTAGGCCATGCCGTCCTCGAGGTTGAGGCTTTCGAACGGAAAATCGACCGCGTCCCAGGTGTTGGCCCGGTTGGCGACGTAAAGCGCCGCGCCGTCCTCGTTGCCTTCAAACGCTTTACCCGTTACCTGCTTCACGGTGGCGCCGCCTGATTTGACAGCCGCGCCCGCACCGGAAGCGAATGTCTCCTGATACACCGCCGCCGGCTTCGCTTCCGTCCCGTATGACGGGATCATCGAAAGGACCAGTATTGCTGCAAGCATCAGGGCGAACCACTTTCTCCGTTTTCCTGCGTGCATTCCCTTCCTCCTGATCCGGCGTCCCCGGCAGGCGCGCGGAAACAACAGGGTGCCGCATGCCGGGTCGCCATCATGTCTTGTGTCCTGCTGCCATGATACCGGTACGGTGCGGCTGTTGAAATCCAAATTTTTAGCGTGAAAGTTCAAAAAAGCATACATCTTTCGCACGAATTGCTAGCAAAAAAGGGACGAACGATCATCATGAAGCGTTCAGTGATTGGCGGGGATGCGATGAAGGCATGAGGACGGCCTAGAGTAGGCGGGTGGCGCCGCCGGTTCATCCAGCGGGCCACCAACCCCTCATCAAACCGTGCGTGCGGTTTTCCCGCACACGGCTTTCCGACATTCTTCACCGCCGGCATTCGTTAGGCGGCAAG
>JAEXRH010000008.1 GCA_023438065.1 Spirochaetota bacterium
GAAGCGGGAAGACTGACGGCGCGGGGCGCGTCAGGGAAAAGCGGGAAGAGCCGACGGCTCTGCGAGCGTCGGGGGGAAGCGGGAAGACTGACGGCGCGGGGCGCGTCAGGGAAAAGCGGGAAGAGCCGACGGCTCTGCGAGCGTCGGGGAGAAGCGGGAAGACTGACGGCGCGAGGCGCGTCAGGGAAAAGAGGGGAGAGCCGACGGCTCTGGCGAGCGTCGGCTTATGCGGGGTCAGCTGCCGGGGGTGCCGACGAGGATGTAGGTCTTTTCGTCGACGGTTACTTCGCCGGATTCCTCGTCGGTCGTTTTCGTCGAGATGACGGTCTTTTTGACGGTAATCGAGCCGTCGGTTATGCCCTTCGCGGCGAGTTCCCAGAATTGATAATAGCTGAAAGAGACCTCATGGTTGGCGGCGCCGGCGGGGATCGCGTAGTCTGCGGTATCGGTTTCGCGGGCGTTCACGAGGGTTACCCCGGACGCGAGGCTGTTCGTCACGTAGAGGGTCAGCGTCGTGGGAGCGAGGGGGAGAATTTCGAAGGTGTCCCCCGTCTCGACGTAGCGGGCGCGCGGGGTTTCGTCGGGAAGGCTGATCGAGCGGTAGTGGTCGTAATCGCGCCTGATCGTCTCGCCTGCCGCGAGGGTCAGGGTCTCGGAATCGTAGTTTTCCGAAACGGTGACCCGGACGGGAAGCGCGAGCGAATTCCTTACCGTCATGGTCCCGCTCTCTACCTGCCTGCAGGAAACGAACACAAGCGCCGCGATCGCGAGCGCGAAAAGCCTTCTCATGGTGATCCTCCGGTGTAAAAAGCACTATAGCATAAAGCGTCCGGGGTCGGTAGTGTCCGGTCGGGGAAAACGGACGAAACGGCCCCCTGAAACGGTGTCGCGCTCAGGGAAGGACGGCGATCGTCATCGAGTACGGAATCGCGCGAATGAGGTACCGCTTCTCGGCGCTTTCGGACTTCGCCGCGATGACGCGATCGATCGGCTTGGCGGTTCGGTTGATCAGCATGAGATACTTGGCGTCGCCCCCGCGCGAGGCGTAGACCGAAAGGTCCCCGGTTTGGCCTCCCGGAACGGGTATCGTCCGGTTGCCCCAGGCATACCTGTGCATCGCGCGCACGTAGTACTGCGGTCTCAAGGTCGCCTTCTCGCCGTCCATGGCGATCATCGCCGAGTTCCACGGCGAGAACGAGGCCGGGTCGGAGAGGCTGAAGTATTCCATCGAGTCTACCCCGACCGTCTTTCCGTACTCGAGCGTTTCCGCGGTGTAGAGGGCGGTCGCGAGGGTGTCGAGGACATCGATGCCGCCGGGGGTCGCGCTCCATGACGCGCCCCATTCCCCGACGAAGATTCTCGCGCCGGGGGCGCGCGCGTCGGAGGCGGCCTTGAGGGAGTCGCGTATCGCCTGAAGGCGGCGGACGTTGTTCCCGCGGTTGCCGTCGACCGACAGGTGCTCGATGGAAGGGTATTCGGGATGCGATTTCGGCTCGCCCCAGTCGCCGAGAAGGTACCAGTGCGCCGAAAGGGCCTCGGGAGGGTCTGCTCTCGCGCGATCGAGCATGCGCCCGAGAATGGCGGAAAGGTCTGGCTCCCGGTTGCATGAAAGTTCTCCGAGAACGAATGACGCGTTCGGGGCGATCGCGCGCAGGGCCGACCGATACCGCAGGTAGCGCACGGCGTACTCCTCGATCGCCTCGTCGCGGGTTTTCGCGCCGAGATATTTCCAGTTTCCCGTCGGGCTGATGTCCGGCTCGTTCCCGACCGAGAAGTACTCGATCGGGTACTTGAGTCCGTTGACCACCTGGTCCGCCATCCGCGCCCACATCGCGGGATCGTCGTTCGCGAGGTTAAGCTGCCACTCGGCCTTTATCCCGTTTTCCCGGCAAAGCGACACGAAGTTCTCGACGTCCTTTCCCGTCAGGAGGAACTCGTACTCGCCCCGCTCGCCGAGCTTCCAGGGCGAATCCGTCGATGCGTAGCGGTCGTACAGTACGCGTTCCTGTCCCGCGGGAAACCGCGCGATATCGATCCTGAGGTGCCTGACGAGCTCGCGGTAGAGCGGCATCGCGAGAAATTCCTTGCTCGCGATCTGGACGTTTACACCGTAGTAGACGTCCGGGACAGCGACTCCGGGGGCGGAGTAATCGATCGCGAGATCGACGTTTCCAGCCGTTACCTCCCGGACGATCCGTCCGTCGGGATAACTCGAGGAAAAGACGCGGGCTATCGAGGCTCGTACCGACTCGACAGTGGACGGATCGATCGAGTTCCCGTTGATCGTAACCGTTTTCGAGTCGAGGGTCGGTCCCGTGAGGACGTACGCGGTTACGTCCGTCGTCTTCGCTTCCGCGCTCGCCGTCCCGAACGCGAGGATAGTCAGGGCCAAGGCCATACCTGAGCGTCTTGCGACGCGGTGCGTGTCGTTCATGTCGTGCCTCCGGGCCGAGCCGCGTTATTCGGGTTTATGAAGTATCCCTACGCTTATCGCGAACCCGATTTGCGGACCGGCGCTTTTTTCGCGACGGCTTTTTTTCGGGGTAGGGCTTTTTTCACCGCGGGCTTTTTAGCCGCCGTTTTCGCCGCTTTTTTCGGCGCGGCTTTTTTGACCGCGGGCTTTTTGGCCGCCGTTTTCGCCGCTTTCTTCGGCGCGACTTTTTTATCCGACGCTTTTTTGGCGGTCGTTTTGGCCGGCTTCTTTACCGCCGTCTTTTTCGGGGTCGCCTTTTTTGCGACGGTCTTGACCGGCTTCTTTACGGTCTTCTTCGCGGCGATCGTCTTGGCCTGTTTCTTTGTCGTCGCTTTTTTCGCGGCGGGTTTCGCCGTTTTCGGTTTTGGCGCCGCCGCTTTTTTGACGGTTGGTTTTTTGGTCGCGGTTTTCCTGGAAACCGTCGCTTTCGCGGCGGCTTTCGTCTTTGAGGCGGACTTCTTCTCGAGATCCGCCTTCTTGATCGCCTTGACCTTTTTCGCCGCGGACTTCGGTTTCTTCGCGCTCGCGCCGGCGGTCGCGCGGGCTACGGGCGGCTTGAAGAAGGACGCGTGAAGATTCCGGTTTTTGAGGGAGACGAGGGTTCGGGAGACCAGGTCCTCGATATCGATCTGGTGGTATTGCGACTCGATGAAGTCGTAGGTGAGATGCGCGAGACCGCAACGGAGGTACGCGGTCAGCTTTTCCTGCGAGGCTCCCTGCTTCCAGAGGAGGTTGAGCCATTTCCGGAGCGCGGCGTTGCCGGTCTCGAATATCTCGTCCGAAAGGATCGCGCCCGTCTTCTTGAGGATCGCGTTCATCTTCTTATGGACGAGCGCGAGCTCGCCCGCGAGAGAGGCGGGGATGACGTCCCCGTCGACGAGCCTTTCGTCCAGTTTGCCGATGCCCCTTTGGTCAGCCATGTCGTGACTCCTTCGCGATTAGGTTACGGTAAAGCTTAGCACGGGTCGCCGGGGTTATCATTCGAAGGGGCGAGATATTTTCAAGTTCGGGCGGCCGCGAGCGACGCATGAACGGCAAGCGCCGTCGCGACGAGGTTGTAGACGAGGATCGCGGCGAGCGCGAGCACCGGAATCGCGCCGGCCCCTCGCCGTTCCCCGCGCCGCGGGTCGGGCGATCCGTCGACTCGCGCCTCGATGTCCTTTCTCCAGCGCAGGAGCGACGGCAGCGCGACGACGTTGGACGCGAGGTGCACGTATTGCCCGTAATTGTCTCCCAGTCTGACGCCGTTCAGCGCCTCGAAGGCCGGGGTGCCGACAAAGTTGAAAAGGATGAAGGTCGCGTAGAAGTACGCCCAGGGGTTCTTTCCCGCGCGCGGTCCCGCGTTCTCCGATTGCGCGATCAGGATGAAGAGGAGAAAGACCTGATATCCCCAGCATATCCCCGACGCTCCGTGGGACGGCGTCCCGCGGGAAAAGACCAGCGCCGTCGAGGTCAGGAAGGTCGTGAGCGTCAGGAGGGCGAAACGGCTCCTTCCCAGAACGGTTTCGAGCACGGAGCCGAAGAAGGCGAAAACGGAGACGTTAAGGGCGAGATGGGCGAAAAGGATTTTCGGGTCGTGCGAGAACGAGACTAACGGGAAGAATACGAGATTGCGCGTCGAGGCGTCGCCGGTAAGGGAGTCGTAGGTCGCGCCGAGAAAGAACTGCGGGATCGTCGTGACGAGGCACGACGCGACGAGCGAGACGGTGAGAAGGGGCGGTCGCTTCGCGAGGCCCCTGAATACGCTTTCGAACATTGTGTTTCCCTCCTTGCCCGAGCGTGCCGGGAACGGAAGGGTTCGTCATTGATCCGGATCAAGATCGGCGGTCAGGGACGCGTTGCGCCGGGCTTATCGGGCTCGTTTCGCGCGTATCCTGCTCAGGGTTTCCGGGGTAATCCCGAGATAGGAGGCGATGAGATATTGCGGAACGAGGTCCGGGAGCGCGGGGTTTCGCTTGATGAAGGATTCGTACCGTCCGGAGGGATCGAGCGCGAGAAGCTCCGCTTCCCGGCGGGCTTTCTGGCCGAAATAACCGAGAATCGTGCGCGAGAAGTACGCCTGGATCGCCGGAGTCGCCGAGACGGCGGCCATGAGTTTCGCGGCGTCCGCGACGGCGAGGCGGGTCGGCCCGATGGCGGAACACCACTGCCCGTCGCTTTCGCCGGGAACGGAACCGGTAAACTCCCCGGCGACGCAAAAATCGGTCGTCCGCTCGCGCCCTTTCGCGTCGACGACATGGTGGCGAACGACGCCCGAGAGGACGAGCGCGATGCGCGGGACGTCGCCGGGCGCGAGGAATGCTTCGCCGTCGGAAAGGATTTTTTCCGCGAAGAGGGGTGCGATCTCCCGAAGGAATGCCTCGTCAAACGGCTCCCCGGCGCTTTGGGTCGAACTCAGTATCGCGAAGAAAGCAGGGTCCATCGAGGCCATCGTATCACGGTTTCGCCCGAATTGGTGACCCGGGGGTGGCGGAAAAGCCCGGAAGGCGCTTTTCCCCACTCAGTATACCTACCGGTAGGTATACCAACACGGCAAAAAGTGTCCACCGCAGAAACCCGGGCATGACCAAAAAGCGCCCGAGGACTTTGCAGCCAGGGGGCCCCGCGTGTTGCTCCCTTTTTACTGAAAGGGCGGAAGCATAATCGGGACAGAATCGGGAGCGTCGAGGGACAATTTGCCGATTTTTCCGTGGAATGCCTGGTTTTTCGGTGCCAGGCGGCAATTCTTGTCCCTCGATGCCCCGATTCTGGCGCGGAAATGCCTCCGGGCCCCCTCATTTTTTTCCTTGACATCGCTCCCGAACACCGATACTATGATGATGACAGCATCTAAACTGGAAGGAGCATACATATGAACATACTGTATGTGGCACTCCCGGCTGTTGGTTTGATTCTTGGATGGACTATTCGCTGGCTGTATGCCAGATTTCAACTATCTGCGTCTGAGCAAAGAGCTGAACGTGTAAAACAGGATGCGATTAAAGAAGCAGAAGCCCAAAAGAAGGAAATTCTTCTAGAAGCAAAAGAACAGCTAATTCGAGAACGAAACCAGCAAGAACGGGAAAATCGAGAGCGCCGAAGCGAGCTTCAGCGCTATGAACGGCGGTTGACGCTGAAAGAGGAAACCCTCGACAAGCGCACCGAGCAGCAGGATAAGCAGGAAGAGCAGTTCGTCGAGCGCGAAAAAGCCCTTGCCGAGCGTGACAAGTTCATCGCCGGAGAGGAAGAGCGCTACCGGGCGGAGCTCGAGCGCATATCGGGATTGACCGAGGAAGAGGCGAAGGGTCTGATCATCAAGGACCTCGAGAACGAGGCCAGGCACGACGCGCAGGGACTTCTCAACAAGATAGAGCAGGAAGCGCAGCTTTCGGCCGAGAAAAAGGCCCGGGACATACTCGTCACGACGATCCAGCGCATCGCGACGGAAACGACGAGCGACATCACCGTTACCACGGTGAGCCTCCCGAGCGACGAGATGAAGGGCCGGATCATCGGCCGCGAGGGCCGGAACATCCGCACCCTCGAGACGCTTACCGGGGTCGACGTCATCATCGACGATACCCCCGAGGCGGTCGTCATCTCGTGTTTCGATCCGGTGCGCAAGGAAATCGCGAAGGTCTCCCTCGAGCGGCTCATCCTTGACGGGCGTATCCATCCCGCCCGCATCGAGGAGATCGTCCAGAAGGTCACCCGCGAGATCTCGCAGAAGATCTACGAGGAGGGCGAAAAGGTTCTCTTCGATCTCGGGATACACAACATGAGCCAGGAAGGCGTTCGCGCCCTCGGACGGCTCTACTTCCGCACGAGCTACGGGCAGAACGTCCTGTATCATTCGAAGGAAGTCGCGATGCTCGCGGGAATGCTCGCGAGCGAGATCGGCGCGAACCGGGAGCTTGCCAAGCGCGCGGCGCTCCTCCACGATATCGGCAAGGGCGCGGAGAACGACTCCGACCAGAACCACGCCGAGGTCGGCATGGAGATGGCCCGCAAGATGAACGAGGATCCCCGCGTCATCAACGCGATCGGGAGCCACCATAACGACGTGGAGCCCTCGTGCATCGAGTCGGTGCTCGTGCAGATCGCGGACGCGATCTCGGCCGCGCGCCCCGGCGCACGGCGCGAGACGATCGACAACTACGTGAAGCGCCTCGAGAACCTCGAGGCGATCGCGGAGAGCTTCAACGGGGTCGAGAAGGCCTACGCCATCCAGGCGGGCCGCGAGCTCCGGGTTCTCGTCAACAACGAGAAGATTCCGGACGCCGACGTCAAGGAGCTCGGTCGCGAGATCGCGAAGAAGATCGAGAATGACCTCCGGTATCCGGGGCGCATCCGCGTTACCCTGATCCGGGAAACCCGCATTGTCGAGTATGCCCGATAGGGCAAACTCAATACGCGCGGTAATGATCGCGCGCCAGTAACCGCACTATCGAAAACCCGTCCTGTCTGGACGGGTTTTCTTTTTTTTCGCGTGAATGCCTCGTGCGCGTGTCCTCCGGTTCGCGGTGCGCAAGCCGGTTTCGATCAGGGATACCGGTAGTTCTCGAGGAAGGTCGGGCTGAGGACGTCGGAGACGGTATCGCGGGTCGCGATGGTTTCCCGCGCGCAGGCAAGGCCGAACCCTATGCAGGATTTTTCGGGCTTGCCCGAGAGGAAGCCGTAGAGGAAGCCGGACGCGAAGGCGTCGCCCGCGCCGATGGTATCCACGACGGCCGCGGGCTTGTAGGGTTTCTCGTACCAGGTCCGATCGCCGATGGCGACGAGCACGCCTTCGCTTCCGAAGGTGACGATGAAGTTGCGGAAACCGAGGGCGCGAAAGCGGTCGGCGGTCGCGTCGTCGGGATGGGGCCGCGATCCGAGGATCGCGGCGGCCTCGAATTCGTTCGCCGCGAAAAGGTCGACGAGGCTCGCCCAGGGGAGGGACTTCTTCGCGATGTCGGGGGAGGTCGCGTTCTGGAAGATGAAGGGTGTCTTGCCCGGTTGCGCGTCCGCGGACCGAGACAGGGCCGCTTCCTTCAACCCGTAGACGGCGGAAAGCATCTCGGCGGTAAGGTTCGAGTCGAGTACGAACGCGTCTATCCCCCTCGCCTCGACGAAACCGTAAAAGGCCCCGTCGGGGACGATCTCGCGGAGAACCTCGTTCGAGTAAACGCAGGAGACGTTGCCGCCGAGCGCGCCCATCACCGAGAAAAGCGCGGTTTTCCGCGAGGGACTGCTCCGAAGGAGGTCGACGTTCACGCCCGCCTCCCGAAGCCCGGAGCGCAGGTATTCGCCGAAGATATCGTTGCCGAGCGCGGAATAGAGCGACGCGTCGAAGCCGAGCCGCTTGAGGTTGATCGCCATGCACCGCGCGACGCCGCCGGGGACGAGGTCGATGCTGCCCTCGCGATACGCGTTCTGCACGTCTTCCTGCTGACTGAACGCCTTGATATCAACCGAGGCGGAACCGATGCACAGTATTTTCTTCATATGGACGCTCCTTATCGGCCCGGGCGAAGTATAAACGCTTTTCGCGGAACTTGCAATTTTCATCCCGCTCCGATACTATTTCCCGAACCGGGGGTGGTCGATCCATGAACGAGGTTCGGGATCAGGCCTGAGAATATACCCTTACGCACGGCGACGCCGTCCGTCGGCATGACGGACTGGCAGGTCGTGGTGGCATACCGCCAAGGGATGCCAAGCGGTGCCGCACGGGACCGCCAACCTGCAACCGGGTAATGCCGGCGGAGGGAGCGATGAAGACTCGTCTTGTTTCCCTGTATTTATTTGTGTTCGCGTGCGCGATCGCCGGAAACGGTTTCGCGGCCGGGAAGGATTCCGACAGGAACGGATCGCGGTCGCGCGAGATCGTCGTGTACGCGTACGATTCGTTCGTTGCCGAATGGGGGCCGGGTCCCGAGCTCGCGCGGCGATTCGAGGCGAGGACGGGATGCTCGGTCTCTTTCGTTTCGTGCGGCGACGCGGCGCAGGTTCTCTCGAAGGCCGTTCTCGAGAAGGCGTCCCCCGCGGCCGACGTGCTCGTCGGGATCGACAATAACCTCGTCGACGTCGCGCGGCGGGCCGCGGTCATCGAGCCGTACAAGAGTCCGCTCGCCGATTCCGCGGTGAGCGGGGACCTGAGGCTCGCGGACGATTGGCTGCTCACGCCGTACGACTGGGGTTCCTTCGCGATCATCTACGATACCGCCTCGAAGGTCGCGCCGCCCGAGAGCCTCGAGGACCTCGCAAAGCCCGAATACGCGAAGCGGATCATCCTCATGGACCCGAGGACGAGCACCCCGGGAACGGGCTTCCTCGCGTGGACGATGGCCCGCTACGGAAAGGACTACCCGGAGTATTGGAAGCGGATCAAGGGAAACATCCTGACGCTCGCGCCGAGTTGGGACGCGGGTTATGGGCTTTTCGTGGCGGGGGAGGCCCCGCTCGTCGTGAGCTACACGACGAGCCCGGCGTACCATCTCGAGGCGGAGAAATCGACGAGGTATCGCGCGCTCGTTTTCGCCGAGGGGCATCCGCGCCAGATCGAGGGTCTCGGTCTCGTCAGGGGCGCGCGCAACCCGCGCGACGCGAAGGCCTTCATCGACTTCATGCTTACCGACGAGGCCCAGTCGGTTCTGCCCCTTACGCAGTGGATGTATCCGGTATCGGCGAGCGTGAAACTTCCCGAATCGTTCAAGGCGGCGCCCGCCGTCCCGACTGCCCGGGCCGTTCCCCCTTCCGAGGTTTCCCGCGCGATCGAAACCGTGATCGCGATCGTCTCGAGGTAGGCGCCCGGTGCGATCCGCCCCCGCCTCGCTCGCCTTCGGCGATCGGGCGGCGTTCCGCGCGCGCGCGCGCGTTCTTTTTCAGGGCGCGCTGTTCGCGTGCGGCGCCCTCGCGTTCGCCGCGATCATCGTCTCCTTCGTCATGCCCGCCCTCGCGGCCGTTATCTCCCCGTTGTTCGCGGGCGACGCCGCGCGTCTCGCGGGTGGCGCGACGGAGGCGTCCGCGGCCGGCGGCGTGTCGCGCGTCGCGCTCGCGCTCCGGTTCACGCTCGTCGAGGCGTTTCTTTCGGCGCTCGTCGCGATCTTTCTGGGCCTTCCCGCCGCGGCGCTCGTCGCGCGGAGGGACTTTCCCGGCCGCCGCCTTCTCCTCTCCCTTTCCGGCGTCCCGCTCTGCGTGCCGCCGGTCATCATCGCGCTCGCCTTCGTCCTTTTTTACGGGCGACAGGGCTATCTCAACCGCGTTCTCATGTCCGCGTTCGGCCTTACGGATCCGCCGGTGACCTTTCTCTACTCGATCGCGGGCGTGGTGATCGCGCACGGGTTCTACAACTTTCCCGTCGTGCTCAGGACGGTATGCGTCGCGTGGGAGCGGCTCGACGAGCGCGAGCTCGAAGCCGCGAGCCTTCTCGGCGCGGGACGGCTTCGGGCGTGGCGGACGATAACCTTGCCCAAGCTCTCGGGCGCCGTCCTTTCGTCCGCAGCGCTCGTTTTCCTCTACTGCTTTTTCAGTTTCGTCATCGTGCTTCTCTTCGGCGGGGTCGGCGGGACGACGCTCGAGGTCGAGCTCTATCAGGCGGCGCGGACGTCACTCGATTTCCGCGCGGCGGGGACCATCGCGCTCGTCGAGACCGCGGCCGCCGCGGCCGTCGTGTTCCTGTACTCGAGGGCCCTTCGCGCGTCCGCGCGTGCCTCAGGCGGGTTGGGCGCCGCCCGGCCGAGAAAGCCCCTTTCAGGCCCGACGGAGCGCGTCCTCGCGTCGGCGTATCTCGTTTTCATCGCGCTTTTCTTCGTGGGGCCGCTCGCGTCCATCGTCTTCCGTTCCCTCATGGTCCCGGCGTCGTCGGCGTTTTCGTCGAGAACCGCTATCGGCCTCGGCGCGTGGGCCTCGTTTCTCGGAAGGCCCAATTTCCTTTCCGCGCTCGGCCGCACGGTCGCCGTCTCGCTTTCCTCGGCGGCGCTCGCGACCGCGGGGGCCCTTTTCTTCGCGCTCGCGCTCGATCGCGCGAAGGGGCGGTTCGCCCTGCTCGTTCGCGACGCCGCGCCGCTTTTCCCCCTCGCGGTGTCGTCCGTCGCGCTCGGCTTCGGGTGGTCGCTCGTCTCGCCCCGGGGGAACGTCGCGATCCTCGTTCTCGCCGAATCCGCGATCGCGTGGCCCTTCGCCTGGACGCAGATTCGGGCATCTCTGGACAGGATACCCGCGAGCGCGCGCGACGCGGCGGCGCTCCTTTCGCGCTCCGGCCTCGACGCGCGGTTCAGGGTAATCGTCCCGCTCGTCCGAAAGGGCGTCCTTTCCGGCGCGGGATTCGTCTTCGCGATCGCCGCGGGCGACGCGACGCTTCCGCTCGTGCTTTCGATTCGCGGCTTCGAGAACCTTCCCCTGCTCCTTTTCAGGCTGTCGGGCTCCTACCGGTTTTCCGAGGCGTGCGCGTGCGCGACCTTTCTCGCGCTCCTTTCGGGTTTTGCCTTTTTTCTGCAGGATGCCGCCGATCGCGGCGAGGGGGATCATCGATGAGCGTCTATCTCGAGGTTAGCGACCTGACGAAGCGGTGGCCGATGCGCGAGGTGTCGGTATCCTTTACGCTCGCCGAAGGGAGTTCCCTCGCCCTGCTCGGTCCCTCCGGCTGCGGGAAGTCGACGGTGCTCAGGATGATCGCGGGGCTGACGGTTCCCGATTCGGGCTCGGTCACTCTCGCGGGCGAGGACATCACCCGCGTGAAGCCCTCCCGTCGCGGCGTGGGAATGGTATTCCAGGATCACGCCCTCTTCGGGCACCTTTCGGTCGAGGACAATATCGGATACGGTCCCGTCTCGAAGGGCCTCTCGCGCCGCGAGTCCCGCGCGATCGCGGCCGAATGGCTCGAGCGCTTCGGGCTTTCGGGTTTCGCGAAGCGGAGGATCGACTCCCTTTCCGGCGGCGAGCGGCAGCGGGTCGCCCTCGCGCGAACGCTCGCGGTCAATCCCCGCCTCGTGCTTTTCGACGAGCCCCTCTCGGCGCTCGACAGCGAGCTTCGCGCGCGGCTTCGCGAGGAGCTTCGCGAACGGCAGCGCGCGCTCGGCTACACCGCGATATACGTGACGCACGATCCCGAGGAGGCGGAGTTTCTCGCCGACGGGATCATGCGCATGAAAGACCCTTCCTAGACGCGCGGCGCGCGCGCGGTCTATACTGGACGGGTTATGTCTTTCCGGTATACAGATTACGACGTCATCGTCATCGGCGGCGGGCACGCGGGGATCGAAGCCTCGCTCGCCTCCGCGCGCATGGGACTGAGCACCCTTCTCGTCACCCAAACCCTCGACACGATCGGCAAGCTCTCGTGCAACCCTTCCATCGGCGGAATCTCGAAGGGAAACATCGTGCGCGAGATCGACGCGCTCGGCGGCGAAATGGGCCTTCTCGCCGACTCCACGATGATCCAGTACCGGCTTCTCAACCGGAGCCGCGGACCGGCGGTGCAGGCGCCCCGCGTGCAGGCCGACAAGTGGCGCTACCATCAACTCGCGAAACACACCCTCGAGCTCGAGAAGAACCTTCACCTCTATCAGGACACCGTCGTCGATCTCGTCTGTTCCGGCGCCGACGCGTCCGGTCGCGTCGAGTCGGGCGAAATCCGCGCGATCGTGACCGGGCGAGGGCGGGAGATCCTCGCGAAGTCCGTGGTCCTCACGACCGGAACTTTCATGGAAGGAAAGATCTTCATCGGCGAGTACGAGGCTCGGGAAGGACGGCTCGGCGAGCAGGCCGCGCTCGGTTTGGGCGATTCGCTCAGGCGCATCGGCTTCGCGGTCGGGAGGCTCAAGACCGGCACGCCCCCGCGCATCCTCCGCGACTCGGTGGACTTCTCGAACCTCGAGCGTCAGGAAGGCGATCCCGAGCCGATGCCGTTCTCCTATTCGCTCGACAAGGTCGACCGCCCCTCGGTTCCGTGCTGGCTCACCTACACGAACGAGCGGACGCACGCGACGATCCGCGCGAACATCTCGCGCTCGCCCTTGTATTCCGGGAAGATCCAGGGAGTCGGGCCGCGTTACTGCCCGTCGATCGAGGATAAGGTCGTCCGGTTCGCCGAGCGCGAGCGTCATCAGCTCTTTCTCGAGCCCGAGGGCCTCGACACCGAGGAACTCTACATCAACGGGCTTTCGTCATCGCTTCCCGAGGAGGTGCAGGACGAGTTCATGCGCACCATCGAGGGTCTCGAGTCGGCAGTCGTGACGCGGCCCTCGTACGCGGTCGAGTACGACTACGTCGAGCCGACGCAGCTCACCGCCGCGCTCGAGACGAAGAGAGTCCGCGGGCTGTTCACCGCGGGCCAGATCAACGGGACCTCCGGTTACGAGGAGGCGGGCGGGCAGGGAATCATCGCCGGGATCAACGCCGCGATCCGCGCGCGCGCGATCTCGACGGGAGCGAAATACGAGCCCTTCGTCCTCGGGCGGGCGGACGCGTACATCGGCGTCCTCATCGACGATCTCGTGACCCTCGGAACGAAGGAGCCCTATCGCATGTTTACCGCGCGGGCCGAGTATCGGCTTCGCCTCAGGCACGATACCGCCGACGAGCGACTGACCGGCCTCGCCGCCGCCGTCGGGCTCGAACGCCCCGGCGCGCTCGTCCGCCTCGCGCGAAAGCTCGAGCTTCGCGAGGGGATCACCGCGCTCTGGCGCGAGCGGAGGGTGAGGACCTCGGACGCGGAGGCGTATCCCTCGCTCGCGAAGCACGTCGGGAAGTTCTGCGCGGACGCGCTCCGCGACCCGCTCGTGCCGCTCGACGACGTGGTCGCGCTCGATCCCTCGTTCGCCGCCTTTCCGCCCGAGATCAGGACGTCGGCCGAGCTCGAGATCAGGTATTCGCATTACATCGACGCGCAGGACAGAAGGGTAGACCGTCTGAAGCGCATGGACGGAACGGCGATTCCCGCGGGATTCGATTACGACGCGATACCGGGAATATCGGCGGAGTCGAAGACGAAGCTGAAGGCGGTGTTGCCCGCGACGCTCGGGCAGGCCTCGAGGATATCTGGCTTGAGGCCCTCGGACGTGATGCTGCTCATGATTCATTTGCGGTAAGCGCGCTGCCGCGCGAGCTCGCGCCCGGACCGCGAATCCGCGGCGGTTCCTACCCGACCCTGACCGCGTTTCCGCTCCGGAGATAAAACAGCCAGGTCTCGGCGGGCCTTCCCCGAAGGTCCGCGATAGCCTTGCGGTAGACCGCGAGCTGGCTTTTGTGCGCCGCCGGGTCCTCGACGCGATCGGTCTTGTAGTCGACGACGTACGCGATCCCTCCCGCCTCGAACGCGAGGTCCATCTGTCCGGTGACGGTGACGGTCCTTTCCCCGAGGGGATAGCGCGTCACGAACCCGTACTCGCTCGCGCTCCATTCGGCGGCGAGGGCGAGTCTGCCGAGCTCGCTCGCGAGAAATCGGTCGGCCATCTCCTCGGCGAGCGGGCGGAACTCCTCAGGAACCCAATACGCGACGCCCGTCAATCGGGCCTCGATCGCGCGGTGCGCCCAGGTGCCGAATTCCGCCGCGTCGATTCTCGCTTTCCTGAGAAGGGCGTCGAGACTGTCGTCCTCGGTCGCGCCTCCCGCGCGTCGAGCGGTATCCCCTTCGGCGGGTTTCGCGCCCGCTTCGCGGTCGCCCTCCCCGAGATCGGTCGCGGCGTAGCGCGTTCGGGGCGAGGGACGGTATTCGGCGACGGGGATTTCCGCGTGCCTTCGCGCGGTTTCCGGGTCTGCCGTGCGGTCGAGAAAGCCCGATCCCGCGTTCGAGCTCTCGCGCCTCCGGGGAAGGATCTCCTCGACCGTGACGAGCGGCGCGGGCGTTCCCGCGCAACGCTCCCGGAGGACGGCGGCGAGGAGCATCCGGAGAAAGCTCTGCCGTTTCGGCGCGGAGCCTCCCTCGTCGCGCTTCTCGAGCCAGGCGGCGATCGAGTCCATGAGCGCGTCCTCGCCGCGCGGTTCCGCGGTCGGGTCCATTCCGAGGTTGAGCGTCCCCGAAACCACCAGCCTCGAGCCCGCGCGCGTCATCGCGACGTAGAGGAGCCGTCTCGTCTCGGCGATCTCGCGCCTGAGTTCCGCGTCGCGCTCGCGCTCGTAAAACCAGTTATCCCTCGCGTCCTCGTTCTCCTCCGAGGCCCCGGTGTTGACCGATATCCCGCCCTCCTCGGAGAAGTAGACGGGGTTCGCGTTCCCGTTGCGGTTTCCCTCGGAGCCCGCGTCGGCGACGAAGACGACGGGGAATTCGAGTCCCTTGCTCTTGTGGACGGTCATGATCGTGACGCCGCCCGACTGGTCGACGGGCACGTCGAGCGAGTCGATCTTCTCCCCCGTGTTCATGAGCTCGCCGACGCGGTCGAGGAAGGCCGCGAGCCCGATGCCGTCCGCGTCCGCCTGTCGCGCGAGCTCGAAAAAGTAATCGTAGAGCTCGGCGTAACGCTCGAGCCCGTAGTCAGAGTAGAGCGCGTAGCGGTACCCTTCGCGATGCCAAAGCCGCGTTACGAGCTCCGCCGCGGGGATCCTGTCGGCGTCCGCGCGAACGGAACGATAGAGCTCGCGCGCGCGGGAGAAAAGCAGGCGGTCCCGTTCGGCGAGGTCTGTCTCGATGTCCTCCGCGAAGGGTTCGGGCGTCGCGCGTCCCTCGGCGTCAGCCTCGACGCGGGCGAGAAGGGCGCGCGCGAAGCCCTCGTCGCCGATCCCGACGAACGGCGAGCGGAGCAGGGCGGCGTACGCGGTCGTGTCCGCGGGATAGGCCGCGAGCCTGAGGAGGGCGTAAAGATCGTTGACCGGCGCGTCGTCGAAAAGCCCGCGCACGTTTTCCGTCTGGTACGGAACTCCCGCCTCCCTGAGCTGGCGCTCGATCGCGCGCTGATTGGTTCCCGAGCGGAGAAGGATCGCGACGTCGCCGTACCGGCACGGGCGCCCTCGCTTGTCCTTGTCGGCGACGGGCGTCCCTTCGAGCACGAGCGCGCGTATCCGGCAGGCGATCTCCCTCGCCTCGGTTTCCTCGGGCGAGAGAAAACGCGGGTCGTCACCGTCGAAGTTTTCCTTCGGCACGACGAGGATGTCGAAGGCGCACTCGACCCCATCGGTCGACGTGGCCGCGACGATCGGGGAGAACTCCGCCTCGTAGAGCGGCCGGTTTCCCGTCTCGTCGGTAATCGACGCGGGAAAGACGCGCGGGAATACCGCGTTGAAGGCGTCGATGAGCGCGCGCTCGGTCCGGTAGTTCGCGTCGAGGGCGGGCGTCGTCGCCTGCTTCGGCGAAAGCTCGGCGGCGAGCTTGCGGAAGACCGAAACGTCGGCGCCGCGGAATCGGTAGATCGACTGTTTTTCGTCCCCGACGAAAAAAAGCTTTCCCTCGACGAGTTCGTCGGGAGATGGCACCGACGCGTCCGTTCGCTCCGGCCGCTCGGCGAGGAGGAAGAGGAGGTCGCGCTGAAGGTCGTTGTCGTCCTGGAATTCGTCGATCATGACGCTTCGAATCGAGTCTTTCCACGCGCGACGAAGATCGGGGTCGGCCTTGAGCGCGTCGACGGCCATGCGCGCGACGTCGCCGAAGGTGAGCAGTCCCGTCTCGCGCTTGCGCCGGTTGAACGCCTCCTGGAATTCCGCGAGGAGGTCGAGGGTTTCCCCGATGACCCTTTCGTTGAATACCCAATTGGCCGCCGCGAGAAGCGACGGGTAAAGCCTGTCCTTGAAATCCGCGAAGACCTCCCGAAGCTCGGTCGCGGCGGGATCCTTGCTCGGCCTGAGTTTCGACCGCGCGGCGAGGGCGCCAAGCGCGTCGCAGAAGGCCGCGACCTCGGCGGCGCTCGACGGGTCGGGAACGGCGAGCCCGTCGGGGATAGCCGCGATCACCTCGGTGGCGGACTTCGTCGCCCCCGCGTTGGACCGCATCGCCTCCGCGCACGCGACGATCTCGCGGGCGAGCGACTCGATTCGGGAGAGCGTCAGCGCCCGTTGCTCCGAAAAGAAGCGGGGAAAGTCGAGGGGTGAGGAGATCGTCGAGTGACGGACCATCGTCTCGGCGAAAAGCTTCGCGGGCAGCTCGGCCATGCGGAATCGCTTGGTAAGCCTTCGCACGGCCTCTGTTTTTCGGCGTTCGAGAAAGAAGGGGAGCGCGAGCTCTTCCGCCATGCGGGAAACCTCGGCCGCGTCCGTCGAGAAGTCGGGGGTCACGCCGTATGACCTGCACGCGTGACGCGCGATCGAGCCCGAGAAGGAATCGAGCGTGGTGATGCGCGCGCGGTGGAAATTCTCGGTCGCCGCCCGCGCGAGCGGGTGGTCTATTTCCCTCAGCGTCGAATGGATGCGCGCGTACATCTCGGCCGCGGCCTTGCGGGTGAAGGTGAGCGCGAGTATCGACTCGACGGGAATTCCCTCGTGCACGACGAGGTGGACGAACCGCGCGGCGAGCACGCGGGTCTTTCCCGAACCGGCGCCCGCGGCGATGACCGCGTTTCGACCGATCGTCGCGGCCTCGCGCTGGTTCGCGGAAAGTCCCTCAAGGAATGTTTCGTATCGCTTCATCATGGCCTCACCTGATAGACCCTGCGGCAAATCTTGCGGAACGCGCACGAGGCGCACTCGGTCCAGGGAAGTTCATCCGGCCTCGTGAAATCCGCTTCCGCGAGCGCGCGCGCGTACCGTTCCGCCGTCAGCTCGAGCGCCCGCATGGCGGGCTCGAAATCCTCGCGCGAGAAAAGCCTCGAGCGGCTCCCCCAGGGAATCGTCTCGCGATCGTGCACGACCGGCTGGTACTTGCCCTTCCGTATGTCGGCGAACCACGCGAAGCCGAGTTTCTTTCCCTTGCAGGGACTTCCCTCCGCGCGCTCGGCGAGGAGGGTATAAAGCGGGATCTGAAAGTCCCCGATCGCGCCGTCGTCCGATACCTCGTAAGCGGCGGTCGGCGTCACGTAACCGCTCTTGTAGTCGATGAGCACGGCGTTTCCCCCGTCGTCCGCGGAGATCCGGTCGATCTGTCCGTAAAAGAGGATGCCGCCCGCGGAATGCGAGAACTTCCCCTCGAGGGCGACGGGAGCGAATCCGTCGAGCCGTTCGGCGTCGTTCCGGATGACGGATGACGCGCCCTCGATGACGCGGTCGGCGAGGGTGTCGATGAGCGGCGCGGCGAGCGGTCCCCGGAATTCCGCGTAGCCGCTCGCCGAGTCGCGAGCGGCTCGGTCGAGCCATTCGAGATAGGTCTCGACGCGCTCCTTGCGGAAGGTTCCGTCCTCGTCGCGTATTTTCCGGTAGACGGTGCAAAGGACGTCATGGTAAAGGATGCCGACGTTTCGCTCGTTCATGAGCTCGGCGTCCTGGGTCTCTTCCTCGATGGCGAGTACCTGGCCGAGGAGGAGCTTCGCGCCGCACGTGGCCCACGCGTTGAGATGCGTCGCGGTGACGAGCGTGCCCTCGGGCTTGAGAAAGCGCGCCCGTACGCGCGCGGTAAGGGGGACGACCCGTTCGCCGAAGGGCTCGTCGAGGTAAGTAAACGCCCGTTGTCCGTCGCGCGCGCGCCATGCGTCGAAGGCCGCCCTCTGGACCGGGTAGAGCCGGTCGGGCTCGTTTCCCCGTCCGAGAAGCCAGGCGGTCTCGAGGGCGAACGGGTCCGTCGCCGAAAGGGTTCCTTCTTCCTCCCGGACGAAGGCGCTGTGCGGGATTCGGTAGCCGGTGAAGGTCCGTCTCGAGAACGAGAACGCAGCCGCGCTTCCCGCCGGGCGCGAGGTCTCCGCGCGATCGGATCGTACGGCGGGAAGCGGGCAGATCCGGTAGAGGTTGAAGAAGGCGCGAGACGCGTCCGCGTCGGAAACGCGAAGACGCGAGCGCTTGTCGTCACGCAGAAAGCCGAGCGGCCGGTACGTGACCGTCGCGTCGTCCTGACTCGCGTTGACGATGAAATGGTACGGAAACGGCGTTCCCGCCGCGACGCGGTACGGGAAGAGGTTTACGCCGGTATCGGCGCGACGCCTGACGTACTTCTTGTCGGCGAGGACGGAGACGAAAAGCGAGAAGGGGTCGGCCGGGACGAGGGACGGGAACCGCTCCTCGAGCGCGACGAGAGACGCGAGTTCCTCGACGCATCGCGCGAGCACGGCGTCGTCCTCGGGCGAAAGGAGGGAAACGTCGAGGAAGCTTTCCCTGAACGAAAACCAGCGGTTCCTGATCCCGGCGAAGCCCTCGGCTCCGACGAGGCCGACAAGCGCGCGAGAGAGCTTTCCGTACCACTCGCCGATTCGCCAGTCGCCCCGCTCCGCGTACGCGGGATCGCGGAAGGCGGCTTCCCAGACGTCGATCCTCGCGTCTCCTTCGCGCCATCCGGTGACGCAGTGGTTCCTGATCCCGAAGCGCACGAGGTCCTCCGCGAGGTTTCGGTCCTTCCAGGGAACCGAGCGGTCGAGAAGGAGGGCCTTGAATTGCGTGAAGGCGAAACCCGAGGCGACGCAATCGGCGGCGAGCGCGAAGAAGCGTCCGGAGGGCCGCGAGCCGAGGGGGGAACCCGCGCGGAATTCGAAGGGTATCGAGCGGAGGGCAAGCTCCCGGGTCAGGTACGGCGCGACGGTGTCGAGGTCGGGGACGCTCACCGCGATCGTCTCGGGCGGAACCCCCGCGCGAATGAGGCTCTCGATCTCGAGGGCCACGGCCTTCAGCTCGTCCCGGGTCGTGGGATACGAGGCGAGCGCGAGGCAGTCCGCAGCTTCCGGAGGAGCGTCCGTCGTGGAAGGGGCGTCGAAGAAATCGAGTTGGCCCGAGCCCGTGCCGTGTATCGCGCCGGGTGACGGCGAACGGGACGGGACGGGATCGGCGAACGCCGAGACGGTGCGAACGAAGGGCGCGCCCTCGATGACCGGCTCGTATTCCGAGAAATCCTCGATCGCCTCGGGGAAGAACACGACGAAGCGCTCTCCCGAGTCGACGAGCGGGGGCAGCTGCCAGGACGGCTCGAAAAGGGCGTTCGCCTCGAGGAAGCGGGCGTAATCCTCCTTGAGCGCGACGAGGTCGCGGTCCTCCCCGTCCGCCTCCCCCGTCGCGGGCCTTGTGCGCGCGCGCTTCCGCTCGAGAAGGGCGAGCGAGGGAAGGACGCGCGCGATCCAGGGCGCGAAGGCCGCGCCGGTTTCGGCGTAGTCGGGCGGGATGAGCGAGGAGAATAGGGGCGCAGGGGCTTCGCGATTGCGTCGCGCGAGGTCGAGGGCGTAAAGCTGACGGAGTATCGCGGAGACGGGAGTCTTGCCCGCGACCGTCGCCTGGACGGCGCGTTCCTTGAAACGGTCCCACGCGATGAAGCGCCCGGAGGGGAGCGTTTCCCGCCCCGTGATGCCGAGCGCCGCCTCGAGCCAGAGCGCGGCCGCGACGTCGGACGGAAAGACGAAGGTTACCGAGTCGTCCGCGCCCGAGGCGCGGATCTCGCGCTCGACGGGATTGTCGGCCATCTTCCTACATTCCCGTCGTCTTGAGGTTGTCGAACTCCTGCTTCATCTTGAGGAACTCGTTGCGGATCTGGACGGTCTGGTTCGACTGCCGCGCGAGCCGCTGGGCGAGAAGGCGCGAGAGGAAAATGCCGTAGTGCGGGTGCTGCCTGATGAGCGTGATGAACTCCATCTTCGGGATCTTCACGAGCGATCCCGAGCCGATCGAGATGATCGTCGCCGAGCGCCGGTCGTTGAGGAGGAAGGACATCTCGCCGATGAAGATGTCGTTCGGGTTGAGCACGGTGACGAGCTTTCGCTTGACGTACACGGCGTACTTTCCCTGCCTGATGTAGTAGAGGTCGTTCGAGAGCTCGTTCTCCCGGCACACGACGTCCTTGTCGCCGAATTCCAGGATCTGCTGTTCCTGCATGATGACCGGGATCGAGTTCGTCGCGTCGCGCTGGTTCGCGATCTCGAAGGTCGCCTCGTTTCCCTTCTCGTTGTACTGGACCTTCGAGACGAACGACTCGGCGAGCTTGATGCCCATGCCGTGGAGTCCCGCGGTAAGCTCGCCCGAGAGGCGGCTCTTCCAGTCGAAACCGTCGCCGTCGTCGCGCACGGAAACGCGCGTGCGGGCGTTCGATATCTCGTAGGAGATGTATACCTTCTTCTTCGCGGCCTCGTCTTCCTTGGTCTTTTCCGCGATGAGGTCGAGCATGTTCTTGCCCGAGGCGAGCCACTCGGTCTTCTCGTCGTAGCTGATCTTGCAGTTGCCGTGCT
Organism: Spirochaetota bacterium; assembly: GCA_023438065.1. Taxonomy (GTDB): domain Bacteria; phylum Spirochaetota; class Spirochaetia; order Treponematales; family Treponemataceae; genus Teretinema. Next base: position 20,647 of record JAEXRH010000008.1, read on the forward strand.
CGACGGCGTTGAGGAGAAGCTCCATGAGCGCGCCCTGGACGGCCGAGCGCCCCTCGTCGTTGATCCGGTTCGTGTTGTACAGGTACGAGGTGATGAGATTGCAGTAGAAAAGGATGTCGATCGGGTCGTTGTCGCTGATGAAGGACCCCGTCTCGTTGACGTTCATCTGCTGCTGCATGCCGCGGTTGAAGAGGAACTGCTGGTTTCGCCCGAGGATGCGGAGGATCCGTTCGGCGTTTTTCTCGAAGTCCTGGCGTCGCAAGACGAGGAGTATGTTCGGGTCGCGCTGCCTTTCGAGCGCGGACTTCTGGTTCTGGTTCGCGACGATCGCGATGATTCCGCCGAAAAGGAGCCAGGGGTCGGCGTGTATGACCTTCATGAGGTCTTCGGCGGCGAGATTCGGGTCGCCGAAATCGATGATCTTGATCTCGGGAAGCTCGTAGTTGAAATAGGAAATAACCTCGTCCTGCCGATCGAGGATTACCGGCAGGAACTCTCCGTTGGAGCCCTTGCACGCGGAGCGAAATGCCTGAACGGTTGATTCGGTCTTGCAGACGATGGGAATGCTTTTCATGATCTCTCCGTTGGTTTATTGTAGCACAAAACCGTCCAACGCACTATACTTTGCAGGATTGTATGGAAAACCTGAGATTCTTACCGGGAAAACCGCTGCCTCTCGGCGCCACCGTCGCCTCGGAAGGCGTCAATTTCAGCGTGTTTACCCGCAACGGGACCGCGGTCATCCTCGAACTCTTTCGCTCCCCCGACGACGCCGATCCGTATTGCACCTATCAGCTCGACTCCCGGGTCAATCGCACCGGCGACGTATGGCATGTCTTCGTCGCGGGTCTTTCGCGCGACGCGCTGTATCTCTATCGCGTGGACGGCCCGTTCCGCCCGAACGAGGGCCTCAGGTTCAACGTCCACAAATACCTCCTCGATCCCTACGCGAAGGCGCTGACCCCGCACTCCGTCTTTCTCGGTCACGCGGCGCAGGCCGCCCGTCCCCCGCACATCGACGCCGACCTCGCGTACAACACGAGCCATACCGCCCTCGGGTTCCCGAAGTGCGTCGTGGTGGACGACTCCGACTTCGACTGGCAGGGCGACCGCCCGCTCAACTATCCGCTCCGTTACAGCGTCCTTTACGAGGCCCACGTGAAGGGGCTCTCTGTCCATCCCTCTTCCCGGCTGCCGCACGGCGGGACCTACCGGGGGGTGATCGAGTCGATCCCGTACCTCAAGGATCTCGGCGTGACGAGCCTCGAGCTCCTGCCGATCAACGAGTTCGACGAGAACGAGAACCCGCGGACGAACCCGCATACCGGCGAGCGGCTCAAAAATTACTGGGGCTACAGCACCATCGCGTTCTTCGCGCCGAAGGCGGGCTACGCGTCCGAGAACTCGGGCTCCGCGCACGTGCGCGAGTTCAAGGAGATGGTCCGCGAGCTCCACAAGGCCGGCATCGAGGTGATCCTCGACATCGTCTTCAACCACACCGCCGAGGGTAACGAGCGCGGCGTCACGATGAGCCTTCGCGGCTTCGACAACCCGATCTATTACATGCTCGAGGACAACCGGCGCTACTACCGGAACTACTCGGGCTGCGGCAACACGGTCAACTGCAACCATCCCGTCGTGCGCACCTTCATCCTCGACTGCCTTCGCTACTGGGTGACCGAGATGCACGTCGACGGGTTCCGCTTCGACCTCGGCTCGATCCTCGGGCGCGACCAGAAGGGGCGGATCCTGGAGAACCCGCCGATGCTCGAGCGCATCGCCGAGGACCCGATCCTCACGCGGACGAAGATCATCGCCGAGGCCTGGGACGCGGGCGGCGCGTATCAGGTCGGCTGGTTTCCCGGCGGGCGCTGGGCCGAGTGGAACGACCGCTTCCGCGACGACGTCCGCTTCTTCTGGCGCGGGGACCCGGGAACCGCGCGCCACTACGCGACCCGGCTTACCGGTTCCTCCGATCTCTACCTCCGCGACGGGCGCAAGCCCTTTCACTCGATCAACTTTCTCACGAGCCACGACGGGTTCACCCTCGCGGATCTTCTTTCCTACAACGGGAAGCATAACGACGACAACGGCGAGGATAACCGCGACGGCAGCGACCACAACGTGAGCTACAACTACGGCGCCGAGGGCCCGACCGACAATCCGGTCATCCTCGCGACGCGAAACCGCCAGTCGAAGAACATGATCCTCTCGCTCTTCCTTTCACTCGGGACTCCCATGCTCCTCATGGGCGACGAGATCGGGCGAACCCAGCGAGGGAACAACAACGCGTACTGCCAGGACACCGAGATATCATGGATGGACTGGACCCTCCGCGAGAGTCGCGGGGACCTCCTCCGGTTCACGCGCGCCTGCATCGCCTTCAGGAAGGCGCATCCCGCGTTCCTCCGTCCCGAGTTCCTGACCGGGAAGGCCGAGTCCTCGCACAGCGCCCCCGATATCGAGTGGTTCGGCGAGGACGGCAAGGCCGCGGACTGGGCGAAGCTCGACGGGTATCTCGCGTATCGCCTGGTCGGGAGCAAGGGCACGACGCTCGCGGACATCGACGACAACGATTTCTGCGTCATGTTCAACGCCTCGACCGCCGACCGGACGGTGACGATCCCCCCGTGCGTCGGGTGCAAGCAGTGGTTTCGGATCGTCGATACCTCGCGCGAGTCGCCCGAGGACTTCCTCGAAAGCGGTCGGGAGGAGACGCTCTTCAACCAACGGAAGTACGTTGTCCTCGCCCGTTCGAGTGTTGTGCTTCTCTCGAGAATAGTGTAATATTTTTTCCAGATAAACCGGTTTACCTCAAGGAGCGCGCGACGTTATGGAATTCGATAAAGAGAAATTCACGGAATCCGTCCGGGCACGGCTGAAACGGAACTACGGCAAGAACCTCGAGGAAGCCTCGAGTCACGATATCTACGACGCGGTCTCGTCCGCGGTGATGGACCATATCCAGACGAACTGGATGGCGACGCGCAAGCAATACGAGGAGCGCAAGGTTCGCCAGGTGTATTACCTTTCGGCGGAATTCCTCATGGGGCGCGCGCTCGGGAACAACCTCATCAATTTCGGCGTCATGGACAAGGTTCGCGATGCCCTCATCGAGCTCGGTTTCGACTATAACCTCGTCGAGGAGGAGGAGCCGGACGCCGGTCTCGGGAACGGCGGCCTCGGACGTCTCGCCGCGTGCTTCCTCGACTCGCTCGCGACCCTCGACTATCCCGGCCACGGCTACGGCATCCGCTACCAGTACGGGATGTTCGAGCAACGCATCGAGAACGGCTATCAGGTGGAATACCCCGACAATTGGCTCAAGCATCGGGACCCCTGGGAGGTGAAGCGCTCGGACCTCGCGGTGCGCGTCCTTTTCGGCGGAACCCCCGTCGCGGACCGCCGCGCCGACGGGAGCGTCTCGTTCAGGCTCGAGGGCGCCGAGGAGATTCTCGCGACCCCGTACGACATCCCGATCGTCGGCTACGGCACGCGCACGGTGAACCGGCTTCGCCTGTGGGAGGCGAGTTCGGAGAACGGCTTCGACCTTCAGCTCTTCAACGAGATGCACTATAACCGCGCGACCGAGCGGCAGGTCGCCGCCGAGAACATCTCGCGCGTCCTCTACCCGAACGACTCCGGTCCCTCGGGAAAGGCGCTCAGGCTCAAGCAGCAGTACTTCTTCGTGTCGGCGAGCCTCCAGGACCTTCTCGCGAAATTCAAGCGCGACCACGGCTCCGATTTCGCGCGCTTCCCCGAGTTCAACGCGATACAGCTCAACGACACCCATCCCGTCGTCGCGATCCCGGAACTGATGCGCCTGCTCATGGACGGCGAGGGGCTCGGCTGGGACGCGGCTTGGGACATCGTCACGCGAACCTTCGCGTACACGAACCATACCATCCTCGCCGAGGCGCTCGAGAAGTGGCCGATCGAGATCTTCCAGGGCCTCATTCCCCGCGTGTACCAGATCGTCGAGGAGATCAACCGGCGGTTCCTCGCGGACATCCGGGAGCGCTTCCCCGGCGACTGGAAGCGGCAGAACCGCATGGCGATCGTCGCCGACGGCAAGATCCACATGGCCTGGCTCGCGATCGTCGGCTGTTTCTCGGTCAACGGCGTCGCCGCGCTCCATACCGAGATTCTCAAGAACGTCGAGCTCGCGGACTGGTTCGGGCTTTACCCCGGGAAGTTCAACAACAAGACGAACGGCGTCACCCAGCGCAGGTGGCTCCTTTCCGCGAACCCCCGGCTCGCCGACTTCATCACGCGGAAGATCGGCCATGGCTGGGAGAAGGACCTGTCGATGCTCAAGGGGCTCGAGGCCTTCGCCGACGACCCGGCGACCCTCGACGAGTTCATGGCGATCAAGCGGGAGAACAAGGTCGAGCTCGCGCGGTATCTCAAGGAGACGCAGAACATCTTCGTCGACCCCGAATCGGTGTTCGACGTGCAGATCAAGCGCCTTCACGAGTACAAGCGGCAGCTCCTCAACGTCCTTCACGTGATGTACCTCTACAATCGCATCCTCACCGATCCCTCGTATCGGCCCGTGCCGCGAACCTTCATCTTCGGCGCCAAGGCGGCCTCGGGCTACCGGCGCGCGAAGGCGATCATCAAGCTCGTCAACGTCGTCGCCGACCGGGTCAATAACGACCATCGGGTCAAGGGGCTTCTCCGCGTCGTTTTCGTCGAGAACTATCGCGTCTCGCTCGCCGAGCGCCTGTTTCCCGCCTCGGACGTGTCCGAGCAGATCTCGACCGCGGGCAAGGAAGCCTCGGGCACGGGCAACATGAAGTTCATGATGAACGGCGCCGTGACCGTCGGCACGCTCGACGGGGCGAACATCGAGATCGTCGAGGAGGTCGGCGCGGATAACGCCTTCATCTTCGGGCTCAAGGCGGACGAGATCCAGAGGATCGAGGCGGAACACAGCTATAACCCGCATGAGTATATCGCGCGGAATCCGGCCCTCGCGGGCGTCCTCAATCAGCTCGTCGACGGGACCTGGGCTTCCGGGGCCGATCACCTTCTTCGCGAGCTCTATGATTCCCTCATGTACGGCGTCGAGGGGCAGCGACCCGACGTGTATTACGTGCTCGCGGATTTCGACGCGTACGCGCGCGCCCAGGAGGAGGTCGCGCAAGCCTATGCCGACCGGAACCGGTGGGCGCGAATGGCCTTCCTCAACGTCGCGAGAAGCGGCAAGTTCAGCTCCGACCGGACGATCGAGGAATACGCGCGGGAGATTTGGAAACTGCGAAGAGTCGTGGTAGAATAAGGGTAGACGAAATGCGGGGCCCCGGGTCCCGAAAAGGGGTCCCCATGAAGAAAGTGGTCTCGCTCTCCCTGGTCCTGTTTCTCTGCGTCGCGGCGTTCGCCCAGAACCCTCCGCGCGTGCTCGCCCAGAAGGATATCGACGCCTTCGTCGCGAATTTCGTCGCGATCAACGCGGATATCGACGCGCTCGGCGACAAATACGACGAGTTTTTCAACAGCGGCGACGAGGACGCGAGCATGGAGAAGTTCTACGCCGCGATCCATTCCGCGAAGGTGCCCGCCGAGGTCGCGGCGATCTTCAGGAAATACGGCCTCGGGGACAACGGATTCGAGAAGGCTATGGTCATCAGCGTCGGTTTCTCGGCGCTTGAAAGCGAGGGTACGCTCAAGCAGCAGATCGAGGAATCGGGCATGGACGGCGCCGAATTCCGGGAAGCTTTCGACTGGATCGCCTCGATCAAGGCGACCATGCACAAGGATGACCTCGCGCTCGTCAACACCAATCGCGACGCCTTGCGGTCCACGATGGTCGCGGTGGACGCCGGGGATGAATACGCCGACGAATACCCCGCGGATGACTACTCGGACGAGATGGACTATCCCGAGTACGGGGACGAATAGACCGTAAATAAGGCATGTTCCGCCGACATTTTCAAACGGTTGGTATACAAATCCGAATTTCTTCTGTTATAATTCCTCAGTTAGGGCTATAGGTATCAAAGATGATACAAAAAGGTTACAAAGGCGTAATCTGATTTGCTCAATGAGGAGTAATGTTATGGCTAACGCGTACATTCAGGACGTTCTTGCCCAGGTAAAGGCACGGAACGGACACGAGCCGGAATTCCTGCAGGCGGTCGCCGAGGTTCTCGACACCCTTGAACCCGCCGTCAATCAGATGCCGGAAATCCAGAAGCACTCGATTCTCGAGCGCATGGTAGAACCCGAGCGGGTCATCCTTTTCCGTGTGCCGTGGGTCAACGACGCCGGCAAGGTCTGCGTGAACCGCGGCTACCGCGTCCAGTTCTCGAGCGCGATCGGTCCCTACAAGGGCGGCCTTCGCCTCCATCCCTCCGTCAACCTCTCGATCCTCAAGTTCCTCGGCTTCGAGCAGGTTCTCAAGAACAGCCTGACCACCCTCCCCATGGGCGGCGGTAAGGGCGGTTGCGACTTCGATCCCAAGGGCAAGTCCGACGGCGAAGTCATGCGCTTCTGCCAGAGCTTCATGACCGAGCTCTATCGCCATATCGGCGCCGACACCGACGTTCCCGCCGGCGACATCGGCGTTGGCGGCCGCGAGATCGGCTACCTGTTCGGCCAGTACAAGCGCCTCACCAACGAATTCGTCGGCGTGCTCACCGGTAAGGGTCTCGTCTACGGCGGTTCCCTTATCCGCCCCGAGGCGACCGGTTACGGGTGCGTCTATTTCGCCGAAAACATGCTCGCCGTCAAGGGTGACGGGTTCAAGGGCAAGACCTGCGTCGTCTCCGGTTCCGGCAACGTCGCCCAGTACACCGTCGAGAAGATCAACGAGCTCGGCGGAAAGGTCGTCACCCTCTCCGACTCCGACGGCTACGTCTACGACGCCGACGGCATCGACGCCGAGAAGCTCGCCTTCGTCATGGACCTCAAGAACGTCAAGCGCGGCCGCATAGCGGAATACGCGAAGAAGTTCCCGAAGGCCACCTACGTCGCCGGCAAGCGCCCCTGGGAAGTCAAGTGCGACTGCGCCTTCCCGAGCGCGACCCAGAACGAGATCTCCGGCGCCGACGCCGAGGCTCTCGTGAAGAACGGCTGCAAGCTCGTCGCCGAAGGCGCGAACATGCCCTCGACCCCCGAGGCCATCGAGGTCTTCCAGAAGGCGAAGATCCTCTACGCGCCCGGAAAGGCGTCGAACGCGGGCGGCGTCGCCACGAGCGGTCTCGAGATGAGCCAGAACTCCATGCGCCTCTCCTGGACCCGCGACGAGGTCGACGCGCGGCTCAAGGGCATCATGAAGAACATCCACGACAACGCCTACGGCGCCGCCAAGCGCTTCGGCGACGAGGGGAACTACGTGATGGGCGCGAATATCGCGGGCTTCGTCAAGGTTGCCGAGGCGATGATCGCCCACGGCGTGGTGTAATCCCGTAACGTCAAGCGAAGGTCGCGGGAAGTTTTCCTTTCCGGGGCCTTCGCTTGTAAGTTTTAAATGTCCGCGTTTTTGCATTATCGTCTTCCGTGAACTACACTTGAAACCGTAACGCCTGCTTCCAGAAAAAAAGGGCGAGGTGACATGAAGCCGGATCTTGGCACGATATTGTTGATTCTCGTCATATTCAACATTCTCCAAACGATCGTTTTTATCGTGTTTTACCTTACCGACCGCACCCGAACGGGCTCGCGCGAGTGGATACTTTGGAGTCTCTGCCTCACGGTCGGCTTTTCCCTGATATTCTTCCGGCGCGCCATTCCTTCCTGGCTCTTGAAGCCCACGGTGGCGCTTTCCAACGTCTTGCTCTTTGTCGGCCATATGATCCTCTACGTCGGGATCGCCCGATTTCTCGAGGTCAAGCCCTGGCGAGCGTACCTCGCGTTCGTTTCGGCCTTCTTCGCGATCGGATCCGCGATCGCGATGGTAGTCCTCTCCGACGGCAACCTGAGCGCCACGATCCTCTATCTCTCGCTCGCCGCGATCCTTATTGGCATGGGCGTTCCGCTTTGGCGCGACGGGCTCAAAAGAATAAAGTCGTCCGCCCGATTTCTCGCGGTTCTCATGTTCTCGCAATCGGCGTATCTTCTTTCGCGGTCGATCCTCGCGTACGCGGGCTTTTCAAATCTCGCGTTCTTCGAGCCCTCGATCGTGCAGGTCGGACTCTTTCTCGTTCCGTTGTGCATGGGCTATCTCTGGTCCTCGTCCATCATCATCATGCTCAATCACGCGAAGGTTTCCGAGTACCGCGAAGCGCGCAAGAATCAGGAAGCCATGTTCAACACCATGCCCGACGCGGTTTGGGTCGTGGACGTGATGGACCAGAAGATCGTCGAGGTCAACGAAGGTTTCGTCCGCGCGACGGGATACGAGCGGGCCGAGGTTGTCGGCAAGACGACTCTCGAGATCGGGCTCTGGAAGGACGAGGAACTCAGGGGCCGGCTATTACGCAAGGTAATCGAGGTCGGGTCTCTCGAGGATATCGAGTTCACCTTCGTGACGAAGACGGGAAAGGAGCGTACGGGAATCATCTCGGGACGGGTAATCGCCTTGCGGGGAAGAGCCCTCCTCGTGACCGTCATGCACGATATTTCATCGCGCATCGAGATCGAGCGGAGTTTGAAGGCGAGCGAGGAAAAATTCCGCCTGCTCGTGGAGAACAGCTACGATATCATCTATTCGCTCGATCCCAAGGGCAAGTTTACCTTCGTGTCACCGGTCTGGACGAGGGTCCTCGGGCACGAGATCCGGGACGTGGTCGGCAAGTCGTTCAAGGATTTCATCCATCCGGACGACGTGGGCGCCTGCAAGGAATTCCTCGCGAAGATGGTCGCGACCGGGGAACGGCAGACCGGTATCGAGTACCGCACGCTTCACAAGAACGGATACTGGCTCTGGCATACCTCGAGCGCGGTTCCGTTCTTTTCCGAGAACGGCGAGATCGCGGGATTTTACGGGATAGACCGCGACATTACCGAGCGACGCGAGCTCCAGAAGGAGCTCGAGATTCAGGCGACGACGGACGTGCTCACCGGCATCACCAATCGGCGCCATTTCATAACGCTCGCGAACGGGGAGCTCAAGCGCGCGATTCGCATGGGCCACGACCTTTCCTTCGCGCTCATCGACCTCGATCGGTTCAAGGAAATAAACGACACCTACGGCCACGGAGTCGGGGATCAAGCGCTCGTTTTCTTCACGAGAATTATCAAGGATCACATCAGGGATATGGACGTCCTGTCGCGATTCGGCGGGGACGAGTTCATCATCCTCTTTCCCGAAACGACGACCGATCACGCGATCGTCGTGATAGAGCGGCTTCGCGCGACCCTCGCGGCGACCCCGTTCACGGCGGTGGATCCGGTGATTTCGCTCGGGGCCAGCGTCGGCATCACCTGTCTCGCGCGCGAAGCCGATACGGGCGAGACCCTCGACGCGATCCTGTACCGCGCCGACAAGGCCCTGTACCGCTCGAAGGAAGCGGGCAGAAACCGCTACTCGGTCATTTGAGGAATCGGAATGACGGGCGTGACGGTTCAGTATCACCGCAACTACCACATAGCGGGAGAGACCCTTTCGATCAGGCAGGACCGGCTGTCGGTCGCGGCGTTCGGGGAGTTTCTCGGACGTTCCGACCTGGGAAACTCTTTCCCGCGGGACGATTTCGAGCGGAGGGCAGGGGATCTCGTCCAGAACGCGCAGATCAGCCTCGTCGCCAGGGACAAAAACTCGCGGATCGTCGGCGTTTGCCTCGGGCTTACCGACTTCTCCTACCGGCTACTCGTTACCGACATCGGGATCGATCGCGCGTACGTGCGGTCCGGCCTCGGAAAGGAACTCGTGCGCGTTGCTCTCGATCTTTCGGGCGGAGAGACGAGGATCGCCCTGTTCGCGCGCGCGACGGACGTTTCGCGACCCTTCTTCGATCGAATCGGGATGAGCCCCTCGTCACAAATGATGGAGCGGTTTCCGTCACCGGATAAACCGTTCATTTCCGGCAAAGGGGATTGATCGAGGAGTTATAGGCGACGCCTCCCGACTTCCCGTACGCGTCGAGAACCGCCGCGGCCTCGATCCTTCGAACGTCGCGCGTCACGGCTATTCCCCGGCGCTCGAGTTCGTCCTTCCAGCGCTCCGGGGAGGGTCCTTCGTCGAAACCCGCGAGCCCCTCGACGTCCTCGCGCCGAGCGCCGATCGCGAGCGAGCAGATGCCCGCCCACACGATCGCCCCCAGGCACATCGCGCAGGGTTGCGCGCTCGAGACGAGTTCGAGACGGGCCGCGCCGAGATCCCAGGTCGCGAGAGACCGCGCGGCGAGGCTTATCGCCATGATCTCCGCGTGCGCGACGGGCGCGTTTTCGGCCGTGACCCGGTTCACGCCGCACGAGACGAGCCTGTTGCCGTCCCGCGAGAACGTCGCGGCGCCGAATGGCCCGCCCGTCCCCCTGCGCGCGTTCTCGGCCGAGAGCGCGATGACGAAGTCCATCCGCGAGTCCACGGTCGAGAAGTCCCACTCCCGGGACGAGAGAAACGAGCCTGTCCAGCGCGGCAACGCGATCGTGAAACGTTCTTGCATCGTACCTCAATGGTAATTGGGCGGCGCGGCGACGCGCCATGAAAGCGGCCCGATTTCATGGCGAATTTACGATGGAAACGGACGGCCGCGACGCGCTATACTGTACGCGAAAACACCGAGGAACCGGGGGCAACGGATGGTTGAACGAATCAAAAGCGATCTTACGGCCGCGCTCGAGGGGCTTTACTCCGTCGCGCGCGTCGAGCCGGGGGCGATGCTCGTCGTCGGCTGCAGCACGAGCGAGGTGGTCGGGAAGCGGATCGGGACGGCGGGAAGCGAGGAGGTCGCGCGCGCGATATGGGAGACGGCTTCCGCCTTTTGCGCCGCCCGTTCGCTCTCGATCGCGGCCCAGTGCTGCGAACACCTCAATCGCTCGCTCGTCGTCGAGAAGGACGTAATGAAGGCTCAGGGGCTCAAGCGGGTCAACGCCGTCCCGCGCCGCGAGGCGGGAGGCGCCTTCGCGACCGCCGCGTATCGGGGCATGGCCGAGCCCGTCCTCGTCGAGTCGGTCGTCGCGGACCTCGCGATCGACATCGGCGGCACGCTCATCGGCATGCACGTCCGCCCCGTCGTCGTCCCCGTGCGCGTCGGCGTAACTCGCGTCGGCGAGGCCGCCGTGACCCTCGCCCGGAGCCGCTGTCCCTACGTCGGCGGGGAACGCGCCCGTTACGATCCGGAGCTCGCCTGAGCGAGCGCCGCCCTTCGATTGACAATCGCGCCCGAAAGGGACACTCTATAACACTGATCGCGAGCGCGCGTTGACCGCGCGGGAACATTGCACGGGGGAACACATGAGATCGCACGAGATTGATTACGAGCTGATTGGCGACGACATGCAGATCATAGAGGTCGAGCTTGACCGCGGCGAAACCGTTATAGCCGAGGCCGGCGCCATGAATTACATGGAAGACGGCATTTCCTTCGAGACGAGGCTCGGGGACGGTTCGGCGCCCGACCAGGGGATGCTCGGGAAGCTCTTCGAGATGGGGAAGCGCGCGGTAACCGGCGAGTCCCTCTTTCTTACCCATTTCACGAACCGCGCCGAGGGAAAACGGCGCGTGGCGTTCGCCGCGCCCTATCCGGGGAAGATAATCCCGCTCGACCTCGCGAAGCTCGGGGGGCGCTTTACCTGCCAGAAGGACGCGTTCCTCTGCGCGGCGCTCGGCACCAGGCTCTCGGTCGCCTTCACCCGGCGGCTCGGGACCGGCTTCTTCGGCGGCGATGGTTTCATCCTCGAGCTTCTCGAGGGCGACGGCATGGCCTTCGTGCACGCGGGCGGCACCGTCGTCGAGAAGCGGCTCACGGGCGGGACGATCCGCGTCGATACCGGCTGCGTCGTCGGCTTCACCGACGGGATCGACTACTCGATCGAGCGCGCGGGAAACCTCAAGTCGATGGTCTTCGGCGGCGAGGGTCTCTTCCTCGCGACCCTTTCGGGCACCGGTACCGTGTACCTCCAGAGCCTCCCGTTCTCGCGGCTCGCGGACCGCGTGCTCCAGCACGCGCCGAGGGGCATCAACCAGACGCGCGACGAGGGCTCCGTGCTCGGCGGCATCGGCCGTATCTTCGAGCAGTGAGCGGGGGAAGAGAGCATGAAACGCATCGATAAAGCAACCGGGAAAACCGTTCAGAGTTCGGCGGGGCAGGGCGCCTTCGCCCTTCTCGTCTCGTGCGCGCTCCTCGCGGCGACGCCCGCGTTCGCCTCCGAGCCCGTCTTTCGCGTCTCGCGCGAGGCGCAGGTAAGGCGCTCGGGCGACCTTCCCGCGAAGCAGGATTCCTTCGCGCTCCCGGTCGCGGGAAAGACGCTCGTCATCGACGCCGCGGGAAACCTCAAGGGGACAAGCGGTCTCAGGCTCGAGGCGAAGGAACTCGAGATATTTTTCATCACCGACATCCAGTACGCCGCTCTCGCCGACCGCACCGTGCTTTCGGTCGACTTCAGCAACGGGGACTACGTCGTCGGCGCGTTCTACGTTCTCGCGAATACCCTCGACAAAGCGCCCGAGCTCGCGGGATACTCCACGCGGCTCAAGGCCGGACAGTTCGCGACCGACGGCAGGTACGCCTTCGAGGCGACGCACGAGAGCTATCGCCTTCTCGACCTCGACGCGAAAAAGGCCGTCTACGAGCGTAAGGCGGGGGTGAGCGGGGACCTTCGCTACGACACGCGGATCTCGCTCGAGGGAGCGGGGACGGCGAGGGTGAGCTACTACCGCTACGAGGGGTCGGACCGAAAGAACGAGACCGCACTCGTCGAGATCATGACCGGAAAAGAACGGTGACGGGCGGGGATAAACCCGTACTCCACGTCGCGTCCTTCAACGCGGAGAACTTCTACCTCCTTCTCGACGCGGCTTACGACCGCGCCGCGCTCGACGCCCTCGAGGAGAGCGAGTATCTCGCGATGAACGCGTCGATCTACAACCCCAACAAGAGCCGCGCGAAGATCGCGGAGATCGCCCGGATCATCCTCGAAAACGACTTCGACCTCGTCGGGCTTTGCGAGGTCGGCGGGATGGAAACCCTCGCCGCGTTCAACCGGATCTACCTCGACGACCGCTACGAATGCTACCTTCACGAGGAAAACTCGACTCGCGGGATCTTCGTCGGCGCCCTCCTCCGGAAGGGGATGTTTCCGCGCGCGCGGGCGAAAAACGTCCGCGGGCAATTCTCGCGCAACCTCTTGAGGCTCGATCTCGGACACGCCGCGGGCGGGCTCGAGGTTTTCGTCGTGCATCTCAAGAGCCAGCGCGACTCGGACTGGGGAATCGAGCGGAGACTCCGCGAGGTCGCGCGCCTTTCGGCCGCGGTCAGGCGCCGACGTTGCGTCGTGATGGGCGACTTCAACGGCATCCTCGTCCCCGGAGAGAGTCAGTTCGAGTACGCGGAATTCCTCGCGCTTCCCTTTCGCGACGTCCTCGAGGCGACGGGAGTGCCGAAGGAGTCCCGTCGGACGCATTATTACTTCGGCTCGGAGCCGCGCTTCGCGCAGCTCGATTACATATTCTGCTCGGATGACGTCGAGGTGCTCGACGCGTCGGTCATAGAGGAGGAGATACCGACGAACCGCGAAGTTCGCGACCGTCTCCCCTCGGACCATCTTTTCATCCGCGCGCGCATCAGTCCCGCGTGACGGGCGAAGGGAGAACCGGAATGAAGGCAGTAATCTTTGACATGGACGGGGTGCTCGTGGACAGCGAGCCGCTCCATTACGAATCGGACGTCGCGATGCTCGACCGGCTCGGGATACGGGCTCCCGAGGGATATCTCGACCGCTTCGTCGGCGTGACGAATCCCGTCATGTGGGCCGAGATCGCGCGCGAGTTCGCGGTCGAGAAGGACGTCGAGGAGATCCTGAACGCGCAGCTCTCGCTCAAGCTGAAACTCCTCAAGAAGGCCGACCTCAAGCCCGTCGACGGGATTCCCGAGCTTCTCGCCGAGATCAGGAAGGCGCGCCTCCCCGTCGCGGTCGCCTCGTCCTCTTCGGCGATCTTCATCAAGGAGGTTCTCTCCCGCATCGGCGTCGCGCGCTTTATCGACGCGTACGTGTCGGGCGAGAACGTCAAGCGGAGCAAGCCGGAGCCCGACGTATACCTCAAGGCCGCCGAGTCGGTCGGCGTCGACCCCGCCTTCTGCGTCGCGATCGAGGACTCGAAAAACGGCGCGATCGCCGCGAATCGCGCGGGGATGAAGTGCGTCGGCTACCGGAATCCCCACCCGGGAAACCAGGACCTCTCGGTCTGCGATCTCGTCGTCGAGGATTTCAGGGGCCTGAGCGTCAAGTCCCTGCGCGCGCTCTTTCGATAACCGTCAGGAGGTTTCCATGCGCCACATAGTCGCCGCCGTCGCGCTCGTCGCGTTCGCCTCGTTTACCCCGCCTGCGGCCCTTGCCCTCGACGCGCAACGGGACATCGTCGATCGCGCCCGCGAGTACGTCGGCTCGTCGTACGCGCGCGGCGGCACGAGGCCGCCCGAGTTCGACTGTTCGGGTTTCGTCGGCTACATCATGCGGCCGTACGTACCGTCGCTTCCCCGGCTCTCGCGCGACATGGCTGACTTCGGCGCGAAGGTCTCAAGGGAATCGCTCCGTCCGGGCGACCTCGTGTTCTTCGCGACCACCGACGTGCCGGGCGCGGTCTCGCACGTGGCGATATTCATCGGGGACGGCTCGATCATCCACGCGATATCCGACGGACCCGAGCGCGGCGTGCGCGTAACCCCGCTCGACGCGCGCTACTGGAAGACGCACTATCACAGCGCGGCTCGCGTGCTCGCGGAAAGCGGGCAGACGCTCGCGAAAACAACCGGGCGCGCGACGGGAAAAACCGCGGATAAACCGGACGGCAAGGCACCGGCGAAAGCGGCTACCCAACCTGACGCGACGGCCGCCGCGAAAACAAAGGAAACCCCGAAGGACGCGAACGCGAAAACCTCCGCCGGGAAAACCGCGCAAAGCGCGGAATCTCCCTGGGATACCTGGGACGGCTACGTCATGGGCGACTACGCGCAGTGGAAGGAAGCAGAGCGCGCCCGCCTCGAGGCGCAGGAGAAGGCGTACGACCGGGACAAGGAGAAAAACGACTTCGAGGCATGGAAGAAGGCGAACGGGGAATAAGAACGAAAGTCGAGGCAGCGGGCCTTTCGATCGGCGGACGCCCAGGCGCGGAGCCGCCGCGCGTCGAAAGCGGGGCGAGGGGCGCGATGGCCCGGCGCCCTTTCGGTATATCCGGGCGCTAGAGTACGGCCTCGACCTCTATCTCGACGAGGTGACCGGGGGAATAGAGCCGCCTGACCTCGACCCAGGTCGTCGCGGGGAGGTGGCCCCCGTAAATCTTCTTTCTCGTCTCCTGGCATTTCTTGAGCGCCTCGATGTCTACGCAGTAGGCCGTTTCCTTGACGACGTTCGCGAGCGTCGCGCCGTCATGGGCGAGGGTTTCGGCGATCGCGGCGAACGCGCTCACGAGCTGGCTTTCCATGTCCTTGCAGCGTTCCTCGTCGCCGACCGTTCCGGAGACGATAACGCGGTCCCCGACGCGAACCGACTGCGAATACCCGATCTCGGCCTCCCAGGGACCGAGATGAAAGTTCGTGATTCTTTCGTTCATGCCGACTCCTTCGCTTCCGTTTTTTTTACCGCTTTCGCGCGGACGCGCTCCCGTTCCCGCTCGAGGTCCGCGGCGTGGCCGTGAGCCCACCCGATGAGGGGTTCGCAGCGTTTCCAGAGCTCGAGTCCCGAGTCCGTCAGGCGGTACTCGACTCGGCTCGGAATTCCGTTAAAGGCATCGCGCGCGACGAGGAGGGCGTCCTCGAGCTCGTCGAGCGCCTTCGCGAGAACCTTCGACGCGACGCCGGGAAGGCGCCTCATTAGCTCGTTGAAGCCGAGGCCCGGCTCCTTGGTCAGTTCCCAGAGAATGTCGGTTTTCCATTTACCCGCGATCAGGCTGAACGCGAACTCGATTTCGCAGTTGTACGCGCGGTCTCTCACGACGATCATGCGGCACCATCCTTCCACTCTCTTCAGGATAGCGCGCCCGGGCCGTTCCCGCAACGGTTACCGCGAGGTAACCGCGCCGGAGCGAACGCGTGTCGCCCGCTCGTACCGCGCGACCCCGTCGAGCCACTCCGTCGCGTGCGCGCGGAAGAGTTCCGGCCGCTCGAATTCGAGATTGTGCGCCGCCCCGTCGAGGGCGAGGTAGGTCGCCCTCGGGTATCGTTCGACGAGACCGAAGAGGTCGGAATACCCGACGCACCAGTCCTCGCGCCCCGCGATCATGAGGGTCGGAAACGGGTACGGGCCGGAGCCCTCGTCGACGCTTTCGCGGAAGGACACGCGCTTCCCGAGCTCCGTCTCGAGGAAATGCCTGTCGGCGAGTTTCATGCCGGGGAGGACGAACTCGCGGGCGCGCTCCCAGACGACCTGAGTCTGTCTCGTGTGGAAGAGGCAAAACTCGGCGAGGTCGTCAGCCGGGACGATTCCCTCGATGCCTTCCTCGCGCTCGGTGACGATCCCCCGGGGCGGGGAATGGGCTTTTTGGGTCGCCGGGTCCACGACCGGGCAGAGGAGCAGCATCCCGAGGACGCGATCGGGTGCCGCCTTCGCGACCCCGCGCGCGATATAGCCGCCGTAGGATTTTCCCGCGACGGCGAACCGTTCGCCCGGGACGAGCCTGTCGGCGAGCGCGAGGACGAAGTCGCGCATCCCGTCGGCGCTTCCCGCTTCCCCGATCGCGGGCGTGCGGCCCATGCCGGGAAGGTCGGGGTATATTCGCTCGAACGCGCCGTCGCGGCCGGCGAACGAGCCTTCCATGGCGCCTTCCATCATGCGCCCGTCGCATCCCCATCCGTGGATCATGATGACCGGGATTCCCGATCCGCGCGTCTCCACGTTCGCGCGCGTTCCGAATACGTCGACTGTCATGCGTCAAGGATAATTCCCGCGCGACCTCGGGTAAAGGTACGCGCGCGCCCGTTACCGGTAAGAACGCGCCGATTTACCGAAGGCCCGCGCGGAAGTCCGTGGGGGTGAGTCCCTCGCGCGCCTTGAAGAATTTCGTGAAATTGGTCGGCTCGCCGAAACCGAGCGCGTCCGCGATATCCGCGACGGATCGATCGGGCATCGCGAGCGCGCGTTTCGCCTCGAGAACGATAAACCGGTCGACGCATTCCTTCGCGGTGAGGGCTGTCGCGTCCTTGCAGGCCGCGTTGAGACGCTTCGCCGAAACCCCGAGAATCGCCGCGTAGTCGGCCACTCCGCGCCGCGCGCTTCCGCGCGACTGAAGCGCGTCCATGAAGGCGAGATAGAGCTCGAGCCAGGGAGCGCCCGTAATCGCCTGGGAGAACGAGGCCGCGAGCCGTTCGGCCTTGAGGAGGAAGAGTTTGAGGAACGTCGCGAGGATCTCGTCTCCGAGGGCGTCGCGCTTCAGCTCGTATTCCCCCGCGAGCGCCTCCGCCAGGCGGAAAAACCCGTCGGCGTCGTGGCCTTCCGCCTTCAGGACCGGCTCGCATAGGCCTCCCGAACTGACGCCGAAGAGGGTAAAGGCCTCGGGCCATATCGCGTGCGCGCGAAGGAAGCTCTCGGTGAAAAGGATTTGGTATCCGGCGATCCCGGGGGACGGGTCGAAGGCGTGGACCTGTCCCTTCGCGACGAAGACGAGCGAGCCCGCGGCCACGGGGTATTCCCGGAAATCGACGAAGTACGCCCCGCGCCCGCCCGTGACCACGACGACGGAGAAGAAAAGGAGACGATGGGGACGGTCGAGCCGGTGGAGCACCCGAGGCTGCCTCCGGCGGAGCTCGTCGAGGCTGAGGATCTCGAAATCGGGCGCGGCCTCGCCCCTTGGCCTGAAGCGCGCTTCGGGAATGTCGGTCATCGGATACGAGTATAGCCCTCGTCGCGGACAGGCGCAACGCGTCGTTCGCCGTTTGCCTTAAGGCCAGAAAAATTGTAGGATAGTCCCGCGCTCGCCCGACGACCGGAAGGGGCGACGCGAGGAAGGTTACCATGATGCGAAAGACTCACGTTTTGTCCGGCGCCGTCGCGGCGTTCGCGTTCTCGATCGTCCTTGCCGGATGCGGATCGGACATACCCCGCTCGTCGAAGGAAGCGCGAAAGGCCCTCGCCGCGAAAGAGGGCGGCGTCGTCGACTCCTTTCAGTCGAAGGCCCTCGCGGGCAACGGGCTCGGCGAGAGCGCGACGCGGTCGATCATGATATCGCTCCCTCCCTCGTATTACGCCGAAGCCACGCGCCAGTATCCCGTATGCTACTTCCTTCACGGTCACAGCGCCGCCCCCGGCTTCATCTTCCAGAACCGGAAGTACATCGCGAAGCTCATGGCGGACGGGAAGATTCCGGAGATGATCCTCGTCGAGCCCGACGGGACCACGCGATTCGGCGGCGGCTTCTACTCGAACTCGCCGATGACCGGCAACTACGAGGACTACCTCACGGGCGAGCTCGTCGCCTTCATCGACGCGAACTATCGGACGATCCCCGCTCCCGGGGGCAGGGCCCTTGCCGGTTTCTCGATGGGCGGCTTCGGGGCCCTCGCGCGCGCGTTCGCGCGTCCCGACGTCTACGGCGCGGTGTACGCCTACGGTCCCGGCGTGCTCGAGCCCGAGACGGGTCTCGCGACCGCAATGGAGGCATGGAACGACGACGCGCAATTCCTTTCCGCCTACGCCTCGGTCTTTTCCCCCACGCCGGGCGCGAAGACTCCCGGAAAGGTGCCGAAACTCGACGGCTCTCCCGGGGACGCAGAGATTGTCGCCGACTGGAACGCGGGCTTCGGCGACTGGGAAAGGAAACTCGACGCCTATCTCGCGGGCGACGCGCGGCTTCGCGCGATCAAGTTCGGCTACGGCATCACCGACGAATACCGGTTTATCCGCGAGGGGTGCGAGTACCTTACGAGGGAAATGACCGCGAAGGGGATCGCGCACGACTTTATCGTCGGGAACGCCGGGCACGTGTTCAGGCTTTCGCAGGTCGTCGAGGACATGCTCCCCTATCTCGGCTCGAACCTCGACAAGGCGGGCGATACCCCCGCGAAATAAGGACGGCCGCGCGGCGGCCGGATGTAACCGCGCGTTCCGCGATCCTCGCTTCAGCCGAACGGCGAGGGCGGGATCTCGGAAGCGCCGAACTCCCAGGCCTGGGACCAGTTCCAGAGAGAGGTCAGTACCGGCGCGAGGGCCCGACCCCGATCGGTGAGCGCGTACTCATAGCGCGGCGGGCGTTCCTGATAGAGGGCCTTCGTCACGAGCCGCTCGTCCTCGAGGTATTTGAGTCTCTGGGCGAGGATGTTCGTCGTGATCCGCTCCGGGCTCGCGAGAAATTCCTGGTAGCGCTTTTTTCCGAGGAAGATGTCCCGTATCACCACGAGCGTCCAGCGGTCGCCGATGACGTCAAGCGCCGTCGCGACCGGGCACCGTGAGCGATGCTCGTTTTCATTCATGCGCATAGTGTATCAAAAAGACTTGCAAAAAGAAAGTGACTGTGGTATAGCTAGTTTATTGCAACTTGCAAGTAACAAGTAACAGGAGGTCGAAAATGGACAAAGCATGGACGAAAACGGAGATCGGACCGCTCGCGGGGATCCAGCGCGCGGAACTCAAGGAGACGCTCGCTCTTTCCGGATGCGAGATCTCGCTCAACCGGCTCGAACCGGGGCAGGCGATTCCCTTCGTGCACCGGCATCGCGAGAACGAGGAGGCCTACGTCATCCTCTCGGGCAGGGGCGAATTCTGGCTTGACGGCGAGATCGTACCGGTTGCGGAGGGTTCCTGCGTGAAGGTGCTTCCCCCCGCCGGGCGCGCGATCCGGGCGTCGAAGGATGGCGCGCTCACCTACGCGTGCGTACAGGCCGCCACGGGATCGCTCAAGGGCTACACGGGAACCGACGGGGTGATACTCGAGGAAAAGACGGGCTGGTAAGAGGCGTGAGTCGCCGAGCTCACCCGAGAAGGGCGATCGCCTCGGGGAGGGTGCGCGCGACGGAACAGCGGGATTTCCAGTCGTCGGTGACGAGCTGGTGCCCTCCGGCGAAAAGCACGCATCGCGCGCCGATCGCGGTCGCGACCTCGAAGTCGTGGAAGGAGTCGCCGATCACGACGACCTCGGCGTCACGGTTTTCGGGCTTTTCGCGCCAGCGAAGCGCGAGCTCGACCTTCGACCGCGCGAAGACGTCGCCGATCCCGAGAACCTCGGCGAAATAGCCCTCGAGAGGATAGGCGCGCATCTGGTCGAGGAGATTGTCCCGCTGCGAGGCGGAAAGGACGATCTGGCGACAGCCCTTCTCGCGCGCGGCGTCGAGCGCCTCAAGCGCCCCCGGCACGAGGCGACAGGCCTTGCTGGCGGGGTGATAGAGGGAGATGTACTCGCGCGCGAGCGCGTCGAAGGGCGTCTTCGAAAAGTCGAATCCGCAGGCGCGATAGTAATCCTCTATGGGAAAGCGGAACTTTTTCCGGTACTCGTCGACCGAATCGAGCGCGGGAAGGGAATGCTTGCGGAGGAGCACATTGACGCACGCGATGCAGCAGTCGATGTCGTCGAGGAGGGTTCCGTTCCAGTCCCAAAGGATCGTTTTCATGGGTTCACCCGTTATAGCCCGAAAGCGGTCCAGAGGGCAATGCGCGTGGAAAGGCCCGGCATTCCCGTGCTATACTGACATCTCGCGGGCGATCCCCCCGATCGGGCTTCCCCGGCGAAAGGATGGTTCATGCGCAAGTCCCGCCTCATTCTCGCACTGGCAGTCATTCTCTCGTTTCGCGCGTTCGCGCAAAGCGCCGACGAGTTTCTCTATATCCCCACGGACGAGGATATGGCCGCCTTCATGGGCATGCATCGCTATCTCGGCGAATGGGAGGCGGGGACGCGCGAGGTTTCTCCCGACGCGGTCGCGGCGCTCTATTCCGGCAACGTCGGCAAGAAAGACCTCAATTCGCTCCAGTTCGAGGCCTTCCTCCTCAGCGCACGAAATCCTGCCGTTCGCGCGGCGGTGCTTGCGTATATCGATGCCGCTTCCCGTTCCGATCCCCTCGCGCAAACCCTGAGAACGAAGTACGCGGCGACCGAGATCGAGGGCCCTTCGTTCCGCGCGTCCTGTCCCGACGGTACCTTCGACGAGGGACTCGACTGGTTCAACTTCACCGAGATCGGGGTCTTCGACCGGAAGTTTACCCTCTTCGCGTTCGACGCCGACTGGGAACGGGTGTCCCTTGACGGGGATGCCGACACGACCGACGAGGCCGCAGACGCCTTTTACCTGATCGCGGGCGGCGCGACGGCGTCGATGACGGTGTATTGCAAACGGCACCGGGACGTTCCCGAGGAGGCCATCGAGGGAATCCTCGCGTCCGAGATCTATCCGGCGAAATTCGCGAACTGGCAGGCGATCTCGCCCGAGCTGCGGGGCATTCTCGCGGAATCGGGAGCCGACCGGTACATCGTCGCGTACGGCGCCGGCCCGGACACGTCGGTCCCCGAGCTCGATTGCGGCACCTACAACGCCTACCTCTACGACCGGGCGTCCCGGACGCTCTACGAGACGAGTTTCTCGACGGTCATGTCACCGTTGAACGTCGATTACCCCGTGAGGGAGCGCCTCCGGAACTATTTTCTCTTTCACGCGCTCTTCCGGTTCTTGCCCCGATAAACGAAAAGAGGCCGTCCCGTCGGGACGGCCTCAACCATGAAGGCGCGCGCATTGCCGCTTACTTCGCGATGATCGTGAAGGTCAGCGTGTCGCTGTAGGTGGACTCGTCGAGGAAGTACGAGGCTCCGTCGAAGGAGACGGTGACCGCCTTCGTTACCCCCGCCGCCGTGGTTCGCGTCGCGGTGGAGCTTACGACGGCCGACCCGCCGACGAACGCGACCGCGTTCCCGCCGTACTTGATGCTGTACGGAAGGGAGTCTCCCGATTCCGAGCTCACGAAGGAAGGGGACGCGCCCGACGCCTTCGCGCTTTCGGACTCGAGGGTTACCGTGTAGCCGGCCTTCTTGTTGCTTCTCTCGGTGACGGTCGCGACGGAAAGGTCGGCGACGGTCTGGGTCAACGGGAGATTGCTCGCGACCGGTTCGCTCGTTATGACGAGCTCCATGATCGCGGGGATGGATCCGGAAAGGGTGATGCTTCCGGATGTCGCGGCGGTTGCGGGGATCGCGACGAAAGCCGCGAGCGCTACGAACCCTATAACCATCTTGCTTGTCTTTTTCATATCAAACCTCCTTAAGGGTTGATGCCTCTGATATAGCAAGACCCGTGCCAAGGATTCCAATCGGAGTCCGGTTTTTGCCAATTCCTTATTTGACAACGAGATGCCTGAAATCGTGACCTGTTCTGGATTCATTGCGCTTCGTCCCGATCCGACCATGCAGTCGAAAATTCGACATTCCGGTCGAATTTTCGATAAAAAGGATTGCAGTCTCTGTCCGGAGCGCCTACGCTTTACGGAGGCGACACGGAGGTTATATGGTCCTTCTCGCGGTCGACGACGACGTTACGCAGCTTACGCTTCTCGAGCGATTCGCGCGGAACCTCGAATATCCCAAGGTTGAGTTCCATAAGGCGCGCGACGTGCAGTCGTGTCTCGACGTCATATCGAAGGTCATCGTCGATCTCGTCATTACCGATATACGCCTCGCGGAAGAATCGGGGTTCGAGGTTCTCAAGGCGGTCCTGGAGATCAACCCCTATATTACGGTGATCGGCATGACCGCCGAGGGAGACGCGCGCGAGGCGGTTTGCCTTCTCAAGGCCGGGGCCGACGATTATCTCGTGAAGCCGATCAGGATGGACGACTTCTCGCGAGCGGTGCTCCGCGTGAACGAGCGGATCGCCCTGGTGCGCGAGGCGCTCCTTCCTCCCGCTTCCGGTCCCGCCGCGATGCCCGCCGACTCGGGGATCGTGTATAAAAGCGACGTGATGGCGGGCGTTCTCAGTATCGCGACCCGCGCCGCCGCGAGCTCGGCCACCGTTCTCGTATCGGGAGAGAGCGGGACCGGCAAGGAACTCGTCGCCCGGTTCATCCATGACCGGAGCGGGCGCAAGGGCCCCTTCGTCGCGGTAAACGTGTCGGCCCTGCCCGAGACCCTCGCCGAGTCGGAACTTTTCGGCCACCGGAAAGGATCCTTCACCGGGGCCGACTCCGACCGCGTCGGGCGATTCGAGGAAGCGGCCGGCGGCACGCTCTTTCTCGACGAGATCGGCGACATCAGCCCCCAGCTTCAGGTAAAGCTCCTTCGAGCGCTCCAGTTCGGCGTCATCGAGCGCGTCGGCGAGAACGTTCCGCGCAAGCTCGACGTCAGGATCGTCGCGGCGACGAACCGGGAACTCGTAGCGATGATCGCGGCAGGGACCTTCCGCCGGGATCTCTACTATCGTATCAAGGTCATCGAGATCCACCTCCCGCCGCTCCGGGAGCGAAAGGAGGATATCGGCCTCCTTGTCGACCGGTTCATCGAGAAGATCGCGAAGCGCGACGGAAAGGACGTGCGGGGGATCACCCGCGAGGCCTTTGACGCGCTCGCCCGGCGCTCGTTCCCGGGGAATATCCGCGAGCTCGAGAACGATATCGAGCGGGCCGTCGCGCTCGCCCGAAGCGATTACATCCGCGTGGAGGACCTGCCCGAGGAGGCCGAGTCCGCGGTCGACGAGAAGGGCTGCGTTCCCGAGATCCCCGCGGGCGGATACGAGGAGGCGATGCGGTCCTTCGAGCGGACGCTCATAACCCGCGCGCTCGAGCGTTCCCGGGGGAATAAAAGCGCCGCGGCGCGAGAGCTCGGGATAAGCGAGCGTCACCTGCGGTCCCGGCTCGAGCATCTCGGGGACGCGTGAGCGGTTCGACCGAACGGTCGAATGATCGACCGGACCGTCGTACTATTTTCCGTCGGTACGGGCGACCGGCCTTCGGGGATTCCGGAAGTTCAAGCCCCGTAATGCTTTGCTCTTGATCGTATGAAGCAAACCATGCCGCTGATTTGGCACGCTTCTTGCAATAGTTCTAAGGTAACGGAACAGGAGGCCAGTATGAATCGGTATACCTCTCGCGCATTCATGGTCGCGTTCATCGCGCTTGCCCTCTCGCGAGCCTTCTCCTTCACGATGGAGCCGATGAGCGCGGTCGTGACGACCGCGGGCGACGGTCGCGTCGCGACCTTCAGGGTAACGAACGACGGCGACGAGCGCATCGCGATCCGCTTCCGGGTCGTGTCGAGAAGCATCACCGTTTCGGGCGCGGAGCAAAACGCGGAGGTTCCGGCCGATTTCACGGTCTACCCCGCGCGAACCGTCGTCGAGAAAGGGCAAACCGTTTCCGTGAAGATACAATGGCGCGGGCCGTCAACGCTCGATCGCGAGCGGTGCTATCGTTTTATCGCGGAGGAGGTCCCGATCGACTCCGGAAAGGATTCGTCGTCCGGGCTACGCGTGCTCTTCCGGTATATCGCCTCGGTGTATGCCGGCAGTCCGTCCTTCGCCCCCTCGCTCGTCGCGCGCGTGCAGCCGACGGTAGACGCGCAGGAAAAAGGCATACTCTCGATCGAGATAGCGAATACCGGGACCCGCCACGTGATCGCGGGCAACCTCGAGATCGATCTCGCGTATCCCGACGGATTCGTCTATACGATACGATCCGACGAGATTTCCCCGCTAAACGGCGCCAATTACCTTCCCGGCTCGACGATTCGCGCGAGCGCGCGTCGCGGACAAGACTTCCGGGACGGAAGCTTCGAGGTAAGCGTCCGGTATGAAAGCGATTACTAGCGTCCGCGCGACGCTCCTCGCCCTTTTCGCGCTCGCGTCGTTCCCCGTCCGCGCGCAGGAATCGGTAAAAATATCCGGATCCCCGACGTATCCATCCCCGGAAACCGTCATCGCCGATCTTACGGTCAACGGCATGAGCCGTGGCTCGGTCGAGTTCGCGATAAGCCCGGAAGGAATGCTCCTCCTTCCCGAACGGACCGTCCGTTCCTCCCTTGAGGGCATCGCCCGCCAGGATACGATCGACGCGCTCGCCGCGCGCGACGGCGCGATCAGTTCCTGGGATCTCGAGCGCGCGGGAATCCATTGCGCGTTCGACGCGCGAACCCTCACGCTCGATCTCTCGGTCGATTCCGGGACCATGAAGAGCTTTTCGCTGACGCCCCGTATCGAAAACGCCCCCGAAGGTCCCGGCGTACGCGTCGAGAACGAACCTGTGTCGCTCATCACCGGATTCGGCCTTGCGGCGCGACCTCGCCGCGACGACGATTCATTCGGTTCCCGTTCTTCCGTTCCCGTCGAGTTCGACCTCTCCCCATCGCTGTATCTTGACGGTCTCGTGCTCGAGGGATCCACGACGATGGTCTGGGACGGATCGACCTACACGCGCGACCTCGAAACCGCCCGGGCCGTTCTCGACTTTCCCTCGATCGGCGCGCGGCTCATGGCGGGAACCGTCGACAATCGGCCCGTCGATTTCCAGGGCGGAGCGAGCCTTTGGGGCGTTTCGTTCGCCCGCGAAGGAGGTTTTCCCGGCTCCGATACCCGCGTCAGGAAGGACACGCAGGACATCGAGATCACGAGGCCCGCGATCGTTTCCGTCGCGGTCAACGGCACCGTGATCAGGACGGTTTCCCTCGGTCCGGGAACCTATCATGCCTCGGACCTCCCGTTCTCGCAAGGCTTGAACGACGTGACCGTGAGGATCGAGGAGCAGGGGCTTCCCGCGCGCTCGATCAGGCTCGGCGTCCCGTTCGACCCGGCGATTCTCGGAACGGGCGAGACCGATTACGCCATCGCCTTGGGGGTCGATCGCGCAAGCGCCGCCAATCCCTTCGGATCGCTCTGGTTCGCGCTCGGGCTCGCTCGCGATTTCGAGGCGGGCGCCGATTTCGCGTTCTCGAACGGTCACGCGCTCGGCGGGCTTTCCCTCCTTTGGGCGACGACCGCGGGAACGTTCGGGCTTTCAGGCTCGTCGTCCGTTCTCTATGACGGAACGGGCTCGGCGACCGCCGTTCCCGCGGCGAAGGCGTCCTGGCGCTTCGCGCTCCCTTCCTCGCCGTTCATTCCCCGCGTCGGTATGGCCGCCGAGTGGCGGGGCGAGGATTTTTCCGCCCCGTCCCCCGAAGACTCCTCCGATCAGGGCGTCGATGACGCGGTTTTGATCCTTTCGGGGCAGGTGTCCCAGCGTCTTCCCTCCGATTTGGGAGCGGTGGGCCTGTACGTCGACTCCTTCCTCGTCGGGAAGCGAGTCGAGACCTACTCGTTTCAGCTCGGGTATTTCCTGACGACGAAAGCCTTCGTATCGCTTTCGGCGAACGGCGGATTCGACCGAACCTCCTCGGGGACGATAGAGCCCCGCGCGTCCTTCGTGATCGCGTGGACTCCGCCGGGGGCACCGGCCGTCCAGTACCGGAACGACGGCGCGGGCAAGACCGACTCGATCGACGCGTCGATGACCTTGGGCCGCGACGGGGAGATCGGCCTCGGCGCCCATTACTCGAATATCGTCTGGGCGGCGCAGGGAGACCGTTCGGCGGGATTCAACGCCCGGTACGCGGGCGAAACCGTCTCGGCCTCGTCCGCGCTCTTTTACGAATCGCGGGAGGACACCGGAATGACGACGTATGCCGGCGATGTAGCCGCCTCGTCGAGCCTCGCGATCGCGGGCGGGCGGGCCCTCTTCGGAAATCCCCGGGGAGAAAGCGTCGCCATCCTCGATCCTGCCGCCGCGCTCCTCGGAACCCGGGTGACGCTCGTGCCCGAGGACGGCCCGGTGACGGAAAGCGACACGGGCCGCGCGACCCTGATTCGGGGATTGCGGCTCTATCGACCGTACGCGGCGACCGTCGAGCTTCCCTCGAGCGACGCCGAGAGACGGCCTTCGCCCGATTCGATACGCTTCGTGCCGGCCTACCGGTCGGTGACCATCGTCCCGGTCACCCTCGCGCCGTCGGTTTCCGTCCGTGGCGTCGTCCTCGGCGCGGCGGGCAAGCCGCTCGCGGGACTTTCCGGT
The DNA here is from genome assembly GCA_023438065.1 of Spirochaetota bacterium. Taxonomy (GTDB): domain Bacteria; phylum Spirochaetota; class Spirochaetia; order Treponematales; family Treponemataceae; genus Teretinema. The sequence continues at coordinate 47,692 of JAEXRH010000008.1, forward strand.
GATCTCCTGGACGAAAGCGGCACCGCGATCTCCGGCGGGGGAACCTTCACCGACGAGACGGGAGCGTTCGAGTGCTACGGGATCGGTCCCGGCCGCCACGAGATACGCTTCAGCGACGGCTCCGTCGTCCGGTTCTCGGTGCCCGCGGGCATGAACGAGGGAACGATGGATCTCGGGCGCATCGCGGTCGAGAGCCCCGAAGGGGGCAAGGGAGGAATCAGATGAAAGGCATATCCGCGCGCATGGCGCGTTCCGCGCTCGTCTTCGCGGCGGCCCTTTTGGCCATGACCGAAACGGTCGCCCTGACGATCAAGAATATTCAGTCCCCCGCGGCGCTCATCTATTCGCCTGACCGATCGGTCCAGACGACTGGGCGGGTCAGGGTTTGGCATGACGGGTACTCGGGATCGTTCGGCATCGTGTTCACCGAGACATCCTTCGCCCCAGCTCCGGGAACGGCGTCGCAAAAGCTCTCGTACGGACTCTACGTTCCCGATACCGCGCCGACGTACCGGCTTTCGCTTACGGGCAATCCCTCCGCCGCGAGCGAGATGATCGTGGGCTACTTTCCCCCTCCGAGCGAGACGAAGAAACCGTACGTCGACGCGGGCTTCGCGGTGATCGTATCCCCCGCGACGATGCCCGCGCCGGGAACCTACACCGCGACGATTCGCGCCGACCTCTATCATTCGGGCTATCCGCCGACGGGCGCTCCCGTCGACAGCCTGAGTTTCTCGGTCGTCGTGACCGTCCCGTCGATCGCCGATCTCTCGATCGTCCCGAAGGGATCCGCGTTCTCGGTCTCGTCCACGAACGCGACGCTTTCGTTCGGCATCCTGTCCGCCGGCTCCTCGCGCGATATCGATCTTCTCGTCCGGTCGAACGTGCGTTACTCCGTCTCATTGAACTCCTCGTCTGGAGGCTCGCTCCTTGAGGCGACGAGCGGGGAAACCGTTCCATATACCCTGACGGTCAACGGCGCGCCGCTCGTCCTTTCGGCGGGGAGCGCCGGTTACGCGGCCCTTAACGCCGACCCCACCTTCGGCGTCCCGAAGGTGTACGCGCTCGCCGTCACGATCGGCTCCTTTTCCCGGTTGCCCATCGAGGGTACCTATACCGATCTCATCACGGTGAACGTCCTCGGCCCGTGAGCCGGAACCGCGCGCCAACCGGGCAAAAAAAGTCGTGCGTCGTGAGCCGCTTCCCTGCTATACTACTCGAGCTCACGGGAGGCGGATCATGAACGTAGGCATCGTCGGCGCGGGGAACATGGGCGCGTATCACGCGCGGATCATCGGCGGGATTCCCGGTCAGCGCGCGGTCGCGATCGCGGGGAAGGGCGCGGCCCGCGCGGCAGAGGTCGCGCGGGAGCTCGGCATCGACGCGCGCGGCGATTGGAGGACGATGCTCGACGATCCCGGGATCGACCTTATAGACGTCTGCGCGCCGACGGAAGCGCACGCCGCCGTCGCGATCGCCGCGATGAAGGCGGGCAAGCACGTCATCGTCGAGTATCCCGTATGCTCGACCATGCGCGAGCTTGCGGCCATGCGCGCGGCGAGCGCGAAGACCGGCCGCGCGTGCGTGCCCGCCTACTACGGTCGGTACCACTCGCAATATCGCCATCTCTTCGAGCTCGCGCGCTCGGGCTCGCTCGGCGCGATCACGGGCCTTGCCATATCGCGGAGAAGCTCCCCGGTCTTCAGGTCCTCCGACATCGTGAACGACCTCGTCGCGCAGGATATCGATTTCATGGTCAGGCTTCTCGGAAAGCCCCGCGGGATCAAGGCGATGCGGCGGGGAGATTCCTTCGCTGCGTTCGAATTCCGTTATCCCGGCCTCGTCGCGACGATCGAGGGCGCGACCGACATGCACGAGGGCTTCCCGTTCTCGACGTATCATCGCGTCTCGGGCACGCTCGGGAACGTCGAGCTTTTCTGGCGCTTCGGCGCGAACGGCCCCGAGTCCCGGCTCTTCGCGAGCGACTCAGGCGGTTGCTCGTCGCCGACGGTCGCCGACTATGACCCCTACGACCGCGAGCTTCGCGAAATCCTCGCCGCGATGGACGCCGGGATCGCGGACGACGAGGCCGGGATCGCGACCGTATATGATTCCGCGGCGGTCGCCTTCAGGTGCCGGTCTCTCGCGCGGAAGGATCGCTGATCCCGGCGTGCTTTTCCCTTGCGCGAAAGCCTCTCACATTCTATTATTGACCAGAAGGACGGATCGCGATCATGAAAGTTGCGTTCGATGAAAAGGACGGTTTTACCCGCTATCTCGTGAGCGACTTCGACGACAAGTACGAACGGCTCCTCGAGATGTGCTTTTACGAGAAGACGAAGGACGGCTATTCGAAGCGCTACCCCGCCGGGTCGAAGTACCTCGACCGCATGATGCGCCGGTACTCGGAGTACGCGAGCGAGATGTTCGACCAGCTCGGTTACTTTACCGACGTCCCTTGGGAAAAGGGCCTCGACGCCTTCTGCTCGCTCCTCGAAGGATCGGGCGTCGACTGGTGGCTTACCGGAAGCTGCGCCGCGTGCATCAGGGGCGTACCGCTAAACCCCCACGACGTCGACGTCATGGTCGACTCCGCGGACGTCCCCGCGCTCACCGAGATCCTCAAGGACGCGCTCATCGAGCCGATCGCCGACACGAACGGTTGGCTCACGAAGGATTTCGGCGTCGTCTTTCTCCACTGCAGGATCGACATCGCCTCCGACCCGAGCCCGGCGCTCGATTGCCCGAATCCCGCGGATTGCGGCCCGTATGCCCGGTCGCGGCTCGAGACCGTCACCTGGCGCGGTCACGCGATCAAGGTTCCGCCGCTCGAGCTTCAGATCGGCGTCAATCGCGCGCGCGGACGCGTCGATCGCGTCGAGCTCATGGAACGCTTTCTTTCGGGCCCGCGCGCCCGATAAACAGGAGATACGGTCATGTGGAAACTCTTCGCGCTTCTGTCGGCGGTCTTCGCCGCGCTCACCTCGATCCTCGCGAAGTTCGGGATGAAAGGCGTCAACTCGAATCTCGGAACGGCGGTCCGCACGGTCGTCGTCCTCGTCCTCGCCTGGGGCATCGTCGTCATGACCGGCCAGGTCCGCGGCCTCAGGGACCTCACGAGGCAGAACTGGATCTTCCTCGCCCTCTCCGGAGTCGCGACCGGCCTCTCCTGGCTCTTTTACTTCAACGCGATCCAGAACGGTCCCGTCTCGAAGGTCGCCCCGATCGACAAGTTCAGCGTCGTCCTCACGATCGTCTTTTCCTTCGTCATCCTCGGCGAGGCCGTGACCGCGAAGACAATCATCGGCGGCATCCTCATCGCCGCGGGCACCTTCGTGCTGATCCTCTGATCGCTTTTCGCTAGAACTGCCATCCCGCGGACATTCCGGGGAGTACCGCGCCGAGGGTCATGCCGTTCATGAAGGCGACGTCGAAATCGCACCCGGCCTCCAGATAGAGCCGCTTCTTCAGGTAATACTGGAGGGCGAGTCCCGCGCTCGCCGCGGGGCTCCAGGTCGTGAAGTCCGGCGACGAGATGTCGTTCTCGTAGTCGAGGTGGAGCGCCCGCAAGCCGCCGAGGCCGCCGCCAAGGCGCGCGTCGAGCATGAGCTTGTTCTTGATGAGCGGGCGCTGGTACGCGACGTAGAGTCGTGCGAACGCGATCATCGTCGAGATGTCGTAGGTGTCCTGCCCGTACCGTTTGCCGGTGAGCGTGCCCGAGCACGCGAGCCCGAAGCGACCGAAGCTCCGTTTCACCAGGATGGCGGTCACGCGCGCGGTCATGCCCGCGGGAAGGACCGTCGAGCCGAAATAGTCGCGGATGGTCGAGTCGAACGGAACGAAGCCCATCGCGTACCCGAGCGAGACGTCGAGGTCGCGCGGTTTCCTGAACGCGACCTTCACGGGCTTCGACGTCGCGGACAGGCCGCCGGGATTGACCGCCCTGACCGTCCACGAGCCGACGTCGACGGCGTCGGGCGGAAACGAAATGACGGCGCGATTGCCCTTGCGCTCGACGCTCTCGATCGAGCCGCGAATCGCGCGTCCGGTTCTCAGATACGGCACGAGCGTGAACGCCGTTTCCGGCATGAGCCGCTCGCCGCTGATCCTGAACGTGCCGGGAGACTCTTCCTCAAGGTATATCGATTCGGGACTGACGTCGGAAAGTCCCGGCTGATAGGCGCGAATGACCTCGAACTCGATCCAGTCCGTGGTGATCGCCTCCTTTTCGAGAAGGTTGAAGACCGCGATCCGGTAGCGATAGTTTCCCGCGGCAAGGCTTACCTCCGCCTCGTTCGTCGCGGACTCGGCCTCCGCTATCCGTTCCCACTTTCCCGCCTTGCCCCGCTGCTCGACCGTGATCCGGTACTTGAGCGCGTGCTCCACCGACTCCCATTTGAGCCGCTGCGTGAAAACGTACCCGTCGTTCCCCTCGAGGACGCGGAAGTCCTCGTCCTCCGCTGACACCTTGTCGGCAGGAATCGCCTCTTTCCCGCCCGTGACGGCGGGGGCGGTGCCGGCGGCGTGCGCCGGTGAAGCGAGCGCGGAGAGGATGAAGGCCGCGATGGCGGCGTATGTCGCGCGCCGTCGCGCGTCGCGCGGCGCGGGGTTATTTGCCATAGAGAACCTTCTTGTTGAGCCCCTTCGGCGCGAGAAGCGGCGAAAGCGCGATGTCGAGGATCGACCTCGCGATCTCGCCGTTCTGGATGAGCGTTCCGTCCTCGAGCCTCTTTTTCGCCTCGACGGTCCACGCGAATTTCCCCTCGTCGAGCTTGCCGAGGTCCTCGATCGTGAACGAACGCCCGGTTACGGTCGCGCCGACGAGCATGACTCCCTTGAGCGTCCTGATCTCGAAGCGATACTCGGTCGCGCCGGGGACGGGCTCCCACGAGAAGGTCGCCTTTCGCGTGCGTGAAAGGTATCCTTCGTCGATGAGCGTTCCGCTCGCGGGTTTCGTGCCGGCGGGCGCGGGTAACGGCGGTATCGGCGTGACGATGAACGTGCGCGGCTCGTTCGCGGTTATGTCGATCCCGTCGGCGGTGCGCGCGACGACGGTCCAGAAATACGTTCCCGGTCCGAGCCTTCCGAGGGAAACCGTCGTCTCCGGCGCGATCACCGAGAGCGCGGGGTTCCCGATTCTCGGCGAATTGTCCGGGTCGTCGATCGCCAAGTCGTCGCGGTTCGCGCTCACGACGAGCCGCGCGCGCGTGCCGGGATCGAAGCTTCTCCAGCTGACGCTTCGCGGCCGCAGGATCGCGTCAACGCCGTCGATACGCTCGCCGTTCTCGGGCGAGAGGAGGTCGACGGGCTTGATCTTCCGCATCGTGAAAAAGGATTCCGCTATCGTTCCCGAACGCCTCGTCGAGGACGCGGTCTCGTCGGCGAAAGCCTGCACCGTCATGCGATACGCTCCTTCGGCCAGGCCGTTCGCGTCGATCTTGAGGCTTTCGCCCTCGACGTAGTTCCGGTCGATCGTCGCCTCGGATACTCCCGCGCGATAGAGCCTGAGACGGTAATAGTGCGCGCCGGGAATTTGCCTCCAGGAAAAATCGCTCGCGATCCCCGGCCTCACGACGAGGAGCTTGCCGCTTTCCGGCGCTATGACGTCAGGCTTTCCGAAGGGCGGCTGGATCGTGAACGAGCGGGGCTCGGTCGCGAGCGTGGCGTTCCCGACGCGCGCGACGATCCTCCAGTACCACGTGCCGACAGGCACGGTAACGCCGCGCGTCGATTGGCCCGTCGCCGTCTCGTCGCGGGCGATCCGGGTAAACCCGCGGTCTTCCGCGACCTGAAACCTCGTCCCCGAGGGTATGTTCGTCTTCCAGGTAAAGCGCGTGTCCGGCGCGAGGGTGTCCGCTATCGAGTAGCCGTCGGGCGGGAAAACCGTTCGCTGCACGAGCTCGCCCTTCACGGCGAGGAACGCGCGGGGCGCGGAAGCGGGCGACTCGACTCCCTCGGTGTCCGACTGCGCGACGGACCAGTACCAGGTTCCCTCGTCGAGCTCTCGCGCGATGTCCGAGAGCGGGCACGCGTTGTCCCCGACCTTTCTCGTCGCCTCCGGTTTCGACATCGACGCGTCTCGGGAGAGTCTTACGGTATACGCCGCAGCCTCGGGTTCGGACTCCCACGAGAAGTACGTCGCCCGCGCCGCGTCCTTCGCGACGTTCACCGCGGCGTCGGGCTTCGGCCCGATGGGTCTCGGCGCGAGAAGCTCGGTTCCCCTCGTGATCGCGAAGACTTGCGGCCTCGATGAGACGATAAAGCCGCCGGGGACGAAGGGGTAATGGGGCCGCACCCGCCAGTGCCATGCCCCTTCCTCGAGCGACGCGACCGTCGCCGAGGGACGCGTCGTCCTGACGCTCGCGCGCACGTCGGAAAAGCCCGCGTCCCGCGCGATCTCGAGCTGCCAGTAATCGGCGCGCTCGTCGCCCGACCAGATGAAACGGACCGAGGGCGGCGTCTTCCGGTAGGTATACGCCATGCCGTCGGTCGGCGTGATGGGGACGGGAGGCGGGGTATTGATGACGCGGAAGCTTCCCTCCGCGACGTCCTCTTCAGCGACGTTCGCGCCCTCGCTCTTGGCCGTGGCCGTCGGAAGGACGCGCCAGCGCCAGACGCCTTCCGTGAGCGCGACCGGGAGCGTGTCCTTTCCCGAAAGGTCGCCGCCTCCGGCGATATCGGTAAAGTCGCCTGACCGCGAAACCTCGAGCGCGAGCGATTCCCTCGCCGAATCGCCCGAGCGCGCCCACGAGAATCGGACGGGAAGACTCTCCTTCCCGGGATTCGGCAGGCGCGCGCCCTCGGCGGGTTCCGTCATGGTAAAGCCGTCGGTCTTTCGCGTCTCGCCGTCCTCGCCGACGGTCGCGCCCTCGCCGCCGGCGAGCGACACGCTCCCGCGCCCGGTCTCGACCCGCGCGCTTCCCGAGGAAAGCCTGACGTCGAGCGCGGAGCCTTGTCCGCGCGCGCGGATAGCCGCGTTGCCCGAAAGCGCGACGCGGTTCTTTCCGGAGACGACCGAGAGCCCGCCCGAGTCGGATCCGGAGTTCGCGACGAGGCTTCCCGAGTCGAGCCCGATCTCGGCCTCGCCCGATTCTCGCACGAGGACGCGCACGAGCGTGTCCTCGTCGAGGTCGATCGCCCTGCCGTCGGGGAAGCGGATAGTCGCCTCCGCGCGTTCGGCCGTGCGGATCGTGTCCGAGTTGTAGACCGGGGACTCGCGCCTGAGGTATTCCCACACGACGCGGTCGCCGGGCTTCCTCCGCGCGGAGTTGTACTTGAACGATATGGTCGCGATGGGTTTTTCGCCCGCGCGCCTGAGCTCGCCGGTGAGCACCTCCGCGAAGAAATACGCGCTTAAAAACGCGCCGGCGAGGCAGGCGGCGGTGACGAAAAGGTCGTCAAGCCTGAACGCTGTATTTCTTTTCCTCGGCATCGAGGTCCACCTTTGCGTAGTCCGGGGTAGGGATGCCGAGCGCCGCGCGCACCTCGGCCAGGGTGCGGAACCCGTTCGCGCCCGCGCCGGGTATGGCGGTCTCGCCGGGCATGTTCACGACGGCGAAAAGCCTTACCGGCTTTTCCTTGCCCTTGACCGTGACCGCCGGCATCTCCTCGACCGTCACGAGGTCAGCGACGAGCCGCCACGTGTTCTCCGTGATGAGGATGTCGGTGCCGAGGGGCTTGTTGAGCGCCTCGGTTCTCGACGCGAAGTTGACCGAGTCGCCGATGACCGTGTATTCCATGCGTTCGTGCGAGCCGATCTGTCCCGCGATGAGCGGCCCCGAGTTGATTCCGCAGCCGATCCTGATGACGGGCTTCCGGTCGCCGCCGCGGCCCTCGTTGAATTCCCTCAGCGCCGCGCGCATCATGAGCGCCGCGCGTACGCAGTTGAGCGCGTCGTCCGCGGGCGAGCCCGCCGAGACCGGCGCGCCCCAGACGGCCATCACCGCGTCGCCGATGAACTTGTCGACGACGCCGCCCGTCGCGTTGACGCACGCGACCATCCGGGTCATGTACTCGTTCAGGAACTCGACGACCTCGAACGGCTCGAGCCGCTCCGAGATCGCGGTGAACGAGCGTATGTCGGAGAAGAATACCGTCGCTTCCTTCGATTCGCCGCCGAGCGTGAGCTCGCCGCGCATCGCCTTTTCAGCGAGCTCCTTGTTGCTGAACTTGCCGAAGGCGTCCTTGAGCCGCTCGCGCTCCGCGAGGCCGGAGGCCATGCTCACGAAGCTCCCCGCGAGCACCCCGATCTCGTCCTTCGAGTGCGACGCGAGCTCGACCGCGAAGACGCCGCGCTCGATGTCCGCCGCCGCGTCGGTGAGCCGCCTGATCGGCAGGCTTATCGACTTCGAGAAAAACCAGATGAAGAGCACCGCGAGGAAAAGGACGCTCGCGGTGAGGAGCGCGTTCTGGAGCGTCGTCTTCCTCACGCCCTCGAACACGATCGAGGCCGGCACCGTCGTGAGGACCGCGAGCTCGGCGTCCGAAAGCCGCGTGTACGCGCCGAAGAACCGTTCCTTCTTGCTCGTGGTATCCGATTTCGCCTTGAACGAGATCTGGCGGTTCTCGTCGTTGTTCTCGAGCATCGCCTTGACGAGCGGGTGGTTCCGTTCGCTCGCTCCCGCCTTCACGCGGTCGAAGTCCGCCGCGACGAGGAGGTCCCCGTCCCCGTTCACGAGAAAAGAGCCGTTAACCGTGCCGCTTCCGAGCGCCTCAGAGATCCGCTCCGAAGAGAAGAGAATTACCGCCGCCTGATCGTAACCGTATTCCTTCCAGGGATAGAACAGCGCGATGATCGGCACGCCGAACTCGGGCGCCGCGTTGAGCGCGAGCGCTTCCCCCACCGCCGCGCGCGCGATCGAAGTCGCTTTCGCCGCGAGGAAGGAATCGACGAGCGACGAGTCTACCTCGTTCGCGAGGAAGTAACGCGCGTTGACGAGCCTCGTTTCCTTCGTCGTCCCGCGCGGATCCGCGACCGCGATCGCCGCCACGTCCGGGTTCCGCTCGAAGAAGAACGCCGGAGCCTGCCTGGCCACCGCGCCCGCGCCCTCGGCCGCGTTCATGAGGTCGAGGAGGAGAAACGCGTTCGACCGTACCGTCGCGACCGCGTTACCCGCCGCCGAAGCCGAGCGCGCGTTGACCGTGTGGTTGTTTTCCTCGGCCGTGATCCTTACGTCGCCGCTCACGAAGAAGGTGACGAGGCCGGTGATCGAGCCGAGCGAGAGCACGACGAGGATGGATATGATGGTGACGAGCTTCGCGCCGATCGGGAAGGCGACCTCGCGCCCTCCCGTCCCTCTGTCCGCGCCCGCGCGGAACGGATTTTTGTACATGGTGTGGTATCCCTTTTTTTTTCGCGGCCCGCGCGAGCGCACGCCACTGGCCGAAGTATACCACGGCTTTTCCCGGTCAACCACGCGCGTGTACGTAACTTTTGTCTCCGCGCTCCCCGCTATCTCCAATGTTTGCGGCAATCAAAACCGGCGCCACGAGGTCTAGTTGCGTAGCGATATGCGCGGGCAACGCGAAACACATAATGCTCGCCCTTCTTTCATGATGGACGTCAATGCTCCGCATACGGACAGTCGGTAAGATCCGTCAACGAGGAAAAAATAGCGCGGTAAAGAAACTTTAGTCTATAAAACGCGACGGTCCTTTCAAATCGCGTAAGGTGGTGTATCATAACGCGTATTCGGGCGACGCTGTATCGCGCCCGCGACTATACGAGCGAAACCGAGGAGAGGACGATGACGGTCACCAAAACCCCCGCGCTTGCCCGCACATCAGCCGCGATGGCGATAATCCTTCTGATGTCCCTATTGTTTGCGGCATGCAAGAACTATAACCTTTCCGTCGACGACTACCTCGACGAATATACCCGGAACGCCGCGGTCGACCATGTCGAGTACGCCGAAGACTATCCCGCGGACTCCGAGGGGATCACGAGCGCGCAGACCGAGGGCCCGTGCGTCATAACCTACGTGATCAGGAACCCCCAGCGGTACGCGCTCGAGCCGCGCCTTTCGATGCCGTCGCTCGGGACCCAGCCGGTCGCGGGAACCGACTACACCGTCGCGCTCGCCGAGGACCGCATGTCGGTAACGCTCACCCTCTCGCGGGCCTTCATCGCCGCCCACGATTGCGGCGGCGACATCTCCCCGAGCCTTTCGCTCTACGAGCCCGTGTCGGGCCGCACCTTTCCCGTATACTCCCACGCGCTTCGCGCAAACAGCGCCCCCTTCGCGCCCGCGGGAGCGTGCGTGATGATCGATGGATCGGGCCACTACGTCGTCTGCGTCAACCTCGACCTTTCCTCGCCCGCGCAGGCCGATCTTTCGACCATGACGGTCGAGGGGTCGACCACGGCGCTCACGCCTACTCCCGGAGCGACCGCGTCGATTGCCTTCAGCAATCCCTCGTTCTCGAGCTCGTGGTCGGGTTCCCTCGCGACCGTGCCCGGCTCTGTGGCTACCTTCGTGCCCGGAGCGGGCGGGAAGGTTCCCGTGTACGTGAAGACGGGTGTCCCGGTTTCGACCGGCGACCGCAGTTTCGCCGTGACAATCGCGGACCGAAGGGGACTCACGCGCGAGTTCACGCTCAGCACGCGGGGCGAGCAGCTCCTGCCGGTGCGCGTGACCGATTCCGCGAACGCTGAGCTCGACAGGAGCGCTTCGATCGCTTTCGATCCCGAAGCGAGGTCTCCCGAAGTAGTCGTTGTCGCCCCGGCGGCCACGAGCGGTGGCGGATCCGTCTCGGGCGTGACGGTGTGGTATGAACTCTATGCTGATGCCTCGTATTCAGGCCTGCTCGCGAGCGGTTCCGGGACAGATCGCGTGCGGGTCGCGTGCGTGAACACGGCGAACTACCTCAAGGTATGGGCGACTAAACCGGGTTGCGTCGACTCCGAGGTGCGCGCGTACGCGCTCACGCTCGTAAAGCGGCGCGTGTACGTCAATCCTTCGTTCGCGGGAACGGGGACGGGTTCGCGGGCGAACCCGTACCGCTCGATCGCGTCCGCGATCGCGAACCTGTCTGATCCATCGAATACCCAGAACACGATAACGCTGCTCGGCAATATCGTCGCGCCGGAGACCAGGGCGGACGGATCGGAAAACGAAATCGCGCTCGTGGAAATACCCGACGGGATTGGCGCGGGCGCGTTAAATCTTGTCATCAATGGCGGCGGCTTCAGCGTGAATGCGGGATCTTCCAGCGGAAAACGATGCGTTTATGTCACCCGGCCGGATAGTAATATCACCTTAATGAATCTTACTCTGTGCAACGCGACCGCCGAGGAAGGGGGCGCTGGACTTCTTTTCGAAAATGCGTCTTCCAAGCTTACGCTTCAGAACTGCACTGTGCGCGATAATGTAGCGACACAAGGGCCAAGTGCTTACCTGCAAGGGGCGGGCATTTTTTTCTTTGGTCAAGAGCTGAGCGTTATTGGCGGTGAAATCACCCGAAACGAAAATAGATTCGATTACCCAAGAAACGGTTTACTGGGCAGTGGCGGTGGCGTTTATGTCTTTTCGGGTAAAGCGGAGATAAGTGGCGCAAGAATCTCGGAAAACAGCGCGTCGGTCTTTAGCGTGGGCACTACTGGTGCGGGATATGGTGGCGGTATCTATGCCGGGGCGGGCACGCAACTAAAGGTAATTAACTCGGAGATTATCGGTAATACCGCGACCAAGGGAGCGGGACAGGCATATTTGACCGGGCTTGGCGGAGGAGTGTGTTTTTATGGAAGCTCATTCGAGTTAAACGCAACCAACGTGAGGTTAAATACGGCGATGGATGCGTCGGGGATTAATCCCTGTCCGGGGGATGGTGGAGGAATAGCCGTTCAGGCAGGTACGTTCGAGACGCTTGGCAGCGTTATGATACGCGAGAACACCGCTTCGACTTTCGGCAGAGGCGTTGGAGGAGGCGTCCATCTTAACACCCCCGGTCTTTGCACTTTGAATGGCGGCACGACGATTACACAGAATACGGGAACGGGCCAAGGAGAAGGATCGGGGGGCGGAGTCTATATCTATGGATCTCCGGGCGTGACTTTCGCGCGAGGTTGCACGGTTTCCAAGAATGTCGCTACCGACGAGGGGAATGGATTTGGAGGCGGGATTTACGCTTTACGCACGAAAGTAACGCTCACCGGCGCGATTGTTGCCGAGAATACCTCGACGGGTTCCGGCGAGGGACGGGGCGGAGGCTTCTATTCAGCAACCGAATTGCATCTTGAAGAAGATACAAGAGTCGCGGGAAATTTCGCGACGATTGGCGGAGGTAGCGGTTTTGGCGGAGGTATTTATCAGAAATCGGATATCCTTTACTTGTCCGGATCAAGCAGGGTAGACGGGAATACCGCCGCGGTTCATGTCGCATCCGCTTTGTCCGCGCAGGGTGGCGGTGTGTTTCTCGATGATGGGGCTGAGATCCAGATGAGCGGGGGAAGCATTTCCAATAATTTCGTCACCGATGAGACCTCCCTGGGCGGACCTAATTGGAAGGGTGGCGGTATCTTCGTCATCGACGGGGCAACAGCAAGAATCCATGGAGGATTAATAACGGGTAACAGGATCCTTGCCCGAATTGCCCCCGATGTGAACTCGAAATCGCGCGGTAACGGGATCGAGGTAGGCTCCGGCAGCGCGGAACACTTTTATATGTCCGGTTCGATATCGATAACCCCTGATAATGTCGTTCTCCTCCGTAATGGTCAGCCAATCATGATCGACGGCCCGCTAACAGGAGACTATCCCGTTGCGACAATCATGCCGTTCGATAGTAGCCTTGGGGCTTCTGTTCTTGATGAACGTAGTTTCGAACTCGCAGATAACAGCGACGCCTTTGCCCTTTATGATGGAACGGAACCGGCAACCAAGGGCGTGTGGTACGACGGGACGATTTGCGAGTCGATCATGGTTTCAGATGGAAACGATTTGGCCTCGAAGATGGCGAGTAATACTGGTGCGGGAATCTGCATATTCCGCTTGGATCCAAACGTAACCCGTTATACCGTTGACGGTACTATTACGATTACGCAAGGTACGTATCGAGCGATCCTTCCAAGCGGAAACGCAGAGGTTACGATCAATTACAACGGAACCGGCCCATTTTTGACTGTCGGAAATACTTCGAGCTCATGGGCAAGCCTGAGGGTTGGGTCGCGTTTTACGGGACAGCTTATGTTAAGCGCGGGACAAGTACTGAATTCCGCGTTTATTCGGTTCACCGCTAGTTCTGTTCCTGTGGTTAGCCGTCTTTCCAACGTTAAGATCGATAGCGTACGATCGTACGACTCCGCGATAACCGTTAATTCCAGTGTATACCTTTATCTTGATGACTTTATCCTGACAAGATACACAGGGCGACACTCGGCATTGCGGATGAATGCCGGAAGTATCTGCTACTTTTCCTCCGGGAACATTGCAAACTGCACGGCAGGTCCGGCCTTTACTGATAGTGAGGTGGGCGTCCTTACCTTTGAGGGGGGGCGTTCCGATTTTATCTGGAATGGGGGAACCATCACCGGTAATTCATGCGTTGATGGCGTCAGTTATTCCACCGAAGGGACATCGGTGATTTCCTTTAGGTCACCTGATGACAGTGTCTTTAATTAAGTAAACACCATACGGTTTCATCAAAGGATTTATATTTGACCCGCAAGCGCGATAAAAAGGTAAACGCCTGTTTCGCGATAAAGGCGGTCGCGACGGTTTTCGTGTTAGTCGGCTTCGTCGCGTTTATCAAGGCGCTCGCGCCCGAGAATCCCGTCGGCGGGCTCGCCCTCTACCGCGAGGTATCTGTCCCCGAATGCGTCGAGGCCGCGCGCAAGAACCGATCGGCTGTCGTCCGGTCGTTTTTCGATTCGCGAAGGTGATCAAGAAATAAACCGAGGCAGAGGTCGCCATTACCGGCGATCGTCGCCGTTCGGAGCCCCCTCATTCGTGGGCGGAAGGATGGGCGAGAAAAAGAGCGCCCGACGTTCTGAAATGAACGCCGGGCGAGATGCCGCGGAAGCGCGAGCGATTACTCCTCGGTGATTATGCTCGCGAAATCCTTCCAGCCGGTCGTTGTCTTGTAAGCGGCAAGAACCGTGCTTCCGGTACTCCTTGGCACTTTTATCGAGGTGAGGCTCGTTGGCAACGTTTCGCCGTAAAATGGCCATGCCACAGTGGATTTCATGGTAAGCGAGGTAAGCCCGGTACAGCCTTTGAAAGACTCAAGCGTGAGTTCCCTCAACCCCGCCGGTAAGGTTATCGAGGTAAGGCCGGTACAGCCACTGAATGCCAGCGAACGCATCTCGGTGACTGAAGATGGTATGGTTATTGATTTGAGGCCGGTACAGCCCCTGAAAGAGGAAGTCCCGATGATCCTGACCGTATTCGGTATGGTTACCGACGTTAGCCCCGTGCATCCGTCGAATGTGCTATCCCCGGTCCATGCGGACGAACTCGGAATGTTGACCGAGGTGAGTTTGGTGCATCCACGGAAGACAGACGAGCCAAAACTGGAGACAGAATTCGGGATGGCGATCGAGGTGAGTCCTGTATAGCTGAAAGCGGAATCACGGATCGTCGCGAGTGAGGCCGGAAGGGAGACTGAGGCGAGTCCTGTGCAGTTGGAAAAAGCGGAATCGCCGATCGTCGTTACCGAGCCGGGAATCGTGACCGAGCCGAGGCCCGTGCAACCCTGAAACGCGCCGGCGGGGATCGCGTTGATCGATCCCGGCAGGACGATCGAGCTTAAGCGTCTGCAGCCGGAAAACGCGTACCTGTCGATCGTCTGGACGGAATCGGGGATGTATATTGACGAAAGGCCCGTGCAGCCGTCGAACGCGCTTGCGCCGATCGTCGTGACCGAGCTCGGGAGCGCGATCGTCGTAAGCGTGGTGCATTCGGAGAACACGTATGCGCCGATCGTCGAGAGGTTTCTCCCCAGGGTGATCGAGACGAGAGCGGTGCATCTGTTGAAGGCATTCGCGCCTATAGAGACGGTTGAGTCGGGTATCACGATCGAGGAGAGCCTCGTGCAATATTGGAACGCGTAGTCGCCGATCGAGTTACAGAGATTCGGCATCGTGACTGAGGTGAGTCCCGTGCAATACTGAAAGGCGTAATTGCCGATAGAGTCGAGTCTTTGCGGGAGCGAGATTGACGTAAGCGCGCTGCAAAACTGAAACGCATAGTCGCCGATCGTCGTAACCGAATCGGGAATCGCTATCGACGAGAGGCGGGTACATCCATAGAACGCGTACCTTCCGATGGAGGCGACGGAACTCGGGATGACGAGCGAGGCGAGATTGCCGCAGTTCTTGAACGCTTCGTTGCCGATCGCGAAGACGGAGGGCGGAATGCTGACGGAAACGAGCGATGAACAACCCATAAACGCCTGCGAATTTATGGCGGTTACTGAATCGGGGATCGTCACGGACGTGATGCTCGTATTACCCATAAAGATGTTCGTCGTGCCCTCGCCGAACGAAACGACCGGATATCCGCCGATCGTCGGGGGAATGACGACGTCCTTCGTGGACGAGCTGAAGCTCGTCAGCGTCGCCTTGCCGTCGCTAACGGTATAGGTAAAGCTCGCGGCCGGCTCCTGGTAGTACTGCCATTTCGCGTAGAGCGTAATCGTGCCTTCCTGGACCGTCGGGGTCGCCTCGTCCGCGTACGCGACGCTTCCGTTGGCCTCCGTAGCCCAGCCGATGAATCGATATCCGTCTTTGGTAAACGCGTTTGGCTTCAACGCCTGCGGGCTCGCCACCGTCAAGGTCTGATCGGTCATCGTTCCCGAGCCGACCGTCGCGTCGAACTTGATGACGCACGACGCGGGAGGCGGGACGGCCGTCCACTTCGCGTAAACCGTGCCGTTCGCGGTGACCGGGGTTGTGGCGGTAAACGCGGTACCGCCGCCGTTTTTTTCCGTCCACCAGCCGCCGAAGCTGAAGCCCGTTTTCTCGGGATCGACGGGAAGCGTCACGACCGTGGTCGCGGGCGCGGTGACCGGGATGGTCGCGGGATTGGGCGCGGTGGTCGCGCCGTCGCCGTCGAAAATAATCGTATAGGTCACTGGTCCTGCCGGAATGGCCGTCCACTTCGCGTTGACCGTGAGGTTCGCGGTGACCTGAGTCGTAGCGGTGAACTTAGTTCCGCCGCCGTTTTTTTCCGTCCACCAACCGCCGAAAATAAAGCCCGTCTTCGCGGGGTCGGAGGGAAGGGCGCCGACCGTTTTCGCGGGCTCGGTAACTTTCATGGTCGCGGGTTTGGGGGCGGTGGTCGCGCCGTCGCCGTCGAAGGCGACCGTATATGACGCGGGAGCGGGATCCTCGACGCCGGATGAACTGCAGCCCGCCGCGGCGAGAAGCGCTATCGCGAGCGCTGCGGCGAGCGCCGCCGATTTCTGAAGTTTTTTCATTTACTGCCTCTTTTGGTTATGAAACCGAAATACCAGTGTACGGGCGGTAAAGGGAATTCGTCAACGCGGAAATGACGGCGAACCACGAGTTTTCGAGCGGGAAAACGCGTTCTTCATGGTCGCGCCGTATTCGTTTTCGGCCGTTCCCGCCGCGTACTAAGGATAATATCCTTGACTGCTCGTTTATTCATGCTAAGATATGAGCCGGTATCGATTAACTATTCGATGATGGGTTCCCAAGGAGCGATTGCATGACCTACAAAACTAACAAAAAGGAAAACGTCTACTTCGCGATGAAGGTCGTCGCGACCGTTCTCGTCCTCTACGGCTTCGTCGCCTTTATCAAGGCCCTGTCGACCGCGGGGAGCGCGCTCGCCTCGTCCCTGATACTTTTCGGGACGTACGCGGTCATGATCTGGCTCTTCATAGTATTCCAGAAGGTGTTTCTCGTCGCGTACCTCAAGGGCGACGGGGTCGAGGTGACCGAGAGGCAGTTCGGCGCGTTCCACGCGGAGTACGCGCGGATGGCCGGGGAACTCGGGATCAAGAGGCTCCCGAAGCTCTTCCTCGTCCAGCGGGGCGGGCTCCTGAACGCGTTCGCCGTGCGCTTTTCGGGAAAGAACTATATCGCGATCTTCTCGGACGTGTTCGCCCTCCTCAAGGACGACCCGGACGCGGTGCGCTTCGTCGTCGCCCATGAGCTCGGGCACGTCAGGCGCGCGCACATGCAAAAGCGCTTCTGGACCTTCCCGTCGAGCGTCGTGCCATTCCTGACGGCGGCCTACTCGCGCGCGTGCGAGTACACCTGCGATGGGGTCGGGATGGCGCTCTCGCCCGAAAAGCCGGCGAACGGACTCGTCCTGCTTGCCGCGGGTCCCGCCCTCTATCGCGAGGTTTCCATTCCCGAGTACGTCGAGTCCGCGCGCCGGAACAGGTCGGCCGTCGTTCGCTTCGCGGGACTCTTCATGGGTCATCCGTACCTGCCGCTCCGCGTCGAGAACCTCGGCGAGCGATGACCGTACGCCGCTGCGCCTGGGTCGATCCCGGGAACGATCCGATGGTCGCGTATCACGACGCCGAGTGGGGCGTGCCCGTCCGCGACGATCGCGTTCTTTTCGAGTTTCTCGTGCTCGAGGGCGCGCAGGCAGGGCTCTCGTGGGACACGATCCTCAAGAAGCGGGAAGGGTACCGGAAGGCGTTTTGCGGTTTCGACCCCGCGCGGTGCGCGCGCATGACCGACGCGCGGCTCGACGCGCTCATGGAAAACACCGGCATCGTGCGGAACCGGCTCAAGATCCGCTCGGTGAAAACGAACGCGATCGCCTTTCTCTCGATCGCGCGCGAGGCCGGGAGCTTCGCCGAATACCTGTGGTCCTTCGTCGGCGGGAAGCCCGTCGACCCGAAATACAGAAGTCTCGCCGAGTTTCCGACGCGGGACGAAATCTCGGACGCCCTCGCCCGCGACCTCAAAAAGCGCGGGATGAAATTCGTCGGCACGACGATCATCTTCGCGTACATGCAGGCGGTCGGCATGATCAACGCGCACACGGTCGATTGCCCCCGCCACGCCGAGTGCAAGCGGCTCGCGCGCTAGTTTTTTACATCGTCGCCGCGCGGGAATATGGTATAATGGGCGACGCGAGGTTTTCTTTGTACAGGCTTCTTCAGTCATTCATACGATCCTGGCTTACCCAGGACAAGGCGCTCTTCCTGAGCCTTCTTCACCGCGACGTCCATTATTCCGAAAGCCACGGGCCCGTCTACGTCGGTCGCGCCGCGTGCGAGCGCTGGTTCGCCGAGTGGAACGCGCGCGGCAAAGTCCTCGAGTGGACCATCGACGAGTACTGCGAGGACGCGAACGCGGGAACCCTTTCCTTCGAGTGGACCTTCCGCTGCCTTTACGACGGCGCGGTCGCGGGATTTCGTGGCGCCTCTTTCATGACCGTCTCGGGCGGCGAGATCGTGGGCGTCCGCGAATACCGTACCGCCGACGAGCGGACCTATCCCTGCAACCCCGAGCTCGGCCCGGACGGTCTTCCGCTCGCGGACGACGGCATATCCGGCGCCGAGGAGTAGGCCGGGGATCGAGGCAGCGGGCGTCACGACGGGCGCAGGCGCGACGCGCGGAGCCCCCGCGTATGAAAGTCCTCGAAGGGGCGCGATCGTTCGCCTCGAATTTCCCGCGTCTTGGCGATCAGACTCGGTAACGAAGCGGTAATCCAACTGAAAATTCTCTCGTTCACCGATTGACACTTCCCGTCTTTAAATGTTAGACATGGCGTACATTACGAGTTAGCGTAGGATAACATATTGGCGGGAAGCCGACAAAGAGGTCGCCCCGCGCGCGCGGTCGGCGTACCGTCGACCGGCAAGGAGAACTCATGAAAAAGATTCTGGCGATCACGGCGATCGCGGTGACGGTTTCGGGATTCACGGCGGCCGAGGGTACGATACTTCCCCGTTTCCGGGGCGAGGTGCTCACCGGCGTTCGCGCTGAGTTCGATCCCGACGGGAAGAACACGGCGCAACTCTATTCGGACGAGTACGACGAGGAGGGCGTCGGCGCGGCAATAACGCTCGGGAGCGACTTCGATGCGGGCAATTACGGGGCGAGCGTCGCGCTCGCGTACGAGCATCGGGCGGACCAATCGGGCGACGAAGTCGTCGAGATCGATCACGCGTTCGGGTGGACCGAGTCGGCGGGCAAGGCGATCGCGGTCAAGGCCGGGCTCGTTTCGGAGGACGCGTTCGACGCGGTCGGAGACCAGGATCTCCGTTTCTTCGACGGCGGCTCCGTCGAGCTTCTCTCGCGGCCCGTCGAAGGGCTTCTCCTCGGCGCCCGCGCGCGGTTCTATCCAGCCGCCGAGTCGGACGGCCAGGCGCGCGAACTCGAATCCGCGCTCGACGGGATTTCGCTCGGCGCGAGCTACGCGACCGAGGCGCTCACGGTCCAGGCGGGATTCTCGAGCGGGGGCTGGGAGGTCGACGGAGACGTGTACGACTCGCGCGCGCTCTACGCGCAGTTCGGGTTCCACGGCGTCGAGTCCCTCACGCTCGAGGCCGACGCGCTTTTCGTCGATCTCGGGAATTTCGCGGAGACGGGAACGCTCGTCGCGTCCCAGCTCGCGGGATACGGGTTCGGCAAGCACTCCGTCGAGCTTCTCCTCGGGCAGACCGTGCCGATGGACGGCGACCTCGCGGCCGAGTGGACCTTCGAGCCGACAGTGAGTTACGCGGTTCGCGAGGGTCTCGTGACCTACGTCGGCGCGGAGGCGGCGCTCTCGGACGGCGAGGCGGACTACGCGGCGAAGCTCGGCCTCTCCGCGGGAAAGGGCGAGGGCGCGTCGATCGACGCGTTTTACCGGGTTTCGACCGACGGCGCGCCGCACGCCGTACAGGTCGATTTCGCCTGGCGGTTTTAATCGGGAAACGGGGGAAACCATGTCGCTAGAGGGAATCGATTCGGGAAAACGCTGCGTGGTGACGCGCGTGGCCTGCGAGGAGCGGGAACGGCAAAAGCTCATCGAGCTCGGCATCGTTCCCGGCGTGCCGATCCGCAAGCTCTCGGGAACGGGCTCGGGGCCCTTCCTCGTCGAGGTCTTGGGCTCGCGCGTCGCCCTCGGGCTGTCTCTCGCCTCGGGCGTGTTCGTCGCGTAAGGGGCCGGGCTTGCCCGGTCCCCGTTTATCGCCCCGGCGCGCGTCTGTCGCCCGCGGCGATTTATCCGGTAAATGAACCCGTCGCGCGTTCAGCGACGCGGTAAGGAGTTGTAATGGAAACGCAATTGAAGGATATGGAGCCGGGCGGACGCGGCGTCGTCGCCGGCTACGCGAACGCCGATCGCGCGTACCGCGACCGGCTGCTCGCGATGGGGCTCACGAAGGGTACGGCGTTCACCGTCCTTCGCGTCGCGCCGCTCGGCGACCCGGTGGAGATAGAGCTCCGGGGCTTTCGCCTGAGCCTGAGGAAAACCGAGGCGGACGCCCTCGTGGTGAGGAGGGCATGATGGCGAAAAGAGAAGGAAGCCCCAAGATAGCGATCGCGGGCAACCCGAACTCGGGGAAGACGACGCTCTTCAACGCGCTGACCGGGAGCCGCCAGCGCGTGGGCAACTGGCCCGGCGTGACCGTCGAGAAGAAATCGGGCGACGCTCGCCTCGGGGACGCGTCCGTCGAGTTCGTTGACCTGCCGGGGATATACTCGCTCACGACGCATTCGGAGGACGAGCGCGTCGCGCGCGACTACCTCCTCTCGGGCGAGGCCGACCTCGTCGTCAACGTCGTCGACGCGTCGAACCTCGAGCGGAACCTGTTCCTTACCCTGAGTCTCCTCGAGATGGGGATGCCGACGCTCGTCGCGCTCAATATGGCGGATCTCGCGGGCAAGAAGGGCGTGTCGGTCGATTGCGCCGCGCTCTCCCGGGCGCTCGGGGCGCCGGTGGTGTCCATGAGCGCGACCGAGAAAAAAGACGTCGAGGCCTTTAAGGTAGCGTGCCGCTCGGCGCTCGACTCCGCCGCGCATCCGTCACTGACGGTTCCGTACCCCGCGGCGATCGAGCGGGCGCTCGCGTCGCTCTTGCCCGTCCTGTCGGGGGACGCCGTCCCGCCCGGCGCGGAACCCCGCTGGGTCGGCCTCAAGCTTCTCGAGCGCGACGCGGCGGTCGGCGCGAGAAGTCGCCCGCTCGGCGTCGGCGTCGTCGACGGGATCGAGGCGACGATCGGGACCGTCGAGCGCGAGCTCGGCGAGAGCCCCGACGCGGCGATCGCCTCCGCGAAATACGACTTCATCGCGCGCGTCACCGCCTCGTGCGTCTCCCGCGCGAAACCGCGGAAGTCGTTCGGCGACGCGGTCGACTCGGTCGCGCTCAACCGATTTCTCGGCATCCCGGTTTTCGCCCTCGTCATGTATCTCATGTTCTCGCTCGTGATGAACGTGGGCGGCGCCTTCATCGATTTCTTCGACATTCTATTCGGCGCCGTCCTCGTCGACGGCTTCGGTCTGTTCCTTGCCTCGCTCGGCTCGCCCGACTGGCTCGTCGCGCTTCTCGCCGGCGGCGTCGGCGCGGGCATCCAGACCGTTTCGACCTTCGTGCCGATCATGTTCATGATGTTCCTCACCCTCTCTTTTCTCGAGGACTCGGGCTACATGGCCCGCGCGGCCTTCGTCATGGACCGGGCGCTCAGGGCAATAGGCCTCCCCGGCAAGGCGTTCATCCCGATGATCGTCGGGTTCGGCTGTTCGGTGCCGGCGATCATGGCGACCCGTACCCTCGAGAGCAAGCGCGACCGCTACCTCACCGTGTTCATGGCCCCCTTCATGTCGTGCGGCGCGCGGCTTCCCGTGTACGCGCTTTTCGGCGCCGCGTTTTTCGGGAGGAATTCGGGGCTTGTCGTGATGAGCCTTTACTTCGTCGGGATCGCGCTCGCGGTCGGCACGGGCTTCCTCCTCAAGAACACCCTTTTCAAGGGCGAGCCCGCTCCCTTCGTGATGGAGCTTCCTCCCTATCACCTGCCGCGATTGGCGAATATCCTTCGGGGTACCTGGAACCGCCTCAAGGCGTTTCTCGTGCGGGCGGGAAAGGTGATCGTTCTCGTCGTCGCGCTCCTCGGGATCCTCAACTCGATCGGGACGGACGGGAGTTTCGGGAACGAGGACACGGACAAGTCCGCGCTCGCCGCGGCGGGCCGCGCGATCACCCCGGTCTTCGAGCCGATGGGGCTCACCGAGCGGAACTGGCCCGCGACCGTCGGGATGTTCACCGGTCTTTTCGCGAAGGAGGCGGTCGTCGGCACGCTCAATGGCCTTTACGGACAGCTCGAGGCGATGGAGGCGACGGAAGCGGTCGCGGAAGGCGTTAAGGATGCGGCGGTAACGGATGGGGACTCGTTAGGCGACGACGCGTCTAGCCCCGCGGCGCCGGACGGCGTAAGCGTTCCAGAATCGGACGGCGAAGGGGAATGGAGTCTCGCCGCCTCGGCTACCGAGGCGCTCGCGTCGATACCCGCGGCCTTCGCCGGGTTCGCGGGTTCCCTCGCCGACCCGCTCGGGCTCTCGGTGGTCTCCGGGGACGAGGCCTCGATCGCGGAGGAGATCGGCTCGGACGAGGGGATCTTCGCGACGATGCGCGAGTATTTCGCGGGCGACGTCCACGCGGCCTACGCGTATCTCCTTTTCATCCTGATCTACTTCCCGTGCGTGGCCGCCCTCGGCGCGATCATGCGCGAGCTCGGGCGCTTTTTTGGCTGGGTTTGCATCGCGTATCTCACGGTTCTCGCCTGGATCACAGCGACCCTTTATTACCAGATAACGGCGGCGCGCGATCCCGTGTGGATAGTCGTGCCGGTCGCGCTCCTCGCCGGGATCGTCGCGCTCTTCGCGGTCCTACGTCGGTTCGTGAAGGTTCCTTGAGCTCGCGCGCGCGGCCTTCCCCTAGAGCCGCTCCATGAGGCGGCGGAGAATCGCCGCGAGATTCGCGCCGTCGGCCGGGGAAAGGTTCACGCACGAGGCGACCTCGGCGGGAACGGACCGGGCGCGATCCTTGAGGGACTCGCCCTTCGCGGTGAGCGCGACGACGAGGTTCCGCTCGTCCGCGTCCGATCTCGTTCGCGTGACGAGGCCCTTTTCCTCGAGCCGCTTGAGGAGCGGGGTGAGGGTGCCCGAGTCGAGGTAGAGCGCCTCGCCGAGCGCCTTCACGTTGACGGTCTTTTTCTCCCAGAGCGCGAGGAGCGCGATGTACTGCGTATAGGTGAGGTCGAGCCGGTCGAGGATCGGCTTGTACTTCCCGATGATTTCCTTCGCGCACACGTACAGGGGAAAGCAGATCTGCGCGTCGAGGCTCAAGGGATCAAGGCTCTCCGCGTCGTCCATCGGACCGCGCGAGGGCTTCCGTTTCGCCCCGCCCGCCTGATTCCGGTTTACCCCGCTCATTGCCGTCCGTCCCGCTTCGCGAGGAGTTCCTCGATTTTCCCGGCGAGGCGCTCGGGCACCGTGGTCGGCGCGAAGCGCCTGATCGCCGCGCCGTCGGGCCCGACGAGGAACTTCGTGAAATTCCACTTGATCGCGTCGCCGAAGAGCCCGCGCGTTCTCGCGCGGAGGAAGGCGAAAAGGGGATCGGCTCCCGGGCCGTTCACCTCGACCTTGTCGAGGATCTCGAAGGTCACCCCGTAATTCCGCTTGCAGAAGGCGTGGATCTCGTCCGCGGTCTCGAGCTCCTGGTTCGCGAACTGGCCGCAGGGAAACCCGAGGACGACGAGCCCCCGATCGGCGTACCGTTTGTGCAGGTCCTCGAGCCCGTCGAACTGCGGGGCGAAGCCGCACTTGCTCGCGGTATTGACGATGAGGAGGACCTTTCCCTTGAGCGTGGACAGGTCGAGTTCGGTTCCGTTGGGCCGTTTGGCCGTGAAGTCGTATAGTGTCATGGCTTTCTCCATGGATTAAATATAGTAAACTATTAAATAGCGCACAATATAAAAACGACCGGATTATGTAAATTGTTGGACACTGCGCGCGAGGGCGTCCGCCGTCCGCGAGGTCGGCGGGGGGGAGACTGCCATGCCTCAGGACGGGTAGGCTTTCGGCGCTATCGCCCCGGCCGAGGCCTTCATACGCGGGGGCTCCGCGATTGGTCGTTCGCCCTCCATGTCGCCTTCTGCCTTTTTTTCTCTATGCCTTTTTATCCTTGACAAAGTATGCAAGATTGCGCATACTAGAATATATGAGAAACCCGATCGAGGCCTTCAAGGCGCTAGGAGACCAAACCCGTTTTCGCGCGCTCAGGCTTTTGACGGTCGCGAAGACGGAGCTTTGCGCGTGCGAACTCATCGACGCGCTCGACAGGCCGCAGTACGCGATCTCGAAGGCGCTCGGGGTTCTCGTGGACGCGGAGCTCGTCGACGAACGGCGGGACGGCCGGATGATGTTCTACGCGCTGAAGCCCGGGCCGATGAACGACGCGATCTTCGAGGCCGTGAGAAAGGTTCCCCTGACCGAAGAGCTCGAGGCTGACGATCTCCGGCTCGACGCGCGCCTTCTCAGGCGGGAAATGGGCGTGTGCACGAAGTGCTGATTTTTTTGTGTTTATAGTATGCGATGTTGCGCAACATAGCATAAAAAAGGACTGACAGGATGAGAAGCGGGAGCGTGGTCCGCTCGAAGGACCAGCCGATTTTTTTATAAAGGAGCGTAACTGTTATGGCGTGTGGATGCGGAACCGAAAAGGAACGGAACGTGATCATTACGGCGTGCTCGGGCGCGGCCAACGTGGGGCTGCTCGCGGACAGGGTCGCGCGCGGCCTTCGCGCGGAATCGATCGGGTCGATGATATGCATGGCGGCGCTCGGCGCGGAGCTCTCGGGCTATATCGAGTCGGCGAAGAGCGCAGACCTCAACCTCGTCATCGAGGGGTGCCCGGTCTCGTGCGGGAAGAAGATATACGACAAGCTCGGGATCAAGCATCTCCAGCTCGTGATGACCGATTTTGGCGTCGAGAAGGGAAAGACGGTCATTACCGACGAACTCGTCGCCGAGACCGTCGCGCGGGTGAAGCGGGCGATCGCCGCTGCCGACGGGGCGAGCGCGGCGGTCGGCGCTGACGCGCGGGGGTAAGCCAGGCGGGCGCGGCTCGGCGACTTCTTTACATCGGCTGCGGGCTCGCGGTCGCGATCGGCTTCCCCCCTCCCCCGTACTCGAACGGGGCGGTCGTCGCGCTCGCGTTCAAGCGGTGAATCCCGCCTTCTTCCGTTTCGCGCCGAGATCCTCCGCGATCTTCCGCGCGAGTGCGAGATGGTCGGGATCGACGACCATGACGCCGCCGATCGAGTCTTTCGTCTCGCGGAAGAGGTAGTCGCGCACCGCGCGTGAGCCGAGCACGGGAGGGAAAACGCAGTGATACGAGTCGAGTCCGAGGAGCCGGAAGCCGAGCGCCGCGCCGACTCCCTTTTCGTTCGACCACTCGGGGCTCGAGAACGCGAAGGGCATGTCCCCGACGGGGAGTCCCGCGAGGTCCGCGAGCGCGCGGAAAAGGCCCGAGGCGCGCGCGTTGTCGAGGCATTCGCCCATGTGCCAGACCGGCGGGAGCGAGTACGGCTCGAGGATTGAGCGAAGTCCGGATCCCGCTTTCGCGAGCGCGGAAGGCGAGCAGAGTCCCATCTTCAGCAGGGGAAACGACGCGCAGCCGTTCGTGAGCACGAGGATATCCGAGGCAATGAGGCTCTCGGCGAGCTCGAGTATCGCCTTCTCGTAAAGTATCCGGGGATTGTTACAGCCGACGAGGTTCACGATTCCCTTGACCCGTCCTTCCCTGAGCGCGTCGCGGAGCGGCCCGAGTCCGCCGAAGGTGTCCTTGATCCCCTCAACCGAAAAGCCGACCTCCGCCTCGACCTCGTTCGGCGGTATGAAGACGGGAACGTCGCGGCGTTCCCCGTGCGCCCTGATCGCGCGTCTGACGATCGTTCGCGCTATGGACTCCGCCGCCGCGAGGTTCGAAAGGTCACGGTCGAATCCGTAGTGCTCCGCGCCCGGGAGTCGGGCACCGTCGTTCGTGGTAACCACGACCGTCTTGAAGCACGCGGCGACCTCCATGATCGCGGGAAACACGTCCTGCACGTCCGCCACCCAAAGGTCGAGGGCGCCGGTGCCGAGCACGAGCTCGGCGCCGATCGCGTTCGACAGGGGCACGACGCCGCCGTACCGATACATCGCGGAAAGCCCGGAGCAGCAAATGCCGTAAAGCCCGATCCCGCTCGCTCCCGCGGCTTTCGCCTCTTCTATCGTTTCGGGAAGCCTCGCGACGCGCACGATCTCGGAGACGAGAACGGGAGAATGCCCGTGCACGGCGATCGATACCGCCGTCGGGTCGAGCGCGCCGACGTTGCAGCGCACCCGGGACCGCCTCGGGAGCCCGAAAAGGACGTCCTGCGCGATCGCCGAGCCGAGCACGCTCGTCCACGCGAACGCGAGTCCGCACCGGAGCGTCTGCTTCATCACGTTTCGCCAGTCGGAGTCGGTGCCGGTCGTCGTACGGTGGAGCGACTCGAATACCTCGTGGTAAGCGCTCGTCGGGAGGATGCCGAGAGCCTTCCAGGTCGCGCGCCGCTCTCCCGTCGCGAACGCCTCGATCAGGCGATGCGCGCCCGGCT
The DNA here is from genome assembly GCA_023438065.1 of Spirochaetota bacterium. GTDB lineage: Bacteria > Spirochaetota > Spirochaetia > Treponematales > Treponemataceae > Teretinema. Next base: position 74,242 of record JAEXRH010000008.1, read on the forward strand.
CGGTCCGCGAAAGGTCTTCGAGGAGCGCTTTCGCGAGATCGAGCGCGATCTCGGGGTCGCCCCTTCCCTCCACGGGAATTTTGAGCGCGGCGGCCGACGCGCGGAGTTTCTCGATTCCCTCGACGGCGAACGGCGCCTCGCCGCGGGCGGCCGCAGCGAGGGCGAGGATCGACTCGCGCCCGCGTGCCGCGTGCGCGGCCGTCCCGGCCGCGACCCAGCGCAGGAGATTCCGCGCGACGATGAGGTCCGCGTCGGCGCCGCAAACGCCGCGCGGCGCTTTCTCGGTAATCCGGCACGGCCCCATGTTGCAGTTCCGGCAGCACGTCCCCGCGATACCGAAGGCGCACTGGGGCTTTTGCGCGTCGAAGCGGTCGAAGCAGGTTTCGCAGCCCGAACGCGCGAGGTGTCCGAGCAGCGCGCGAACGGCGGGATCGGGCGTCTCTCGCTCGACGTCGGCCTTCGACGGGAAGGTCGCGCGGTATTCGGCGACGGCGGCGAGATAGTCCTCGCCCTCGCGACGTCCGTGTCCGTGATGGTCCGGGCCTTCCCCTCCGTGGTGCCTGAGTATCCTCATCGCGTTCCCCCTCATAAATAGTATTCCGGTCCCCGTGACGCGGGAGCGAGCGCGGCGAGCGCTTTCTCCCGCGCGGCGCGAACCGCGCGCGACTCTCTCGTGCGCGCGGCGCGCGGCTCAGATATCTCGACGCGGAGCGTCTCCGCGCACGGGCGCGCGCTCACCACGACGATCGTGTCCGCGAGAAGCGCGGCTTCCTCGGTGTCGTGCGTGACCATGAGGACCGCCGCACCCGTCCGTACGATCTCGCGCGACAGGAGCGAGTGCGCGTCCTTACGCGTTCTAGGGTCGAGCGCGCCGAACGCCTCGTCGAGGAGCACGTTTTGCGCGTCCGCGGCGAAAGCCCGCGCGAGCGCTATTCGCTGCCGCATCCCTCCGGAAAGCTCGTGGGGCCGTTTGTCGGCGAAGTCCGAAAGACCGACGGCGGCGAGAAGCGATTCGACGCGTTCGTCGACGGCGCGTTTCCCGGCTTTTTTATCGCGAATTCCCATGCGGACATTCGACGAGGCGGTGAGCCACGGAAGGATTCCGTAAGCCTGGAAGACGCAGGTGAGGCTTCCCGTCACGGTTGCCCGTCCCGAGTCGGGGGAGAGAAACCCGGCCGCGAGGTCAAGCGCCGTGCTCTTCCCGCAACCAGATGGGCCGAGGAGCGCGACGATCTTTCCCGGCTCGACGCGGAGGCTCAAGTCCTCGATGACCGGCACGGTTTCCCCGTTCGCGCGGCGCGCGTAGCGAAGCGTATCGAGTTCGATCATCGGAAGACCTCCCCCGCGATTGATCTCTCGAGTCCCCACAAGCGACGAACGCGCGACTCGGCGAGATGCATGAGACGGTCGAGCGCGAGGCCGATCGCGCCGATGACGGCGATCGCGCCCAGCACGATGTCATAGCGAAGCCCGTTTCGCCCGTCGACGACGAGAAAGCCGAGTCCCGATTGGCATCCTGCCATCTCTCCCGCGACGAGGAAAACCCACGCCGTCCCCGTGGAGATGCGCACGCCCGTCAATACTTGCGGGAGCGCGGCGGGCACGAGCACGCGAAGCGTCAGCGCGGGCTCGCGGAGCGCGAGCGCCCTCCCGAGGCGGTAGAGGGACGGATCGAGCGCGTTCATCGCGGCGACCGTCGTTACGAGCACCGGAAAGAAGGCCGCGATGAAGATGATCGCGATCGCCGGCCGGTCTCCGATCCCGAGAAAGAGCACGACGAAGGGCATCCAGGCGATCGGCGAGACCGGGCGCAGGGCCTGAAACGCGGGCCCGATCAGGCGCCAGATGAGCGGTATTCTTCCCGCGACGACGCCTATGACGAACGCCGCGATCGCCGCGAGGGCGAATCCGACGCCGAAACGGTACGCGCTTACCGCAATGCTTTCCGCGAGGAAACCGTTTCGCGCGAGCTCGAGAAGGCCCGTCGCGACCGCGCTCGGCGGGGGGAAGAGGCTTTTCTCCCACGCTCCGGAGGTCGCGGCGAGTTGCCACGCGAGAGCGAGAGTCGCGGGACCCGCGAAAAAAGAGAGTCGTGACGGGACCTTTCTCATGGCTGTCATTCCTTCGGGTAGAGGGTCTTGTCGAGGATGTCTTCCGCGGCGGGCGGATCCTTCAACAGGCCGAATTCCCGCACGTAATCCGCGAAGCGGGCGTACTCGGTCGCGCCGACGCTAAGGCGATTGAAGGAAATCCAGCGAAGCGACAGGTCGAGCACGCCGTTGTCGAGCTTGAGCGCCTTCCTTCCCGCGTCGATGGCGCCTGATTCTTCTTTCTCCAACGCTTTCGCCGCCTTGCTATACCCGGCGACTACCTCTGCAGCCGCTCCGGGATTCCCTGCGATAAAGTCGCTTCTGAGGGCGAGCGCGCAGCAAAGGGAATCTTGCCAAAGCTCTCCCGATTCGAAGAGAACCTTACCCTTGCCCAAGGCGACCGCCTTCGCGCCGAAAGGCTCCGCGACGAGGTATCCGTCTATACGGCCCTCGACGAGCGCCGCGGGCATCTCGGGCGGGGGGAGTTCGACGAGGTTAATGTCCGAGAAGGCAAGCCTCGCCTTTTTAAGCGCGAGTGCGAGGAGGATATAGTGCGATGAAAACTTCGAGGGGATGGCAACGGTTTTACCCCTGAGTTCCGCGGCCGACGTGATCGAAGGCTTCACGACGAACACGTTTCCGTCGCGGTGTCCCAAGGCGACTACCTTGATCCCGATCCCGTTTTGTTTCGCTTTAAGCGCCAACGGGAAGAGTATGGACGCGCCGTCTACCTTGCCCGAGTTTAACGCCTCGGCAAGGTCGGGCCAGGACGAGAATCGCACGAGCTCGAGATTCGCGGTCTTGAAGCTTCCCGCGAAGAGATCCGCCTCGGCGAAAAGCGGGTACGCGTGCGTCAGCGGGAGATACGCGATGCGCACGGTTTGACGATCGCCCCCCGCGGCGAGCGTCAACGTGAGAATGGTTAACGAGAAGGTGAGAACAATGCGCGCGAGAGTACTCTTCCGTGCTTTCATGGTTTACTCCTTAAAACTATTAAAAAGATAAGATTAGTAATGTATAATTGTTAAATAATATAATGTCAACTGTATTAGTAGGTTATAGAATAAATATGCAAAGTCACAGGCCGTATATTCCTTCAGGAAAAAGTGCTATATTCGTCCTATGCAATTCGCTCATCGGCAATCTCGCGCTGATCGCGCTCGAGAATTCAGTATTCCCTCGCGCGCTCGCGGTATGCTCGCCGCGATTCTTCTGTTCGTTCCGGCCCTCGCGTTCGCCCATCCCCACATGTTCCTGACGAACAAGGCCGAGTTCGTGTGGGACGGCGCGAGGCTTTCCGGCTGTTTTCTCGAATGGACCTTCGACCAGTTCTTCAGCGCCGACCTCATGAACTACGACGCGAACGGGGACGGGGTCTTCAACGCGGCGGAGACGAAGGCCGTGCACGACGGCGCCTTCGCCAATCTCAGGAACTATTACTACTTCACCTTCATCAGGCAGGGATCGAGGCGGACCAACCCCGCGAGCGTGAGCAAATTCTCGGTGCTGCGCCGGGGCGATCGCGTCGCCTACCGGTTCTTTATCGATCTTTCGAAATCCGAGCCGGGCGAGATCGCCCTCGCGGTATACGACTACACCTTCTTCTGCGACATCAGGAGCGCGGACGCGGAGCCCGTGAAACTGACGTATGACGGCGCCCTCGTTAAACCGTCGTTCGCGATCGTGGAGAACCGCGACTATCCGGTGTATTACAACCCGCTCGGCGCGGTCGACGACACGACCGTCTACTATACCTGGAAGAAGGGGCTCCAAACCTATTATCCCCGCGAGATCAGGATCGTCTATGAGTAACGGTGTATCCGCGCGGCGGAAGGCGCGCGGCTCGGTTGCCATGGCGCTTCGCGCGGCGTTCGTCATCGCGCTCTCCCTCGCGTTCATCCCTCCGGTCGCCGCGAATCCCTTCATGGGGTCGGGCGCCGCCGGCGAGCGCGAAGCCGCGCGCGCGGTTTCCCCGGTGCGCGCGGGCGGCGCGAACCCCGATCTCGTCTCGAGGCAGGCGAGCCTTCGGGACACGCTCGGCGACGCGTTTTACTCCTGGAAGGAGGGCGCCTCCGGGTCCGCGCTCTGGGCGATCGTCGGCGTCGCCTTCCTGTATGGCATGCTCCACGCGCTCGGTCCCGGTCACCGCAAGACCGTCGTCTTCTCGCTCTATCTCGCGCGAAACGCCCCGCCCTGGGAACCCGCGGGCACCGGCGCGCTCCTCGCGCTCCTCCATGCCGGAGCCGCCGTCGTGATACTTCTCGCCCTTCGCGGGGTCTCGGGCGCGATCTCCGGAAGGGCGGACAATATCGGCATGTATATGGAAGGCTTCGCGTATCTTCTCCTTGCCGCCGTCGCGCTCTATCTCGTCGTAACGGCGGTTCTCGATCTCGCCCGGAAAACCCCTCGCGCCGCGACGGGCTCGGCCAGTCTCGGAACCATTCTCCTGACCGGGATCTATCCCTGCCCCGGCGCGATACTGGTGCTCGTCCTCTCGCTCTCGCTCGACATCGTCGGCATAGGGATTCTCGCGGTCCTCTCCATGTCGCTCGGCATGACGATACCGATCATCGCCGCGGGCTATCTCGCGTGGTTCGGGAGGACCGGACTTTTTCGCGCGCTCAAAAGCCGCGAGGAGAGGCTCGCGCGCGTCTCCGCGGCGTTCGAGCTTTTCGGCTACTCGTTCCTCCTCGCCTTCGCCCTCTATATGGTCGCGCCGTTCTCGTTGAGCCTTCTCCGCGCGATAGCCTGATTGGTAAATCGCGGTGCCGGGACCTATACTTGACGGGAAGGAGGTCTCCATGAACGGTAGGTCTTTTTCGCGCGCGTCCATGGTCGTCTTCGCCGTCTTTTTCGCCCTCGTGTCCGGTTCCTGCTCGCGCGTTCCCGGATCGTCTAGGCAGGCGATTCAGGCGCAACGTGATACGGCCTTTTTCCTCTTCGACGCGTTCAGGTCTTCAGCCCTTTCGCAGGGCATGCGGCATCCCGACGTCTTTGGCGTCGTATACGCCATCGCGCCGGCTATCCTCGCTCCCGGCGGGCTTCGCGACGCGTGGACCGGCTGGTCAAAGATTTCCGACCATCTCGAGGCCCTCGCTTCCGCGTTTTCCCCCGGCGGGCCGGGGGAGCGACCCGGAAGGATTCCGGTCCTTGACGGATCCCCCGAGGACGACGCCCTGTGCGCGCTCTGGTATGCGGGGCTCGGCGACTGGGACAAGAAGATCTCTGCGTATCTCGGTTTGCCTGAGCGGCTCCGGGGCTTGAGACTTTCGTATAACGCGCAGGACGGTTACGGTCATATCCGCGCGGGATGCGAATACCTTCATGCCCAACTGACCGAGGCCGGAGTCCCGCACGAGTTCGCGGTCACCAACAGCCCGGGGCACGGCCTGACGCTCTCGCTCATCGTCGAGGACCTGCTTCCGTACATGGGCAAAAATCTCTCTTCCGCGGAGTGACGGCGCGCGAAACATGGCGAGGCGACGGGGAGACGTTCGACGCCGATTGCGGTAGAATCAGGGGTCATGGATACCAATGCCGTGCGCCCGCAACTCTCGCTTCGCGCGATCGTGATCATTCTGCTGGTCACCGCTATCTGGGGTTTCAACTTCGTGGTCATCAAGATCGGCGTCGACGGAGTCCCGCCGTTCTTTCTCGCCGCGCTCAGGTTCACGCTCTCCGTCTTCCCCGCCATCTTCCTCGTGAGGCGCCCTCAGGTATCCTGGCCGCTTTTAGCCTCGTACGGGCTGCTTCTTGGCCTCGGCGAATTCGGCTTTCTTTTCCTCGCGATCAAGCTCGGCGCCCCGTCCGGGCTCAGCTCGATCATACTTCAGTCCCAGGCGTTCTTTACCGTGATTCTCGCGGCGATCGCGCTTCGCGAGAGGATACGCGCGTGCAGCGTTGCGGGAATGGCGATCGCGGGATTCGGGCTTGCCCTGATCGCCCGCTCGAGTCTCGTCGACGCGACGTCCGGTCTCGCGCTCCTTCCCTTCGCGATGGTCATCGCCGCCGCGTTCTGCTGGGCCTCGGCGAACATCGTCACGCAGCGGATGCAGAAGGCCGACGGCCTTTCGCTCATGATATGGTCGAGCGCGTTTTCGCCCCTGCCGCTTTTCGCGCTTTCGTTCGCCTTCGAGCGATCGGCCGTCGTCTCGTCCCTCGCCGCGATCCGCCCGATCACGGTCGGGGCCCTCGCGTATCTGGTGGCTCTCTCGACCCTGTTCGGGTACGGCGCGTGGAATCAGCTCATCATGCGGCACGGCGCGAAGCGGATCGCGCCGTTCTCGCTTCTCGTTCCCGTATTCGGCGTCGCCTCGAGCGCTCTCGTTTTCAGCGAGCGGTTTACCCGCGCGGACGCGCTGGCCGCCTGCGCGGTCCTCGTCGGTCTCGCGATCCATTCGTTCTGGCCGATGCTGACCGAACGCCTTTCCTCGCGCGAACGATCATAGCGCCGCGCCGAAGGATATCCCTTTCCGGATGCGCGGCCGGATTTAACCGAAGGCGACGTCGAGAAGCATCATGACCGCGAAGCCGGCCATCGCCCCGATCGTCGAGTAGTCTGAGCTTCCGTTCTGCTGCGCCTCGGGGATCAGTTCCTCGACGACGACGTAGATCATCGCGCCCGCCGCGAAGGCGAGCGCGTAGGGAAGGATCGGTTGCATCGCGACGACGAGAAACGCCCCGAGAACGCCCGCGATCGGCTCGACCACGCCCGAGGCCTGTCCTATCATGAAGCATTTCCTGCGGCGCATGCCCTCCCGCCTGAGCGGGATCGAGACGGCCGCGCCCTCGGGGAAATTCTGGATCCCGATGCCGAGCGCGAGCGCGATCGCGGACCCGAGCGTCGCCGGGGATCCCGAAAGACCGAGCGCGCCGAACGCGACGCCGACCGCGAGCCCTTCCGGTATGTTGTGGAGCGTTATAGCCATGACGAGAAGCACGCTTCTCTGCCATGAGGTCTTGATTCCCTCCGCCTTGCTCGCGTCGAGCCCGGCGTGAAGGTGGGGGAGCAGTCGGTCGACGAGGAAAAGAAACGCCCCTCCTCCCAGGAATCCGGTGACCGCGGGGAGAATCGGCGGGACCCCCATCGACTCCGCCATGTCGATCGCCGGGTTGAGGAGCGACCAGAAGCTCGCCGCGATCATGATTCCCGACGCGAAGCCGAGCATGGAGTTCAGCACCGTCTGGTTGATGGATTTGAAAAAGAAAACCAACGCCGAGCCCATTGCCGTGAGGCCCCAGGTAAAGAGCGTCGCGCAAAGCGCGAGATATACGGGACTAACGTTCTGTAACGCGTCGAACATCGAAACCTCCGCGACGTGCTTTCGGATCAAGGCGAGAAGACCCGAAGCGTCTTGGTGAAAGTATAACCCGCGCTTTTGGGTTGTGTGAAGCTTTTCCTTGCCGCCGCGCGTAGCGCCGATTCTCTTGACAACCGCCGGCGTCGGGAATATGCTGAAAGCATCCCGTTCTTCAAGGAGGTCTTTCATGAAGGTGATTGCATTATCGATGACGGTGGCGTTCAGATAGGCGAATGGCGAATCGTGTCGGCGAGTGATCCACAATCGTCGAGAGAACCTCGTTTCCCCGCCCACTCCTATCCGTTCCGGACACATACCGCATAACCCGTCCCCAAACACCCCGTCAACCAATTAAAGCGGAAAAAACTGAAACAGGCTATCGTCCCGTCGTTTTGTCGCGGCCCGTAGCCAAAGGGTGTTGCCATGTCTATTTCTTCGCAAACAGGTCTTGATTATTCCCCCGAGTCATGGGGTTGGAAGCCGGAGCTTTTCGCCGCGTGGGCGCAAGCCGTCGACGCGAATCCGCTCCTCGGAAAATGCCTTCTCGCCCGGGTGGTCGCCCGCGAACGGCATCTCTATGAAGTCGTGTGCCCGGACTTTGCGGGGCGCCCCGGGTTCGCGGGCACCGGCGACCGCGCCGTCGGGATTGGGTTGTTCGACGACGTGCGGGTCAGCGGACGGTTCGAGTACGGCGCCGCCGGTCCCGCCGATTATCCCGTGATCGGCGATTGGGTCTTCGTCGACGTCGAAGGCGATTCCGTTCGCGTGCAGGCCGTTCTCGATCGCCGATCCGCGCTCAGCCGCGGGAGCGCGGGACCCAAAAGCGAGGAGCAGGCGCTCGCCGCGAACGTGGACGTCGTGTTTCTCGTGTTCGCGCTCGACGGCGGGAGGAACTTTCTCGTCAGGTTTCTCGAGCGCGCGCTCGTAGTCGCGAAAAACTCGGGCGCCTCGTGCTGCATCGTCCTCAACAAGGCCGATCTCGCGAGCGTCGAGGCGCGCGACGAGGCGATAGCCAGCGCGAATCGCGCGGCGCCGCAAACGCCCGTCGTCGCGTTAAGCGCGCGGACCGGCGAGGGCGTGGGCGATCTGTCCTCGATCGTGTCGCCGGGCGAGACCGTGTGCATGCTCGGGAAAAGCGGGGTCGGGAAGTCCGCGCTCGTCAACGCGCTCGCGGGGATCGCGCCGGTCGCGCGCGAGGGCTACGTTCGCGAGGACGACCTTCGGGGCCGGCACACGACGACCTCGAGCAGGCTCTATCGCCTGGAATCGGGCCTTCTCCTGATCGACAGCCCCGGCATCAGGGAGCTGAAGCTTTGGGGGGATTCCGACTCCCTCGCGGGCGGCTTCCCCGAGATCGCCGAGCTCGCCTCCCGGTGCCGTTTCGACGATTGCGGCCACGGAGCGGAGCCGGGATGCGCCGTCCGCGCGGCTCTTGAGTCCGGCGAGCTTGACGGCGCGCGCTATCGCGCCTACCTCGATCTCGCGAGGGAACAGGCGTGGATGGAGCGAAGAACCGACGATCGCGCGCGGCGCGAGAACGACCAAAAATGGAAGCGCATCTCGAAGTTCCAGAAGGAGCTGAAACGGAACGGAAGATAATGTCCCGTCGCCGACGGAGAAACGTTCGGGGTCCCCCGCGGCGCGCGGGGCTTTTTTCGCCCAAAATCCTCCAATGACGCTTGACAAGCTGAAAATACGTGTTACAGTAAATACATAATGTTTTTGCTAATGTGTAACAGGTTAAAACGATGACATTTATCGAGAAATACCCCGTCGTGTCCCATGAGCTGATTCATTACGCGCTCATGTTCGCCGACTCCCTCAAGGAGTACCGCGTTCCGGGCGTTCAGTACGCCCGGCTCGACTTCGTGTACGACTTCGCGGAGTCGTTCGGGATTTCCAGGGGCACGGTCAGAACAAATCTCTCGAGAATGAAAAAGGACGGCTACGTCGAGAGCGTCGGGAACGACGGGGCCGCGCGCTATAGGGTTTCCGCGCTGCAGCTCGAGACGATGCGAAACGTCATGAAGCGGAAAAAGGCGCGCGCGAAAGGCTACAAGATCGCCGTCTACTCTTTCGAGCGATCCGGGGAAAAGGCGCGTTCCGAGGCCCGTTCGATTCTCGAATACGCGGGCTTTGTCCGGTTCGCGCAAAACGCCTTCGTCAACGCGGGGATCGACGATCGCGAACTCAGGAAGACCCTCGACGCGGCGGGAGTCGGCGAAAACGTATTCATCTTCGACGTGCCGAAACTGGGTGACGCCGAGACGACGGCGCTCGCCAATGCCTGGAACGTCGCCGAGCGCGCCCGGTTTCTCTCGGAGTTTTACGGCGATCTTCGCGCCTTTCTCCCGGGCACCGACGAAGACGCGAAGAGCTCGTTCGGGAAGCTCGGTTACGCGTGGGTCGCGTACATCATGCACGTCTATCTGACCGAGCCTCCCTTCCCCGAGGAAATCCTTCCTCCCGGGTACGACTTCGACGGAATGTATTCCTTCCTCAAAAAGCAAAGCATGTCGCACGGCATGAAACTCATGCGGTATTACCGCGATTCAAACAAGTAGGCAACGATGAAAAAAACATGTATGGGCGTCGCGCTTTTTCTCGCGGTGTGGTCCGTGGGCTCGACGGCGGAATCGATCCGGTACCTCGAGACGATCGGAGCAGCGACGGGCGAGCGTTTCGTCACGATCGAGAAAGACGCGTCTACGGGCCTGGTCACGATCGAGTCAGCGGCCCTCGGATCGGGAGAACGCGACGTCGTCGTCTCCGACGCGAAGGGTTCTGCCGTCAGTTGGACGAGCGTCAAGGCAAGCGGCGAGAAGCGGGTTTTCACCCGGAAGGGCGACGGGATCGAGATCAGCGCTGACGGAACGTCGAGGCCCGCGAAGGGTCGCCTTGACGGGGATCCCTGGTTCGCCTCAATGGATTACGGCCTCGCCCGGTTCGTCGAAAGCGGCGGTGACGCGATGACGTTCTGGATCGTCAACCCCAAAAACGGAAAGGCCTACAAGATGGCCGCGCGGCGCATGGCCGCGGCGCCGCTTGCCGTGGGCGGGAAGGAAGAGCTTGCCGTCAGGGTTGAGGTTACGGCCCATGGGGTGCCCGCATGTTTCTACGGCATGAGTTACTGGTTCAGGGAGTCCGATTCGCTCTTTATCAAGTTTTCGGGCACGCAGGGCGGGCCGGGCTCGCCGAAGTACACGCTTGAGCTTTCAGGGGAGAACTGATCATGGAAAAAAAGAAGATCATCATTATCGGCGGCGGGATCGCGGGCTTGTCCGCGGGGTGTTACGCGCGCATGAACGGGTTCGAGGCCGTGATATACGAGCGGCACACGGCTCCCGGGGGGCTCTGTACCGCGTGGAAACGGAAAGGCTACACGATCGACGGCTGCATTCACTGGCTCGTCGGGACGAAACCCGGCGGGACGTTCCGCAAGTATTGGGACGAGCTCGGCGCGCTTGACGGCGTTTCCGTGTTCGACGATGACTCGGTGAACATTCTTGAGGTCGAAGCCGCGGGGATGAAGCGGTCGTTCACGGTCTACTCGGACGCGGACAGGCTCAACGCGCACATGAAAGAACTCTCACCGGAGGACGCCGCGACGATCGACGAGTTTACCGGCCTCATAAAGCGCTTTGCCGAATTCGACATGGATTTCGGGAAGCCCCGAGAGCTCATGGGCTTACGCGACTTTATCGCGATGATGCGGAAGCTCGGGCCGTACATGGGCGACTTCTCGAGGTACTCAAGGCTTTCCATCGGCGATTTCGCCGAGCGGTTCTCGAGCCCCGTCCTTCGGGAGGGCATACGCGACTCGTTCAATGACCCCCGCATGGCGCTCATGGCGCTCGTGTTCATGCTCGCCTGGAAGCACGTCGGGAACGCGGGATTTCCCCGCGGCGGCTCGCTCGAATTCTCGAGGCGGATCGAGCGCCGGTTCGTCAGCCTTGGCGGGACGATTCACTACGGGCGGGGCGTCTCGCGAATCCTCGTAGAGCGGGGACGGGCCGTCGGTATCGAGCTCGATGACGGGACCGTCGATCGAGCGGATATCGTTATCTCCTGCGCGGACGGATACACGACGATCTACCGGATGCTCGGGGGAAAATACCGGAACCGGAAGATCGACCGGCAATACGCCGAGCTTCCGCTTTTCGAGCCGCTCTTCTCGCTCGCGCTCGGGATCAGGCGGGACTTCTCGAAGGAGCCTCACATGGCGGTCAGAACGCTCGAGCGACCGATGACGATAGAGGGACGGACGCACGCCAAGATAGGCTTCATGAACTACTCGTTCGACCCGAGCCTCGCGCCCTCCGGGTGCTCGCTTCTCGAGCTCATGTATACTTCCGATTATGACCGGTGGAAGCGGCTTTCCTCCGACCGCGCCGCGTACGAGGCGGAGAAGGATGCCGTCGCGAAGGAGCTCATCGCGGGTCTCGAGCAGGTATACCCGGGAATCGGGAAGGACATCGAGATGATGGACACCGTGACCCCCGTCACCTGGGAGCGCTACACCGGAAACCGGCGAGGAACCTTCGAGGCATGGCTCATCACGAAAGACACCATTAACCTCTCGATGAAGAAAACCCTTCCGGGATTGAGGAACTTCTACATGGCGGGACATTGGGTTCAGCCCGGCGGCGGGGTTCCGTCCGCGATGAGATCCGGACGCGACCTCATCGAGATCATATGCGCGGGAGAGAGGAAGGCGTTCGTCACGACCAGGCCCTGAGCGATCGCTCAATACTGGCGATTTGACATTCCCGACATTTCCCCTATCCTTTACGGAAAGGGGGAAATCCATGAAATACGCGAGCGAAGACTTGATGAACGAGCATGAGGCGATACTTCGCGGCCTCGCGATTCTCGAGAGGATCGCGGTTTTCGCCGAAACGGATAAACTTGTCGACAAGAACGATCCCTCCGCGATGATCGATTTTCTCAAGGTATTCGCGGATACCTGTCATCACGGGAAAGAGGAGAAAATCCTTTTCCCGGCGATGGAACGATATGGAATACCGAGGGAACGGGGTCCGATCGGGCAGATGCTCGTCGAGCACGAGGAAGGAAGGAAGTACGTCCGCGCCATGGCGGAGGCAGTCGCGAAGACTCCGTTCGACGCAGGCTCTTTCGCGGCGAACGCGCGCGGATATATTGAGCTCCTGCGGGCGCATATCCGGAAGGAGAACGAGATCCTCTTCCCGATGGGGGACAAGGCTATACCGGATTCCGGGCAGCGGGAGATACTGGAAGGCTTCGAGCGGCACGAGGAGACCGTCATCGGCCACGGGGTTCACGAACGGCTTCACGCCATGCTCGACGACTTCTCGGAAAAATACCGGTAATATCGCGAAGGAGGATCGTATGAACATTCCCGTCAAGGGCAACGTTTGTTGGGTCGGCAAGATCGACTGGGAACTCCGGAAGTTTCACGGTAACGAATACTCGACGAATCAGGGCTCGAGCTACAACTCGTATCTCGTCCGAGAGGAAAAAATCGCGCTCATCGACACCGTGTGGCGACCGTACGACAAGGAATTCGTCGAGAACCTAGAAAAGGAAATACCGCTCGAGAAAATCGATTTCATCGTGGCGAATCACGGAGAGGTCGATCATTCCGGCGCCTTAAGCGAGCTGATCCGCCATATTCCCGACGTCCCGGTCTATTGCACCGAGAACGCCGTGAAGTCGCTTACCGGCCAATACCACGAAAAATGGAATTTTCGCACGGTGAAGACCGGGGACAGCGTTGACGTCGGGAACGGGAAGAAACTCGTGTTCGTCGAGATGAAGATGCTTCACTGGCCCGACAGCATGGCGACCTACCTGACCGGCGACAACGTGCTTTTCAGCAACGACGCGTTCGGGCAACATTACGCGACGAACGGACTTTTTAACGATCTCGTCGACGAGGCCGAGCTTTATGCCGAGTGCATCAAGTACTACGCGAATATCCTGACTCCCTTCAGCGCGCTCGTCGACAAGAAGATAGAGGAAGTTCTCTCGCTCAAGATTCCGATCGACCTCATCGCGCCGAGTCACGGCGTCATCTGGCGGAAGGACCCGACTCAAATCGTGAAAAAATACATTGAATGGAGTCGCGACTATCAGGAAGACCAGATAACCGTTCTCTACGACACGATGTGGGACGGGACGCGGCACATGGCCGAGGCTATCGCGACCGGAATCCGCGAAGCGGGAAGGGAAACGACCGTGAAGCTCTTCAACGTCTCGAAGACCGACAAGAACGACGTCATCACCGAGGTGTTCAAGTCGCGGCTCGTGCTCGTCGGTTCGCCGACTATCGGGAAGGGAATCACGAACGCCACGGCCGGGATTCTCGAGATGATCGAAGGGCTTCGCTTCAAAAACAAGAAAGCGGCTGCGTTCGGCTGTTACGGATGGAGCGGGGAATCGGTCGCCAAGATCGGCAAGCTCCTCGTCGCGTCGGGCTTTGAGCTCGTCAATGAGGGCTTAAAGGTTCTTTGGGACCCGGACGCGGACGCGATTGAGCGTTGCAAGGAATTCGGAAGGAATATCGCGGGTCGGTGAGGGTTCGTTAGGGCCTGCCCGAGGGGGGCCTCAGGGGAAACTAGGTCGTTTCTTCGGAGTCTTCTTCCTCGGCGTCATCGGCCGGATTCAACCCGTCCTGGTCCTGCTCGGCGAGGGATCCCTCGGCTTGTTGGGCCTTGAGGAGCTTTCGCTCGGCGATCTTTTTCGCCTTGTCCTCTTTCTTTTGCTTGAGCGCGAGTTCCCGTCGGCGCTTCTCGCCTGAATAGTTTACTCTCATGATTACCTCCTATTCACGCGAATCTGCCGGCGTTCGGCAAGACGGCCATCCGGTCGGATGGCCGTCGAAACGCCTTGGATTACCAGCGGTTGTTGCCGTAACCGCCGCGATCGCCGCGCTCGGTTCTCGGCTTTGCGGTCGCCTCGCTCACGCGAACCTGCCTGCCGTCGATCGACTGGCCGACCATGCCGCTGATGGCGGCCGCGGCGCCCGCGTCTTCCTTGTACTCGATAAAGGCAAAGCCCTTCGACATGTTGGTGTTGTGGTCGACGATGGTCGCGCACGAGGTAAGCTCGCCGAACGCGGAGAACACCTGGCGAAGGGTGTCGTCGCTGGTCTGGTAGCTGAGGTTACCGATATAGATTTTTTTTGCCATTTAAGGCTCCTTGATCCGGGGTCATTCCCCCGGGATGTTATTGGTCCGCCTAGGGCGAACCTTCTACCGTGGGGAGGGATCAAGAACCGAACGAGCGTTTCCCGTAAACCGTGCCTGTATAGGAAGAATTACGATCATCATCCTCTATTCCGGAGAAAGATTCAAGCCCCGCGTACCGTTGCAACCGATTACCGCGCGCGCGGTCTGGATATCAGGAAGATAAAAAGACTTCAATCACGTACTTCCATGGAGTTTCATTTAAATGAAAGAAATCAAGCGCTATACGCTTGGCGAGGAAATCGCGAGCGCCATCACTCACGGGGTCGGCGCGGGGCTGTCGATCGCCGGGCTCGTCCTTCTCGTCGTTCAGGCGGTTCTGTACGCGCCCCCGGAATACCGGGTTTCCTATATCGTCGGGTTTGCCGTATTCGGCGCGTCATTAATCGTTCTCTATCTCGCGTCGACCTTATATCACGCGCTGACGAATCCGCTCGCGAAAAAGGTATTCGGCATATTCGATCACGGTTCCATCTATCTGTTGATCGCCGGGACCTATACCGCGTATTGCCTGACCGCGCTTCACGGCGCGCTCGGATGGGCGATCTTCGGGGTAATCTGGGCGCTCGCGGCCGCGGGCATCACCTTTTACTCGATCTTCGGCTCACGGATGCGAACGCTGTCCGCAATCACGTATATACCGATGGGATTGATCATCATCCTTGCAAGCCGGCCGATTAGGGAGAACCTGTTCGCGGCGAGCGGGAGCGGCCTGAGTTGGCTGTTTTTGCTCATCGGCGGCGGCTTTTACGTCCTCGGGACGATATTCTACGCGATGAAAAAGGTGAAGTGGACGCATTTCGTATGGCATCTTTTCGTGATGGGCGGAAGCGTTTTCCATTTCTTCTCCGTATACCTGAGCGTCCGGCCGTGAACGGATAACCCTTCCGGGGTATGCGCTCGCCCCTTCAGTTATCGCTTTTACGATTTTTTTACGACTTGTGACATCCTCCTGACAACCCCGCGAGCGGTCCGCTCTATCCTTCAGGGTATCACCGCTTATCAGGAGGCATGATATGAAATCATCGCGTAACGTACTGCGCCTTGCGGCGCTCCCGCTCCTTCTCGCGCTCTCCATGGGTCTCGCGTCCGCCCGTTCCCGCGACGAGCGCCCGCTTATCCAGATCGCGCTTCTGCTCGACACCTCGAACAGCATGGACGGGCTCATCGATCAGGCAAAGAGCCAGCTTTGGAACATCGTGGAGGAGACCGGAAGGATGTCCCGTCACGGCGAGCGCGCCCGGCTCGAGGTCGCCCTCTATGAATACGGGAACGACTCGAACTCCGTGTTCTCGGGCTATATCAGGAAGATAATGCCCTTCACCGACGACCTTGACGCCCTTTCGGCGCAGCTCTTCGAGCTTGACACGAACGGGGGCTCGGAGTACTGCGGCATGGTCATCAGGAGAAGTCTCGACGAGCTCGACTGGTCGGCGCGCGAGTCAGACCTTCGCGTCGTGTATATCGCGGGCAACGAGCCCTTTACCCAGGGGCCGGTCGGGTATCGCTCGTCCGGCAAACGGGCCGCGCGAATGGGCGTCGTCGTGAACACCATTTTTTGCGGCGATCGCGGCGAAGGCATCGACACGATGTGGGCGGACGGCGCCCGGGTCACCGGCGGGGCCTACGCGAACATCGACGGCGACTACGAATACGAGTACGTGCCGTGCCCGCAGGACGATCGCCTGAGCGAGCTTAACTCGCGGCTCAACGACACCTACGTCGCCTACGGTTCCCAGGGGGCGGCGCGCAAGGAACTGCAGGTCGAGCAGGACGCGAAGGCCGCGAGCGAGAACCGGGCCGGCTTCTTCAAGCGGGCGAAGGTGAAGTCCTCGGAGAGTTACTCCAATTCCTCGTGGGACCTCGTGGACGCGACCTCGACCGGCGGGGTTCCGCTCGCCTCGGTCAAGGAAGCGGAACTTCCCCCCGAGCTCCGCGCGCTCGACGATTCCGCCCGCGAGGCCTATCTCGCGGCGAAGCTCGCCGAACGGGGCAAGATCCAGGCGGAGATAGCGGCCCTGTCGGCCGAGCGCGAAGCCTGGCTCGAATCGCGCAAGGCGGACACGAAGGCGGCGAGCGCGCTCGATACGGCCGTCCTCGCCCCGCTCGAGGATCTCGCGAAGGCGAAAGGGTTTGTCCGCGGCGAGTAAAACTGCTACAATGGTTTTCATGAAAGGATCAAGCGGGCGCCTCGCGCTCGCCGTCGCCATACCGCTTCTCGTCGTTCCGCTCGCTGCCCTCGCCTGGCTCGCGGCGCGGAGCGTCGACCAGCAGGAGATCGCGATGCGCACCCGGCTCCGCGAATCGCTCCTTCTCGAGGTCGCACAGACGAACGACCGGATCGGCTCGTGGTTCGAAAGCCTTCCGGAATCCCTCGGCGCGGGAGCCCCGGGGGCGGGGACTGCGGGAAAGCCCGCCGCGCGCGAGCTCGCCGCCTGGAAGGAGCGCGATCCGCTCGTGGGCATTCCCTTCCTTCTCGACGCCTCGGGTTCCATCGTGTATCCCGCGGCGAACGGCGTTTCCGGAAAGCCCGGCGACGGCGCCGACGAGGAAACGCGAAGGTTCAACTGGCGGTACATGAACGTCTTCAGCAACGCCGAGCCCATTCCCGTCTACCGGAACATCGCGGCGGAATACGAATCCTCGATCGTCGAACCGGCTCCCGCCGCGGCGAAAGATGTGGTTCAGGCGATTCAAGCCGACGAGCGAGATCTCGCTCTCACGATGGAGGAGGCTCCGTCGATGGTCGCAAAAGAATCGTCGACGCCGAAGCGATCGGGATCATCCCTTTTCGGCCGTTCCGCGAAGAAGGCCGCGCGCGCGGAGGAATCGCTCCCTCCCGAGTCGGCGGAAGCGGAGTCGCGGTCCCCGATGGAATCGGCGCCGGTCGCGAGGGACGACGCGGCGACGGTGAGGTCAAAGGTCGCGCAAAGCATCTTCGAGACCGATACCGCGGTGCAGCGGCAGGTATACGACCTCGCCGCGGAGGAGGGGAAGGAGCCGCTCAAGCGGAAGGTCAATCCGCAGATCGACGCGGTGAACACGCGCGAGTCGACGCCCGCGCGCTCGGTTTATATCGAGTCCTCCAAATACTTCCGGGACCTCGTGTCGGGATCTGACCGGGGCCTCGTTCCCCGCATCTTCGACAACTCCTTCGTGCTCGTCTACTGGGAAAAGCGCGGCGACTGGATCGTCGGGTGCGAGCTCGACATGGGCGCGGTTCGCCGGGCGATCGCCGCCCGGGGAGGATCGCCCGCCGACGGGCTCAGGTATCTCGCGGTTCTCGACCAGGCGGGAGAGCCGCTCATCCCGGTGCCGGGCGTCGAGAGCGCCGCGTGGCGGACGCCGCTCGTTTCTGGCGAGGTATCGGAATACCTTCCCTATTGGGAGACCGCGATCATCCTCGCCGACCCTTCCGCCTTCGAGAACCGCGTTCGCGCGTCGCGCTGGGCGCTTTCCTCGCTCGTTCTCGTCCTTTTCGCCTCGGTCGCGACCGCCGGCATCGTGTTGTGGCGGTTCTCCGCGAACCGGCTCCTCGAGGCGCGGAGGCGGACGGGCTTCGTGACCACCGTGTCGCACGAGCTCAAGACCCCGCTTACCTCGATCAGGATGTACTCCGAGATGCTCGCCGACGGCGCCGACCTTGACCGCGAGAAGCGCGACCGTTACCTCGCTCGCATCGTCGGCGAAAGCGAGCGGCTCTCCAAACTCATCGGCGACGTGCTCGACGTCGCGAAACTCGAGCGGGGAAAGGTGAAGGTCACCCGCGCGGAGGTCGACGTCGCGCGTCTCGCGCGCGAAACCGTCGAGGGCATAGCCGAGCGCCTCCGGGTCGGGGGCTTTTCGGTCTCCGTAAACGTTCCGGAGGCGCCCGTCGTCGCGCTCGCGGACGCCGACGCCGTCGTGAGGATCCTTCTCAATCTCGTCTCGAACGCGGAAAAGTACTCCCGCGACGTCCGCGATATCGGCGTCGCCGTGACCGCCGATTCCGCGCGCGGCGTTTGTCTCGTCTCGGTCGCGGATCGGGGTATCGGCGTCCCGCGCGCGCATCGGTCGAGGATTTTCCGCGAGTTTCACCGCGTAGACGCGAGCATCACCTCCGGGGTCGGCGGGACCGGGCTCGGGCTTTCGATCGCCCGCTCCCTCGCCCGCGCGCTCGGGGGCGACGTGCGCTACGCGCCGCGCGAGCGCGTCGACGGAAAATCCGGAAGCGTGTTCACGCTCAGTCTCCCGCTCGCCGCGGGCAAGGGGATCAAACGATGAAAAGGATTCTCGTCGCCGAGGACGAAGCCGCGATCAGGGAAGGGCTCGTCGATCTTTTCGAGTCGGAAGGATACGCGGTTACCGCGGTCGCCGACGGGGAGGCAGCGGTCGCCGCCTGGAAGGAAGGGGGCATCGATCTCGCCCTGCTCGACATCATGATGCCGCGCATGAGCGGCTACGACGCGTGCAGGGAGATCCGCAAGACGGACAGCATCCTTCCCGTCGTGTTCCTGAGCGCGCGGGAGGAGGAGATCGACAAGGTTCTCGGCCTCGAGCTCGGTGCCGACGATTACGTCGTGAAGCCCTTCGGCGTGCGCGAGCTCGTCGCGCGCGTCAAGGCCGCGCTCAGGCGATCGGGCGGCGAGACGCTCCCGCGCGCCGGGGTCGGGCCGACGCAGCCGTTTTCCTTCGGGGAATGCACCGTCGATCCCCTCCGGTTCACCGTCGATCTCGCGCGCGACGGCTCGGTCGAGCGGCGCGAACTCAGCTCGCGCGAGGTGGATCTCCTTCGCTTCTTTTTCGCGAATCCGGAAACCGTCCATACGCGGGACGCCCTCCTCGAGCGTTTCTGGGGAGTCGCCTACGGCGGTACCACCCGAACGCTCGATCAGCACATCGCCAAACTCCGCCAGAAGATCGAGCGAGACCCCGCGAACCCCCGGCATATACTCACCGTGCACGGCGCGGGCTACCGGTTCAGGGCATGATGACCGAATATGATCTCGTCGTAGTCGGGGCGGGACCCGCGGGGCTTTTCGCCGCGATCCACGCGGGCAGGAAAGGCATGAGCGTCCTCGTCCTCGAGAAGAACGCGTCCGCGGGGAGGAAGCTTCTCGCCTCCGGTTCCGGCAGGTGCAACGTCACGAACGCCGCGCCGATCGACGAGTTTCCGTCCCGATACGGAAACGCCTCCCGCTTCGTCAGGCCCGCGCTTCTCGGCTACACGAACTCCGACCTCATGTCGTTCTTCGAGGAAGGCGGCGTGCCCCTGACGGAAATGAACGGGGGAAAGGTGTTCCCTTCCTCGCAGCGCGCGCGCGATATCCTTGACCTCCTCCTCGACGAGGCGGCGAAGGCGGGCGTCGCGTTCCGTTATTCGTGCCCGGTCGATTCGGTTTCACGCGTTGAGGGAATTTTCTTCGTCCACACGGACGGCGGGGAGTTCAAGGCGCGAAGCATTCTTTTATCGACGGGAGGAAAGTCCTATCCCGGAACCGGCTCGACGGGTGACGGGTATCGCGTCGCGTCGGAACTCGGGCACACGATCGCTGAGCCCGGGCCCGCGCTTACCCCGCTCAACGTCAAGGACTACGCGCTCGCCGATTGCGCGGGCATATCGGTCAAGGACGCGGGGATTGCCATCGTCAGGGACGGAGCCGAGATCGCGCGTTTCAACGGCGACGTCCTCTTTACCCACAAGGGGCTTTCGGGCCCCGGCATCCTCGACTCGAGCAGGCAGATTCGCGCGGGCGACGTGATACTCCTCGCGCTCGCGGGAAGCGAAGCCGAGATCGAGGGCGCGTTCCTCGCGGCCGCGAACGGGAAGGGAAGCAAAACCGCGAAGGCCTTCGCCGTCTCGCTCGGGATACCCGAAAGGCTCGCGGTCGCGGCCTTGGCCGCGTGCGGTATCGACGGGGCGACGGCGATCGCGCGGCTCGATCGCGAAGCGCGAAAGCGCCTTGCGCGCGGCATCGCCGCGATGCCCTTCACGGTCGCGAGTCTCGCGGGCTACGGCGAGGCGATGGCGACCCGCGGCGGGGTGAGCCTTTCCGAGGTCAACGCGAAGACGATGGAATCGCGACTGGTGCCGGGCCTTTTCTTCGCCGGGGAGATCCTCGACGTCGACGGCGACACCGGCGGATTCAATCTGCAGTTCGCCTTCTCCTCGGGGAAGCTCGCCGCCGACGCGATGGCGAGGAAACGAAATGACCGGGACGACGAAGGACGGTAGCCGGGCGGCTTGACTCCCGCGGGGTCGATTCGCGATCTTGACGGTAAGGGGGAGATACGCGATGGATATACGCAAACGTGCCGACTACGCCAAAATCGGAAGTCTCGCGTTCCTCGCTCCGATTTCGGGACGACGCTAGTCCGTCTCGCGGAGCTTCTTCGGGTTCACGACGATCTTCGCCCTACCGTAATCGTACGCGATGGCGTTCGCGAACCTTGGGTACGGCCGACCCGTACCCTTGCCGGAGAGGATGGACTGGCCGCACGCGCGGATTTCGAGAAGGTACGCGGGGTCGTAAGGATCACCGTGTCCGAGGTACAGGGCATCGTACTCGCGCGAGCGCGCGATCAGTCGGTCGAGGCTCTTGAGGTACGTCTCGAGCGATCTTGACTCGCGGAGGAAGAGCCAAATATGCCCGTTATTGTTATCGCCCGTGAAAAGCAGCTTGTTTCCGCCGTCAAGGAGCGCGATGCTTCCCGCGGTATGTCCCGGGACCTCGATGACGGAAAGAGACCGTCCTCCAAGCTCGAACGTAAAGCCGTCCGTGACCGGAATAAAGCGCGCCTTTTCGGACATGTAGGATTTCACGGTCGCCATGTCGGCGGGATGGGCGTATATCTCGGCGAATCGCGAGTCGCCGCCCGAATGGTCGGGATGTCCGTGCGTATTGACGACCGTGATCGGCAGGCTCGTGATCGTCCTGACGTAGGCGGCGAGGTTTTTCCTGCCGTAACCCGTGTCGATGAGCAGGGCCTTTTTCGCGCCGATGACGAGAAACATGTTGACCGAGTCATCCTCGACGATCGACCAGACGCCGGGAACGACCTCCGTTTTCCGGTATGATTCCCCGAAGTCCGCCGCGCTCTGTGCCGTCGCTACCGCGCAAATCAGGAATAGTGCATGGCATAAAAGGGCGACGCGGAACGAAGGGTCTCGGCGTTCTTTTCCCGGGAGGGACGCGCTCGCCTCGCGTCCGGTCAATTCACGGCGAGTCTCTTGTGTCGTCATTTCTGTTCTCCTTACGGTTCGGGAATGCAAAAGGCGCGATCGAGGGGAATCGCTTCCCGCGCGTTTCGCGCGCGCGGGAGGCGCGTCTATCAGTATATCACCTCGGCGTGGAGTATCCTTCTCTATTGATCGCCCGTCCCTTGAAGTTTTTTTACGCCCGTGATTATAGTTATCCATCATGACAGCGTCCGTTCCGGTCGATGACTGGATTGCCGATTACGGCGACATGGTTTTTTCCCTGTGCCTCAAGGTCGTACGCGACCGCGAATTGGCCCTCGATGCCTGCCAATCCGTATGGGAAATCGTCCTCGAGAAAAAGGACACGTTCAGGAACGAGAGCGCTCCCGGTACCTGGATCTACGCGATAGCGTATCGCGAGGCGCTCAGGGCCGTCAAAAAGGAAAAGACCCGCCGCTATAAAGATACGCTCCGCCGGTATCACGACGCGGCATTGGAACCGGAGCGGGGAGAATCGCCGATCGACGCCGACACGTCATACGCCTGGCTCTCCGGCACCTGCGACGTGTGCCTCTCGGGGATCGTCGGCACCCTCAACTTCAAGACGAGAATCGTCATCGTGTTCAGATACCTTCTGGGTTTGTCCTTCGAGGAGATAGCGCGCATCCTCGGCATGGATCAAGGCGCGGTCAGGCAAACCGCTTCCCGGGGAAAGCGGCGACTCGCGGTTTTTTTCGAGAAAGAATGCGGACTCTACAGAAAGAACTCGCGTTGCCGGTGCGGCCTCGAGAAGCATCTCGGCGCGACCGCGTTCAGGAACGACATCCTTGCCTTGAAAAGCATAACGGAGAAGGCGAAGCGCATCCTGTCCTCGGGTAAGTCGCTCCCGCCGATCGGCTACTGGGAAAAAATCAGCGAAGCCTGTCACAAATAACTCCCCTTCGTCCTCTAATACCGTAAATCGCCGATCGGAGGTAGTATGATAGATGGTATCGCGAGGTTTCTTTTCGTGTTTGGTTCTTTGGTGGCCTTGGCTTCTTGCGGGAAGCGCATGGATTACGCGACCGAAACGGGCGCGCGGCTTTTCCCCTTTCAACCGGTATCCCTGTCGCGTCTGGCTCTCGTCCCGGTCGAGCCGGAAACGCTCAAGCTGAAGGGCGCGGAAGGCGTCCGCGTCTACTCGTACTCGATCAAGGTAACCCCGAAGTACACGGCGCGGGGCAATCTTTTCGAGGGGTCAACGGTCGCGCGGGAGAAGGCCGGAAACGCGATCCTGTTCGGGCATTGGCTCGGCGGAACCCAGAACGTCGATTCGAGCGAGCGGGAGTTTTTCGCGGAGGCGGTCGCTTTCGCGCGAGACGGCAACGTGTGCGTCATTCCCTCGGGTCATCATCCCTGGATGGAATCGAGCACGGGAACCGCCGACGACATCCCGCTCGTGATCGCGCAGGTGAACGACTACCGGATCGGTCTCGATATCCTTTTCTCGCGATTCAAGCGCGAACCGGCGAAAGCCATGGTCATCGCCCACGATTACGGCGCGATGTTCGCTATCCTCGCGGCCGCCGCGGATTCGCGGGTCGGGGCCGCGGTCATCATGGCGCCCGTCCCGTACTTTTATTACTGGAACCGAATCCTCAGGAGGATTCCCGAAGGCCCGGTTCTCGAGTCCTACAAGGCGGCGATGCTTCCCTACGAGCCCATCAGCCTCGTCGGCGAGCTGTCGATTCCGCTCCTTTTCCAGTACGCCGAAACGGACCAGTTCGTGAGCAAGGCGGACGGGACGAGCCTCGTCGACGCGGCGATACAGGCCCCGAACGAAGTACGCTGGTACAAGGCCTCGCACAATCTCACCAGGTATCCCCTCGTCACCGCGGAACGAAGGGAATGGGTCAACGGGCAATTCGCGCGCTGGAACGCGGCGGGGAGGGACATGCCGTAAGCTTCGGTGGAATTCCGTTGATCCGGATAATGCGGATCGAAGGAGTTCGCGCAAACGGCGCGATAATCGGGCAAATTCCGTAAATTACGGGTTTACCCGTATGGAATGCGGTTCGCCCCTGGTATAGATTCCTCGTAAAGGGGCGTATTCCATGAAACCGATCATCGTCGCGATTGCCGTATTGCTCGTCGTCGCATCCTCGTGCTCGCGATACGGGGAGGCGCGAAACCCGCGCGAGACCCGACTGACCGTCAATGAAGCCGATCAATCGTTTTACCTATGGCATGACGGCGTGAAACGGACCGGCGTCATGCATCTGCCCGCGGGCTATGACGGCAGCATTCCCTGTTCGCTCGTCATCGCGCTCCATGGAAAGGGCGGTACGGGCGCCCGTTTTCGCGAGCTCGGTTTCGACGAGTACGCCGACCGGTATAACTTTATCATGGTGTATCCGGACGCGATCGCCGGGATCTGGGAGATCTATCCGGGAATGAAAGGCCCGCGCGACGATCTGTTCTTTTTCGAGAGATTGATCGCCGGGTTTTCCAAGGCTTACCGAATCGAGCCCTCGCGCGTGTACGTGACCGGGCATTCGATGGGCGGTTACATGACGTATCGCCTGGCGCACGATTTACCGGGGTGCTTCTCCGCGATCGCGCCCGTCGCCGGCCTTTCGGTCGTGTTCGGCAAGCCCGAGGCGAAGGGGCCGATCAGCCTTTTGCACCTTCACGCATCCGACGACTGGACCGTGCCGGTGGGCGCGCAAGCCGATACCGACGTATTGAGCGCTAACGGCTCGGTGCTTGAATGGAAGATGGCGAACAAGATAGATACCGCCTTTCGCGAGGAGCTCATCAAGGGGTCCGGCATCGAAAAGACCTGGAGCGGAAAGAACGGGGTTGAGGTGAAATTCCGGCTCTACGGGCACGGTGGCCACGCCTGGCCTTCGGACGCGACGCGGACGATAGCGGATTTCTTCTACGGCCATCCCCCGCGCGATAACGCGGTGTCGTTCCGCGACGGAGTCCGGCCGTTGTTGCGTACTTCGACCGACGTCGTCGCGATCGAGGCGCTCGTCGAGAGGCCCGAACTCGCGGAACGCGTGGAGCTCGTGAGGCGCGGCGAGGTAGTCGGCACGCGGACGGAGTCTCCGTACGTCTTCGACTACGTCCCCGAGATGAACACCTCCGAGAAGCTCTACGCGCGGGTTCGCCGGAAGGGCTCGGCGGTATCGTCCTCCGATTTTTTCAGGATCGTGACGACTCCCGAAAACCTCGCGCGCGGCGCCGCGGCCTTCTCGGGCGAAAGCGAGAAAGGATTGCCGCCCGCGAACGCGATCGACGGAGACCTCGGCACCCGCTGGGGGAGCGGTTTCAGCGACGACCAGTACCTTCGGATAGACCTCGGCGAGGCGAAGCCCGTACGCGGCGTTTCACTTTTTTGGGAAAAGGCCTTCGCCAGTTCCTACGCGATCGAGGTTTCCCTCGACGGCGAGGCCTGGAAGCGCGTGCATGAGCGGCTCGACGCCACGGGCGGAAACGAGTTCCTTTCCTTCGCGCCGACGGAAGCACGATTCGTCAGGCTCGCGGGCATCAAGCGCTCGACCCCGTACGGGTATTCCCTCTGGGAGATGATGGTGCATTGAGCTCCCGAAGGAATCAAGATCGAGGCAGAAGGCTCGACGGTCGGGCGAACTTCCACGCCCGGAGCCCCCGCGGGCGAGGGTCCTTGCAGGGGTCGCCCCATAACCGCGAGGGACGCGAGGTTTCGACACGCTCTCGTGTCGAAGAATAATGAATGCCCGAAACGGCAAATCGGTGTAAAATACCCTTACTCGAGGGGAAAGGACAGAACGTTGAACAGAACAAAAACCATGATCGATTTGAACTGGACCGACGTCAAGCATGCCGTCGACAACAAGGCCATCGTGCTGTTTCCGTTGGGGGTTATCGAAGAGCATGGACCGCACCTCTGCCTCGGCACGGACATCTATACGGCAGAGGTGATATGTTCAACCGTTCAAAGGGAACTGACGGCAAAGGGGATCGCGTCCATAATAGCCCCGCCTTTTTACTGGGGTATTTGCCAATCGACAAGGGGATTCATGGGATCGTTCGGCATCCGAATGGAAACGGCGCAGAACCTGGTTCTGGATATTCTGTCCTCGTTGCACGGGTTCGGATTTACCGAGGTGTACGGGATCAACGCCCATGGCGATATAGAGCAAAATGTGCTGTTCATGACCGCCTTCAAGGAAGCGCATGACGCCATCGGGATCGATTCGCGATATTGCTTCCGATCGGAGGTGATGCATTTCTACGGGATCAAGGGCGACGAGCCGTTTATCTGTCCGATTCCGCGTCAGGAGATCGCGGTGAGCGACGCCGACGCGAAAGATATTCACGCGGGCGACATAGAAACGGCGATTATCAACAGGTATTTCGGTGATTGCGTCGACAGTGCGCTCGCGAAGACGCTTCCCGCGGTAGAAATCGCGCAGGAACGTGAAATGGAATGGATCATCGGAGGAAGGACGCGGGAAATGTCGGAGATGGGATACGCCGGCGACCCGTCGCGGTACGATACGGTTAGAATCGACGAACATATCGAGGATGTCACGAAACGATACGTGGATGCGATCATTGATGCGCGAAGAAAACGGTAGTCTCCGGCTGCGCGATATTACGCGTAATGACTGGTTGGCGTGCGCGGCGATTGAATGCACGGATGAGCAAAAGAAGGTATTTCCCGTGCCGGTTATCGGGTGGATGGCGCGCGCGAAATACGAGGATGACGTGAAGGAAAAGGCGATCTATGCCGGCGATATACCCGTGGGCTTTTGCGTCTATGGTATTGATCCGGAAACGAGCGATCCATGGATCATCGCGATTGTAATCGACAAGCATCATCAGAGCAAAGGGTATGGTAAAGAAAGCGTGGCATTGCTGATCGGGTCTTTGCGGGCGATCGCTCCAGGCAAGGCAATCTACATAAGTCACAGGCCGGAGAACGCGCGCGCGGCGAGACTGTATGCCAAGCTCGGGTTTTTGGATACCGGAAAGACAATCGATGGCGAGCGCGTTCTCGTATACAGGTAGCACGGAGGCATCATGCGCGACAGGCATACTTCGGATTCGATCTCCAATTATAACAAGCTCGCGAAAGACTATGACAATACCTTTGACGGTCGCTTCACGAAGGACCTCAAAGAGAAGCTCGTGGAGAACGCGCGTCTGCCTCGGAACGCGCGCGTGTTGGACGTCGCGTGCGCCAATGGGTCGCTGTTGCGAAAACTCAACGACGCAAACCCGATTGAAGGATACGGG
This sequence comes from Spirochaetota bacterium, assembly GCA_023438065.1. Classification (GTDB taxonomy): domain Bacteria; phylum Spirochaetota; class Spirochaetia; order Treponematales; family Treponemataceae; genus Teretinema. The sequence continues at coordinate 101,309 of JAEXRH010000008.1, forward strand.
ATCGACATCTCCGACGAAATGATCAGGGTCGCGAAAGATCTGCATCCCTCGTTTTCCTTTTCCGTTTCGAACAGCAGCGCGCTCGGTTTCGATGACGGCTTCTTTGACGCGATTACCGTGTGCGCCGCGTTCCATCACTTTTCCGAGCCGTCGCGGTTTCTCCGGGAATCAAAGAGGGTATTAAAGAGCGGCGGGCTTTTATACATCATGGAGCCATACTTCAATCCGGCGATCCGCGCTCTCTTCAATATGCTGATTCCCTTCATGAGGATGGGCGACGTGAAGGTATACACCGAGCGGGAAATGCAGGGATTGATCGCCTCTGCCGGGCTGGTCTCGGTCGGTTACCCGAGGCAAACCGGTCATGGATGCCTGTACGTCGCGCGAAAGCCGTGATGAAAAGGATACTGCCATGATTGCGGATCAAGTATCGATTATCAGGAACGCCCCGAAAGCCGATCTTCATAACCATCTGACGCTGGGATTGAATCCGAAAACCTTGCTCGATAATTTTCCGGACGCGCGGTTGCGCATTCCCGAACGGTATCTGGGATTGCCCGGAATGATCCGGTTTATCCATAACCAGGTGAATACGATAATGCGCGATGGCGAAAGTACCGTACGGTTCATGGAACTGGCCATCGAGGACAGCATTCGGGATAACGTGGTGTTGCTTGAGGCGAGCGTCGATATAAAACTGAAGAAGCATTTCGGGAATTCCCCCGAGCGATTGATCGAAGTCGTCAAGGCGTTACGGGACAAGTATGCCGATCGGATAGCGTTCAAGCCCGATATCGGAATCGACAAGGATATCGATTATCCGGCGTTCAAAACGATCATCTATGATTACCTCGATTCCGGCGTATTTGCCGGCATCGATCTCTACGGAATCGAGAAAAAAAGACCTCTGCGCGGTTTTCGCGCGATGTATGCCGACGCGCACCGGCAGGGCATCACGACGAAAGTCCATATCGGGGAATTTTCCGACAAGAACACCATCGAGGAAGCGATCGCGCTTTTGGATCCGGACGTGCTCCAGCACGGCATCCGGGCCGTTCAGTCGGAGAGCACGCTCGATCTGATCAAACGAAGGAACATCGTCCTGAACGTGTGCCCCCAAAGCAACGTGTCCTTGATGTCCGTGCGAAGCATCAAGAGTCATCCGATCAGGAAGCTGGTCGATTACGGGATACGCGTCACGATCAATACGGACGACTTGCTTTTGTTTGGCGCGACCGTATCCGATCAGTATGTTTCCCTGATCGAGCGCGGCGTCCTTACCTATGACCAAATCGAAAGGATACGGGTTGATTCGCTTAAGGGATCCCGACTGACGAACGCATCGAGCTGACCCGGCCTGGTGCGGTATTACTTCAGGTTGAACGGTTTGAGCAGCTTGTCGACCATAATCGTTTTTCCCGCGTCGTCCATGGTCTCGACCTTCGCGTAAATCCATCCCTCGACTTTCGCGGGCTCGACGCCCGCGGCGACGAAGGGCGCGGGATCGAGGACGAACACGATGTCCTTGTCGTTCTTCGTCATGTCCTTCGCCCACTCGAACATGTTTCCGTTGCCGAGCTTGATGCCATAGTGGTCAAGCTGCGCGTGATAGCCTACGCGAGAACGCTGGAACTTTACGAGCTCGGCGAAGGCCGCTTCGGCTGATTTCGACGCGTCGGGCGAGAACCTGTCCGATCCGAGCTCGAAATGGAGCATGAATTTCCCGTCCTCGATCTCGTACTTGATTCCGTCGACCGAGGGAAGCTTCGCGACGTCGAGGCCGGCGGCGACGAAGGGCGCTGCCTCGAAAACGAATTCGGCGTCCGGCTTGTCGAGGTCGACGGCGCCCGCGTTGTTTCGCGAGAAGTCCGGCGAGAGAAGGAAGAGATCCCCGCTCGGCGAGGAAAGACTCCACGCCTGCTCCTCGTCGGCCCATGCGACGTTGGAGCCCGAAGCTGCGATGACGGCGGCGAACGACTCGTTGGCGAACCTGGCGACGACGTCGGTCGACCCGCAACCCGCGAATGCCGCGATTGTGGCGGCGGTTGCCATGATAATCATGGCTCTTTTCATTGTCTTCATATGAATCCTCCCGTGTTTGATCGTCTTGTTCCTTTCTGCGCGCTTCAGCCGATATACGTCGCCCGATAGCCCGCGTCCTCGACCGCGGCGCGCAGTTCCGTCTCGTCGAGGGCCTCGCCCGCGACTTCCGCGTTATTCTTCTCCAGGCTCACCGCGACGTTCTTCACGCCCTTTACCGCCTGAAGCGCCTTCGTCACCCGCGCGACGCAGTGACCGCACGTCATTCCCTCGATCGATATGGTAATATCCATCGGAGCCTCCTTCACTTTCCGTTCGGGCGACGCGATTATTCTCGCCTGGGCGGGTTTGAAATTCTTGAGTCGGAGCGCGTTCGTCACGACGGAGACCGAGCTGAGCGACATCGCGACCGCGGCGAAGATCGGGTTGAGTAACGGCCCGCCGAACGCGTGGAGGACGCCCGCCGCGATCGGGATGCCGAGCACGTTGTAACCGAACGCCCAGAAGAGGTTTTGCTTGATGTTCCGGATCACGCTCTTCGAGAGCCTGATCGCCGTCGGCACGTCCATCAGGTCGCTCCGCATGAGCACGATCGACGCGCTTTCCATCGCGACGTCCGTTCCCGAACCGATCGCGATCCCGACGTCGGCCTGCGCGAGCGCGGGAGCGTCGTTGATGCCGTCGCCGACCATCGCGACGCGCTTTCCTTCCTTCTGAAGCTTCGCGACCTCGGAAGCCTTGTCCTGCGGCAGGACCTCCGCGAGAACGCGGTCGATGCCGACCTCGCGCGCGATAGCCTCCGCGGTCTTTCGCGAGTCGCCCGTGATCATGACGACCTCGATTCCCATGTCGTGGAGCGCCCTGATCGCGCCCGCGCTCGATTCCTTGACGACGTCCGCGACCGCGATGACGCCCGCGTACGCGCCGTCTATGGCGACGTGCATCGGGGTCTTCCCTTCGCCCGAATACGCGTCCGCGACAACCCCGTTGACCGCGATACCGGCCGCGGCCATGAGCTTGGCGTTTCCGAGGAGGACGGTCTTTCCCTCGACCGTCGCCTTGATGCCGTGGCCGGGAACCGCCTCGAACGCGCTCGCCGCGTAGCGCGTTTGGGTTCGGGCGTCCGCCGCCCGCACGACGGATTCCCCGAGCGGGTGCTCGGAACCCCGTTCGGCGGCCGCGGCGAGCGCGAGCACCTCGGTCTCGTCGAAACCGCTCTCGACGCGGATATCCGTCAGTTCGGGTTGTCCCTTGGTGATCGTGCCCGTCTTGTCGAACACGATCGTCTTGATCGTGTGCGCGGTCTCGAGGGCCTCGCCCGACTTGATGAGCACGCCGTGCTCGGCGCCCTTGCCGGTTCCGACCATGATGGCCGTCGGCGTGGCGAGCCCGAGCGCGCAGGGGCAGGCGATGGTAAGCACGGCGACGAAGACGGTGAGCGCGAACACGGCGTTCGCGCCGAAGGCGAACCAGAGAGCGGCAGACGCGATCGCGATGACGAAGACGATCGGCACGAAAAACCCCGATACGATGTCGGCCATCGCCGCGATCGGGGCCTTCGAGCCCTGCGCGTCCTCGACGAGCTTGATGATCCGCGAGAGTACCGTGTCCGCGCCGACCTTCGTCACCCGGAACGTGATCGATCCGTTCTTGTTGATCGACGCGCCGATGACCTTGTCCCCCGGGTTTTTCTCGACGGGCATGCTCTCCCCGGTCAGCATCGATTCGTCGATCGCTGTGCGCCCGCTCTCGATCGTCCCGTCCACCGGGATTCGCTCCCCCGGGCGGACCATCACGAGGTCGCCTACCTCGACTTCCTCGACCGGAATCTCGAGCTCGGCGCCGTTCTGGATGACGGTCGCCGTTTTCGGCCGGAGACCCATGAGCTTCTTGATCGACTCGGAGGTCTTGCCCTTCGAGACGGCCTCGAGGGTTTTACCGAGGAGAATGAGCGTGATGATGACGCCAGCGGTCTCGAAATAGAGGTTGTCCACCATCCGGAAGTTTCCCGTTGCGATTGCCCAGGTGCCATACAGACTGTAGACGACCGCCGCGGAGGTTCCCATCGCGATGAGGGAATCCATGTTCGGCGCGCGATGGAGGATCGCCCTGAACCCGACGAGGTAAAAGCGGTACCCCGCCCCGATCACCGGGATCACGAGCGCGATTTGGATGAGGGCATAGCGAAGGGGATAGCTCATCGCGTTCATGAACGCAGGAATAGGCCAGCCGAGCATCGCGCCCATCGCGACGTAGAATAGCGGGACGGCGAAGACCGCGGAAACGGCGAGTTTCGCCTTGAGCGTCCGGATCTCCCGTTCCTTCGCCTCCTTGTGCGCGTCGACGGACGTTCCCGAATCGATCGCGAGCGGCTCGTAGCCCGAGTCCCTGATCGCCTGCTTGATTTCCGACAGGCGAACGGATTCCGGGTCGTACCGGACGGACGCGCGCTCGGTCGCGAGATTGACGCTCGCGCTTTTCACGCCGTCGAGTTTCTTCACGGCTCGCTCGATCGCGGCGGCGCAGGACGCGCACGTCATTCCCCCCACCGGGATGACGACGTCCTTTTCGGTAACGTCGTCGACGGCCTCGTAGCCCGCCTTCGCGACGGCGGTCTTTATCGCGTCGACGTCGAGCGTAGCTTCGTCAAAGGTGACGGAAAGCTTCTCGGTAGAGAAATTGACCGACGCGTCTCCCACGCCGGGGAGTTTCCCGACCGCGCGTTCCGAGGCCCGCGCGCACGCGGCGCAAGTCATTCCGTTTATCCTCAATTTAATCGATCGCATGGTATATATCCTCCGTGTCTTTCGGCTTCATTCCTTACCGTGCCGCGCAACAGCCCTTTCCCGCCGGGATCGTTAACGGCCCGTCCGGGAGATCGGTGAACGACGATGGATTCCCGATGCTTTCGGTAACCGTGATGGAACTCCGGATCATGCCCATCCAACAAGTGTACGAGATTCTTCCGGATTTCGCCGGGGTAAACTCGACGACGTTGTCGCCGGGTACGAGTTTCTTCCTGATGCCGTACGCCGGGACCACGAGTTCCTCGTTGCAGCCGTTGAGGTCGTATTCGGATATCCTGATCGTCCAGGTAAGGGGAATGCCTGCCTGCACGGCGAAGGGCACGTATCGCCCGTCCGTGAACTCGGTCAGCACCGTCTGCCTTCCGCCCGACACGATCGCCTTGATGAGACCGACACTCGTCGCGCCGTCGGCCGGGGCGTTCGTCGCCTCGAGCGTCGTTACCGGTGAGGAAGAACCGGAGGGTATTTCGATTCCCGCGAGAGCCATGGCGCGCGCGAAGGTTACGATCCCGAGGAACATGACGAGCACGGCGCTCGCCTTCACCATGACCGGCACGAACTTCCTCGGGAGCAGCGTCGCGGTAAGGCCGAACGCGAGCATCAGGGGGAACGTTCCCAGGGAGAAGACGAACATCGACAGGGCGCCGGCGACCGCGCTCCCCGTCCCGAGCGCGTAGAGCTGCATCGTTTGAAGGGGTCCGCACGGCATGAGACCGTTGAGGAGTCCTACCGCGAACGGTCCGCCCCTCTGAGCGCGGGACGAGATCGCCGACACGGCCTTGCGGAAGGGGCCGAGGTCGAGCGACGCCGCTCGCGGCGACGACCGGATAAGGCCGAGCATCCTGAGGCCGAGGAACAGCATGAAGGCGCCGGCAAGCCCCGCGATCGCGCCTTTCGACGCGGGCGAGAAGTTGAACGTCGAGCCGATCGCCCCGACGAGGCCGCCGATCGCGGTGTAGGATACGACGCGACCCGCGTTATAGAGCAGCCCTGGCCGTAATCGCGCGAGGCGATCGTTCGCGGACTCCTCGACGCGCCCCCGGTTCGGAACGCTCTGGGACAGCGCGATCCCGCCGCACATCGCGACGCAATGGATCGACGTTAAAAGCCCGATCGCGAACAGGGTCGCGTAACCGACGCTCGCGTCGATCCTCGGGAGGGAAGAAAACGCCCCGCTCGCGCTCGCGACGAGGTAGCCCGCGACGAGCAAGAGCCCGATCCCGAGCGCGATAGCGGTACTCGCGCCTTTCGTTCCGCGAATCGGGTACCCGGTCTTCTCGATGGCGGCCTTGATCGCGGCGATGTCTATCCTGTCCTCGTCGTACTCGACGGTGACCTCACCGCCCCGCACCCGGGCAGTGGCCGAAAGTATCCCGGGCAGGACCCCGAGCGCTTTCTCGATCCTCGCCTCGCAGGATCCGCACGTCATCCCGTCGACGTTTAGCGTTACGCGTTTAGCATTCATGGCTTGACCTCCGGGCGCGACCGGCGCCTCTCGATTTCGAGTATACTGCGACTGTGTGAACGGATCGTGAACGCCGTACGCTCGTTGTGTGGGGTTCGCCCGCCTACGCGCGCGGAAGCGATACCGTGAAGAGCGCTCCTCCCAGGTCTGACGCTCCTGCCTCGATGGTTCCCCCGTGAGCCTTGACGATTTCGCTCGCGATGGATAGTCCGAGGCCGCGTCCGCCCGATTCGGCCGATCTCGACTTGTCGACGCGATAGTATCGCTCAAACACGCGCTTTCGTTCGTCGAGGGCGATCCCGGGACCTGAGTCCCCAATGCTGAAGGCGACCGTCTCCCCGTCGGCGTTCAGTTCCCTGATCCGGATCGTCCCGCCCGCGGGAGTGTAGTTCACCGCGTTCGACAGAATGTTGCAGAAGACCTCGTCGAGCCTGAACCGATCGCCCCGGGCGGCGTACGGCGCGGAACCGCATTCCTCGAAAACGAGCGATATCCCTTTCCGGCCAGCGGACGGCGCGAAGAGGGTAATGGCCTTTGTCGCCATCTCGTGGAGATCGACGGTGTCCATATCGAGTTTCAGCTCGCCCGAGTCGATCACCTCGAGTTCCCGCAGCGTGTCGATGAGGCGCGAGAGCCGCAACGTTTCCTCGTGAACCGACCTCAGGGTCGCCGCGTCGAGCGGGTATACGCCGTCCATCATCCCCTCGATCATCCCCCGGATGAGCGTTACCGGCGTTCTCAGTTCGTGGGCGGAGTCCGCGATTACCTGCTTTTTCGCCTCGTCGAGCCTTCTGACCTCGGCGGTCATCTCGTTGAAGGAGCGCGACAGCGCGGCGAGCTCGTCGTCGCCCGTTTCCTCGAGCGGGACAAGCACTTTGCCTCCCGGTACGTTTCGCGCCGCCTGCGCGAGATTGGCGAGCGGCCTCGTGATCCGGGCGGCGAAAAGAAGACCGAGCGAAAGGGCGAGTACCGCCGAGAGTCCCGTGGAAAACGCGAGCGCCTTCGTGACGTCGACGAGATATTGCCGAGAGACCCCGGTTAAACCGGAATCGATCATCGTCCCGACAAGCACCGTACCGACCCTTTCCGAGACGACCGTCACGGGGGTACCGTGCGCGATGTGCTCCGGGGGATGAATCGTCCCGATCAAGAGATTGGCGGTGTCGGCGACGATCACGCCCCGCGCGTCGACGACGACGATCCGATCGGACAGAAGGTCCCGCAGCGCGGTCGAGTCAAGATGCGTCCGCACGTTTGCCGCGTTCGAGAACAGGTCGGGAAGCTCGTCGACGAAACGCCGCGCGCCGTCCCAGGAACCCTGCGTTCGGTAATACTCGCCGATCAATCCCGCGTATACCTTCGCCTTCGCGGAATCGCCCGAGAACACGAAGGACCTGAAGATCGCCTCGCTCGACCTTTGGACGAGAAGAAACGATATGATCGCCCCCAACGCCGCGACGGCGAGGAAGGCGAGCGTCAGGCGGAATTTTATCCTCACTTGTCACGCTCCATGAAACGGTACCCCGCGCCGCGCACCGTCTCTATGAATCGCGGGTGCTCGCTGTCGTCATTCAGGGCCTTCCTGATGTTCTTGACGTGCGCGTCGATCGTGCGCTCATACCCCTCGAAAGACGATCCCGACGAGGCCTGAAGGAGCTCAAGGCGGCTCCATACCCGCCCGGGCGCGCGCATCATGAAAACGAGAATGTCGAACTGGGCCGCGGTCAGCTCCACGTTCCTGCCTTCCAGCGCGCAAACGCGCCTTTCGGGATCGATCGAGATGTCGCCGAACGAGAGCGGGCCCGCGACGCGGTCGGCGGTCGAGCCACGCCTGCGAAGGATGGCCTTGACGCGCGCGACCAGTTCCCGGGGACTGAACGGCTTCAGGACGTAGTCGTCGGCGCCGATCTCGAAACCGACGATGCGGTCGATCTCGTCGGTTCTCGCCGTGAGAAAAACGATCGGCACGTCGGAGCTTTTTCGCGCTTCCCGCGCGACCGAAAGCCCGTCGAGCCCGGGCATGTTGATGTCGAGGAGCACGCAGTCGGGATTTCGCGTCTTGATTGCGGCAAGCGCCTCGCGACCGTCGAGCGCGCCGATCACGGAAAACCCGTCGTTCCTGAGGTAGTTCGAGACGAGTTCGACGATCTTTGGCTCGTCGTCGGCCACGAGAACGGTGTAGGCCATGTGTCCCCCTCCCTTACAGAATATACCGCTATTCTAAACGCCGCGTGAACGGAGCATGTTTTTTTTTACGTCCGATACGACCGATTTAGGACGCTTTGGCGGAGGGTTAGTCGGTGAACGCTTGACCAATACGTCACGGGGTACGGCGCGACGCCGGTTTCTCGCCGTTCGTTGAGGCGAGAAACGGGTCGCGAATAAGCGAAACGTTCTCGCGCAATCCTCCTATTGATAAATTACCAGAAAGGGGGCAGGCGACAGGGCCAAGACCGCGCCCGGCGACATCAATGGATCGTCGTAGTGAATGCCCGGCTTGTCGCTGTAGTGGTACCAGAGTTTGAAACCCTTGAGCGGTATTTGCGTGATCGCCGAGTTTATCGCGTGCGTCGAGACTTTATCTTCGGGAGGTCCCCATCCCGACGTGCAGTGGACGAGTTCTACTTGAGGATGCGACGATACGATCCCGTCAGGGTTTCTCAGCATCGATTTCGCGAATTGATGGAACACGACATATCTTTTTCCGGGTATCGATTTCCTTGACAGATAATCCTGAACGTATTCCTGTATCCAGGTGAGCTCTTCGCCCCGCACGAAACCGATCTCCTTCATCGGTTTCGCGGTTCGCCATTCAAAGTCGAGCGCGATGTGCACGTTCGGATACACGAGATAGGGTAACAACCAGTCGATGGCGTCCTTCAGCGAGGACGCGCCGATTTGGTGATCCAATATGACCAACGTATCCTGCTCAAGTGCATACCGGATGTATTCATGCGTCATCGCGTCGCTCAAGTACCCGATCTTGCCTTCCGGCCAGCACGTCCCGTAAATCAGGTACAAAGCGGGCCTGACTATTTTGCCTCCGGCGATCGACCGATAACCGTTCGCGGTCGCTTTCACGCGCGCGACGATGTCCTCCTTCGAGTACCTGCCGACTATACCCATGTATGCGGCCTTGGGTCGGCCATAGTAGGCGACGATCAGGCTGTCATTCCCGATCGAGAATCGATCGAGGTTAGTGAGACCCGTATGCGTGACAGTCTCTCCCTGGTTCGCTTTCAGCGAGGCGCACGCCAGGAAGAGCGCGAGGCACGTCGGAATCGTTCGGCGGCGTTTGATCGCGCGAGTTTTTTTTTCCATAAAAGCCTTTTTTCGCATTATGGGTTGCAGAATTCGCAGCTTCCCTGATCGGCGAATTCAAGGTCCATACGCTTAATCTCGCTCGAGTAACCGCATTTGTGACACTCATAAACCTGGGATTCCGGGACGTCCGTCGGCAAACGACAGTGAACGCACGGCAAGCCCCTTTTACTCCGGCTTACCCAGTATCCCGGGGTTTTGCACGCGGGACAGAGGGAATGCGCCTTAAGCAACAGGTTTATCGCCGCGAGCCGTATCGGTTCCTGACGGGTCGGGCAGGCATAAGCGCGCAAATCGTTCTCAAGGCACGCAATGCCGGACTTTGACGCCTCCAGGCAGTATCGGGCCGCGTCCCTGAGCTGCTCAACGGTAGCGATGTCCTTGACTATCGTTGAGTCGTCCATCGTATCCGGGCGCACGATCACGTGGTTTTCCGGGAACCCGAAGTCGATCGCGGCATTCACGATCTCCTCGACCGATCGACCCGTCCGTTGCAGCACCCTCGCCGGTCCTTCGGCGATTCCGACGAGTTCTATCCCGTGGACGTCGTCCAGGAAAACCGGCATCTCGGTATTCCATGGAATGAAACCGTGATAGGGATCCATCGCGAAGCTCCCTTCGCTGCCGAGGCCCATGGAAAGCCGGGTGATTTCCATTCCCTTTCTGGCTTTTACCCGGGCGGTCTCGAGCTGAGAATCGATCCGTTTTACGTCCCGCGTGAACGTCCCGAGTGAATCCGTATCGAACCCGTCCGCATGACGAATCTTCGCCCCCAGGAAGGGTTCGAGGATCGGAGCCACAAGTTTCTCTTTCCCGTGTTTCGTGAGAAAGGCGATATCGCCGGTATGAAAGAACAGGTTCGTCAAATTCGGATGCACTCTTTCGGTCCCTCCCCGCTATTGTCCGTTAATGCGTATCGTTCGTCCGGGAATGGCCGGCGCCGTTTTGTCGTGGATCGCCGTTCGCCAGGACCTTATCAGCTTGCTTCTTCCGGTAATCGCCCAGCCATACTCGACAAGCCGGATCCTTAACGCCGAGAATCGAAATGGCCATCAGCGCGGCGTTCTTCGCTCCGGCTTGTCCTATCGCCAACGACCCGACGGGGATACCCGCCGGCATTTGCACGATCGAGAGCAGCGAATCGATCCCGCCGAGAGTGCCCGTTTTGATCGGAACGCCAAGAACCGGCAGGAGCGATTTCGCCGCCGTCATACCCGGCAAGTGGGCGGCGCCCCCGGCCCCCGCGATGATGACTTGAAGCCCGCGGGATTCCGCTTGCTCCGCGTATGCGAATAGCCTGTCGGGCGTCCTGTGGGCCGAGACGATTCGCGTCTCGTACGGAATCCCTGCCTGGTCGAGGATATCCGCCGCTTCCCGCATGGTATCCCAGTCGGATAGCGAGCCCATTATGATACCGACGACGGGCGAAGGTGACGTATCGTTCATGATTTTCCTCCGTGTGCCAAAGCGACATGATGCGCGAACGCGAACCGCCCGCCGCCATGATCCGCGCCGTCCCCGGTCCTCATTCCGCGTTTTCCCCGGCCGGGTTTCGCGACGGAAAGCGGACCCGCGAGCTAAAGGCCGACAGCATGGACAACGAGAGGCAGATCGCGAAGAGCAGCGCCCCCGCGCTCAGGAACAGCGGAACGTCATAGGATCCGAGAAGGTCCGCGAGGTAGCCGCCGACGCCGGGGCCGACGAGACCAGCGAACCCATAGAACAGAAAGCAGATCGGGTACAGTAACGGAAAAGAGTTCTGGCCGAAAAAGCGCGCTATCGACGAGGCATACACGACGAAATTCGCCCCGAAACAAAAACCGAGGGAGCCAATGACGATGAGGTACTGCGATTCCGTCCGGCAGAGGATAAGCGATAGAACCGCGACCAATAGGCACGTTAACGATAACGGTATGCTTTTATACGCGAAGCGATCGAAAAGGGAGCCCCACGCGATCCGTCCGAGCGCGTTACCGACCGCGAAAAGGGATATCGCCAGGCTTGTACGCTCTCGCGTCATTCCCGCGTCCGCGGTCAAGGAGGCGAGGTTGCCGTTGACGAGCAGGCCGGCGAAGGTTCCGGCGAAGATTCCCACGGCGCAAATCGCGAACGGGACCGTCAAAATCCCGTCGTACGACAATTTCCCGTTCGGGCTTCTCGCGTGGGCTGTCGGTTCCGTCAAGAACATCGCGGCGAGGAATAACGCGAGCCCCGAGACACCGCCCCAGTATCCGTAAAATGCGAGGATATCAATGCCTTTGCCGTGTAAAGCGACGGCGGCCGAGGAGAGGAAGATCGCGCCCGCCCCAAAACCCGCGACGGCGATTCCCGTGACCAATCCGCGATTATTCGGAAACCATTTCATTCCGACCGTCAGCGGGCACGCGTAACCAAACCCGATTCCGATCCCGGTGATTATCCCGAGGGACAAGAGCAGCGCCGGGAACGAGCCATTGGAGAACGAGGCGAGAATGAAACCCGAAGCGTGGAAAACTGCGCAGAGCGCGGCGGTTTTCTTCGGACCGTGGATCGCGATGAAACGACCCGATATCGTCAACGTTAAGGTGAATACTGCTATGCAGAGACCGAAGATAAACCCGCCCTGACTTCTCGTGATCCCGTAGGCTCCGTTTAAAAGGGGTATGTAGGCGCTCCAGGCATAGACCCCTCCCAAGATTGTCTGGATCAAGACTCCCGCGGTTAGCGAGACCCATTTTCTGCTCATGATCGTCCTTCTCGAAGCGTCGCCTTCCGTCCGCCGCTCCCTTCTTTTCCCGTAACGGTTACGCGTTTCCCGAACGGAGATGCTAAGCAAATACCCGCTTAACGATTCATGCCGTCTTCGTCGGGCAATCGTCCTGATCAAGGCCAAGCGCATTACGTATTCGCCTTGTCGTCTCCGAAATGTCCTGCTGACTAACGATGTCGAGGACTCGATGGGTTCCGCGATAGTAGGAAAGCAATGACTTTGTGCGATCATGGTATATTTCGAGTCGTTTGGTTATCGTTGCTTTCGTGTCATCGCTTCTTTGAACGAGTTGGCGCTTGCACCTGTCGCATCTGTCGGCGCGTTCGGGCCTTTTATGCTCCAAATGATAGACGAGGTTGCATGAAGGGCAAATCCGCCGTCCGGACAATCGCGCGACGATCTGCTCGTCCTCGAGACTGATGTTGATAATGGCGTCGATCTTCAGGTTTCGACTCGCCATGAGCGCGTCAAGGTTTTCCGCTTGCGCGAGCGTCCTGGGAAATCCGTCAAGGATGAAACCGCGAGCGCAATCGTCCTGAAGTATCCTGTCCATGATCAGGCCTATGGTTAACTCGTCCGGTACGAGGGCTCCTTGCTCCGTATAGCCCTTAACGAGCAAGCCCAATTCCGTTCCCCTCTCGATATTCTCCCGGAAAATATCCCCCGTTGAAACATGCGGTATGCCGAGCGCGTTCGATAACACGCTCGCTTGACTTCCCTTGCCCACTCCAGGCGCCCCGAACATCACGATTATCATGTAAACTCTCCCTGATTCTCAAACTGGTATGGTTGGTACGCGACCTCGGATACCGCCACTCGGGATCGTCGTTCGCGCGAACCGCTATGGGTTCGGGGCGATGACGATCCCCCGATGTATCTCTTTTGCCTTCAATTCTGCCCTGTCAAGAGAGCTGTCCAATACGGTCACGTGCCCCAATTTTCTCAAATGCCGTGTCGTCTCCTTTCCGTACCAGTAACAACGCACCTCGCGTTCCTCCGGGTTTTTTCCCGCGCCCGCGAGCGAGTATGAACCCTGTACTCCCTCGGCCCCGAGGATGTTCATCATGACGCAAGGCGTTGTCTGCTCGGTGGAGCCAAGAGGTTTTCCGCTCAGAACGCGAATGAGCTGTTCATATTGCGAGGTCACGCAGGCGTCAAGGGTGTGATGGCCGGAATTGTGCGGCCGGGGGGCGATCTCGTTGACGAGAACGTTAAGGTTTCGGTCGAGGAACATCTCGACGCAGAACACTCCGGGTGAACCGAGAAGGGAAACGGCCGATCTCGAAACGTCAATCGTCCTTAGCCTGACTTCGTCGCTTATTCGGGCCGGAGCGCGACTCATCCTCAATATTCCGTCTTTATGGACGTTTTCCGCTGGAGGATAGATCGCCCAATTCCCGGCAAGGTCCTTGGCGACAATCAACGACAGCTCGCGCTCGAAGCGTACATATCGCTCCGCAAAGGCGTTCTTTCCCGTTAATTCCCTCCATGCTTGCCTTGCTTCAACCTCCGTGCGGGCAACAATAATACCCCTCCCGTCATATCCCCCTCGTCGATGCTTAAACACTAACGGCAAGCCAAGTCGTTCAAGGTTCCCGTACTCGCCGATCTCGTCGAGCGAAAGGAAATCAGGCACCGGTATGCCCGCGGTTCGCAGCATCTTTTTTTGCGCGAACTTGTCGTTGATTCTCCCGAGGCATTTAGCAGACGGATACAGCCGGACCCCGCTCTCCTCAAGCTCTTCGAGGATATCGGCGTCGATATGCTCGAATTCATAGGTAAGGGCATCGCTGCATTCCGCGATCGACAGGTAGGCCGTCGGGTCCGAAAAATCCGCCACGATATGGCGATCGGCGAAACGCTTTGCCGGGCAATCGCTCGCGGGATCAAGGATCGCAACGCGGTATCCCAGCTTTTTCGCCGCCTCCGCGGTGAACATGCCGAGTTGGCCTCCGCCGATGATGCCGATCGTGGCGGGTGGAAGCAATTCCATTCCGCTGTTCCGTCCTTGATCCCGCTCGCTCATATTTTCATGGGAATGAGCTTGAGGTAATCGTCAAGCGAACCGTCGCTCATGGCGCATTCGATTATTCTCCTTCCCAGTGAATCGAGCTCCGGCGTGAGGAACTTCCCGATTTCCTTCTTGAAGAAGGCAGAAAGAATGAGCGCTCCCGCGTCGTACCCTTCTTCTCCGACTTCCGCTTGCTTGTTGACCTCGAGCATTTCCCTTGGGAGGAACATTCCGTCAACCTTGACGCTGGTGAGGGAATAACCCAGGAGAGGGCATCGTGAGGCGGTCAGCTGCTGCGCCTGAAACTTGGCGCTGCCTCGCCTCGCCAGATACTCCCTCGCTATCCATTGCGGCATGAAACCGACCTTGTGTACGCCTATATGCTGGTTAGGGACGAGGATGTACCGCGTATTCGGGTAGTCAACGATCTGCTTCAGCAGGAGGTTCGCCTGGTCAACGAGCCGCCCTGTGGCGAACGGCCAGTAGGATCCGACTCCCTCGCTGCTCATGCCCTCGGAAACGGTAATGCTCGGGTTATCATGGCCCCTCGGGGCTACCAGTCTCCAAAGCCACGCGAGCGCCGGAGGGAGTATGTGGAAGAGGCCGATGATTCCGTACGAGGGATGGTCCTTCGAGCACGGCGGGGTGCGCACCCCAAAGCTTCGAATGTCGATCTCGACCGGCTCGTTGACGATGTTCGGCACGAGCCGCCTCGGCATTATTACCCGAGGATTCGGGCACGGTTTCCCGGGGGCGTCCATCACGTGTTCCCATATGAGACAGGTCGAGCCGGGGACCGTCTCGTAGTTGATGAAGATAAGCGGCTCCGCCGGGTGCACGCTCAGGCCCTCAAGATAGGGGTCAGTGCCGTACTTCGTAATATGATTCGTCCTGAGGAACCATCCGTCCTCCGCGTCCTTGACGACGAGCTTGCCGCTGTCGTTTTGCAGGGCAGGGTGGCAAAGCGCCATGTCGTCGGTTACCGGCTTCAGCTCGCAGGGTTCGATCAGGTCGATGTACATCCTCTCGTCGGTGACGATATTGGTGCCGAACAGAATCCTGCCGTCCGGTTCCCGGTGTATTTTCTCGATCATCTCGCTTTTACCGCCGCCGCTCGCGCCCTCGTGCATGATCGTCAGTACGTTGTCGTACGGGGTGATAACCTTCACGGTGGATCCGTGCGCCGTGACCCAGCCTTCCCTTTCCCCGATGTCCAGCAGTACGCCATATACGCCCTTTTTCGCGCTCGGCCCGGGATACAGGTTGTAGGAGAACATTTCGTACACGTTTTCCAGCCGGTTGTGCACGACCATTTGCTTCCCGTCGAAATGGGTGTGCCGGAAGATCGGCGCGAGGTAGATGATCGCTCGCGGGGTGAAGCCCTCGGGTACCTCGCTCGCGGGGATGAACCCTTGAAGATCCGCGAGCCCGCCGGCAAAGAAGCCGGCGTTGCCCGGGGCGACCAATAACGCCGAACACCCCATTCCCGTGAGTCCCGCGGTAAAAGGCAGAAGGATGAGATCCTGTTTCGACAGCCATTCGAACGTCATGTTCCTGAGCGGGCCGAAATCGCTCTTGAACCTTTCCGAGTATCTCGGTTTGTCCGTATCGCCGCTGTCGGCGATCAGCATGCAATCGGGATCGCGCCGCCTCATGTAGATATCCCGGTAGTTGATGACCGCACCGTTCTTGCAGCGGGCGACAGTCGCTTCAACGACGCGCCCTTTGCCGGGGACGTCATAGGCGACTTCGTAAAGATCGCAATTCTTGCCGCCCATGGCGATCTCCAGGAGTTCCCGGCGCGTTTCCGGAATGATCACCGACTTCCGATCGCCAAGCACGTTCTGCAGTTCTTTCGGCAATATCATCTTCTCTAAGGCATTACCCATTCTCTCCCTCCTTGAAAGGCTCCCGTTACTCGTTGATCCCCCTATAGGGATTCGCCGTAGGACAAACACGGGGTTTTCGCCCCTACTGAAACTATAATTTGCGCGCATTTGGTAATAAAGACCGATGGTGACGCATGCGTGAGGAACCCGGGCGTTCGTGACGGACGCGCAGTACGAGCGTCGTTTCTCTTCATCATGGTTGTTAGAGGCCTGATCCCCGTTTTTCTCGCCGGAGATAACGCTTCGCGATCGTTCTGCGCCCGCGACGCAACGGTTCCCGGTTTACGCCCCAAAGCGGCGTACATTGCCTTCGAACTGACCATTCTCGAGTCCTCCCGTTCAGGTCCTTGTTACTTTGCCTAAAAGGCACAACCCAGCGCGCGGATCCCCCGGTTCCTTCATAGCGACCAACCCCTGCGACGATGAGAGTAAAAAAAAAATCCAGTATCGATCGGTCGTAACCGATTAATACTGGATTACTCAGCGACTGGTAGTGATACCCTTCGCGCGGTCTTCCGAGAAGTTGCCTTCTCAAGTAACTATGTCGTTCGTTACGCGATTAAAACCTGTTCTCCAGGTTCTCCCGCGCGACGATCACTATGATCTTTTCTCCCGTTCTCGTGCTTACGTCCGAATGAACGCTCACGATATCTACTTTTATTATGTCTTGAATGAGCTTGTCAAGATACACTAACGATCCCTCGAACAAATTGCTTCTTACTTTCTTGAGCAATTCGATGCCCTGCGTTGTCTCCGCGAGCTTTTGCTCCGCAGGGCTTAAAAAACCCTTAAGCCGCACGATGATGAGATCCTGACAGATAAGCGTTTTAATCTGCTTCGGGCCTCGCCCCATATAGTCGATCTCGAAGCTACTGACCGCCTCGCTGATCTTTGCCTCGATCTGTCCTTTTGTCATACGGTTTTCCTGATCGTCATATTAAAAAACTAGTCAAAAGACGTGGCACTTGTCAATACTGTTGACACGCTGCCGGCTTATCATAACCTCGACCCGGCTCGACGGTGGTTCGTCCGCGTCGCGATGACTTGCACGCGAAATCGCGCCGATGATGCCAGGCTCGACGATAGGCTTTCCCGTAAGCCGCTCACGCGAACGGGATATGTCATTTCCCGGATACCGCGTTGCCGGGAGCAATGCCCTTGACCATGTTCGCCTTCGGCGTACCGTACGCTCAGGGGCGTCTATCGCTTCGGTTTTATCAAGTCAACGCTCGTTGAGAGCTTCGCGGAAAGCGTTGCTGCTCACGCTCGTCGTCGTATCCGTCAAACTCATGGTCGGAGCGACGCACGAATGGGAGCCAATCGCGATGGAATGCGTACTCTATACCGGATGGGAAGCGCCGACGCCGTCAGGATTGCAGTACGCAATCGTGTCGGTCAACAGGGCGGCCCTTCCCACGAGTCCCGATGCCATGACGGCCATCTCCTCGCTCGCGCCCGCGTTTCCCTGGATCACCGTATCGAGCCGGGGCATGAACTCCTGGTTCTGCTCTACGCCGACGCTCTGCTCCCGGGATACCGAAGTCCTTCTCGGGACAAGATCCGCCGTTTTCTTGATTTCCGGCACGAGCACGCCGATAAGAGAGCTCGCGACCCGCGCCGTCGCCATCGTATTGTCCGACAAATCCGTGATCTCGGACGCCGCAGTCGCGGACCGTTCCGCGAGCGTTCTCACCTCGGCGGCCATGACCGCAAAGCCCTTTCCGCTATCGCTCGCGCCGGAGCGACGGTTCAAGTTCAAGAGGGGCTTTCGGTTGCCGTCGTGGAGTTTCCGTTAATGCGGAAACGCGAAAAGAAAAGCCATCCTCGTTCGAGGACGACTGTTCTCCTGGGCTCACCTGGACTTGAACCGGGGACCGACGGATTCTAAGCGCAGAAGAACCGCCCTTTGGGATACAAAACGAAGTATGACGCGGATCACGGCTTCGGACAACGAGGGTCAGGAGGGGTCCATGAAGGGACATGACACACTTCGTGACACAGTTGATTTTTCTATCAAATTGAAAAGCATTATTAACATAAAATCTCCACGGCGGATTCACCCGTCATTCACGCGCATGGACTAGATTTACGGTGAGCGACGGAAAGGTCCGGAGCTCAAGGAGATCACTATGAGTTGCTGCGGCGGTAATCACGATCATGGAAACCATGACGGCGGAAACCATGTGGGGAAAAACTCGCGGGGAATGAGCCATGCCCTGAGGATGGTCCTTTGTTGCGGGCTCCCGATCCTGCTTTTCGCGCTCGTGCCGGTTATCGGACGGCTGACCGGCGGTATCGGGGCGTTTATCCAGCCATACGCGTTCCTCTTGTGCCCGCTGATGATGGTCGGCATGACGCTGATGATGCGCAAGGGCCATCGGGACGGGGAAGAAATCGATGATCGCGAAGGGACGGTAAGGAGGCTCGACGATGTTCGGTAATTCATGCGCGGGATTCATGGGTTTTCACGGACTCGGCGGTTTGATCGTGTCGTCGCTCTTCATCGCGATCGTCCTGATCGCGATCGTCGTGATCTTCAACGGTCGACCGGCGAAGGGAAGCTCGGGCGACGACGCGATGAAAGAACTTCGAATGCGGCTCGCGCGCGGCGAGATCACGAAAGCGGAATACGATAGCATCAAGTCGTCGCTGTGACGGATCCCCGGCGTCCTCGCGCCGCCGGGGAAAACTCCCCGTAGCGCCTCGCGACGTTCCTCTTTTCGCGACTCGATAAGCCGCGCCGAGAAGAGATTGTTCGAGACAGGCTCGACGGTATTTATCTCGCCGTCGACGATACTTTTTTTACTATATGTTCGCCACCCGCCAATACCGTTCGGCACCGCGTTTTCGCTGTCTTCAATTAGGACGAGTCGTCGCCTCGAGTATTCTGATGGAGCGCGCCCGCACTGACGATCGGTATTCGACGGATTCGCCGATCATGCGGACATCATCACGCGTACGGAGTTTTCCACGGCTTCGGTAAGGAAAAATTCCCGATACGCAATGCGTCGGATTGCGCGAACGATCGCGTATTCGATAAACGCGACGGGTGAATTTTGCATTTCTCGAGCCAGTAAATAATACTTCGATATGTAGACGTTATCAGGAGGTTGGCATGCCGTTTCTTGTCTGGTCGAAAGAATATGAGTTCGGGATTTCCGAAATTGATTCACAACATCGGCATTGGCTCGATATTTTGAACAATTTCTATGATCACCTCGAGAGCGCGAACATGAAGGACCATTTACTTACATTGATCGATGAGGCGATAAACTACACGCATTATCACTTTTTCGAGGAAGAAAAACTGATGACGGGTATCGGCTATCCCGCGATCGAGGAACAAAAGGAAATGCATCGGGAAATCAGCAAGAAAATACAGGGTTTTAAAGAGACCATTGAAGCGGATAAAGCGCTCGTATCCATGACGGTGACGCACGAGTTTAAGGACTGGTTCAGGCACCATATCCTGGAAGAGGACAAGAAATACGCCCGGCTTTACCTGGACGTGAATAAACGCTGAACGAGTCGGGGTTTAAGAACGGTATTCCGCTGCGCTCTTGCCGGGGGGACGCGCGGAAGTGCCTCAGCGGATATACGGGAAAGCGCCGCAGAGGCGTCTTCTCGCGCGCGTTACGGGGATTCGACGCCCGGGGGAACGCTCGCGTCGTAAGGATTAACGATCTTAATTTTTAACGATACGACATAAAGAAAGGATAAGTTATGTCGGGAAGAAAGACGCTTCTTTTAGTCGAGGACGAACCCATGATCGCCCTCACCCAGCGGAAGAACCTCGAGCAGTACGGGTATGACGTCATCACGGCGAGTTCAGGTAATGATGCCGTCGAGAAAACCAGGTCCGGTCCCGATATCGATCTCGTGTTGATGGATATCGGTCTCGACTCGGGCATGGACGGCGCCGAAGCCGCGTCGGTCATTCTCTCGGAGCGGAATATCCCCCTCGTTTTTCTTTCCGGCCATACCGGAACCGAAGTCGTAAAAAAAACCGAGAAAATCAGCTCCTACGGATACGTCGTGAAAAATAGCGGCATCACCATACTCGACGCCGCGATCAAGACGGCTTTCAAGCTTTTCGAGGAGACCCGAAGGGCGCGGGAGAGCGAGGAGCGGTATCGTCGCCTTGTCGAGATTTCCCCCGACGCCATCTTCATCAATCAGGGAGGAACGATCGTCTTCGTCAACCGGGCTTGCGCGGATCTGCTGGGAGGCGGCGATCCTGCGACGGTTCTCGGCAAGTCACCCTTCGACTTCATCCATCCCGACTATCACGAGATGGTGCGGGGGCGGATCGGGCGAATCCTGAGCGACAAGTCGCAGGCGCCCTACCAGGACATGCGCATGTTTCGTCCCGACGGTACAACGGTCGAGGTCGAGACGACGGCAATCCCCTTCGCGACGGACGCGGGTCCCGCGATCCAGGTGGTCGTCCGCGATATCTCCGCGCGCAAGCGGGCGGACAGGAAACTCCGCGAGAGCGAGGAACGATTGCGGCTATTCATCGAGCACGCTCCCGCCGCGCTCGCCATGTTCGACCGTGACATGCGCTACCTCGCCGTGAGCAATCGATGGCTCGCGGACTATAATTTGCAAGGAAAGAACCTCGTAGGGATGTCCCATTACGAGGTCTTTCCGGAAATCCCCGAGGAATGGAAGGAGGTTCATCGGCGCGCTCTCGCGGGCGAGGTGATCCGATCCGACGCGGATCGCTTCCCGCGCGACGACGGCACCGTCCAGAGGCTTCGTTGGGAGGTCAGGCCCTGGAAAGGAACCGACGGCGCCATAGGCGGGATCCTGATCCTCTCGGAGGACATCACCGAGCGAAAGCGCATGGAAGAGGAGCTACGACGGACCGAGTCCCTCTTTCGCGGCATGTTCGAGCAGGCGGCTGTAGGCATGGCGCAGATCGACTCGAGAACCGGGGAGTTCCTCAGGATAAACCGGAAGTTATGCGACATTACCGGGTATTCGGCCACCGAGATGACCGCCTCCACCTTCCAGTCCATTACCCATCCCGACGATCTGCAGAAAGACCTTGATAACATGGATCGGCTTCTCGCCGGGGAGATCCGCTCCTTTTCCCTCGAGAAACGATATATCCGCAAGGACGGCGATACCGTGTGGGTTAACCTCACCGTGTCCCCCCTCTGGGACCCGGGGGCGCCGCCTGAATACCACCTTGCTATCGTGGAGGACATCACCGAAAGGAAGCGCGCCGAGCGGAACCTGCGCGAGAGCGAGGAGCGGTTTGCCCGCGTGTTCCACAGCAGCCCGGCCTGCCAGCTCATCAGCACCTACCCCGGCGGGAAGATCGTCGACGTGAACGAGGCGTATTGCCGTTTGATCGGCCGCGCGCGCGAGGGGCTTCTCGGGAGGACTACCGCGGAGCTCGGGATTTGGCGGTCGGCGGAGGACCGGGCGGAAGCGTTCAGGAGCTTCGCCGCCGACGGGCGTATTCAGCAACGGGAGGTCGTGTTCACCCGGGGTACGGGAGAGCTTATCACCGTTCTCGCCTCCGTCGAGCCGATCGAGCTCCGGGGCGAGTCCTGCGTCGTTTCGACGGTGGTCGACATTACCGAGCGGCGAAAGGCCGCGGCGGCGCTGCGTCAGAGCGAGGAACGCTATCGGCGGCTGGTGGAGATCTCCCCCGACGCCGTTTTCATCAACCAGGACGACGTCATAGTCTACGCCAACCCGGCGATGGCCCGGCTCATCGGGGCCGGGGATCCCGCGCGGATAGTCGGCAAGAACCCCCTCGAGATTTTCCATCCCGCCTCCCTTGAGCTCGTCAAGGAAAGGATCAAAGCCCTTCGCGAGACCGACAAGGCGGTGCCGGCAGTCGTCGAGAAGGTTCTCCGCCTCGACGGCTCGATCGTAATGGCCGAGGTTTCCGCCATCCCCTTCGAGTTGGAAGGCGGGCGGGCGATCCAGGTGATCATGCGCGACATCAGCGAGCGCCTGGCGGCCGAGGCCGCCCTCGCGGACTCGGAGGAACGGTATCGCGGCATTTTCGAGGGGGCTAGCCAGGGGATCATAATGGTTGACCTCGAAACCGGGCGCTTCCGGATCGTGAATCCCGCGATGTGCCGCATGTTCGGCTACGACGCCGACGCATTCCGTGACCTGGCGGTCAGCGACCTGCACCCGGCCGCCGCGGCGGACGAGGCGCGAAAGACCTTCGCTTTGATGGCTCGGGGAAACAAGCCGTCCGTCCAGGAATTTCCCTGCGTTCGCAAGGACGGTACCACGTTTTTCGCGGACATCGCGGCGAGTCTCGTGACCTTCGACGGGCATCGCTACCTGCTGGGATTCTTTACCGAGGTCACTGAGCGGGTGGATGGTCAGAAGCTGCTGCGCGAGAGCGAGGAACGGTACCGGAGCCTCATCGAGAACAGCCACGACCTGATACAGAGCGCGGACGCGGACGGACGCTTCATCTTCGTCAACGACGCGTGGCTCAGGACCATGGAATACTCCCGCGAGGACCTGGGCTCGATCGGTCTTTTCGACGTCGTCCACCCCGACTCACGCGCGCTTTGCGAGGAGGAATTCCGCCAGGTGCTGAGCGGGAAAGCGGTCGAGCGGATCAGTCCCGTTTTCGTCACCCGTTCCGGCCGGGCGCTTGACCTCGAGGGAAACGTGGTCCCTCATGTTCGCGCCGACGGCACGGTAATCACCAACGCCTTCTTCAACGAGGTGACGGAGCGTAAACGCGATGAGGTTGTGAAGTCGATCCGCCTCGCCGCCAGCCAGGCTCTGTATCGGCCGGGAGCTCTCGACGGGATCCTCGCGGAACTCTGCCGGGCACTCGCGATCGCGTCTTCCCTCGATTTCGGGGAGGTATGGTGGCTCGATCCGGAGGCGAAGCGCATGGAGCGGCGCGTCGCCTGGGCCGGGGACGGCGAAGGGGACGTCGCTGCCCGGGATTTTTTCGCGGCGAGCGAGGGCATGACCTTCGCGCGCGGAGAGGGAATGCCGGGACGCGTTTGGGCCGAGGGAACGTCGACGATCTTTACCGACCTCGCGAACCATCCCGACTTTCTCAGGAGGGGTATCGCCGGGAAGTTGGGCGTCGAGAGCGTGGTCGGGATACCCATCGGGGATAAGGGCAAGGCCTACGGCGCGATCCTCCTCTTCGGGACGAAGCGGCATGTTCCGGCGCTCTATCTCCGGGACGTCTTCGACGAGGTCGGACGGCAGGCGGGAGATGTCGTCGCGCGGAAGACGCTCGAGATCGAGCTTGAACTCGAGCGGAGGGACCTCGCCCGACGCGTCGACGAACGGACCTCCGAGCTGAGGGGCGCCACCGCCGCCGCCGAGGCGGCAAACAGGGCGAAGTCCGATTTTCTCGCCAGCATGTCGCACGAGTTACGCACGCCGCTCAACTCCATCATCGGCTTCTCCGAGGTGATGATAGGCGGACTCACCGGAGAGCTGACGGCGGAGCAGGAGGAATACCTCGGCGACATTCACGCGAGCGGCAAGCATCTTCTTTCCCTAATCAACGACATACTCGACCTCTCGAAGGTGGAAGCCGGCAAGATGGAGCTGCGGTCCGGGCCCGTGAGCGTCCGCGAACTTCTGCGAACGACCATGGCGCTCTTCAAGGAGCGGAGCCTGAAGCACGGTATCGCGCTCCGCGCCGAGCTTCGCCTCGGCGATGAAGAGGACCAACTGACCGCCGACGAGCGGAAAATCAAGCAGGTGCTGTTCAACCTCGTGAGCAACGCCGTCAAGTTCACCCCGGACGGAGGGACCGTGGAGATCGGGGCAGAGCGGGTCCTGGAGGAGGGGAGGCCCTTCATCGAGTTCTGGATACGCGACACCGGCATCGGCATCGCCCCGGCCGACCGGAAGCGGCTGTTCCTGCCTTTCAGTCAGCTCGACGGAACGAGTACCCGGAACTACGGCGGCACCGGTTTGGGCCTCTCCATCTGCAAGAGTTTCGTCGAGCTGCACGGGGGAAAGATCTGGCTCGAGAGCGAGGAGGGGAAGGGGTCGACCTTCCATTTCGCCATTCCCGCGGATTTCCCGCGCGGAGAGGAGGGTTGGGAGCATGGGTAAGCGCGCGCTCATCGCGGACGACAACGAGAAGAACCGAAAGCTCCTCCGCGTGATCCTCGGCAAATCCGGGTATGAGACGACAGAGGCGCAGGACGGGGCTCGTGCCCTCGCGCTCGCCCGTGAGTTGCGGCCGGACATAATCCTTATGGACTACCGTATGCCGGTCATGAACGGAATCGAGGTTACCCGAGCCCTCAAGGCGGATGCCGCGACCGCGAGCATCCCGGTATTCATCGTCACGTCCAGCGCGATGGACGGGGATAGGGACCGAATCATTCGTGAATCGGGTTGCGACGAGCTCTACACGAAACCGATCGACTATAAGCAAATACTGGCCGCGGTTGGCCGGAGAATAGGGGAATGAATATGGACGGGAAAAAGCGTGTTTTGGTCGGTGACGACGAAGAGAGAAACCGAAAGCTCATTGGCCTAATCCTCGAGCGCAACGGGCACTCCGTTGACATGGCGTGCGACGGCGACGAGGCGCTCGCGAAGTCCGTAACGGAGGACTACGACCTGATACTCCTCGACGTGATGATGCCTGCCATGGACGGCTATGAGGTTTGCCGGCGGCTCAAGGCGGACCCCGGCACGGCAAAGGTTCCTGTGGTAATGGTAACGTCTCTCGCGGACCGGGAATCGCGGCTTCAGGGGCTCGAGGCGGGTGCCGACGACTTCCTGACCAAGCCCTTGGACGCGACGGAGCTCGTTCTTCGCTGCGCCAACCTCCTTAAGGTGAAGGAATACGGAGACTTTCTCGAACGGCACAATGCCCTGCTCGCGCGGGAGGTAGAGGCGAAGGCGGCGGAGCTCACGATGAGCTATCGCGAGACGATCATGCGACTCACGAAGGTATCGGAGTTCAAGGACGAGGAGACCGGGGCGCATATCAGTCGGGTGAGCCTCTATTGCTCCGAGATCGCCCGGGCCTTGGGCTGGCCGGATGGGGAGGTGACGCTGATCGAGCTCGCAAGCCCCATGCACGACATCGGCAAGGTGGGTATCCCGTCGGAGATCCTGCTGAAGCGTGGTTGGCTTACCGAGGTCGAGTTTTCGCTGATGAAGAGCCACTCGGAGTTGGGCGCGCAGATCCTCGCCGGTTCGTCGCTGAGGCTCATACAAATGTCCGAGCGCATAGCCCGTTGCCATCACGAGCGTTGGGACGGGAGCGGGTATCCTCTGGGCCTCGCGGGCGAGGAGATCCCGATCGAGGCACGCGTCGTGAACATGGCCGACCAGTACGACGCGCTCCGCAGCGCGAGGCCCTACAAGCCGGCCTTCGACCACGATCGGGCGGTGGCGATCATTACCGAGGGCGACGGCCGAACGATGCCCGGGCACTTTGATCCGGAGATTCTCAGGATCTTCAGCGAGAGGCATGAACGTTTTCGGGATTACTTCGACGCGAACCAAGGCTGAAACGCGAAGACTATTGGGCTTTTATTGCTCGAGGAGGGATTATGCACGAGAAGATAACCGTCGAGATTAGAACGCATAAAACGATATACGCCGTTTGGGAGGTTTTTACGAATCCCGAATACATCGTTAAATGGAATTTCGCGTCAACCGACTGGCATTGCCCCAAAGCGAGTAATGATTTTATCGTTAATGGCGCCTTCAATTACAGAATGGAATCGGTCGACGGAAGATATGGTTTTGATTTTACCGGTAAATACTCCAAAATCGTGCCTTATGAAGAAATCACGTATGAGTTGGACGACAAGAGAATCGTGACGATCGAGTTCATCAAGGATGACGACGCGGTTATCGTGCGAGAGACCTTCGACGCGGAAAACGAGCATTCCATAGGGCAACAAGAAAGCGGGTGGCAGTCAATATTGAATAACTTCAAGCGGGTTGTCGAGAGTATCGAATGGGATACCCGCATGGAACATCCAGACGTTTTCTTTGATCGATACGGACTCGCGGTACTTCAAAAGAATAAGATCCTCATGAAGTCGCTCTATCACGAGACTATCCGCATGTTTGACCTGTGGGACGATTTTTCCCTGGAAGGGAAGCGGCGCGTTTGTGAAATGATAGACGCGTGGTTCGATTCGCTTTCGTCAGAACGGGTCCATGCCGAGTTTGAGCAAGTGAACACGCGCGTCGATGAAAAAGTCGCGTTTTCCGATTGTTTCATAGTGTATAAGGCTCTATCCGACAGCGGCGCGGAATTGCGCCATATTAAAGAGAGAATGAGCGTTTGTTTCGTCAACGAGGGGAAGGGTTGGCAGGTCGTGCATCAACAT
Source organism: Spirochaetota bacterium (assembly GCA_023438065.1). Taxonomy (GTDB): domain Bacteria; phylum Spirochaetota; class Spirochaetia; order Treponematales; family Treponemataceae; genus Teretinema. Next base: position 127,925 of record JAEXRH010000008.1, read on the forward strand.
TCGTCAATACCAATTAGAACGGAAACCGGGGCAGGGGTTTTCGATTAGCGCGAGGTAACGGCCGCCGCATCATTCCCCGGATGATCGGCGCGCAAGAAGGGCCGCTCTTCTGAGGGTAGCGCGAGATTCGGTTCTTGCCGTTTGGCGGGGCGAACGGTTTGTCACGATAGCCCATCGCGAGCGATTCCGTCCGCGCGGTGACGGAGCCGCGTTTTGCGTTCCGGATTCGGCAATTTCCGTCGCCAGCGATTATACTGTACGTAAGGATCGGTAATCCATGGTCGCCGGTATGTCGTCGAAGCGGGGCTGACCCGGTCAAAAGGAGATACGCCATGAAAGTCGCGATTGTCTTTTACTCTATGTACGGTCATATGTTTCAGATGGCAAAGGCCGCCGCCGAGGGCGCAACGTCGGCGGGAGCGGACGTGAGGCTGTTGCGCGTCGCGGAAACCCTGTCGGACGAAATCATCGCCGCGATGCGCGCGACGGACGCGCAAAAGGCCTTTAGCGATGTTTCCATCGTCAAGCCGGAGGACCTCGAGTGGGCTGACGGGATACTGTTCGGCGTGCCTACCCGATTCGGGAACATGTCGGGGCAGGTTGCGGCGTTCTTCGATACCACGGGACAGGTTTGGGCTCGCGGGGGGCTCGTGGGCAAGATCGGATCGGTGATGAGCTCGAGCGCGACGCAGCACGGAGGCGCCGTGACGACGATTCAGCACGTGCACTCGACGCTGCTTGCCCATGGCATGATCGTCGCCGGGCTTCCGTACGCGAAATATCCCGCGCTCTTCGACACGACCGACGTCAACGGCGGATCGGTGTTCGGCGCGACGGCCATTACGGGCGGCGACGGCACGAGAATGCCGACGGAACATGAGCTCGGAGCGGCGAGAGCGCAAGGCGTCTGGGTCGCGAATCTCGCGGGAATGCTCGCGAATAATCGCGAGATGGCCGACCGTCAACCAAAATAGGAATAGAGATGCGAAAGACTGTCGATGTTTCAATAGTGATCGCGGGCGAGGCGGGACAGGGGATTCAGTCGATTGAATCCCTTCTCACGGTTTTAGCGAAGAAGGCTTCCTATAACGTGTTCGCCACGAAGGAATACATGTCCCGAGTCCGGGGCGGATGCAACAGCACCGAGATACGGGTTTCACGCGAATGCGTGCGGTCCAGAATCGAGCGAATCGACATTCTTATCCCCCTGATTCCCGAGGCGATTGCGCACCTCCAAGGCAGAATCACGGACGCGACGCGCGTTATCGGGGACAAGAGCGTCATCGGGCATGACGGAATGGCGGACATTCCCTTTTCCTCGATTGCCGTGGAGGCTGGCGGAGCGCTCTACGCCAATACCGTCGCCGTCGGAACCCTGTGCGCAATGCTCGGCATCGATCGCGCGGTCTGCGAGCCAGGGATCCGGGAATTTTTCGCGAAGAAACCCGTTCCCGTTCAGGAGGCGAATCTCGTCGCCTTCGGTCGCGGTTACGAAGCGGCTGCCCCGCTGAAGCTCAGTGTCGACATCGACATCGATCCCTCGGTCGCCGGAAAAATCATGGTTAACGGCGCGGACGCGATCGCGCTCGGGGCGATAGCGGGCGGCTGCAACTACGTGTGCGCCTATCCCATGTCGCCGGGAACCACCGTGCTGACCGCGATGGCGGAATACTCGAGGCGGTTCGACATTATCGTCGAGCAGGTCGAAGACGAGATCGGCGTCGCCAACATGGCAATCGGCGCCTGGTATGCCGGCGCGCGGGCGCTGGTCACCACGTCGGGCGGGGGATTCGCGCTCATGGGCGAGGCCGTGAGCCTCGCGGGCGCGATCGAGACGCCGCTTGTCGTCCATATCGCGCAACGGCCGGGACCGGCGACCGGGTTGCCGACGCGCACCGAACAAGGGGATCTCAACCTCGCGATCCACGCGGGGCACGGGGACTTTCTCAAGGTGATCCTCGCCCCGGGCGATCTCGAGGAAGGATTTACGCTCGCGCGCCTCGCGTTCGATATCGCGGACCGATACCAGTCTCCCGTCTTCATCCTTTCCGATCAGTATTTCGTCGACTCGTACTATACGGTGGAGCCGTTTCGGGTTCCCGAGCGACCGTTACGGCAAGCGCTGACGAGGACTTCCCCGGGATACCGTCGGTATGAACTCGGGTCTCCCGACGGGATATCGCCGCGCGGCGTTCCGGGGGTCGGGGACGGCATCGTCTGCGTCGACAGCGACGAGCACGACGAGGGCGGGTATATCACCGAGAGCAAGGCCATGCGAGAGGCAATGGTCGCTAAACGGCTCGCGAAGATCGCCGCGGTCCGCAAGGACTGCCTGGCGCCGAAACTCTATGGCGATCGAGACTATACGACGTTGCTCGTCGGTTGGGGTTCAATCAAGACCGCGGTTATCGAGGCGCTCTCGATTCTCGATCGACCGGGAACGGCGTTCTTGCACTTCCCTTGGGTGTACCCGCTGCCCGACGGGGTATCCGGGTATATGTCGGCGGCCGCGAGTCGCATCGCGATCGAGGGCAACGCGACGGGGCAATTCGCCGATCTGGTGGAATTCGGGACCGGTTGCCGTTTCGACCACCGGATACTCAAGAGCGACGGGTTTCAGTTTACCGCGGGGGAACTCGCGGATCGGATCGCCGCGCTCGCGCCGAGAACGGAGGCATCGCATGGCTGACGGAGTTTTCGATTTCGACGATAAACGCGATATCGCGTGGTGTCCCGGCTGCGGCGATTACTCGATTCGCAAGGCTCTTCTCGCGGCGTTAAGCGATCTGGGGATCGAAAGGACTCGCCTGGTGATGGTGTCCGGAATAGGGCAGGCGGCAAAAATGCCCCAGTACGTCAACGCGAGCTTTTTCAACGGGCTTCACGGTCGCGCGCTTCCGGCGGCTACCGCGATCAAGGCCGTCGCCCCCGATCTCACCGTGATAGCCGAGGGCGGCGACGGGGACATGTACGGCGAGGGCGGCAATCACTTTCTTCACGCGTGCAGGCGAAACCCGAACATTACGCTCTTCGTGCATGACAACATGGTGTACGGATTGACCAAGGGGCAGGCCGCGCCGACGAGCCGATTGGGCATGCGGACTCCCGTTCAGGTCTCGGGCGTCATAAGCGAGCCGCTCAATCCGCTCGCGCTCGCGATCGCGATGAACGTCGGCTTCGTGGCAAGGGCGTTCAGCGGGGACATTGAGGGGACGAAAGCGATCATGAGACGCGCGATACTTCACCAGGGATTTTCCCTCGTCGATATCTTCCAACCTTGCGTCTCCTTCAATAAGCAGAATACGTTTCAATGGTTCAAGGAAAACACCTACGCCCTCGAGAGCGATTACATTCCCGACGATCGAGCCCGGGCGTTTGCCCGGGCGCTCGAGGAAGCGCCTTTTCCCCTGGGCGTTCTCTATGAAAGCGGGGTAAGGCCGCCGTTCGAGGGTCAATTGCCCGTGTACGCCGCTTCCGCCGTCGCCCTTCGCGAACGGGAACATGATGTGGAAGAGTTGCGAAAGGCGATCAAGGAAAGGGAATGAGCGTGAGTCTCGCCGGGAAGATGCCCTAATCCCGGTCTCCGGCGAGCGACCACACCCTCCCCGAGCTCAGTCTCGACGCGATGCTGTACCGAACCGTGAGCGTGGTTTCCGCGGTTTTCAGTCCTCGCCGTTATCGCATGGTTCGTCAGTGTCTTGGACTCGCGCATTCTCGGCGTCAAACGGCTTCGTGCAAAAGCGTTCGTTCTCCGTGGTCTCGTCGCGCGTCTCCGGTACCGGGTCCTCTTTGGGCGTTGTCTGTCGTTTGCCTGTTTCCATGGGTCGATCCTCCTGATATAAGTGTAAGCGAAGATCGCGATGAGTTTATCGTTCCCGCGGTGAAAAGCGTATCGCGAATGGTGTACGAGATGGGTCGGAAACGGATGCCTCACGGGATCGTGGCCGAAGGCATACCGATACTTCTAGTATTCCAACGGGCACGCTCATTCAAGGAATTCGCGAATACTTCCTTGCGATTAAGGGGCTTTGTGCCTGTTTTGGCAAAGGTTTTGGTTATACGTGCGACGGACGTTTATCCTCGGCCTTGTGCCGGACTTCATGCCGGCACAAGGCGAACTCACGGTTTCTATTCACATATGCTTTTTAAGGACACGGATCAGGTCGGCGTTCGCCGTTACGTCATCCATCGCGTCCCATGATTCCTTTATCGACTCGAAAGAGGCATGCTCAAGGTCGATCTTCCCGGTTCTAACCGCGTGATGATAGATGCCCCAGCTTCCGCAGTCGGCCATCGTTTTATACGTCCACGTCGTCCAGTGTATTCCTGCTTTGTTTAAAAGCTCGAGGCCTTTGTCCCAGGCGTCGTAATTCCTGAAATAGTTAAACTCTCCCATCAAGGAGGGGACGGGATAATCGGCCCCGGCTATCAAGTCGAGTTTTTTTTCCATGTTGCTGATCTGCCTGCCCTGCGCGTTGTCGTAATCGTCGTACAGGTAATTGTGGTATTCGTACATTACGTTTTCCCAACCGTATCGCGCCGGGTCGGGCAGGTCGGCGGGATCCCAGACGGCCTCCATGATGATGACGTGATCGGGATCGGCCTCGCGGATCGTTCGATAGGCGGCATCGTAGACGCCCCACAAGAGCGAACGCAGCTCGCCGTCGCCAAGTCCGGAATTGTAGCGATAGGTGCAGAAGGGCTCGTTTAAGAGATCGTAGCCCGCGACGGTCGGATTCCCCTTATAGTGCGCGGCGATGGTTTTCCACAATTCGAGAAATCGCTCCCGGTTCCGTTCGGCGTTTTCCCCGAAGAAAAATCCCGAGGCGCCTTTTTTATCCCTGCCTCCGTCGACGCCCGAATGGTCGCTGCCGTTCTGGGAGCCTGGCGCGCCGTGCATGTCCAGAATGACGTAGATGCCGCGCTTGCCGGCCTCGCTCACGAACCAGTCGATCCGCGCGAACGCGTCCTCGCGGAGCGTACCGTCTTCCTCGACGAGGTTGCGGTACCAGAATGGCAGGCGTATGCAGTTCGCGCCAAGCGCGCGCACGTTGTCGAAGTCCGTCTCCGTCCAGTAGGAGTCGCGGTACGCCGCCTCGAGCTCGCGTGCCTTTTCCTTGCCGAAGCGGTTTTCCAGGCGCGACTGGATGGTCATCTCGTCCTTGACGCGGGTCGTTCCCCTCGTCGGCGTCATCCATAGTTCCTGCAAGAGGTAGCCTCCGGCGTTCGTGCCGCGAAGCCTGACCGCCTTTCCCTTGCCGTGGTCGTCGCGCAAGTCCTTGCCGACGGCCTTAAGGAATGACTTGTCCGTTATGGTGTCCGCCTTGGCCGTGCAGCCGGCCGGGACGGTCATCGCCGCGGCGAGCAGCAGAAGAAGAAGAAAAAGACAAACAGGTAGCGGCTTTTTCATGATAGCCCCCTTGAAGGATAGTTGCGAGCCGACGGTCATGATAGAGAGGACCCACTCAGGCCTTGCCTTACAGTCCTCGGCCTCGTGCCTCGGACTTCCAGGCCGCCTCCGCTCCTGAATCGACATCCATGTCGATTCGCGCTCCCGTTTGGTCGCGCCGGAGTTCCGGTTCAAGTCCAGGTAGGCCTTTCGTTTTTCGCTGGGGAGTTTCCGCGTAAGCGGAAACTCCAAAAGAAAAGCCGTCCCGAAGGACGGCTTTTCTACTGGGCCCACCTGGACTTGAACCAGGGACCAACGGATTATGAGTCCGCGGCTCTAACCAACTGAGCTATAGGCCCAGGCGCATTTCGGATGTAAGGCAGGATGTTGAGCGGTAGAAATGCTTGGGGAGTATAGCTTTTTTTGAGGGTGAGGGTCAAGAAGCCGACGGGTACGCGATGCGGATGCGGTAGGCGTTCGCGGCGTCAAGAAGAAGGGAAAACGCGGCTCGCGCGTAGGTACTATCCATTTGGTCGAGTTCGAGGGATGTTCCGTCGGGGTAGGTGACCGCACCGTGGACGCGGAGCAGGGGGTCCGGGTCGCGGTCGCCGTCGGGACCGGGTAATCCCGTGTTTCCGGTGACGGAAAGGTTCTTGAGCGTCAGGGGAATGCCGGTCGCTTCCCGAACGAGGGCGATAAGGCTCTCCGTCGGCGTTTTCGCGGTCGCGCGGGTTGTGGTTCCGTCGAGGAAGGTCGCGGTTGCCTCGGATGACTCGGGGCCTTCGAGCACCGTGAGGGCGGAAAGGGTTTTGAGCCCGGCGATACCCGCGATCGAAAGGATTTCCGTCAAGCCTGGGGGGCGGTCGCGGTCCTTCAACGCGGAAAGCACCCGGTCGACGACGTCGGTCGGGGCGGGTATGCCGAGATGGCGGAGGAGAAAGGTTTCGACCCCCGAGCGGCCCGAGTGGCGGCTGAGGACGAAACGCTCGTCGCGCGGATCGCCGAGACGCGCGGCGTAGGTTCCCCGGTCGCGCGTGAGCCCCTGTTGATGGATGCCGGAGGCGTGCGCGTGGACGTTCGTGCCCGTTATCGGCTTGAGGGGGGAAAGGGCGGTACCGACGATGGCGGCGACGTCGAGGGCCGCGTCGCGGGCCTTCTCGGGGTCGAGTCGGCAGTCGACGGGGTAGTTTTCCTCGCGCGATGCGAGCACGAAGGCGAGTTCCTCGAGCGCGGCGTTCCCGGCCCGTTCCCCGAGCCCGAGAGCGGTTACCTCGACCTGGGTCGCGCCCGAGCGGATGGCCGCGAGGGTGTTCGCGAGGGCGAGGCCTGAGTCGTTGTGGCAATGGACGCTCAGAAAGGCGGTTCCGTCGCGATAGGCGGGATGCGCGCGGGAAACGAAGGAGACGAGGCTCGCGAGGGTTTCGGGGATCGCGAGTCCGAGGGTATCGGCGACGTTGAAGGCCGCGGCTCCGTTCTCGGCGGAAAAAGCGGCGAGGTCGGCGAGGAACGACCGGTCCGCCCGCGTCGCGTCCTCGGCCCCGATCTCGACCGAGAGACCCGCGTCGAGGACGCGGCGCATCGCCTCGCGCGCCATGTTGAGGACTTCGGCCCGCGAAACCCCGAGCTTCGTCCGGATATGGCGGTCGCTCGCGGGGAGGGTGATGTGGACGATGCCTTTCGGGTGGGAGGCGAGGGCGGCAAGCGCCTTCCGGACGTCTTCCGTCCGCGCGCGCGCGAAGGCGGCCGGTGCCGGCTTTCCCGGCATGTCAAGCGTCGCGCGCGCGACGAGGGCGACGCTCGTCGCCTCGCGCTCGCTCGACGCGGGAAAGCCCGCCTCGATCACGTCGACTCCCGCCTCCGCGAGGGCGCGCGCGATCGCGAGCTTTCCCCCGGTCGAGAACGAGCCGAGGGGCGACTGGTCCCCGTCGCGGAGGGTCGTGTCGAGAATCCTGAGGCCGCTCAGGCGAACTCCCGCTCGGCGATGTTCGCGATATGCTCGAGCGCCGCGATGAATCGGGGGATGTCGTCGGTTTTCGGCGACTCGATCCGCCAATCGTCGAGAGAACAGATTCTCTGGAGGGAATCCATGTAACGGAGCGTCTTGACGGTCTCGTCCCCGAGTTCGACGAAGGCGCCCGCCTCCTCGGCGAGGTCGGTCATGGTGTGGTGGCGCGGCAGCATCCCCCGTTTGGCGAAGATGGCCATAAAGTATTTCTCGATTCCCATCGCCGCGACGTTTTGAACGATCGTGGGCGTGAAAATCTCCGGTCGGCGTACGCTTCCTTGCGCAGTCTTTCGATAGCACCTGCCTTCTTCGAGGAAGGCGTTCCATTCGGAGCGATTGATACTCATACCCTCACGATACGGAAGACTTGCCGAAAAGTCAATATTTATGCAATAAAACGAGTAAAATATGCATATACTTGCAAAATAGACTTGACTGAGGGGAGCCCTCCCGGTATGATGCAATCGTCATGGATTTCCGTCCTGACAATTGTGTGGAGAGACGACAAGGCCGTGCGGTTCCCTCGGGGTGATCGCACGGCCTTTGTTTTTTGTCTTCTATAGTAAAAGAAGACGCATATTTGCCGTGAGAGAGGTCATAACGACGCTATCCGGGGAGTGCCAATGAAACGCGTGATCGGTTGTCTTATTGCCTGTTTGTCCCTCGCGCCGGTATCCGCGGCGGGCGTCTTCGAGGGAAGCGGAAACGCGGGTGAAACGCGAACGCTTACGGTCGGCGCCGCCGCGAGCCTTTCCGACGCGCTCGACGAGGCGATCGAGGTTTGGTCCGCCGAGAATCCTGCAATCAAAACCATCGTGATCTACGGCTCATCCGGGGCGTTGCAAAAACAGATCGGGCAGGGAGCGCCGATCGACGTATTCATCTCGGCGTCCCCGAAGCAGGTCGACGCGCTCGCGAAGTCCGGCATGGTCACGCCGGGATCGAGGCGCGTTCTTCTCGAGAACGAGCTGGTGCTCGTCGTGCCGTCGGGATCGAGCGGCGTTTCGTCATGGAAGGACCTTGCGGGAAAGAAGGTGACGCGCGTCGCGCTCGGCGAGCCTTCGAGCGTTCCCGCGGGGCAGTACGCGGCAGAGACCCTCGCTTCGTTGGGGCTTCTCGAGGCGGTTACGCCGAAGGCCGCGTACGCGAAGGACGTTCGCGAGGCGCTTGCCTACGTCGCCTCGGGGGACGCCGACGCGGGGGTCGTGTACGCGACGGACGCGAAAGGCTCGGATCGCGTTCGCCCGGTCGCCGTCGCCCCCGAAGGGACCCATTCCCCGATCGGCTATCCCGCGTGCGCGATCGCCTCCTCGAAGGAACCCGGGCAGGCCATGCGGTTTCTCGACTGGCTGTCGAGCCCGCGCGCCGCGAAGGTTTTCGTGAACCGCGGGTTCGTCGTAAAAGACCGATGATAGACTGGTCTCCGCTCGTCGTATCGCTCAAGACCTCGATCGTCGCGACGGCGCTCGCGCTTCCGCCGGGGCTTTTCGCCGCGAGATTCGTCTCGGGTCTTCGGGGTCGGACCCGCGCCATTTTCGACGTCGCGTTTACCCTTCCCATGCTCCTTCCTCCGACGGTTCTCGGGTTCATCCTTCTCTCGCTCCTCGGGAGGAACGGCCCGATCGGGGGACCGCTCGCCGCGCTCGGGATCAGGATCGTGTTTACCTGGGGCGGCGCGGTCATCGCGGGGGCGGTCGTCGCCTTCCCGCTTGTGTACCGCACGGTCCGGGGCGCGCTCGAGCAGATCGATCCCGCGCTCGCCCAGGCGGGAAGGACGCTCGGCCTCGGGGAGTGGACGATCTTCCTGAAGGTGCATCTGCCCGTCGCGCTCCCGGGGACGCTCGCGGGTCTCGTTCTCGCGTATGCGCGGGTTTTGGGCGAGTTCGGCGCCACGGTCATGCTCGCCGGAAACATTCCCGGAAAGACCCAGACCCTTCCTGTCGCGATCTATTTCGCGGTGGAGGGCGACGATTACCGTCGCGCGGTCGCGTGGGTGTGCGCCATCCTGGCGATCTCGCTCGCGATGACCGTCGCGCTCAACGCGTTCGGGGGGAAAAACCATGGCCATTCGCGCTGAGATCAGGAAGCGGGCGGGGGACTTTACCCTCGAGGTCGCGTTCGAGACTTCGCGGGGCACGCTCGGCTTTCTCGGGGCGTCCGGGTCGGGGAAGAGCATGACCCTTCGGTGCGTCGCCGGGATAGAGCGGCCGGACGAGGGACGGATAGAGATCGGCGGGGTTACGGTCTTCGACTCGGCCGCGGGGATAGACCTTCCCCCCCGTCAACGGAAGGCGGGTCTTCTCTTCCAGGGCTACGCGCTTTTCCCCGCGATGACCGTCAGGGAGAACGTTGAGATCGCGTTGCGCGCGCGGCTCGAGCGCGGCGTCTCGCGCTCCCGCGTCGACGAGCGCGTCGGCGAGCTTTTGAGGGCTTTCGCGCTCGAGTCCCTCGCGTCCTTGTCGCCGCGCTCGTTGAGCGGCGGGCAGCAGCAGCGGGTCGCGCTCGCGCGCATGCTCGCCTCCGCCCCGCGCGCGGTCATGCTCGACGAGCCCTTCTCCGCGCTCGACGCGCACCTTCGCTCGTCCGTCGCGCGCGAGCTCGCCTGTTTCATCGCGCGGGTCGGCGTTCCCTCGATTCTCGTGTCGCACGACCGGGACGAGCTCTACCGGACGTGCGAGGATATCCTCGTGCTCGACGGAGGGGCCGTCTCGGCGCGCGGTCCGCGCGAGCGGGTGTTCGGCGATCCGGGGACGCTCGCCGCGGCGAGGCTGACCGGATGCGAAAACCTCGCCGCAGCGTTTCGCGCCGGGCCGCGCCGGGTCGCGGTTCCCCGGTGGGGTCTCACCCTCGAGACGGACAAGCCCGTTCCCGAGCGGTTCACGCACGTCGGCGTGCGCGCACGATCCGTTCGCGTACCGCGCAGGGGCGAATGGAGTAACGTCTTTCCGTTCTCTCCCGACGCGCGCGCCGTCGCCCCGGGATCCTCCGTCGTTTCGGTGACCTCGATGACGCCGCCGGGAGTCGCCGGCGGGGAGCGCGACGCGCGGGACCCCCTGCTGTGGACCCTTCCCCCGGAAGGCATCAATCCCTTCTCCCTTCCCGAGCGACTCGATCTCGTGATCCCCGCGGACGCGATTCTCTTCCTTTCGTGATGTATCCCGTTGAACCGAAATCATTCCGGGGCGGTGCCGGTAAAAAAGTGTCCCGCCCGGAGAGAGCGATCCGGGCGGGACGGGGAGATTCACTTTTTTAAATGGTTAGGAGGTTGAGAAAATCAGGCGATGACGAACGCTGTCGCGGGCGTCCCCGATTCTATCGAGTCGATTACCGCGTCGATGGCCTCCTCGCTGTCGATCTTCCCGTACCACCAGTTTTCGGGATAGACGATGAGCGCGGGACCGCGGTCGCAAACCTTGAGACAACCGGTCGAGGAGACGACCGTGTCCCCCATGCCCCGATCCGAAAGTTCGCTTTCGAGATACTGAAGGAGGGCCATCGAGCCCTTCTTGTTGCAGACTCCCTGCGGCTCTCCGGACATCCGGAACGATCCGCAGACGAAGATGTGATGCGCTGGCTTTTTCATGGTTCATTCACTCCTTATCGCTCGTTGCCGCCAGGCAGGCGGCATGTATCGATTATTGCTAGGCGCACCCCATCCCGGTTCCCCCGCAGGAGGTGCCCGAGCCGCAGGATCCCGCGCGGCGAAGGAGCGCCTTGGGGATTTCCTTCCCGGCGAAGAGGGCTCCCGCGCCGTCCCTGACGAGGCCTTCCATCGCGGTTACCGCGATGTCGCGGGCCGCGAGGACGCGCTCGGGGGAAGGCCCGCATCCGCTCGCGAGCACCGCGAAGCAGTCGGGGATTCCGTCGGCGAGCGCTTCCCACCGTTCGTCCCCGCCGCCCGGCGTCGGCGTGGGGCGGCGCTCGACGAGCTCAGGTAGCCCGCCCGAGTCGCGGAAGATCCAGAGCCCCGTCGCCTCGCCGAGGTGCTGGTTGACGAAGAGCCCTTCCCGGGAGGCGACCGCGAGATAGGGCCGCTCCTTCGTGGGGCCGGAGTTCGCCGCGGCGGCGAGAAGCCGCTCCACGTCGGGGGAGTTTTTCTCGCCGATCATTCCCGCGGCGTCCGCCCTGCAGCGCGCGCAATGCGACATCTGCCGGAGGTACTTTCCGGCCTCGAGCCTGATCGCGCCCATCGCGCCGGCCTCGGGCGAGGGGATGCCGGCGAAGGCGGTTCCCTCGACGTGCATGAGCGGTATGCAGTTCTGGACGTCGGCGCCGAGGCCGGCGGCGAGCTCGGCGATCTCCGCCACGTGTCCGTCGTTGACGCCGGGGATGACGACGGTATTGATCTTCACCGCGATTCCGTTCCGTTTGAGCGACACGATCGACTCGAGCTGGCGCTCGAGGAGAAAGCGCGCGCCGTCTGTTCCGCGATAGGTTCGGGGCCCGTGCCTGACCCAGGCGTAAATCTTCGCGCCGATATCGGGGTCGACCGCGTTCAGGGTGATCGTCACGTGCGAGACGTTATGCCTGGCGACCGCGTTGACGTACTCGGGAAGCCCGAGGCCGTTCGTCGCGAGGCAGAGGATTTTGTCGGGGTGTCGCTCTCCGACGAGCTCGAGGGTCGTCATCGTCTCGTAGGGATTCGCGAACGGATCCCCGGGGCCGGCGATGCCGATTACCGACACGTTTTCGATCTTGGCGAGCACCGAGTCGAGGTACGCGACCGCCTTCTTCGGCGTGAGTACCGCGCTCGTGACGCCGGGGCGCGTCTCGTTGACGCAATCGTACTTCCGGTCGCAGAAGTTGCACTGGACGTTGCACTTGGGTGCGACGGGGAGATGTATTCTTCCCGTCCGGTGACGCGCTTCCGCGCTGAAGCAGGGATGGTTTTCGAAGTCCATGGCGTTCTCCTTGTTACGGCGTTAGCTCAATGCCTTATCGTTCAAATGTACGTGTATCCGCTTTTCGCGCGGTCCTGACTCTCGCGCATGAGCGCGTTGCATACCCGGTCGAAAAGCCCGATCGTCCCGCGATACCCGAGATGCAGGACCCGTTGCGCGCCCATGCGGTCGTGTATCGGGAACCCGCAGCGGACGAGCGGGATGTCGAGACCCCGCGTGACGTAGAGGCCCTTGCTGTTCCCGACGGCGAAATCGGGCTTCGCCTCGCGCGCGACCTCGAGCGCGCTCGCGAAGTCGCCGTCCTCCATCGCGACGACGGACTCGCATGATCCGGGACACGCGGCCGCGACGCGCTCACGAAAGCGGGCGGAAGCGGCGCCCGTGACGACGAGGGCCGGGATCACCCCGATCTCGGAAAGGAAGGCAGCTATCGCGACGGCGAAGTCCTCGTCCCCGTAGACGACCGCGCGTTTCCCGAAGAGGTACTTGTGACCGTCGACGTAGGCGTCGACGAGCCTGCCGCGTTGCCTCAGGATCTCGCGGGGCGTTTTCGCGCCCGTCAGGCGACCGATCGCGTCCATGAAGCGATCGGTCGCGTCGATGCCGATCGGGAGGCCCGGACGCTCGACGGGGACGGCGAACTCGCGTTCGAGATACCCGGCCGCGTCCCGTCCCTCGGGGATCGCCGTGCCGAGCTGAAGGCTTCCCGCCGATCGGGACATCGCGGAGATTGCCGCGAGCGGCGTTCCCCCTTCGGGGAGCTTGCGGTATTCCTCCCACGACTCGCCGTCGAGGCTGTCGGAGTAATCGGGCATGACGGTTCCCGTAACGCCGAAGGCCGCGAGGATGGACTTGATCTCCCTGATGTCCTCAGCCGAGACGAAACCGGGAAAAACGTTGATCGAGGACCCGCGCGCGACGTCAACCGCGGACCCGGGCGGGCACAGGGCGGCGACCGCGGCGTAAACCGCCTCGTGGAAGCCGTCGACGTGCGTGCCCCGGTAGCTCGGCGTCGAGGCGTTGAAGATCTCGGGCGCGCCCGCCCCGCGGGACGCGCGGTACTGCCTGAGATGCATCCCGACGTCCTCGCCCATCGTCTCGGAAAGGCAGGTCGAGGCGACGCCGATCGCGCCCGGCGCGTACTGGCTCGTCACGTTGTCGAGCGCGCGCGCGAGGTTGTCCCCTCCGCCGAATATCGCGCTCGACTCCGTGAAGTTCGAGGACGCGACGTCGATCGGCTCGCGAAAGTGGCTGATGACGTACCTTCGTATGTAGGTCGAGCAGCCCTGGGATCCGTGGACGAGCGGCACGCAGCCCTCGATCCCGCGAAACGCGACCGCCGCCCCGAGGGGCGCGCACATTTTGCAGGCGTTTCTCGTCGACGCGAACGCGCGGGGTTTCGTTTTCACGGTCGTGCCCATCATGCGCCTCCCCCGGGAGTTTCCGTCCCGAATGCGTCTTGTATCGGCGCGAAGGCGCGGCGCGCCGGAGAGAAGCGCCAGACCGGGCTCATGACGGAGGCGTGCACCTCGCGCGCGAAGTTGAGCATGCCGACGTACCCGGCGAGCGCTTCTTTCCGCTCGTGGTTGTGGTCGCAAAAGGCGATCCCCATCTTGTAGGCGATCGGCCGTTCCTTGACGCCGCCGATGAGAAGGTCCGCGCCCTTCTCGAGGATGAAGCGCGAGAGCTCGAGCGGATTCGCGTCGTCGCAGATGATCGTGCCCTCGTCGGTGATCGACTTGAGATATTCGTAGTCCTCCGAGGTGCCCGTCTGCGAGCCGACGACGACCGTGCTCATCCCGAGATGCCTGAGCGCCTTCACGAGCGAGAACGCCTTGAAGGATCCGCCGACGTAGATCGCGGCCTTCTTTCCCTCGAGGTCCCGCCGGTAACGCTCGAGCGCGGGAAGGAGGGCGAGGGTCTCCTCGGAGACGAGCCTTTCCGTTTCCGCGTCGATGGCCGGGTCGTTGAAATGGGTCGCGACGTCGTAGAGCGCCGCGGTCATGTCCTCTATGCCGAAGTACGAGACCCGCTTGAAGGGGATCCCGTACGCGTCTTTCATTTTCTTCGCGAGAGCGGTCATCGAACCCGCGCATTGGACGACGTTGAGCGCGGCCCGGTGCGAGCGGGCGATCTCGTCGACGCGGCCGTCCCCGGTGATGCACGACACGACCTCGATCCCCATGCGCCGGTAGTATTCCTTGACGATCCAGGTCTCGCCCGCGAGGTTGAAGTCCCCGAGTATGTTCACGCTGAAGCGCGACACGGGAGTCTCGTCGTCCTTTCCCGTGAGCGCGAAGACCGCCTCGCAGGCCGCGCGGTAGCCGTCCTTTTTCGTTCCCTTGAATCCTTCCGAATCGACCGGAAGCACGGGAATGCCGGTCTCGCGCGCGACCGCCGCGCATACGGCGTCGACGTCGTCGCCGATGAGTCCGACGATGCACGTCGAGTAAACGAAGGCTGCCTTCGGCTTATACTCCGCGATGAGCTCGAGGAGCGCGGTCTTCAGTTTTTTCTCGCCGCCGTAGATGACCTCCTCCTCGCGGAGGTCGGTGGAAAAGCTCATGCGATGGAGCTCGGGTCCGCTCGACATGGAGCCCCTGATGTCCCAGGTATAGGCCGCGCAGCCGATAGGCCCGTGCACGAGGTGAAGCGCGTCCGCGATGGGGTAGAGGACTACCCGGGAACCGCAGAACACGCACGCGCGCTGGCTCACCGAACCCGCCACGCTCGGCTTTCCGCACGCGATGGAGAACGAGTCCTTGCCCTTCTCGAAAACCTGTCGTTCCCTGTCCTTAAGAATCTCAACCATATCCGTTCCCTTCGCGCGTCGCTCCCGCGCCAAGAGACCCGCGACGCCTCTTGACGGCGCCGCGGGCCGATGAAATACCGTCCGGGACCCCTTTCGGGACCGGTCCCCGGCCGGTTACATCACGAGTTCGAACTTTTCCTCGGCCGCGTCCCTGTCCTGCCGGTCCATGACCGCGTCGAGGGCGCGCTCGAGAAGCCGCAAGGTTCCCCGGTATCCGACGATCGGGAAGTACGAGTGCCCGACCCGGTCGTAGATGGGAAATCCGGCGCGGATGAGCGGGATATCCTCGTCCCGCGCGATGTACTTGCAGTACGTGTTCCCGAAGATGAGATCGGGCTTGTCGGACTTCACGAGCTGGTGGAAGTAGAACATGTCGGCCTGGGCGCCCGTCTTCACGATGACGTCCTCTCCGCAGAGTTCCTTGATCCGCCGCTCGAACTTCGGGCCCGGAGCGGTGCCGCTCACCGCGTGGAGCACGCGCATCCCGTTCTCCGCGCAAAAGGCCGCGATTCCCACGAGGACGTCGGGATCGCCGACGAGCGAGACCTTTTTCCCGTGGAGGTACTGGTTCATGTCGACCATAACGTCGAGAAGCTGCCCGCGCTCGAGGAGGATTTCCTCGGGAACGGAGACTCCCGCGGCGGACCTGAGGGCGTCGACGAAGGCGTCGGTAGCCTTTACGCCGACGGGAAGGTCGATGATCTCGCACGGAACCTTGCACTTCGTGTCGAGGAGCTTCGCCTGGGCCATCGATCCCGCCCTTCCGAGCGCGATGGTCTTCGAGGAATCCCCCATGCTCGCGATCTCCTTGAGCGTCGTGCCTCCCTTCGGGTACATCCTGAACTTCCCGTCCATCGGGCCGTTCACGACGTCCGAGGTGTCGGGGAGCATGACGTACTTGACGCCCATGGCTTCAGCGATCCGCTTGATCTCGCTCATGTCGCTCGGCTCGATGAACGAGGGAAGGATGTTGATCGTCTTCGACTTTTTCCCCGATGACTCCGCGAACTTCTGGATGAAGCTCGAGACCATGCTCGAGTAGCCGACGACGTGCGAGCCCTTGAAGCTCGGCGTGCTCGCGTGGATCACCTTCTTGCCCGCGGGGATTTTTCCCTCGGCCTCGGCCTTGTTGATGATCTGCGTCATGTCGTCGCCGATTACCTCCGAGAGGCAGGTGGTGTGCACCGCGATGACGTCCGGGTCGTAGAGGTTGAAGACGTTCGTGATTGCCTCGATGATGTTCGCCTGTCCGCCGAAGACCGACGCGCCCTCGGTGAACGAGCTCGTCGTCGCCATGACCGGCTCCTTGTAATGCCGGGTAAGCGCGCTTCGGTGATACGAGCAGCAACCCTGCGAGCCGTGGCTGTGCGGGAGGCATTTGTGCACCCCGAGCGCGGCATACATCGCGCCGACCGGTTGGCATGTCTTCGCGGGGTTGACGGTCAGAGCCTTTCGTTCAACGGGCTTGTCGTTCGTGTGTCGTAATAGCATCGGTTATCCTCCGTTCCGTCATTCCGTCCAGCCGTAGCCGGCGGCAAGCTGGGGACTCGAGTCCCATGGCGCCTTGGCGAGCGCGTACACCTGGCTGTGAACGAGCCGGTCGATCTCGCGGTAGAAGTTGATCGCGCCCTCGAAGCCCGCGTACGGCCCCATGTAGTCGTAGCTGTGGAGCTGCTTGAGCGGTATTCCCTGCTTCTGGACCACGTACTTCTCCTTGATGCCCGCGCAGATGAGATCGATCTTGTAGGTCTCGATGAGCTTCTCGAGCTCGTAGTGGTTCATGTCGTCGATGACGAGCGCGCCTTCCTTCATCTCGGGCATCATTCCCCGGTAATCGCTGAACTCGAACCCGTCGGCCTTCATCTTCGCGATCTCCGCCTCGCTCTTTCGCGGGCGGTAGCGCGTCTCGTCGGGGCCGACGGTGAGCTCCTCGATGTTGCGGGAGTCCGCGTCCACGACTATGTCGGGAAGCACCTTCCGTCCCTCGTAGTCGTCGCGGTGCGCGAACTCGTATCCCGCCGCGACCGTGACCATTCCGATCTCGGCGAAGAGTTCCTGGTAGTGGTGCGCCCGCGAGCCGCCGACGAAGAGCGCGACGGTTTTCCCCTCGCATCGGGCGCGAACCTCGTCGCGAACGATCGCGACCTTTTTCATCTCCTCCTCGAGGACTTTTTCCGTCTTCGAGACGAGATCGGCGTCGCCGAAGAACGCGGCGATCTTCCGGAAGGACTTCGCGGTCGCCTCGGCGCCGACGAAGTTGACCTTGAACCACGGGATGCCGTACTTCTTCTCCATCATCTCCGCGAGGTAGTTGATCGAGCGGTGGCACATGACCGTGTTGAGGTCCGCGGTGTGCGCGCTCGAGAACTCGTCGTAGGTCGAGTTGCCCGAGAATGTCGAGTGAAGCGTGACCCCGCAGGCCTCCGCGATCCGCTCGATCTCGAACGCGTCGCCGCCGATGTTGTACTCGCCGAGGATGTTGAAGCGGAACTTCCCTTCCTTCGGCTTGTCGAGGAGCCCGACGACGTCGGTGAACACCTTGTTGTTCGCGACGTGGTGGCCAGCGGACTGGCTTACGCCCTTATACCCTTCGCACGAGAACCCGAATATGTTCACGTCCGGGTACTTCGCCTCCATCTCGCGGGCGACCGCGTGGACGTCGTCCCCGATGAGACCGACCGGGCAGGTCGAGAAGATGCCGATCGCGCGCGGGTGAAAGAGCTCGATGGCCTCGTCGATCGCCGCCTTGAGCTTCTTCTCGCCGCCGAAGATGATCTCGTCCTCCTGGAGGTCGGTAGACATCGCGTACGGCATGAAGTTCGTCGATTCCGGGGTCTCCGGCCTCGTCTGGTTTCGCCGCGTGAGCCAGCTGTAAAAGCCGCAGCCGATCGGCCCGTGGGTAATCTGGAGAATGTCCCGCGTCGGCCCGAGCACGACGCCCTTGCAGCCCGCGTAGGAGCATCCGCGCATCGTCAGTATTCCCGGCGTGGTTCTCGCGTTCGCGAGGATCTCGGGTACCGCGTCATCGGCGCCGACCTTGTTCACGAGGAACTGCTTCGCGCGCTTCTTGGCGAGCTTCGCCGGGTACTTCGCGAGGACCTCCGCCTTGAACGACTCGGCATCGACCTTTTCGTATGTATCAGCCATATCGCTCCCCCTATTCGTCGAGCGTCTCGTCGCCCGTCTCCCCGGTCCTGACCCGGATCGACTCCATTACCGGCATGACGAAAATCTTTCCGTCGCCGGACTTTCCCGTCTTGTTCGTCGCGATGATCGTGTCGACGACCTTCTTGACGAGCTTGTCCGGCACGATGACCGACACCATCCGTTTCGGAATGAGCCTTCCGGCGTTTCCGAGCTCGGCCATCTTCTCCTCGTACTCGAGCTCGGCACCTCCGAGCTGGAGCATCTCGACGACGCCCTTGCCCCGCCCGAGGCAGTCCTTCGCGTGGAGCGAGGAGATGCCCGCTTCGCTGAGCGCGCGCTTCGTCTGGTTTATCCTGTTCATGCGAACGATCGCCATGACTTCCTTCATATAGACTCCTCTGCGCGCCGTGGTTCGGCGCAAAGACCGTTATCGAAGCCGGTCACGTTCATTCCGCGGCGGCGGTTTCCTTGACGCCGGAACTGACCGTGTACATCTCCTCGACGGGCGAGACGAAGATCTTGCCGTCGCCGAACGCGCCCTTCGAGCCGGTTCGCGCCTCCTCGATGATCGTCTTGATCACGAAGTCCTTGTCCTTGTCGGCGACGACCATCATGAGAAGCTCCTTCGGTACCTCGTCGTAGGTGACGTCGCCGATCTTGATGCCGCGCTGCTTTCCGCGGCCCGACACGTTCATCCTCGTCACGGCGGGGAAACCCTCCGCCATGAGCTTCGCCATCACGGGATCCGTCTTGTCCGGCCTGATAATCGCCCTGATCATTACCATAGGTTTCGTTCTCCTTTAATTATTCGCGCGCGGGTTTCAGTCGGCGATGCCGAACTCCATGAGCAGCTTCTCGAGTTCCTCGATCGCGAGCGGCTTCGGGATGACGAACTTCTGGTTCGCCTCGATCGCGCGCGCGAGCTTGCGGTATTCGTCGGCCTGGTTGACGGTCGGGTCGAAGTCGATGACCGTCTTCTTGTTGATCTCCGCGCGCTGGACCATGTTGTCGCGCGGGACGAAGTGGATCATCTGCGTGCCGAGCTTCTCGGCGAGCGCGCCGATGAGCTCCGATTCGCGGTCGACCTTGCGGCTGTTGCAGATGAGACCGCCGAGCCTGACGGTGCCGGCCTCGGCGAACTTCATGATGCCCTTGCAGATGTTGTTCGCCGCGTACATGGCCATCATCTCGCCGGAGCAGACGATGTAGATCTCCTCGGCCTTGCCGTCGCGGATCGGCATCGCGAAGCCGCCGCACACGACGTCGCCGAGGACGTCGTAGAAGACGTAGTCGATCTTGTTCTCGGGGGCGAACGCGCCCAGCTGCTCGAGAAGGTTGATCGAGGTGATGATGCCGCGACCCGCGCAGCCGACTCCCGGCTCCGGACCGCCCGACTCGACGCACTTGGTGTTCTTGAAGCCGAGCTTGACGACGTCCTCGAGGTCGAGATCCTCGCCCTCGAGCCTCAGGGTGTCGAGAACGGTTTTTTGCGAGAGTCCTCCCAGGAGGAGTCTCGTCGAGTCCGCCTTCGGGTCGCAGCCGACGACCATCATGTTTCTTCCCATTTCGGCGAGCGCCGCGACCGTGTTCTGGGTCGTGGTCGACTTGCCGATTCCGCCTTTTCCGTAGATTGCGATTTTGCGCATGCTTCCTCTCCTCGAGGTGGTTTTCAGGCACCCTGTTTTCATGGCGCGCTGATACCCTCACATAGCAAGCGGCGTGCCAACTTCCCGGTTCATGGGTGATGATTTGCCTAATGTCTTGTCCGGTAAGGAATTAACCAACCAAAAAGGGTTGCAGGCGCTCGCGAGATCTTCCGCTCGCGCGGCTAGACCGCGGGTATGGCTACATTTTTGTAGGGACGGGCGAGGGAGAAGCTACATAAATGTCAGGGGAAAAAACGGGGTAGGGAATTGACACGTTTCCTTTTTTTATGCATTTTAAACGCATAAATATGCAGAAAGGCCTGTCGCCGGACAGGCCTTTTTTATTTGAGGTCCCAGTCAGCGATACGCCGGGGGGATCCGATGACGAAACGCCGCGCCGAAAGCGCCGCCGGGGAAGCGTACGAAATCAGGCTCGTCTATGAGGTATCGAGCCTTCTCGCGGAATCGGCCTCGCTCGAGTCCGTCCTGTCGCCCGTCCTCGAGAAAATCGCCTTTCATCTCGACATCCTCCGCGGTTTCATCACGATCTATAACCGGAAGACCGGCGAGATCGCGATCGAGGAGGCCTGGGGCCTCGACTCCGAGGAGGTCTCCCGGGGCAGGTACCGCCCCGGCGAGGGAATCACCGGCGAGGTGATCGAGACGGGGCTCCCCGTCGTCGTCCCGCGGGTCTCGGAAGAACCGCGGTTCCTCGACCGGACCGGCTCGCGGAAAAAGGCCGACAAGAGCGACATCTCCTTCGTGTGCGTGCCGATCGGGATACAGGGCGAGACGGTCGGGACGATCGGCATCGACCTCGCGTACGACCGGAGCGCCGACCTCGACGCGTTCGCGCGCGTGCTCGGGACGATCGCCTCGACGATCAGCCTCGCGGTTCGCTCCCGCCAGGCGGCGCAGGAGGAGGTGGAGGCGCTCAGGAGGGAGAATGACCGGCTTCACGCCGAGCTCGAGTCCCGGTGGAAGCCCGAATCGGTCATCGGCAATTCCAAGATCATGCGCCTCCTCTATGGCGAGATGGAGCAGGTCTCCGCGACGAACGCGACCGTCCTCATCCTCGGCGAGAGCGGGGTCGGGAAGGAGCGCATCGCGCACGCGATCCACTACGGATCGCCGCGCGCGGGAAAGCCGTTCGTGAAGCTCAACTGCGCCGCGATCCCGGAGTCCCTCATCGAGAGCGAGCTCTTCGGTCACGAGAAGGGCGCGTTCACGAACGCGACCGCGCGCCGGTGCGGCCGCTTCGAGATGGCCGACTGCGGCACGATCTTTCTCGACGAGATCGGCGAGATGCCGCTCGCCGTGCAGAGTAAATTCCTCCGCGTCCTTCAGGAACGCGAGTTCGAGCGCATCGGCGGCACCGAGACGATACGCGTCAATATCCGGGTTATCGCGGCGACGAACCGGGACCTTCCCGCCCTCATCCGCGAGGGACGCTTCCGCGAGGACCTGTGGTACCGGCTCAACGTGTTCCCGCTCGTCGTGCCGCCCCTTCGCGAGCGGAAAACCGACGTCATGCTCCTCGCGAACCACTTTATAGAAAAATACTCGCGCGAGCACGGGAAGCGCATCAAGCACGTGTCGCCGCAGGCGGTGGAGCTCCTCATGGGGTACGGTTGGCCCGGCAACGTCCGCGAGCTCGAGAACTGCGTGGAGCGCGCGGTGATCCTCTCGGTCGACGAGACGATTCACGCGTATCACCTCCCTCCGAGCCTCCAGCGGCAAGCGTCGCCGATCGCGGGGAGGGGAGAGACGCTCGAGGAAACGATGGCCGCGATCGAGCGCGGCATCATCGCCGAAGAGCTCGAGCGGCAGGGGGGAAACGTCGCTCGCACGGCCGAGCGGCTCGGCGTTACGGAACGAATACTCGGCCTCAGGGTCGCGAAATACGGTTTGAAGGAAAAAGGAGGGTCGAAGCATGTCGATGGCTAACGCAATGAGGTTCTTGGACGCGGTTCGGAGGGAAGACTCGCTTCGGGCGAGCCTCTACGATTTCACCGACGGGGACGAATTCCGTTCCGGGATCGACCGGCTCGGGTACGTGTTCTCCGATCTCGAGATCGAGGACGCGCTGAGAAGCCTTGAGCTTCGCGCGGCCGACGAGGCCGAGGCCGCGGAGCTCCGGGAACTCGGCAACTGGTTCTTTCTCCTTTCGTTTCGCTCCCCGGCCGGCTCGTGCTCCTCGTGCGCGGGATGCGGCGGAAAGCGAACGTGAGCGGGGAAACCGATCCCGTCCGCCGGGAGCGGGCGGACGACGAGTCGCCGTTCATAGACGGCTCGCTCCGCGTTCGCGCGGCCGAGGCTCATGACGCCCCGGTCGTGTACGGATTCATCAAGGAGCTTGCGCGCTACGAGGGGCTCTCCGACCGGGTTACGGCGAGCGAGGCCGATATCGCGGGAGCCCTTTTCGGGAGCGGGCTCCTGCGCGCGTCGATCGCGTGGGTCGAGACGGAGACGCATTCCGGGCCCGAGTCCTGGTCGCGGGGCGAGGCGCCCGCGGGTTTCATTCTCTATTTCGCGAACTTCTCGACCTTTCGGGGACGGGTGGGCTTCTACGTCGAGGACGTGTTCGTCGACGAGCGGTTTCGCGGTCGCGGAATAGCCCACGCGCTTTTCGGCGCGGTAGCCGCGGAGGCGCGCCGGTCGGGAGCGTTTTGCCTCCAATGGGCGGTGCTCGACTGGAATGAGCGGGCAAAGGGTTTTTATCGGTCGATCGGGGGCGCGCGCATGGACGGCTGGGAGCTGTGGCGGATGGATATCTAGCGTTACGCGCGACCGGGGACGTATCGCGCGCGCGGGGATCCTTCGGGTACGAAGTCCCGTGAAACTTTTGTCCGTCCTCCTGAATATCGGGCACGTGGCGCGTACACTGTCCCTGTTCGGAGGTTCCCATGAAGTTTTTGAAACCCTTCGCGGTTCCGCTCATCGCGACCGCCATTCTCGCCGTTTGCTCGGGTTGCGACTCCGGATCGGGCGGAACGCTTCCTCCAGGGGGAGGCGATCCCGACACGTCCGGGACGATCGCGAACGCCGCGGTCGCGAACGAGACGACGCTCCGGAGCATCCCCGATTCCTTTTTCGCGTCCGCCCGCTCGAAGTATCGACTCGTGTACACCCACACGAGCCACGGCACGCACGTGAGCCGCGGGATATTCGGGCTGCCCGGCTACAAGTCGGGGGATGCCGCGCGGTTCGCCGTAAGCCTCTCGTCCGCCGCGGGTTCGCTTTTCGTGAGCGACAGCTATAACTCCGGGGGGATACCGGGCGCGTATCCGGACCTCAGCCAGGCCGATCTCGGCGACTGGGCAGGGTGGCTCGACCAGAACCGGGATTATCTTGACGACAGCGCGAACGCCGACATCAACCTCGTCATGTGGTCCTGGTGCGATATCGCCGGACATGACGTCGCGCGGTACTGCGCGCTCATGGACACCCTCATCGGCGAATACGGCGCGGGCGGCTCGAAGATCGGGACCGGGGCGGGAAAGACCCGGGTAAAGCCGGTTACCTTCATATTCATGACCGGACACGGGAATCCCGACGCCAACACCGGCTCGGGCAATCCGAAGGAGCAGGCGGCCTATATCGTGGCGCACTGCAGGGCAAAGGGCTACTGGTGTCTCGACTATTACTCGATCGACACAACCGATATGGGCGGCGCCTACTGGGAGGACGCGGGTGACGACGGGAATTCCGCCGACTACGTCGAGGCCCATGACGCGGCCCATCCCGGTTCGCCCTCGTGCGGAAGCTTCTACGGTGACTGGCAGGCTTCTCGCGCGGAAGGAACCGATTGGTTCCGATCGCTGAACGCCCCTGGCGGTTCGGCGGCCGAGGGAGAGCATAATACCCAGTACATCACCGCGAACCGGAAGGCCTACGCCTTTTGGTGGCTTCTCGCCCGCATGGAGGGGTGGTCGCCGTCCTGATCCGTCCTGAACATGGCATCGTCCCCTGACCTCCTGGGGGTATCATGGTTGCGCGTCCGGAATTCGTTTCGGACGCGTTTTTTGTTTATGGCGGTTGACAATGCCAGGAATCGGTGCTATTGTAAAAAACAGGAATGATTACTGATAAGAGTGAAACCCGATCGCGGAATACCCGCCAGCGCGCCGCGCTCATGCGGCTCCTCGGGGGAACCAAATCTCATCCGACGGCGGCCTGGCTGCATGAACGGCTTACGGAAGAATTCCCCTCTCTCAGTCTCGGTACCGTCTATCGAAACCTTTCCTTTCTCGCCGGGCGCGGGCTGGTCCGCGTGATCGAGTCAGGCACCGGGATCGACCGGTTTGACGGCGACGTAAGCGCGCATTACCATTTGGTATGCACGAACTGCGGCTCGGTTGCCGATTCCGTGATACCCCCCGTCGAGGGTCTCGAGGATCGCGCGGCGTCCATGAGCGGATGGCTGATTTCCTCCCACCGGCTCGATTTTTTCGGAATCTGTCCCGCGTGTCGGGATCGACATACCGGTCCTTGAGGGTCGGATTACGCCGCGAGGGGCTTTTCCCCCGCGACAATTTCACATTGGAGGCGCATTCATGAAATCGTTGAAGGGAACCAAGACCGAGAAGAACATCGTCGCGGCGTTTATCGGCGAGTCCCAGGCCCGGAACAAGTACACCTACTGGGCGAGCAAGGCGAAGGACGAGGGCTTCATCCAGATCCAGCAGATCTTCCTCGAGACGGCCGAGCAGGAGAAAGAGCACGCGAAGCGCCTCTTCAAGTTCCTCGAGGGCGGCGAGGAGGTCAACGCGGGCGCTGGCGGTCACGCCGGATACATCGGAACGACCCTCGAGAACCTCAAGCAGGCGGCGGGCGGCGAGAATTACGAGTGGCAGCACATGTATCCCGATTTCGCGAAGATCGCGCGCGAAGAGGGCTTCGACGTCGTCGCGGTCGTCATGGAGAACATCGCGATCGCCGAGAAGCAGCACGCGAAGCGCTATGAGGCGATGATGAAGCACATCGAGGATAACGACATGTGGGTGCAGGAGAGCCCGACCACCTGGAGATGCATCAACTGCGGCTTCATCTACGTCGGCAAGGAAGCGCCCAAGAACTGCCCCGCCTGCGCGCATCCGCAAGGGTATTTCGAGCGCCTCGGCGAGAACTGGTAACTACGGTCTCTTTTCGCGCGGCATTTCCCGTCCGGACCCTCCTTTCCGGCCACGGTGCGCGCGTCTTGCCGGGAACGGGTATCCGTTCCCGGTTTTTTTTTCCTTGCGTTTCCCCCGTTAATCCCCTGACAATGGAGCAACCATGAACTCCCTGCCCCTGATTCTCAGGATCGTCACCGATACCGCGACCATCACCGCGTTCGTGTCGATCGCGCTTTTTTGCCTATTCGACGGTCTTGGTCGCGATCGCGCGGACAGGGACCCGCTGCTCGCGCACTTCGCGCTCCTTTCGCTCGCGTTCGCGCTCTACGTTTTCTTCGACAACTCGCTCTCCCTTCTCGTTTTCGATCCGCGAGTCGCCGCCGGGATCAACACGGTCGGGGTCGCGTCATGCTCGTTCATCCAGCTGGTCGCGTTCCTGCTCATAACGACTCGCGTCCTCGGGATTCCCCCCGAGAGGCGGCTTTGGACGCGTATCTGCGTCGTGCCGGCGCTCCTCGCGCTTTCCCTGAGCCCGTTCGCGCTCGTTCGCGGCTGGGAGTGGTATATGGCCCGTTGCGCTCCCGTCGCCGTCGCGCTCTATGCCTTCACCTTCCTCTTCGGGATGGGTAACGCGCTGCGCGCGTTCCTGCGGGAAGGGCTTTGGCGTAACCGTTCGGTACTCGCCCTTTTCGCGGTCGCGAACGTGATGATCCTCTCGCTCTTTTTCTGGAGGATCCTCATCATGATCGACCAGGCGAACTTCCTGGTGAATAACTCGATCGTCGTGGGTCTTATCGCGCTCGTTTTCTTTCCGCTATTCCTCACGTCCCGGCGAAGCGCGGAATACCGCGAGTTCAGGAGGCTCAAGGACGAGGAAGAGGCGCGGACCCTCCGGGCGAGAGAGGGCCTTCATGCGATCTTTCTCGCCGCGGGGAGTCTCCCCCGAAAGCCGGGGCGGCGCGAGCTCGAGGTATGCGAGGCGCTCCTCGCGGGACTCGAGTACAAGGAGATCGCCGCGACGCTCGCCCTCTCCCTGAGCGGGGTCAAGAAGCGCGTTCATTCCCTCTACGGGAAACTCGGCGTCCAGAATCGCACCGAGCTCTACAACCGCGTGGTAGCGCTCCGGGGCGGGGAATCCCTTTCGGGCGTCGCGCCGCGCGACGAGGGCGATCCCGGGGCGCCGTCAGGGACGGCCGACGACGAACGCCCACAGGATCGAGAACGCGACGACGAAGGCGAGATATGACGCGAGCGCGGCGGGCTTGAGGATCTTTCCGAGCGCAGCCGCTGACCTGACGCGGGTAGCCGGCCCGGAGACGAGGAAGGCGAGAAAGAACGCGTCGCCGATACCGAGCGAGCGGAGAAGGGCGAGAAAGGGAAGGGCCGCTCCGCCGCAGGAATACGCGGGGCAGGCGACGAAGGCCCCGAGGAGCGCGGCGAGGCCCGAGCCGAAGCCGGGCTGCGTCGCCTCCCGCGTGGACGGACCCGATCCGAGGAAGGTAACGGCTCGGGCGAAGGGAACGGCTCCCCCGTCGACGAGGGCCGCGGCGAGCTGGGAAAGAAAAACGCCGACGACGAGCCAGAAAAGACCGTACTCGAGCTGATCGATCGCGTGCCGGAGGAAGCCCCTCGTCGTCGGGGGGATCCCTCCGGCGGAGGGCGGAAGGTCGCGGAAGAGAAGGTTCTCGCGACCGCGGGCGAGGGACAGTGCCGCGCCCGCGAGCGTTCCCGCCACCATGCCCCCGAGCGCCTGGAGTATCGCGATCCGCGGCCCGAGAAAACCCGCGGTCATGAGAACCATCTGCGGGGTGACCATCGAGGAACTCGCGAGAAAGGCCGCGGCGGCGGGCCTGGGAAAGCCTGAGGATACGAGACCGGTGACGATGGGGACGCTGCCGAGGGTGCACAGCGGAGAGGCCGCGCCCGAAAGCGAGGCGAGGGGGATCGCCGCTCGCTCAGGCAGGCGGGCGAGCGCGTCCATGAAGGGAACCCTCCTGACGACCCGCATCAACGCCCCGGCGAGCGCGCCGGCGAGTATCCAGGGAAGCACGTCGACGACGAGGAGCGCGGAGCCGCGGAGCGCGAGGCCAAGGGCCCCGGCGATCGGCGCGAGCGATTCCCCGAAACGGGAGATACCCGTCATCGCGCGTCCCCTGTTTTTTTCGCGCCGACGGGCTGCTCGAGCGCGACGGCCCTTCGCGTCGCGTTGAGCGCGCCGTCCCAGGCGACGAGCTCGACGCGGGGAGCGTCACCGGAAGCCTTCGCGGAAACCGCCCCGGGGGCAAACTCGAACGAGCCGGCCGCGGGCGATTCGAGAATCGAGGAACGGAGCGCGCCGTCGACGAGAAGGTCTACCCGCACGATCCCGGTCGCTCCCTTGCCGGAATCCCCGACGCCGTAGGAGACCGCGATCTTGCCGCCGGCGATCGCGACCGCCTCGAGCTCGGTGAACGCGGGTGGATCGACGTCGGTCCTGACGCGCGCGCCGCCCCACCCGTCCTCGAGGGGCCAGGTCGAGCGTTCGCGTCCCGCCCGTTTTTTCGGCGCGAACCGCGTCGCGAGCCGCGCTCGATGCTCGCCGAACGCCTCGGCGCCGGTGACGAGGATTCGGGAGACGCGAGCTTCCCCGAGTCCGTCGCGCGACGCGGCGTCAAGGAGTGCGATCGAATCGGGGTCGTACCCGGCGAAGAGACACTCGACCGTGTCGATCGCGACCGGGTCGCGCGAGGCGAGAAGGGCGTCTGTGGCGATCCAGTCCGCGGCCGCGTCGATCTTGATCTCGCTGCCGTTGAGCGGACCTTTCCGGTTCGCGGTCAGGCAATCCATGACGACGAAATCGCATTTTCGCGCGCGCGACTGGGCGCAAAGGTAATCCACGAGGAGATCCTTGTTTCCCGTTCCCCAGCCGTATCCGCTGTGGTCGCTCCTGCCGAGATCGCCGGCGATCCTGCCGTCGGTACGCAATCCGTAGGCGAGCTTTATCGCGCCCGTTATACCGGTGAACCCGTGGCTCTTGAAGACGGGGAGGAAGACGACGACGTCCGCGTATTCTCCCGTCCGTGAGGGATCATCCCTCGGCCGCATGAAGTCGGGGAGCCATACGCTCGTTTTCCCGAGGACGGGCTCGTCGACGACGGTGAGAAACCTGCGGTCCTTTCCGTAGGAATCGGCGTTCACGAGTCTCGCGCGCGAACCCCCGTCGAGGATGCCGTCCCCGTCGTCGTCGTAACCGGAACGGAAAAAACTCGTCGCCCTCGCGGGGTCGGACGGGTTCTCTCCCTCGTGGAAAAGCGCGTCGGTGACCACGATGTCGCCGCCATCCCCGACTTCTTTCCTGATCGCGCGCGCGACTGCCTTGACGAGTCTCGGGTCGGTGTCGATCGCCTTGCCTTTCAATCCCGCCGCGCCGCGATGGGGACCGACGAGGTTTACCTTGATGACGACGCGATCGTTCGGACTCGCGAGGGCGGCCCAACCGCGTTCCCCGAGGGAGTCCCCGACGACGCTTTCGAGCATCGAGTCGATCTCGGCGTCTCCGGGGGGCGCCTCGGACCGGGCGAACGCGACGAGGGAGAGGCCGTCGCCCGATGTCGCGCGAGGCGCCGCGGCGAGGCGCGTGAAGCGGGCGGCGCCCGCGAAGACGAGCGAGGCTATAGCCGCGCCGGCGCCGATGGCGAACCTGATGCGCGATCTCATTTCGGCCACCGCTCGCCGCAGAAGAACTCGTACGCGGCGTTCCCGTCCGCGCCGAGCTCGCTGGTCGCCCCGTCCTCGAGGGTATAGCGGTAAAGGCGCGCTATTCCCGTCCTGTTCGAGTGGTAGATAACGCTGGTGCCGTCCGTTGACCACCGGGGATAGAGCGTCATGGCCTCGCTCGCCTTCGGGCTGACGGGCTTCGGGTTCGAGATAGTCCCGGTCGCCGGGTCGAAGTCCGCGACGTAGATCACCTTGTTGAGGTAACTGAAGGTCGACAGTCCCCGCTTGTACTCGTAGGCGACCTTGGTCTCGTCGGGGCTGAACGAGCAGCGGTCCATGGTTCCCTTCATCTTGAAGTCGTACCGGATCGGCTCGTAGGTTCCCGCGACACCCGGCTCGCCGGGGGTGAAAAGCCAGTAGATGCCGTCGAAGACGGCGCGGCTCGAGCTGATGAGCACGCGGCCGTCCTTGAGCGCGCTCATCGCGTACTCGCTCCGTTTCGTGTCGCTGAGGATATCGTCCCTGATCTCGGACCCCGACAGGTCTATGCGATGGATAACCGACCGCGCCCGGGCCGGGAAATAGCGCGAGTAGAGGATTCGGTGCGTGCCGTCCTTGGTCCAGGTCGGGTTATAGTCCGCGTACTTTCCCTCGGTGAGCTGGCGAAATCCCGTGCCGTCGGCGTTGATCACGCAGATCGCCGTGTGCCAGTCCTGCACGCGTTCGCGCATGCGCGTGACGCGGAAGAACACGATCTGGTCGCCTTCCATCGACCAGGACGGTTTCATGTCGGTGAAGCCCGAGGTTATCGGGGTTTCCTCGCCGGTGTCGAGGTTCATGACGCAGATGGAGCCGTTTTTCGCGCATACCCCGCGCTCGAAGCCGAAGGCGGCGAGCGGGAGAAGCGCGGCGAGAAGGATCGTCGTAACTCGTTTCATGGTGTCTCCTTGGGCCCCTGTCCCCGTTGGCCTCGCGCACTCGAGGCCATTTCGCCGGGGACGGCCGTTCAGGGATCATCATCACGGGGAATGACGGCGGTGAAAAGGGTAACTTTCGGGTACCGCGCGCGAAACGGGGCGGCGCGCGACGAACGAAGGGCGGGCGCCGACGAGTCGAAACCCGTCGACCTTTAAAAAAAACGGCGCGCGGCGGGAGAGAGCGCCGCGCGCCGACCGAACAATCCGATTTTTACATCGCGCACTTCATTCAGGGATCATAGCTTCGCGTCGGCCTTGAGCACGGCGTTGAGCAGGACGCTCGCGCCCCTCGCGCATTGCTCCGGCGAGGTATGCTCGAGCTCGCAATGGCTGTGCCCGTCCTTCGAGGGGACGAAGATCATGGTCGTCGGCATGAGATACGAGACGAACTGCGCGTCGTGCCCCGCGCCGGAGTTGATGTACCGGTTCGAGACGCCGAGCCCGTCGGCGCTTTCCTTCACGAACGAGACGAGCGTCCTGTCGAAGTACACCGTGTCGCGCGACCAGGCCTTCCTGCTCTCCACGCGGCACTTCTCGATCTCGGCGGGCAATTCCGCGATGACCCGCTCGACCGCGGCGATGACCTCGGGCCTTTCGTGCCTCGCGTCGAGCGAGAACTCGACCTCGTCGGGTATGACGGTATGAACGCAGGGATGGCAGGTTATCTCGCCGGTCGTGTAGACGAGCTCGGGGTCGAGCGCGTCGAGTTTCTCGTGAAGGAGAACGAGCAGGCGCGCGGCCGCGAAGAGCGCGTCCTTCCGGTAGCCCATCGGGGTCGTTCCCGCGTGATCGGACTGGCCGGTCGTCTTGATCCGGTAATTGACCATGCCGAGCACGCAGGTGACGACCCCTATGTCCTTTTTGTCAGCCTCGAGGATGGGTCCCTGCTCGATATGGAGCTCGAACATCGCGGCGTACCGTTTCGCCGAAAGCCGGTTTCTCTCGTCGCCGAGATACGCGCTTCCCGCGAGCGCGTCGGCGAAGGTTCTCGTTTTGTCGAGCGCGCTTCGCGACTCGAGCATCCGCTCCTTGTCGAACTTGCCGCAGACGACGCCCGAGGACATCATCGCGGGCGGGTAGAGCGAGCCTTCCTCGTTCGTCCAGATCATCGCGGTCAATGGATGACGGTGCGGAATTTTCCGCGCCGCGACGGTCTCGAGGACCTCCATCGCGCCCATGACCCCGAGTATCCCGTCGTAGTTGCCGCCGTTCCTGACCGAGTCGCTGTGCGAGGCCATCGCGATCCTCGGGAGCGACGGGTCGCTACCCGGAAGCGTCGCGTAGACGTTCGCCATGTCGTCGCATTCGACGACGGCCCCGATCGCCCTCATCCGTCGCGCGAACTCGTCGCGCGCGAGGTGATCCTCGGGCGAGAGCGCGTATCGGGTGATCCCGCCGTGTCCCGCGTCGCCGAATTTCGAGAAGGTCGCGATCTTCGCGGCCATCGGTTCCGTATCGCATCGTTCCATTTCGATTATCCTCCGTTTTTGCCGTCGACGCCCCCGCGCGTTCAGGGACCGCCCATTACCTCGTCGCCCTCGGGCAGGACGCTGCAGCGGGAGAAGAGCTCGCGAACCTCCTCGCTTTGGACGAAGACGGTCGTCTCGCGGTCCCGCGCGCCGTTCTCGAAGGTCACGAGAAAGGCGTCACCCCAGTCGTTGACGAGAATGCGCCGTTTGGCGGGCTCCTTCGCCATGTCGCCCAGGAAAACCGAGCGAAGTTTCTCGTTCTCGCGGACGAAGGCGAGCACCTTGCCGTCCCAGGGCACGGAAAAGCGCAGGGTCGCCGCGAATTTCGCCGAGAGCTCGAACTCCACCGGTATCTCCGTCGACCCCGGGGGGACGCCCCTGAGCCTCGGCGGTATCGTTCGCACGTGCTCCGCCGGGAGGTAATCGCCGAGCCTGACGAACTCTATGATCGAGCGATTCCTCGCGTTGAAGTTCGCCGTCGCGCGCGAGGGGCCGAAGGCCTCGGCGAACACCCCGACCAGATCGGCCTCCGAGGGCGGCACCGCGCCGTTCGCGATGTTTTTTGACGCGATGGCTTTCGCGGCGAATCTCGCCGCCTCCTGCGCGCTTATCGTCTCGCGCTCGCCGAGCAGGCGATCGAGCAAGAACTGGAGCGCCGGAAGCGAGTTCATGCGCAGCGACGAAAGGACCTTCCGCGTCAGGTCGGGGCGGGTTCTCCTGATGAAGCCGAGGAAGGGAACGAGCAGAAGCCCGTTCGCCCTCCCGTGCTCGATGCCCCGATAGTAGGTGAGCGAGTATCCCATCGCGTGCAGCGCCGTCGTTCCCGTGTTCGCGATCACCATGCCCCCGAGCGTTGAGGCGAGAAGGAGCCGCTCTCGCTGCTCGTCCGAGAGAGTGCCTTCCGCGAGATCGAGGAGGCACTCCCCGACGATCGAGATTCCGGTCGTGGCGAGCGTGTCGGTAATCTCCGTCGCGCGCTTCGAGACGATTCCCTCGATCGAGTGCGAGAGCGAGTCTATGACCGTGTTGACCATCGTGCGCCTGGAGAGGCTTTCCATGTAGCGCGCGTCGAGCAGGGCGAGTTTCGGGGAGAAAAGCGGCGTCGCGATCCCGGTCTTCGTCTCGGCCTCGTCGTTCGTGATGATCGCGTATTGCGTCACCTCGGAACCCGTTCCCGCGGTCGTCGGTATGTGGACGAGCGGGAGCGCCGCGTCGCCGACCTTTCCCGCGAGGAGATCCTCCCGGGGAAGATCGTTCACGGCGAGCAGGGCGATCACCTTCGCGGCGTCCATCGGGGACCCGCCGCCGACGGCGATCACGAAATCGCAGCCCTCCTTTCGCGCGCGCTCGGCTCCCGAGTACACGCAATCGAGGCCGGGGTTTTCCGGGATCCCGTCGAAGATCGCGCTCTTCTGCCCGTTCGCCTCGAGGGCCGCGAGCGCGTCCGCGAGAGAGCCGTTCGCGCGCGAGGACGAGGATCCGGTAACGATAAGCGCCTTCTTGCCGATCGGGGCGAGCGCGGCCGCGTTCGCGCGAACGCAGTCGCGGCCCATGAGCACGCATGTCGGCATGCAGTATTTCAGTTCCATCACTTGACCTCCGCGAGTACCTCGTCGAGTTTCGCGATCTCCTCGCGGAGCTGTTCCTCCGTGATGATGAGGGGCGGGGCTACGAGTATCATGTTCTCGTGCGAGTAGGTCATGAATCCGCGCGCCGCGAGCTTGCCGACGATGCCTTTCATGATCCCCGTCGGGTCCTTTCCGTAGGGCACGAGCGGTTCCTTCGTCGCGCGGTCCTTGACGAGCTCGACCGCGGCGAAAAGGCCGATGTACCGGACGTCGCCGACGCAGGGGCGGCGGGTTTTAAGTCCCTCGAGGAGCTCGCCGAGAACCTTTCCGACCGCGTTGACGTTCTCGAGAACGCGATGCTCGGTATAGTAGTTGACGCAGGCGACGCCGGCCGCGCACGCGAGAGGATGGCCGCTGTAGGTGAGCCCGCAGGAGAGAACCCTGTCGTCGAAATACCCGGCGATCTTCGAGCTGACGGCGACGCCGCCGAGCTGTACGTAACCGCAGGTCACGCCTTTCGCGAAGCTCACGAGGTCTGGCTTGACGCCCCAATTCTCGAAGGCGAACATCTTGCCCGTGCGCCCGAAGCCAGCCATCACCTCGTCGCAAATGAGGAGGATTCCGAACTCGTCGCAAATCGCGCGAACGCCCTGAAGGTATCCGTCGGGCGGTATGATGACGCCGTTCGAGCCGGTGACCGTCTCGAGGACGATCGCGGCGACGCTTTCCGGTCCCTCGTAGACGACCTGTTCGCGGAGCTTCGCGACGTAGTAGTCCGCCGCGGCCCGCTCGCTCGCGAAGGGAACGCTTTCCCGGTAAAGGTACGGGTCGAAGAACTTCACGAAGCCCGGAATGCCCGGCTCGAGCGGGTAGCGGCGCGGCTCTCCGGTGAGGTTTCCCGCGCCGAAGGTCGATCCGTGATAGCTCCGGTATCGGGAGAACACCTTGTTCCTTCCCGTGTACATGCGCGCGATCTTGACCGCGTTCTCGTTCGCGTCGGCGCCGCCGTTCGTGAAGAAGACCTTCCCGAAGGTGTCAGGGAGCAGGTCGACGATCATTTCCGCGAGTTTCGAGCGCGGTTCGGAGGCGTAGCCCGGCGAGATGAAACAGTACTTTTCCGCCTGTTCCTTGATCGCGTCGACGATCGCGCGATTCCCGTGCCCGAGGTTGAGGTTGACGAGTTGGCTCGACATGTCCGAGTACCGTTTGCCGGCGAAGTCCCAGAAATAGATTCCGTCACCGCGCTCGACCGGAATCGGCGCGAGCCCTTTCTGCTTCGACCACGATTGCAGGTTTCTCGTCCCGTGCAGCCTTGTTATCTCTTCCGCTTTCATGTTGCTCTCCTTGCTATATCGCGGGGCCGAGGGTCCCGTTTGATTCCTTTTCCGTTACCGTCGCAGCGCCGCCGGTTTCGCGACGCGCGAACCGGGGCGAATCGCCCCGTGCGGGCAGACGTACGCGCACAGGTGGCATCCCACGCAGTTCGCGCCGACGAGGCGAGGCGCGCGCTCCTTCGACCAGTCGATCGCCTGATGTCCCGCGTCCGCGCAGGATACGTGGCAGCGGCCGCACCCGACGCACGCGGATCGGTCGAAGATCGGGAACGAGACAGTCTCGCGGTCGAGCTCCGCCGCGCCGACGAGGTTGCCGAGCGCTACGCCCACGAGATCGCTCACGCGCGCGACGCCCTTTTCCGCCATGTACTCCGCGAGCCCGGAGACGAGATCGTCGATCACCCGGTAGCCGTATTGCATGACGGACGTCGTTACCTGCACGTTCGCGCACCCGAGCGCGATGAACTCGAGCGCGTCCTTCCAGGTCTCGATGCCGCCCATGCCGCTTATGGGAATCCCGGCGAGACGGGGATGCCTGGCCATGTCCTGGACGAACCTGAGCGCTATCGGCTTTACCGCCTTTCCCGAGTAGCCGGAGACCGCGGACTTCCCGACGATAGCCGGCGGGGAGGCGAGCGAGTCGAGATCGAGCCCGGTGACGCTCTTGATCGTGTTTATCGCCGCGAGCGCGTCGGCTCCCGCCTCGATCGCCGCGATCGCGGGTATCTCCATGTTCCCGAGGTTCGGCGTCATCTTCGCGAGGATGGGGAGTTTCGTCCCGCGCCGGGTCGCGCTCGCGTACCGCGCGACGAGTTCGGGGTTCTGCCCGACGTCCGAGCCGAGCGCCTCGCCGGTCATGTGCGGGCAGGAGAAGTTGCACTCGATCGCGTCGCAACCCGCCTTCTCCGCGAGGCGCGCGAGCTCGGTCCACTCCTCCTCGGTCTGTCCCATGATCGACGCGACGATGACCTTCGTCGGGAAGTCGGCCTTGAGCCGCGCGAGGATCGCGAGGTTCTCCCCGAGCGGCGTGTCCGAGATCTGCTCGAGGTTCCGGAAACCGACGAAGGGCGTCCCTTCCTTGCCGACCGCGGCGAACCGGGGCGATACCTCGTTGGGCGTGAGGAACCCGATCGTCTTGTAGACGATCCCTGCCCATCCCGCATTGAGCGCCGCGGCGCACATCCCGTATCCGCTCGCGACCACCGACGACGAAAGAAAAAAAGGGTTCTCGCATTCGATGCCGCAGAAATCGACCGCGAGGCTCACCCCCTTCGCGGACGCGGAAGGCGGGGTCCCGGGACTCGCGGCGACCGCGTCCCGAGTCGCGCGGACGCGCAACGGCCTGTCGTAATGGACGCACGCGCGCTCGCACGGCGCGTCGCAGGAATCGCAGTCAGGTACGCTCGCGAGCGATCCCGACTCGCGCTCGAACCTGATCGCCCTGAGAAACCGCGCGGGATCGGCGCCCCTCGGGCACGCGGAGACGCACGGGGCGTCATGGCAGAGAAGGCATCGCGCCGCCTCCTCGCGCGGGACGAGTCCCGCCCGTGCGCCCGGTTTTCGCTTTATCTTCACGATGGCGTTCATCTGTTCTTTCCTCCTCGCTCGTGGCCGCGTTATTTCGCGCGCGGAAGGCGCTTGAGGAACCGGCCGTCGCCGGGGGTTCCCACGTAGTTGCCGTCGTCGTAGACGAGCTTTCCGCGGAGATAGGTCCTGACGGGGTATCCCTTCATCTCGACGCCCTCCCATATCGTGTGGTCGTAATCCGAGTGCATGTTCGCGACGGTAACGGTCAAACGCTTCTTCGGATCATAGACGACGATGTCCGCGTCCTTCCCGACGGCGAGCGATCCCTTGTCCGCGCAACCGAATATTCGCGCGGGATTCGCCGCGCAAACCTCGACCGCCTTGTTGAAGGTGATCTTCCCCTCGTTCGCCGCCGACAGCATGTACGGGTAGAGGTTCTCGATTCCCGCGCAGCCGTTCGGTATCTTGGTAAAGTCGTCCTTGCCCCAGTCCTTCTCGGCCTGCTTGAAGGGGCAGTGGTCGGTGGCGACGGTGGAGATCTCGCCGCGCCTGAGCGCGTCCCAGAGGGCCGCGCGGCTTTCCTCTCCCTTGATCGGCGGCGAGCACACGAAGTTGCGCCCGTCGGGCCGCTTGTAGACCTCGGACGTGAAGTGGAGGTATTGCGGGCAGGTTTCCGCGTAGATGTCGTGGCCTTCCGCGCGGGCCTTCGCGACCTCCTCGACTCCCTCGCGGTTCGCGAGGTGGACAATATAGAGACTCGTACCAAGCGCCTTGGCCCAGTGGATCGCGCGCTTGTCCGCCTCGGCCTCGACGAACTCCGGCCTGCTCAGGTAGTGGTACCAGGGTGACTTTTTCCCCTCGGCGAGAAAGCCCGCGACGCGGACGTCTATCAGGTCGGGATTCTCCGCGTGGACGTTGACGAGCACGCCGGTTTCCTTCGCCTTGACGAGAACCTTCGCGAGGGTTCCGTCGTCGACCATCATCCCCTCTTTTTTGTAGACCATGAAACACTTGAGGCTCGGCACCCCGTGCTCCGCCGCGGCCGCGAACTCTTCGAGAAGCGCGCCGTCGTTGAGATCGGTGACCGCGCAATGGAAGGCGTAGTCGACGCACGCGACGCTCTCGGCGAGCTTTCGCCGCGCCTCGACGGTCTCGACGATGCCCTTGCCCTTTCGCTGGATCGCGTAGTCGAATACCGTGGTCACGCCGCCGCACGCGGCCGCGCGGGTACCCGAGCCATAGCCGTCTGCCGACACCGTGCCGCCGAAGGGCATCTCGAGGTGGGTGTGGACGTCGATGGCGCCCGGAAGGACGAGCATGCCCGAGGCGTCCACGATTTTCGCGCCGGCGGACTCGAGGCCGGTCCCGAGCGCGACGATCTTCCCGCCCTTCACGCCGACGTCTGCGACGAAACTCTCCGCGGGAGTGACAACGGTCCCGTTCTTGACGATCATATCCATTTCATTACCTCCTCGCCTTGCGGTCGGAGCGGCGCTCTCGCCTCCGCGCGATTCAATCGCCCGAGCGCGAAAACGCCGTTCCGGGCGCATGGCCCGAAAGCGGGAATCGCGAGGTACGTAAGGGCCCCGCCGGTTCCCGCGACCTTCCCGGCCGCGACGCGGAATACACCGCTTCGTAGCCGGGAAGGATCACGCGTCGTCCCCTTACTTGGAGGCCGCCGCGATATACTTGTCCGTATACAGGTCCTCGAGGGTGAGGGCCTTCAGCTTGTCCATCGCGCTCTTGTCGCCGAGCTCGGCGTAGCTCTTGGTGAGCTCGAGCGTCTGCGCGAGCTTCGCCTTGTCGAAGCTGCCGATGGGCGCGGCGTCCGGGTCGACGAGCTTCTTGACCTGCGCGGCCATGAACTTCTGGTGGTCGATCGATACGCTCGATCCGGCCTTCATGACGATGTCGGCCGCCGCGTCGGTGTCGGCGCAGGCTTCCTTCCATCCCTTTACGGACGCCTTGAGGAAGCGAACGAGCTTGTCCTCGTTCTTCGGGTCCTTGAGCCATTCCTTCGAGACGAAAAGGCAATCCTCCATCATCGCGACGCCCTCGGCGTTCATGTCGACGACGTTGACGTTCTCCGCGCCGTAACCGAGCGCGCCCTGGTACTTGTTGATGACGAGGCCGTACTCGTTGTAGGTCATCGCCGAGGCGAGGTCGATCGTTCCCTTGTCGAAGCCGTTCATCGTGAAGTCCTGGTTGACGTACACGGTCGGGAGTCCGAGCTTCTGGAGAAGGGCCTTGACCTCGTACTCGTTGCCGAGCCCCCAGTTTCCGACCTTGGTCGCCTTCGTGATCTTGGCGGCCGAGTCGATGCCCGCGGTCTTCTTCGAGACCAGGAGGAGTCCCGACTTCTGGAAGATCTGCGCGACCTCGACGAAGTCGTACCCTTGCGCCTTGTAGGTAAGGAGCGTCGGGACCCACGAGACGCCGATGTCGGCGGTGCCGGTGCTCACGCCCTGCTCGGGCGCGATCGTCCCGTCGCACGGGGTGATCGTGACCTTCAGACCCTCGTCCGCGTAGTAGCCCTTCGCCGCGGCGACGTAGTATCCCATGAACTGGGACTGCGGCAGCCATTTCAGGTGTAGCGTGAGCTCGTCGAGCTCGCCCGGCGCCTTCTTGGCGGCGGACGCGCCCTTGGTTCCGCAGCCTGCGAGCAGCGCGAGCGCCGCGAGCGCGAACGCCGCGCCGATCAATCCTTTCTTCAGTGCTTTCATGTCAGTGCCTCCGTTTACGCGATATCGGAAAAATCGGGAGCGAGCCGCCCCCGCAATACCGTGCCTTTTTCTATCGTTTGCCGCCCCGCCTCGTCGCGAGGCTCTCGAGTCCCGAGACCGCGACGTAGAGCGCGATGCCGACCGCCGACGCGCCGACGATGTACGCCCATCCGAGCGGGAACTGCCCCGTCGAGAGCCGGTTCCTGATGCCGTACCCGAGACCGACGCTCGCCGACGAGAAGTACTCGCTCACGATCGCCCCGATCATCGCCGACGCGACGTTCACGCGAAACGCGGTGAACACGTAGGGCACCGAGTTCGGGAGGCGAAGCCTCAGGAAGGTCGTTCGCTTCCCGGCCGCGTACGAGCGCATGAGGTCGAGCGAGAAGGGCTTCAGGTCGTTGAGCCCGCGATACGCGCCGACCGCCATCGCGACCATGCACACGATCGAGACGACAGCCGCCTTCGAGAACGCTGGCGAGTCGAACCACACGTTCATGATGGGCGAGAGCGCCACGATCGGGATCGCGTTGAACGCGGAGAGGACCGTGAGCCCGCCGTATCCCCAGCGGGGGAAGAAGGTCGCCGCCACCGCGACGAGAAAGCCGAGCGCCGAGCCCGCGACGAGTCCCGACAGCGCGGTCGAGAGCGTCATCGCCGCGTCGGGGAGGATCTTTCCCGCGTTCTCCGAGAAGACCGCGAGAATCCTGCTCGGCACGGGAAGCTGGAGCGTCCGGATGCCGAGCGCCTTGTGGAAGGCCCCCGCTTCCCAGAGCGCGACGACGAGAACGCCGAACGCGACGGGAAGGATGAACCCGAGCGCCGCGTCCGCGGCCCTTGAAAGCGCGACTGTCGATCGGTTCTTTTGCGTGTTTTGCATCGCCTGCCTCCTTATCGAGCCTTCGTCTTTCGCCAGGGGAACGCCGCGCGCTCGAGCGCGACGACCGCGTAATACCCGAGGATTCCCATCGCCGCGCTCGAGAGCACGGTCGCCCAAAACAGCCCGTACGAGCCGGTGTAGAGCGCGTAGGTCAGGTTGTACCCGAGGCCCTCCGCCGCTCCGAGGCTGTCGACGAGGATCGACGCGGTGATCGCGAGCGGGGCGGCGATCTTGAGCCCGGTGAAGAGGTAGGGCAGGGAGAAGGGGATCATGAGCTTCGCGTAGGTC
This sequence comes from Spirochaetota bacterium, assembly GCA_023438065.1. Lineage (GTDB taxonomy): Bacteria > Spirochaetota > Spirochaetia > Treponematales > Treponemataceae > Teretinema. The sequence continues at coordinate 167,404 of JAEXRH010000008.1, forward strand.
ACGGGACGCCTCGCCGCGTAGCAGTGCATGAGGTCCTTTTTGTGCCGGTCCACCGACTTGAGTCCCGCGAGGGCGTTCGCCGCGACGGGAAAGAAGGTTATGTACCCCGCGATGATCACGCGAGTGATGTCGCTCGCGCGGATCGTCACCGAGCCGATCTCGACCTTGTGGACGATCGACACGACGACCGGCGCGAGGCCGAGGATGGGCACCATCTGCGAGAGAAGGAGGTACGGGTACGCGACCCGCTCGACGGACCGGAAAAGGCTCATCGCGACGGCGAGCGCGTACCCGACGGTCGCGCCGAGCGCGAAGCCGACGAGCGCCCTGGAGAGCGTCGTCGCGGACGCCTTCGCGAGCAGTTCCTGGTTTTCCGCCATCGTCCGGAGTATCGCGTGGAGGTACGGGAGTTTCGACGCGGTCATGCGGTCGTGAAGCACCTCGGCGAGCACGAAGGCGGCCGCCTCCCACGCGACGACGATGAGCGCGATCCACGCGAGCGCGACGAAACGGTCGGAGGCGACAAAGCGCGCGGCGACGTCGCGGGCGAGCGGAAGGTCTCCCCCGAGCGCGTCCCGTCTCCGCTCGATTCGCGTTACCCATTCGAAGGTCTCGAGTCGTTCCATCTCAAACCCCCTCGAAGCTGTTCCTGATCCTCGAGACGAGCTCGAAGAACTCGCCCGATTCCCGCATCTCCGGGACCCTCGGTCGCGGCAGCGTCACGTCGACGACCGCGGAGAGCCTTCCCGGGTGCGGCGAGAGCACGCATACCCGGTCGGAGAGGTACGCCGCCTCCGCGATGTTGTGGGTGACGAAGACGACGGTCTTGTTCGTCCGTCTCCAAATGCGCAGGAGGTCCTCGTGGAGCCTTTCGCGCGTGAACTCGTCGAGCGCGGAAAACGGCTCGTCCATGAGGAGGATCTCGGGGTTGATGGCGAGCGCGCGCGCGATCGACACGCGCTGCTGCATGCCGCCCGAAAGCTGGTGCGGATAGTGCGCGCCGAAATCGGAAAGCCCGACGAGATCGAGCATCGTGTCGACGCGATCCTCCCATTCGCTCTTCGGGATGCCCATGACCTCGAGCGGGAGCCTGACGTTTTTCCGCACCGTTCGCCAGTCATAGAGGACCGCGTTCTGGAACACGATCCCGTATTTCTTCCCGAGCCTCGCCTGCCGGGGCGACGAGCCCGCGACCGAGACGGAACCCGACGTCGGCTCGAGCAAGTCGGCGATGATCCTCAGGAGCGTCGTCTTTCCGCAGCCCGAGGGGCCGAGAAGCGATATGAACTCTCCCTTTTGAATGTCGAGACTGACGTTCGTGAGCGCGGTGACGCTTTTTCCCCCGTCATCCGGGTACGTCATGCCGACGTCCTTGATCTCGATCTCCGAAACCGGTGAATCCACAAAGGCCATGGTGCTCTCCTTCAAAAAAAAAAGGCGACGAAACCCCTCGTTCGGGCTTCGTCGCCGTACGCGCGCGCGGATTATCCGCGTTAAAATGGCAATCAGGCAAAAAAAAGAGCGGCGGCGATATCCCTGCGGGGGACGTCGTCGTCGCTTCCGATCGGTGCCTTCGCGCGTGAGCGGGAATGTACCCGTTCCGCGCAAAAAAAACGTCAATCCTTTCGGGGATTGACGTCGTTGTCGTTGGTCATGAGTCCGCGCACTGGCTTTCGCCGTCTCGCGTCTCGATGGATGAACGGTATCAAATAGCGTGGATCATGTCAATGCATAAATATGCAATAAAATGAAAAAAATAGCGATAATACGCATAAAAATACGATCTGTCTTCGGGGCAAACCGATAAAACGAACGTTTCCTTTCTATATAAACAATGATACAATAGTCGAAATCGATTAGCAGGTATCATCCCTGAAAACAAAGGAGTTATCATGTCCCGCCCAATCATCCAGGTCGACGAGAAGGTTAGCCTCGCGAAGGGAATCCCCTTAAGCTTCCAGCACCTTTTCGCCATGTTCGGAGCGTCCATCCTCGTTCCGATGCTCTTCGGCATCAACCCCGCCATCGTTCTGCTCATGAACGGTATCGGAACCCTCCTCTATCTGTTCATCTGCAAGGGGAAGGCGCCCGCCTACCTCGGATCGAGCTTCGCCTTCCTTGCCCCGACCTTCGCGGTTCTCGGCGCGGTCGGCGCGGGCGCGTTCAACTACGCGCTCGGCGGCTATGTCGTCGTCGGCTGCGTGTTCATGGCGGTCGCGCTCCTCATCAAGCTCGCCGGCACCAAGTGGATCGACATCGTCCTTCCGCCGGCCGCGATGGGCCCCGTCGTCGCGCTCATCGGTCTCGATCTCGGCGGCACCGCCGCGAGCATGGCCGGACTCCTTCCCGCCCAGGGGGCTTCGATGGATCCCAAGGTCGTCGCGGTCTCGATGATCACCCTCGCCGTCGCGTTCTTCGGCTCGGTGCTCTTCCGCAAGTTCCTCGCGGTGATCCCGATTCTCGTCGCGATCGTCGTCGGCTACCTTTGCGCGTTCGGGTTCGGCCTCGTCGATTTCTCGAAACTCGCCTCCGCGCCGGTGTTCGCGCTCCCGAATTTCTCATTCCCGAAATTCAGCCTCGACATGATCCTCATCATCCTTCCCGCGGCGCTCGTCGTCATCAGCGAGCACATCGGCCACCTCATCGTGACCGGTAACATCATCGGCAAGGACCTCACGAAGGACCCGGGACTCCACCGGTCGCTCTTCTCCGACGGCATCTCGACGACGCTTTCCGGCTTCGCGGGTTCCGTCCCGACGACCACCTACGGCGAGAACATCGGCGTCATGGCGATCACCCGCGTGTACTCGGTGTGGGTCATCGGCGGCGCGGCGGTCATCTCGATCGTCCTCGCGTTCTCGGGAACCCTCTCGGCGCTCATCATGTCGATCCCGACCGCGGTCATGGGCGGCGTTTCGATCCTCCTCTTCGGCGTTATCGCCGCGAGCGGTATCCGCCTCCTCGTCGACCAGAAGGTCGACTACTCGAAGGCGAAGAACCTCATGCTCACCGCGGTCGTCCTCATCGTCGGCGTGTGCGGCGTCAAGCTTCCGATCGGCAAGGCCGCGCTCTCCGGCATGACCCTCGCGACCGTCGTCGGCATGGCCCTCTCGCTCACGCTTTGGGTCCTCGAGAAGGCGAAGCTCACGAACGATTTCGAGTCCACGAAGGACTGATCCCCGCGTGAGCGTTTAATAACGCGAAAAACCCCCGGTAACGCCGGGGGTTTTTTTATCGCTGTCGGGATGCCGTTTCAGTCCGGTTGACGGAGGTCGCGTTCCTGCGTTGCGTCCTCGACGAGGAAGTCCTTCGGTCCCGAGGCGAGCGCCTCCATCATGCGCCGCTTCGCGTCGGGCGAGTCGCGGGTGAGCTCGGCGATGCGCCTGCGCATCTCCTTTCGCGCGGAGTTCACGCCGTAGTCGCAGGTACACGTCGTCTTGAGGATTCCGACCTCGTCGGCGTATTTGATGATCTGTTTTTCTTCCAGATAGCCGAGCGGCCTGATGAGGGTAACCGGGTACTTCGCGTACTTGAGTCGCATCGGCATCGCGAGCATCTTCCCCGAGTTCAGCATGTTCATCATGAAGGTCTCGAGGATGTCGTCCATGTGGTGGCCGAGTGCGATCTTGTTGAATCCGTTTTCGATCGCGTACTTGAGGAGTTCCGTCCGCCGCTGCGTCGAGCACCAGTAGCAGTTCATCTTGCGGCCTTTCTTGAGCCGCGCGACTACGGGCACCTCGATCTCGCGGTAGGGGATGCCCCACGAGGCGAGGTTCGCCTGAAGCGCTTCGCCGTCGAAACTGTTCGGAAAGTCCGCCTTGACGTGAATCGCCTCGAGCTCGTAGCCGAGTTTAAGCGCGCTTCGTACGGACGAGAGCGCCCACGCGAGCACGGTCGAGTCCTTGCCGCCCGAGACGGCGACGAGAATCCGGTCTCCTTCTTCGATTAATCCGCGTTCGAGCGTTGCCTTGAGGACCATCTTCCTGATGATCTCTTCCGACGACGCGTTCCTGAAAAAACGTCCGCCCATCGCGTCAGTTCCCCGAACCGTCGTAGCGCCTGAGGCCCCGGTAGAAAAACCACCGCGCGACGAGACAGCACCAGAGCGCGACGAGCGGGGAGGCCCACGCGAAGACGCCCCACCAGGCCTTGTCGAAGAGCCAGCAGGCGGGCACGTAGCTGATGAAGGCGTACGGAAGGACGAAGAGCACGAAGGTCTCGATCGCCTTCCCGAAGATCGACGGGGGATACTTCGCGAAGTCCGCGATCTGGTAGACCATGAGGGGGAATGCGTTGTTGTACGCCTTGAGCCAGAAGGCCGAGCAATTCGCGGCGAACGAGATCGCGGTCCTGATCGCGCAGGCGGAGATTATGAAGATTGGGATGAAAACGACGCGGGCAAAGGTCCACGCGACGTGCACGTGACCGAGCGAGATCGAGAGGAGCACGACCCCGAGCGCCATGTTCCCGATGCCGTGGATGCCCATCGTGAAGGTGAGAATCTGGAGGACGGGCGAGACGGGGCGGAGGAGCATGCGGTCCATCTCGCCCGAGTTGACGAGAAAGGCCATCTGCCAGGCGCCCTCGAAGGCGAAGGACACGAGGCCCTCGGAGATGAAGATCGCGGAAAGCATGAAGACGATCTCCCATTGAGTCCAGCCGGCGATGCTCGGGACCTTCGAGAAGAGGACGGCGAGGAAGAGAAACCCGAGGGCCTGGAACGCGGCGCCCGAGACGAACAGGATGAGGGAATCGAGCTTGTACTCGAGCTTGATTTTCGTGTTCTGGGCGAGGAAGCGGAAAAAGAGCCTGACGGTATCGAACGCTTTCATGGATCAGCCTCCCTGTATCGTGACCTTGCGCATCGCGCGCGACCAGACGAAGCGGGCGATGAACCAGAGCGCGACGATCCACGCGACCCCGACGGCGAGATCGCGCGCGAGCTCCGCGCCCGCGATGCGGCCGGTGAACGCTCCCGCGGGAACCCAGACGACGTTCCTGAACGGAAGCCAGTCGGCGAGGCCCTTGAGCCATCCGGGAAAGAAGGCGAGCGGGATGAGCGCGCCGGAGAAAAAATCCGTCACTCCCTTCCTGAGCCAGGAAATTCCCATGAGCGAGTTCGTCCAGAAGCAGGCGAGGCCGAAGACGTAGACGAGGAGAAATTTCGTCGCGAAGGCGACGAGGCACGAAAGGACGAAGAGGACCCAGGAGAGCGCGTCGGGCGGGAACACCCCGGGACCGGTCGCGAGCGCGAAGCAGAGGCAGGCGGCCGAGACGAGGACTCCCTCGCTCAACGAGTTCCCGAGCGTGATCGCGAGGCTCGAGATCTGGTAGTCGGCGGGCCGCAAGAGCTCGATGGCTATGTTGCCCGTCCTGATCTGCCGGGATATGCGGTACTCGCTCGAGCCCGAGACGAGCGCGCTCATGAAAAGGGAAATGACGAGATAGGTTTTCATCTCCGCCCACGCGTAGTCGCCGACGTTCGCCTTCCCCGAGAAGACGGCGGCCCAGATGAAAAAGATCACGACGTAGGTAACGACGATCGAGACCATGTTCACGACGTAGGGCACGCGGTACGCGAGCGTTTCCTGGACCGCGAGCGCGGCGAACCGGCGGTATTTCCGCATGGCGAGCGCGAGCATCTCAGCGCCCCTCGCCGGCGAGGTCGAGCTTTCCCTCGTACACGCTCTTGATCACCCGCTCGATGTCGGGCTCGTCGATGCGGAAGTCGACGACGTCGCCCGCCTCTATCGCGAGCGAGACGACGTCGCGCGCCGAAAGCGCGAAGCGGTCGAACTCGACCGAGACCTCGCGGTCCGCGCACGCGATCGTCTGGAGGTGCGGGCGCTTGTCGAGTTTTTTCGCAAGTTCCGCGCCTCCCGAAGCGAGCCGGAGGTGCATGGTGCGCGTGCGCACGCAGAGGTCGAGGAGCTTCTGGAGCTTCCCGTCGTAGATGACGGTGCCATGATCGATGATGACGAGCCGCGCGCACACGTCGCGGATGTCGTCGAGGTCGTGCGAGGTGAGGAGTATCGTCGCGCCCCGTTCGGCGTTGACGCGCGCGAGGAAGGCGCGGATACGCTCGCGGACGGCGACGTCGAGGCCGATCGTCGGCTCGTCGAGGAAAACGACGGGCGGGTCGTGGAGGAAGGAGACCGCGAGGTCGGCCCGCATGCGCTGGCCGAGCGAGAGCTTACGCGCGGACATGTCCATGAACTCGGCGAGCCCGAGCACCTCGGTAAGGTAGGCGAGGTTGTCGCGGTAGCGCGCCGGGGTTATGCCGTAGATATCCCTGATCAGGGTGAAGGACTCGCGCACGGGGATGTCCCACCACAGTTGCGTGCGCTGACCGAAGACGACGCCGATTTTCCGCGCGTTTTCCATGCGGTCGCGGTAGGGGTCCATTCCGTTGACCGAGACCTTCCCCGCGCTCGGCATGAGGATGCCGGTGAGCATCTTGATCGTCGTCGATTTGCCCGCGCCGTTCGGCCCGACGTACGCTACCGTCTCCCCCGACTCGATCGAGAGGTTGACGTCCTTGACCGCGTTGATCTCGCGGTACTCCGGCTTGAACAGGTGCTTGACCGCTCCCGCGAGTCCCGCTTCCTTGACCGCGCTCGTGTAGGCCTTGGAAAGGCCCGTTGCCTCGATGATAGCCATGAGACGAGTATAGCGAGCGGGGTATGGTTGGGGAAGTGAACGCGGAAAAAAAAGACGCGTCGCTTGAACGCGAAGCCCGGTGACGCTATATCGCCGCGGTCTGCGTCTCGGCGGGAGTAACCTCGCGCGAAAGGCACGGGGCCCAGTCGCCGTCGGAGCAGCCGTTGGGGCAGAGGATGAACTCGACGATCGGTTTGCCGACCGGCGCCACCGGGTTCGCGCCTGCGGCGATGGCGTCGAGCCTCGCGCGTATCTCGGGGACGGTCGCGACGACGTCGACGAGTCCGGTCGCGCACGCGTCCTTGCAGGGCTCCCCGTCGCAATCCTCTTCGGTGTCGGAGAAGGAGGCGGGATCGATGCCGAGGCGGTCGAGGATCGCGGGGAATACGGTATCGAGCGGAACGAGGTAATCGACGTAGGGTCGTGTATCCGAGTCGGGTCCGTCGCGCTTGAGAAGCGCGCTCGCGCGTTCGGAGCAGGGCGATACCCAGAAGAGCGTCGCGTCGGGGTGTCGCGCGCGCGCGGCATGCGCGGTTCTGTCAGCGGGGGGGCTCTCGGTCGTCATTCCATCGAATATCGCGGGATACTCCTCGGCGATAAGGCGCCGCGCGAAGGGACAGGCGGAGAAGAGCACGACACCCGTTTCGTTTCGTGCGGCTTCCCTCGCAAGGGTATCGATAAAATCGTATTTATTGAAAGAGATCGTCCAGAGCTCGCGGAAACCGAGGCTTACAAACGCTTGCGCAAGTTCCTCCGCGTTTGCGCGCGATCCGACGATGTCGAAGAGGGCCGGCGAAACGAGCGCGACAGGATAGGTAAAAGTCCCTAAGAAATTTTCGAAATGGTCCGAATGCTCGATGACGGGGAGCTCGGGGCGCGGGGAGTGGTGCATTGCAACGCGAGTATGACGTCGCTCCCGGATAGTGTCAATATATTTACACGTATTCGCGATCGCGGTACAATTATGCGTTTTCAAGAAGGATGTGTGTAGATGGATTTGCCCTTGCTGCTTGTTTTGCTGCCCCTTGCGTGCGGCGTCGTCATCGCGAGTATCAAAGAGTTCAATGTCCGTAAATACTTCGTATTTGCCTCATCGCTCCTCCTCGCGATCGTGTCCGTTTCATGCGTCGTGAAATACGCCGGAGTCCTCCCGGTGAGGATCTCGTACGACGCCGAATGGATCCAAACCGCGATGCTCGGTCTCGAGCTCGCCATGGCGGGAATCATCGCGTTCCTCGCCGTGAGGTACAAGAAGAAGCTCGCGCTCCTCCTCGCGATCGCGCAGGGAGCCCTCGGCCTCTTCTTCGAGTTCCTGTACGGGGGAAAGGTTCCCGTGCACGCCGACATCGTCATCGACCAGCTCACGATCGTGATGCTCCTCATCGTCGGAATCGTCGGCGGGCTCATCGGCGTGTTCGCGACCGGTTACATGAGGACCTACCAGGAGGAGAATCCCGACGTGCCCGATCGCCGTCGCTACTTCTTCTTCGTTCTCTTTCTCTTCATGTCGGCCATGTTCGGCCTCGTGCTCGCGAACAACATCCTGTGGATGTACTTCTTCTGGGAAGTAACCACGGTCTGCTCCTTCCTCCTCATCGGGTATTCCCGCACCGAGGAAGCGGTTCGCAATTCCTTCCGCGCGGTCGTCATGAACCTCGCCGGTGGGCTCGCGTACATGGGAGCGATCATCGTTCTCGCCAACGACGGCGGGATCCTTGAGTTCGACCGTCTCGCCTCCGTTCCTTTCGCGTTCCTCGCGGTCCCGCTCACGCTCATGTGCATCGCGGGCTTCACCAAGGCCGCCCAGCTTCCGTTCTCTCCCTGGCTTCTCGGCGCGATGGTCGCGCCCACGCCGATATCGGCGCTTCTCCACTCGAGCACGATGGTCAAGGCGGGCGTCTACCTCTTCCTTCGCCTCGCGCCGCTTCTTTCCGGAACCGCGCCCGGTTACCTCACCGCGCTCGTCGGCGGCGTCACCTTCCTTCTCGGCGCGATCCTCGCGATCTCGCAGCGGAACGCGAAGCGCGTGCTCGCGTACTCGACGATATCGAACCTCGGTCTCATCGTCGCGTGCGCCGGACTCGGCACCTACCAGACGATCTGGGTCGCGCTCTTCCTCACGATATTCCACGCCGTCGCGAAGTCGCTGATGTTCCTCACGGTCGGCTCCGCGGCCGCGGGCGTCGGGACGCTCGAGATCGAGGGCATGCGCGGGCTCATCATCAAGATGCCCCGCGTCGCCCTCATGATGCTCGCCGGCATCTGCGGCATGTTCGTCGCGCCGTTCGGGATGCTCATCTCGAAGTGGGCCGCGATGGAGGCGCTCATCAGCATCCATAACATAATCAGTCCCGTGATGATCATCCTGATCTCCTACGGGAGCGCGGCGACCATATTCTTCTGGACGAAGTGGATGGGCACGATCATCCGCGAGCGTAACCCGCACGCGCGCGCCGGCCTCTACGAGCATCACGTGAGCCGGGAGGAATACGCCTCCGAGCTCATTCTCACCGTGATGACGGTCCTTACCTGCGTGCTCTTCCCGCTCGTTTCGCATTACGCGGTCGAGCCCTACCTCGTCGCGACGTACGGACACGCGTTCGGGCTCAGCAAGAGCAACGTGTTCATCATGGTCTGCATGGTCTGCATGCTCATCGTGATCCCCGCGCTCCTCGTCGCGGTCCCGTGGAGGAAGAAGCTCACGATCGGTACCGCCTACATGGGCGGGCGCACGACGACCGAGGCTCTCCGTTTCGAGGGTACCGCGGGCGTCGAACGGCAGGTGCAGGTCCAGAACTACTATCTCGCGAAATACTTCGACGAGCGTCGCTGGCTCCCCGTGGGCATCATCGTCGGCGCGGTCCTTCTGATGGTAATGGGGGGAATATCGCTATTATGACAACCGAACTTTATATCGCGATCGGCTACGTGCTCTTCGCGCCGATCATCGGCGGTCTCCTCGCGGGAATCGACCGCGTCATAACCGCGCGCATGCAGGGACGAAAGGGCCCGCCGCTCCTTCAGCCGTTTTACGACGTGTTCAAGCTGCTCCAGAAGCAGAATATCCTCGTCAACCGGCTTCAGCTCCCGTTCGTCGCGTGTCATCTCATATTCGCGATCGTCACCGGGTTTCTTTTCTTCTACGGAAGCGACATCCTCCTTCTCATCTTCGTCCTGACGCTCGCGGGCGTGTTTCTCGTCCTCGCCGCGTACTCGACGGGATCTCCCTTCAGCGCGGTCGGCGCCGAGCGCGAGCTCCTTCTCATGATGGGATACGAGCCGATGCTCATCATCGCGCTCGTCGGGATGTACGAGGTCGCCGGAAGCTTCAACATGTACGAGATCATGAACGCGAAGCTTCCCGTCGTCCTCTTTCTCCCGGGAATCTACCTCGGGATCATGTACATCCTCGCGATCAAGCTCAGGAAGTCGCCGTTCGACCTTTCGACCTCGCACCACGCGCACCAGGAGCTCGTCAAGGGCGTGACCTCCGACATGGGAGGCGCGACGCTCGCGATGACCGAGGTCGCGCACTGGTACGAGACGGTTTTCCTCTACGGGTTTCTCTTCATATTTTTCGGGTCGAACCCGATCATCGGCGCCGCGGGCGTGCTTGTCTCCTTTCTTATAGAGATCGTGATCGACAACGCGGTCGCGCGCGTGAAGTGGGAGTTCATGCTCTCGTCGGCCTGGGTCGTCGCGCTCATCATGGGCGCGGGAAACCTCATTCCGCTCTTTCTCATAAACCGGGGGTAATATGGCATTCTTCAAGAAATCGCCCTGGCTTCTCCATTACGACGCCTCGAGCTGCAACGGTTGCGACATCGAGGTTCTCGCGTGCCTGACGCCCATGTACGACGTGGAACGTTTCGGCTGCATCAATACCGGGGATCCCAAGCAGGCCGATATATTCCTTATCACGGGTTCGGTGAACCACCGGACCGCCGCTATCGTGAAAAATCTCTACGACCAGATGCCCGAGCCTAAGGTCGTCGTAGCCGTCGGCATCTGCGCGTACTCGGGCGGCGTTTTCGCCGAGTGCTACAACGTCTCGGGCGGGGTCGCGACCGTGATACCGGTCGACGTGTACGTCCCCGGCTGCGCGGCTAAACCCGAGTCGATCATCGACGGCGTCGTCAAGGCGATCGGCGTGCTCGAGGAAAAGCACAAGGCGTACAAGCGCGGGAAGAAGGGAGAGAAATACGCGATGAGCGACAATTACTCGGCGGAATCGGCGCGCGACGCCGAGAAGGACGCGGCGGAGGAAAGGAATGCGTGAACCGATCGGAAAACAGGAACTCGTCGTCGTCGAGAAGTCGGGCGTCCTCGAGGAGGTCGCGCGGATCGCCGCGACCGGCGCGCGGCTCGTGCAGATCCTCGCCGTTTCCACGGCGAGCGGCACCGAGATGACCTATTCGTTCGCGAACGGCTTCGACTTCAAGAACGTCCGTTGCGAGGTCGCGAAGGGCGAGACCCTCGCGAGCATCACGCCCGTGTGGCGCGGCGCGTTCCTCTACGAGAACGAAATCAGGGATCTTTTCGGCGTCAACATCGAGAACATCTCGGTCGACTATAAGGGTAATTTCTATACCGTCGCGAAGAAAGAACCCTTCGCCGTCAGGTCGAGCGAGCAAGGCGGGGCAAAATGAAAGAGTGCACGATAATCCCGTTCGGTCCGCAGCACCCGGTGCTCCCCGAACCGCTACACTTCGATCTTATCCTGAAGGACGAGACGATCGTCGACGCGGTGCCGCAGATCGGCTACATTCACCGCGGCCTCGAGCTGCTCGTCGAGAAGCGGGAGTACCAGGACTACGTGTTCGTCGCCGAGCGCGTGTGCGGCATCTGCAGCTTCATGCACGGCATGGGCTACTGCATGGCCGTCGAGGACATGATGAAGATCCAGGTGCCCGACCGCGCCCTGTGGCTCCGCACCTTCTGGAGCGAGCTTTCGAGGGTCCATAGCCACCTCCTGTGGCTCGGCCTCGCCGCCGACGCATTCGGCTTCGAGAGCCTCTTCATGGCGAGCTGGCGCGCGCGCGAGCTCATCCTCGACGTCATCGAGTCGACTACCGGCGGCCGCGTCATCTTCGGCGTGTGCCAGGTAGGCGGCGTCAGGCGCGACGTGACGAGCGAGCAGTTCCACGAGATCCTCAAGCTTCTCAAGTCGATGCGGAATGAGCTCGAGTCGCTCTCCAACGTCTTCGTCAACGACGCCTCGGTCAAGCACCGCCTCGCCGGGGCGGGAAAGCTTTCCGAGAAGGACGCGTACGAGCTCGGCGCCGTCGGCCCGATGCTTCGCGCGAGCGGCGTCGCCTACGACGCGAGAAAGCGCGGCTACGCGGCCTACGGAGAGCTCGACTTCGAGCCCGTCGTCGAGACCGCGGGCGACTGCTACGCGCGCGTGCTCGTTCGCGTCCGCGAGATCTGGCAGTCGATCGACCTCATCGAGCAGGTCGCGCACAAGATCCCGCTCGGCGAGCTCGCGGCGAAACCCGCCGGCATGCCCGCGGGCGAGGCCTTCGTCCGGGTCGAGCAGCCGCGCGGCGAGGCGATCTATTACGTTCGCGGCAACGGCACGAAATTCCTCGAACGGTTCAGGGTCAGGACCCCGACCTTCGCGAACGTCGTTCCGATGATTCACACGCTGAAAGGGTCTACGCTCGCGGACGTTCCGAACCTCGTGCTGACCATCGATCCCTGCATATCCTGCACCGAGAGGTAACCTATGTCGTTTTTTCCCATGACGGGTACCGTCATAAAGAACCTGTTCTCGCGTCCCGCGACGCGACTGTATCCGTTCGTCAAGCGAGAGCCCTTCGCGGGAACCCGCGGGCACGTCGAGATCGAGTACTCGCAGTGCATACACTGCGGCATCTGCGCGAAACGCTGCCCGACTCGCGCGATCGCCGTCGACCGGGAGAAGAAGGAATGGAAGATCGATCACCTCGCGTGCGTCATCTGCGGGAACTGCGCGATCGTCTGCCCGAAGAAGTGCCTCTCGATCAAGGAAGCCTCCTCGAACGCCGTGACCTCGGGCCAGAAGGCCGACGAGACGGAGACGCACTCGAATGCATGAGGCGAGCGTCACCGAGGCGCTCGTCAAGATCGCGGTCGAGGAGGCCTCGAGGCGGAAGGCCGCGCGCGTTACCGCGATCAACCTCGTCGTCGGCGAGACGACGGGGTACATGGCGGAGTCGCTCGAGTTCTATTTCCGCAATTTCTCGAAGGGAACGGCGCTCGAGGGCGCGGCGCTCAACGTCAGGTACGTGAAGCCGCTCATCAAGTGCCCCTCGTGCGGGAAGCTCTTCGAACGGAAGCGCTTCTCGTTCGACTGTCCCGATTGCGGCGTTCCCGGCACGATGACCTCGGTCGGGAACGAGTTCTTCATCGACACGATGGAGATCGAGGGAGGAAGCGATGGCGGAACTGATTGACGTACGGCGCGCGGTATACGAGGAAAACGACCGGATGGCCGAGGCCCTTCACGCGCGGCTTCGCGCCCAGGGCGTGTTCTCCGTGAACGTGCTCGGCGGCCCCGGCGCGGGGAAGACCTCGAGCCTCAAGGAGATCATCGCGCGACTCCCGCGCGACTCTGTCTCGGTCATCGAGGGCGACATCGCCTCCGACATCGACACGCAGGCGCTCCGGGCGCTCGGCGTGGACGCCTTCCAGATAGAGACGGGCGGCGACTGCCACCTCAACGTCCCCATGATCGAGAAGATCCTTTCCGGGATGACCCTCAAGCGGGACGGCTGGCTTTTCATCGAGAACATCGGGAACCTCGTGTGTCCCGCGGAGTTCGTGATCGGCGAGGACGTCAAGATCGTCGTCTCCTCGACCGCCGAGGGCTCGGACAAGCCGTACAAGTACCCCTCGGTCTTCCAGAAGGCCGCCTGCGTGATCCTCACCAAGAAGGACCTCGCGCCGTACGTCGGCTTCGACATGGAATACTTCTCGAGCGGCGTGCGCTCGCTCAATCCCGCCGCCCCGATCTTCCCGGTGAACGCCAGGACGGGCGAGGGCTTCGACGCGGTCGTCGAGTGGATGCGCTCCCTCAGGGGCTGACCCCGGACGGAGGCCCGATCCTTCAGGCGCGAGGCCGCGCCGCTCGCGACCGCGGGCGCCCGAGGCAAAAAAAGCCGGATTTCCCCTTCGCGGGAATCCGGCTTTTCTCTTTTCGTGATCCATAGACGAATCGAACGTCCGACCTAGCGCTTAGGAGGCGCTCGCTCTATCCAACTGAGCTAATGGATCGTCGAGATCGCGAAACGCGATCTCATTGCACTATACACGAAACCGCGGCCTCTTTCAATGCCCGCGTCGCGCGTGATGGCTTTTGCGCTATTCGCCGAATCTGACCATGACGGCGCCGACCCCGCTCGAGAGCCGCACCGTTTTCTCCGCGTTTCGGTTTCCCGCGGTTCCGTTACCGATGCCCGTGAAGGTCTCGTCGCCGATTCTCACCACCCCGACGCCCCGCTCGAACTCGATGCGCCAATCGTCCGGACTACCGGGGAGGGTGAGGTCGATCGCGCCGGCGCCGGTGGCAATCGAGGTTTTCGCGCCGAAGGATGCCGTGACGGCGACCCGGCCCGCGGCGGTCCGGATATCGGTTTCGCCGAAACGGGAATCGGAGAACTCGACGTTGCCCGCTCCCGTATTCGCGACGAGGCGGTCCGCGTCGAGCCCCGTTCCCCTGACGGCTCCCGCGCCGCTTTCCACGCGGATCTCGCGCGAGGTAATCCCGTCGAGGGAGAGAGCCCCCGCGCCAAGCGAGATTCCGCACGCCTCGAGCTTCATCCCCTCGGGGAGCTCGATCTCGACGCGCGGTCGGGCGAATTCCCCGTCCAGGTTTATCGAATGCGCGAAGCCGTGCTCCTCTATCTTGAGGGTATCCCCCTCGGCGGTGATCTCGACGTCATCGGTATCGAAGCCCCTGAGCCGATAGCCGGCCTTCGGTCCTCGCGTGACGGAAAGGCTCGCCGCGGTGAGGGATACGTCGATGGATTTGACGGTCCCGGGTATTTCCCCCGAGGAATCGCCCTTCCCGGATCCGGCGCGCTCGCGTTCATGTTTCCATTCGAGATGAAATCCCCGGTCGTCCAGGGGCCACCATTTGGGCGCGTTCCAGCGCCCGCCGAGGCTGAGGCCGATCGCGATGAGGACGCATCCGATGCACAGGAGCCACAGTCCGCTGACGAGTTTCTTCCCGGGATTATCTGCCATATCTGTCTCCTTTCGGCGCGAAAAGCCAGGTGATCGCCCCTCCGACGATGGAGAGCGCGGCGCCGATTATCGCGAACGCGATCTTGCCGACCCCCCACAGGAGGAAGGCGACGCCGAAGAGGATGAGCGCGCTCGCGGGCGTCGCGAACAGGGCCAGAAAGCCGCCCGCGAAAAGCGCGATTCCCCCGATCATGATCGCGACTGCGAGGACCGCTATGACCGCCATGACGACCACTATCGCGACGATGACGCCCACTATCGAGAATATCGCGGGGAGGGCCAACGGCGCGGCGACGATCGCGAGGATTACGAACCAGAGCGCCGACAGTCCCTTACTCGGGCTGTAGGGCGCCTCCCGGGCTTCCTTCACGGCATGGTCGGCGAGGATCCGGGAAGCGATCGCCTGCGGGCTTCCGAGCTCCCGGATGACGTCCTGTTCCCGATCGGGGCCCGCTTCGTCGAAATACTCCTCGTAAAACGCGAGCGCGGCCTCTCGGTCCGCGTCGGAAAGCCGCGCGAGTCTCTCGCGCAATTCCTGCATGAACTCCCTGCGTGTCATTCCTTTTTGTCTCCTCCGAAGATCCCTTCGATCCTGCTTCGATATTCCTTCCATTCGGCCATGTGCCTGAGATGCTGTTCCTGGCCTTCCCCGGTGATGCGGTAGTACCGGCGGTTCCTGCCCTGGAACGGCTGGTCGTAGGTGGTGAGCCATCCGTTTTTCTGCAGCCTTCGCAATACCGGATACAGGGTCGATTCCGAGATCGTCATGATCTCCTTGACTTCCTGGGTCAGCCGGTAGCCGTATTCGTCTCCGCGGGAAAGGATCGCGAGGACGCAGGCATCAAGGAGTCCTGCGTGTATGGAAAATAGCATGGTTCTCGTCAATCCTCCTCATAGGTTCTATGATATCATTATGTCATTAATACTATACAACCTATAGTATTAGAAATCAAGAGAAAGACGTATTTTTTCTGATTTAATCGCGATCGGGAAGTCTGTCTGTTTGATTCCCGCCACGCCTTCATACAGCGTTCACGACAGTACTACTGATCGGAGGTGAGGGCGAAACGGATGCGAACGGGCGCGGAGAACACGGTTTCCGGAGCGACCTTGGCGGGGAAAAGAGAACGGACGAGGGTAAGCGCGGCGCGGTCCAACGCGGCATCGCCCGAGCTTTCCGCGAGGACGGCTTCGCAGGTCTTGCCGTCCGGGGAAACGGTCAGGGACACGACGACGGTTCCTTCCGCGTTTCGCGCGCGCGCCCGTTCGGGATAATGGAGTTTCGCGCGAATGGCGCCGTCGAGCCACGTCACGAAGCGCCCGCTTGCCGTTCCCGTCGGGTCGCCGTCGCCGGTTCCGGGGCCGAACCCCGTGCCCGTGCCGGAACCCGCGCCTCCCTGCCTTTGATCGGATCCGGGCACGGCGCTCGCCGGTTCCGCTTCCGAAGCTGGGGGAGAATCCGCGCGGGGTGCGGGCGGGAGCCGATCGGGGTCGTAAGCCGCGCCGGGAAGTTCCTGAGGGACTAGAGGGGATGCCCCCTCGTCGACGGAGACGAAAAGGGAAACGGTGCCCTGTCCGCCGCCCGACCGGGAGGATCCGGCGGCCATGAAGCCCCCTTCGTCGCCCGGGAGCGAGCCTCTCGGGATGGCTATGAGGGCGAGGGCGCCGATCGCGAGGGCGTGCAGGGCGACGGCGGCGACGGCGGCGACGGCGAGCCGCCGCCGGTCGCGTTCAATACTTGAAGGAGGCACTGACGGTGAAGGACCGCCCGTCGGCGGGGTAATAGCTCGTTTCCCCCGAGTATGACGAATAGTAGGCGAGCGCGGCGTAGGACTCGTCGAGAAGGTTATTGACCCGCATTCTCACGGCTAAAGAGCTTCCCGCCATCGGGGGCGCGAAAGCGAGGGTAAGCCCGACGAGGGTGTGGGCGTCGACCCGGTCGGCGTCGTTCGCGAAATCCTGCCCTGCGTACGATTCTCCCTCGAAGGCAACGTCTCCGCCGAGCGTTAGCCCGAAGGGAAGGTCATAGCTCGCTCCGAGCCGCGCGGTGAGGGCGGGCACGAGCGGTACCGCGTTGTCCTCGTAATCCCCGGTGACGAAGGTCGCGCGGACGAACGCGATGTCGCCCTCGATCGCGAGGGGGGAGATCGGCTTCCAGTACGCGCTCGCGGAACCGCCGAGCCTGTGCGTTCGGTCCATGTTCACGTTTCGGTAGGTGGTCATGTCGAAGGCGATCTCGTCGTCCATCAGCATATAGTAGAGCGACGTCGCGACGGCGAGCCGATCGCTTCCGCGGTAGCGCGCGCCGATCTCGGCGTTCCACCCGCGTTCGGGAGCGAGGTCGGCGTTGAATTGGGCGCCGCCGTAGAGCTGCGCCTTTTCGTCGATGAACGGGACGCGGTACATCGAGCCTGACCGCGCGTAAGCGGAGAACTCGTCGCGGGGTCTCCAGGAAACCGAGGCTTCCCAGGATACCGTGTCGTAGCCGTCCGACTCGTCGAAGCCGGTCTTTCGCGCGTCGATCGCGGTATGGTCGTAGCGAAGTCCCCCCTGGGCCGCGAGGTTCGCGGGGAGAGCGGCGACGAGCGCGAGATAGGGCGCGACGGTGAACTGGTCGATCTCGAATCCGTCATGGCCGGCGGTACGGGCCTCGTCGGTCCAGGTGTCGCACTCGTAGCGGTTGCTTTCGAGGTCGGTCCCCGCCGTGAGCGAGAACTCGCCGTTCTTCGTTTCGCCCGTCCATACCGCTTTGGGCCGCGCGCCGACGGTCACGATCCCGGTGTCCGAGAAGGAGGGATAGGACGAGGAGCCGAAATTTCCCTCGCGATCCTTTTGCTTCCAGTCGAGCGGGCATTCGAGGGTAAGGCGGTCGCCGGGAAGGTAGCTCGCGAGTATCCCCGCGCCGAGGGACTTTTCCGCGCCGTCGTCGTCTAATTTCGCGGCGAGGGTGGGGTCGGCGTCTGCCTGCGCCTTCGTGAGGCCGCCCGGCATCTGGTACGCGACGTCCGAATAGGTGAAATAGGGCTTGAGGGCGACGAGATCGGTGACGTTCCAGAAACCGTTCACGGTGGCGTTCGTATCCTCGGTGGCCGCGCGGTCGCGGTAGCCGTCGGTGCGATAGATATCGGCCGAGACGAGAATGCCCAGATCGTCGGTTCCGTATCCGCCCGCGACGAGCGCGCGGCGCGTGTTGAAGCTTCCGTACGAGACCGTCGCCTCCGCGGTGAGCCCCTTCGAGCCCTTCTTCGTGACGATATTGATGACGCCCCCGACGGCGCCCGAACCGTACATGACCGATGCGGGGCCGTCGAGGATCTCGATACGTTCGATCGAGGAAACCTGGATGGCTTGCCAGTTGATCCCGGTCATGTCGGGATCGTTCTGCTTCCGTCCGTCGACAAGCACGAGAACCCGACCGAACGAGTTTTCGCCGAAGCCCCGCATGCTCACCTGGGCTTGCGCCTCGCTCGAGTAGGAGCGGAAGGCGACGCCCGCGACGTCCTTGAGAATCTCGACGACGCTCGTCTTTCCCGATCGCGCGATCTCGTCGTCCGTGACGACCGTTACCCGCGCGCCCGAGTCGAGCGAGTCTTCGCCCGCCCGATTGGCGGTTACGACGTAGTCGGGAAGGATCTCGGCGGACAGCGACAGGGCCGTGCAGAGACTGATAATGGAAAAAAATACGCGACGCAGCATGGTACCTCCTCGGGGATGCTGATACAGGTTGCGCCGAAAATCGTCTCCTGGCTCGCAGATCGTCTTACGGCGCGCCTTCTCGGGAATCGGGTTTCCCCGGATCCTTCCGATGGCGATTCGCGCTTTCATTCCTGCATACAGTGGCGGGACCGCTGCGGATTCTCACCGCATTCCGTTTTTCTCGGCTTTCGTAATGTGGGCTGTACTATACCGTTCATTTTTCCCCCTCGTCAAGGTTGGGTACGGGTCGTCCGCCATCGTGCCGGGAAAAGTTTCTCCAAAATGTCTTGACTTTGGCAGGGGGCGGTCTTAACCTTTCATTGGCGAAGGCCGATGACCTCTCCGGGAAGGGCGTGAGTATGACAACGAGGAAATTCAACGTCTCGGGAATGTCCGGCGCGTCATGCGCAACCGGTATCGAGCAAATAGTGAAGCGCATCCCGGGCGTCGTGAGCGTCGACGTGAATTATCTTGCCCGTTCGATGGTCGTCGCGTATGACGAGGCAAGCCTGACCGTTAACGCGATTGTCGGTACCGTCGTCGACGCGGGGTATGGAATCATTCCGGGGCGCGAGGACGACCCGCTCGATTCTTCATCCGGGAAGCGCCGCGCCCTCGGCGGTTATGACCGGGAACGTCCCGACCGGAGGGATCTTCTCGGGCTTTTCGTGTCGGCGATTTTCTCCGTGCCCCTTTGCTACGTCGCCATGGCGCCGCTTTTCTGCTGGCCCCTGTCCGCGGAAATCCTCCAACCCGAACACTCGTTCTTCTTTCTTTTTCTCGAGTTTGTCCTCGCGCTTCCCGTTTTTTACGCGAATTTCCCGATCGTCTTGCGCGGCTTTCTCGCGCTTGTCCGGTTCGCCCCGAACCTCGATTCCCTCATCGCGCTCGGATCCGCTTCCGCGATGGTCTATAGCGCTTTCAGGGTACTCATGCTGGGTTACTGGTTCGGGCATGGCTCGGCCCCGCTTGTGCATCCCGGTTCCACCGATCTTTATTTCGTCTCTTCCGCGATGCTTCTTACCTTCGGCGCGCTGGGAAGGCATCTCGAGTCACGTGCGATGCTGAGGACGAGCGACGCGATCCGGAAGCTCGTGAACCTCAGGCCCGACCGGGCGACCATCGTCTCGGACGGCGCCGAACGCCGGGTCCCGATCGATTCGGTCGCTCCCGGCGACGTCGTCGTCGTGCGTCCGGGTCAGTATATCCCGGTCGACGGCGTCGTTATCGAGGGAATCTCGACCGTTGACGTCTCGGCCATAACGGGCGAGAGCGCGCCGGTCATGAAGGCCTCCGGCGACCGGGTCGCGAGCGCGACGGTAAACCTGAGCGGCTCGCTGAAGTTTCGCGCGGAGCGCGTCGGTAACGATACGGTGCTTTCGCGGATCATCAGGCTCGTCGAGAGCGCGGCTTCCTCGCAGGAATGCCGACCCATGCTCGACGACCGCATTTGTCAGGCGCTCGTTCCCCTGACGGTCATCATAGCCTTCGCGATCTTCGCGGTCTTTTTCATTGCCGGGTCGGGCGCGTCCGTCGCGATCGGTCGCGGCGTCGCGGCCCTCGTCGTCTCGTGCCCGTGCGCCCTCGCCCTCGCCATTCCCGCCTCGATGCTGGCGGGGAGCGCGGTCGGCGCGCGAAACGGCGTGATCGCGCGAAACTTGCGCGCGCTCGCGGACGTGCATGGTGTCGACACGGTCGTGCTCGACAAGGCGGGGATCGTGACCGCCGGGCGCCCCGTCGTTACCGACGTAATCTCGTTGAGCGAGCTCGACGATAACGAGTTTCTCGCGCTCGCCGCGTCGATCGAAACCCCTTCCGAGCTTCCCCTTGCCGCCGCGATTACCGCCGAGGCCGCGAAGTCGGGCCTTGCCCTTTCTCCCGCGGAGGACTTCGTGCCGTACCCGGGAAAAGGCGTCGCCGCGACGATACGGGGGAAACGCTGTTTCGCCGGAGGGCCTGAGCTTCTCGCCGAGAACGGGATCCCGACCGGGACGATCGAGGCCATCGTCTCCCGTCTCGCGATACTCGGGAAAACCCCTTTCTGTTTCGGGTCGAACGGAAAGCCTCTCGGCGTGATCGCCGTGGCCGACGTCATCAAGGGCAGCAGTCGCGAAGCCATCGCCATGATGAAGCGGATGGGCATCGACGTCATCATGATGGCCGGCGACAACGCGCGAACCGCCGAGTCGATAAGGGCCGCCGCGGGGATCGATCGGGTATACGCCGAACTGCTCCCCGAGGGAAAGGTCGGCGTGATCAGGAAACTGAAAGCGGGCGGAAAGACCGTCGCCATGATCGGGGGCGGCATCAACGACGCACCCGCGCTTATCGAGGCGGATATCGGGATCGCGATCGGGTTCGGCAACGATATCGTCATCGACGCCTCGGATATCGTGCTCGAGCGGGGAGATCTCCGCGACGCGGTGGGCGCGCTCCTTCTCGGGAAGGCCCTTCGCCGGAACGCGTGGGGAAACGTGTTCTGGTCCCTTTTCTTTAACGCCATCGGCATTCCGATCGCCGTGTTCGGTTCGTTCGGTCCTTTGGGTTTCGCGTCAGGTTCCCTCGTCGCTATCGCGGTCATGGGGCTCGGCTCGGTCTCGGTCGTGCTCGCGGGCCTGCGATTCGGCCTCTTCGGAAGGATCGACGGCGGAAGGATCCGCGCGGGAACCCGATAAATATACCTCGACAATTCCTCCAACGGGGGCTATAATAACGGCAAAAGTTCGATCCTGGATGGCGGAACAATATGATGAAAGACGAGTCAATTTGTTTGCGCGACAGTATCTTCGAGTTGATCAACGAAGACCCCCACTTGAGTACCGAAGAATACGTGTCACGCGACGCGACGTTCGCGTCGCTTCTCGAGGTGTTCGTGCACCTTGAATTCACCGAAGACGAGGCGATTGCCCATTGGCAGAGGATCATCGAGAACGCGGCCGCGTTGCGGAAGCGTCTCGACAGAAAGATCGGAATCCATCTCGCGATCGTCGACTACTTTACGAACATCCGGCAAATGTTCAACTCGCCGATCGTCATCGAGCTGCGGGTTTTCAGGCAAACCGAGCGCCTCGCGATGGTCGACGGCCTTACCGGCGTCTTCAACCGGCGATACATGGACATCATCCTCAAAAAGGAATACAACCGTTGCGAACGGTACGGAAAGCCCCTGTCGGTCTGCCTGCTCGATATCGACAACTTCAAGCAGATCAACGACGGCCGCGGGCACCAGTTCGGTGACGAGGTACTCAAGGAACTCGCGGGGCTCCTGAAGGCGGCGGTGCGCGAGGAGGATATCGTGTGCCGATACGGCGGCGAGGAATTCCTCCTGATCCTTCCCGAGACCGAGAGCGACGGCGCGATGATCCTCGCGAACCGGATCAGGCAAGAGGTCAAGAAGGACCCGTTTTTCCGCGACAACAAGGTGGCGTTTTCCGCCGGCGTGTCGACCTTCCCCTCCGCCGCGCTCGACATCGAGTCCCTCGTCCAGACCGCCGACCGGGCGCTCTATCAGGCAAAGTATTCGGGAAAGGACCGGGTCGTCGAGGCGATTCCCGAGCGGCGCAAGTTCGGGCGATATCCACACTGCTGGGCCGTCGACGTGTATCCCGAGGGTACGAGCAGGCCCATCATGGGCATCATGACGCAAAACGTGTCCGTCGGCGGCATTCAGTTCGAATGCCCGGTCAGGCACGCGATCGATACCCCTCTTCGGCTCGTGTTCGCCAACATCGACGAGGATATCGCGGACGTCGAGGCAGAGGGTCGCATCACCTGGGTCAAGAAGCACCGCGATACCTACCTCTACGGAGTGAGCTTCGTCGAGACTCCCGATGCGATCGAGGCGAGACTCACGGCCCGTACGCAGGCCTTCAACGAACTCGTGTAAGACATGAGGATTCTCGACAGGATCTACCTCGAGATCACGAACGCGTGCGATCTCGCGTGTCCGTTTTGCCCGCCCCATTCGCGCCCGCGCGGCACGATGCCGGTACCGGATTTCGCGAGGATCG
The DNA here is from genome assembly GCA_023438065.1 of Spirochaetota bacterium. Lineage (GTDB taxonomy): Bacteria > Spirochaetota > Spirochaetia > Treponematales > Treponemataceae > Teretinema. Next base: position 189,999 of record JAEXRH010000008.1, read on the forward strand.
TCTCGCGCCTCGAGGGGCGCGCGAACGGCCTTCTCTTCCACGTGAAGGGAGAGCCGCTTCTCCATCCCGATCTCTCCGAGCTTCTTGCGATCGCGGGCCGTTCGGGCTTTCCCGTCACCATCACCACGAACGGCACCCGGCTCGAGGCAGCGCTCGCCTCGCTCGCGGGAAAGAAAAACCTCCGCCGGATCAACGTCTCGCTCCACAGCCTCGCCCAGTTCCCGCGCGAGAGGCGGGCTGCCCTTATGGGCTCGATCCTTTCCGCCTCGGATACGCTCGTCGCTGAAAACCGCCGCGCGAATCCCGATTTTCTCGTCAGCTACCGTCTGTGGACCCGCGACCGGACCGAGGAAACCCTCGAGGCGCTCGAGGCCATCGCGCTCCGGTACGGCGTCGCGCGGCCGCTCCTCGACGAGGTGCTCGCCGGCCGGAACGGGATCAAGCTCTCGCCCGGCCTCGCGCTTCACGCGGCAGATACCTTCGACTGGCCCTCGCTCGCGGCCGCAGATTTCGGCGAGCGGGGATTTTGCCGCGCCCTTCGAGACCATGCCGGCATTCTCGTCGACGGGACGGTCGTTCCCTGCTGCCTCGACGGCGACGGCGCGATCGAGCTCGGGAACGCGCTCACGGACGACTGGGACGCGATCATGGAGTCTCCCCGCGCCCGCGCCCTCTATGACGGGTTTACCGCCCGAAAGGCCGTCGAGCCCTTGTGCCGGCGATGCGGGTACCGGCTTCGCTTCGGGAGCTGACGCGTTTTGTGCCGCGTGGCGAGGTTGTTTTTACCCGACAGGATTCTGTTGTTTCGCGCCCGGGAACGCGGGCGTCTCCATGAGGCCCTGCCATGAAGGCGGGATATCCGCGCGGACGTCGTACATCCTGCCGTCCGGGGCGGTAAAGGCGAGCCGGGCGCAATGGAGGGCCTGGTGGTCGAGCCTGAGCGCGCGCCTGTCACGGTCGGTCAGGGTTCCTTCCGCGAAGCGGAGAAAGGCCGTCGGGTCCTTTCCGTAGAGCTTGTCGCCGACGACGGGGAAGCCGAGGCTTTGGAGCGTGGCGCGAATCTGGTGCGTCCTGCCCGTCAAGAGGCGCGCCGCGACGAGGGATATTCCGGGAATCGTCTCCCTCTGAAAGCTGAACAGGGTGCGAACCGCGATCGCACCGGGAATCGACGCGGCCGGGTCGGAGCCGCCGACGAACCGGACCTTTTTCCTCACCGGGGTAGAGTCGTCCTTGACGAGAAAGCCCCCGGCGTCGAGACGGTCGGGGAAACGTCCTTCGACGAGAACGAGGTATTCCTTCTCGATGAGCCTCTCCCGCATGAGCGCGTTCGCCTCTGCCGCGGCCATGGCCGTTTTTGCCGCGAGCACGACGCCCGAGGTTTCGCGGTCGAGCCGGTTCACGAGACGAACCGGGCCATGGCGTTCGGTGACGACGGAAAGAAGGGTGTTGTCGCGGTAGATTCCGCCGGGATGCGCGGGGAGAAGCGGCGGTTTCGCGACGAAGAGATAGCGGTCGTCCTCGAGGAGGACCGTATAGCTTCGGTCGACGGGAGGCTCTTCCCACGGCTCGGGCGTGAACGAGACCTCATCCTTCGCGCGAAGCGTTTCATGCCCGTCGCACGGGCTCCCGTTCAGGGTAAGCCTTCCTTCGCGCGCATGCCCCGCCCACTCTTCCGCGCTTTGATAGGTAAAGCGTCGCTCGAGATACGCCGCGAGGGCAAGTCCCCCGGCCTCCGGGGGGACTGAGACGGTTCTCGTGAGCGAATCCCGATTTTCCACCGTATGTACGCCCTCCCTCAAGGGAAGTATAGCGGAAAGGGACGCACGCGTCCGCAAGATCGAAGCGCCAAACCCGCGTTTCGGGTGTATACTGGCGATCACTATGAACAGGGAAAAATGGCTTGTCGTATGCGATATCGACGGAACCCTCTACGTTCCGGAGCGGGGTAATCCGGGGCTCGCGGAATTCGCTCGATTCATCGAGGAAAACCGCGACCGGGTGACCTTCGCGCTCAACAGCGGGCGTTCGCTCGGCGAGATCGCTGCCGTCGCGGAGACGGGGCCGATCCCGCGACCCGATTGGGTTATCTGCGACGTCGGGACCTCGCTCCTTTCCGGCTTCACCGCGGATCTCGAGGACGCCGAGTGGTCCTCGGTCATGGCGCAAGACTGGGGCCGGGAGGAGATCAGGCTCGCGCTCTCCGGTTGCCCGGGACTCGTGGAGCAGGAAGCCTGGCACCAGCATTCCGCGAAACTGTCGTACTATTTCACCGAGCCGGTCGCCGCGGTCTACCCTCGCGTGCTCGAGCGGACCGCCCGCTGGCTCGATTCCTGCAAGAAGATCGTGACGATGGACTATTTTCTCGACGTGATGCCGACCTGGGGAGGGAAGGGCGCCCCGATCGAGTATCTCGCCCGAAGGCTCGCCGTTCCCGACGCGCGCGTGATCGTCGCGGGCGACTCGGGTAACGACCGGGATATGCTTACGCGCGGTTTCCGGCCGATCGTCGTCGCGAACCACGCGAGCGACCTTGCCGATCTCGTGCGCGACGGACGGGCTTTCCTCGCTCGCGGCGTCGGGGCGGCGGGCGTCCTCGAGGGCCTCGCCCATTTCGGCCTCGCGTGAGCCCCCTTGCGCCCGAGCGGGATTCTGATACAATGACGAAACGGAGAGTCATCGAATGATACGCACGATCATCGCAATCATCAGGTTTTGGATCTATTTAGTCACGCGAAGGGGCGAGCTCAAGATAGCGCGCAGACTCGAGAAAGAGGGGAAAGCGGAAGAGTACAACGAATACGTGGCCGCGCGGGTTCGCGACTGGGCCCGGTACGTGGTCGCCCTCTCGGGCGGAACCGTCACCGTTTCGGGCGAGGAGAATATCCCCCGCGACCGGGCGGTCGTGTTCGTCGGGAACCATCAGAGTAACCTCGACATCCCCATCCTTCTCGGCTACGTCGCCAAGCCCAAGGCCTTCATCGCGAAGATCGAGCTCCTTCGCGTGCCGTTCCTCTCGGACTGGATGAAGATGATGCGCTGCACCTTCCTCGACCGCAAGAACATGCGGCAGTCGGTGCGCGCGATGGACGAGGCCGTCGAGAACGTGAAGAAGGGGCACTCGCTCGTCATATTCCCCGAGGGCACGAGGAGCAAGTCCGACGAGGTCGCGGAGTTCAAGCAGGGAAGCTTCAAGCTCGCCCTCAGGTCTGGCGCGCCGATCGTTCCCGTGACCATCGACGGTTCCTGGCACATGCTCGAGGAGAAGGGTCGCTTCATGCGGAACGTCGCGGTGCGCGTCGTGGTGCATCCCGCGATCGTGACGGAAGGTCTCGCGAAAGAGGATACCCTGGCGCTCCCCGAGCGGGTGCGCGCGATCATCGCGGGCGGCATAGCGAAAAAATAGCGCGCTATTTTCCCTCGGGGAGCTTTACCCGGATAGCGACGTAGAGGTTGACGAGGGAAAGGGCGGACGCGAGGTAGAAGATGTACTGCGGGCCCCAGAGGGTCCACACGATTCCGCCCGCGTACGCGCACGCGATCGAGACGACGTGGTCCATGCTCATCCCGAGCGAGAGCGTCGGCGTGACGTCGCGCGGGTCTACCGCGATCGTCCGGAGATAGACCGTCCGGACGATTCCCATCTGCGTCGACATCCTGTCCAATATGAAAATCCCGTACGCGAGCATGACCGTCCATCCCATCGTCGGTATCGCGCCCGAGGCGTATCCGCCCGACACGATCCCGTACAGGAGGTACACCCCGATGAAGGAAAGCGCGTCGACGTAGAGCATCTTCTTGATCCCGAAACGGTCGAGCCATCGGCCGAGCGCGGGGATGAAAAGGACCCCGAGCGCCGCGCCGGCGATTCCCAGGATCGCGATGGTGTCCGCGCGCTTCCCGAGCAGCTCGATGATTACCCACGGACCATAGACGAGCATGATCTGCTTCTGGACCCCGAACATGACGACGAGCGCGTAATAGAGGCGGTATTCCTTGCGGATCACGAAGCGGACGCGCTCGTGGGTGATGGTCTGGTGCCTGAGGCGCGCGTCGAGCGAGACGGTGAGGACGAGCGTGATCGCGATGACGGCGGCCGAGACGACGAAGGGGAGCTTGATGCCGGTTTCGAAGCTGAAAAGGCCGGAGCGGAAACCGAGAAAGACGACGATCGCCGCGGCCATCTGGAACGCCGTGGTAACGCCCTTGAACTGCCCCATGCGCTTGCCGAGACTTTGCCTTCCCGCGAGGTTCATCCCGATCGAGTCCTGAAGCGGCATGAACAGGTGCTGCCCGAGAGAGTTCACGAAGATAAACACGAGCATGACGGAGAAGGCGGGCGTCCAGAAGCCGAGGACGGCGATGCCCGCGAAGCCGAGCGCCTGCGCGACGATCGCGAGCCTGACGTCGCTGAAGCCCGCGAGAATCGCGATGACGAAGGTCGTCAGGATTCCCGGAAGCTCGCGCGGGAACTCGATGAAACCCCGTTGGTAGGTCGTCGCGTGGTACGCGTCCTTGAAATAGTTCGAGAGGATGTCGTTCGAGAAACCGAGCCCGAAGGCGGTGAGCGCGAGGATCCCGAGGTAAAGCCTGATTTCGGGGGAAAGGCGCGCGACGCGATCGGTCGCGCCAAGGGGGAGTTTCGGGAATCGCATGGTGCCTCGCTTTTTTTTCGCCGGGGATCGCCCGGTTTCGCTCAGTGTACCCGATACCGAACTTTGGGGGCAATACGGGGCATTCGCGTCCTTCATGCGCGGCGGGCAAGAATGCGATATACTGAAAACAAGCGAGGAATACGCGATGAAAGAATTTGACGTGACCGCCCTCGGCGAGATCCTGATCGACTTTACGGAGTCGGGCGTTTCCGGTTCGGGCGGCGCCCTCTACGAGCGAAACGCGGGCGGCGCTCCCGCCAACGTCGCGGCGGCCGTCGCGCGCCTCGGGGGCAAAGCCGCGTTCGTCGGCAAGGTCGGCCCCGATCCCTTCGGCGAATTCCTGAAGGCTACGCTCCTTTCGCTCGGCGTCGACGCCTCGGGTCTGCGGGTTTCCTCGGGCGACCACACGACGCTCGCGTTCGTCTCGCTCGGCTCCCGCGGCGAGCGGTTCTTTTCCTTTTGCCGGAATCCCGGCGCCGATACCGGGCTGCGCGCGGACGAGCTCGAACCTCGAACCGTCGAATCGACGCGCGTCCTGCACGTCGGGTCTCTTTCCCTGACCCGTGAGCCTTCCCGCGGCGCTACCTTCGCCGCGATCGAGCGAGCCCGCTCCTCCGGCGCGCTCGTTTCCTACGACCCGAACTGGCGGCCCTCGCTCTGGTCCGACCGCGCGGCGGCATGCGAGCTGATGAAACGAGTCGTTCCGCTCGCGGATATCGTGAAGGTCTCGGAGGAGGAACTCGACCTCCTCTACGGGATCGCGCCGAAAACCGAGGCCGATCTCGAGCGCGGCGCGCGCGCGATCCTCGCCTCCGGTCCCCGGCTCGCGCTGGTCACCCTCGGGGATCAGGGGACCTTCTGGTCGACCGCCTCGTCCGCGGGACTCGTCTCGGCGTTCGCCTCCGACGCCGTCGACACGACCGGGGCGGGCGACGCCTTCGTCGGCGCGCTTCTCTGGCGGCTCACGCGGCTCGATCAATCGACAGATCCCTTCGCGCGCGACGCGGACTCGATCGCGGCCGACGTCCGGTTCGCGAACGCGGCGGCCGCGGTCTGCGTGAGGCGGCGCGGCGCGATCCCGGCGCTCCCGAGCTTCCACGAGGCGATGGGCGTGTACGGAAACGGGTAGGGTCGCGCCCGGTGCGCGCCGGAATGTAAAAAAACGGGGCGCCGTGCACCGGTTTTTCGCGGTTTCATGATATAGTGCCCTCAGTAAGAACCTTTTCGGGAAGGATTTATTAACATGGAAATCAAAAGAACAACGAAATTCAGCGCTACGCTCGTTATCGCGTTTTTGTTTCTGGCCGCATGTTCGCAAAGTGCCGGAATCGATTCGTCGGCGCCCGCTCAAGGAGCGGATCCCTCGTCTCCGGGGACTGTGCCCGAGGCGCAAGATCCCGACGGAGGGAACACTGACGGAGACCGGACCGATACACCCGGAAATACGGGAGAGACCGGGGACGGTACCGGAGCGGATACCGGCTCGGATACTGATGGCGGAACCGGAACCCCGACCGATCCCGATACACCCCCTCCCGTCGTCACCTGGACGGTGACTTACGACGGGAATAACCCTGTCGGCGGTACGGTTCCGGTCGCGCAGGATGTCGTCGACGGGGAATCGGTGACCGTAGCCTCGAATAGCGGGTCTCTCTCGAAAACGGGGTATGCCTTTTCCGGCTGGAACACGAAATCGGACGGAACCGGCATCGATTACCAGGCGGGTAGCGGCTCGATCACGCCGACCGGGGATATCGTGCTCTATGCACGCTGGCTATCCACCGCGCCGGTGGCGGAATGGGCTCAAATCCAATGGCCGACGGACCCGACCGTTTCCCCCCGCACAACGGTGAGCGTCTATGCCCAAGTTTACTCCTCCTCCGGTACATCGCACGAGGTCGTATTGATCGTCGGGAACGGGACGGATGACTCGCGTTGGGTGGAGGTCGCGGCGTCTTTTAACAAAATGGTAGGCAATAACAAAGAATATGTCGCGACGATCGACTCAAGCGTGATCGGGGAATTAGCCGTCGGGACGTATTCGTTCTCGTTCAAGATTCGCGAGCCTGGTTCCGTCTGGTTTTACGTGTCGAAAGACTCCAGCAGTTCCCTCACGATGACCTTGCCTTCCGCGACTCTTCTCGGATCGCTTATAGTGACGAATTAGCGCGTTCCGGGCAACGCGTGCCAGTCACGGTTGCCCCGTCCCGGCGATATTCAGTCGTTTTTCGGGTCGAAGTACTCGATGCCCTTGCCGCAGAGCGGACAGACCCAATCGTCGGGAAGATCGTCGAAGTCGGTCTCGGGCGGGATGCCGTGGGCGGGGTCTCCCCTCGACGGAACGTAGACATACCCGCAATTCGCGCACGCGTATCTCATTGTAAATTGTCCTTCCTTTTAGGGCCTTACGGTTTCCGCAAGAATGCCCCTTCGTTATACTTAAATTCATGAGGGAGGGTAAAGCCATGAAACGGTACCATTCCGCGCGCCCTGCTGCGCTTTTTCTGACGATCGTCGCTGTTCTCGTGACCTCCTGTTTCTCCGGTCTCGATCCCGCCCGAAGCGGGAGCGGTACCGCGTCCCTGACGATCAGCGCCGTGCCCCTGAGCGCGAGCGGGACGTCCGGCGAACGCCGATCGCGCGCGATCGTCCAGGGACCGGCGAAACTGTACGTTCAAACCGGTTTCGAGGCCGGGCTCGCGCGCCTCTTCGGTCCCTATGACGCCGTTGCCGGCACCGAGACGGTCGTAGAGGACATCCATTCCGGTTCGTACCCGTGGATCGCGCTCCTCTATTCAGCCGACGCTCTTTCGCTCTCCGGGCCGGTAATCCTTTCGGGCGTCACCGATCCGCGCGGGGCGTTCCAGGCCGCGATCTCGGATCTCGGTTCCCCGGGGCTTTCGGTCGCCCTGGTACCCGACGTCACGATCGCCGAGGGCAGGAATACCCGCGTCTCGGCGACGCTCGTCCCGGTTACCGCCGCGTTCGTGAACGCGACGATTGGCGGCGAAACGCCCTATACCCGCGCGACCGTTCCGGGTGACCTTGATCGCGTATTTATCTCGATCGGCGGTTTCGGCTCGGGCGTTCCTTCCGGTAACGCGCTCGTCTCCTCGCATCTCGTGCTCAAGAATACCGGCGCCGGCGCGGCCGCGATTTCAAAGGCAGCGCTCTATGACTCCTCGGGTGCGCGTATCGGAACCATCAGTCCGTACGTCGGAACGGTTTCCCCGGGAGGCGAAGCGATTCTGTTATCGTACGCCTCGGCGATTCCGTCGGCGTCGTTTCTCTATCTCGAATATGACGGCTCCGGGTATTCGATCGGCGTGAAGAACGCCCTCGCGACGAGGATCGTTCTCGCGACCTCGGCCGGAAACGCGTACTGGAGCGAGGACGGGATGACGTGGAAAGGCCCCTTCGTGACGGGCCTTTCGGGCGGGGCGCAGGCGGCGACGGCGGGCACCGGGGTTTTCGCCGTCGCGGGAACCGCGGGTATTTCCTCCTCCCCGGACGGCGAGACATGGACCGTTCACGCGATGCCGAATTTGAGTACCGCGGTGACGACTATTGCCGCGAACCCCTCGGGGATACTGATGGCGATCGGGTATTACGGCGCTTCCCAGTCATCCTATCCGTCGGCTGACGGGCTTTCCTGGACGGCATACGGGTCCGTCTCGTATCCCGCCACGAACGCCGCGTGGCTCGACGGCAAGTGGTATGTCACGAACGGCAACGGCAGCACTTGGGCATCCTCTACGGACGGGGTCGTTTGGACAACGTTCGCGAGTTCGGGATCGTCGATGTATCAGGTTAATAAACTTATCGGCCTCAACGGAAGGCTCTTTTCGGGGGGCGGCCAGCCTTCGAACGGGGGAACCCAGATCCAGGTTTCCACGAACTATGGCGCCACCTTCGCGGCGGCGATCACGATACCGGGAGCGTTGGGATACGTGAATTCCTTCGCGACGATCGGCGCGAGCCGGCTCGTCGTGGGCGGCTCGGGCTCGGGACAGGTCCTCAGCGTTACCGACGATTACGGGACGACCTGGCTCTCGCCGAGCTATCCGGGAACCGCGACGGTAAAGGCCCTTTGCGCGACGCCGCTCGGGCTTTTCGCGGGCGACACCTCGGGTAATCTCTTCCGCTCGACCGACGGTGGGCTCGTCTTCACGCCGGTGACGACCCTGCCCGCCGAGATCACCGGGATTACCTTCCGGACGACGCCTTGACCATCGGGACGAAGGCGACGGGAAATATCTCGCGTTCGCGAATCGTGCCGGTCGCGTCCTTCGTGACGAGGAGAAGCGACTGGCTCGAGACGCCGACCGGGATGACGAGTCGGCCCCCGTTCGCGAGTTGGTCGACGAGCGCGCCGGGGATCGCGGGAGGGGCGGCGGTGACGATGATCGCGTCGTACGGCGCTTGCGGCGCGTACCCTTCATAACCGTCGCCGACGACGAGATGCGCGTTCGGATAGCCCGGGTCCGCGAGGTTCTCGCGCGCGAGCGCGTTGAGGCTTTCGATGAGCTCGATTGACCAGACCTCTCCCGCGAGGCAGGCGAGCACGGCGGTCTGGTAGCCCGATCCCGTCCCGATCTCGAGCGTTCGGCTCCTTGGGGTCAGCTCGAGGAGCTCGGTCATCTTCGCGACGATGTACGGTTGCGATATCGTCTGTCCCGAGGCGAGGGGAACCGGTCCGTCCGAGCACGCGAAGGCGCGGTATTCCCATGGCACGAACCGAAACCGGTTCACGCGGGCCATGGCGTCCAGAACCCGTCGGTCCGCGATCCCGCGGGACTCGATCTGCGTCGCGATCATTCGCCCGATCGCGCGGCGTTCCTCTTCCGTCACGCTTCTCTCCTTCCTTGCCCTCAAGTATAGCGGTTCGTTCCGGTTAGCGCACGCCGCGCATCGCGCCCTTGCGCGCGCGCGAAATCATGGTATACTCCTCACTCGATGAATAACCCCATCCACGAAGCCCCGCGCGCGCCAGGCCCGGGCCGCGTTTCGCCTCCAGGACCGATCGGCTGATGGCCGCGTGCCGACCCGGATGCGGCGCGTGCTGCATCGTCATCTCGATCAGCTCCCCGATCCCGGGCATGCCCGACGGGAAGCCCGCGGGCGTGCGGTGCGTCAATCTCGATGACCAATGCCGCTGCACGATTCACGGACGGCCGGATTATCCCGCCGTGTGCGCCGCGTTCGCGCCTTCGGCCGAGATGTGCGGCTCGTCGTACGCCGACGCCGCGGGCTATCTCGGGCGTCTCGAGCGCGCGACCGCTCCCGACTGATCGCCCGGTATTTACCCCGGCGGTCCCGTTACCCTTGCGGAAGCCCGGAAAAAACCTATCATTCTATTTATGGATTCCCGAGAAATCCGCGGGATCGAAGACGCGGTCGACAGGAGTTTCTCCCTTCTTGACGGTGACGAGTACGCGTTTCTCGCCCATGCCCGGGACGTGATCCTCTCGCGTCGCGCGCTCTTTTTCGGGATCGCGGAGAAGATCCGCCGCGGGATGGACTCTGGCGAGCCCGAAAGGAGGATAGATCCCTGGGCCTCCCTTTCCGTCACCGAAACCCCCGAGACCTTTCCCCGGGATTCGAGACATCGCGCGACGCCTCTTCATGAGGGAGCCTCGAGGCTATCCGTCGGGATCGTGCACGGCTCGTTCGATCCCTTTCATCTCGGGCATCTTCTCATGGGTCTCGCGGCGGTCGCGGACGGAACCTGCGACTTCGTGATATTCATGCCGAATGCCGACAGGGCTTCGGGCGGATCGAGCGAAAAGCCGGGCAAGAGCGCGTTCGATTGGCGCGCGCGAACCGCTTTCGAGGGAGGCGTCGACGACTTTTATCCGGCAGCGCGGCTCAGTTCCTTCGGTTCTTCGGGCGACGCGGTGATGGCATACTCCCGGCTGATGGAGGCGAATAGAAGCGCCTTCGAATCGCTCGACGAGTTGACGATCCATTCGATTATCGGATCCGACATCGTTTTCAGGCCCCGGTTTGCCGAATGGACGAACGATCGGTACGGAAGGATACGCGAGTTACTTGGCCCGCGCGCCCGTTTGCGGTTCCGGATCGTGGAGCGGTCCGGTTTCTCCGATTGCGCGTCCCGCGCCCGAGCGATCGACTTTCCGGTGACCGTCGTTCCCGAGATATCGTGCGCGTCTTCCTCGGCGATCAGGCTTGATCCCGTATCGTCCGTGTGGCTGTATCCGCGCGCGGTTCCCCTTCTCGAGTCCTACCTTCTTTACGGGCACGCGCGCCGATAACGGGTGTATCGTCGCCAGTCGCCCGGTCCCGCCCGAGAAACTCCCGATCGAGCTCGAGCGTTCTTTCCGGAAAGACGATCGTTTGCCGTTTGTTGCCCAGGAAAAAAAGCCCTCCGCAGACCCTGACGAAAAACCAATAGAGGTCGGCCGGCGCGAAATTCGCCTCCCGCGCGAGCGCGCGATAGAGCGCGTCCATGTCCTTGCGCGCGATCCCGTGGTATCCGTAGTATTGATAGAGCGCGTCGTGAACGAGCGAGGCGTACCAGGTTTTGGGTTTCATCGTCCTGACGTCGACGATTCCGTCGGGCGTGCCGAGAACGAACAGGTCGAACACGTTCAGTTTCTTCGAGTTCCCGTCCCATGCGTATTCGGCCGAAACGGTTATGGTTCCGTCCTCTTTGACGTTCAGCCAGCGGGAACGAAAGGTGATTCCGACGATATCGGTGACCACCGTTACGGCGGAATCCGTCTTGAAGATCCACGGTCCGCCGCCCTTCGTCTTGCGGATGGTTTTCCCGATCGAGAGATCCCGATACGCGAAGAAGACCTCCTCGGTTTCGGGCGAGTCCGGTCCGATTGTCCTTGCGGCCCCGGCTATCGGGCTTTTGATGATGCGCATGGTTCATTATCGCAAGGGTATGCCCTGCTTTGCAAGCGAAACTTACCCCTCGGTCTCCTGTCCCTCTTCGTCGGTTATCGATCTGTTCCTGACGCGGAAACGGCCGATCTCGCCGCTAACGGCGTTGATGCCCTCGCGGTTGTCCTGGCTCAGCGTGACGACGTCGTTTACTGCCTTGTTGATCTCCCCGGTTCCGATGCCCATCTCGTCGAGCCGGTCTTTCACGGTCTGCGTGATCGCGACGAGTTCGTTCATCTCGTCGAGGATCGCGCGGCTTCCGGTCGATATCTCTTGCCCGCTCGCGGTGACCACGACGCTTTGCTCGCGCATTCGCGCGAGCGACTCGAGCACTCTCGCGTTTCCGGTCGATTGCTCTTCCATCGCGAGCCTGATCTGGTTTTGCTGGTCGATGACAGTGCCGATCGAGTCGCGCACGGAGTTGAAGGCCCTTCCCGCGTCGGTCGACGATAGCGCGACCTGATCGATCGCGTTCTTGAGTCCCTGAAGCTCCTTCGAGATCGATTTCGACTGGAACGAGGCGTTCTCGGCGAGCTTTCGTATCTCGTCGGCGACGACGGCGAACCCCTTTCCGGAATCGCCCGCGTGCGCGGCCTCGATCGCGGCGTTCATGGCGAGGAGGTTCGTCTGGCTCGCGATATTCTTGATGATCGTGTTCGCCGCGGAAAGGCCTTCCGATTGCCGCTCGACGTCCTGTATCCTGTTGACGACGTCGGTGATCTTGGCGAATCCCGTGTCGGAGGAATCCTTGAGCGCCATGAACTGCTGTCCGTTTTTCTCGAGGGTTTTCGTGACCGACTCGATGTTCGCGACCATCTCCTCCACGCTCGCCGAGCTGTCCGCGATGTTCTCGCCCTGGCTCGTGATCGTCCCGCTGAGACGATCGATGTTCGCGTGTATTTCCTTGATCGTCGACGTGGTCTCGTTGATGCCCGCGGCCTGGCTCGTAACCTCTTCCTTGACGCGCTCGATATTCCCGTTGATCTGGTAGACCGCGGCCGAGGTTTCCTCCATGTTCGCCGAGAGTCCGTGCCCCACCTTGTTGAGTCGCGCCATGGCATCCCTGATGGCGACGATGATCTCCTCGAGCTTGGCGATGAACTTGTTGAAATCGGCGGAAAGCCGGCCGATTTCGTCGTCGCTCGCGACCTCTATCCGCTTCGTGAGATCACCCTCGCCCTCGGCTATCTGCTCGAGCGCGGCGCTCGCGAGCGATATCGGCTTGATGATCTTCCGCGAGAGATAGGTTATGAGCGCGATAATGATCGCGGCCCCGAGGATGAAGATCCCGACGACCCTCAGGATCAGGTATATCGAGCTTTCAAGGGTTTCCCACGTCGGTACCGAGGCGTCGATGAACCAGGGATCACGGGCGTTCCCGACGGAGATCGGGATGAGCGCCCGAGTGAGGCGCGCGCGATCCCCGGTTGATCGTTCATCGATGACGAAGGACTCCCCGGAGACGAGTCTCTCGATGATCTGCCTTCCTCGATCGCCGGTAAAGCGCTTCGCGGGTTTCCCCATCCCGTCTCCGTCCGGCGAGGCCGCGAGAATTCCCTCGGTCGAAACGAGATCGATGGAGCCCGTTCTGTAGAGACGGACGTTCTCGATCAGTTTGGCGAGCGTGTCGAGGCCGATATCGACGCCGACGACGCCGATAACCCGGCCGTAACGGTTCTTGATCGGGGTGACGATGCTCATGATCCTGATTCCGCTGTCGTCTGCCCTGGTGACGAAAGGCTCGATGACACGCTCGTTGCCGGATGAGCGGGTGAGGAGGTAATAATCGCCCGCTCCCGGAACGGCATACTCGGCGAGCTTCGTCCGCGCGATCGTCACCTGATCGATCGTGGTATCGGTACTCAACGCGGACACGGACGCGTACGCGCCTCCGGAACCGTATTTTCGGTGCCAGTAGGGGATGAATCTTCCCGTCCCGTCGTGACCGGACGCGTTTCGGTATTGCGCGTCGAGGCCGTCGAAGAGGTCGGGCTCGAAGCACGCCCAAAGACCGTAATAGCCGGGATTCGCGGAAAGGATCTGACGCATGAACTCATCGGCGATTTGCCTGCGGTCGCCGTCGGCGAGTCCCGAGATGGTCATGAGCGCCCTCGAGACGAGCCGCCCGCAGGTCATGGCGTTATCCAGCTCCGTCTTGATCGACATCGCGTTGCTCGTCGCGATCGCCTCGAGATACTGACTCGAGCTTTTTTTCTCGAGAGTGAACACCTCGAGAAGCACGAAGAACGCGCTCGCCACGAGCACGAGAACCACGGCGCCGCCGATCCGAAGCACGAGTTTGAACGATAACCCTCTGCTCTTCTTTTTACCTGACATGGCGAACTCCTTGCGGCCGGCCATTGGGGCCTCGCAATAAACTATAGGAGTCGGCTAATGCGCTGTCAAATTCGCCGGTCGTGACGGAGCGGACCGTTTCCCCTCCCGAGCCCGGGCGCCGCGAGAATCGCCTGCCGGACGTATTCCTTGCCTTCCTTGACCGCCTCGGCGAGGGAAAGACCCCGGGCGAGGTTCGCCGCGATCGCGGAGGAGAGTGTACAACCGGTTCCGTGGGTATGCCGGGTGTCGATTCTCGCCGAACGGTACCAGAACTCCTCCCCGTCGACGAGAAGGAGGTCGTCCGCCGCGTCCTCGAGATGCCCGCCCTTGAGGAGTACCCCTCCGGGGGTGAACGAGGAAAGCGTTCTCGCTGCCCTCGACATCCCGTCACGGTCCGTGATCGCGATTCCCGTGAGCGCCTCGGCTTCCGGTATGTTCGGCGTGACGAGGCGCGCGCGCGGGAAGAGCAGGGCCATGAGCGCCCGTTCTCCTCCCTCGTCGAGGAGCCGCCTGCCGCTCGACGAGACCATCACGGTATCGACGACGACGTTGCGGGCTCCTGCGCGCGAAAGGGTTTCGGCGACGGCCCGCGCGGCGGTGGCGTCGGGAATCATCCCGATCTTCACCGCGTCCGGGAAGATATCGGCGAAAACCGCGTCGAGCTGGCTCGCGACAAGCGGTACCGCGACCGGCTCGACCGCGAAAACCCCGAGGGTGTTCTGCGCGGTAATCGCCGTGATCGCGGCCATACCGTAGACCCCGTGCGCGGCAAAGGTCTTGAGGTCCGCCTGGATTCCCGCGCCGCCCGAGGGATCGCTCCCCGCGATCGAGAGCGCCGTTTTCATCGCGCGTCCCCGGTCGCCCGCCTCGCGGCGACAAGCGAGGCGGCCAGAAAGAGCTCGCCCGTCGCCTCGCGAACGCGGCCGGGATCGGCGAAGATCGCGGATATCGCGGCGATTCCCGCGAGACCGAGGCCCGTAAGGCCCCCGGCGTTCTCCGCCGTGATCCCGCCGATGGCGATTGACGGGATCGGGACCGATTCCGCGATCTCGCGCAGCGTTTCCCTCGAAAGGACTGACGCGTCGGCTTTCGAACCCGTCGGGAAGGCCGCTCCGAGGCCGATATAGTCGGCTCCCGCGCGCCAGGCGTCGATCGCCTCCCTGACCGTGTGGACCGATACCCCGAGTATCGCGCGGGACCCGAGAACCTTCCGTACCGTCGCGGGATCGCCGTCGTCCTGCCCGACGTGGAGTCCGTCGGCGCCCGAGGCGAGCGCGACCTCGAGGGAATCGTTGACGATGAGCGGAACGCCTCGCGCCGAGGTTATCCCTAAAAGCTTTCTCGCGAGGGCGATATACTCCGCCGCGGGAAGCCCTTTTTCGCGGAGCTGGATCATCGTCGCGCCGCCATCGATCGCGGCGGCGACCTGATCCCCGAGGGTACGTCGTCCCGTTTCGCGCGGTGTCTCGATCCAGCGGCGGTCGGTGACCGCGCAGAGCATGAGCGACCTCGCGAGCCCGTCTCGGTCAAAGGGCATCGATCTTCATCCCCCGGGAAACGGCCCGCGAGTCGAGTCCGGAAAGCGCGTCGATGAGCGCGGCGCGGAAGCTTCCGGTACCGAGCCGTTTCGCCCTCCTTGCCGCGCGCTCCCCGGCGAGTCCCATGCCGCAGAGCGCGGCGGCCGTCGTCTCGAGAAACCGCGCGTCCCTCGCCGCGCTCGCGGCCGAACCCGCGTAGGCGCCGATGACGGCTGAGAGCATGCAGCCCGATCCCGTGATCTCTCCCATGAGCGGGTGACCGTTCCTGACCGCGAAGGTCCGCGCGCCATCGGTGACGATGTCCGTCGCGCCCGTGATGGCGACGACGGCCCCCGTCTTTCGCGCGAAGGCCTCGGCGGCCTTTCGTATGCCCGCGACGGACGACGAGTCCTCCGCGCACGCGTCGACCCCGCGCGTCGAGCCCGTGCCGGTCGCGAGCACCCGGATCTCCGAGGCGTTCCCGCGTATCACCGCGAACGGGATTTTCCCGACGAGCGACAGGGCCGTCTCCGTCCTGAGCCTCGAGGCCCCGACGCCGACCGGATCGAGCACGACGGGGATACCCCGCCGCGCGGCCTCTGCTCCTGCGATCTCCATCGACTTGACGGTTCTCGCGTTGAGGGTCCCGATGTTGATGACGAGCGCTCCCGCGATCGCGGCGATCTCGGCCGCCTCGGCCTCGTCGTCCGCCATGACCGGCGAGCCCCCGACGGCGAGGAGCGCGTTCGCGCAATCGTTGACGGTGACGTAGTTCGTGATGCAGTGGACGAGGGGACGGGTCGCGCGAAGCTCGTCGATCGCCCTCGCGATGGAGGCCGCGACCGGTTTGTCGATTTTTCTAGATGGCATCCACTTCTTCTCCTTTCAGTATCTTGTTGACGTTTCTCACGGCGCACATCTTGCCGCACATCGTGCACGAGTCCTCGATTTCCGGCTTCGACTCGGCGCGATATCGGCGCGCCTTCGCGGGATCGATCGCGAGCGAGAACATTCTGTCCCAGTCGAGGTCTCGTCTCGCCTCGCTCATCGCGCGGTCCCAGTCCCGCGCGCCGGGTATTCCCTTCGCGAGGTCGGCCGCGTGGGCCGCGATGCGCGACGCGATGATCCCCTCGCGCATGTCGTCGATGGTAGGGAGCCTGAGGTGCTCGGCCGGGGTCACGTAGCAGAGGAAGGCGGCGCCCGAGGACGCGGCAATCGCCCCGCCGATGGCCGAGGTGATGTGGTCGTAGCCCGGCGCGACGTCGGTGACGAGCGGGCCGAGCACGTAGAACGGCGCGTCGTCGCAGAGCCGGCGCTCGAGCTCCATGTTCGCGGCGATCTCGTCGAGCGCCATGTGACCGGGACCTTCGATGATGACCTGGACGCCTCGTTCGCGCGCGCGTTTGGCGAGCGCGCCGAGGCGCATGAGCTCGGCGATCTGGGCGGAGTCGGTCGAGTCCGCGATCGAGCCGGGCCGGCACGCGTCCCCGAGGCTCAACGTGACCTCGTGCTCGCGGCAGATATCGAGGATCTCGTCGAAGCGCTCGTAGAAGGGGTTTTCCTTGCCGGTCATCGCCATCCACGCGAAAAGGAGCGATCCCCCGCGCGACACGATCCCGGTCAGGCGGTTGTCTCTCCCGACGAGCGAGGCTGTCTCCCGCGTTATTCCCGAGTGAATCGTCTGGAAGTCGACGCCGTCCTCGGCGTGCGCGCGCGCGACCGCGATCCATTCGTCGCTCGTGATCTCGCGGAGCGGTTTCGCGTATCGCACGACCGCGTCGTAGGCGGGAACGGTCCCGATCATCGCGGTCGATTCCGCGACGAGCCGTCTCCTGAAGGTCCCCGTGTCGCCCGCCGAGCTCAGGTCCATGATTGCGTCGGCCCCGAGGGCGATCGCCTCGCGGACTTTCTCCATTTCGGAGCCGTGATCGCTCTCGTCGCGCGAGACCCCGAGATTCACGTTGATCTTCGTCTTGAGCGTTCGCCCGACCGCCCTCGGATCGAGCGCCCGATGCGCCCTGTTCGCGGGTACCGCCGCGTGCCCGCGCGCGACCAGGGCCGCGAGCCGCTCGGGCTCGATCCCCTCGTGCTCCGCGGCCGCGCGTACTTCGCGCGTGACCGTGCCTGCTTTCGCCATCTCCATCTGCGTGTGGACCATCGTTCCCCCTTGCATGCCGTCAGCGGCGCGGGGTGGAACGGAAGAAGGGTTTTTTCGCGCGCTCCGCCGGCGCGAGGGGGTGGTTACGAAAACGCCCCTCCGTCGGCGGAGAGGCGCGTCTAATCGAGCGCTTTGCGATCGATGATAGAGTGCTTCCCTACGCCAGTGTTAACTGACAGGTTCCAAGGGTCAGGTTTTAACCTTCTCAACCGTGAGGTTCCCCCGCAATCTGAATGAACGGAATGTCTTGCCCCGGTTATAGCACGCCTGGCGCGCCCGTGTAAAGCGCCTCAGACCGCGCAGGGTCTCCCGTCAGCTCGGCTTGTGTCCGGACCTCCGCGCGAACCAGAGGAGGAAGGCGACCGCCGGTATCGCCGCGATCGCGATCCAGTTACCCGAGGCGAGGTAGGCGAGCCAGCCGCGGAGGACGTTCCCGCCGTCGAGGAAGCTCGTGAAGACGCCCGAGTATCCTTCGACGCGGTAGTTCGCGTTCGCGGCCATACGGGTGAAAAGCGGGGCGAGGGCGCTCGCGAAGTAGAGGTTCCCGATCACGACCGGGATCCCGACGAGGAATGCGCGCACGACGTTTCCGTTCGTCGCGAGGGCGATCATCGCGACCGGCACGGTGAGGTTGGTGAGGTCGCCGAGCGGTATGAAGGTCACTCCCGGGAGGACGAAGGCCAGGACGATCGACACCGGGATGAGGAGGATCGTCGTCACCATGACCGAGGGCATGCCGAAGAGGACCGCGACGTCGAGACCGATGAAGGTCGCCCCCATCTTGGGGAACCTCCGGTTGATGAAGTCCTTCATCCCCTCGGAAACCGGGATGAGCGCCGAGCCGAGGATCCCGCACATCACCGGGAGGATGTAGATGACGCCCGCGAAGCTCACGGCGAGCTCGGCCGTCGCCTTGAAGGAATAGCCGCCCGCGATCCCGAGTCCCGCGCCGAGGATGAGGCCGAGAATCATCGGCTCCCCGAGGAGCCCGAGCTTTTCCTTGATCCGCTCGGGGTTCGCGTCGAGCTTCCTGAGGCCCGGAACGAGGTCGATGAGGGCGTTCGCCGCGACGCCGATCGGGTAATAGGCGAGGCCCGACAGGTGCGGGATGCAGATCCCGGTCATGCCCGAAAGTCCGTTCGCCCGTTCCGCGCTCCAGTCGGAGATCTTCAGGACGAGGAGGAAGGCGAGAAGCCCGAAGCCGATCGCGATCCAGTCGTTCCCGGTGATCGCGAAGACGGTCGCCGAGACGACGATCACGTGCCAGTAGTTCCAGATGTCGATGTCGACCGTCCTCGTTTTCTTGAGGACGAGGAGGGCCGCGTTGACTCCCAGGAAGAGCACGAGGAGGACGGGCGCGAGGTGAAACTGCCAGGCGATCACCGAAAGGGGTATCCAGCCCGTGTCGAGCACGGAGAAGCTCAGCCCCGACCGCGCGACGAGGGCCTTGATCGCCGGGGTCACGATGCCGACGTAGAAGCCGAAGGTCATGAAGATGCCGATGAAGCCGATGCCGAGGGTGAGCGCCGATTTCAGCGCGACCTTCGGTTTAATGCCGAAGGCGGAGGCGAGGACGAAGATGATGACCGGAAGAAGGACGTAGACCTTGAATGAGAGAAGATACATGATCGCGGCGTTGAATCGTTCCATAACCCTTCCTTTATGCTCGTATTTCCCGTAGGGGATTTACTCTATCCTAATTAGTTTCCCTTGTCAAATAATATAATATCGGAGATACTACTTATAGAGAGAAGGAGACGCACAGAACATGGACAATTTTATTTTTCACAACCCTACCAAGATTATATTCGGAAAGGATACCGAACGCGAGGCCGGCGCCGAGATAAAGCCGTACGCGACGAAGGTTCTCCTCCATTTCGGCGGCGGAAGCGTCGTGAAATCGGGCCTGCTCGACTGCGTGCGGGCGTCGCTCAAGGCTTCCGGCGTCGACGCCGTCGAGCTCGGCGGCGTCGAGCCGAACCCGCGCGTCGCGCTCGTCCGCAAGGGGATCGAGCTTTGCCGGAAGGAGGGGATCGACTTCATCCTCGCCGTCGGCGGCGGCTCGGTCATCGACTCCGCGAAGGCGATCGCGGTCGGCGTGCCCTACTCGGGCGACGTGTGGGACTTCTACGAGTACACGTGCGCGCCCCAGAAAGCGCTCGACGTCGGTGTCGTCCTCACGATACCGGCGGCGGGGAGCGAGTCGAGCAACAGCTCGGTCATATCGAATCCCGAGCTCGCGCTCAAGCGCGGCCTCACGAACGATCTTCTGAGACCCCGCTTCGCGATCATGAATCCCGAGCTCACCTATACCCTTCCCGCGTACCAGACCGCGTGCGGCGCGGCCGACATCATGGCGCACATCATGGAACGCTACTTCACGAACACGCGCGACGTCGAGTTCACCGACCGCCTGTGCGAGGCGACGCTTCGCACGATAATCGCGAACGTGCCGCGCGCCCTCGCGAATCCCGCGGACTACGCCTCCCGCGCCGAGATCATGTGGGCCGGCTGCGTCGCGCACAACGACCTGCTGAGCACCGGCCGCGTCGGGGATTGGGGCTCGCACGGAATCGAGCACGAGATCAGCGCGATCTACGACGTCGCGCACGGCGCGGGTCTCGCCGTCGTCTTCCCCTCGTGGATGCGCCATGTCCGCAAGCACGACCTCGCCCGCTTCGCCCGGTTCGCGACCCGCGTGTGGGACGTCGAGCCCGATTTCAACGACCTTGAGCGGACCGCGCTCGAGGGCATCGCGCGCCTCGAGACCTTCTTCCGCTCGATCGGGCTGCCCGTCCGCCTTTCGCAGATGAACGTCGGCGGTGAGAGAATACCCGAGATGGCGAAGAAATGCGTGGTGAAGGGAAACGGTTTTACCGGGAATTTCGTCAGGCTCGACGAGTCGGCCGTCCGCGCGATCCTCGAGGCCGCGCGATAACCGCGAGCCTGCGCGGCGGCGCGAGTTCGGGGGGATCCGCGCGTCGACCGCGCGGATCGGGACGTCGACGGTGAGCCCGCCGCCTTCAGCCCGAGAGCATCCCGTCGAGGTTTACGTCCCCCGCGAGAACCTCGAGGCCGCGCGCGCCGCGATAGGCGACGGACGCGGTCGCGCAGAGGCTGTCGGTCGCGCACGAGACGTATATCCCGGAAAAGACGCACGTTCCCTCGGCCGCGATCGCCTTGGCGTAGTAATCCTTTTCCCGGCGATTCTCGCCCTTCGCCTTCCCGGGCGGCGGCGAGATCCCGAATGCGGGGTTCCAGACGTTTTCGCTCGTTTGCGTCCCGTTGCCCCCGATCACGTAAAAAAGCTCGAAGCCGGGATGGCGGGTGAACGCCTTCGCGAGCTCGTCCTCGGGCGATCGCGATTCGCCGACCGACTTCATCAGCTCGCGCATCGCGCGCTCGGCCGTGTCGTGCCAGGGGAATCGTTTCCCGTCGAGGCTCATGAGCGCCCGATCGACGGCGAGATGGACGCTTTGCGCGTTGTCGCGGGAGATCTCGGCGCGTTCCCGAATTTCCGAGCCGTTCGCGCCGATCTCGGTCGCCAGGGATTCGATCCTTCGGTTGATTTCCAGTTGGCCTTCGGCGAGAAGCGCTATTTCCCGGGTTTTCACCGAAAGTTCGGCGTTAATCCCGTCCAGCCGTTCAAGGTCCTTTCCGATCGATTCGGCCTGTGACTTGCTGGTCGCGAGCGCGGAACCGGAGGCCGCGAGGTTCCGGCCGGTAACCGCGACGCCCTCGATGACCTTGGACACGATCCGCTCGACCGCTATGGCCGAATCGTCGACGCGCTGGTAAAGGTTTCGCATTTCCCGGGCGATGACGGCGAAGCCCTTTCCCGCCTGCCCGGAGCGAGCCGCCTCGATGGACGCGTTGATCGACAGCACGTTGAGCCGGTCGCCGATGTCGACGAGCAGACCGCTAAGCCGTTTGATCTCGTCTGAATCGTCCTTGAGTCGGCCCATGAAGCCGTTCGCGTCCCCGAGCGTCGCGTGGATGCGCGCGATCCCGGCGAGAAAATCCCGCTGGGCGAGGTCGCCCTCTCCGGCGACGGAGCTCGCCCGACCGCTCATCTCCGCGAGCTCCCGGGCGAGGTCCCCGATCGCCTCGGACGCGTCCTTGCCGGTTCGCGTCTCGCCCGCTATGAGCGCGAGTTTCCTGTCCTGTTCCCGCGTTTCCTCGGAGAGAGCGCGCGCGTCCCGGTCGAGGGTAAACGCCGCTTTCGAAATGGCGATGATCTGCCCCAAAAGGGAAACCGCCGCGTCGTCGTGGGCGCCCTTGCCCTCGTTGAAGAGAAGATCGTCTGTCATTGATTCGTTCCTGGAAGCCGGCTACTTGCCTTCGTTGTCCTTCGCGATGAAATCCGCCCACTCCCTGTCGGATTTCGCTATGTGGTTGAGGAGCCAGGTGCCGAGAAAGCGATAGAACATGAATCCCGCTTCCTTGTCGGGTTCGGAAAGTCCCTTGATCTGCCGCAAGACCTCCGCGATGAACGCCTGATGCTCCTTGCGGTGCTTCTCGTATCCCGGGAACGAGTGCTTTCGCATGAACGCCTCTTCCTCGGAGAAGTGATAATCGGTGTAGTCGGTGAGCCGCTTGAGGTCCTTTGCCATGCGCGTGGCGTATTCCGCGGCGCTCGCGTCGAGCGATTTATACACGTCGTCGATGATGAGGATGAGCTTCTTGTGCTGAAGGTCGACCTCTTCGAAACCTGTCGCGAGGGAATCGTCCCATTTCAGGATGTTTACCATAGGCGACAGTATATAGCCTCTTCGCCGATTACCGCAACATGACACCGGAAACTTTTTTTTTAAGCCGCGTGAGGGAAAGAGTGGCCATGTCGATCGCCCGGACGGACTTTTCCCGCGCTAGCGCCCCCCTCGCGATCCAGCCTTGCCAACGTTTCCGCCTTGCCTGTATACTCGAGTTCGTGAAAGCCTATTTCAAGGCCGGCCTCGCGGTCACCGGCATGCTCGCGCTTTTCTCCTTCGGACGATCCGCGATGCTCGTGCGGGAAATGCTCTCTCGCGATCCCGTCGAGGCGGCCGCGCAGCGAGTCCGCTACCATTTCGCCCTCTATATCCCGAAAGACCGCTCCGCCCTGTTCTCGGAGCTCGTCGCCGGCGTCCGCGAGGGCGCGGCCGCGGGCGACGCCTCGGTCTCGGTGCACGAGTACGACTCGTCCGAGCGCGATCTTTCGATGGCCCGCTATACGGGCGCCGAGGGCGTGATCGTTTGCCCCGACCTCGACGACCGCACGACCTCCGTCCGTCTCGAGGAACTCCGCAAGGCCGAGATTCCCGTCGTCCTCGTCAACCACAACATCGCCTCGGATCGTCCCTGGCCGTTCGTCGGCACGAACAATTACGACCTCGGGATGAAGGCGGGCGCCCAGATCGCGCACGGCGAGGGCGACGTCACGCGGCTCGCGGTCGTGTACAGCGAGAAGTCTCCCGCGGTGTTCGCCGAGCGGGAGCTCTTCGAGATGGGCATCTCGAGCGCTCTCGGGCGCTCGCTCGCCGCCCCCATATCCGTCCAGCGGACCGACATGAATCCCCGCGACGCGGAGAAGATCGTGTACCAGCTCCTGCGCGAGGCGAGGACCGTCAACGCGATCGTCTTCACGAGCCTGGACGACACGCTCGCCGGGGCCCAGGCGCTCAT
Organism: Spirochaetota bacterium; assembly: GCA_023438065.1. GTDB lineage: Bacteria > Spirochaetota > Spirochaetia > Treponematales > Treponemataceae > Teretinema. The sequence continues at coordinate 213,239 of JAEXRH010000008.1, forward strand.
CGACCTCAATCTCGTCGGGAGCGTGCAGGTCGTCGGCTTCGGTTTCGACAAGACCATACGGGACTACCTCCAGAAGGGAATCCTCTCCGCGACGCTCGTGACGAATCCCCGCGCGACGGGCCGCCAGGCGGTCGCGGCTCTCGTCGACCTCCGCTCGTCCGGCTATACCTCGAACTCGGTCGACACCGGGATCGACGTCGTCGTCAAGGCCGACGCGGACCTGTACGCGGGTCCCTCGCGGGGAGGCGCGAAGTGACGGCCCTGGCCCTCTCGAGCCGGCTTTTCCGGAAGGTGAAGCACTCCTTCGGCGCGCAGATACTCATCAACATCCTCATCGTCCTCGTGATCCTGGTCGTTTCCACGGGATACATCCTCTATTCGACGATCAGGATGCAGGAAATCGTCTCGAAAAGCTTCGAGGAACAGCGTTACCTCCGCGAGGTGCGCGATAACCTGGAGGCGTTCCAGGCGCCCTTCCTCGAATTCCTGTCGACCCGCTCGTCGGGAGCGCTCTCCGAGCTGCTCGTCATGTCCCAGCGGGTGCGAAACCTCATCCCGCAATACGAGGGCGTCCCCGCCGATTTTCTCGGCCTTCGCGAGATGGAGGCGTATTCCGTCGTCTCGAAATACCTCGATCTCGCGGACGCGGCCATCGAGGAGAAGCGGGGGATGGACGTCGCGCGGTATACCGGGATATACGCCGAGATGCAGGGGCTCCACGAATACGTCAGCGACGAGATCGAGTGGATATCCGGGGCCCGCTTCTCCTCCCAACTGACGGAGTACGAGTCGTTCATCAAGATCTCGCGGAACATTCAGTTCTGGAACCTTCTGTTCATCGTGTTCATCGCGCTCTTTTCGGTGATCTACATCGTGCAGGCCGTTAACCGGATCAACCGCCCGATGATAAACCTCTCGCGGGCCGCGTCCGCGATCGCGGTCGGCGACTTCGGCGGCGACGACGTCGGCGCGAGCTCGTTCGACGAGATCGACAGCGTGGTCCACGCCTTCAACCGCATGAAGCGCGACATCCACACCTACATCGAGGAGATCAAGTGGCAGCGCAACGTCGAGCAGGAGTACATGCAGGAGCGCGTGCGCAACATGAAGATGCAGCAACTCATCAGACGGATGGAGCTCTATACCCTCCAGGCGCAGATGAACCCGCATTTCCTCTTCAATACCCTCAATACCGGCATCCAGCTCGCGATCGTCGAGGGCGCCGACCGTACCGGCGAGTACATGGAGCACCTGTCGCGCCTCTTCCGGCACAACCTCCGCGAGAAAAACGTCGTCGTGCCCCTCAGGCACGAGATCGAGGGCCTCGAGTCGTACTTCTACATCCTTCGCGTGCGGTTCCCGAAGAACCTCGATCTCGTGCTCGACTGCCCGCGCGACATCCTCGACGCCTACTCCGTTCCCGCGACGATCCTCCAGCCGCTCGTCGAGAACTGCGTCGTGCACGCGTTCAAGGGCGGCCAGGGGAGGAACTCGATAGTCGTGCGCGTGTACGCCGAGGGCAAATACCTTTTCCTCTCGGTTGTCGATAACGGCATCGGGATGGGAAGGGACAAGGTCGAGTCCCTGCTCCGGCCCGTTCCCGTCGAGGGCCACGCGGAGAAGGTCAACGGGCTCGAGAACGTGATACAGCGAATCTATTTCTTCTTCCCCGACGATCCCGACGCGGTCAGGATCGCGTCCGAGGAAGGGAAGGGCACCGAGGTTACGGTCCGGGTGGACACGGGGAAAGAGCTATGTATAACGTACTGATAGTCGACGACGAGGAGCCCGTCCTCGAAAGCTATTCCTTCATGCTCGAGTCCGGCGTCCCGGGCTTTTCCCTCGCGGGCAAGGCGCGCTCGGGTTACGAGGCTATCAAGCTCATCCACGAGCTCGCGCCCGACGTCGTCTTCATGGACATCAACATGCCCGGCCTCGACGGGCTCGACACGATCGAGGAGGTCCACGGCAAATTCCCCGACACGGTGTTCGTCCTCTCCACCGCCTACGAGCGCTTCGACCTCGCGCGGCGCGCGATCCCGCTCGGGGTGCACGAGTATCTCGTGAAGCCCGTCACCAAGCGGATGTTCACGGAGACCCTCGCCTCGATCGCGGCTAAGCTCGACAAGCGGAAACTGACGAGGGAAGAGGATTCGGGCGATTCCCTCGAGTGCGACTTCCTCAGGCGCGGCATCTGGAAGCCGCTCGACGAGGCTCGATGGCGCCGGTACCGGGACGCGCTTTCCCTCGAGTCGGACTCCGGAACCGTCGCCTTCGTCGGCATCGATCCCGAAGGGGGAAATTTCTTCCCCGACCTCAACGCGAAGCTCTCGCTGGTGAGGCGATTCCTCTTCGCGGACCATCTCGGCCTCGGCATGTATTTCTTTCCCGGCGCGGACGAGGCCCTCGCGGTGCGCGAGACTCTCGAGGACGCCGTTCGATCCGTCGTACCCCCGACCGTCGCGGCCTTCTCGGGCGTCGGGCAGACGCGTCCCTGGGGAGACCTCCGAAAGTCGTGCGCCGAGGCCCTCGACGACATCAACCGGAAGAAGAACACGGGCGAGGTCCGCATTCGCGAGCGGATGCGGATCATCGCGCTCAGGCGGAAAAACGGCCTCGCGGACTACGGCGAGCTCCTTTCCCTTTTCGCGGCGTACCGGGACGAGGTCGTCTCCGCCTACGGGCTCGGGGTCGCGAAGGCGAAGCTCGCGACCGTTTTTACCCTCCTTATCGACGACGTCCTGCCCTGTCTCAAGACCCACTCTGAGGAAGCTCCCCCGCTCGATCCGGTCGAGGAGCTCGGTCCCCTCGCCGACGTTCCCTCGATAGTCTCCTGGTCCGAGCAGGCCTTCGAGCGCGTGTACGAGATAGCCCGGCTCAAGAAGGCGGGGGAATTCCCGGTGCCGCTCGTCAGGGCGATCGCGTACATCGGCGAGAACTACTCGCGGCAGATACAGCTCGCGGACGCGGCCGAGGCGGCGAGCGTGTCGAGCGCGTACCTCTCCCGGCTGTTCGGGGAGCACACGGGATCGAGTTTCGTCGATTACCTTACCGCGCTCAGGATCGAGCGCGCCGAGCGGCTCATCAGGGAGAACCGCATGAGCATCAAGGAAGTGTCGTTCGCGACGGGCTATCAGGACCCGAACTATTTCAGCAAGATATTCCGGAAGATCGTCGGCGTCTCGCCGACCATGTACGCCGAACGGATCCGGGACGGGGAGGGCGCATGAAGACGATGCAAAAATCTCGCGCGGTGGCGCGTCTCGCGGCCGGAGGATCGCCGGCGAAGGGTTCCGCCCGGCCGTGGGGGCGGGCGAGGTTTCTCGTCGCCGTCCTTTCGGCGCTCGCGCTCGCGTCCGTCTCGGTCTCCCTCGTCTCCTGCAAGCCCGAGGCCCGTCACGCGCGCCGGGACCGCCTCACGATAGGGTTCTCGATCGCGACCGATACCTTCATCATCGAGCGGTGGAACAAGGACATCAAGATATTCTCCGGGGCGGCGCGCGATCTCGGCGCCGACGTCATCGTCCAGCTTTCCGCGGGCGGAACCAAGGAACAGATCGCGCAGATCGATTTCCTCATGACCCGGGGGATCGACGTGCTCGTCGTGGTCGCGCACGATACCGAGCTTCTCGCGGGCGCCGTCAAGAAGGTCAGGGACGCGAAGATACCGGTCGTCGCCTACGACCGGCTCATAATGGGCACGCCGATAGACGCCTACGTCTCCTTCGACAACCGGGAGGTCGGACGCCTTTTCGGGAAGGCCCTGCTCGGGAAAAAACCGCGCGGAAACTACCTCATCGTCAACGGCTCGACGCGGGACAACAACAGCTACGAGGTAAACGCCGGCCTTCACGAGGCGCTCGACCCCGCGATGAAGCGGCAGGAGATTCGGGTAATCGACGAAATCTGGCTTGACGAGTGGAGTTCCGACGAGGCCCTCGAGAAGATCGGCCGGGTGTTCGCGCGCACCCACGACATCGACGCGATCTCGTGCGCGAACGACCAGATCGCGAGCGCGGCCGTGCAGCTCCTGTCGGAATACCGCCTCGCCGGGAAGGTCGCGGTCGTGGGGCAGGACGCGGATATCGGCGCGTGCCAGAAGATCGTGGAAGGCACCCAGCTCATGACCGTGTACAAGCCCATCACGAGCCTCGCGACCCGCGCCGCACAGATCGCCTGGAACGTCGCGAAGGGGATCAAGATGTCCCCGGACCGGATGGTGGAAAACCGCTCGGGTGAGCTGATTCCGTATTATATGGAAGAACCGAAGGCGGTTTTCGCCGGGAACATGGACGCGACCGTCATCAAGGACCGGTTTCACTCCGCCGAGGACGTGTATCGGAACGTTCCGGTAAAAAAATGACGTAAAAAAAACACCTGCCCGGTGGCGAATGGCGGTCTCAAATAGGGTTTTTTCCCTATCTATGTAAAAAATTTACGATTTTCAGATCATGAATACCGATCCATAATGACCCCATAAGTCTTTTATTATGGAGGAGACGTTCATGAAGAAAATCATTGCGATTGTATCGGCTCTCGTGCTGGTAACCGGCGTTTCGTTCGCGGCCCCGAAAAAGGGCGGCGCGTTCATCGGTCTTGCCATGCCTGAAACTCACGTCGAGCGCTGGCAGAAGGACGGAGCCGCCCTTCTCGCCGATGCCCTCGCGAAGGGTTACAAGGCGGAGGTCGCCTACGGTGACGCCGATCAGGCCAAGCAGAATCAGCAGATCCAGGACTTCCTTACCAAGGGAGCGAAGCTTCTCGTTATCGGTTCCGTTAACGAGGGTGTCGTGTCCGCCGTCGCCGATGCCGCGAAGGACAAGACGATCGTCATCGCCTATGACCGCCTGATCACCGGTTCGAAGGACTATGATTACTACATCACCTTCGATAACTTCAAGGTCGGACAGTTCCAGGGCAAGGCCATCGAGACCTCCCTCAACCTCGCCGCCGCCAGCAAGGCGAAGCCGAAGTACATCACCCTTTTCGCGGGATCCCCCACGGACAACAACGCGAAGGTGTTCTTTGACGGCGCGATGAGCGTTCTCGGACCCTACGTCCAGAGCGGCGCCGTGGTCCTCGTCGGACCCGCTCCCCTCAACTCCGCCGATGCCGCGTTCACCAAGATCACCACCGAGAACTGGAGAGCCGATATCGCGAAGACCCGCATGGAGAACCTCCTCAATAACGATGCGAAGAAGGTCACCCTCGACGCGATCCTCGCGCCGAACGACACCCTCGCCCGCGCCATCATTGAGGCGTGCTCCGCCGACGCGAAGTACACCAAGACCCTCCCCGTCGTTACCGGACAGGACGGCGAAGTCGCTTCCATCGCGGCCATCCGCGACGGCAAGCAGAACATGACCGTGTTCAAGGACACCCGCAAGCTCGCCGCCGCGACCATCGTGCTCGCCGACGCGCTCCTCAAGGGCGAGACCCCGAACATCGCCGGTGCCCGCCTCGACACCGCTTCGTACAACACCGGCAAGAAGACCGTCAAGGCCTATCTTCTCGAGCCGGTCATCGTCAACAAGGACAACTGGAAGGCCGTCATGGTCGACTCCGGCTACTACAAGGCAAGCGACATCAAGTAACTTGACCTGAGGATAATCCGGGCCGGCCGTTCGGTTGGCCCGGATTTCTTTTGTTGCTGGATGACAGAGGATGCAACCGTGAGTGAATACATACTCGAAATACAGAATTTGACGAAGGAATTTCCCGGCGTCCGCGCACTCGACTCGGTCAATCTCAAGGTTCGCAAGGGCGAGATACACTCCCTGTGCGGCGAGAACGGCGCCGGAAAGTCGACATTGATGAGCGTCATATCGGGCGTTCATCCCAAGGGAAGCTATTCAGGAAAGGTTTTTTACAAAGGGAAGGAAACGCATTACGCTAGCGTGAAGGACAGCGAGAAAGAAGGTCTCGCGATCATTCACCAGGAACTGGCCTTAAGTCCGTATCTTTCAATCTACGAAAACATCTTTCTCGGCCACATGAAGACCCGCATGGGAATCATCAACTGGGACAAATATATACTCGAGTCGAAGAAGTACCTTGATCAGGTCGGTCTCCACGAGAATCCGGCCACCATCGTGAGCAAGCTCGGCGTCGGCAAGCAGCAGCTCGTCGAGATCGCCCGGGCGCTCTCAAAGCAGGTAGAGCTTTTGATCCTGGACGAGCCGACCTCGTCGCTCAACGACGAGGAAAGCGAAAAGCTCCTCGATTTCATCCTCGAGCTCAAGAAGCGGGGAATAACCTCGATCATGATCTCGCACAAGCTCAAGGAAGTCCTCAAGATCGCCGACACCGTCACGATCCTCCGGGACGGAAAGTCCATTTCGACCTGGGACGTGAAGAAGGACAACCTGACCGAGCAGATGATCATCAAGGACATGGTCGGTCGCGAGCTCGGCGCTCAGTACCAGAAAACGCCGGTCGAGATCGGCGAGACCCTTTTCGAGGTCAAGAACTGGACCGTCTACCATCCCGACTATCACTCGATGAAGGTCGTCGACAACGCTTCATTCCACCTCAAGAAGGGCGAGATTCTCGCGTTCTGCGGGCCGATGGGCGCCGGGCGTACCGAGCTCATGATGAGCATCTACGGCCATTCGTACGGCTCGAGCTGCGAGGGAGAGATACACATAAAGGGAAAGAAGGCCGACACCTCCTCGCCGCGAAAGGCCCTCGACGCGGGAATCGGCTACGTATCCGAGGACCGCAAAAGCCTCGGTCTCGTGCTCATTCAGGACGTGAAGACGAACATCTCGTCCTCGAGCCTCGGCAAACTCTCGAAGTTCGGCGTCGTCAACTCCGAGGAGGAGATCAAGGCCGCCGAGCGGTACCGGAACTCCCTCCGGATCAAGACCCCGTCGATCAACCAGCTTACCCGGAACCTCTCGGGCGGTAACCAGCAGAAGGTCGTCTTGAGCCGCTGCCTGCTCGCCGACCCGGAGATTTTCATCGTCGACGAGCCGACCCGCGGTATCGACGTCGGGGCGAAGTTCGAGATCTACGCGATCCTCAACGATCTCGTGAAGCAGGGCAAGAGCGTCATCATCGTCACCTCGGAAATGCCCGAGGCGCTCGCGATGGCCGACCGCATCTACGTCATGAACGAGGGCGAGATCAAGGGCATGCTGACCAGAGAGGAAGCGACCCAGGAAAGAATCATGCATTTGGCAATAACCGGACAGAAGGAGAAAACCGTATGAGCGAGAACGTCGCCGTAAAGAAATCCTCATTCCGTTCGCTGATAAAGGCGAACGCTAAGAACTACTCGATGGTCATGATGCTCGCGCTTATCATGATCATATTCGCGTTCCTGACGGACGGGGTTAACCTCAACTCCCGGAACATCACGAACATCTTCATGCAGAACAGCCACATCCTTCTGCTCGCGACGACGATGATCCTCCTGATCATCACGACGAACATCGACCTTGCGTGCCCCGCGACCTGCGCCTTCATCGGCGCGATCTCGGCGATGGTGTACAATACCGGCGTGCCGATGGTCGCGACGGTCGCCGTGAGCATCGCGATCGGCATGGCCATCTACGCGATCATGGGATTCATGGTGGCGTACCTCAAGATGCCCGCGTTCATCGTGACGCTCGGCTTCCTTCTCCTCTTCCGCGGTCTCACCTACATCATCACCAACGTGACCCCGGTCTCGCTCAAGGACGACGGCTTCAAGCAGATCTCCTCGGGCATGGTGGACATCGAGCGCCTCGTCGTGGATAACGTCCACTACACGGCGGTGATCGTCGGCATCATCCTCTTCGTCATCTACGTGATCGCGGATATCGCGGCGAGAAGGAAGAAGGTCCGCTACGGTTTCGAGGTCAGCAACACGGCCGCCTTCCTCGGGAAGCTCGTCATCGTCGGCGCGCTCATCGTGGCGATCTCCTGGAAGTTCGCGACCTACCGCGGCATCCCGATCGTCGTCGTCGTCCTCGGATGCACCGTCGGGCTTTTCACCTTCATCTCGAAAAGCACGGTTCTCGGCCGCTACATCTACGCGGTCGGCGGTAACGCCCGCTCCGCGAAACTCTCGGGCATCAACTCCGAGATGGTCATCTTCATCGTGTTCCTCATGATGGGCGCCGTCGCGGGACTCGCGGCCGTCGTCTTCACCGGATACATGAACTCCGCCCTTCCGCAAGCCGGAAACATGTTCGACATGGACTCGATCGCGGCCTGTTATATCGGCGGCGCCTCGGCGACCGGCGGTATCGGTTCGGTCATGGGGGCGATCATCGGCGGTCTCGTCATGGCGGGCATCAACAACGGAATGTCCCTCATGAACATCGCCGCGCAGTGGCAATACGTCGTGAAGGCGTTCATCCTCCTTCTCGCCGTCTTCTACGATATTTATTCCCGACGCAAGTCCGGGTTGGGCTGATACCAGTCCGGATTACCGGATCTCTCCCCGGTATTCTTCTGCCGCGGTCACCGTCAGGGTGGCCGCGGTTTTTTTTTCTGCGTTCAGATTTCCCCCCGGTATTTCACCCGGAATAAAGTGCCACTTCAGCGTTTTTTTGACCGTTTCTATTGACAGTAACATTGGTATCAGGTATTCTCATCCCGATGTTACTATAAATAGTAACACTTAACCGATGAGAGGAGTAATGCCCATGAAGATCACGCGAAACGACGCGGTCGCGACGGCCATCCCCGGGGAACGATATACCCCTTTCGCGCTCGCGAAAAAGCTCGGCGCGCTCGCGATCCTTGAATCGGCCTCGTTTACCCATGGACGGGACCGGTATTCGCTCATCCTCGCCAGGGAGGCGTTCCGTATCAGGCAGGACGGGCAGGGAGTGTTCTTCTCGATCGACGGCCAGGACATACCGTACCGGAACGGCGACATTCTCGAAGCGCTCCTTTCGGTCGCGACGCAAAACGCGCTTCCCCCCGACGGCATCCCCCTTCCCGGGGCCGGCATCGGGTTTCTCGGTTACGAGTTTTGCGCGCGGTGCGACACGATCCGGCTCGCACCGCAGTCGGACGGGATCGGGATCCCGGAGTCCGAGTTCATCGTCGGCCACGTGTATCTCGTCTTCGACCACTTCACCGACACGATCCATATCTTCGGCCTCAATTACGCCGAGCACGAGATCGACCTCGAGCAGGCGATCGCCGATATCAAGGCGCGGCTCGCCGACCTCGACTTTTCCTACCTCGCGCCGCCGCCCGAGTTCACTCCCGCGGTCGTCGTCTCCGACGAAAAGGCCTCGCGCGAGACCTTCGTCGCGGGGGTCGAGGCGATCAAGGACCATATCGTGAGGGGAAACCTTCTTCAGGCGGTCATGTCGCGCCGGCTAGAGCTCGAGTCGACCGAAAGCGCCCTCGAGGCCTATCGCCGGCTCCGCTCGAAGAGCCCGTCGCCGTACCTCTTTTACCTCGACTTCGGTTCCTATCAGCTCGTCGGGGCCTCCCCCGAAAGCCTCGTCCGGGTACGCGACTCGGTCGCGTCGATCAGGCCGATCGCGGGCACGAGACGGCGCGGAAAAAACGCCGAGGAGGACGAGGCGCTCAGGAAGGCGCTGCTCGCGGACCCGAAGGAGCGCGCGGAGCACCTCATGCTCGTCGATCTCGCGCGGAACGATCTCGGGCGCGTCTGCGTTCCCGGCTCGGTGCGCCTTTCGCGGAGCATGGACGTCGAGAACTTCAGCCACGTAATGCATATCGTCTCGGACGTCATCGGCCAGACGCCGGGCGCTGGCGAGGGGGGATCAGCCTCCGGTAAGCCGGGGACGGGACCCGCCCGCGGCATCGACGTCCTTCGCGCCGCGTTCCCGGCGGGCACCGTCTCGGGCGCCCCGAAGATCCGCGCGATCGAGATTCTCTCGGGCCTCGAGCGCGAGCGGCGGACCTTCTACGCGGGGGCGGTCGGCTACGTCGAGCCGGACGGCGACCTCGATTTCTGCATCGCGATCCGGTGCGCGCTCAAGGCGGGGAAGCGATGGGTGCTCCAGGCGGGAGCGGGGATCGTCCACGCGTCGGAGGCCGATCGCGAATGGGAGGAGACGAACGAAAAGCTCATGGCGATGCGGGCCGTGCTCGAGGGATCGGGCGCGGAAGCGAAAGTGGAGGCAATGCAATGATCGTGCTTATCGACAACTACGACTCGTTTACCTATAACGTGTACCAGTACCTCGCGCGCCTTTCGAGCGAGGAGATTCGCGTCGTCAGGAACGACGAGATCGACCTCGCGGGGCTCGTCGCCCTCGATCCCTCGCGGATCGTCGTTTCGCCCGGCCCGGGGAGGCCCGAGGAAGCGGGAATCAGCGTCGAGGCGATCAGGCACTTCGCGGGGAAGGTCCCCGTGCTCGGGGTTTGCCTCGGCCATCAGGCGATCGGCTACGCGTTCGGCGGGAAGATCGTCGGCGCGAAATTCATCAAGCACGGTATCGCCGAGGAGATGACCCTCGACGGAAAGGGCCTTTTCCGGACGGTCGGGACCAAGGGAACCTTCACGCGCTACCACAGCCTCGCGATCGAGGAGTCCACGCTTCCCGACTGTCTCGAGGTGACCGCGCGCGCTGCCGACGGCGAGGTGATGGGCGTCAGGCACAAGACCTTCGCCGTCGAGGGCGTCCAGTTCCATCCCGAGTCCATCGCCTCGACCCAGGGCGAGGCCGTCCTCAAGGCCTTCCTTTCGTACCGGCGCGAGGGGCTTTCGTTCAGCAAGGTGCTGTCCAACCTCATGGCGGGAAAGGACATGACGCGGGAGGAGGCCGAGATCTTCATGGAGGACCTCACCGAGGGCTCGCTCGACGAGCGGCAGACGAGCGCCATCCTTACCGCGATCTCGGCGAAGGGCCCCGCGGCCCAGGAGATCGCGGGCTGCGCGGCGGTCCTGTGCCGAAAAAAGAAGAACGTGCCGATAGCGAAGGACCTCACCGACATCGTCGGGACGGGAGGCGACGGGCTCGGGAGCTTCAACATCAGCTCGATGGCGGCGCTCGTCGCGGCGGCCTGCGGGGTCCCGATCGCCAAGCACGGGAACCGCGCGGTCTCGAGCAAGTCCGGTTCCGCCGACTTCTACGAGGCGCTCGGGATCAAGATCGACGTTCCGGCGGAGAAGACCGCGAGCATCATCGAGAAAACCGATTTCGGCTTCCTCTTCGCGCCGGTCTATCACGGCGCGATGCGCTTCGCCGCGCCGGTCAGGAAGCTTCTCGGCGTGAAGACGATCATGAACCTCGTGGGACCCCTCTCGAACCCCGCGGGCGCGCAATACCAGATGCTCGGGGTGTACGACAAGTCTCTCATGCTCCCGGTCGCCGAGGCGTCGAAGATGCTCGGCTCGAGACGGGTCATGGTGATCTCGAGCGACGACGGGATGGACGAGATATCCCCGTGCGCGAAGACCGCCGTGATCGAGATCGGGGAAGACGGCTCGATGCGCGAATACTCGATCGATCCCGCCGATTTCGGGATCTCGGGTTGCACGATGGACGACCTTCTCGGCGGCGACAGCCAGGAGAACGCGCGGCTGGCGCTCGACGTGCTCGCGGGGAAGGGGCGCGCCGGCATCAAGGCCGCGGTCGCGCTCAACGCGGCGGCGACCCTCTACGTCGCCGGTCACGCGAAAACCCTGAAAGACGGCTTTGACCGCGCGATCGCCGCGATCGCCGACGGCTCCGTCGCGAAAAAGATCGACGAGGTGAGGGAGGCGAGCCGTGCCTGATATCCTCGACGACATCGTCCGCGCGCGCCGCGAGGATTACGAGAGTCTCGGGCCGGGCTTCGGCTTCGAGATCCCGAGCCATCGCTCGCGCGGCGTCGTCCCCTTTCTCGCGGAACCCGGCGCGATACTCGAGATCAAGCGCGCTTCGCCCTCGAAGGGCGATATCGCGCCAGACCTCGACCCGGTGACCCTCGCGGGGCAATACGCCGCCGCCGGGGCCAGGAACGTGTCGGTGCTCACCGAGACGCGCTATTTCAAGGGCTCGCTCGCCGACCTCGCCGCCGCGAGCGCGCGCCATCCCGGCATCGCCTTTCTCAGGAAGGACTTCATCCTCTACGAGGACGAGATCGAGGTCGCGTACCGGTGCGGCGCCGACGCCGTCCTTCTCATCGCGCGGATTCTCGAGCGGCCCGTCCTTCTCAAGCTCGCCGCGCTCTGCCGCTCCTTCGGGATGGTGCCCTTCATCGAGGTCAGGGACGCGGCCGACGTCGCGAAGCTGCAGGCGGCCGCGAAGGCCGGCAAGGTTCTCGCGGGCGTGAACGCGCGCGACCTATCGACCTTCAGGATCGACCCGCTCGTGCCCGCGACCCTGCGCTCGAGCCTCCCGTGCGGGACCGTCTTCGAGTCGGGCGCCTCGAGCCCCGGCGCGTGCCGGTTCGCGCGCCAGCTCGGGTTTGACGGGATCCTCATCGGGGAAGCCGCGGCGCGCGATCCCGAGGGGGCTTCCGGTCTCGTCGAGGGATTCCGATCCGCGCGAGCCGATTGGGTGGGGCAGTTCTGGCGCGAGATCGGCAAGCGCGCCTCCGCGCGGCGCGAGGGTTCACCGCTCGTGAAGATATGCGGGATCACGAACGCGGAGGACGCCCTCCTTTCCGCCTCGCTCGGCGCGGACCTGCTCGGTTTCGTGTTCGCCAAAAGCCCGCGCGCCGCGAATCCCTTCGCGGTTCGCGAAATCGCGACCCGGCTCGCCGAGGCGGAGAAGCGCGCCTCGGCTGCCCCCGACGCCGCGCGGCGTCCGCTCCTCGTCGGGGTGATCGTCGATCCCGCGAGCCCCGAGGCCCGCGACGCCTTCGACCTCGCCCGCGCGGGTGTCCTCGACGCGATCCAGTATCACGGTGACGACCCCGAGCGCGACCTTCCGCTCATCGACGCCGCTGGTGGCGAATACGGCATCGGCCGCTACTCCGCCGTTCGCCTCGGAGGAGAGGACGATCTCGAGCGGATCCGTCGCCTCATGCGGGAAGGCGAGCCGCGAACGCTCGTCGACGCCCGCGTCGACGGGGTCTCGGGCGGGACGGGGAAGGCGATTCCCCGATCGCTCGCGCTAAAGGCGTCGGAGCTCGGGATTCTCTGGCTCGCGGGAGGCATCAACCCGGGCAACGTCAGGCAATGCATCGACGAATTGCGGCCGGAGCTCATCGACGCCTCGAGCGGGCTCGAGGCCGCTCCGGGGAAAAAGGATCATGTCCTTCTCAAATCGTTTTTCAGGGAGATCAGGCGATGAGCGATAACGGATATTTCGACCGGTTCGGCGGGCGGTACGTCGCCGAGGTCCTGCGAAGGCCGCTCGAGGAGCTCGAGGTCGCGTTCGCGCTCGCGATGGCGGATGACGCTTTCGTCGCGGAGCTCGAGGCCTTGCGGCGCGATTTCATCGGCCGGCCGACCCCGCTTCTCTTCGCGGAGAACGCGACGCGCGAGATCGGCGGCGCCGACATCTACATAAAGATGGAGGGGCTCGCGCACACGGGCGCCCACAAGATCAACAACGCGCTCGCGCAGGCCCTTCTCGCGCGGCGTATGGGGAAGACGCGGATCATCGCCGAGACCGGCGCGGGTCAGCACGGGCTCGCGACCGCCTCCGCGTGCGCGCGGCTCGGGCTCGAGTGCGTCGTGTACATGGGCGCGGTCGACGTCGCGCGGCAACAGCCGAACGTCGCCGCGATGGAGCTCTACGGCGCCCGGGTCGTTCCCGTCACCGCGGGCTCGCGTACCCTCAAGGACGCGATCAACGAGGCGATGCGGGACTGGGCGTCGGGCTTCGGCACGACCCACTATCTCATCGGCTCGGCCCTCGGGCCCGCTCCCTTTCCCGACATCGTCAGGACCTTTCAGTCCGTTATCGGGAAGGAGACGCTTTCCCAGATGACCGAGCGGAAACTCGACGTCGAGGCGCTCGTCGCGTGCGTCGGCGGTGGATCGAACGCGATCGGTTTCTTCGCGCCCTTTACCGCGATGACGTCGCCGCGGCTCGTCGGCGCTGAGGCAGGCGGCATCGGGCCGGGAACGGGCGAGAACGCCGTCCGCATGACCGGAGCGGCCGCGAGCGACGGGATCATCCACGGCTACAAGAGCCGCTTCCTCGCGACGGAGGACGGGCAGGTCGCCGAGACCCGGTCGATATCCGCGGGGCTCGACTATCCGGGCATCGGCCCCGAGCTCGCGGCGCTCGGGGAATCGGGCAGAATCGAGTTCACCTCCGTCCTGGACGGCGACGCGCTCGAGGCCCTCAAGTTCTTCGCGCGTACCGAGGGCGTGATCTTCGCGCTCGAAAGCGCGCACGGCGGGGCCGCGGCCATCGAGATCGCCAGAAGGACGCCAAAGGGAAAGGCGGTCATCGTCAACATGTCGGGCCGCGGGGACAAGGACATCTTCATCACCTCGCCGGTATTCCGTCCCGAGGAATGGAAGGCGTTTCTCCGCGCGGAGCTCGCGCGGCTTGAGTCGGGCGAGGACGTTCACGCGTTCGGGGGGAGTAAATGAGCGAAACGAAAAAGGGACCGATAACCGTCATGGCGCACCTCGTCGCCGGATACCCGACCGACGGGATCGCTCGCGCGGCGGCGCGGGGGCTCGCCGCGGGCGGCGTGAGTTATTTCGAGGTGCAGTTTCCTTTCAGCGACCCGAGCGCCGACGGGAAGTCTATCCAGACCGCGTGCGCGGGCGTCCTCGAGCGGGGGTACCGCGTGAGCGAGGGCTTCGATTTCGTCGCGTCCCTTCGCCGCGACTATCCCGACATTCCCTGCTTTATCATGACCTACGCGAACCTCGCGTACCGGAACGGCATCGCCGACTTCGTCACGCGCGCCGCCGAGTCGGGCGCGGTAGGCCTCATCGTGCCGGACCTTCCGTTCGACGCCGACGAGGGACTTGATGCCGAATGCCTGAAACGCGGGCTCTCGTCCGTACCCGTCGCCGCGCCCTCGATGAGACCGTCCCGTCTCGCGAAGCTCGCTTCCCTCGGAAGGCCGTACGTGTACGCGGCCCTCCGAGCGGGGATAACGGGGGCCTCGACGACGATCGACGGCGAAACGCTCGCGTTCATCCAGGCCGTGTCAGCCGCGGGTGACACGGATAACGCGAAAGCGGGGACGGAAACACCTGGGCGCGCCGCGTTTCCCTCGAAGGTTCTCGGAGGATTCGGCATCCGGACGGGTGCCCAGTCGAGCGCGCTCAAGGACGCGGTGCACGCGGTCGTCGCGGGATCCGTATTCGTCGATATCATCGCCGCGACCGCGAGCGACGGACCCGACGCGGTCTCCGACGCGATTCGCGCGAAGGCGGCGGAGTTGACCGGCATGATTTGAAAAAATGGCGGCGAGACCGTATACTGTACGATAGTATGTCGAGTAATAAAAAAAAGTCACGGACCGACAATCTCCGGGAAGGGCTATTCATCGCGAGCCTCCTGGTCCTTGCCGCGCTCACCCTGGTTTTCGTCGCCTTCGGCGCCCGGGTGCTCATTACGGCGGGAATTCCCTATCCGAAGCACGTCATCATCCCGTACGACAAGCGGGTCGTGTTTTACCATTCCATCGCGTTCGCCGCCCTGTGTCTCGTTCTTATCGTGCTCCTCATCATGAACATTCTCCGGATGGAGCGGCAGCGGCAGTCGAACGCGCGGCTCGACCGCTTCTTTCAGTCCGTTTTTTCCGGCCTCAACAGCGGCCTTATGGTCGTTGACTCCTCGGGAAACGTTCGGTACATCAACCCGGCGTGCAGGATGCTCCTCCTTTGCGACGGCGAGCGCGAGGTCGAGGACAAGCCCTATACCGATCTCGTGGCTCCGCTTCTCCTCCCCGTCGCTGAAAAGCTCGCGGCGGCCGTCGCCGCGGGGGAGAGTTTCTCGCGCGAGTACCGCGTGTTTCTCCCGACGGGCGTCAGGTGCATCCAGTGCGATTTCACCTCGCATTTCGACGAGTCGTTCGGGCAGATCAACGTGATCACTCTCGAGGACAAGACGAAGGAGGACGAGACGAGGCAGAAGCTCTCGCAACAGCTCGAGGAGACCCATCGCTACGCGGCCTCGCGCGACAATTTCTTCGCCAACATGAGCCACGAGATCAGGACCCCCATCAACGCGATCCTCGGCATGACCTACTTCGCCAAGCGCGCCGCGCCGAATCCCGATTGCCTCGGTTACATCAAGAAGATCGAGAACGCCTCCGAACTCCTTCTCCGCGTCGTCAACGACATCCTCGACTTCTCGAAGATGCAGGAGAATAAATTCTCCCTCAATCCCGAGGACTTCAACCTCTGGGACCTCAGGAAGATCATGTACGACCTGTTCGCGCTCAAGGCCGAGCAGAAGGGCCTCGTGCTCTCCGTCCAGTTCGACTGTCCCGAGACCTTCATCGTCCACGGGGACCAGTTTCGCCTCACCCAGATCTTCATGAACCTCATGAGCAACGCGATCAAGTTCACCGACCGCGGATACGTCTCGGTCTCGCTCAACCACGAGATCCTCGGAAAGGACGTCATCCTCCGCTGCTCCGTCCGCGACACCGGATGCGGCCTCGACGAGGACGACATGTCGAAGCTCTTCACCGACTTCGAGCAGTTCGGCCAGGTGCTCGTGAAGAATCACGAGGGCACGGGCCTCGGGCTCGCGATCACGAAACGGCTCGTCGAGCTCATGCACGGCGTCATCTGGGTCGACAGCGCCCCCGGTCGGGGCTCCGCGTTCCACTTCGTCGTCGTCATCAGGAAGGCCGAGACCGAGGACGGCGAGATCGAGGGAGGCTTCAAGGTCGCCCGGAAGAGCGGGCGGGTTCTCGTCGTCGAGGACAACGACATCAACCGCGAGATCGCCGAGACCCTCCTGTCGGAGATCGGGTGCGAGGTGAATCTCGCCTCCGACGGGATCGAGGCGATCGAGCTGTGCCGCTCGAAGGAACAGGATTACTACGATCTCATCCTCATGGATATTCACATGCCGCGCATGAACGGGTATGATGCGGCGAAGATCCTGAAGCGCGAGCTCCGCGTCGAGACCCCGATCCTCGCGGTGACCGCGAGCACCGAGTCGCGGGAATCGGTCGACGAGAACCGGGAGTTCATCGCGGGCTATCTCGAGAAGCCCTACAATCCGGGGGCTTTCCGGGTCATGTTCGCCGATTACCGGAAATAGCGCCTTTCGGGACGGTCGTGGGAGGAATACGGAATGGATACCTATACGCTCGTGAGAACCGAGCATCTCAACCATCACGGGAAGCTTTTCGGCGGCCAGCTTTTGCAATGGGTCGACGAATGCGCCTGGCTCGCCGCCTCGCGGGAGTACGGCGGCTCCGTGCTCGTCACCAGGGCGATGGACAACAGCGAATTCCGCCACGGCGTCGTGAACGGCTCGATTCTCCGGTTCCATATCGAGCGGATCCGCGAGGGAAAGACCTCGGTCTCCTACTCGGTCGACGTATGGGCGGACATGCCCGGCGCCGTCGAGGAGGTCCTGATATTCTCGAACAAGGTAACCTTCGTCGCGGTCGACAAAAACGGCGAAAAGGCCCCGCTTTCCCGCGTCCCGGGCTGCCGGAACGGGCACTGTTCCTGAATCGCCGAAACGCCCGTCCGGATACCGCTTCGGCGAGCTTCGGCCCGATTCGAGGTTTGCGTCGACGAAGAGAGCGAATCCGTGCTATCATGGGCCTATATCGCTTCGGGCTCGACCCTTGCGGTCGATCGCTCATGTAAGGAGTTTATTCCCGTGAAGATGAAAAGCGTGGTCATACGAACCGCCGATATCCAGAAGTCCATCGCGTTCTACGAGAACGTGCTGGGATTTACCTTTGATTCCATGATTTCCGCCGCGCCGGGAAAGCAAATCGCCTTCCTTTCCGACAAGGAAAGCTGCGGCAGGATCGAGTTGCTCCATAACGAAAAGGGTACCCCGTCGGCCTCGGGGAACGTTTCGCTTACCTTCGTGGTCGACCAGATCGGCGAGGCCGAGAAATTCCTCCTGTCCAAGAACGTGAGGATCATCTCCGCCCCGAAGACCGTCAAGGACGGGAAAAAGATCATGACCGCCGTCGATCCGAACGGGGTAGAGCTCGATTTTATAGAGGAATGACGCGTTTCCGGGGCCCGTATTATTCGGGCCCTTTTCTTGTAATCCGGTACCCTCTGGGATATAATGAGTGTTATATCTTATAGGAGGCTTTCATGAAAAAGAACGTTTTTCCCGCCCTTATCCTTATCATTCTCGCGGTTTTGATCTCCGGTTGCGCGTCGACGCCCCAGGTAAACCGCGTTTCAAGCGACACACAGACCGACCTGAGCGGCTACTGGAACGATACCGACGTCCGGCTCGTGAGCGAGAGCATCATCAACGATTGCCTTTCCTCGCCCCGCGTCGCGCAGTTCGAGAAGTCCAAGGGGCGCCTCCCCGTCGTGATCGTCGGGGCTTTCCGCAACGACAGCGACGAGCATATCGATACATCGATCATCACCAAGAAGATGGAGAGCGCGATCATCAACTCCGGCAAGGCCGATTTCGTGGCGAGCAAGTCCGAGCGCGCCGATATCCGCGACGAGCGCCAGGAGCAGCAGTCCTGGGCCAGCGAGGATACCGCCAAGGCCATCGCCAACGAGACCGGCGCCGATTTCATGCTGATCGGGTCCGTCAAGACCATGGTCGACAAGGCCGGCAAGATCGCCACCCGGAACTACTACGTGTACGCCGAGCTCATCGACGTCGAGACGAACAAGAAACTCTGGTTGGGCTCCAACGAGGAGATCAAGAAGGTCATCAAGACCCCGGGCGCGAAGTTCTAGTACCCCGGTCCCGTCCGATACGCCAAAGGGTTTTCGCCGCCCATCCCCGTCCTTGGGGTACCGGCGGCGATCGTCTTTTCGGGCAAGTCGGTCCGGACAACTCAACCCCGACGGTCTTACAGGAGTACCCACCATGAAAAAAAAGCTTCAGGCAGCCGCGGCCCTCGCCCTCTGGGTCTTTCTCGCCTCTTGCGCGTCGGTCGCCCACTATGAGGGGATCGACGGCGACGTGTCGACGGGTAACTATCCCGCCGCGTACG
The DNA here is from genome assembly GCA_023438065.1 of Spirochaetota bacterium. Classification (GTDB taxonomy): domain Bacteria; phylum Spirochaetota; class Spirochaetia; order Treponematales; family Treponemataceae; genus Teretinema. The sequence continues at coordinate 232,244 of JAEXRH010000008.1, forward strand.
CGCGCGTACAGGCATCGAAAGACTCGTACCGCGATACCGATTACGTGCTTTACAAGCTCGACGCGGGCCTCCTCGCGCATTACGCCGGGGCCTGGAAAGACTCCTCGAAGCTCCTCGGCGAGGCGGAACGCGGGATCGAGGCCGCGTTCACCAAGAGCGTCACGCTCGAGGTCTCGTCGTATCTCGTCAACGACACCACGAAGGAGTACGCGGGTGACGATTACGAGGACGTGTACCTCAACGTCTTCAACGCGCTGAACTACTATCAGCAAGGGTCGCTCGAGGGCGCGCTGGTCGAGGTCAGGCGCATCGACAACAAGCTCAAGTTCATATCGACGAAGTATCAGCGGGCCATTTCGAGCGCGCAGAAAGCCTCTCTCGAAAAGAGCTCGGGCGTTCCCTACGATCCCGAGCAGACGACCGTCAAGTTCACGAATTCCGCGCTCGCGCGATACCTTTCGATGCTCATGTATCGCGCCGAGGGGAAGGACGACAGCGCGAAGATCGACCGCAACTACGTCAGGCTCGCCTTCGCGGACCAGCCGTCGGTATACAAGTTCCCCCTGCCTTCAGCGCTCGACGACGAGCTCAAGGTCCCGAAGGGCAAGGCACGGCTCAACGTCATCGGATTTTACGGCCCCGCGCCGATCAAGACCGAAAAGACGACCCGCATCGTCGTCGACGAGGGTAAGTGGGTCAAGATCGCGCTTCCGGCGATCACCCAGCGGCCAACGGCGGTATCCCGCGTCGAGGTCACGCTCGATTCCGGCGAGAAATTCGACCTCGAGCTTATCGAGGATCTCGGCGCCGTCGCCGAGGAGACCTTCAAGCAGAAAGCCGCGTTCATCTACTTCAAGACCATTTTCCGCTCCTTCGCGAAGACGACCTCGTCGGTTCTCCTCGACAAGGGCGCCGAGAAGGCCGATGACTCCCGCGCGGGCGCCCTCCTTGGGATCCTCTCGATCGGCGCGCAGATCTACGCCGAGGCGAGCGAGCAGGCGGACCTTCGCCTTTCGCGCTACTTCCCGTCGAAGGCCGCCGTCGGCGGCATCAACCTCGATCCGGGCTCGTACTCGTTCACGGTTCGGTATTTCAATTCGTCAAACGGTCTCGTTCATGAACAGCGTTTTCAGGACGTCGCGATCGGGGCCGGAAGGCTCAACCTCACGGAGGCAATATGCATAAAATAGCGGGCGCTCTCGCCGTATTCATGTCCGTCGCGATCCTTTCGTGTTGCGCGACGTCGCCGTCCCCGAAAGGGTCGTCATCCGGCAAGCAGCCGGCAGAAAGGAAGGTCGCCCAGGCGAAAGAGCCCGAATGGGTCTCTGCCCCGCGCGCGGCCTATCCCGACGCGCAATACGTCTCGGCGGTCGGCTACGGCGCGGACCGGGAGTCCGCGGAGAAGAACGCGCTCGGCGCGCTCATCGCGGTTTTCGGGCAGTCGGTAAAAGGCGAGATGACGGTGTCCTCTCGCTACAGCGAGGCAATCAAGAGCGGCGCGATCGAGGTGACCGAGGGTTCGGACATCGACCGCGCGGTAAAGACGTCGTATGACCTCGAATCGGTCGTCGGCGCGGAGATCAAGGCGATCTGGTTCGACGGGGACAAAACGACCTATGCCCTCGCGGTCATGGAGCGCGCGCGCGCGGCGATGCTGTACGCGAATCTTCTCCAGACGAACGAGGAGACGATCGCGAAACTCGTCGCGATTCCCGCGGCCGAGCGGAATACCCTCGACGCGTACGCGCGGTACGATCTCGCCGCCGAGATCGGGGACATGAACGGGCGCTTCCTTAACGTGCTGTCGGTGGTCAATCCCGCGGCCGCTGCCGCGAAGGCGGGAACCGTCACGCGCGGCGACCAGCTTCGCGTCGAGTGCCTCCGCATCGCGCAGAGCATCCCGATATCGGTAACGGTCTCGAATGACCGGGACGGGAGGATCAAGGCCGCGTTCTCGCAGGCGATCTCGGCGTCGGGCTTCAAGACGGGAGGCACGGGCACCCGCTACGCCCTCGAGGGGACGCTTACCCTGTCCGAGGTCGCGCTCAAGAACAACGAGAACAAATTCGCGCGCTACATCGTCGACGCCCGCCTCGTCGATACGGCGACCGGCTCGGTGCTCATGCCGTATAACGCCCAGGGGCGCGAGGGGCACGCGACGATGAGCGAGGCGGAAAACCGCGCCGTGCGGGCGGCCGAGCGAAAGATCACGGAGGACTTCAACAAGGCCTTTTCGGGCTACATCGCCCAGCTGTCCCAGAAATAGCGATCGTCCATGACGGGGCGGGTCACGCGATAAGCGATCCGCCTCAGAAGAACACCCTGAAACCGGCCTGGATACCGAAACCGGGATACGAGTCGCCCTTTTCGACGCGCCAGAAGGCGGCGCCGGAAAGGGCGATGTCGTTTAAAAGGGTCCACGAAAGGCCTAGGGATAGAAGCGCGTCGCCCGAGTCTATCGAGGGAAGGGCCGCGATCGCCGGATCGTCGGCGTTCGCGCCGGTCGCGATCTCGGCGAGCGAATCGCCTGAGGCGAAAAGACCCTGCGCGAGAAGGGAGATACCGTCGGCCAGTTCCGCCTCGAGCGAGGGATAGAGAAGGACGCGCCTTCGCTCGGGAAAGGCCAGCGCCTCGAGCCTGAACGCGATGGCGTGACCGGGGATGAAATCCGCAATCCTGAATAATCCCAAAGAGCACGCGATCTCGGGGCCATCCGTCGCGGAGACGGATACGGCCCGACGGGCCGAGACGGCGCCATACCAGTCGAGAAAGGCTGATCCGTCGAACGAGAGGTATCCGATCGTCTCCCCCGAGTCGGCGGCGAGGCATCCCGCCTCGGCGGATTGAAAAAAGCGCCATCGCGGGCTCGCGACGACGCGAATCCCCGCGCGATAGCGCTCGTTGAAGTCGCCGGCGATGCCGCGCCGGAGGGCGCCGTTATCCGGGATAGAGCCGGTTTCGGCGGAAGGGACGGAGCCGGGTACGCGGGGAAGGAGCGCAGCTTCCGCGAAGCTGAATGAACCGAACGGAAAGTACGCGACCGCCATCCACGCGGTCGACGTCCGGAAATCGCCGTCGGAAAGGGACGTGACGCGCGGAACCGCGCCGAACACGGGGTCTCCCGCGTTGAAGATGAATCCCTTTCCCCAGGAAAGCGGCGCCTTTCCGAGGGTAAGCCTCGCCGCGCCCGCCTTCGACGCCCGCGAGAGGCGAGCCTTGAGGTACGCGCGGTCGAGGGTGAAGCCGGTTGAGGACTCGACGCTTACCCGGGCGGAACCCTTGAGCGCGTCGCCTTTCGCCGAATCGAGCGAGAATCGCGCGCCCGCGTACGTTCCCGCGTCGACCGGATCGACGCCCCCGTCGCCTGAGTCGGCGGCCCCGAGAAAAAAGGCCTCGACCGAGGAAACGGTCTCCGCGCGCATCCCCGGGCAGAGAAGCGCGAGCAGGAGAAAAAAGCCGACGCGACGGTACCGGCGCGCGGCGCGCGGACCTACCATGACAGTTCCTCGCGGTTGAAGTACGAATCAGAAAGCGGAAGGCCGATCGCGATTCTCTCGATCGTCATCTCGGTCACGGAATCCTTCCTGAGAAGATCCCGCATCCTGGTGACGAAGGGGATCTTCTTCCCCGAAACGGTCCTGACGTCCGTGGCGACGAGTTCCCGTATCGGCTTTCCCGAAGCGCTGAAGAGGATCGCCTTTCTCGTGACGAAGTCCCGCGCGTCGACGAGCAGGTCCTCGCGTGCATAGGTCTCGTTTCGGGTTTTCGCGACGAGCCGTACGCGGTAGCAGTCCGCGCCGTCCCAAACCTCGGTTCCCTCGAGGGTCGCGTCGAAGCGCCCGAGGATCGAGCCGTCCTTGGTGAGATCCTCATAGGAAAAGTCGGAACCCATCATGGAATCCTTGAGGGCGCTTCCCTTGAGCCAAACGACGTCCTCCGCCTCGGGGAAATAGAGATAGACGTTCGGCCCTTGCCTGAGAATCTTCTGTCCCCGGTCAGGACCGCTCGTGATCTCGATGAGGGTGTCGCCGCCCTTTCTCGCCCAGGCGCGGAAGGCGCTCCCGGTGACGCCGAAACGGTTCGTGACCGAAAGGCGCGCCTCCAGGGTGGAGGTGTCGAATACCTGGTTCGCCTCGAGTTTCCGCACGATCGACTCGACGCTTTCAGCCCCCTCGGCGAAGGTCGCGAGCGGGACGAACATGAACGAGCGTATGGCCGCAAGCAAAAGGAGTCGCGCAAGGGTCCTTCCGGGGTGACCGGCGGCTTCTCGCCTTTTCCGCATCGTATCGCGCATGTCCTTGACCTCCTTTCCTATCGGTCCGCGATCGCGCTCGCGGGCTCGATCCTCGTCGCCATCCGCGCGGGGAACGCGCACGCGGCAAGGGAGATCGCGAGCGCGAGAACGAAGATGAAGACGACCTGACCCGGCGAGATCGAGGGATATATGACCCGCGAGATTCCCATCCCGCCGAGCTCCGAACCGTATATCGCCTCGATATCGAAACCGACCGCCCCGACGACGGCGACGATCGTACCGCCGACGGCGAGCCCGGCCAGGGTTCCGAGCGCGGCGATGATACCCGACTCGGCGAGGAAGAGCGCCATCACGCGCGGCGCCCCCATTCCGAGCGCCGCGAGTGTCCCGATCTCCCGCCTCCGCTCGAGGACCGACATCGTCGTCGTGTTGAAGATGACCGTGCTCGCGAGCAGGTAGAAGATGGCGCCGTAGACGGCGAAGAGGACGCGGGAGATCTTGAGAAAGGCGAAGGTTTCGCTGACCTTGTCCCAGGTTCTCACGTCGAGCCGTTGTTCCCGTCCTTCGGCCGCGCGTTCCGCGGCGGCGCCGATCGCGGCGAGGGTGACCGGGACATCCGTATCTTTCCTGAGGAAGACGTGGACGGCTAGCGCGTTGTCGCCGATCCGGAGAAATTCGCCCGCGGTTTTCCAGTCGAGAAAGAAGGTTCGCCCGCCGAAATCCATGTCCGACATCTCGACGACGCCGGTCACGGTGAAGGTTTTTCCGTTCGCGCCGCCGGTCGCCGTACGCGCGAGCGCGGTAATCTTGCTTCCCGGCTCGAGGGAGAGTTCCCTTGCGAGGCCCGCGGTGACGAGGATTCCGGACGATGCGGATTCGGGATAGCTTCCCTTGACGAGGACGTCGTTCCTCGATCGCGCGATCGGATCCCGCGCGAAATCGACTCCGATCGCGCGGCAGGGGATACGTTCCCCCTTTCGGTAAATCGCGGCGATGAACGCCGTCTTCGGGATCGCGCGCTCCACGGCGGTTATCGCCTCGATCTCCCGGATCGCGCGGCCCGTCCCCGCGACGCAGTGACCGACCGGCATGGCGCGCTCGTTTTCGACGTACACCGCGTTCATGATCCTGATGTCGCCGGTTTGATGGTTCTTGATGTTCGCGATCATGTCGTCGATGTAGCCCGACTCCATCGACATGATGAAGCAGACGATCAGGGTGCTCGCGAACGCCGCGCTCGCGGAGAGGGCCGTGCGCCCCCGATTTCTCCGGGCGTTTCTCCATGCCATCGCCATCGTTCCCATTTCGCTATCCCTGCCTTCGGAGGATCTCGGCGACTTCCCGCTTGAGGATGAGCCCGGACGGAAACCACGCGACCGAGGCCGATATCGCGACGGTCGCGACGAGCGTTCGCGCGATGGCGGGTACGTTCCACGCCGAATGGATGACCCCGGTGATCCGGTACCCGATGTCCATGTCGCGGAGCATGAAGCCGAAGTCCATGCCGCGCGCGACGAAATACCAGTTGAGAAGCGCTCCCGCCGCCGCGCCCGAAGCAGAGCCGATAAGACCCACGATCGCCCCTTCGGCGAGAAAGAGGAAGCGGATTCTCGCGCACGAAAACCCGAGCGCCCGGAGCATTCCGATCTCTCCCTTGCGCTCCATGACCGCCATGAGCATCGTGTTGGTGATCCCGACGATGGCGATCGCGAAGATGAAAAAGAGGTAGAGCGCCGACTCGCCCGTTTGGGCGCGGAGGAGCTTCAGGGTTTCCTCGCCGATTTCACGCCAGGTGCGCGCCTCGCAGGATACGCCCTCGGCCTCGAGCGATTCGTTGATCCTTCGTGCCTCGGAGTCGGCGCGAGCGTCGCGTTTCCAGCTTCCCGCGGAGCGCGAGCCGCCGAGCCGCGCCGCGTATTCGGTGACGCCGCCTTCGAGGGCGAGAAGGGCGTCGGCCTCGGCGAGATCGATGAACGCGGCTTCGCGGTTGATGACGGGGTTGTCCGTCCGCGCGATGCCGACGACGAACGCGTCGAAGGTTTGGTAGAAGCCCCCGCGGCCGCGGCATTCGACCGTGACGGGCGAGCCGACCCTCGCCCCGATATCGTCGGCGAGCCAGCTTCCGAGCACGATCCCCCCGTCGCCAGAGGCGAGCCATCTTCCCTCGGCGACCTTCGAGGCCGTTGAGAGGGTTTCCGCCTCCCTTTCGGGATCGACCGCGTAGAGCCGCGCCGTCACCGAGCCGGGAACCGGATAGGAATCGTCGTTGAAATAGATCTCGCACGAGAGGACGACTCGCGGCGTCCATCGGCGTCCCTCGAGGGCGCGTTCCGCCGCGACGCGGTCACTCGGCTCGATGAAACGGTCGAAGGGGAGATACTCGCGATCGGCGAAGTAACCCTTCGCGTAGACCTTGAGCTCGCCGGTTTCGAAGTCACGGAGGTTCCGGATCGTCTCGGTCTCGCTTCCGGCGATGAAGCCTTCCATGAAGACCGTGAAGGCGACGCCGAACGCGATCGCGCAGGCGGTGATGACCGTCCTTCTCCGGTAGCGGAACGCGTTGCGCGCGGCCATCGCGATCGCGAGCATGGATTACCTCCTCTCGTCGGCGACGATGAGGCCGTCGTGAAGCCGCGCGATCCTCCGCGCGTGGGACATCACCATCTGGTCGTGCGTGGAAAAGAGGAATGTCGTCCCGCGTTCCGCGTTGAGCCGCTCCATGAGCTCGACGATCTCCTCGCCGGTTCTCGAGTCGAGGTTCGCCGTCGGCTCGTCGGCGAGCACGATCGGGGGATTCTTGACGAGCGCGCGCGCGATCGAGACGCGCTGCTGCTGGCCGCCCGAGAGTTCCGCGGGCCTGCGGTCCCCGAGCCCGTCGAGACCGACCTCGGAGAGGATGGCGTCGACGCGCTTCCGGTCGTCCCGGGGGCGGGATGGGCCGGAGAGCTCAAGGGCGAGCGCGACGTTTTCGCGGGCGCTCAGGACGGGTATGAGGTTGTAGCTTTGGAAGATGAAGCCGATCCGGTCCCTCCTGATCGCGTTCCTCCCGCGACGGTCGAGTCGCGCGAGCCCGTGGCCGGCGAGGACGATCTCGCCCGCGGTGATAGAGTCGAGGCAGCCGATGAGGTTGAGGAGCGTCGTCTTCCCGGAGCCCGATGGGCCCGCGAGCGCGATGAATTCGCCCCCGTCGATCTCGATCGAGACGCCCCGAAGGGCGTCGACCCGTTGGGTTCCCATTTCGTATACCTTGGTTACCGCGCGAACGCTGATCATGGCGTTGACCTCCCCTTAACTATAATCTCCCGCGCGGCGCGGCGCACGGGAAAGGGGGCGTACGGGCAAAAAAAACCGCGTCGGACTGTCGACGCGGGCTTTATCTCCGGCTCAGGCTCAGCGGATCTTGAAGAGCACGCCGATGACCGCGAGGGTGATGAGTACCTGCATGATCATGAACTTGAGAAGGACCTGGGTCGGGGACCAGGCGCGGCTTTTCCGCATGTGGTCGTGGAGGGGAAAGCGGATGTTGTGGAGGATCCTGATCTTGAAGAAGCGGAGGAGGGCGACCTTGAGGAGCCCCGTGCCGCCGTTGACGAGGATCATTCCGCTCGTCATGAGAAGGAGGAAGGGGTTGCCCGAGACGATGACCCCGACGCCGATGAAGAAGCCGAGGGCGCGCGAGCCCGCGTCGCCCATGAGGACCTTGCTCGGGAAGGCGTTATGCCAGAGGTACCCCATGAGGCAGCCGGAAAGCGCGAAGAGGATGACCGCCCATCGCGCGCCGTCGGCGAGGTGCGGCACGAGCAGGTATCCGGCGATTTTCGAGTGCCCGAGGACGAAGTAAAAGAGGATACCGAGGGTGATGAGGGCGAGGAGCACGAGGGTTCCCGAAAGGCCGTCGACCCCGTCGGTGCAGTTCGTGGTATTGATCGAGACCCACAGGACTATCGTCGAGACGAGGAGGAATACCGCCGGATGGACGGGAACCTGCGCGCTCGTGAACGGAAGCCAGTAGTGGGCTTCTCCCGCGAAACCGAGCCAGAGGATCGCCGCGGAGGCGCCGAGCGAGAGGGCGAGGTCGAGCGCGCCCTTGCGATATTCGCCCCAGGAATGGACGGAACGGTCGTCGAGATAGCCGGTGAGCATGACGAGCCAGGTGAATACGAGCATGACCGCCTGCGTGGGTCCGAGGGGGGCGAAGATGCCGGATATGAGGACGAATATCGAGATGAAAACGATTCCCGCCCCGGTGGGCTTGCCCGCGGCGGCGTCAGGATTGATCGTGAACTCGCGACCGCGGTCTTTCGGAAGGAAGCGGTAGGCCTTGGGAAGGGCGAATACCGTGACGAAAAATCCCGCGTAGAGCGCGGTGATGATAAGGACTATGTAGGATTGGAGAAGCCTGAATGGACCGAAAAAGCCTTGAAGCGCGGTCGCAAGGTAATACAGCATGGTTTATTCTATCCCCTCTTTCCCCGTTCTTCAAGCCCGACGGGTCATGACGGGCTTGAAGGGGTCGCTCGACCGGCTTGTGTCACGCTCCCTGGAAGAGAAGCCAGCGCGAGATGAAGGTCGCGACGGGCCTGAGCCAGGCGGGGCCTGTCCCGGCGAAATCGGCGAGGGCGTATCCCGCTCGCGCGAGGACCGCGGGAAGCCTCGACAGCCCGCCCGCGAGAAGGATTATCCCGAAAAGGAGGAGAAGAAGCCCGGTCACGAGCGTGACCGCGCGATGGTGGCGCTTGAAAAAGGCGAAAAGGCCCTGCGCCCTGCCGAGAAAGAAGCCGGCGAGGACGAAGGGGATGGCGAGCCCGATCGAGTAGGCGAGAAGGAGGGTCGCGGCCCTGACGGGATCGCCCGCTTCGCCCGAGAGGAGCAGTATCGAGGAGAGTATCGGCCCGACGCACGGGGTCCAACCGGCCGCGAAGGCCATGCCCGCGACGAGCGGTTTGAGCGCGGCAGCGAGCGTCGGGCCGCGCCCTGGCCAGGCAGGGATCGACGCGCTGTCCGGGGCGGCCCCGCCCGGGGAGCGGTTGACCCGAAGCTCGGCGCGGAGAAAGGGGACGAAATCGAAAAGAACGTTGAGCGCGAGCGCGATCACGACGATTCCCGCGACGCGGTTGACGATCTGGCGGGCGTCGCTCCCGATAAAGCGCATGCCTCCCCCGAAAACGAGGGCGAGGGCGGTAAAGACGAGGGTGAATCCCGCGACGAAGAGGAGCGTCCTCCCGAACACCCTCGAGCGGCTCGCGGTTCCCGAGCGGATGTCGGAAGGCGACTCTCCCGTGACGATCGAAAGGTATACCGGCACGAGCGGAAGCACGCAGGGGCTCAGGAAGGAAAGGAGGCCGCCCGAGAGCGCGGCCAGGATGCCGGGAGCGGTCGCGCCGATCATCGGGATGCCATGTCCTTCAGTATCGCGACGAGCGTCGGGTCGTCGTACTCGCGCGTGCCGACCGTTCCCGCGACGACGCGGCCGGACGTATCGATGATGTAGGTAGTCGGTATGCCCTGCGAGGCGAGCGAGGAACCGATGGCCCCCGCGGGGTCGAGGTAGACGGGGAAGGTATAGCCTTCCCTGGCCATAAACGCCTGTACGGTAGCCCGGTCTTCCCCGACGTTGATCGCGGCCACGCGAAAGGCGCTCCCTTTCATGAGCGCGGAAAGTCGCTCGATAGAGGGCATTTCTCGCCTGCACGGGGGGCACCAGGTCGCCCAGAGATTGAGGAGGGTGACCGTACCGGCAAGGGAGCCGGTATCGAAACGGGCCGCGGCGGGATCGAGCGATTCGGCGGTAAAGGGCGGAAGGACGACGGGCTCGGGGAAGACGTGAAAGCCGACCTTGGAGAGTCGGGCCGCGATAGCGGCGGCGGTTGCGCCCGTTCCGTCGGCAGGGACCGCGGAAGGGCCTCCGGTCGTGCCGTCATTCGGTTTTGAAAAGGCCTTCTGCGGGGCGCAGGAAACGAGGATCGCCGCGAGGGCAAGCATGAGGAGCGCGGTGGAATTTCTCGGTAACTTCTTCATGAAGTGAAGTATAGCGCAAAAGGGGCCGTTCCGTCGGTGACCGCGTCACGAACGCCCCCTTCCGGTAAATGGCGTTGCGCGTTCTCCGATCCTGGTGCATAATTATCCGAACTCTAACCCGCTCGGGGGGAAATCACGGCCATGAAAACGACAGCACAAAAAGCGACGCGAATCCCCGTTCAGTCGGTCCTTCTCCTCGCGTTCGCCGTCCTCGCGGCCCTCTCGGGTTGCGCGCGAAGGGAATCGGCGAAGGCGTCGCCCAAGCAGGTCGAGAGCGAGGTAATCCTCGGGTTCTCCCAAATCGGCGCCGAGAGCGCCTGGCGCAACTGCAACACCCGCTCGGTTCGCGAGGCCGCCGACGCGGCGGGTATCCAGCTCCTCTTCGAGAACGCCGAGCAAAAAAAGGAAAACCAGATCAAGGCGATCAGGTCGTTCATCGCCTATCGCGTCGACGTCATCGCATTCGTCCCCATCGTCGCCGACGGGTGGGATAACGTCCTCATGGAGGCGAAGAAAGCCGGCATCCCGGTCCTCGTCACCGACCGGAAGATCAATACCGAGGACCCGAGCCTCTTCGCCGGTTTCATCGGGACGGACAGCGAGGAGGAAGGCAGGGCCGCGGGAAGGTTCCTCCGCCGGAAGTTCGAGCGCCTCGCGAAGCAACGTGCCGTCCGGGTCGTCGAGCTTTCGGGAACCGAGGGCGCGTCCGTCGTGCAGGGACGCGCGAAGGGTTTCAGGGACGCGATCGGCGACAAGGGGGACTTCGCGATAGTGTACACCGAGTCGGGCGATTTCCTCCGCTCGCGCGGGTACGAGATCATGCAATCGGTTCTCGATCGGGGCATATCCTTCGACGCCCTTTTCTCCCATAACGACAGCATGACCCTCGGAGCGATCGAGGCGATGCGCGAGCGCGGCATAAAGCCCGGGAAGGACATCGTCATCGTGACCATCGACGCGGAGCAGGCGACCATCGATCTCCTGAAGGCGGGCGCGGTCAACTGCGTGATCGAGTGCAATCCGAAGACGGGACCCGCGATCATGAACCTCGCGAAGCGGCTCGCCGCGGGCGAGCAGATTCCCCGGCTCCTCCACGTCGAGGAAAGGGTATTCACGGAAGGAGACTCGTCGCTCGATGGACTTGCGCCGCGCGGTTACTGATATCCGGCTGAACGCCGGAAAAAGCATTGCCCATAAGCTGAAACTCTCGTACACGATCATCATCACCGTCATGCTCGTGATCCCGGCGACGACGATCGCGAGCTCGCTCGTCCAGAGCTCGCGCTATGACCGCATGATCTCGAACGTGAGCAAGGCGAACCGCCTCAATCTCATCGTGAAGACCGAGATCTCGAACGAGCTTTGGGACGTGGTCGCGGGAACGAAGAAATTCGAGGAGGGCAGGCAATACGAGATCCTTTCGGACATCGGCGAGCGTCTCTATGAGCTGATTTCCTTGACCGAGGGCACGAAAAGCCAGCAACTCCTCGTCGTCGCGAGCCGATCGATGGAGACGCTTACCGCCTACGTCGACCGCCTCAGGCTCCAGGAGCGGTTTCGCTACCCGGTCAGCGAGAACGAGAAGATTCTCGAGGAGATCCGGGGCGTCTCGGCGCTCGTCTCCGATCTCCTTCAGGATTTCATCGTCCTCGAGATACAGTCGGCGGAGCGCACGAACGAGCGGATCAAGGCGACCGTCTGGATCCTCGTGCTTTTCCAGACACTCACCGTCGTCGCGGTGACGCTGTTCTCCGTATTCGCCCAGCGGTCCGTGACGCGGAGCATAAAAAACCCGATCAAGGAACTCGAGACCCTCTCGATGCGGATCGCCTCGGGGGACCTCGACGCGCGCGCGGAGAGCCCCCGCGTCGCCGAGCTCGATAACCTCACCGAGAACCTCAACCGCATGGCCGCGAAGCTGCGCGAGCTCATCGAGGAGAACATCCGCGAGCAGCGCAATCTCCAGAAGTCCGAGATGAAGGCGCTTCAGGCGCAGATCACGCCGCACTTTCTCTACAATACCCTCGACACCATCATCTGGCTCGCCGAGGGACAGCGCTACGACAGCGTCATCGACGTCACGCGCGCCTTCTCGAATTTCTTCCGCGTTTCATTGAGCCGGGGACAGGAATGGATCACGGTCGAGGAAGAGGTCTCGCACGTGCGGAGCTACCTCACGATACAGAAGATCCGCTACAGCGATATCCTCGATTACGAGATCGATCTCGACGAGCGCGTTCGGGGTTTCACGGTGCTCAAGCTGCTTCTCCAGCCCCTCGTCGAGAACGCGCTCTACCACGGGATCAAGAACCGCCGCGGGCGCGGGAAGCTCGCGGTGCGGGTCTGGAAGGACGACGGGAGCATCGCCTTCTCGGTGAGCGATAACGGCATCGGGATCCCGCCCGAGCGTCTCGCGGCCATACTCGACCAGATAGGCGCCGATACCGATCCCGGCACGAAGGGCGACGTGTACGGGCTTTACAACGTGAACAAGCGCCTGAGACTCTACTATGGCGGAGAGGCGCGACTGTCGATCGAGAGCGTTCCCGACGAGGGAACCAGGGTGTCCTTCCGCGTCCCCGAGATGATCCAGAATGTATAGGGTCTTTCTCGTCGAGGACGAGGTCGTCGTTCGCGAGGGCATCCGGAACGGGATTCCCTGGGGGGATTCCCCGTACTCGCTCGCGGGAGAGGCGCCCGACGGGGAAATGGCCCTGTCGATACTTAAGGACGTGCGGCCCGACATCCTGATAACCGACATCAAGATGCCGTTCATGGACGGGCTCGCGCTCGCGCGGGTGGTCAAGAAAACCCAGCCCTGGATAAAGATCATCATCCTTTCCGGCCACGACGAGTTTCAGTTCGCGCGGGAAGCGATATCGATCGGGGTCGAGGAGTACCTCCTCAAGCCCGTGTCGGCGTCGGACATGCTGAAGACGCTCGACAAGGTCGCGCTCCGCATCGAGGAGGAAAAGAAGAACCTCGACAGCGTCGAGTCCCTCAAGCGACAGGCGCGCTCGACGGCAGAACTCCTGCGCGAGAGCTGGCTTTCGTCCCTCGTCGCGGGAGGAGTCGACCCGGCCTCCGCGATCGAGACCGCGAGAACGCACGGCATCGACCTCATATCCCGGTATTTCTCGGTGGTGATCGCGGAGCTCCTCCCCGAGAGCGAGGATTTCCGGGAAATCGAGAAGTCCCGTCGTCTCATCATGGCGTACGCCGAGCGCTCGGCCGACATAATCGCGTTCTCGTCGGGCGTCGACCGGATCGTGCTCATCGTGAAGGGCGCGTCGCCGGAATCGCTCGAGGAATCGACGTACGCGCTCGCGCAGGGGATCAAGCACGAGACCGAGCGGGATACGCACTGCGCGCTTTCCGTCGGCATCGGTTCCTGCGACGGGTTGGTCGCCGGCATTCCGCGTTCGTACGCGGAGGCGGTCCGTTCCCTGAAATACCTCGCCGACTCGGGAAGGCGGGAGATCCTCGGCATCGACGACCTGTCGGCGATCGACGAGAGCGACATCGCGCGGCTCTCGGGCGATCCCGTCGCGGACAAACTCCGCTACATCACGAGGGACGAGATCGACGGCGTCGTCGAGCAATACTCCGCCATGGTCGCCGAATCCCCTGCCCGGGGAGGCTTCATCAGCTACTACCTGCTCTATGACATCATCGTGGCGGCGTCCGCCGTGGTGGGGGAGATGGGTGCCGACGCCCGCGCTGTCTTCGCGACGCAGAGCGCGCATCGCCGTCTTTCCGAGATCGCCGCGTCGGGCGAGCTCTTCGCCGCCGAGGTCAGGAGGGTCATCACCGCGGTAGTGGAATGCCATGAGGCGATGGGCCGCGGGGGTCACGGGAACATGGTGCTCAAGGCGAAGAAGTACATCAACGAGAATTTCGCGAAACCGGGGATTTCCCTCCTGTCGGTCGCCTCGTTCGTCAACGTGAGCCCGAATCACTTCAGCACGGTATTCGCGCAGGAGACGGGCGAGAGCTTTATCGAGTACCTCACCGGCGTGAGGATCGATCGGGCGAAACGGCTTCTTTCCACGACGCAGATGAGGAGTTCCGATATCGCCTACGAGATCGGGTTCAACGATCCGCATTATTTCAGCTTTATCTTCAAGAAGAACGTCGGCATGACGCCGCGCGATTTCCGTTCGGAAAAAACCGCCCATATCGAGTAAGGGCCCCCGGAACCTTCGCCCGCCCCCGAGAGGCGGAATCGGGTTACCGTGCGCCTTCCCGATCGCCGCGGAGCACCGTCGCGCTCGCGATCGGCTCGGCCCTCGAGAGGTCTATTTCGTACTTTATCGACCGCGACGCGCGCATCCAGTCGGGTTTCTCCGGCCGAAGGATCATCGTGATCCGGTCGTCCGTTCTCGCGACAGTTACCGTCCCCTCGATCGCCCTCGCCCTGCCGCCGTCGAAGATGATCGAGAATCGCGAAGACGATGCCCCTCCCTCCGGAACCGACGCGAGATCCGCGAGCGCGGGTTGGAACCGGAGCTCGACCCCTTCCGTCGCCGATCCCGCGCCGACCCCAGACGATTCCCCGGTTCCCGAAACGATCGAGGCGATTCCGTAACCCTCTCCATGCCCGAAGAAGGTCACGACATTCGTCGAAACCCCGGTTTTATAGGAAAGGCGAACGCTCGCTCCCTCTCCCGTCGCGTTAGCCGCATCGCGGTCAGGGCGAGCGAGCGCGGTAACGGATCGCGTCCCGTACGCGCGAACGAAAAGGGATTCGAAATCCTCGGAGAGGAAGGCCGAATAGGCGGTAAAAAACGGGGGACGCGAAATTTTCTCGTCCATCGGTATTTCGTAGGTTCGCCCGTCGATCGTGAGCGAGGATTCCGGCCCCGAGACCGCGCTCGCCTTTCGCCACATCGCCGGCAAGCCCGTATCGAGGGAGTGGTTTCCCGGATCGGTGAGCCCGCCGTACCGCGTGTTCGGTTTCCCCTCGCCGACGAAGGAAAGGACGAGCGATTTTCCGTCAGGGGTCGTCATTTCGAGCCGCGCGTCCTTTCCGCCGTTAACGATCGTCAGCGCGATCCCGGACGCGTACCAGTCCCTGCCCGAGGACACGTCGGGATGCGCGTAATTGAAGGCGTCGATCTGAGAGCCGCCGCGCCGCGTGAGGATCGCGCGGATCTTCCCGCCGCCGTAATCGAAGGCCTCGACGGACTCCCAGTCGGGATGTCCCGAGAACCAGGCGATGAGGTGGCGTTGGGCGCGCGTCCCGACGAGTTCGAAGGGAACGAGCACGCGCGAGGGCGTCGCGACGGCCTCGGTCGTTTCGGCTCGAACGACGGGCGACGGCGCGAGTAAAAGCGCGAGGGCGAGCGTCGCGGGAAATTTCGCGATCCTGGTCATGGCTGTAGTCTCCTTTCGGGCGAGACGGGAAAGCTCGGGATTCCTGTTCAGGGGTCCGCGAGCGGGATGCGGAGCTCGTTCCGGTACCTGCCCGCGATCTGCTCGGCGGCGGATTCCCGGTGGACGCGGAAACCCGGCTCGCTCGCCACGCGGAGTCCCGGTTCGGCAAGGAGCGTGCGATAGACGCGATCGTAGAATCCCGTCAGTCCCCCGATCGTGCCGTCGTAGCGGAAGACCGCGTACCTGCCGCCGGGAATCGTCCGCGTCCCGAGCGGGGGCTCGGGCTCGGTTCCCTCGGGTACCGTAACGCAGGCGTCGTAGCGCAGTTTCCCGTCGTCGGTAAGCTCGGGGGCGTCCCGGGAAAAGGAGATGCGGAGCGTCTCGTCGGAAACCAGTCCCGACTTTCGCGCCCAACGCATGAGCTTTCCCCAGGCGAGCCCGATCCTGAAGTCGTACCCCCCGATGTGCCTCGCGTACGCGACGCGATACGGGGGAAACACGCGTACCTCGAACGGGACGCTTTCTCGTTCGTCAGGATCAGTATGACGCGTCGCGTCGCGCGGGACTATCGGATTCTTGCGATTCCGCGCGAGCCCTCGCGATCGCCAGGAGCGCGGCGACACGCCGAAATGCGCCTTGAACGCGTGCGCGAAATGGGCGGGCGTCGAGAAGCCGACCGAGAGCGCGATCTCGGTGAGAGACAGGTCTCCCTCAATCATGAGCGCCGCGCGCTCGAGTCTGAGCCGGTTGATGTGCTCCTGGTGCGTTTCGCCGACGATCGTCCGGAAGACGCGATGGAAATGACAGGGCGAGAAATGGCCCCGCGCGGCAAGATCGTCGAGCGTGATCCTTTCGGAAAGGTGCTCGTTGATGTAATCGATCGCGCGGTTGACGCTCTCCTCGTGAAAGTCCCGGGTGTCGCTTTGCTGCATGGGAAGAAGTATACCACGACCTCAGGGCATTCCGCGTCGCGCGCGCCGGAGTGGGGGTAGGCCGGAATCGCGCCGGAAACGCGGTCGCGTTTCCGGGGAAGTCCGGCCGGAGGGGGAGCAGGGGCGAGCGTTATCGATTCGGGCGGCGGGCAAAACGATCGCCGCCCGAAATCAGTCGCTCCCCCAAAGAAACTTAATGCTTGAAATGTCTCGTGCCGGTAAACACCATCGCGATGCCGAGCTTGTTCGCGGCGTCGATCGAGAGCTGGTCGTTCATCGAGCCGCCGGGCTGGACGATCGCCTTGATGCCGTATTTCGCGGCCATCTCGACGCAGTCGGCGAAGGGGAAGAAGGCGTCCGAGGCCATGACGGTCGCGCCCTCCTTCGAGACGGCGCCGTCGAGCATCGGGAGCCCCGCGTCGGTGATCGCCTTGCCGCGCGCGAGCGACTGCTCGGTGGGCCATATGCGGTTTACCTGGCCGCCCGCGAGTCCGACCGCGACGCCGTCCTTCACGATGACGATCGCGTTCGATTTCACGAACATCGCCATCGTCATGCCGAAGGCCATCTCCGCGGCCTCGCTCGCCGTCGGCGCCTTCTCGGTCACGACCTTCCACTCGCTGAAGAGGGTGTTGTCGCGGCCCTGGACGAGCACGCCGCCGTCGACCGCCATCGCCTCGGTGAGCGAAGAAGGCTTGATGTCTGCCTTGATGAGGCGGACGTTCTTTTTCTTGGTGAATACCTCGAGGGCCTCGGCCGTAAAGTCCGGGGCGACGACGACTTCGAGGAAGATCTTCGTCATCTCCTCGGCGGTCGCCTTGTCGATCGGCCTATTGCAGCCGATGATGCCGCCGAAGATCGAGACGGGGTCGACAAGGTACGTGCGCTGGTAGGCTTCGAGGACGGTCTTGCCGAGGGCGGCGCCGCACGGGGTGTTGTGCTTGAGCGCGACGCAAATGACGGGAGAGCTCTTTCCGGCGAGTTTCGCCGCCGCGTCCTTCGGGAACTCCGCGGGAAGCGCGGCGATGAAGTCGTCATAGGCGCACGCGGCCTTCCAGGCGATGTCGAGGTCGCGCATGTTGTTGTAGGAAAGCTCCTTGCCCTGCAGCTGCGTCATGCCGCCGAACGCGCCCTTTTTGTCCGCGGTAAGGTAGAGTGCCGCCTCCTGGTGGCCGTTCTCGCCGTAGCGGAGCGACTGCTGGAGCTTGTAGGGAACGGTGTAGAACTCGGGCCACTTGGGCGAGTTTTCGGAAACGGGAGCGGAGGCCTCGCCGAGCATGAAGCGGGCGACGGCCGCGTCGTACGCGCTCGTCAGGTTAAAGACCTTGCCCGCGAGGCGGCGCTTCAGGTCCATCGGGACCTTCGTCGCGTCCTGGCCCGCCGCGTCGAGGGCGGCCATCACCTCGGGGTAGTCGACCGCCGTCGTGAGGACGAGCACGCCCTCGTGATTCTTCGCCGCGGAGCGGAGCATCGTCGGCCCGCCGATATCGATGAATTCGACCGTCTCCTCGAACGAGAGCCCGGCCTGCACCTTCTCGAAGAAGGGGTAGAGGTTGACGCAGACGAGATCGATCGGGTCGACGCCGAGGTCCTTGATCGTCTTCATGTGCTCGGGATTTTCGCGGATCGCGAGGAGCCCGGCGTGGACCTTGGGATGAAGGGTTTTGACGCGGCCGTCGAGGCACTCGGGGAACCCGGTGACCGCGCTCACGTCCGTAACGGGCACGCCCGCATCGGCGAGGTGCTTCTTGGTGCCGCCGGTGGAAAGGATCTCCCACCCGTTTTTCACGAGATACTGTGCCAATTCAAGCACGCCGTCTTTGTAGAAAACGCTGATGAGCGCCCGCTTTTTCATGATAACCCCTTCATCAAATGGTACTGGATGGCAAAGCATAGCAAAAAATGGGCGCTTCTTCAATCGTGCTACGGCTAATGTAGCGGGTGTAAACCGGTTCAGAAACAGGGGATTTATGTAAGGAAACCGGGCGTGCCGGCGCGGACCGCGCCGTCGGGCTTTTCGGGGTTCCGCTGGCGCTCCAAACCGCTAACGCGGTTCGAGCCCCTTCAAGCCCGCACGCAAGAAAAGAGCGTGAAGGTGCGGATTGGAAATTTATCGACGTGCGCGTTCTCGCTTCACTGCGAACGCGCTGAAAAATCCCTCACGCAAGGGAAGAGTGTTCCCGCTTCTGTTGTTGACAGCGGGAACGTGACTAATTTATCCTGCCTTTAACCCACTCTTATGGAAGAACGCGACTATTCCACGTTTGGAAAAACGATTCATCCCGAAAGGGAAATAAAAATCATCTGCCAGTTCAACCTCGGCGAGATACCCGCGGAGGCGCCTTTTCAACGTTTCCGCATCGTGTATATGAAAGAAGGTCATGGCGTTTTCGAGAATGGGAATATGACCCAGATCGTGACCAGTCCCGGGGTTCTCTGCCTCAACCGGCATGACCGGATACGCTTTCGCCCGTCTGGCGACGCGAGGATGGACGTGCTGATCTTCGATCCCGTTTGCTTTGAGCGTTACACGGCCTTTGCTGATTACGACACATGGAAAGCGCAGCTTGGTCTGGATAGTTATTTTTTCAGGGCGTTTTTCGAGCGCAATGAAAGCTTCATCGGCTCGATTCCCGCGTCACGCGTCCTGGGAAACAGGATATCCCGGCTAATCGAATTGACCGGAAAAACCCTGCATGATCAGTCTGATGATTTTTGGCCGTGCAGAAGCCGGTCCTTCTTTATCGAGCTTTTACTGACCGTCAATTCGGCCTTTAACGAAGGCGACGCCGGGCAAAACCTGTTTAGCGGAAAAATGTCTGATGACGTAACGAGAATCGTTGAATGGGCCAACGAGCATTATCTCGAAAAAATCGTCCTTGACGATATCACGAGGGCATTTAACACGAACAAGACTACCTTGAATCAGCGGTTTAAAAGCGAGATGGGCGTGACCGTTATCGAGTATGTCATTAACCTGAGAATGCAGGTTTCCTGCTCTCTCTTGAGGAAAACCTATCTCCCTGTCGCCGAGATCAGGGAACGATCCGGATATCACGATGACGCGCATTTTCTGCGGGCGTTCAAGAAATATGCCGGTTGCACTCCGAGCGAATACCGTCGGCGATTCGAGCCCCAATCCGTCTAGGCGCTTTACCGAAAGTATTTCCGATAAGCGGTTTTAAACTGCACATGCGCAATTCTCGGCGTCTCCTTTGGGGAGTACTCTGTGACTCAAGAGGAGAACGAGAACATGAAAACCTTTTTGTCCGCGGTATGCGCGTCCGTTATCGTGGCGCTTTCGGTGACCGGTTGCGACGCGCCCGCGTCGGACTGGAAAATCGTCAGGGAATGCGATATCCCGATGAACGATAAATCCAATGTCGCAGGTTTCCTGAACGATTCGTACGCCCTTTCCGTCGGTTTCGGGGGGACGATTAAAACCTCCGGCGACGGGGGGAAAACCTGGGTCAAGGCGCAGAATCAATCGCAATGCCGACTGAGTCTCGATATCATCGACAGCAATCTTTCCTGGACCGGGGGAAACGGTTCTCATGTTCGCGTGACGAAGGACGGCGGAAGGACCTGGGAAGCCGTGACCGATTGCCGGCTCGGCTCGGCGCACATGAGTATCGACTTTCTCGACGATAAAACGGGCTGGCTTGCCTCGACCAAAAGAATCGCGGCGACCGATGACGGAGGCGCGACCTGGACTGAATTGAGCGCACCTGAGGGGATGGACGATATCGCGACCCTGGCGATAAGGTCCGCTAATGAAGGGTATATCCTCACGAAATCCGGAATCCTTTATGCTACATCCGATCGCGGATCGAACTGGAATTCCGTTTCCATCAAACTCTCGAAATACGGAATCG
This sequence comes from Spirochaetota bacterium, assembly GCA_023438065.1. Classification (GTDB taxonomy): domain Bacteria; phylum Spirochaetota; class Spirochaetia; order Treponematales; family Treponemataceae; genus Teretinema. The sequence continues at coordinate 252,700 of JAEXRH010000008.1, forward strand.
GCGGCGATAAACTCATGGCCGCCGACATGAATTTCTATAACGGAAAGCGCGGCGAGATCGTCTTTTCCGGGAACAGGAAGAATGGCGCCAGGGTGTGGCTTCTTTCGACGGACGACGGAGGGGCGACGTGGATACCGAAGACTCTCCCGTACCCCGAGAAATCGACGGCAACGGAGATCTATTTCTCCTCAAGCGGCGAGTACGTCACCGTTACCAGCATGAATAAACACGTAACGGTTTTCAAGAAGGAGTAATCGTCGGTAGGCGTCTGGGGCAGACCTCACGGAGAATCGCGCTAATTCATGAAACCCTTCGAGCTCGCTTCGGTATTACCGGCAGTATCACGGCTGAAAAAAAAGCGCCGGTCGTCGGGGCGAGAATCCGCCCACGGTGACCGGCGCGCTGCCGTCGCATTTCGTCGGGATGCACGTCCCGACGAACTTCTGGCTTAGAACTGGTAGCTTACGCCGAATTCGAGCGAGAGGCCGAGCTCGCGCTCTTCCTCGAAATTCTCGTACAGGACGGGGAGCGCGCCGCCATAGACTTCGAGGGCATCGAAGGCAACGGTGTAAAGCGCCTCACCCTCGATGTCGCCGAGCTTGAAGTCGGGGGAGATGAGGAGGTAGGCGGTCGCCGAGAGGTCGAGGGTTCCCGGTCCGATTTCCTTCGAGTAGACGGGGCCGGCATAGACGTCGAAGGCCGACTCGGGGGCGTAAGCGAATTCGGCGCCGCCGTTGAGGAACTTCCAGGTCGCGTCGAGGGCGGCGACGCCGGTCATGTCTTCCTCGGTCTCGTCGTTGATGTCGAAGACGTTCTCGTTGCTGATCTCGAAGTCGACGTCGAACTTCTTGAAGGCGTACACGATCTCGCCGGTAACCGTCTCGAGCGAGAAGTCGGGCATGACGACGGAGTTAACCTCGACGGACGCGGAGAAACCGGTCTCGCCAAAGGTGGCTTCGACGCCAAGATCGGCGCCGAGGCCGAAGTCGGAATCTTCGAGAAGAAGATCGCTCGTCACGGCGTCGGAATAGGCCTTGATGCTTACCGGGAGGGCGAACGCCATCGTCGCGGCAAGAACGAGCAGCAGGAGCAGGGTGGTCAGTTTCTTCATGGTAGAACCTCGCTATTTATGATGCCTTTCCCGTACGGGAAAGGCGCATGAAAGACATACGCGTTGACGGCGAAAAAAAAGAGGCGTAGACGATTATCTACACCTCTTTGCGTCGTTCAGGAAAACATCGGTCGTATCGCGATACCCGTTATCGGGTTCGCTGACACTTTCTGGATCGACACTAGCAGAAGAATGAGGATAGTGTCCAGCCCTGTTCACAATTTTACGAAAAGAACGAAAGGAAGGCGTTTTCCTTTCTATTCAAAGATCCATTGTAAGCCCGTCAATCTTCGATACGGGTCCAGTCCATCGTTTCGCCGATGCGCGCGGCGAGGCTTTCTAGGTTTGAGTCATCGTGCCATAGATTACCCTGGGGATCGGGAACCGTGACGGTGACGTACTTGCCGGCGCCGGAGAAAGTAAGGGCCTCGTGATGTCTCGCTTCCTTGAGGATCTTCCTTTGCGTGCCGCCGGGTAGGAATTCGATGCGACCGTTGCAGGTGCAAAAAAAGGTTTCTTGCTTGGATCCGCTTACCCACACGCAAAAACTTGTCCCGCGCACGCCCGCGACGAGTGAAGGCGTTCTCACGTTCATGCTTCCCCCGGTAGCCTTGTCGAGTTTCCTGAGTACCGCAGTTATGGTCCCGCGCTCGATCTCGAGCGAACGCCGTTTTTTCTCGAGTCGTACCCGAAAGGTCGTTGCTGGCCCGACGCGAAAAGCGTTCTTGTCGGCGAACACGATCTCCGCGAGCCCGTTTACGTCGGTTGACAGGAGCGCTCCGTCGGGAACCTTCGCGCCTATCTCGACGGGCTTACCGTCGACGGAAAGGACTCCCTCTTTGTAGACGACCGTGGCTCCCGTCGTTTCCGCGAAGGCGGAACTTAAAAAAATCATCAGTATCGCTGTCGGGATTGCTTTCGTTATCGCTGTCTTCGGCTCTATGCGTTTTTTTTCGTGCATGGTCCACGCTCCTTATGTCTTTCAGTATAACGCGGAAAGGATTCGCGCGCATCGCCCGGCGCGAGAATCGGTCCATTGAGCCGGACCGGAATGCCGTTCGCACGACGCGGCGGGGCACATGCTCGAGTACCATAATGAGAGGTGTCTATTTCCATTGACGTGCACCAGTGGACGTATGATGAACAGGATCGGGTGGCAGAGGCCCGATGCAAAAAATCCTGAGACGGACGGAATGGCATCGGGATGCGCACGGGGCTTCTCCCCGAGAAGCTGTTCTTCGAGGCCCGCCGCTCCCTGCTTGAACCCGGACCTCCCGAAGAGTTCTACTCCCTGTCACGGTATAGCCTGAAATAGGTCGGACCTCGAGTGATGACAGGGACTGTCAATACGATGCAATTGGTGGTTGACCCTCTGACGCGGTCACGTGGGATCGTGACGGAAATCCCAGAGGGCATTGACGATCACCCAGGAGTAATCCTTTTTTGCGAGATGCAGGTAATCGTCGAATTTCTCGGACACGAGTTTGACGCTCGCGATGGATCCCGAGATGTCGAGCACGGTGATGTCCCTTACGCCGTGTTCCGGATCGTCGATCTTGCCCTGTCCGTTTTTCGTGGCCTCTACCATCCAATCCCTGGTAACGTCCCATGTCTCGCCTTCAGGAGTCACGCGGCGCTTGGCGAGTTTCGGGTACAGGGCCCGGGTCATTCGTTCCGCATCGGCCGTGTACCAGCCCTCCACGTAATCGAGAACCGCACCAATGATGAGTTCTTTATCGGTCATGCGTTGCCTCCTTTCCGGCGCTGGTCATCAAGCCGGGACCTTCGCTGTACGTAATGGTATTGAGAGTATGCTTCGAGGAAGCCTCGTAGATGGCTTTGAGAACGGCTATCTGAAAACGGTACGAGGCCAACGTGGCTCCGGATACCGTGTCGACTGCTACCGGATTTTTGGCGGATATCAAGTCGGTCTCCAGGCGGGCATAGGCATTGGCGAGAATGTCGGGCTTCATCCTCGAAACGGAGTCATTGTATTTTTTATCGTTCCTTTTTCCGGAACTGTCGCCCGGCTTGAATTCGTCGTAGTACACGGAAGTGAAAGCGCCGTCCGCGACGGAAAAGCGCACGTAATGAACGTATCCCCGAAGATCGAGGGTCGAGTACGATTCATAGTCGCCGTCCGGTAATCCGGAAATATCGCCATCCCAACCGTAGTCACGGCGGAACTTTTCATAGAGCGACGTAAAGGACTTGTTGGGGAAGGACATGACCATCGTCAGGGCGTCTTCCAGATACTTGTAGTCCTTGAAGCGCGCCGTATTGTTCTCGAGTTTTGCTTTACCGCCGCAACCCGCCATCAGTGCCAGGAACAAAACAGACACGCATGGGACAAGAATCGCTTTAATCATTTCTCGGCTCCTTTCCGTTTCGGTGTTTTGGCGCATCGTTAACAGCCTTTTTTTACCGGAATCCATATTTCGAAAACCTCTTCGGCGCTTCCGGAAACCTGGAATTCAAGCTCCGGTCCCTCGTCGTGAATGTAATCCGTGGCGGGGAACCACTCGCCGTAAATCGCTTTCCAGAGTCGCTGGTGGGCCTCAGATGTCGCTCCCTTTCCCGTGAAAACGGCCCAGGTCAACGCCGGAATGTCGATTTGCCGATAGTCCCCCAGTTCGTCGCTTTCGTTCGGCTCGATCGCGAACATATAGTCGAACTCCTCCATTTCGGGCGTGAAGCCGAGACATGCCCCGATGTTCGCGCCCTTAAAAAGGCCGTTCTTGTCCGCGAGTCGACCGAGCTTTTCGATTTCGCCGGTCTCGATCAGCTCGTCCAATGCCCGGGGTATATCCCGGTAATTCTGTCCGTCTTTCGCGGTGAACTCGCGGACGATCCCGGCAAGGGTGAACCCGCCTGTCGCGCGTATTTCATAGTCGGTGGGGGTATTCCCGCTGACCGACAATTGGAACGAGAGGGGGGGATACGCCTTGATGACAACCCCGGAATCCCGTGCCGTGCCCGGCGCGAAACCGTGCATGCGCTTGAAGGCGCGGGTAAAGGATGCCTGCGTTTCATAGCCGTACTTGAGAGCCGTTTCGAGAATGCCCGCCCCGTTCACGATTTCTTGCGCGGCGAGCGTCAATCTCCTGCACCGTATGTATTCCGAGAGCGTCATATCGGAAAGGATATGAAACATTTTCTGAAAGTGAAACGAACTCGTATTGGCTTGGGCCGCGATGGTGCGCGAATCGAGTGGTTCCGTGAGATGTCCGTCAATGTATCGAAGGGCCTGATTCAGACGTTTGATCCAGTTCATGAGTCTCTCCCTGGTACAGAGTAGCTCATTATCGCATCAATTGTTTGACTTTCCGTGCTTCCTTCCGGTAAAGATTCCGCGTATAGGGTCCGCACCGCTTACTGATGAATGTCTATCGCGCGGCGCGATAATTGGTCCGTGGACGCCGGCCTAGAACGCCGTCCTCACGACGCGCTCGACCGTCTCGTCGATGTCCTCGAAGGCGAGGAGCTGTCGCTGGGTAACGAGGATGGTCGCGATGCCGTGAACCTTTCCCCAAAAGCCGAGAAGAATCTCGCGGTCGGTTAGCCCTTGCAGCGATTCCTCGTTACGGAGGGCGAGCGCGAGACGGCTGAACAGGCCGAAGCCGCTCCAGATCTCATCGTCTTTCATGGCGCTTGCGGTCGTATCCGTCTCGTGCCCGTCGCACGACGCGTTACCCGCTTCGGGGTTCCCGCCCAGGATGCGCGCGAAAAGATCTTCCCCGTCATGCGCGAGCGCGAAAAGGGTGATAAACTCGGGTTGCGCGACGAAATAGCGGACATAGCCGACGCCGAGTTGCATGAGCGCCTCCTTCCCGGTCGCGTCGGGGGCAACCGAGTCGAGGAGCGCGGTTCGGAAGGTATCCGCGAACTCGGCGAGAATCGCCTTGAGGAGCGCTTCTTTCGAGGTAAAATGACGGTAAGCCGCCGCGTGGCTTACGCCGAGTTTCTTGGAGAGGTTCCGGAGCGAGAAGCTGCCGATGCCGTCGCGGCACAAGGTCTTGAGGCCTTCGTCGATGAGCGTCTTTCTGAGGTTCCCGTGATGGTAGCTTTCCGTCATGATTGTATGAAAGTATAGCAATAAATGTTGACACTGTAAACATCATATGCTATGGTTTACTTGATGTTGACGGTGTAAACATTGATGCCGTCCGAAAGGAGTGATCGTGAAGATAGGAATCCTGTACGATTCGACCGAACCTGAATCGCGCGCGCTGTATGACGCGGTGTTCAGGGTCGCGGAGAAGGCCAGCGATCGCGTCGTTACCGTGGATGCCGCGTCCGGCAGCGCGCCCGCGTGCATCAACTGCTTTCAATGCTGGATCAAGACCCCGGGAACGTGCGTCCTTCCCCACGATCGGGAAGTCGAATTCACCGATCAGTTTTGGGACGCCGAGTATCTCGTCATCGTCTCGCGAATCCTGTGGGGCGGCTATTCCACGCGGGTCAAGCTTTACCTCGACCGGGTCCTCCCGGTGCTGCATCCGTATTTCCAGAAACGGAACGGCGAGATGCATCACCGGCTTCGATACGGCAGGTTGCCGGTTTTCCTCGCGGCGGCCTACGGGGCGAGAACCCCGGGCGAGGAAGCGACCTTTCGCGCCCTTGCCGCGTCGAACCGCGACCAGGGACCGAGCGGACGCGATCACGGTCATTTCCTCGTCGGAGTCGGCGAGAATACCGCCGACCGCGCGGCCGCGTGCGGCGAGTGGCTTTCCATGGAGATAGCGAAATGAAGGTATACGCGATAAACGGCAGCGCCAAGGGCGAGGCCTCCAATTCCCGCGAGATGATCTCGATCGTTCAGGGGTATCTCGGGCGAGACGTCGAGATCGGGGTCGTCTCCCAGATCAGGCAATACCGGAAACCCGACGACTCGGTCTTCCCCGCGATGGCGGAAAGCGACGTCCTCCTCGTTTCGTCGAGTCTCTACGTCGACGCTCTTCCCGCGACCCTCACGGCCTTTCTCGAGCGGTACGCCGCGTACCTTGCGGGGCCGGGAAGGGACGCGCGCGCGCCTCTCCAACGCGTGTTCGCCTGCGTGAACTGCGGGTTTTTCGAGGGCGCGCAAAACGCGTCCGCGCTCGAGATCATTGCCCATTTTTCCGCGGCCTCGGGCCTTCGGTGGTCGGGCGGCGTCGGGATCGGCACGGGCGAGATGATCGCGGGGCTTAAGGACTCCCCGGTCGACATGCCGATCCGAAAACCCGTGACCCGGGCGCTCCGCGCGATCGCCGAGGCCATCGCCGAAGGCCCTGACGGGAAGCTCGCGGAGAACCGCTTCGTTCAGCATGCCTTTCCCTCGATTCTCTACAAGCTCGCCGGCGAGGCGGGCTGGCGAAAACAGGCGAAGGCGAACGGGCTTAAATCCCGCGACCTTTTCCGCAAACCCCTCGAGCCTGCGGCGGAAACGGGCAGGTAACGAAGGGGGGTAAAGAACCCGGCGCGCGGATTGCGCCCCACGCAGGGCTATTCGCCCCGCATGGAGTCGTCTCCCCGCGCGCCGCCGTGATCGCCTTTCTCAGTTCCACTCGGCGTAGAGCCGTTCGATGAGCGTGCCCGTTTCCGCGAGCGAGTTTCCGAGGGCGCGCGCTTTCTTGAGGTCTCCCGCGCCGTACGCGGCGGTAAGCTCCCGCTCGAGCCGGTCGCGTTCTTGCTCGAGAAGGACGATCCGTTTCTCGATCGCGTCCGTTTCCTTCGCGCTTCCTTTCGCTCCCTTCGCGTCGTTTCTCCCCGCGCTTCCGGGCACCGTCCGCGCGCCGTCCCCGTTCTCCCCGCCCGGCTTCGATCCGTCCCGCGCCCGGGTGATCGTCGACGCCCTGCCCGCCACGGAGGCCGCGCGCCCCGACGTGAATGGCGTGATCCCCCGCGATCCGTATTTCCGGTACCAGAACTCGGAGAAATTCCCGTCATGCTCGACGAAGTCCCGGTCCTCGATCTCGACGACCCGCGTCGCGACGCGATCGAGAAAGAAGCGGTCGTGCGAGACGACGAGAATCGTTCCCTCGAACTCCGCAATCGCGTCCTCGATGGCCTCGCAGGAGGCGATGTCGAGGTGGTTCGTCGGCTCGTCGAGGATGAGGAAGTTCGCGCGCGCGATCGCGGCGAGCGCGAGTTGGAGCCTGTTGAGCTCACCGCCCGAAAGCGAGCCGATCTTCCTCGCGAGCGATTCCCTCGGGAACAAAAAGCGCGAGAGCGCCTTGCCCGCCTCGTCCCCGTTCTTGAGCCCCGCGGCGAGGCACGCGTCGAGGAGCGTCGCGTCCCGGTCGAGCCGGTCCCCGTGCTGGGTTACGTACGCGACCGTCATGCTCGGCCCGATCCGGACGAGCGGGTTCCCTTTCGCCCCCTCGCGGAGTATCGCGTCGAGGAATGTCGTCTTTCCCGAGCCGTTACGCCCGACGAGGGCGATCCGCTCCCCCGGCTCGATCGCGAGGCATACATCCTCGAGGAGGGCGCGCGCGCGGTCTCCTTCCCCGACGACGCACGAGAAGTCGGTCACGGTGAGCGCGCGGTCCGCGCGCGATTTTTCGCCAGCGAAGGCGACGGAGAACGACGAATCGGGATCGGCCGGTTTGTCGCGCGCGGTTTCACGCGCCTTCTCGAGCTGCGTTTTCCGCGCGCGGAGGCGTCGCCCCCATTTCGGGTCGGGATGCGCGCGCGCGATTATCTCGAAGCGTTTCACGAGCTCCTCGAGTCGCTCGAGCTTTTTCATGTCGGCCCGATACGCCATTCCCCCCGAGACTGCCTTCCTGAGCCGCTCGATCCGGTATGCCGAGTAATTTCCCGCGTAGGATACGGCCTTGCCTCCCTCTATCTCGATGACGCGGGTGACCGTGCGGTCGAGGAGATAGCGGTTGTGCGAGACGACGAGCACCGCTCCCGGGTATTCGCGGATGAACCCCTCGAGCCAGGTGAGTCCCCAGAAGTCGAGGTGGTTTCCCGGCTCGTCGAGGACGAGAAGCTCCGGCCGCGCCGCGATGGCGCGCGCGAGGGCGAGGACGTTCTTTTCCCCGCCCGAGAGCGAGTCGACCTCGACTGCAGCGCGCTCGCCGAGACCGAGTCCCTCGAGGTAGCGGCCCGCGCGATCCTCGGCCTCGTCGCCCCCGCTCCGCTCGTATTTCTCGCGAAGCTCGCCGTAGCGCGCGAGGATCGCGTCGAGCTTTTTTCCTTCGGCGTTCCCCATCGCGGCCTCGAGCCCCTCGAGTTCCTTCCGCATGAGGCGTGCTGCTTCGCTCACGAAGTCGAGCGCCGTTCCCGCGAAATCCGGGAAGCGTTGCGGCACGGTCTCGATCTCGACGTCCCCCGCCTTCGAGACGGTTCCCGAGTAATCCGCGTCCTCGCCCGAGAGAATCCTCAAGAGGGTCGTTTTCCCTGCGCCGTTTCGCCCGATGAGCGCGACCTTCTCGCCGCGCGCGATATGCGCGCTCACGCCCGCGAGGATAACCGTTCCCGCGTAGTCCTTCTTTATGTCCCTGATGTCGATCATGATTTCGTTCTCCTTTTCGTCTTCCCGACCATGGCGCGCGGGGAAGGGGAACGGCGCGGATTGCGCGAAGGCAAAAAAAAACCGCGGGGCCCCTTCCGTTTTCGGGATAGGGTGCCCTGCGGTCATCGGGACCGGGGACGCGCGATCAGTCGATCGTCGCCTGCTTCCGGTCGGTATATACCGCTTTGGACAGACCTCTCCCGTAAGCGGCGTCGGTACCTGCGGTCCTGACGATTACGTACGGTGCGTGTTTGTCCATGGTCGGGTGTTCTCCAGCGAACAAGTGTTTTTACCGCTCCTGCGGTCTTGCCGGCAATACCGGTTAAGAATCAGCTTAATCCCTGATCGGGCATGCCGTCAAGGCCTTGCGCGCGCGGAGCGAGGACAAAGAACTCCCGTGCCCGGTTAATTCCCGGCCGGGTTTTCGCCCCGAGCGTTTCGGGATAGAATATGCGCATGGCTACCTATCAAACCTGGCCTGCGGGGAATGGCGTCACCGTGACGCGGATCCTCGGCGGGAGAAGCGGTTCCTTCCTCGTATCGTCGGGAGATCGGCGCCTTCTCGTCGATACGGGAACCCCGCGGGATCGGCGCCGCCTTGCCGCGCGCCTCGGGTCCCTCGGCGTCGATCGCGTCGACTGGCTCGTGCTTACCCATACCCATTACGACCACGCGGGGAACGCGCGCTTCGTCAGGGAACGCTTCGGCGCCCGTGTCGTCGTGCACCGCGCGGAAGCGGAGTACCTTTCGCGCGGCGTTACCGACGGCGAGGGCGTCGTTCCCCGGGGCACCAATCCGCCCCTCCGGTTCGTCACCGACCGGCTCGAGGGCGCGCTGAAGCGCGCGCTTTCCTTCGAGCCCTGCGCGGCCGATCTCGCCGTCGACGCTCCGCTCGACTTCGCGGGCGAAGGGCTCGGGGTTCGGCTCGTCAATACGCCGGGGCATTCCATCGGCTCGATCAGCGCGATCGCGGGCGACTCGGTCGCGATTGTCGGGGACGCGGCCTTCGGCGTGTTTCCCGGTTCCGCCTTCCCGCCTTTCGCGTGGGACGCGGAGCGGCTCGTCGAGAGCTGGGCAATCCTCCTCGGGACGTCGTGCGCCCTTTTTATCCCCGCGCACGGAAGGCCCGTCGCGCGTTCTCTCGTCGAGCGTGAGTGGGCGAAACGACGGTTTGCGAGCGCGGGGATGAGGGAGGATATTTATGGATGAGACGCGGTTTCAAAAGCAGATCGACTTTATCGTCGAGGTCGACAAAATCAAGTCGATCGTGCGGAGGTCCCGCCTGTTCGACGGGTCCCGTTTCGAGAACGACGCCGAGCACTCCTGGACGATCTGCCTCATGGCGACGCTCTTCCGCGAGTACGCGAATTTCCCGGTGAACATCGAGCGGGTCCTTCTCATGCTCCTCGTGCACGACGTCGTCGAGGTGGACGCGGGCGACACCTTCCTCTACTCACCCGACCGCGCGAGCGCGCACGAACGCGAGGACCGCGCCGCGAGACGGATCTTCGGCCTCCTTGACGGCGATCAGGGCGGCGAGCTGTACGCGGCCTGGCAGGAGTTCGAGGAGCGAAAGACGAACGAGGCGAAGTTCGCAGCCGTCTTCGACCGGTTCGAGCCCTTGCTGCAGAATTTCCTCAACGAGGGATACACCTGGAAGAAAAACGGCGTCAGGAAGGCGCAGGTGCTCGAGATGAACCGGCATATCGCCGAGGGCTCGTCCGAGATATGGGAGTTTCTCGACAAACTCATAGACGAGAGCGTCGCGCGGGGCTATCTCGCCGAATAGCGCGGGGGAGGCAAGCATGGAAGATTCACCCTTTTACCGCGAGTGGTTCGCGGGCGTGAACGATTTTCTCGATCGCGCGTCGGGCGCGGCCTTCGCCGAGTTCATCGACCGGTGCGCGGAATCCTGCTCCGCCTCGTACTCGCGCGGGGTCTACGAGCGCGCGTTTTCGGGCGGCGCGTCCGTCGCGGACGGCCTTGCCGCGCTCAAGCGGGAATTCGCCGATTTCGACTACACCCTCGACGGAAACCGGATCGAGATCCGCTTCGCGCGATGCGGCTGCGATCTCGTGAACGACGGATTGATCTCGTCGCCGCGCCTGTGCGCGTGCTCGGTCGCGAGCTGCCGGAAGAACTGGGAGACGGTGCTTGGGCCGGGAAGCGTTTCGGTCGAGCTCAAGGAAAGCGTTCTCCGGGGAGACCGGCGGTGCGTCCTTGCCGTAACGATTCTCTCGCCGTCAGGCGATCGCGGGGCTAAAGGTTAGCCCGCCGCGGCGCGGTTTTTCTTCTTGAGTCTCTTCCGTTCCTCGGGCGTTATCCGTCTCTTCTTCCTTGGCCGGTCGCGGAGGAGGAACATCGCGAAGAGGCTCGTCGCGAGACAGATGCCGAGGATCACGATAACCGCCCAGTGGCCCTGCCAGCCGCCCATCGGGACGTTGACGTTCATCCCGAAGAAGCTCGTGATCATCGTCGGGATCATGAGCACGAGGTTGATGACGGTGAGCCGCTTCATGACGATAGAGAGGTTGTTCGAGATGACCGACGCGAAGGCGTCCATCATCCCGGAAAGGATGTCGTTGTAGATGTCGGCCATCTCGATGGCCTGCCTGTTGTCGATCGCGACGTCCTCGAGCCAGTCGCGGTCCTCCTCGTCGAGCTTGATGAGGCGGGTTTTCATGAGCTTCTCGAAGAGAAGCTGGTTGCTCTTGAGGCTCGTCGTGAAGTAGGTAAGCGATTTCTGGAGGTTGAGGAGCTGTATGAGCTCGTTGTTCTGGATCGAGCGCTGGAGCTCGGTCTCGATCGAGTTCGACCTCCGGTTGATCTCCTTGAGGTAGCGAAGGAAGATGAGGTCCGCTCGCGCGAGCACGCGAACGACGAACGAGGGAAGGTCGCCGAGGGAGATCCCCCGCACCTTGTTGTTCGTCAGGTCCGCGAGAACCTCGCAATCCGCCCAGCAGATCGTCAGGATCATGTTCGGGAAGAGGATGATGCCGAGCGGGATCGTGAAATAGCTGACCTCGTTCGACGCGATGAATATCGGGAGACGGACGATCATGAGGGTGTACTCGTCCTCGCGCTCGACGCGCGAAAGCTCGTCGGGGTCGAGGATGTCGAGGATGGTCTCGGTGTCGATCCCGTAATCGCTTTCGAGGACGCGGATGTCCTCGCGGGTGACGTTACGCGCGTCGACCCATATCGTCTCGTCGGTGCGCTCGCCTTGCACCATCTTCCTGTTTTCCTGTTTCCAAATCGTGATCATGCGTCACGTCTCCTCGTCGCGTAAGATGGCCGAAACGCGAGCGCCTCGAGGGAAAACCGGTCAATTCGGATGCGGGATCGGAATTATAGCGGATTGGTCCGGGGAGGCATGGTTTCGTCAGATTGATACTCGTTTCTACGACTACCAGGGTCCGTATCCATGGGATACTGCCTCCTCGAAATAGGGTTACTCATAAGAATAGCATAAGACGGGATGTGTGGCAAGCCGAGGCCGCCGGCCGCCCCGGGCTTTTCGCGAGGACGGGGGGGCGCGCCTTGAAGGACTAATGGGGCTCCTCTCGGTACTCAAAGATGAGCATGCTGATATCGTCGCGCTGGGGAACCTCGCGCTTGAACGTGAAGAAGGATTCCAGAATCCTGACCTTCGCGCGCGCGGTGTCCTCGCCGCGAGACGACGCGTCCGCGATGGCAAGCCCCATCGTCTCGAGCGGAAAGGTCTTGCCCGTTCCGTTCTCTTGCTCGACGAAACCGTCTGAAATGAGAAGAAAGGTCGTTCCCGGGGAAATCCTGAGAGTTTTCGCGACCGGCTGGGCGATTTCCGAAAGACCGACGGGGCAGTTGTCGGCTTGCTCGCCGATTTGGTGCAGCGTGCCCGATTCGACCGCGAAGAACCACGAGTGGCCCATGTCGCAATACTCGATCTCGCCCGTGGCCTCCGAGAACCGCGCGAAAAATCCGGTGAGGTACTTTTCGAGCTTGAAGGTATCGAGCACGAGAGCGTTGAGTTTCGCGACGAGATCGCCCACCGGTCTCGAGAAGTCCGCGTTGTGCATGAAGCCCGCGAGAACGGCGGTGATTATCGCGGCCGATATCCCCTTGCCCGAGATGTCGCACAGGCAGAAGAACCATTTACCCCGCTCGTACTCCCGCACGTGATAGTAGTCCCCGCCGACTCCCTGGGCCATGACCGAGGAACAGACGATCGAGACCTGCCTTCCCTTGAGCGAAAGAAAGGGGGGAACGACCCGGCCCTGGATGGTCGTCGCCATCGCCATCTCCCGTTGCCTGTCCATGACGGCCCGATGGAGGAGGTCCTGGCTCGATACGTGGCCCGCGAAGGCGCCGTCCGGTCCCGTAAGCGCGTAATGGGACACGGTATCCCGCTCGAAATCGCCGCGCGCGCGCTCGGTGACTTCGGCGATGTACTCGTCCGCCCTGAATCGCGCGACGGGACGCATGATCTCGCGTGCGCTCTGTCGCTGGAGGAGGTCTCGACCGAAGGGTTTGCCGAGCAGCTCGACGAGATGCTCGGGGGTTATGAGCCCGAGGACGCGAAGACGAGCGTCCACGACGGCGACGGCCCCGCTGTACGGCTCGTTGAGCTCCTCGAGTATCGAGTGCACGGGCGCGTCCGCGTCGATGCAGAGAAACGAGGTCGCGAGCGCGGCGATTCGGTCTCCCCGGGTCTCGAGGCGGGGCGCTTCCTTGAGCGTCATTCCTCGGAGTCCTCGTCCATGAAGCCCCGCGCGAAGGTTTTTCCGACGGCGACCGCGTTGCGCGCGTTCGAGTAGACGACGCCGAGGTTCCAGTACTCGAGGGCCGCGAACAGCGCGTTTCCGCCGTCGTACGCGTCGCTTCGCTCGGTTTTCCACGAGACGTAGCTCATGAGTCCCGTGTAGTCTCCCTTGTCGAGGTATTCGCGCCGTTTGCGGTTGAAGAGGTTCCACTTCTCGATGTCCTTGAAACCCGGCCCCTCGTCCTCGACGATGAGCCGCGCCTCGGTCTCGCCGAAGCGGTACCAGACCCTGATTTCCTTCGCCTCGTCGCAGCCGTTGCCGTGCTTGATCGCGTTTTTGATGATCTCGCTGACCTGTTGCTCGAGGAGCAATCGCTCGTCCGTTCTCGGCCGCGATCGCTGGACGAGAAGAAGCGTGTAATACCGTATCTGGCGGAAATCGCTCGAGAAAACCGCGAAATTCATGTCCTTCCGCGAGAAAAGACCGTGGGCGTCTCCGGTGAGAATTTCGTCGTTCATCGAGCCGTCTCCTTTCCGCTCTTTGGAGCCACTCTGGCCAACGCCGCGGCGAGGTTCGCCTCGATCGGGAGAATCGCGCTCATCCTGCTGAGCCGCATGAGCTTATCCGCCATTCCGCGCACGTTGCAGATCGAGAAGGGTATGCCCTTCATTCGCGCGTCCGAGAGGATCTGGACGAAAACTCCGACACCGCTCGAATCGAGATACTCCGTTTTTTCCATGTCGATGACGAACGGCGCGCGGGAGCCGCTCGCGACGTGGTCTTTCCACGTTCCGTGAAGCGCCGGGGCGCTGTACATGTCGATGTCGCCGAATACCGAGCAGACGGTCGTCGCGCCGTCCTGCCTGATGTGCGTTTGCATGCTTGCCTCCTTAGAGTATCTTCAGGATCTGGACCGTCCTGTCGTCCTCGTTCGCGCCGCGTGCCGCGGTGACCGCGACCGCCTCGAGAATTTTCGCCGCGAGGTCCTCGGACGCGAGATAGTAATGCCGTCTGATCGCCTCGGCGACGGTCTCGGCCCCGACGAGGGTTCCGTCCTGCTTTCGCGCGGAAGTAAGGCCATCCGTGCACAGGCAGATGACGTCGCCGGTTCTCGGCTCGATCGAGTACGACTTTATTTCCGCGTCCTTTCTGATGCCCGCGGCCGGCCCGAAACGAAAGATGTCCGCGGACATGGTTTCGTGGCGAAAGTGCATCGCCGTCGCGCTTCCGCATCCCGCGATCTCCGCGATCCCCGCGCCGCGCGAATAGCGTAACCCCGCGAGCGAAGCGTAGCATTCGCTCTGTCTTGCCGCCATGTCCGCGTTCAACCTCGCGATCATATCCCGTATCCCGAGGCTGGTTTTCGAGAGTATCGAGAACCAGGTGTCGAGATACACGATCCCGAGATGGCGATCCGCGTCGCTCGCCGTCACGTCGCACGCGCAGGCGACGATACCCTCGTCCGCGGCGTGCCACATTTCGGCGAAGTCGCTTCCCGCGCGGGCTCCGTAGTCGGAGAGCTGGAAGAATCCGGGGTACATCCGCGTCTTCCTTCCGACCGCCCCTTGCGCGCGCAAGAGCAACCGGCGCTCCGTTTCCTCGGAGATCGCGGAGGCCTTACGGTTGCGCGCCCTGACGTCCTTGAGCGCCGCGCTGAAATAAGTCGAGAGTTCCTTTCCCGCGTCTCTTTCCTCGCGGGAAAACTTCCGACCCTTTCGCGCGACTATCGCGACAAGATGCGTTTCCTTCTTGCCGGATACGGGAAGCTCGAGCCATGAACGATATTCGCCCGAGAGAAGAGAGCCGTCGTTATTCTCTCGACAGGCGAAATCTCGAACGGCGAAAAGCCGCTCGAGAGCCGGGTCGTCGGCCACGATCGCTCGAGCGGCGTTTCCGTGCCGTTTGAATGATTGCTTTCCGTTCTCCTCGAATCGCGCGATCACGCATGCGTCGTCGTCGTTCGCCCAATACTGCGCGCTTCGGGCGAGGAGGTCCGCGAAGGTCTCCGCGTCGAGCGACAGGGCCCCCGCGACGTCCTTGCGAAAATGCGAGGCGGCCTTGAGGGCCCGTTCCGATGGATGCTTCTCTTTCATGTTCGTGATCATACGTCGCGTCCGTTCGGCATTCGTGAGGAAAAAATGAGAAACGCGTGAAATCAGGCGGCCCGTCGGCCGAGGAAGAGCGAGAGCGCGAGGCCCGCGAGGGCGGGAAGGATCGCCGATGCAAAATCGACGAGCGCGCGCGCGGTCCAAGGATCGACGCCCGCGGGAAGACGAGGCATGCCGGGGAAGACGAGGACGAGGGAGCCGACGGTGAAGCCGAGGATCCCGAACGCGACGATGCCGTGGAAGCGGGCGTAGAGCGCGGCGATGGCGCGCGAGAGGAGGGCGATCGCGAGCAGGGCTCCCGCGCCGACGAGCGCGAGCGGGAGTATCGCGAGCGTCGCGGCGGCGTCGAGCATCGGGCCGTAAAGCCCGAGATAGACGAGGATAACCGACGCGCTCATCCCGGGAAGGAGCGATCCCGAGCCGATGATCGCGCCCGAAAGGACCCACTCGAGCGGGGCAATGGCGACCGGGTAGGTCGACGGATCGCCCGTCGCGAGCGAACCGGCCTCTTGAGAGCCGCCTCGCCCCGCGAGAACCGAGAAGGCGATCAACGCTCCCGCGGTAAGCGCGAAGTAGACCGCCTCGCGAAGGCCCGCCCCCGTTTTCCGCGCGCCGCGCCAGATGGACGGAAGCGTTCCCGCGATGAAGCCCCAGAAAAGGTAGATGATCGTTCGCTCATGCGCGGCGAAGAGACGGTCGAGAAGGAGGGTCGTCGCGACGAATCCTGCTCCGATGCCGATCGCGAGACTCCAGTGACGCGAGAGAAAGACGCGCGCGTTTTGCTTCGGGTGCGCTATGAGCGCGGTGAGTTCCTGGTAAAAGCCGAAGACGACGGCGAGCGACGCGCCCGATATGCCGGGGAGTATTCCGCCCGCTCCGACGAAGAGCCCCTGGACGAACTCGAGAATCCGGTTTCCGGTCGCGCTTCCCCCGGCCATTCGATTCGCGTTCCCGGCGTCAAACGCGTCCCGCGAGACGGCGCGCGAGGACCCTGACGCCCTCGACGATCGCCGCGTGCTCCTCGCCCGCGATGCGCGCGGCGAGGGTTTCCGCCGTGTCGCCGGTCACGACCGGGACCTTCCGCTGGAGGAGGATCGGGCCGGTGTCGCAACCGGCGTCGACGAGGTGGACGGTGCATCCCGATTCAGCGTCGCCCGAGGCGAGCACCGCCTCGTGGACGTGGTGTCCCCACATCCCCGGCCCGCCGAATTTCGGGAGGAGGGCGGGATGGAGGTTGACGATGCGGTTGGCGTATTCGTCGATGACGGGACCAGACATGATCGTGAGAAAGCCCGCGAGGACGAGCGCGTCCGCGCGCGCTTCCCGCGCGAGAGCGAGCACGCGGTCGGACACCGCGCGGCGCGCCTCGGGCCTCGGCACTCCCTTCGGGGGGAGGGCGAGCGCGGCATCGATCCCGCTTTGTTTCGCGCGCTCGAGGGCGTAGCACTCGCGGTCCGCGATTACGATCGCGATCTCGTACGATCCCGCCCCGGCGTTGTCGCCCGCGGCGTCTTTTGCGTCAATGAGTGCCTGGAGGTTCGTTCCCCCTCCGGAAACCAGGACGGCGATGCGCATCGGTTTTTCTCCTTCGGATTTTCGCTCGATGGTGTACAGTATCCATTGGTCGCTCTTCGAGCCGGTGCGCGCGCGGTAGAGGTTCATGACCTCGCCGGTCTCGGTCTCGATTCTGAAAAGGTGCTTGTCGACATACCGTTCGCCCGACCCGTTCCGGCAGCCGCGAAAGGTCTTTCGCTCGCCGAGGAGGGCGCGCACGCGGTATTCCCGTCCGCGCCAGGAGAACGCCGTCGGCACTCCCGGCGTTCCCGCCGCCATCGAGGAGGCGAGAAAGGAGCCCGCGACGGGAACGACGGGCTCGCTCACGAGACGTTCGGCCGGAAGGTCGCTTGCGCGCGTCGTTCCGGCCGTCCCGTTTTCAGTGGAAGACGACATCCTCGGTTCCCCGTCCGACATAACCGACCTCGTACGCGGGGAATCCTTCCCCGTTCATGAAGTCGATCGCCTTTTTTGCGTCTTCCTTCGCGACCGCCATGATGAACCCGAGCCCCATGTTGAAGGTATTGTACATCCGCGCGGGATCGGCGCCGCGGCGCACGAGCTCGTCGAATATCGGGAGGACCGGCCAGCTGCCCTTCTTTATCATCGACACGAGTCGCGTACCCGCCGCGTCTCCGTGCACGCCGCCGGTCGGGTACATGCGCGGGATGTTCTCGTAAAAACCGCCGCCGGTGATGTGCACCATGCCGTGGATGTCGACCTTCTCGAGGAGGGCGAGCACGGGTTTCACGTAGATCTTCGTCGGGGTGAGGAGGGTCTCGCCGATCGGTTTTCCGTTGAAATCGTCCATGACGTTCGGGACGAGTTTCCGCACGAGGCTGAAGCCGTTCGAGTGCACGCCCGAGGACGCGAGCCCGACGAGGACGTCTCCCTCGCGGATCTTCGAGCCGTCGATTATCTTCGACTTCTCGACGATGCCGACCGAGAAGCCCGCGATATCGTATTTGCCCGCGTCGTAAAAGCCGGGCATCTCCGCGGTTTCGCCGCCCATGAGCGCGGACGCGGCCTGGAGGCAGCCGTCCGAGACGCCCTTGACCATCTGGCCCGCGATTTCCGCGTCGAGCTTTCCGCACGCGAGGTAGTCGAGGAAGAAGAGCGGCCGCGCGCCGTGGCAGAGCACGTCGTTCACGCACATCGCGACGCAGTCGATGCCGACCGTGTCGTACTTCTTCATCTGGAACGCGATATCGAGCTTGGTGCCGACGCCGTCGGTTCCGGACACGATGACCGGCTCCCTGTAGCCCGCGGGCATCTCGAAGAGCCCGGCGAAGCTCCCGAGTCCATTGAGGACTCCGGGTATCATCGTGCGCTTCGCGCTCGTCTTGTAGTTCTCGACGGCTCGGTAGCCTTCCTCAACGTCCACGCCGGACTGCCGGTAATCAATCATCGTGCGCTCCTCGAATAAAAAAAATAAAAAAACGCCCCGTCGCGGGCGCGGTCATTCGTAAATCAGGAAAACGGTTTATCGTTTTCCTATTGGTCTCCGTGAAGAAACCGACGTTCCGTCGGTTTCTTCAAGAGAATTAGGAAAACTACCGTTTGCCTCAATATGAGTCTCCGTGAGTTCCCGACGTTCCGACGGGAACTCAAAGAGAACTTGGAAAACTATCGTTTTCCAAGTTCTCCGATCATCGGCATCGGGTATTCCCCGAGGAAACATCCCTGGCAGAACCTGCAGTTCGTCGCGCTCGCCTCGCGCGCGCTGTCGTGGTTTTTCCCCCCGCGCTCGTGCGTCGCGTGTCCCGGCGAGCGGTCGCAGGACTGGAGCGCGTCGATCATCCCTTCCATCGAGATGAAGGCGAGGGAGTCGGCGCCGATGGCCTGGCGGATCTCCTCGATGTCGTAGTTCGCCGAGATGAGGTCCGCGCGCGCGGGCGTGTCGATGCCGAAGTAGCACGGGAACTTGACCGGCGGGCTCGAGATGCGGAAGTGAACCTCCCTGGCGCCCGCCTTCCTGAGAATCTGGATGAGTCGGCGGCTCGTGGTGCCGCGGACTATCGAGTCGTCGATGATGACCACGCGCTTTCCCTCGATGTCGCTTCTCACCGCGTTGAGCTTGACGAACACCATCGCCTCGCGCTCTTCCTGGCTCGGGGCGATGAAGGTGCGGCCGATGTACTTGTTCTTGACGATGCCCATCGCGTAGGGGATGCCGGTCGCTTTCGAGAAGCCCATCGCGGCACCGAGTCCCGAGTCGGGAACGCCGACGACGACGTCGGCGGCGACGCCGGACTCGCGGGCGAGGACCTCGCCCATCTTCTTGCGCGCCTCGAGGACCGGGATCCCGTCCATGATCGTGTCGGGCCGGGCGAAGTAGACGTACTCGAACACGCAAACTTTTTTCGAGGTCTTCTCGCCGAAGTTGAACGAGAGCACTCCGTCGTCGTTGATGATGACGATTTCCCCGGGCTCGATGTCGCGGACGAGTTCGCCGCCGATCGCGTCGATCGCGCAGGACTCGCTCGCGAGCACCCAGCCGTTCTGCACCTTCCCGAGGCACAGGGGCCTGATGCCGTTCGGGTCGCGCGCGCCGATGAGGGTCTTCTCGGTCATCACGCACAGGGCGAACGAGCCCTTGATGAGCTGGATCGTGTCGGTGAGCGCGCGCTCGAGCCCCTTCTTGTAGTTCTTCGCGATGAGCTTGATGATGACCTCGGAGTCGCTCGTCGAGGTGAAGGTCGAGCCCGTTTCCTCGAGAAACTCCTTCATGGGGTCGGTGTTGACGAGGCTGCCGTTATGGGCGACCGCGATCGTGCCGAGTTTCGAGCGCGAGACGAAGGGTTGCGCGTTCTCGATCGTCGCCTTGCCCGAGGTGGAGTAAAGGACATGGCCGATAGCGACGTGACCCTTGAGGGCCGCGAGGTTTTCCTTGTTGTATACGTCCGCGACGAGCCCGATCTCCCTGAAGTGGTCGATCTTCTCGCCGTCGGCGACCGCGAGACCGGTCATTTCCTGGCCGCGGTGCTGGAGCGACTGGAGACCGTAGTAGGCGAGCCTCGACGCCGTCTGGTCGTGGTTGGAGAGGTAGATTCCGATGACGCCGCAGTGGTCCTTCGGCTTGTCGTCGCAGTTGAGCTCGAGCGATGTATCCATGTTTCCGGTCTCCCCGTGTAGAAATTATCCTAACGCGCGCGAATCGAGTCCCGCGCGCGCCTCTTCCTTGAGCTGATTCCTGAATGCCTTGAGTTTTGCCTTGAGTTCCGGATACTTGATCGCGAGGATCTCGACGGCGAGATAGCCCGCGTTCGCCGCGTTGTCGAGCCCGACGGTCGCGACCGGTATCTGCTTGGGCATCTGCACGATGGAAAGGAGCGCGTCGAGCCCGCCGACCTTTCCGCCGTCGAGCGGCACGCCGATGACCGGGAGAACCGTCATCGAGGCGATGACGCCCGGCAAATGCGCCGCGAGTCCCGCGCCGGCGATGATGACCTCAGTCCCGTCGCGTTCGGCCTCGGCGACCTTTTCCGCGAGGAGTTCGCCCGAGCGGTGCGCGGAGAGTATGTACGAGGAATACTCGACCCCGAACTCCGCGAGTACGGCGGCGGCTTTCTTCATGGTATCTGTGTCTGATTTGGATCCGAAAAAGATGGTGGCTTTCATGTCTGACTGTATCACAGACGCCTTTCATTTTTCAAGCGGGACTGTTGCCTGTCGAGCCGACATGAAGCGGTTTACCGGTTAAATTCCCGGCATTCGATGCGATCGCCTGAACGCGCCGGGGGTCTGCCCCGTCTTTTTCAGGAAGAACCGGTAAAAATAGCTTTCATTCTCGAATCCCGATTCGATCGCGATCGCCCGGATCGGCATGTCGGTCGCCGCGAGAAGCTCGCGGGCGCGCTCGAGCCTCGCCGACGCGAGGTATTCCGCCGGGGTGACGGCGAACGCGCGCGTGAAGCATTTGTGGTAATAGGCCTCGGAGAGTTTCGCCCGTGAGGCCGCGTCGGCGACCGTGATCTTCGTCGCGAGATTCTCGCGCATCCATGACCGCGTCTCCTCGAGCCGCTCCAGCCGTTCGGCGCTTAGGCTACTTGCGTCGGCGGCCCGGTCGCGACCGGGATTTGCCCGCTGCGCGGCGAGCCTCAGATAGCGGTAGAGAATCTCGGCGAGGCATGCCTTCTCGAGAACCTCGGCGAAGGCGGTCGGATTGACGAATGCCCCGATGACGCGCTCGAAAAGCGCGCGGAAGATCCCGTCGGAACCCGTCGGTATAAGGCTTTCCGTCGCGTCTATCGCCGGATTGTCGAACCGTGTCTGGACGGGTTTCGCGCCGTTTATGGGATATTCGTCAAGGGAGGGAAGGGTTCCGTCGAGGCTGAAGATGAGGCAGATGCAGTCGTATCGCATGAATCCGCGCGTCGTCTCGCCCGGTCTCCTGAAGATCACGTCGCCCTCGCTCACGGGATACGATATACCGTCGATGACCTGCCTTCCCCCGTCCGAGGAGAGGACGAACTCGAGCTCGTAGTCGGTCACCGTGCGGGAATGGAGGGCGAGCCCCCGGCGCCAGCGTTCAGGCGGAAAAAAGTAATAGGCGGTGATGAGCGCGGGATTGATCCTCTCGAGCCCGAAATACCCGCCAGCGCCCTCCGGCGGGCGGTTTACGGGGTATATACCGCTCGTGTCGCTCGGTTTTCGCATGACAGGATTGTACAGTAATTGGCAAGATTATTCATAGACCGCGGCGCAACGCGCGGGGTATCATTCCCCGTATAGGAGTGATTCGCCCATGAGGATAGCCCTTGTTCGCTTGTCGGCGAGTCGCGCCGTCATGTACGCCCTGATGCTTGTCCTTCTCCTTCTTTCGATCGTTCCCATCTATCTCGTTCTCGTGAACGTTACCCGGTCCACCGACGAGATCAACTCGGGACTGTCCCTTCTTCCCTCCACGCATTTCCGCGACAACTGGCGCGTCCTGAGCACGAACACCCTTGATCTCGGGCGTGGCTTCGGGAACAGCGCGTTCGTCGCGACGCTCGTCGCCCTTCTCGCGACCTACTTTTCCGCGATGACCGCCTACGGTCTTCATATGTACCGCTTCGCGGGACGCCGTTTCGTCTGGGCCCTCATCCTCGTCGTCATGACCCTGCCCGCGTCCCTTTCCTTCATCGGCTTCTATCAGTGCATGTCGCGTTTCATGCTGCTCAATTCCTTCATTCCGCTCATCGTCCCCTCGATCGCCTCGGCGGGATCGGTGTTTTTCATCCGCCAGTATCTCATGACGATCCCGGTGCGGGAACTCGCGGAGGTCTCCCGGCTCGACGGCGCGGGCGAGTTCAGGATCTTCAACGCGATCGCCCTCCCGATCATGGTGCCCGCGCTCGCCATTCAGGCCTTCTTCGCGTTTCTCGGTTCATGGAACAACTTCTTCACGCCGTTTATCCTCCTTTCCGACATGAAGCTCTATACCCTTCCCATGATGGTCCAGCTCTTGCAGACGAATATCCATAACGTCGATTTCGGGAGCCTCTATCTCGGGATCGCGGTCTCCATCGTCCCGATCCTGTCGGTATACTCCCTGTGCTCGCGCTACCTCATCAGCGGGCTCACGATGGGAAGCCTGAAGGAATAATTCCCGTATCGGCCCGGACAAAAGATTCCCCACATTTTACTTTCGTTCGGGTGAAAGCGGGAGTACAATGGGAGCGTAATGACGGCAGGACGGAAGACGGTCGGCGTGCTCATCAACGGGTTCGACCAATCATACCAGCAGAACGTCAGGGCTGGCGTCGAAGACGCGGCAAACGCCCTCGATATTGACGTATTTTACCTGAACAGCGGTAGCCTCGATTCTCCCTATGACCACGAGCGCATGCGGAACGAACTCCATCGATTCATCAGGCCGCGCGTCATCGACGGCTTTTTCGCGGTGTCGACGACGGTTTCGAGCTTCAGCGGCCCCGACGCGCTCGCGAACGCCTTCAAGGACCTGTACGCGAGCGTTCCCGTCGTCGTCCTCGGTTCGCCCTGGCCCGGCGTTTCGTCGTTTTCGGTCGATAACCGCCATGGCGTGCGCGAGGTCATGACGCACCTCATCGAACGGCACGGGCGGCGGCGCTTCGTGTTCGTTTCGGGCCTTGGCGACAACCATGACGGCAACGAGCGGCGGGACGCCTTTTTCGATACCCTCGCCGAGTACGGACTCGAGCCGGCCGACCCGAACCCGGTACGGGGCGACTTCGTCTATGAGGTCGCGCTCTCGGAGTTCCGGAAATGGCTCGCTCGCGGCGTATCCTTCGACGCGGTCGTCGCGGCGAACGACGAGAGCGCCTTCGCGTGTTTCGACGCGATGCGGGAGCGCGGGATCAGGGTGCCCGACGACGTATCGCTCGCGGGTTTCGACGACATCGATAATTCCCGCTTTTACGACGTCCCCCTTACCACCGTCAGGCAACCGCTTCGCGAGATCGCCCGGGAGTCGGTCATGACCCTCGGCCGGATGATCTCGGAGGGCGCTCCTCCCGTCCAGCGCGTCTTCCCGACGAGGGCCGTGATCAGGCAGTCCTGCGGTTGCTGTTCGGGATCGGCCCGATCGTCCTACGACCTGGGAACGGGCGGTTCCTCTCTCTCGGCGCTCGCCGGTTTCGAGGACGACCTCCGCGCGGTACGAACCGCCCTTCGCGCGCTCCGCGAGGGGAACTCGTCGATCGGCGACTTCATAGCGGAATTCCAGGCCTTTCTCCACGGCGTTCAGCCGGACCCGAAACGCTTCGCCGCGATAGAGGAATTCGTTTCCGACCTCGAACGCCTCGCGGGGGACGGTTCCGGGAACGCGAACGTCTATCCGTGCGAGCTCGCCCTTTCCCGCGCGCGCATCCTCGTCGTGCAGAAAGCCGAGGCCTACCAGGCGAATCGCATGATCATGCACCGTCAGCGCGACCGGATGATCCAGTACTCGGTCGCGCGACTGATGACCTCGTTCAGCCTCGAAAGCCTGCTCCAGAGGACGGATGCCCTGCTCGGGGAGATCGGGATACGAAACGTGTTTATCTCCCTGTTCGAGCCGGGAACGGATAACGAGCGGGCGAAACTCGTCTTCGCGTATCGTGACGGCGCGCGCGTTTCGCTTCCCCCCGGGGGAATTCCCTTCTCGACCGAGCGTTTCGTTCCCGAGGGAATCGTGTCCGGGGAGAAACGGTTCGGTCTTTTCGTGGACACCCTCTTTCACGAGGGCCTCCTTCTCGGGCTTTTGGTCCTCGATATCGATATCGAGGCCGAGACCTGGGGCGACGTGATCACCTCCCAACTCCGGAGCGCGCTTCGCGCATCCCTTCTCATGGAGGAGTTCGTCGCGAAGGACGAGCGGCTCAACGTCGCGTTCCGCGAGCTTTCCTCGCGCGCGGACGAGCTTGAGCGCGCGAACCGGCAGATCCGCGAGGATCACGAGCGGCTCCTCTCGGCCGAGAAGATGGCCTCGCTCGGAAGGCTCACGGCCGGGATCGCCCACGAGATGAACACCCCGCTCGCCGCGGTGCGCGCGTCCCTTTCCGAGCTCGGGAACCTCGTCGGGGAATACCGCGCGTCCGCTGGCGACGGCGAGGTAACCGTCGCCGATCATCTCGCGATCGCGGACGACATGGAGCGCTCGGTCGATATCGCCCGTCGCTCCGCGGAGCGGGCGTCCGGCTTCATCAGGAGCATCAAGGGACAGACGCGCCAGAGCGAGTCCTCCGAGCCGGGAGTCCGCTTCGACCTTTCGAAGGCGATCACCGATTCCCTCGTCCTTCTGGCCCATGAGCTCAGGCGGGGCGGCTGCGGCGTGGAATTCTGGTCGCCCGAGTTCCCCATCATGGCCACGGGGAAACCCGACCGGCTCGTTCAGGTGATTACCAACCTCGTCATGAACGCGATCGACGCGATGGCGCCCGCGGGCGGGACGGTATCGATTTCCCTGTGCGAGGAAGGGGACAACGCGGTTTTGACGGTTTCGGACACGGGTTCCGGCATGGATCAGGAAACCCGGAGCCGGATCTTTGACCCGCTGTTCACGACGAAACCGTTCGGCGTCGGCACGGGCTTGGGCCTGACGATCGTGCATGATATAATAACCGGAGATTTTCGCGGAACCATCGACGTATCAAGCGTTCCCGGGAACGGCACGACCTTTGCCGTGACGATTCCGCTCATCAAGGCATTGAACCACCGCGGGTTCCAGGAGACAGTCAATGGCGCGCAAATTCCGTGAGTCCGGGGCGTCCGGGCGCACAATCCTCCTTGTCGACGACAACCGCGAGTACCTCGAGGCGACCAGGCTCGTCCTCGAGCGCGAGGGACATGCGGTCGTCCTCGCGGAAAACGGAGAGGATGCCCTTCGTGTCGCCCGGGAATATCCCGTCGATCTCATGCTTCTTGACTATTATATGCCCGGGATGAACGGAGACGAGGTGCTCGCCGAGCTGAGGAAATTCCATCCCCTCATGCAGGTGATCCTTCAGACCGGCTACGCGAGCGAGAATCCTCCCCGGGAACTCGTGAAAAAGCTCGATATCCAGGGGTACTTCGATAAAAGCGAAGGTCCGGAAAAGCTCTTGCTGTGGACGGACGTCGGGCTCAAGGCGGCGCATTCCGCTTCCATCCTCGAAAAGGGGCGTTCGGGAGTCAACTACGTGCTCGCGGAGACGCCCGGTATCTGCAGGATTCAACCGCTCGAGAGCCTCCTCTCAGGTATTCTCTCCCGCTTCGTCGGTCTGTTCGGGACCCTGAATCTCCGATCCGGGATGATCGAACCGGACGACGAACCCAACGAGGCCATCGACGGTTTTCTCGCCATACCCGGCGAGGACGGCTCCTCCCTGACGATCAAGGCGACAACGGGACGATACGTTTCTGAGCCCGCGCTTGCCGAAACGGCTCTCCGCGATAACGCCTCGCGGTTCCATGGCGCGTTCAACCGCGGCTCTTTGGATGAATCGGATCGCGATACCGTGATCCCGCTTCGGGTCGCGAGTCAAACCGTCGGCATCGCGTATTTTGTACGGCCCTTGGCGGACTGGACCGAGCGCGAGCTTACGCGCGTGTTCGCGAACCAGGCCGCGGTCGCCATCCAGAACGGGCAACTCTACGAGATGGCGACGATCGATCCGCTCACCGGCGCGTTCGTGAGGAGGTTTTTCAACCAATGCCTCCTGCGCGCGCTCAAGGGATCGTCGCGGACCCTGAAGCCGGTCGGCCTCATCATGGTCGATATGGACAACATGAAGCCGATCAACGACCGGGCCGGGCATCTCGCCGGCGACCGCGCGCTCGTCGATCTCGCCAACGTGCTCAGGGAATCAACGCGAAGTTCGGACTTTATCGGCCGATTCGGCGGCGACGAGTTTTCGATTCTCCTTCCCGACAGTTCCGAGGAAGGCGTCTCGATGGTCGCCGAGCGGATTTTCGAGGGCTTGTCGAGATTGAATGCCCCCGGTCACGCCGGAGGCATGCCGATCATGGTCAGTCTCGGGATCGCGATCCTTGAGCCGCCGGCGGATGAAATCGACCAGGCGCGTCCCGTGTTTTGGCAGTCTCTCGCCGATTATCTCCTCAATCAGTCCGATTTGAGCCTGTATGAGGCAAAACGGGGCGGGAAGGGGTGCGCCGGACGGGTCAGGCGGCTTACCTGGCCCGATTCCGGGCTGCTTGACCTCGTCGCGACGACCGCGGACTTCTTTTCGGGGGAATAACGTCCCGTTACCGGGGAGTTATCGGCGCGAGGGCCTCGGACTCATTCATTCGCTGCCAGTACTGGCTTCGTCCGATCCCGAGGCCGATCTCTCCCCGCATCTCGAGGGTTTCCGTCATGAACTTCTTGCCGTCGGCCGGCCTGAAGGTGACCTTGCACTGATACATCTTGCCGTCGCCCGGGTCGATGATATTGCCCCCCTCCCATTGGCCGGGCGTTTTCATCCTGAGCCCGAAGATGAACGGGGTATTGATGACGGTCATCTTGCTCACGTCGCCGGGAACGGGGAAGTTTTTATACGGACCCTTGCAGTGTACCGCGAGCGTGGTGTCATCCTGGTCCGGTACCCGGATGATTTCGCCGAATAACCCCCCGTTCTTCTCGTAAATCCTCCATTCGGCGGTGACCTTGCCGGTCTTTTCGTCGATACTCTTCCAGTAACCCTCAACCTTGTCCGCCGCCTGAAGGGAAACGGCGGCAAATACCGTTAAAACGCACAGGAACGCGATCTTTTTCATGCTTGACTCCTTTTATCAGTCCGTTTATTTCTATATAGTCTAGTACGAGAATATCCCGATGACAGCCGATAGTTACTATATTTTTCGCTCAAGCGAACTTTTTTTGACCCCGGATCATACCCTCCCGGACCGCTTTCCCGAGATCCTTGCGGACTCGATCGTCGACTCCCTCGATCTTGAGGTCGCCGGTATCCGGTCCCGCGCGATTCTCCTGCGCGACGAGCTTCCTCGTTCGGCCGTCGTCCAGGGGTCGGTTTCCGGGCCGGGAATCACGGCGGACGGGCGCGGGCCGGGCGTCCCCGAAGGGGTCTGGCTCAGGCTCCGCGCGATCTCGGGCTCCGACGACCCCGCGATCCGCTCCCTTACCGCGCCGGCGTCCCGCGCCCTGGGTCTCCTCAACTGGCATCACTCCACGCGATTTTGCCCCCAGTGCGGCGCTCGGCTCGAGGATCATCCGGTCGAGCTGGCGCGGGTTTGCCCTTCGTGTACCCGGCTGATTTTTCCCCGTATCTCGCCTGCCATCATCGTTCTCGTGCGGAAGGAGGGACGGATCCTCCTCGCCCGCCACGCTCACCGGAATCAGGACGTGTACGCGTGCATCGCGGGCTTTCTCGAGCACGGAGAGACCCTCGAGGAATGCGTCGCCCGCGAGGTTCGCGAGGAGACGGGTATCGAGGTCGGGAACGTGACCTACGCCGGAAGCCAAAGCTGGCCGTTCCCGGACCAGCATATGGTCGCCTTTTACGCCGACTGGGTATCCGGCGATATCCGGGTTGACGGTTCCGAGATCGCTGAGGCCCGCTGGTTCGATCCGGCGAAGCTCCCGAATACCCCGATGCCGGGCACGATAGCCTGGAAGCTCATCACCGGCGCCGTCGAGTCGATGTCCAAAAGGTGAACGGTTTTAGGTTGACCCCCGTACGGTGAAATTAGTATCTTTTTTTCGAGGTTGTTGATGAAGAAACACGCAGAACATGAAGCCGAGGTCCCTGTCCCCGAGACCATGCCCGAGGGTGCAGCACCCGAGCAGGCCGAGAAAGGAAACGGGGAGGCTCGGTGTACCGAGGCGAAAGCCGCAACCCCTGACGCGAAGGATGCGCCGGACAACGGAGGCGCTTCTGCCGGAAAAGCGGCCGACGCGGGCCCGAAAACGCCCGCTCCCGAGGACCGGATCGCGGAGCTCGAGAAGAAATGCGCCGAGCTTCAGGATCAGTACCTCCGCAAGGCGGCCGATTTCGACAATTACCGGAAGCGGATGATCAAGGAAAAGCAGGACGCGATCGATTACGCGAACGCGAGCCTGCTCGTCGACCTTGTCCAGGTCCTTGACGACTTTGACCGGGCGCTCCAGTCGATGAGCGCGCCCGCGCCCGCCGAGGGAAACCATGCTTCGGCGATGGCCGACGGGGTCGCGATGATCCGAAAGCAGCTCGGCGGTATGCTCGAGTCAAAATACGGACTCGCGTATTACCCCTCGAAGGGAACGTCCTTTGACCCGATGATCCACGAGGCGATCGGGAGCGTCCCGTCGCCCGAGGTGAAGGAACCGACCGTCGCCGACGAGTTCGTGAAGGGCTACAAGCTCAAGGACCGGGTTATCCGGGTCGCGAAGGTGATGGTTCAGATGCCGGTCGAGAATCCCGGCCCGTAGGCCCGAGATTCTCGACTTGGGAGTTTACGAAGCGAAGCTTCGTAAACTCCACGGGCGCGCAAGCGCCACGGGCTCGACGCCCTGATGCTCGACTCGGAGTTTACGAAGCGAAGCTTCGTAAACTCCACGGAGCGTTAGCTCCACGGGCCCGGCGAAGATGATTTTTTTGCGCGGAAACCGCGCGATAACCGGCTAAATAAAGGAGACTATATACTATGGGAAAGATTATCGGTATTGACCTCGGAACGACCAATTCGTGCGTCGCGGTCATGGAAGGCGGCGAACCCGTCGTCATCCAGAACTCTGAGGGTGGACGCACCACCCCGTCGATCGTCGGCTTTACCGCCAAGGGCGAGCGCGTTGTCGGTCAGCCCGCGAAAAACCAGATGATCACCAATCCCGACAAGACCGTCTACTCGATCAAGCGCTTCATCGGCCATCGCTACGGCGAGCTCACCGGCGAGGCGAAGCTGGTTCCCTATAAAGTCACCCCCCAGGGCGACGACGTCCGCGTCGATATCGACGGAAAGCTCTATTCCGCCCAAGAGATCAGCGCCTTCATCCTCCAGAAGATGAAGAAGACCGCCGAGGACTATCTCGGCGAGGAAGTTACCGAGGCGGTCATTACCGTACCCGCGTACTTCAACGACGCCCAGCGCCAGGCGACCAAGGACGCCGGCAAGATCGCCGGCCTCGAGGTCAAGCGCATCATCAACGAGCCGACCGCGGCCTCGCTCGCCTTCGGCTTCAACAAGGACTCCAAGAAGGAAAAGACCATCGCCGTGTACGACTTGGGCGGCGGTACCTTCGATATTTCCATTCTCGAGCTCGGCGACGGCGTCTTCGAGGTCAAGTCCACGAACGGCGACACCCACCTCGGCGGCGACGACTGGGACAGGCGCATCATGAACTGGCTCGTCGACGAGTTCAAGAACGACTCCGGCATCGATCTTTCCAAGGACCGCATGGCCCTCCAGCGCCTCCGCGAGGCCGCCGAGAAGGCGAAGATCGAGCTTTCCGCCGTCACGAATACCGAGATCAACCTCCCGTTCATCACCGCGGACGCGTCGGGCCCGAAGCACCTCCAGAAGAGCCTTTCCCGCGCGAAGTTCGAGCAGATGACCGAGGACCTCTTCGAGCGCACCAAGGAGCCCTGCCGGAAGGCCGTCAAGGACGCCGGGATCAGCGTTGACCAGATCGACGAGATCCTGCTCGTCGGCGGTTCCACCCGCATGCCGAAGGTTCTCGAGATCGTGAAGGCCCTCTTCGGCAAGGAAGGCTCGAAGGCCGTCAACCCGGACGAGGCCGTCGCGATCGGCGCGGCGATCCAGGGCGGTATCCTCGGCGGCGACGTGAAGGACGTGCTCCTTCTCGACGTTACCCCGCTTTCGCTCGGCATCGAGACGATGGGCGGCGTATTCACCCGACTCATCAATCGCAACACGACCATCCCGACCCGCAAGAGCCAGGTCTTCTCGACCGCGGCCGACGGGCAGACCGCCGTTTCCATCCATGTCCTCCAGGGCGAGCGCGAAATGGCCGCGCAGAACCGCACCCTCGGCAAGTTCGACCTCGTCGGCATCCCCGCCGCACCGCGCGGAGTGCCGCAGATCGAGGTTACCTTCGACATCGACGCGAACGGCATCGTCCACGTCACCGCGAAGGACCTCGGCACGGGTAAGGAGCAAAAGATCCGCATCGAGAGCTCCTCGGGGCTTTCCGAGAGCGAGATCGACCGCATGGTCAAGGAAGCGGAGGCGAACGCCGCCGCCGACAAGGCCGAGCGCGAGAAGGTCGACACCCGCAACGAGGCCGACGCGATGATCTACCAGACCGAGAAGACCCTCAAGGAGCTCGGCGACAAGGTCGGTCAGGCCGACAAGGACAAGATCGAGGCCGCGGTGGCCGCGCTCAAGAAGGAAATCGAGGGCGGCAACATCGAGGGCATCAAGGCGAAGACCGAGGAGCTCAAGCAGGCTTCCTACAAGATCGCCGAGGAGATGTACAAGCAGCAGGGCGCGTCCGGCCAGGGACCGCAAGGCGGTCCGGACATGGGCGGCTCGGGCGGCGAAGGCTTCTCGGGCGCGGGCGCCTCGGCGAACGCGGGACCCAACAAGGGTTCCGCCGACGACGTGGACTACGAAGTGGTCAACGACGACGACAAGAAGAACTGACGAGCGCGCGGTCGCGCTGCTGAAGAATCCGGGGCGAAGGATCGCCTTTACGGGATACCCTTTGGGGTGTCCCGTAAAGCGAGTTCTCGACGTTCCGGATTTTTTGGCGTATAGTGCGATCATCCTTTGAGACTGGAGTCCCCCGTGGCAGCGAAAAGAGATTATTACGAAGTTCTTGGCGTGGCGAAAAACGCCTCAAAAGACGAAATCAAGAAGGGCTACCGGAAACTCGCGATCCAATACCATCCCGACAAAAACCCCGGCGACCACGCCGCCGAGGAGAAATTCAAGGAAGCGACCGAGGCCTACGAGGTCCTTTCCGACGACCAGAAACGCCAGATCTACGACCAATACGGGCACGCGGGGCTCGAGGGCATGGGCGGCCCGGGAGGCCCCGGCGGCTTCGACCCGAGCGCCTTCCAGGGCTTCGAGGACATCTTCGGCGACTTCGGCGGGATCTTCGAAAACCTCTTCGGGGGCGGCGGCGGGTCGCGGCGGCGCGGTCACGGCGGCGCCCAGGCCGGCGCGAGCCTTCGCTACGACCTTCAGATCGACTTCCGCGACGCCGTCTACGGCACCAAGGCCGAAGTCCAGTATTCCCGGAACGAGACGTGCGGGGCCTGCAAGGGCACGGGCGCCTCGGGCGGCTCGGGCAGGAAGATGTGTTCTACCTGCCAGGGCGCGGGTCAGGTCAGGCACAGCTCGGGCTTTTTCTCGATCGCTTCCCCGTGCCCGACCTGCCATGGCGAGGGCACGATCATCGAAAACCCCTGCCGCGAATGCGCGGGCTCGGGCGTCCAGAAGAAACGGCAGAAGATCCTCGTGACGATCCCCCCGGGGGTCGAGGACGGCAAGCGCATAAACATCCCCCGACAGGGCGACGCGGGTACCGCGGGCGGTCCCTACGGCGACCTCTTCGTGTTCATCCGCGTGAAGGCCGACACCCATTTCGAGCGCTCGGGCGCCGATCTCTATTGCGCGATCCCGATATCAATGACGCAGGCGGCCCTCGGCGCCGAGATCACCATCACCGCGCTCGACGGGAAGCAGCTCAAGCTCAAGGTTCCGTCGGGAACCCAGAGCGGAAAGCTTCTCCGGATCAGGGAGGAAGGCGTTCCCGTCGCGAGCGGCCGCAAGGGAGACCTTTACATCAAGGTGATCGTCCGCGTTCCGACGAAACTTTCCTCGAAGGCGAAATCCCTCCTTGAAGAGGTTTCGCGCCTCGAGGGCGAGAACTCGTCGCCCGAGCCGGTCCTTCTCGAGGAGCTTCATACCTGAGCGATAGCCGCGGAAATGCCTCCGCGGCCTTTTTTTCACCGCAAATCCGCCGATATATGGTATAATCGGAGTCGCTGACTGGCTTATGGCGCCAGGGGAATCGGCGGTCGCTGTTTTTCAGGATGGAACGGCGGCTCGGTTTCGGCGTTCCCGGATAACCGATCCAAAGACGGGGATTGCCCGAGACTCTCACCTTCAAGAGGTACATCAGGATGATCCAATCCCGGAAACGGCTTTCCAAGCTCGCGATCGACGCCTTCGTCGGTCTCGTTTTTTCCTACTTCATGTTCATTCTCTATCCCGAGTTCGACTTCGTGGGGCAATTCGTGTGCTCGGCGATCGTTTTCTTCATCGCCGCCACCGTCGCCTCGCTCGTTACCCGGGAGATCTGGGCGCGTCAGGAGTACAGCGTGTTCGGCGTCGGCGACACGAGGCTCCTCGTTCGATTCGTCGATCGGCTCAGGTTCTCGTACACCATCGAGGACCTGATCGACTCGATTCAGACCGTCCTCGAGCACGACGCCGACAGTTCCGTCCTGTACGTGAACGCGGAGAATTCGTACGTCATCTACAACAGCACCACGCGGATCGCGACCGATCCGAATACCCTCGAGGTTCTTTCCCGGAACTTCACCGAGACCTGGCCCGACGGGTTTTACCTCATCGACGAGGAGCTCGGCCTCGTGTCGGATTTCAAGCGCGCGCGCGGTTTCTTCCTCGTGTACGGCAAACTCCACTTCTACGTGATGTGCCGCTACATGAAGGTGTTCGATGAAAGCGTGTTCGCCTCCCTCCAGTACGAATTCGCGAATTTCCAGAAGCGCACGAAGACGATCACCCAGCTCACGGCGATCTCGGAACTCGCGAAGGAATGGGACATGGTCGCCGAGACGCAGATGTCCTTCCTTCCGCAGACGATGCCCGATATCCCGAAGCTCGATATCGCCTCGTATTTCCGCCCGCTCGTCAACGTCTCGGGCGACTTCTACGACGTCATTCCGCTCGACGAGAACCGAACCTTCTTCCTTCTCGGCGACGTTTCCGGAAAAGGTCTCGCGTCCGCGCTCATCATGGGCGTCATCATCAACACCGTAAAGATCATCGAGAACAAGGAAGACCTCCCCGCGGTCGTTCGGGCGATCGACACCGCCATCAAGAGCATGCACCTCCAGGACAAGTACGCCGTTCTCTTCATCGGCATCGTCGACACGAAGGCCATGAAGATCCGGTACGTCAACGCCTCGATGGCGGATCCCATCATCATCACCCGCGCGCCCGACGGCTACAAGATCAAGCCGCTCGGATCCTCGTGCAGCCTCGTCGGCATCATCGATCTCGACGAGATCGTGCAGGCCGAGATGCCCCTCTATCGCGGCGACGTGATACTCATGGCCTCCGACGGCGTTTCGGAGGTCATGGACGACTCCGGCGTGGAGCTCGGCGATACCGAGCTCTACATGAATACCGTGAAGAACAGCGCCCACAAGAGCGCGAAGCATTTCGTCAACGACATCGCCGATCTGGTCCTCTCGTATAACGGCGACAAGAAACTGCGCGACGACGTGACCATGCTCGTCGCGAAGATCGAGGAGTAACCATGAGCCTGCTCATATTCTGCTACATACTTGCCGCGTTCCTTTTCTTCTTCTCCTGGTGGCTCGACTCTCGCGCCGAAAAGGTCGACGGCGCCGTCACGAGCGTCGCGATGGCCTCAGCGATCGTTACCCTTTTCGCCGGGCTCTCCGCGAACCTCGCGTACATGGATCATCTGACGATGAGCGCGCACGCGCTGAAGCTCTGCTTCATGGTGCTTGCCTTCGTGACCCTCTCGCTGCTCAAGTACGCGTTCACCGCGCCGTATCAGCCGAAAAGCCCCGCCCTTAACGTCGTCGTGACGATATTCACCCTGTTCGCGGGATACCTTCTCGTCGCCACGGTGAAGGGTATCTATCAGGACGCGTATGGCCGTTTCCAGCTCTCGACCGTCCCGTTCTTCGGGGTGATGGACGGGTTCCAGCTGTACGCGCTCGTGTATCTCATCGCGGTCCCGGCGCTCGCCGTTCTCGTGATGCTCCTGCGCGCCCTCGGGCTCAGGAGCCGGATCTATCGGCAGCGGCTTCTCCTCATCGCGATATCGGTGTGCGCGGGCTATTTCGTTTCATGGCTCATTTACCGTTTCGCGGGCGGGTACGCGTGGGCGATGCCGCTCATTCCCTTCGGCCTTGCCGTCGCGCTCCTCCTCATCTACCAGGCGATCTCGGTAACGACCCTTTTCGACCGGACGCTCATCGTCGCGACCGTCGTCAACTTCGCGGTCATCAGCCTCGTCACGAGCCTTTCCGTCGGAATCCTTACCACCGTATCCTATCGCGCGTTCGAGAGCGTGCCCTTTATCGTCCTCCTGCTCGTCGTGGCCGTGATGGCCTTCCTTACCATACGCGAGTGGCTCTCGCACCGGATCCGCAAGTACGTCAGGGTCGGAAGCGACTACGAGCTCGACCTCGAGACTGCCCTCGACGAGATCGACTACACCGGCGGCGTCGACGGCGTCATCAAGGGCGTGTCCGAGGCGCTCAGGGAACACGTCGAGACGAGCACCATCGAGATCATGGTGTCCGACGACAAGTCGAAGCTCAGGACCGTGTTCTCGACCACCGAGGCGAAGCACGAGATCGCCATCGAGAACAAGGCTATCGACTTCCTTCTCAGCCACAACGACTCGATCGTCCTCAAGACCCAGGCGATCACGAATCACGTGTACGCGGACATTAAGGCGGATCTCCTGAAGATATTCGAGATCGCGCACGCGGACGCGTTCATACTCATCCGCGAGGGACACCGCGTCGTCGGAATCATTCTCCTCGGTCCCAAACGCCGCGGCGCCGATTACACGGATTACGATTTCCGCGTCCTCACGAAACTGTACTCGAATTTCTTCCTCGTCCTCTATTACCTCAAGAACATCGCGAACGAGTCGGTCGTCCTCACGGTCGACCGCGAGATCGAGTTCTCCGGCCAGGTCATTTCCTCGATTCAGGAAAACATCGATCGCATCAGCCACGAGAAGATCGACGTGGATTTCATCACGAGATCGGCGCGAAAGCTCGGCGGCGACTTCATCGACTTCATCAAGCTCGGTCAGGACAAGTATCTTTTCGTCATGGGCGACGTCTCGGGCAAGGGCCTCAACGCGAGCATGTCGATGGTCATCCTCAAGTCGGTGCTGCGGACCTTCCTCACCGAGACGAGCGATTTCAAGAAGCTCGTCGTGAAGGTAAACCTTTTCATTAAGAACAACCTGCCGAAGGGAACTTTCTTCGCGGGCGTTTTCGGCCTCATCGACTTCAACACTAACACGATGTACTACATCAACTGCGGCGTTCCCGCGATGTTCCTGTACACCGCGGCGTACAACAACGCGATCGAGATCCAGGGCGACGGCAGGGTTCTCGGGTTCGTCCGCGACGTGTCGAAGTACCTCAAGGTCAAGAAGATCGTCCTCAATGCCCAGGATATCATCCTCCTGACGACTGACGGCTTGGTCGATTCGACGAACCTCCGCGGGGAACGGTTCGGCAAGGATCGCGTACAGCGCCTTCTGCTCGACAACCGGTCGTATCCCGCGGGGCGCATGGCGCAGTTCATGTGCGACAGCCTGTCGGATTTCGTCTCGCGCGAGCTTGAGGACGACATAACCGTGCTCGTGTTCAAATACTTGTCCAAATGAGAGGCTAGGAGCAAATGGAAAACATCGCAATCGTCGAGAAAAACGGTCCGAACTACGCGCTGCTCGAGGTCGCCGGAACCATCAATTCGTATACCTATACCGAATTCCAGGCGAAGGTATACTCGCTCATCAAGCAGACGAATCTCGTGCTTGACCTTTCGCGCGTCGTCAATCTTTCCTCGTCGGGGCTCGGCGTTCTCATGGCCGCCCTCGACGACGGGGAGTCCCTCGGCAACAAGCTCTACATCATGAAGCCTTCCGAGGTCGTCCGGCTCGCCATCGAGTCGACGGGCTTCAGCGAGCTTTTCACCGTGATATTCTCGCTAACCGAAGTGATCTGACGGGCATCCGTTCCATGCGCCGCGCGATCTGGCTTGCGCCAAGGCTCGAAAACCTTTCCGTCCTCGAGCGCTTCATCGCGCGGTGCGATTTTCTCGATTCGACGATCAGGGACAAGGCGACCCTGGTGAGCACCGAGTTTTTCGACAACATCGTCATGCATTCGAGGCCCTGCACTTCCTGCAGGGTTTACCTTTCCGTTACCCGCTCCGACGCGACGCGAATCGTCATTCGCTACAGCACGAGAAATTTCGACGAGATGCTCCGCGGGACCAAGTCGGCGCATCCCCATTACGACGCCCTCTCCGACCGATACCGGGGATTGGGTCTCGTCATGTGCAGGAACCTTTCGCAATCGATCGAGTATAAAAAGGGCTTGCTCAGGAGTACCATAGTCATTATCCTGTAACGGTATGCGACGCGAGTTAATTGCTTTTTTCGACGTAGATCACACCATCACCCGGCGCGCGACGGCCATGGCCTTCATCAAGGTCTGCATGAGACGACGGTTTATCAAATGGTGGTATCTTCTCGCGGCGCCCGCGCTGTTCGTGATGTACCGCTTTTTCAGCGTCAAGATGGAATCGCTTTTCGCCCTGAGCCTCCCGCGTCTGAGCGGGAGGACCCGCGCGGAATTCGAGGACGTCGCCCGCGAGGCCTTCGATCGGTATCTCTCGCGAGCCCTGTATCCGGGAGCGGTCCGCGAGATCGCCGATTTGCGGCGAAGGGGCGTGCGCGTCATCCTCGCGACGTCGGCGCCCTTCGAGGCCGTGTATCCCCTCGCGCAGCATTGCGGGGTCCCCGCTTCCGACGTCGTCGCGACGCAATTCGCGTACTCTGACGGCGTGTTCGAGGGGCGCATCATGGGGAAGCCGGTCTTTTCCGAGGGGAAGTACGGCATCATTCGCGATTTCGCCGCTCGAAGCGGGATCGACCTGCAACTGTGCTCGTTCTATTCGGACAGCGTGCATGACGTGCCGCTCCTCGAGTCCGTGGGCTATCCCGTCGCGGCGAATCCCGATTTCAGGCTTTTCATGGTCGCGCGGCGTCGGGGATGGCCAATCAAGGATTTCGAGAAATGAAGAAGGCTCTGCTGTCGTTATCCGTCGTGGCCTTGCTGTCGGCGCGCGTTTGCGCGATCTCGGGCGACGATGTTTTCCGCGCGCCGGACTCGATTCCCCGTTCGTACGTCGCGGCGATGAACGAAAACCGCGCCGCGTTCCTCGCCGATCTCGAGCTCGTTCTCGGGGCGGATGCCGCGCGTTCCGACGGTATCCTCGTTCTCGTGGACAAGAAGCATCCGGTCCCTGCCGGCTTGGTCCCGACTGATCTCGTTACCCTCGCGAAGGGAAAGGCTTACGTCGTCTCCCGCGATGGGCTCTCCCTGAGAAAGGAAGCCGAGGCGGCCCTTGACCGCATGGCTCGCGCGGCGCTCGCGGACGGGGTCACCCTCGTCGCGAGCTCGTCCTATCGCTCTTACGAATATCAGAAGAAAGTGTACGAGAGAAACGTGCGCGAGATGGGAGAGGCGGCCGCGAGCCGCGAATCGGCGAAGCCGGGACAGAGCCAGCATCAGCTCGGGACCGCGGTCGACTTCGGCTCGATCACCGACGACTTCGCCGGCACGAAGGCCGGGCGCTGGCTCGCCGCGCACGCGGGCGAGTACGGATGGTCGGTCTCGTTCCCGCAAGGACTCGAGTCGGTAACCGGATACCGCTGGGAGTCCTGGCATTATCGGTATGTCGGCGTCGAAGCGACGGCGCTCGCCGATCGATGGTTCGGCGGCGTTCAGCAGTACATGATCGAGTTCGTCGACGCCTGGAGAAAATCCGGCAGGTAATCCTTTCCGCTATTTCCCGTCCTGCACGTCGCTCGAGCAAAGTCCGTACTGCTCGGGTTGGTGCCCGATTCCCTCGGGCTCGACGTGCACCATGATGTCATAGACGTCGGGGATGGAGTCGCGTATGGCCCGCTCGACCCGTTCCGCGATCTCGTGCGCCTGGCGCACGGTAAGGTCCCCGGCGACCTCGATGTCGAGGTCAATGTCCCAGGAGCTCGCCATCTTCCTGATGCGCGCGCGATGCGGGTTGCCCGCCCCGGGCACCGAGCGGACGGCAGAGAAAAGCGCGCGATAGAGCTCGTCGTCCGCGTTACCGTCCATCAGCTCGAGGTTCTGCTCGCGGAATATTCCGATCGCCGACTTCATGACCCAAAGGCTCACGAGAAGCGCGGTCACGGCGTCAAGCGCGGGCATGCTGAAAAGTCGCGCGGCGCCGATCCCGATGAAGACGGAGACCGAGATCACGACGTCGTTCGTCATGTTTTTCGCGTTCGCGAGGATCATGGCGCTACCCGCCTTTTTGCCGAGACGATACTGCGACAGCGCGAGAAGGAGCTTTCCACCGACCGAGAAGGCGGTGACCGCGAGGGCGACGAGACCCGGGGCCTCGGAAATGCCGCCGTCCCGAAGCCGGTGAAGCGACGAGGTGAAAAGCTGGAATCCCGCGAACATGATGACGAAGGCGAGCGCGACGGTGCCGATCGTCTCGGCGCGGTGGTGGCCCCAGGGATGCTCCTTGTCCGACGGCTGGTTGATGACGAACCCGATCGCGAGCGTCATGAGCGCGATGGCCACGTCGGTCGAGGAGTCGATGCCGTCGCCGAGAACCGCGAGGCTTCCCGCGTAAAGGCCGGTCGCGATCTTCATCGCCGCGAGGACGAGGTTTCCCGCGAGGGCGATGAACGCCGCTCGCCTGACGAGGACGGTCCTGTCGATATTCTTTCCGGCTTCCTGTACGCTCTCCGCCATGGTGATCCCCCTATGCGTAGAAATCCCTTACCGCGTTCGCGATGGTAGACACGTGGTCCCGGGTAATCCAGTAATGCGTTACGAAACGGAGCGTCCTCGATTGATCGAAAGGATTGACGAGTATTCCGCGTTCCTTCATGAACTCGACGAAGGCTTCGCCGTCGATGGACTGGTTGGCCTCGTGCGAGAAGAAAACCATGTTGATGTCGACGGTCGCGGGATCGACGATGGCGCCGGGAATCTCGGCGAGTTTCTGCGCGAGAAGCCGCGCGTTGTCGTGGTCGAGGTCGAGCCTGAGCCGCATTTCCTTGAGCGCGATGAGGCCCGCCGCGGCGAGAATCCCCGCCTGCCTGAGCCCGCCGCCCATGAGTTTCCTTCCGCGCCTCGCCTGATCGATGAATTTTCGCGTTCCGGCGAGCATCGAACCGACGGGCGCGCACAGCCCTTTCGAGAGGCAGAACATGACCGAGTCGGCGTATTGGGTCACGTCCTTGGCCTGGACGCCGAGGCTCGTTGCCGCGTTGAAAAGCCGCGCGCCGTCGAGATGGATCGGAAGGTGGTTACGGTCCGCGACGCGGCGGATACCTTCCATCGCCTGAAGGCTCATGACGCGACCGTTGGAGTGCGCGTTCTCGAGGCAGATGAGGCTCGTTTTCGGCTCGTGGATGTCGTCGCCGACGCGTATCCTCGGCTCGACGAGATCGGCGCGAAGGAGGGTAGTACCGCAATCGACGGAGCGAAGCTGAACGCCCGCGATTACGGCCGAGGAGCCGACCTCGTGCTGGACGATATGGCAGTGTTCGTCAAGGATAACTTCGCTGCCCCTCGGGCAGTGGGTGAAAAGCGCGAGTTGGTTTCCGAAAGTCCCGGAGGGGACGAAAAGCGCGGCTTCCTTTCCGGAGAGACTCGCGGCGTACAGTTCGAGCTCCCTCACGGTCGGGTCGTCGCCATAGACGTCGTCGCCGACCGGCGCCTTGGCCATGGCCTCGCGCATCTCGGGGGTCGGCCAGGTAACGGTGTCGCTTCGTAAATCGATGTAGTTCATTATCGGGAAACTGTACTATAAAGCGCCGCGCAGGACAAGGCGTTTCGAGAATGTTGGCGCAGGAGAACTCCGCTTGACGTCGTCGCTCCCGCGTTTCATTCGACCGGCGCGGTCTATCGATTTTCGGATCCGGCGAGATGCGAATCCCTCTTGATCACTCGTCGGAGGATAAGGAATCCGATCGTCGCCATGAGCGCGTCAACGATCGGCTGCGCGAAAACGAGACCGTTGAAACCGAACGCCGCGTCGAGCGCGAATACGAGTGGAATGTAGAACAGTCCCTGGCGGCCCATCGAGAGAATGAGGGACGGGACCGCCTTCCCGATCGCCTGGAGGCAGTTCATCACGATCATGGCGATGCCCACGGCGGGGGCCGAGCATGACATCGCGAGGAGAATGTACGATCCGCGCGACACGACTTCGGGAATATCGGAGAACGCCGCGACGAGGTATTTGCCGGTAATCGTGAACGACGCGAAAAGGACCATTCCGATCGCGACGGCGAGCTTCATGCTCGTCCTGAGGATCGCGGCGAGGCGTTTCCGGTTTCCCGCGCCGTAGTTGTAGCCGTATAGCGGTAGGCAACCGGTCGCGAGGCCGACGAGGGTCAGGATGATGATGCTGTTGACCTTGCTCGCGATTCCCATTGCCGCGAGGAACGCCGAGCCGTACACGCACGCGAGGTTGTTCGTGACGATCACCGCGAGCGACATGAGCGCCTGGTTGATCCCCGAGGGAATACCGATCGAGAAGATCTCCCGGAAGTACTCGCTGTGAAAAACCTTCGCGCCGAACGTGATGCGGAGGATCGACTTCCGGGCATAGCACCAAAGATACCAGAGAATGCCTGCCGCGTTCGCCGTGACCGTCGCCCATGCCGAGCCCGCGATTCCCCATCCGAAGGCGAATATCATCACGGGATTGAGGACGATATTTACGACCGAGCCAAGGATCATGCCCTTCATCGCGTTGACCGCCCCGCCTTCCGCGCGGATCATGATTCCGAGGGAAAAATTTCCCATGATTGTGACCGAGCCGATGATGAGGGGAACGAGGTATGCGCGCGTTGGGCCGATGTCGGCGTCCCTTGCGCCGATGAGGAAAAGGATCGGGTCGAGGAATGCGAGACTGAGGACGGTTACGACCAGGGCTATGGCGACGATGAGATAGAACGAAAGGCCGACGATCTCGCCTGCCTCGCGCGCCTTTTTCATCCCGAGGTACCGGGAAATCACCGACGCGGAGCCGACTCCGATGATGCTCCCGATTCCCATCATGATCATGAAGAAGGGAAAGCCGAGGTTCGCCGCCGCGAGCTGGTTGACGTCGTTCATCCTTCCGACGAAGAAGGTGTCCACCATGTTATAGAGGACCTGGACGATCATGCCGAGTATGACCGGCGCGGCCATCGATATGATGGCCTTGAGCGGCGGCGTCTCGGCGAGCACCGTCATGCGGGAATTTTCGGAATCCATGGGAAAGCTCCTTTAATCGGACAGAAGGGAAAGGTCTCGCGCGATCGTCTTGAGCGCCTCGACGAAGCGCGCGCGCTCGGCGGGCTCGAGACGAACGAGAAGCGATTCAACGTGAGAACGGAATCGTACGTCGATCTTTCGGGCGAGGCAGGCGCCGCGGGAAGTCGGCTTGACGGAGAACGACCGTCGATCGTCGTCCTGCCGAACCCTTTCGACGAGATCGAGCGATTCGAGCGTGTCGACGACGGCGGTGAGCGATCCTTTCTCGAGACCGGCCTCGCGGCTCAGCGT
Source organism: Spirochaetota bacterium (assembly GCA_023438065.1). GTDB lineage: Bacteria > Spirochaetota > Spirochaetia > Treponematales > Treponemataceae > Teretinema. The sequence goes on from JAEXRH010000008.1 coordinate 294,705, forward strand.
TTGCATCGGAGCTCCCTCGAGCCTCCACGCGATCATGAGAACGCGTTTCTGGCTGTCGCCGAGCGGGGGCTCGAAATCCGGATGCTCGAAACCGCGAAAAATCGCGTTCTTGAGGCCGAACGCCCGCGTGACGGCAAGCGCGAGATCCTTGTCAATCATTAGTTAGAAAACTAACTATATGGCGCGGAAAGGTCAAGAGGGACTTCGCTGATTTTACGTTACGCTGACAATGGGAAAAAATTTCCCGATCGGGAAATAACGGCCCCTGAAAAAAGCGCGCGTGAAACGCTCGTTACGGGGAAGGGAATCATGGTATAGTATGGAGTGGCGCGTGTTTCAAACGGTTTAAATTGATGGCACGTTTCTTGCTAAAGTGTGCGGTAAGGGAGATTGGGAAATGAAAAATACCTGCCGGGCGCGCGTATGCGTCGCCCGGGCGACACTTGTCGCGTTGTGCGTCATCGGGGCGATCACGGGCTGCGCGGGAAGGAAAGGATCGGCGGGAAAACCGGCGTATGAATACGCGGTGATCGCCCGGGGCGCGATAGAGAAGGCCGTATCGTCAAGCGGCAAGCTCGAGCCCGTGTCCTCGGTGAGCGTTCTCGCCCAGATGAGCGGAACCGTCGATAAGGTTTTCGTCGACTATAACGACCGCGTCACGAAGGGTCAGGTTCTCGCGGCGCTCAATACCGACATGCTCCGGCTTCAGCAGGAAAAAGCCCGGGCCGCGGTCGAGAAGGCGCGCGCGACGCGGGATCTCAATTCGATCAACTACGGAAACCAGCTCAAGCTCGCCGAGAAAGGCCTTGTCTCGTCTTTCGAGACGAAGCAGGCAAAGACCACGCTCGACGTCTCGAGCGCGGATGTCGTGTCCGCCGAGGCGGAGCTTCGCGTCATCGAGACGGAGATCAACCAGTACGCGTTCATCAAGTCCCCGATTACGGGCGTCGTGCTGCAGCGGAACGTGGACGCCGGGCAGAACGTCGTCGAGGGATCGAGCAGCAACTCGTCGTCGCTGTTCACGATCGCGGAAGATCTCACGAAGATGGAGATAGAGGCGACCGTCGACGAGATCGACATCGCGTCCATCCGCGAAGGGCTGCCGGTCCGTTTCACGGTGGAGGCGCTCCCGGGAAAGCGATTCGCGGGAAGCGTCGAGACGATTCGCCTCGTCCCGACGACGACCGATAACGTCGTTTCGTATACCGTCATCGTCGCGCTCGCCAACTCTGACGGGGCGCTTCTTCCCGGAATGACGGCGGACGTGGCGTTCATCGTGTCCCGAAGGGATGACGCCCTGCTCGTCCCGAACGCCGCGCTTCGATACGAGCCGACGACCCTTTCGGAGGAGGAGATCGCGAAACGGGTTCTCGAGGCCGAACTTGCGCTTCTTTCTCCCGAGGAACGGGCGAAGGCGCTCGAGGCGAACGGAACGAAGGACGCGACGCCCGCGCGGCCGAGGAAATCAGGCGGGCTTTTCTCGCTGATGTCGGGTCCGCGCTTCCCCCGCGGCGGTCCTCCCGGAGGAATCGCGCAGCGGGGAAACGGTACCCGCCCGAAAATGACCGACCCCTCGTCGGGGGCGCCCTCCGCGCAGATGGTGAAGAATCTCTGGACCGTCGACGGTAGCGGCGAGCTTGGCGTCATTCGCGTCGTCACGGGCGTTTCCGACGGGACGAATACCGAGGTGTCCCCCGTCGCGGGACAGGATCTCGAGCTCGAGGGCATGAAAGTGATCGTGAAGGAAAGGGCCGACTGAAGATGGGCGTCATAGAACTGCGCGGGATCAAGCGACTGTACGCGCTCGGGGACGTGACGGTGCGGGCGATTCGCGGGCTCGACCTTTCCGTCGCCGAAGGCGAGTTCGTCTCGATAATGGGGCCCTCCGGTTCGGGAAAGTCTACGCTGATGAATATCCTCGGGTGTCTCGACAAGCCGACCGAAGGGACGTATCTTCTCGAGGGCTTCGATACCTCGAAGGCCTCCTCCGACGAGGCGGCCCGCATACGGAACGAGAAGATCGGTTTCGTGTTCCAGGGTTTCAACCTTCTCGCGAGAACGACCGCGATCGAGAACGTCGAGCTACCCCTTTTTTACGGGCGCTCGGGACGCCGCCGCGATCAGAGGCGGCTCGCGATGAAGGCGCTCGAGGAGGTCGGCCTCGCCGATCGGTACCATCACGTGCCCTCGCAGCTCTCGGGCGGGCAGCAACAGCGCGTCGCGATCGCGAGGGCTATGGTAAACGACCCCGCCTTCATCCTCGCCGACGAGCCGACCGGGAATCTCGACACCGAGATGACGCTCGAGATCATGTCGCTCTTTCAGGACCTTAACGGACGCGGAAAGACTATCGTGATGGTCACCCACGAGCCCGAGGTGGCCGCGTTCACCAAGCGAATCATAACGATGCGGGACGGGGCCATGGTTTCCGACCTCGCGGTGAGCGGGCGGAAAAGCGCCGCCGAGGCGCTCGCCGAATGGAAGCGGACGAACAGCCTCATCGCCCGGTCAGAGGGGGCGAGAACGTGACGGCGAGCAAACTGATACAGTTTTCGTTCAGGAGCATATTGAGGAACCGGATGCGGAGTCTCCTCACCTCGCTCGGGATCATCATCGGCGTATGCTCGGTGATCGTCATGGTCGCGATCGGCGAAGGGTCCCGGCGCGAGATAACCCGCCAAATCGCGTCGATGGGCACGAACCTCATCAACGTGATGCCGATGCGCGGCCCGGACGCGGTGAACGCGCTCACGCGCGCCGACGTGAGGAAGATCCGCGCGGAGGCGAGCTACGTCAGGGCCATATCCGGGATCGTCCGCGGCTCGTTCGACGTAGTCGGCGGGATGGGGGACTGGCAGACGAGCGTCCTGGGCGTCGAGCCCGATTACCTCGTCATCAAGGAGTGGCCGGTCGCCTCGGGCGAATTTTTCGGCCTCGAGGACCTCGCCGCGCGCGCGAAGGTCGCCGTCGTCGGAAAGACCGTCGCGAGGGAACTGTTCGGTTCGCTCGATCCCGTCGGATCCTCGATCAGGATCGGCTCGACGCCGTTCACGATCGTCGGCGTGCTCGCCGGGAAAGGCGCGAGCGGGATGGGCGACGACCAGGACGACGTGATCATGGTCCCGCTCGATACCGCGATCGCGCGCCTCAGCCGGGACAGGAACCTCAACATGATCGCCGTGAGCGTCACCAAAGAAGGCCTCATGGACCGGGCGCAGGCGGAGATCGACGAGATCCTTCGCGAGTCGCATCGGCTCGGGCGTTTCGCGGACGCGGACTACCGGATCATGAACATGGCCGACATCATCAAGACCGCGTCGCAGACCTCGAAGTCGCTCACGATGCTTCTCGCCGCGATCGCGGGCGTTTCGCTCGTGGTCGGCGGGATCGGCATCATGAACATCATGCTCGTTTCGGTGACGGAACGGACGCGCGAGATCGGCATCAGGATGTCGGTCGGCGCGCGAAAGCGCGATATCCTTTTCCAGTTTCTCTCGGAATCGGTGATCCTGAGCCTCATGGGCGGCCTGATCGGCATCGTTCTCGCGCTCGCGATATGCCGGGCGCTCACCGCGTTCGCGGGATTGCCCACGCTGATAAATCCCGCCGTGATAGCGGTGTCCGCGGCCTTCGCGGTGATCGTCGGCGTATTCTTCGGCTTCTATCCCGCGCGCAAGGCCGCGTCCCTGTATCCGATAGAGGCGTTGCGGTATGAATGACAAGGAGACTCGATCGATGAAGATACGGGCAATGATCGTCGCGCTATTCGCGCTCGCCCCGTTCGGAATTCCCGCCGCGATCGGCGCCGAAGGTACCGGGGTCGAATCCCTGACGCTCGATCGCGCCCGCGCGCTCGCGCTCGCATCCTCGAGAACGCTCGCGAGTCTCGGACTGTCCGTCGAGAGCGCGGGCGTCGACGAGCGGCTCCAGCGCTACGAGGGCCTTCCCTCGCTCACTCTTTCGGCTTCCGCGTCGGCCTCGGCGCCCGCTGCCCCGGGACTTTCCGTAACCGACACGGTCGCCGCGGGCGTCTCGGTCGGCGCGACGCAAACCCTCTATTCGGGCGGAAGGAATCGCCTCCTTTCGGGCATCGCCGCGCTTTCCACGGCGCAGGCGCGCGAGAAGGCGCGCGCGGGCTATTACGCCTGTCTCGACGCGGTGGACTCGGCCTGGTATTCCCTCCTCGAGGCCCACGCGACCAGGGAAAGCGCCGAGGCCGCGATCCGGTCGAGCGACGCGAGCCTCGAGATCGCCAATGCCCGCCGCGAGATCGGGGCCGCCTCGATGGCAGACTGCCTCGAGGCGGAAGCGAACGCCGCGTCCGCCCGGGCGAACCTCGGGCAGGCCGAGCGCGACGTATCGGTCTATTCGGCGAAGCTCGCCTCCCTCACGGGCGTCGGGAAGATCAGCGGGATCGAACGTCCCGATTTCGCCTCGTACGATTCCCTCGTCGCGCGCCTTTCGACGCTTGAGGAAGAGGGAATCGAGTCGATCGTCGCGGCGATTCAGGATCGCGCGCTCGCGGAGAATCCCGCTCTCGCCTCGTCGCGGCTCGCGCTCGAGAAGGCCGGCCGTTCGGTCGATCTCGGGAAAGCCGCGTATCTGCCGACCCTGTCCGCGGGGATTTCGACCGGTCTCGACTACGCCGTCGTTAACGGGCTCTCGGATCCCGCGGTGCGCTTCTCCCTGACGGGGAACGTCCCGCTCGACGCCTGGTCGACCGCCGCGTCGGTGGAGAAGTCCCGGGTCGAGGAGCGCCAGGCTTCGCTCGGGGCCGACGAGGACGCGAGCGCGCTCAAGATCGACGTGGCTCAGGCGTTGTACGGCTGCGTTTCCGCCGCGCGAACGATCGTGTCGTCGGAAAAGGCCGTCGAGTACGCGGAAATCAACTACGAGAACCGGCTCGAGCAGTACCGGCTCGGCGCGGCGTCGGTGTCCGAGCTCGCCTCCGCCGCCTCGCTCGCCGCGGCGAGCCGGGGATCGCTCATCAAGGCTCGGTACACTTTGTTGCGGAGTCTCTCGACGCTCCGCACCCTCGGCGCCTTCGGCTCGGACGGCGAGGTGCTCGCCGCGATGGGGTACGATGCGGGGGAGTAGCGTGTCAGGGGACGAGGCGCGGGCGGCGACGGTTATTTCACGATCATCTGCTCGACCCCGTCCCAGCGGGGCGAATCGTCCGACTGAAGGCGCTCGCGCGCCCTCGTGAGATACCAGGCGACGGCGTCGTCCGCGGGATTGTCCCGGGCGAGCCCGGCGAACGCGCGTTCCGCCTCGTCGAAGGCTCCCGAAAAGTACGCCGTTATCGCCCCGTCGAATCGCGCAAGGTACGCTTCCCCGTAGGGCGGCTTCCCTTCCCGTATCTCGTAGGCCTTGACGGACGCGCTTTTTCCCTTGAGCCTGAGCGTCCCGAGATACCGCGATTCCCCGACGGCCTCCCCGGCATGGGCGACCGTCGCGGCCGAGGCGAGGATCGAGGCGCCGAAAACCTTGCAGAGCCCCTCGATGCGCGAGGCCGTGTTCACGGTGTCCCCTATCACGGTGTACTCGAGCCGGCTTTCCGATCCGATCGTCCCGGCGAGCGCGGGTCCCGTCGCGATTCCGATCCCGACCGGGACGTCGGCGAGTTCGGCGACGATCCTCCGCGCCGCCCTCACGGCGTCGCCGGGATGGCTGTCGTTGCCCGTCGGCGCGCCGAAGACCGCCATGAATCCGTCTCCGGTGAATTTGTTGACGAAGCCGCCTTCCTGGTGCACTACCGTCTCGCAGGCGGTAAACACCCCGTTGAGAAAGCGCACGGTCTCCGTCGGCCCGAGCCGCTCGGAAAGCGCGGTAAACCCGCGAATGTCGAGGAACAGCACGCTGACCTCGAGAATCCGCCCTTCCTCGGCCGACGACAGGAGTACGTCCCGCACGCGCGGGTCGACGCTCTTCCCGAACCGGTCGTTGATGATGTCCTTCTCCCTCGCCGTCAGGACGTTTTGGTGGGCCGAGGCGATGAGCGAGGCCACGTCGCCGAGAAAGAGCCGGTCGCGCCGCTCGAGGGGCGTCCGGGAGAGGATGACGAGCGTTCCCATGAAACGCTCCTCGGCGACGAAGGGGAAGTTGTACGCCCAGTCGAGGAGCGCTCCCCGGTCGAGAAAAAGCTCCCACTCTGGATTGCGTTTTCCTCCGGACGCCGTCGCGATGAGGCTCATGAGGTTCTCGTCGGAAGGCCTGACGGACACCGTCTCGCCCCCGGAGGTCACGCCCGCGGAACCGATGCGCTCGAGGGTCCCATCCTTCCGGTACACGAGAAGCCTCACGGCGCACGAGGGCCAGTAATCCGCGAGGATGAGAAGGATCTGCGAGAGAAGCCTCCCCCGGTCGAAGGACGAGGAGATTACCGTCCCGATCCGCGCGAAGGTCTGGATTTGCCTCGAGGATTCCCCGGCGAGTTCCGCGATGCGCGCGGAAAGCCTTCCCGTATCCCGCGCGAGACGCTTTCGCGTCGAGACGAGCGCGATCGCGAGCGCGACGATGGCGGCGAGAAGCGGAATGGCGATCACTACTGCAACGGTCAAGTTCACCGCGATCCTCCCCAACGGACGATTCCGGATGACGTGGAATCGAAAGAGGAGTATAGTATAAACCATGGATACATTGCAGACAATCGGCCGCGAGATCTACAAAGGCGCGGTTTTCCAGATCTATTTTACCCGGGAGATGGCCGTTCTCGACGGAAGCGACCCCGCGATGTTCCAGCTCATGTTCGTCGACGAAGGCTCGCTGATCGTCGGCGACCGGGGCGCGGAAAAATCCCTTTTCGCCCCCGTCACGCTCTGCCTCAACTACGCGAAGCCGGTCTCGAACGTCGCCCTTTCGGGCGCGAAGGGCTTCAGCGTCTTCTTCCGGCCCGAGGTCATCAACCACGGCCTCGGCGGCATCGACGCCGAAGGCGGGGACGCAGGCGCCTTCCGTACCGAGCGCATCCTCATCGATCCCTTCCTGCGCGGCGGGCGCGGCAATCCCTTCCACCTTCCGGTGAACGGATCCATCCGGAGCCGCCTCCTTCGCATGGCCGAGAATCTCGAGCGCCAGCTCGTCGACCAGCCGGACGATACATGGCCCTGCCGGGGCCGTTCCTTCTTCCTCGAGATGCTCATGCTTCTCCAGTCCATGTTCGCCCTCGAGGACGAGACCGCGTCCTCCGCGATCCGCGAGGAAGGCGAGCTTTACCCGATCATCCGCGAGATCCACGTCCGGTATCCCGATCCCGCCCTCAAGCTTTCCGAACTCGCCCGTCGCGCGGGGATGAACCCCTTTCTCGCGCACTGGCGCTTCCGGAGGTCGACCGGCTCGAGCGTCGGCGAGTACCTGAACCGGCTCCGCTGCGACGTCGGCGCGAACCTCCTCAAGAATACCCTCCTCGGCGTCGGCGAGATCGCCCGCCGTTGCGGCTACCCCGACGAGAACCGCTTCTCCGCCGAATTCGAGCGCCGCGAGGGGCTCGGACCCCTTTCCTGGCGGGCGCAGTTTCCCGACCCGTACGGCTGAAAAAGGGGAAGAGCCTTTTCTCGCGATGTTCGCCGGGTTTCGCTTCCTTCTTCCCTCCCATGCGTCTTCCCCTGGCTCCCGTGCCGCGCGGGGCTCGACTGACCGCGGTCAACGGCGCGCGCTTCGTCCCCGCGCGTCCCGTCCGCCACCCCAACTTTGAAAGGTCGGCAACCGCCGGTTGCGCGTTTTGTCGCGTCGACTTGGTGGCCCGTTCGCGTTCGCTCGCGTATAGTGGTCGACAGGGAGGAGTGCCATGCATATCGGAGAAAAAATCGTCGCGTTGCGGAGAGCCGCCGCGTTATCCCAGGAAGAACTCGCCGAAGCGGTCGGGGTCTCGCGGCAGGCGGTAGCGAAATGGGAAACGGGCGAATCGGTCCCCGAGATCGACCGGCTCGTCCGGCTCGCGACCCTCTTCGCGGTAAGCGTCGACTCGCTCGTCCGGGACGAGGACTCGTGCGCCCCCGTTCCCGCCGCAGGCGGCGCGCCGGGCATCGATGGCGCAACCGTCTCCTTTCTTATCCGCGCGAAGCGCGCGTGCTACGCCGGCCATGGCGCCGAGACGACCCCCTCGCGGGACGCTTCGCACGATCTCGCCTATCGCGAGGGCGAGCTTTCGTATTACGACACCTATCTCGGAGGGGAGCGTTTCGCGGGCGAAGAGGCGCTCTGGAAGGCGGGCGTTCCCTTCTGGGCGATGAACTACGTCGGTCGAACCCTCGACGCCCGTTTTTCCGGGGATTTCCTCAAGGACGCGCTCGCCGCCGCGCCCGTGGACATGCCTTTTCGCGGGCCGCGCTCGTTCCAAAAGGGGGAGTATGCCTATCATTGCATGCCGCGCGGGGACTTCGCCTGGTTCGAGGGCCGCGAGGAGATCTACGCGGGCGACGACAAGGTGTACGAGTGCCTCTTCCACGGAGGCTTGATCAGGTAAGGCGCCGGGTCCCGGCGGGCGGGCGGCGCCGGTGCGCCCGTGGTACGCTACGCCTTTCCCGTAGAGCCGAAGAGCCGCATCTTCTCGGCGACGGCGGCCTCGACCGCGTCGACCTCCGGCCGGACGAGATCGGTGAGCGCGTTCTTGCCCGACGCGAGCGTTCGTTCGGCCGCGCGGCCGGCAGCCGCGTTGATGTCCGTGAATATGTTCACCTTGCTGATGCCGCGCGCGATCGTCGTCCTGAAGTCGTCGTCCGAAAGCCCCGAGCCGCCGTGAAGGACGAGCGGGACGGGCACGGCCGCGGCGATCCGGGCGATGCGGTCAAAGTCGAGTTTCGGCCTGGCGCGGTAATGGCCGTGCGCGGTGCCGACCGCTATCGCGAGCGCGTCGACCCCGGTACGCTCGACGAAAGCGCGCGCTTCCTCCGGGTCGGTGTAGAGCGCTTCCGCGGTCTCGCTTCCGGGAATGCCCTCGAGCGAGCCTTCCGCGTCGCCGACATGGCCGAGCTCCGCCTCTATCGTCGCGCCCGCCGCGTGCGCGATCTGGGCCATTTCCCTCGTTTTTCTGACATTCTCCTCGTACCCGTCGGTCGAGCAGTCGTACATGATCGACGAGAACCCGAGCCGGATCGCCTCGAGGCACCGCCCCTCGGTAAGCCCGTGGTCGAAGTGCACGACGACGGGAACGCTCGCGCGCTTCGCCATGGGAACGAGAAACCAGGCGAGTTCCTCGAGCGGCCCGAAGGGGAGCAGGACCTCGGCGGTTCCCACGATGACGGGGGAGCGGTTACGCTCGGCGGCGGCGAACGCCCCGCGGGCGAGTTCGAGGTTGATCGTGTTGAACAGGCCGACCGCGTAGCGGCCGCGCCTTGCGGGAAGAAGAACTTCGTTGAGGTTTACCAGCATGATGCACTCCTTGTCACGGAACCTTCTGCCACCCCGAGATTATTTTTCTCTCCAGCTCCCCGAGGGGACGCAATCCGCCGAGCGCGTCATAGGCCTCGCAGCAGGCAGCGCCCGCGGCGGCGGAAAGCTGGATGGCGCTCTCGAATTCGTAGCCCTTGAGCGCGGCGGAAAGAAACGCGGCGATCGCGGTATCACCCGCGCCGGTCGCCGAGAGAATCCTTTCGGGAACGTAGCTCTTCTCGAACCCCGCGCGGTTCGCCCAGCTCCCTCTCGGCCCGCCCAAGCGTCTTCCGTTCTTTTTCTCGAGCTCGGCTATGCGCTCCTGTCCGGCGGTCCGGTAGTAGAATCCGCGCGCGCCGCATTTGACGATGACTATCTTGGCGCCGAGCGCCACGGCCTTCGCGGCGAGCGGCTCGACGTCGGAGGAGATGGAAAGGGCCCGCATCACGTTGCCGTCCTTCGCCCTCTCCCTTACGCGCTCGAGTTTGGTCCTGTCGAGCATGAACGCGAGTTCCTCGTAGCTCGGCATGAAGAAGTCGACGTGCGGAAGGGTCTTGAGGAGGATCCTGTCCCAGTTCGCTTTCCCGGCCTCGGAGTTCTCGTCGACGCTGGCGAGATCGAGCGAGGTCAGCACGCGCGCGCCGTCGACCGCGCGGAACATCGCGGCGAGCTCCTCGCCGTCGTTCCGGAACATAGACGCCATGAGCGTGGGATACCCGAAGTGGAAAAGCCGCGCGGATTTGATGGCGCGCATGTCGAGGTCGGAAAGCCTGAAGGTGTCGTTGGCGCCGGGGTCGTGGAGGAAGACGCGGTCCTGGCCGGGAACGGCGATGACGACCGAATAGGAGGTCGCCGCTTCGCGGGAAACGATCATCCCCCGGTCGGCCTTGCGCTCGCGAAGGATCGACATGACCATGGAACCGAGCGCGTCCTTGCCGATCTTGCCCATGAGCCTGACGTCGACCCCGAATATGGACATCGCGAGCCCGGTGTTCGCGACCGCGCCCCCGGTATGGATATCGATGCCGTCGACGCGCGTGAGGGTTCCCGCCCTCAGTACGTCGGCTATCTCGAGACCCTTTGGCGGGATCGGCCCGTGGGCATACGCATCGCTGCCGTCGCCGGTTTCTTTTCGCGGGAACATCGGCGTGATGTCGAGGCAGATATGCCCTGCGACGACGACTTTTGGTTTATTCATGAAAGGCCCCCGACTCGCGAGCGATGATCTTCGGCGTCCGATGGCGGCGCCGCTTGTCAGTATACGCCAGTCGCCGGGAAAGCGCCATCGGCAATTTCATCGATGGGATGCCGTTCGCGCGGGGGGATGCGCTATCCGTGAAACGCCGCGAAGGTCTCCCAGAAATTCGGGAAGGATTTTCTCACGCACGCGCCGTCGTCGATCGTCTGGCCGTCGAGGGCGAGACCGGCTACCGCGAAGCTCATCGCGATGCGGTGGTCGTTCCAGGACGAGATCGCGCCGCCGTGCGCGCCCGCGGGATCGCCCCGCACGACGAGATCGTCCCCCTCGACGAGGGCGGTTACTCCCATGCGCGAGAGACCCTCGATGACCGCGGCGATCCGGTCGCATTCCTTGAAGCGGAGGTGCGCGACGTTCCGGATCCTGCTCGTCCCTGCCGCGAAGGCGGCCATGACCGCGACGGTCGGCACGAGGTCGGGGGTGTCGAAGAAACTGTCGTCGATGGGCTTGAGATTGCCTCCCGAGACGGAGAGCCCCCCGTCGCGATACCCGGTCAGGCATCCCATAGCGCGCGCGTATTCGACGATCCTTCGGTCCCCTTGCGCGGAATCGCGCTCGAGCCCCTTGAGAAAAACCGTCGAGCCGGTGACGGCCGCGGCCTCGATGAAATAGGACGCGCTCGAGTAGTCGCCCTCGACGGAAACGTCCGTCGCCCGGTAGCGCTGCCCGGATTTCACCGTGATCGTCCGGTAGGCGTTATTTGTCGCCTCGACCCCGAAACGCCGCATCATGGCAAGGGTTATGTCGAGATAGGGTTTTTCGGACATCTCGTCGGTACATTCGATCGTCACGTCCCGCTTCGCGCACGCGGCGGCGATCGAAAGCGAGCTGAAGTACTGCGAGGTTTTCGCGCCCTTCATGCGCGCGACGCCGCCCGAGAGTCCCGAGGGATTCGCGCGGAGCGGGGGAAAGCCCTCTTTGTCGAGAAACTCGACTGAGCCCCCGATCTGGCGTACGCCCGAGACGATCTCGTCGACGGGGCGCTTGAGGAGTCCTTCCTTCCCGGTGAGGACGACGGGTCTCGAGGCAAGGCACGCGAGCGCCGAAAGGAAATTCATCGCGACCCCCGACTCCCCGCAGTCGAGCGAGTCGGCGACGGGTTCAAACGTGCCTCCGGTGCCGACGATCTCGATCTCTCCCTCGCGTCGCGCGATCTTGACCCCGAGCCGCGCGAGGCATTCGAGGAGGTGAAGCTGATCCTCGCCGAGCAGCGGATTCCGCACGACCGACGTCCCGTCGGCGAGCGCGGCGAGTATGAGCGACCGCAAGGTGTGCGCCTTCGAAGGCGGCACCCCGATCGCGAGATCTTTATTTGTAATGCGCGAAATCCGTATCATGCGTATTCCCTTAGGGTGTTGTTCCGTTTGATTAACGACGGGAAGGTTTGAAAATCGGCGAGGGACGTTTCCGGAGGAATACGCGCAAGAGCGCGTATTCCGAGGACCGAGTTCCTCGACCGATTTTCAAGAACAGGGCCCCGTCGTTAATCAAACGACGATATTGACCAGTTTGTCCTGGACGACGATCACCTTCTTGGGCGCCTTGCCTTCCATGAACTTGACGGCCCCCGCGGTCGCGAGCGCGGTTTTTTCGAGCGTCGCTTTGTCGGTGCCGACCGCGGCCTCGAACTTGTCGCGGATCTTTCCGTTCACCTGCACGACGACCGTGCACGAGTTGTCCGCGCAGAGCGCGGGGTCGAAGGTCGGCCACGCGACGTACGCGATCGTTCCTGCGTTCCCGAGTTTCTGCCAGAGTTCCTCGCCGAGGTGCGGCGCGTAGGGCGCGAGGAGTTTCACGAACTCGGCCCATACGGCCTTCGGGAAGGTCTCGTATTTCGAGAGCTCGTTCGTGAAGATCATCATCTGGCTGATCGCGGTGTTGAAGTTGATCGTCGCGGTGTCCTCGCTTACCTTCTTGATCGTCTTGTGGAGGATCTTCGTGATCTCGGCTGCCTCGGGGGTCGAGACGTCCGTCGTCGATCCGGAATCCGTCATCGGTTTTTCGGAGAGCGCCCACACGCGCTCGAGGAAGCGGCTCACGCCGATGAGCCCCTGGGTGCTCCAGGGCTTCGACACCTCGAGCGGTCCCATGAACATCTCGTACATGCGGCAGCTGTCCGCGCCGTAGTCCCGGATCACGTCGTCGGGGTTGATGACGTTCTTGAGGGACTTCGACATCTTCGCGATGACGCGCTCGAGCTTCTCGCCCGTCGCGATCTCCTCGAACTCGTCGGCCTTCCCGGCCACCTCGCGGACCTCGTCGACGGGGACGAGGGTCTTGTTCTTCCGCTGGTAGGCGAAGCTCGTGATCATCCCCTGGTTGATGAGGCGCTGGAACGGCTCCTTCGAGTTGACGAGGCCGAGGTCGAAAAGCACCTTGTGCCAGAAGCGCGAGTAGAGGAGGTGAAGGACCGCGTGCTCGGCGCCGCCGACGTAGAGGTCGACGGGGAGCCAGTAGTCGATCTTCGATCTGTCCGCGAAGGCGTTCGCGTTCTTGGGGTCGAGATAGCGGAGGTAGTACCAGCAGGAGCCGGCCCATTGGGGCATCGTGTTCGTCTCGCGTTTCGCCTTCCCGCCGCACTTCGGGCATGAGCAGTTTACCCACGCGTCGATGCCGGCGAGCGGGCTCTCGCCGGTGCCCGTCGGCTGATAGGTTTCGACCTGGGGGAGGCGCAAGGGAAGGTCCTTCTCGTCCATCGGGACGATGCCGCATGCCGCGCAATGGACGAGCGGGATCGGCTCGCCCCAGTAGCGCTGGCGGCTGAAGACCCAGTCGCGGAGCTTGTAGTTGACGGCCTTCCGTCCGATCTTCTTTTCGTTCAGCCAGGCGATCATTTTATCGATGCATTCCTGCGTGCCGAGCCCCTCGAAGCCGGGGGAGTTTACGCTCTTCCCGTCTGCGGGGGTGCACTCGGTCGGGGTCGCGCTGTAGTCGCCCTTCGGTCCCTTTGCCGCCCATTCTTCCTCGCTCGCGACGACCTGGATGATCGGGAGATCGAATTGCTTCGCGAACGCCCAGTCACGGTCGTCGTGCGCGGGAACCGCCATGATGGCGCCCGTGCCGTAGGAGATGAGGACGTAGTCCGAGATCCAGATCGGGATCTTTTTTCCGTTCACCGGGTTGATCGCGTAGGCGCCGGTCGCGACGCCGGTCTTGTCCTTCGCGAGGTCGGTACGCTCGAGGTCGCTCTTTTTCGCCGCCTGCTCGATGTAGGCCTCGACCGCGGCTTTCTGTGAAGGCACGGTGATCTTCTGGACGAGCGGGTGCTCGGGGGACATAACCATGTAGGTCGCGCCGAAGAGGGTGTCCGCGCGCGTCGTGTAAATCAGCAATTCATCGCCGGTACCGTCTACCTTGAAGACGACCTCGGCGCCCTCGCTCTTGCCGATCCAGTTCTTCTGCATGAGCTTTACGGACTCGGGCCAGTCGAGGCCGTCGAGATCCGCGAGGAGTCGCTCGGCGTACTCGGTGATCTTGAGGATCCACTGGCGGATGTTCTTCCGGACGGTCTGCGTGCCGCAGCGGTCGCACTTCCCGTCCTTCACTTCCTCGTTCGCGAGGCCGGTCTTGCACGAGGGACACCAGTTGATCGGGGTTTCCGACTCGTACGCGAGCCCGCGCTTGAAGAGTTGGAGGAAGATCCACTGGGTCCAGTGGTAGTAGTCCTCGTCGCAGGTCGAGATCTCGCGGTCCCAGTCGTAGCTGAAACCGAAGGCCTTGATCTGCTCGCGGAATTTGTCGATGTTCGCGACGGTCGTCGCCCGCGGATGCGTGCCGGTCTTGATCGCGTAGTTCTCGGCGGGGAGGCCGAAGGAGTCGAAGCCCATCGGGTGGAGGACGGAGAATCCCTTCATGCGGAGGTATCGGCACCAGATGTCGGTCGCCGTGTAGCCTTCGGGATGGCCGACGTGGAGACCGGCCGCCGAGGGGTAGGGGAACATGTCGAGCACGTACGCGCGCTTGTCCTTGGGCTTGGTCGGATCCTCGACCGCCTTGAAGGTCTTGTTGGTTTCCCAGAATTGCTGCCACTTGGGCTCGATCGTCTCGAAGGGGTATTTGGCCATGGTGATGCGCTCCTCGCACGCCGGGGGAACGGGTTGCGGCCCGGGATCCCCGCGAAAGAATTGAGAGTATTCTATATAAATGCAGGGGTTTTAGCAAGGATTCAAAAAATGCGGGTATTGCCGGGAACCTCCAGGTCTACAAGCCTCACGCAGGCCCATCAGCATCGGCACTCACGGAGTAACGGTAAAACAGTAATACTCAGCCTTTTCAGTCTCGCCGGGCGTTTCGGCATCGGTAAAGTGCGAAAGCGTGAATTATACTTTTTATCAGGAGGGAACGACCATGAAGAAAGGCTGGAAGGTCGCCGGGGTATTCATTCTTATCGCAACGGTGACGGGAATAATCGTCTGTAATTGTATCATAAATGCTCAGGATGAGACCTGGTCGGAAGTGACCGATATGAAGCCGCTTGCGGGGAAATGGGCAACGCTTCCTGCGAATAACTTTAACTATGCGCTTTCCGTCTCCGTAACCGGCGAGATCTATTACTGGGGGTATAATATCTACTATACGGATCAGGTTGACGCGGTCGCGCGCGAGAAAAACATATCGCTTGATAGCGCATGGAACTTGTTTACCGTGGACGCGGCAAGTCCTTACTACATCATGGATTCCTTCGATCCCTCACGGGGCCCAACCCCTTGGACCGGCTATAACACCTATGCCGTCTGGCAGACCCTTCCTCCTGATACCGTGGACGTACAGATATATATAAATGATGACAAGGATCAAATAAAGGCAGTCGGGATGATAGACGGCGATCATAAGGAAATTTACCTCGGTCCCCGGGGCTACTGACTTCCCGCACTTAACGGTCATTTAAGGGCGGCCCTTGCCACATTGGGCAGCGAGTAAGAGTCAAAGGGCGGCCCTTGTCATATTGGGTAACGAATAAGAGTCACGAAGGGCGGCCTTGTCATATTAGGTAACGAATAAGAGTCACAAGGGCTGGTCATTTTTCGCGTGTCGCGCTATTATGCAGGGTATCCGCATGACTGACGCGAACGGGGAGTACCCCGGGGAAGTGCGGATCACCGCCTGCCGCGCGTCTGGGCAAATCCACTAACGTACCGGAATCGGCGCAATGCCACGGAATGTCGTTCGTCTTCCCGAACCGTCGGGGTGGCGATCGCGCGTTCGGGACAAGCGGACTGAACCCGGAACCAAGGAGCGAAGACATGAGCGCACTCGAGAAAAACGATCCCGAAATCTACAACCTGGTCAAGGCGGAAGAAGCCTACCAGCGGGCCACGATCCGCCTGATCGCGAGCGAAAACTACACCTCCAAGGCCGTCCTCGAGGCCTGCGGCACGGTATTCCAGAACAAGTATTCCGAGGGGTATCCGGGAGCCCGCTTCTACCAGGGGCAGGTGAACTGCGACGCCCTCGAAACCGTCGCCATCGAGCGCGCGAAGAAGCTCTTCGGCGCCGAGCACGCGAACGTCCAGCCCTATTCCGGCTCTCCCGCGAACCTCGCCGTTTACCTCGCCTTCGCGAAGCCCGGCGACACCGTCCTCGGGCTCAACCTCTCCCACGGCGGACACCTCACCCACGGCTCCAAGGCGAGCGCGACGGGCAAGTGGTTCAACGCCGTCCACTACAGCCTTAACCCCGAGACCGGGCTCCTCGACTACGACGAGATCCGCCGCCTCGCCCTCGAGCACAAGCCGAAGATCCTCATCGCCGGCCACTCCGCCTATCCCCGTCAGCTCGATTTCGCGAAGTTCCGCGCGATCGCCGACGAGGCGGGCTGCATCCTCTTCGTCGACATGGCGCACTTCGCCGGCCTCGTCGCGGGCGGAGCCCACCCGAGCCCGGTTCCCTACGCCGACGTCGTGACGACGACCACCCACAAGACCCTCCGCGGCCCGCGCGGCGCGCTCATCCTCTGCAAGGAGATCCACGCGAAGGCGATCGACAAGGCCGTGTTCCCCGGACTCCAGGGCGGCCCGCACAACGCGACCACCGCCGGCATCGCGGTCGCCCTCGGCGAGGCGATGCAGCCTTCCTTCAAGGACTACGCCGAGAAAACCGTCGCGAACGCCAAGGTGCTCGCCTCCGAGCTCGTCGCGCGCGGCTTCAACCTCGTCTCGGGCGGCACCGACAACCACCTCATGCTCATCGACCTCTCGAACAAGGGCGTCACCGGCAAGGAGATGGCGGTCGCCCTCGAGAAGGCCGGCATCGTGCTCAACTACAACACCGTTCCCGGCGAGACCCGCAAGGCCTCCGATCCCTCGGGCATCCGTCTCGGAACCCCGTCGGTCACGAGCCGCGGCTTCGGTCCCGAGGAGATGAAGAAGATCGCCGCCTGGATGGACGCCGTCGCGGGCAAGATCGGCGACGAAGCCTTCCTCGCGAGCGTCGCGAAGGACGTCGAGGCTCTCTGCTCGAAGTTCCCGGTACCCGGCATCGATTCCTAGTCAACGCTCGCCGCTCAAGGCGACAGGGGCCCGACTCTTCCCGAGAGTCGGGCTTTTTTTTGCGCGGCGTCCGCGACGGTCCGTCGCGCGGGTGAGCGCCTTGCCGGCGGCGCGGCAATTCCCTATACTCATGCACATGACTGCATTTCTCGAATACGCGGAACTTTTCTGGGTCTTTTTCCGCATCGGCGCGATTACCTTCGGCGGCGGGCTCGCGATGCTCCCGGTGCTCGAGCGCGACCTCGCCCGGCGCCGGTCATGGCTCACGTCGGACCAGCTCGTCGACTACTTCGCGATCGGGCAGTCGACCCCCGGGATCATCGCGGTCAACGTCGCGACCTTCGTCGGGTACAACCGGAAGGGCGTGCGCGGCGCGATCGTCACGACCGCCGCGATCGTTACCCCCTCGATCGTCGTGATCACCCTTTTGGCCATGTTTCTCAACAACTTCGCCGAGATCCTGTGGGTGCAAAAGGCGCTCCGGGGCATCAACGTCGTCGTCGCGGTCCTTCTCCTCTCGGCGGTCTGGTCCGTCGGCAAAAAAACCGTCGTCGACTGGGTAACCGCGGCGATCGCGATCGCGTCGTTCGTCGCGATGACCGTCTTCAACGTTTCAGGCGTCGTCATCGTGTTCTCGTCCGCGCTTCTCGGGATCGCGGTCAAGTGGCGGCCGGGCCGAAAGGGAGGTCCGGGCGAATCCTCCGCGTCGGACGGGTCGGCCGAAGGCGACCTTGGGCCTTCGGGAATCGGGGAGTGACGATGATAAGCCTCTTTGAATTGTTCTGGATTTTCTTTTACGTCGGCGCCTTCACGATCGGCGGCGGCCTCGTCGCGATCACCCTGATGCAGCAGGAGATCCTCGGCCGGGCTCTCATCACCCCGGAACGTTTTTACAACATGGTCGCGATCTCGGAGTCGACGCCCGGCCCGATCGGGGTCAACATGGCGACCTACATCGGGTATGAGACGCATGGGGTTATCGGCGGCATCGTGACGACGGCCGGGACGGTCTTGCCCTCGCTCATCGTGATCCTGGCGATCGCGCGGTTCTTCGGCAAGTTCCAGGAAAGGCGCGGCGTGAAGGCCGCGTTCTACGGGCTTCGCGCCGGCACGACCGGGATGATAGCCGTCGCCGCCTGGCAGGTGCTCACGATCGCGGTGTTCACCTTTTCCTCGTTCGGGGAAACCGGCCGGATCGTCGATCTCGCCGACTGGAGATGCATCGCGCTTTTCGCGGTCACCTTCGTCCTCAACCGGAAGCTCGACTGGCACCCGGTCGCGTTCATCGCGCTCGGGGCGGCGTTCGGGGCGTTTTTTCTCTAGCGTACCCGCGCGCGCAGGACGGTAAAATCAGCGCGAAAAAATTTGCTTTTTTTCGGGGAAGCGCTATACTTTAAATCGTTACGCGGGGATTCGATCCGGTTTTCGACCGCATTGGGCCCCCGACCGAGGTTACATCCAGTGCGGGAATATTCCGCGGCGAAGCCAACTCCGCCGATGCGCTGCCGTAACGGAACGATACGGGAAGGATCAGTTTGACCACCTTTGCGCCGCGCGCCTGAGAGTGCGCGCGATCGCCGGTTGACTGATGCCGTCCCGTTTTTTTTTACCCGGGCGCCCTGCCCGACGCCGGGACTCCCTTACAGGTACTTCTTGACTTCCTGCCCCGCGACGCCGGCGTGGAGCTCGATGAACTGCTTCGCCGGGCTCATGTTGACCTTGGGGAGAAGCACCTCCTCGATCTGGAAGAATCCCACGTCGGTCGACATCTCGACCTCGATCCTGATGGGCTTATGCTCTCCCTTGCCGATTCTCACCTTCTCGATCGAGTTCGCCGAGTACTTGTGGATGTCCCCTACCTTCGCCTCGGTGCTCAGGACCATCGGGATCCTCGCGCGACCCTTTTCCATGTCGCAACCGTCGGCGATGAGGATGAGCCCCGCCTCGATCGAGTGGATCCTCCGTGACGCCATGTGGCCGATGATTCCCTCGAGGGCGAGCGAGCGCACGACGACGCGTCGCTTGAGGTCGTCGGGATAGCACGCGGCGAGGGTTCGCTCGATGACGGGCATCGCGAGCGTCATGCTGAACAGCTCGTGGTCCGCGCGTCCCATCGACATGCCGAGGTCGTGGAGGAAGGACGAGAGTATGATCGCGGCGAGGCTGTCGTCGAGGGATCCCGCGTTCTCGGTCTCGAGGCTCGTCTTGACACCGGCGGCGCTCAAAAGGTTCATCATCCTGACCGCGTTGAGGGTGACCGTCCTCATGTGGACGGGGCCGTGGTCGTTATAGCCGAGGCGGACGATCGAGACGGTGTTCGCGTATTCCTGCATTTCCTGGACTTCGTCGTCACCCATGAGGGTTTCGGCGACCGCGCGAGCGCGCGAGCCGGGAACGAGTTCGTCGAGAATCTTCTTTTCAATCGATAGTTCTTTTGGCGATTTCATTGAGTCAAATATACTGACAACGCGCGCGCGGGAGCAAGCGCTTACTCCCCGCGGAGGATCGCGAGCTGCGCGAGGAGATCCTCGGCCTCGGCTATCCAGAACGCCCGCCCGCCCCAGCCGGGGAAGCGCGCGTCGAAGCCCTCGTCGTCCCGCTGGATCGCGCACCAGGCGAGGAAGTAGACGTGCCGCATGAACCGGAGTGGCTCGACGAGCGCGACCGTCGCGCGGTCGAAGTCGGCGAATTCCTCGTAGCCCTCGAGGAGGAGGTTCATCTCGCGCCTCGAATCGCCCATGTGGCCCGGGAGCAGCATCCAGAGGTCCTGAACGGCGGGGCCGGTCATCATGTCGTCGAAATCGAGGATCGTGAGGGACCCTGAGTCGAGGACGTTTCCGCGATGGAGGTCTCCGTGGATGCGGTGCATCGAGGCGGGCTCGACCGCGGCGAAGCGGTCGGCGACGATAGCGAGCGCCTCGTCGCAGCATTCGGCGAACTCGGCGCGACAATCGGGATGGACGAGACCCGCGGCCTCGATATCCCCGATGTAGCGCGCGGTCGTGCTTTCCGGGGCGCACCTGAGCCGGTGCGGAGCCGAGCGGGTCCTTCCCGCGCGATGAAGGCGGCCGACGGCGCGACCGAGCCGCGTGAAGTCGTCGTCGCTCGTGATATCGAAGGTACGCGCCCTCACGCGGGGAAATACCGCGAAACGGAAGCCCTCGACCGCCGCGAGGGTGGAGCCTTCGCGCGAGGGAAGGGGCGGAACGACGGGGACTTCCGCCTCCGCGCAGTCCGCGAGAAAGGCATGCTCTTCCGCGATAGCGTCGGCCGACCACCTTCCGGGGCGATAGAACTTCGCGATGAAGTGGTTTCCGTCCTCGTCCGCGAGCCCGAATACCCGGTTCACGTAGCTGTTGTAAGGCGTGACCATTCCGTCAAGGAAGACGCCGAGGTGTTCCTCGACGGCCGAGATCACGAGGTCGGGGGTCAGGCCGGAAAAGCCCTTCGGACGGTCGGTATCGTTCATGAATGGGATTCTAGCATATTTGGCGGTTTTCCGCGTGGGAGTCTTGCCCGTACAGACTGCGGGGACCCTGATCGCTCGCCGTTAATCTTGCGCGCGCGAACGTCCGGAATTATGCTTGATTGAGGTAGAGGATGAGCGATGGCGAATCTCAGGTTCCCCCCAGGCTCGCGCGACTCGTTTTGGCCGCTCGATAACGGCGCCGTCTTCATGGCGTCGATCTCGGGTCGATCGTCGCCGTACGTCTTCCGCCTTTCGTGCGAGCTCGACGAGATCGTGCACCTGCCGTCTCTCGAGACGGCGCTCGCGCGTTGCTTGCCGCGGTTTCCCCCGTTCGCGACCGAGCTTCGCGGCGGGTTCTTCTGGTATTATCTCGAGCCGCTTTCGACGCCTCTTTCCGTCATCGCCGACACGCGCTATCCCGCCGAATACCGTTCTCTTTGGAGATATGGCCGCCATCTCGTGCGCGTTCGCGCGTACGAGACCAGGGTTTCCTGCGAGTTTCATCACCTCCTTACCGACGGCACCGGGGCGATGGAGTTTCTCCGCTCGCTCATCGCCGAATACCTGACCCTTCGCGGGGTATCCTGCGACGACTGGGAGGGGATCCGGAAGCCCGGAACGCCGGTCACGCCGGGCGAGCTCGAGGACGCCTACGCGAAGCGTTTCCCGGGAAATGTCCCGCCTCCCGCGCGGCTTTCCCGGGCGTATCACCTTCCCGGCAAGCGATATCGCGGTCTCGCCTATCGGGTGACGATCGGGACGTTGCCGGTCGCGGACGCCTTCCGCGTCGCGCGGGAACGAGGCGCTTCGCTGACCGAGCTGCTCGCGGCCTCGTATCTCTGGGCACTTCAGGAAATCGAGGAGACGGAGCGACCCCGTTCATGGAAACCCCTCTGTATCCAGGTGCCCGCGAACATGCGGCGTTTTTACCCGTCGGACACCATGCGGAATTTTTTCCTTTTCATCACCGTCACCGTCGACCGGAGGCTTGGCCATTGGGAATTCGACGAGATCCTCGCTCGCGTCCGGGCCGAGTTCGCGCTCAGCCTGACCGTGAAGGAGCTTAACCGGCAAATCGGGAGGAACGTCCGATGGGAGCGCCGGATTGGCGCGCGGATCGTTCCCCTCATGCTCAAGAATCCGGCGCTCCGGCTCGTGGCCGCCCTTGCCGTGGATAAGCCCTTTTCCGGGAACCTCTCGAACCTGCAGGTCGTCAGGATGCCTGAGGCCTTCGCGGCCCATATCAGGCGATTCGACGTGCTTCCCTCGCGCCGGTCGTCCATCGGGGCGAATATCGGGGTGGTGAGCTGGAAGGACGTTCTTTCGGTGACGGTCGGGAGCGTCGTGGAAAGTCGCGCCCTCGAGCGCGTCTTTTTCAGGCGGCTCGCGGAGCTCGGGATTCCGGTGCGCGTTGTATCGAACGAATGAGGAGGCTTTTGGTATGCCCTATTGCCCGAAATGCAAGGTATCGCTCGCGGAGGGCGCCAGGTATTGCCCGCTCTGTCTCGCCCCGAGCGCGGAGTCGCTCGAGACGCCCGCTTCCGTCGAGCAATCGCGCGAAAACGCCCGGGTTTCGGTGGCGGAAACGATCCGGAACGCCGAGGATGAAGCCCGCCTTTCCGGCCCCGAGCGAAGAAAGCTCGTGATGGAGCTCCTGACCGTCAGTATCGCCTTGATCCTGGTCATTACCCTTTCGGTCGACGCGATTCTGGTTCGCGGTCTCTCGTGGTCCCGCTTCGTCGCCATCATCCTCTCGTCCGCATGGCTTTTCTCCTTCATGCCGCTCCTTTTCTGGGGCCGTCCCTGGCGGCTCCTGGCCGTGCTCGGACCCGCGCTGCCGCTTGCGCTTTTTCTCTGGGGCCTATGCGTGAATGACCTGTCGTGGTTTTTGCCGGTCGGGCTCCCGATCGTACTATCCCTTGAGGCGGTTACGGTTCCGGTCCTGACGCTGATCGGCGCCATGAGGCAGCGCGGGCTCAACGTTCCCGCGATCATCCTTGTCGGAGCGGGGCTCCTGTGCGTCGGGATTGACCTGACGCTCAACCGGTTCGTATTGGGCGCGATCGGGTTTTCCTGGTCCTTCGTCGTCGTGGTTTCCGTATTTCCCGTGGCCGGCCTGTTTTTCTACCTGCATTATCGCGTGCTTCAACGGGCAACCCTCAGGAAACTCTTCAGGCTCTGAAGCGTTGGTCTTAGGCCGGGAAAATATGGAGAAATTTTAGAAATTCTTTTTGTTTTTGCCCGGTATGCGGGATATACTGCTTCTATAATTATCTAAAATGTTGGGGGTTCAGTACCAATGAAAAATGTCCTTGTCGTCGACGATTCGCGCATCATGCGCAACATCGTCAAAAATACCTTTTCCAGCATGAATATTCCCTGCACGTTCATCGAGGCCTGCAACGGGAAAGAGGCGCTTTCCCGCCTCGAGGAACAGGAAGTCCATCTCGTCCTGCTCGACTGGAACATGCCGGAACTCTCCGGACTCGATTTTCTCAAGACCGTGCGCTCCCAGGAGCGGCACAAAAACCTGCCGATCATCATGGTCACGAGCGAGGCGGCCCGCTACAACGTGATCGAGGCGCTCAAGAACGGCGCGACCGATTACATCATCAAGCCGGTCAACGAGAAGAGCTTCAAGGAAAAGCTCTCGAAAATCACCATCTAGGAGATAGTCATGGAGAAATACATACAGCCCTTCGTCGACGTATGCGAGAGCGTGTTCCGGGATTTTATCGGCCAGGAACTGGTTACCGAACGGCCGCATTTCGCCGACAAGAACGATCCCCACGAGTGGGACATATCCGCCGTCATCGGCCTAACCGGGGAGGCGCGCGGCGCCGTCGTCATTTCCATGAAAAAGAACCTCGCGCTCAAGCTAACGGGCGTCCTGACCGGTTCCGAGCATCCCGACCTCGACGACGAGGTCGTCGACGCGATCGGCGAGATCATCAACATCATCGCGGGCAACGCGAAGCGCGGCCTCGAGGAATCCTTCCGGCTCGTGATCTCCCTGCCGACCATCGTCCGCGGCAAGGGCCACGCGATCCTGTGGCCGAATGACCAGGCGCGGATCATCTGCATTCCCTTCAAGATCTTCGACTCCGAGACCTTCTGCCTCTCGGTCGCGATCGAATCGTCGCAGGGGGCGTGACATGGCGACGAAGAAGAAAAGAAATTTCTTCATGAATATCATGACGAGCGGCAAGTCCTTCGAGGGACGGGACGAGTCGTCGATGGACATCGTCACCAGGTACATGCTCCTCAACGCGCTGATCTTCTCGGGCGGCACGCTCCTGTTCCTTTTCGGGTTCGATAACCTCGCGAACGGGGATGTGCCGAAGGGTGTCGCCGATATCGTCATGGGATGCATGACGCTCGTCGCCTTCGTGGTCCTCAGGACCCCGGCTCCCTTCGTCATATCCGGGTTGCTCACGGTCGTGCCGTTCGGCGGGCTTTGCGCGCTTTTCATCGCCTCGGGCGGCGCCCAGGGCTCGGGCGTTCTTTGGACCTTCTCATTCCCTATGATGGCGGTCTTCCTCCTCGGGATGCGGCTCGGCATGACGCTCTCCATCTGCCTTTTCGGGTACCTCGCGCTCGCGGTATTCATACCCGGTTTCACCGCGAGAACGTACCCGATCTCGTTCGCCTATCGCGCGGTCGGCGTGTACATCATGATCTTCGCGAGTACCGTCGTCTACGAGCGGACGAAAATTTCAAAGGATAAGTGGGTCGCGCGACTCAACCGCGCGCTCAAGGCCGAACGCGACGAGATCGCGACGATGAAGGACAATCTCAAGGTCGGCCTTTTCCTCATGGACCGCGACTTCGCGATCCAGCCCCAGTATTCCCGCGCGCTCGAGACGGTGCTCTCCGAGACGGGTCTCGCCGGCAGGCGCTTTACCGACCTTCTCGCGAACTCGCTCCAGCAGAAGGAACGCGATACCCTCGTCGATTACTTCACGATGGTGTTCAACCGCTCCTTCGACGCCGATATGCTCGAGGACATCAACCCGCTCCATCAGTTCGAGTACGTCAGCGTGAGCGGGGGCGACGAGAAAACCCTCCGTTGCGCGTTCTCCCCGATCGACCGCGAGGACGGGAGCGTCTTCATTCTCGCCTCCGTCGAGGACGTCACGCGCGAGGCGACCCTCCAGCTGCAGCTTTCCGAGGAAGAGAACAAGCGGCAGGAGGAAATGCGATCCCTTTTCGAGGTCATCCACGTCGAGCCGCGCGTCCTCAACGATTTCATCGAGGACGCCGAGTACGAGTTCGATCGTATCAACGCGATCCTCAAGGATAACGCGAAATCGGCCCAGGGTGTCATGGTCGAGATCTATCAGGGCGTGCACGCGATCAAGTCCAACGCGGTGATTCTCGGACTCTCGAGCTTCGCGACGAAGCTCCACGCCCTCGAGGACGAGATTCGCGACCTTCGCGAGCGGCACGACATCTCCTTCCAGGAGATCCTCCACGTTACGGTCGAACTCGACAAGCTCATGAAGGTGAAGGACGGCTTCAAGGACGTCATCGGCAAGATCGTATCGTTCAACATGGGCGAGACCCGCATGCGCGAGGAGCACGTTCTCGTGCAGACGCTCGAGAAGGTCGTGGAAAAGGCTTCGGCCGATCTCGGCAAACGGGTGAAACTCGTCGTCAGGGGGATCAATCCCCGCGCGATGGAATGCGGCCCGCGCCGCGCGATGAAGGAAATGCTGACCCAGCTCGTGAGAAACGCGATGGTTCACGGGATCGAGCGCCCGAACGATCGTATGGATTGCGGCAAGGACACGACCGGCGTCATAAG
Organism: Spirochaetota bacterium; assembly: GCA_023438065.1. Classification (GTDB taxonomy): domain Bacteria; phylum Spirochaetota; class Spirochaetia; order Treponematales; family Treponemataceae; genus Teretinema. Next base: position 320,096 of record JAEXRH010000008.1, read on the forward strand.
GCTTTCGATCGACCTGATCGGCGACAAGATCGTCATTCAGCTGACCGACGACGGCCGCGGCCTCGATTTCGCCAAGATCAGGGCGAAGGCCGAGGAGACCAACGCCCTTTCGGATCCCAAACAGCTCGACGACCGGAACGCGCTTTTGCAGACGATATTCATGCCGGGATTCAGTACCGCGGAAAGCGCGGACATGCACGCGGGGCGGGGCATCGGGCTCAACCTCGTGCGCGAGCGGGTCAAGGAGCTCAAGGGCTCGATCAAGCTCCAATCGGAAGAAGGGAAGGGAACGGTGTTCAGGATTTTCCTGCCCGTCGACGCGAGCGCGCTTAACGGCGTGCAGACCGCGTAAGGTTCACTCGCCATGCGGTGATCGGCCGGAAAGGCCGGTCTCCGTGACAGGATAACATGAAAGGCATCGAGGTCGGATACCCTCCTTGTCCGACGCGATACCAGATGCATACGGCGCTTACCCCCGGCAGAGTCTTCTGTCGGGGGTTTTTTTCATCGCGAATCCGGCTATCGTGGCCGCCCGATCCGTCGGTCTATTTTCCGGGGCCGGTCAGATAGCGCACGGGGAGCGCGATCTCGATGCGCTCTTTCTCCAGGGCCGCGACGATCGCGCAGTTGGTTTTCGAGATCGTCTGTCCATAGTCGGCGTTCTTCTTGATCCAGAGCACCACGCAGACGTTATACGAGGAATCGCCGAAGTCCTTGAACCATACGGTCGATTTCTCGTCGAGGTCGGGATTCGAGCGAAGCGTCTCGCCGAGCACTTCGAGCGCCCTGACGACGGTCGCCGCTTTCTGGTTGCACGCGAGGCCGATGGTCTCGATTACCCTGGTCGCCGGCTCCGAGCTCACGTTCTCGATGACGTTTTTCGAGAACACCGAGTTCGGCATGGTGAGCCGCCTTCCGTCGAGGGTCTCGAGTTTCGCCGTCCTGAGTCCGACCTCGCGGACCCATCCCTCGTATCCGTTGATCTTGATGCGATCCCCGATGCGGAAGGGGGAGTCGACGAAGATGGTCACGCCGCCGAAGAAGTTGGCGATGGTTTCCTGCGCGGCGAAGGCGAACGCGAGACCTCCGATACCGAGTCCCGCGACGATGGTTCCGACGTTGTACCCCGCGTTGTCGAGCGCGACGACCCCGCCGATGAGCCAGATGACTACGCTCGAGACCTTGCGGAGGATCGGGAGCAACTGGTCGTCAAGCTTCGAGTCGCTTTTCGCGACGGCCGGGACGAGATACTGCGAGATGAGGTCGTCGAGCAACCGCGCGATCGCCCAGGTGACGATGAGGATGCTGACGAAGGTGACGACGTGATCGGTTCCCTGGTCGACGTTCTTGGGAAGGACAAGCCGCCTTTGGGCGTAGTAAATGCCCGAGAGGCAAATGATCATCGCGAGGGGCTCCTCAAGCATGTCGGTGAGGATGTACAGGAAGCGACCGCGGGCTTTCTCGAAAAGCCGCTTGATCCCCTTCGTCGTGATGAAATAGAAGACGCGCGCGACGACGGCGCTGCCCGCGACGATGGCGAGGGCGATGAGCCAGTCCTCCGCGGTGTTACCGTAATACAGTTGTTGCGTTAATCCTGAAAACATCGATGTTCGCTCCTTGGGTTGTTTTGCGGAACCGTTATAGCACCTCGCGGGGGGGAAGTTCAAGCAAAAGAACCGTATCCGTGGTATGATGGTTTCCGGCGTCCCGTCTCGTAGACGCAATCTTCCGCGTACGGTGGTTGTTTCATGTCAATGAGTTTTTATCCGCGTCGGGCGCGGTATTCGGTCGTCGTCGAGGGGTTCGATTGGGGACCTTCCGCCTCGCGACTCGTGCTCGATCTGGGCAGGAATGCCCTTGCCAGGAATTGGAAGCCGGGCGATTTTACCGTTTGGGCCTTTCAGAGAACCATACCGAGCGTACAAAAGGCCGCTCAAGCCGTAAATCTCCGGTTCCCCGGGTCTCCCGTCGAGGGAACGACCCCACTCGATTCGGGAGCCTGGCGCACGGTGACGCGCGTGTATCGCTCGGATGGCGACGGGCATGAGCGCGACGACGGCGATTTTCTCGCCCTCGAGCTCGAAACCGGCCCCGCGACCCCCGTTTCGTCCATTCTTCGCTATGACGTCCTTGCCGTCCGGAATCTCCCGGTCAGGCTCGAGCACACGATCACCGTGTCGGACGGTACGGTTCTGGGTCCGCGCGCGCTCGCGCGGACGATCATGCCCGTGACGGACGAATTCCGCCTCGCCGGGCGTTTCCGGTTTCGCGATCCGCGATACGGCGTCGTCAGGCTCCGGTACGCGCACTGGTCTCCCCGATCAGGCGCATCCCGCGTCGGGGACCGCCATCCCCTCGTGATTTGGCTTCATGGGGCCGGGGAGTCGGGCACCGATCCCCTCGTCGCCCTCTTGGGAAATCCCCTGACCCGGCTCGCCGAGAGCCGCTTTCAGACCGCGCTTTCGGGCGCGTTCGTCCTCATACCGCAGTGCAACACGATGTGGATGGACGACGGGAACGGGGGGTACTCGACGGACGGACTATCGAAATACTCGCGCGCGCTGATGGCCCTCATCAGGGGCTTCATCGCCCGCAACCCGGGCATCGACCCTTCGCGCGTCTATATCGGGGGCTGCTCGAACGGCGGTTACATGGCCCTCAGGCTCATCCTCGACAATCCCGGCTTTTTCGCGGCGGCCTTCCCCGCGTGCGAGGCATTCCGGGACGACTGGATCGGGGAACCCGAGCTCGCCGCGCTGCGCGAGATCCCGCTTCGCCTCGTTCACGCGAAAAGCGACAATACCGTTCCGTGCGCCCCGTATACCGAAACCCTTCATCGTCGGCTCGTGTCCTCGGGCGCCCGCGACGCGAAGGCCTTCTTTCCCGAGGCTATCGTCGATCCTTCCGGTCGCCACAAAGACGCGGCGGGAAATCCGTTCGTCTACCATTGCCATTTCTCGTGGATCTACGCACTCAACGACGCGTGCGATTTCGGGGATGGCGAGTCCCTGACGCGATGGCTTGCCCGTCAGAAGCTAAATGTATAATACTACCAACTGAAGATACTGTTTAAAAAGTGCGTGCGTGCGGGGTGACTCACGCGAGGGAATGGTAACCATGGTAAATCAAGCATACGCGCTCTCGCATGTCGTTATGGCCCTTGCCCTCGCGGTATCGGCGATCCTCATCGCGCTCGGGAGGAAGAGTAGGCCTTTCGTTGTATACGCGGCCTCGTTCAGCATGCTCGCGGTTTCCTATCTCCTTTATTTCACCCGGCTCGGAGAGGAGAGTCTTTACTTCGCCGCGAACTTCACGATTTTCGCGAGTCAGTGCGTTTTCACGTGGGGCGTGCGGGAATTCGACGGGAGACGCCGACCGTGGCCCTGGCGCTTTTGGGGGTATCTCGCGCTTTTCGCGATCTTGCAGCATTATGCGGTGTATCGATACGGCAACGATAACGCGACAAGGGCGCTCAGCGGTTTTTTCGGGGCGCTTGCCGCGCTCGAGTTCCTCGCCGTGCTCAAGAACGGGATCCCCTGGCTTTCGCGGGGCGCGCGCGTGAAGGTGTGCGCGGTTTTCGCCGCGATCACGGCGTACCAACTGACGCGAGGCACGCTCAACGCGATTAACGTCGTCTCGGGAACCGAGCGCTTCGCGATCGAGTGGCTTACGGGCACCACGATAGTCTTTTCTATGGGATTCTCGACGCTTCGCATGGCGGTGATCGTAATCCTCGATACCGCGCGTCTCTTGCGCGAGATGGAGGAAAAGAACGAGGCGCTCGAAAATCTCGCGCTCAAGGACACCCTCACCGGCCTCTTTAACCGGCGAACCCTCGAGGCCGCCTTCACCGCCGAGTGCCAGCGGCAAGATCGCTACCATTCACCGCTTTCGCTCGTGATGATCGACATCGACCATTTCAAGCGCGTGAACGACGTGTACGGGCACGACGAGGGCGACCGCGTCCTCGTCGAGGTCGCGCGGCGGGTGAGCGGGAACCTTCGGGAAACGGACCTGCTCTTTCGGTGGGGCGGCGAGGAACTGCTCATTCTCGTGCCGGGGACGGGGATCGCCGGCGCTACGAGCCTCGCGGAGAAGGTGAGGCGGGACCTGTTCGCCGAGCCGATGCCGACGGTCGGGGTCATAACGGCGAGTTTCGGCGTCGTTGAACGGAACGAGGGAGAGTCCCGCGAGGCCTGTTTCAAGCGCGTTGACCAGGCGATGTACGCGGCGAAGATGCGCGGGAGAAACAGGGTCGAGGCCTGGAGCGTCGAAACCCTCTCCCTCGGCGTTTCGATGCGGATCGACTGGCGGCACGAATGGGAATCGGGTATCCGGCTCATCGACGAGGAACATCGAAATCTCATCGAGCTCGGCAACGAGCTTTTAAACCGCGCGCTCGCGCACGAAAGTCGCGACATGATTCTCCCCGTCCTTGATCGCCTGATCGAGGATATCCGGACGCACTTCTCCGAAGAGGAGGGAATTCTCGCCGAGGCGGACTACCCCGATCTCGCGGAGCATCAGGAAATCCACGCACGGCTCATCGCGGACGCGAAGACGACGCGAAACGCGTTCGCGGAAAACGGCGAGGACGCCGCGAGCCTTTTCAGGCTGATAGTCGAGCGGATACTCGTCGATCACATGCTGACCGTCGACGCGAAGTTCTTTCCCTACGTCGCGCAACGCCGGAACGATCCGGGCGCGTGATGATCGGACTCGAGACCGCGCGGCTCGTAGTTCGCGATCACCGTCCGGACGACCTTGCCGGCCTTTCGGCGCTTCTTACCGATCCCTCGGCGATGCGCTACCTCCCCGAGCTTTTTTGCGCGGACGCCGCCGCCGCGCGACGGAACCTTGACGATTCTCTCGCGGAAGCGTCGCTCCGGGAGCGCACGAAGTATTTTTTCGCGATCGAGGAGAAGGAGACGGGCGCGTACGTCGGCGAGATCGGCTTTACGATCGAAGAGCGCCGGCCATCGGGCTCTCGGGCAGATCTCGGGTATTTTCTCCTTCCTGCCTTTCGCGGGAAGGGCTACGCGACCGAGGCGGGGCGCGCCGTCGTCGATTTCGCCTTCGCCCGGGCGGGCGTGTGGAAGCTCCAGACGGGTTGTCTCAAGGAGAATGTCGCGAGCGAGCGCGTGATGCGTAAGCTCGGCTTCTTGCGGGAAGGTCTCCTTCGCCGCCATCAATGGCACGAGGGTCGCTGGAAGGACCGGCTCGTCTATGGGCTTTTGCGGGATGACCCGAGGGGCGATGCTGTCTGAGGGGACCGTCCCGTCGGTGGGGGACTCACGGGGCCTTCCCGCGACGGAGCGCGGGAAGACCTTCGATCGACGCGGGCGCCATTGGCGCCCGAATCGCCTAGTTTGCCTCGGGGATCTTCGTCAACGCGTCCTTCACGAGCCTGAGGATGTTCGCGTCGTAGTCGATGAATTGCGCCGCGTCGAGGGAACCGCGAACCTTCGGATTCTTGGACATTGCCATGCTCGCCACGATCTGCCTGATGAGCGATTTGTCGCGCGGGGTGTTCGCCTTGCTCCGCTCGAGTTCGTTGTACTCGGATAGCCGGGATGCGAGGTATTCGGCCGCGGGATCCGAGCCGTTCACGCCGAGCGCGACGTAGGTTTTAAGGGTCTCGTCGAGCGTTTCGTCGTTCTTCCTGTCCATTTTAATGACCTCGAGATACAGCGGAACCGTTTCGGGTGAGCTGTCGCGGAGGGCCGTAAGCCCGACCGTCGCGGTCGTCCGCATCTTGATAACCGCGGCCCTCGTCGCCGGATCGTGGGTAACGCGATCGATACCGACCCTCAGGGCCTTCCTCGCGAACGCGATCTTGCTCTCCGCGGGAGCCTTCGAGGCGAGCTCGGTCTCGAGCGCTATTCTCTTTATCTCGATGGAAGGATTCCCCTCGAGTATCTTCGCGAGACTCTCGCCCGGGTCGTCGACCATCGTGAGCGTCGCTTCCTTCGCCGTTTCCTTGACTCTCGAGCTTGAGGGATACCATCCGAGCGACGCGAGGAAAACCGCCTCGTAGCCCTCGGGGGCGCGCATGGCGTTGAGTCCCTGCACGAGGCCGAGCGCGATGATCTCCTGGTCGCGCGCGATCGACGGTTTCGGTCCGGTATTTATCGCGGAGAGGTCGAGCGCGAGTCGCGGGGCGTACTGTGTCGCCCGGATCTTTCCGAGCGCGACGGCGGCCTCTCCCCTGAGCACGGATTCCGTGGCGTCCGTATAGGCGCGGAACGCGAGTTCCGCGGCCTCGGGGCTCTTCAGGTTCCCGAGCTCCCGGACCAGAAGCCGCGCGAGCAGATTTTTGTCGTTTCTGGCCGCGACCGTCCCCGTCTCGATACCGCCGGTGAGGAGCTGCTCGAGACCCTGGGTGAGAATCGGAACGAACTCGCGATCCTGGAATTCCATGATCTTGAGGAGAACCGCGATCCTCTGGCTGTCGGTATTCGCGTCGCGGTATATCTTTTCCCACACGACGGCCTTGTCGTCGAGCGCGAAAAGCGGTGTTGCGAGAAGCGCCATGGCGATGAGCGCGCCGATTGCTGTTTTCATAGGTTCTTTCCTTGTCGATGAATTATGGCGAACGCGGTTACCGAACCTTGGTCCGGACGGTGAACGGGGCCCAGGTTTGGCGTTTTATCTCGATGACGCGGCCCGTCCTGTCGGCGTAAACGATCTCGATCGGGTTCCCGTCGGCGTCGTTCGCGTAGGTCGTCGTCGAAAGCGTCGCCCCGAACGCGTTTTTGCGCTCTTCTTTCGCGAGAAACCTGCCGTTCCAGGTGAGGAGCTTTCTCGAAACGAGCGATCCCGCCGCGTCGAATTCCTCCTCGGCAAGGGGCAGCGCGTTAGCGAATTCCTCCGCCGCGAGCCTTGCGAGCGCGGCCTTTGCCTTCGCGTCTTCCTTTGCCTTGCCCTTCCCCTGGCTGGTCGCGTCTGACGCGAGTTTCGGCTCGGGGTAAACCTTGACGAATTTCTTTACGACGGATCCCGCGGCGTCCCGCACCGTGATCGTGGCGAGCCTTCCGGAGTCGTAGCCGTATTCGGTCGCTACCGAGCTGCCCGAGGCCGTCTTTACCGTCCAGCGGATCTTGTTGCCCTTCGCGTCGTATTCATATTCCTCGGAGGCCTGGAACTCCCCTTTGGGGTTCATTTGCACCTCCGACGCGATATGTCCGTCCTTGACCGTCCGTATGGATTTACCGAGCGTCTCGCCCGCGGCGCCCGAGGTTATGACCGTCGTCGTCCCGTCTGAACCGGTCGAGAAGGTTTTTTTCGAGGTCAACGTCTTTTCGCCTGAATAGGTTTCCTCGGAAACCTGATTTCCCTTGTCGTCGTACGACCGCGTCACGACGCCCGAGATCATTCCGTCGGGGTAGGCCGTTTCCGTTCGCGTGATTGCCCATATCCGTACGTCGGCATAGAGCGGCTGTTTCTCGGATTTTGCGCTTGCTCCGCTCGACGCGCACGACGAGACGAGAAAGGCGCCAAGAAGCGTCGCCGTTGCCAGCATGGAATATTTCATGAGTCCTCCCAAAAGCGTGAAAGTCGGTATTACGATAAGTATAATCCGGTGAAAATAGCGGTGTCAAACTACGTATTGGCGATGGAAATGTTGATATTTCCGTTATAGCGGGTATATCATACTGTAAAAGAAACGCAAAAAGTATCCATAAGCAAGGTCGTATCAAATGAAACAGGGAAAGTTGCGTCGGTATTTCACGTTGGTTTGCGCGATCGCGATCGCGTTTTCAGGCTGCGGCCCCAAGAAGACCGCGGGACCGGAAAACGGCAAGAACGGAGATCCATCGATTCAGGGAATCGTGACCTTCGTGTGCGGACCCGTCGAGCTCCTCAAGGCGGGTTCCCCGTCGACGCTCGATATCGGAATGAGCGTTCCCGTCGACGCGACGGTTACGACCGGCTCCGACGCTACCTGCGAGATTCAGTTCGCCGAGTACGGCAGCGTTCATCTTTCCCCCAACTCAAAACTCTCCGTATCGCATCTCCTCCGGGACGCGACCCATACCGAAGCCGAGGTGAAACTTGCCGTCGGCTCCGTCGTATGCAAGGTTCGCAAGCTTTCCGGGAACGATCGCTTCAACGTGCGCACCCCGGAAATGGTCGCGGGCGTGCGGGGTACCGTCTTTCTCGTGAGTACCGACGGCTTGACCTCCTCGAAAGTCGCCGTAACCGAGGGCTCCGTCGCGGTTTCCCCCGTCTCGACCGTGACCGCCCCCGCGAGCGCCGGCGGGGCGGACGATGACGCCTCCGGGCAGGCAGCGGTCTCAGCCATGTCAGAGAAGATCGTGTCGGCCATGCCCCTCCTCGCGATGGGCGAGGAGGTTGTCGTCACGAGAGCCTCCGTCGAGGAAGCCGATCGCATGATCAAGGAAATGTACGCCGATCCCGCGAACTCGGGCGATACGCCCGGCGCGGCGACCCTCGAAAAGATCGCGAACGCGGCGAAGGCGATGAGGCAGGCCGGCGTGACCGGAAAGCCGATAACGAGCGAGACGCGGTCCCTGTTCGATTCTGCCGCCAATCTCGAGATACGCGACCTGAAGCTCCCCGTCCGGGACGAGGGCGCGGACTCGGACGCGAAGGAGAATGCCGCCGAAAGCGATGAAGAGCGCCTCGTAAGCCTCACCGTGAGCGTGGAACCGGCCGACGCGACCGTGTCGGTTAACGGCGCGACCCTGTCGAAGGGCGCGTTCCGCGGGCTTTTCGGCAAGGACGAGGCGATCGAGCTTGCCGTTGCCAAAGAGGGCTTCAAGGATTATCGCGAGACCGTCGCGCTTTCCTCGGGAGCGGCCGTGACGCGCGCCGTGCGCCTTGAGCCCGGCGAGTCAGCGCCTGAGGCCAGGACCGCCGCCCCCGATCCGCTCGCCGTGCGCGCAGTCCCCGTCTCGCGGGCGAAGCTCGTCGCGATATCGTGCGACGGCGGCTCGACCGTCGCCGCGAGCGATGCCGCGGGAACGGTATATTGTCTCGGCTCCGACGGCAAGGCCCGCTGGAGCCAGGCGACCGGCAACGGCGCCAACGGGAACAGTCCCGCGGTGCTATCCGGCGGCGTCGTCGCGTACGCGGGCGATCGCGCGCTCGTCGTCCTTGACGCGGCCACGGGCGCGAAGCTGTGGCAGAAAACCCTCGGCAAGGGCGACTCCGGCCTCTTCGGGCGAAGACCCGCGTTCGCGGGCTCCGTTCTCGCGATGAGCTCCGACGGCGGTATCGTCGGTTACGACGCGAAGACGGGAGCCGAACTTGCGCGCTTCCCGTTAGCCGACGGCTCGGACATGAGTCCCGCGTGCTCCGGCGGCGTTTTCTACATCGCGTCGAAATCGGGAGTCTTTCACGCGATCGATCCCGCGACCATGACCGGGAAGGCTTCGGTTTCGACCGGAGCCATGCAGCCCGTCGCGAGCGCCCCCGTCATCGCGGGCGATCTCGCGATTGTCGCCGATCGGCGCGGGCAGGTGATCGCGGTATCGCTTTCGGCGATGACCGTGAGCTGGCAAAGACGCCTCGATCCCGCGAAGAGCGTCGAGGTGTTCTCCGATCCCGTCGTGGCCCGCGATTCCGTCTACGTCGCCGGAAAGAGCGCGCTCTACGCGCTTTCGCTCGCCGACGGGTCGCCGCGCGTTCAGGCGATTCAGGGAATCACGACGCAGCCGTGCTTCGCGAATGGGTATGTCTGGTGCGGGGCGGGAAGCGCGCTCCTTCAGATCGTTCCTTCGACCGGCGCCGTGGCCGCGAAGCTTCCGCTACCCGCGTCAGCGTCAGGCAAGCTCGCCTTCGACGGCGAGCGGCTCTATGTCCCGCTTGCCGACGGATCCGTCGGAATTCTTTCGCTCGATACGGTGAAATAAAATATACTTGCCACTATCGCGTTTTCCGTTCATACTAAAGTATCTTAATTTTTCCGAGAGGTATTGAAATGGCAAAGACCGCACCGCTTTCCAAGATCACCAGCAAGATCGCCGCGCTTGAGGCGAAGTCCGCGAAACTCACCCAGGAGATCAAGGCTCTCAACGCCGCCGTGAGCGCCGAGTCCAAGAAGCTCGCCACCGTCGCGAAGGCTCCCGCGAAGAAGCCCGCCGCCAAGAAGCCGGCCGCGAAGAAGCCCGCCGCCAAGAAGGTTGTCGCGAAGAAGCCCGTTGCCCCCAAGGCGTAACGAACCGAATCGCGCGAACGCGCGGTAATGACAGCCTGTCGACGATCGACAGGCTGTTTTTTTTTGCGGAAACGGCATTGTGCCGGCTTCAGTCACCGGTTACGGCGCGCTCGCGGGCGCATGGATAAGGCCGGGAAGGACAGGAATCGCGCCGAGCGGCGTTTCTTATCGGTTTCCTCGCCGATCGACGAATGTCTCCGCGATCGCCGGCAGAAAGAGGAACGAGCCGAGGAAGCTGCCGAGAAGCCCGAGCGCGATGACGAGCGCAAGCGCGCTCGGGAAGTCGGAGAGCCCCTTTGACGAGAAGAGAATCGGGAGGGACGCGATGACGCTCGTTCCCGACGAGAGGAAAAGCGGGTTGAATCGCGCGGCGAGCGCCGATTTGATCCGTTGCGGGAACGGGCGCGTCGCGTCGTCCGACCGGAGCGAATCCGAGACGAGGATGTAGTTGTTCACCGACGTGCCCGAAAGGATGACGATACCGACGAGCGAGGCGACGGTGATCGGGTTCCCGGTCGCGACGAGGAAGGCAAGCGGGAAAAAGGCCGAGAAGGGAATCGCCGAGATGACGAGTACGGGCAGGAGAAAGCCGTTCGCGTCGATCGCGAGGACCGCGTACACGAGGAAGGTCGCGAGAAGGAAGACGAGGAAGAGCGCGCGGTATTCCTTCCGGGTATTCCCGAGCGATTCCTCCGGGATGAGGGCATACCCCGCGGGAAGGTCGATTTCCTTTCTGACGGACTCGATCCTTCGCTCGAGCTCGTCGAGTCCCATCCGGATCGCGATTACCGTGAAGGCGACCGACGCCTGGCGATTGTCCCGATAGAGCCGCTCGCACTCGTTTCCGTCGACGAATCTCCCTGTCCCGGAAAGCGCCGTCGGCGACGAGTCTTCGATCGGGACGCGAATCGCGCCGAGCCCCTCGGGATCGCGCGCGTCCTCGCCCGAGAGCACCCGGACATCACGCTCGCGGGAAGACTCGATCCATTTCATCGCGACCGGACCCTGCACGCTCCATTTGAGGACGCTGGCGACTCTCGCGGGCGATTCGCCGATCGCGGCGAGGGCGTGCCCGTCGGGGAGGAATACGCGCGACGGCGGCGCTTCCTTGAAGTGGTATACGACGCTTTTCACCCATCGCTCCCGCGCGAACGCCTCGCCCGCATCGCGGACCAGGACACGAAGCGCCTCATGGTCGCTGCCGTTAAGCGTAAAGCCGACCTTCAGATCCCTTGTGTTTTGCGCGAGACCGAAAAAGAAACGGGCTTTCGGTGATCGCTCCGCGAGACTTTCGAGTCGGGCCTTGATATCGGCTTGCCGGATCTTTTCGCCGTCGAAGGTGATCGTGAACTCCGCGCCGCCGCGACTTGACCCGCTCTCGACGAGTCGCACTCCCGGTATCTTCGCGAAATCCCTGGCATACGGGACGATAGCGCGGTCGACCTCCGCGATGGTCGTTCCGCTCGGGAATTCGGCGCGCGCGAAAAGGACGCCGTCGCCGTCGATCGGCGTAAACTCTTTCTCGCCGAAAATCAAAAGGAACGGGACGGCGAGGATGACGATCGCGTACGCGATCCTTACCGGACGGGGCCGGCGAAGGGCCGTCATCGTAAGGAAATAAAACGGGCGCGCGACCCGGGAGAGCTCCACTAACGGTTTTTTCCGCGCGGACGAACGACAGGCGCGCCTGAGGGGTAGCGGGAGAAAGGTAAAGGTGAGGAACTGGGAGACGCCGAGCATGAGGCATATGGCGACCGAGACCGACCGGACTCCCCCTCCGAGGCTTTTAAGCGACAAAACCGGGAAGAAGACGATGAGCGTCGTGAGCGTGCCCGCGAGGAGCGGCATCGCGATCGGCCTCAGGCTGCGGGAGGGATCGGCCCTGAGGTAGTCGAAGATGATGAGGTAGTTATCGATGATGAGCCCGGAGCCGATGACGATCCCGGAGATCACGTTCGCGTCGACGGGGACGCGAAGCGCGGCGAGCGAAGCGACCCCGAGAAAGGCCGACAGGGGCACGCTCGCCGAAAGGATCGCGCGGGACCGCGCCTCGGGCATGAAGAGCCCGATGAAGACGAAAAGGGAAACAAGGCTCGCCGCCATCGAGACGAGGATTCGCCTGATCCCCCGCATGATCTCCGCTCCCTTGCTGTAGATGACCTCGCACGGGAAGCCCTCGCGCGCGATTTCCGCCGTTACCGCGTCGAGCCCGTCGCAGAGGGCAAGGACGTTTTCCCCGCCGCCCGCCTCGACCGACACGACGACGCGCCTTTCCCCGTCGATCCTGCTTATTCGGTCGGCCGGGCGAAAGCGTCTCGTTACCTCGGCGATTCGCGAGAGCCGCACCGAGCCGCCGGTCGATGTCGCGAGCGCGAGATCGCGGAATCCCGAAAGATCGCGTATCCCCGCGTCGAAGAAGACCGGCGTGAGCCTCCGGTCCTTCCCGACGGAGCCGACCGGCGTTCGCGCGTGCTGGCGTTGAAGGAGATCCGCGACCGCGAAGGGATCGATGCCGTATTGCGCGGCCTCCTCGGGGTCGATCCTCACGATGACCTCCTCGACTCCCCTTCCGCCGATCTCGACGTCGCCCGCGCCGGGAACCCGCTCGAACCGCGGCTTGAGGGTTTCCTCCGCGTATTCGCCGAGCTCGTTGTCCCCGAGCGACGTTGATGAGAGGGAAACGACGTAGACGGGCCTCTCGCTCGCGTCCGACGAGGCGACTCGGGGACGCTGGACTGCGCGGGGGAAGTCGGCTCCCGCGCGCTCGACGCCCTCGGCGATGTCCGCGCGGAGGCCGGAAAGGTCGTATCCCCGCTTCGCGCGGATCATGACCCTCGAACGCCCGAACTCGCTCACGCTCGAGATCTTTCCGATGCCCGGGACGAGGGAGAGTTCGTCCTCGATCGGCATCGTGATGACGCGCTCGATCTCGCGCGCGGTAGCGCCCGAGTACTCGGTGGTAACGGAAAACGCGCGCGCGTCGTCGGCGGGAGAGCCGAACCGGAAACCGCCGAACGACAGGATCGCCGCGACCATGAGACAGGAGAAAAGAAGCGCGAGGGGAGCCGGACGATCGAGCGTCATCGCGCGCCCGCTTTCGAGGCGAACCAGAGGCGGAAGATCGCCGGGAAGATGAAAAGGCTCAGGAAGCTCGAGAAGGCGAGCCCGCCGATGATCGCGATAGCCATCGCCCTTTCGGGGTTCCTTCCCGCGAGGTCGGCCGCGATCGGGACGAGCGCGAGCAGGGTGCTGAGGAAACTCATCGAGATCGCCCTGATGCGGTCGCACGATCCCCGGTAGATCCCGGGCGTGATTCCCCCGGGCGCGCGGATGACCCTCGAATACCGATCGTAAAAGATGATCCCGTTACGCACGATGAAGCCGATGACCACGAGCGACCCGAGGATCGCGTTGAGGTTGAGCGCGCTGCCCGTCGCGAAAAGCGCGATGAAGACTCCCGCGAAGCCGAACGGCAGGATCGCGAGCATGAGAAGGGGAAGGACGAACGAGTCGAACTGGATCCCCAGGAGCGCGTACATGAGGAATACCGCGAGCGCGAAAAGGAGCGCGAGGGCGGGGATTTGCGCGTTCCATTCGTCGGCGGAGGCGTCGGAGGCGCGCTCGGCCAGGGCGCGCTCCGCGACGGGATCCCGTTCGTCAAGGGTGACGTAGACCGCGTCCCTTCGGTTCTCGCGATAGTACGCCGGCGCGGACACGCTTTCCCGGAAATCGACGAGCTCGCGAAGCGCGACCGTCGCTCCCGATGGGGCGCGAACTCGCGCGAGGCCGACGTCGGCGCTTGAGTAGCGCGCGGCTGCCGGGTACCGGACCCGGACGGGAACGCGCGCCGATTTCCCCTCGATGGAGCCCGCGTACACCCCGAAGACGGAGCCGCCAAGCGCCGTCGCGACGTCGGCGGGCGAAATGCCGATCCGCGAGAGCGCGTCACGGTCCGGCGTCGCGACGATCTGCGGCCGGGCTTCCTTCGGGCTCACCGACGCGTCCGCGCGCCCCAGTCCGGAAACGATCCCCTCGGCCTTCCGTCGCGCGCGTTCATGGCTCTCGTCAGTGACGGCGAAGGCGACCTCTTCTCCCGAGGGTAGCCCGAGCGCTTCGGAGAACGCGAGCGCCGAGCTTCGGGCCGTCGCGCGTTCCGCGCCCTCGCCCGCGAGCGTCGTCATGACCCAGCGTTCGAGCCCCTCGGTTCCCTGACTCGATCCCGGCGCGAGGGCGATCTCGAGGACGAGGGTTTCGCGCTCGGCCGACTTCGTCGCGAGGTAATAGGGGTCCGAGAGGTCGCCTCCCGCGCGGCAAAACGCCGAGGCGGCGAACCCCTCTTTCCCGATCTCCTTCCCCAGTTTCCGGGCGACCTCCATGAGCCGCTCGGGAGAGGTCCCGGCGGGAAACCCGATCTCGACCGCGTACTCGTCGCTTTCAGGCGCGCCTAGCCAATCGCGCTCGAGACCCGTGAAGGAGAGGGCGCCGAGCGCGAGAAGCAACGCGGAAGTCGCCGCGACGATCCAGGGATGCCTCAGCGCGAGGCGGAGGGCCGCGCGGTATGCCTTGCCCGAATCCCCTGCGCGGTGCGCGCTCGGCCCGAAGGCGCGGTAGAGGACCGGGATCACCGTGATCGACACGACGAAAGAGAAGAGGAGCGAGAGCGAGACCGCCCAGGCGAGGTCGCGGAACACGGCGCCCGCGATGCCGGGCAGGAAGAAGAGGGGCAGAAAGACGATGACGCTCGTGAGCGTCGAGACCGCGGTCGAGGACGCGATCTCGACCGTCGCGGCGATAACGCCCTCGGCGTCGCCGGGGAGGCTTTTTCTCTGGACGTTCTCGAGCACGACGATCGAGTCGTCGACGAGCATCCCGATGCCGATCGCGAGGCCTCCGATCGAAACCGCGTTCAAACCGACGCCCGCGAGCGGGAAGGCGGCGATCGCCATGACGAGCGAGAGCGGGACCGACGCGATCATGACGAGGGAGGTCCTGAACTCCCTCATGTACGCGAAGATGACCGCGAAGGCGGCGAGAAGACCGAGAAGTGCCGAGTAAACGAGATTCCTGAGCGATTCCGCTATCGCGGCCGAACCGTCGCGGAGAAGCTCCGCCTCGACGGCGCTCCCGTACGCCGAGTCGATCTCCGCGAGCTTCGCGCGCACGTTCCGCGAAAGGGTAACGGGACTATAGCCCCCTTGCGCGCGCACGAGAAGCGCGACGCCCTCCCGGCCGTCCTTGAGGACGAAGGAAGATCGATCGTCCGCGCCGCGCGTAACCCTCGCGACGTCGCCAAGACGGACCCTCGCGTCCTCGCCGACCGCCATGATGTCGGCGATATCGGCGGCCGTTCTCGCGGCCGCGTCCGTTTTCACGACGTACTCGATCGGCCCCCGCTCTATCGATCCCGCCGGGATCTCGACGTTCGAGGCCTGGATTACCTCCGCGATCGCCTCGGGCGACAGCCCGTAGGAGATCGCGCGCGCGGGGTCCGGCTCGACGAGAATCTCCTCGTCGAGGCCGCCGAGGATCTCAATCGAGCCGACGCCTTCGGCCTGCTGGACCATCGTCCTGATCTCGCGGTCGCAGAGCCTTTTAAGCGCCATCGCGTCAAGCCCCGAGCGGGGGAATATTCCTATCGCGAGAATCGGCCGCTCCGTCGGGTTTACCGGGAGGACCATCGGTTTCGCGGCGTCTTCGGGGAGCGAGAGCGCGGCGATGTCCGCGGCCTCGCGCGCCTCGATACCCGCTTCGCGCATGTCGGTGCCCCAAGAGAAGGAAAGCTCGACAAGCGAGATCCCGTCAAGAGAGGTCGACTTGACGCGGCGAAGTCCCTGGAGCGAGGAAAGAGTATCCTCGACGGGAACCGTGACGAGCTCGAGCGTCTCGCGCGCGGGAAGCCCGGGATACGAGGTCGCTACGGTGAGCTTGGGCACGCGTACCGCGGGATAGAACCCGACCGGCAGCGAGGAGATCGAGAGCGCGCCGAGAACGAGCGCGACGAGGGTTACCGAGATCACGGCGACCGGGCGGCGGACGGCGCCGCGTATAAGGGCGGATAGCATCGGTTTCTCCTTCCGGAATATCAGTCGGTCGTGACGGCCGTGACCGTCCACGCGGATTCGAGCTCGTTACCGAGTGAATCGGCGAAACCCGCGGCGAGCGAGAGCGTAAGGAGACCCGGAACGCTTTCGTAGCGCGATCCATGGTTGCTGACGAGCGCGAGATACCGCGCGACGTGCCTTCCCTCGGGAAGCGGCGCGCCGCCGTTTATCGGGACGGCCGCCTTCGCGTAAGAGACGGCGTCGTCGATCTGGCAGGCGAACGGCGTTATCGAGGCGCCTCCCGCCGAAACCGAAAAACTTTCGACGAATTCCGCGAGCGAAAGATCGGCTCCCTCGGCAAGATCGAGATAGACGTCGAAAAAGGCGATGACCGCGTCCGTCGAGTCGGTGAACTTCGCGTCGAACGCGAACGATGAAAGGGGTTCGAGCTCGACGAGCCCCGAGGCGAGCGGGGTGCCCGAGACGTCAAAGCCGTTGAGGAAGCGTACGGAGACGACCCTTGGAGGACGCGAGCGGGGCGAGTTCACGCGGAATTTCCGGGTCGTCGCGCGCGCGAGCGGGTTTCCCTGAAGATCGCGCGCGGTCGTCGTCACCGTAAGGGTAACAAGCGCGTTCCACGCGAAGCGGTCGGTCGGGGTAAGGGTCAGTTCCGTGCCCGCCCCGTTCCAGCCCGTCTCGTAACCGACGTGCGGGGTGACGCGGATCGCCCCTTCGGCCGAGCGTTTGTCCATGGGTTCCGAGAAGCCGATCGTTATCGCGTCTTTCGCCGCGACGCCGTCCGTGACCGTCTCGACCGCGTCGAGAAGGCTGTCCTCGGCGAGGGGG
Source organism: Spirochaetota bacterium (assembly GCA_023438065.1). Taxonomy (GTDB): domain Bacteria; phylum Spirochaetota; class Spirochaetia; order Treponematales; family Treponemataceae; genus Teretinema. The sequence goes on from JAEXRH010000008.1 coordinate 337,166, forward strand.
AGATTCGTTTCCGCGGTAGTGGCCGACGCGACGGAAGGTTTTTCCGAATCGGTTCCGGTGAAAAACGCGCGCGTCTCCTTTATCCCGAGGGAGTTTCCCGCGAGGTCTTTCGCGTCCTCGGCGATTTCGATCTCGTAGTTCGTTTGCCAGTCGAGATCCTCGGTGAGTACGTAGCGAAAGACCGTGAGGTCTTCCGACTCCGTGAAATAGCCGTCGGCGTCGGGCGAGAGGCTGAACGCGTCGATGACCGACGACGTGTCCATCGGTTCCGAAAACGAGAGCGTTATCTCCGGGCGAACCGCGGGGACGAGGGATCGGGGAGCGGGCGCGACCGAGACGAGCCTCGGCCGCCCTGAGTCGGCGGAAGACCTGAAGGTCTTCGTGTACTCGTCCTTGAGCGAGTTTCCGTCGACGTCCTCCGCCCGGGTCGTGATCCTGATCGAATACGTCTTTCCCCTTTCGAGACGCTCGAACGGCCTGAAGGAAAGACGATCGGGCCCTGGCCAGGTGACGGCGCCATCGACCCCTATCCCGTCCTCGAGGAGGCTGAAGGCGCCTTCGGTGAGCGTCCTTTCGACCTCGGCGGAAAATAAGACCTCGACCGACTCGATCGACTCGACGTCGACAATCTCCGCCGACGGCTCGACCCGCTCGATCGCGAGCGGTCGCATCTCGATGAACTTGCAGGCCCCGAGCGCGAGCGGGGCGATGACGAGAGCCGAAGCGATGACGAAGATCTCGACGGCGAGCGAGGTCAGGGTGAACCTCGGTGAGCGCGTTGCGTTCGCGCGCGCGGCGTTTCTTTTCATGGCGTCACCGTTTCCAGGTAGAGCGAGAAATCGGAGTCGAGGCGGCTTCCGTCGTCGAGCGCGAAGCCAGTCTGTCCGCCCGCGACGGTGAGCCGATAGATCGACCGTTCCCCGTTCGCCGGGTCGTCCGGAAGCTCGAGATCATAGTACGTAAGGGTGACCGATCCGTCGTCGTTTCGCGCGGCCGCCTTGAGCGACGGGGACGCGAGGCTGAGCGGGAATACGGGTTCGAGCGAGATCGAGTCGACGATGCGCGCTGCCTCGGTCGCGGAAAGCGCGCTCGAGAGCGCGACGACGAAGCGGTGCTGGAAGATTCCCTCGTTGACGCCGATCTTGAGCGGATCGGTCGATGTGAGCTCCGCCCCCTCGAATCGGGCGTCGGGCGCCGCGGGCGCGTTCCCGATCGAGACGACGGCGAGCGGGTTCGAGGCCGTCCTCGCCCGCCACTCGAAAACCTCCGTCGTGAGGTTGCCGGAACGGTCGGATAGCCCATTCCCGATCGTGATCGCGTAATCCGTTCCCGATTCCCATTCCCCGTCGGTCGGGTACGCGAGGAAGCTCCGTTCGTCGAGCGCCCTCACCGTGAGCGCGATCGCGGGTTCGACTGAAAGTTTGTTCCGCACATCGTCGATCGCTATCGGCTCGGCGAACGCGAAAAGGATCCCCGAGTCGCGTTCGAGGCGATCGAGGGGAAACGTGAAGGAAAGGTCCTCGGGATCGGCGCCGATCGCGGCGGGACGCGCAGGAGGCGCGGTGTCGTCCTGGACGCGGAACGATCCCGAGTAGCGATCGTGAACGGGGAGTCCTTCCCGATCAAGAAGGTCTGCCGATACCGTCCAGCGGTAGCGCGTGAGCCCTTCCCAGGCGTCGACGGGCCTCAGCGTGAGAATCGTGCCCGAGGCGGAGAGCGCGCGAACGATGGCGCAGTCCGGGGACACCGTGACGAGGCGCGCGAGCTCATTTCCGTCGATCGGCTTGGAGAAGGTAAGGGTAATCGCCGCGTCGCGCGACACGATCGCGTCGTCCGCAGGATCGCGTGAAAGGAGAACCGCCCGCTCGCTTGCCGTAATAGCGTAAAAGCGCGCGGTCTCGCGGACCGTGAACGATCTTCCGTCCGTCGTCTCGACGGATCCCTCGCAGGAAAGGGCGTAGCGCGCTCCTGCTTCCCATCCCTCGACGGGATCGAGAATCAACCGGTTACCCTCCCACCTCGCGTCGCAGGAGAGGGCGTTCCCGTCGCGGGTAATTCGCGCCGCCTCTTCGGCGTCCGCGCGCGTGACGCTTTCGGAGAATTCCACCCATACGACGTCGTCCGCGCCGATGATCGCGCCGTCGCCTGAGGGGTAGGTCTCCAGCTCGAGGGGATCGAGGTCGACCGCGCCGCAACCGGTGAGCAGAACCGTGCCCGCGAGGATAATCGTCATCGAGAGGAGGGCCGCAACCGCGACGAAAACCGCGGCAAGATCGGAACGAAGCGCGTTAGTTTTCATAGGGCGTTACCTCGTCCCCTTCCTTGATGAAGGGAGACGGCTCGAGCATGACGATCTCTCCGGGAGAAAGCCCGGCCGTTATCTCGAGCCCGTCCTTTCGCTCGACGCCGAGTGTCACCGCGCGCGCGAAGACTCGCCCGTTCCGCACGGTCATTACCTGTCCGCGCGAGTCTTCCCTGACGGCGAGCGCCGACGGGGGAATCGCGATGGCGCGCTTTTTCTCGCCCGTCTCGACGGTGACGGTCGCGAAGGTGCCGGGTTTGCCCCTCGCGCCGAGATCGCGCACGAGCGCCTTGACCATGACGTTTCCCGACTGGGGATCGACGGTCGGGGAAATCACGTCGATCGTGCCCGTGAGCGGCTCCTTGCGGATCGACTCCGCGACCGCGACGACGCGCATCCCTTTTTCGAGTCGGGCCGCGTCCGCCTCGTCGACGGGAAACGCTATCCACGCGTCCTTCGAGGCGAACACGGTCATGATCTTGTCGCCCGACTCGACCCGTTCTCCCGTTTCCTTGTAAAGCGCGCCGACGATCCCGGTTATCGGCGAGTCGAGGGTGAGCTCCCCGATCAGCGCATCGGCCGAGGAAAGATCCGTCTCGGCGGATGAGACGTTCGCGCGCGCGACCTCGAGCCGCGCCCGTTCCGTTCGCGTGTTGAGCTCGACGAGGAGAGCCCGGCGTCCCGCCGGAGTGTCGGGCACCCGGTATCCGGCGTCGACAAGGTCCGCGTCCCGAAGCCCGATCGCGCCGATCGCCCCGTCCCGTTTGAGGATCTCGTGGCCGTCCTCGGCGTTCGCGAGCTCGATCCGCGCCGCGACGAGCGAATCCTCGGGCATCCCCCCGACCGCGAAAAGCCGCTCGGCGTCGCGGACCTTCGCGCGTAGCGATTCGAGCTTTCGCTCCCCGCTCGAGATCGCGAAGGTCGTTTTCTCGGCGTCGAGAAAGCGGGACTCGACGGCCTTTCGGGCGTCCTCGTACTCGGTTTCGGCGAGACGAGCCGCGGCCTTCGCGCTCGTCACCGCGGCCGCGGCCTTGTCGCGGGCGATCGTCGCCTGGACGTTGCGGATCTCGGCGAGCCGCTCGCCCGTTCTCACGGTTTCTCCCTCGCGAACCGGTATCGACTCGACGATTCCCTCGACCGAGGCGGTTATGTCGTTCTTCTTCGTGTACACGACGCTCCCGAAGGAGACGACGTCCTCGGAGAATTCCTTTTGCTCGACCGTGACGACGCGCACCTCGCTCTTCGTCGGCGCGGTCGCCGACTTCTTCGCGCCCGTTCCGCACGCCGTTATGAGCGCGGCGCCCAAGAGCGCGAATGTCATCGGTATCGGTTTACTTTTCTTCATCGGTTCCATCCTCGAATCCCTTCAGTTCGCCGGGCTTGAGACCCGCGACCCGCTCTATCTGCCGTTCCGCTTCCCTGAGGCTCAAGACCCCGGAAAGGAGGTCAAGTCGCGCGGATAAAAGTTCGTTCTCGCCCTCGAGAAAGTCTCCCCGCGTCACGTACCCGAGCTCGAGCTGGACGCGCATGATCTCCTCCTTGCGCTCGAGGATCGCGACCTTGTCCGCGATCAGTAGCTGTTCCCCGCGAAGCCGCTCGTACTCGAGGATGCGCTCGTCCACGAGGAAGACCGCGTCGCGCGCGGCGCTTTCCCGGGCTTCGATCGCCTCCGCGAGCGAGACCCGCGCGAGGCGGCGGTCGACGACTGAGTCGAGCGAGGTCGGCGTGCTGACCGACGCGTTCGCCGAGCGCCCGTACTCGATGTCGGGCGAGGTGGTGAATCCGAGAGAGACGGAAAGGGGGATCAGCTCCGAGGGGAATTCGACGGTCGCCCGGAGCCCGTAGTTCGGCCTTTGCAGCGGATAGCATTCGCCCGAGAGGCTCATCGAGCCCGAGACGCTCACGTTCGGGTTCCACTCGGATCCGGCGATCCGCGCGTTGAGATGCGCCTCCTCGACCCTGTAGCGCGTTTTCACGATGTCCCGGTTCCGCGTTTCCGCGATCGCTTTCAATTTGTCCGCCGAGCCGCGCACGGGAAATCCCGCGTATCCCGAATCGACGTCGGTCACGAGCTCGATCCGCGCGTCGCGCTCGAGCCCGAGGAGCCGCTTGAGGCCGTATTCGGCCGAGAGAAGCTCGGTCTCTCCCGCGAAGACCGCCTGGGAGACGCTCGCTACGCTCGCCTTCGTCTCGATGAGGTCGATCTCCCTGATCTTTCCGAGCTCGAACTCGGTTTTCGCGATCTCGTACTGCGCCTCGACGATCTTCCCCGATTCCCTGAGCGACTCGAGCTTGAGCGCGAGCACGCGCGCCTCGTGGAAGAGGGAAACGCACGAGTCCTCGATGTCCTCCTCGCCGGTATCGAGGTTCAATCCCTCGAGGCCGACGGCGAGCGAGGAGAGCTCCGCGCGCAGGCGCCGCCTTCCTCCCTGGCTTACCGGAACGGTGAGCGTGCCCGTGGCCGCGATCGAGGCGGCGTCGGTCGCCCCGTAGCGCGTGGTTCTCGAGTCGGAAAGGTTCAACGCAAGGGTCGGAACGTATTCCCACGCGCTCAAACGGACGCGGTCCCGTTCCGCCGCGAGTCTCGAGCGGGCAAGGCGGAGGCTCGCGGCGTTCCGCTTCGCCATGTCGCGCGCCCTGTCGAGATCGATCGGGATCGCGCCCTCGGCGAAGGACGGGGCTTGCGTCAACGCGAGTGCGAGTATCGCGATCGCGCGCGAGGCCGAACTCCTTCGCGAGCTCATTTCGCCTTGTTGAGCGCGAGAGACACCTCGCCGACGATGGCGCCGAGGGATTCGTCGAGGACCGAGAACGAGTCGAAGGAGTCGTCCCCGTCGCGGAAATAGTCCGCCCTCAGGACGACGTTCCCGGACGCGTCGCGAAGCTCGGCGAGGACGGCGAGGGAATAGAGGCTCTTGAGCCCTTTCGCGTAGTGCCGCTCGCGGAGATAAAAGGATATCGAGGGATTCGCTCGCCCGTCCTTTTCCGCGATGATCCCTGAGCCGGTACGCGCGTCGGTGAGCGCGAGGCCCTCGCGCGCGGCGCGGGAAAGGATAACCGCCCGGATTTCGTCAAGCGATTCCGAGTAGGAATAGACGGACTCGAGCTCGATCGAGGCGAGCTCGATCGCGCCCCCGGAAGCGGGAAGCCGGCCGAACGCCGAGGTTGACTGTCGCGCGGTCGCGCAGGATGCCGTCGCGACGAGCGCGCAGGCGGCGATCAGGATGAGCGCGCCCGCCGCGACGGGCGATGCCCGGTTTCTTTTCGTCATTGTTGATTTCCTTTCGAGAGGCGCGCCTCGAGTTCCGCCAGGGGTTTCGAAAGCGCGCTTTTTTCCGATATCAGCGCGCGCGCGCGGGCAATCCGCTCGAGCGCTTTGTCGCTCTGGGCGAACCGCCAGTAGAGCTCCGCGAGCTCGAGCTCTTCCTTCCCCGTCTCGTCGGCGAAGCCGACCGCCCGAAGCCGGTACTCGAAGGCCTTCGGGTAGTCTTTCTTGAGTTCCTGAACGTCAGCCATGATCGCGAGAAGACGGGGATCGTCCGGATCCCATCGCATCGCCCGCTCGACCGTCGAGCCGGCCTCGTCAAGCTTGCCCTCGGCGAGCAACGTTCGGGAGAGCCAAAGGGTCGCTTCGGGATAGTTTTTACGGGTTTTGACGAGACGTAGGAGAATCGGCCCGGCGAGCTCGGGCCTTCCGAGCAGAAACTCCGCCTTCGCCTTGAGCAGCAGGGCTTGATGGCCCCTTCCGTAGGTAAAGCGTTCCTCCTCGATCGCCCCGATCGCCCTTTCATAGTCGCCCTGGAGGTAGTGGCGTTTCGCCCGCGCGTACGCGTCGATTTCGGCGTCGTCAAGCGGGAGCGATCGGGCGCAGGAGATGAATGTGAAACACAGGCACGCCGACAGCGCGATAGAGATCCCCGCGAGGGATTTGATACTTCTCATATGGTAAGCCCCGTGTATGCGTTGATTTTCATGAAACGGAGCGCCGATGCAGGAATGCATGAGTGACGGGCTCCGTTCATGACTTTGATGATGTTATGAAAAGTACACGGAAATGGCCGGTTTCCCGCGGGCCCCGACAAGGAAATATGCGGGAAAGCGTATTATACTGGGATCCATGCCCGCCCGCGTCGGCGGGACTCGCGTAAGGGCGTCTCCGGCAATCCCTGATCGGCATCGTCGTTGAGTCGTTTCGGTATCCTTTGGTTCTTCTGGAGGGACAATCGCGGAATATGGGCGTACGATTACATGAGCGGACAAAAACAACGAGCGGCAACGCGGTGAGGAAACCGTTCTTTCTCCTCTTTTATCCGGCAGGTTTCTTTGTCACGATCTATCTCAGGTTCGCGCATCGGCATACGGTGGACAAAAAGGCCATGAAGGGCCTGAAACCTCCCTATCTGGTCGTGGCGAACCACAGCTGCTGGCTCGACTATTTGATATCCGCGTCGAGCATGTATCCGGTTCGCATGAACTATGTCGGCGCGTACAATTTTTTCCGCGACAGGGTGCTTCGCGGGGTCTTCACCTGGATGGGCGTCATCTCGAAGTATCAATTCACCAACGACTTGTCCTCGATCAAGAAGATGAAATCCGTGATTCAACGAGGCGGCGTCGTCGCGATGTACCCGAACGGTTGCCTGTCCAACGACGGCCGTCCCGGAGGCTTCGCCGTCTTTGGCATAGCCAAGCTCGTGCGGTTCCTGAACGTGCCGGTGATCGCCTTGCACACGAACGGCGGCTACCTAACCCGGCCCCGATGGACGAAGAAAGTCCGGTACGGAAGGCTCGAGACCACCGTCCGCCCGATTCTGACCGTCGACCAGATCCGGGACCTTCCCGAAGACCTGATTTATCGCGCGATCACCGGGGCCCTGGATTTCGACGATTACGCCTGGCAGAGAGAGCGGATGATCCCCTTCAGGGGCAAGAACCTCGCGGAGGGCGCGGAATACGTATTGTACAAGTGCCCGAAATGCCTTGCGGAATTCACGCTCCGCTCCGAGGGCAACCGGATGTATTGCGCCGAATGCCGCAACTCCGTCCGAATGAATCGCTACCTGTTCTGGGAACCGGAGAAACCGGATACCGTGTATTTCAGCGGTATCGACAAATGGTTCGACTTTCAGGCGGCCCATCTGGAGAAGGAAATCGAGGATCCCGACTTTCGGCTGTCCGCCGCGACCAGGCTGCTGGGCGCGGATCCGGATAAGTACGGGTATCAGCATCTCGGAAACGGCGTCGTGAGCCTCACCCGAGACTCGATCGCCTACGTCGGCTCGGTCGGCGACGCGGAGAATACGCTCGTCTTCCCGATGAAGAATATCCTGATGATTCCCTATGCCGCCGGCGAGTATATCGAAGTCGCCAAGGAAGCCACTATCAGTCGGTTCGTTTTCGACGATCTCCGCCAGCAAATCAAATGGGTGATGGCCGTTCGTCGGATCAGGGACAAATACTACGAGGGAATCACGTAAGGTGCATCGGAAGCCGTCATGCCAGGGGCACGCGGCGCAATCGATCATTCGGGAGGCGCTCATGGGAAAACGAGAGGGATTCCGCGCGAAACTGGCCTACGGTTGCGGCGACGTCTACGGGGGAGGATCCTTTCTCATCGTCGGCTTGCTGATCCTGGCGTTCTTGACCGACGTCGAGGGATTGTCGGGAACCCTCACGGGTCTCGTCATCCTGATCGGCAAGGCATGGGACGCGGTCACGGATCCGTTCATGGGAATCCTCTCGGACAGGACCCGCTCCCGTTTCGGGCGACGGCGGATCTACTTTTTGATCGGCAGTATCCCCGTTCTCGTGTCCTGGATCATGCTCTGGTATTCCTTCGGGATCCCCGGGACCGTCGGAAAGTTCGTCTATTACGCCTTCGCGTACATCTTCTTCTCGACGGCGTTCACCGTCGTCATGGTTCCCTACAATTCCATTCTCGCGGAGATGACCGTCGATTACGATACGAGAAGTTCCTTCACGGGCGCCCGGCTCGGTTTCTCCGCGGCCGCCGCGACCGTCTGCGCCGTGGTTCCCGCGCTGATCACCGGCTCGTTCGCGGAAGCGAAAAAAGGCTATCTCGCCATGGCGATCGTCTTTGCCGTCATCTTCGCCGCCGCGTGGGTCATCGTCTTCCTGGGTACCTGGGAAAACGAAAGGATCCCCGCCGACGAGGGCTTTTCGCGCAAGGATTGGCTTTCCGTGTTCAAGAACAAATCCTTCCGGGCCTATATCCGCGTCTTCGTGTCCTCGCAGATGGCGATCGATATAACGATGGCGCTCGCGGTGTATTTTTTGAACGTCAGTCTCCGCAAGGCGCACCTCTTCGTGCCGACCATGGCGGCGATCCTGGGCGTCCAGCTGATCTTTATCGGCGTATTCTCCGTCCTGGCGCAAAAAACCGACAAGAAGCTCCCGGCGATCTTCGGGGGCATCGCCTGGATCGGCGCGAGCCTGACCCTTATCTCGTTCACCCCGTTGACGCCCGATCCCGTGATCGTAGCGGTATGCGCGCTCATCGGCATCGGCGCCGCCGGCTGCAACTTCGTTTCCTGGTCGATTCTCCCCGACATCTCGGACGTGGATGAATTGATGACGGGCAAACGCCGGGAAGGCCTCTATTCCGGCGTGTCCACGTTCCTGCGCAAAATGGCGGGCGGACTCGCGGTCGGGGGCATCGGCCCCCTCCTCGACGCCTTCAACTACAGCGAGCGGGCCGTCGCCTCCGGCCGGATCGATCCCCTCACCGATATCGGCATCAAGCTGCTGTTCTGCGTCATTCCCGTCCTCTTCCTCGTGTTCATGCTCGTCTCCCTCAGGGGATACCGGCAGGGAAAAAAGGAATACGGCTTGCTTCACGCCCTCCTTGCATGCTATAGGGATGGACAGACGCACGCCCGACTCGAGCCCGAGGCCGTACGCGTCGGAGAACTTCTGACCGGCGCGAAACGCGAGACGTTTTACGGGAAGTGAAAAAAGGAAACGGGCGATTTATCGTTCCCTGTACAAGAGTGATAAAAGATTCTCTGCATTACAGAATAAGCATTCTTTAGAAAATCGTAAGAAATGGCTATGTTCCGCGTGAACTGCACTTGCTGCTAGTGATCCCTGGGATAAACGGCGGGAACGTCGCTGAATCTCCCTGATCGATAACCATGAATATGCGTTGTGAGGATATGCGCTTGACAAGTTGATTACAGGGTATTTTTATGGCATATAGAGAAATCGTAGTCTTGATGAAAAGGCGGACTATCTATAAATGAGCGGAGTAATCTTTTTTTCAGTAGCTGTCGTATCATTACTGATCGTTGACCGCGTGTGTTCTATGGGATAAACTGGACCGGTGAAAAAAACAGTAGGACAAAACGCGTTTATATTCGTTATCATCACGCAATTGGCATTGGTGTTTTTAATGTTACTATCCTGTAAGGCTCCTGGCATGGAATACCAAAAGGAAATGGATCTAGCGATTTCGATGTCGCGGAACCCGGTTGAGCTTGTCGAAAGGCTTTCTGCCATTGATCAGCGGTATCCGGGAAAAGCGGAGATAAAGGCGCAACTCGGCGTGGCATATCTTATGTCCGGTCAGGTCGATCAAGCAGAAGCTTGTCTCTTGGCCGCCGAGAGAAATATAGGGCCTTTCACTAAAAGGGACGTGGTTTACCTGGTCTACGGTGCACTCGCCGACGTTGACGTTAAGAAGGGCTTGTATGAACCAGCGGTTAAGTACTCCTCGAAAGCCCTCGATACAGGTGTAGAGGATTCTCTTGGTGTTCTCGTTTTACGTGCCCGTGCAGAGGCAGCTTCGGGGAACACGGAACGAGCATTCGAGAGCTATAAATCGGCGCGCGCGAGCCTTAGACGATTCATGAACGCGCAAGACTACGACTTCGTTATCCTGACGCAAGCGAACGGGGGGAACTGGTCGGCGGCGCGTGATACCTATCTTGAGAAGATGGCGACGATTGGCTACGCGCCTGGCAATGGCCTGGAGCTCTCGCTTATCTACGAAAAGAACGGCGACTTTGCAAGGAGCCTTTCGGCATCTGCCTTTGAGCTTTGGCGGCTCTCAGACGAGGGAAAGCTCGATGCGCATGATGCCACACGGCGGCTCGACGAGGTTACTTCTACGGCCTTGCAATATCTGGACGCCGGCTCGAAACCTCGATTCGAGGATCTCGTGAGGGGATACAAGGCCGTTTTCGACGGGAAATGGGATGACGCGGCGTCGGCGTTCGCTCGGCGACAATCCGCAGGCGCGGATTGCTTCGAACTTTACGCGCTAGTCGTCTCCGCTTCCCTCTCCTCCAAGCACCGCGCTCCGGAGACCCTTACCGCGATGACCGCGCTTGAGCCGTTCTTCGTCTCGTACCAGCCCTATTATTGTCACTTTTGGCGCGCGATTAAGACGGCTCGCGGGAGCTACTCTTTTGATGATGCTCGGCCCGTCTTCGAGAAGACCCTTTCGCTCGGGTATGATACGCCGCTCGCGGTGCTCACGAGGGCGGAGATGGCTAGATTGCTCGGGTTGACTCCCGCCGATGCGGAACGCCTGATTCCGCCGAACGGGGTCGCCGATCTGGTAGAGAGCTACTATGCTTCCGGAAACACAGAGATCCTGACGCCTGTCTGCGATCTACTCTCGTTACCGAACAACCGGTATACTTCGGAGGCCCTTCGCGTTCTGGGACTCTACTCGGGAGACGAATCTCTCAAGAGCGCGTTAGTCGCCTCGGTTCGCAACCGAAACAAGCTTTTCGATCTCAGAATCGCTGACGTTTTCGGTCGGCTTTAGAAATAAGTCGACGATCGCCGGCAGGAACAGGAATGAACCGACGAAGCTTCCAAGAATGCCGAGCGTGATGATGATCGCGAGCGCGCTTGGGAAGTCGGCAAACGGCCTTGACGAGAACAGGATTGGGACCGACGCAATGACGCTCGTCCCGGAAGAGAGAAAAAGGGGATTGAATCGCTGCGCAAGCGCTATGCGAACTCGTTCAGCGAATGATTCCCCTCTTCCGGAGTGCTCAAGCGAATCGGTTATCAGGATGTAATTGTTCACCGACGTTCCTGAGAGGATGATGATGCCTATTATCGACGCTATCGTGATCGGTTTATGAAGAAGGAAGAGGAACGTGAGCGGGAAGAAGGCGGAGAACGGGATTGCCGAGATTATCAGGAGCGGAAGCGTAAAACTTTCGTTTTCGACGGCAAGAAGCACGTAAATCAAGAAACAAGCAAGAAGGAAAATGAGGAACATTGAACGATAGTCGCGTGCAGAGTCTTTAAGCGCGGCATCTGGGAAAAGTCCGTATCCCGGCGGCAAGTCGATCGTGTCGGCAACTGACTTAATTCGCGCCTCGATCTCTTCTATCCCGAGCCGATCTGTAATGATCGTGAAGCTGATCGAGTTCTGGCGATTGTCCCTGTAGAGTCTCTCTGGCTCGGAGCCCTCACGGAATTCGCCAACGCCCGAGAGCGTTAAGGGCGCGCCGTCCTTGACCGGTACGGGAATTAGACCGATCCCGTCAAGCGATCTCGTCGGACTCGCGAGCCTCACGTCACGTTCCTTTCCGTTATCTATCCACTTGAGGGCGACAGGGCCCTGAACGTTCCACCTCAGAATCGACGCGATTCTGTCTGGGAAAAGACCTCGGTCAGCAAGTTTTTTTGCGTCAGGAATGAAAACCCTGGATGGCGGGTTTTCCTTGAAATGATACACGACACCCTTAATCCAGCTTTCTTTCGAGAACCGCTCACCGATATCCCGGACCGTTTCGCGGAGCGCTACGTGATCGCCGCCTGTCAGTGTGAAACGAATCTTGTACTCGTTCGTATTTTGGTCGAGACCGAAGAAAAATCGCCCTTTTGGAGAGCTCTCGGCGATAGTCTCGAGCTTTTTTCGAAGGGAATCGGGGGAGATACGGTCCTTGTCGAAGGTCACGCTGATCTCGGCGTTCCCTCTCCGCGCATTGCTCTCAACGCGCTTAACCCCGGATGCTTTCTTGAATTCCCGGACATACGGGGCGATACCGGAGTCGGTTTCGGTTATCGTGGTTCCACTGGGAAACTCGACGTGTACAAAAATGATCCCCTCGTCGTCGACCGGTGTGAATTCCTTGGCGCCAAAGAAGAGAAATACGGGAACCGCGAGCATTATCGCAACGTAGGCCACGCGAAGGGGTCGTTTCGCGCGAAGGGAGAAGTCCGTCATGGAGAAGAACGGGCGCGAAACCGTCATGAAATCGACGAGAGGCTTTCGGGGGCGTTCGGCCTTGCATGCGAGCCTCAGGGGTAATGGAAGGAACGTAAAGGTTATCAATTGAGAGAGGATGAGCATTCCGGAAAGGGACAGGCAGATAGAAACGATTCCTGTATTAAGTCCGTTCAGCGCGAAAAGAGGGAGAAAAACGATCAGCGTCGTGAGCGTTCCGGCGAGAAGCGGCATTGCGATCGGTCGGATCGGCCTTCGGTAGTCGGAACGAAGATAGTCGTAGATGATGAGGTAATTGTCGATGATGAGCCCCGATCCGATAACAAGCCCTGAGATAATGCTCGCATTGACCGGAACGCGAGCGACGGAAAGGGCCGATACGCCGAGGAAGATCGAGAAAGGGATACTCGCCGAAAGAATAGTTCGAGACCTGAGATCGGGCATGAAAACGCCGATGAAAAGAAATAGCGATACCATGCTGATTGCCATCGAGACGAGGATGGCGTTGATTCCTTCCATGATCTCGCTACCCTTGTCATAAATGATCTCTGTCTCGAGTCCGTCCTTGGCGATGGCGTTCGTTTGCCGACCGAGTTCCTCGCAGAGCGAGAGCTCGTTTACGCTGCCGCCGGAATGGACGTAGAGGATGATGCGTTCCTCTCCGTCAATTCTGCTGCGCTGTTCCACGAAACGTTGCTTTCGGGCGATGTCGGCTATTTCTGAGAGCTTTACCGGTATGCCGTCCGGAGAGCGTAGCGTTATCGCGCCGAAATCGTCTATTGCGTCTACCCCTGCGTCGAAGAAGAGGGGTGTTTCAGAAATTTGGTCTCGCACCGAACCGACCGGTGCTCGGACGTATCCTTTCTGCAAAGCGTCTGAGACGGCGAATGAGTCAAGACCGTATTGGGCCGCGCGCGCCGGGTCGATCGTTACCATCACGTCCTCGAGTCCTCGTCCGCCAACCTCGATGTCGCCCGTTCCCCTCACCCGCTCATACCGCGTTTTAACGCTGTTTTCCACGTATTCGCCGAGTTCCGCCCTTCCGAGCGTTATCGACTTGAACGCGACTATGTACACCGGGCTATTCGTCGAGTCGGATGAGGATATGCGCGTCTTCTGGACGGCCCGCGGGAACGACGAGCGAACGAGATCGACGCGTTCCTTGACGTCCGAATACAGAAGATTCATGTCGACTCCCCGTTTCGCCGAAAGAATGATTCGTGACTTGCCAAACTCGCTCGAACTTGAGAAGGACTTTATACCAGGAACGTCCCCGAGCGCATCCTCGAGAGGGATGGTGATGACCCGTTCGATCTCGCGCGCATTGGCCCCGAAGTACTCTGTCGTGACGGCGAGCGAATGGGCACTTTCCGCCGATGAGCCGAAACGGAAATTCGCTAATCCAAGGGAGGCGATGACGATCAGGCACGAGAGGAGGAGGGTATAGGAGACCGGTTTATGAAAGAACAATGAAGCGCCTCCTTACGTCCTTGCCGTGAACCATGAGCGGTAAATTAACGGGAAGATAAAAAGACTCAGGAAGCTCGAGAACAGAAGACCGCCGATTATGGCGATTGCCATCGTTTTCTCTGGATTCTTCCCGGATAGGTCAAGCGCGATGGGGATGAGCGCGAGGAGCGTTGTGAGGAAGCTTATCGATATCGCGCGGATTCTGTCGTTCGCACCGCGGTAAATGCCCGCGACGACGAGCGCTCTCGAGCGTATAAGCGTCGAGTAGTGGTCGTAAAATATGATGCCGTTTCTCACGATGAAGCCGATGACGACGAGGGATCCGAGTATGGCGTTGAGGTTAATCGGGTTCCCGGTAAGGAAGAGCCCAATGAAGACTCCTGCAAAGCCGAAAGGAATGATTGCGAGCATGAGAAGGGGAAGCACGAACGAGTCAAACTGTATTCCGAGAAGCACGTACATGAGAAGAATCGACAACGCGAATAACAGCGTCACCGAGGAAATTTGCTTTTTCCACTCAGCTGCGTCCGGGTCTGCGAGCGTGCGCCCAACAGCAGATGCGGCTGCTTTGTCATCGATTCTGACGGTGACGTATGCGGCGTGCTGTCTGTCGTCCCGGTAATAGACCGGAGGGGAGACCCGCTCGGTGAACTCAACCGCGTCGGCGAGGGCCGTCGAGGTTCCAGTAGGATTCGGGAAGAGGATGGCGCGAACGTCATCGACTGATTTTCTGGTATAATCAGGGAGTCTCACGCGTATCGGTATTCGCCCGTTTTTGCTCTCTATAGAACCGGCGTACACGCCAAAAACCGAGCCGCCAACTGCATCGGCGATTTCCGAAGGTGAGAGCCCCATCCGGGCAAGAGCCCCTCTGTCGGGGGTTACGAGTATCTGAGGTCGCGTCGCCTTGGGATACGCCCTCGCGCCCTCGACGCCGTCGGTTGCCCGTTCGGCCTTGCGCCAAGCGGCCTCGTAGTTCTCCCCCGTAGCGGTGAACGTCGCCTTTTTTCCGTCACCAAGCCCAAGAATCTCGTTGAATGAAAGCGCCGCGCTCTTTATCTCGATCGAGCGTACGCGGTCGCCCGAAAGAGCCTCGGTGAACCAGTCCTTGAGATCTGTTTCGCTTAGCCTTGATCCCTTGCGGAGCGCGATGGTACATGTCAGTATCTCGCTTTCTGGTGACTTGTTTGCCAGGTAATAGGGATCGTCGAGTCTGCCGCCCGAGGAGCAATATGCGGACTCGGCGAAGCCTGACTTCGCGACAAGACGTTCAAGCGAAGAGGCGATCCCCATAAGATTGTCTTGAGTCGTGCCTGCGGGAAATGCTATTTCGACCAGGTATTCATCACTCGCTGGTGCGCTCATCCAGTCGTTTTCGAGTTGCGCGAGGCAAATCGCGCCAACTGCGAGAAGTAGGACCGAAACTGCCGCGAGAAGGATAGGTCTTCTCATGAAGAAACGAAGACTCTTCCTGTAAGCTCTACCACCTGATGCGGGTCGCGGAACCTTTGGCCCGAAGTAGCGATAGAGTACGGGAATAACCGTGACGGAGACGATGAATGAAAAGAAAATCGAGAGCGATACCGCCCACGCGAGATCCCTGAAAACCGCGCCGATTATTCCCGGAAGGAAGAAAAGCGGGAGAAAAACGATGAGGCTTGTAAGAGTCGACCCTATTGTGGAACCTGCGATCTCGAGAGCGGCGGTGACGACGCCCTCGACGTCCGAAGGCGAGCTCTTCCTTTGGATATTCTCGAGGACGACGACCGAGTCGTCGACGAGCATACCGATACCGATAGCGAGCCCGCCAAGTGAGACCGTGTTGATGCCGACTTTCACGAGAGGAAACGCCGCTATCGCGGTAAGGAGGGCGAGAGGTATCGACGCGATCATGATGAGCGACGTCGAAAGGTCTTTAATGTAGAGGAGAATGACGGCGAAGGCGACGAAAAACCCAAGGATGGCCGATAAGGCAAGGCCCCTTATCGATTCGGAGATTGCGCGCGAGCCGTCGTGGAGTATCTCGACGTCGACCGCTTTCCCGTAGGCGGCATCGATCTCCGCGACTTTCTGACGGACGTTCCTCGATAGCGTGACCGGGCTATAGCCGCCCTGGGTACGCACGAGGAGGGCGATACCCTCGTTCCCGTCTTTTGAAACGAAAGATTGTCGATCATTCGGTTTCCGTGAGACGCTTGCGACGTCGCCAAGCCTGATACGGCCGCCAGAATTGCCCTGTCCCGTCGCGTACATATTCTCGACATCAGCCGTGCTTCTCGCTTGCGCATCGGTTTTTATGACGTACTCGAGCGATCCTTGCTCGATCGAACCGGACGGAAGCTCGACGTTCGTCGCCTGGATGACGCTCGAAATAGCTTGAGGGGTAAGACCGTACGCGATAGATTTGTGAGGGTCAGGCTCAACGAGAATCTCCTCGTCGAGCCCGCCGAGGACTTGAATCGAGCCGACTCCCTCCGCTTGCTGCGCAATCGTCTTGATCTCGCGGTCGCATAGCCTTTTAAGATCCATGACGTCCAAACCACCGTGGGGAAATACTCCAATGACCATGACGGGCCGCTCGGTAGGATTAACCGGAAGCACCATCGGTTTGGAAGCGCCCTCGGGAAGGGAAAGTGCCGCGATATCCGCCATCTCCCTTGCCTCGATGCCTGCCTCTTTCATATCGGTTCCCCATGAGAACCGGAGCTCTATCAGCGAGACGCCGTCGAGCGACGAGGATTTGACGTGCCTGAGGCCTTGCAGCGAGGAAAGAGAGTCCTCGATCGGGATAGTCAGGAGTTCGAGGACCTCCTTAGCGGGCAGGCCGGAGTATGAGGTTGCCACCGTGAGTTTCGGCGTCTCGATCGGCGGGTAAAAGCCAACCGACATTGACGATATAGAGACGAGGGCGAGCACGAGCGAGAGCAAGGTAAGCATTATGACTGTCACGGGGCGGCGGATTGCGTTTGTAATGAGCCATGAAAGCATCGTTTTGCCTTTCCTTATCGTCGCGTTAATTCGTCGTATTCACGGTCAATGACCATGCCGATGCGATTCCGTTCCCCAAAGAGTCCGAAAAATCGGCTGATAGCGTCAGTTTCATGAGGCCCGGTACGTACTTGTATGTCGCGGACCAATTATTCACGTATACGAAGTAGCGGACAACGTGGCGCGTCGGTGACGCGGGCAAGCCGCGATCGTGCGGTATTGTGCTCATATGCGTGATGTTCGAATCTATCTCGGCCGCGAAGGGAGTGATCGACGCCCCGTCACAGGTTACCGAAAAGCTCGAGAGGAATTCCACGATATTGATCGTCGCGCCCTCGGCGAGCTCGAAATGGACGTCGAAGAAGCCGATCGGCCTCGGCGTGGGCTCCAAATTCGGCATGTAATGGTCGGCGAAGGTGAGAGATACCATCGGCGTGAGCTCGGTGAGTCCCGTCGGGAGGCCGGAAATGTCGAAGGCGTTGAGGAAATCAACGCCGATAACGACAGGCGGACGCGAGCGTGATCCCGTCACGCGGAATTTGAATGCCGCTTCCTCGTTCATCTCGTTTCCTGACGAGTCGCGCGCGCTATTCGCGACAGTGAGGCAAATGAGCTTGCCGTAGTCGTACGAGGGGTCGGGCGTCAAGGTAATCTCCGTGCCGTCTGTGTTCCACGACGTTTCAAATCGCGTGGTGGGGACGAATGAGAGCGCGTTCTTGACCGAATCCTTGTCCATGGTTTCGGAGAAGCGGATAATGATGCGGTCTTTCGCGTTGATGCCATTGGTGACCGTCTCGATGGAGTCGAGCGGGTTGTCGCGCGCAAGCGTAAGCGAGGAGTCAGGGTCCGTTGCCGAGATGATGGTCGGGCTTACCGACTCGAGCCCAGTGAAAAAATTAGTCTTCGTCACTTTTCCGGTTGAATTTCCGGCGAGGTCGCTCGCGGATTCGTCGATTTCGACCTCGTATCGCGTCTGCCAGTCCAAGTCCTCGGTGAGGACGTACTCGAAGGTCCTGCGGTCGGGCGACTCGCGAAAGAAACCTTCGCCCGATGGCGTGATGGCAAACGCGTCGATTACCGAGGTGACATTCATCGGCTCGGAAAACGAGACGATTATTGTGGGGCGGACAGAGGCTGTCGAGGAATTCGCCGGCGGTGACATGGCGGTTACTCTTGGCCTTTCGCGATCCGCCGAGAAACGGAAGTCATGGGAAAAATCGTCCTCGAGTGAATTTCCGTCGAGGTCCTCGGCCTGTGTTGTCACCGATATCGTATACGTCGAGGCGTTCTTGAACGCGGAGAAGGGTTTGAATGATAACCTGTCGGATGAAGACCAGGTAAACGATCCTTGCATTGCCTCCCCGTCTTCGCGAAGGGTAAATGCCCGTTCGGCGAGGGCCCGGTCGACATCCGCGGAAAATACAACCTCGACCCCCGTGAGACTCGAGAAGTCGACGACTTCGCCATCGGGCACGACGCGCACGATCTCGAGAGGCTTCATCGTGAGGTATTTGCACCCCGTCGCGAAGAGGACCGGAAAAAGGGTCATGAGGGCGATGATCGCGGTCCCGGAAAAGATTCTCGATCGCCCGTATCGCGCGGTCGTTCGCATAGCTAAACGGTCTCCAAATAAAGGACCAGATCCTTGTTCATCGCGTTTCCGTCGTCGAGCTTGAAACCCGTGTCGCCGCCTTTTATCGTCAACTTGTAAATGACGCGCTCGCCGTTGGCACCGTCGGTCGGGACCGAGAAGTTTGTGACGCGCACGGTTACCGTCGTGTCCCCGGAGCCGAGGAGGGAGAAAATGTTCGGGTCGGAAACCGAAAAGGGGAACACTCGTTCGATCGAGAGCGCCTCCACGAGCCGCGCTCTCTCGGTAGCGGAGACGTTTTCAGAGAACTTGATGATGAAATCGTGAGCGTAGGTCGTATCATGCACGCCGATTACGAGAGGGTCGGTCGACTCGAGCTCGGAACCGTCGAAGATCTCGTTCGGTCCTGAAGGACTATTCGTGATCGAGACAACCCTCAACGGCTCGTATGGCGCCGTGAATTTCCAGTCAAAGTCGCTGAGGGTTAAGTTCCCGTTCGCGTCGGCGAGGCCCTTGCCGATTTTGACCGTATACTCGGTACCCGAGACCCAGTCTGCATCCTCCTGATACGCGACGAACGTGCGGGCGTCTATCGACCGTATCGTCATGGAAACGTCGGGCTCAATCGTGAGACAGTCGGAGAGCGAGTCGCTATCGACGTCCTCGGTAAAGCGAAGCAGTAAACCGGAGCGTTTTTGAACGGCTGTCAACGGGACTTCGATTGACAGGTTATCAGGATCGACCGCGGCGATCGAGGGCTTTTCAAGAGGTGTAATGTCTTCCTGAACGCGGAAGGAACCTCGGTATTCTTCCTTGATCGGCACGCCGTCGACGTCGGTGAGGTCGTCGAGGATCGTCCACTGGTAACGGGTAAGTCCTTCCCACTTCGTGCGCGGCGCCACGGTAAGGGACATCCCATCGGAGGAGAGAACGACCGAAAGCTCGCACGAAGGAGATGTCGTCACGTAGCGTTCTATGAGCAGTGGGTTTAGCGGTTTTGAAAAGGATAAAATGAGCGATGCTGCCGTCGGGACGATGGTATCGTTTGCCGGGTTTTGACCCGCGAGTATTGCCGGCGCCGCCGAGGTGACGGCGTAAAAGGTGACGGCCTCTGCAACATCGAAAGTCCTGCCGTCTGCGGCTGAAACGGCACCATCGCATCGGAGAGTATACGAGGCCCCCGCGCGCCATCCCTCGAGGGGCGTGATTATCATACTTCTTCCATCCCACGAGACGTCGTACTCGACCGAACTCGAGAAGGATTTGAGGGATGTCGCCGTTTCCGCATCCCCGTGGAGAATATCCTCGGAAAAAGCGATACGGACTGAGTCGCCCGCGGCGATTATGGCGCCGTTGCTGCTGGGCCAAAGCGTAACGCTCAATCGGGAGAGGTCGATCGCGTCGCATGAGGCCGCGAAGAAAGAAAGAGACACCACGATCGCGAATGCTATGCCGCGTGTCGCGCGCCGTTTAACGACTTGCCAAAGGATAGCAGTGCCGCTCGTTACGTCACTTTTCATACGCTTCCACCTCATCGCCTTCCTTTATGAGCGGGGTCGGCTCGAGTACGACGCTCTCGCCTTCGGAGAGACCGTCGGTTATCTCGATTTCTCCGCGATACTCGATGCCGAGCGAGACCTTTCTCCTGAAAACCCGTTTGTTCCTGACCGTCATGACAATGCCCTCCTTGCCCTCGCGAAGCGCAAGGCATGTGAGGGGCAGAAAGATCTTCTTTACCGGTATACCCGTGGCGACCGTGACGTTCGCGAACATACCCGGCTTACCGCGATTGCCCATTCGTTTCACGAGCGCTTTGACCGTGACGTTCCCTGACTGAGGGTCGACCGTGGGGGAAACGATGTCGACAGTTCCCTTTAACGGATCCTTTTGTATGGACTCGACGGTGATCGATACCGCCTGTCCCTTCTTGATCCTGCCGATGTCGCTTTCGTCGACGGGAAACACGACCCACGCGTCGTCTGAGCTGAATATCGTCATCAGCTTGTCTCCGGCCTCGACGCGTTCGCCCGATTCTTTATAAATGGCGCCGATGACGCCCATGATCGGGGAGTCGATCGAGAGCTCGGCGACGAGCGCCTCGGCCGAAGAGAGTTCGGTCGCCGAGGCGACCTCGTTCGCGCGCGCGACATCGAGTTCCGCTTTTTTCGTTCTCGTGTTTAGGTCGACTAGGAGGGCCTTCATTCGCGCGGGGTCACCGGGGACCGAGTATCCCGCGGCGGCGAGATCGGACGCCCTGAGTCCGATGCGCGAGATCTCCTCTTCCTTCTTCAGCTTGGTATTCTCGTCCTCGGCATCCGCGAGCGTAGACCGTGCGGATCGCATAGCTTCCTCGGTGATACCCCCGATCTCAAGCAGTCGCTCGTTGTCCCGTATCTCGGCCTTGAGTTTCTCGAGCTGCCTTTCGCTCTGTCCGAGCTCGATCTCGGTCCGCTCGAGCCCGATAAACCGCGATTCAATACCGCGTCGCGCGTCCTCGTACTCGGCTTCGGCGAGTTTCGTCGCCGCCTGCGCGCTCTTGAGGGCTGCCTCGGCCTGATTTCGCCTGATATCGAGTTGAACGTTCCTGAGCGACGCGATTCGCGCACCCTTGCCGACGGACTCGCCCTCACGGAAGGGTAACTCCGCGATTATACCCTCGACTGCGGCTGTTACATCGTTTTTCTTCGTGTAAACGATACTGCCAAACGAGGAAATATCGGCGGAGAAGTCTTTCAGCTCGGCCCTGATGACTCGGATCTCCGGTCGTGGCGTGTCGGCCGCGTCGACCGCACGACGGTTTGTGCACGCGGTAAGCGCGATGATGGCGGTCGCCGCCGCGACTGCCGCTCTCGTCGATTTGTTCGTCATGATGGATCCCCGTATTTCGCGAGTTCTCCGGGTGTAAGCCCGGTTAGCTTCTCGATTTCGCGTTCGATTTGGATCAAGCTAAGTACGCCGCCCAGAAGGTCGAGCCGCGTGTTGAGGAGGTCGTTCTCTCCCTCAAGGTAGTCGACTCTCGTCACCTGGCCGAGCTCCAGCTGGAGTCGCATTATCTCGACCTTGCGCGCTTGTATCGCGATCTTATCCCTGATGAGACGTTGTTCACCGCGGATCCGATCGTATTCGAGGAGCGCTTGGTCGAGACTGAACGCGAGGTCCTTCTCTGCTGATTCCCTTCCGTCGATCGCCTCGGTGAGCGCGATACGTGAGAGTTTTCGGTCCACGATGGGGTCAAGAGAGCTTGGCGTGGCAAATGTCGAGGTAAGCGATCGTCCGTACTCAATGTCGGGAGAGGTCGTAAAACCGACTGAAACGGACACGGGTAAGAGCTGTAGCGGGAAATCGACGGTAGCCCTGAGTCCGTAATTGGATTTTTGCAGGGGATAGCGTTCGCCGGAGAGTTGGTAGGTCCCCTGCAGGCTTACGTTCGGCCTCAAGTTTGAATCGGCGATCCGGTTATTTAGTCGCGCTTCCTCGACCTTGAAACGGCTTTGTATCAGGTCCTGGTTCCGGGAGAGGGCGAGCGAGCGTAGCTTGATGGCAAAATCGCCTATGGATCGCCCTTCGTACCACTCGTCCAGTTCGGTTTCGATGGAGATAGGAACCTCGCGGTCGATACCGAGGATCTTCTTGAGGCTGTATTCCGCGGTGAGATGCTCGGATTCCGCCGAGAAGATATCCTGCGCGAGGCTCGCCACGCTTACGCCCGTCTCGATGAGATCGATTTCCCGGATCTTCCCGAGCTCGAATTCCTTCTTGGCGATCTCGTATTGCTTGGCCGTTATCGCCTCAAGGTCCCGGAGGGCACGGAGCTTGAGCTCGAGTATGCGTGTTTGATTGAAAAGGGCGAAGCATGAGTCCCTGAGACCATCCTCGCTTTTCGCGAGGGTGAGGGAGTCAAGGTCGAGCGTGAGCGCGTTGATCCTGTTTTTGAGACGGTTGCGGCCGCCCCGAGTGACCGGGACCGAGAGTGTCGTGGTGGCGTTGATCGACGACGTGTCGGTAGCGTTGTAGCGGGTCGTGCGGGAGTCAGATAGCGTAAAATTGAGGGTCGGCGCGTATGACCATGCCTGAAGCCTGAGCCGCTGGGTTTCCGCCAGGTGCCTGAACCGGGCAATCCGAAGCTCCGAGGAGTTTTTAATGGCCATCTCGTAGGCGCGTTCGAGACTCAGCGCGAGCACCTCTTCGGCTTGGCATTCAACCGCGCGTGTTACCGCAAAAAACGTCGTGATAACCGCAACGACGATTCTTTTCCTTCCCGTCATTTCGCTTTCTGCATCGCCCGGGATAGCCGCTTGAAGGTCGCGTTCATCGAGGAGGCGAGGTATCCGAGCGAATCAAAGGATTCCTCTCCGTCGTGGAACCATTCGGCCCTGGTAATCGCCTTTCCTTCCGGGTTGCGGACATCGGCGATGATCGCGAGGGAATTGACCGTTTTGAACCCTTTCGTGAAGCTTTGCTCGCGCGCGAAGACCATGATGGAGTTCCTGCGAGACGCGTCGTTGCCGCCGACGGCGTCGAGGGGCGTTGCTTGGCGTGGGCGAATCGCGATGCCGTTCGCGCGAGCGCTGGAGACTATGATTGCCTCCACTTCCGCGAGCGACTGGGTATAGGAATAGATGGACTCAAACTCGATGCCGGCGAGATCGAGCTCGCCTATGCCCTTCGGCATAGGCTCCAGGGTCGTGATGTTGATTCTGGTCGACACGCACCCGGCGAGAAAGAACATGGGGAGCGCCGCGCTAAGCGTGATCGCGAGGATTCGTGCGGATTTGGCGTGTGCGTTCATTGGTTTTGTTCCTTTAACATGCGTTCTTCGAGTTTTTCAAGCGGGCGGAAGACGGCGCTTTCCGGGGCGACGAGGTTCCGAGCCCTGCGAATCCGCTCGAGCGCTTTATCGGACTGGCCAAACCGCCAATAGAGCTCCGCGAGGGCGATTTCGTCTTTTCCCGTCTCTTCAGCGAATCCCGTTGACCGCGTGTAGTACTCGAATGCTTTTCGGTATTCTTTTTTCGCTTGTTGGACGGAGCCCATGAGAGAGAGGAGTCGAGGGTCCTCGGGGTTCCACTCCATCGCGCGTTCGATCGCTGTCTCGGCCTCGTCAAGGCGCCCTTGCGCGAGAATCGCGCGTACGAGCCAGATTTCCGCCTCCGCGTACCGGGGATGAGCCTTGAGGATCTTTTTAAGTATTGCTTCGGCGCGTTCGGGATTCTGCCCAAAGAACTCGCATTTAGCCTTAAGCAGGAAAGCCTGGTGGCCTGTCCCGTAGGTAAACCGAGCCGAGTCGACAAGCTTGACGGATTTCGCGTAATCCCCTGCGAGGTAGCTTTCCTTCGCTTTGACATACGTAGAAAGCTCGTCCTCGCTCATCCCTTTTTTCGCGCATGATACCGACGAACAAGCGATGATAACCAGGAATAGCATACCCATGATTCCGCATGATCGGGTATTCGACATCATTAACCTCGTTTTGTTATTAGTTTGCGTCCATGAAACAGATAAAAAACATTGATTTGAAAGCCTTCGTACCGTTTTTCCATGGCTTGAAATAATACGCCAATTATATGGCAATTTTCCTTGTTCTGTAAACACTTTATTGCAGCGTGACGCTTACCTGCATGCAGGGGTCCATTAAAAATATCGTGCGAAAAATGGTCCTGGATTGGGAAGAGGCGAACTGACGATTCTATTGACGACAATATATACGATTAGAAAGGAAGAATATCTTGTTTTTTTTGAAATAGCGGACTAATAATAGTCATTAGTCATTGCACGGAAGTTTATTAAGCTCACTCAAATATTTATATTTAATACATAGGTTGCCAGGAGTCGGAAATGAAAAAAGTCCTTCGTTTTTGTGGTGTCGTTTCGTGTATTTTAAAAACCACCGCATCGCGAAGCCTTCGGACATGCCTCATTAGCGCTATGCTGTTATTGACGGCGAGCGCCCTTTGCGCACGGTCTACTTCGCCATCCCCCGACATGGACCTTCTCGATAAATACCTCGATCAGGCCGACGCGACGGGCTCCGAAGCCGACTGGACCGCCGTCTCTCGAAGCGCGGAGGATCTCGTTCTCGCGAAATGGGAATCCGACATGCTCACCCTCGCCGACGCGGGCATCGATTACGGTGCCCTGAAGGACGAGGCGCGCACGACCGTCGAGACCGAGATCGAGAATCGGCTCTCGGTCTGGCTCCTTGACCGCTTTTTCGCAACGGACGAGGATCTCGACTGGACCGGAATTATTGAGCAAATAAGCGGGGCGAAGATTGCCTCGCTCTTCGAACTCGACGGGGCCGGGATGGTCCGGCTGGACTCGGAAGGCGACCCGATCAGGCGCGCCTCGACGGGCGAGGACGAGTTCGAGACGGGATTCATGCAATGGAAGTCAAATTCCAACGCGCTCGCCGCTGCGGCCGTAGCCGATTGGAATACGCGGGCGACGCAGTCGTTTAACGAGCTCCTGTCCGGTTTTTCCGTCGGCCGACGGGCTTCCCTTGAGGCTTCTTGCCGTACACGTCTCGCGGACATGAATGCCTCGAAGCGGCGCGAGGTTGACGCGATGCTCCGCCTCGAGGAATCGAATTATCGATACCTCGGCCTGCTCGACCAATACTCCCTCCGACTCGAGTCAGAGGGAACGAGCGCCGAGGCCGTCGCCGACTCATTGATAGAGAAAACGAGCGCCGAGCTTGATGAAAGCATCAAAAGTCTCCTCGATAGCCTCGACGGCGAGGCAGGGGAGGTTTCCCTCGACGGCAGGCAGCTTGACGGCGACGAATGGCAGGAACAGTTCAGGAACGCGCTCGAGACGGGTCTTGCGCAGTGGCAACGGGCTGGCGAGGAATTTCTCGCGCGAAGGATATCCTGGGAGCAACAGGCGGGCAAGGACCTTTCGTCCGGTATAGACGCCTGGAACCAAGCGCTCCGCGATTTGCAGGACAAGGAAAGCGTCTGGCTTGACCGGTTCAGGGAAATCCGCGAGCGGGCCGAGGCGAAATACGACCAGCGATTCGCCGAGATTGAGGACGCCCGGAAAAAAGCCGAACAGGAGCTCCAGACCAGCATCGCGGCGAATCAAGCGAACCTCGGGGAACGTATCGAGGTGATGGTCGGCATGCTCAACCAGTCCATCGAAATGATGCGAACTGCCCGCGACGGCGTGGATTACTGGATCTCGAAGACCCAGGGAAACGGCGGTTTTTCCATCGACGCGACAGCCTGGGACGCTCCCGCGATGCGCAAGGAAGTCCTTTCCGGGATGTTCACGAGCGCCATCGTTCACGCGGCGAAAATCGATCTTTCGGCCATGGTGCTCGACGACCGTAAGCCCAGCGCCTTCGCCGCGAAGAAGGTCGCCGAAAACTATAAAGCCAAGCTTATGTGGATTATGTTAACGGGAAAAGGCGACTTCGCTTCCCGTGTCGCCTCGGCAACGGTCTCTTCGGACTATTCAAGCTACCGCGCCATCGTCGAAGACTACTATAAAGGCAGGCTCGCCGCAGTCGCGGAGGAAGCCTATAACGAGGCTCTTGCGACGAAACTGGGCGATTTTATGACCGAAAAGCAGGCATGGAATTATTTCAAAAGCTCTTTCGACACTAACTGGGCGAAAAGCCACCTGCAAAGCACCAACAATCAATACGATCCCAATTTCGACCCTGATTGCCTTATAAATTCCGGGTCTACGTATATTTGGTCATATGGAGACTATATCGATACGGTTCGCGCAAGCGCGCTGTCCTTCGTTCTTTCTGACTCTGAAATCGCGGCCTTGCGGGCTCAGCTCGAATCCACGATCAAACAGGCAACGAACAACACGGTGAAGAACGCCCTCGATCCGAAGAAAACCAATACCGCCGGGTCCGACGGCGAGGCCTTCACCCAGGCGCTCTATTGGATCGACGACGTATATGCCGGTTACGAAGCGGAAGCAAAAAGACAGAACGAGGAGCTGACGAAGAGTTACGGGCTCGTCGTATTCGAGGGTAAGACCATCCCCTCGACGGGATACGCGACCGAACAGACCATCGCGGGCCCGATCGCGACGTTGACCGACAAGGATAATCCGCATGGATGGGAGTCTCTCTATCTCGACGCGTACCAGGTCGACCTCCTGCAGGCGCAGGCGATCGAAAGGTATTGGGAGAAAGAGTACTCGGTGGCGAAGGCCGTTTACGACTACTCGAAGGACGGGAGTTCGACGCGAGCGACCGAGGCCGCCACGCTCGCGAGCTACGAAAGCTCTCTCGCGGATTACCGCGCGGCCCTCGCGACGTATCAAACGGCGATCGACGGGCTCAAGGCCGTCGACGGCGCGCTAAACGCGAAAAACGCCGCGATCGAAGCGATCAAAACGCGGCTTAACGAGAAAAAGGAGGCGCTCGCCGAGGCGAAGGATCGCTATGCCCAGCTCCTCGTCCTCGCTGAGCTGAAGAGCCCCGACTACTACGCGGGACAGTTCCGGTCCTATTACGAAGCTCTCGCGCGTCTCAGGGGCGCCTCAGATGCAGCCGGTAGCGTCGCCAAGGGCGCGGAATCCTACGCTTCCTCGGCGGCTTCGTACTCTTCCGCCGCGTTTACCCAGGCCTCGTCGTCCCTCCTTGAGGAACTCATCGGCGGCAACGACGAACCCGGCGCCGAGGTCGCGTCGCTCGCGGAGGTGAAAAAGGCGTATGACGCGCGCGCGACCTATGTCGTCCGCGCCTCGGATATCGACGATCCCGCCTTCCTCGAGACGGTCACCAAGGCGCTTTCCCTGTCGCGAGGGGAGCCCTGGTACGAAAGGATCGACCGGGCTATCGGGGAATATACCGGCATGAAGATCGACAAGGCCGCGCTCTCCTCGATCATCGAGACTGCCGCGAAGACTCTCGCGGCCGAGAGCGCGGGAGAGCTCGAGCGCCGCATGATGTCGGTCAGGCTTCTCCTCGCGCGAAACTCGGGAGAGGCGTACGCTTCCCCCGGGGATCTCTTGATGGGCCAGGCGGCCGTGACCTCGGTCGCCGACACGCTTTCGGCTCTCGAGACGGCGAAGACGCAGGCGAGTCGCAAACTGCTTTCCGAACGGCTCGTGCTCGAGATCGGCGCGCTCGAAGAGCTTCTCTCGCAGATGGACGCGTACCGGAACGAGGCCTCGAACCCCTCGAAAACGCTTTCGGGATTCGCCGCGGCGTCTCCCGGCGCGGACGCGAGCGCCGCGCGCCGGCTCGCCTGGAATCTCGATCTCGTTCTCGGGAAGGAGAACGGACTCGAGGGCGAGAGCCTGTTCGGGCGCGTATCCGCACTCAAGGGGACGCTCGTCGAGCTCAAGACCATCCTCGACGCCCCGATGAGCGAGGCGGATCGCGTTACGGCGCTCAAGGCCCGCGCCTCGTCAGACGGCACGATTCTCGGCTACCTGAGCGGAAAGACCGCGTTCTCCTCGGACGGCGTTGATTTCGCCATTCCGTATCTTTCGGACGCCTACGCGAAGACCGTCGCGCTCGAAAAGGCGGCCGACGATTTCAAGGCGAACGCCGCCTTCGCGCCGGTGCTCCAGGCCGAGGCCCGCGTCGCGGCTCTCAAAGGCCTTTCCGATTGGCTTACCGCGAATGACCTCGGTTCGGTCGAGGGGGACGTCGTTTCCCTTCAGAGACCGACGGAGATATGGTCTTCCTTTACCGCAACGGGCGCGCCCGACGCGCTCGATAGGATCGCCGCGCTCAATCAGGGCGCCGAGGCCGCGCTCAACGCCGATGGCATCCCGGCGCACGTACGGGAAGCCCTGTCGTCGTGGCTTTCCGAGGTGTCGAACCTTCTATTGTTGAAGTCGATGAAGGATTACGGCGTGAGTGGCATAACCGCGACGACCCTCGAATCGGACGCTAAAGCCCTCGAGGAGAGCGCCGAGGGCGTCTCGGCTGACATGGCCGCGTATTTCGACGAGACCTCCACCCCGGAACGGCGCGCGGTCGCGTGTCTCCGGCTCAAAACGGCGGGAGTCGCCTTCTCCGCGAGCGCCGAGGATGCTGCCATCGACGCCCTCGCCGCGTCCTTCTGCAGGTATCGGCTCGCCGTCCCGGCGCAGGACTTCACCGGATGGGAAGCCTCGTATGACGCATGGTTCACGAGCGTCAAGGCCGAAGACCTGCCCGACTCGATCAAGACCTCCTCGAAGTCCGCGATCATCGCCGCCGCGACCTTTACGTGGGAAAAGGCATCGCTATCGGCGAATCCCTCAGGTTATGACTACGCGGGATCGGCGAACGCGGCGACCCTTGACGAGATCAAGCTCGTCGAGGCGATCAGGGCCCTTCCCCTCGAGGTTTACCTTCAGGCCTTCGCGGCGGGCAAGGACGACCTTGCCCGCAAGGCCGTCTCTCTCCATAAGATCGACCGGTATCTCGAGACCGCTGCCGCCGATTCGCCTTTTTCCGTCAAGGACGCGCTTGCCGCGATCTGCTTTTCCGCCGATGCGAACCCCGCCGCCGCAGCGACGGCCTATATCGCCGCCCCTCCCGCGGATGACGTCTCGGAAACCGGCGTTGTTTACGCGCTCTTATGCGATTTCATCGGAGGATTTTCGGGTACCGTGCCCGTGAACCCCGACGCGGCATCGTCCTTCTCGGGTTTCGCCGCGGGTTCCTGGCTTTCGGACGAGGCAGGCGGCGATCTCGCGGCCGCCGCGATGGCTGCGGGGGAGACGAAGGCCTTGCTCGGAGCCCTCTATCATGCCTCGCTCGCCGACGCCCTTTCAGGCTACGCCCCGGCCGATGCCGCGGGAGCGCTCGCGCTCGTGAGGTCGATTACCGGCATCGCCGCGAATCCGGCGATCGATCAGGGCGCCTTCGCCGATATGTCCGCCGACGAGCGGGCGATCGCCGCTTATTCGCTCGACCCGCGCGCCTTCCGCTACGCGCTCAAGTCGTTCATCCTTTCGGGAAAAACCATCGATGCGTACCTTGCGACCGCGAGCGCATCCGTGAAGGCCGAAATCGGGCGGTTCGAGAAAATCGCGAAGGCCGTGATGACCCATGTCGAGCCTTTCGACGGCGATTTCTCGGCGTACCTCGCGACCGACTCAGGCGCAGGCCTCGACGCGGCGGCCAGGGACGACGCGGTTCTTCTGAGGCAAGCAGGCTCGTACGACGACGCGTTCTTCGAGCCCGGCACCGCTCCGGCGGGCCTCAAGGCATACCTCGACGCCGCGTATGAGTTGGCCTCCCGGTCCGTATCCGCGATAGCGCGATACCGGGCGCTCGACGTCGAGGCCCTCTACCGCGAGCGCGCCGAGAAAGCCGACGTGGCCTATTATCGCGCCGAACTCGCGAGCGATTACCTTGCCCTCGAAAAGGTCAAGGACGGCGCCTGGCGGCAATACCTCGGCACCGCGGGAATAATGACCGACTCGACCACGGCAGGGACGCTCGACGACACCTCGATCAAGAAGCCTGGCCTGATCTCGTGCATAACCCTCGTCGACGAGACTCCAAGCGACGTGGCCTATAGCCAAAACGCCTATGTAAACGCGGGCCTCGAAAGCGCGGCGCGGCTCAAGGGCCTTTCTTTCTGCGTCGAGAGCCTCGTCGCGGACTGGGCAGGCAGCGACTTCGCGGCGGATTCCGGCGAGTATCTTGGCGCAAATCGCGCGCTCGCCGAGGCTAACCCGCTCTCCGGCGCGCTTCCCGACGCGTTCGCGTCATTTACGGCAACGGCCGTCGATTATGAGACGGAAAGCGAGTTTGCCAAGGCGCGCGAAACCTTCTACGGACTCCTGAGCCAGGGACGCTCCATCGCGGGATCGATGGCGAGTCTCGGGAAGACCGTCGACGAATACATTAAAAACGAGGATAACTCCACGGCAAAGATGACCGCCGCCACGAAAGCCGACATAAACCGGATACAGGGCGAGATCGGGGAGATCAAGGTCGAATGGGCGAAGGCGGTCGGCGTCCCCGGTGCCGCGGGCGCGCCCCTGACCGAGGCCGAGCTCGCCACCGCCTCGTACGCGGAGCTCGAGGGCGAGTACTCCCGCCGGTATAAGGCATCGCAGGAGGCCTTTGAGGCGCTCGAGGCCGAGAAGCAGGAAAGCAAGATAGCGAAGGCGATTTACGACTACGCCTCGACACCGTATCTCCGCGTTACCGGGAGCGTCACCTCCTCGGGCGACGAGGCGACTCTCGCGGCCCTCAAAACCGTCGATCCCGACACGCGCCTCGCCGAGATCTCCGACAACCGACGCCGCGCGACGGCCGCCCGCGCGGCGCTCCAGGATCTCTATAAGGAATCCGCCCAACGGACGAGCCTCTATGAGTCCGACGCCGAGTATCAAAAACTCAAGAACGCGTACACGACCGAGTATCGCAGGAGACTCGCGGCGCTCCAGGCTCAAGCGCTCATCGAAGCCGAGGTCAAGACCGCCCAGGCCCAGTTCAACAAGGCGAAGGATAATTACGAGACCGCGGTGAAAAAAGCCGCGAAAGCCCCGACCACGTTCGCCGCGACCAAAAACGAGGAGTCCGGCGATCTCAAAACCGTGCATAATTGGCTTGAATCCCTGAAGACTAACGCGTCCGTCGCGAATCATCCTCAGCTCACCGCGATTATCGACTCCATGAGGATCGTCAACGGCGAGGTTACCTTCGACGCTTCCGGCACCCCAAGAACCGCCGCCGAGGAAGCCGCCATAGCCCGATATTTTACCCGCGACGAGGACGCGACCTTCAGCGCCTTCGAGACGGCGCTGGACAGCTGGATGCGCCGGAACAAGGATACCGATCACGATCGTTTGACTAACGCGCTTTCGTGGGAAGAATTCGAGCGCGCCGGCGGCATGACCCTTAGTCAGTATTCCAAAGCGCATCCTGCACATGAAGTCCAGAATGAGGGCTATCAGGGAACGCATATTGAAACTGAATATGAAGTCAGAACGCGGTATCTATCAAGTATCAAGAAAATTGTGGAACAGAATCTCCTTCGAGATTACGGCGGTACGACCGACGATGGCGCGACCAAGCGCGCACTTTGGCTTGAAATCATTTCGGGCGACGTGATTCAATTTATTGATCGGATCCATAACGCGCATGAGAAGGTCAAGGATTTAGCCGACTACGACTTCTACAAGATGCTCGTTCTTTTCGACGTGGGTCAATTCGATAATGGGTTTTCCACGATGGAAAGCACCGGAAGCTTCGTGAACGGCGATTTTGCTCACGATTTCTACAAAGATGCCTCCGGTAACTGTCATCATAAGGGCGCCCATCACGTCGCGCGCTGGAATCGGGAAAAATGGTATCGCTCGAGCGACCGGTGTACAACCCTCAAAAATAGCGCCGACAAAAACTATGCCAATAAAGTTCTGTGTCTTAAAAACGCCGAAGGCGCCCTCGCGAAACTCTGGGATAAACGCGAAAAAGCGCGACAAAAGCTCATCGAATTTACCGGAGTCGACCCCGATACCGGCGCGAAAACGGTGAGTTTCGACACGCTTCTCGACGCCATCATGAAGATGTCCGATCCAAAATGGAACAAGGCAACGCCGGTCAACGATATCCTCAAGACCGCGGGCGTGGACTTCGCCCCGGGCGACAATTCAAGCAAGAAACGCGCGCTCCTTTCAACGGTGCTTACCTCGGACGGCGCGGTAAAGGTGAGCGGGTCCTTCGCCGACATCGGCCAGATGATGGGCGCCATCGCGAGCGAACACGGGAAAACGCTCGAGACCGCGAGCGACAAACTCGACGCGCACCTGTACGCCTCGGCGACCGGCGGTAAGGACGCGGGCATCGCTGTCCGGCAGCAAGAAGCCGAGCGCGCGTACGCCGAAGCCTACGCAGCCTTCGTCGCCCGCGGTATCATCCCATCGGGTTCCGTGAACAAGCAGAAAATAGAAAATTGGGAGAACGCCATCGGGAACGCCCGGACCAATTTCAAGACGGGCATCGCCGCGATCGCCGGGTACGCGAAAGACTATCTCGCGGATACCGAGAAAACCGAGGGCGAAGACCGCGCGATCTCGAACCTCCGCCTCGCCTGGGACTCTTACCTCAAGGCAAAGGCCTCAGGCGTCGGCGTCGACGACGCGAACGCCCTTCTCGCCAATACCTTCTCGACCCTCGCGTCCGCCTACCGCGCCGGCGCCGACTGGCAAACCGCGCTCGCCGCCGCCTACGACCGAACCAAAGGCGGCTACGTCTACGACGCCCGCGAAGACGCCATCAGAACGTACGAGAACTACTCGAAGGTCTCGACCGTCATGTCGACCGAAAAAAGCTATCTCCGCACCGTCGCCCGCGACGAAGTCATCGAGTCCATGCGAGCGAGCCTCTTCCAGATGAACCAAAACCGCCTCGCCGCCTACTACCGCGTGCGCATGGGCGAATGGGACATCCTCACGAACGAACTCGCCCTCGAGAAAAAGCACTTCAACGAGCAAATGGACGCCATCCTCACCCGCGGCGTCACCGAATGGCAACGGGCCGAAAACGCCGTCATCTCCGCGCGCGACGCGTGGGCCACGAGCTTCGAAAAGAACTTCGACCAAAAAGAAACCGCCTGGGACGCCAAATACTACGCCTTCATCGAGAAGAAAAAGGAGTGGGCCAAGGACCTCACCGCCCAATCCGTGTACCTCGGCGACCAGACCATCCTCAACCGCATCCCGACCCTCACCGAGGACTACATCAGGGAAGCCACCGACTTCATCGTGAGCGACGTCATCGAGGCCCCGAACCCCGCGTGCCTCGTCTCCGACATCCTCGACGAAAGCCTCCTTTCGGGCCTCCTTTCCGAAGGAAGCTCGATCGGCAAAGGCGTCGCCGGCTTCAGCCCCGTCATCTTCCAGACCCTCCGCCGCGCGAACTACACCGACGCCGAAATCCTCAACCGCGTGCGCGAATACCAGACCCGCGAAGACGACGAACTCCAG
>JAEXRH010000016.1 GCA_023438065.1 Spirochaetota bacterium
CCCCCCGAGCCCATCCTTCCAAAAACTCGCCTTCGGAGCGCATGATGCTGAAAGCGATCCTTTTCTCCCTCGGCTGCCTGAGCCTCGCGCTCGCCGCCCTGGGTATCTTCCTCCCCGTCCTCCCGACCACGCCGTTCCTTCTCCTCTCGTCGGCGCTGTTCCTGAAAAGTTCCGCGCGCGCGCACCGGTGGATCGCGAATCACCCCGTGTTCGGCGAGTATCTCTCGAACTACGTCGAGCGAAAGGGAATAACGGCGCGCCACAAGGCCATCTCCCTCGCGATCCTCTGGATCGCGATTCTCGCGACCGCGCTCTTCGCGACGGACAGGCTTTGGCTCCGCATACTCCTTCCCGCGATCGCGTGCGCGGTATCGGCGCACGTGATTCTCGTCAAGACCCTGCCCGGGCGGAAACCGGAACGCGATGTTATACCCGCCAAACACGACATCCACAGATAAGAAAAATATTGACACGGTCATTCCCGTGGCGTATAGTCGAAAAAGACAGGGGCGGCCTTGACGCCGGCCCCGGGCTGAAGCGGCTCCGTCGGAGCCGCGATAAGCAGTGGGACTTCGAACAGAGAAGCCCGCGGGATCAATACTCTAATCAGTATCCTTCCCGCGGGTTTTTTTGCGCCCGCGCCAACGCACCGTGTCGGCGCGCTCACACGCAAAATTAATCAGCGGACGGATGCGAAGGATCACGCATGCCGGCGCGCACCGAACGACCCGCCCGCAAGAAAATCTCGAGCGCGAACCTCCTCACCCTCGCCATCCTCAACATGAGGAGGCACGGCCTCAGGGCCGCCGTCAACGTCGTCGGGATATCCGTCGCCGTGGCGGCCCTGACGTTCTTTCTCGCCTTCTGGCGCGGGACCTACGAGGGCATCATGTTCTCGTCGGCCATCGACTACGCGACAAGCCACGGTCAGTTCATGAGCCCGTCCTTCGACGACGACGACCCCGACTCGTGGCTCGAGGGGACTAATCTTTTCGACGAGTCGCTCGCCGAGGGTCAAACCCTCGCGCGCGCGATCGACCCCGGTCGAGTCGCCGGAGGCGCGCGGCTCGCCCCGCGTCTCATGAGCCCTGCCTTCGCGGGAGACGGCTCGCGAAAGGCTCCGGTCATCCTCATGGGCGTCGACTTCGCCCGCGAGCGGGAGATCCTCTCGGTGGCGAGCCGCATGAAGGAGGGATCCTTCGGCGACTCGGGCGGCGTCGTGATCGGCTCGAGGCTCGCGAAGACCCTCGCGCTCTCGGTCGGCGACGAGATCAGGATCCAGGCGACCACCGTCGACTCGGCGCCCAACCTCGACTACTGGAAAGTCTCGGGTATTTTCTCAACCGGATTCCCGCCCATGGACCGCGACGCGGTACTCATGGGACTTCCCGAGGCGCAAGGGCTCCTCGCCTGCGAGGGCAAGATCAACAAAATTTACGCGCGGCTCGTTCCCGGCAAAAGCGCCAGCGAGCGAGAGCGCGCGATCGCCCTCGTCGAGTCTCGCTCCGCGGAAACCGGCAACCTCGGACTCGAGTTCAGGGAGTGGCGGAACTACGCGCGGCTCATCGTCGACGACGCCCGGAAGGACGGCGGCTTTTTCGCGATCTTCATCGCCATCCTCCTCTTCCTCTCGCTCGCGACGATGGCCGGCACCATGCGCGTGACGGTCTGGGAGCGAAAGCGCGAGATCGGCATGCTTCGCGCCTCGGGTTGGTTCAGGGGCGAGATAACCAGGCTCTTTCTCCTCGAGGCGCTTCTCATCGGCGTCGCCGGAAGCGTCCTCGGGTGCATTCTCGGGGGCGCCGCGGCGGGTCTTCTCGAATCGAATCCCGTCCATTTCGCCGCGAGCATGGCCGACCTCGATATCCCGAATTTCATGCTCACCGCCGACCTCGAGTGCGCGGACGCCCTTCTCGCCCTCGCGGCGGGATTGCTCACCGCGCTTTTCGCCGGCATCATGCCCGCCCTCTCGGGCGCGCGCATGCCCATCCTCGCCGCGCTCTCGGAGCGCTGAAAGAAAGGAGAACACCATGACTATTGTAACGAACGAAAGAACCATAGCGCTCGACCGCGCAAGACGAAACGATCCCGCGCGCGTCGAGTGCACGCGCGCCGCGCCGATCGCACTCGCGTTCCGAAAGACTTCCGCGCGCGTATACGCTCCCGCCCGCGCGCTCGCCCTTCTCGCGCTCGCCCTCGCGATTCCCGTTCAGGCCGGCGCTGAAGCCCTTGACGGGAACGCCGTCGTCGCCGAGATGGACAGGCGAATGAACTTCACCGAATGCCGGATGGTCGTCCGCGTCATCGATAAAAAAGCCGACGGAAAAACGCGCGAGCTCAAGGCGATCGTCGAGTACCTCAAGGACGTCGGCACGAGAATGGACTTCGTCGAGCCCGCGCGCGATCGCGGGAAAAGCGTCCTCATGGCGGGAACCTCCATGTGGATGTCGACGCCCGCCGTCGCGAAACCGGTGCGCCTTTCCGGGAAGGACGCGTTCATGGGTACCTCCTTCACGAACGACGACATGATGAACCTCGACAAGGCCGACGACTACGACTCGACCGTCGTATCCGCGAGCGCGTCCGGTTGGGAGATCGAGATGGTCGCGAAGACGGCGAGCATGCCCTACCCCAGGATCGCGACGAAAATCGGGAAAGATTTCCTTCCCGTCTCGATGACCTACTACGCGCGCTCGGGAAAGGAATCGAAGCGGGTCGCCTTCTCGCTCGTCCGCGACTTCGGCGGGAAGGCGCGGCCTTCGGTAATGACCATCGTCGACCTCATGAAACCGGGCGACGAAAGCTCGATCGTATTCGACGACATCCGCGAGGAGCCCCTTAACCGCTCCCGACTGACCCCGGCGACGCTCGGAAAGTGAGGAAAACCATGAGCAAGATAGAGATTCGCGAACTGACCAAAACGTACAAACTCGGGCATACGAGCGTCGAGGCGCTCCGCGGCATCAGCATCGCGATCGATTCCCCCGAGATCATCGGCGTCGTCGGGCCTTCGGGGTCGGGAAAGAGCACGATGCTCAACATCCTCGGCGGCATCGACGTGCCGACCTCGGGCGCCATCCTCATCGACGGCCGCGAGATCGGCAAGCTCGACGACGACGGGAGAACCGCGCTCAGGAGAAACGAGATCGGGTTCATCTTCCAGTCCTTCAACCTCATCCCGGTCCTCACCGCGCTCGAGAACGTCGAGCTTCCGCTCATGGCGCTCGGCGTCGGGAAGAAGGAGCGGCGCGAGCGGGCGAAAGCGCTTCTCGAGCGGGTCGGGCTCGCGCGCGAGGCGAACCAGCGCCCCGACGAACTTTCCGGCGGACAGCGACAGCGCGTCGCGGTCGCGCGCGCGCTCATCATCAAGCCCCGCCTCGTGCTCGCGGACGAGCCGACGGCGAACCTCGACGGCGAGAGCGGGAGGAACGTCCTCGAGCTCATGCACGAGATGAACCACGAGCTCAAGACGACGTTTCTTCTTTCCACGCACGACCCGCGCGTCCTTCCCTACCTCGACCGGCGCATGTACCTCGAGGACGGGCGCATCACCCGCGTGGAAGCCAACGAGGAGCACATCGTATGAGAAAGACGCATTTTACGAACGCGACGCGGCGTCCGGGCGAGGCGCCTTTCACGGGAGCGTTCCTCGGCGAGTCCCGCCTCCGCGCGGTAGTCGTCGCGGTCGCGCTCCTCCTCGCGACGGGCGATTTCCGCGCGCTCGCCGAGGAAGGCCCGTCCATACCTTCGATCGCGGGCTCGATCCGGGCCGAGGGCGGTCCCGTCGGGCTCCGGGACGACATCCCCGACGAGGCGGCCGCCGACTGGTTCGCCTCGTTCTCCGCAATCGTCCGCGTCTCGCAGACGGCCGACGCCGCGCGATTTCAAGCCGCGCTCTGGACAGGGTACGACGCGGTTTCGGGAGACTGGGAGGTCTCGCTCGACGAGGCGTTCGCCGAGCTTACCCCCGCTGAATACCTGGCCGCGCGGATAGGCCGTTTCGGCGTGAGGTTCGGCCCCTGCATAGCCTTCAACCCGGCGAACGCCCTCGCGGCCAAGGACCCGTTCGACGACCGCGCGAACAAGGTCGGGTTCGACGGAGTCTCGGTCACCGTCTACCCGCTCCGCCTTTCCGGACCGGGCGCGGGAGACGCCTCGGTGGCGGTTACCGGCGCGCTCCTCCTTCCCGGGGACGCGTCGACCGTCCCGGGAAGCGCGTCCGATCCGTCGCCGCGCGACCTCGATAAGTCGACGGCTCACGGCGAGATCATCCTCTTTCTCCCCGCGCTCGCGCAAACCGAGATCGGCTTCGCGGGAAACCTGCGCCGCCTCGACGGATCGGATCCCGGGGCCGCGGGCGAGGCGGACGGGTCCGCGGGCGCGACCGCGACCGAAAGCGCGCGCGACGCCGGCGCCTGGCTCAGCGCGGATCTCGCGGGATTCGTCGTCGGCCTCGAGGGTACCGTCCGGTCGGAGGAATGGGGAGGGGCGGCGAGCGTCAACCGGCGCATGGGCGACTGGCTCGCGGTCGCGGAAGGCTCGTACATGAGCGGCCGCGATTCCTTCCAGGGTTTCCTCCGCCTCGCGTGGGTCGGCGAAAACGCCGAGGTCGCGTTTTCCGCCCTCGGCGACCTCGAGCGCGAGACCGCGCGGACGGCGATCGAGGCGACGCGAAACGTGACCGATTTCCTCGTGCTCGAGGCGAAAGCCTCGTGGAACTATCGACCGGAACGATGGGCGACGGGGATACCCGAGGCATACGCCGCGCTCGTCGCCGTAGAGTATTTTTACTAGAGGTCAGCGATGAAAACCGTTCAGTTCATTTTTTTCCTCGCCTGGAGGAACGTGATCAGGTACCGCAAGAGAACGCTCCAGTGCTTCCTGATTCTCTTCGCGGGCTCGCTCTCGGTCATGCTCGTCGACGCCTTCATGAAGGGATACGCGGCGTCCTCGATGTCGCGCATCGTGAGCCAGGCGGGGCATCTCGACGTCCACGCCGCCGGATACCTCGACGCGGCCGAGGCGATGCCGCTCGATCTCGCGATCGAGGACGCTCCCGGAACGATCGCTCGCATGCTCGAGACGGGTTCCCGGCTCGCGACGGACGGTATCGTCCCGCTCGCCACGCCCGTCATCGCGACCGGATGCATGCTCTCCGACGGCGAGCGTTCCCGCGCGTCGCCCGTGCTCGTCGCGGAAGCCTACGCGCGTTCAAGCGCGGCCGACAGCGACCCCGTCAACCCGCTCTTATCCGCCGTCCCCGCCTCGATCGTCCGAGGCCGGTTCTGGCGCGACAACGCGGACCCGGGCGCGATCCTCGACGAGAAATACGCACGGAAACTCGGCCTCGAGGCCGGCGACAGCCTCGTCCTCCTCGGGAACGACGCGTACGGCTCCTTCTCCATGATGGAAACCGCGATTCTCGCGATCGCGCGGGAAGCGACCCTCCCGGAAGGCGTCGGCTGCGTCGTCGATTACGCGTCGTTCGCGCCGCTATTCGGGCTCGAGGGAAAGGCGACGGGGATATCCCTCTGGTTCGCGACGGGCGACGGAGCGGTGATCCCGAACGGCACCGTCGAACCCGCCGCGGTCGAGGGGATCGTCGCCGATCTCTCGTCGGTCCCCGGAATCGAAACCCGCACCTTCTCGAAGATCTCGGCGAACTACGCCGCGATGTTCGATTTCCTGGACGTTTTCCTCGCGGGGATGATGGCGGTATTCGCCGTCGTGGCCGCGGTCGGCATGACGAACGCGATACTCCTGTCGGTGCAGGACCGCGTCAAGGATCTCGGAACCCTCCGCGCGATAGCGCTCACCTCCCGCGAGGCGGGCGGCCTCGTGTACGCGGAAACCCTCATTACCGGAATCGGCGCGGCGCTCGGGGCCGTATTGGCCGGCTTCGTCGCCATATCGATCCTCGAGATGACGGGTATCGGTTTCACGTTCGAGTACGCGACGGCGTCCTCGGGCCTGCCGAGCGTGATCAGGCCGCGACTCTTCCCCGCGCGAATCCTCGCGATTTCCGCGATGAGCGCGCTTTTTCCCCTTGTCGCGGCGATCCTTCCCGCGCGGGCGGCGAGAAAGCTGACGATCAGGGAAAGCCTCGGCATCTAGTATTCTGGTTAATACCGGGTAAATACCCGGCAAACCGCCGCGCAGTTGAACGATTGCGCGGTTTTTTTTATCGGCATCGCTTTTTTTAACCTGTTTTCTTTCCTCTTTTTTTCTTCAAAATTCCCCTGTTTTCCTCATATCCGGGAGGATTTTTAGCGAGAAAAAAGCTCATTTTTTGAAAACGTCATTACTCACTTCCATTGGACGCGCATATTATTGGTTAAAAAAGTTCGAATGTTTTTCAAGTTTTGACAATTTACTGGTTATTATACCTCTTTTTATCGTGCCATAATCCTTTTTTTCGCCTTTTTTTACTCTTGTAATCGCCTTGATAACATGCTATTTTTCAAAACGACGATTTTCAAACGTATTTTTCGCGAAAATCGGGAAGAGAGGCACCATGACAGGATATCTGATACTGGAAGACGGTACGGTTTTTGAGGGCACCCTCCACGGCGAGGCTAAAGAAATCCTCTGCGAGGTCGTATTCACGACCGGAATGACCGGGTACGAGGAAACGGTGACCGATCCCTCCTTCGAGGGACAGGCCGTCGTCCTTACCTACCCGATGATCGGGAACTACGGCGCGAACGCGGTCGATACCGAGTCGAAGCGGCCCTGGATCTCGGCGCTCATCGTCCGCGAGCTTTCCCGCTTCCCGAGCAACTTCCGTTCCGAGGAATCCTTTCCCGCCTTCCTTTCCAAACACGGCGTCACCGTCCTTTCGGGCGTCGACACCCGCGCCCTGACGCGCCGTCTCCGCGACTCGGGCACGATGAACGGCCTCATCACCGCGGAGCTCCCGCCCGACGTCTCGCTCCGCCTCGACGAAATCAAGAAGTACACCGTCCGCCACTCGGTCATCCGGGTAAGCCGGAAACACCCCGAGACCTTCGGGAAGGGAAGACGCAAGGTATCGCTCCTCGACTTCGGGGCGAAGAGCAACATCGTCAACTCCCTTGTCGCCCGCGACTGCACGGTCACCGTGTGGCCCTGGGATACCCCGGCCTACGTCGTCCTCGACTCCAATCCCGACGGTATCATGCTCTCGAACGGGCCCGGGGATCCCAAGGAATGCTCCAGCATCCTCCGCCATATCCGGGAGCTCATGGACTCCGGCATCCCGCTCTTCTCGATCTGCCTCGGTCACCAGCTCCTCGCGCTCGCCGCGGGCTTCGACACGACGCGGCTCAAGTTCGGCCACCGCGGCTGCAACCACCCGGTCAAGGACCTCGCGACCGGCCGTGTCTACATGTCGAGCCAGAATCACGGATACTGCGTCAGGCCCGACTCGGTGGACCCCTCGATCGCCGAGATCAGCCACGTGAACGTGAACGACGGCTCCGTCGAGGGCCTCCGCTTCAGGAACCGCCCCGTCTCCTCGGTGCAGTTTCATCCCGAGGCGAGCCCGGGTCCGCGCGAGACCGCGTACCTCTTCGACGAGTTCGTCAAGTCAATCGATTTCTTCAAAGGAGCGCGCTGATGCCCAAGAGAGAGAATATAAAGAAGGTCCTCGTCATCGGGTCGGGACCGATCATCATCGGGCAGGCGGCCGAGTTCGACTACGCCGGCACGCAGGCGTGCCGCACGCTCAAGGAAGAGGGCCTCGAGGTCGTCCTCATAAACTCCAATCCCGCGACGATCATGACCGACCGCGACATCGCGGACAAGGTCTACATCGAACCGCTCACCGTCGACACGGTCAAGAAGATCATCGAGATCGAAAAGCCGGACTCGATCCTGCCGACCCTCGGCGGCCAGACCGGGCTCAACCTCGCGATGGAGCTCGCCGATTCCGGCTGGCTCGAGAAGCGGAACGTCACCCTCCTCGGCACCACCTCGGAGACCATCAAGAAGGCCGAGGACCGGCAGGCGTTCAAGGACACGATGGAGTCGATCGGCGAGCCGTGCATCGTATCGAAGGTCGTCACGACCTATCCCGACGCGCGCGACTTCGCCCGCGAGATCGGCTTCCCCGTCATCGTCCGCCCCGCGTACACCCTCGGCGGCACCGGCGGCGGCATCGCGATGAACGAGGGCGAGCTCGAGGAGATCGCGCCGAACGGACTCGCGCTCTCCCGCGTGGGACAGGTCCTCATCGAGAAGTGCATCTCGGGCTGGAAGGAGATCGAGTACGAGGTCATCCGCGACAGCGCCGGAAACTGCATCATCGTCTGTAATATGGAAAACTTCGACCCCGTCGGCGTCCACACCGGCGACTCGATCGTCGTCGCGCCGAGCCAGACCCTCTCGGACAAGGACCACCAGATGCTCCGCTCGAGCGCGCTCAACATCATCGGCGCGCTCGGCATCGAGGGCGGCTGCAACGTGCAGTACGCGCTCCACCCGGACTCCTCGGAGTACGCGGTCATCGAGGTCAACCCCCGCGTGAGCCGCTCCTCGGCCCTCGCGTCGAAGGCGACCGGCTACCCGATCGCGAAGGTCGCGGCGCGCATCGCGCTCGGCTACACCCTCGACGAGATCAAGAACTCCGTCACCGGGAAAACCTACGCCGCCTTCGAGCCCGCGCTCGATTACTGCGTCGTCAAAATCCCCCGCTGGCCCTTCGACAAGTTCGTGAACGCGAAGCGGAAGCTCGGGACGCAAATGCAGGCGACCGGCGAGGTCATGGCGATCAGCTACTCCTTCGAGGGCGCGCTCATGAAGGCCGTCCGCTCGCTCGAGCAGAACATCCACTCCCTCTGGCACCGGAAGTTCGCCGCGATGACCACGGACGAGCTCATGAAGCGGATCACCGAGAAGGTCTCGGACGAGCGCCTCTTCGAGATCTCGGAGCTCATGCGGCGCGGGACGAGCGCGAAGGTCATCCACGACATCACGAAGATCGACTACTGGTTCCTCGACCGGATCAGCCACATCCTCGACATCGAAAAGAGAATCTCCTTCGGCGCGAAGGACTACGACACCCTCATGGAGGCGAAGGTCGCGGGATTCCCC
This sequence comes from Spirochaetota bacterium, assembly GCA_023438065.1. GTDB lineage: Bacteria > Spirochaetota > Spirochaetia > Treponematales > Treponemataceae > Teretinema. The sequence goes on from JAEXRH010000016.1 coordinate 9,073, forward strand.
GACCGCGAGATCGCGCGGCTTCTCAACGTCGACGAGAAGGAGATCCGGTATCTCAGGAAGCGGCTCAACATCGTTCCCGCCTACAACATGGTCGATACCTGCGCGGGCGAGTTCGAGGCCGTCACGCCCTACTTCTACTCGAACTACAACGCGACGAACGAGGCGCTCGACGAGGAGTTCTCGCGCCACGTCGCCTCGGGCGCGCATTCCGGCTCCGCCGCCCACGCGAAGAAAGCGCCCCCCGCGAACAAGGGCAAGGTTCTCGTCCTCGGCTCCGGCCCCATCCGGATCGGGCAGGGCATCGAGTTCGACTACTGCTCCGTCCACTCCGTGTGGGCGCTCAAGGAACTCGGCTACGAGACGATCATCGTGAACAACAACCCCGAGACCGTCTCCACCGACTTCGACATCTCCGACAGACTCTACTTCGAGCCCCTCACCCCGGAGGACGTCGAGAACATCATCGAGAACGAGCGCCCCGTCGGCGCGGTCGTGCAGTTCGGAGGCCAGACGGCGATCAAGCTCACGAAGGCAGTATCCGCGATGGGAGTCCCGATACTCGGCACGAGCGCGAAGGACGTCGACCGCGCCGAGGACCGCGAGCTTTTCGACCAGGTCCTCGAGACGACCGAGATCCCGCGCGCCGCGGGCAAGACCGTATTCACGACCGAGGAGGCGCTCAAGGCCGCGCGCGAGCTCGGCTACCCCGTCCTCGTCCGCCCGAGCTACGTCCTCGGCGGCCAGGGCATGGAGATCGCCTACCGCGACTCGGACGTCGAGGAGTTCATGGCGATCATCAACCTCATCCAGCAGGAGAACCCGATCCTCGTCGACAAGTATATCGAGGGAACCGAAACAGAGGTCGACGCCGTGTGCGACGGCACCGACATCCTCATCCCGGGAATCATGGAGCACGTCGAGCGGACGGGCATTCACTCGGGCGACTCGATATCGGTGTACCCCGCGCCGAACCTCACGAAAGCGCAGAAAGACAAGATCGCGGACTACTCGGCGCGGCTCGCGAAGGAGCTCCACGTCATCGGGCTCATCAACATCCAGTTCATCGCGAAGGGAGAGGATATCTTCGTCATCGAGGTGAACCCGCGCTCGAGCCGCACGGTGCCGTACATCAGCAAGGTCACCGGGGTCCCGATCGTCGACCTCGCGACGCGGTGCATGTTCGGCGAGAAGCTCAAGGACATGGGCTTCGGCACCGGACTCTACAAGGAGTCCCCGTACAGCGCCGTCAAGATGCCGGTCTTCAGCTTCGAGAAGCTCTACGGCGTCGAGACCGCGCTCGGTCCCGAGATGAAGTCGACGGGCGAGTCGCTCGGCATCGCGCGGAACTGGGCCGACGCGCTCTACAAGGGCTTCCGCGGCTGCGGCATCAAGATAAGGACGAACGCGCAAGGGAAGGGCACGATCGCGGTGAGCTTCCGGGAGCGGGACTACGCCGAGGCGCTCCCGATCGTGAAGCGCTACGCGGAAGCCGGGTTCGACATCGTCGGTACCGAGGGAACGGCCGAGTACCTCAACGCCCACGGCGTGAAGGCCGCGAAGATCAACCGGCCGTCCGAGCCCTCGCCGAACATCATCGACGCGCTCCAGAAGGGCGAGCTCACCCTCGTCATCAACACCCCGACGCGCGGACGGGACAAGGCGCGCGACGGTTTCAGGATCAGGCGCGCCGCGGTCGAGCATAACTGCGCCTGCCTTACCTCGCTCGACACGGCTTCCGCCTTCGCGGGCTGCCTCGAGCGCGGCGTCGGCCAGGTGCTCGAGCCGCTCGATATCGTCGAGATATTCAGATAACGCGCCATCGCCGGCGGGACTCTTCGGAGTCCCGCTTTTTTTTTGCCGGGGCCGTCTCGCGATCCCGCGCCCGTCTTGCCGGCGACGGGGAGATCGGACTATACTCGCGGGTATGGGGGGGGAAAATGATGGTCGAGCGGGAGGCGCGGACGAGCCGGTCGATAGGCTTTATCGAGCGGAACCTCAAGAAACGCGTGACCGTCGAGGACATCGCGCGCGACGCGGATTACTCGCCCTGGCATTTCCAGCGTCTCTTTCGCGACGAGACGGGTTTCAACGTGAAGGACTACTGCAGGAAGCGAAAGCTCGCGGCCGCGGCCCGAGAACTCGCGGAACGGGATCGTAACGTTCTCGACGTGGCGCTCGATTACGGCTTCGCTCACGAACAGTCGTTTATCAGGGCTTTCGAGCGGGAGTTCGGCGTTTCTCCCGGCGCGTTCAAGAGACGGGGGATCCCGATCGGGATAACCCCCCGGATTCTTCCGCGACCCCATACCGCACGCGCGATCGGGCAAAGGACGACGCGCGGTCCAGTCAGCCATTATTATCGCCCCGCGAGAACCATCGTCGGCCCGCGCGTGTATTTCCGCTTCCGCGAGGCGGAGGAGAACTCCTGTACCGTTCGCGTGAAACGCGACTTTTTGCGGAGGACAGAGGGACTCTGGAGTCCCGGGGAGGAGCTTTATTCCTACGTCCTATTGGTCCCGGGTGACTCGCAAGGCGCGTGGTTCGCGCTCGGTTACGACGCGGCCTCGTGGAAAGGCCCCTTTACGGGCTTTGACGCGACCGCCATACCGGGCCATTTCGCGGCGAGCCTCGACGTCACCGGCGCGCCGCCGTTAAGCCGCCTCGGCGTCCTCGACGTCTCGGCGCAATACGCCCGGCTTAACGGCTACGGGCCGGGCCCCGGTTTCCGCGCGATCGACTCGTTCAACTATACCGTCCTCGTTCCCGAGGCAATCTCGCGGACCGCCTCCCGTTTCAGCGTCAACCTTCCCGTCGAGGAAGCTGGCGAATAAGCGCACGAAAAGTTCATTATCATCCCCGGCAAGAGGATACCGTATCGCCATCACGATTCGTTTGGAGGATACGATGAGACCTGTCCGCGACTTCCTCGCGCTTTCGAGTGCCGCCCTCGCGCTCGCCGGTTGCCGCCCGGCGCCCGCGGTTACCCTCACCCCCGACGACGCGACGACCCTTTCGGGCTGCGTCGTGACCTTCCGGGCGAGCGTCGAGCCCGCGGGAGACACGGGTACGTTCTCGTGGTTCGTCGACGGCGAGCGGCTCCCCGGCGAGAGCGGCGACTCGGCGAATATCACGGCGCGAGCCGACGGGAAGGCCGCGTTTACCGTCTCGGTCCGCTACGCGCGCGGACTCGCCCGCGCGGGGGCGACCGCGAGCGTCAGGGTGGAACCCGTCCCGTTTCGCGACCCGCGCGAGAGCGGACTCTCGTTCTCGGAACGGCCCGTCATCGCCCGCGAGGAAAATCAGCTCGTCGATCCGGGGGCGATGGTAATCGACGGTCAAAGAACGCTGACCGTCTATAACGCGATCGCGCGCGGCAACGAGATTCACTTCGGGTACGCCGAATCGGAAGACGGCCGCTCGTGGAACCGGGCGACCTCCGCCTCGGCGCCGCTTCTCGACAAGGCGCGCGTCGCTACAGCCATCGGCGCGACGCCGAGCAACATACACGCGAAAACCCTGCGAAGGGAAGGCGACGGCTGGGCGCTCTATTTCACCGCGGCGAACGCCGGGGACTATTTCTTCGGAAACGTCTTCCGCGCGACGGCGAACGAGCCCTCGGGCCCCTGGACGGTACGCCCGGAACCGTGCTTTCCCGGCGCCAGGGAATCGTGGTTCGCCGGGAATCTCGGATTGCCGCAGGTATTCGACGCTGACTCAGGCGGTTTGCGCATGTATTGCGCGACGCGCGCAGGGGGTCTCGTCGCCGCCGAGTCGACGGGCGCGGGTCGGTTCGTCGTGACGGGACCGGAGATCCCCGGCGTATTCCATCCGGCTATCGCGAAGACCGCGTGGGGCTGGGTCATGGTCTCCGAGGCGAAAATCTACCTCAGCCTCGACGGACGCTCCTGGCATCGATACGGACACGATCTGTATACCCCCAAAGACCTCGAGGATCGAGGGATCGAAACCATCGTCATCACGTCCCTCGTCGAGCGCGACGGGGTATACCGGTACTACGTCGAGGGAATGTCCGATTCCCGATCCGACGTCTGGCTCGTCGGCTGGGGAGACTGAGCGTCGGTACCCGGCGCGATCGACTCGATCGGCGGGCGGGGATAGCCGCTCGCCGGGATAACCGCGCGCTCGCCTGGCGGCCGGGGGATTTGTCGGCTACACTTAACGGTAATGGACAACATACTCGACGACCGGATACACATCGGCATTTCGGCCTGCCAATTCGGCGGCAGGGTACGCTATAACGGGAAGGGACTCGACGCGACGCGCTTCCTCGGGCGCGAGCGGGCCGACTTCATTTGGCATCCCCTGTGCCCGGAGGTCATGAGCGGGATGGGCGTTCCCCGGAACCCGGTGAGCCTCCGGAGCGGAACGGGAGACGATTTTTGGGCGGGCAAGGCCGACGTCAAGTCGCGCGACGGGGAAACCATGAACGAGTGGCTCCGTCTCGGTTGCGAGGCATGCCTTTCCTCGCTCAGGCGATCTGGGGTCATGGTCTTCGTCTTCATGGAGGGAAGCCCCTCGTGCGGCGTCTACCGAACCTCGCTCAAGAACAAACGACTCGGCCACCCGCCGGGGATCTTCGGCTCGCTCCTCCTCCGCGAGGGCTTTTTCGTCATACCGTCGCCGGATCTCCAAAGCCCCATTCGCTGGTGGGATTGGCGAAGACGCATGTTCGCCTTCGTCTGGCTTTCGGGTAAAGCCTTCGGCGCGCCGCGGGAAATCGTCGAGTGCTGGCACATCCTGAAATTCCTTTGCCAGGAACTCGAGCGATCGGAAGCCGACGACATCGGGCGAACGATAGCCGACCTCAAGGCGTTACCGGCAAGCGAGTATCCCGCGCTCAAACGGCGCATCCTCGACCTCCTGAGAATGCCGTCGGATATCCGCAACATCAAGCAATCGCTCTGGAAGCACTACGCGTTCCTCAGGAAGAAATACGGCCTCGAATCCGACCTCGTTTCCATGCCGAGCGACGAACGGGGCGTCACTCGCGTGGCATCCGAGCTCCTTTCCCTCGAGATCCTCACGTCGCGGGAAGGTCGTCTCTTCGGCGCCGTTCCCGTGCACTACCGGCGAGGAGACGAGACGGCGACGACGGACGAAGCGGACCTTGCGAACGAGGCGGATCGGACCGACGACGACAGCGTCGGCGAACGCGGCGGTACGTGACCGGCCCGGTAACGGGAGGCAAACCGTTACCGCATCAGCGACCCGGCCAAACGGGCGGCGAGCGTCCGGGGGAAAAAGCGCGTCATGAAGGCGTTCGCGCGGTTGAGAAAGCCGGGCGTATAGACCGCGCGCCGGGCGAAGAGCGCGCGAAGGGCGCCGCGCGACACGCGAGCGCTTTTCATCATGCTCATCCGCTGGAACGCGGAAAGCTTTTCCTGATCGGCGGCGTCGAAGAAGGCGGTTTCGGTGACGCCGGGGCAGAGCACGGTGACGCTGACCCCGCTTCCCGCGAGCTCGACCCGCGAGGCGATGCCGTAACTGAGCACGAAGGCCTTCGCCGCGCCATAGGTCGCGTAGAGGGGACAGGGCTGAAACGCCGCGATCGAGGCGGTCTCGAGAATGTACCCCTTCCCTCGCGCGCGCATCCGCGCCGAGAACGCGCGCGTCAGGTGTACGAGCGCCTTTACGTCGAGGTCGAGCATCGCCTCCTCGCGCGCGGGATCGGTCCCGTCGAAGGTTCCGTACAGCCCGACCCCCGCGTTGTTGACGAGGGTCTCGACGTCAAGGCTCGCGGTCGCGTCGATGAGCCGGTCCCGAAAGCCTTTATCCGCGAGATTTCCCGCGATCGTCATCACCTCGACTCCCGCCGCGCGTTTCCCGATCTCGGCCTTGAGCCGATCGAGCTCATCGCCGCGGCGCGCGGTGACCACGAGATTGTAGCCCCGATCCGCGAGCAGCCGCGCGAAATCCGCGCCCATCCCGCTCGATGCCCCCGTGACGAGGGCCCACGTTCCTTTCCTGGTTATTGTCATTTTCCGCTCCTTGAGTCGAACTCGTAGGTGTACTATAATGACTGTAAGTCATTAAGTCAAGTTAATGACCCGGAGTCATTATGAAACGAGCCCAGAAACCGGAACAAAAAGACATGAGGCGGCGCGCCATCCTCGACACGGCGCGGGCCTTCCGCAAAACCCGCGACTTTCGCGCGCTCAAGCTTCAGGAGATCGCGGACGCGCTCGGCCTCGCCAAGGGCACGCTGTATCGCTATTTCCCGACGAAGCAGGATCTCTTCATGGAACTCTACCGGGAGGATTTATCGGAATGGCTCGACTCATGGCGTGGCGGGGAAAGCGTTTACCCGATCGGGATCGAGGAAGTGGCCCGCCGATGGACGGAGACGCTCGCGGCCCGGGACGATCTCGCGCGGATGATCGCGAGCCTCCACGCCGACATCGAGGCCGATCTCTCCGACGAGGGAATCCTCGCCCTCAAGCGTTTCATGCGCGACTTCCTCATCGAAGCCGGCTCCGCGCTCGAGCGGCTTGCCCCGAAAACGGCAGGACACGGGACGGAGATCATCCTCGCGCTCTACGTCGTGATTCAGGGAACGTCCGCGCTCTCGTTCCCGCCCGCGCGCGTGAGCGCGGTCATCGAGCGCGCCGACGACCTCGCCCTCTTCCGCTTCGACTTCGCCGCGCTTTTCGCGCCGCTCCTCGAGCGCATCGTCGCGCCCTATCGATAGCGCGCGATCCTTGCGCCGAAACGCGGATCCCGCTTCCGGGGACGATCCTTAGCGCGAGCCGCGCTTTCGCTCGAGCATTCGCCCGTCGGCGAGCTCGATGAGCCGCTTCATGTTCGTGCCGTCCGCGGGATAGACCGCGACGCCCGCGCTCGCGCCGACGGTGACGACGGCGTCGCCGATGTCTATCGGACGCACGACGCTTTCGATGATCCGTTCGGTCAGGTGCTCCGCGATCAACAGGACGTCCCCTTCCCCCTCGTCGACCGAAAGCGCGACGAGAAATTCGTCGCCCCCGATTCGCGCGACGAGGTCCTTATCCCGCACCGCTTCCTTGAGCCGGATCGCGACCTCCTTGAGGACGGTGTCGCCCGCGTCATGACCCCACCGGTCGTTGATCGGCTTGAAGCGATCGAGGTCGAAGTACACGACGGCGATCGAGGACCCGGAATGCGCCGCTGCCGGGATAGTCCGCTCGAACCAGGGCTCGAGCGCGCGGCGGTTCGAGAGGCCGGTGAGGTTATCGCTCATGGACAGGCGTTCGCTTTCCCGGTAATTCTCGTAGACGTCGCGCTGGTTCTTGAGAAGCCGCGAAATAGTGCCGGGAACGAAAAGCATGAGTAGACCAGAGAGGGTCACGTAGAGCGTCCGATATACCTGTCCCGGAATATCCGCGCTCACGATGCGGGAGGCGATCTCGGGATCGAAGCGGGGATACGCGTACGCGAAAAGGGCGTTCATCGTCACGACGGAAAGCGCCGTCGCGTAGACGATGAGCCGGCGGTCAAGCCTGAGCGAGGCGAGAAAGATCACGGAGGGATAGAGAAGGAGCGCGGCGGTCGTCGCCGGGACGAAGGGCGTGGTAAAGACCGTGTCGACCGTGTTGTAAAAGGTCAGACCCATCACGTCGATGGATACCGAGAGGTACCGGACCCACGGATAGGCGCGGCGCTTCCTGATCATGGGCCAAAGAACGAGATTATAGGAGACCGGAACGACCGAAAGGAGCATTCCATAGAGCCCCGCGCGATGCCCCTGGTAAAAGAACACGACGGCCGCGAGAGCGGAAACGACACCGTAGAGGATCCACCGGAATACCCAGGCGACCCGTTCTCCGCGGATGCTTTCCCCGTCGAGCAATGTTTGGTACACGTCCATGGTCGTTACAGTCATCGGTTGCCTTAAAATTCAGGTTGCAGGGTAAGTATAGTCTATCTGACGTTTTTTTGGAAAGGAAGGGCCCGGGAAGGGAAAACCTTTTACTCCGTAAAAGGTTGCCTTTCCCGGATGGCTTGCGTATCACGATACTATCGCCCGGTATCCGATCATCCCGCATCATTAAATGTATATTTTTCGATTTTTCCGGAGTTAATCGCATATTTATGCATCAATCACCTTGATTATTGTTGGCCTTTCCGCTACCTTGATGTCATCAGTGAAGCAATGGGGCTTCCTGCGCGTTGACGCGTACCGGGTCCATACGGGCTGCAGGCGGGCGTCAATGCGCGGGAAGCCCCTTTTTTGTCCGTTGGACAGGAAGTTGCGCGTAAGGGACGCATCCCTTTGGGGACAGTCCCGCACTGAAGCCGTCCGCTCCCGGGAAATCACGGGGAGAAGGTCGGCACCACCAATTCGGAATTCTTGAGGAGGAATGAGCCATGTGTGGAATCGTCGGCGCGTTTGACATCAAAAAAAATACGGAGCCATTCCGTAATCAGATCCTGAAAATGGCGAAAACACTCCGTCACCGCGGACCCGACTGGTCGGGAATCTATTCGGGCGACAAGGCGATCCTCGCGCACGAACGGCTCGCGATCGTCGACCCCCTTTCGGGCAACCAGCCCCTGTTCAGCAAGGACGGGAAGCTCGCGCTCGCGGTGAACGGCGAGATCTATAACCACAAGGACATCCGCGCGAAGTACGCGGGGAAATACGAGTTTCTCACCGAGTCGGACTGCGAGGTCATCCTTCCGCTCTACCGAGAGTACGGCCCCGATTTCCTCGAGCACCTCAACGGCATCTTCGCCTTCGCGCTCTACGACATCGAGAACGACCGCTACGTCGTCGGCCGCGACCACATCGGCATCATCCCGCTCTACCAGGGCTGGGACGCCGAGGGTCGCTACTACGTCGCGTCCGAGCTCAAGGCCCTCGAGGGCGTCTGCACCGAAATCCGCGAGTTCCTCCCCGGTACCGTCTTCGATTCCAAAACGGGCAAGACGACGACCTGGTACACGCGCGACTGGATGGAATGGGACGCGGTCAAGGACGCGAAAACCGACATCGCCGCGCTGAAAGAGGCGCTCGAGGCGGCCGTCAAGCGCCAGCTCATGAGCGACGTTCCCTACGGCGTGCTCCTCTCGGGCGGCCTCGACAGCTCCGTCATCGCGGCGATCACGCAAAAGTTCGCCGCCAAGCGCATCGAGTCCGACGGCAAGGAAGAGGCCTGGTGGCCCCGGCTCCACTCATTCGCGGTCGGCCTCAAGGGATCGCCCGACCTCATCGCGGCGAAGAAGGCCGCGGACTACATCGGCACCGTCCACCACGAGATCCACTTCACCGTGCAGGAAGGACTCGACGCGATCCGCGACGTGATCTATCACCTCGAGACCTACGACATCACGACCGTGCGCGCGTCGACCCCGATGTACCTCCTTTCCCGCGCGATCAAGAGCATGGGCATCAAGATGGTCCTTTCGGGCGAGGGTTCGGACGAGCTCTTCGGCGGCTACCTCTACTTCCACAAGGCGCCCGACGCGAAGGAACTCCACGAGGAAACGGTCAGAAAGCTCTCCAAGCTCCACCTCTACGACTGCCTCCGCGCGAACAAGTCGCTCGCGGCCTGGGGCGTCGAGGGCCGCGTGCCCTTCCTCGACAAGGAATTCATCGACGTCGCGATGCGGCAGAACCCGCGCGACAAGCTCTCGGGCAAGGCGAGCGAGGCGGTCTCCGCCGACGGCAAGGTCCGCATCGAGAAATGGATGGTTCGCGAGGCGTTCAAGGACATGCTCCCGGCGGAGATCGTGTGGCGGCAGAAGGAGCAGTTCTCCGACGGCGTCGGCTACTCGTGGATCGACTCCCTCAAGAAGCTCTGCGAGGAAAAGGTGACCGACGAGCAGTTCGCGCGCGCCGCCGACCGCTATCCCATCAACCCGCCGATGACGAAGGAACAGTACTACTACCGCACGATATTTGAGGAGTTCTTCCCCTCCGCGAGCGCGGCGAAAACCGTCGCCTACGAGGCGAGCGTCGCCTGCTCGACCGCGAAAGCCCTCGAGTGGGACGCCGCCTGGAAGAACATGAACGACCCCTCCGGCCGCGCGGTCGCGGGCGTCCACGATTCGGCGTACCAGAAGAAGTAAGCCCGAAATCGGGCAACGCGATACCGAGCCGCCCGGCGAAACCTGCCGGGCGGTTTTTTCTTCCCCGCGCCGCATAGCCAAGCAGGGGCGCTTCCCGTATACTGGCGTTCATCACGATCGGAGAGGTGACGCATGGACGAGTTTTCCCTGAAACTGACGAAGGACGAGTGCGGGCAATTGCTGCGGCACGTCTACATCGCGAATTGGGTTTTGACGGCGACGAAGGATTCCCCGGAACGGGCGACCGAGGACTTCAACCAGAAGATCCTCAAGTTCCTCGCGACGACCGGCGCCGAGAGCCGCATTGACAAGGACAAGAAACGGAACCTGTATTTCGTCGCCGAAAGCCTCGAAAGCGATTTCCTCGAGGAGATCGACGAGTATAACGAGGACAGTTTCATCGAGGAATTGATCGACCAATTGACGAAGAAGGAGCTCGCGGGAAAATACGGCGAGAACGAACTCGCCGGGATGAACGAGATCAAGTTCAACAAGGTCTTCGACGAGATACAGGAAAAGTACATCGCCGAGATCTCGGGCAACGGCATCCGAAATATCGGCCTCGTGAAACCGGAGTAGAAGGCGACTCGCAAGAAAGGCACGCGCGCCGAGTGAAGCCGAACGCGCGGGTGCCGACTATAAAAAACAAGGAACGGGATACCCTCCCGTTCCTTGTTTTTTCATAAAGCACGTCGTTTCTTGAGCGTGACACTCCACGCGCGCGCGGGCGACACGCGGGCGCGTCGCGGGCGAGGCGCTATTTTTCCGCGCTGAACTGGGCGTCCCAGTCGAACGCGAGGCCGACGAGCTTCAACTTCTCGGAAAGGAGGGTCACCTCCGCCTGCTGCGAGTACAGTTCCGCGTCCTGAAGGTCAAGGAGTCGGCCCGAACCCGCGCGGTAGGTGATCTCGTTGAGCTCGTACGCGCGCTTCGCGGACTCGAGCGAGCGCGCGAAGTTCGCGACATTCGCCTTCGCGGCCTCGATCGCGCGTTGCTTGTTAGCGGTCTCGTCCGCCGCCTTCCGCATCGTGTCCTGCGCGGAAAGCTTCGCGAGCGAAAGGTTGTCCTTGAGCGCGAGCCGCTTTACCCGGTAATCCGACATCGGGATGAAGGACGTCAGGTCCCACGCGACCGTCAGCGAAAGCGCGCCCGAGTTCTGCCTCCAGTTCTCGCCGTCGGTTATCGGGTTTTCCGACGGGTTATTGAGCGTCGGGTCGGCCTTGTACTGCAGGATCAGGTTCGGCATGATAAGCGCGTTCTGCGCGCGAAGGCCGTTCTCGGTCCGCTTCACGAGAGCGCTCGCCCTTTTCACGTCGAGGCTTTCCATCTCGCGCCCCGCCCACTTGTCGGCCGCCACGGCCTCCGCGTCGAGCGAGTCGGAGAGAACCATGGCCGGATCGGAATCGAAACCGAGGATCTCCTGGAACTGCGCGATCGCCGCGGCGCGCGCCGTTTCCATGTCGCGGAGCTGCGGCTCGACGTTCTCGGCGTTCGCCCGCGCGTACGAGTAGTTGAGCTCCGAGGTCTGGCCGACCTGGTACGAGACCTCGGCCTGCCGGAGCCGCTCCTTCGCCTTCTCGAGCCTTGAGCGCGTGAGCGCGATCACCCGGTCCTGCACGACGAGCTGGTAATACGCTTTCCTGACCGCGGCTTCCATCTTCCGCTCGGCCTGCTCGCGCGCGATCGAGCTTTCGCGCCAATCGAGCACCGTCTGGTTCATGAGTATGAGCACGGCCGGATTGAACACCTCCTGGATCGTCAGGCCCAGCGAGAGGTTCGTCTTGTCCGGCGTGAAATATATCCCGTTTCCGCCGGCGACCGCGACGAGCGAGGGATTCACGTTATTGAGCTTGAGCGCGGTCGCCGAGACCGAAACGCTCGGGAAAAGCTTGTTGAACGAAAAATCCTTCTCGAGTTTTTTCGCGCGCTCGGCGAACGCGGCCGCCTTGACGGACACGTTGTTGCGAAGCGCCGCGGCGACCGCCTCGTCCACGGTAAGGGCCGCGGGAGCGGTCTCCGCCGTCGCGAATCCGCCGACAAGGATGGCGGCGACCGACGCGAGGGCGAACCTTCGAGCGCGCGCTCCCTTCTTTATATCGTGACGCATTACTGTTTATCCTCCAGCTGAAGTTTCGGCCGCACGAAACGGCTCCTGATCTTCTCGAACGAAAGGAAGGTTACCGGAACGATGATCATCGTGACGACCATGCCGAATACGAGTCCGCCGATCAGGACGACGCCCATCGCGGTTTTCATTTCGCCCGCCGATCCGAGGCCCATCGCGACGGGAATCATGCCGAACACCATCGCCGCCGTCGTCATGACGATCGGCCTGATTCGCGTCGTCACCGCCTCCTTGAACGCATCGACGTAATCCATTCCGGAGTCCTCGTGATTCTTGATCGCGCGGTCGACGAGCAGGATCGCGTTTTTCGCGGACAGGCCGATAAGGAGGATGATCGCCATGATGGAGAATATGTTGAGCGTCTGTCCGGTGATCGCGAGCGACACGAAGCCGCCGACTACCGCGAACGGGAGGCAGAACATGACCGCGATCGGGTAGATGAGCGAATTGAAGAGGATCGCGAGGATCGCGTATATGAGAATGACCGAGAACCAGAGCGCCGTGCCGAGGCTTCCGAAGGACTCGGACTGCATCCTGAGCCGGCCGGCGGGGCTGACGCTCACGCCTTCGGGCGGCGCGATCGAGGCGGTCTTGGCGAGGATCTCCTTGTTGATGTCGCCCGCGGGCCTGCCGATCGCCTGGGCGGTGATCGATATGGTGCCGATGCGGTTGACGCGCTTGAGCACCGTCGGGCCGAAGGAGTTGTGGATATCGGCGAACTGCGAGAGCCTGATCTGCTGGCCCTGGTTATTCGTGAAGCTCATGTCCCGGATCTGGGCCGTGCTTTTCCGGTCGACGGAATCGAGCATGATGTTTATGTCGTACTCGCTTGAACCCTCGGTGTAGGTGAGGTCGGTGTTTCCCGAAAGCGCGTTCCGGAGCGAGGCCCCGACCGAGTCGAGCGAGAGGCCGAGATCGGAGAGTTTTGCCCGGTCGATGTCGATCTGGAGCTCCGGTTTGCCGTTGCTCACCGACATGCGGACCTCGCCCGTGCCCGGCACTTCCTTCATGACGCGAACCCATTCCTCGGCGACCTTGTAGTTGTCGTCGTAGTTCGTGCCCGTAACGTTGTACTGGATATCGTCGCTCGTCGAGTCGACGAGGCCGATCTGAGTGACCTTTACCTTCACGCCGGGAATCTTCCTGACCGCGTCGTTAACCTCGTTTCCGATCTGGATGGAACTCTTCGTTCGCTCCTTCCTCGGAACGAGCTTGACCGCGACCTGACTCTTGTAGTTGTTGGTGGACGAGTTCGAGCTGTCGAACCCGATCTTCGCGTAGACGGTCTCGACCTCGGGCCTCTCGCGGAGCATCTTCTCGATGCCGCTGACGATCTCCTCGTTCTGCTCGAGGGTGACGCGCTCGGGCAGCTCGAGATTGACGTTGAACTCGCCGCGGTCGATCGGCTTAATGAACTCGCTTCCGACCGCGCCGGTGGCGACGAGGCCGAAACTGAGCGCGAGGACGAGCACCGAGAGCGCGACCGTCACCTTCTTGTTCTTGATCGTCCAGTCGAGCAACCACTGGAAAAAGACGACGACCACGTTGAATCCGCGGTCGAAAGCCTCGCCGAAGCGATGCATGAATCCCGCCGCCTTCGATTCCTCGCCGCCGATGATCTTTACCGCGAGCATCGGGGTGAGGGTGAACGAGACGAAAAGGCTTATCGCCGTCGCGATGACGAGGGTGAGGCCGAACTGAAGGAGCATTCCGCCGATCGTGCCGCCCACGAGCGACACGGGGAGGAACGCGACGACGATGACGAGGGTGACCGCGGTCGCGGCGAACGCGATCTCGCGCACGCCGACGCGGGCGGCCTCGACGATACCCTTGCCGAGCGTCCGGTGACGGTGGATGTTCTCTATGACGACGATCGAGTCGTCGACGAGGATTCCGATGACGAGCGAGAGCGCGAGAAGGCTCATGAGGTTGAGCGTGAAGTTCCCGAATCCCATCCCGATGAAGGTCGTGAGGAGCGTCGCCGGGATCGCCATCATGACGATAAAGGCGTTCTTGATGTCGTGAAGGAAGAGGAGCATGATCACGCCGACGAGCGCGATCGCGATCATGATATCGCGAACGACGTCGTTCGCGGACTCGAGGGTGAATACCGAGGTATCCTGGGCGACCGCGAACTTGAGTCCCTCCCCGGCGTACTCCCGCTCGAGGTTTCCGAGTTCGGCGCGTATCGCCTTGGTGACCGATACCGCGTTCGCGCCCGACTGCTTGACGATGAGGAGTCCTATCGTGCTGTCGCCGTTGTACCGGAGGATACTCGCGGAATCCGCGAGCGAGTCCTCGACCTCGGCTATGTCGGAGAGCTTGACCGTGCGGCCCTTTCCCAGGTCCTTGATGACGAGGTTGCGCATCTCGTCGAGGTTCTTGAGCTTGCCCGCGATGCGGACGACGTACTGGCCGTCCTTGTCCTTGATGTTGCCTGCGGGGAAGTCGAGGTTCGCGGCCTTGATCTTCTGCGAGACGAGGAGAATGGGAATGCCGTACTGCTCGAGCTTCGACTGGGACACGTTGACGCGGACCTCGCGTGCGTTTCCGCCGAGAAGGGTTATCTGGCCGACGCCCGGGATCTGGTTGAGCTGTGGCTGGATCTTGTCCTTCATGAGCTGGTAGAACGCGCCCGGCTCGAACTTGCTCGTCGCGGCGAGCGACATGATCGGAAGGTCGTCCATCGAGAACTTGTAGAGTCCCGGCGTGTACGCGTCGTCGGGGAGGTCATTCGCGATCGCGTTGATCTTCCGTTGAACCTCCTGGAGCGCGAGGTCGACATTCGTGTCCGCGAGGAATTCGATCATGACCATGCTCATGTTCTCGTACGAGGACGAGGTCACTTCCTTGATGCGCGAGACGCTCGAGACGGCGTCCTCGACCTTCCGACTCACGAGGTCCTCGACCTCGTTCGGCGAGGCCCCGGGATAGGTGGTCATAACGACGACGATCGGCATCGACATGGAGGGCATGAGCTCGTACTTCATGTTCCGGTACTGGTTGATGCCGAATACGGCCGCGAGCCCGAAGATCACGATGACCGCGATCGGGCGCACGAGGGGAATATCGAGGATTTTCATCAATTCTCTCCGACGACGTCGACGGCCATGCCGTCCGCGAGGTTATTCTGCCCGTTCACGACGACCAGGTCGCCGTTCGTAAGCCCCGAAAGAAGCTCGTAGTCGGTACCGTATTCGCCGCCGAGTTCCACGTCGACGAGACGGGCGACGCCTTCGCGGACGACGTACACCTCGGGCTTCTGGTAGGACCCGACGAGACTCGCGCGCGGGATCGCGAATACGTCCCGCTTGCCGAGGTTGATCCCGACGCGGGCGGACATGCCGTCATAGAGCGGGCGATTCGCCGTCGCCTTGATCTTTATCTCTACGGGGAAGGAAAGCGCGGCGTCGCCTTTCGGGCTCACGGCCGAGACGGTCCCGGTAAACCGGTCGCCCGCGTACGCGTCGGCCTCGATCCTGACCTGCATGCCGTTCTTTATCTTCATGACGTCGCGCTCGCCGACGTTGACGACGAGCTTGAAGTTATCGGTGTCGACGATCTCGGCGACGGGGGTTCCCGGCGCGAGGAAGGCGCCCTCGTTGACCTTGCGGTCGGCGATGACGCCGGAAATCGGCGAGCGGACGCGGGCGTTCTCGAGATCGCGTTTTGCCGCCTTGAACTGCGCCTCGGCGCTCGCGCTCGCGAGCTTCGCGGCGGCGAAGTCGGCGTCCGGGATGACCTTCTGGCTATAGAGTTCCTGCGCCCTGATCCAGTCGGCCTTGCTCTTGTCGAGCGCGGCCTGGGCGGTCGCGAAGGATGCTTGCTTGAGCTCGTCGTCGATCTGGACGAGGACATCGCCCTTCGAGACGCGCGCGCCGGTCCGGGTATTCACGCGGACGACCTTGCCCGAGGTCTCGGCGACGACAGTGAGGACGTTCTCGGAACGGATGGTGCCGTTGAGGCTGAGGAGTCCCTCGACCGATTTGAGTTTCGGGGTAGTGACCGCGACCGAAACGAGCTGGCTCTCGGCGGCTTGAGCGGCCGGTTCGGGTGAATCCGCTTTCCTGCCCGCGCAGCCCGACAGAAGCGCCGTCATGGCGACGATACCGACAAGAATCGCGCCCGAGACGCGGCCTGTTCGGGCGAACGATGCTTTTTTCATATATCCTCCTGGATCAGCCTGTCCCGACGTCAAATGCCATAAACCATAGACGCTGCGTCGTACAGGCGCGAACGGGGACCCGCTCGGGTCCCCGCGACTACTCAATATAAACGCAAGACCTCGCCGTATACGACGATGCACCGTTTCACGATCTCTTCCCAGGACCGGTCAGGCGAGAGATTCCCTATCTCCTTCATAAAGAAGAAACCGGAGAGCTGGGCGACCAATCCCATCGCGACGATATCGACATCCATCGCGGGCGTGTCTCCGTCCCCGGGAGTCCGCTCGTCATGAACGCGCCGATCGACGAGCCGATGCAGGAACCGGCCGATCGTGGCCTGAAAGTTCACGAGCCGTTCCCGCGCGAGATCGCGGAACTCCTCGTCGTTGACCTCGGGACAGCTTGAAAACACCTTCGTGAGCCTGCCCTGCCGGGAGAATGACGCCGCCAGACAGTCCGCGAGAAGCCTGAACGCCTCGCGCGGATCATCCGCGGGAATGGCGTCGATCCCCGGAAGAAAATCATCGACGTCCTTTTCCTTGAAAACGCATCGGATGAAAAGCTTCTTTTTCGACCCGAAGCGCCTGAACAGGGTCATTTCGGTGATACCGGCCGCCTGGGCAAGTTCCCGGGTCGAAACCGAGGTATAGCCCTTGTTCGCGAACAGGTCGAGGGCCGCTTCCATGATTTCGTTATCGCTTACACTCATACATATAGTTAGTACTCACTATCATTCTAAAAGTCAAGCGGGTATATGCAATTTCATGAAAAAGCCACGTTTTTCCGCAATCAGTGCGAAACACTATCGTTTCCTTCGGATGGTTAGCAAGATCCGACGGGATCAGTCCTCGAAACGCAGATCTCGGTAATAGAACTCCCGATCCCGCTCGGTTATCTCGCGGATAACCCGGCACGGATTGCCGGCGGCAAGCACGCCCGCGGGAATATCCTTCGTCACGACCGAGCCCGCCCCGATCACGCTCCGCTCCCCGATCGTCACTCCGGGAAGAATGATCGCGCCCGCGCAGATCCACGCATGGTCGCCGATCGTCACCGGGAAGGCGTACATCTCGCCGTGCATGCGCCGCTCGTGGTGCAGGGGATGCCCGGTCACCGCGATCGTGACGTTCGGCGCGATCATCACGCAATTCCCGATCCTGATCTCCCAGTCGTCGACGACGGTGAGGTTCATGTTCGCGTAGAAATAGTCCCCGATATGGACGTTGCTTCCGTAACAGACATTGAATGGCGGCTCGATCCAGCAACTCTTCCCGATCGATCCGAGAAGCTTTTTGAGGATCCTCGCGCGCGCGCGAAAGTGCCCCGGACCGAGCCGGTTATACTTCCACGCGAGGCGTTTCCCGCGCATGCTCTCCTCCTGCATCCCCTCGCCCCAGTCCTTGAATATCTTTCCCGCCGCGCGGCGTTCGCGCATCGTCATCGTCATCGTATTCACCCCCGAAACGGCGCGAGACTCACGACGTCCCCGCCACCACCCAGTATAGCGACCTTTGATATCTTCGTCCCGCGCTTTTTTCCGTTCCGCGTCCGTCCAGCCCGCCGCAGACACGCACTACCCGGAGCAAAACCGCTTCTTGCGTTTCGCGCGTAACGCGTTTATCATAACCGTTGTTAGCACACAGAGGAGCCATGACACCATGAAAAGACTATCGTTCGTCGCCCTTGCGACCATCCTCATCCTGAGCGCACCCCTTTCCTTCGCGAAGGACCGAAAGAGCGCCGATGGCCAGGGCCGGTACACCAAAACCGCGTTCATAGCCGGGGTCGAGGCCACGGTCGGCCACAAGCTCGACGACGCCGAGAAAGGCGTCGCGAACATGACCTGGAAATACTACAACCTGAAATGGAAAGACGAATGGACGGATGAGCGGTTCCAATACGCGATCGAGAAAGGCGCGAAGAACTGCTCGAACAAGGCGATGCTCGGGTCGGCGAAGGCGGGAAACGCCGGAAAGAAGGGGCTCAAATCCCTCGTCGAGGATACCGAACCGAAGAAGCAAAAGACCTCCGACTGGATCAAGAACCACACCGACACCTCGGCGCGCGACAACGTGCAAGAATAGCGCGAACCCAAGCGCGGGGATCTTATCCCCGCGCCGGCGGTCAGTAGAGGATTACCTTGCGGATGCGGTTGTTTCCGGTATCGGCGACGAATATCCCGTCACCCGGGACGACGCAGATCCCTTTCGGCGCGGTAAGCGATGCGGTACCGGGCATCGCGCCCTCGACCTCGGTGGAGGGATCGACCCCTAAGCCCGACAGAGACCCCGTCATCAGCGTGTTAGCGAGCGTTCCGAAACGCCATACCTGGCTATAGTAGGATACAGAAAAATACAGGCCCGTATCGTCGATCCAGGGCTGCCAGGGCCCGTAAAGACCGGAACACAGGGTATAGATATTGCTCGTCGCGCGCTCGACGCGGTAGATGATACCCGGCGTCATCGCCGCAAGGTATATATTCCCGGAATCGGCGCATAATCCGAACGTGCTGTAGAGTTGTGCCAAAAGAGCCGAGGAACCGTCTGCCGGGGAGGGATTCGCGTCGCCGCCGGCGACGTGCGTAAGCGGAGAGTCGACGGCGATGTCGGCATCAACCTCCCACACCCGGTTATTTCTCGAATCGGCGATGAAGAGTGTGCCACCCCCGCCCTCGCTCATGAACCAGAGTGCCCGCGGTCCGATCGCGCCGGAAAGCCGCGCGGTAAGGTTCGCGTCCGAACCGCCGCTGTCGACCCCCGTAAAACGCCGTATGTTTCCGTCATCGAGGGTAATCGCCATGACCCGGAAATTATCCTGGTCGACGACATAGAGAACGTTATTCGCGTGATCGAGGGCCAGGCTCGTCGGCTTGGCGAGCGAGGAGCTTTCCGCGGGACCCGTGCCCGTCCAGTACAGGTTCGCCCCGTTCCCGGCGATCGTATTGACGGTGCCGTCGGGGACGATGGCACGAACGCGATCGTTGTCGCTATCGGAAACATAGACGGTGCCGTCGCGACCGACGCTGACGCTTTCCGGAAGGTTAAAAAGAGCCGACCTCGCGTTCCCGCCGTCGCCCGCGAACCCGGCCGTACCCGTCCCCGCGATCGTCACGATCGCGCCGTTTTTGGCGAACCGAAAGCTTTCGCTCGTCACGGGCGAATTCGCGTATCCCTCGGCTGACGCGAACATGCTGAGGGTATGGGTCTCGATCGAGGCGGAGCCCGCGGATACGGGGAGCGTGAAGGGGCCGGTATATTCCACGTAGTCCGAACCGTCGAGGGAATACCGGATCGTCGCGGAGGCAAGCGGGCACGTCGCGCTGATCGTCGGAAGGGCGTCGTAGTGATAGTAGAAATGATAGGAGGTCGGTTCCTCGGATGCCGAAATCGAGGGCGAAGGAACCGCGGTAGCGACGAACCGGTAGACCTGGGTCACGGGCTCGGAAGACCGGTACCGGGGATGGGACAGGTACGCGGCGACGGTTATGGTTTGATCGACCATCGGGTCGGCGACCGAAAGCGCGAACGGCCCCGCGTACGCCCGATACTCGCCGCCGTCGATGGTATACCAGACGGTCGCCCCGGACACCGTGGACACGATCTCGACCGTGGGGACGCTCTCTATCGTGAACGCGTATTCCCCGCCCGAACCCGGCGCGATCAGGGCGGGAGAGATGACCCGGGGACGCTCGCTCGCGAGCGAGTACATGTCCCCATTGATCGCGGGCTTGCATCCGGTCGCGGCGAAAACCGCCGCGACGAGCGCGATACCGGCGAAGGCGCGAAAGACGCGGTGAAAAGACGGCAGTTCAGGAAAAATGGACGGCATGATCGAATCCCGTTAACGTAGTGGTATGGGAATCAGTGTACCCCCATTTTCCGTAAAACTCAAGAAGCCGGGCTTCGCGTCAGTACCGCAGGATCTTCCGTACGCGGCCGTTTCCCCGATCCGCGAGGTAGAAGCCCACGTTTGTCGGGATGAATCCCGTGGGGACCGAAACCATCGCCGCGGTCGCGGGCCCAAACTCGCCCGAGAAACCCGCCGATCCCGTTCCCGCTATCGTCGAGATCACGCTGCCGTCAATCATGCGCACGCGGTGATTCCCTGAATCGGATATATAGACCGCGACGTTGTCGACGGCGACCCGCGTCGGCGAGGAAAGCGTCGCGGTAAGAGGATTTCCCTCTCCCGAGTACCCCGGGCTTCCCGTGCCCGCGACGGTCGCGATGAATCCGGTAGAAGGATCGACCGAGCGCACGCGATGGTTATCGGTGTCGCCGATAAAGACGAACTTGTTCGAGAGTCGAATCCCGACGCCGCGCGGGTGATCGAGGGCCGCGTTAACCGCGAGAATCCCGTCGCCCGAGTATCCCTCCGTTCCGTTCCCCGCGATCGTGAATATCTCGGAATCGGCGATGACGATCTTCCTGATGCGGTTATTCGCGGTATCCGCGATGTAGAGGTTCTTGTCGTTGCTGTCGAGCGCGATCGCCTCGGGCGCGTTGAGCATCCTCGAGGTCAGGGTGAGACCGTCCCCGTTATAGCCCGGGCTCAAAGGCCCCATGCCGACGTAAGTCGTGATGATGTTCGTCGCCTTGTCGACCCGCCTGACGCAGTTATTGTCCCTGTCGCAGATGTACACGTAGGTGTTGTCGGCCGCGAGGCTCGAGGGCGAGGACAGGGTCGCCGCCGTCGCGAGTCCGCCATTGCCGGTATATCCCGCCGAGCCTGAGGTTCCCGCGAAGGTCGTGACCAAGCCCGTCGCGAGATCGACCTTCCGGACCCGATGCCGGCCCGTGTCTGCGATATAGAGCACCGTGCCGTCGAGCGCGAGGCCCTCGGGACTGTCGAGCGAAACGGTAATGGCGTCGACTCCCTCGCCGGAATACGAGGAACCGCCGTCGCCCGCGATCGTCACGATGGAGCCGCTCGCGGCGAAAAAGTAGGTCATCGTCGTCTCGAGGGAGTTCATGAAACCGGCCTTCGTCCCGTACGCGCGCAGCGTGAGATTCTGGCTCGCCGTCTGTATGGCGGGAACGGGCATGGCGAACGGAGCCGCGTACAGGACATCGGCCGACACCCCGTCGACGCGCGAGTAAAGCGCGACGCCCGCGAGGGTACTGGAAAGGATGATCGTCGGCGGGAGGTCGTATTGGTAGTACCGCGCCGGCGCGGGCGCTATCGAGGGCGTCGGCACCGTCGGGATGAAGTGATAGGTCTGCGAGGACACGTCGGAATCGAGATAGCCCACGTGCGTGGCGTACGCGGTGACGACGACGTCGCTCTCGGCAAGCGGGTCTCCCGGGATCGGGAGCGCGAAAGGAGCCGCGTAGGCGACGTACGGCGCGCCGTCTATCGAGCTGAGAATCGACGCGCCCGCCTGCGCGCAGGCAATCTCCACGGTCGGGATGCTGTTGACGGTATAGTCATAGGACGGAAGGGCCATGGGCGTGATGATCGGGGCGGGCACGTTCGTCACGAACCGGAAGTCCTGCGACACGATCGGGGAATCGATGTAGTCGGGATGGGTGCAGTACGCGACGAGCCTGAGGTCGGCCGGCGCGGAGGTATCCCCGGGAAGCGGGAAGGCGAACGGACCAGTGTAGTTCGCGTACGCGGATACGCCCTCGACCGCGTACTTGACCGTCGATCCGGAAAGGCTCGTCGAAAGCGTCACCGTCGGGATCGACGCGAGGTTGTACTCGTACGGGATCGCGAGCGAAGGCGAGATCGTCGGGATTGGCGCGACCGTCGGGTTGAACACGAATCGCCGGGAGACGACCGGCGAATCGTTCCACTCGGGATCGGTGGCGTAGGCGGATACCGTGAAGGTTCTCGCGACCTTCGGGTTGGCGACGACGAGCGCGAAGGGCCCCGTGTAGGGCGCGTACGCGGCGCCGTCGAGCGAGAAGACGATCTTCGCCGAGGGAAGCGCGGAGGAAATGACGATGGTCGGGACGTTGACGACGGTAAACGGGTACTCGTCGCCGCTCCCCGGACTGATGGTAACGCCCGCGATCGCGCGGGATTTCGCGAACGCCGCCGAGGCGACGTCCTCGTTGAAGCCGATCTTGCATCCTGTCGCGAATGTAAAGACGATTATCGCGGCGAGAACCGACATCGAACACCGAACCAATGCTCTACCGGATCTCATGACGACCCCCTTGCGCGTAACGCGCATCGCCCATACCTCAAGTCTAGGACCGACGCTCCGCGCAAAGCAATGAAACGGACTGATTATTTTGGAGATTTTACAGAAGGGTTGTCAGTAGAGGATCACCTTAAGAATGCGGTATCCCATCCACTCGGGGATGTATATTCCGTCATCGGGAACGACGAAGAAGTCCTCGGGCCCGTCGATGGTGACGGTAATCGCGAGGCTCCCGTCGACGGGCGCATTCCCCGAGGAAGAACCGGCAACCCGCGTCGTAACAGACCCGTCATAGCGGTCGATTACCTTCGCGACACCGTCCCAGCACAGGTAATAGATATCGGATCCGATTACCCGAACTTGGGAGACGCCGGTATTGCCGGTCAGTAGGTCATTGATCGCGTTGCCGGGAAGGGAAACCGTGCGAACGCGGCTATTCCCCGCATCGGCGACATACAGCGTGCTTCCATCGACGCAGAGTCCTCTATTCCACTGAAAATGGCCACTGTCGTTCCCCTGGACGTCAAGGGTACCCGCGACAAGCGCAAGCGTTCCTCCCGATACATTAAAGGATCGAACCGCATAGCGCATGGACTCGGAAAAATAGATCGTGCCACCGGTCATATACTGAATTCCGGACGGTTGATAAATACCCGCGTCGGGAACCGTGTCTGTATCGCCTGTCTGATAGGGCAAACCATTGGATTTTCCGAGAATACGGGTTATCGTCCCCCCGACATACGGCACGGCAAGAATCTGACTGCTTCCTGCCGAGGCGATGTAAAGCACGTGCCCCGCATCGTCGCCCGTGAGTCCCCGGGGGTCAGAGAGGCATGCCGTATTCGCGTCGGCGGAGGTCACCACGTTCCCATACACCCCCGGCGAACCGGCAAGACGCGTCAAGACATTCGTGTCGGCATTGACCTTCCAGACGCAGTGACCGCCGGTAAAATAGACGTTCTTCTCGTCGTCGACGTAGATGGCGATACACTCCGGTATCGGTTGAGTCCGCGCGTCCTCGCCTTCCACCGGGAAGCCTTCAATCCCCGTCCCCGCGATCGTTACGATGGTTCCTTCGCCGTAGAAAAGGAACGACTCGCTCACCGGAACGGAATCGAGATAGTCAGGAGAGGTCGCGTACGCGGTAACCACGATCGTCCGGTTGACGTTCCAGTCAGCAGGATCCGGAACCGGAAGCTCAAAGGAACCGGTTGATTGGATATAGGTCGCGCCGCCGTTCGTCGAATACCACACGGTCGCGCCGGCGAGGCTGCAGGACACGGTAACCGTCGGTGGATCGTCATAGCGATAATAGGGGGATGTTACCGCGGTAATGGTCGGGGTCGGAACGCGGGTCGCGACAAAGCGGTATTCCCGGGTAACGGGCTCGGAATCCGAGTAATCGGGATGCGAAGAATACGCGGATAGGAGTATCGTCTGATCGACCGTCAGGTCATTGATCGGAAGGGAGAGCGGTCCGGTATACGGCCGATACGGGGCGCCGTCAAAGGAATAAAAGGCTTGCGCTCCGCCGTTCGCGCAGTCGATGGTAATCGTCGGAATCGCGTCGGCGGTAAAGGCATATTCGCCTTCGGCACTCGGGGTTATGACGACATTCGCCGCGACACGAGCCTTCGACGCCGCAAGCGAGTACACCCCTTCATGCACGCCAACCGAGCACTCCGCGAGGAATAGACCCGATAACGCCAGAAAAAGGGCAGGGAAAAGAGGTTGTATCGTGTTTCCGCGTTTATTCGTTCTCACGCGACATCCTTGTCTCCAGGCGATCTTGTGAACAGTGTATCCCACCTTACCGTCAAAACAACGAAACTTTCGTCAATTAAAGGTGTAACAGCCACCGTTTATAAACCGGCTTTACTGCCCGGCTGAAAAAGCGCCAGACTTGATTGTAAAATGATGCACTTGTCATCAAATAGCATGCTTCTATTTACACTCATGTAACACATAATTCCATATTATCTAGTATCTCTACTTTATCCATTCTGGAGGTACTTTTTGGAAACACGACTCTGTGGCTGCTGGTCCAACAAACTGGTTTCTTTCGTTGCCCTTAAAGAGAGAATCACGAATTTTCACCGGACGTGTTCCATCCTGGAAACCATGAACGGTTTGACCGAGGAAGAACGCATTGAGCTCATGATGGGCGGCAAGGAAATGCTCATCGATGCGTATCTGATGCTTCACAGTATTTTTGAAAATGATCATGCTTCCGTACGGCAACGTTGTGCGGTACTCAATACCGGGGAGCAGGTATAGCGTTTTTTCAGTCCGTGCTTTTTCGCTTGATGCACAGGCAAAAATGATCGTGGATGTAATAAAACGTTAAAAAAGTCAATGAATCCCTCTTTCCCCATTAAACCGTTCAAATTCTGATAATCAAACAGACATTTTCATCGTTTATCGTTTGGAGCCGGATCGTCTGCTCGGTTCTTTAGTATTGTAAAAACTGATCATCTAGGAGTCTTCTATACCGACCGGTAGGTATAGAACTTGACAACCCTACCTACCGGTAGGTATACTCCAAATCATGGAAACAGGAAATCGCGAAAACATCATCACTATCGCCCTGGACCTTTTCTCCCTCAACGGCTACGAAGGTACCGGGGTACAGGAAATCGCCGACAAGGCAGGAGTGAGCAAACCGACCCTCTATCATTATTTCGGGAACAAACGGGGCTTGCTCGACGCGATCATCGAGGCATACGGAAAGAAACTCTATGAGACGGTGAACCAGGGTGCGCTCTACAATCACGACATCGTCATGAACCTTACGACCCTCACCCGAACCCTGATCGCCTTCGCGCTCGCGAACCAGTCCTTCTGGCGCTTTTACCTTACCCTCCTTTCGTCAGCCCCGGAGACTCAGGGCTATGCCGCCTGTCTTTCGCTCCGCTCCGCGATCAACGAGCGACTGGAAATCCTTTTCACGGAAGCATCCGGCGATCATGGCAACATGAAAGGCCGCCATCGGTATTACAGCGAGACCTTTCAGGGAATGGTAAAGACCTGGGCGATGCTCGTTCTCAACCGGGAAATCGAGCTCAACGACGAAAACCTCCATCGCGCGGTCCATCAGTACATGCACGGAATTTTCTCGTAATCGAGTCGTTCTTATTCGAGGGGATAACTATGATGATGCAGACATTACCGTCACGCATGCGAAGTCGCGCTCTTGCGAGCCTTCTCGGTTCGTTCGCGCTTTGCGCCGTTCTCCTCTCCTGCCGGGCGAGGGAACCGGCGTACTGGCCGACCGCCGAATGGAAGCGCGCGAGTCCGGAAAGCCAGGGCATGGACTCGAACGCCCTTCTCGAAACGATCAGGCGAAAGGACTTCGACGCGGTGGGCCTTCATTCCCTTCTCGTCATCAGAAACGGGTACATCGTCACGGAAGCCTATCGCTATCCCTACACCGCCTCAACGCGCCATATCATGAACTCCGTCACGAAGAGCTTCACCTCAACGACATTGGGGATCGCGATCGACGACGGCCTCATCAAGGGCGTTCATGAACGGGTCATCCCCTTCTTCGCGAAGAAATACGATTTGCCCGCGGACGTCCGGAATCGCGAGCTCACGATCGAGGATCTTCTGACGATGCGCTCGGGCATGAACTGGAACGACAACGCCCCTTCGGGCTTTTCCTACAACGGACTCGTCTCGAGCGAGGACTGGACGCGTTTCGCGCTCGGCGCGCCGATGCTCACCAAGCGCGGCCAGATGTTCGACTATAATACCGGGAACTCCCAGATCCTTGCGGGGATTCTCGACGAGGTAACCGACGGGCATTACGAGGACTACGCCCGAGCGAAGCTGCTCGACCCGATCGGGATTCGCGACTATACCTGGATCAAGGATCCGACCGGCGTTCCCGCGGGCGGTCACGGCCTCGCGATGACGAGCGAGGATCTCGCGCGCCTCGGGTTTCTCTATCTCAACGAGGGACGGTGGGAGGGCAAGCGCGTCGTTTCGGGAAAATGGACGAGGACCGCAGTCATCCCCCGGGTCGAGTCCAGGCAGGATTTCAATCGCGGGTACTCGTATGCCTATCACTGGTGGGTCATGGGCAAGAACGTCTTTTCCGCCCAGGGATACGGTGGCCAGATGCTTTTCGTCTTTCCCGAGAAGGATCTCATCGTCGTGACCACGGCGAATCTCGACTACCGGATGTACATGCAGATTTATGAGATGATTCTCAAGGAGATCCCGAACGCGATCAAATCCAATACGTCGCTACCGGATAACGCGGAAGCCGCCCGCGCGCTCGAAACATATACCGCCTCGCTTTCCGCGGAACCCGCGAGTTCGCCCGTGGCGCTCCCGTCGGGATTCCTCGCCGCGAAAGGGAAAGCGGTTTTATTCGGCGACAACGACATCGGCATACGGTCGCTCACCGTCATCGACGTCCGTGCGGGCGAGATTCTCTATGAATTGGAATATCGGGGAAGCGACGGCTCCGGGCAACGCGTCCTCGCGGGAACCGATGGCCGGTACCGGAAGAACGAAATGAGCCTGCCGCGGGAGATTTCCTTCTTCGATTCAAAACCCTCTCCCGTGCTGAGTCGGGTGGTTTCCGCCGACGGAAAATCGATCAGGCTCGAGACGATCATACTCGGCGCGTCGATGGGGGCGATCATCGACCGAATCGAGATTGCGGGAAACGAGGTATATTTCACGAGAACCTTCGCGGCAACCCGGACGCTGCAAGGGGCAACGGGGCATTTTTAGTAAGCGACAGCAGGGAGATCCTTGCTGGTCTATTTATGGACGAGTATACCTACCGGTAGGTATAGAATCTGATTTCGAGTATGCCAGCAAGTATACCGACCGGTAGGTATACAGCTAACCCAACGAAGACCTCTCGCCCGGGATGTCGTAAAGCAAATAACTACCTACCGGTAGGTATAGACACTACCACCACGTATACCGACCGGTAGGTATACTGACGGAGACAGCATGAATACAAACGCCTTCTTTTATCACATCTATCCCCTTGGCATGTGCGGAACGCCCGCGCGGAATGACTTTACCGCTTCGGCCGGTAAGGGACTTCAAAGCCTGAAGGACCGAATCCCTCACCTCAGGTATCTCGGGGTCAACGCCCTGTACATCGGCCCCCTCTTCGAATCCACCGCGCATGGGTACGACACCGTCGACTACCATCACGTCGATCGCCGACTCGGCACCGACGAAGACCTCAAGGAACTCGTATCCGCCTGTCACGAGGCGGGAATCGCGGTCGTGCTCGACGCGGTGTTGAACCATACCGGCCGGCATTTCTTCGCGTTCCGCGACATTCAGGAGAGGGGCCCTGCCTCGCGCTACGCGTCCTGGTATCGCGGCGTCGATTTCTCGCGGAAGAGCCCGGCGGGGGACGCCTTCGCGTACGATGGTTGGAGCGGGCACTACGACCTCGCGAAGCTCGACACGGAAAATCCCGCTGTTCGCGAGCATCTTTTTTCCGCAGTGAAACGATGGATCGATGAGTTCGGTATCGACGGACTCAGGCTCGACGCGGCTGACGTGCTCTCGCCCGATTTCATGGACGCGCTCTCGGCATACGCGAAATCGCTCAAGGACGACTTCTGGCTCATGGGCGAGGTCGTGCACGGGGATTACCGCAACTGGGCGCGACCGGGAAGGCTCGACTCGGTGACGAACTACGAGCTGTACAAGGGACTCTGGTCGAGCTTCAACGACCGGAATTTCTTCGAGATCGCCTGGAGTCTCAACCGTCAATTCGGACCGGAAGGCATGTACCGCGACATCGGACTCTATACCTTCGTCGAGAATCACGACGTGAACCGGGTCGCGAGCGTCCTCAAGAACGACGCGCACCTCTACCCGCTGTATGGCCTTCTCTTCACGGTTCCCGGCATTCCGTCGCTCTACTACGGCGGGGAATGGGGCCTCAGGGGGGAAAAGAAAAACGGGAGCGACGCGGAATTGCGACCCTCCGTCCGCGAGACCGCCGAACACGGTCTCCATAGCGGCGTGCCGGCCGAATGCGAAAGCAGGATCGATTCGGGAAGGCTCGAGCGCGCGATCAAGGACTTTGCCCGCGTACGCGCGGGAGTCCAGGCCCTCCGCGAGGGGCGCTACCGGCAACTTCACGTGAGCCCGGAGCAGTTCGCGTTCATCAGGGAGCCGCCTGAGGGCGCGCGTTACGGGGCGGCCATCGTCGCGGTAAACGCAGGCGAGCATGAGGCGCGGGTGCCCGTCGTTACCGGCCTCGGCGAGGGGGCCGACGGGATATGGAAGGACGCGCTCGATCCGGACGCGTCGTTCACGGCGCACGGGGGAACGCTTCACGCGACCGTCCCCGCGCGCTCGATCATGGTCCTGACGCGGGACTGAAAGGCGACTCGCGCGGCTTACCGCGCGATGTTCGCGAAGAAGCTCGCCTTCGCGCCGTCGAGCGCGGCGATCACGCCGTCGCAGAAGGTATCGAAATCGGGGTCGGGAACCTGCGCGCGCGGATTGTCGAGAAGGTAGCGGACGCATCTCCGCGCGCCCTCGTCGAAGCGGATCGTGGCGGTGAACTCGGGCACGAGGCGCTTTATCTTCGCGTTGTCGAACACGACGGCGTTCGCCTTGTCGCCGGCGAGGGTTCCCGCGTACTCGGGATCGCACGCCGAAAGGAAGTCGGTCGTGACGTGGTATTTCCGCACCTCTTTCCCGAGCGCGCTTCCGATGCGGTCGTAAATCTGGTTCCAGGTGAGCGACTCGTCCGAGGTGATCTGGAAGGCTTCCCCGATCGCCGCGGGATTTCCCATGATCCCGCAAAACGCCTTCGCGAAATCGTCCGCGTGGGTGAGCGTCCACAGCGACGATCCGTCCCCGTGTACGATGACCGGTTTCCCCTTGATGATGCGGTCGATTACCTGCCAGGAGCCTTTCTTGCCGTGCACGGCGACGGGAAGATACAGGTCGTCGTAGGTATGGCTCGGCCTGACGATCGTGCAGGGGAAGCCGTTCTTGCGGTACTCGCCGACGAGGAATTCCTCGCACGCGATCTTGTTCCGGGAATATTCCCACAGGGGATTCGCGAGCGGGGTCGATTCGGTAATCCGATAATGGTTGAGCGGTTTTTGGTAAGCCGACGCGGAACTGATGAACACGAACTGCCGGGTCTTGCCGGCGAATATCCTGACGTCGCGCTCGAGCTGCTCGGGCACGAAGGCGATAAAATCGACGACGACGTCGAAGGCCATTCCCTCGACGAGCGAGGCGACGGATTCCTCCCCGAGGCTCATGTCGCCCGTGATGACGTTGACGCCGGGCACGACGCGATCGCTCCGGGTACCCCGATTGAGCAGCCACAGATCCCATCCGAGCGCGGAAAGCCTCCGCGCGACGGCGGAACTGATGGTGCCGGTTCCGCCGATCAGCAACGCTTTCATCCGATATGCCTCCTCGAGATCCGTCTTCGCGGTCGCATCTCGCCGCGAGACGCTTTGCTTCGAGTATACAACCGCCCCCGCTCCTGTCAACCGCGATCGGCGAAATCGGCGTTTTCCCCGCGAGCCCCTCCTTTCGGGAATTCCCCCGATGCCGCAACATTCTCTCTTGACGGCAAAACCTTTTGTTGCGATAATCAACTAATATGAAATCACGAACCGCGTATCTTTCCTTGCTCGTCGTCATCTATTTCGCCTTCATCAGTCTCGGGCTTCCCGACGCCGGTTTCGGCATCGCCTGGCCCTTCATGCGCCTGGACTTCGCGAAACCGCTCGAGGCAGCGGGTATCGTGACGATCTCGATCACGGTTTTCTCGGCGCTTTCGAGCGTATTCAGCGGCCACGTCCTTCTCCGGTTCGGGACGGGCAAGGTCACCCTCGCGAGCGGCCTCATGACCGCGACCGCCCTCTTGGGCTACGGCCTCGCGCCGTCCTTCCTCTGGATCCTCGCCTGCGTGCCCCTCCTCGGCTTCGGCGGCGGGGCGATCGACTGCGGGCTCAACTTCTACGTCGCTAAAAACTACTCGGGAAGGCACATGAACTGGCTTCACTGCGCCTGGGGCGTCGGCGCGACCGTCGGCCCGATAATCCTGACCGCCTTCGTCGCGCGCTCGGGCGCCTGGCGGGCCGGCTACTTCACGATCGGCGCCGTGCAGTTCACGCTCGCGCTCATCCTCTTTCTCTCGATCGGGTTATGGGGTCGCGTCGAGGCCGACGTCTCGCGCGCCGCGGAAAAGGCCGCGGGCGAATCGGGCGGGAACGCGGCGGCGAGTGCGGACGGGATCGACGTACGCGGGGAACCCTCCGCGCGCGAAGAAGCCGCCATAGCGGATCGGGAGAGCGGGAATGGAACCAAAAAGGCGATGCTCACCCAGATCCTGGTTTTCGCGTGCTATACCTCGGGCGAGTATATCGCAGGGCTTTGGGCTTTTTCGCTCCTCACCCAGGCGCGCGGCCTCGACGCGGGAACGGCGGGCGTATGGGTATCGCTCTATTACGGCGCGCTCACCGCGGGTCGGTTCCTGAACGGCATCGTCGTCGACCGCTTCGGCAACCGGCGAATGATCAGGACGGGGCTTTTCGTCGCGGTCCTCGGCGCGGCCCTCCTCGCGCTCAAGGCCTTCGTTCCCGCATCGAGCGACCTCGCCGCGCTCGCGGGCCTTCTCCTCATGGGTCTCGGTTTCGCGCCCCTGTATCCGTGCATGATGCACGAAACCCCGCGGAGATTCCGCAACGACGTCGCGCAAAAGCTCATCGGCTACCAAAGCGGGGCGGCCTACGTCGGCGGCGCGCTTACGCCGGCCGTCGTCGGCCTCGTCGCGGCGCATTCGACCCTCGAGATCATCCCCTTCATCGAGCTCGCGCTCGTCGCGGCCCTGATCGCCCTTACCGTCTCGCTCGACCGGCTCACCCGCGCGCGCGCAGCCTGACGCGCCCGTCCGGCCTCGAATAAAAAGGCCAATCCGGGACATCCCGCGGAATAACGGGACATGAGACATTTTCCGTGCCCCGCCGCGCCGACGGTCCGGTCGCGTCCCCCGCGCACGCTCGTCGCGGCGGCGCTTCCCCTCTTTCTCGTTCTCGCGCTTTTCGCCTCGTGCGAAAACCTTACCGAACCTTTCTCGGGAACCGAGCGCCTGCGGGTCGTCCTCCCCGAACCCCATCCCGCCTGGCGCCTCGCCGCTCCGGGATTGAAGGCGAGCTACACGATCAGGTGGCGGGACTCCTCGGGAAGGGAGCGCGCACGCGTCGGAGCCGTGGATGAAACGACGATCGAGCTTGACCGCGGCGAGTTCACCCCGATTCTCCTCGAGATCGAAAGCGAACGTGCCGGTTTTCCCCGGGGCCATCTCCCCCGCGCGGGAGCCCTGTATCCCGTCCACGCGAAACGAGAGGACGGGGAATCGGTCCTCGAGGCCGATTGGCTTCGCGGGGTCGACGCCGAATGCGCGGAACTCGCCCGTACCGGATCCCGCGAGGGTTTCGCGGTCGGAACGACGATAGCGGAACACCTCAATTGGGCGAAGTTCGACGCCACCCTCGCCGAAAAGGAAAACCCGCTTCTCGTCGACGCGCGGGCCGCGGCTGAGGCGATCCTTTCGGGGAAGATGCGGGTGTACGAGATCGATGAACGGACCCGTACGGAGGTCACGATCAGGCCTTCCCTCACCGCGATCCCGTCCGCGTGCGGCTTCCTTCCCTCATGGGCGCTCGGACAAGCCGCGGCAATCGAGACGGCACCGGACGGCACGTTCGCTGCGGCCGTTCCCCCAGGCTCGTCGCGATGGTTTTGCGAATCGGGAATCCTTACCGTCATCCTCGCGGGCAAGACGGTCGAGTGCGCCTTTTTTACGCCGTACGGCTTGCGCGAGTGAGCTTCCTCGGGATAGTCTGGAGCCACCATGAAACGCACAATCGCACTACTCGTCTCGCTCGCTCTCGCAGTTTCGCTCGCGTCTGTCGCTCTCGCGGGCTGCACCTATAAAAACAGCGCGGGTATCCGCGACGCGTCCGGCGCGAACGCCGCCTCGCCCGATGCCGCGACGGTATCGGGTTCCCACTGGTACTACTTTTCCGATTCCGGCATTCACGCGGCCGCGAGCCCGCAGGAAATCCCCGCGCGAAACTTCAGGCCCTGGACCGAGGCGGTCCGCGTCGCCGACTCGTGCGTCATCGACGGATCACCCGTCCTTCTCATCAATCGTCTCGGGATCATGACGGCGGGCACCGAGAACGGGGGCGCCGCGCTCCACCGCGACGAGGGACTCTTCCCGTCGTACACCGCCGGCGGACTCTACCGCTCCGAGGGGAACACCCTCGTGCGTCTCTATCGCAACAGCTTCTTCTCCGACGGCGCAGCCTCGACCTCGTGCCTCGCGCGTTTCGACGGCAACTCGGGCAGCTTCACCCCGCTTCTCGCCTCCGCGGATTTCGGCCTTTCGGCCACGGCGCAATGCGTCGCGCTCGACCGGATAGGCTCGATGTGGTACGCGTCCTTCAAGGACGAGAAGGACGGCAAGGTCGATTTTACCTATCTTGAATTCCCGGCGATTCCCGCCTCCGGCGGAAAGGGCGTCGAGGGAACGCGGCGCGTCTCGAAGGACGATTACCAGAAATCGGTGACGCCCTTCCCGTTCAAGGACGCGCCCGAATCGATCGCGACCCTTCTCGCGCCCATCCCGGAGGGTACGGCGTTCTCCCTCAAGGTACGCTCGGAATCGGCCGACGCCGCGCAAACCTTCGTCCGCGACGGCTCCGGAACCCCGGTCGAGGGCTCGGCCTTCGTGTCGAGGAAAGGAACGGCCGCGCTGTTCGCCGACGGGACCTTCTACTTCCGTCCCGCCGATTCGGGCAAAGCGGCTTCGGTCCTTCGCCTTCCGACCCTTTCGCGCGGCTATGTCTACACCGATTTCGTGCTCGCCGGCAAAAAAATCCTCGCCGCCTGGGAAGAACAGCGCTTCTTCGAGACCGGACGCGCGGGAATTCTGGAAATCTCGATACCCGATGAGGTATACTGATCGTAATCGTGAAAAACACCGCGTATCTCGCCTGTATCCTGATAATCCTCGCCGCGACCGTCGCAGCCCAATCCGCTAAGACGCCGCAGGAAAGCCAACCCGCCCTCGATGGCGCGAAAGCCGATCAGACCGCTCAACCCGGGGCAAACGCCGACGGCGCGGCTCCGTCGGATCCCCTTTCGGGTTATTCACCCTGGAGCTTCTTCGGCGGACTCAACCTTCTCGTCAACTCGAACGGGGCGGGAGTCACCTTCGTGGGAATCAACCCCGACGGGTCGACGGGAGGACTGTCGAGCGCGCCGAGCCCGATCGCGGGCTTTGTCGGCGCGGAATACCGCTATCCCCTGAAGAAGGACGTTCTCATCGCGCCGTCCGTCTCGCTCTACGGACTCCGTTATCTCTGGGCGGACGACCGCGCGCTTCCCGCCGAAATCGAGAACCGCACCGCGTTCGTCCCGACCCTTCTCATCGACTGCCCGTTCCTGTATCGCATCGAGAAAGGCCGGCTTCTCTACTCCTTCGGCGGCGGGCCGGGAATCCTCCTCCGTTGGGGCTTCCTCGAGTCGGGAGTCGGCGAGGACGAGAAGAGCTACAGCGAGGACATGGCCGCCGGGGAACAGGTCAAGGAAATCAACAAATACCTGTGGGGAAGCGCGCGCTGGTTCTATCCGGTGCTCGAGGGAAATATCCGGTACCGGCTCGACAACGGATGGGGCGCGGGCTGTACCGCCCGCATCGGCATCCCGATATTCAACCTCTGGTCCAAGCCGAGCGTGCCCTTCCAGGACTCGATGATGATAATGGCCGCCCTCGTCATCACCCCGCCGGCCAAAAAAATGGCGGACACCGAAGAGGCATCCGCCGACCAGCCGCTCCCGACCGTTCGGGATCAGCCCACGAAGTAATCGTCATTCCGTAACCCGCTCCCCCTGACTTCCCGAGGGAGCGGTACCGTCGCCGATCAGAGACTGACCGACCGCGACGAGACCTTATCCGCGATATACGCGGCGAAGGCCTCGAGGGTCATCGTCTCCTGCTTTCCGTCGCGGAAGCGCACGGCGACCGACTTCTCGTCCATTTCCTTCTGCCCGACCACGAGCTGGTACGGGACCTTGAACCCCTGATGCTTGCGGATCTTGGCGTTCATGCGGTCGTTCTCGACGTCAGCCTTCGCGCGGATGCCGCGGGCGGCGAGGAACGCGGCGACCTCTTGCGCGTATCCGTCGAAGCCCGGAGCGACCGGCACGACGACGACCTGCCGGGGACTGAGCCAGGCCGGAAGGGCTCCCGCGTAATTCTCGATGAGGATGCCAAGGAAGCGCTCGAGCGAGCCCAGGGCCGCGCGGTGGAGCATGACCGGGTGGTGCTTCGCGTTGTCCTCGCCGATGTATTCGGCGTTGAGCCGTTCCGCGGAAGGCATATTCGGGTCTACCTGAATGGTTCCGCACTGCCACTGGCGGCCGAGCGCGTCGATGAGGGTGAACTCGAGCTTCGGCCCGTAAAACGCGCCCTCCCCGGGGGAGACGACGTACGGGAGATTAGCGACCTTGCATGCGTCCGCGAGCGCGGCCTCTACGCGATCCCAGGACTCCTCGCTGCCGACGCGCTTCTCGGGACGCGTCGAGAACTTCACGAGGATGGTGTCGGGATCGAAACCGAAGTCGGCGTACATCCCTTTCAGGAGCCGGCAGAATTTCGCGACCTCCTCGGGGATCTGCTCCTCGGTGCAGAAGATGTGCGCGTCGTCCTGCACGAAGCCGCGCACGCGCATGATGCCGTGGAGCGAGCCCGACGGCTCGTTACGGGTGCACGAGCCGAACTCCGCGATGCGCAAGGGAAGGTCGCGGTAGCTCTTGGTGCCCTGCTTGAAGATCTCGATATGGCCGGGACAGTTCATCGGCTTCAGCGCGAAGAGGCGCTTCTCGCTCTCGGTGATGAACATGTTCTCTCGGTACTTCGCCCAGTGCCCGGATTTCTCCCAGAGACCTTGCGGCATGACGAACGGGGTTTTCACCTCGACGTAGCCGTCCTCCTTGATCTTCGCGCGGACGTACTCCTCGATGAGGCGGTACACGGTCCAGCCGTCCGGGTGCCAGAAAATCTGGCCGGGGTTCTCGTCGTCCATGTGGAAGAAGTCGAGCTCCTTACCGATGCGGCGATGGTCGCGCTTCTCGGCCTCGGCGAGCATGTCGAGATACGCCTTGAGGTCGTTCGGCTTTTCCCAGGCGGTTCCGTAGATGCGGGTGAGCATCGGCCGTTTCTCGTCGCCGCGCCAGTAGGCTCCCGCGGTCTTCATGAGCTTGAAGGACTGGGCGTTGATTTCCTTGGTGTTCGCGACGTGGGGGCCGCGGCAGAGGTCGACGAAGTCGCCGGTCTCGTAGATCGAGATCGTCGCGTCCTCGGGGAGATCGTTGATGAGTTCGGTCTTGAAGGGCTCCGCGGCGAAAAGCTTGAGGGCCTCCGCGCGGCTCACCTCCTTCCGGACGAAGTCGAGGTTCTGGTTGACGATCTTCCGCATCTCCTTCTCGATCTCGGGGAGATCGTCCGGGGAGATGGGCCGGGGCAACTGAAAGTCGTAGTAAAAGCCGGTATCGATCGCGGGACCGATGGCGACCTTGGTGCCCGGAAAGAGCTTGATGACCGCGGCGGCCATGACGTGCGCGGTCGAGTGGCGCACGAGATCGAGTTTATCGGATTTCGGGGGAACGGATTGGTTCATGTAGCGCTCCTGTCACTGATATCCGGAAAGCCTCCTACGGACTTTCCGTCGGGATACCTTTACTAAAAGGTTTCCGCGCGGGGACGAAGAAGGCCGTGCATGATCGCAGGATGCCTTTCTCCGCGGTTCCACCCCGCTTCGATTCCCCGTGACAGGGAGCGCGCTCATCGCCCGTAACGCGGGCCGCGGCCGGAAATACTCCCGGTTCGGACGGATCCTGAGCCCCTGGGGCCCCGAATCGTACGCCGGTTTCATCCCGGCGACTCTGGAGTGGTATTCGGTCCTTCCGCGGCCAGGGATCTCGCAACCGGGAGTTGGCCGAACGAAGGGGGGCTTATAAGCCGGCTTCCTTCGGAAAACTCAGGGATCCCCTCTCTCAAGGCGCGGTTCCGGGACGTACTCGTCTCCGTCATCGTCGTTAGCGACAACAATAGCGCCGACGGATGGTACTGTCAAGACAATCGCCGGGGGTGATTACCGGGGCGTAGTTTTTTTCTGACGTATCGTGGTCTGTATACCTACCGGTAGGTATACACCCAAGACACCTGCTTGATCACTTTCCTACCTACCGGTAGGTATACACCTAAAAACCTGTTTAACCACTTTCCTACCTACCGGTAGGTATACCGCACACCGATCGCCGCTTGTGATTTTTGGCGATTTCGCCGATACTGTGAATAATATGGAACAAACTCAGTCGTTCACCGACCAATTATTCCAGGCCGTGATGGAGCGGCAACAAGCGTTCGACTCATTCCTCCTGCCAAAATTGCAGGAAGAATACCGGATCTCGCAAAGCGCCGCGAAGACGATCAGGACCGTTTTGGTGAAAAAAGGGATCATGCACGACGATCCCTACAAATACGACAGCAAAATCCAGGAAATCGAGATTCCCCCCGACGACGGATTCACCGAAACGGAAAAGGCGTCGATCATCGCGCGCCGCCTCTCTCAATACGAGGCGATGCTCGATTACATGAGCAACTACTACCAGTTTACCTGCGACTTCCTCAATCCGACCCGTATCGGGAAACTCGTCGCGCTCAACCACGCGTTCACCTGGGAATCCTTTTCGAACACGTCCTCAAGGAATAACACGAAAGGGCTCGCCGACCTCATCCTGACGCTCAGGAACGGCGGCGACTCGCTTTCGGTCGGCATCGTGAACGACGCCCTCAGCCAACTGAGCAAATCGTCGATCGCGATCACGAAAGCCCTCAAGAACCTCGCCGAGTTCCACAAGGAGCGGTACAAACTGTCGATCCGCAAGCTCGTGCTACCGGGCGCGATCATCGACCCGAAAAGCCTCGAGACCGGGTTCTCCGCGGCGATGCGGGAAATCAAGCGTTCCTTCGCGGTATCCATGAAGGATCAGCCGTTTTACACCGAGCTCATCGAGGATGTGCTGAAGGAGGACTACTCGCCCGACCACGCCGTGCTTCAGCAGGAGCTCATCGCGCGCCTTTCGTCGGCCAAGACCGACGCGGGCAAGTCGCAGGTCGCGGAAAATTTCAAGCCGGTACTCATGGACGGTATCAGGGCGCTCGGCAGCATCTCGCCGCAGATCGACGAGATATGCGGAAAGCTTATCGATAACGAAAACCTCATCCTGTCGCTCGAGCAGGGTTTTTTCCAGAAACTCGCTCGCCTGCTCCGCAAGGCCTTCAACCGGCCCGAAAGCGAGCAGGATATAGTCGTCACGACGATCGATCCCATCACGCAGACGGGAAAGCGCGAAACCGTCAAGTTCCTCCCGTTTATCGAGGAACTGAAAAAACGGGCGCGAATATACACCGGATTCACGGTCAGGACTTCGGCCTCGTACCAGAAAATCGATCTCATGGACGAAAAGCAGATTCTCGATCTTTTAACGCGGCACGTCGCCGAGGTCGGCAACATCCTGAAGGTTTGCGGCGGGCTTGACGATTACTTCAAGCAAGCGGCGGGGCCGGAAAACAGGGAACGCATCCGTGGCGTCAAGGTCGAGATCGCGACCATCCGCAACAGCCTCGTGAAGGCGAACCAGTGCCGGGCGGAATACGCCGCGCAGGTAGAAGAACAGCAGCAGCTGAAGAAACTGGGGATTACCAATGTCTGATTTTCGCATCACAGCCCTAACGGCTTTTCTTTCCTTCGCCATCCTCGCGCCCGGCGCGTTCGCGTCCGCTTCAAACGGAGAGTACCCGCAGGGCGAATTCACCGCGAACATTTCGGATCATCTCCCCGATTGGAGACCCTACAAGGCATATAACGCCGACGAGGCGCAAATCCTTACCGCCTGCTACGAAGGGCTATTCGTCTATGACCCGTGGAACATGGATCCCGTGCCCGGCCTCGCCGAGTCGTGGACAGTCTCCGAAGACGGACTCGTATGGACCTTCAGGATCAGGGACAACGCGCTGTTCGAGACCGGGGAACCGATCACGGCCGCGACTATCCGCGATTCCTGGCTCAATCTTCTCTCGCCCGCGGTCGCCGCGCCCTACGCCTCGCTCCTCGATCCCATCAGGGGCGCGGCCGACTACCGTAACGGAAAGACGACCGATCCCGCCTCGGTGGGAATCGAGGCGAAGGACGACACGACGCTCGTCGTGACCCTCGTCATGCCGACGGCGCACCTCCCGAAAATCCTCTGTCACCACGCGTTTTCGGCGATACACCCGACGAGACTGGCGTCGGCAACCGTCACGTCGGCTACCGTTCCCGTTTCGAGCGGTCCGTACCGCGTCGAGTCCGTCGGCGAGGACGGCATCCGCTTCGTGCGGAACGAGCGGTACTGGGATCGGGATAACGTCGCCGTCCCGTCAATCAGGATTCTCGTCTCGCCGGACGCCGGCCCGTTGACCGACCGGTTTAACCGCGGCGAGATCACCTGGCTCGGAGGCTCGGTCGTGATCGACCGGGTTCTCGACCCGCGCTCGATCCACATTACCCCGATGTTCTCCACCGAGTATTTCTTCTTCCGGAGCGTCAAGGGACCCTGGGCCGACAGTCGCGTGAGAAACGCGCTTATCCTGGCGATCCCGTGGGCCGAGCTCCGGGGAGACTACCTTCTCCCGGCGAAGACCCTCGTCTATCCGATCGCCGGTTACCCGGAACTGAAGGGGCTCGAGACGCAGGATCTCGAGGGCGCGAAGAAACTCCTCGCCGAGGCCGGCTATGGTCCCGATCGTCCGCTCGACACCGTCATCGTCAGGATTCCCGAATCCGACGCCTTCGGAAAACTCGCGACGGTTCTCAAGAACGCCTGGGCCGCCATCGGCGTTACGACCGAGATCGTGACCCTGCCCGCGCAGCAGTATTACGCGACCCTCAAGGCCGACGACTACAGCGTCGCGATCACCTCCTGGATCGGCGATTTCGCGGACCCGCTCGCGTTCCTCGAGATGTTCCGCCCGATGTCGAGCCTCAACGATTCGGGATGGAACGATCCCGAGTTCGAGGCGCTGATCGTCGAGGCGACCGCGCTCAAGGACGTCAAGGCCCGGTACGCGAAACTCGCCGAGGCCGAGAAGCGACTTCTCTCCCAGGGAGTGATCATGCCGGTCGCGCACAATCCCGCGCTCAACGTAATCGATCTCAACGGGATCACGGGATGGTTCACGAATCCGCTTGACGTGCACCCCTTCAAATTCATCCGCTTCGTGCCGCCGAAACCCTTGCCGGGCGTCGCCCTGGCACGATGACGCCCAAAAGCCCGTGCGTACGCCCCCCGGGAAGGGCGTATGCGGGTCATGAGGCTTTGACCATGCCCCCTTTTTGTGCTATAGTGTTTCGGATATGAGCAAATCAACCGCATTCAAGGTTAACCAGAAGGTCGTATACCCGAGCCAGGGTGTCGGAAAGATAAACGCCATCAAGGAAAAAACCTTCAAGAACGAGATGATTCCCTATTACGTCATCTATCTTGAGGTCTCCGACATGACCGTCATGGTCCCGGTCTCGAAAGCCGAGGAACTCGGCATCCGGGCGATCGTCTCCAAGGACGAAGCGGAAAAGGCGCTCAAGCTCATTTCCGAGGATTTCGAGCCCATCCCCTCGGACTGGAAGCTTCGCTATCAGATCAACCTTGATCTCCTCAAAAAGGGAAGCGTCATCGACATCGCGACCATCGTCCGTTCCCTCTACCACCGGAGCAAGATAAAGGAACTGCCGATCCTCGAGCGCAAGCTCTACGACTCCGCCCGGAAGCTTCTCGAGGACGAAATTACCTTCGCGCTCAACATTCCGCGCGAGGAGGTTGAGGCGCTCATCCATTCCCATCTCGAGCCCCTCGGCGAGGCGATCCCGCATCCCGCGAAGGAACATGCGGCGGTCGAGGACGACGACGAGGACTTCGGCGACAGCGAGATCGCCGAGGAAGAAGAAGCCGACGACTCGGACGATTCGGACGATTAACCTGCAGTGAACGCGCTTGTCCTGACGGCCGCAGGCAGTTCCGCGCGGATGGGCGGCCCCGTCAAAAAGGAATACCTGACGCTTTCGAACGACCCCGATGGCCGGGTGAGCGTTCTTTCCCAATCCCTTTATGCGTTTCTTTCCCTGAACGAATTCCCCCTTGTCGTGATAACCGTCCCTTCGGCGGGCGAAGGTGACGCGCGCGCGTGCCTCGCCGAGGACGCGCGAATCGCCCGACTTCTCGACTCGGGCACCGCGAAACTTCTTTTCGCGGAGGGCGGCCCGACGCGGCAAGCCTCGGTCCTGCTCGGGCTCGAGGCGGCGGTCAACGCCCTTCCGGAAAGGCGCGCGCGGGATGGGGACATCGTGCTTATCCACGACGCCGCGAGACCCTACGTTTCGGCGAGTGTCATCGAGGGCGTGCTCGCGAAGGCGAAGGAACGAGGCGCGGCCGTTCCCACGATCCCGCCGGTCGACACCGAAAAGGAAATCGACGGGCTGGGAAGGATCACCCGCCATCTCGACCGAAGCGCGATCGTGGCGGTGCAAACCCCGCAGGGCTTCGCGCTCGGGCCCCTTGTCGATGCGCACCGCAAGGCAGCCCTGGACGGGCGCGCGTACACCGACGACACCGAGATCTGGGGTCGCTACGCGGGCGAGGTGTGGACCTGTCCGGGAGACCGCGAAAACCGCAAGATTACCTATCCGGGAGACATTCGATGATACGGGTCGGGCTCGGCTACGATCTTCATCGCCTCGTTCCCGGTCGCCCGCTCATGCTCGGCGGGATCGAGATTCCGTTCGATCGGGGCGAGGACGGGCACTCGGACGGCGACGTCCTTTTGCACGCGATCACGGACGCCCTTCTCGGCGCTTCCGGCCTCGGGGATATCGGCGAGCTCTTCCCCCCGTCGGATCCGACATGGAAGGGAGCTGACTCGAAAACCCTTCTCGCGGACGCGTGGTCCCGGGTTCGCGCGGAAGGCTGGAGCCTCGAAAATCTCGATTGCGTCATCGCGCTTCAGGCGCCGAAATTCCTGCCCTGGAGGGGTGCGGTTCGCGATTCGATCGCGCTCGTGCTCGGCGTCGAGCCCGCGCGCGTCTTCGTCAAGGCGAAAACCGGCGAGGGTCTCGCCCCGATCGGGACGAGCGAAGCCGTCGAGGTCTGGGCGACCTGCCTTCTCGCTAAAGAAGACCGTTAACCGCACATCATTTCACGTGACATGATTGTCCGCCACTCTCGCGGCATGCATTGAATCATCGTACAGGCGCGCGTTGCCACATTTCTGAGGCAACGGAACTGCCGTTATTTTTAGGGTACGAGTTGCCGCTACTTTTGCGGCAACTGAACTGCCGTTATTTTTGGGGCACGAGTTGCCGCTACTTTTGCGGCAACGGAACTGCCGTTATTTTTGGGGCAGTTCGAGGATC
Organism: Spirochaetota bacterium; assembly: GCA_023438065.1. GTDB lineage: Bacteria > Spirochaetota > Spirochaetia > Treponematales > Treponemataceae > Teretinema. Next base: position 51,127 of record JAEXRH010000016.1, read on the forward strand.
AGTTCCACTTCCCCGCGCGAGAGGTGGAGCGCGCGCGCGATCTCGTCGACCTTCCATCCCTGATGGGCGAGCTTTACGACGTTCTCACGAATGCCGATGGGCGGCGCGCCCTTCGCTTTTTTCGAGGCGCCCTCGTCCTTGAGAAGATCACCGAGGAGCTTGAGCTGGTCCTGCGACTGGCGCGAGATCTCCTCGAGCCGCGTCTCGGTCCGCGCGAGCCATTCGCGCGCGGTTTGCATCTTCTCGGTTCGCTTCTCGACGTCCTCGATGATCGAGTCGAGGGCCGAAAGTTTCTCGACCATGAGCGATACGCGCTCCTTGTCCTCGATGAGGGCAGCGACGTCGCCCTTGACGCCCGCGATTTCCGCGGGGAGATCGGCGAGCCGGGTCTTGCAGTCCGCGAGCGAGGTCTCGATCGACTTGAGGCCGTCGAAGGCCTTGTCGACCGCGGTCGTGGTCTGGTCGAGCACGGCGGCTTTCTTGTCGAGCCGCTCGTAACGGGCGTTCGCCTCCGCGAGGCTCTCCTCGAAGCGCCTGATCTGCACCTGGTACTGCTGGACGTCGTCGCTCGTGAGGGTGAGCTCCGAGATCTTGCGGTCGATGGTGTCGGAAAGCCCGAGAAGCTTGTTGAAGTCCGACTCGAGGATGTCGATGCGCTTCTTTTCGGCCATGAAGCGCGATACCTTCTGGCTCGCCTCGTCGTCGAGCTTCCTGATTTTCGCGTAGTTCTGCTCGAGCGCGTTCATCGTATCGCGATAGACCTCAAGCCGGGAGATCTCGCCCTTGATCTCTGAAATATCCGACTCGAGCCCGCGCTTGAGCTCGTCGGCGCGGTCGAATATCTTCGTCTGCGCGATGAAGGCTTTCTGCTTCCGGTCGATTTCCTCGAGGGTATGCGAGAGGTTCGCGGCGTCCGACTGAACCTTCTGGAAGAGCTTCTCCCGGGTATCCTCGACGCTGTCCCTGACGTCCTGCAGGGCGGCGCGCGACGCCTTCGAGGACTGGACGGTCTCCGAGCCCATCTCCTCGTACGCCTTCGCGAATTCCTTGAGCGCCTCCGCGCTCTTCCGCTCGAACTCCGCGTTCGCCGCGGCGACGGCGGCCTTGATCGCGTCGAGCGAGTCCCTGAGGGCCTTTTGCTCCGCCTGCGTTCCCGCGACGAAGTCCGCGTATCCGGTCTTGTAGGCAGCCTCGAGCGAGGCGATCTTCTCCGCGAGAAGGTTGCGCGCCTCCTGAAGCTCGTGCTCGTTCCTCGCCTGCCAAGCGCCGAAGTCGCTCTTGACGGAAGAAAGGATCGCTTCCGCGTCCGCGCGCGAATCCTCGACGACCGCGGCGAGCTCCTTCGTGCGGGTCTCTATCTCGCGCTCCTCCTTCCTGAGGAGCTCCTGCACGGTAAGCGCGTGCGCGTTGAACTCGGCCTGGGCGCTCGCCGCGGCGGCCTTTCTCGCCTCCTCGAACTCGCGCTTGTACTGCTCGGCGAAGGCGCGGATGGACTCGTCGCTCGCGGTAATCCGCTGCCGCAAGTCCGCCTCGACGGCCGCGAGCTGCTCGGCGAGCTTGTCGGCCTGGGCGCGCGACTGTTCCGCGAGCGCCTGGGCGCGTTCCTTGAGTTGGAGGGTATACGCGGCCTCGACGTCCTTTCGCGCGCCCTCGCTTTCCCCGGTGAGGGTCGCGAGCCGTTCGTCGACGTCGGCTTTCCAGCGCTCGAGCGAGGCGTTGATCGCGTCGCTGCGCTTCTTGAGGTCGGCGAAGAACTCGTCCTCGAAGACCTTGAGCTTCTCGGACACGTTGTCGTAGGCGCGGGATTTGAGCTCGTTGAGCCCGCCCTCGAGTCCGGCCATGCGGGACTGAAGGGCCTCGCCGCGCTCGAGAAGCTTCGCCTCGAACGCGTCCTGCTTGCCGTCCTGCGCCTTGGCGAAGGCCTCGAAGTCGCCCGTAACCCGGGCCTCGGTGTCGCTCATGACGAGCCGGAGCTCTGCGTCGAGGCGGTCGACGTCCCCGATGAGACCGTCGAAGCCGGAAAGGCGGGACTCGATGTCCTTCCGGTATTCTTCCATTCTGTCCTCGATCTCGGCGATGCCTTTCGCGGAGAGCGCCGAGGCGTCGCGGACGCCCGTCTCGAGCCGCGCGATCTCGGAACGGGTAGCCTCGAGGAAGGCGGAGGCTTCGGACTGCCATTCGCCCTTGAAGCCCTTGACGAGCTGCTGGGTCTCGGCGAGCTTTTCCTTCGCGAGTTCCTGCAGGGCATGGGTCTTTTCCTCGATCGTTTCCTTGTATTTCGCGAGGCGCTCGGACGCCTGTTCCTTGAGTTTCTGAAAGGCCGTGTCCTCGAGCGTATCCGCGCGGCGCGATGCCTCGACGAGCGCCTTCTGGTAGACGTCCTTCATCTTCTCGACGGCGGCGGCGGCGAGCTCGGAGCCGCTCTTGTGCGCGGCTTCCACCCGACGCTCGAGATCGGCGACCTCGACGGAAACCTTCGCGATCGCGTCCGACTGGAGCCCCGAGAGCGCGGCCTCGTTGTCGCGGGCGAAACGAGCGAGAAGGTCCGGGATCGCGGCCTCGATGTCGGCAAGCTGTTTTTGGGAGGCGACGAGTTTCTTCCCGAGGGTATCGGCGAAATCCGACTCGCTCGTGATCCGCGAGAGGTTCGTCTCGGCGGCGGCGGTCATCTCGAGGAGACGCTTGATCGTCGCGTCGTAGGCCTCGACCTGCTTTCCGAATCCCTCGACCGCCTTGGTGCGCTCGAGAAGCCCCGCTTCCTTCCGCTCGAGGTCCTCGCGGATCTTCTCGAGCCGGTTGACCGCGGCGACCGCCTTCGTCTGCTGAAGGTCGAGGGCGAGGGACGATTCATCGAGCTTTCCCGTGCGGTCGCGGATGAAAGCCTCGAGTTCGTCCTTGAGCTTGTCGCCGTATTTTTTCGCCTTCTCGATCGAGCGGTTATTGCGATCCATCTGGCGAAAGACGACGATAAGCGCGACGGATACGCAGAGGGTTATGATATTGCCGGGAGACAGGAAATCCATTACGGGGCCCACCCTTTCGTACTGAATTCGTTACATCATTCGTACTGAGTTATAATGGATTATTCTAGCACAATACGGGTCAATTGGCGATAGGAGGAAAAAGAAATGTCGGCGCCGGGGGCTTTGAGGCCGAGGAAGGAGGCAACCGGATTGACGATGCACGCGGTCTTCATCCCGCACGCGGAGGCGCCCTCGACGTCCGAGCGGACCGAGTTCCCGACGTAGAGCACGCGCGCGGGCTCGACGCCGAGTCGGGAGGCGAGGGCGAGAAACGGCACGGGTGACGGCTTGAGCGCGCCGGTTTCCTCGGAACCGAGCACGACGTCGGAAAGCGCGGCGAGTCCCCAGATGTCGCCCTTTTGCGACGGGAGAAAGTCGGAAAGGATGCCGATCTTGAGGCCGGCCTCGCGCATGCGAAGAAAGCATTCGCGGGCGTGGGCATAGGGCTTCACGCGCGCGAAAAGGGGTTTCCAGCCTTCGTAGACGAGCGAGTCGAGGAGGGTTCGGGCCGCCTCGGGGCCGACCCCGAGCCGCGCGGCGAGAAGTTCCGCCTGCCATCCGAGAAAGTCCGGATGCATGACTCCCGGATTCTCGCGCTGCCATCGCCTGACGTCCTCGCGAACCTTACCGAATTCGGAGAGGAGACGCGCGTGCCTCGCGAGGAAGGGCCCGAGGAGTCGGTAAAACGACCAATTCGGGTAGAGGGTTCCGTCGATGTCGAAGGCGATGGCGTCGATCCCGGCTTTCATTGCACCCTTATACTATAGGAAAACCGGGCTTGTCCATCCTGATCGCTTTTCTCGAACCGCCAGCGGGAAAACTCGCGCGCGAGATAATCCCTGATCTCCGCCGGGAGGGCGGCCTGCGGGGTAAAGGTCACGAATCCCGCGGGCACCGTACCGTCGGCGAGCACGGTGAGTCGTACCGTGACCGTGCGGTTCGAGTCCACGAGACGGGAAAGATTCTCGGGAAGGACGATCGAGACCGTCGAGGGATAGAGCCTTCCGCGCGGACGGCCCTCGAAGGCGAAACCCGACACCGAGGACACCTGCCCGGAACCGGCGCCCGTTCCGGCCGCAAGTCCCGCGCCGTCGCCTATTTCCGATCCCGTCGTACCGCTTCCGGCGGTCTTTCCGCCCGACGGGCCCGTCGCCTGACCGGTTGAGCCCGTACCGCTTTCGGCCGGGCGTGATCCTGAAATGCCGCCGAGCTCGCGCGCGGTTTCCGCGGAAACGCTTTCCGCCTCGCCGCCGCGACTCGCGCGCGCGGTCGCGCTTACGGGCCCGTCGGCACCCTTCTTCACGGACGCGACGGAGCCTTCGATCTCGGGAACGACCGTTCGCGTTCCGCCCGGGATCGTAGCCGTCCCGCCGCGGTCGGCGGAAGAGCCCTCGAAGTTTCCGAACTCGAGCGTGTCGCTTGATCCTCCCGCGCTCGCCTTCTTCCCCGTCGCGGGCGCGAAATCGGGAATGCCGAGCCCGGCTTGGGCCGTCGAAGTCTTTTTCGGGGATGCCCTTCCCGCGTTCGCCGGGCTCGCCGGCGTTGCCTGCTCGCCCGAGTTCGCGCGAGCGCTCGAACTCGTCCCTCGCTTCGCGGGGGCAACCGGCTCCCCGTCGCCCGAGTTCGTCGCGGACGCGACGGTCGAGGTTGAGCGCGGGGAAGCGAGGCTGATCGCGACCTCGCGGTATACCGCGCGCTTCTCGCGCGGCTTTCCGAGGGGAACGAGCGCCGCGAGAAGAAACGCGATCGACCAGAGAAGGAGCGAGGCCGCGAAACTCCGCGCCACGCGCCTCCGGTCGGCGAGATCGAGATCCATCCCGGTCATGGCCTGCCCGGCGACGGGATTGACGGCCTTTCGCGCGCTCATTGCCCGCGGGTCCTCAAGGTAACGCCGGTATAGCCCGTCCGCCTCAGGGAATCGAAGATCCGCACGATCGTGCCGTTGGGCACGACCTCGTCCGCCTCGAGGCTCACCGGAACGGCCGCGCGATCCCCGTCCACGGGAAGGCGTTCGAGCGCTGCCTCAAGCCCGCCCGGCTGAACCGCGTTCTCGTTGAGGTAGAGCTCGCCCGCGGCGGTCACCGAGATCGTGATCCCGTTCGTCCGCTCGTTGGAAGCGGTGGTCGACTCGGGAAGCGAGAGATTGATTCCCGGAAGGAGGGCGAAGGTCGTCGTCACGAGCAAAAAGAGGATGAGCTGAAAGAGCACGTCGATCATCGGCACGAGGTCGACGCCGACCCTCGGCTCGAGCCTACGCCTGAACTTCATGGCTGCCCTTCCTCACCGTGAGAAGGAGGACGAGATCGCTTACCGACGACTCCATGCCGACGACGATCGCGTTCACCCGCGATACGAGATAATTATGGAACACGAGGGCCGGGATCGCGACGCACAGGCCCGCGGCGGTCGTGACGAGGACGTTCGATATCGCGGCCGCGAGTTGGGCGGGATTTCCCATCTCCCCGCTCCCGCCGATCACCCCGAAGGCCCCGATGATCCCGGTCACCGACCCGAGAAGCCCGAGCAGTGTCGAGACGCTCGCGATCGTGCCGAGCGTCGAGAGGTACCGCTCTATCCGGGGAATCTCGCGATTCGCCTGGTTCATCACGGCCTCCTTGATCGCGGCCTCGGAGTACTCGCGGTACTCGATGCCGACCTTCAAAAGCCGGGAGACGGGACTCTCGACCGTGTCGCATATCGCCGCGGCCTCGTCGAAATGCCCCTTCTCCACGCTCGCCCTGATGCGGGGAAGAAGATCGCGGTCTCCGTTCTTGAGCTCGCGGAAAAAGAGCATGCGCTCCAGGATGATGGCCGTCGCGCCGAGCGCGCAAAGCGCGATCGGTATCATGACCGGTCCGCCGGAAATCAAGATCGCCAACATGTCGTTACCTCCGAATTCGTATATGCGTCATGGATGACGCGAGACGCGAAGCGCGGGATTACGGGAATCCCCTCGTCCTCGACCGTATGTCAAAAATCGAACCTGCCCGAAACGGCCACGGTGCCCGAGCGCTCCGCGTAAAGACCGTTTCGCACGCGGAGGCGCCCCGTCGCGAGGGGAAGGATGTCCGCGATCTCGAGCGCGCAGGAGAACGAGGGGATCGGCCGCACGGTACCCGTGACGCCGAGGAAGGGATACTCGCCCGAGTCGAGCGGAACGCGCGCGCGCGCGGTCGCCTCCCAGCGGGCGAGCGCGTCGGGCGCGGGGCCCGCTCCCGCGGGTGACCGCGCGCCGCTCGCGTTTTCCCCCGCGAGCGTGCGGGGCCTTCCCGAACGATCGAAGAGCGTCAGAGAACCCTCGAGCGCGTGAAGCGTCTCGCGGCCGAGACCGTCCATCCATTCGTCGGAGAGGCCGGCCGTTCCCGCGACGCCGGGCAGGAGCCATTCGAGCGAGGCGCGCGTCGCGAGACTGTCCCGCTCGCGATACCCGATCGGCACGAGCGTGGTCGCGGGATCGGACGCGTCCGCGAGAACGAGGATGCCGCGATGGAGCGCGGTAGACCGCCATTCGGCGCCGACGGCGAGAAGGAAGGGCCCCGTAATCGAAACGGTCGCGTTTCCCTTCGCGTTCCAGTCGGCCGAGTGAAAGGGCACCCCGGACAAAAGCGCGAAGGGTTCGAGGCTCGCGAGGGCGAACGGATCCTGACGGTCGGCGGAAAGACCGCCCGAGAGCGAGAGCTCCCTGAGTACCCCTGATTCCGACGCGAAGGAAAGGGCGCAATCGAACGGGACGAGGGGATCGGACCCCGCCTCGACGAGCGCGCCGAGGCTCGCCCCGGCGGCAAGCGATCCGGATCCGAAGGAACGCGACGCGTAATTTCCGACGATCGTCACCCTTCCCGCTTTCGCCTCGCCGGGATCCCGGTCGGAAACGGAATCATACGTGAAAACACCCTCAAGACGCGAGGAAAGCGATCCCCGCGAAATACCGATCGACGCGCTCGGGGAGAAGCCGAATCCCGCGTAGTCACCGATCGGGGCCGCGGGCTCGTTCCCTCCCGAGGGTCGCTCGGCGAAGGAGTCCTCGATCCGGCCCGCAAGGCCGACGCGCGCGGTCATGTCCCAGCCGGACTTGATCGGACGGGACCGGGCGAAAGCGTAATCCCAGTCGAGGGATCGCCTCGAGATCGCGTAGTAGTCGGGATTTTTTCCCTGAAATCCGTCGGAGCGTTCCGACACCCCGACCGAAAAGCTCGAGTAGCCCGAAAGGAAATCGCCTACGACCCGCGCGCGGGCCGAGGTTTCGCGGTCGAAAAACCCCGAGCCCGTTTCTTCCCTTCCGTACCCGTCGGCCGAGTCATGGCTGAACGAAAAGGCGAACCCGTGCCCTTCCGGGCCTTCGCGAGCTACCGAGAGATCGCCGTGAAGGAGGGACGGGCTTCCCGCGGCGAGCGAGGCGCTTCCGTGAAGGCCGGGCTTCGAGGCCGCCCCGGCGGGCGCGGTCTCGGGGATCGTATCGGGTGCGGGTTCGGCGGGAGGAGGCACAGGCGCGACAGCCTGAGGGGTCTCGGCCTTTCGCCCGTCCCCGGGCAGGGGCAACGGTTTCGGGGTTTCAAGACCCGGAACGGCGGCGGGCGGTATCGAGCCGCCCGAGTTTTTGATGCGCGTCTCGATATCGGGAACCGCGACCTCGTCGGCCGCGAGCGGAAAAAGCGCGAGGGCGGCGAGGATCGCGAACGGTATCGGAGGGATACTCCATCGCGGGCGAATCGATTCAGGCGTTTGCTTTTTCATGGGCGTCTCCCTTTGGTCACTCCGGTCTCCGCGACCGGTACAGTTCCCGCGCGCGGCGGGTCCAATCGGATGACGGGAAGTTCCTCTCGAGGGTCTCGACGGTTTGCTTGGCGTCGCCCGCGAGTCCCGACTGGATGAAGGAATCGACCGCGCCGTAAAGCGCCTCGGCCGCCCGTTCCCCGTCGATGGCCGAGTAGTACGAGCCCGCCCGGAGGAGCGCCCGCGAGGCGTCCCGATACGATCCCTCGTCCCTGAGGGTATTCCCGAGAAGGGCGAAAGCCGCCGCGAAGGTAGCGCGCTCGTCCCGGACGAGCGCGTCGGGGGATTCCGGCGAGCGGGCCCCGATCGACTGAAGCAGGCTCTTCGCCTCGGCGCGCGTGCGGTAATCGGCGAGATACTCGCGCGCGAGGGCGAGGCCGGCCGCGCGGCCGGGGGCGGTCTTCGCCTTCCCTTCGCGTTCCCAGGCGTCGGCGAGGGCCGCGACGTCGGGCTTCTCGCCCGCGTTAAGCCGCTTGAGGCCCGCGATCGCGTCGGTCATGCCGTCGAGACGCGCTTCCTCGGGGAACGCGCGCCGGTAGGTTTCCGCCGCGCGAAGCGCCGCGCCGTAGTCCCCCTCGGCGCGATACGCGTCGACGAGGTTCCGCGAGGCGCGGGGAGCCGAGGACGAGGCGGGGAATCTCGAAAGCAACTCCTCCCACCAGAGAATCGCGAGATCGGCGTTGCCCGACTTTCTATGCGCCTCGCCGCCGAGCGCGAGGACGGAGTCGAGGAAGGGACCGGACGGCCATTCCTTCCGGTAGCGCTCGAAAAGCGAGGCGGCGCGCGCCCACTCCCCGGAGAGAAAGCGCCTCTCGCCCGCGCGATAAAGCCCCTCGCCCGCGAGCGGGTCTTTCGGAAATCGCTCGGAAAGCGCGAGATAGCGCGTTTCGGCGAGCTCGCCGTTTCCCGCGCGGAGGGCGAGATCGGCAAGCGCGAAGAGGGCGCGCGGCGCGGAGGGAGTAAGGCCGGAGGTCGAGCTTCCGTCGGCGACCCCTGAGTACACAGCCTCTGCCTGTCCGAAATCCTTCCGGTCGGCGAGGACCGAGGCCTCGAGCATGAGCGACTCGGCACGCTCGATCCTCGTCGGGGCGAGCGCGACCGCGCGACCGGCAAACGGAAGGGGATCGGCGCCGAGGACCGTGGAGGCGAGGGTCGCGGCGGTCGCCGCCTGCCATCCCCGCTCGTGGCCTTTAAAGGCGTCGAGGTAGCGCGAGAACGCGCGAATCGCCTCGGTATTGTTCCCGTTCCGGTAATGGCTCCAGCCGAGAAAGAACGCCGCCCAGGGGGCGTACTCGGGGTAGTTCGCGTCATAGGAGGGGGTAAAGCGCGCGAAGGACCGCGCGGCGAAATCCCATTCCCCCGAGCGGACCGCGGCGAGGCCCGAAAGATAGCGGGACAGGGCGAAGGATCCGGGATCGGCCGTTTTCAGCGCGGGATTCGCGGCGTCGAGAAGACCGCACACGCGTTCGACGGCCTTCTTCCCCGCCGGTCCCTCGCGGAGGCCCGACTCGCGGAACCAGAGGAGCCAGAGACCGGGATCCCTTGCCTTGCCGGTGTCGATCCGCGCCAGAAGCGCGGCGAGGCCCATCTCCCGCTCGCCCGTCGCGAAGAGGGCCTCGGCTCGCCGGTACGAAACGCGATCGGCGAGCGAGTCGGGCAAAACGGAAGCATCCTGCTTCTCGCACCATTCGAGGGCGCGGGGCCAATCGCCCGCCGAAGACGCGCGCTCGGCGAGTTCGAGGAGGAAATACGGTTTTAGTGAACCCGCCCGGGGAAGCTCCCGGACAAGGAGCCGCGTCGCCTCGGCGTGACCAAGCGCGCGGGAACGCTCGAGCGTCGCGGCGAGTTCGCCTTCAGCGGCGCTGTCGCCCGTGGCGCCGGAAACGCCTTCCGCGGAGAGCGAGATGGCGACGAGGAGAAGACACACTATTCGCGAGACGATTCGTTTCGGGGACATTGATGGAGTTCCTTACTGCTTAAAAACGAACGGGATGGGACGATGGTAACAGTATTTTTTAAGGCCCGAAGGTTCCGGGCTCGGGGAGCCTGACCCGCACGAGGTTGACGAAGGCGTCGGCATTGCGCGCGGTAAAGGACTCGATCGTCGTTTCGACGGCGCTTTCGAACACCGCGACCGTAAACCGGCCGTCGCGGGCGAAGTACGGGAAGAACGCGGCGACGTGATGGTACTGGCGAAGGGGCGGCTCGCCCCGCTCGCGGCTGACCGCGCCGAGATAGAAGTGCCCTGGCTCGGTGACCGCGAGATGGTAGAGAAGCGGCGCGAGCGCGGTCGCGCGATAGCCGACGTTCACCTGGTACGGCGGTATGCCGCTCAAGGGATCGATCGTCACGTCCACCCCGGCCTCCGCGCTCGAGACAGTCCGCCCGGTATCGAGCGAGACGACCGCCGCGGCGAGGTTTCGGGTCCAATTGAGGGCGAAAAACACGTCCCGCTCGTCCACGTACGGGGTGACGAACAGGTTTTCGGGCACGGGGGTCGAATCCTTCAACGGCTCTATCTTGAGCCCCCCTCCGACGCGGGGCCGCACGATACCGTCGACGATCCACTTCGCGAAGCCCGAACAGTTCACGCCCCCGTATATGTCGCCGGAGGGTCGGTCCTTTGGCCGCGCGGAGAGGATAGCCTTCGGGTCCTGAGGTTTCCCGGTTTCGATCAGGACCGGCTGTCCGCGCTCGTCGAACGCCCCGTCGTCAAGGTACACGAGGGTCTTGAGCCCTTCGCGAATCGCCGAGACGGCGGCTTCGGTCTCGGCCGAGGGGCGACCCGCCCCGGTCACGAGGTTCCAGGGCATTGACGCGGAGGTCGTTTCCATAATCGACGCGAACGACGCGCCATAGAGCCGATGGAAGGGAACGCCGAGCGGGACGCCCGTATGCGCGTCGACGCCGAGGATGACGAGATCGACGAGGGTGCGGCCCTTGTCGACGTCGCCCGAGGGACGGAGACGCACGTAGAGCTCGGGGTCGTCCGACGGGTAGATCCTGATGCTGTCGGCCTGTCCGTCCGCGAGCCGTCGAAAGAGAACCCACGTTCCCCTGACGGTCGGGCTGTCGTCCGGCCTGACGGTCACGGCGAGAAAGCTCCCTGTCGCGTCCTTTTTTTGCGAGACCGAGAAGCGGAAGAGATACCGATCGGTATATTGCGTATCCTTGAGCGCCATGACGCCGTTGACGCCGTCGTCGAGCCATTCGGCCGCTATCGCGCGGCGAACGGAGTCCGACTCGATGAGCGGGGAGGCTGCGGGGACGTCGAGCGCGAATCCCGCGGAAAGGACCGAAAGCGCGAGGGCAATCAAGGCGATAACCGATCTGAATGAATGCGTCATACCGCTTTGAGTATCGGCAGCTTTCGGGGAAAACTTTCGAAAAGAGGATGCCCGTAACGGCACCGCAGTGGGGCGACCACCGGCGACGCGGGACTCAACGCCCCCGCGCGCCGGCTAATCGCCGTCAGTGCGCGATAGTGTCCTTCTTCGTGTCGTCCGGGTGCGTCCCCAAAGGCGCGTTCGCGAGAAGGAGCTTGAGCCGGTTGAGCTGGTTGACCTCGCTCGCGCCCGGGTCGTAGTCGATCGCCGCGATGTTCGAGCCGGGATACCGCCTCCTGAGCTCCTTGATCATCCCCTTCCCCGTGACGTGGTTCGGGAGACAGGCGAACGGCTGCACGCACGCGATGCTCGGCACGCCCGTGTGGATGAGCTCGATCATCTCGGCGGTGAGGAACCAGCCCTCTCCGGTCATGTTCCCGAGCTGCACGATGTCGTCCACACCCTCCTGGAGACGGTAGATCGACTCGGGCGGCGTGAAGCGGCGGCTCGCGGAGAGCGCCTTCTTGATGACGACGCGATAGCGCTCGAGCGCCCACACGGCGATGTGCGCGTTCCGCTCGGCCCGTTTCGGGAACGCGAGCTTCCGGTGCTTGTACACCCCGTTGATGAAGGAGTAGAAAAGGAAGTCCGCGAGGTCGGGAACGACGCACTCGGCTCCCTCGCGCTCGATCGTCCCGAAGATATCGTTGTTCGCGGTCGGGTGGAACTTGACGAGGATCTCGCCGACGACGCCGACGCGGGGCTTACGGACGTCCCGCAAGGGGAGCTCGTCGAACGCGCGGACGGTTTCCCTGATGAGCCTGTGGTACGCGGGGAAGGAGCCCGACTCGACGACCTCGATCGCGCGCGCGTTGAAGCGCTCGTAGAGGGCGTTCGCCGATCCTTCCTCGGCCTCGTAGGGCCTGACGCGGTAGAGCACGCGCATGAAAAGGTCGCCGAGCATGATCGCCATCATCGCGCGGTTGAGAAGCGGGAGCGTCGGCTTGAAGCCGGGGTTCTTCTCGAGACCCTGCGCCGAGAGGGAGATCACCGGGATGTGGCCCCAGCCGATGTCCGAGAGGGCGCGCCTGATGAAGCCGATGTAGTTCGTCGCGCGGCAGCCGCCTCCCGTCTGCGAGATGAGGAGGGCCACCTTGTCGAGGTCGTACTCGCCCGACTTGAGCGCCGCGATCATCTGGCCCGCGACGATGATCGACGGGTAGCACGCGTCGTTGTTCACGTACTGGAGCCCGGTGTCGACGGCCTTCGTGTCGACGTCGGGGAGGATGACGAAGTTGTAGCCCGCGGCCTCGAAGGCGCGCTGGAGGATCCGGAAATGGATCGGCGACATCTGCGGAGCGAGGATCGTGAAGCGCTTCTTCATCTCGCGGGTGAAAATCGCGCGCTTGTGGCTCGAGGAAAGGGCCTTCGCCCGGGTCTCGTTCCGGTCTCGCTCGCGGATCGCCGCGATGAGGCTCCGCATGCGGATGCGCACCGCGCCGAGGTTCGAGCCCTCGTCGATCTTGACGAGGGTGTACATGCGTCCCTTCGCGTCGAGTATCTCCTGCACCTGGTCCGAGGTTACCGCGTCGAGGCCGCAACCGAAGCTCGTCAGCTGCACGAGCTCGAGGTCGCGGTTCGTCGTCACGTACTGCGCGGCGCGATAGAGCCGGTTATGGTAGGTCCACTGGTCGACGATGCGGAGGGGCCGCTCGACCGCGCCGAGATGGGCGACCGAGTCCTCGGTGAGGACTGCGAGCCCGAGGCCCGTGAGGAGCTCGGGGATCCCGTGGTTGATCTCGGGGTCGAGGTGATAGGGCCTCCCCGCGAGGACGATACCCTTGAGCCCGCGCTCGCGGATCGCCGCGACCGTCTCCTCGCCCTTCTTCGCGGTCTCGTCGCGGAAGGCTTCCTGCTCGGCCCAGGCGTCGCGCACGGCGGCGAAGATCTCTCCCCCGGGGATGTCGAACCTCTCCGACAGCTCCTCCACGAGCCGTTCGGCGAGACGGCGCTCGTCGTCGATCGGGAGGAACGGGTTCATGAAGACGACGCCGCCGTCCTGGCGAAGCGCGTCCATGTTGTTCCGGAGCACCTCGGGGTAGCTCGTCACGATCGGGCAGTTGTAGTGGTTTCCGACGCCCGGGTCCTCGATCTGCTCGTACGGCGCGCACGGGTAGAAGATGAACTTCACGCCGGCGTCAAGAAGGGCCTCGACGTGGCCATGGCTGATCTTTCCGGGATAGCACACCGACTCGGACGGGATCGACTCGAGGCCGAGCTCGTAGATATGGCGGCTCGAGCGCGGCGAGAGCCTCACGCGGAAGCCGAGCTTCGTGAAGAAGGTGAACCAGAACGGGTAGTTCTCGTACATGTTGAGGACGCGCGGAATCCCGACGTCGCCCCGACTCGCCTCGGAGGCGTGAAGCGGCTTGTAGCGGAAGAGGCGCCGGTACTTCCAGTCGAAGAGGTTCGGCACCGGCTGCTTTCCGGGCTTTTCCTTCCCGACGGGCTCGTCGTTCTGCTCCGCGATCGCGGCCGCCCCACGGTTGTCCGCGTGGTTGACGTCGCCCTTCACGGGCTTCGAGGAGAGGTCGATCTCGAGTCCCTTCTCGCACCGGTTACCGGTGATGAAGCGCCTCGGGGGCGCGACCATCTGCTCGACGGGACCGGTCGTCACGACGCCCGCGGTGAAGGTATTGATCGTCAAGAGGCAGTTGTTCGAGCACTTGCCGCAACGGCGAAGCTCGAGGTCGACCTTGAAGTTATCGAGCTGCTCCGGGGTCGCGAGCCCGGTCCGCGCGTCCTTCGGGCTGCCCGAGTCCCTCCACTGGTCGAGCGCGATGAGGGCCGCGCCGTACGCGCCCATGAGGCCGGCGACGTCGGGCCGGAAGACGTTTCGCCCGGAGATCTTCTCGAAGGCGCGCAGGACCGCGTCGTTGTTGAAGGTACCGCCCTGGACGACGACCTTCTCGCCGATCGCGGAGGCGTCGCGGAGCTTGATGACCTTGAACAGGGCGTTCTTGATGACGGAGTACGAAAGTCCCGCCGAGATGTCGCCGACCGACGCGCCTTCCTTCTGGGCCTGCTTGACGCGGCTGTTCATGAAGACGGTGCAGCGGCTCCCGAGGTCGACGGGCTTCTCCGCGAGGAGGGCCTTGTTCGAGAAGGCGTTGATGTCGAGCCCGAGCGAGCGGGCGAAATTGTCGAGGAAGCTTCCGCAGCCCGAGGAGCACGCCTCGTTGAGCTGGATCGAGGTGATCGCCCCGTTCTTCATGCGGAGGCACTTCATGTCCTGCCCGCCGATGTCGAGGAGGAACTCGACGCCGGGCACGAAGAAGTCCGCGGCGCGGTAGTGCGCGATCGTCTCGACCTCGCCCGAGTCGACGCCGAGCGCGGCCTGAAAGAGGGCCTCGCCGTAACCGGTCGAGCAGGAGCGCACGATGCGCACGCCCGCGGGAAGGCGGCGATACAGGTCCTTGAGGACGCGGACCGCGAGGTCGACGGGGTTTCCCGCGTTGATGTCGTAGAAGCGCCAGAGGATGCGGCCGAGCTCGTCGACGAGGACGGCCTTCGTCGTCGTCGACCCCGCGTCGAGGCCGAGGAACACCGGGCCTTTCGCGGTGTCGAGGTCGGCCGATGCGGCCATCTCGGAGGCGTGCCTGATGCGGAATTCCTCGAGCTCTTTCTCGTTCGCGAAAAGGGGCTCGAGCCGCTGGACCTCGTTCATCTCGGCGCCGACGAGCTTCTGGAGCCCCGCGCGGAGCTCCGCCGTCGTGACGAGCCGCTCGTCCTTACCCTCGCCGAGGCCGGCCGAAAAGGCGGCGCCCGCGGCGACGAATAGCTGGGAGTTCTCCGGGATGATGATCTCGTCGTCCTTGAGCTTGAGGGTCTCGATGAAGCGGAGCCTCAGCTGGTCCATGAAGTGAAGCGGCCCGCCGAGAAAGGCGACGTTGCCGCGGATGGGCTTCCCGCACGCGAGGCCAGAGATAGTCTGGCTCACGACCGCCTGGTAGATGCTCGCCGCGATGTCCTCCTTCCGCGCGCCCTCGTTGATGAGGGGCTGGACGTCGGTCTTCGCGAACACGCCGCAGCGGGCCGCTATCGGATAGAGGATCGTGGCGCCTTTCGCGAGCTCGTTGAGCCCGTCGGCGTCCGTGTCGAGGAGCGCGGCCATCTGGTCGATGAACGCGCCGGTGCCGCCGGCGCAGGTGCCGTTCATGCGCTGCTCGACGCCGTCGGTGAAGTACGTGATCTTCGCGTCCTCGCCGCCGAGCTCGATGACGACGTCCGTGCGCGGGATAATCTTGCGCACGGCGGCGGTCGAGGCGACGACCTCCTGGATGAACGGAACGGAAAGCCAATGGGAAACCGCGAGCCCGCCCGAGCCGGTGACCTTGACGCTGAGCGGGGGAATTCCCTCGGGAACGCCCGTAAATTTCGAGTCAATGAAGTCGAGGGCGAGCTCGACGACCGATATGATGGTGCTGCGGATGTCCGCGCGATGCCGTTCGTATTTACTGTAGAGGATCGAGCCTTCGCCGTCGATGGCGACGACCTTGACCGTGGTCGAACCGACGTCAATGCCGATGCGTATGGCCTTGCTGTTTGTCATAGGCGCATTATGCCCGAGATCGCGGCTAGATTCAAGTGACAATAACCAAGGCTAACAAAACATGCCGCAACCCCTTCAACAAGCCGCCCGCGCCGTGGTATGCTCGACGGCACAATGGCAAAATCACTCGCAAAAAGCGGGGCAAGGCTCTCGATACTCACGCTCGGGTCCCGCGTCCTCGGCCTCGTCAGGGAAATGACCAAGGCCGCCTTCCTCGGAACCACGGCGCTCTCGGACGCCTTCACGATCGCCTTCATGATACCGAACCTCCTCAGGAGGCTCTTCGCGGAAAACAGCATCTCGGTCGCCTTCATCCCGACCTTCCGGCAATACCTCGAGCGCGAGGATCGGGAGAAAACCAGGGCATTCCTCTCGTCGACCTTTACCGTGCTGTCGTTCTCCGCGACCGCGGCGGTCGTCCTCGGCATCCTCGCGACCCCGCTCATCGTGCCCTTCTTCGGCGTCAAGACGGGGGAGACGGTGTTCCTCACGCGCGTGATGTTCCCCTACCTCCTCGTCATATCGCTCGCCGCCTTCTTCCAGGGCATCCTCAACGGCGTGAAGGTCTTCTCGCCGTCGGGCTTCACGCCGATCCTCTTCAACGCGATCATCATCGCCTTCACCTATCTCTTCGCGGACCGCGCGGGAAATCCCGCGCGCGCGATGGCGTACGGCGTCCTCGCCGGCGGCGTCGTCCAGGCCCTCTTCCAGCTTCCCTTCGTCATCAAAAGCGGCTTTCGCTTTTCGTTCGCGCCGCTCAAGTCGGCGTTCGACGATCCGGGAACGAGAAAGGTCCTCCGGCTCATCGGCCCGACGATCGTCGGCATGGCCGCGTATCAGCTCAACGACCTCGTCTCGGGCATCCTCGCGGGGAACGCGGGTCAGGGCGTCGTGTCGAGCCTCCAGTACTCGCTCAGGCTCCAGGAGCTCATGCTCGGCGTCTTCGCGGTCGCGATCGGCACGGTGATCCTTCCGGACCTCTCGGCCCACGCCGCGCGCGAGGAATGGCAGAAGTTCAACCGGCTCCTCGTGCGGGCCATGAACGCGATCGCGCTCGTCATGATCCCGGTCACCTTCTTCTCGCTCGCGGTCGGGGAAAACATCATCGTCCTTCTTTTCAAGACGAGAAACTTCTCGGACGAGTCGGTGAGGCTCACCCTCGGCGCGTTCACCTGGCACATCGCCGGGCTCTACTTCATCGCGCTCAACCGCGTGATCGCGCCCGCGTTCTACGCCCAGAGCGACACGAAGTCTCCGACGGTCGCGGGGATCGGCTCGTTCGTCTCCAACATCGCGCTCGCGCTCATTCTCGTCGGGCCCATGAAGGGTGGCGGGATCGCGCTCGCCTTGAGCCTCGCGAGCCTCGCGAACACGGTCTTTCTTCTCTTCTATCTCTCGCGAAAGGACACGGTCGACTTCGCGTCCGTCATTCGCTCGACGGCGCTTTACGCCCTCAAGATGCTCGGATTTTCGCTCATCGCCGCCGCTCCCGTCTGGCGTTTCCACGACGAGATCTTCGCGCCCTTCGCCGGTCACGGAAGGATCGTCGCGCAGGGCCTTCCGCTCGTGATTTCGCTCGGCCTGTTCGCGTGCGCGGGCATCGCGCTCCTACTCGTCACGAGGGATCGCCTGGCGATCGCCGCGATCGGAAAGATTCGCGAACGGATTTCGGGAAAGAAGTCGTGATTCGGGGGTAAGGGAAAAGCGCTACTCTTCCCGCTCGAAGAGGGAGGCGATCTCCTTTTCGCGATAGCCGAAAAGGGAGATGAAGCCCACGAGCGAAAAGACCGCCGCGAGCGCGAGGGTCAGGCGCAAGCCCGCGCGGCCCGGCATGCCCTTGCCCGCGGATCCCATCATCACGACCACGGGAAAGAGAAACGCCGGGATCAGTTCCCCGGCCTTCACGACGATCGAGTGCACGCCGAAGTACGTGCCTCCCCGCTGAAAACCGGTCTTCCGCTCGGAGGCGACCGCGAGATCCGCGACGAGAGCCGTCGGCACGACGGTGAACACCGAAAGCGGGATCGCGACGAGGACGCAGAGGATGAGCCCCTGCGCGAACGGGTCGAGGGGATAGCGGCCCGCGAAGGCCGAGAACGCGAGAAAGAGCATGAACATGAGGAAGGCTGCCGAAAGGACCCTGCGTTTCCCGAGATGCTCGACGACCACGCTGATGGGAAAGTAGAGCGCGAGGTTCACGAAGAAGATAATGAGCAGGTAAAGCGCGACGGTGTCCGGCTTCTGGCCGAGGAGCAACGTCACGTAGAAGGTGAAGCCCGTCATGATGAAGGCCGCGGCGATCCGGTACATGAGGTCGGAGACGAGGTACGAGCGGAAGTACGAGTCCCTGAGAACGGTCGATATCGAGTCCTGGAAACCGTCCCTGACCGGCTCGCTCTGGCTGTAGCGCCGCTCGTCGATGAGAAGCGGCGGGATCGCGAGCGAGACGACGGCGACGAGACCGTAGAGCGCGATCACGAGCCTGAAGGCCGCGACCGGGGAAAGGCCCAGGTCGGCCTCGAAGGAGTTCATGAAAAAGGTGATGCGGTTGCCGAGAAGGTAGGCGAAGGCGGACGCGAACGCGTTGAGGGTCGAAAGGTGCATCCGCTCGCGGGGAGTCTTGCCGAATTCCGAGATCAGCGCGAGATACGGGGTCGTGTAGAACGCGAGCGCGGTGAAGAAGCAAACCATGCAAACGAGCACGAATACCGCGTTCGCGGGCGACACCTCGCCGACCGGCGGGAAGAACGCGAGCACCGAGAACATCGCGAGCGGAAGGGCCGCGGCGAGCATGAAGCCCGTCCGTCGCCCCTTCGCCATCCCGTTTCTGTCCGAAAGCCATCCCGAAAGAAGTCCGCCGGCGACGTCGACGAGACGATTGAGCGCGACGATAAGGCCGATAACGGTGAAAAAACCGAAATAATAGCGGGAATCGATGTACAGGGGAAACTCGCCGGAGCGGGTAATGCCTGCGTCGACGAAAAACGACACGAAGAGCTTTCCCGCGCCGTACGCGCTCAAGACAAGACCGAACTGGCCGAGCGCATATACGCACTTTTTCCCGAAAGAAAGGTTCACGGCCCCGCTCCTTCTCAAGATTTAGGGATTAATCATATCCGATTTGCTTTACCCTGTCAAAGTAAATGAGCTATATTGAATTGATATGGAATCGTACCTGAAACGAAGGGCAGAACTCTACACTTGGATGGCGCGCAACAGCGTCGCGGTCGTCGTTCTCGAGGATACCGAAGGGCGGCGAGACCCGGCGATCCGCTACTTCACCGGACACCCCTCCGACGCCCTCCTCATCCTTACCATCACCGGCCACGCCGTGCTTTGCCCCTGGGACGAGAACCTCGCCCAGTCGATGGCGAGCGTCGACGTGATCGTTCCCTTCACGGAATTCGGCCGCAATCAGGTCAAGGCGGTCTCCGGGATCGCCGAGCGCATCTCGGTTCCCGAGCGCTCGAGGATCGAGATCCCGGCGAGCACCCCCTACCCGCTCTTCCTCAAGTACGTCGAGTCGCTTTTCGGTTTCGACGTCCTGTGCCGGGACGAGGGCGTTCAGGGCGAGATCGCCCGGATGCGAGCCGTCAAGGACGCGGACGAGATCGCCAGGATGGAGAAGGCGTGCTCCATAACGAACGACGTCATCGACATGATCGAGCGGCAGCTGAAAAGCGGGCGAATCAAGACCGAGACCGACGTTGCCCTGCTCATCGAGCGGGAGTCGCGCGCGCGCGGCGCCGAGGGAACCGGATTCGAGACCCTCGCGGCGGGACCCGGGCGGAGTTTCGGCATACACGCGTTTCCCCCCTTCACCTCGGGACCGTTTCCCGCGGAGGGGCTTTCCATACTCGATTTCGGGATTCGTTTCGAGGGCTACACGAGCGACGTCACGCTGACCGTCGCGAAGGGCGAACTCTCCGCGGCGCAGGAAAAGCTGGTCGCGCTCGTGGAGAAGGCATACGCCGCCGCGCTCGCGCTTTACGCGCCCGGGCTCAAGACGCGGGACGCCGCGATCAAGGTCGACGAGCTTTTCCGGAAGGCGAAGCGATCGATGCCGCACGCCCTCGGGCACGGCGTCGGTCTCGAGGCGCACGAGGGACCGGCCATCAGAAACCGGGACGACAACGAGTGGACGTTCGAGCCGGGAATGGTCGTTACCCTTGAGCCGGGACTGTACCACCCCGACCACGGCGGAGCGAGGCTCGAGAACACGATACTCATAACCGAAACCGGAAACCGCGCGCTCACCGATTCCCGGATCATCAGGCTCTGAGCGACGATCGTTGTAGCGGTCCGGCGCCTTCGCGACGCCCTCAGGGCTCCGCGTCGTCGATCCTCGTCCGTATGGCCCCGAGCCGGTTTCTCAGCGTCACCGCGAATCCCTGATCGGGCAACTCGCCGACGAGCGTCTCGAGAAACTCGAGCGTCTCGCGCACGTTGATCTTCGCGGGAAGGATATTCCGCGGTATCTCGGGCCACAGCCGCTCGTCCCCGACGCGCCGTTGCTGGGCGCGGAAGAGGAGACTCTGCTTGAGACCCGGCCTTCCCGAAAGCCTGTCGATCACGTATTCGAGCTGGATTCGCTCGTCGCTGAGAAGATAGTCGGCGAGCGCGTCGGTGGGCAAGGACAGCGTGATTCCCTTGAGGAAGTTGAAAAGACTGAGAAGCTCGTCGCCCGAGAGGATCTTGAGCATCTCCTCGTATTCGGGAGGCGAGAGCATCGGGACTCCTACCGGGAAACCGTACTTGTCATGAAGCTCGTGCGCCCGATTGGCGGCAGGCTCGCCCGCGGCGAGGGCACCGTCCTCGGGAAACCCATTTTCTCCTCCCGTTTCGTCCTCGGCCGCCATACCGGCCGGCTCTTTCCCGGATAACGCCCCTTCCTCCGAAGCGACCGCCTCGGGTGACTCGAGCTCGGGCTGAGAGAGCCTCAGGTCGTCCATCAGGGACGACTCGTCCATGAAGGAGGGCATCTCCTCGACGGGCTCGCCAAAGGGCGGCTGCGGTCTCGGCTGCTGCGGCTGTTGTCTCGGCTGCTGCGGCAGGGGAGGCCATTGGGGCTGGCTCGGATAGTTCGAAGGATATTCAGGCGGATACCCGCGCGGGGGTTCGCGGGGATACTCGGGTTCACGCGACATTTCAGGCGCGCGCGGGTAATCGGGTTCCCTCGGGTAATCGGGTTCCCTCGGGTAGTCGGGTTCCCGCGGAAAGTCGCTCTGGCGCGGGGATTCATTCCGCTCGGGCGTCTGGCGCGGCGCGGGTCGCTCGGGACTTGAGTCCTCTTCCGGGAAGGGACTTTCCCCGCGACCGGAGAAGTCGGGCTCTTCCGTTTCCTCGAGTTGGGGGGAACCGTCGCCGGGAAGCTCGAGATCGGAGTCGGGAAGGCTATCCCCGCTGAAGCCATCCGAAGGACCCGAATCCATCGGCTCCTCGAAATTGACGAGACTCTCGAAGGCGTCCTCGGGACTCTCGTCCTCGATGTCCTCCTCCCCCGTCGTCGCGAGCAATTCGTCGAAGGGAACCTCGCTGTCGTCGATGAGCTCCTCGTCCTCGAGCAGGGTAAGCGGGTCCGTCTCCTCGTCCACGGGAACGAAGGCCGCGTTCTCCTCCGTGCGGACGGGGGCGAGTTCCTCGGCGAGACCCGAGTCGGGAATGGCCCGCGCGCGCAATAGCTCGAGGTTCCTCCCGAGGGCGTCGGGGTTGCTCGAGCCGAAGCGATTGACGGCGTTCTCGTAGAGCTCGAGGGACTCTGAAAGGCGGGAAAGGTCATCCTCGGTACCGCGACTTCCCTGCATGTTGACGATCTCGTCCGCGAGACGCACGGCCTCGGCGTTTCGCCCCGTCCGCTGGAAGAGCTGCGAGAGCGCGGCTCGCGCCGGAAGGTTCTCGCGGTCGCGCTCGAGGACTTCCTTATAGGCTGCGAAGGCCTTGTCGTTGTCGCCCATGCGCTCGTAGAGCTGGCCGAGCGAGACGCGAACCTCGGAGTCGCGGGGACGCTCGTTGAGGTAGGCAAGCAGCTGCTCCTCCGCCTCGGGAAGCTTGCCCGACTGGATGAGCTGATCGGCGAGATCGATCCTGAAATCGATGTCGGTCGGGCTGATCGCGAGGATCCTCGCGAAGCAGAGCTCGGACTCCGCGTTGTCGCCGAGTTGGGCGAACATGCGGCCCTTGATGCGAAGCATCTGCACGTTGTCGGGATCGGTCTTCTCGATCTCGGCGAAGACGGCGCGCGCCTCGGGGTACTGCTGCTGGCGGACGTACAGCCGCGCGAGATGCACGAGAACGTCGATCCCGGTCCCGGGAGCGGACGCGACGGACTTGAGCTCCTCGAGCGCCCCGTCGTAGTTCCCCTGCCGCTCGTACAGCTGGACGAGGGCGAGAACCGCGGGCGCGTAGCCCGGGGCGGAATTGATCGCCTTCCGGAAATAGGCCGTCGCCTCGTCGGAATGGCCTGCGCGCGCGGCGATGGAACCGAGGTCGGTAAGCGCGCGGACGTCCGAGGGATCGACCGCGAGGATCCGCCTGAGGGTCGACACGCAAAAGGGCTCGCTTTTCTGCCGAGCGTAGAGCGCGGCGAGGTCACGAAGCGCGTCGAGCCAACCCGGCTTCGTCTTGAGCGCGGCGTTGTACTCGGCTATCGCCTCGGAGGGCCGGGCGAGCGTCTCGTAGGAGTGCGCCATGTTGTAGTGGATGAACGGATGGTTCGGGTCGATCTGGAGACCGCGGCGGTAGGCCTGGAGCGCGAGATCGTGCCTCCCGGAGAGGGCGTGGATGCTCCCGAGGTGGTTGTACGCGAGCACGTCGTCGGGCTTCTGGTCGATGACGTCGGTGAAGCAGAGCGCGGCCTCCGCGTATTTTCCCATCTGCTTGTAGGTGTTGCCGAGGTTATAAAGGACGGTCTCGAAATCCTTGCCCGTCTTCTTCGCCCGGGTAAGCGCGTCGATCGATTCCTCGAAGAGACCGAGCCTGCGGTAAATCACCCCGAGGTTATTGAGGAAGTCGACGTTATCGGGATCGAGCTCGGAAAGCTTTCGGTAGACGGAAAGGGCGTTTTCCCACCGGTCGGCGCGGGTATAGACGGTGCCGAGCGCGACGAGGGCCTCGGGGGCGTCGGGTTGCTGGCGGAGCGCGTTGACGAGCAATTTCTCCGCGTAGGCGAAATCCCGCGAGACTAAGGCGGAATTTGCGCGTTCGATCACGATCGCGATCTGGTCAGACATGCGAAATCTCCAAAATCATCCAATGAGTATAGCACGAACGGGCAGAGAGGCAAGACGCCGCGCGAATCATTCCACGCGCCTCGCGAGGGGGCGGGCGTACACCTCGAGCGAAAGATCGCCCGAGTGGCGGGGGCCCGAGCCGTCGTAGGCCGCGATCGCGAAATAGTAAATCCTTCCGTTCTGAAGCCCGCTCACCGTCGCCGAGCGGAGCGCTCCCGCATCCATCGGGGAGCCGTCCGCGAGATACTCGCCGGGGCGTTCCCCGAAATACACGAGGTAACCGGTCGCGTCGATATCGATCGAGGCCGGCCAGGAGAGGGTCACCGACCCGTCGTGGGCCTCGGCGAATACCCGGGCCGGCGGCCAGGGAGGCGTATCCTTCTCGTAATCGAGGGTGACCGAGGTGACCGACGGGGTCGACTGCCCGCGCCCGTCGGGGTAGAGCTCGATGGCGACCTGGAAGTAGCGCCCGCTGATCCCGGAAAGGCGCTCCCCGGGAGTGACCGGAATCCAGGCGGGTTCCGTATCGGTCCAGGAGAAACGGTTCTCCCCCGCGCGGACGAAGTACGCGACGCCCGTCTCGGGAGGGGCGCTCGCGACCGCGGCGAGCGACTTGAGTACGGAGGCTGGCCCGAGCGTGTCGAACGGCATCGTCTCGAAACGGCCGCCCGAGCGCGGGAATTTTCCGAGCGCGACGCGGTTCCGCTCGAGCGAGACGTCGGTGCCGGGCCGGCGCGTTATCGCGAATTCGTCGATGAGCCCGGAAAAGCGGGGGGCGATCTCGAGGTCCGCGCTCGCGCCAAAGGCCGCGCCGTACACGTCCCCGCGCTCGCTTCCGGTGGAGGTCGCGTACACGAGATCCTCGGTCGAACCGTCCACGCGATACTCGAGAAGGCCCGTAACCTCGTCGTACGAAAGCTCGTGATGACTCCAGGTATTCGGGATGAGGTTCCGCTTTCCCGCGAGCGTTATCTCGACGGGGTCGCCCGAGGACGAGAACCAGAGGTTCGAGAATTTCCACTCGACGTGATTCCGGAATATGCTCGATCTCGCGTATTGATACACGGACCCCGACGGGGCGCGCCGCGAGGAACGCCACTGAAAGAGAACGCTCCCGTTCTCGGTGACCGCGGGATAGAGCCAAAAGGAGATCGTGAACGAGCCCGGCGCGCCCGGATTCGCGAAAAGCGCCCCGTCCTTTCCCCGGAGGACGAGCCCGGAGCCCGAGGTGTTGCAGAGCGCGGCCCCGGCGCCGCGCCGAGCCTTTCGCGCGCCGACGTGAAGGAGCTTTGACGACACGACGTCGTAATGCCCGCTTTCCTCGAGGACGGTCTCGCCGTCGAAGGAAAGGACGAGATCGTCCTTGAAGTCGGCCGATTTGCGGGTGCGTCCCTCGAGGGGACCGTACATCCGGTCGAAAGCCCCGCGGGAGACCGAGTCAGGTGACGAAAAGGACTCGGCTTCCCCGGAACGCGAGGTACTCGCGGCGGACGAGTCGAGCGCGAGGGCTTCGTATCCGAGTTTCCCCTTCGCGCGGGCGACGGAAACGGACACGGACGGCTGTGCCCAACCCGACGCCCCGCCGAAGGTGACGGACGAAGCCTCGGCAAGGAGCGGGAGGGCCGCGATCGCGAGAAAAAGGGCTATGGTTAATCTGCGGTTAGGTATGCACATGGTACTACTTATCAGAGTATCGGCAGAATGATATGATAAATACAATGAAAGAGCAAACGGGTATCCGCGAAAAGCTGCGCGCTACCGCGCTTGACGCGCCGAAAACCCCGGGCGTGTATCTGTGGAAGGACGAGGCGGGCGGGGTCATCTACGTCGGCAAGGCGAAATCCCTCAAGAGCCGGCTTTCTTCCTACTTCGCCTCCAATCGCGACATCAAGACCCGCATCCTCGTTTCCCGCGCCCATTCGATCGAGTACATCCAGTGCGACAACGAGTACGAGGCCCTCCTTCTCGAGAACACCCTCATCAAGCGATACTCGCCCCGCTACAACATCAACCTCAAGGACGGGAAGACCTATCCCGTCATCAGGATATCCGCCGAGCCCTTTCCCCGCGTCTACCGGACGCGCACGATCAGGAACGACGGGGCCCGCTACTTCGGCCCCTACCCGAACGTCACCGCGCTCGACCAGTTTCTCGAGTTCGTGAAGCGGAGCTACCGCTTCAGGCAATGCCGGGTCCTCAAGAAAAGGACGGCGCCGTGCCTCTATTACCATATCGGCCGCTGCCTCGCGCCCTGCTGCGGCAAGGTCTCGGAGGAGGAATACCGCCGCGAGCTCGACGAGATCGTCCTTCTCCTCTCGGGAAACGACGGGACCGCCGATGGCGGGGCCGCCCCGGCGGAAGCGGCCGCGACCGCGACACCGGGAAGCGCCGGGTTAACCTCCGCAGGCGAGGCGACCCCGGCGCCCGAGGCAGGGGATTCCCTCGCGAGACTCACCGCGATGATGAAGGAAGCCGCGAAGGAGCTCCGCTTCGAGAAGGCCGCGCGCATCAGGGACGGGATCAGGGCTATCGCGGAGCTCACGGAGCGGAACGCCGTCGTCGACATGGACCCCGAGGCGCGCGACTACGTCGCCTGGGCCGCGGAGGGCACGATGGTATCCTTCGCGGTCCTCCAGATGCGCTCGGGCAGGCTCGTCGGGCGCGACCTTTACCGCGCGCGGAGCCTCAAGGACGAGGAGGAGATCCTTCCCGAATTCCTCATGGCCTACTACACCAGGGCCGACCGCGTTCCCCCGAGGATATTCGTGCCGACCGTGAACGGACTCGCGCTCGCCGAGCGGTGGTTCGCCAGCGGCCTCGGGATCGAGACCCGGATCGAGGTCATCGAGGCGGAAGGCACCGAAGGGCAAGACGCGGCGGAACCGGCCGACGGCGCGCTCGAGGCGGCGAGCGGGCCCGACGAGGCGTACGGTGACGCGCGATCCGGCGGAACCGTGACCGACCGGAGGCACCACGCGGCCATGGCGATGGCGCGGTTCAACGCGCGGGAGGACGCGAAGCGCCGGCTGCGCGAGCACGGCGACTTTCCCGCCCTCGAGGAACTCAAGTCGACCCTCTCCCTTCCCCGCCTTCCCGCGAGGATCGAGGGCTTCGACATCGCCCATCTCGGCGGACGCCTTCCCGTCGCGAGCCTCATCTCCTTCCGCGACGGGAATCCCGACCGGAAGAACTACCGCATGTTTCGCCTCCGCACGACCGACGGCGTCATCGACGATTTCGCCTCGATGCGCGAGGTCACGAGCCGCAGGTATACCCGCCTCATGAACGAGGGAACGGAGCTTCCCGACCTCATCCTGATCGACGGAGGCATCGGCCAGGTCAACGCCGTGAAGGGCGTTCTCGACGCGCTCGGCGCGGACGTGCCGATCGTGGGCCTCGCGAAAGAAGACGAGGAGCTCTACCTTCCCGGGAACTCGACGCCGATCAGGCTCCCGAAACGATCTGACGCGCTCAGGCTTCTCCAGCGCGTGCGCGACGAGACGCACCGCTTCGCGACGACGCGGAACCAGCGGCTCCGCACGAAGGAAAACACGACGCTCATATTCGAGCGCCTTCCCGGCATCGGACCCCGAAAGGCGACCGCGCTCCTCGACCGTTTCGGCTCGCTCGAGGCGCTCGCCGAGGCACTCGCGAAGGAAGGGGGAATCGAGGAGCTCGCCCAGGCGGCGCGCGTCAGCGCCGAGGCCGCCAATGTCGTCGCCCGGGCGGTTCCCGCCCTGCTCGCCGAACGCGCGGCCGAGCGAAACGCGCGCGCGGCCGATACGGCGGGAAGCCCGGGCAAATCGCTCTCGGGCGACGACATCGCCCGTCTCGCGCGGGAAGCGGGAGGCGGGGACTAGGCGCGACGCGCCGAACCCTCCCCTATCGCGCGAAAATCGGCTATACTCGGCAGATATACATAAACGATTCATTCTTGAAGGAGACCATTCCCATGAAACGGCTCGCGCTCCCCGCCACGATTGCCCTCGTCATCCTCGTTCCCCTCGCGGCGCCGCGGGCGCAGGACGCGCACATCCTCAACGCGCATGACGCGCCGCTCGAATGGGGCTACCTCGACCGGATCAGGAACGGCGCGATCCCCCCGACGACCGTGCAATCCCTTTCGGTCCGCGAGGCCGCTTCCGAGGGCATCGACTCGGGATACGGAGCCTGGGACGAGCCCCGGGTCTCCGGGAAGTTCGTCGTGCAGCCTTACGCGATGGGCTGGTCGAACCTCGACATGTCGCGCAATCTCGCTGACTCCTCGATCATCGACCGTCTCCGCCTTTCCGAGCCGGTTCTCGCCGCGGGAGTGAGCTTCGGCGTCCGCTCGTTTTTCGCGACCACCCAGATCGACTTCACGACTGATTCCCTCGCCCGCTACGCGGACCCGGACGGGATAAGCGGATTCTGGATTCCCGGCGATTACGTCCAGTACTGGACCTTCCCCGAGGAAGGCTATCTCGCCTGGTCATGGGGCAACGCGACCGTGGCCGCGGGCAGGCTCCGGACCGGCATCGGGCTCGGCGAGTCGAACCTCTTCCTCAACGGGGACGCGCGCTGGTACGATCAGGTCCAATTCTCCTGGTTCTCGCGCAAGTTCCGCTTCTTCGCGTTCATGGCGACTTCCTCGTCCCATCTCGAGCGGGACGAATACGCGATCCAATCCTATACCGCGTGGGACGGGGACGACTCGTGGGGCTGGGACACGGTGAACAACCACGACGCGGCGACCCAGGAGGTCGTTCCCTTCAAGCTCTTTACCTACCACCGGCTCGAGTTCAAGCCGTATGACCGGCTCGGGTTCGGCCTCGGCGAGATGCAACTCGTCGGCGGAAAGGTTCCCGACCTCATGAACCTCCTCCCCACCGTCGCCTGGCACAATACCTATTCCGCGGGCGTGAGCAACGTCATGCTCCACGCCGACGCCTGGGCGGTTCCCGTGGACGGGCTCCTCGCGTACGGGGAGTTCCTCATGGACGACTCGAGGGCCCCGGACGAATCGGGCGTCTCGAAACCGAATTGCTGGGCCTGGGAGCTCGGCGCGCGCTACGTCCTTCCCGTCGATTCGCGCGAATGGCGCTTCGCGCTCAACGTCGAATGGAGCCACGCCGACGAGTGGACCTACGCGCGCTGGCAGCCGTACCTCACCATGTACCAGCGGCAGCTCATCACCGGCGGGCACTCGGCGCTCGACACCCCGCTCGGGCATCCCGAAGGCGGCGACGTCGACGAGCTTTCGCTCAAGTTCACCGCGCTCGCGCGCGACGGGAAACGGATATCGGTCAAATACGCCTGGATCCTGAAGGGTCCGGTCTATCTCGGGATGATGAGCGACGGGACGTTCAACGTATCGGGCGAGCCGATGCGGCTCCCGGTCTATTACGATTACGACGAATACGCGGGCGCGGGCGCGCTCGATGCGCTCATCGGCACGACGAAAAAAAGCGTGCACGCGCTCTCGGTCGAGGCGATCTGTCCGATCGCGAAGAACGTCACGGCGAACGCGGGCGTCGACGCGAGGCTCGTCCTCAACGCGGGCCACGTCGCGGGCAAACGCGCGATCGAAACGCTCTGGAAAACCGGCGTCAAATGGTCCTACGGCGGTAACGGGCGATGACGGAAGCGCCCTCTGACGCGATCCTCGCGAAGGTACGGAAGCTTCTCGCGCTCGGCGAGTCCCCGAGCGAGGCCGAGGCGGCCTCCGCGCTCGCGAAGGCGCAGGCCCTGCTCGCGCGGTACGGACTCTCGCTTTCCGACGTGGAGCCCGAGACGAGCGAGGTCACCGAGGCGACGCTCCTCGAGAAACGGCGCCTGCGGGCCTGGGAATCGCACCTCGTCGCCGTCGTCACCGAGGCGACCTTCACGCGCGCGCTCCATCTCACGACGGCCGGCTCGAGCCGCGTCATCATCGTCGGGCGCCCCGTCAACGCCGAGGCGGCGGCGGAACTCTTCAGGTACCTTCACCTCGTCGTCCTCAAGCTCGGCCGCGCGCACGGCGACCGGGTCGCCCATCTCGAAAGCTTCAAGCTCGGCGTGGTCCATCGACTCGGCGACCGGCTCGCGCAACGGGCGAACGGGGCGGTTTGGTCGGGTGACGACGAAAGCGACGTGCGCGAGCCGCGCGCGGATTCAAGTAGCGACCCCGATCCCGGGGATCGCTCGCTCGCGCTCGCGATGTCGGGAACCGCCTCGAAGGAGAACGACGCGTACATCGCCGACCGCTACGGGAAGACGAAGACGAAGCGCACCGGGCGCCGCGTCGAGGCCGACTCCTACCGGAAGGGCGTCGCGGCGGGCGACGGGGTCTCCCTCGCGCGCCAGCTCGCCGATGGCGCCCGGGCGAAACGCCGCTAGAAGTATTTCCGGAGACCCGGGATCCTCCTGACGACGAGCTCCGCGAACACCAGAGTCGCCGAATACGCGAGCGACCCCACGACGAGCGCCTTCGCGACCGGATGCGCTGCCCAATCGGCGAATAGCCGCGTCAGTCCGATGAGGAAAATCGGGTGCAAAAAGTACACCGAGAATGAATTGCGTGCGATAAAGGCCGAAATCGCCCCGCCCTGGCGGCTCCTCCCCGCGAGGAAGGCGGTAAGGCCGAGGGTCATCGCGACGGCGACGAAGGACTCCCAAAGGGAATACGCCGCGCTCTGCCAGCGAAGCCCGCCCCCGATGCTCTCCATGTCGCCGCGAAGGGGCCCGCCCGCCGCCATGATAAGGAGCCAGGAGGGAATCCCTATCCCGACCGCCGCCCACAGCCATCGGCCGTATCGGCGCGATGCGATCGAATCGAACCAGCCGCCCTCCGACGCGCGAACCCCGAGGATGAACAGCGCGACGTACGAGGCGAAAAAGCAGAATTGCAGGTTGAGCCACGAGGTCCCGATGGGCATCCTGATCCTCACGACAAAGGCCGCGCACGCGACGGCGAGCGCGAACGCGAGAAAGGCGCGCGTCGAGGGCGTCTCCTTGGGCGGAACCGACGTCACGTCGGCGCGGGAACGGAGAGCGCCGCCCGCCAGGCGAAGGCACGCGAAGACGAGCGAGAACGCGAGAAGGGTCTCGGCGAACCAGAGCGGCCCGTTACCCGAAAGGAACATCCCCGACCGGACGTAACGCGAAAGGTATAACTCCCAGAACCCGCCCGCTTCCCGGGCGACGCCGGGGATCACGAGGAAATAGTAAAGCGCCGGGGTAATCGCGAATACGTACGCGACGAGCGGGAGCCCGAGCCTGAGAACGCGATCCCTGACGAAACGCGCGAAGCCCTTTCGCGCGAGCGCGTCGGCGGCGAACGCCCCGCCGAAAAAAAAGAGGATTCCCATGAACCAGGCCTGCGAAAACGAGTTGAAAAGGCCGAACGCGAGCAACGCGCCGAGCCCGAGATTCCCGGGACGGTTCTCGGTCACGTACCAGCCGCCGATGCCGCTATAGGTGACGCTCGCGTGAACCATCACGACGAGAAAGATGACGAGCGACCGCGCGTCGTCGACGTGCGAGAGACGGCCGCTTCCTCCGTATACTTTCATGCTTTGCTCCTTGCCAACGGGAGAGAGAAGACCCGGTCTTTCACCTGACGCCAATCGGAATGTGAAATCCGGATCGTCTCAGGCGTACTGACGAATCTTTTTGACGTCTATGGCTTCCCGGTCGATATTTTTCTCGATGAATGAATGGAGCCATTCCTGTTCGGAACTCATCCCGTAAAAGCATCGCTCCCCGGCCTTGACGAGAAGATACGGAAAGAGCGAATCGATCGCGATGCCGTTTTGCGCGCAAACCAGCGTGAGGTATCTTTTCCCGATATAGCCGGTAATTTTCCGCTGAACGCGGAAAACGCGGTCGGGGACGTTTTCGAGTCGCGGGGTATTCATGAGCAGGAGATAGGTATGCGCGATGTCGAAAAGCGGGGACCCGATCGTGGCGGAAGACCAGTCGATGACATAGCGGTTCTTGCCGCTTTCGATGATGTTCCCTGGATGAAAGTCGCCGTGACAGAGAGTCGTTCCCGAAGGCAGTCGATCAAGGAGCGTGAAGAGTTTTTCCTTGAGCGCGGCGTCAAGGTTCGAGGCCTTGCCGATGCAGTATCGCGCCTTGTCGTGATTGGTATTGAAGGCGTCGGACGTTTTCAGCGAGAACAGGGAGCCGTGCAGCCCCGTGAGGATTCCCGGCACCGAGGCGATGCGGAGCGGCCTTTTCCTGAGGACGGAAAAGAGATCCGTGCCCGAAAGTTTTTCCATGACAAGGCACGGAACGTCCCGATACTCGGCTACCTCGTGGACGCGGGGAACCGGCAGCTTCCCCTCGAGGAACCGGTACACGCGAAACTCGTAGTGAATCGAGTCGTAGTCCATTTCCCGTTTCGGGACCCGCAACACCGTATCGCCGGCGTACTCGTAAATCTTCGACTGACCGCCCTCGTTCAAGAGACGATAGGCATCGAGACTGGCTATAGTCATCGTTTTTCCTCCCCGACTGGGCTCATCATGGGGGAGGTCGCGCGCCGGCCGCAATCGCCCGTCATTCCCGTTTCGGGGGAAACAGGCGGGAATCATTTCCCGGGAAGGGATTCCTCCCCCGACGGGAGGGCGTTTCTCATGAGCTCGAGCCGGTTGCGCACCCCGGCCTTCCGGTAGACGTTCGAAACGTGATTCTTCACCGTGTGGGGAGAGATGAAAAGGCGCTCGGATATCCCGGCGTTCTCGTAGCCGGCGACGAGCAGGGCGAAAACCTCGCGCTCCCGGTCGGACAGATCCCATCGCGCGTCGGGCATGACCGCGCGGGCTTGAACCGGAACGATCGGAACGCCGGCATCGGCAGGTTCCGCCTGACCCGGAATCGCCGGGTCGGCGGAAAGAAGGCGGGCCGCGCGAAGGATCGCGCACGCGCTGAGGACCACGAGGAACACGGGAGAGAGGGCGATCTGGGGAAAACCGAACAGATCGCGCCACCAGGCGAGCTCGTTCCCGACGTCGAGCACGAGCCAGAGGAGCGCGAAGCCGACGAGGCTTGCCGCGAAGGGCCGATCGGCCGCCGGAACGAGCCGCAGGCGGGCGCACGTCACGACGGCGGCGAGGAGGATGCACGCGGCGGCGTCGAGGGCCGAAACGGCGTAGCCGGCGGACGGTTTGATGGAGGAGCCCGCGAAAAGCGCGGCCGCGAGCGTCGCCGCGTACGCGATAAAGGACTGCGCCCCAAAAAGGTTCCAGAACGCGCCGCCGAGGGGACGGCTCGTCACCACCTCGACGAGCCTGAAAAGGCGCGAAAGGGCGTACAGGGTCGCGAGCGCGAGAAAGTTCATCGTCATGAAGGAGAGGCGCCGATCGTGAATCCAGGCGAACGCGCCAAGGTAGTAGTCGACGCCGTTGCACGCGGCGATGAAGGTGAGCGCGACGAGGGCGCGACGCGCGAGCTCCACGACCGGGCTCGGCTTCTGGCGCGCGAGGACGAGCAGGAAGGCCATCGCCGCGGCGCCCGAGATGAAGGCGGCGAGATTGAGCGCGAGGATCGCGTGCTTCATGGGCGTATCTCCTTACGTTGCGACGCGCGCCTTTCGGCCCGCGTGGGACCTATCGGTAATCGGCGACCGCGAGGGGCTTTCCGTCCTTCCGGAGAATCGAGTACGCGCAGAGTTCCATCCTCGAGTCCTGGAATTGCGCGCCCGAGGAGCGGAGGGCGAGGTCGGTCGACGAGAGGAGGGAAAGTATCCGGGCGGTGGCGGCCGCGTCCCAGCGGCGCGAGGCGGTACGGTACTGATCGACCGCGCGACGCGAGGAAAATCCCGCCTTCTTGAGCGAGAACTCGTCGGTCGTGCCGGCCAGGGCGAGCCGATGCCAGTCAGCGAGCCGCCTGAAACAGTAGGAAAGGCCCGCGATGGTCTGCACGGGCGACGACTCCTTCGAAAGGGAGAGCTTCCCGAGGATCGCGAGGGATCCCTCGAGGTCGCCCTCCGCGAGGCTGTCGAAAAGGGTGAAGGGGCTTTCCTCGCGGTTATGCGAGAGGATCGACTCGACGTCGGCCTCGGTTACCCGATGACCCGCGGGGAAAAAGAGCGTGAACCGGGAACAGGCGGTTTTGAGGGCGTCGGTGTTGTTCTCGACGAGTTCCAGGATCGAGGCGATTGCGTCCGGCTCGATCGAGCAGCCGGCCTTCCTGAAGAACGAGTCGATCCACTGCTCTTTCCGGTTCTCGAAGAGTTCCCAGAACACGCGCTTGTGATCCTTGGGCACGGCGCCCTCGATCCGCTTGTCGATCCCGATCTCGTCCGAGACGAGAACGAGATAGGCTCCCTCGGCCCCCGCGGCCCCGGAAACCCAGGCGAGGATCTGGTCGACGTCGTCCTTTTTCTTGATGAGCTCGGCGTTCCTGATGACGACGAAACGCGCGTCGGCGAAAAGCGATCCGTTCTGGAGGAGGGACACGACGTCCCCGACGCGGACGTCGGCGGCGTACAGGGAATGCGCGTCGAGGTTGCCCGCCTCGCGGGCGCAGGCGGCGCGGAGCTCGTCCACCGCCGCGTTTCGCTCGCCGATCTCCGGTCCGGTAAATACCCATATTGGGGCGCTGTTCTTCTGTGCGGGACTCGGCATCGGTTATCCTCCGGCCGACATTATACCCGATCGGGGCCCTTTTTGTCCGCCTTTTCGGGCGATCTGTTCGCGGAGACCGCGTTGAGCTTCATGGCGATCTCAGCGGTTTCGTCCCGCGAGCGGGGAACGCTCCTCCAGGAGAAGTCTCCCTCGGCGAGGCGCGAGGAGTGCCAGAGAATCGCGCGAACCGGATCGGCGACCACGCACGAGGCGCGATAGGCGATGACGAGCGCGAT
This sequence comes from Spirochaetota bacterium, assembly GCA_023438065.1. Classification (GTDB taxonomy): domain Bacteria; phylum Spirochaetota; class Spirochaetia; order Treponematales; family Treponemataceae; genus Teretinema. The sequence continues at coordinate 84,918 of JAEXRH010000016.1, forward strand.
GAGAAGGGACGGGAGGATGAACATGGCGAAAACCCATATTCCCATGAGCGGCAGGAAGGGCTTGAGGGTATCGACGATCTTCGCCTGCGAACGGGTCGCGCGCACGCGCTCCATCCGCTCGGTGAAGCCCGCCGGGATATCGGCGGTATAGACGCACGCGTACGCGCTCCCGCTGTAGCGGACCACCGCGCCGAAACGAAAGACGTCCCGCTCTCCGGGCACGGTAAAGAGGCCGTCTCTCACGCTCGCGAGGGAATCGCGGGAGAGGAAGCGGGCTGAATCCCCGGTCTCGATGACGCTCTGATACGCGGTCGAGTCCCCGACCCGCGCGGCGCGGTATACCTGGCACGCGACCGCGTGCGGATCCAGCGCCCGTATGTCGCTCATCCAGTCCGAGGGGCGCGTGCGATACGAGGTGATCGCGAGCCCGGTGAAATACCGGTCGGCGACGCGCTCCATCGACGCGAGGCGCTCCTCGACATAGAGGTCGCCGATGTCCTCGACCGCGGCAAGCGAGTCGGAAACCGACCGGTCGTACCAGGAACCGACGGCGACCCCCGCGTAGCGACTCACGATCAGGGTCGTAGGAGCCGCGACGGAGAAAAGAAGCAGGGCCGTGGCGAGGAAGATTCTCGAGGAAAAACGGCCCGAAAGGCCGGAATGGAGAGAGTCCGCGATCACCGCATAGAGGAATAGCCCGAGGAACGCGAGAAGCGCGAAGGGAGCGGCGATGAACGGAAGGATACCGTGCGGGGAGGTGAAGATCGTCGCCGCGAAAACGCCCGCGAAAACGCGTTCGGCGAGCAGGAACGACGACGCGACGACCATGAAATAGACGAGACAGAGGAACGGAAGGGAAAAGTAAACCGGCGTGTGGCCGCGCTTGACCTCTTTCAATCTTCCTCGAATTTATTCTCGAAAAGGGCCTCGATGGCCCCGACCGCGTCCATCTCGTCCGCGCCGTCGGCGCGAATCGTCAGCTGGGTATTGTAGCTCGCGGCCATCGTGATGATGCCCATGATCGACTTCGCGTTGATCCGGGTATCCTCGCGCTCGATCAGGATCTCCGACGCGAAACGGTTCGCCGTCTGCGCGATGAGCGCCGCGGGGCGCGCGTGGATTCCAGCCCTGTTCTTGATCGTAACGGTCTTCGTAGTCATCTGGCCTTTCCTTCAGTATGAGTCATCGACGCCGTAATACGGCGCCCGCGCTGCGTCGGTCTCGATCCACTTGAGGACGTTCTGGTTGAACTCCTTCGCGGAAAAATACCCCATGCTCTTGAGCCGCTCGTTCATCGCGGCGGTCTCGAGGATGATCGGCACGTTTCGGCCCGGCTTTACCGGGATCTCGAGCTTCGGCACCTGAACGCCGAGAATCTCCATCGTGAGCTCCTCGGTGCCGAGCCGGTCGTACACCTTGTTCGCGTCCCATTCCTCGAGCTTCGCGACGATCTGGACTTCCTTGCGTTCGCGGATCGAGCCGACCCCGTAAAGCTGGGTGATGTTGATGATGCCCAAGCCCCGGATCTCCATGTGGTGCCCGATTATCTTGTTCGCGCCCTGCCCGATGAGGACGTTTCCGTTCACGCAGGAGATCTCGACGACGTCGTCCGCGACGAGCCGGTGGCCGCGCTCGATGAGCTCGAGGGCCGTCTCGCTCTTCCCTACCCCCGAGTCCCCGAGGATGAGGATGCCGAGGCCGTATACCTCGACGAGCACGCCGTGAATCGTCACCTTCGGCGCGAAGATGTTCGACATGATGCGCAGGAGCCTCGACGAAAATTCGCTCGATTCGAGCCCGGTCTGAAGGACGGGGCAGCCGGTTTCCTCGGCCATGTCTATGAACGCCTGCGGCGGCTCGAGACTGTGCGTGAAGATGCAACACGGAAGCTGATAGGAAAAAAGCTGCTGAATGGTCTCGGTACGGCCCTCGTCGATGATCTTGCTGAGGTACGCCACCTCTCCCCGGCCAAAGAGCTGAACCCGCTGGTAGGCGAAGGAATCGTAAAAGCCGGAAAGCGCAAGCCCTGGCCTGTTCAGGTCGGGGATGGTTATATCCCGCGTCAGGCCCCGGCGCCCGCAGATGCACCTGAGGTCGAGCGAATCGTGTTCCTTCAGGTTAAGGCCCAGGAGGTCGAGCACGGAAAACCGTTTCAAAGCCATACCTGACTATACCCTTCCGGGACCGTCTTTGTAAAGCGCACGTCGCCGGACGGTCACGCCGCCCGGCGGCCGCGCCCCCGTCGCGCGTACCGCGACGCGCGACCTCGAACCGCTACTTCCTGTCCTGAATCTTGTCCTTTTCCTTGCGGACCTTCGTGTCGAGCACGTCCATCAGCTTGTTGACGGCGGCGTTGAAATCGAAATCGTCGGAGGTTACGTGCGCGTTCCCGCCCCAGCGGAAATTGACGGTGGCTTCCCCGTAGAACTGCTGTTTTTCCAGCTTTACGATCACGAGAAGATCGGTAATGAGGTCTTCGGCATACTTGATGCGCTCAAGTTTCTTGTCGATATAGGACCTGCGGTCCTCGTCGAGGGTGAATTTTACGGCCTGTACGTTGATGTTCATGGAAACCTCCTCAAGTAGTATGTCTGCGGCAGGATGCCGTCCCACACCCAATAATACTACGGAAAGCGGGGATTTGCAAAAAGAACCCGAGGGCGGCTATCGGTCGAAGGACGAGCCGATCGTGAGCTCTCCGCGGTACTTCGCGACCGTGCGGCGGGCGATCTTGATCCCCTTCGTCGCGAGCAGATCCGCGATCTTCTGGTCAGAGAGCGCCTCCCGCGAATCCGCGATCATCGAGCGGATGATCTCCTTAACGCCTTCCTTGGAATAGAGGCCCGCACCGCCCGTGCCCTCGCGTCCGTCGGCGGAAGGTACCCGGGCGGAGCCCACCTGATTGGAGAAAAAGTGCCTGAGCTCGAATACGCCCCATTCGCACTGAAGGTATTTCCCGTTCGCCGCGCGCGAGACGGTCGCCTCGTGCATGCCGATCTCCTCGGCGACGTCGCGCATCCGCAAGGGGGCGAGCCGCGCGGGCCCGTGCGTGAAGAAATCGCGCTGGAAGACGACGATGGCGCGCACGAGCTTGAGGATCGTCAAGTTTCGCCGCTCGAGGGTTCCGATAAACCACCGGGCTTCCTTGACGGACTCGCGCGCGAAATCGCGGGCCTTCGCCGCGTCCTCGCCGACTGAGTCCCCCGCGCCGTCCGGGCCCGATCGCGCGGACTCGAGCTCCATGAAAAAGGGCGATACGCCGAGGACCGGGATCTCCTCGTCGTTGATGACGACCGCGTACCCGTCCTCCGCGCGCCTGACGATGACGTCCGGGATCACGGCGGAAACCGGCTCGGAGCCGAAGGCCCGGCCGGGGAAGGGATCGAGACTCCTGACGATATCGAGAATCTCCTCCGCCCCGTCGAGGTCGAGGGTAAAGCCGACGTCCTCGCGCCTTGAGAGCGCCTTTACGAGGGCGTCCGGCCGGCCGCGCTCGAGCGCGTCGAAATGGCGGTCGATGATCTCGATCGTCCGGTCGAGGGCCGGGTCGGGGTTCCCCTCCCCGCGCGCGCGCTTGATGAGGCGCGCCTGCACGAGAAGGCTTTCGCGCCAATCGCGCGTCGCGCAACCGGCGGGATCGAGACCGCGAACCGCGTCGAGGGCGGCCTCGAGCGCGTCGCCTTCCGCGCCGGGAAGCTCGGCGGGATCGACTCTGTGAAAGCCGTCATGGTCGAGGTTCTGGATCACGAGCTCCGCGAGCGCGCGCACGCGCGCGGGAAGCGAAAGCTCGCCGAGTTGCTCGAGCAGGCGTTCCTGGAGGGTTTCCTCGCGATGGAGCGCGCCCTCGATGAAATCGCGATGCTCGTCGCTGTCGGTCTCTCCCCGATCCCCCGACCGATCGCTCATGGACGTGCCCGCGTCGAGTGACCTTCCGCCATAGAGCGTCGTATCGAGGGGCGTCGCGGGCCCGAGACGGTCCGCGAAGTCGTCCGGCTCGACGAAGGCCTCAAAACCGTCCCCCGGGCCCTCGTCCGGGGACGAAGAGGCTGCCATCCCCGGGCCAACGGGCTCTGGCCCTTGCGGGGCGGGAATCTCGGCCGACTCGAAGGGATCGTTCACGATCTCGAGCGCGGGGTTCCGCTCGACCTCCTCGATGATACGCTCGCGAAGCTCGGCGTACGGGAGGGCCATCAGCTTGATGGACTGCACCAGCTGGGGGCTGAGATTGAGGCGTTGTTGCTGTGAAAGGACTTGCCGCTGACCTTGCATGGTTCTCCCTACGAAGATACGGAGGAATCGAATCGGCGGTCAAGCGTGGCCGACGATTGAACGCCTCCGGTCATGTCGCGTCCTGAGCGCGCGGTGAACCGGCAAACAAGCGCGCCGTTGACCCCGCCGGCGATTTTCCCGTATCATGCACACCATGAATTATACCGAAACATTCGAGAAATATGGCCTTTCCGTGCCGGATATCCTTCTTCCCGCGGAAAAAGGTGACCTTTCGCGCTGGGCGGTCATCGCCTGCGACCAGTATACCCAGGACCGCTCCTACTGGAAGCGCGTCGCCGACCGCGTCGGGTCCGAACCCTCGACCCTCAAGGTCATTCTTCCCGAAGTCTACCTCGAGGACTCGGGCCGCGCCGAACGCCTCGAGGCGATCAGGAAGACGATGGGCGACTATATCGGCGCAAACGCCGGGAAAGGCATATTCGCCGACGCCGTGCGGGGCTTCGTCTATATCGAGCGGAAAACCGCCTACGGCAGGACCCGCAAGGGCCTCGTCGCGGCGATCGACCTCGACGCCTACGAATGGAAACCCGACTCGAAGGCCCTCATCAGGGCGACCGAGGCGACGATCGTCGACCGTATCCCGCCGCGCATGGAGATCAGGCGCGGGGCCCCGCTCGAGAGCCCGCACATCATGCTGCTCGTGAACGATCCCGGAAAAACCCTCGTCGAGGGAACGGGATCCCGCGTTCGCGCGGGGAAAGCGCTCTACGAAACCGCGCTCGAGCCCGAGTCGGGCTCCGTGTCCGGCTGGGAAGTTTCCGCCCCCGCCGACCTCGAGTACGCCGCGCGCGCCGTCGCCGATCTCGCGAAGGCGAACACGAGCCCCGACGGATCTTCCTTCCTTTTCGCCGTCGGCGACGGGAACCATTCCCTCGCGACCGCCAAGGCCGTTTGGGACGAGTTCCGCGCCGCGCATGAAGCCGACGCGAAGGCGGGAAAGATCGACCTTTCGCGCCATCCCGCGCGCCATGCCCTCGTCGAGATCGTCAACCTTTACGACGACGGACTCACCTTCGAGCCGATCCACCGCGTCCTTTTCGGGACCGATCCCGAAACGGTAGCATCCTTCCTCGCCGCGAAACTCGGCGGGACGATCGCTCCCGCGCCCTCCGAGGCGGCCCTCGAAAAGGCCGTGTGCGAGCGGAATGAAACCCGCTTCGGCTTCGTCGGATCGGGGAGCCTTTCGATACTCGATTCCCCGGATCCCGCCCTCGCGGTCAGCCGGCTGCAGCCCGCCCTCGACGAGTTCCTCGCGGAAAATCCCGCGGTCAAGATCGACTATATCCACGGAACCGAAGAGGTCTGGCGCCTCGGGAAGGAACAGGGAGCCGTTTCCCTCCTCCTTCCCCCCGTCGAGAAGGACAGTTTCTTCGCGACGATCGCCCGGGGCGGCCCGTTACCGCGAAAAAGCTTCTCGATGGGAGAGGCGAGCGAAAAACGGTTCTATCTCGAGTGCCGGAAGCTCTTTTCCTGATCGAATTTCCGGTTTTTGTCCGAAATCCCCCTTGCGGACGCAAGGGGGGTAAGCGATACTTCTATCATGGACCCGTCGAATACCACTCCGGCAAGCACGTCCGTCGAAGGTACGACTTTTAAGATTCAACTTTGCGTCAAGCCCATCATTGCCCTTGTTTCGGCCCTCGCGATCGGAATCAGCGTGCTTTGCCTCAATTTCGGGTATTCCATCGTCTTCCCGCACCTCTACTACATCCCGATCATCATCATGTGCGCAAGCTTTCCCCGTCACGGACTGTGGTTCACGGTTTCGATCGCGGTCGTGTACATGATCATCGTCATCGCCGTCACGAGGGACGCCTCCCTCGTCGGGCCCGCCGCCTGCCGCTCGGTCTTTTTCGTGATCGTCGGAAGCGTCATGGTCTACCTCACCAAAAAGCGCGAGGCGGCGGAAACCACCCTCGCGTACCAGCGGAAAAACCTCGCGTCCATCGTCGGCGAGCAAACGGACTGCCTCGAAAAGGAACTCGAGCAGAGCAGACGGCTCGAAAAGGCGTATCGGGACGCGACCGAGTACTACGACCGGCTCATGAGCCAGTCGAACGCCGCGATCGTGATATGGAATACGGGGCTCTACATCACCCGGACGAACGCCGCCTTCGAGCGGCTCGCCGGGAAGCCGAAAACCGAGCTTCTCGGACGTAAAATCTCGGCAATCATGCCCCTCGAGGAAGCCGCGCTCCGATCCCCGGACAAGCCGGTCATCGTGCCGCACCAGGCGGGATCGGGCCAGACGCGACAGGTTCTCTGGACCTTCTCGGAGATATGCGCGAACGAGCAGACCGTTCCCTTCGCGATCTTCGCCATCGGGCAGGAGCTTTCCTGATGCCCGCATCGGGGCGGTTTTTATGCCGGGCGCGACATACCGGTGATATACTAACGTAAGGAGTACTTCAGGATGAGCGATTACGATCTCGGAAAGAAGGTTTTTTTTCTCTATCCGCCCAGCGTCATCCGGGATGACCTCGTAACCCGCCTTTTGGACCAGGAATACGAGGTGTATATGCTCAAGTCCCACGAGACCGCCCAACGGCTCTTCGCGCGGTTCCCCGATTCAATCTGTTTCATTAACATCGACGCGGGCCTCGCGGAACGCGATTGGGAAGCATGGATCCGCGCGGTGATGGCGAATCCCGAGACGAAGGACGTGGGTATCGGCATCGTCTCCTATAACACCGACGAGAAACTCCAGAAAAAATACCTCATGGACATCGGAATCCCGTGCGGCTTCGTCAAGCTCAAGCTCGGCATGGAGGAGAGCACCAAAATACTCCTCGCCACCCTCAAGGCCGCCGAGGCGAAGGGCCGCAGAAAATTCGTCCGCGCGACATGCGAGCACGACACCCTCTCCTCGCTCAACGTCCGCGAGGGACCGTTCAACGTGACGGGAAACCTCAACGACATCAGCGTGGTCGGCTTCTCATGCTGGCTCGACCCCGACCCGCAATTCCAGAAAAACATCGTTCTCCACGACATACAGCTCCGCCTGCGCGGCACGCTCGTGCGGACCGAGGCGATCGTTTTCGGGAAGCGCGAGGTCGAGGGCGAAAAAACCCTCTACGTGATGCTCTTTACCCAGCGCATGGAGCCGCTCTCGCGCCAGAAGATCCGCGCGTACATACAGACGGCCCTTCAGTACGAGATCGAGCGAATCGCCGATGAGGCTCCCGCCGTCGATCTCGGGTTCAAGGCGGAGGGCGAACGCGTCGGGGAAGCCGACGGGCAATAACCCCCCGGGACCGTCATCTTCGCCGATACGGAGCTCAGGAGCGCGCGGAAGAACCCGGGCGCTCGGTGACGGATGAGGACGGGGTCCTGGCCTCGATCTCCGCCCGTTCCCGCTCCCGCTCCTCGTCGCGCTTGATCGCGAGCGCGATCCGTTCCTTCGCGGCAAGCGCGTCGGAAAGCGTAAGGGAGCCTTCCTTGATCAGTCGCCGGACGAACGTAAGATCCTCGCGGAGGCGCTCCGTCTTCGCACGACTCGCGTACTTCCGCATCCCGGCGATCTCCTCGGGGCAATCGACGAGCGCGAGCGCGAAATCCCTGTCGTCTACCGAGGCCGCGACCCGCTGGGCGGCCTTCGGCTCGAGGCCCTTGAGGATACCGAAGGGAACACCGTTTGCCCGCAACCCGGCCATCACCGCCTCCGCGCGGGCGCTATCGACCTTAAGGACGAGCTCCCGCATGAGGTACTTGAGCCGTTCGGTCGCCCCGATCCTGCCGCCGAGGGCGGCCCGCATGACCGCGCGCAGGGCCTCGTCGTTGAGTTCCGCGCACGCTTCGGGAGGCATGGCCTCGAGCGACCGGGTCTGCTCGTAAAAACCCCGTTTGAAGGCGTCGGGAAGGAAGGAATCGAATCGCTTCGGGTCGAAGGGTCCGTAGGGGATGATAGCCTGACGCTCCCGATCCTCCGGACCCTTCACGGTCACCGCGTAAAAGACGAGCCCGGGGAGTCTCTTCGCCCCGAAGTCCGGGATGAGCACGTTCTGGATCACGAGCCGCGCGTCATGGTCCGACAGGAGGCGGAGAAGCTCGTTTACGCAGAAACGGGGCACCTTCGGGCGCAGTTCCGGGCTCTCGATGATCGAGGGCAAGGCCTTCGCGAGCATGCGCGCGTTGACGCCGAGAAGCACGGAGGCGCCATCCGCGGCGCCGGGCAGCCGGGAAAGGGGAAGTTTCCAGGCGAGCGCGAGCGGTACGAGCGAGGCGATCGGCGCGACGACCCGCGCGGGTACCGACAGACTCGAGTCGCGCGCGAGAAAATCGAGATAAAAGAGGTCGGCCGTACCCGCGAGATCGGACGGCGCGGTCAGGGGAATGCAGGCGAGCTTGCCGGGCTTGAGTCCCGCAAGGGAGAGGTACCGCCTGACGCTTTCGGTAAACGTTGCCTTCGCGAGCGCGGCGACGTAGCGGCTCGACTCCGCGTCGCCGAGGTTGAGCGGGAGGGCCGATCGCGAAAAGGCGTAGAGGAAGGTAAACGACTTTGCGTCCGTGCCGTCGGGCATGAGGCACTCGAACGAGGCCTTGAACCAGACGGGATACTCGGGCGCCCCGGCAAGCCCTTCCCCCGTCGCGCGGAACCCGAACGCCGACGGGACGGTCGAGAAGATCCGGTCCTCCGCCTTGAACTGTTGCGCGCAATACGCCGACAGCACGGGAAGGTCGCGCGCGCGATCGACCCGAAAGGCCTCGACGCCCGTCGAGTCCGATCCCGAACCGGGAATGTCCGCGCCGGCCGGAACGGTCGCCGGCGCGTTGCCGCGCCGCTTTCCGCGCGTGAGGTTCTCCGCTTCCGCAAGCGCCTTGAGTTTCCCGAGAAGACCGTCGGAGAGCCAAACCAGTGCCTGAACGCGGTCATCCGCGGCTACGAGCGCGAAGCATGCCATTTCGAGGACAAGCCAGCGAAAGGAGTCGAGGAAAGCGCCGTCGATCCCGGTCTCGACCCATACGTGATTCACGCCGGGCGCGAGCGCGCCATCGGCAAGCCAGGCGCGACTCCGGGAGGCAAGCTCGTCTCCCGCGACGCACGCGGCGACGGGCACGCTCGAACCCGAGTACGCCAGGGAGGCTGACGTTCCCGGGAACGCTTCCTCGAGCGAGGCCGCGCGAACGGTGAATCGCCGGGCCCTTCCGGCGTCATGCGCCGCGAGCGCGTCGGGATCGAAAAGGGAGGCTAAAAGGATCTCGGGCGTCACGTCGACGACCTGCTTCTTTTTGCGGAACAAGGCCATTCAATACCACCAAAGGACGGCGCCGTTATACTGCCGCATCTCGCTCTCGAGCTTCTTGACCGTGCCGGTGCCGTAGATCACGATGTTCGGCGCGATCGCGGCGCATTCCTTCGCGATCGCGGTCCAGTCCGCGGGAGGAACGGTGAAGGTGAATTCCACGAAATCCGCGCCCGCGCCGTTGATGCGTATCCGCGCCGACGCGTCGATCGCCTTGAGCGCCTTGACGATCGACTCGGTGGAGACCTTGTCCTCCTTTCCCGACGTCTTGAGCGCCTCGACGAGCTCGAACTGATCCATGCTCTTGATCACGGCGACGCGGTCTTTTTTGCCTTCCGAACCGTAGTTCTTCTCGATCCTGAACGGCATCACGTTGACGTATTCGGCCCTGATCGCGTCGAGTAACGCGGGTCCCGCGGCCTGTTCGACCTCGACGACCACGCCCTTGAGGGACAGCTTGACGCCGGCGGTTTCCCGGTAAAAATCCGCAAGGCTCACGAAATTGCCGGCGTTATATTTCTCCGCGATGCTGACGAGCGGGTCTTTCGTCGCGCGCCTGCACGAAACGACCGTAACGAGAAGCGCAACGGCAATGACACAGGAGGTTTTCGTTCCTAATCGCATGACGGCCTCTTCATTACTCGAGTATAGGGTCGCTCTCGTGCCATTGACAAGGAGAATCGCTCGCGCGCAGGAAAAGCGCGCATCCGTCAATCGTGGTTCTTCTCCGCTATCTCGCGGAAGCGCGCGTGGCAGAACGCGAACACGTCGACGAGGTCGGGATCGTAGAGGGTTCCGCGATCCGCCTTGATCTCGGCGAACGCCGCGTCGAAGGAGAGCGATTCGCGATAGGGACGCTTCAGGGTCATCGCGTCGAAAGAGTCAGCGATCGCGATGATCCGCGCGGAAAGCGGTATCGTCACCGCGGCGCGGCCCTCGGGATAGCCCTTCCCGTCCCAACGCTCATGATGATAGAGAACGATGTCGCGGGCGAAGTCGAGAAAGCCATAGTCGGGAAAGGAAAGGCGTATCATGTCGATCGTCCGCGCGCCGTCCGAGGTGTGCTTCTTGATGAAATCGAATTCGCGGTCGGTAAGCGGACCGGTTTTCCTGAGAACGTACTCGGGGATATTCACCTTCCCGATGTCATGGAGACACGCCATGCCCGCGACGCGCTCGACGAACTCCTTCGTGATCTCGACCCTGAAGCGCGGGGTCTTCGCCGCGGCGAGGCACAGCTCCTCGGCGTAAAGGCCTATGCGGACGAGGTGAGCCGTGCCCTCGTTGTCCCGGGCAGCTGCGAGGTCGGCGAGCGACTTGACGAGCAGGTCCTGGGCCGACGAGAACGACGCACCCCGAGAGCCTGCCTCGCTTTCCGCCTGCGCGCGCGCGGAAAGAAGGTTGAAGATCCGCTGGATTCTCAGGATCAGTTCCTCGCCGTCGTAGGGCTTCCTGACGTAATCGGTCGCCCCGCGCCTGAACGCTTCCTTAATATCGGCCTGGTTGCTGTCGCCCGAGACGACTATCACCGGTATTCGCGCGTAGTTCGGGGTATACCTGAGAATATCGAGGAATTCGAGCCCGGTGACCTTCGGCATCTCCATGTCGAGGACGATGATATCCGGCCGCCGCGAGGTAAGGCACGCGACCGCGTCCTCGTAGGTTTCCGCGGCGGTAACCGTGAACGTGCCCTCGAGCTGGTCGCGGTAAAGGGCAAGCTGGGTCTTGCTGTCGTCGATGCACAGGACGTGAAGGCCAAAGGTATCGATGTCGTCGAAGGTCATGCGGGCGGTTCCTCCATACAACCAGTATTATCGATCGCGAGCCCGATTGCCAGGAAAGTACTGCTTCTTCCGGACGCGCGATATCCCTTGACAGCGACCTGCCGGCGTAAAACACTTACGGTGACGTCGCAGGGGACATATCGCCCGCGCGGCGAAAGGACGGCTCCGGAATGAGGATCGTGCGGGGGAAATACGCCGAGGCGAAGGTTTTCGCCGACATTGTCGACGTTCTCGCGCTTGAGCAGATCGCGCGCCTTTGCGACCAGCCGTTCGCCAAGGGGTCGAAGATACGGGTGATGCCCGACGCGCATCCGGGCGCGGGATGCACGATCGGCACGACGATGACCGTCCGCGACCGCATCGTGCCCAATCTCGTCGGCGTGGACATCGGGTGCGGCATGGAAACCGTCAGGCTCGCGGAACGGGACGTCGACCTCCGCGCGCTCGACCGCTTTATCAGGCTCGCCATCCCGTCGGGATTCCGGGTCCGCGAATCCCCGCACGTCTATACCGAGGAGCTCGACCTTCAAGCCTTGCGCGCGCGCGACCGCGTGACGATGGATCGGGCGCTCCGGAGCGTCGGGACGCTCGGCGGCGGTAATCACTTCATCGAGCTTGACCGCGACGCGGAGGGATCGCTCTATCTCGTCGTCCACTCGGGAAGCAGGCATCTCGGCCTCGAGATCGCGCACGCGTACCAGGAAGCCGCGGCGGAACGCGTTCGCGCGCGCGGGGAAACCGACATCCCGCGAGACCTCGCCTACGCCGACGGGCCGCTCTTCGACGATTACGTCCACGACATGCGCATCGCCCAGGAGTTCGCGCGGCTTAACCGGCGCGCCCTGGTCGACGCCATCACGGGCGGCCTCGCCCTCACGGTCCTGGACCGCTTCACGACCGCGCACAACTACCTCGACACGGAGGCGATGATACTGCGGAAGGGGGCCGTTTCGGCGAAAAAGGGGGAACGGATTCTCGTGCCGATCAACATGCGGGACGGGAGCCTCGTCTGCGAGGGGAAGGGAAACCGCGACTGGAACTGCTCCGCCCCGCACGGCGCGGGCCGTCTCTTCTCGCGTAAGGAAGCGATACGCCGCTTTACGCTCGACGAATACCGGCATTCGATGGAGGCCGTTTGGTCAAGTTCGGTCAACCGGGGAACGATAGACGAATGCCCCATGGCCTACAAACCCGTGAGCGCGATCGAGGACGCGATCGCCGAAACCGCGACGGTGGTCGCGCGCCTCACGCCGGTCTACAACTTCAAGGCCGCAGGGGACTGAAAGGGCATTACCGCGAAATACCCGGCAATGCTCCATGCACGGGATATTTTTAAAAAAAAGCGCGCCCGGTCAGGGGCGCGCCTTTTCGCGTCGTCACGATCGCGACGGCAGGCGGTCTACCAGACGATCCCGACCGACATGCCGACGGCGTACCCGTCCGAGAAGTAGTAGTAGAACGGGACGTCGAGCTTGATCGGACCCATGTTCGCGCCGATACCCGCCATGACGCGCGCGCGCGCTAAGGTCGGCTTGATGTCCTTGGTGCTCGCGTCGACGGCGACCGCGCCCGTTTGGGTGACCTCGTAATTGAGGTTTTCACTGACGCCCGCGACCGTGGTCGAGATATTCTGGACGTCAAGCTCGCTCGAGGTCGTCGCGGTGATGTCGCTCTTGCCGAACACGAGGTCGGCGCCGACGCCGGCGTTCACGTTAAACACCCACAGGAACTGGAAGGAGGTGACCGCCTCGAGCGGGATCGAGAAGGTCCGCATGTCGACGCCGACGTCGATCTTCGGGGTCGCGATGAAGGTGCCGTTGACCACCACGGGCTGCCCGCCGACGAGGGTATCCATCGAGAACGGGTTAGTGACCGGGTCAAGGGTCGAGGTGGTACTAAAGCTGTTCCGCTGATAGGTAAAGCCCGAGCCGACGCTCACCCCGCGCCACTTGAAAAGGCCGGCGACGACGCCTTTCGGCTGGATGAGCTGGTAGTTCACGCCGATCCCGAAGGTCGTCGTCTTCATGTCGACGGTCGCGTCTGACTGGTCCAACGACTGGTTGATGTAACCGCCGTGCACGTTCAAGTAAAACCGTTTCGTCTTGTCGCCAAGATCGTTGTTTACGAGCCCGAGGACCTTTCCCATGTTGAAGCCGACGTTGACGCTGAGGGCGTTCGCGATTCCGAGATAGACGTCGGGATCGTCGGCGATCGTGTCCGCGATCTTGGAGATCGCGTTCGGGTCGCTCGAGGGAAGCTGGATACCGACCATGTAGCCGAGCATGACGCCGAAGGTCTTGTAGCCCTGGAAGCCGTTAAAGGTCGCGGCTTGGGAGGACATGACGTTCGCGTCGGCGAACCCCTGGGCGAACGAGTCCTGGCTTCCGTAGGGCGCGAGTTGCGTTTCCGCTTCGGTCTCGTAGTTCGCGAGCTCTGTCTGGAATTGGGATCCTGCCGTAAACGTAAACAAGGTATTTAACGCAGCATCGACCCCGGGGAAAGCGGTATTCCCTGAAAACACGATTTCCGGCGCGGTAATGTCGACCGTTATCTCCGCGAATGCCGGGGAACCGAATAGCGCGAGCGTCGCGCAAAGGGCCAGGGGGGCAAATCTCTTCGTGCTCATCGTTACACTCCTTCCGTGCGGTGTCGCGTCGGCGACTTTGACCGCGTTGTCGTGCGCTTCCCGGCAAGGCGACAAGCGCCGCCGGAAATCAGATAGTTGATACACTGTGAATGATACCCCACCGCGCAGGCGCCGTCAAACTTCCCGAGCGCTTTTTACCGAATATCCTCGTCCTGGAATTTCAGGTAAATTTCCTCGAAACGGTCGATTTTCGCGAGCATGACCGAAACCATGTCGGGATCGAACTGGCTGCCCGCGCCCTTTTTGATCCAGTCGCGGGCCATTTCCATCGTCATCGCTTCCTTATATACCCGTTTCGACAAAAGGGCGTCGTAGACGTCCGCGAGGGCCATGATCCGGGCCTCTACCGGAATCGCCTTCCCCGCGAGCCCCGCCGGATACCCTCCCCCGTCCCAGCGCTCGTGATGGCTCAGGCATATCCGGTGCGCGATGCCGAAAAGGTCCGCGCCGCTTTGCCTGATCACCTTCTCCATCATGGAAGCACCGATCGTCGTGTGGCTCTTCATCCGCTCGAACTCCTCGGCCCCGAGCCCTTCAGGCTTGAAGAGAATCGCGTCCGGGATCGCGACCTTCCCGATATCGTGAAGCGGGGCGGCCTGATAGATCCCGTCGATGAAGGCATGGTCGATCGAGCCGCCGTATCGGCCGGTCTTCATGAGCTCCTCGGAAAGGACGACGCAGTAGTTTCGCGTCCGCTCGAGGTGGGCACCGGTCTCGGGATCGCGGGATTCCGTCATGTTCGCGAGCGCGAAGATAAGCGTCCGGTAGGCGCCGATGAGCTCGTTCGAGGTACGGTGGACGAGCGAGGAGAATCGCCGCGTCATGATCTTCGCGATCCGTTGCGCGAGCGCGGGGTCCTGGTCGAGGAGGCCGTCGAAGCCGACGTTGTCGAGCTGAAGGCATTCGGTGTCCTCGAGCGCACGAACGGTCGCCGAGCGGACGTCGTTCGATATCAGGGCCATCTCGCCGAACACGGCGCCGGGCCCCTTCCGGTCAAGCTCCCGCTGGCCCCAGCCCATCTCGCTCGATACCGACACGAGTCCCGATACGATCATGTACATCGCGTGACCCTCCTCCCCCTCGCGGCAGATCACGACCCCCTGCCTGAAGGTTACGGGCGTGAGGCGCAACGCGATGCGCTCGAGTGACGGCCGCGCGAGCCCGGAGAAGAGATCGCTCGAGGAGAGAATCTCGATGATATCGAACATTTGGAGGGTTCTCCTTAAAGGCCAATTATCGACCCATTCTCCCGGGAGCGCAAGCGGATTTCCGGTTGACAAAAACCGCATCCCTGCCGGAGAATGAAAGGCCATATCGCTCAGGCGCGAACAATCGCGCACCTTTCGGAGAAAATCGTGACACAAAAAAAAGTCATTTTCGCGATCGCCGCCCTGTTCCTCCTCCTCGCGGGCCTCATGGCCGAAACCGCGCCCGTCGGCATCGACCGGGCGATAGCCGCCTCCGCCGGGAAAATCGCCGAGGCGATACGCGAGGGAACGCGGGTCGCCGTCATCAACTGCGTCTCCGACTCGGCGCGCCTTTCCGAGTACGTCGTCGACCAGCTCGCCTACGAGCTCGTCGACTCGGGAAAGCTCGTCGTCGTCGAGCGGAAGGACCTCGAGCTCGTGAAGGGAGAGCTCGAATTCCAGCTTTCGGGCGACGTGAGCGACGAGTCCGCGCAATCGATCGGCAAGATGCTCGGCGCCGAGGTAATCGTCACGGCATCCTTCGACGAGGCGGGAGTTCTCCGCGCGAAGGCCATCGCGGTCGAGACGGCGCGGCTTCTCGCCGTGAGCGCTCAAGCCGTCGCGAAGGACGGAAAGCTCGAGGCGATGAGCGACGACCGGAAGGTCATGAAGGTGAGCACCCTCGCCGAGCTCGTGCAGGCGATCGGGCCCGACCGCGTCATCAGGCTCGCCCCCGGGACCTACGACCTCAGCGAGGGATACCGGATAAAGAACCGCTACGTAACCTGGGTCGACGAGTTCGACGGGCCCTGCCCGGTGATCAAGTCCGTCTCGAACCTCGCCTTCATCGGCGACGGGAACGCGACGATCGTCATCAAGCCCGCGTACGGCTGGGTCTTCTCGTTCGATACCTGCTCCGGGATCAGGATATCGGGCGTCACGGTCGGGCACACCGTTCCGGGGTACTGCCTCGGCGGCGTCCTCCGGTTCAAGAACTGCGACGACGTGGAGGTGCGCTCATGCGACCTCTACGGATCGGGGACCTACGGGATCGGTCTCGAGCGGACGAGCCGTTTCGCGATGGAAGGGTGCGCGATCCACGATTGCACCTACGGGCTCGCGACCATCGACCGGTCGAGCGAGATCTCGTTCACGGACACCGAGTTCCGCGACACCGGAGAGTACGAACTCGTCGAGATCCGCGCCTCGGACGGCGTCGTCTGGACCGATTGCGCCTTCGAGGGGAATCGCGGCAACGCGCTCTTCTCGTGCGACGACGAGAGCCGCGGGATCGCGCTTATCCGCTGTTCCTTCAGCCGTAACGACGTCGAAACCTTCTGCGAAAACGTCGACGCGATCGAGATAGACGGCGCGCGTTTTTCCAGGAACGCCTTCTCGCCGGTCGGCGACTAAGAACGCGCTAAAGCGCGTTCTCCCGGATCGTATCGAGCTCCTCGGACGTGAAAACCCCATTCGCGCGTAGCTTGAGGAATTCCTCCGAAAGTCCCGAGTCGAACACGATAAGGTCGTCGGTGTTGACGGTAACGCGCACGCCCGCGTCGAACAGTTTTCTGATCGGATGCTCCGCGATCGATGCCGTGCGCGAAAGGCGCACGTTGCTCGTGGGACAGACATTGAGGGTGACGCCGCGCCGCGCGAGGCTTTCCATGAGACGGGGATCGTCCGCCGCGGCGATGCCGTGCTGAACCGCGTCAAGGGCGAGAACCTCGACCGATTCCCGCACGCGTGCGGCCGGGCACAGCTCGCCCGCGTGCGCCTTCTTCCGCAAGCCGAGCTCGCCCGCGAGGCGCCAGAAGGGCGCGTACTCCACGATTCCCCCGACTCTCTCGTCCCCGTAAAGGTCGATCGACCGGTAAAAGCCGGTCTCGAGCGCCCGCGGAACCGCGGCCTCAAGGTACTCAATCGGCGTGCCGCGCGCCATTCCGAGCTCGGGCCGGACGTCGATCGGGGGCCTTCCAGCCTCCTCGACGGCGCGGTCGATGACGGCCCCGAAATACTCGGCCGTCGCGGCTATATCGCCGCCGAATAACCACGACATCGTCACGTCAATGCTCGGCTCGATCGCTACGACACCGTCGCGGATGGCCTCGCTGATCGTCTCGTAAAGGAAGAAACCGAAGAACTCTCGCTTGCGCTCGAGCGACTCGTCCCGGAACGGAACAGAGAGCTCGACGATGAGGTAATGGTCAAAATCGGCGAAATCGAAAAAACGGGCCGGGGGCTCGGGCAGTTCGCAAGCCGTCCAGGCGCGATAGCGCGAGAGCCTCAGTCCCGAAAAACCGTGGATGTGCAAGTCCGCCTTCGCGACCTTCCGTACGGCTGCCAAGTCCCCGCGCTCGAGCGCGTCAATGAATTTCCAGTCCATCTTTCCTTACTTCCTTCTATGACGTTGAAGCGAACCCGAATCGATCGAGATCCACCGTTCCCTCCGCCGACACCTCGACGCCTTCGGCGAGAAGAAGCGCGCGCTGTTCCGCGAAACCGTCGCCCGAAAGCGCTATCCGCCCGGTTCCCTCGCCGCGGCCCTTCGCGAGCACGCGATGCCAGGGGAGTCCCGCCTTGCCCGCGCGCGCGTGAAGGACGCGCACGACCTGCCGCGCCCCGTTCGCGAAACCCGCGCGACGCGCGACCGCCCCGTACGTCGAGACCGTGCCGGACGGGATCGAGCGGATCTCCGTCTCGATCGCGCGCGTCGCGGGCGAGAGCCGCGCTTCGTCGCCGCTCGCGCGACCGTCGTCGCCAAGTGACGTCGCCCGCCCCACGTCACCAGTCCTCTATCGAGAAGGTGCCCGTCTTCCAGTGAAAGACGCTGTCGTCGTTGAAGCGCGTCACCCATCCTTCCGCGGGCTCCGGGTACGCCTTATGCGCGAAAAGACCGTCGATGAAGTCCTTTCCCCCGGCGATCGTGGGAGCGGCGAGAAAGGCCCGCATGTCCTCGCAAAACCGCGCGGGCTTGTCGGCGACGCGCTCGATCTCCCGGGAAAACCATTTTCGGTTCGGGTAGAGGACGCGATTGTCCGCGAGGACGAGTCGGCCCGCGAAGAGGGCGATCTTCGCCGCGGTCTCGCGAAGGAGATACTCGTTTTTGCTGTATTCGGCGAGCATGAGATAGGAAAAGTGCATCCTGATCTGGCTCGCGAAGCTTTCCATTTTCCGGGTCCGTTCGCCTTCCTGGAACACCGGGATATCCTTGATGAGGTCGGCGATCTCGGGATCGCGCGAGAACAGCACCTTCGCGCCGGTATAGGACCACCGCGTCGGCTCGTTCGCCCGCTCGCGTATGAAACGGAGCTCGTCCTTCGTCACCTGGCAATTGTCCCGCTTTTCGCGGACGACGAGGTTATAGTCGACGTCCGAGCCCTCGCGCTCGTCCCCGCGCGCGCAGGAACCGATGAGGATCGCGGCCACGACGTTTTCGTCGACGCTTTCGCGCGCGACGATCGCCTCGATCTCGCGGTTCTGTATTTCGTTCATGGAAACTCCCTTTGTATCGATGACTTTTTTTTATTCGGTCAGGCCGGCGATCTTCTCCCTCAGCTCGCGCTCGACGATTCGAAGCGCCTCGGCCTTTTCATGGTTTTCCACGATCCCGGCGATATCGGATACGGTGCCCCTGAGAAAGTCGAAAATAGCCGGATAAGCCGCGCTCGAATCCACCAGCATGTATCCATAGACGTTCCCGCCGGTCGCGAGGACGTTCGCGACGAGCGATCCGGATCCCTCAGGTATCCAGGTATCCGGCCCGGGCGCCCATGAGCCCGATGCCTTACCGCGCCCGAACACGACGTTCGCGCCCGCGTTCCTCGCGGACGGATCATGAAAGCGGATTAGATAGAACTCGCCGACCCGGCAATGCCCCATGATCCCGTCGATAAGGTCGCCCATATCGGACATGGGCCTGTCCTCCGCGATCGCGCCCTTAAGCCGCTCCAGGAGAGTTCGAAGGACGACCATATGCGTCCGCTCGTCCCAAAAGTCGACGAAAGCCTTCTGGCCGCATTGCTCGAGCATAAGCGCGTATAGCGAAGTGATGACGTTTTCGGCGCGGGAAGCGCAGGTGGTATCCTTCATCTCGCCGCGTATCGCGTGGAGGCACAGCTCAAGTTCGACGAGGGACCGTCCTTCGCCGAACGCGCGAAGGATGGCCTCGACCCAGTTCCGGTAAAAGGCATCCTCGCCGCGGGGTGGAGTACCGTTCCGGATAAAGGTGATAATCGAGTCGCGCATCGCGCGATCCTCCGCGCTCCCGGAACCCGCCATATCCCCCCCGGAACCGCGTTTCTTGAACGCGACGCACCCGCAAGAGCTACGCACGCGAACTTCAGCGGGAAGCGTCTCGGCTTTCGGCGGCTTCTTGCCCCGCGCGAAGGCGTGGAGTCTCAGCGCGGCCAGGTACCCGAGCCGGTCGAAGGACTGCTTGACGGTCGTGAACTGGTTGGAGAGCGCGTGGGAAAGCTGGGTATCGTCGAAGCCCGTGACCGCGACGTCGAAGGGAACGCTGATCCCCCTTTTCTCGAGGGCGCTCCAGACGCCAAGGGCCATCCGGTCGTTCGCGCATACGATTACCTCGGGATTGATCGCCGCCTTATCGAGAAAGAACGACACTGCCTCGCCGCCGGAATTGGAATCGAAACTTCCCTCATACTCTGATTCTTTCCCGTGCGGAAGGCCCGCCTTGTCCAACGCCTTCCGATACGCGCCGAGCCGGATAATCGACTCCGCGTTGGCGTACGGACCGGAGACATACGCGAACCTTTGGTATCCGTGATCCTCGATAAGGTGTCGCATGATCGCGAGCGTGCCCTGCTCGTTATCCAAACAGACCGAGTCCTCGCCGAAAAGGGACGGTCCGAGCGTCACGCAGGGCAAACCTCCCAACGACGCGATTTTTTCCTTGAGGTACGCCTTCCCGACAGAATCGTATTTCGCGGAGGGAACGAGGATGATGCCGTCGAATTCGTTCTTCGAGACGATATCGAGAAGGCTCATCTTCGCGCAATCAAGCGGATCCTTGAAATCAAGCCCCCCGATGCCGAAATACACGGCGTCAAGACCGGCTTCATCGAGATAACGGTCGATCCCGACCTTGATCTCCGATTGAAACATGGAAAACGCGGTATCCATCAGTACGGCGAATCGAAGGTGCGCACGGTGCATTATCCCTCCAGAATTACCCCTTCAGTGTACCGCCTTTATCCAATTTGTCCAGTAAATTTGGAAAACCGGTTTTCCGCCAGTACGAACCCGAGCATCAGGGCCCGCACACCGCGCCGGCAACGGGATACGACGAATACGGAAAATCCCGCCGCGGGCTCCCCGGGAACGCATCGGCCCTGTCGGCTACCATACGCCCGAAGTTACCCGCGTCGGGACCCGCTCGTCACGCCTTCGGGAAGGACGCGGTCGATTCAAGCGATCGCGCGATCGTCTCGGCCGAAGGCGCGTGGTCCTCGAGGGCGCCGGAAAGGAACTTGTCGTATCCGTAGAGATCGAGCATCCCGTGCCCGGAAAGCCCGAACACGATGACCTTCTCCTTCCCTTCCTCCTTCGCCTTCAGCGCCTCGCGGATAGCCTGCGCGAGCGCGTGGCTCGACTCGGGCGCGGGCACGATGCCCTCGGTGCGCGCGAAGTTGATCGCGGCCTCGAAGCACTCGTTCTGCCCGATCGAGTTCGCCCTGATAAGACCGTCCTTGACCGCCTTCGAGACGAGGGGCGACATGCCGTGATAGCGCAGTCCTCCCGCGTGGATCGTATCCGGGATGTACTCGTGCCCGAGGGTATACATCGGGAGAAGCGGGGTCATGCCGGACATGTCGCCGATGTCGTAGGTGAACTTTCCGCGCGTAAGGCTCGGGCACGACTCGGGCTCGACCGCGACGATGTCGATCTTCGCGCCCTCGATCTTGTCCTTGCAGAACGGGAAGGTAAGCCCGGCGAGATTTGACCCGCCGCCCGCGCAGCCGATGACCACGTCGGCCTTCTCTCCCGCCTTCTCGAGCTGAAGCTTCGTCTCCTGCCCGATGATCGTCTGATGGAGCATGACGTGGTTGAGCACCGAGCCGAGCGCGTACTTCGTCTTTCCCGACTTGTCGCTCACCGCCTCCTCGACCGCCTCGCTGATCGCGATCGCGAGGCTTCCCGGGCAATTCGGGTCTTTCGCGAGCACCGCGCGTCCGGCGTTCGTCAGGTTCGACGGGCTCGCGACGCACGTGCCGCCCCAAGTCTGCATGAGCATCTTCCGGAAGGGCTTTTGCTCGAAGCTGACCTTGACCATGTATACCTTGCAGTTGAGCCCCATCACCGTGCAGGCGTAGGAGAGCGCGCTCCCCCACTGACCCGCGCCGGTCTCGGTCGTGATGTTTTTCGTGCCGGCGACCTTGTTGTAGTACGCCTGCGCGATCGCGGTGTTGAGCTTGTGGCTTCCCGCGGGGGAAACCGACTCGTTCTTGTAATAGATGCGCGCGGGGGTGCCGAGGAACCGCTCGAGCGAAACCGCGCGATGGAGGGGCGACGGCCGCCACTTGTAGAGGATCTCGCGGACCTCGTCGGGGATGTCGATCCAGCGTTCGGCGGACATCTCCTGCTCGATGAGGTTCATCGGGAATATCGCGCTCATCATCTCGGGCGTGACGGGCTTGCCGTCGGGACCGAGCGGGGGAAGCATCGGGGTTCGGAAATCGGCCGCGAGATTATACCACTGGCGGGGCATCTCAGCTTCGGAGAGGGTGATCTTGATCGGTGAAACGGGCTTGTTGTCGGCTGGCATGGGTGCTCCTTGTATCTATTTATAGATACATACTACCAGCGAATTCCCGAATGCGCAATCGCAAATTCGTAAAATCGTTCGACCGGAAAGGGGCAAAAGGCGCACGCGCGCGGCGAAAGCCGGAGTTCTCGCCGTTCGCCGGAGCGATCAGGCCGTTTTAAAGGCGTCGACGATCGCTCCCGCCTCAAGGATGGTCGACCTCGTCGCTTCGGCGACCTCGGATACCTTCGAGCTTCCCTCGGTCACGTCACGGAGCCCCGCGGTCATCTCGTCTATGTTGTTCTTGATTTCCAGGGCGGCGTCCTGGAGCCGGGCCATTTCCTCGAGTACCATGCCGTTACCGGCGCTCATCTCCCGGGATCCCGTCCTGACCTCCGCCGTAATCCCGTTCATTTCCTTGAGCGACTCCATGATGAGACGGATCCCTTCCTGCTGTTCCTCAGTCGTGCGCCTGATGAGCGATACGAGCTCGTCGGTGGAACCGATGCGCTCTGATACGCGACCGAACGAAGTTCCGGAGGCCCTGGACGCCTCCACGAGTTCGGCTATCGCCACGCGCACGGCCGCGAGCTCCTTCTTGATCGTCGCCGATTCCTTGGCCGAGGTTTCCGCGAGACGCCTGATTTCGTCCGCGACCACGGAGAAGCCCCGACCCGCCTCGCCCGCGTGGGCGGCCTCGATCGCGGCGTTCATCGCGAGCAGGTTCGTCTGACTCGCGATCTTCGCGATCGTGATGTTCGCCTGCTGCAGCGCCTCGGATCGCTCGGCGATCCCGGTAATCCGCTCCGCCATGATCGCCTGATTCCGGGCCCCCTCCGAGGCGGATGAGGTCAGCTCCGAGAACTGCGCCCCCATCTTTTCCATCGAGCCGTTTATCGACAGGAGATTGCTCATCATCTGCTCGACCGACGCGGAGGACTCGGTAACGCTCTCCGCCTGTTTCCCGATGAGGCGATCGAGCGCCTCGATGTTTTTCGCGATCTCCTGGACCGCGCTCGACGACTCGACGACGCTCGCCGACTGGTTCCTCGTGCGCTCGTTTACGCCGTCCATGTTCACGGAGATTTGCCTGAGGGCGGCTGCCGACTCGACCGCGCTCGAGCCGAGTTCCGCGCCGAATCCGGAGAGTTTTTCCTGCGAGGCGCGGATTTCCCTCATGTCGTGTTCCAGCCCCTCGCAAAAGCTATTGACCATCCCCGCGATGCTCGCAAGCTCGTCGACCGACGAAATCGCGATCCGTTTCGTAAGGTCCTTCTCCGCCGAGGTGAGGGTTTTAAGTTGATCGAGGATTTGACGGTAGTTCTCCGCGTTTCCCCGCGACCATGATACGACGAGATAGAGGCTGAAAAGGACATACGCCCCGATCCCGGCGGCGAGCATGGTCCATTCGTCTTTCGCGGACGACAGGGCGAGGCAGAGAAACACGTAGGACATCGTGAACGAGATCGCGAGAACCACGAGAAGTAGCGGGATGACGAGACTCTTGAGTTGTTGGCGTTTCTCGATGACATCAGCGGGGTAGCGGTACAGCTTGAAGGCAAGGAGACGGAACGAACTCGTTTTCTCGCCGATAACGAAAAAAATGCTCGCATTGAGCATTCCGATCGTGATAAGGAAGACATACATGTACCGCGGGCGCGCTATCAACAGATCGGATGAGTATTCAAGGGAAAGGGAAATAACGACGTACAGGATCATTGTCGCCGAGAAGGCGATAAAGGTTCTCAGGGGAACCTTTCCGAATTCCCTGATCGCCTCGCTGAAACCCGCGCCGGTCTTCGCGCGAGCCGACAAATCGACCCGATACCAGCGCGCCATTCGCCTCATGATCGGCAAATTGGCGCACATGAGAACGATTCCGGGAAGAATCGTCATCAACGCTATTTTGCTCGAGGAAACCGTCGTTGACTTGAAAAGGATCGAAAAGAGCGCCGTTTCGGCGACAATGCACGCAGTTAATAAAATAACGTCAAAATAGAAACGCCTGTTCAAATTATTCATGCCATACCTTGAGACGAAGCAAATGTTGTAACTTTTCAATCATACGCCGAGGTTAACATCGGGTCAAGGATAATCCAATGCCTTGTCGCAGTCGCCGTCGAATAGACAAAACGCCTCTTATCTGCTATGTTCTCGGAACATGCCGGCGTGGCGGAATGGCAGACGCGGTGGACTCAAAATCCACTATTCGCGAGGATGTATGGGTTCAAGTCCCATCGCCGGCAAAAAAAGGATCAGACCTGCAAGGTCTGGTCCTTTTTTTTATAAGGCCGACGATGGGACTTGATGCCCAGTTCGCCGAAGGCGAACACGTTCACTTAATTTTCCAACAGGCAAAAGGGCGCCAGCCCGTATGCCCAGTTCGCCGAAGGCGAACACGTTCACTTAATTTTCCAACAGGCAAACGGACGCTTGCGTCCGTATCGTGAGGGCCCGCCGAGCGAATGCGAGGATCAAGGGCCCGAGCGCAGCCCGCAGGGAAGTCCCATCGCCGGCAAAAAAAAAGGAACAGACCGACAAGGTCTATTCCTCTTTTCATAAGGCCAGCAACGGGACTTGCTGCCCGATTCGCCGAAGGCGAACACGCTCAATATACTTCCAAAACGCTTTAGCAATGAGAAGGCTTACGACACTCGATCCTGCTCTTAGTGAGTCTTTTCTGCGAGATCAATATAGGTAATATTATCACCATTCCAATCCATATCGCCAAGATAACACCGCAATACATAGGTCTTGCCATCATAGAGTCGCTCATCATAAAATCCCTGTGTCGACGTTGATGAGTTGCCAACGCCGTTAACGATCAGGAAACTTGTGGTTGTCCATTCATTCTCGTCATAACCGTATTCCCAATCATGGGTTATCGTAGTAGTCCCACCCGCCGCCACGGTCATATTTGTCTCGGTATCACAATTATAAAAATATGCGGTACCGTATGTCGTTTCATTTTGAATGATAATTGTACAACTCGCCTCTTTATCAGGTTTGAGCATTGCACAAGAAGAAAGCACCATACCAATAATCAACAACAAAGGGATAAGTTTTTTCATATAGTCTCCTATTATTTAAGAGATTACCATAGGTGAATATTAATATCAATTTAAAATAAACACCTGATGCGACTTTATCCATTCCTTTCCGGGATTTGATTGGCTTATACACCTCCCAGCGCGTTGCAAGCGGAATATCTCCTGTTAACGAGCCGATGATTGCGCATGGTTTCTTTTCTATCCGGCCGTTCAGGCGCCAACATCGTCATTCCCCGGGCCAGGGATTGAAGCGGTAGATCCCGGCCCGGTTCCGGGCCGGGACTACAAGCGAAAAGCCCGGCAGGCGAAGCCTGAGGCCCCCTCACCTTACCTTCCCGCCACTTCCGCTCAGGATGATTCTCGTATACACTGCAGCGCGCGACCGGAATGAGAAAACGCGTCATTAAAAACGAGGAGACCGACATGAACGAAGGCTATGAGAGGATCATCCGAAAGACGATCGAGTTTTGCGAAGGCGAGAAGGATATCGGCTGCGTGGCGATCATCGGCTCGCGGTCGAGGGACGACGGCCTGTCCGACGAGTATTCGGACGTCGACCTGCTCATCGTCTGCGACGACGTCGAAAGGCTCTTCGCGCGCGGGGAATGGATGACCGCGATCGGCGAGACCTGGGCTCAGTTCAACGAAGCCATGCCCGACCTGGGGCACTGGGAACGACGCGCGGTATTCGCGGGCGGGCTCGACGCCGATTTCGTCCTCGTGGACGCGAAGACGCTTCTCGAGAATCCCGACGGTCTCGTCATCGCGCGCTCGATTTGCGGCGGCGGGATGCGCGTATTGCTCGACAAGCGCGGACTCGGCCAGGCGCTCGAGGGACTCAGGGGAGAGAGACGACCGGCATCGATACCCGAGGAAAGCGCGTTCCTCAACGTCGTCAACGATTTCTTCTTCCATTATTTGTGGGCGCACAAGAAACTCGCGCGCGGCGAATGCTGGGTCTCGGCGCAATCGGTGAACGGATACCTCAACGCGAAACTCCTCACGATGCTCGAATGGCACGAGCGCGCGACGCGGGGGATCGATTATCAAACCTGGTATGACGGCCGCCGCCTCGAACGATGGGTCGACCCCGAAATCCTTCCCGCGCTCGGCGAGCAATTCTCGCGATACGAGAGCGCCGACCAACGGCGCGTCCTGCGCGCGAAGGCGAGGCTTTTCGCGGATATCGCCGGAAAGGCCGCCGAGGGATTCGGGTTTCCCCTCGAGACCGCGGGCTTTTCCCGGCTGACCGCATGGGTGGACGCGAACCTCTCGCCCCGCGGGTAATGCGTGCTATACTAGCCTTCTCAAGGAGAAGTCGATGCGGGTAAAAAAGGCCGTTTTCGGGATTATCGAGCGCTCGCCGGAGGGCGACGGGGCTAGCGGGATCTTCGAGAAATTTCTCGTCACGCTCATCCTCCTCAACATCGCGGCCGTCGTCGCGGCGTCGTTCAAGGATCTTCCGACCTGGACGAATCGCGCGCTCTTCGTCTTCGAGGTTTTTTCCGTGATCGTTTTCTCGCTCGAGTACCTCGCGAGGCTCTGGACGAGCGATCTCCGCTACCCCGGATCGCGGCACCCCCGGCTCAAGTACGCCTTCTCGGCGATGGCCGTCGTCGACCTTCTCGCGATCGCGCCGTTCTACATCCCGTTTCTCATCACCTGCGACCTCCGGTTCATCAGGATGCTCAGGCTCTTCCGCCTCCTCCGGATCCTCAAGCTCAACCGCTACAGCGACGCGTTGAACATCATCGGGAGCGTGGTGAAACGGGAAAAGGAAAAGCTTCTCACGACGATCTTCTTCACCGCCATCATCATCCTCTTCGCGTCCGCGGTCATGTACTACGTCGAGAACGAGGCCCAGCCGGACAAGTTCCCGAACATCATCGCGTCCGTCTGGTGGGCCGTCGCGACGCTCACGACAGTCGGCTACGGCGACGTGTATCCGGTCACCGTGCTCGGCAAGCTCCTGAGCGGGCTCATCGCGATCCTCGGTATCGGGCTCGTCGCCCTGCCGACGGGTATCATCAGCTCGGGCTTCGTCGTGGAGATGTCGAAAAAGAGCGAGAAGAAAACGATTATATGCCCGCACTGCGGGAAGGAAATCGCGCCCGAGGAGATCGACGCCCGCCGGTAGCGCGACTCGGGACGCCGCGCGCGGAGTCCCGAGCCCGGTTACCTATCGCGCGAAATCCGCGAGCCGCTTCCGCGCGCGAAGGGAGTTGACCGTCGCGAGAAGCGCGACCCCGACGTCGGCGAACACCGCCTCCCAGAGCGTCGCGAGCCCGAACGCGCCGAGCGCGAGAAAGCCGATCTTTATCCCGAAGGAAAGCGCGATGTTCTGCCAGACAATACGCCGGGTACGACGCGCGAGGCGGATCGCCTCGGCGACGAGCAGCGGGCTGTCGTTCATGAGGACGACGTCCGCGGCCTCGATCGCCGCGTCGCTTCCCATCGCGCCCATCGCGAGGCCCGCGTCCGAGCGGGCGATGACCGGCGCGTCGTTGATGCCGTCCCCGACGAAAAGCACGGAGGCTTTCGGGTGTTTCGCCTTCACGCAGGCGCTCACCTCCTCGTAGAAGGAGACCTTCTCGTGGGGAAGGACGCCCGCGCGGAACTCGTCGATGCCGAGCTTCCCCGCGATGGCGCGCGCGACGGGCTCAGCGTCGCCCGTGAGCATGACGATGCCGGAAACGCCGAGCTCCTTGAGCGCCTTGACCGCGAGCGCCGCGTCGTCCTTCGGCTCGTCGCCGAGCTCGATCCGGCCCGCGTACGCCCCGTCGCGCGAGATCTCGACCACGGTGCCCTCCCGCGCGGCGAGCGGAGGAAGCCCCGAAACCCCGCGCTCCTCGAGAAGGCGCCGCGTTCCCGCGAGCGTCTCGTGACCGTCGTACTTGAGCGATATTCCGTAGCCCGCGCGCTCCTCGTAATCGGCGACGAGAGCGGGATCGATCGCGATGCCGTCGGCCGCGGCGCGCGAGCGGATCGCCACGGCGAGCGGGTGATTCGAGAGCGACTCCGCCGACAAGGCGATGCCGAGAAGTTCGCGCTCGCCGATGCCGGGCGCGCGCTCGATCCCGACGACCTCGAAGGTGCCCCGCGTGAGCGTGCCGGTCTTGTCGACGACGACGGCCTTCGCCCGGGCGAGAACGTCCATGCAATCGGCGCCCTTGACGAGAATCCCCCGCCGGGCGGCCCCGCCGATCCCGCCGAAGAAGCCGAGCGGCACCGAGATGACGAAGGCGCACGGGCACGAAATGACGAGGAAGACGAGGGCGCGGGAAAGCCAGGGCTTGAACGCGGCCGGGTCGAGCGAAACGGCGCCCCCGAAGAACCAGAGGAGGAACGGGGGGAGGATCGCGAGGGCGAGGGCGCCGAGGGTCACGATCGGGGTATAGACGCGGGCGAACGAGGTGATGAGCCGCTCGGCCCGGGCCTTGCGGTTCTGCGCGTTCTCGATGAGGTCGAGCATCTTCGCGGCGGCGGTGTCCGCGAACGCGGCCGTGGTCCTGACGACGAGAGGCCCTGAGCCGTTCACGAAGCCCGCGAGCGCCTCCGCGCCGGGAGCCGCCTCGCGGGGGACGCTTTCGCCCGTGAGCCGGGAGGTGTCGAAGCTCGAGCGGCCCTCCGTCACGATTCCGTCGAGCGGAACCTTCTCCCCCGGAAGGACGCGCACGAGGGAGCCCGCGGCGACCGCGGAGGGATGCACGACGGCGCCGTCGGCGGCGTAACGCGCGGCGTCAGGCCGCACGTCCATGAGGTCGACGATCGACCGCCGGGAACGGCTCACCGCCGATTCCTGGACCATCTCGCCGAGGTTATAGAAGAGCATGACGGCGGCGGCCTCGGACCATTGCCCGATCGCGAAGGCGCCGACCGTCGCGACGGTCATCAGGAAATTCTCGTCGAACACCTCGCCCCGCAATACGTTCCGCGCGGAATTGAGGACGACCCGATAGCCCGCGACGAGCCAGGAAAGGACGAAGAGTGTTCGCACGACCCAGGGCGAGGACGCGACCGCGGGGTGGCCGATCGAAACGACGAGGCCCGAGGCGAAGAGAAGCGCGGAGACGGCGAATCGCGCCGCGAGGAGCCTTACCTCGAGCGTCGCGCGACGAGCCGCGCGGGAGGTTCCGCCGCCCAAGGATTCCGGGCGCGACGCGCGCGTGACGGGCTCGCAGTGGTTGCATGAGCAGGACATATCAGCGACCCTCCCTCAGGTGTTCGAGCGCGACCGAGTAGAGGATCCCGACGTGCTGATCCTCGATCGAATAGTAGATTTGCTTGCCGTCGCGCCTCGTGCGGACGATCTTCGCCTGCCTGAGCACGCGAAGTTGATGGGATACGGCGGAGACCGTCATGTCGAGCGCCGCGGCGATGTCGCACACGCAGAGTTCGCCGCCGATGAGCGCCGAGACGATCCTGATCCGGGTACTGTCGCCGAAGGTCTTGAAGAACTCGCCGAGTTCCCCGAGGAGCCCCTCGTCCGGCATGCGGGATCGGGAATGGGCGACGGCCTCCTCATGGACGCATTGGGTGTCGCACCGGTCATCCGACGGTTCAACGGAAGAACCCCGATCACGGGCAGGATCGGGGTGGTTACGGTCTTGTATAGTGATTGTTTCAGTGTCTTCCATACACTTGAATATATGCTCAAGTGTACACATTGTCAAGAGTCAGCCAGTTCAGGACATCACAGAAAGCCGTTTTTCAGCGCGCCGAAGACCTTCTTGATCATGGCAGAGGCATAGTCAAACGGGTTTTTGCGGATCTTCCCTTCTTCCTCGCCGATCTTGAGGAAAAGCCCGTCGAGCGCCTTCCCCGTCGCATAGGTCGCAAGGTCGACGGTAACGGCGGGCATCGGCTCCTTCTTGCCCGCGATCCGGGCCGCCTGGTTCGGGATCGTTCCCGCCTTGTTGTACGCGCGGGTAAGAACATCCCAGGACTTTTTCGCCGAGATATCCATCACCAGGGGTTTCGCGAGCGCGGCATCGACCTTGGGCCGATAGAGATCCATCAGCTTCGCCCGCGTCTTCGACTCAAGATAGGTCGTGGCGGCGCGATCCCCTCCCTTCACGATGGCGATGCCGTCCTGAATCGTCATGCTGACGATCGCGTCGACGAAGATCGGGACGACCTCTTTCGCGGCCTCCTCGGCGGACCGGTTGATCCTGAGGACGACGTCGTCGAGGAGCTTCTGTCCCTGGGGAATCTTCGAGACGCTGTCGAGGAGCGGTTTCGCCTCGGGCGGCATGAGGATCTTCACGGCCGCGTCGCCGAAATAGCCGTCCGTGAGGGAAAGACGGGAACTCGCGCTCGAGAC
Organism: Spirochaetota bacterium; assembly: GCA_023438065.1. GTDB lineage: Bacteria > Spirochaetota > Spirochaetia > Treponematales > Treponemataceae > Teretinema. The sequence continues at coordinate 115,208 of JAEXRH010000016.1, forward strand.
GCCGGTTTTGAGCGCGTCCCTGAGCGCCGCGATCGCCTCCTCGTTCGTCACCTTCGGTCGAGACTGCTTTCCTTGAACGAGCGAGGCGGTATCGACGAGAGATTCGAGATCGGTAACGCAGGAGCCCAATAGCGCGATACACGTTGCCGTCAACGCGACTAACGAAACGATTCCTGTTTTCTTTTCCATGTCGGACTCCATCGTGAAAATGATACCCTTGAGTCTATCCCGGTTTCGCGCGGATTCAACCAGGGATCCGTCATCGTTACCCGATAGTGCAAGGCAGAAATTCACCGCTCGCCGTAAAAAATCACCCGAAAATCACCCATCGCTCCGCTTGCCCGTCAAATGGAGGCGGTGTAGGATACTCTCAGTTAAAAATAGATGTAAAAACCCACTTCCTCAGGTGACGGTATCAGAGTGGTATCCAGTACCGTCACTTTTTTTGTTGACTCATCCAAAAAAGGCATGCGAAAATCAGGATACGTTATAATCAAAAAGGCTGATAGAACCGATGTCGCAGTCGAGTGTGTATCTCATGCTTGCGCCTTTCGCGCTCCTCATGGTAGCCGTTTCTCTTGTCTTTTCGATAGCAAACAGAAAGGAAATCAACGGTTTCTGGCTTCGGCCATTCATGGGCTCGATCGCGCTCGTCATCGTTTTCTCGATCGGGGAGCTTCTCGCCCAATCCCGCGATGCCGTTCTCGTCGCCTCCCACCTTGCGTATACCTTCCTCGCCTTTGTCCCGCTCGGATGGTTTCTCGCCTGCGCCGACCAGGCCGACGCCCTTCGCGGGACGCGGCATCCCGCGCGCCTCGCCGCGCTTGTCCTCATACCGGCGACGACCGTCTTTCTCGCCTGGAACAGCGAACGGATTCCCCTGCTCTGGGTCGAGCATGAGATAGTGAGCGACGGCAGGTTTCTCGTGAATCGGGTAACCGCGTACGGGAACTGGTTTTGGGTCCATATCGCCTATGCGTACGCGCTCTACCTTGCCGGAACCGCGCTCATCTTCCGGAATTTTTTCCTGCAACGGGGATCCCGCCGGACGATTTCCGTTCTCGGGGTCATCTCGACTTCCATCCCCCTCGCGTTCAACCTTCTCTATATTCTCAGGCTCATTCCGGGGATCAACCGGGATTTCTCGACTCTGGTCTTCGCGCCGATGTCCTTCGCCTTTATCGTGTGGGCGTCGCGAAAGGCGCTCAGGGAACGGGAAGCAGCCGATGGCGCGGAACGGATCCCGAAGGGCGGGTGTTCGGGCCCGATGGTCGAGCCGATGAGCAGGAGGGAGCGCGCCGTGTACGAACTCCTCGTCGAGGGTCTCTCGAACAAGGAGATCGCGGCAAGGCTGTGCATATCCGAAAATACCGCGAAAACCCATACGAGCCATATCTTCCGGAAACTCGGCGTGTCGAACCGGCAGGAACTCCGCGATAACGGCCGTCGAGCCGAACCGGTCGTCGAGGTATAGGACGCTAAAAGTCGATTCGCGCGCGCAGGGTCAGCTCGAACGAGTTGTTCCCCGACGCCCAGGTGAATTCCTTTTCCTCGCCGCCGCCCGAGTAGGCCGCGATAAGGGAGAACGGAGGAGCCGCCGGGATATCGAAATCCTGCGCGAGACGCGCCTGGAATGAATCGTCCGAGAGGTTGGCGGTCACGGACACCGTCGCGTCATGACCCGCGAATAGGAGATCGGTTCCCTTGAGGGCGCCGTACGCGTAATACCTTCCGACGTACAGGGGAGCGGCCTCGCCCGAGACGACGGCACGAGCGAGGCCGTCGCCCGTGAGCCTTCTCCCCGTCGAGTCATAGAAACCCTCGGCCGACACCGTCCATTTTTTCAGGTCTCCCAGCAGCCGCGAGAATCCCAGGGACGCCTGGACGGACGCGTCCTTTCCCGCCGACTCGGGGGCGGCGGCGATCTCGCCGTACGCGGCGAGGCCCAAAAGGTGCCCGGAAAAATCGAGGCCGCCTTTCGCTTGGCGATTCGGCCCCCCGTACCCGGTGAGCCCGAACTCGAATCCCGAGAAGGTCGCGTCGAGACGCCCGGCAAACGCGCCCCGATCCGCGGGGTCGCGGGCAAGCGTGTCGCCCGGATCGACGAGGCCGGAGAAATCGGCGAAGAGGTGAAGATTCGCCGACTTGAACGGAACGAGCAATTTGAGGCCCGACTTTCCCTCGCGGGCGTCGAACGCGGCGAAGAAATCCGCCTTCTCCGCGTTCACGAAATCGACCGGCGTCCACACGACGGACGGACCCCAGGCGAGAAGCTGCTTCCCGAGGCGGAAGAAGGCCTTCTTTCCGATATCGAACGAGTAATGGAATTCCGCGAGAGCGATCTCGGGATCGGAGAGACTCTCCGCGCGACCGAGCGCGGCGAGATCGTCGCCCGAGAGGGCCTTGAAAAAGACCTGCCGCGCGGAAGCCGCGGCGTAAAGCGTTCCCGACCGGGAATCGCTCACCTTGGCGAAGGCCTTTCCTGAAGCCGAGGACGAGGCGGCGTATCCGTCAAGGCCCGGAGCGAACCACGAGGACGCGGAGACGAGAAAGGTGCCGCCGACGAGATACTCGGTATTCGCGATAGCACCCGACGCCGTACCGGGAGCGGAACCGCCCGAGCCCGCCGAGACGGTCGCCGCGTCGAAGGCGCCCGGGGCGAAGGGGTCATCGTCGGGAGGGGACGATTGCGCCTGGGCGCGCGATAGAGAAAGGATCGCGAGCGCCGCGACGGTCATCGCGCGCATTGACGCACGCCGGGTCATCGCGACTTTTCCTCGAGGAAGGCTTTCGAGAAGGTGTAGTCGGGTATCCTTTCGGTGACCACGCCCTCGTTCGTGAGATAGGTTTTCTGGCCCTTCTCGAGCGCGTCGACCGCGAGGAGTTTGGTGAACAGGAACTTCCCGCCGGGAAGCGCCTTGTAGTCGACGTAATAAGTCGTCCGCAAGAGGGTCTCGCCCGCGCTGAAGCTTTCGGTCTTCACGGGAAGCCCGTCGGTCTTGCGGAAATAGACCTTCTGGACCGGATACGCGACGTCGAGTTTTTTCGCGTCGAGCCTGACGACGTCGCAGTCCCAGGCAGACACCTTCGCGGTCCCCGCGAGGCTCGCCCAATACTGCGCGAGGGTGTTCGGCTTGCCGAAGAGATCGGTACGGATGTCGGACCCGCCCACGTCGTCCTTCCGGTTGCGGTACACGAACTCCCGCGTGGTCGGAAGATAGAGGAAGAGGTCGTCCCTGCTTCGCCAGTAACCCTTCCCCTTCTCGCTGTCGGGATACTGAAAGAGGAGCGTGAAGGTATCCGCCGCGTCGCGGCGATAGATCTGGATTCGGAGCACCCGGTCCGACTCGCCTTCCTTCTTCTGGATGAGGGTGAAGGTCGAGGTGACGTCAAGGCCGGCGAGATCGGTTTTGCCTTCGTACGCCTCGACGAGGGAAGCGGCCTTCGGCTCGGTCGTCTTCGCGCCCTGCGCGGCGAGATCGGGCGGAAGGAAGGCCGCGACGGAAGCGATCGCGACGAAGGCCGCGACGCGGAAGAGCGTCGCGAAGAGGGAAACAGGGCATGCGCGGACGGAAGCGTTCACGGCCGCGCGATTCAATCGAACGAATACGTGTCTCATACACGCTCCTTTAGAAGGTCGCGGTCAAAGCCTCGACGGGCTTGATGCGCCCGCCCCTCCGGGCGGGAAAGAAGGAAAACGCCGCCGCGATAAGGGCTATGACGGCGACGATGATCGCGGTATCGAAAAGGTGAGGCTCGAGCGCGAGATGCCCCGCGTCGAGGAAAATCGCGAGGTTCCCGCCCGCCGGGAAGGTGACCGCCGCGCGGAACGCGACGCAGACAAGGACGGAGAGGGCCGCGCCAGCGGCGGCCGACATGAGCGCGAGCGCCGATCCCTCGAGGGTAAAGAGCGCGGTCACCGCCGCCGCGTCGACGCCCATCGCGCGCATCGCGCCGATCTCCCTGAGGCGTTCGTTGATCGTCATGCGGAGGTTGATGAACACCGAGACCGCGATCACGAAGAGCATCACCGAGGCGAGGAAGGCGCCGAGCGACTGCACGGCGAGGGTGATGTTCCGCACGATGCCGAGCACTTCGTCGATCGTCGAGAGCTTCGCCATGACGCGGTCGCGCCCGATCTTGTCCACCTCGTAGCGCTGGCTCGCGGCGGAAACGGCCGCGATCGCCTCGGCGTCGCTTTCCGGCTTCGTGACCTCGAAGCCCTCGCGCGCGAGCGCGGAGGCGAACGCGTCGCGCTTCTCGGCGAGACGCGCCGTCGACGGAAGGTAGACGTATACCGTGGTCGCGGCTCCCTCGTCGGCGAGGTCGAGCGCGCGGAGGAAGTCGAAGTGGGTCAGCGTGAGCTCGCCCATGAAGTAGTTGTCCGTCCGGTAGATGCCCTCCACCTTGAGGATGCCGGTGTTGAAGGCGCCGAACCGCGTGCGTACCGAAACGACCACGTCGTCCCCGGTCTTGAGATCGAAATACCGCGCGACCGATTCCGGGAGGGCGACTCCGTTCGGGTCCGCCGCCCACGCGTCCCAGCTTCCCGAGACGAAGGCCATCTGGCCCCTGAAGCCGGTATCGAGTGCGGGTTCGATGCCGGTAAAGGAAAGCCGCTTCGAGATCCCGTTGAAATAGACCGCCGACCGGAGAAGATAGCGCCTGAGCGTGACGGCGTCCCCGCCGAGGCTCTTCCTGGCGGCGTCCATGATGTCGTCGGTCCGGATAAGCCCGTTGTAAATCCTTCCGTCCCGGGCGAACTGGCCCGAGACGGTGATGTGCGCGGCGGTCGCCTGAACGATGCTCCTCGACACGTTCGTCTGCGCGCCGCGCGTGAAGGCCGCGAGCGCGACGAGGATGAACGCGACGACCGCGTAGTTGATGCCGAGGGTGAGGCTCCGCTTTCCGTTCCGGAACACGTTCTTGAACGCGAGCGCGATGAACTCTTTCATGCGATTCTCCTTGCGCTACCGTGCGCTCATCGCCTTGAGCGGGGTGATGTTCGTCGCGACGCGCACGGGATAGAGCGTCGCGAGGACGGAAACGAGGGCGACGACGAGCGTTCCCGCGACGAAGGGCCACGGGCTCGCCCTGATCGGGATCGCGCCGCCGCCCACGAGAAACTGGGACACGATGTCGGGAAGCGTCACGCCCGTGCGCGAAAAGGCGAGCGCGCAAAGCGCGGACGCGACGAGACCGACCGCCGCGGCGGCCAGGTTGAGCGCGAGCGACTCGGCGAGAAACACCGCGCGGACGAAGGAGCGTTCCGCGCCGATGGCGCGCATCGTGCCGATCTCGGCGGTGCGCTCGGTCACGTTGATGATGAGCGTGTTCATGACGATCATCGCGACGACGAGGAAGACGAGCGCCGTCGCGACGAGAACGAAGGCCTGGAGCGCGGCCGCCACCTGCGCGTAAAACCCGGAGGCTTCCGACCAGGGCGCGACCCGGACGCCGAGCGCGGGATCCGACTCGATCCGGGCGATGACGTCCGCCGCGTTCGCGCCGGGCTTGAGCCGGCAGGCGATCATCGTCGCGCCCGAGAGTCGCTCCGCCTCGAGCGAGTCGACGTCGACCGGCCCGGCGCCGGGATCGTTCGCGAGGGCGAAGATCGCGTCCTCGCCCGAGTCCGCCGCTGCGAGGCTCCGGTCGAGCGACTCGGGAAGCGCGGCGACGCCCGAGTAATTGTACACGGACGCGTAGGTAGCGGCGTCCATGAAATTGATGTAGTTGAAAACGCTCGCGTACCGTTCGGGGACGAAGATCCCGGAGACGGTCGAGCGGACGGAGTTCACGCCCCCCTCGGTGACCCCGAGAACCGTTACCTCCTCGCCCGCGCGAAGCTCGATCCCGAAGTTCTTGTTATACTCGGAGTTCTGGAACGCCGAGACCATCACCCCGGAGCCGCGGCCGAAATAGTCGCCCTCGGTCGTCTTGATCTCGCCGAAAACCTTCGCGTAGCTTTCGGGATCGATCGCGTAGTAGATGATCGGAAGGTCGATCTTCCGTCCGTCGCGCGTCGCCTGCACGACGCCGTAGTTTTGCGCGTACGGGGCGTAGGCGGCGATCTCCGGCATGGAGTCGAGCGCCGCCGCTACCCGGTCGAGATCCCGTATCGGGGGAAGCGGCGTCTGGAAGGCGAACGGAGAGGGGAGTTGCTTCGATCGCGCCGAATAGACGATGAAGTCTCCGGTGAATTTTTCGATGATGGCCGCCCGCGAGGCGATCGCCGTCGACGAGGCGAAGATCGACCCGAAGACGATGAGAAAGGTGCCGAACGCGACGAGCGAGCCGATCAGCGCCATCCGTCCCTTGCGGCGGGCGATCGTGCGGAGCGCGAGCTTTACCGTTATCGGCATCGCTAGGCCTCCTTAGATGTCGTGACGATTCCCGGATCGACGACGCGCCCGTCCTCGATCCTCACGAGACGCTTCGCCTCGCGCATGATCCGCGCGTCATGGGTCGAGAAGATGAAGGTCGTCCGCTCTATCTCGTTTATTTGGCGCATGAGCTCGACGATCTTCGTTCCGGTATCGGAGTCGAGATTCGCCGTGGGCTCGTCGGCGAGCACGATGACGGGCTTCGTGACGAGGGCGCGCGCGATCGCGACGCGCTGCCGCTGCCCGCCCGAGAGCTCGTCCGGCTTGTTCCCGAGCCGGTCGGCAAGACCGACCTCGGAGACGAAATGCATTACGAGCGACTCGCGCTCCTTTTTCGACAGATCCTTCCTGAGGAGGAGCGGAAACTCGATGTTCTCGTACACGTCAAGGACGGGAATGAGGTTGAACGACTGAAAGATGAAACCGATCTTCTCGCGACGGTAGCGCGTAAGCTCGCGGTCGGAAAGGCGCGCCACGTCGACGCCGTCGATGAGCACGGTGCCGGCGGTCGGCGTGTCGATGCAGCCGAACATGTTGAGCATCGTGCTTTTCCCCGAACCCGAAGGTCCCGCGATCGCGAGAAACTCGCCCTTTCCGATCTCGAGATCGACGCCCCGAAGCGCCTCGACCTTCGTGGTGCCGAGGGTGTATTCCTTTTTCACGGCGCGCAATTCGACTACCGGCATGGAAGCCTCCAATTTTTAAGACAGGGTTTTCGTGCAATTCTTTCGACAAAGTATAGCTTTAAGTTACTACCAGTAAACAATTCGGCCAAGTCATTTTATCCATCTCGCAGGGGTTTATTTCCTTTGTTGACATTTGTTTCCTTTTTCACCATATTGAATGAAGATTTGCCCGCTCGGGCCGACAAGGAGACCCCATGACCGTCAGACTCGCGCACCTCTGCCTCCGAACCGAACGGTTCGAGGCGATGACCTCGTTCTACCGGGACTGCCTCGCCCTTCCCGTGAAGTTCGAGCTCAAGCTCCCCGACGGGGCCGCGTTTGGCCGCTATTTTTCGCTCGGGAACCGGAGCTTCCTCGAGATATTCGACCACTCGGGGGCGACGAAGATGTGGGGCGGACACGAGGGTCATGTCGGGCCCGAGCCCGGCTCGACCTTTCAGCATTTCTGCCTCGAGGTCGAGGGACTCGAGAAGTACCGATCCGAGCTCGTCGCGCGCGGCGTCGCGGTAAGCGAGATCACGACGGGGATGGACAACTCGCGACAGGCCTGGATCAAGGATCCCGACGGAAACGACATCGAGCTCATGGAATACACGGCGAAGAGCCTTCAGCTCGCGCCATAATGCAATCACGACGGAGGATACGAACATGACGGGAAAACTCGCGGGAAAAACCGCGCTCGTGACCGGCTCGAGCCGGGGAGTCGGGCGTCTCATCGCGGTGGCGCTCGCGGAGCGGGGCTGCTCGACGGTGTATTGCCACGGAAGGAGCGAGAAGGCGTGCGCGGACACCGCGCGCGCGGTCGAGGAAGCGGGAGCGAAGGCGGTGATAGTCGCGGCCGAGCTCGCGAAGCCGGAGGAGGTCGAGAGGCTCGCCGCGAGAATACTCGCCGCGGGCGGCGTCGATATCCTTTACAACAACGCGGCAGTGATGCATCCCTGGCGCGAGAAACTCGAGGACCTCACGCAGGACGACTGGGCCTGGTCGTTCCAGGTGAACGTCTTCGCGCCCGCGCGGCTCACCGCGATCCTCCTGACGCCGATGGTCGAGCGGAATTGGGGACGCGTCGTCAACCTCACCTCCGGGATCGACAAGACCCCGCAGCTCGCCTGCTACGGCGCCTCGAAGTGGGCGATCGACAAATGGACCGACGACCTCGCGGCCGCGCTCAAGGGAACGAACGTGATCGTGAGCCGCCTCGACCCGGGCTGGCTCAAGACCGACCTTGGAGGCCCGAACGCGGACCACGAGCCCGAGACGGTCCTTCCCGGGGCCCTCGTCCCCGCACTCCTTCCCGACGGCGCCGAGGGTGGACAGTTTTTCCGCGCGCAGGAACTGCGGGACGCGGTAATCTGAGCCTAGGGCTTCCCGGCGGCGAGAAGCGCGGCGACGCGGCGCTCGAAAAAATCGACGTGCCACTCGAGATGCCGGAAATAATCCCTCACGAGAAACTCGAGGGTCTTCGGGCCCTCGGGCGTTTCCCAGACGTTGCCGAGCGAGGCCCCGTCCATTCCCTCGATGACGGCGAGAAGATAGAGGTTGTTCGCCCGCCACAGGTCGCAGATAAAGCGGTACTCGAGGGAGTCGACCCGTTGGACGGAGCGCCACGCCTCGGCCTCGTAAGCGGGGAAGCGAAGGCGATCCTCGAGCTGGAGGCGGACGAATCGCTGATGATTGTTCGAGAAGGAGTCAATGAGATGCGCGACCATGTCGCGAATCGTCCACTCGCCGTCCCCCGTCCTCGCGTCCGCGAGGCTTTCGCGCGCGGTCAGTTTACCGTAAAAGGACTCGACGAGCGCGCGGTATGATTCAATCGGAAAGTTCATGCCACCGATTCTAGGGGAAGCGGGCGCAGCCCGTCCAGATCCCGAGTCTTCCGCTTGCGCGCCGGGCGCGACTCGACGTACTATTTCACCATGACACTACTTGAAGCCATCGACGCGCGCGCGTCGCGCAGGACTTATGACGGAAAGCCGTTATCCCCCGAGGACGCCCGGGCGATTCGCTCGCTCATCGACGGGGCGAACGCCGCGAGCGGCCTCGCGTTCAACCTCGTCGAGAACGGGAACGCCTTCGCGCGGCTCTCGAAAAGCTACGGCATGTTCAGCGGGGTTCCCGCGCTCGTCGCCGTCGCGGGAAAGCGCAACTGCCCCGATCTTTTCTTCCGGCTCGGCTATCGCGGAGAGCGGCTCGTCCTCGAGGCGACGCGTCTCGGCCTCGGCACGTGCTGGGTCTCGGGAACCTTTGACCGCTCGTCGCTCGGAACGGGAGACGACGAGGTTCTCGCGGCGGTCATCGCCGTCGGACGCGCCCCCGCGAGAAAGACCGCGAAGGAACGAATAATCTCGCGTCTCGCGGGGAAAAGGAACGTTCCCGTCGAGCGGTATATCGACGCGGACACCGAGCCCCCCGAGTGGTTTCTCGCGGGCGTCAGGGCGGCGCTCGCCGCCCCCTCGGCGCTGAACGCGAAACCCGTCCGGTTCCGGCTCAGGGACGGGAAAGCGGAAGCCTGGCTCGAGCGCGGGACCGCCGCGCGGGAGATCGACCTCGGCATCGCGGTCGCGCACTTCGAGATCGCGTCCGGGGTGCTCCCCGCGACGGGGAAAAGCGTCGACTGAAAGCGTCCTCGGACGCGCCGCGCACGGGTCGCCTCGCGATCCGGGCCGACGAACGGCGCGCCTTCCCCGGGGGAAAAAAAAGAAAAGGCTTCCGGAATCCGGAAGCCTTTTCCCTCATTCAGTCGTTGGTCATCGCTCTCGCGCCGATCCTCACGGGAGCCAGGTGTTCCCCATGAGGAAGCGGTCGATCTCGCGGGCGGCGCCCCGGCCCTCGTTGATCGCCCACACGACGAGCGACTGGCCGCGCCGCGCGTCGCCCGCGGCGTACACCTTGGGCGCGCTCGTCGCGTACTTGCCGTAGTCGGCCTTCGCGTTCGTCCGCGGGTCGAGTTCGACGCCGAGGTCCTTGAGGATCCCGTCCTCCGGACCGAGGAAGCCGAGCGCGAGGAAGACGAGATCCGCCTCGAAATACTCCTCCGAGCCCGGGATTTCGTTCATGACGAACTGTCCCGCCTCGTTCTTCTTCCACTCGACGCGGACGGTCTTGATGCCCTTCACGTTTCCCTTGCCGTCGTCGACGAATTCCTTCGTCGAGATGCAGTACTCGCGCGGGTCCTTGCCGAACTTCGCGATCGCCTCGCCGTGGCCGTAGTCTACCTTGAGGGTTCTCGGAAAGGTCGGCCAGGGCATGTCGGGCGTGCGGGTCGCGGGCGGCTGCGGGAGGACCTCGAAGTTCACGACGCTCGCGCAGCCGTGCCTGATCGAGGTTCCGAGACAGTCGTTGCCGGTATCGCCGCCGCCGATAACGACGACCTTCTTGCCTTTCGCGTCGATCTTCTTGCCGTCGGCGAAGCCCGAGTCGAGAAGGCTCTTGGTGTTGGCGCCGAGGAACTCGAGCGCGAAGTGTATTCCTTTCAGCTGTCGTCCCGGGGCCGCGAGGTCGCGGGGGCGGGTCGAGCCCGTCGCGACGAGAACGGCGTCGTAATCCTTGAGAAGATCCTTCGCGGGAACGTCCTGGCCTATCGCGGTCGAGGTCCTGAACGCGATGCCCTCGCTCTTCATGATCTCGATTCGGCGCATGATGAGTCCCTTGTCGAGCTTCATGTTCGGGATACCGTACATGAGCAGCCCGCCCGGCCGGTCAGCGCGCTCGAAAACGGTAACCGAGTGACCGGCCTTGTTGAGCTGATCGGCGGCGGCGAGTCCCGCGGGCCCCGAGCCGATGACGGCGACCTTCTTGCCGGTGCGACGCGCGACGGCTACCGGGTTCATCCATCCCTCCGCGTACGCCGTGTCGACGATGTAGCACTCGTTGTCCTTGATCGTGACGGGGTCCTGGTTGATGCCGAGAACGCACGCTCCCTCGCACGGGGCGGGGCACACGCGGCCGGTGAACTCGGGGAAGTTATTCGTCTTCATGAGCCGCGCCCACGCCTCGCGCTCGCGTCCCTTGAACACGAGGTCGTTCCACTCGGGAATCAGGTTGTCGACGGGACAGCCGTAGCTCGACTGGCAGAACGGGACGCCGCAGTCCATGCATCTCGCTCCCTGGTCCTTGCGCTCCTTGACGTCGAGCGGGACGGAGAACTCGTCGAAATCCATGACGCGGGCCTCGGGCGCGCGATAGGGAACCTTCTTGCGGTCGAACTCGAGAAAGCCGGTTACCTTACCCATTGACGGCCTCCTTGGAGACGGTTGCCTTTCGGGCGGCGAGGACCTTCTTGTAGTCCTCCGGGATCACCTTGACGAACGCGGCGCTCGCCTTTTCCCAATCGCCGAGCATCGCGCGCGCGACGTCGGAATCCGTGTATTTGACGTGTTTCGAGATCATGTCCTTCAGTTCCTCGTAATCATCCGGGGACGGCTTCTCGAGGAAGACCATGCCCTTGTTGCAGTTCGAGGGAAGCTTTCCCTCCGGGTCGTACACGTACGCGATGCCGCCCGACATTCCCGCGGCGAAATTGCGGCCGGTCGGCCCGAGAATGACCGCGCGTCCGCCGGTCATGTACTCGCAGCCGTGGTCGCCCACGCCCTCGACGACGACGTGCGCGCCCGAGTTCCGGACGCAGAACCGCTCGGCGGCGATCCCGCGCACGTAGCCCTCGCCCTTCGTCGCGCCGTAGAAGGCGACGTTGCCGATAATGACGTTCTCGCCGCCCTTGAAGCGCGACGCCGCGGGAGGGGCTATCACGAGCCTTCCGCCGCAGAGACCCTTGCCGACGAAGTCGTTCGCGTCGCCCGAGAGACGGAACTCGACACCGTCCGCGAGCCAGCCGCCGAAGCTCTGGCCGGCGGTACCGGTGAAGTTCACCCGGATCGATCCCTCGGGGAGACCCTCGTTCGCGCGGCGCTTCGCGATCTCGTGGCTCAGCATGGTGCCGGTCGCGCGGTCGGTATTGATGATCGTCTCGTCGAGCGTGACGCTCTTTTTTCCCTCGAGCGCGTCCGCGCATTTCGCGATGAGCTTCCGGTCGAGGACGGACTCGAGGCCGTGGTCCTGCTTGATCGTGTTGAACACGGCAACGTTCGCGTGCGGCTTCCGCGCGGGGACGAGGAGCGCCTGAAGGTCGACGCCGCGGCTCTTCCAGGTCGCGACCGACTTATCCTGCTCGAGGAGGTCGACGCGGCCGATGAGCTCGTTCCAGGAGCGCACGCCGAGGCTCGCCATGATCTTGCGGAGGTCCTCCGCGACGTAGGTAAAGTAGTTCACCACGTACTCGGGCTTGCCCGCGAAGCGCCCGCGAAGGCGCGGATCCTGCGTCGCGATTCCGACGGGACAGGTATTGTTGTGGCACTTCCGCATCATGACGCAGCCCATCGTGATGAGGGGCGCGGTCGCGAAGCCGCATTCCTCGGCGCCGAGGATGGCGGCGATGGCGACGTCGCGGCCGGTCTTGAGCTGTCCGTCCGTCTGGAGGACGACGCGCGAGCGGAGGTCGTTCATGACGAGGGTCTGATGGGTCTCGGCGATCCCGAGCTCCCAGGGCAAGCCCGCGTTCTTGACGCCGGTGAGGGGCGAGGCGCCCGTTCCGCCGTCGTGACCCGAGACGAGGATGTGGTCCGCGTGGCCCTTCGAGACGCCCGCTGCGATGGTGCCGACGCCGACCTCGCTGACGAGCTTGACCGAGATGCGCGCCGAGGGGTTCGCGTTCTTGAGATCGTAGATGAGCTCGGCGAGGTCCTCGATCGAGTAGATGTCGTGGTGCGGGGGCGGGCTGATGAGCCCGACGCCCGGGGTCGAGTAGCGTGTTCTCGCGATCGTCTCGTCGACCTTGTGGCCGGGAAGCTCGCCGCCCTCGCCGGGCTTCGCTCCCTGGGCCATCTTGATCTGGATCTCGTCGGCGTTCGTGAGGTACTCGATGGTGACGCCGAAGCGGCCCGAGGCGACCTGCTTGATCGCGCTCCGGAGCGAGTCGCCGTTCTCCATCGGCTTGAAGCGCGCGGGATCCTCGCCGCCCTCGCCGGTGTTGCTCTTTCCGCCGAGGCGGTTCATCGCGATCGCGAGGGTCTGGTGCGCCTCGAGCGAGATCGAGCCGTAGCTCATCGCGCCGGTGGCGAAGCGCTTGACGATCTCGGAGACGGGCTCGACCTCGGAAAGCGGGACGGGCGCGATTGCCTTGCCGGTCGCGTCGATGCCCTCGCGGAACTTGAGGAGGCCGCGGATCGTCGCCTGCTCGGTCGAGCGGGCGTTCTGCCTGAGCGAGAAGCGTTCCCACGCCTTCGCGTCGTTCTGCCGGCACGCGATCTGGAGGTCCGCGATCGACTCGGGATCCCACATGTGCTTCTCGCCGCCGGAGCGGACGTGATAGTCGCCCGAGCTTTTGATCTCGTCGAAGAAGTTCACCGCTCGGGCGGGGTACGCCTCGGCGTGCTTCATCTCGATCTCGCGCGCGATCTCGGCGAAGCCCGCGCCCTTGATGCGGCTCGCGGTGCCGGTAAAGCAGCGGTCGACGACCTCGTCGGAAAGGCCGACGGCCTCGAATATCTGCGCGGCCTTGTAGGACTCGAGGGTGGAAATGCCCATCTTGCCGAATACCTTCCGCATTCCCTTCGCGACGGCCTTGACGTAGTGATGGACGATCTCCTCGCGGGTGAAGGGCTTCGAGAAAGAGCCGTCCGCCTGGAGGTCCCACAGGGCCTCGAAGGCGAGGTACGGATTGACGGCGTCGGCGCCGAAGCCGACGAGCATGCAGAAATGGTGAACCTCGCGCGGCTCGGCGGCCTCGAGGACGAGGCCGATCTGGGTGCGGCATTCCTTGCGGACGAGATGCTGATGGACGGCCCCGACGGCGATGAGCGAGGGGATAGCCGCGCGGTCGGTTCCCTGCGCGCGGTCGGAGAGGATCGCGAGCTGATAGCCCTTCCCGATCGCCTCGGTGGCCTCGCGCTCGACGCGCTCGAGCGCGTCGACGAGGCCCCTCTCGCCCCTGGCGACCTCGTAGGTGATGTCGATGACCTTGCTCTTCCAGCCCCGGAAGTCGAGGTCCTTGAGCGCGGCGAGCTCGTCGTTCGCGAGGATCGGTTCCTTGAGCCGGAGGCGGTGACAGTGTCCTTCGGTGGGCTCGAGGAGGTTCTGCTCGGGACCGATGAAGGACTCGAGGCTCATGATGATGTCCTCGCGGATCGAGTCGATCGGCGGGTTCGTGACCTGGGCGAAAAGCTGCTTGAAGTAGTCGAACACCATGCGGCTCTTGTTCGAGAGGACTGCGAGCGCGGCGTCGTTGCCCATCGAGCCGAGCGCCTCCTGAGAGGTCTCGACCATCGGCTTGAGGAGCATGCTGACGGTCTCGAGGGTATAGCCGTTCGCGCGAAGCCAGGTCTTGAGCGCGTCGCGGTCGATGGCCGGAACGCGGCTCTTCGCGCGAGGGATGTCCGAGAGGCGCATGACCTGACGGTCGAGCCACTGCCGGTACGGGCGGGCGGAGGCGATCTTTTCCTTGATCTCCTCGTCGCCGATGATGCGCCCTTCCTTGAAATCGACGAGGAACATCTTGCCGGGCTGGAGCCGGGTCTTCTTCACGATCTTCGCGGGATCGATCTGGAGCACGCCGACCTCGCTCGCCATGATGACCATGTCGTCGTCGGTGAGGTAGATGCGGCTCGGCCTCAGGCCGTTCCGGTCGAGCACGGCGCCGATGTATGTGCCGTCGGTGAAGGAGATCGACGCGGGACCGTCCCAGGGCTCCATCATCGAGCTCGAGAATTCGTAGAAGGACTTTTTCGCGTCGCTCATCGCCCCGTGGTTTTCCCAAGCCTCGGGGATCATCATCATGATGGCCTCGGGGAGGGTCCTTCCGCCCGCGATGAGGAGCTCGAGGACGTTGTCGAAATGCCCCGAGTCCGAGAGGTCGGGTTCGTTGATCGGGTACGCGCTCTTGAGCTCGTCGCCGAAGAGGGTGCTCGCGAGTTTGCCCTGGCGGGAGAACATCTTGTTCTTGTTGCCTCGAAGGGTGTTGATCTCGCCGTTATGCGCCATGAAGCGAAGGGGCTGCGCGCGGTCCCACGAGGGGAAGGTGTTGGTCGAGAAGCGCGAGTGCACCATCGCGAGGTGGGTGGTATAGTCCGGATCCTTGAGGTCGGGATAATACGACATGAGCTGGTCGGGGGAAAGCATTCCCTTGTACACCATCACGCGGCACGAAAGGCTCGCGACGTAGAAAAAGAAGTCGGGGTCGGATTCCTTCCCGCGGATCTTGTGGGTCGCTTCCTTCCGGATGACGAAGAGCTTGCGGTCGAAGGCCTCGGGGCTTTGCGCGGCGTCGGAGGACGCGCCGACGAAGAGCATCTCCATGACCGGCTCGCTCGCGATCGCCGAGGGCCCGAGCCCGGCATTGTCGGTCGGGACGCGCCTCCAGCCGAGGATCGCCTGTCCGTGACCCGATACGATCGACTCGACGACCTTCTTGCAGGCTGCCCGGTGCGCGTCGTTCTTCGGGAGGAACACGATACCGGCGGCGTAGGAGCCGCTCGCGGGAAGGTCTATCAACGCGTCACGCTTGGCGACTTTGACGAGGAATTCATGGGGAAGGGCGGTAAGGATGCCCGCGCCGTCGCCGGTATTCACCTCGGCGCCGCGCGCCCCTCGATGGTCCATGCGGCACAGGATGTGGCCGGCGTCTTCTATTATTGAATGGCTTCGCTTTCCCTTGATGTTGGCGAGAAAGCCAACGCCGCAATTCTCTTTTTCGTATGACGGGTCATAAAGCCCGTAGGGTCCAGGACGTTTCACAAAAGGCATCTTTGTCTCCTCTAAACCGGTACCCGGATACTGTTCCCGGGAATACTTCGACCAAGCCTCGAGAAAGAACGCCTTTGCTCTTCAATCGATGGACAGGAATCTACGTATAATTGAAGCGACGCGTCTACGCCAAGCAGAAGGTCGTTCTCGTGTTACAAGTGTGCGGTTTAGAATGTGAACGAAATGGTTTATTTTGTCCAGTAGGAGCCCCGGTTTTTTTCGCCGTTTTCTGAATAAATATGCACCAATAAACGGGTTTATGCAGTAAATATGCATCATTCGGATTTCCCTGTTTCCGATACACTTTTCGGCTATACTCTTGAGGGAAGAGGTTCTTACCGTGAGTCCTACCGCTGTCAAACGCGCATGTCTTTTGACCTTGTCGTGCATCATCATTTCCGCGCTGCCCGCCCTCGACGGGGGCAATCTTCCCCTTGCCCCGCGACCGTCCTGGGTAGAGCCGGTCACGCTCGATCCCGGGAGCGCCATCGAGACCTCGCTCGTCGACTCGGGTTATTACTATATACTGAACGATCAGCAACGATCGGTCGGCACGAACGAGCATTATCGCCATTTCGCCTTCCGGGTACTGAACAGCTCCGGACTCGAGGAGGCTTCCCGCATCGAGATACTTTTCGAGAGCGACTTTGAACGGCTCTCGATCCACGGCGTTACCGTTTGGCGCGAGGGAAAAGCGCTCGACTGGGCAAAGCGAATTCGCTGGCAGACCCTCCAGCGCGAGTCAGCCCTCGATTACGGACTCTATGACGAATCGAAAACGATGCTGCTCGTCCTCGAGGACGTGAGGCCCGCGGACGTCGTGGAATACGACTATACCATCGCCGGGGAGAACCCCATCTTCGGGACGAAGTTCTACGGAACCTTCAATCACGGCCTCGATTATCCCATGTCGAACCTCTCTTTCAGGATCCTGATCCCCGCGGGTCGAAAGATCGCGATCAAGCACCACGTACGGAGCCTTCCCGCGAGCGAGCGATCGCTCCCCGACGGCGCTACCGAGATTCGCTGGGTCGAGCGGGATTCCCCGGCGGTGAAGGACGACTACGCGACGCCGAGCTGGCACGAGCAATACCCGTGGATCGAAATGAGCGAATGGAAGGACTGGACCGAGGTGCGGGCCTGGGGGCGCGCGCTTTTCGACGGGAGCTCAGGCGGGACGGAGGCGCTCGAACGCGCCTGGAAACAGATCCTCGAGAGCGAGACCGCGCGAAAGAACGCCGCGGGGGAACTCGCCTCGGGAAAAGCGGACTCCCGCGCGAGCGCGTCCGGCGACCGGGCCGACTCGGGCGACCGGGCGGAGAAAGACGCGCGAAACGCGAAACAGGTCCCGCTTACCCGGGAAGAACGGCTCATCGCCGCGCTCAGGTTCGTCCAGGACGATATCCGGTATTTCGGGATAGAGATCGGGGTCAACTCGCATCGGCCGCGGAACCCCGAGGAAACCCTCGACGGGCGCTTCGGGGACTGCAAGGACAAGGCGCTCCTCTTCTGCCGTCTCGCCAGGCTCGCCGGCTGGGAGGCCTGGCCGGTCCTCGTCAACACCGGCGCGGGCCGCGCGCTCGACGACTGGCTCCCCTCCCCGCGCGCCTTCGACCACGTGATCGCCTACGTCCGGGGTCCCAAGGGCGGCCTCTGGTTCGACCCGACCATCTCGTACCAGGGAGGGGCGGTCGGGAACGTCTGGGTCCCGGACTACGGGAAGGGCCTCGTCCTCGACGGCTCCCCGGGCGCCCTCAAGACGATGCCCGCGGAACGGAGCGGCAGCGTCGACGTCCACGAAACCTACTCGAGCGCGGGATACGACGAGATCGGAACCCTCGAGGTCGTGTCTATCTTCAGGGGGCGAGAGGCCGACCGGATGCGCTACGAACTAGCGAATACCGCCCGTCAGTCGCTCGAGAAAAGCTACCTCGAATTCTACCAATCCTATTTCCCGAAGGCCGCGCGCTCCGGGGAGATCACGAGCGCGGACAACCGCGCCGAGAACACCGTCGAGATACGGGAGTCCTACTCCATCGCCGAGCTGTGGTCGCGCCGCGCCGGCTCGGACGGGGAATCCCGGGAGCTCTACGTCTTCCCCTACGCCTTCAGCAAGCGGTTCTCCGACTACGACGACATCGGCATGGAGCGGACGAGCCCGCTCGCGATCCCCTTCAAGTGCGCGACGCGGCATCGCATCACGGTGCGGCTTCCCGAGAGCCTCGGGATCAAGAAAGAGCGGTACGAGTCCGAAAATCCCTGGTACCGGCTCGACTACGACGCGAGCGAACAGGATCGAACCTTCGAGCTCGACTACCGGTTCGAGCCGCTCGTCGAGACCGTGTCGGCGGCCGACTACGCGAAATTCAGGAGCAAGCTCGAAAGCGACCGAAAGACCTACCTCGGATACACCCTTTCGGGAGGCGGTTCCGCGGAGACGGGGGATACGGACCCGGCGGATTCGCTATCGGGCGCGGGCGGAGACGGTCCCTCACGGACGGAACTCTCAGCCGCGATCGCGATCCTCCTCGCGCTCACCGCCCTCATATCCTACCGGCTCGGCGTCATCCACGGCAGGGAAGGGAAACCGGGCGATCGCGCGAACGGGACGCCGCCGGAGGCATAACGGAAAAGCCGATCCCCGTCACCGGGATCGGCGCTGTCAAAATCCCGCGCGTTCTGATATACTGTAAACCGCTATGAACTTTACATTTCTCCAAAAATACTGGCCGTACTACCTCATCGGGGCGAAAAACACGATTCTACTCTCGCTCCTCGCGGTGGTGATCGGCACCCTCATCGGCATGCTCCTCGCGGTCTGCCGCGTCGGCAAAAACCGACCGCTGAAATTCGCCGCGACCGCGTACGTCGAGTTCATCCGCGGCACGCCGCTGCTCGTCCAGCTCTTCATCATCTATTACGGGCTACAGGCGATCGGCATCAGGTTTCCCGACTCGAAGATCGCCACGAGGATACTCGGCATCAACTTCGCCGACTTCATGGCCGGCGTTATCACCATGGGCATCAACTCGGGCGCCTACGTGTGCGAGATATTCCGCTCGGGCATCCAGTCGATCGACAAGGGACAGACCGAGGCCTCGCGTTCGCTCGGGCTCTCGCAGGCGAAAACCCTCGTCTACGTCGTCATCCCGCAGGCGATCAGGAACGTCCTGCCCGCCCTCGGAAACGAGTTCGTCGTCGTCATCAAGGAATCCTCGATCGTCTCGATCATCGGGATCGCCGACCTCATGTACAAGGCGAACACCGTCCGCGGGAACACCTTCCAGCCCTTCGAGCCGCTCCTGGTCGCGGCGCTCGCGTATTTCCTCCTGACCTTCCCCCTCTCGAAACTGCTCGCCCGAATCGAACGGAGGATGCGAAGCCATGACTGACCGGCAGAAAAACGAAATCATCCGCGTGAGCGGGCTCACGAAACGCTTCGGGAAACTCGAGGTCCTCAAGGGGATCGACGAGACGATCGGGAAGGGAGAGGTCGTCGTCATCATCGGGCCGTCCGGTTCGGGGAAGAGCACCTTTCTCCGCTGCCTCAACCTCCTCGAGATACCGACGGGCGGGCACATCCTCTTCGAGGGAACCGACATCACCGACCGGAAGGAATGGAAGCGCGGCCGGCTCGACGAGCATCGGCGCGACATGGGGATGGTGTTCCAGCACTTCAACCTCTTCCCGCACATGACCGTGCTCGAGAACGTCATGCTCGCGCCGGTCAAGGTGAAGGGACTGCCGAGGGCAGAGGCGGAGCGTCTCGCGCGCGGGCTCCTCGAGCGGGTTTCGCTTTCCGACAAGGCCGATTCTCACCCGGCGCAATTGTCCGGCGGGCAAAAGCAGCGGATCGCGATCGTGCGCGCGCTCGCGATGAAGCCGAAGGTAATGCTCTTCGACGAGCCGACGAGCGCGCTCGACCCCGAGATGGTCGGCGAGGTGCTCCAGGTCATGCGCGATCTCGCCGCCGAGGGGATGACCATGGCGGTCGTCACGCACGAGATGCGCTTCGCCCGCGAGGTCGCCTCGCGCGTCCTTTTCATGGACGAGGGGGTCATCGTCGAGTCGGGTCCGCCCGAGGCGGTTTTCGGGAATCCGCAAAACGCCCGTACGAGGGAATTCCTCGCGAAGGTCACCTGAAAAAGGCAAAGCCCGCTTAACGCGGGCTTTTTTTTCGCGCTCACGCGCGGGCGATTTCCTCGAACGGCCTGTTTCCCTTGACGGGATCCGCCGCGAAGAAGGTAACCCGCGGCTCGGTCGACGTGGAGTCGAGCTCGAGGAGGGCGAAACCCGCCCGGGAATGGCCGCGGGGGCGGGAAAGGCTTCCCGGATTCAGCGCGAGGATATGCGAGTAGGTCTCGGCGAACGAAACGTGCGAGTGACCGTAGACGGCGATATCGCAGTCCATCGCGTGAGCCGAGTCGACGAGGATGTCGAGGCTCACGTCGACCGAGTGACGGTGCCCGTGGGCGATCAAAATCGAATACCCGGCGGCGCGGAGGATCTGGCGCGCGGGAACCGTGAGGCTGTAGCCGGGATCGTCGTCGGCGTATCCCGGGGAAGCAAGGCTCATCCGGTACTGGTCGCCGTCGCCGTTTCCCGCGACGAACGCGACCACCGGCGGGAGCGCCGCGCGGAGCCGCTCGGATTCCTGGGCGTTCTCGAGATACTGCACGATATCCCACATCCCGTCCCCCGCGAACACGAGCGCGTCCGAGTCGGGGCCGAACTCCCTGATCGCCGCCTCGAGAACCTCGTAGTGGCCGTGGGAGTCCGAAAGGACGAGCACGCGGGCCGTGTCGGCCCGGGCGAGACAGGCGATGGCCTCGGCGTCGCCGAGAAGGCCCGATTCGTGCTGCGTGATCGGATTCATGACTTTCCGCCGTCAGCGCCCGCGACGGGTGCGGCGGTCGATTGGGCACCGGATCCCGCGGACGCGGCCTGGGGAATATCCACGACGAGATGGTTTCGGGATTTGAGGCCCGTGTCGGGATCGATAAAGGCCGAGATCGTCCAATCGGAACCGAAATGCCGGTTCCGGGCGTACGAGCGCGCGGCGTCGATGCTGACCGAAAGCTTTACGAGCGGGGCCGCCGAACGATCGCGGTCCTCGGCGGAAAGGAGCGCGCCGAGCAGGAGCACGCCCGCCGCCTCGTCGGAAAGGAGGGATCCCGGCGTCGCGTTTTCGTCCTCGAGGATGCCCTTCGGGGACGCCCGGTCGAGCACGAGGTCCGAAACGGCCTCGAGCGGAAGGGCCGCGTCCTCGCCGAAAAGGGACACGATCCTCACGTCCGGCCGCGCCTCTCGCAGGCGATTGAGCTCGCGGACTGTTCCCTCGGGCGCGCCGAGCGTCGCGACGATGGTTACGCCCGGGTCCTGGGCCGCCTCCGTCAGTTTGGAAAGTCGGGGGCGCTTCTCGACGATGAAGGAGTCGGGCCAGGTCAGGACGGTCATCATCCCCGGCGACTCGGGTATCGCGGAATCCAGTACGCCGTATTCCTCTATCGCGGGGCTGAGAAGCTCTGGCCTACCCGCGAAGGAAGGACCGACCATGACGAGAACGCGATGGTCGGCGGGCTTATGGCGAGGCGCCCGCGCCCGAGGAGTTTCATCCCTTGCTCCGCCGTCCTTATCGGTCGAATGCCCGTTTCCCGGCAAGAATCGGCCGCAGGACGCGAGCGCGAGCGCGGCCATGACGAGAAGGGCGCAAAGCCGTCCCGTCGCCTTGAGTGAAGCCGTCCGTTCGACGGTATGTGCCTGATGTTCGCTCATGCCACCCATCATACCCGTTTCCCGGGGAGATGAAAAGCTCAAAAAGCGGCTCAATACGCGCCCGCCTCGGCGCCGATCGTCGTTCTCCTTCCGTGCCCGGGGAGGACCGCGGTTTCGCGCGGCAGGGCGAAAAGGCGGTTGAGGCTCGCGAAAAGGGCATCGACGCTTCCGCCTTCGATATCGGTCCGGCCGTATCCCGCGCTGAAAAGGGTGTCGCCCGCGACGAGCGTGGCCTCGTCCCGCGAGTAGAGACAGACGGAGCCCGGGCTGTGGCCGGGGGTATGGATCACGGTCCAGCCGGGAAGGGCCGACGAGCCGTCGGGAAGGATGATTTCCTTGCCGTCCTCGAGGAGGACCGTCGCCGCGGGGAGTTCGTCGCGGTTCCGCTCGACGAGGCCGGCCGCGCCGAGATCCTCGAAGATCGCGCGATGCCGCTCGATCGCGCCCGAGCCGAGCGCGCCGGCATCGCCGGGATGGATGGCGACGGGAACGCCCGGCCAGCTCCTCGCGAGCGCGGGCAGGGCGATCAGGTGATCGAAATGCCCGTGGGTCAGGAAAAAGAGGATCGGCTCGAGGCGTCGCTCCGCCAGATGTGCTATAATTTCAGGGGCATCGCCGCCGGGATCGACGACGACGGCGCGGCGGTCATCGGATTCGATAAACCAGGTGTTGACGGAAAGCGGGCCGGTTACGAGCTGCGTGATCTTCATGCCCGGCAGTATATCCCGAAAGGAGAAACCGTGTCAGGAAGGATCATTGCGATAGCGACGATCGCGGCCGCGTGTTACGTCCTCATACCCGCCGTCGCCGGCTGGATCTCCCGTTTCAGGATCAGGCGGCTCGTGGCCCGCCTCGCCTCGGGCGCGGGCGACCTCGGCGCGATCGCGGGCGTCGGTCTCAACGCCCTTTCCGTCGCCTTCCCCGCGAACGGCGCGCGCGGAGGGGCCTCCGTCGAGGTCGATCCCCGCGAAACCCGCTTCTACTCGTTTGACCCGGAATCGGGTCCCGTCCCGCTTTCCTGGAACTCGGTCAGGCTCCTCCGCCTGGACACCCCCGTCGCGTACCTTGCCGCCCCGAACGGGCTCAAGCGGTGCGTCTGCGTCCTCCACCCGCGGGAAATCTCGATAGCGGAAGTCTCGAAACGGATCGCCAAAACGCGCGGGTGGCGGCCCGACGAGGGCTCGGGGGCCGTGAAGGGCTTCAGCGTCGCGCTCGGCGTCTTCCTCGAATTCCTCGCGCTCCTCGAGGCCGCGTCGAATCCCGGCAACGAGCTCGCAGAGATCGCGGCCATCGTCGGTATCTTCGGGAAGGCGCTCCCCTACCTTCCGCCCGGACTGATACTCACCATCGCGGCGGCCAAAAAAAAACGGCAGCGAAACGCTGCCGATTTTTTCCTTGTCGCGGTTGGAACGGCCTTAAATATCGCCGTCCTTTTTTTCGTCATCCTGCGAGTCGGTTTCGCCCGACCCTGAGAATCCTTCGTCCTCGTCGCCCATCGGCTCGTCATCCACCGGCTCCTCGCCCATGGAGGTCTCGCTTTCGGGAATCTCGTCGGATTCGGGGAGGATCGACGACTGGACGGAGTCGGTCGGGGCCTCGGCGTCGCGCTTGCGGGAGAAGCTCACCGCGAGCTTGCGCCCGCGATACTCGAACTCGTTGAGCGCGGCGATCACCTTCTCGGCGTCCTCGTTGACGATCTGCACGAACGAGTAGTTATCGAGCACGCGGATATCCCCGATATGCTCGCGCTCGATCTCGACGTTCTGCATGATGAGCCCGATGAGGTCGCGGGGGTAGACCCGGCGGTTGCGGCCGATGCTCACGAAGAGGGTCGTCGCGACGTCGTCGGGAAGGATGTTGCGCGGTTCGCTCTTCGCCTCGCCCTGGCGCCCCTCGGGGCGCTCGGTCCGGCGGGACTCGCCGGACTTGCCGCGGCGCGAATCCTCGAGCCGTTCGCCGCTTCCGCGCGCGTTCTCGCGGCCGGCGTCGCGTCCGCCCTTCGCCTCGCCTCTCGGCTCCGCGCGGCCTTCGCCCCTGCCCTGGCGACCCTGTCGTTCCTGCCGGCCGGATCGGTCCGATCTCGCCGGGGAACCGAACCTCGCGGGCATTTTACCGTTATTGATTTCCTTCAGAAGGTACGCCGTGAAATACGCGCGGAGGGTAAGGGGAACGGCCTTACGGAAAAGGCGGCGATAGAGATTGAGTTCCAGAGGATCCTCTTCGGTTCGGATCTTGTCCACGGCGTCCCGGAGAAACGCCAAAATCTGGTCCTCGTTCAGGTTACTGGTCTGCTTGTCTGCCACAATAAATACTCTCCTGTCTTTTATATTGACATAATTTTCCGACTTGCTCAATGCCAATGGCTTCCCGCGAGGTCGATCACCGAAACGTGCCCCCGCTCGACGAAACCGGCCCGATGGAGGACGGGGCGAAAGGAGTCGGGGACGATCGGTATCGGGAACAGAAGCCAGCGGTAGCCGCGCTCGTGCCAATGGTATACGGTGCGGGAGAGAAGCTCCTTGCCGAGCCCGAGCCCGCGGAATTCCGGATAGACGGCGAGGGCGGTGATCTGCGCGGCGAGAAAACTGTCCGCCGGCACGGGAGCGGAACGGGAAACGCCCGCGATCTCGCCGTCGGCGGTCTCGGCGGCGAGCGTCCACTCGGCGCAGTCGTCAGATCCCCGGATCCTCGCCGCGATCTCCCCGATCGCCTCGGAAAGCTCGAGCGGGTTCTCCCGCGCGATCTCGCCCTCGACCGAGGAAAGAAGCGCCTCGATCTCCTCGAGCGCCGCGCTGTCCTCCCCGGCACGCTCGAGGAAGGAAAAGTCCTGGCTCACGATATCCTCGGTTTCCTCGGGCTCCGCGCCGACGCGCTCGAGGCCCCAAAAATCGCGAAGCCCGTTATACCATTCGAGCACGAGCAGGCGCATCTCCCGTTCCTTGAAGAGAAACCACTGCCGCTCGATCTCGGGCGATTCCTTGAGAATATCCTTGAATTTCCTGAAAACCCCATGGCCCGAGGAAAGCGCGGCCCTGAGCTCCTCGCGCATGATCGGATTGCGGAGCTGGGCGACGAAACGCTCGCGCATTCTGAAGCCGCTCACCGAGTCCCAAAGGGGGATCGCGAAGTACCGGTCGTCGTCCTCGACGGCGCCGCTGTCGCGGGAGGCGACGCAGCGACCTTCGGCGGAATCGAAGAGGAAGTGCCCGGTCTGGTCCTCCATCGCGAAGATGATCTCGTCGGTCAGCTCCTGAGTCAGCTCGAATTCCATAGTTGGTTTGATTTTAGCACAGAATATCCTTATTATAAAGAAGAACCGAATTGGAAAGAGGGAGGATAACCATGAGCACGATTGCCTTTATCGACGGACGCGAGATTCTCGATTCACGGGGAAACCCGACGGTCGAAGTGGACGTATACCTGGACGACGGCTCGAAGGGCCGCGCGGCCGTTCCCTCGGGAGCCTCGACGGGCGAGCACGAGGCGCTCGAGATGCGCGACGGGGACCCCGAGCGCTACAAGGGAAAGGGCGTGCTCGACGCGGTCGAGAAGGTCAACGACGTGATCGCGGAGGAGCTCGACGGCGCGGATGCCTACGACCAAGCCGAGATCGACCATACCCTCCTCGCCCTCGACGGCACGCCGAACAAGTCGAGCCTCGGCGCGAACGCCATCCTCGGCGTATCGATGGCCGTCGCGCGCGCGGCGGCGGACTCCCTCGGGATCCCCCTGTACCGCTACCTCGGCGGCGCGCACACCCTCCAGCTCCCCGTCCCGATGGCGAACATCATCAACGGCGGGCAGCACTCGGACAACAAGATCGACTTCCAGGAATTCATGATCATGCCCGTCGGCGCGGACTCCATGCGCGAGGCCGTCCGGATGACCGCCGAGATCTTCCACGCCCTGAAAGGGATTCTCAAGGAAGCGGGGCTCGCGACCTCGGTCGGCGACGAGGGAGGATTCGCCCCGGACATCGGGAACGAGGACGCGCTCGGCTACATCATGAAAGCGATCGAGAAGGCGAAATACCGGCCGGGCGAGGACGTGATGATCGCCCTCGACTGCGCGGCGAGCGAGCTCTTCGACGCGGGCGAGCGGAAGGGCTACAAGTTCTGGAAGTCGAATCCCGGCAAGCTCTTCACCGCCGACGAGATGATCGACACCTACAAGAAGTGGATCGCCAATTACCCGATCATCTCCATCGAGGATCCCCTCGACCAGAACGACTGGGCCGGGTACCGCCGCCTCACCGAGGAACTCGGGGGCAAGGTACAGATCGTCGGGGACGACTTCTTCGTGACGAACACCGAGCGGCTCGCGCGCGGCATCGCCGAGGGCGCGTGCAACTCGATCCTCATCAAGCTCAACCAGATCGGCACCGTAACAGAGACGATCGACGCCGTGCGCATGGCCCAAAAGGCGGGCTACACCGCCGTCATGTCGCACCGCTCGGGCGAGACCGAGGACACCTTCATCGCCGACCTCTCCGTCGCGCTCGAGACCGGCCAGATCAAGACCGGTTCCATGAGCCGCTCGGACCGCGTCGCGAAATACAACCAGCTCATGCGCATCGAGGACGAGCTCGGGGTCACCGCGCGCTACGACGGCCGGATGACCTTCGCTAAATTCGCGAAATAGGGACATGGCATCCCGAAGGGGGAACCTTGCTCGAAAAGGTTTCCCTTTCGGGACTTTCCCTTCCATATCAAAAAAGAGATTCGCTCGACCGCGATCCCGACCGCGCGCGCCCTATCCCGTTTTTTTTCATCATCCGTCCGTTTTCGCCCTTTTTGCGGTATACTGTGTACGCGGCTCTCGACGGGCCGTAATTTAATTCTTTATGGAGCGATGATTATGAAAAAGGGATTGTTGTTCGCGTGCTTTGTTTTCCTGGCCGCTTCGCTGGCAAGCGCCGAGGGATCGGGAAAATCGTATATCATGAAGGAAGGCGCCTCGCTTTGGACGCTCAAGGGCAGGACAATGACTTGGGCGGCGAGTCTGAGCCTCGGGCAGGAGCTCCTGTCCGCCTCGAAGGAAACCACGAAAGGCGTGTACAAAGAGGTCGAGTACGACCTCGTGAAGGTAAAGACCGACGCGGACGAGGAAGGATACGTCATCGATTCGCTGGTCGCGCGGGACGCGCGCGGGCTTGCCGTCGTGACGGGAACCCTCGCGACCCTCTATTCCCAGCCGAGGGACACCGCGGTTCTATCGACGGTCATTCCGCGGATGAACCTCGTCGCGGTCTGGGAAGTCCCGGGAAAGGGAGATTTCCTGAAGGTCGCGGGTTTCGCCTCGGATACCGGCTCCTCGTTCGGGGATAAATACCTGCTCGTTTCCGACCTCTCGGTGCTCGAGAAGGACGTCAACGCGGCGATGCTCCTCCAGGCCATCAAGGAGCAGAAGAAAAAAGAGCAGAAGCTCAAGACGCTGCAGATCATCAACCAGAAATATCCCGGCTCGGTGTTCGGACCGACAGTCGCCGAGATCAGGGCGGCCCTCGACACCGAAAAAGTCGCGACCGAATCCTATGCCGCGGCGCTTACCGCGACCGATACCGTGAATATTCGCGATATCCCCTCGATCTTCGGAAGCGTCGTGGTCGCGATCAAAAAGGGCGAAACGGCTACCGCTACGGCGCGCACGACCGCCGAATACGAGATCAACGACCAGAAAGGAAAATGGGTCAAGGTTTCGGCGCCCAAGGAAGGTTGGGTATTCGACGCGTATGTAACGGCCCAGCAATAAGGAAAACGCCGCGCCCCTCGGCGATCCCGGATATCAGGTAATCGCGCCCGCGCGCGGACACTCTGGCGGCCATGACGGCCGCCTTTTTTTTTCAGGCGATTGCCGATACGCGCGTCGATCGGCCCCGGAGCCCGGGACGGTTTTTTCTTTTCCCTACCCGTGCTATCCTTTTACCATGAGTACCCTGTACCGCTTCGGCGTCTCCCTCGAAAAGAGCCTCATCGACGCCTTCGACCGCGCGATCGACGAGGACGGCTACCCGAACCGCTCCGAGGCGATCCGCGACCTCATCCGCGAACGCCTCGCGCGAAAGGGTCAGGACGGAAACCTTCCGATCGCGGGCGCGATCGTGATGACCTACGACCACCACAAGCGCGACCTCGCCGAGCGGCTCATGGAAATCCAGCACGAGTTCTTCGGGAACGTCATCTCGACCCAGCACGTCCATCTCGACCGGGAAAACTGCATGGAGATCATCGCCGTGCGCGGCCTCGCGCGCGACGTCGCCCGTCTCGCGTCGTCCCTCAAGGCGCTCATCGGGGTCGAGCACCTCGAGGTCTCGGTATCCTCGTACGGGCTCGTCGGCGACGATACCGCCGCTCACGGGTATCGCGACGGGGCGAGTTCGCACGAGCATCCGCATCCGCACGCCGACCGTCGCTGACGCCCCCCCGGTTACGCGTCCTTGACACCCGGTGGCACGTTTCGCTAGGATTGTGCCATCCCAAACAAGGAGGCTCCGGCAATGCACATCCCCGACGGGTACCTCGGGCCCGCGACCTGCGTCGCGACCTTTGCCGCCATGGCGCCCGCGTGGGCGATCGCCTCGAGCCGCGCAAAAAGAAACCTCGACGCGCGCAAGGTCCCGCTCCTCGCCATCGGCGCCGCGTTCAGCTTCGTCATCATGATGTTCAACGTCCCGATCATCGGCGGGACGACGGGCCACGCGGTCGGCTCGGTGCTCGTCGCGATCCTCCTCGGTCCCTGGGCGGCCTCGATCGCCTGCACCGTCGCCCTCGCCATCCAGGCCCTTCTCTTCGGCGACGGAGGGATCACCGCGCTCGGCGCGAATTGCCTCAACATGGCCTTCGTGATGCCCTTCGCCGGGTACGGGGTCTACCGGCTCGTCTCGGCCGTCGGGACGAAAGGCGAGCCCTCGCCCAAGAGACGGATCGTCGCCGCGGGACTCGCCGGTTACGTCGGCATCGTCGTCGCGTCCCTTTTCGCGGCGGTCGAGTTCGGCGTCCAGCCCCTCCTCCACCGCGCCGCGGACGGCCGCGCGCTCTACTGCCCCTACGGACTTTCGGTCGCGATACCCGCGATGGTCGGCGAGCACCTCCTCGTCTTCGGCTGGGTCGAGTTCGCCGTCACCGCGATCGCGGTCGCCTTCATCCAGAAACGGGAGCCCGGCCTCCTCGGCCCCGCGCGCGCGGAAAAGGGAGCGTGACCCGTGAGCATTACGAAACGCCTCGCGCTCGCCCTCGGTCTCCTTGCCCTCCTCGCGCCCGTCGGACTCCTTCTGCCCGAGCTCGCGGGCGCGGGAAGCGCCTGGGGCGAATGGGGAACCGACGAGATCGGGGAGCTCGCGGGCTACGTCCCCGAAGGGCTCGCGAAACTCGCGGGTCTCTGGCGCGCGATCCTGAGCGATTACTCGTTCCCGGGAGGGGAATCGGGCGGACTCGCCCGCGCGAGCCTCGCGTACCTCGTCTCGGCGATCGTCGGCGTCGCGCTTTGCGCAGGTCTCGCGTTCCTCCTCGGGAGGCTCCTCGCGAAAAAGGACACGCGGTAATCCCCATGGGCTTTCTCGAGAAGACCCTCCGCGGCGCGCGCGCCGTTCTCAAGGACTCGGTCGCCGGAGACCGGATCGCCCGGGCGGACGGCTTTCTCCAGCGCTTCGATCCCCGCGCGAAGCTCGCGGGAACCGTCATCCTCGTCGTCTCCGCGGTCGTCGCACTCGATGTCCGCGCGATCGCGGGCGTCTGGTTTCTCGCCCTCGCGCTCGCCGCCCGCTCGCGCGTCGGCGTCCTCCGGTTTCTCGCGCGAACCGTGCCCTTCGTCCCCCTCTTCACGCTCGTCGTCGCCCTTCCCGCCGCGTTCTCCTTCGTGACGCCGGGAGATGCCGTCGCGTCGTTCCCGTTCGGGCCCGTGACCCTCTCGCTCACGAGGCAGGGAATCGCCTCGGCGGGAACCCTCGCGCTTCGCGCCCTCGCGGCGGTCTCCTTCGCCTCGCTCATGACGCTCACGACGCCCGCGACCGCGATTCTCGCCTCGCTCAGGGCGCTTCGCGTCCCCGCGATCTTCGTCATGACGGCCGGGATGACCCTCCGCTACGTCTACCTCCTCCTCGAGTGCGCCGAACGCGCCTTCCTCGCGGTGAAAAGCCGCGTCGGGGTCGTCGAAAAAGGAGCGGACGGGAGACGGACGGTCGGCTGGGGAGCGGGCGCTCTCTGGCTTTCGTCGTACCGGCTTCAGGGCGCGGTATACGACGCGATGGTCTCGCGCGGCTTCGCGGGAGAATACGTTCCCCTCGACCGCTTTCGCGCGCGCGCGCGCGACGGCGCGCTCGTTGCCTGTTCCGTTTTGATTCTCGCGGGGGTGATATGGCTCAACCGGTATTCTCGCTGAAAGGCGTTTCGTTCGCGTACGAGCCGGGGATCGACGCGCTCGCGGGATTCGACCTCGCTATCGCGCAAGGGGAGCGGGTCGCGCTCATCGGCGCGAACGGCACGGGAAAGTCGACGCTCCTTTCGATCCTCGACGCGCTCGCCTTCCCCGACTCGGGGACCTACGAGGCCTTCGGCGAGGCGATAACCGAACGCGCGATGCGCGACAGCGGCCGCCAGCGCTCGTTCAGGAAGCGGGTCGGCTTCGTCTTCCAGAATCCGGACGCACAGCTTTTCTGCCCGTCGGTCCGCGAGGACATCGCCTTCGGGCCCCTCCAGCTCGGCGCGGGCCGCGATGAAACCCTCGAGCGGGTCGAGCGGGTCGCCGCGAGGCTCCGCGTCGGGCATCTCCTCGACCGCGCGCCGCACCAGCTCAGCATCGGCGAGAAACGGAAGGTCGCGATCGCGGGAGTTCTCGCCATCGGTTGCGACGCGATCCTCCTCGACGAGCCGACGGCGGGTCTCGATCCCCGAACGTCGGGCGAGATCGCCGGGATCCTCGCGGAGGAAAACGCGGCGGGTCGCACGGTCTGCCTCGCGACGCACGATCTTCACCTCGTCGCCGAGCTCGCCTGCGTCGTCCACGCCTTCGGGCCCCGCGGACGCGTCGAGCGCTCGGGAACCGCGCGCGACCTCCTCTCGGACCGCCCGTTCCTCGAGGCGATGAACCTCATGCACCCCGCATCGCGCCTGTCTTTTATCGAAGACTGAAACCGGGCGCGAACGCTACGCGTCGGCGCTCGCGTCGCCCGCCGGGCCCGTTTCGCGCGCGAGGCGGATGGAAAGCCTTCCCGAGGACAAGCCGGCGAAAAAGCGCGCGCGGACGACGAACGCCGCGAGAAGCCCGATCCCGGACGAGATGAGTATGCACAGCATCACCGCGCCGATATTCCTCCCGATCGCGTACGCGCCGACCGCGCACAGGGGCACGCTCACGCAGTAGATCCTGAAGGCCGTAAACGCGAGGCTCCGCCCGGCGAAGCCCGCCGTCGTCATCACCGTCGTGATCATGAACACCGGCACCGACACGAAGGTCGCGGCGGCCATCCAGGGCGCGATGAAGAGCGCGGTCTCGAGCACCGTCGGGTCGGTCTGGAACGAGCGGAAGGTAAGCGGGCTCGAAAGGACGTAGGCGACGAGGAGCGTGCCGCACACGCAGAGCGACATGAAGGTCGCCTTCCTCGAGGCCTCGCGCATGCGCGGGACGTCGAGCGCCCCCGCGGCCTGGCCCGCGACCGTCGAGAGCGCGCTCGACATCGCCCACAGGGGTATGAGCGCTACCTGCTCGAGCCGCGAGTAGAGCGTGAACGAGGTGAGCATGACCGGCGCGACGTCGGTCATCATCCGGTTATAGAAGATGAAGCTCACCGACGAGAGATAGTTGAGCGCGCTCTGGGGGAGCCCCACGCGGAGGATCTCGCCCGCGACCGCGCCCGAAACGTTTCGCGCCTTCCAGTGGACCGCGACCGCCGATTTCCTGAACTTGAACACCGCGACGAGATAGACGAAGGAAAGCGCGTTCCCGATCGCGGTCGCGAGCCCGGCTCCGGCGATCCCCATCCCGCAGCCGAACATGAGCACCGGATCGAGCACGCAGTTCGCGACCGTCCCGATCATCATCGAGGTCATCATCTGCTTCGTCCGGCCCTCTCCCTGGAGGATGCCGGTAAAGACCGACCCGAGGAGCATGAACGGCACCGTCGGCAGGAGCCACAAAAGATACTGCATCCCGTACTCGAGCACCTTCCCCGAGCCGCCGAAGAGGACGAGGAGCGGCCGGGCAAGGGGGTACATCACGCCGAGGATGATCGCGCTCGCGGCGAGGGCGAGGAAGATCCCGCTTTCCGCCGTCCGGTCGAGCTCGTCGGTTCGCCCTGAGCCGATCGCGCGGGCGACGAGCGACGATACGCCGCCCGAGATACCGAAGCTCGAGGAGAGGAAGATAAAGAAGAGCGGGAATACGAGCCCGGTCGAGCCGACGAGCCAGGGATCGGAGGTATCGATCCGGGCGATAAACCAGGTATCGACGATGTTATAGAGGAGGTTGAAGGTGAGCCCGGCGAGTACCGGGAGGGCCAGCCTTACGAGGAGGGGGCCGACGGGCCCCGTTCTGATACTTGTCGCGTTTGCCGTATTTTCCATAGGGGAACAGTAGAATGCGTACTAAAATTAATGTCAATGCACTTTTCGTTCGGGTTCAAAGAGTGCAGTATTTATTAAAAAAGTATGCTATAATGCCGCTCGAACCGTATTATCGTACGCATACGCGCGAACAAAAAAACATGCACGGAGAATACTGATATGGCCATGAAACTTGCCTTTTCAACCCTCGGATGCCCGGAATGGGACTGGACCGAGATCTACCCGATGGCCCATGACCTCGGGTACGCGGGGATCGAGATCCGCGGGCTCGGCGCCGAGATCGCCGCGAGCCGCGCGAAGCCCTTTCAGGCCGGCGAGATCGATCGCACCATGGCGGCCCTCAAGAACCTGAACCTTTCCATCCCCTGTTTCTCGTCGAACTGCGTCCTCGCCGCGAAGGACGGGGCCAGTGCCGCTCCGGCCGAGATCGGCGAATACATCGAGCTCGCCGCGAAGACGGGAACGCCCTTCGTCCGCGTCCTCGCCGACGCCAATCCCGCCCCCGGAGCGGAGGTCGACGACGCCTCGATCGTCGCGATCCTGAAAGATCTCGCGCCCAGGGCGAAGGCGAAAGGGGTCACCCTCCTCGTCGAGTCGAACGGCGCCTATGCCGACACGAAACGCCTCGCGCGCCTCCTTGACGCGGTCGGAAGCGACGCGGTCGCCGCCCTCTGGGACATCCATCACCCCTACCGCTTCTTCCGCGAGAGCCCCGAGGTCACCTGGAAGAACCTCGACGGCCGCATCAAGTACGTCCACGCGAAGGACTCGATCCTCGACGACTCCGGGAAGATCCTCTACCGCATGCCCGGCGCCGGCGACCTTCCCCTCAAGGAAGCCCTCGACGTCCTTTCCGCGGGAGGCTACGAGGGCTTTGTCTCCCTCGAATGGGTAAAGCGCTGGGCGAGCGAGATCGAGGACGCCGCGGTCGTCTTCCCGAAATTCGCCGCCTTTTTCCGCGAGTGGGAGTCCAAAAAGGTCGCCGCCCCGCAGGCGAAACACGCAGTCGCCGGCGCCTCCGGAACGGCGACGCCCGAGCGGAACTACCGCGTACCCGGTCCCGTCGGCTCGGAGCCCGACGAGAATATCCTGTACGTCGAGCCCAAGGACGGCAAGGCGATCTGGGCGAAGGACGAGCTCATCGAGATCACTTTCGGGAAGATGCTCGAGAAGGTCGCGGAGACCTTCCCGGACAACACCGCCTTCGCGTACACGACGCGAAACTACACGAGAACCTACGCCGAGTTCCTCGACGACGTCGACCGCGCGGCACGCATGTTCCTCGCGATGGGCGTCAGGAAGGGCGACCACGTCGCGATCTGGGCGACGAACGACCCGCAGTGGTTCATCACCTTCTGGGCCGCGGTCCGGATCGGCGCGGTGCTTGTCACCGTCAATACCGCGTACAAGATCCACGAGGCCGAGTACCTCCTCAAGCAGTCGGACACGAACACCCTCGTCCTCATCGACGGCTTCAAGGACTCGAACTACGTGCAGATCCTCGCCGAGATCTGCCCTGAACTCGCGACGAGCGAGCCCGGAAAGCTCAATGCCGCGCGCCTCCCGAGGCTCAAGAACGTCATCACCGTCGACTCGAGGATTCCCGGCGCGTACCACTGGGACGAAGCGCTCGCGATGGCGGATGCGTATCCCGCCGACGCGATCAGGAAGATGCAGGACTCGCTCGACCCCCACGAGGTCTGCAACATGCAGTACACCTCGGGCACCACCGGCTTCCCGAAGGGCGTCATGCTCACCCACTACAACGTCGTCAACAACGGCAAGTGCATCGGCGACTGCATGAACCTCTCGACCGCCGACCGTTACCTCATCCAAGTCCCGATGTTCCACTGCTTCGGGATGGTCCTCTCGATGACCTCCTCTATGACCCACGGCTCGACGATGGTTCCGGTCGAGTACTTCAGCCCGAAGGTCGTCATGCCGACCTTCACGAAGCGGAAGATCACGGCCGTCAACGGCGTGCCGACGATGTTCATCGCGATCCTCGAGCATCCCGACTTCGGCACGACGGACTTCAGCCACCTCCGCACCGGCATCATGGCGGGCTCGCCCTGCCCGATCCCGGTCATGGAGGCCGTCGTCGACAAGATGGGCATGAAGGACATCACGATCGTCTTCGGCCAGACCGAGAGCTCTCCCGGCTGCACCCAGAGCCGCGTCGGCGATCCGTTAGAGGTCCGCGTCGGCACCGTCGGGCGCGCGCTCCCCGGCGTCGAGTGCAAGATCGTCGACCCCGCGACCGGCATGGACTGCCCCGACAACGTCGACGGCGAGTTCGTCGCGCGCGGCTACAACATCATGAAGGGCTACTACAACATGCCCGAGGCGACGAAGGCCGCGATCGACCCCGACGGCTGGCTCCACACCGGCGACCTCGCGCGCCGCACCCCCGAGGGCAACTACAAGATCACCGGGCGTATCAAGGACATGATCATCCGCGGCGGCGAGAACATCTATCCGAAGGAGATCGAGGAGTTCCTCTACAAGCACCCGGCCGTGCGCGACGTGCAGGTCATCGGCGTTCCCGACATCGCGATGGGCGAGGAGATCATGGCGTGCGTCATCCTGAAAGAAGGCGCCTCCATCTCTTCCGACGAAATCAAGGAGCACGTGCGGAGCCACATGGCGAAACACAAGACCCCGAAGTACGTCGAGTTCGTCGACTCCTTCCCGATGAACGCGGCCGGCAAGATCATGAAGTACAAAATGCGCGAGTGGGCCGTCGAGAAGCTCGGACTCCAGAAGGCCGCCGCCGTCGAGACGGCATAACGCGCGGGCAATGATCCGGGAAGGGAACCTTTCGGCAAAAAGGTTCCCTTCCCGGACCCATCCTTCCAAAAAACGTTGACAGCGCGAAGCGTACGCCCATACAATTGGTAATATGATTAAAACCTTCTTCCTTACAAAATTCGACGACAAACCGTTCATCGAACGCAACAAGGCCCGTATCTTCCTCTATTACAGCTTCATCATGCTGGCGCTCCTTTCCTTCATCCCGATCGGGTATGCCGCGCTCGGAGCGCCCTCCGCCGTCGTCCTCAGAGGGGGTCTCGGCGCGGTTGCTCTCGCGATCATCATTTTCGCCAGTCTCGCCGTACTACGGACAGGCCGGCTTTCGCTCGCGATCTCGGCCTACTCGATTCCGACGATCGTTCTCATGAGCGTCGTGCGCATCCAGAGCGCGCTGAACGACCCTTCGACGGCTTACGGCACCTATATCTTCTACATGCTCTACCTCATCGTGTTCGTCGCCGCCTTCGGGAAAAAAGGGCAGGTGATCGCCACCGCGATCCTCTTCTTCGCCAACAATCTCGCCGTCCTTTTCATGGCCGGGGAAACCGAGGGCGCGATCGCCACGATCAACGACACGGCATTCGTCAACAGCACCCTCGGGCTCGCGGTCACCGCGATCTCGGCCTACTCACTCGTCTCGCTCATGGACGCGTATACGTCCATCCTCGGCGCGAACGCGAAGGAAAGCGAACGGAAGATGCGCGAGATCGAGGGCGTCATCTGCACCACCCGCGGCGGGCTCGACGTCGGTTCCTCGCTCATCGAGGAAACGCGGTCCATGGACGCGAGCATCAACGACGTCGGGAAGGCGCTCGACGGGGCCAAGGGGCGGCTTTCGCGGCTATCCGACAACGTCGGCGAGGCGAAAGGCGCGAACGATCGCATCGTCGCCGCGAGCGCCGAGCTCGGCACGTCGAGCGACGAATACAAGGCGATCGCGGAGCAGGCTTCTGCCGCGGTCAACGAGATGACCGCCTCAATTCAGGGCATTTCGGGGGTTTCCGGCCGTAGCGCCGAAAGCGTCGCGACGCTTTCCACGAGCATCGCGCGCGGCGAGGAAGAGACGGCCGCCGCGTCGGAGTCGATGAACCGGCTCGCCGAGAACGCGGACACGCTCCTTTCGATCGTCGACGTGATCACCGGGATCGCGAGCCAGACGAACCTTCTCGCGATGAACGCCGCCATCGAGGCGGCGCACGCGGGCGACAGCGGCAAGGGCTTCGGCGTCGTCGCCGACGAGATCCGCCGTCTCGCCGAGGAGACCGCGGAGAACATCAAGGCGATCACGAAGGGCCTGCAGGGCTTTCTCGACGACGTCGCGCTCGCGGGAAAGTCCTTCTCCGGGATTTCCTCGTCCTTCGCCGAAATCGGCTCGCGCGCCCGCGACGTCACGCAGTCATTCGACGAGATCAACGCCGCGCTCCGCGACCTCGGCTCCGGCACCGCCGACATCGACCGCTCGGTCATGGCCGTCGTCGAAAGCTCCGCCGGCATGGCGCGCTCCATCGACTCGGTTGACTCGATGGTCGAGGGCAACAACAAGGCCATCGACTCGGTCAAGCGCCTAACCGAGGAATCCCTGGCCGACCTCGCGGCGATCTCGCTCGCCTTCGAGCACATACTCGAGCGCTCGAGAACGCTCCATGATCTCGGCATCAAGAGCCGCGACTGCATGGGCGCGCTCGACGGCGCGATCCGAAGTCTCAAGGAAGGCGCCGCGGTTTCCTGAGCGGTCGAGCCGAAAAAGCCCCGGCCGGCTATCGCGCGCGACCGCGATCGCGCGCCCGTTCCCGGTCATCCCCCGAGATACGCCTTCTTGACTTCCGGGTTCTCGGCGAGCGCGGCGCACGGCCCCTCGGCCACGATCTCGCCCGTGTCGAGCACGTAGCCCCGCGAGGCGAACTCGAGCGCGACGCGGGCGTTCTGTTCCACGACGAGTATCGTCATGCCGCGCACCTCATTGAGCCGTTTCAGCGCGCGAAACATGTCGTACATCAGCACCGGCGCGAGTCCCATCGACGGCTCGTCGAGCACGATGAAGGGACAGCCCGTCATGAGCGCGCGGCCGACGGCGAGCATCTGCTGCTCCCCGCCCGAAAGAAGCTCGCTCCGCTGTTTCCGCCTTTCGTAGAGCCGGGGAAACAGCGAGTACACGAGATCGTAATCCTCCGAGAGGGCGCACTCGTCCCCCCTCCGCGCGTAGGTCGCCATCTCGAGGTTCTCCCGCACCGACAGGTTCCCGAAGATATGCCTGCCTTCCGGCACGAGCGCGAGCATGCGCCGTTTGATGAGCTCGTGCGGTTCCTCGCCGAGAATGCTCTT
Organism: Spirochaetota bacterium; assembly: GCA_023438065.1. Lineage (GTDB taxonomy): Bacteria > Spirochaetota > Spirochaetia > Treponematales > Treponemataceae > Teretinema. The sequence continues at coordinate 152,540 of JAEXRH010000016.1, forward strand.
TCCCCCGTAGAGAATGTCGCCCGCGGTCACCGAGGGGGCCTCGGGCCGCGCGAGCCGCGCGAGGCTCATGAGCGTGGACGTCTTCCCCGCCCCGTTCGCACCGATGAGCGTGACGATCTCGCCCCTGTCCACGCCGAACGAAATCCCGTGGAGCGCCTCGATGTTTCCGTACGCGACCTTCAGGTTCCTGACTTCAAGCAGCATCACAACGCTCCGTCGCCCAAATAGGCCTTGATGACCCGAGGGTCGTTCCTGATATCGTCGGGACCGCCGCGGGCGATCTCGGCTCCGAAGTCTATGACGGTGATCGACTGGCACAGCGTCATGATTACCTGCATCTGGTGCTCGATCATCCAGATCGTGAGGCCGAAGGTCGAGTGTATCCATTTGATGTAGTCGATGAGCTCGACGACGTCCGAAGCCCCGATGCCCGCGGCGGGCTCGTCGAGGAGCAGGAGATCCGGGTCGAGCGAGAGGGCGCGGGCGATTTCCACACGGCGCTGGGTTCCGTACGGAAGGTTCTTCGGGCACTCTTCGGCGAGGTCCTGGAGGCGGAACACCTCGAGCAATTCGCGCGCCTCGCGGTCGATCCGCGCCTCCGCGTCGCGATAGCGCGACGTGCGAAAGAACGCGTCGGCGAGGCCGTAGCCGAGCCTCGAGTGCCTGGCGATCTTGATGTTGTCGAGCACCGTCATCTCGCCCCAAAGCCTGATGTTCTGGAAGGTCCGCCCGATTTTTCGCGCGGATACCTCGTGCGGCTTGAGCCCGTTGAGCCGCTCGCCCCGGAACAAGATGTCTCCCTCGGAGGGAACGTAAAAGCCGCTGACCAGGTTGAAGACGGTGGTCTTCCCCGCGCCGTTCGGCCCGATTAACCCGGCGATCTCGCCCTCGGCGAGGGACAGCTCGAGCGCGCTGACCGCCTGAAGCCCGCCGAACCGGTGGGTCAGGCCGCGAATCGAAAGCAGTTCACTCATCGCGCTTTCCTCCCCTTGAAGATTTTCCCGAGAGCCGGAAACGCGTCCGACAGCTCGCGGTTACCGAGGATTCCCTCGGGCCTGAACTGCATGAGCAGGATCAACAGTAGCGGGATCAGGACCCACTTGAAGATCTGGAACGGCCGCAAGAGCTCAAGGAGGACGGTGAAGAGCCCGGCGGAGAGAATCGAGCCCGAGAGGGATCCCATGCCGCCCAGGTACACCATCACGAGCCCTTCGGTCGACTTCATGATCGAGAACGAGCCCGGGTTGATGAAGCCGAGCACGTGGGCGAAAAGCGCGCCGGAGATACCCGCGAGCGCCGACGAGAACATGAACGCGATAAGCTTCATCCGGTTCGTGTTCACGCTCATGATCTCCGCGGATATCTCGTCGTAGCGGATCGCGGAGATGCCCTTGCCGAGCACGGAGCCCATGAGCCGCTTGATCGCGACGACGGAAAGGACGGTGAACGCGAATATCCAGGCCATCATCCAGGGAAACCGCACGCTCGCGTCCATCGCGCGGACGGCGGCCTTCATGCCCATGAAACCGCGGGATCCCCCGACGACCTCAAGGTTGTTTATCAGCGTCACGATGATGAAATTCGCGGCAAGGGTGATGATCGCGAGGTAATCGTCGCGGGTCTTGAACGAGGGAATCGCGACGAGAAGGCCCGCGATGCCCGCGGCGGCGCCGCCTGCGACCACGATGACGGGAAAGAGCGGAATCGCGAACGCGGCCGGCACGAGCGCCACGCCGGTTTCGGGGCGCACCGAGAAAAGCGCGGCGGACAGGACCGACGAGACGTACGCGCCGACGGCCATGAAGCCCGCGTGACCGCACGAGAACTCGCCCATGTAGCCGTTCACGACGTTCAGGCTCGCCGCGAAAATCACGTTGATGCCGATGAACATGAGCACGGTCTGCACGTATTGATTCATCGCGCCCGTCGCCGAAAGCGCGATCACCGCGACGAACGACAGCGCGAGGGGAACGTAACGGCCGATTGAAGGTCCTTTCATTCGGGACTCCTATATCTTGGTGCTCTTGGCGACGCCGAAGAACCCGGTTGGCTTCATGGTCAGGATGACCAGGAGGATGACGAAGGACACGAGGTCCTTATAGCTCGAGGGAAAGAACGCGACGACGAAGATCTCGATGAAGCCGAGGAGGAAGCCGCCGACGAACGCGCCCTTGATGTCGCCGATGCCGCCGACCACCGCGGCGATGAACGCCTTCCACCCGATGATCGAGCCCATGTAGGGGTCGAGCACCGGGTAGGACATCCCGAAAAGGATGCCCGCTACGGCGGCCAGCGACGAGCCGAGGACGAAGGTTATCGTTATTATCGCGTTAACCGGTATGCCCATGAGCGGGATCGCGAACCTGTCGTACGAGATCGCGCGCATCGCCATGCCGATCACGGTCTTGCGGACGATGAACTGCAGTATCCCGAACACGGCGAAGGAGGCGACGACTACCATTACCTTGAGGTTGGTGATCGTGAGCGGGCCGATCGCCCACACGCGCTTTTCGATCATGTCGGGGAACCGGCGCGAACTCGCCCCGAGAAACGCGAGGTTGCCGTTCTCGAGAATGAAGCCGACCATGAGCGCCGTTATCACGACGTAGAGCCGGTTGACGCCCTTGCGCCTGAGCGGGCGGTAGGCTATCCGCTCGATGGCGACCCCGAGCCCCGAGGTCAGGGCCATCGTGGCGACGAGCGTCACGGAAAACACGAGCGCGCCGGGCGCGCCGGAGAACGCGGATATGAGCGCCGTCGCGATGAAGAACGCGAAGTAGCAGGCCATCATGAAGATATCGCCGTGCGCGAAGTTGATGAGCCTCAGCACCCCGTATACGAGGCAATAGCCCAGCGCGATCATCGAATAGAAGCTGCCCCATTGGAGCGCGTTGAAAACGTTCTGCAAGACCGAAGATAGCATGTGCGTTCCTCCCGCAAAACCGCCCGCGACGTCCGTGCGCCCGGGCGGTCTTGCTCACCGTAAGCGCGGGTTTTTTAAGGCTTCAGGGTCGTCACGAATTCGAACTCGCCCGCGTCGTTGATGCGCACGACGACGGCGTCCTTGATCGGGTCGCCCTCGGGGGTGAAGGTCATGTTGCCGGTGATGCCCGCGTAATCCTTGAGCGAGGCGATGGCGTCCTTGATCGCTTCACGGTCCTTCGCGAGGTCTCCGGTGAGTCCCGCTTCCTGGATCGCCTTGAGCACGATGTTGATCGCGTCGAAGGAGAGGGCGCCGACGTCGTCGGGAACGTACCCGTAGGCGGCCTTATACCGGTCGATGAAATCCTTCGTCTCGCCCTTCGCGCCGGCCGCGGCGTAGTGCGTGGTGAAGTAATAGCCCTTTACCGCGCCGTTACTGAGCTTGACGAGATCGGCGGAACCCCACGAGTCGCTTCCCAGGACGGGGCCTTTCCAGCCGAGGTCCTTGGCCTGCGGCACGATGAGCGCCACGTGATTGTAGTAACACGGCAGGTACAAGAGCTCGGCGCCTGAGGCGATGACCTTCGTCAGCTGGACCGAGAAGTCCTGATCCTTCTGCCCGAAGCTCTCGAAGGCGACGACCGCCCCGGCGCCGTTCGTCTTTTCCCAACTGTCGCGGAAGAGCCCGGCGAGGGTTTTGGAGTAATCGTCCTCGAGGTTATAGATGATCGCCGCCTTCTTCACGCCGAACTGGCCGTTCGCGAAGGTGACCGCGACGGGAGCCTGGAACGGGTCGAGGAAGCAGGCGCGGAACACGTAGGGCCTGTCCTTGGTGGTAGCGGGATTCGTCGACCAGGGAGAGATGAGGGGGGTCTTAGCGTCGTTCGCCACCTGCCCTGCGGGTATGGCGTTTTTGGAGGAGTTGGGGCCGACGATCGCGAGGACCTTGTCCTGCTCGATGAGCTTGAAGGCCGCCTGAACGGCGGATTCCGGCTTGAGCTCGTTGTCGACGTACACGAAGTCGAGAAGGTATTTTTGGCCTTTTACGTCGAGGCCGCCCGATGAGTTGACGGCTTTTTTGATGAGCTCCGCGGAGAATTTCGAGCCTTCGCCGACCTTGGGCGAATCGCCGGTCAGCTCGATGTCGAAGCCGATTTTTATCGTTTTTTTGCCGCCGGAACAGGCGACTGACAGAACGGAAGCGAACGCAAGGACGAGCATCGCGGCAAACATACCGGATCTTTTCATGACGGGCTCCTCGAAAAACAAACGCGCGTGACCAGGATATAAGCCGGTCAAACGGAGGAATTCCCCATATCATTGAAGTTACTGTCGCGTCCTTACGATCACCTTCTTTCCCGGTTATACCATGGAACAACACGACTATGCCGTATACCGGCCGCGTGCGCGACCGGATACTTCATGATACGGCAGCGGTAAAAAAGAATCAAGCATATTTATGCATTTTTATGCGTTTTAAATAATTTTATTGCATGAATATGCACGAGTGTTTCCGGTATGATCATAGACTTTATATAGAGAAAAGTTTGTTGACAGCCGGTATCCCGTGGGCTACACTGCCATCACGCACGGCATTGCCGGAAAACGGAGGAATGAGCGGGTTTTTCAAGGCGGAAACGGGGGCAATTTACCGCTCGACACGCCGAAAAACGCGCCGCTGAACAAGACGGATCCCGTCGGTTCAGACACTGCACAGTATGAAAATTCCGAAAATCATCTCTACTCTCGTCTGTTTCATCATGGCGTCCTTTCTCGTCGCCGAGACCCCCTACGCGACCATCGCGTACGCCGAGGGAAACCGATTCTCGGTGATTCGCGGCGGGAAGTCGGTTTCGTACAAAGCGGACAGCCCCGAGGTCATCGGGCTCGCGATCGAGCGCGGGGATATCCTGCAAACCGCGGCGGACACCTACCTTGAAGTCTCGATACGCCCGATCTCGGCCTCGGTCCAGCTCGCCGAGAACACCACCTTCCGCTGCAACGCCGATGAATCGGGCGCGAAATCGGAAGGGGAGCTCTATTACGGCCGGGTCCGCGCGAAGGTATCCAAGCTTGCAGGATCGTCCTCGTACCGGATTACCTCGCCCACCCTCGTCGCCGGTGTGCGGGGAACCGATTTCGGATGCGACCATTTTTACATAAAGCCGCCCGCGCCCGACGCCGCGCAAGGGAGCGAGGGATCGACCCCGGTCCTGAACCGCGTATTTTGCTTCGAGGGGAGCGTGCTCGTCGTTCCCGCGGCCGCCCCGGAGCTCGAGACCGTCATGATCGCGGGCGGTGAAATGGTCGAGAGTACCGTGCCGGCCGTCGTCGCCGGCGGCAAAGAGCCGCTCACGCTCGTAAAGGCTCCCGTCGCGGCCGAGGTCACCGGGTTCTGGAAGGGCAGGGAATTCCATTCGCCGGCGGTCGAACCCCGCGTCGAGGAGACCGCGCCCCTTTCAGCCGAAGAGCAACAGGCGGTCGCGCAGGAGATCAAGCGGGAACGCAATCATAAAGTCCGCCTCGCCGGCTCGGTAGCCCTTCTGCTCACCGGCTCGCTCGTTTTGGCCCCCGCCTGGGGCGAATACGACAGAGACGGCATGACATCGAGCGTCGCCGCGAGCGTCGGTTTCGGAGGCATGCTTGTCGGCTCGTCGCTCGTCCTTTTGATCTACGATCTGGTCAAACGCTGAGTCGCGGCGTCTTTCCGCGAACCTCGGGAGCGGACGGCCCGACCCGAAGGCCGCCGACCCCGGGCAGGATGACGAGAAAACGATAAAAACGCCCGCGAACCGGTCTGTCCGGCGCGGGCGTTTCTTTGCAGTCGGAAGACGGCCTTCGGGACACGCACGGACCTTTCGGTTTGCGCTTCCCCGAAACCGGGCGCTTTTTTTTCCCGAACCCGTTTATACAGTCGCACGGACAGTATATACTTACCGGTAATCATTCACTTTAAAAAAAAGGGAAGCCATGAAAAACAAGGACACGAAACGCAAACCGATCGATCTGTCGGCGATCTTCGGCACCTATACCCCGCCGCCCTATATCGGCTCGATATCGAAAACCGTCGCCGGCGCGATCTCCGCGGCCAAACGGACCATCGAGGCGCGCAGCAAGATTATCGGCCTCGTCGGCGCGGCGCTCGTCTTCGCGGCGTTCCTTGCCGCGGGGATTTTCCTCGCGCTTTCGCTCCGCCCTCGCCTTATGGGCGTCGGTTGCACGATCGAGACCCCGACCCCGCGCTCCGCCGAGGAGGACCCGATCTCCCCGCTCAGGATGCGATTCTCCGGTTCCGCCGCGAAAACGGAGGCCGCGGACAAGGACGTGACGGGGGGAATTACCCTCACGCCGCCCATGGACGGCGCGTGGAAATGGGAAGGCGACAGCGTTCTCGTCTTTACCCCGAGGAAGGACTGGCCCGTCGGGACGAAATACGCCGTGCAATTCGCGGACGGATTCTTCCCCGATCACATCCGGGCGAAAAAAAGCTATTCCTTCGAGACCGAGGGATTCAGCGCGTCGATCGAAACGGCCGAGTTTTACATCGATCCCGAAAACGGCAAGATCAAGCGAGTGCTCGCGACGGTCGCGGCAAACTACCCCATCGATCCCGACTCGATCGAGAAGGCGGTCACGATAAAGCCGAACATCCTCTCCAAATCGGGCACGCTCGACAAGCGCAACTACCAATACAGCATCTCGTACGACAAGCTGAAGCGTCGCGCGTACATCGTGTCCGAGCCGCTGGGAATGCCGGTCGACTCCGTGACCGTTTCGATAACGGTGAAAAAAGGCATCCGCTCCCCGCTCGGGGGCGAGGCCCTGCGCGAGGGTCTCGAGACCACGGTGACCGTGCCCGGTTCCTCCGACTATATCCGCGTCGACGAGGTCGTGCACGATCTCGTCAAGACGCCCGATCAGCGTTTCGACCAGGTCCTCGTCGTTTCGTCGAACGGTACGATCGGCGTCGACGAGCTGACCGAGGGCCTTTCGGCATGGGTTCTCCCGAAGGATCTCCCCGAGCTTCCCGGCATCAAGGCCGTCAAGGACTTTCCGTGGGAAGACCCCCAATTCGTGACCGAGGCGATACTCAAGCTCGCCGAGCCGCTCAAGCTCGAGCACATCCCCAACGAGCTCGACTACGCGCCCGTGAACAGCTTCAGGTTCAGCGCGAGGCCGGGAAGTTTCGTGTTCTTCAGGATCAAGGCCGGAACGAGATTCTTCGGCGACTACACGCTCAAAAAGGAAAAGCGCGGAATATTCCGGGTCAAGGAGTATCCGCGCGAGGTGTCGATACTCTCCGACGGGGCGATCGTCTCCCTGACGGGAAGCAAGCAGATCGCGATGCTCACCCGCGAGATCGACGAGGTCAGGTTCAACGTCGGCCGCATCAGGCCGGACGACATCAACCACCTCGTATCCCAGTCGAACGGCAGGCTCGATTCCTTCGAGCTCGAACGGTACCGCTTCAACGAGTACAACATAACCGAGCAGTACTCGAGCACGAGAAGGATCGCGCGATCGGGCGCGGGCGGGGTCGACTATTTCTCGTTCGACTTCTCGAGCTACCTCAACTGGATACCCGAGAAAAACCTCCGGTACGGACTTTTCGTGTTTACCGTGCAGGGCGCGAACGACTCCACCGAAGACTACCGGGACAAGCGGCTCATCATGGTCACCGATCTCGGTTTCTACGTGAAGACGAACACCGACAAGACGAAGGACATCTTCGTTCAGTCCATCGGCCGCGGGAACGGCGTATCCGACGCGACGGTTTCCGTCGTCGGGCTCAACGGTAACGAGCTCGTGAGCATCGTCACCGGGGCCGACGGCCACGTTTCGATCCCGGACCTTTCGGGCTACGTTCGCGAGAAGCAACCGACCGCCTACGTCGTGCGCAAGGGCGAGGACCTTTCGTTCATGCCCTACAGCGAGGAAGGCAGGTCGCTCGACTACTCGAACTTCGACGTCGGCGGCATCGCCGGGGCGACGGACCCGAAAACCGTCAACGCGTTCCTCTTCTCCGACCGGGGCATCTATCGACCGGGAGACACCGCGCGCGTCGGCATCGTCGTCAAGGCGGGCGACTGGCGAATCAACCTCGAGAGGACCCCGCTCGAGTGCAGCGTCGTCGCGCCGAACGGCTCGGAGGTCTTTACCCGCAAGATAGTCACGGGCGCCGCAGGCTTCGAGGAGATCGCGTTCAAGACCGAGACCTACTCCCCGACGGGCGAGTACACGGTATCCCTGTATCTCGTGACGGACGAGAAGAAGGGAACGAGGAAGCACCTCGGCTCCGAGACCATCAAGGTCGAGGAATTCCTCCCCGACACGCTGACCATCAAGGCGAATATCGATCCCACCGCGGCGACCGGATGGATCCATCCCGACAAGGTCGAGGGGAAGGTGCGCCTCGGAAACCTCTTCGGCACGCCCGCCGCGGGTAACGACGTCACCGGACAGATGTCGCTCTTCCCCGGCGTCCAGGCGTTCCCGAAATACCGCGATTACCGCTTTTCCGACCCGTACGCGAAGGAGAATTCCTACAAGGAATTCCTCGGGACGCTCAAGACGGGCGACGACGGGACGTGCTCGTTCCCGATCGACCTCGCGAAATTCGAGAAGGCGACCTATCGGCTCCGCTTCTACGCCGAGGGCTTCGAAAAAGCGGGCGGCAGGAAGGTGAGCGCGGAGGACACGGTATTCGTGTCCCCGCTCGACTATCTCGTCGGGTACAAGGCGGACGGCGACCTCGGTTACGTCAAGCGCGACGAAAAGCGGGTGTTGTCGTTCGTCGCGATCGATCCCGCCCTCGAGCGCCGCGCGGTTTCCGACCTGACGGCGACGCTCACCGAGGTTCGCTACGTGTCGATGCTCGTCAAGCAGCCGAACGGCGTGTTCAAGTATCAGTCGATCAAGAAAAACTATCCCGTAAGCGAGGACGCCTTCCCGATACCGGCCGCGGGGCTTTCCTGGGAGGTTCCGACGGCGACCGAGGGAGACTTCGAGCTCACGCTCACCGGAAAGGGCGGACTCGTATACAACAAGATAGCCTGGTCGGTGATCGGCGAGAAAAACGTCGAGCGAAGCCTTTCCCGGACGGCCGAACTCGAGATCAAGCTCGATCGCCAGGACTACAAGAACGGCGACGAGATCAGGCTCTTCGTGAAAGCCCCGTACGCGGGGTCCGGCCTCATCACGATCGAGCGCGACAAGGTCTACACGCACGCGTGGTTCAAGACCGAAAGCGCGGCGAGCGAGCAAAGCATCGTCGTCCCCGCTGACATCGAGGGGAACGGGTACGTGACGGTAACCTTCGTCCGCTCGACCTCCTCGAAAGAGATCTTCATGAGCCCGCTCTGTTACGCGAGCGTGCCCTTCTCGGTCAGCAAGGAAAAGCGGACGAACAGGATCGTCTTCGACCTTCCCGAAGAGATCCGTTCGGGAAGCGAGCTCACGATAGGCTACACCTGCTCGCGGCCCGGCAAGATCGTGATCTACGCCGTGGACGAGGGAATCCTTCAGGTAGCGCGCTACAAGACGCCCGACCCGATCGCGTTCTTCTTCAAGAAGCGCGCGCTCGAGGTCGGCACCTCGCAGATACTCGACCTGCTCCTCCCGGAGTTCGACGTGCTCAGATCGCTCGGGGCGATGGGAGGCGACGGCTCGATGGAGGATCTCAACCGGAATCTCAATCCCTTCAAGCGAAAGCGGAACGAGCCCGTCGCGTTCTGGTCGGGAATCGTCGACGGCGGTCCCGAAAAGAGAACCGTCCGGTACCGGGTCCCCGACTACTTTAACGGGACGATCAGGGTCATGGCCGTCGCCGTGTCCGACGACGCGATCGGAGCCGCGGAACGCAAGGTGATCGCGCGGAACCCGTTCATCATCTCGCCGAGCACGCCGATGATGGCCGCGCCCGGCGACGAGTTCGACCTCCCCGTCACCGTGACGAACAACAAGAAAGGCTCGGGCGAGAAGGGATCGATCGTCCTCGAGGTCGTTCCGAGCGCCCACGTGACCGTCCTTTCGCAGAAGTCGATGACGCTCGAGATTCCCGAGGGGAAGGACAAGACCGTGACGTTCAGGGTCAAGGCGAACGACGCGCCGGGAAGCGCCTCGCTCCGCTTCGTCGCCTCGAGCGGTCCCGATCGCGTCGAGCTCGCCGAGACGCTCAGCGTTCGCCCCGCAGTCCCCTATCGCGTGACGGTCGCCTCCGGCTCGATCAAGCGCGACAAGGCGCAAGTCAAGCTCGCGCGGCAGGTCCGCGAGGAATTCGCCACGCGAGAGATTTCCGCGTCCTACCTGCCCGTCGGGCTCGCGAAGGGACTCTATTTCTATCTCGAAAAATATCCCTATGGCTGCTCCGAGCAGGTAACGAGCGCGACCTGGCCCCTCCTCTATCCTGCACTGACGAGGGACCTCGGCATAGACGCGACCGCGGCGAAGGAAACCGTCGACCGGACGATCTCGATACTCCAGTCGCGCCTCAAGGCGGACGGGACGATCGGGGTATGGACCTCGGCGTCGGACTCCGAGCTCTGGCTCACGAATTACTGTACCCTCTTCCTCATCGACGCCCGGTCGAAAGGCTATTACGTTCCCGACGGCCTCATGAACTCCTGCCTCTCGGGTCTCAAGACGATCGCCACCGACGCGGGAACCGACGGCTACTCGCTCGCGAACCGCTCGTTCGCGATCTATATCCTCACCCGAAGCGAGCTCGTCACGACCTCGTACGTCGAGAAGCTCCGCGCCGACATGAAAAAGGCTCCCGATGCGGAGACGGGTTGCGCGGGAATCTTCCTCGCGGGAACCTATGCCCTTCTCAGGAAGGACCTCGAGGGCTCGATGCTGATCGGGAAAATTTCGCGCCAGCTGAAAAAAGACGACTCGTTCAAGTACGTCGACTCGCTTTGCTACCTGTCGCTCTACCTCGACGTGCTCGCGCGTCACTTCCCGTCCAGGCTCAACTCCGTCTCGGCCGACATACTCGCCGACATGGCGGACCAGCTCAAGGACCAGAAATACACGTCTCTTTCCGCGAATCACGCCCTGATGGCGATCGAAAGCTACCTCGCCCGCGTACCCGCGCCCGAGGCCGGTTCGGTCGCGCTGGCCGAGATCCGCGACGGCGGCGCGGCGGCGCCCCTCCAGGCGAGCGGGGACAAGCTCCTCGTCGCGTCATACACGCCGCGGGCGAGGACGGTCGAGATAGACAACCGCGCCGGGGCGAGTCTCTTCTGGCAGGTAACCACCGCGGGATTCGACCTTGAGCTCCCGAAGGCCGAAACGAAGGAAGGGATCGAGGTATACCGCGAGTTCTGCGACGCGCAGGGAAACAAGGTCTCCTCCGCGAGGATCGGCGACGAGCTTCTCGTCAGGATCAACGTGAGGACGACGGGCAAAAAGCCCGTCGCCGACGTCGCCCTCGTGGACATGCTTCCCGCGGGACTCGAGTGCGACATCGACTCGATCAGGCTCCCGGGAGGAAAGACAAACTGGGATCCCTCGTACGTGGACATCCGCGAGGATCGCGTGGTCTTCTTCGGCACGCTCAGGCCCGAGCTGAAAACCTACGAATATCGCGCGAGGGCGGTCAACGCGGGGACGTTCACGGTGCCTCCCCTGTTCGCCGAGGCGATGTACGACAAGAAGACGTGGGCTTTCAGGCCGCAAGAGCCCTTGACGATCAAGTCGAAGTAAGGCGATGGCGCTGCTCACCGCGGGGAGAAGGAGGGTTGTCGCGATCGCGACGGCCGTCCTCCTCGCCGCGGGCGCGCACATCGCGTACGTGCGCGCTCGCGGCGACATTTACTCAGGCATCGATTTTTCCGGCGCGTACCTCGCGAACGACGGTTCCCTCCTTCGCGTCTTCCTGACCCCGGACGAGAAATACCGGATCAGGAAACGGCTCGCCGACTTTCCCCCGACCCTCGTCGCCGCGGTCCTCCTCCAGGAAGACCGCTATTTCTACGCTCACGCGGGGATAAACCCCGCGGCACTCGCGCGCGCGGGCTGGGAAACCTACGTAAAGAAGGACCGTCGCGTGGGCGCGTCCACGATCACGATGCAGCTCGCGCGGCTCAAGTACGGAATCAAGACCAGGACCGTCCCGGGAAAGCTCGCCCAGATAGCGTGCGCGCTCTACCTGGACCTCTGCTTCCCGAAGGACACGATCCTCGAGGCCTACCTCAATCTCGCTCCTTGCGGGGGGAACGTCGAGGGGTTCGCCGCCGCGTCCTGGTTTTATTTCGACCGACCCGTCGCGCGACTCGACCTTTCGCAAGTCCTCACCCTCGCCGTCATTCCCCAGGATCCGCGCGCGCGCGCGCCTCTGGGCGATTCCGTTCCGGAGGAGCTCCTTTCCGCGCGAACGCGGCTTCTCGAGTCATGGATCGCCGAGCGCCCCGGGGACCGGGAATACCGCGAACTCATGGACCTGCCCGTCGAGACCATTGCCGCGTTTCCGTTCAGGGCGCCGCATTTTACCGAGGCGCTCGAGGCGCGGATGACGGCACGGCGAGCGAATGACGGGTCCTTCGAGCGGAGGACCGCGATCGGCAGGCGCGAGCAGCGGATATGCGAGGACATGATCAAGAGGCATATCGACCAGTACCGCTCGTTCGGCGTCTCAAACGCCTCGGCGATCCTCGTCGACTGGACGACCATGAAGGTTCGCGCGTCCGTCGGTTCCGCGGACTACCGGAACGACGCGATCTCGGGGCAGGTCAACGGGACAATCGCGAAACGGTCGCCGGGATCGACGCTCAAGCCGTTCATCTACGCGCTCGCGGTCGACCAGGGCCTCATCCATCCGGAGACGATGCTCAAGGACACACCGACGAGCTTCAGCGACTACACCCCCGACAACTTCGGCGGCGATTTCGCCGGTCCCATACACGCGGGGGTGGCGCTCGCGGACAGCCGGAACATTCCCGCCATCGCGCTCGCGAGGGAGATCCGGGACCCGGACCTCTACGGATTTCTCGAGAGCGCCGGAGTCACGGGACTCAAGGGGCGGGACCATTACGGGCTTTCGCTCGTGCTCGGCAGCGCCGAGGTGACGATGGAGGAACTCGCGACGATGTACGCGTGCCTCGCCTCGGGAGGAAGGCTCCGCGAACTTGTCAGGCTCGAGGATTCAAGCCCGAACGCCGCGCGCGGGACATCGGGGGAAAAACGGCTGATCTCCGCCGAGGCGGCGTTCATCGCGCGAAAGATGCTCGAGGGGAACGTCCCGCCCGCTACGGTACGCCCGCAAACCTCGGCGGGCGTGCCTATCGCGTTCAAGACGGGCACCTCGATCGGTTTCAAGGATTGCTGGTGCGTCGCGATCTTCGACCGCTACGTCCTGTGCGTATGGATCGGCAACTTCGACGGGCAAGGCAACAACGCGTTCCAGGGCCGATCGATGGCGGCGCCGCTCCTTTTCAAGATCGCCGACGCGCTGCTCGCAGACCTTCCGGAGGGAACGCGACTCCCCGAGCCCGAGCCGCCCGAAGGAGTCGACCTCATTCCCGTGTGCGCTGTGTCGGGATGCATACCGTCACCCGATTGCCCGGACACGGTCGAGACCTGGTTCATACCCGGCGTGTCGCCGATCGGGAGCTGCAAGATACACCGCAGGATCAACGTCGACCTCAGGACGGGCTACCGCACCGACGAGCCGCCGGGGAGGTTCGTCGTGTCCGCCGTGAGGGAATTCTGGACGACGGACCTCCTCGAGCTCTTCGAGGAGGCTGGCCTTCCGCGGCTCGTTCCGCCGCCCTATCCCCCGAACGAGAACCGGCTCGACGCGGCCGAGCGGGGTTTCCCCCCGACGATTCTCTCGCCGATGGCGAACACGAGCTACGTCATCCGATCCGTCGACGACAAGCGGAAAAGCCTCGTCCTCGTCGCGTCCGCCGACGCCGAGGCGAGGGAACTTTTCTGGTTCGCGGATTCGCTTTTCATCGGGCGTTCAGTGCCGGGAGGCAAATTGCTGTGGGAACCCAAGACGGGAAGCCACGTCCTGACGGTTACCGACCAAAACGGGAGATCGGGAAGCGTCTCGTTCACGGTCCACGCGGGTCAATGAGCGCGGACCGGACAAGCCCCGCTCTCCCCGCGTGAGGGACTGAAGCGGCGAGCGTTCGCGCGACTTCCCCGGAACCGAGCCCTTCCCTCGGAACCGATAGACGCCCGCGCGAACCTCGAGAGTGGAAGGCCCGACCCGAAGGCCGCCGTCATCGGGCAGAAGGGCGAGAAAAGAAAAAGCCCGCGGGCCGGTCTGTCGGGCTCGCGGGCTTTTCTTTTCAGTCGGAAGGCGGCCTTCGGGGCACGCCCGGCTTCTTACGGAAGTTCCTTCCGGTTCGCGACGACCTTCGAAACGAGACCGTAGTCCCTCGCCTCGCCCGCGTTCATCCAGAAATCGCGGTCGGTATCCTTCGCGACCTTCTCGACGGCAAGCCCGGTCTCGGCGGCGATGAGCTCATTGATCTTCACGCGCATCTTCTCGAGTTCGGCGGCGTGGATCTCGATCTCGGTCGCGACGCCCTTGATCCCGGAAAGCGGCTGGTGAATGAGGTAGTGGCTGTTCGGGAGCGCGAAGCGGCGCTCGGCGGGAGCCGCGAGGAGGATGATCGAGCCCGCGCTCGCGACGAGTCCCATGCCGATCGTGTAGACCGGCGCGGTGATGAAGCGGATCATGTCGAAAATCGCGTAGCCCGCGTCGGCGTCTCCGCCGGGGGAATCGATGTAGATCTTGATGGGGTCGGTCGCGGAGTCCGCCTCGAGCACGAGGAGCTGGCGGACGATCTTCTCGGCGAGCGGCTTGTTGATCTCGCCCGAAAGGAGAATCTGCCTCGTCTTGAGGAATTTCTCGGCGAGCGGGTCCGGGCCCTCGGCCTTTCCTTCCTTCGCCTCGTTCTCCTCTTCTTCGTCCTCGTCGTTTCGGAACGCGGGGCGCGAGCGCGGCGCGGTATATGATGAATGCATGCGTGTCTCCTTTTCAAGGGGGAAATCCGCCCACGCGTCGCGCCGTAAGCGACTGAGGGGCTCTCGTTCGGCGGGGCCGCGCGCGGTCCCGCGAATCCTTTTCAATATACTAGAAATCCGCGTAGACGTACAGGGCTTTCGCCGCGATCGTGACCGACGGGCTGGCGATCGGCTCGCGCGCCCCGTCGGGAAAGACCCGCTCGCCGTCCGAGACGAGGCGCCAGGGTATTCCCGAGGGACTCGCCGGAAGGGCGAGGGTAACGGGCAGCGCGGAGACGTTGCCGATCATGAGCGCCGCCATCCAGGAATCGCCCGTTCCGTCGCCCCGAATGGTCCACGCGAGAACCGTCGCGGGATACCGAAGGTCGCTCGCGACCACGGTCGCCCCGTCGGCACCGCTCTCCCCGAGGAACGAAAGGAGGCGCGCGACCGCCTCGCCCGTCCGCAGCCTGAAAACGGGGTGCTCCTTACGGAGAGCGACAAGACCGCGCGCGTAGTCGACGAGTTGAGCCCATCGCGCGCAGCGCTCCCAGTCGAGGGCGTTCACGCGATCGCAGAGGTTGTAGCTGTTGTGCGAGAACGCGCGGAAGGAGCCCGTCACGTTCCCTGAGGGCACGCTAAACGCGTCCGGCGGAAGCGCGTCGGGACTTGAATCGTCCCCGGGGAAAAGACCGGGGTGGATCTCCTTCGTTCGCATGAACTCCATTCCCGCGTGAAGGACGGGCATCCCCTGGGCGAGGAGGACCAGGGCGATCGAAAGACGCTGAAGCCGCGCGTAGTGGGCCTCGTCGCGGCCAGGCTCGACGGCGACGAGCTTGTCGTGGAGGGTCATGTTGTCGTGGATCTCGACGTACGGGATGGACGAGGCCGTGCGGTCGGTCCAGGGATTCGGGTTCGCCGTTCCAGTGACCGCGGCGTTCCGCACCTGGGGATGGAAGACCGCGCCGACGAGCCCGAACTTCACCGACTCGCGCCTCGAGCCGTCATGGACGAAGCCCGGCGCGCCGGGGGAAAACGCGGAGCCTTTGACGGCGCACCGGAACGCGTCGTTAAAAAAGCCGAAGCCCTTGAGCTTTCTCGGGTCCAGCATGCTCGCGGAGACCATCGCGCGTCCGCGTTTTTTTCCCCGGTACATGTCCCATCCCTCGCCGTAGAGGACGACGTCCGCCCTGACGGCGCGCAGGCGTTCCTCGACGGCGCGCATCGTCTCGACGTCGTGGAGGCCCATGAGGTCGAAGCGGAATCCCGAAAGGCGATATTCCGAGAGCCACCAGGCGAGCGAGTCGACGATCCAGGCGCGGCTCATCGGACGCTCGCTCGCGGTGTCGTCGCCCGCGCCCGAACACCGATCGAGGCGGAAGAAGTAGCCGGGGACCGAAAGCCCGAGGGGATGGCGGCGGGAAGAAGGCACGTGGTTATAGACGACGTCCATGATGACCCCGATCCCCGCGCGCGCGAAGGCGGCGACGAGGGATTTCAGTTCCCGCACGCGCGCGAGGCCGTCGGCGGGATCCGCGGAATACGAGCCTTCGGGTGCCGAGGCGTTCAAGGGGTCGTACCCCCAGTTGAAAAGCCCGCCGATCGCCTGCGCGCGATAGGCCTCGTCGAGCGTCCGCGTCTCGTCGACGCTCGAGAAATCGGCGACCGGGAGAAGCTGGACGTGGGTCACGCCGAGGGAACGAACGTGGTCGAAGCCGGTCGGCACGCCGTGCAGCGACGTTCCCGCGAGAGCCGCGCCCCCGTACGTGCGCCTCAGGGCCTCGGGACCGATCCAGGAAGGAGATGCGGTAAGGTCGGCCACGTGAAGCTCGTAGGCGACTATGTCGTTCGGCGAATCGACGAAGGGACTTTGCACGGATGCCCAGCGCTCGGGATCCGTGCGCGAAAAGTCCGCGACCATCGAGCGGACGCCGTTCACGCCGCAGGCGCGCGCGCGCGGGTCGGCCACGATCCGCGTCATGCCGTGAACGCGAACGGAGTACGCGTAGTACGCGCCGTGGAGGTCTTCGGGGACGACCGCCTCCCAGATGCCGCCCGTCTCCGCGCCGTCGGCGAGCCGCCGCATCGGAACGACGGTTCGCGGTTCCGCGAGCTCGGGAGAGCCCGACGAATAGATCACGACGGAGACCTCGCGCGCGGTCGGCGCCCAAAGGCGAAAAACGGTATGGTCGGGGCCCCACAGCGCGCCGAGCGGGAGGCTTCCGACCGAGGCGCGGAAGAAACGGTCCGAGTCGAAATACCAGGAAAGGGCCGCGGTAAAGCGGTCCTCGCCCGCGAGGGAGCCGAACGCCGCTTCGCCCGCGAGGGTCTCGAGATAGCGGGGCACGTGGACGGCGCCGCACCAGGGAGGCGCGAGATCCCGCTCGGGAAAGGGCGCGCGATCGAGAAGCGAGAAGATATCGCGAAGCTCGAAAACCTCGGCTTTCCCCCGAACGGCCTCATCGCCCGCGGACGTGAGGGGCGTACGGGAATCGAGCGAAAGACGGTCCGCCCGGCCCGCGCGCGAGGAAGCGACGACGGACGCGAAAGTCGCGGTCGCGACAAGGTCGGGAACGGCGCCGTCGAACGAGGGATCGCCGTCCGCGCCCGCGGTGACGGCGATCGACCGGGGAAGAAAGGTCGCGAAGGGCGAACCGAGGAGGAGGATCGCGCAGTTACGGAGAAGGGCGTCGCGGAGCGGGCTATCGAAGCCTTCCGTGCCCAGGCAGAAAGCGAAAAGGAGCGTCATCCGGAAGTCGACGGGACCGTTGTCGCGCGAGGACTCGGGGCCATAGAACCCTTCCTCGGAGAGCTTGGGGTGGAAGAGGGGATCGTCGGGAGAGAGACTCGCGACGCCGAAGGGAGTCGCGATTTCGCGGGCGATCGAGGCGAGTATGTCCCGCGAGGCGCCCTTCATCGGGCCGACGAGAAGGCCCGGCACGGCAACGGCGAAAAGCTGATTCGGCCGCACGCTGAAATCCGCAAGGTCCGTTCCGCGCGCGCCAGACGGAAGGCGATCGGCGAGCGCGCGGGCGTTCGCGTCCCAGAAGAAACGGAGAAAGGATTCCCGCGCGAGAGCGGCCGCCTCGGCATACCGCGTCTCGCGCTCGGCGTCCCCCCAGACCCGGGCCATGAGGGACCCGAGCGTTAGGGCGTACTGCCACAGGGCCTCGACCGCGACCGCGCGGTCGTCGCCAAAGGTCTTTTTGCCGTCCGAACGCGTATCGCGGGCCCCGTGAAGGAGCAAGCCCGTATCGTCGCAGCCGCGCGCGAGCGCGGCGTCGAGCGAGCCGAACACCGTCTCCCGCGTCGAGTCGAAGGTAACGCGGTCGCCCGCGGCCTCGAGATAGGACCAGCACGCGATCGCGAAAAGCGGCGCCGCGTCCGCGCCGATGCGCTCGACCCCGCCGGGAGCCGAGCCCGTCCCGTGCCGGTCCGTCCCCGGCGCGAGTCTCGCGGCGAGCGAGTCGAGGGCCTCGCGCGCCCGGTCGTATAGGCCCTGGGGGAGGAGAAAGCCCACGAGAAGGGAAGCGAGATCGCGAAAGGAAAAACCCGAAAACGGGTCGCTCCCGGACGACGGCGGGAGAAAGGTCCACGCGGTGACGAGCGAAAGTTCGCACGCGGCGTCGACAACGGGATCGCCCGTCCTGACCGCGCGACGCGCGAGAAAATCCCCGATTCCTTTCCGGTGCGCCCCGATCGCGTCCCCGACTACGAGTCCTTGAGCCAGTGAGGCGACTCGATCGGGATGCGCGCGTTCCTGCCCGCCGGTTCCCGCGAATGCGCAATACAGGGAAAAGGGCATCCCCGACGGGCGGTTCTCGCCCCCCCGCCCTTCTTCCGCGCAGGGCCGGCAGATCACCGAGAAAGGACCGGCTTCCTCGAGGGTAAAGGGACAAGCGGACGCGATCGCGACGCCCCGGTCGTCGAGATAGAGCGTCTGCCCGGGAGCCTCGACGCGAGACCATTTCAGGGGCGGGACATATCGGGAAAAGGAAAGGCCGATGGCCGTGTTCGACTCGCCGCCCTCAAGCGATACCCAGAGCGCGCGTTCGCGATGAATGGCCGCGATCGAGAGCTCGAGCGGCGGGACGTCAGGAGGATTCGGGGAAAAGACAAGCCGCGCGCCGTCAGGAGCGCAGTCAAGATAGTCGGCGGTTACGGCATGAAGATACTCGCCCGAGGAGGCCGCCGCGAAAAATCCGTCGAGAAGACAGGTGTCGTCGAGATAGAAACCGGCCTCGTCGAATGGGGTGGCCTTCGGGGAGTCTTTCCCGAGCGAAAGAATGAGCCGTCCGTTTTCCCGGTTTGACCAGGCAAAGCTCCTTCCCTCCCCGGTACGCATTCGTATCTTCATGGATTATAAGGATAGCAGGTTCCCGTCGATAATTCAGAGAAGCGCACAAAACGGCATTGTCCTTAAAAAAAAGAATACTTTCTCCAATCCATCAAAAGAGGCGATCTTTTTCCTGTTTTCCGGGAATAACACCCGAAAACGAGAATTTAAACGGCAAAAAAAAGCAATCGTCTTGACGCTAATCGAATAACGACGCATAATTTACACAATATTAACGAAAAATCTCGACACACGTTCTGATGCGAGATGCGTCCCGTGTGAAAGAAAAAAACGATCCGGGAGGATCGAAAAAAATGAAAGTTGCCATTATATCGTATTCCCTCACCGGGAATAACGAAAGCCTTGCCGCAAGCCTCGCTTCGCATTATCAGGCTCAACACATCCGCATCAGCGAGGTTACCCCCCGAACGACCAGAACGACGATTCTGGACACGCTCTTCAATCGCTATCCGCCCATTCAATTCCATTTTACCGAGGTTGCGGCCTACGATTTCATCATCTTCGTCGGACCTATCTGGTGCGGGAAGATCGCCTCCCCGCTGCGCTCCTGCTTCCGCCAAATCGCGCCCCAGATCCGGGACTACTCGTTTGTCTCGATCAGCGGAGGGGCGATCGGTGGCAATCGGAAAATCGAGGAAGAGCTCGTGAAACGCCTCAAGAAAGCTCCCCGTTCAGTCATGGACCTGTACATACGCGACCTCCTCCCTGCCGAACGCGGCCATGATCCCGCGAAGACCGGGTCCTATCGTCTGGGCAAGGAAGATACCCGCAAGCTTTCCGACGCGGTTATCGCGGAATTCGACAAGCGCCTCGCCTGACCACGTGCAGTCCATGCGCGATCGCGCGAGCGGTCGCGTCGGGCTTCACGGTCGTTCACCCCGCTTCGCCTCGTCCCAAAACGAATCCATATCGGCAAGATGAGCCTTGTCCATGGGAATTCCCGCGGACTTCATCGAGCGCTCGACGTGCTTAAATCTCCTCGTGAACTTCGCGTTCGTGCGCGCGAGGGCGACCCCCGGATCGATCTTGAGATGGCGCGAAAGGTTGACGATCGCGAAGAGAAGGTCGCCGAGCTCGTCCTCGGCGTGCGCGCGATCGCCCGAAGCCACGGCAGCGCGCAGCTCGGCGAGCTCCTCGTCGACCTTCGGCCACACGTCGTCGAGGGACGCCCAGTCGAAACCGGCCTTCGCGGCCTTTTTCTGGAGCTTGTTCGCGCGCTCCAGGGCGGGCATGCCGCGCGAAACCTCGTCCAGTATCGACTCCGCGGCGCGGCCCTCGACCCCGCGCTTGATCAGGTCCCACTGCGCGAGCACCTTCTCGGGAGTGTCGGTCTTTCCGGCGCTCTCGGGCCCGGCGAAGCCTTCGGTGGATCCGAACACGTGGGGGTGCCGGCGGACGAGCTTGTCCGAGATGTCGTCGAGGGAATCCGCGACCGCGAAGTCCCCCGATTGTTCGTACATGTACGCGATCATCGTCGCGTTGAGGAAGACGTCCCCGAGTTCCTCCCTGACGTGACCGACGAGGGACGGATCGCCCGCCGCGCGCGAGTCGGGAGAGACGTCGAGCGATCCCAGCGGCCGTTCGCCGTGGACGGCATCGCCCGAGGTCGGTACCGACGCGATACCCGCATGGGCCTCGGTGATCGCCTCGACGGTTTCGTACGCCTCCTCGATGAGGGTTTCCCGGAGGGTGACCGGCGTCTGCTCGATATCCCACGGGCAGCCTCCCGGC
Source organism: Spirochaetota bacterium (assembly GCA_023438065.1). GTDB lineage: Bacteria > Spirochaetota > Spirochaetia > Treponematales > Treponemataceae > Teretinema. Next base: position 173,508 of record JAEXRH010000016.1, read on the forward strand.
CCGCGGAGCCGCTTGATCGTTTCATACAGGCGCGCGAAGGCCTCCATCGCCCGGTTGGCGTCAACGCCCCGGCCAGTGTCTCTTGAATCCATCGTCGAACCCTCCCTTACGCCTCTACGATCTTTTTCTTGCCCCATTCCTTGAGCAACGGCTCGGGACCGCCCGAGAGAACGAGCTCGAGAAGCCGTGATGCCTCGGGCCATACGAGGCTGAGCGCGATGCGCTCGTCGGAAGAAAAGTCCGAAAGCACGAAGGCCGCGACGTCCGGATGGGCGGGCCGCCCGATACCGAAGCGGAGCCGCCAGAAATCCGGCGTCCCGAGCGAGGCCTTGGTCGAGCGGAGTCCGTTGTGGCCTCCGAGACCGCCGGACCATTTGAGGCTCACCGTCCCGAGCGGGAGTTCGAGCTCGTCGTGCACGACGAGGACATTCTCCGGCTTCAGCTTGAAGAAGGCGCACGCCTCGGCGACGCATTCCCCGGAGAGGTTCATGAAGGTTTCCGGCTTGACGAAATGGACAAGGGTCCGCCCTCCCGCGCCCGGGGTCTCGAACTGCCGGGAGGCGTACTGTCCCTTGAATTTCCGCTGCCATGAGAGGCTTCCCGCGAAGGGGAGCGATTCCGCGAACTGCCAGGCGACGTTATGGCGGTTCCCGGCGTACTGCTTGCCGTGATTTCCGAGAAAGGCGACCAAAGATATCATGATCGGGGATTATATAATAAGGTCGCGAAATAGTGTATACTTTTAAAGAAACCTTATGGAACAGACAGACAAGAAAATTTACGTCATCGGACACCGGAACCCGGATACCGATTCAGTGGTGTCCGCGGCCGCGTACGCCGCGCTCAAGCAGGCTCAGGGGACGAGGAATTGCGCGGCGGCTCGCGCGGGAAAGCCCACCCCGCAGACGGAGTATATCTTTAACCGCTTCAAGGTGCCGCTCCCGGAGTTCATCCCCGACCTCGTCCCCAAGGTCGCCTATCACCTCAACACGAACATCAGGACGATCGGCGCGGAGACCTCCCTCTGGGAGGCGATGGAGATCCTCGAGAAGAACGAGATCCGCGTGCTCCCGATACTCGACGCCGAGGGGAAGTACCACTCGCTCCTCCATTACAGTTCCTTCGCGCAGAAGGTACTGAAGATGATCAACCCGCAGCAGAAGACGGTGATCCAGACGAGCATAGACCTTCTTGCCTCGGTTCTCCACACGCAGGCGCTCGTCGTCCACGACGAGAAGACGATCAGGAAAAGCCCGATCATCATCGGCGCCGCCGAGTTCGACACTTTCCGCGAGCACCTGGGCGCGCACATACCGGAGAACACGATCGTCATCACCGGGAACAGGACCGACATCCAGCGGCACGCGATCGAGTCGGGCGTGCGCGCCCTCATCGTCACGAGCGGCACGATGATCGACAAGAGCCTCCGCGAGAAGGCGCAAGGCACGGGGGTGTCGATCCTCGTGAGCCCGTACGACACCGCGTCGACCGCGCTCCTGATCATCTACTCGATGCCGGTCACCTGCATGTCGAACGGGGAGGTGAAGCCCGTCAACCGGAGCGACACGACGCGCAAGGTAGCGCCGCTCCTTTCGACCGCGCCGGGAAAAAGCCTTCCGGTCGTGGACGACGAGGGCTTCGTCGTCGGCGTCATCTCCGAAAGCGATCTCTACGGCGAGCCGAACGTCGAGATCATCATGGTCGACCACAACGAGCAGACTCAGGCGATCGAGGGCATCGAGCACTACAAGATCCTCGAGATCATCGACCACCACCGGCTCGGGAGCGTCTCGACGCGCTACCCGATCACCTTCATCAACAAGCCCGTCGGCGCGACGAGCACGATCATCACGAACCTCTACCAGGAAAACCGCATGCCGATCCGCGCGGAGATCGCCTCGATCCTCCTTTGCGGCATCCTCGCCGACACCCTCGTCCTCCAGTCGGCGACGACGACCGCGCAGGACCGCTCTGCGGCGGAGTACCTCGCGAACATCACGAACCTCGAGATCGAGGCCCTCGGGAGGGATCTCCTCCAGGCCGCGAGCAACATCGCGGGAAGGAACGCCGAGGAGCTCGTCAACCAGGACATGAAGCAATACGACGAGTGCGGCTTCTCCTTCACCGTGAGCCAGATCGAGGTCGAGGACTCCCACGGCATCCTCTCCAGAAAGGACGAGTTCGTCTCGGTGCTCGAGGGAATCAGGAATCGCGGGGGCAGGCTCTTCAGCGCCCTCCTCGTCACGGACATCACGGAGCTCTCGAGCATCCTCGTCATCGCGGCGGAGAAGGGATTCGAGCAGACCCTCGGGCTCCCGAAGCAGGAAGACTCGGTGTATCTCATGCGCGACGTCGTATCCAGAAAGAAGCAGCTCATGCCGATCCTCTCCGAGATCGTCGAGCGCTATCAGGCCAGGTGAACCCGATGAAAAAGAAATCGCTCGAGATCCTGTACGAGGACGACTGGATCATCGTCGTGGACAAGCCCGAGGGAATGCTCTCCGTCGGGTTCCCGGGCCATCGCGGGAAGACCGCCGAGGACATCCTTCGCGACATGAAACGAAGCCGCGGCAAGATCGAGGTCTCGGCCGTGCACCGGCTCGACCGCGACACCTCCGGCGTGATGATGTTCGCGAAGAGCGCGGAGGCCAAGAAGCGGATCATGGACGGGTGGCAGGAGATCGTGACCGAGCGGACCTATCGCGCGGTTTGCGAGCGCGACCGGGACGCGAAGCCGCTGCCCGACTCGGGGATCATAAACGCCCCGCTCGCGTACAACCGCCACGACGTCGCCTTCGTGCCCCGCGAGGACGATCGCGCGGCCCTCAAGGACGCGGAGCGCGCGGTTACCCGCTTCCGCGTGATCGCGCGGGCGGCCGGCCTCGATCTCGTCGAGTGCGAGCTCGAGACGGGCCGAAAGAACCAGATCCGCGCGCACATGGCCCATCTCGGTCACCCCGTCGCGGGGGATCAGGTCTACGGTCCCTCCTCGTCGCGCGACGACGCCGGACCCGTCGGCAGGCTCGCGCTCCACGCGCGCGTGCTCGCCTTCACGCACCCCTTCACGGGCGACACGCTCCGCTTCGAGAGCCCCGAGCCCCCGGAGTTCGCGCGCGCGGTCAAGGCGAAAACCCGATCCGCGCACGCGACCGCGAGTCGGCCGGACGCGACGCCGCGCGCGAGACCGGAAGGCTCGCGCGCCTCTCCCGGCGCGAAACGCCCGGAAGGAGCCGACGCGGGCGGAGCGGCGAAAACGCCGAGACGGGGTCGGGGGAAAAAACGCGCGGAAACGCCGCCAGCGCGCGAGAACCCGCGCGGGCGGAAGGAACGGGACGGGGAAAGCCTTTCGGATCTCGCGCCCGTCGCGCGAAAGTCGCGCACGAGACAGGACTCTGGAAAGAGCCGCTTCATACCGGGAAAATGAGGAATCGCGCGGGGTTCAGGGCGGAAGAACGTCCGGCTCGATGAGCCCCGGCGAAGGCGGGTAGACTTCCGTCAATCCATCCAGGGAAAGATGAAACTCTTGACGCTTCGGTGACCCACGGTCTCGTAGTCGCCCGCGATGAGCTCGTCCCACGGAATACGCTTCCGGGCCTCGCGCCATTCGAGTTCGGGATGCTTTTCCATCCAGTCGTATTTGTACATCCTGAGCCGAAAGGCCTCGTTTTGCGCGAGAGAAATGCCGGCGAACGAGGGCAGGATCATCACGACGAGCAGGGACAGGACCAGAAGGACGAGCGAGTACGCGAACATGAAAACGGAGAAACCGGGATTGTCGAAGAAGAACACGAACGATTTCTTCAGCGACGCGACAAAGCCCTTCTCGAGCTGGCTCCGTATCGGCATGAACCACTGAAGCGAGAGCGCCGAGATTACGGCGACCCAGAAAAGAAGGAGCGCGCAGGCGAGGCCGACGGGACCGCCGATCGAGAGGTAGTACGGGATCGCGACCGCCGCGACCGAAAGCCCGACCGAGACGAGACCGGCGAAAAGGGCCCCGTGAAGACAGGTCTCCCGGAGCGCGACGCCGAACTCCTTGAACGAAAAGGGCTTGTACGAGGCGATTCGCGACATGCTTTTCGAGCAGGCCATGAGCAGGACGCCCTCGGCGAGCGCGCACGCGAGCGCCACCGCGACGGAAAGAGGGACGAAGCTCGAGACGAGCCCCGCGAGGAAAAAACCGCAAAACCCGACGGCGAGCATGACGATATTGACCGTCATGAGCGCGAGAAGGTTATCCCATCCGTCGTAAAAAGCCTTCCTGAGAAAGAATCCGATCATGGAATTCATGGTAGCATAAGAATGCGGTTTTTACTATATTCAAGGTAACCTTATCCCGAGGAGTAAAAAATGAACAGGACAAACGCTTTCGCGATAACGGCGCTCGTCGCGCTCTCCGCGACGCTTTTCGCCTCATGCGCCCAAAAGAAGGATACGGCCGGCAAAGACCAGGCGAAATCCATCGCGGTTTTCGTGCCCGGCGTCGTGTCGGGTAGTCCCGTATACGAGATGCTCGCCGCCGGCGTGACGCGCGCGGTGACCGAAAGCGCGAACGGGGGAATGAAGGCTTCCGTGACGGTCATCGAGGCCGGCGCTTCGCAGGCGGAATGGGAAACGAAGCTCACCGCCGTCGCCACCGAGGTAAAATACGGGCTGATCGTCACCTCCAACCCGGCGATGCCCGATATCATCGCGCCGGTCAGCGCGAAATTTCCCGATCAGGACTTCCTCGTTCTCGACGCCTATGCCGAGGGAAACCCGCGCGTGACGAGCGTACGATACGACCAGCGGCAGCAGGCGTACATGTCCGGCTATCTCGCCGCCCTCGTCAGCGTCAGCTCGATGAAGCACGCGAATCCCGACAAAAAAATCGGTCTCGTCGCGGGTCAGGAATACCCCGCGATGAACGAAATCATCCTCCCTGCCTACCTCGCGGGCGCCCGCGCCGTCGATCCGGGCTTCACCGCCGACTTCCGCGTCGTCGGTAACTGGTACGACGCCGCCAAGGGCTCAGACCTCGCCCGCGCGATGCGAAAGGCCGGAGTCGACGTCATCATGCCGATCGCGGGGGGCGCCAATCAGGGCGTGCTCGCGGCCGCCCGGGAAACCGGGATCTACGTCGCGTGGTTCGACGACAACGGCTACGCGAAGGCCCCGGGCTTCGTGGTGTCGAGTTCGGTGATGGCGCAGGAGCGCCTCGCGTACGAGAAGACGAAGGCCTGGCTCTCGGGATCGCTCGAGAAGGGAAAACCGGCGACGGTCGGCCTCGCCGAGGGCTATATCGATTTCGTCGCGGACGACCCGCTGTATCTCTCGACGGTTCCCGAAGACATACGCGCGAAGCAGGCGGCTATGATCGCGAAACTCCGCTCGGGAGAGATCACGATCGGGGATCGGTAACGGAAGGCTTCGCATGGACGCGCGCAAACGGGCCGAGCTCGACGGCATCCACAAGGTGTTCGAGACCGAGGACTCGGGCTCGATCACGAGGTTCACCGCGCTTGACGGCGTAAGCGTCACCTTCTATCCCGGCGAGCTCCACGCGATCCTCGGCGAGAACGGGGCAGGAAAGTCGACCCTCGCCCACGTGCTTTCGGGGCTCCACCGCCCCACGCGCGGCGCCATTCGCATCGACGGAGAGCCGCTGGTTTTCGACTCGACCTCGGACGCGCTCGAAAACGGTATCGCGATGGTTCACCAGCGCCCGCTTCTCGCGGACGAGGAGACCGTGCTCGGGAACGCGCTCCTCGGCGAGCGCAAGGCCCTTCTCCGGAGGAAAGATGCCTCGCTCCGCCTTTCTTTCATCATGCGCGAATGGGGAATCGACCTTCGCGCCGACGCGCGCGTTTCGTCCCTCTCTCCCGCGGACAGGTTCCGGACCGCGCTTCTCGCCGCGCTCTGGAACGAGCCGGACTACCTCATACTCGACGAGCCTTCGGGGGTACTTTCCCCCGATGAGCGCGCGTCCCTCTTCGACGCCATAGCCCGGGCGAAAGCGCGAGGCCTCGGCGTCGTGCTCATCACCCACCGACTCGATGAGGCGGCGAGCAGGGCGGACAGGATCTCGATACTGAAAAAGGGGTGCCTCGCGTGGAGTTCCCCCGTCATCGACGGGGCGGTGAATGAGCCCGGTTCCGCGAACAAAGACGCTTCGGCGAGAACCCCGCTCACGGTCGATTTCCTCGCGGCCATTCTCGCTCTCGCGAGTGATGCGGGTATCGCCCGCGACGGATATTCCGCACGGACGGCTCGGGGCGGCAATCGGGCGGCCGGTCCTTTCGCGATCGAGCTTGAGGGGCTTTCCCTCGCGTCGCGAAAGCGGCAGTCCCTTCGCGCGATCGACCTCTCGGTCCCTTTCGGGGCGATTACCGCGATCGCGGGACTCCCGGGAAGCGGCCTCGGCGCCCTCGAGGACGTTCTGTCGGGTCACGCGATTCCCGATTCGGGGCGCATCCTGGTCTCGGGAAGGGAAATACCGCGCGCGCACGTCACGCCCGCGCGTTTCCGGGAAATGGGCGTATCCTTCGTCCCGACCGACCGCGCCTTCAGGGGCTCGCATCCCGACATCGCTATAGAGGAACTTCTCGCGCCTTACCGCACTCCCGGATTTTTCCGTTCGCCGAAAGACGACACGCGAGCGGCCCGCGAAATCCTCGAGCGGGAGGAGATCGACGCGAGCCCGAAGCGCGCCGTGCGAACGCTTTCGGGGGGTCAGCTTCAGCGCCTGATCCTCGCGCGGGAACTCGCCTTGAATCCGTCGATCCTTGTTCTCGCGAACCCCGAGTGCGGCCTCGACATCATGAGCCGTTCCCGGCTGCGGAACCGGCTCGACGGGCTCGCGCGGCAAGGCAAGGCGATCGTCGTGCTGACCGAGGAAACCGGGGAGGACGCCATCTTTCCCCCGTCCCGCACGCTCACGGACGGTATGCTTTCATGAGCCGCGCGACGGGCCCCTTCTCCCTGCCCAAGACGCGCGAACGGATCATACCCCCGTGGGCGACGTCCTTCGCGGCCTTCCTTGCCGCGCTCGCCTGCATGGCGTCCCTCATCGCGTTGTCGTCCGCCGATCCCGCGGCGAGTCTCGCCTCCTTTTTCGCCCGTCCGTTTTCGTCCGCCTGGTATCTCGGAAACATGCTCGACATGGCGGCGCTTCTCGTTCTCGCGGGAACGGGATCGGCCATCGCGCTTCGCTCGGGAAGCTACAATCTCGCGGGAGAGGCGCAGATATACGCCCCGGCCCTCGCGAGCGCGGTTATCCTCACGCGCTTTTCCGACGCGACCGCGCCGGCCTTCCCCGCGGCCATCTCGCTCGCCATCGCGCTCATCACGGCGCTCGCGATCGGCGCGGCGCTCGGCTTCGTGCCCGGACTTCTCCGCTCGAGGCTCGGCGTGAGCGAGCTCCTGTCGTCCTTTCTCCTTTCCGCAGCCGTCGTCCCCGTCGTGGATTACCTCGTGTCGGGGCCCTTTCGGGACGCGACGGGCAATCTCGTCGCGACGAAACCGATCCCCGAAGCGTTACGCCTTGCCCCGATTCTTCCGCCGTCGACTCTGAACTGGTCGTTCCCCGCGGCGATCGTCCTCGCGGCCGGAGCGTGGTTCTTCGTCGCGCGAACCAAGCCCGGATACCGACTCAGGATGACGGGCTCTGCGCCCGAGTTCGCCGTGTACGCGGGATTCCCCTCGGCGCGGATCAGGACTCTTTCGATGACCGTTTCGGGAACGTTCCACGCGCTCGCGGGATTCCTCGCGATAACGGGTACGTGGTTCCGCTGCCATGAGGGATTCTCGGCGGGAATGGGATGGAGCGCCCTCGCGATCGCGCTCGTCGCCCGCGGTAACGCCCTCGCGGTAATCCCCGCCGCGCTCGCGCTCTCCTGGCTCGAAACCGCCTCGGACGCGGCGGTCCTCTCCGCCGCTCTTTCCTTCGATCCCACGCCGCTTCTCCAGGCGATCATATTTCTCCTCATATCGGCGCGGGTCATCGGCGCGAGGAGGCGGTCATGATTGCCGATATCCTCGCCCAGGCTGCTCCCCTCCTCTTCGCGACGCTCGGCGCCCTCGTTACCGACTACGCGGGTGTCCTCGCCGTCTTCATGGAAGGCACGATAACGATCGCGGCCTTCGCCTGCGCGGCGGCGACCGCGCTGACGGGCAACCCCTTTCTCGGCATCGCGTTTTCCGTGTGCGTGACGACGATCCTTCTCGTCGCCGTCGCGCTTTTCACCGAACGGTACCGGGCGAACCCGTTCATCACCGGCATCGCGGTCAATTTCCTCTCGATCGGCATCGTACCCTGGTTTTCCTCGCTCGCGTTCGGCACGCGGGGGGTCGTTCCGCTCGAGCGAACGGGAGCGTTCGCGTCGGTCGGGCCAGCCTTCTTTCGCAACGCCGCCTTTCCCGCCGCGCTCGTCCTCGCCGTATTGCTCGCCGTCTTTCTGCGAAACTCGCGGGCAGGGCTCGCCCTCCGCGTCTCGGGTTCGTCCCCCGACGCGCTCAGGTCCCGCGGACTCGAACCCGCCCGCTATCGCGTCCTTTCCTGGGCGATCGCGGCAGCCTTTGCCGCTCTCGCGGGAAGCGCGCTCACCCTGTCGCTTGGATCGTTCGTCCCCGCGGTGAGCGCCGGACGCGGTTGGACCGCCCTTGTCGCGGTATACCTCGGCTACCGCACCCCGTTCGGATGCGTCGCCGCTTGCCTCGCCTTCGCCTCCGCGAGCTACGCCACCGACGTCCTTCAGGGCGCGATACGCATCCCGCCCACGCTGATCCTCGGACTTCCGTACGCGCTCTCCCTCGTCGCGTTCCTCATCATCGGGAAACGACGCTAGCCCTCCCCGAACGGGATCGCGACGCGCGCGAAAAAAAAACGGCCGCCGGTTTCCCGACGGCCGCCTTTAACCTTTCGCGCATGGCGCGAAAGATCTATTACATCCTGAAAAGAAGCTCTTCGTAAGTCGGCATCGGCCAGTAATCCTTCGGGAGGAGTTTCTCGAGCCGGTCGATCGGCGCGCGGAGGGCTTCCATCGACGCGAAGACCGAATCGCGATAGTTCTTCGCCTGCTCGTGCGCGTCGGCGATCGCCTTGGCGACCTTGCGATCCGCGTCGAGTTTTTCGGCGATCTTCGCGGCTTCCTCGACGAGGCCCATGATCTCCTTGAGCTTCGTCGCGAGCGACTCGCTCTTCACGCCGGAGGCCTCAAGAACCTGGAGCTGCCCGGCGAGCTCGACCGCGTAGTCCGAGCACGCGGGGAGTATCTGGCGGGTCGCCATCTCGTACGCGACGCCGGCCTCGATGTTGATCTGCTTGGAGTATTTCTCGAGGACGATGTCGAGCCGCGCGTGGATCTCTTCCTTGGAGAAGATCTTGTGCTTGGTGAAGATCCTGACCGAGTCTTCCTTGCCGAAATAGGGCCAGGCCTCGACCGAGCTCGTGAGGTTCGGGAGTCCGCGCTTGACGGCTTCCTTGACCCAGTCCTCGGTATAGCCGTTCCCGTTGAACACGATGCGGCTGTGCTTCTTCCAGGTCTCGACGACGATTTCCTTCACGGTCGCGGTGATGTCCTTCGACTTCTCGAGCTTGTCGGCGAACTGCGAGAGCACCTCGGCGACGACGGTGTTGAGCGTGAAGTTCGCCGCGGCGATCGACTCGCTCGAGGGAACCATGCGGAACTCGAACTTGTTGCCGGTGAAGGCGAAGGGGCTCGTGCGATTGCGGTCGGTGAGGTCCTTCGGGAGCTTCGGCAGGGTGTTGACGCCAAGCTCGAGCTTGAGGCCTTCCTGGCTCGGAACGGGCTTGCCGGTCGCGATTCCCTCGAAGATGTCGGAGAGCTGCTCGCCGAGGAAGATCGAGATGATCGCGGGCGGGGCCTCGTTCGCGCCGAGACGGTGGTCGTTGCCGGTGTTCGCCGCGGAGAGGCGGAGGAGCGGCGCGTAGGTGTCGACCGCGTCGATGACGGCGGAGACGAAGAGAAGGAACTGGATGTTCTCCCCCGGGGTCTTGCCGGGATTAAGGAGGTTGATGCCGTCGTCGGTGCCGAGCGACCAGTTGTTGTGCTTGCCGGAGCCGTTCACGCCGCGATAGGGCTTCTCGTGGAGGAGGCAAACGAGACCGTGCTTGCGCGCGATCTTCTTGAGGGTCATCATGACGATGTAGTTCTGGTCGGTCGCCACGTTCGAGATCCCGTAGATCGGGGCAAGCTCGAACTGGTTCGGGGCGACCTCGTTGTGCTGGGTCTTCGAGGGGATGCCGAGCTTCCAGAGCTCTTCGTTAACGTCGGTCATGAAGGCGGCGACGCGCGAGGGGATCTTGCCGAAATAGTGGTCTTCCATCTCCTGACCCTTCGGGGGAAGGGCGCCGAACACGGTGCGTCCGGTGAGGAAGAGGTCCTGTCGCTCGTTGTAGAACTTCTCGTCCACGAGGAAGTACTCCTGCTCGGGACCGACGGAAGAAACGACACGCTTGGAGGTAGTGTTTCCGAGGGACTTGATGACGCGGAGCGCCTGGGCGTTGACCGCCTGCATCGAGCGGAGGAGCGGGGTCTTCTTGTCGAGCGCCTCGCCGTGGTAACCGACGAAGGCGGTGGGGATGACGAGGGTCTTGCAGTTGCCGTCCTCGGAAAGGTAGGCGGGGCTCGTCACGTCCCAGGCGGTGTAGCCGCGGGCCTCGAAGGTCGCGCGGAGTCCGCCCGAGGGGAAGCTCGACGCGTCGGGCTCGCCCTGAATGAGCTCCTTGCCGGAGAATTCGAGGATCGCGCGGCCGTCATTCGTGGGGGAAATGAAGGAATCGTGCTTCTCGGCGGTGAGGCCGGTCATGGGCTGGAACCAGTGGGTATAGTGGGTCGCTCCCTTCTCGATCGCCCAGTCCTTCATCGCGTTCGCGACGACCTCGGCGCAGGCGTTGGTCAGCTCGAGCTCGCCGGCCTGAACTTCCTTGAGCTCTTTATAAATAGCCTTGGGAAGACGATCCCTCATGACAGAATCGCCAAAAGCGTTAATGCCGTACATCTCGTTAAAGGGCATACCTTACCTCCTGATTCTCCGGCAAGCCGGTATTCGCCTGAGTACCCCTTTGCACACACGGCTTTCGATATTTATGCGATATTTATACCAAATTGCGTATATTTGTGCAATTGCGTCAAGGGTTTTCCGACAAGTCTTTTCGCCGGTATCCTATGCGGACGATTATCGGTTCATTCGCGCTATCCGGCGGCTAATCGCCCGATCTCGAAATCGGCCTTGTATCCGTCGTGCCGTGCTGGGAACCGGCCAATGGCGAAAACTCCCGTGAACGCGGTTGAGAGCCGAGGGGCTACCGCGCCTTCCGCCATCACTCGGTTCCGGCCTTGGCGCCGGGCGCGAGCGACGCGAAAAACTCGGGAACGCTCATGTCGGTCTCGACGGGTTCTACTCGCCCGGAAAGATTCCGGGCCACGTAGGCGAGCTGTCCGTAAAAGGAGTCTCCCTTGAAGAGATCCCGATAGGCGACGCGGCTGCTTCGGGCGATATCGATTTTGGCGAAATCGATGTCGCAAAAACCGGCGAAACGGTATTCGGCGTGACCCGGGGAGACTTTCCGGAGCTCGTCCCGAAGCGAAACGAAAAAGGCCGCGGCATCCTCGATCTTGGGGACGCCCGAGACGAGCACGTGATAGCGCGGGTAGCGCCCCTCCCCCGAGGGATGATTACGGGCGAGCGAAAAGAGGAGCGAGGTCGATTCCGAGGTCGGCCGCGCGACGACGAGGATGTCGTCGATCGAGGCGCAGACCCTCGAGGCGGATTCCCCGTCGGCGAGCGCGAGGTAAAAACGTGATTCGGGATACACGCTCGACTTCGAGAGAATTCCCGCGCCATCGGCCGTCACGAAGGGAATTTCCCCCCGTGCGACACCCTTGAGGCCGCGAACCTTCTCGCTCTTCGCGTCGGCGAGGAGGAAGCGCGGAGGTAACTCGCCGTTCCTGCAGTCGACGATCGCGGGCACGTCCCCCGAGGCCTTCATCTCGGCGCAAAGCTCCTCGAGCGTGAACACCAGGCGATCGGGATCCTCGTTCCAAAAGACGGCGACGGCCCGTAACGCGCGGCTCATTTATAGACCCCGCTTCCCTGGACGACCTTCGAGAGCGCTTCGATGATCTCGCGGTCGAATTTCGAGCGCGAGTCGCGGATGATCGCGAGCGCCTGCGCGTAGTCGACCTTCTCGCGATAGGGGCGATGCGCGATAAGCGCGGCGAAGGTCTCCGCGAGCCCGATGATCTTCGCGAAGGTCGGGATCTCGTCCTTCTTTCGGCCCTCGGGATAACCGGAGCCGTCGTTCCGTTCGTGATGGTAGTACATCGCCTCGCGGATGTTCTCGGGTATATCGACGTCGCCGAAATACAGGGGAGCCTTCGTCGTGTGTCCCTGGATGAAGTCGAATTCTTCCTCGGTGATCTCGTTCTTCGCGAGTATGGACTGCAGCCGGTCCTGGTCGAGCACGAGGTACCCGGCGTCGTGCGCGAGCGCGGCCTTGTAGATGTCCTGGCAGTCTCTCACGGAAAGGCCCATATGCTTCGCGATCCCGCGCGCGAGCTTCGCCGTGACGAGCGACTGGTCGTTGCCCTTGAGCACGGCCTTCAGTTTCTTCGGTATGGCCATGAGGCTTGTCACCTCGAAGGGGCCGCTCGCCTCGTCATCGAGGTCGTCGCGCCCCGCGCCCTTTTCCGGGACGAGCGCGACGCGGGCGAGGCTTTCCGCCTTCTCCCGGATGAACGAGTCGTAATCGGTGAGGAAGGGAAAGATCACGGGAAGGACGGCGTCGTTCGCGACGAGATCGCCCTCGTCGAGCTTGACCTCGACGATCTTGAGGATGGACGCCTTGAGATCGGTCTCCATCTCGGACACGTATTTCCGCACGGTCTCCCAGCTCAAGGTCCCGCTTTTTACCTCTTCCGCGAGCCGGTTGAGGTGATCTGCCTTCAAAAGGTCGCGTTTCAGCCCGGGCTCCTGGACCGCGAGGGCGCGATCATGACCGGAGGGCTCGCCGCGATAGTCGAGAAGCGGCGTCGAGAATGACGGGCTCCCGATGAGCTGCGAATCGAGGGGAAGCGTGTACTCGGCGGCGTATCGCTCGGCGGTCTTTCTCCGCGAGCGGGCGCGCAGGGCGAGAAGCGCCACGGCAACGACGACCGCGAGGAACATGAGGGCGATGAAACCGAGCAGCGCGACGAGAACCCATTGGGGAATCTGCCCTTCGGGCTGCTGGACGACGACCTGGGGAGCCTCCTGGGTGGCGAGGCGCTTCGCGACCTCGTTCATCACCTTGAGGGTTTCCTTCACGATCGCGTCCTGCTGGGCGTTCGAGGACGACTCGCCCGAGGGCCGTGACCGGAGCTGCTGGAGTAACGACTTCTGCTGGTCGAGCTGGGCCTGGAGCAGCTGGTTCTCGCGTTTCGAGTCCCGATCGGAACTCTGGAGGGCCTGAAGCTGCGCCTCGGCGTCGCCGAGTTGCTTGATGAGCGCGTTGAGGTTCCCCGCGCTTGCCGTGGTCTGCCCCGACGGTTGGGGCGTCTGCCCCTGCTCGGCCGCCGGCCCGTCGCCGGGCGCCGCGTTCATCGTGGCGACGGGAGTCTGGACGCCCTCGTTCTTGAGGTTCGCGACGTCCTGTTCCTTCCTGATTCTCAGGTAGTACTGCGTCGCGGTCGAGTTGGTCGGGGTGTACTTGAGCGCCTTACGGAAACTCTCGTACGCGTTCTTGTAATTCCGCTTACGGTACTCCGACACGCCGATTTCGGTAAGGCACTCGCCCGCGGCGACCTTCTGGTCGACCTTCGTCGTGGCCTCGGGCACCGTCTGCGCGACGAGTTCAAAGGCCTCGCTGAACCGACCCTGACCGTAGAGGTCCAGGGCCTGGGTCTGGAAATCCTCGGCGAACGAGGACACAGCAAGGAGTAACGCGAAAATCGCCGCTATGGAAAGTAGTTTTCTCATGGTCTCGTCGCTCCTTACTCGAACCTGACGGCCGCATGGCCGTAACGCCCTCTGGGCATCGCCGTAATGGTTCCCCACGTGTTGGTCGGGGCTCCGGTGCCGGAGAACTGCGTCGAATACGCGACGGCCCTCCCGCTCGGCGAAAGATAGGTATCAGTCCCGCCGAAATAGTAGAGCCGGTCCCCGTACACGACCGCCGAGCCGTAGGCGACGTTCGCGGGGAGATTCGTACCGATCTTCCAGGTCGACGGCGCAGTGAAGGGATACTGAAGGTACTGGACCGTATTGGCCGTGATCATGGCACCTGCGGTCGCTCCGTTGAACGCAAAACACGAGGTATTCCCGGTAAATCCGCTAAACCCGCCAAGAACCACGACAACGGAGGCGTCGGTTGCGGTCGTATAGCCGACGACCGAGTGTCCGGTTCGATTGACCGTGGGAAGAACGACCTCGGTTCCCCCGGTCAAGGCATTCTGGGAGACGATTACCCCATCGTGCGCGTTTGTCACGCCGTTGGCGGCGGTTCTTCCGCCCGAGAACATAACCGTATCGTTGAACGCCGCCGTCGCCTTATCCGATCCGGTCGCGACCGCGACCTTCGTGCCCCAGGTATTCGCCCCGATGTCGTACGCGAGATTGGTAGTGGTCGTCGCGTAGGCTACCGTCGCGTTCGCGGTCGTTCCGCCGATCACGTAGAGGTTGTTGTTGCGGACCGCCCCGACGACGTTCGCCCGTGGAACGACCGTCGGCGTCGCGAGTATCGGCGCGCCGTTCGCGAGCCAGGTTTGGGAGTCGATGTCGTACCGCTGGACGATGCTCTGGACGTTTCCGTCACTGCTGAAACCGCCGGCGACGATGAGCGCGCGATGTCCGCCGGAGAGGGTTCCCAACCCGACCGCGGCGAAACTCACGGGCGTGGGCAGGGTCGCTATCGCGGGATACCAGGTCGAGGTCACCGGGTCGTAGAGATCGATCTGCCCGATCGCCGTCGCCCAGGTCCCGTTGCCGCACCCGCCGACGAGCCAGATGCCGCGCAAGCGCTGGGCGAGCGTCGGCGCGGCCTCGGCCGTCGTCGAGAAGGAATACTGCGGTGAGACGATACTTCCGTTCGACGCGGAGTAGCAGTGCACGACGTAATAGTAGGTCGTTCCCTCGGTGAGGTCCGAGAGGACCCGGTTATGCGTCAACGAGGACCCGTCGAGGACGATGCTCTCCGTATAAACGCCGGAGACGGTGCCGTACTCGATCGAGGAGACGGTCGCGTAGTTCGTCGCGAACGCGATGGTCGCCGAGGTCAGGGAGGGGGTCGCCGCGGGGGCGGAGGAAAACGCGAGCGAAGGAGCTCCCGCGCCCGTCGTGAAACTCGCCTCGGCGCTCAAGCCCTCGAGCCCGTTCTGATACGTCGAGCGTATGCGATAATAGTAGGTCGTGGCCGGGGAAAGTCCCGTGATCGACGCGGCGTGGGACGCCGACGCGGTGCCAGAAAGGACCGTCGAGGCGGAATACGAGCCGGAAACGGTCCCGTACTCGATCGCGTGCTTCGTCGCGACGTTCGTCGTCCACTCGAGGTCGCAGCTCGTCTGGCCGACGGTCAGGGACGGACCCGCGGTAATCGTTATCGAGGTGAGAGAGCCGGTCGTGAACGTGAACTCGGCGGAGTTGTCCTCCTGATAGGTACGGTAATAGGACCGTACGCGGTAGTAATAGGTCGTCGCGGGAAGCAGGGATGAGAGCGTGGCCGCGTGGTCTTTCGATTCCGCCGATGAAAGGGGCGTCGCGACGGTGTAGACCCCGGTCGCGGTTCCGTACTCGAGAATGTGCTTGGTCTCTACGTTCGTCTTCCAGGAAATCGCGCAATCGACGCTTCCCGGAACCGCCGTAGGCGCGGCGTCGAGATTCACCTCGACGCTTCCCGGCGGTTCGCTGAGGAAATCGTTACAGCCCGCGAGAAGGAAGGCCGAGAGGGCGATAATCGTCAGTATCGTTCGTTTCATCATGGTTTCCTTCCTCCTCACAGCTCGTAGTAGCACGCGAGACTCGCGCCCGCGCCGGAAAACGAGTCTCCCTTCTGGAATATCGTGGTCCATACCCCGCCGAGGCGAAGGTACACGTTGTCCTTGAGATACACGTCGCACCCAAGCTCGGCCTTGATATGCGGGGAAAGAGCGCCGTAGCTGTCGGGATAGACCCCTTCGCGAAGGTCGCGCACGTAGATCGCCGTCATGCCGCCTCCAGCCGAGATGAAGGGCACGACACGGGAAAGGAAGCCCTGTCCCGACCGGAATTCGAGGTAGCGGTAGGTCAGTTTCGGGGTGATTTGGATAAGGAGATACGAAAGGTCGTCGATATCCTTGACGTTCAGCTTCGCGAAGTCGAGGTCCGCGCCGCAGAAAAGGCCCCTGGCGAAGGGAAGCCCGAATTCGGCCGAGGCCCCGCCGCCGTACAGCCCGCCGAAATTATCGCTTCCGACGGACGAGAGATAGAAGGCTCGAGCGCCGAGTGCGACATCGGACCCCTGATACCGTCGTGACTGCGCGGGGTCGATCATGCGCACGACCTTATCGCGGGGAACGGTAAGGGTTCCGAAGGAGAGCTCGATAAAATACCCGATCTCCTCGTCGTAGTCCGCGAACGCGCCGGCGACGGTACTCTTGTCGGTCAACTCGAGGGCTACTTGCCTGCCCTTGATCGACGCGAGGGATACCTCGGATTTGAGGATATCCGAAACATTGACGCCGAATCGAGTCTCGCCGGACGAGTACGTCATTGTATCGCCCTCCGTCGACCGATATGTGGCGATGATGATCGAGCCGTCCTTGAGATAGATGACGTCCGAAAAGGCCGGAAACGCCAGCGCGATGGCGAGCGACAATCCGCACGCGACGCGCTTTCCGCGCGATAGTACGCCGAAACTCATGAATCCCCCTTATGCCTACTCTACTCTATCGGGAGATTCTCCCAATAATTGAAGATTATTCCATACTAAGTTACTGGCAAATCAGGGGGCGGCGCGTCAACTGAAAGAAACTAATCCCCCGCCGAGAGGCTCGCCCAGATCAGGGGGTCTTCCTGCCCGAGGCGCCAGAAGGCGATATTTCGTACCGACGCCTTCTGATACATGCGCGAGCGGGTCAGGATCGAATGCGCGTCCTCGTAAAAGACCCGCACCTTGACCGTTTCAAGATACTCGAAGAAGGGAATCTCGTTCGTTCGGGCGATCTCGGCGATGCCTTTCGCCGCCATGAGCTCGGCGAGCGCGGAATACTTGTACGCCTTCGAGGGGTTGGTCTCGCCCCAAGCCCTGCCGTAGAACGGCAAGCCCATCACGAGCTTCTGCTTCCCGATCTCGCCGATCGCGAACGCCGACACCTTTCGGCACCAGTCGAGCGACGCGATCGAACCCGGGGCGCTCCCGCTCCAATGCTCGTCGTAGGCCATGATGATGACGCGATCGGCGATCGCCGCGATTTTACGATAGTTGTAGGCGTCGTCCATCACCCGCGTGCGGGCGGGGATCGCGACGCTGAAGGTCTTTCCGCCGATCCCCTTCTTGATCTCCTGGAGGAACGCGTAGAAATGATCGGCGTCCTCGGGAAGCACGAGCTCGAAATCGATCTGCACCCCGTCGAACGGGGCCGAGGCGGCGACGATGTCCGCGACGAGCGCGTCCCGCAGGGGAAGCGCGGGATCGAGGGCAAAATGGGTGACCGACTTGTTCGACACCTCGGCGACGACGAGGTGTACGCGTCCCGGGTACTCCGAAAGCCGGGAGCGGTCCGGCACGCCGACGAGAGCGCCCTTGACGCTGAGGCCCGCGCCGAAATACCCGACGTCGGAGACCGGCAGGGACTGGCCGAGAAAGCGTTCCTCCCCCGCCATGAGGTAGCCCCAAATCTCGCGAAAGCGCGCGGTCGCGGAATCGGGGTTCGACCAGGCCGCCTCGGTCTCGAGGGCGAAAAGCGACGGGGTAGAAAGCGGCGACAGAAGCGCGAGCGACGAGAACAGAAGGGCAATAGCTGCGATTTTGTTGTGAGTCATCTTAAAACAATATATCACATATCCGCGAACCTCCGCAAAATAAAAACGGGTCCCGCGAGGGGACCCGTAGATACAGCGTAGTGACTCGAACGTCCGCGCGGTTTCGCGCGGACGGAAAGCTACTTCTTTCCCTCGCGCCGCCTGTTGCCGTGCATGATCGCCTTGACGGCGACCCACATCGCGGCCGCGGTCAGCATCGAGATAACGGCCGAAATCGCGTAGCTCGAGAAGGCGATCGTCGTTCCATCAATATCCATAGCAAGCTCTCCTTCCGGGCTATTCCCGAACCGTCGCGAGGACCTGGCCGGACTCGACCTGGTCGCCCTGCTTCACCGTGATGCTCTCGATCACGCCCGAGACCGAGCTGTTGATCGGGGTTTCCATCTTCATCGACTCCATGACGAGGATCGACTCTCCCGCGGAGATCTTCTCTCCCGGCTGCTTGTAGATCCGGAGGACGAGACCGGGGAGCGGCGACTCGATGCGGGTCTGCGCGCCGGTCGCGCTCTCGGCCTTCGTCGGCGACTTCGCGGGGGCCTCTGCCGCGCGCGAGACGGTGTTCACGCCGCCGTGCGCGACGGTACCGACCTTGAAGAGGGTCTGGCCGGCCTCGACCTGATCGCCCTGCATGATGAGGATTTCCTGGATGATGCCCGAGTACGGAGAGTTGATCGGGTTTTCCATCTTCATCGACTCGATCACGATGACCGTCTCGCCGACGGCGACCTTGTCGCCGGGCTTCTTCGTCCGCTTGAGCACGAGGCCGGGAAGCGGGGACTCGACCGAGTGGCTCTCGCTCACGCCGGGCGCGGCGGCGTCCTTCGGGAGGATCGCGGTCTTCGCGAGCGCGGCCTCGTCGATGCCGTCCTTGACGTTGAAGCTGTAGGACGTGCCGTTGACGACGACGGTGTTGCCGGTGAACTTCACGCCGTAGGACTTGTTGCCGAGCGTGACGGTGAGCGCCTCGGGTTTCTTCGCGGGAGCCGCGACCTTCGGGGCCGCCTCGTCGGAGATCTTGCGGACGCCGATCTTGGCGTTCCCTTTAAGGAAGAGGATGCCCTTGTCGCCGCAGGCCGCGACGATGAAGAGGTTCTCGTCGGTGACGGCGATGCCCTCGTCCTCAAGCTGCTTCCTGAAGGTCGTGAGGCTCTTCTTGGGGTTGCGGTCGTTAATCGCGAGCGGGCTCTCGGTCGTGGGGGGCAGGTTCAGCTGCTCCTGCGCGATCTTGACGACTTCGGCATCGGGCTCGACCGGGGTCTTCCCGAAATAGCCGAGGACCATCTTGCCGTAGCCTTCCGCGATCTTCTTCCAGGGCCCGAACATGACGTTGTTGAAGGCCTGCTGGAAGTAGAACTGGGAGACCGGGGTGACGGAGGTGCCGAAGCCGCCCTTCGCGACCGACTCGCCCATCGCCTTGATGACCTCGGGATACTTGTCCATGAGCTTGTTGTCCCGGAGCATCTGGGTGTTCGCGGTGAGCGCGCCGCCCGGCATCGGGAAGAACGGGATGATCGGCTCGACGCGGGTCGCCTCGGGCGGGAGCATGTAGTCGCTCATCGCTTCCTTGAACATCTCCTCGAGCTGCATGATCTTGTTGATGTCGATGTCGAGGGAGTACTCGGTGCCGCGGAGCGCGTGCCACATCGTGATGAGGTCGGGCTGGCAGGTGCCGCCCGAGCACGGCGCGAGCGAGAGGTCGACCTGGTTCGCGCCGGCCTCGATCGCGCTCATGTAGGAAAGGACGCCGGTTCCGGCGGTCTCGTGGCTGTGGAACACGAGGCGGACGTCGGGGCCGACGAGCTTCCGCGCGGCCTTGATCGTCTCGTAGACCTTCCGGGGGCGCGAGGTTCCCGACGCGTCCTTGAACGCGATCGAGTCGTAGGGGATGCCCGCGTCGAGGATCCTTTTCAGGACCTCCATGTAGAACTCCGGGGTATGCGCGCCCTCGCATCCGGGGGGAAGCTCCATCATCGTGACGACGACCTCGTGTTTGAGGCCCGCGTCCTTGATGCACTTTCCGGACCAGATGAGGTTGTTGACGTCGTTGAGGGCGTCGAAGTTGCGGATCGTCGTCATCCCGTGCTTCTTGAACATGTCGGCGTGGAGCTTGATCACGTCCGAGGAAGCGCTATCGAGGGCGACGACGTTGATGCCGCGCGAGAGAGTCTGGAGGTTCGCGTCCGGGCCGGCGGCCTTGCGGAACGCGTCCATCACCTCGAACGAATTCTCGTTGCAATAGAAGAACGGCGACTGGAAGAGCGCGCCGCCGCCCGCCTCGATATGCCTGATGCCCGCGTCGCGCGCGGCCTCGACGACGGGGAGATAATCCTTGGAAAAAACGCGCGCGCCGTAGACGGACTGAAAGCCGTCGCGGAACGCCGTAAGCATAAAGTCGATCTTTTTCATGGGTCTTTCCTTCTATCCCTTAGGTTGTCACGCGCCCTTGGCGAGAGCCGCGTGCGCGACCGCGATTACCGCGGCGATCTCGTTCTCCTCGGCCGCGGCTTCCGCCGGGACCGCCTTCATATCCGCCTGAGTCTGCGACGGCGTGGCCGCCTGCGCAGGCGCGGCGCCGCGCGCGACGAGCGCTTCGTGAATGTCCTTCAGGGTCCACGAGATCCTGACGAAGACGAGCACGAGGGCGACGAGCGCGACGGCGATTACCGTTGTGGCTTCTAGGTACATGGCTTCCCGCTCCTTATTTCCCGAGCATCGTCACGTACACGGCCGCGATGATGGCCGTCGTGATGACGCCCGAGATGTTGGCGCCGAGCGCGTACTGCATAATGATCGCGTTCGGGTTCGACTTCGCGACGACCTTCTGCGCGACCTTCGCCGTACTCGGCACGCAGGACACGCCCGCGATACCGATGACCGGATTGTACTTTCCGTTCTTGAAGAAGTAGAGGATGTACCCGCCGATGATACCGCCGATACCCGAAAGGAGAAGCGCGAGAATCCCGAGGAGGAGGAGCGGGAGGACGGCCGGGTTGAAGATGGTCTCCGCCTCGCAGAGGATGCCGAGGGTGAGGCCGAGGAAGAGGGTCGCCGTATAGAGAATGGTCGTCGATACGAGCTCCTGGAAGGCCTTGATCCCCGACTCGCGGATCGCGATCCCGAGGAAGAGCGAGAAGAAAAGCGGGGCCGCGACCGGGAAGAGGAGCGTGAGGAAGACACAGAGGCATACCGAGAACATGAGTTTCTGGAACGCCGAAATCTTGATCTCCGGACCCTTCTCCTTCGGCATCGCGGTTCCGCGAATCGACTTCGGCACCATCAGCTTGATGAGGTACGGGTAGCCACCGTAGGTGAGCCCGAGGTAGAGGTACGCGACGACCGTGATCGGCACGAAGAGCTCGGGCGCGAGCTTGAGGGCGGTGAAAAGGACCATCGGGCCGTCGGCGCCGCCGACCATCGCGATCGCGGCCGCCTGCTTGACGGTGAAACCGAACAGCTGCGCGATCGGGAGGACGAGGATCGTGCCGAGCTCCGCGCACAGGGCGAGGAACATGCTCGCGAAGGGGCGCGCCATGATGAACCCGACGTCGAGAAGGGTTCCGATTCCCATGAACACGAGGCAGGCGATGAGGCCGTTCCCGAACATGAAGGTATAGACCGGCTGAAGGAAGTCGATCTGCATGATCGTGAAGAGGTCCGAGACCGCGCTCGCGTTCGCCGCGATCGCCGCGGGATCGGCTCCCGCGCTCGCCGCGCTCTGGAGCGCCGCGCCCGCGTTCGGCTCGAGGAACAGGGTCCCCATCCCGCCGTGAAGGTTAAGCGGATCGAAGAACATGACCGCCGCGTTGACGGTCGCCATGCCGAGGCCCATCGGTATCATGAGAAGGGGCTCGAGCACTTCCTTCTTACCAAGATAGACAAGTAAAATTCCGAGGGCGATCAGGCCGATCCTGGCAAGAACCATCGTTGGCTCCTGAACCATGAAGGTACCGATTCCCTGGAATACCGCAAGGATGGAATCGAGAGACATAAAGAAACTCCTTAGCTGAAACCGGCGGGGACGTATCCTCCCCGGCCCCGGTACAATGTTTTGCACTCTATTTTAGTACATTTTTTGAATCTAGGGGAAAAAAACGGATGGAATTTCTTGCTATCGATTTGTCCCCGTTCCCGCCACGCAGAGGCGCAACGGGTCCGGTCGACTAGGACGCCCGCGGTATCGGGGCATCGGGATTCGGCTCGGGAGCGTCGGGATCGGGGGCGTCCGGATCGGGTTCCTCGGGATCGGTGAATCCGCCGATAAACCGCTCGAGCATGAGGATCTTCGCGATCGCGCGCGGGAGGGCTTCACGGAGGGGCAATCGCTCCCCGGCGGAATCGGGGACGAGGGCGGAGATCTGCGCGGTTATGTCGCCCATCGCGGCCGGCGCGGCGCCGAACCGCTCGAAAAGATCCGCCGCCCGATACTGCCGCCGCGCGTCCATCCCGTCAACGCCGGTGTCCGCCGGAAGGAAGCGGCAGGGCTTCCAGCGAATCCCGCCGTCCTTTCCCCGGTCCCCCGTATAGCCGAAGAGCCTGCATATCAGGCAGCGACCGCCGTACACGGTACAATGGTAGGGATTCGTCGGGTCGAAGAGGATACAGCCCCGTTCGGGATCGGGACGCGGGGAGACGAAGGAACCGTCGAGAATGGCGAGCGCCCGCTCGCGCTGGTGATGGAGCATCCAGACGGCAAGGTAGAGCGCCTCGCACTCGAGGACGTCCGGCTCGAAGTCGACGCAGCAGGAGCCGCAGCCGTCCGGGCAGGGAAAGGGGCTCGCGTCGCGCCAGGGTTTCTGGATACGCTCGATCTCCGCGTATACCCCGTCAAGGGCGTCGACCACCGCCTGAATTCTCGTGCCCGCATAACTCCCGGTTTCCCGCATTCCGTCCCCCGTCCAAGCCCTGAGCGTCAGTACAGCCCACGGCGCTGGCGAGTATAATCCGCGCGAACCCGCTTGGGCAAGCGATAATCCGATAAAACCCCCCGCGCGAAGCTTGCAGGGGATCCCCGAAAACCGTATACTCCAAACCGGTTTACTGCATACAAGAAACAGGAGGTATGTCATGAATAAACTCACCCGCGCGCTCGTCGCGCTTCTCGCCATCGCCTTCGCGGCCTCGTTCACCGGCTGCGCCAAGAAAGCGGGCGACACCCGCCTCGACTCGATCAAGAAGGCCGGCAAGATCATCCTCGGAACCTCCGCGGACTATCCCCCCTACGAATTCCATGCCCAGATCGACGGCAAGGATACCATCGTCGGCTTCGACATCGCTCTCGCCCGCGAGATCGCCAAGGACCTCGGCGTCGAGCTCGAGATCAAGGACATGGACTTCGACGGCCTGCTCGCAGCCCTCGCCTCGGGCAACGTCGACATGGTCGTCTCCGGCATGACCCCGACCGACGAGCGGAAGCAGAACGTCGACTTCTCCGAGATCTACTATTTCGCCGAGCACGGCGTCCTCGTCCGCAAGGCCGACATGGCCAAGTACGGAACCGCGGTCGAGTCCCTCAAGGACGCGACGGTCGGCGCCCAGCGCGGCGCGATCCAGGTCTCCCTCGCGAAGACCCGCATCAAGGGCGTCGCCGAGGACAAGGCCGAGGAACCGCATCCCCAGGTCAAGGAACTCGGCAAGCTCCCCGACCTCATCATGGAGCTCAAGAACTCCAAGGTCGAGGCGATCGTCGCCGAGCTACCCGTCGCGAAAGCCTACCTCGGCGCCAACGCCGACCTCGCGCTCGCGACCTATACCTTCAAGGACGCCGAAGGCGGCTCCGCGGTCGCGTGCAAGAAGGGAGAGACCGCGCTCGTCGAGGCGATCAACAAGACCGTCGCGCGCCTTACGGCCGACGGTTCCATCGAGCGATTCGTGAGCGAAGCGAGCGAATCCGTACAATATTAAGGAAAGAACGCGGAAAGGGAACCTTTCGGGAAAGGATTCCCTTCCCGCGAACCCATCCTTCCAAAGCCGTCCGGATGCTCCGGGCGGTTTTTTTATCGCGTAATCGCCGCACGAAAACCCGAAAAAGCGGTACAATGTGCCCCTAAACCAAGACGCAAGAACGCTAGGAGAACCCCATGCACAAAAAAGAGGATATCGCGCGCTTCAGGGAAAACCTCAAGGAGGAGCGGAACGCCTCCTCGCTCTATCGCGCGATGGCCGCCAACGAAAAAAAACCGGAGCTCGCAAAGCTCTATATCCGCCTCGCGGAAACCGAGGATCGCCACGCGACCTTCTGGGAGCGGAAACTCGCCGAGGCGGGCGTCGCCGTTCCCCCGCCCGCGGTCTCCTTCAAGACCCGCGTATTCTCCCTCGCGGCGCGCCGTTTCGGCGCCGCCTCGATCCTGCCCGCGATCGCGAACGTCGAGAAGGAGGCGGCCACCGCCTATGACGGACAGCCCGACGCAGGCCGGGAAATGGTCGCCGACGAGCAAAGCCACGCGCGGATCTTCACGGCGCTTTCCGAATCGGGCGCGGGCGGCAGGTCCGTCGCCGAGATGGAAGGCAAGCACAAGGGCTCGGGCGGCAACGCCCTCCGCGCGGGAGTCCTCGGCGCGAACGACGGGCTCGTGTCGGTCTTCAACCTCGTCATGGGCGTCGCGGGCGCGGGCGTGGGGAACCGGCAAATCCTCCTCACCGGCGTCGCGGGCCTCCTCGCCGGAGCCCTGTCGATGGCGCTCGGCGAGTGGCTCTCGGTCCAAAGCTCGCGCGAGCTCGCCCAGCACCAGCTCGACATCGAGAAGTCCGAGCTCGAGCTCGCCCCCGAGGGCGAGGAGGAGGAACTCGCGCTCATCTACCAGGCGAAAGGGATCGACGCCGAGTCCGCGAGGACGATGGCGAAAAACATCATCGGCTCGAAGACCGGCGCCCTCGACACCCTCGCGCGCGAGGAACTCGGCATCGACCCGCACGACCTCGGCGGTTCCGCCTGGGAGGCGGCGTACACCTCGTTCCTCCTTTTCTCGGTCGGCGCGATCATCCCGGTTCTCCCCTTCGCCTTCGCGACCGGGACGACCGGTATCGCCTGGAGCGCCGGCGCGAGCGCGGTCGGCCTTTTCGCGATAGGAGCGGCGATCACCCTCATGACCGGCAAGCACCCGATCAAGAACGGCTTCCGGCAGGTATTGTTCGGCCTCGCGACCGCGGCGGTCACCTTCGGGATCGGGCGGCTGGTGGGCGTTTCGCTCGGTTGATGTTCGCTCCCGGGCGGCGCCGGAACGGATCCTCTCGGACAAGAGTCGGCGCAGACGGCACATCCTTTCCGCGGCGTCCGGGTTCGCTCCCCGGCGGCGCCGGAACGAATCCTCTCGGACAAGAATCGGCGCAAGGGGTCATCGATTCTGAATCGGTCGCTGACTCGCCGAATTGTCCTCGGGGGCTCCTTTTCCGGCGCCGCCGAAAGCGAGCATACGTTCATCCGTCGGAGATGCGGAGCTTATCACCGACTGTACGAGGAGGCACCGCCCCGGGGAGTGCGCGTTTAAAAGAGAAAGGCCGGCGCGGTCAGGCGTCGGCCTCTTTTATTAGCGTCGTTCTCGGGGGCGGGATCACTGCCTGCGGCCGAGAGCCCGCGCGACGGGTCGCGGCGGGCTTCGCAGGGTTCTTACGGGTTGATCGTGACTATCGAGCCGTCCGCGCGGTACTCGAGCTTGCAGAACTTGACGTTCCGCTTGTGGTTGATGCCCTTCGAGAGCTCGCAGTCGTGGTAGAAGAGGTACCACTGGCCCTGGTACTCGACGATCGAATGGTGGGTCGTCCAGCCGAGCACCGGGGTGAGGATCACGCCGCGCCAGGTATACGGGCCGTAGACGTTCTTCGAGGTCGCGTACACGAGCTGGTGGGTGTCGCCGGTCGAGTAGGAGAAGTAGTAGGTGTCGTTATATTTGTGCATCCACGGCCCCTCGAAGTAACGGCGGTTCCGGTCGCCGGAAAGGAGCGGCTTACCCGCGTCGTCGACGATCACGATGTCGCGCGGCTTCTCGGCGAACTCGAGCATGTCGTCCGTCATGAGCGCGATCTTCGGCGTCACCGCGGGCTCGTTGTCCGGCCGCTCGCCGCCGTTCGGATCGAAGGTGCCGGTCTTCCACTTGTCGAGCTGGCCGCCCCAGAGGCCGCCGAAGGAAAGATAGTACTTCCCGTCGTCGTCGGGGAAGATACAGGGATCGATGCTGAAACTGCCCTTGATCGGGTTGGGCTGCGCGGCGAAGGGACCCGCGGGGGTCTTTCCGACCGCGACGCCGATACGGAAGATGCCTTCCTTGTCGCGCGCGGGGAAGTAGAAATAGTATTTCCCGTTCTTCTCGGCGGCGTCCGGCGCCCACATCTGCTTGTCGGCCCAGGGCACGTCCTTAATGTCAAGGATCACGCCGAGGTCCTTCGGGGGCTTGGTCATGTCGTCCATCTCGTAGACGTGATAGTCGACCATCGCGTACTGGTCGCCGTTGTCGTTGGAATCCATCTCGATGTCGAGATCGTGGGACGGATAGATGTAGAGCTTACCGTTGAAGACGTTCGCGGAAGGATCCGCCGAATACATGTCGGTGATGAGGGGCTTCTTCTCGAGCATTTGAATCTCCATAAATGCGATGGTCGGTCATATCGGGATCGCGCGAAGGCGATATGCCCGTACAACCTTATTTATAATAGTAACATACCATTGAAGAAAACGCACGGGTATCGGTCATTGTCCCGATACGGATCGGAACGGGCTCGTTATACGGGCTTTTCATGGTCGCGTATCGCTATGACTTTGCGAGCAGGCGCCCGAGCCAGGGCCGCTTCACCGCGATCGCCTTGTACGGGCACATCTCCTGGCAGCAGTAGCACCGGATGCACTTCGAGTACGTGTATTCGGGCGGATCCTTCCGGTTCCCGTTCCGGAAATCGACGGCCTTGCCCTCGACCGGGCACGATTCGACGCACACCCCGCACGTCACGCACCGCGCGGGATCGATGACGGGCCGGGGGTAGAACGCGTTCTTGACGAAGGCGGGCCAGACGCCGAGACCGAGCATGTCCGTATCGATGACCGGTTTCCTGACCGCGTCAAAGTCGGGTTTCCTGAACGAGGCGGGGTCGTCGCCAAGATACTCGATATAGGCGATGTCGCACTTCCCGAGCCCGCGCTCGACGCCATGGGTGATGGTCGGAATGAACGAGGGATCGAGGTCGATCATGCGGCAAAAGGTCGCGTCTACGGCGACCGCATCGGCCGAGATGATGAGGCAGTTCATCGCGACCGGCTTCCCGCCGCGCGGGCCGTTCCCTTCCATCGCCACGATCCCGTCCATGACGAAGAGCCGGGGTTTCAGCATGAGGTTGAGGTCGACGAGCATCCGCGAGAATTGCGCCTGGTTCGGGACGCGCACGTGAAAGGCTGCCTTGTTGAGCCCGTACACGCAGCCGAACTGGTTTTTCACCGCTCCGGTGACGCGCGTGAGGGCGTGAGTTTTCATCTTGGGGAGGCTCACGATTCCGTCCGCCTCGAGCGCGGCGTTCGCGAGGTCAAACCGCTTCCCGACGAGACCGGACGGGTTATCGACGCTCATCCCGCGCTCGAAGTCGGCGAGCGCGATGCCGTAGCGCTCGGCCACCGGCGAAAGCCCGGACTTCGCGAGTGCGTCCGCGGGTTTCCCGAATCCCGGCGAGTCCCCGTACGACAAGACCGCGCCCGATCCGGAAAGGACGCGCGCGACGGCGGCGAACACCGCGGGGTGCGTCGTGACCGCGAGCTCGGGCGCGGAGCCCGCGAGCACGTTCGGTTTGAGGAGAATCCTCTCGCCCTTCCGGACGAACGAGCCGATCCCGCCGAGGAGCTCCACGCCGCGCGCGAGCGCGCGATAGACCGTTTCCTCGTCGTAGTTTTCGCAAGCGACAACCGCCACCTTCGATTTATCCATCGTGCGCTCCCTCGTTTCCCGATCCGCGCGCCTCTGCCTGCGCGCGACCGGCGCCTTAACGAAAAACCCCGCGCATGCGCACGGGGTCCTAAGCAATCGCCAAACGATCAAAATCCGGCGGTCAGTAAACCGAAAGGATCTTCGCGAGCCGATCCCGGCCGATGATCTTCATGAAGCTCGCGAGGCGCGGGCCCTGGTCCTTCCCGATCAACGCCTGATACGTCGCGTTGAAGAGCACCTTGCTCTCGATCCCGCACTCGGCGGCGACCGCGTACACGAGCTCGCCCAAGCCCTTCTCGTCGACGCCGTCCATCTTCGGGAGCACCTCGTCGCGGATCTTTATGACCGCATTCAGCTCGGGCCCCGAGATATCGGCCTTCGAGCCGTCCTTCCGGAGCGCGAAGCGGAAATCCTCGGGCGCGCACTCGGTGATCCAGTACCAGGCGCAGTTCGCCCGGGTTCTGAGCCGGTCGAGCTGATCGGGGCTGACGCCCGGAAGGCTCGCGATCACCGCGTCGACGTTGCCGTCGTTCGTCTGGAGGAGGTTACAGAGGTGGCGGAACGGGATCTGGTAGGACGCGCACGAAGGCATGTCCCCGACCTGGCTCAGCTCGTAGATGCGCTTTTCCTTCGCGAAGGTCTCGTCGTTCTTCGCCTTCTCGAGCCCCCACGCGATCCGCTCGGTCTTGTCGTAGTCCTCGTAGATCTTGATGACGTCGAGATCGAAGCTGATGACGAACTCCGTGTTCGGCCTCGTGCCCGCGAAAAGATAGCGCGCGATCTCAGGCTGGTACACGCGGAGGATGTCGTAGAGGTCGACGACCTTGCCCTTCGAAGAAGACATCTTTCCCGGCGTGCCCTTGATGCCGATGAAGTCGTAGCGGAAGGTGATCGGGGGCTCCCAGCCGTAGATCTCCTTGGAGACGAGCTTCGCCGTGTCGAAGGAGCCGCCCTGCGAGTGATGGTCCTTGCCCGCGGGCTCGAAGACGGTGTTCTCGTGCTTCCACCGCATCGGCCAGTCGACGCGCCAGCCGAGCTTGACGCCCTTCGCCTGGCGGAGATCGACCTTTTCCCTGTTGCCGCACTCGCAGGAGTACGAAAGTCCCCACTCGCCGTCCCAGCCCTCGATCGTCGTCGTGTCCCGGTTGCACTTGTCGCAGAACACCGACACGGGCCAGTACTCTTCCTCGGCCGGAATCTTGTGCTCGTCGTCGCGGTAGCGGTTGAGGCAGTCCTTGATCCGTTCCCGGTTGTCGAGGGCGACCTTCATCCCCTCGTCGTACATGTGCGCGCGGTAGCGCGAGCTCTGGTAGAGGAATTCTGGCTGGATGCCGACCGCGGGGAGGATCGACTCGACGTCTACCTCGTGGTGGCGCGCATAGCTCGAGTCGCGGCCGAAGGGGTCCGGCACCATCGTGATCGGGTAGCGGAGATGCTTCTCGAGCACCTCCTGGTTCGGCATATTGACGGGGACCTTGCGGAAGACGTCGTAGTCGTCCCAGGAATAGATGAAGCGGACCTTCTTGCCGCGCGCGCGGAGGGCGCGGACGACGAGGTCGACGGATATGATTTCGCGGAAGTTACCGATATGGACGGTGCCCGAGGGAGTGATCCCCGAGGCGCAGGTGTAGACCTCGAGGTCTCCCCGCTCGCGTATGATCTTTTCGGCGGTCTGGTCCGCCCAGTGCGATAGGTTTTCGTTTGCCATGGTGCCGAATAGTATAGCGAAATACCGGGGAATCGACAATCAGTACGGTCTGATGTCGAAGATCTTGATCGGGGAGGAAGTCGACTTTCGCGCGAGATACGAGATGCCGGTTATCGAGGACCGGTCGAACCGAAGGCCCTTTTGCATGGACTGGCGCATCCGCTTGTAGGGGATGGCGACCTCGACCACGACGCCCTTTTGGGTCGCGAATTCGTAGGTGTACCAATCGCCGTCGGTAACGCCGGCGGTATGGACGCGAAAGGCGTAGCGTTTCCCGTCGCCCGCGACCTTGAAACGGATGCCCTTCGTCGCGCGAAGCCTGCCGAGCGTCGCCTCGTCCGGGATAGCGGCCCAAGCCGCGTAGGCATAGCGAAACTCGCTCGGTATATCGGCCTCGACCGTCACGACGCCGTATTCCTTGCCGCCGATGGTCTCCCGCTCGACGCTGAGAAGAATGTCGGTCGAGCCCGAGCCGGAGTCGTCCGTGAAGGTCGACCAGGCGGCGGGATCCTCGAACCCCGACGCGGGAAGTACGGCTCCGGGCAGTCCCGCGAGCACCGCGGCCTTCCCCGAGCGCTCCACGTCCACCGCGCTCGCGGCGAGAATGCGCCCCTCTTCGACCGACACGGCCTTGAGCCTGAGTCTCCACGACTCGTCGATGCTCCCGGTCACGATGACGGCGGCCCCGAGGAGCTTCCCTACCGACTGGGCCGACTCGTCCGAGACCTCGCCAGAGGTCTGGAACCGGAGCTCGCCGCGCACGAGATCGAGATCCTTCCGCTCCACGACGACGAGGCGTTTCGAGTCGAGGAACGCGCCGTTGAGTTCCTCGGCGATATAGGCGGAAAGGCGCTCGGTTTGGGCGGAGACGCTGACGACGGCGACTCTCGAACCCTCGGGGATAGCCTCGACGAGATTCGCGGCGGAGGCGACGACGGCGCCGTCAAGGGTCAGGGTTTCCGCGAAAGCGACGGCCGAGAGGGCGAGAAGCGAGAGGAAGGCGAACGTTCGATACATGCGAATCTCCGTTGGGGGGTGCGGCCTACGCGGTTTCGCGGACGACGAGCTCGGGCATGATGACGAGGCTCTCGCCCATGCCGTTTACCGCCGACTCGAGGGCGAGCACGACCGTCGCCGCGCCCGCGATCATGAGGCGCTGCCTGATCGTCGTGAGCGAGGGACTCATGAGCGAGGCGATCGGAAGATCGTCGTAGCCCATCAGCGCGACGTCCCCGGGGACCGAGACGCCTGCCTCGCGCGCGGCCTTGATGAAGCCGAACGCGCCCATGTCGCCGGCGGCGCACACGACGGCGTCCGGGTTCGAGCCGTTCTTCATGAAATACTCGAAGCCGGCCCTCCCCGCGTCCGCGTCGTACGAGGGAGCCTCGTAGACGAGGGAATCGTCGAAGGGAAGCCCGAGCCGATGCATCGAGGTAAGATAGCCGATAAGCCGCGCGGAGGCGACGGTCTCGGGCCTTCTTCCCTCGGTCGGTCCGTTGATGAGCCCGATTCGGCGGTATCCCCGCCCGTACAGGTAATTGATCGCGATGGCCATTCCCTTCTGGTTCTCGAGGAGCACCGACTGCGCGCCGGTGACCGAGTCCTCGAGAACGACGAGCGGCTTACCGACGCGCGCGTACTTCTCCGCGATCTCGCGCGAGGGCGGCGAGTTGATCGCGATGACCGCGTCTATCATGTTGAAGGGAAGTATGTGCTGATAGGTCTCCTCCCGGAACACGCGGGAACCGCGCGTCGGGATCGCCATCATCGAGATGTTGAGGCCGAGCGCCGACATCGCGCGGTCGATCCCGCGAAAGACCTCGGCGCCCGAGGGTGAGTCGAACATCGTCGTGAGGACGGCGATCGACGTGCCCGTCTTTCCGGTCTTCCAGCGCGCGAAGGTATCGAGGTACCCCGTCTCGCGGATCGTCTTCATCACGAAGCGCACCACCTCCGGCTCGATCGCCGAGGGGCTGATAAGCACCTCGATGATCGTTTCGCAGGAGAGGGATGCCTTTTTCGCGACGTCGCGAATGGAAACCGCCATAATCCTCCGCCCTTTGCGGTCGCTTGCGCGGCCGGTCAGAACTTCGAGGTCGTGCCGAGCCCGTTCGACTCGACGACCTTGAGTCCCTTGTCGAGATCGTCGGTCCTTATTATGACGACCGCGGTCTCTCCCGCCTTGTCGAGCGCGGCATAGAGGTACTCGATGTTCACGCCGTTTTTCTCGAAAAGCGAAAGGACGTCGGCGAGGCTTCCCACCTTGTCGGGCAGGGTAACCGCGAGCACGTCGGTCGTCTTCGTCGTGAACTGCGCCTTCTTGAGGATATCGATGGCACGGTCGGGATCGTCGACGATCACGCGGAGGATGCCGAAGTCGGCCGTGTCCGCGATCATGATCGCGCGAAGGTTGACCCCGCCGTCCTTGAGGACGCGGGTGACCTCGGCGAGCCTGCCCGACGAGTTCTCGAGAAAAATCGATATCTGCTTGATCTTCATGGACGTTCCCTCCGTTACCTTAAATCTGGCGCTTGTCGATGACGCGCTTCGCCTTTCCGACCGAGCGCTCGATGCTCTTCGGCTCGACGAGCTTCACCTTGAGGTTGATGCCGAGCTTGCTCTTCATCGTCGCCTCGATGCGGTTCCGCATCTGTTCCATGTCCTTGGTCTCGTCCGAGAACGCGTCCGGGTTGACCTCGACGTGAAGTTCGGCCTCGTCGAGATGGGTCTGAGCGCTCCGGTCGACGATGATGACGTAGTTGGGCTCGACCCCCTGGATCTCGATGAGCGCGTGCTCGATCTGGCTCGGGAAGACGTTGACGCCGCGGATGATGAGCAGGTCGTCGGTGCGGCCGAAGAGTCGGTGTATGCGCCGAGTGGTGCGACCGCAGCCGCATTTTTCCTTGATGATGAAGGTGATGTCGCGGGTACGGTACCTGATGAGGGGCGTGCCCTCCTTCGTGATCGTGGTGATGACGAGCTCGCCTTTCTCGCCGTCGGGAAGGACGCGTCCCGTCGCGGGATCGATGATCTCGGGATACCAGAGATCCTCGTTCACGTGCATGCCGTACTGGCCCTCGCACTCGAAAGCGACGCCGGGGCCGGTGATCTCGGTAAGTCCGTAGATGTCGAAGGCCTTGATGCCCCAAGCCTTCTCGATCTCCTTTCGCATGTTCTCGCTCCAGGGCTCGGCGCCGAAGCAGCCGGCGCGAAGGCCGAGCTTCGTGGGATCGATGCCCATCTCGCGCGCGTGCTCGGCGAGGTAGAGCGCGTAGCTCGGGGTGCAGGTGACGATCGTCGACTTGAAGTCGCGCATGAGCATGAGCTGTTTCTCGGAGTTGCCCGAGGAAATCGGGATGACGGTCGCGCCGATCCGGGCCGCGCCGTAGTGCGCGCCCAAGCCCCCGGTAAAGAGGCCGTAACCGTACGCGTTCTGGACGATGTCGTTCCGGGTCGCGCCGGCGCCCGAAAGGGTGCGCGCCATGCCCTCGGCCCAGTCGTCCATGTCGCGCTTGGTGTACGCGTCGATGACCGGGATGCCGGTCGTTCCGCTCGACATGTGGATCTCGACGATCTCCGCCTGCGGTACGGCGAGAAGGCCGTAGGGATAGGTCTCGCGGAGGTCGTCCTTGGAGGTGAACGGAAGCTTCGCGATATCGGCGAGGGTCTTGATGTCCGAGGGCTTCACGCCCGCGGCCTCGAGTTTCTTTCGGTAAAACGGCACGTTCGTGTACACGCGCTCGACCATGTTCTTGAGGCGGGCGAACTGCAGGGTCGCGAGGGACGCCTGGTCCATGCATTCATGTTCCGGATTCCATATCATAATGCGCTCAGTATACACCGAAATAGCGCTTCATGCCATCGGAATATTCTACAAAGAGAAACGCGCCGATCGCTTGCGCGCGACCGGGGTTTCCGAGGGGAAACGGCCTACCGCAAGCCATTCGGGAAGAGCCGCGCGAGGGTCGCGTCGGTTATCTCGGCGATACGACCGGATTTCTCCATATCCTCGAGGACCACCGACAGATTGCGCGCGATGTCCGCGTATTTTTCCGAAACGAAATGGTAGTTCGGGACGTACGCGAGCGTCTCTCCCGTGCGCGCGATTCCCGAAAGCCCGAGCGTGGAAATCATGAGGTTGCCGACCGACCGGGAGGTCACGACCGCGTCGGTTCGCCCCGCGTCGAGCATCTTGAAAAGCTGAATCGGGTTCCCGACGGGGAATGTCTGGTATCCGGAGCCGAGCTTTTTCTCGATGATGAGCATGGCGGTGATATACCCGATCCGGTAGGGCTTGAGGCTGTCCCAACCCCGCACCGGGAGGGGAGACTTCGAAAACACGACGAGCTCGTCGTTCCAGATCACCGTCCCGACGCGGATCACGCCGGGAAACTCGTCGGAAAAGCTCGCTTCGGCGATGAGCATGGCGTCGACCTCGCCCGACTTGAACGACGCGATCATGCGGTTGGGAGGATAGACGGGAAACTCGGCACGGTAGCCGATCCTGTCGTACGCCTCGATGAGGATCTCCCGCGCGACGATCGAATTGGCGAAGTCGAATCCCGCCGCCCCGACATGGATCACCCGCTCGCGGATTTCCCCGAAGGAAAGCGCGGCAACGACGAACGAGAACATAACGATAAACGCGCTTATCCGCCGCATCGAGTCCCTCCCCGAAACGAGCGATCCCGCGCCGGGGCGCAGGATCTTCATGCCTTACGGGAAATTCTCGTTCAAGGGCTCGCGGAAGTCAAGAAAAACCGTCAGTCGACGCTCGTTTCCGTCCTGAACGAGCGCCTCGCCACCGTCCTTTTCCGTCCCGTGAGCTCTATCGATCCCGCGAGCCTCGTATCGGCGGAGGACGAGCCGACCATGACGGCGATCTCGCCGGGCTCCACCGTGAGGCGCATCTCGCGGTCGAGGAACGCGAGCTGGTCGGTCGACACGGTAAACGACACCCGGCGCGTCTCCCCGGCCTTGAGGGCGACCCGCGCGTACCCGAAGAGCTCGGCGACCGGGCGGGTCACGTCGGAAACCACGTCGCGGAGGTAGAGTTGCACGACCTCGTCCCCGTCGCGGAGGCCCGAATTCGTCACCTCGAGAGAGACCGTGAATCTTCCCGCGACGTCGCAACGGGCGGGGCACGAAAGGTTCGCGTACTCGAAGGTCGTGTACGACAGGCCGAAGCCGAAGGGAAAGAGCGGTTTCGTCGGGCCGTCGGCGTAGTCGCCCTTCCAGTGCGCGTGCCCGCCCGAGGGTTTATGCGCGTAGTAGACCGGGATCTGGCCGACCGTGCGCGGAAAGGTGATCGGGAGCCGACCCGCCGGGTTGACGTCGCCGAAGAGGACCGAGGCGATCGCGGCCGCGCCTTCCTCGCCGGGGAACCAGGCCTCGACGATCGCGGAGCAGATTTCCGCCTCGCGGACGAGCGCGGTCGGCCGGCCCGTGACGAGTACGAGGACGATCCGCTTGCCCGTCGCGGCGACGGCCTCGAGGAGCGCCTTCTGGTGCCCGGGAAGGTCGAGCGAAAGCCGGTCATGCGCCTCGCCGGAGGTGCATCCGTCGACGAGCCCCGCCTTGTCGCCCATGACGGCGACGACGAGGTCCGCGTTTTCGGCCGCCTTGACGGCCTCGGCGAAGCCTTCGGTCGTGCCGCCCGTCACCTCGCAGCCCTTCGCGTACTCGAACGCGGTTCCGGGCGAGACTTTCCGTAAGCCCTCGAGGATCGTGTCCATATCGGGCATCGCGTCCTCGATCCGGGGAAGGCCCGAGGGGAGCGCGGTGTTCGCGAAGTTGTCGCTCGCCATGTCGATAAGCGACTCGACGTGCGCGGGATAAGAGTAATCGCCGAGCAT
This sequence comes from Spirochaetota bacterium, assembly GCA_023438065.1. Taxonomy (GTDB): domain Bacteria; phylum Spirochaetota; class Spirochaetia; order Treponematales; family Treponemataceae; genus Teretinema. Next base: position 208,967 of record JAEXRH010000016.1, read on the forward strand.
GTTGCGGACCGAGTCTGCGTTCGGCCCGATTACCGCGACGCGCCGCGCCGAACGCTCGAGCGGCAGGATTCCGTCGTTCTTGAGGAGCACGATCGATTTTTCGGCGGCCTCGCGCGAGAACGCGCGCTGGTCGCCCGTCTGGAAGCACGCGGGTGCGGCCCGTTCGTCGACGTAGGGTCGGTCGAAGATGCCGAGCCCGAACTTCACCTCGAGGATCCTCGCGACGCACGCGTCGACGAGCGATGACTCGACCACGCCCGTTCGCACCGCCTCCACGAGGGGAGCGCCATACACGTCCGTCGAGGGAAGCTCGACGTCGACGCCGGCCTCAAGCGCCATCCTCGCCGCGAGATGCTTTCCCCCGGTCGTCTTGTGGTAATCGTGGATCATGTTGATGCCGAAGTAGTCGCTTACCACGAGACCGTCGAAGCCCCACTCCTTCCTGAGGGTCTCGTCAAGAAGCCAACGGTTCGTGTGGCAGGGAATGCCGTCGAGCTCGTGATAGCCCGGCATGATCGAACGGAGCTTGCCCTCGCGGACGGCGGCCTCGAAGGGATAGAGGTAGATCTCGCGCATCTCGCGCTCGGGGATATGAGCCGGGGCCCAGTTCATCGCGCCCTCGGACATCCCGTAACCGACGAAGTGCTTGCCGGTCGCGAGAATGCCTTCCTCGAGCGATTCGCCCTGGAGTCCGTCGATGTACGCGATTCCCATGCGCGCGACGAGGAAGCGATCCTCGCCGAAGGTTTCCTCGGTTCTTCCCCAGCGGGGATCGCGCGTTATGTCGAGAAGCGGCGCGAGCGCCTGCCGGGCGCCGAGCGCGCGCATCTGGACGCGGATGATCTCGCCCATCCTGCGTGCGAGGGAATCGTCGAAGCTCGACGCGATGCCGATGGTCTGGGGAAAGACGTTCGCGCCCCGCGTGAGGTAACCCGAGCACGATTCCTCATGAATGAGCGCGGGAACGCCGAGCCGCGTCCGCTCGACGAGGAAACGCTGTATCTCGTTGGCGCGCGCGGCCGCGATCGCCGGAGTGAAGTTGCTCGCGCCGCCGAGGCGGGTGATCTGCCCGATGCCGCTCCCCATCCGGACTGCTGCCTTCGCGCCGTCGAAATCGGCGCCGGTCAAAACCTCGTACACCCATATTCCGCTGAGCTGCGCGACCTTTTCCTCGAGCGTCATCCTTTCCATCAAGTCGCGCGTTCTGTCCCGCGCGGAAAGAGACTCGTCCCGGTACGCTTCCATAATCACCTCCCGACAAGCGATCCGCCAAAGACCCCGGGCAGATCGTCTATCCAACGTTGTATCACGGAATGTTTTCAGCCGGCACTCGGTCGTTTCCCCGATCCGGGGATTTCCCGATACCGAGCGCCCGAAAGACTGCCGAACGTTACCGTGGATTGACGTAAATCGCCGTGGTTACCCGTGGATGTTTTCGGTCCCCGAACGTACTGTTCCGTGGAGTATCCGATCTTTGATCGGATACTCCAAGAGACCAAAAGACGCTAGTCTTTTGGTCTCCGGTCTTCCACCCGCTTCGCCTTCCCTTCCGACACGGGAAGCGTTCCCGGCTGCTTGAGCTCGATGATCGGGTTGATCGTGATGAGCGCGCTCATCTCGCTCTTGAGCCGGTCGCGGAGGGCGTTGATCACGCGCGCGTCGTCGGCGAAGGTTTCCGCGGTGATCTCGACCTGCACGGTGAGCTTGTCGAGGTCGCCCGACTTGTCGACGACGATGAGGTAGTTCGCGCCGACCCCTTGCGCCTTGAGGAGGACTTCCTCGATCTGGCTCGGGAAGACGTTCACGCCGTTGATGATGAGCATGTCGTCGGTGCGCCCGGTGAAGCGCGCGAGCCGGCGGTGCGTGCGCCCGCACTCGCACGGGCCCGGGATGAAGCGCGTAAGGTCGCGCGTCCGGTAGCGGATGAGCGGCATCGCGTCGCGGCAGAGGATCGTGAGCACGAGCTCTCCCGTCTCTCCTTCCGGAACCGGCTCGAAGGTTTCGGGGTCGAGGATCTCGGCGATGTAGCGGTCCTCCCACACGTGCATCCCCGCGCGGAACACGCACTCGAAGGCGACGCCGGGGCCGTTCATCTCGCTCATGCCGTAGCAGTTGTAGACCTCGATGCCGAGCTTGTCCTGGATCTTCTGCCTGAGTTCCTCGGAGTGCGGCTCGGCGCCGGTGATCGCCTTCCTGAGCCGGAGGTCGCTCCGTTTGTAGCCCTCGTCCTCGATCGCCTGATGGAGGTGAAGGAGATAGCTCGGGGTCGCGTGGATCATCGTCGTGCCGAAGTCCTTCATGAACTTGAGCTGGCGGAGGGTATTCCCGGCGCTCGTCGGGATGACCATCGCGCCCATGAGCTCGGCGCCGTAGTGGAAGCCGAGACCTCCGGTAAAGAGCCCGTAGGTCATCATGTTCTGGACGACGTCGTCCTTCGTCCCGCCCGCGGCCATGAGCGAGCGCGCCATCGTGTCGCTCGCCATGTCGAGATCCTTTTGTGTCAGGTAGATGACGGTCGGCGTGCCGGTCGTGCCGCTCGAGGCATGCACGCGGACGACCTCGTCCTTCGGGACGGCGAGGAGGCCGAAGGGATACCCGTCGCGGAGGTCGTTCTTCGTCGTGAACGGGAGCTTCCTGATGTCCGCGAGGGTCTCGATGCACGCCGTTCCGGTGATCCCGGCCTTGACGAGGCGGTCGCGGTAAAAGTCGGTCTTGAGCGCGTGCTCGACCTGGGTCTTGAGGCCCTCGAGCTGCATCCACTCGATGACCGCGCGCGGCGCCGTCTCGACCTTCCTGTCGCGAAACGGGACGGCTTTGCCGGAGAAACCCTCGCCGCCCCTCATTTCGCCGCCTCGCCGAGCCTCAGCGCCTTCATGTTCACCTCGACGAGCCGGGGATCCTTCCGCGCGAAGGTATCCTCGACGCTCTTCGCGAGCGCCTTCTCGCTTACGGGGAGCGAGGCGGAAGCCGCCCCGATGAGAACCATGTTGACCGACTTGAGGTTTCCGGCCTCGCGCGCGAGTTCCTCGGCGCGGACGATCCTCGACTTCGGCAGCTTCCTGATCGCCTCGAGGATTCCCTCGACGTCGGGGTAGTCCGCTATGTTCACGAAGGGCTCCGCCGCGGTCACGAGGATGCCGTCGGGTTTCAGGTAGGAAAGGTAGCGGAGCCCCTCGATCGGTTCCATCGCGAGGATCATGTCGGCCCCGCCCAGGGGCACGAGGTCGGACGAGATCGGGCCGTCGGCGATCCTCATGTGCGCCTGCACGCCGCCGCCCCGCTGGCTCATCCCGTGAACCTCGGATTGCCTCACCGAAAGTCCGTCGATCATCGCCGCGCGCGCGATGATCGTCGCGATGGAAAGGACTCCCTGCCCGCCGACGCCGGCGAGGATAATATCGTATGTCATGGTTTCCGTTTCTCCTGTCTTTTTTAGAGTCCGTCTAGCGCGCGAGGCGCGCGTCGACGAGACGCTCGAATTCGTTGATGCGCTCGACGAAGAGCGCTATGCCCTGACGCCAGAAATCGGGCGTCTCGATGTCGAATCCCGCGCGCGCGGTTACCGCGACGGCGTCCATGCTCCCCGTGTCATGGAGGATCTCGCGGTATTTCCCCGCGAAGGAAGGACCCTCCGCGCGATACCGGCCGTAAAGCGCGAGCGCGAAGAGCTGGCCGAACGCGTACGGGAAGTTGTAGAACGCGAGCGAGTCGGAGTAATAGTGCGTCTTCACGAGCCACATGAAGGGATGGAGCGAGCAGGGATCGAGCCCGTCGCCGTAGGTTCCCTTCTGGGCGTCCTCCATGAACGCGCAGAGTTCCTCGACGGAAAGCTCTCCCTTCTTCCGCGCCGCGAAGGTCGCGCTCTCGAAGCGGAACCGCGAAAGGATATCGACGAGGATCTGGCAGCCGTCCTGGAGGTTGAGCTCGATAAGCCCGAGTTTTTCCGCGTCGCTCGCCCGCGACATCTCGTCCTCGAAGACGACGGTCTCGGCGAATATCGACGCGGTTTCCGCGAGGGTCATCGGGTGCGACTGGAGGAGCGCGGGCTCGTCCTTGAGCACGTCCGCGTGATACGCGTGACCGAGCTCGTGCGCGAGGGTGAGGACGGAGCTGAAGGTCGAGTCGAAGTTGCAGAGGACCCTACCCTCCCTGGCCATCGGCATGTTCGTGAAATACGCGCCGCCGATCTTTCCGGCCCTCGGTTCGGCGTCGACCCATTCTCCCCCGAACGCCTTCCGCGCGAACTCGCCCATGTCGGGAGAGAACCGGGAAAAGTTTTCGGTCACGGTCGCGCGCGCTTCCTCGTACGGGCGCTTCCGCCCCGTTTCCCCGACGGGCGCGAAAAGGTCGTAGAAGGCGCATCGATCGACGCCGAGAAGCTTCGCCTTCGCCTTGAGATAGCGCCTCCAGTGCGGGAGCGCCTCTTCCATCGCGCCGATGAGCGCGTCGAGCGATTTCCGCGTGAGGAGCCCCTGCTTCGTCGATTTCTCGAGCGCGGCGTCGAGGGCGTCGCCCTTCCAGCCGCGACGCTCGTTGAGGGAAACCGTCCAGCCCTTTATGCCGTTGAGCGCCGCCGCGACCGGGATCCCGATCGAGCGGCATATCTCGAGTTCCTTCCTGAACGCCTTCTCACGTATCGCGCGGTCCGCGTCGTGCGCGAGCGAGCGGAGATCGACGAGGGTCTTTCGCTCTCCCGTCGCCTCGTCCCAAAGGCAATCTGCGGTCGAGGTCATCTGCTCCTGGAGTCTCCCCCAGGCGGAACTTCCCGAACGCGCGAGATCGGCCGCGACGCTTTCCTCCGCGGGCGACATCTGCCTCGTCTGCCAGAAAAGATCGTTCTCGAGAGAGAACCGGTAACGCGCGAGATCGGGTTCCTCGTCGATGAGCGAACGCACGGCGTCCGCGCGTTCCGCGATCGCGTTGAGATACCGCGCGTGAATGGCGCTGAAGGGCACGCAGATCTCCTCGATCGCGTTGAGCTCGGCGATCGCCCGTTTCGCGGTCGTGTCGGTCGAGTAGATCGCGTAGCCGTAAGAAGTCAGCGTCTCGGAAAGCTCGGCCGCGCGGTTCTGGAGCGCGATCGTGTCCTTGAGCCACCGAGCGAAATCGCCCGATCCCGCGGGCGGAACCGCGTCGACGTGGCGCGCGAGGTCGACCGCGATCGATGCGAGTTCCGTCTTCGCGTCGGCGAAGGCGGGAGAGTCGAAACCGGCGAATATCGAGTCGAGCCTCCAGCGCGGGAGGCCCGAGGCCGTTCCTTCACGTTGCTCAGGCATTTTTCGTCGCTTCCTTTTTCTTCCGGAGCCGTATGCCCTCGAGGCACTCGCGGACGAGTATGATGACCGAGAGCCCGCGGTACTCCGCCTCCTCCATGAGGATGGCGGCGTTCGCCTCGACGAGGCCCGGTTTCGCCTCGATGACGCGAAGGTGCGCGGGATCGACGCCGATGCCGAGGACCGCCTTCTCGAGCTGGCTCGAGGGCAGCATCGTCGGCTGACAGCCGGTCATCGCGACGATCGAGTTGTCGAGGATGATGACGGTCATCGGGGTGTTGGTCGAGACCGCGTCCACGAGCCCGGTAAGACCCGAGTGGAGGAAGGTCGAGTCGCCGATGACGCCGAACGCGTACTTGTAGCCAGCCTCGGCGGCACCTCTCGCCATGCCGATCGAGGCGCCCATGCAAACGATGGTCTCGATCGCGTTGAGCGGGGCAGTCGCGCCGAGCGCGTAGCAGCCGATGTCGGCGGTGACGACCGTGGAAACCTTCCCTTCCTTCTCGTTGAGCCGCTCGCAGGCGAGCTTGAGCGAGGAGTAGGAGTCGTGATGCGGGCAGCCCTTGCAGAGCTGCGGGGGGCGGCCGGGAAGCGCCGGCATGTCGAATCCGTCCGCGACGGACTTTCTCGGCGCGAGGCCGAGGGCCTTGCGCACGTTGTCCGGATTGAGCTCGCCCGCCCGCGGGAGAAGGCCGTTGAGCTTGCCCGCGATCCGGGTCCTCGTCGGGAGGAATCCGCGAAGCTGTTTTTCGAGAAAGGGCATCCCCTCCTCGATCACGAGAACGGTCTCCGCCGAGTCGGCGATCTGCCTGATGAGATCGGCGGGGTACGGCATGGCCGCGAGATGAAGGACCGACGGAAGCCCCTTGTCGCCCGACGCGGCGGCGAGATCGGCGAGGTTCTCCTCGTAGTAGTTTCGCCCGAGCCCGCTCGTGATGACGGCGATGTCCTTGCGCTTCGGGTTGAGCGTGATCCGGTTCCTCGTGTAAAGCGACGACCACTCGACGAGCGCGGCCTGTTTCCCGATCATCTTGTCGTAGTTCTTCCGCGCGAGCGCGGGAAGGAGCATCCAGTCCGCGGCGGCGCCCTTCTCGAGCGCGTTTTCCTTGCGGATCTTTTCGGAAGCGTGGACGACCGCGCGGGAGTGCGCGAGGCGCGTGACCATCCGCATGATGACCGGCACGCGGAACTTCTCGGATATCTCGAAGGCCTCGCCGACCATCTCGTAGGCTTCCTGCTGGTTCGTCGGCTCGAAGAGCGGGACCATCGCGAAGTCGGCGTAGTATCTCGTGTCCTGCTCGCCCTGGCTCGAGTGCATGGAGGGATCGTCGGCGACGACGCAGACGAGGCCGCCCTTGATCTGGCACAGCGACGAGTTCATGAACGGGTCAGCCGCGACGTTGAGCCCGACGTGCTTCATCGTCACGATCGATCGTTTGCCCGCGAATGACACGCCGAGCGCGGTCTCGTACGCGGTCTTCTCGTTCGCGCACCACTGCGCGACGGGGGCTCCCGCCTTCTCGAAGTTGTCGACGAGATACTCGAGGATCTCGGTCGAGGGCGTGCCCGGATACCCGAAGCAGCCCGAAACTCCCGCATGAATCGCTCCGAGCGCGAGCGCCTCGTCTCCCAAAAGAACCAATTCCTTCATAAAAAAAACCTCTTACCGTGAAATACCGGATGCCGGATCGCCCTTATTGCCCCGGTCAGGGGCGGTTCGGACGCCGGCATCGGAAAAAAATACTCTGTCGTCGCGCGGGGAATTCGGTCCCGCGCGATAAAGGCACGACGCGCGATCAGTCCGCGAAGGCCTTCGCGATCCGCGACTCGTCTACCTTCGGGGTGAGAAGGCTCACGACGGGCACGACGAAAAAGGGCACGAGCATCGCGATGCTCGACGCGAGGGGCGACTGCTTCGGGCCGAGCACGAAGAACATCGCGACCGCCGTTCCCGCGCCCGCGAAGAGTCCCGAGTAGGCGCCGGCCTTCGTGACGCGCTTCCAGAAGATCCCGAGGATATACGGCGCCATGAACGCGCCCGAGAGCACTCCCCACGAGAGGGACATGAGCGTGACGATGAAGCCAATCTGGAACTTCGAGATCGCGAACGAGCAGATGACGAACACGCCCGAGAGGACGCGGATCATGATGAGCGAGGTTTTCTCGCTGACGTTCGGCCTGAGGTATCCCTTGTAGAGGTCGATCGTGATCGCCGAGGACGATACGAGCACGAGCGACGAGAGGGTCGACATCGAGGCCGAGAGGACGAGGAGCATGATGACCGCGAGGAGCGCCTCGGGGAGATGGGCCGTCAGGAGCGTCGGGACGATGAGGTCGTAGTTGACCTTGCCGTTCGCGAGCTTCGGCACGGTATCGGGATCGAAGAACACGTGGCCGAGGGCGCCGGTCGTGTAGGCGGTCACGCCGATGACGAAGGCGAAGATCGCGGTGATGATCGCCGCGCGCTTGATCATGCCCGTATCCTTGATCGAGTAGAACTTCTGCACCATCTGCGGTAGGCCCCAGGTACCGAAGCTCGTCATGAAGATGAGCGAGCCTATCGTGAGCCACGAGGGCCGCGACCCGACGGGTATGTGCTCGTTATAGCGGGTCGCGATCGTCGTGAACGCCTCGACGGGCCCGCCCGCCTTGAACACGAGGACGCACGCCATCGCGATCGCGCCGGCGAGCATCACGAAACCCTGGATGAAGTCGGTCATCGTGACGGCGAAGTAACCGCCGAGCACGAGGTAGAGCCCGGTGATCCCGACGAGCACGATGAGCGCGAAATCGTAGGAGATGTTGAAGGTGGATTCGAAAAGGTGCCCGAGTCCCTTGAACACGGACGCGGAGTACGGAAGGAGGAACACGAAGATGAGCACGGCGGCGATCATCTTGAGGTGCTCGGAGCCGTAACGGGCCTCGAGGAACTCGGGCATCGTCATGACGTCGAGGTTCTGCGTCATGCGCCGCGTCCGCTTGCCGAGCACGAGCCAGGCGAGAAGCGCGCCGAAAAGGGAGTTGCCGACGCCGATCCACAGGGCGTTGAGTCCCATGTTCCAGCCCTGGCTTCCCGCGAAACCGATGAAGATGACCGCGGAGAAATAGGTAGTGCCGAAGGCGAAGGCCGACATCCAGGGACCGAGCGAGCGGCCGCCCAGGAAGAAATCGTTCAGCGTCGTGGTTTTTCGCATCCCCCACACGCCGATCGCGATCATCGCGAAAAGGAAAACCAACAGCAGAACCAGGCTATACATGATTGACTCCTCGTCTTTTTTCGGAATTGGAGTCCAGTATAACCCGGTTTCGGCGTTTACGGAAGGTTTTTCACATGTTGTAGTAGAGATCGTTCATGAGCGTGTCGGCGAGGAGCTTCTTGCGCGCGGCGTCGAGCGCGAGCGCCTCGGTCTTCCCGGTGGCGACCTGTCCCGGCGCGGTGTGGTACACCTTCGTGTCGCTCGTGAAATCCCACACGGAGATATCGGACGAAAGCGCGCACGTCCACGTGCCGTCGTCGGCCTTCGTGAGACTCGTCACGCGAACGGTGCCGTAGATGAAGCGCTGGACGCCCGTGCCGAACTGGGACTTCGCGGCCTTGAGAAGCACGGCCTCGTCGCCCGCGGCGAGCTGACTCGGGAAGTCGGCCATGCCGATCCTCCTGAATCCTTTCGGGACGAGGGGCTGAAGGAGCATCGTCGCGGAGACGTTGTTATACATGACGGGCTTCCCGGCGGAATCGTAGTCCAGGATCGAGATGACGGTGGAAAGCGCGCGAGCGCCCGACACGACGCCGTGCGTAAGGCTCGAGGCGAGCTGGCCCCGGTTTTGCCGGGCCAGGATGGACTCGCGCATGACGGGGTCGGTCGATGAAAGGGCCGCCGCCACGGTGACCGTGCCCTTTCCCGTTCGCTCGGGGGCAGGCGCCGAGAACGTAACCGTCCCGTCGACGCCCGACACGCGGCGATCGTTGAGGGTCACGCGCTCGCCCGATTCGCCCGAACCGGGATAGAACACCGTGCAGGGGAACGAGGGAAACGGCTTCTTGCCGGCCGGTCCCGCGAGGCTCACGCGCGCGACGAAATCGCGCTTGAACGCGACGCCCACGGTCGTGTCCGGAGGGACCGTCACGGCGTCGAAGGATATCGCGTCGAGGGCCCTGTCCATCCTCGCGCGAAGGGACGCGAGACGATCGGACGCGGAAGGAACCGCGGCGAGAAGTTCCGCCGCGGAATCGAACGCCGCGAGCGCGGCCTGATAGTCGGGGATCCCGAGCGCGGCGTCCATGTCGCCCTCGTATACGGTGGCCCGCGCGATGGCCTCCTCGGCCTTCACGCGCTTGAGGCCCATCGGGGCCGCGGCCTTGGCCGGCTTCGGGGAATCCCCGTTATCCTCGGCGGCGCCGGCGCCGAATTTCACGAGCGACACCGCGCCGGAAGCGGAGGCAAGGGGAGTCGCCGACGATACTGCCTGGGTGGTTTTACACGCGGATAGCGCAAAACAGCACGCGATGAACGCGATACAGATACGATGCATAGAATACCTCTAAACTTTAAGAATTGATCCTATGATAGCACGGAAACTCCATTCAGTCCAGTTTTGACCCGGGCTTCTTCTTGCTAAGGACAATTCAACGGGGTACAATACCGTATGCGCGCAACGAGGGCAATCATTCATCTCGAGAATTTACGGTTCAATATCGCCGAGATCCGGAAAAAACTGGCCCCGGACACGAAGATATGCGTCCCGGTCAAGGCAGACGCGTACGGGCACGGGGCGCTCAAGATCGCGGTCGCGGCGATACGCTCGGGAGCGACCCATCTTGCCGTCGCCACGGCGCAAGAAGGCATCGACCTCAGGGACGCGGGCATCGTCGCCCCGATACTCTCCCTGAGTCCGCCCATCCCCGAGGAAATACCGTCCATCATAGAAAACGACATCGTTCCCTTCGTCTTCGACGAGGAATACCTCGACGAGCTTTCCCGTCACGCGGCGAGGATGAACCACGTCGCGCCCGTGCACCTCAAGATCGACACCGGCATGGGACGGATCGGATGCGCGACCGCCGACGCGACCGCGCTCGCGCGGAAAATCGCCCGAGACCGGCACCTCAGGCTCGACGGGATCGCGACGCACCTTTCGGTCGCCGACTCCACCGCCGGCGACGACATCGGCTACACCAAGGAACAGATCGCGCGTTTCTCGGCCACGGTCGACGCGATCAGGGCCGAAGGCATCGACCCGGGCATCGTCCACGCGGCGAACTCGGGCGGCGTCGTCCTCCATCCGGAATCGCGTTTCGACATGGTCCGCCCCGGGATACTCGTGTACGGATACCTCCCCGACCCCTCGCTCACGGGACTCATCGCGACGAAGCCCCTCATGGAGCTCGAGACGCAGGTGATAACGATGAAGAAGGTCGTGGCGGGAACGGCCGTCTCGTACGGGCGGGAGTGGGTCGCGAAGGAGGATACCTTCATCGCGACGATCCCCGTCGGCTACGCGGACGGCCTGATGCGCAGGCTCTCGCCGGGGCTTCGCGTCAGCATCGGCGACCGCGACTACCCCGTCGTGGGGCGCATCTGCATGGATCAGTGCATGGTCGACGTCGGAGCGGATCCCTGGGTTCAGCGCTGGGATCGCGTCACGATCTTCGGGCCCGCCCCGGCGACCTCGTCGGCGGACACCCTCGCGCGCATTCTCGGCACGATACCCTACGAGATCACCTGCGCCATAAACAAGCGCGTGCCCCGCGTGTACGTCGGGGACGAGTCGAGGCACGGCTAGGGAGCGAAGCCTCCCTTACGGGCGCGTTGACGAGACGGTATATCGCCTTTTCCAGGCGACCGCGCTTCCGGGAACCACCGAGAACGAGTGAAAGAGCTCGGGGCTGATGACCGACTTCCAGCCCCACAGGTGCGCGCCGGACGGGATGAAATCGCCCGACTCGGAAAGGCGCACGCCCTTCCCCGCGTGCTCGAGCGTCCACTTCGCGGCGAGCCCGTCGGCCTTCGCGACTCCTTCAGAAAGCCCCCCGAGGTAAAACTGCTTGCGCGTCTTCCCGATGATCTCGACCCTCTTGCCCTCGACGAGGAGGATCCCGTCGGGATTGACCGTCTCCACGAACGAGGCGGGCTTGAGGGTCCAGGGGAATTCGAGCGAATACCCCGAGTCCATGCGCTTGCCGCCGACGCAGAGGAAATTGTGAACGTACTCCTCGGTCGAGATATCCCTCCGCCCCGCGTTCTCGAGCTCGTACGAGATCTCGAAACCGTCGTCGAGGAGCGTGATCCGCTTGGTGTATCGATACGCGTATCCGTTCCGCTCGCCCGAGTCGCAGGAAAACACCGCTTCCCGGTTTCCGTTCGCGAGCGAGGCGAACTTCAGGGGCTCGAGCGCGTACTGCGTGTAGAAGAAGTAGGGCTTCTCGTCCTTCTTGAGCCATCCCGTCCCGATCTTCGGGAACCATTCCCCGACCTTGCAGTCGTCGTACCCGACGCAGGTCTTGATCCCGAATTCGTTGTGAAGCCCGCGCCCGTAGATCGCGGGATTCCGCTGGAAGCGCGGCTTTTCCTCGCCGAGAAGCTCGATGCCCCGAAACGAGAGGGACACGACGGCGCCGTTCCAGTCGAACCGGCTTCCCCGATACACCTCGCCCGCTTTCTCGATACGCAGCTCCATGTCGTCGTTTTTCAGAATGATCGCCATCGTTTATGCCCTCACCTTTTCTATCATCTCGGCGAATTCCCGGCTTTCCCTCCGCGCGATCTGGATGAACGCGTTGTCTTCGACGCGACCGAGCACGGCGTCGCGCTCGGCCTCGTTCCGGTAGGTAATGCCGCGGAACTCGTTCGAGTAATCCTTTTCCTTCGTGATAAAAACCTGTTCCTCGATGTACTGCCTGATCCCGAGCGCCTCGTCGAGAAGCCCGTTCCAGTTTTCACCGGTTATCGTCGCGAGCCGGGTAAGATAGCGAAGCACGGCGTACGCGTTGTTCGCCCGGTCGATCGGGTACTCGCGCCACCATTGATCGTACTGCTCGTGGATCTCCTTCCAGGAGTTGAAGAGCCCCGCCCTGACGCCGGCGCGAAGCGCGTCGACCTTTTCCCCGGGAACGAGCTGGCCGCCCAAATTGACCCACGAGAGGGAAATCTCGCGGGGAACCTTCGCCTCGAAAAAGCCGTAATGGATGCCGTACTCGGAAAGATAGCGCGCGATCGTGCGAACCGCGTAGTAGAGGAGCATCTGGCGGTAGGCGTGCCAGGCCTCGACGACCTTGAGCATCCGCACCTCGCGGGGCCCGCGCTCGATCATCTCGCCGGCGACGAAGAGCGAGCCCACGACCTCGGGCGAGCTGACGATGAGCTCGCGGCCCTTCGCCTCGAGCGTCGCGTCGTCGGGAAGGGAATCGCCGCCGTTTTCGCACACGTGCCAGGCCTTGCCGGTCCAGCGCTCGAGAAGGACGAGCGCTTCGATCATCTCGGCTACCGTGTCCGGCGCGAGGTGATCGGTCTCGACCCGCTGGACGATCGCCTTTCGGCGGTCCCGGCTCCGGTATTTCCAGCTGTTCCGCTCGAGCGCGTACATGTTGTAGAGCCAGTAATACGCGGGCATCACCTCGAGGCGGTTGTATTTCGGGTTGTCGAGCACCATCGCGAACGGGAACATGACGTTGAGTTCGGCGGGATAGCTTCCCTTCGTGAGGAGGATGAAGCTCGCGAACCGGCAATTGTGCTTGAGCGTGCTCGAGAGCCCCGGCCAGAAGCCGCGTCCCGCGACGATCTCGCCGTCGTTGCCGCGGCTGTTGTGGTTGGAGCCGACCGTCGCCCCGGCCGCCATGTTCGACTGTCCCATCACGAGGGTCGCGATGAGAAAGGAGTTGTTGTGGTGCTGCTCGTGCGCCGGGAAGACGAGATTGTTGAGCACCTCGCAGCAGGAGATGGTCGAGTTGTCGCCGAGCACCGAATGGATGAGGCGGGCGCCGTACTTGAGGTTCGAGTTGTTCCCGAGCACGAAGCGCACCGCCTTTACCCCGTAGAACACGCGGCAGCCGAAGCCGATGATCCCGTTCACGAGCTCGCAGCCCTCGCCGATCTGCGTGGGCTCGGACTCGCTCGAGCGGATCGTCAGGTTCTTGAGCTTGTTGGCGCCCTTCACGTAGGAGGAGGGACCGAAGTGCACGTCCTTGATGATGAGGCAGCTTTTGATGACCGAAAAATCCCCGACCGTGCCGTAATACCCGCGCCGGGAATCCGCCTGCCCCTGGGTGATCTCCTTGAGCCGCTCCATCAGCCGCGCGTCGTCGCGATACACGGCCCACAGATACGCGTCGGCGGCGATCATCTCGGTGAACGGAAGGATCGAGCGCCCGCCCGCCTCGTTCATCGGGTCGATCCAGATGCGGACGTCCTCGCTCTCCCCGTCCTTGACGATCCCCTCGCCGAATTTCGCGTGGTCGGTGGTTACCATCTCGTCGATGCGGGAAAGGATCACGTTCTTCCCGAGGATGTAATGGGAAAGGCTCGGGCAATCGTGGATCGCGCAATTCTCCCCGATATCGCACGCGATAACCCGCGAATTGGTGATCCCCGCGGGAACGACGAAATCATGGTATTGGAGATAGGAATTGGTCGTCGATCCGATACGGACAAGACCCGCAAAAAAGGAGTTTTTGATCATGGTGACGTCAAAGGGATCCTCGACGAGAACCATCGACCAGTCCGTTGACTGGTTGTCGCTCGCTTCCAGGAGGGAAATCTCGCTCGATGTCAAATTTCTCCAGGAATGGCGATCGGCGCCAACCTGCATGTCCCGTAGATAGTACTCATTTTTGCCTTCGGGAAGGTATCCCTCGGGAATAAAGCCGTAGCCGAAACGCTCGGGAGACAAGAGAGTGATTTCGCTCATACCCCTAAGTATATAGCGGAATTTGCATAAACCTCAATTCCCTGCTAGTATAGAGCGTATGAGTACACATATTGGAGCTAAACCGGGGGAGATCGCCGACGTCGTCCTCCTTCCCGGCGACCCGCTCAGGGCGAAATTCATCGCCGAAACCTACCTTGAGAATCCTGTCTGCTATAACGAAATACGCGGCATGTACGGCTTTACCGGTACCTGGAAGGGCAAGAAGGTGTCCGTCCAGGGGACGGGCATGGGCCAACCCTCCCTTTCGATCTACGTAAACGAGCTCTTCCGCTTTTACGGCGTGCAGAAGGCGATCCGCGTCGGGACGGCGGGCGCGGTTTCGGACGCGTGCAAGCTTCGCGACGTCGTCATCGCCATGAGCGCCTGCTCGGACTCGGCCCTCAACACCAACCGTTTCGGCGGCCGCCACTTCGCGCCGACGGCGAGCTTCAACCTCGTCCGGCGCGCGTACGAGGCAGCGATCGCGAAGGGCAACGCGCCCGTCGTCGGGTCGGTCACCTCCTCGGACATGTTCTACGACGACAAGGCGACCTGGAAGCTCTGGGCCGACTACGGGGTTCTCGCCATCGAGATGGAGGCCGCCGAGCTCTACACCCTCGCCGCGCAATTCAAGCGCGAGGCGCTCGCGATCCTCACGATCTCGGACCACATCGCGCAAGGGACGGCAACCACCGCGGAGGAACGCCAGACCACGTTCAGGGACATGATGGAAATCGCCCTCGAAGCGGCGGCGGGGAACTGACCCGATGACCGAGATGCAACCCACCGAAATCGAGCTGACGGCGCGACCGAAGAAGAAGCCGTCGCTCTCCAAGCGCAAGATCGTGGCCTTCGTGGCCCTCGTCATATTCATCGTCGCGATCGTGATCCTGACCGTGATGCTCGCGAACCGCGCCTCGAGGACCCCGGAGATCATCCAGCCCCAACCCCAGGCCCTCCCCGCCGGCGACGCCGTCCCGGAGCCCCCGGCCGACCCGAAGGAATGACCTTGACACCGGGTCGCCTCTTCCGCTATCTTTAATCCCGCGTCGGCAACGGCGCGATCCCCGGATGGTGGAATTGGTAGACACACTAGTTTCAGGTACTAGCGCCTTCACGGGCATGGAAGTTCAAGTCTTCTTCCGGGGACAACTAAGGAAAAAAATAACTGCCGCAAGGCAGTTTTTTTTTACCCTGACCTCCCGGAAGAAGACTTGAACCGGAGAAGCCGCCGAGCGAATGCGAGGGTGAGTGGCCATGGATGGCCACGAAAGGCTTCGTAGGCGTCCCGGAGATCCGAGAGATGATGCCCAGACGCTTCGAAGCGGAGCGAGAAGCGACTACCTGGTTCGCTCATCATCGCGTTTCAGGCAAACCGAAAGCGCGCGAATCGTTCCGCTATCCGTCACCTTTTCACGTCACGCATAAGGGGAGCACGGGGGAAAATGCATTGACGCAGGGAAGAAACGGGAGTACCTTGTGCGTATGGATATCACAACGCTTTCGACAGCCCTTTCCCGGAACAAAGTCCAGGAAGCCGCCTCGGTTCAGGTGCAAAAGCTCGCCATGAACTCGGCCGAGACCCGGGGCGCCGCGCTCGTTCAGATGATGACTCAGAGCATCACCGATCCGGCGCTCGGCAACCGCGTCGACCTTCTCGCCTGAAACTAACCCAGTATTTCCTGAACGCGTCCCACGAGGCCTGACTCCAGGCGCACCTTAATTCCGTGCGGATGGCTCGGGCTGTTCGTGAGAATGTCCTGAACGATCCCCTCGGTACGCTTTCCCGTCCGTTGGTCTTCCTTCAATACGATCGATACCCGTAACCCCGCGTGTATTGCGCTCCGTGTCATTCCGTCCATCATGTATCCCCTCCGCTACGAGCATCATAGCATCTTTGACGAATTCCTCGCCAGACGCGATAGTATAGCTATGGCGGAAACGGGTACGGCGAACCTTGAATTCGGAACCTGCTCATGGAACTATGATTCCTGGATTGGTCTTGTCTATGACAAAAAGGCCGAGTACTCGGCCGCGTACCTTTCGCAATATGCGAAGCGTTACCGGACCGTCGAGGTGGATAGCTGGTTCTATGCGGTTCCCGACCCTTCGGACGCGGCTGACTACGCGAGCAGGGTTCCTCCTGACTTTTCCTTCGCCTGCAAGCTCACCGAATCGATCTCGCTTACCCATGAGCGGAACCGGGACAAAACGGCGCCCCTGGTCGTCAATCCCGATTTTCTTTCGGTCGAGCGATACGCCCACTTCGTCTCGAACATCGAAGCCCTCTTACCCCGGATATTCCTCCTTGAGCTCGAATTTGAATACCTCAACAAGCAAAAAATGGCCGATCTTTCAGCCTTTCTCAAAGCGATTGAAGTTTTCGTTACGCGGCTTGATACAGTGGGGCTCAGAGACGCCATTCCCCTCGCAATCGAGTGCCGAAACGCGAACTACCTCAAACGGGAGTACTTTCAGTTCCTCAAGGACCACGGTGTCGCGCATGTCTTCTCGGAAAAGCTGTACCTGCCCCATATCTACGAGCTTTACGCGCAGTTCGGGGACCTCATCGGAGATCGAGTAGCGATTCGACTCCTCGGCGGAGACCGTAAGGAAATCGAGAGCAAAACGAAGGGTAACTGGAACGAGATCGTGGAGCCGAAAGCCGACCTCCCGGAGGTCGCCTCTATGATCGGAGATCTTGCGAAAGGGAGCAGGATCGTCAAGGTATACCTCAACAACCACTTCGAGGGATCGGCTCCCAAGAGCATCGGGCGTCTTGAAGCGTTATTACTATAAAAACAATCACTTGAAATCATCCTCATGTCGGTACCATACTTTACAAATACCGATAAACAAATAATGAGCGAAATACCGTGCTCCTGATTAATCAATGCTGTGACCAGAACGAGTAACGGAAAATCAACGAGAGCGATTGTTTTTTATGCTATACTCAGTATTCATCAAGTTGCAGTTTTGCACGGTTAAACAATGGTTTACTGAACCTACGGGCGGGGAAAACAATGGAAATAACAGTAATTCTTGAGAATACCAGTGTCAATAACAAAGTTAAGGGTATTCATGGTTTATCCATTTTAGTTAAAACGGACAAACAAACAATACTCTATGATTTCGGGCCGAGGAATCATTTATGTAAAAATTCGAATCTGCTTGGCGTTAATCTTGCGAAAGTAGATATCGCGGTATTATCGCATAACCATATGGATCATGGCGGTGATCTATCAAGCTTTATTCAAAACAATAAAACCGCGGCGATTCACACCAACTCAGATCTCTCCGAACGCACTTATTCTAACCTCATCCTAAACCTGAAAGTTCCTGTCGGCGTGTCGATAGATCGACAGTCGATCCAAAGATTAACCATTCATGATAAAACCGAAGAAATAGCATCCGGCGTAGTATTGCTCAAATTATCCGAATACGCGAATCGGTCGACGATCAATAAAAGTCTGTTTGTTAAAGAGAGCGGGAAGTATATTCATGATATATTTAGTCATGAATCCGCCTTGCTGATCTTTGAGAACAACGAGATAGTCGTATTCTGCTCATGTTCGCATCATGGCGTGACAGCTATCCTCGATGATGTTAAAACGCGATACCCTAATCACCGAATAAAGGCCTTTGTTGGAGGTTTTCACCTTTTTAATCCTCTATCCAGAACAAACGAAACGATTTCCATAATTGAAGAAACGGCGGAAAAACTACAAGGAAATGACATACGCTTCTATACCGGTCATTGCACGGGCGAGTTTGCGTATCAAATTCTCCGTAACAAACTTGGGGAACGAATTCAAAGGCTTAGTACAGGAATGAAAGTGGCAATAGTTTAGGAAACTCAACCAAACTGCCATAAGTCGCGCCAAACGGCTCAAGCAAATATTAGAAATAAACCGGCTTTGAGGTAATTGAGAGAGGATGAACCAGAAAAAGTTACTGATAGGCAATGGATACGCTCTTTACGTTGGGGCTTTGGTTGATAATAGAAAGCATACTCATCATGCCATTCAAATCGTGATATCTCATGATTTATTTCAAATCGATATCAACTCGCAAAGCATGACCTGCCAAGGCGTAATAATCGACAGCGAGATTCCGCACCGGGTTCATCTGGGTCTTCACTACATAATCGTCTTACTCGAGCCAGAATCCTTATTCGGTGCCTATATACGGCAAAAACTCACTGAGGGTTTCCTTCTTTGTGCCGAGAACGAGATATTGTCCCTTATCCATAGCACACGTACTATTGAACTCTTCAGTGTTCAAGGACTATATCGAGTGTTTTCTTACGAACAACAAGCCGTTCCATCTATGGATCCCCGGATTCGATTACTTCTACATCACCTATCCGAACCGGAGAATTTCTCTCAATCATTGGAAGAAGTGGCCAACCTCGTAAACATCTCGCAAAGTCGCATTGAACACTTATTCAAAAATGAAGTCGGAATCTCAATGAAACAATTTCTCCTTTGGCAAAAAATGATTGCGGCAATAAAGCTATCCAAAAGTTTTAAAAGACTAACAGATGTCGCTTACCAATGCGGTTTTTCAGACTCCGCTCATTTAAGTCGTTGCTTTTCGTCAATGTTTGGCGTCAAAATGAAGAATATCATAAAGAACAGCAACTCCGTTCAAGTATTTTTCCGGTAATTCTTTCATTGTATACCTGCATGGGGGAATACTATGGATCGATTCTTGTCAGAGACTACGCTTCTTGATTTTTCAACAAGTAATATTCAGGAACTGATTACGAAAGAACAATGGAACCAATTAAACCTTTACGACCGTATCGGCGGGATTTACTCATTTGTTCGTGACTCTGTTCGCTTCGGTTATAATAAAGCCGATGACCTTCCGGCGAGCGTAATTCTATCCGATGGCTATGGTCAGTGTAACACGAAAGGCATACTGCTCATGGCGCTTTTTCGCGCTTGCGGGATACCATGCAGAATACACGGGTTCACAATCGATAAAAAACTTCAAAAGGGCGCGATAACGGGCATTTGGTATATTCTGAGTCCGAAATCGATCATTCATAGCTGGGTAGAAATATATTACAAGGATTCATGGATTAACCTTGAAGGGTTTATCCTCGATAAAAATTATATTAGTTCTCTTCAAAGGAAATTCTCAACCGCTACGACAAGTTTTTGCGGGTACGGCGTCGCGACGACCTGTTTCAATAATCCCGAAATTGAGTGGGTCGGCAAAGATACGTACATTCAGAAGGAAGGAATCAACGCCGATTTGGGGGTATTCGATACTCCCGATACTTTTTTCAAGGAACATCCGCAAACACTTTCAAAATTGAAAAAGGTAATTTTCCAAAAGTATACAAGACATGTAATGAATCGAAACGTTAACAGAATAAGATCAAAAAATCGAGGAGTTTTTCAAAATGAGCAACCTCAACCTTCATTTTCCTCCGATAAAACAGACAATCCCTTCATGCGATAACTGTTCCTTGATGCGTAACAGCGCTTCCTCGTTCATCGATTGGATATCGAGAGGGCTCTGATCCGTGCGAAACTCATTGAGTTTACTCTCGCCGAGACGGTGATAGGGCAGCAGATGAACCTCGATAGCGTTGACCTTAACGAGATATTGCTTCAGCGCGTCCAATTGCCGATTGCCGTCGTTAATCCCCGGCACGATAGGTATCCGAAACACCACGTTGGCGCCGTACTCGATGAGTTTCCGCGCGTTTTCCAGAATCAGCGCGTTATCGACCCCAGTGCTTTCCCGGTGTATGCGCGGGTCGATTCCTTTGATGTCATAATAAAAAATATCGACTAGCGGAATGAGCGCCGCGAGCTTTTCCCACGTGACGAAACCGCAAGTCTCGAGCACGACGTGATAACGCTTGCGCTTTAACGCCTCAAGAAGCGCGTACAGAAAGTCGTATTGAAGGGTCGCCTCACCGCCTGAAACGGTAACTCCTCCGCCCGAGCGCCGATAGAAAGCGTCATCCTTCCCGACCTCGCGCAGTATCTCCTCGACTAGCGCGTTTCTCCCGATCATCTCCAAGGCATCGGCGTTGCAGGCATCGACGCAGTTTCCGCAGTTATCGCACTTACTCCAATTAACGCGGGTTCCGCTTTCGTACTCGATCGCTCCATGGGGGCAGGCGATCCGGCATCTCTTGCACGCGACGCATTTTTGCCCGTGAAAAGCCAATTGGGGATGCATAACGAGCGATTCCGGGTTCTCGCACCAGCGGCACCGAAGGGGGCATCCCTTGAAGAACACCAGCGTACGGATGCCGGGCCCGTCGGTTACGCTGTAGTTCTGAATATTGAATATGACGCCTGTCATGAATCGTACTCGGTCCGGGAAATCACCTCGTTCTGAGTCTCTTTCGTCAATTCTGTAAACCGCGCGCTGTAGCCCGATATCCGGACAAGAAGATCCTGATATCGCGAGGGATCCTCCTGCGCGCGGCGCAACGTGGCGCCGTCTATAACCGTCGCTTGAAGATTCTGACCGTTATAGTCAAAGAAATAGGAGCGAATCATGTCGGTAAACCGGCGTACTTTTTCGGGAGAGTCAAAAAGCGCGGGATTGAATCTGAGATTCACCGACACGCCGGATATGATCTTTGACATATCGAGTTTGCTTACCGACTTGAGCGTTGCAGTGTACCCGCGCTTTTCGTTACCGCGCGCGCTACCCGCGCCGATCGAGTACGGTTCCGTTTGCTTTCGTCCGTCCGGCGTCGCGCCCGTGACGAACCCGAACACGACGTGCCCGTTCTCGGAGTGGACCCCGATACTATGCCTTCCCTTGCGGAACGTAACGTATTTACTCGCTTCCGACGAGCAGAACGTGGTGATGTCCCGGGCGATCGAGTCGACGCGATCGTCGTCGTTTCCGTATTTCGCGACCTTATTCAACAAGTACTGCCGTTCCGGCTCGTGCCCCTTAAAATTCTTCCTGAGCATGGTCTTCATCTCTATCAGGGTGAATCGCTCTTTTTCATAGACCGCCGTTTTTATCGCCTCAAGCGAATCGGTAAGGGTACCGAGTCCGAGAAGCGATATTCCGGTCATGTTGTTTTTTGAGCCGCCCGCTTTTACGTCCATGCCGCTTTTCATCGTGCCGTCCATAAGGGCCGAAGTGAACGTGTTGGGAAGATAGTCCTTATGGGATTGATCGACCTTGCCGAGCGTTACGGTTATGCTCTTAATGATCGACGAGAGATACGCCTGATAGGAATCGTAAAAATCTCCGTAGGACGCGTATTCGCCGGGTTTCCGGAGAAATAATTCCAATGTCCTCGGAAGCGCCAGATGCGCGGCGCACACCGATCCGTAGGTCGACCTCGGGATCTGCTGAACGCAGCCGGAAATGATGTAGTCGCGAGCCTCATCCGCCGGGAAACCGTTATCGACGAAGCCTTTGATTACCGTTTCGTCGTTAAACACCTGAACCGTGTTCGCCCCGCTAGCCATGATCTCGGCGACTTGATCGATAAACTTTTCCGGCGTCTTTATATGCAGGCGAACCGCGGGATTAGGCTGAATCATCCGACAATTCGAAAGGGCCTCAAGAAAGAGATACGAGACCTCGTTTGTCGCGTCGTTTCCATAACGGTCGACTCCGCCGATGGTGAGGGTAATGCGCCCGCTATTGCCGTCTTCAAAAAGACTTGCCCCGTTATGCAATAAAAACTCGATCTCGTTCGTTTTGAGAATAAAGCACTCTATCAACTCGAGCGCCTGACCGCGTGTAATTCTTCCCTGCGTAATGTCCTCGTCGTAATACGGGTAAAGAAGTTGATCCCAGCGGCCAAAGGGGATCTCGTGACCACAGTCATCGTTAGCGAGGGCAATATAGACGAACCAAAGCGATTGCAAAGCCTCATGGAACGTTCGCGGCGATTCGGCCGGAACGCGGCGACAGATTCGCGCGATATTCCGAAGTTCCGCTCCCCGTTCAGGGCACTCGCATCGTTCCGCCATCGCTTCCGCCCGGTCCGCGCATCTTGCCGCGTAACCAATAACCGCCCTGCACGCATCGGCCGATGAAGCATAAAACTCGGACGGATTCGTTTCATTTAGATCGTCTATCTCGCGGATAACGGAATTCAAACCGTTGGTTATCGCCCTTTCGAAATTCGGATGGAACAGGAAAACGCCGCCGCCAAAAGCGTGCTCGGCGGTATACGCGTACTGATTCATTAAAGTCAGTTCTTTTTTTGACAGATTCTTCCGGTAATGTCCATAAGCGTTTTTCTTTTTCCAATAGGGTATGATCGTTTTTTGAATGTCGCCTTGTTCCTCATCTCCGATCTTGAAGCGCTGGGAACTTCTGTTTGTCGGATTGTCGAGTTTCATGTTGAAAAGCATCCACGCGGACGATAACTGCATCCCGGCGAACGTATTCAAGGACGAAACGACAGGGGCGAGCGTATTGGTGATTTTCGCTAACGTTCTCTTGACTGGCTGATTGACCCTGCTGCCGATTGAAATGCCTTCGATGCTCGTTTCGGGCGAGAGAAACGCGCCCCTGCGCTTTTCGGTAAGTCCCCCGACAATCAGCTCGTCGTAGTAAATGTTGATCGGAAGGTTTTCCAATAAACGCCGATATGCGGCTCGACGTACGGCGAGCAAGGGCTTCCCTTCATTTTCCTTAAAAGTTTCGGTGAATATTATCCCGCGTACCGATGATAGTTCACGCGGCGCGGACTGCACGGCTTTTTTCAAGTTGCGCGTTCGCTCGGTTGACATTTGATTGATGCTCTTTGGTATGTTCATGCGAAATCTCCTGGTATAAACCGGTTGCACTCGTTAAGGCTGGCGAAAGTGAAATCAACAGCACCCGCGGAAGTACGCGATAAGAACTTGCAGAGTTTCAATTACATAGTCCTTGTTGAATGAGTAGTAGACTTCCTTCCCTTCTTTCCGGGAGGAAAGAATTTTTGACCTTTTCATGAGATTAAGGTGATGCGAAATCGTCGGCCTGCCTATTTCAAACTGGCTCGCGATTTCATTGACGCAGAGCTCCTTATGCTGCTGAAAGAGAAGTATAATCCTCTGCCTCGTTTCGTCATTCAGCGCGTTCAGGATATCAATAATGACTTCTACTTGCTTGTTTGACGCGTCGATATGTGTAGACATATCGACATGTTACGAAAAAGGAAGAATACTGTCAAGTGTCGGGCTTTAATCCAATCATGATTCTAACTAGTACTTCTATGGCCAGACCACAGTAACGTTGACAGGAAATCACTCGCGTACGTCGAGGATCGGCGGGCAACTCTTTTTCATAGGATAAGCACAGAAGAAAACTGCCGCCAGGCGGTTATGTACCCACACATCCCGGGATAAGCCGTAAATTGAAGGTCCCGCCCATGAGCGGGACCATGCTTGAAGTTTCTGGATTTTGTCTCTACGACAAAACCCTCAGAAGCAACAAGACTTAGCCCGGGACGATTCCGCCATTCACTTCAGGCTATGCCGAACATCATCCCAGCATCGACCGGAGCAGCTCCATTCCCCGGGAGGCGAGCCAAGGGGCCTCGGGGTCGTGGGAGATGTAGGTGAGGTGGAGGCGGCCGGCGCTGGTGTTGGCGCCCATAACGCGATGGCCGGCCTGGTTGACGTTGAAAATGGGGGCGTGGAGACCGGTGAACGCGAGCTCGCCGCAAGAGACCGGCCAGTCGAGACGGCCGACGTTACTGATCGAGAGGTCGTAGTCCACGGTGAAGGAGGGGATGGCGGGCATCTTCTCCACGATGGAGCTGACGACCTGGCCCTGGATAAAAAGGGCCGGGGTGATGGCCTTCTCCATCGCGACTTTGGCCGTGCGTGCCATCTCCCAAAGATCACTCGATCCCTCGATCTCGACCATCGCAAGGCCCGTGCAGATCGGATGGGCGGGACTCGAGCCGTCCTTCAGGAAGCGGCGAAGGTTCACGGGGATCTCGGCGTAATGCTTATCCTGATCGGGATAGCGCTCGGCGAAGGGGGAGATGAAGGCGGCGCAGAGCGCGCCCTGCACCGTGGTCCCCTCCGAGCGGCATCTTTCGCCGAGTCGTGAGGTCTCCGCTACGGACAGCTCCATCGGCACGAATTGGCGGGGATGGGTCGGGGCTTTGAAGGACCAGGGAGCCGGGGGAGGGGCGTCGGGTGGAACGGCGGCCTCCATCGTTTTGATCTCGCGGAGAACCTCGTCCGGGAGGGCCTCGGCGATGGGGATGGGTGTGGTCGAGGGAAGCTCCAGATCGGGGTCGCCCAGAAAGGCGAGAAGGTCGCGCATGGCCAGCATCGCGGAGCCGCCGTCGGCGGTGCTGTGGTCGTTGACCAGGATGAGGTCGGCGCTCGCGCTGTCCTGAACCAGTATGCAAGAGGCTAACGGGCCGTTCGCGAAGTTCGGCCGGACCCGCAGGGCCTGGTCGGTGACCTGGATCCATGAGTCGGGTGAGGTCTTGGGGACATACGTCGCCTTCATGGGCTGGGCGAACGCGTCGGTGAAGTACGCTTCCCCGCTTTCCTCTACCAGGACCCGGGCAACCAGCATGGGGTAACGTTTCCCGAGTTTCCGGAGGGCCTCGTCCAGGGCCTCGAGTTCGATGCAACCCTTGAAATGGGCGACGGAGGCGAAATTGAAGCTGTTGGTCGAGGGGATGAACATGCGCTGTCCTCGCCGGCGGGTCAGGGGTAATCTCATGGGTTTGCCTCCGTGGGGACATTGTGCCGAAATCGTGCGGATTGATCAATTATTTTTTTTACCGAAAAAACGAGGGGTCCCCCCCCCCAAGCGAAAGCCACCGATAAGCCGGCGCGATACGGATTTATTATCACACATTTCTTGACAATTCGGGGAACCCGATCAATACTGATGTATCAAATCACAAATCTAGGGAAAGCAGGTAACCGTATGATCGCATTATTGGTAGTAATAATTCTCGTTATCGTAATCATCAAGCTTATTTAAAATGGGTGCCCCGGACAGGCACATCGAGGTTCGCGCCCTGGCGAAGCTCTATACGCCCACGAGAGGCTTGCGTGGCGTCAGCTTCTCCGCGAGCAAAGGCGAACTGATCGCGATAGTCGGCCACAACGGCGCCGGGAAGTCCACGATGCTGAAGCTCCTCGCGTGCGCCTTGCGCCCCGATTCGGGGGCGGTGTCGGTTGACGGCATCCCGTTCGCTGACCGGAGGGGCATCGTACGGAAGGTCGGCTACGTTCCGGAGACCCCGAACCTCTCCGACGGTTTCTCCGTCGCCTATAACCTCGAGATCTTCGCGCGTCTTTTCGGGTGCGGCAAGGACAGGATCGACTGGGCCCTCCGAGAATTCGAGCTCGAGAAATTCGCGCGTTCTCCCGTCCGCACCCTCTCGAAGGGACTCAAGCAGCGCGTCAATATCGCCCGCTCACTCATCCCCGACCCCGCCGTGCTCCTCCTCGACGAGCCGACCTCGGCCCTCGATTTCGGGATGACGGCGGAGGTGTATCAGCTCATCAGGGGGATCCACGCGAGCGGAAAAACCGTTCTCTTCACGACGCACCGGCCCGAGGAGATACGCACGCTCGCGACGCGGATACTCGCCATCCACGAGGGTTCTCTCGTCTTCGACGGGACGCCCGAGGAGTACCTCGCGTCGGATTTTTACGGGACGCTCTACACATGATACGAAACGCGCTCACCCTCGTCAGGCACGACCTCGCGGTCGCCATCAAGAACAAGACCTTCATCCTCCTCGTATGCATTCCCCTTTTCGTCTTCGCCACCCTCGCGCTCGTCGACGACGAAAGCGGTCGGACGAAGGCAATGCCCGTCGGGTATCTCGCGGGAGAAGGAGATAAAAGCGCGATGCGCGCGGCCCTCGCCCAGGCGGGCGCCTTTTTTTCCGTGCGCGACGTCGCGACGCGCGAGGAAGGGATAGACCTGCTCGAGCGGGGCTCGATACGCGCGCTGCTCCTGCCTGACGAATCAGGCGGCGCGGTCGCCCTGGTGACGAAGCGAAACTCGCCGGACACGGTCGAGCTCGTCCAGCGGCTTCAGGGACTCCAGATCGCCGCGACCGGGGACGGGAAAAACTGGCTCGCGGGGATCGAGTCGCTGCGGAACGTATCCGCGAGCGCGTCGTCCCTTCCCACCTGGCTTCTCATGGTCATCCTCATCGTCGCGTTCTTCGTCCTCCCCGCGCAGGTCGCGGAGGAGAAGGAAAAGCAGTGGCTCGCCGGTCTCCTTCAGACGCCGATGCGGGAGGAGGAATGGCTTTTCGCGAAGATCGTCTACGGTATCTTCCTTTCGGCGCTCCCGGCGGCGGCGCTTCACCTCCTCGGCAAGACGGGCTTCCCCGGATGGCAATACGGATTGACGCTCGCGCTCGGGATCTTTTGTTTCGGGGCCGCGGGCGTGACGCTCGGCCTCCTTTGCCGAAATCAGGCGACCGCGCGCACGATCGGCGTCATCTGCTATCTCCCGCTCATCCTTCCCGTGGCGCTCCATGACTCGTCGTCCGCGCTGAGGACGATAGCGCCCGTCATGCCGTCGTTCGCGCTCTTCAACCCGGTCCGGTCGCTCATGGACGGAAGCGCCGCTTCGCGGCTTTTCCCCGCCGAATGGGCCGTTCTCGCGGGTCTCGGCCTCGTCTCCGTCATCCTCTCGCGCCGATTGCTGAAAGCCCGCTGGCTCATGCAATAGGAACGCGGCCTTTCGCCGCGGCGCGCTTTCCGCCTGCGTCGGGCGATCGCGGACAAGGCGGACGATTGCGCCGGGCGACACATTCCGGTAGAATCGCGGCATGTCGGTATTTATAAACCTTTTCGTCCGGATCGTTCCGCTCTACGCCGTAATCCTTCTCGGTTTCGTCGCGACGCGCGCGTTGAAGGTCAGCAGGGAATCGATCGCGAAACTGCTCATCTACGCCATCGCTCCCGTCATCGTGTTCACGGGAGCGCTCAACGCCGAGATAACGCCCGCGACGATGAGCCTGCCCTTCCTCTTCTTTCTCGCGGGATCCGTCCTCTCGCTCGCCCTCTATTCGCTCGGGAAGTTCGTCTTTCGCGACAGCACCGGAAACATCCTCGCCTTTACGGCGGGAACGGGAAACACCGGATACTTCGGCCTGCCGGTCATCCTCGCGGTATTCGGCGACAAGGCCCTCTCGCCCGCGGTTCTCGCGACGCTCGGGCTGATACTCTTCGAGAATACCCTCGGCTTTTACCTCACCTCGCGGGGAAAGCACGGTCCGCGCGAAAGCCTTCTCAAGATCGCGAAACTCCCCGCGATTTACGCGTTTTCCGCGGGTCTTGCGCTCAACCTCGCCGGTTTTGACCTTGGCGGGATCGCTCTCGCGGAAAGTTTCCTCAACAACTTCAAGGGTACCTATACCGTACTCGGGATGATGATGATCGGCATGGGCCTCGCGACGGTCAGGTTCCGTCATATCGACTTCGCCTTCATCGCCCTTTCCTTCATCGCGAAATTCGCGCTCTGGCCGGCGCTCATGCTCCTCGTCCTCTTCGTCGACGCGAACGCGCTCGCTATCTATCCGCGTGACGCGCGCGGGGTCCTTTTCACGCTTTCACTCGTGCCGCTCGCGGCGAATACCGTCACCTTCGCAGCCGAGCTCGACGTCCATCCCGACAAGGCCGCGGCCGCGGTTTTCCTGAGCACGCTCTTCGCGCTCTTCTATATCCCGCTCATGACCGTCCTCTTCGGGATGACCGCGTAAAGCCATTAAAAAAAGACCGCGCCCCAAGCCTTGCGGGACGGTCCCTTTCATAGTATACTGAACTTGTCGGACAGGAATCCGGATATCGTCTATCACCGGATCGGAGCGGCGGGATCGCGCATCAATCGCGGCCGCGGAATTGCGCTCCGTTACATGTTCATCCAAACAGTTTTTACGGGATCAACCTGCATGCGAATCAACGAGTATGAGTGACGGCGCCAGCCTTCGCTTTCTCCGCATAAAGGCGTCATCGTCTCCAACGGGAACGTCGCGAGCTTGATCGCGGCGAAATCAACGAACAAGGAAGGTGCTGAGTGAGAATCGGTTTATTCGGTTTTGGCCGGACGGGAAGACTCGTCGCGGAAGAGATCATCAAGGATCCCGAATGCGAGCTCGCGTGGGTCGTGCGCGGCACGAATAAGGACAATCACGAATACGCGAGCCATTTTCTCGGGTATCCCCAAAGCGACCAAGGGCTATTCTTCAGCAAGGAAGAAACGGCGAAAGAGGGATTTTTCGCCGAGCGGCGCGTCGACGCGATCATCGATTTTTCCTCGTCCGAGGCGATTCATGAGTACGCAAGCGCGGCCGAGTGCGGGACGCGCATCGTCTCGGCGATCTCGAACTACGGGGAGGCGGAGCTCGAGGTCTTGCGCGCGCTCGCCGAAAGAACGGCGGTGCTCCATTCGCCGAACATCACGCTCGGCATCAACTTTCTCCTCGTCGCCTCACAGATACTCAGGCAGATCGTGCCTCACGCGGACATCGAGGTCATCGAGGAGCATTTCAGGCAAAAAGCGGGAGCCTCGGGCACCGCGCTCAAGATCGCGGAAAAGCTCGGACTCGACCCGGTCAAGCACGTAAACTCGATCCGCGTCGGCGGGATCATCGGCAAGCACGAGGTCGTCTTCGGGCTTCCGAACCAGACGATCAGGCTCACCCACGAGGCGATATCGCGCGCGGCGTTCGGCACCGGCGCGATCTTCGCGGCGAAAAGCCTCGCGACGGCGAGCGCGGGCCTCTACACGATGGAAGAGATCATGCGCTCCATGATCGTCGAGAACATCGCGCCGAACGCCGTGCTCTAGCCGCCCATTGACGCGCCGTATCGTCAGAGCGCGCCGGCGAGCCCCTGCGCGACGAGCGAGACGAGGGCGACGGAGAGCGCGATGCCGGAAAGGATCGATGTCGGTCGATGACCGGATGAGGGAGATCGTTTCTTGGGCACCCGTATACTATCCAGAAAACGGGATCGGCTTCTGCCGTGAGTTATCATATAATGTATTTGACATTATATGCAATATACACATATAATACGTTCATGAGCGCAGAAAAAAGCACGCTGAATCCGACGGTACGAGCTTTCAGGAAAGGCATACGCTCCCTCGAGCGGCAGATCGAGCTTTCGCTCGCGAGCCAGACCGAATGTTGCGGGGTGACCCCCGCGCAATGCCATGTCCTTCTCGAGGTCGCCGACAGGGACGATCCGAGCGTCGGGGAGCTCGCCGAGGCGCTCGAGCTCGACGCATCTACCCTCTCGCGGGCCGTCGACGGACTCGTGAAACTCGGTCTCGCGGAGCGCACCGAAGACCCGGAGAACCGGAGACGCTTCCTCGTGCGCCTGTCGGAAAAAGGACGAAGCAAGGTCGGGGAAATCGACGGGACCTGCGACGAGTACTACGAGGGATTCCTCGAAGGATTGCCGACCGCTGAACGGAAACTGCTCGTCGACTCGCTTCCGCGCCTGGTGGAAGCCTTTCGCTCCTGGCGGATAAAGGCCGAGAAAACGGGATGCTGCGCGACGCGCGAAAGGAAGCGACGATGAATATACTGTTCGGAAAAGCCGGTACGGTCGCCGAAAGGCAGGCGGGTTTCATCGCGCTCGAGGAGCTGAAGAAACCGTGGGTCGAGTCCTTCATCCTCCGCGAGGGAAGGACGTTCCCGAAGGTCGCCACGAGACTCACGACGGCCGACCGGCTCGGGAGCGCCCGGGCGCGGTGGGGATACGGTCGCATGGATTACGCGGTGCTCCCCGGCGTATACGCCGTGGGGAACCCTTCGCGTGAGTCGTCGGTCTTCGTTACCGCGAACTACAAGATGAGCTTCGACGCGCTCCGCTCGAGCCTTTCGGGCTTCGACGCGTGGATCCTCGTCCTCGACACCAAGGGAATCAACGTCTGGTGCGCCGCGGGAAAGGGAACCTTCGGCACTGACGAGCTCGTTTCGCGCCTCGCGAAGACCAAGCTCGCCTCGCTCGTCGCGGGCCGCGAGCTCATCCTTCCGCAGCTCGGGGCGTCGGGTGTGTCCGGCCACGAGGTCGCGCGACGGTCCGGTTTCCGCGTCGTCTGGGGCCCGGTACGCGCGCGCGACATCGGTCCCTGGCTCGACGCGGGAAGGACAAAAACCGACGAAATGAGATCGGTTACCTTCACGCTCCGCGAACGGCTCGCGGTCGCGCCGATCGAGTTAGCGCGAACCTGGCCGCTCGTCCCCGCGGCGCTCGCCCTCGCCTTCCTCTTCGCGCTTCCCCTCGACGCGCGCTTTCTTTCCCGCTCCGTGCCCATTGCCGTTCTCGTCGCCGGGATCGGTCCCGTCGGGACGCTCCTCTTCCCCGCCCTGCTCCCCTTCCTTCCGTCGCGGGCCTTCGCGGTCAAGGGCGCGGTTCTCGGAGCGGCGTGGGCGCTCGCCTGCTCGATCGCGTTCGCCCTTTCTCCCGGGATCGCGGCGGGTGCCACGCTCGTCGCGACGCCGGTCGTGGCGTTTCTCGCGATGAACTTCACCGGCTCCTCGACCTACACCTCGCAGCCCGGAGCGCTTCTCGAGGTAGACCGGGGATTTTGGCCGATGGCGCTCTCGCTCGTCGCGGGATTCGCCCTTGCCGCGGCGGCAAGGGTTCTCGGAATATAGACTACGGATAAACGGAGGATAATCGATGGCGCGGGGATACCTTAAAAACGGAGAAACACTTTCGCTCGACGCGAGTCGCTGCGTCGGCTGCGGCGCGTGCGTCGAGGTATGCCCGCACGCGGTCTTCAGGATCGACTCGGGTAAGGCGGGGATCGTCGATCGAGTCTCGTGTATGGAGTGCGGGGCGTGCGCGAAGAACTGCCCGGCGGGAGCGCTCGCGGTGACCGCGGGCGTCGGCTGCGCGGCGGCGATCATCCTCGGCAAGATCTTCGGGACGGAACCGACCTGCGACTGCGGGTCGGCTGCCGGAGGCAAGAAGAAAAAAACCGCGTGCTGCTGACTCAGGTCGTCGAACGCCGCAAGCGTCCGGCAACGCCCGTCAGGACGAAAGACGAATCGATCGTCCGATCAATCGATCAAAGGCCGTCGAGCGCGGATTCGGAGCCGAAGGCCGCGCGGGTGAGCCGGTCGCGCACCCCGTCCCAGGCGGACTCATCGGGCGGGCACTCGGCGAGGATCGCGTAGGTGCCGCTTTTGTCGAGCGAGCGGAGGGACGCGTAAAGCCCGCGCGCGTAGAGCTCGGGATCGGAAGGAAGCCTGATCGTCGCGACGGCGCCGGGAAGCGTCTCCATCGAGTGAAGGAGAAGCGCGAAGGGAAGGCCTTTCTTCCGTAAAAGGCCCGCGCGTTGTTCCAGAAGGTCGGGGGAACAAAGGAGCGTGGGCGTCGCGGGCGCGTAATGAGACGAGAGGGTGCCCGAGGCCCGGGGAGCGCCCGAGTCGGCGGCTCCGGGGGCGACCCCGATCACGGACGCGATATCCTCGACCGTGATGAAGCCCGGGCGGAGAAGAACCGGCCCGTGGGAAGCCACGCGGGACAGGTCGATGATCGTCGACTCAATACCGACCGCGCTCGAGCCGCCGTCGAGGACGAGGCCGAGATCGTGCCCGAGCTCGCGCGCGAATTCCTGCTTGACGTGCTCGGCGGTCGTGGGGCTCACGTGGCCGAACTTGTTCGCCGAGGGGGCCGCGACGCCGCCCGTTCCTCCCTTGAACGCGCGGAGGAGCTCGACGGCGACCGGATGCGAGGGGCAACGGATGCCGAGGGTATCCTGGCCGCCCGAGACGGCCGAAGGGATGCGGGAAGCGCGCGGCAGGATCAGGGTGAGCGGGCCCGGCCAGAACGCGTCCATGAGCTCTCGCGCCTCGCGCGGGATCGAATGTGCCCAGTACTCGATGTCGGCTTCGGGAGAGACATGCACGATGAGCGGATGGTTCGAGGGCCTGCCCTTGATCCTGAAGATGCCCGCGACGGCCCCGGGGTTTTCGGCGTCGGCGCCGAGCCCGTAGACCGTCTCGGTCGGAAAGGCGACGAGCCCTCCCGAGCCGAGGATTTCGCACGCCCTCGCTATCTCGTCGCGCACGGTTATTTCGTCAGGAGGCGCAGGGCTTCCGCGTATTTGGCCGCGGTCCGGTCGAGGACGTCCTGGGGAAGGCGGGGCGCGGGGGCCTGCTTGTTCCAGTCCTGGGCCTCGAGCCAGTCGCGCACGAACTGCTTGTCGAAGGACGCGGGGGAACTGCCGACGCGGTAGGTGTCGACCGGCCAGAAGCGGGACGAGTCGGGGGTGAGCACCTCGTCGATGAGGTGCACGACGCCTGAGTCGTCGAGGCCGAACTCGAACTTGGTGTCCGCGATGATGATGCCGCGCTCGAGCGCGTAGGCGGCTGCCTTCGAATAGATCATGATCGAGGCGTCGCGGACCTGCCGGGCGACGTCGTCCCCGATGATCTTCCTCGCCTCTTCGTAGGAGATGTTCTCGTCGTGCTCGCCGGCGGGAGCCTTGGTCGACGGGGTAAAGAGGACCTCGTCGAGCTTCTCGGCTTCCTGCATCCCCGCGCGGACGGCGATGCCGCACACGGTGCCGGACTTCTTGTACTCCTTCCAGCCCGAGCCGATGAGGTAGCCGCGGACGATCGCCTCGATCGCGAGCGGTTTGAGCTTCTTGACGACGAGGGAGCGGCCGGCGATCTGGTCGCGCTCGGAGGCGTCGACGACGCTCGCGGGATCGATGCCGGTAAGCTGGTTCGGGACGAGGTGCCCGAGCTTGGCGAACCAGAAGTTCGACATCTCGGTGAGGATCTTTCCCTTGTTCGGGATCGGGTCGTCGAGGATGACGTCGAAGGCCGAGAGGCGGTCGGTCTGGACCACCAACAGCTTGTCGTCGCCGACGGCGTAGATATCGCGAACCTTTCCGCGATGAAGCAACGGAAGGGACTTCAACTCAGAGCGCAGCAAACCGGGCATAGGGACTCCTGAAAGTGTATTCTGTCCCTAACAATACCGGGAAGGGCGGCTGTGAATCAAGGGTATCTTCCCGCGTTAGCGATCGAAGCGGAGACCCCGGAGCGGGGGGGCCGCCGGGGGGGGGGGCCCCGCGAGGAGTCGGAACGAAGAACGCCAGCCCTGATTTTCCCCCTGAGCGAAAATCACTCGCTCACTTCGGTCCCGGTGACCTTCGCGAGGAAAAGTTGGAGTTCGGGCTGGTTGTCCATCGCGATTACCCGCTCGAGCTTGTTAAAATCCTTTCCCGAAACCGTCTTCACCGGCGTGCCCCGAAACCGAATTTCGGCCGTCTTGTCCTTGAAGAGTTTGTAGCTGAACGGCTTTTCCGTAAATAGCGTATGCGCCTCGACCATAGTGCCCCCCGTCGGGAACAGTATACGTTCGAAAGGATGACCCTGCAAGGACGGTGATCGACCCTCCCTCCGCGACGCGGAAAAGGCCGAAAAAAAAAGAGCCTCCCGAAGGAGGCTCAGTTCAACCGGATTCGGGACGGGCCCGAAGGGGTTATTTCGCGCGCTCGATGAAGGTACCGTCGCGGGTGTCGAGCATGATCTTGGTGCCGATGTCGCAGAAGAGCGGGACCTGCACCTCGAAACCGGTGTCGAGGGTGGCGGACTTGGTCGCCTTTCCGGAGGTATCGCCCTTCACGCCGGGCTCGCAGTAGGTGATCTCGCGAAGAACCTGGATCGGAAGCGAAACGCCGACGGGCTTGCCGTTGAAGAAGGTAAGCTCGACGATCATCTCGTCGCCGTCCTTGATGTAGCTCACGTTGTCGCCGAGGTCTTCCTTGGCGATCTCGAACTGCTCGTAGGTTTCCTCTTCCATGAAGACGTAGGTGTCGCCGTCGATGTAGGAAAGCTTGACCTTGTGGAGCTCGAGGTCGACCTCGTTGAACTTGTCGCCGGAATCGAAACCGACGTCCATGGTCTGTCCGGTGACGATGTTCTTGATCCGGAGACGATAGACCATCGAACCGCGGCCGCTTTTGTTGCCGAGCATGCGCTGGACGATCCAGGGCTCGGTGCCCTGCATGAACGCGACGCCGACTTTGAGTTGGGAAGCTGCTAACATAGTATCCTCAATTAATAAAAAATTGCGTAAAACGGAAAACCGCGCACGGCGGTAACGGCCCATTCTACCCGATATCGCGCATGAATGTCATCAGGTTGACCGCGAGATTCCCGAGATTCCGTACCTCGCGGGACAAAGCGGCAAAAGAGGCAGGGGTTTCCGAGGATCGGAGGACGGCAAGCAGGTCGCCCGGGGCGGATTCAGCGTCCCCGACGCCGTTGAAGGAAAGGGTCAGCCGCTCGTAGAGGGCATAGTCGGCCGGGGAAAGGCGGGGCTTGAGGCGGTCGAGAAAGGCGCGGACCTTCGGGAGGTGGCCGTTCCAGGCCTCGCGGGCGGTCTCCGCGCCATCGGAGGATTCCTTCCCGTCGGCGAAGGGATAGCATTCCCAGAGAAAGGGCTTCCCCGCGAGGATGGCGCGCGCGAAGCTTTCCTCCCCGCGGACGATGGCGAAATCGCTCGCGACGAGAAGGCTGTCCCAGAGGGGTTGCGGAAGCATCGGAAGTCGGCAGACTGCGAAGGGCCGGCCAGCGCGTTCCCAGGCGTCGAGGAAGGGCCTAGAGCTTCTCCCCGCGGCGACGAAAGCGACGAGCGGGGTTTCCCGGGCAAACGCGCCAAGGTCCGCGACGAGGGCCGAAAAGTCGTGCTCGTAGCTGAAAACGACCGTCCACTGAGCGTCCGGGATGGACGGCGAGCGCTCGAGCGTAAAACCGGGAAGGGCGCGCGCGCGCGAAAGGAAATCCCCGCGAATTTTCGCGCGACCTTCGCGCGAGGCGACGGTGTCGAGAAGGGTCGCGAAAGCCGAGTCGACGAGGAGCCCCCCGGTTCCCTCGTCGAGACCGGGCATGAAAAAGGACTTTTTGACCCGGGGATCGGCGGTGAGCGACGGGAGAAGGTGGAAATCGCGTGCCCAGGACTCGAGCGTCAGGTACTCGAGGTTCACGATATGCCGGGGTTCGGTATCGAGGGGATCGAAGAGGATTTCCCCGAACCACTCGGGGTGACCGCAGGAATAGCACTCGACGACCGCTCGGGGCCGCTCCGCGAGAAAGCGGGATCGGGCCTCGGTGCCGGGGTCGTCCCACCGCGCGACGGCCCATTCCCCGACGGTCTGGAACGGGAGTGCGGGATCGATGCCGGGACAGAGGGACGCGAAGGCGGCGAGGTCGTCGACGACGAGGCGAATCGCGGGCGACTCGGGAAGCTCGGCGAGCGCGCGCGCGAGCCGATAGGCGAAGCCGGCGTCGCCGAGGTTGTCCACGACCTTGCAGATGATGTCGACGGTCATGAACCGATTGTACCGCAACGCGGGAGAAAAGTCCGCACCTCGCGGATTGGTCGGCACACAGCGGATTGGTCAGCACGCCGCGGATTGGTCAGCGCGCCGCGGATTGGTCAGCGCGCCGCGTTCGAGCTTTACTCCCCGCGCGCGAGCCTCACTCCCCGCGCGCTACTTTTCCCCCTTGTCGAGAAGGCGGACGACGCTTTGGGCCATGATCCTCCGCGCGGGAAGGATCACCGCGACCACGGGGACGGCGAGCGCGGTCACGATACTGAGCGCGGCGGCCTGGGGGCTGTAGATGATGTTCACCTGGATCCCGGTGGCCATGCCGGGAGCGGCGGGCATCCTGATCCCGCCCGCGGCGTTGATCGCGGAGGCGAGGACGGCCGAAAGCGCGCTCCCCGCGGCAAGGCCGATGACGCCCGCGAGGAGCGCCTCGCACAGGATCTCCGCGACGAGGGACGGACGCCTCGCGCCCATGCTCATGAGGGTTCCGAACTCGCGGGTACGCTCGAGGAGGGAAAGCGCCATGGTCGTGCCGGTCGCGAAGAAAACGATCACGGCGACGATCGCGAGCACGACGCGGTAGAAACCCTGATAGTACGAGACCACCTGCCGGAAGTAGGCCGCCTGCTCGTACCAGAGGGCGATGTCGGCCTTCCACCCCGCGTCCGAAAGCCGTGCCGCGAGCGCATCGCGCGTGTTCCCGAGGTTCGCGTCGTCCCGGAAGAGCACCGCGATCTCGTGGGTCGCGTCCGTGCCGAAGAGGTCCCGAAACGCGCGGACGGGCACCGTGACGACCATGAGGTTGAACTCCTCGGCGTACCCGGAGGCGAGGGACTGGACCGTGAGATCGAGCCGATTGAGCTGTCCGTCGACGCGCACGCCGCTCGCGGAAACCGTGTCGCCGAGGCCGACGCCGAGTTTCTCCGCGAACGCGTGCGACATCTGGCACGAGAGAGCGTCGTCGGATGAAAGGGATGTTCCCTCCCTCTTCGCGGTGAAGGAGAAGAGCTCATCCTCGTTCTCGGGCTCGACGCCCCAGATCTCGACGGGAACGCCCGAGATCACGCCCATCGCGCGCGACCGCCTTGCGACCGTGCGGACGTCGGGTTCCGCGCGGAGGAACTCGACGAGCTCGTCGGGCCGCTCGAAGGAACGGGCGAACGGGTCCGCGTCGCGGGTCTCCCGATATCCCTCGGGATAGAGTTGGAGGTGGCCGTACTGGCTCCGGATGAGCGACTGCTTGAGTCCCCAGTAGTTGTATTCGTAGTAGCCGCCCACGAGAAAGAGGGCCGTGACGCCGAGCGCGACGCTCGCCACGATCGCCCAGGTTTTCCTTCGGTGCGCGACGAGAAACGCCAACGCCGTCTTCAGTGTCTTGATCATGCGTATTCCTTCGCATGGCCTCACTCGGAGGCCATGACCTGCCAGATTGCCGCGAGCGACGCCCGCCAAGTCTCGTTCCACCATGCCGTCTCGCCGGCCGAGCCCGATGCCAGCATCGCCTCGGCGGTCGCGACGAGGGTAAGCCGGTCGATGAACGAGGCGGATGACTCCACCTTGAGGTAGAACCCGGCGGGCGCGAGATAGAAGACGTTGAGGTTCCCGTCGAGGAACCCCGCGATCGCCCGCGAATTCTGGATACGGAGCCCCGCGGCGTGCCTCGACGCGCGAAAGTACGGAAGGCTCGAGGCGACGGCGCCCCGGTCGCGAAAGGCTTCGCCCATCGCGGCCCGATACGCGGCGACCGACGCCGGGTCGGAGGAAGCAGGGAACGCGGGATCGGCGAGCGCCGACTCGAGCGCGTCCCAGTCGTCGGGGCCGTACCCCGACGAGCGATAGCGGTACTCGGCGTACACCGTCGCGTCGATCCACCGGGGCGCGAACGAAAAGCCGGCGAGCGCGTCGAGGCTCGCCCCGTCGCCGCGCCCGGGCGCGATACCGGGGGCGAAATCCTCGAGAAGCGGACGGTCGGAAAACGCGCACTCGGCGTAGGGCACGAGCCCGTCGCCGACCTGGCCCGACCAGTAGAGCGCGACCGCCGACGCGCCGTCGTGATAGTAGACCGCGCCGACGCGATTCACGCCGAGGAGCGCCGAGACGTTCACGAGGGCCATCGCGTCGACGCCGTCCCGCGCGCGATCGTGCCGGTATTCGTCGGGCACCCAGGAGGCGATCGGGGCGTACCAGGTCTCGACGGTTATCGGGTCGGCGAAAAGCGAAAAGCCGGTCATCCATTTACCGTGCCGGCCCGCCTCGCCCTCGTCGACGTCGACCGAGAGAAAGTCGGTGACGGGCATCATGACGGCGCTCCCGTACCGGCGCGTCGTCTTTCCCGCGAACGCGGTCACTCCCGAATCGCGCGCGCTCAGCGAAAGAAGGAGCTCATCATGCCTGAACTCAGGTCGCGCGCGCTCGCCACGGGGAATGCCCCATTGCGAGGAGGCTCCCTCGATCCAGGACATGTCGCCCCGGAAGGAAAAGGCCGCCCGATCTCCCGCGCGCGCGCGCCACTCGAGTTCGCCGTCCATCCGCGCCTCCCACACGTCGCGACCCTGCCAGTTGTCGCGATTGAGGGGGCCGTCCTCGCGGATACCGGACGCAGTCGCTTTTTGGCCGACCGTGAGCGCAAGATCCTGCGAGATAGACTCGGCAAGGCCTTCGGAGAAGGTCATCGCGGGAAGCGCGAGCGAGATGAAAACGCCCGCGAAGGTCCGTCGGCCGTCACTTCGCATACTTCATCGCCTCGACGGTGAAGCTGGACGAAGGCAGGGTCTCCCGGTCGAAACCGCCGAGGGTGACCTTGCTCGATTTTCGCGAGACGCTGTCGGTGATGGTGAACCCGGCGAGGAGCTCCTTTTCCCCGAACATGTCGAACCGGTCGTACGAGATCTCCTTGATCGCGCTCCCGCTCGGGCCGCGGCAAACCGCCTGGACGGGCTTGCCGCTTTCGGCCTTCACGCGAAGGTCCACGCATTCGTAGGTCGCGCCCTTTTCGGGAATCGCGCGCAGGCGAAGGGCGAGCTCGTCGCCCGTTCGCTCGGAGGACTCGACCGAGTAAAGACCCGAGTACACGATCCGGGTGATGTCCCCCGCCGACGCCTGCCCGAAGAGCATCTCGCGCGGGGTGATCCGTATCGGGGAAGCCATGCCGCGATCGCATACGTAGAAGGCGTTCCCGACGGTGAG
Source organism: Spirochaetota bacterium (assembly GCA_023438065.1). Lineage (GTDB taxonomy): Bacteria > Spirochaetota > Spirochaetia > Treponematales > Treponemataceae > Teretinema. Next base: position 247,639 of record JAEXRH010000016.1, read on the forward strand.
CACGACGCGGCGCGCGTACTTCTTCGGCTCGCGATAGCGCCCGAGGCTCGAGTCCCTGCCCTCGCCGTCGAGATACACGCGCATGACCGAGGTTGAACCCTTCTCGTCGACGAGCGTGAAGTCGAAGGAAAAGCCGCCTTTCGCGAATTCCCGATAGGAGTCGACCTTCGCGAGGATCGCGGAGGCGGCTTCTTCCGCCTGAAGGCCCGCCGAGAGAAAGACCGCCACCGCGATTGACGCGAGAAGACGCGCGACGTGAATCGATTTCATGAGTTACTCCTTAATCCCTGATCTCAAGCTGCTTGACGATATCCGCGTTCCCGAGCCGTACCGTGCAGATCGCCGCGCTCGCGAGCGCGCTCAGGACCGTGAAAACGAGCGCCTCGACGACCTTCCGCGCGGTGATCGCCATCCCGATGCGGATCTCCTCCGTCGCCGTCGGCGGGGGCGGAAGGGTTATCCCCCCGAGCCCGTCGATCGCGGCGGCGGCGACGAGGGCGAGCGCGGTACCGATCGCCCAGGCGAGAAGCGCGGCGATCGCGGCCTCGGAGACGAACATGGCGCGCACTTGCCGGGTCGTCGTTCCCATCGCGCGGAGCGTCCCGATCTCGCGCTCGCGCTCGTGCACCGTGAGCGAAAGGACGTTGAGGAAGGCGAGGAACATCGTGATGACGACCGTGCACGCGACCACGCGGTAGTTCGTGCGGTAGACCCCGACGATCTTGTTGATCTCGGTGTTTCCCGCGAGCATGGAGCGGATCTCGTAGCCGGAAAGCCCCTCGATCGAGGAGAGAAGCCGCACCGTCCCGTCGTAACCGCGGGAGCCCGACTCGCGGTCGAGGCCGGGGCTCGAGACGCCGTCCGCGAGCCATATCCTCACCGAGTCGACCGTCGGGTTCTCGCCGAGACCGACGAGCGCGTCCATCGGGATTCGCGCGTAAAAGCGGTCGCGAAGGCTCGCCTCGGTGGCGACCACCTCGGTAACCTCGAGCGTCATCCCGCAGTCGGCGATGAGGCCGCCGACGAGCGAGCCCTTCGCCGCCCCGAGCGTTTTCGCGATAGCGCTCCCGAGGGCTGCGGGAACCGTTTCGCCCGCGACGGTGACGCCGTCCTCGACCGCGACGCCGGCGCAAGGCACGGTCCGGTCGACCGAGCCGACGATGCCGTCGACGCGGGACTCGGCGCGAACCTCGCGGACGAGACCCGAGTCGAGAAGCCGTCCCTTCGCCTCGAGGTACCCGTCCCACCGAAGGCCCCCGTCGCCCTCCCCTTTCCGCTCGAGCAGGATGTCGCCGTCGGACTCGACGACCGACTTCCCCGCGCCCGCGAAAAGGAACTCGTACTCTCCCGCGACGAGGACGAGCGCGCACACGCCCGAGGCCGCGAGCGCGAGAAGAGACAGCGCCCGCACGCGGGAGCGCAGGAGGTTCCTGAACGCGAGCGATACGGGGCCGGTCATGACCGATCCCCCGCGACGCGGCCGTCGGCGAGCGAGACGACGCGCCGTGCGCGCGCCATGACCGCCTGATCGTGGGTCGACACGATGACCGTCGTCCCGAGTTCTTCGTTCAACGAAGAAAGGAGATCCATGATCCCGGAGCCGACCGCGTGATCGAGGTTCGCCGTCGGCTCGTCGGCGAAGACGAGCTCGGGCGCGTTCATGAGCGCGCGGGCGATCGCGACCCGCTGACGCTGGCCGCCCGAGAGTTGGTGGGGGCGCTTCCGCGCGTGATCGGCGATCCCCACCCGGTCGAGTAAGGAGAGCGCCCGTTCCCGGGCGGTTCCCCCGAAACGGTGCGCGTCGCGGTACACCCCCGCCGGGTACATAACGTTCTCGAGGACGCTCATCACCGGGATCAGGTTGAAAGACTGGAAGACGAAACCGATGTGGCGGTTCCGCGCGAAGGAAAGTTCCCGCTCGCCGTACCCGGCGATGTCCCGCCCCATGAGGAAGACCGAGCCGTCGGTCGGACGGTCGAAACCGGCACCGAGATGCTGCATCGTCGACTTGCCGCTTCCCGAGGGACCGACGAGCGCGACGAACTCCCCCGCGCCGAAGGAAACCGATACAGACTTGAGCGCGTAGGTCTCGCTCTCCCCGCTTCGATACGCCTTGCTCACGTTCCGGAACTCAAGGACGGGCGCGCTTTCCATCACTTGTACCTCGCGAGCTGGCGTTCGGCCTCTTTCGCCTCTTCCGAGCCCGGCGATACGGCGACGCACGCGTTGAAGGCCGCGATACCCTCGTCGGTTTTCCGCTGCTTCACGAGATACAGGCCCTTGTAGAGCTCGAGCGTCCCCTTGCCGGAGTCGGAAAGGCCCGAGCGGTGCGCGTCGAGCCAGTCGATGTCTTCCTTCATTACGCGATACCGGTTCATGGGCGAGCCGTTCGTGAGCTCGTAGCTGTTGATCATCCTGAGGAAGCGAAGATCCGCGAAATCGGGCGCCTTCTTGACGGCGGTATCCATGAAGTCGGTTCCCTGATCGAGGAGCATGATCGCCTTCACGAATTTCTTCCTGTCGTTCATCACGCCCGCCTCGATGGTGAGCACGCTCCCGTAGTAGCCGCGCGCGAGCGGCTCCCGGTCCTTGAGGGGATTGAGCAGCTTCTTGCATTTCTCGATGTTGCCAGCGGGTTCTTTCTGCGCGAGGTTGTGGTAGCGGATTCCCTCGTCGAGGTCGGCTTTCGCGTCGCCGAAGGCCAGCGCCGCGCCGAAGGCGGCGAGCGCGACGATCGCGATCATTCTCTTTTTCATGGCATTACTCCTTGCGTTCTCGTATTCTTCGATGCCCCCGCCAGGCGGAAGCGTTCGCTCAATTGACGACCGGCACGCGGGTCAATACCCGGCGGTGCCGCAGAAGATGAAACGTCCGTCGCCCTCGCGGTTCACGCCGTACGTGAAGGTGAAGTACGCGAAGACGGGATTGTCGAAAAGGACGCGTGCCCCGAGACCGTACGCGTCGAGCGGTTCGTCGCGCTTCCCGCCGAGAACGGGGTCGACGAGCGCGACGTCCGCGAAGGCGAAGCCTTCCACCGAGCACGGGAAGGCGGGCGGTACCCTGAACGAGAAAAGCTCGCGGCGCGCCTCCGCGGAAACGAGCGAGTAGCGCCGGGCGAGGAGGTCCGGGACGCGATAGCCCGAGCGAACGCTCCGGTCCTCGGCGTAGTAGAGGTCGAAGCCCGCGTCGACGGGAAGCCCGTCCGCGGCGAGGCCCGAGCTCGCGGAAAGCGCGAGGCAGGTTCTTTTCGTGGGTCGAAGGTGAAAGACCCAGTCGAGCTCCCCTTTTGTCATCGCGAGGTCCGGGTACCAGAAGCCGCGCGCCTCGCCCGTCCAGTCGCTTCCCGCGCCGAGCTCGACGAAACGGGTGAGCCGGAAATACCCCTGGAGCGAGAAGAGCCCCGGGGAATTGGGACCGAAGCCGTCGCGGGCGGCGTCGACGCCGACGAAGAGGTCGCTCGAGAAGTAGCGTCCCGCGGTAAGCGCGCCGAAAAAGCGGTCCGACCCGGAACCTTCGGTCTTCCCGTCGTAGTCGCCCGGACCGTACCAGAAGAGACTTCCGCCGAGCGCGAAGGGCGTTTCCGCGACGTCGTGATGCATGAAGGAAACGCCGTTCCGGTTGTACCCGCCATAGACGCGAAGCGAGGCGCGATCGCCGAAAAGGGCGTCCCTCCCGACCATCGCCCAGTACCCGCCCCCGCCGTACCGGCCGAAAAAGCCCTCGGTGACCGAGACGACGACCATGATTCCGCCCTCGACGGAAACCGACTCGACCGAGGCGTCGTAGACGTAGCCGCTTTCGCGGAGGCGGCGCTCGCTGTCGCGGCACCGGCGCGCGAGATCGCGGTCCTCGGTCGCGAGGCCGGGGCGAACGCTGAGGAACGAGCGGATCGTCTCCGGTTTGAGGACCGGCATCCCGCGGCCTTCGACGCTCTCCGCGTCCAGGGCGATTCCGCGCTCCGTCCAGTCGTACTTTGCCTCGCCGATGAAGATCCTTACGGTCGCCACGCGTAGCGCTTCCCCGTCAGCGGCGAACGAGGGAACGGAAAGTCCCAGGAAGAGAAACAGGATATACGCGCGACAGGTCTTCATAATCAACCTCACAGTAACTTCAATTCCATAGTAAACGCAATAACGTAGTAATATGTCTTTAGTAGTACTACGCAAATGCGAGATCGTCAACCTTTTTTGGATAAAAAACAGGAAAAACGGAGGAATTCGCGCGAGTAATTACAGGACGTTACCCGGCTTGGCGAGGAAGTCGGCGAGCTCGGCTTGGGTCGGCATCGCGGATTGGGCGCCCTCGCGGGTGGTGGAAATCGCCCCGACGGCGTTCGCGTACCGGATGGCGCGCGTGAGGCTGTCTCCGCGGGAAAGGGCAAATGCGAGCGCGGCATTGAAGGAATCGCCCGCGGCGACGGTGTCGACCGTCGTGACCGAAAAGCCGGGGACACGAATGAAGGAGCTCCCCTCCGCGCAGTACGCGCCCCGCGCGCCGGCCTTGACGACGACGGTTTTCACCCCGCGGGAAAGAAGGGTTCGGGCGGCTTTCTCGATGCCCTCCTCAGTCGCGGTATCGGCGCCGGTGAGGAGCGCGGCCTCGGTTTCGTTCGGGGTAATCACGTCGACGAGGGAATAGAGCTCTTCCGGGAGCGGAGCGGTCGGGGCCGGCGCGGGATCGAGGATCACCCGGGTTCCCGCGCGCCTCGCGAGACGGCACGCCTCGAGGACGGAGTCAAGCGGGATCTCGAGCTGGACGAGGAGGAAGCCGGCCGACTCTATGAGCCCGGCGTTATTTCTGACGAACTCGGGCGTCACGCGCGCGTTCGCCCCGGGTACGATGACGATCTCGTTCTCGCCGGTATCCGAAACCGCGATGCTCGCCGTGCCGGTCGTCGCGCCTGAGAGGATCGCGAGGCCCCGGATCCCGACGCCCTCGCCCGCCAAAACGCTCCCGTACCGTCCGCCGAGGATATCGCCGCCGATCGCGCCGACCATCTCGACCCGCGCGCCGAGCCGCGCGAGCGCGACCGCCTGGTTCGCGCCCTTGCCTCCCGGCATGAAGGAAAGCGAGGTTCCCGTAAGGGTCTCGCCAGGACGGGGGAACCGCGGGGTCCGCGTGATGACGTCCATGTTGACGCTGCCGACGACGCAAAAGCCTTCTTTCATGGGCCGAGCCTCCCGATTCCATTGTACTACGAAAAAAAGGCCGCCGGCAAATCGATGCCGACGGCCCGTACGGTCATTGCCCCGCCCGGGCATGGCCAGGGCGGAAACGGGAGCGGGATTACGCCTTCGTTTTCGCGGAGGCGGTCTCGAGCACGGACGCGTCGACCTGCGCCCCGTTGAAGTAGACGAACACCCCGTCGCCGGGATGGGTATCCTTGAGCCTGATCGTGCGCACGGTGATGAAGGGATCCATCTTGTTGTGCGCGATGCGGCCGGTCGCGCGCGCGAAAAGCTCGCGGGAGCCCTTCGCCTCGCACTTGTCGCACACGCACACGAAGAAGTCCTGGGTCACGAAGGCGGAATCCGCTTTCCTGCGCACGGGCGCGCACTTGAAGTCGCCCGAAACGGGCTTATAGGAGGTGTGCAACAGATCGTGCGCGAGGTGGGAGTTCGGTTCGCCGTAGAATTCCGTGTAGAGGCGGAGGATGTCCGGGTTCTCCTGGCTCTTCCGGTACTTGGAGATCTTGTCGATGTTGACGATGATCTCCTGCCGCTTCGACAGGACTCCGAGCTTCTCCGGCACGGGGTGGCCCGCGCCGCAGATGCAGCCGCCGGGGCACGCCATGACCTCGATGAGGTCGTAACCGACGTTGACGCCCTGGAGGATCTTCTCGACGAGCGGCTCGGCGTTATGGAGCCCGCTCACGACCGCGACGCGCACGGTGGTCCCGTCGGTCACGACGGTCGCTTCCTTGAGCCCCTCGAAGCCGCGGATCTCCTCGAAGTCGAGGTGGTCAGTGAGGGCTTTGCCGGTAAGCTTCTCGACCGCCATGCGGAGCGCCGCCTCGGCGACGCCTCCCGACGCGCCGAAAAGGACGCCCGCGCCCGAGACCTGCTTGTACGGCTCGTCGAACTCGCACGGCACGATCGCGGAGGCGTCGATCCTTTTGAGGCTCATCATGTTGAGCATCTCGCTCGAGGTGAGCACGGCGTCGACGTCCCTGATCCCGTCCGGCGCGAATTCGGGGCGCGCGGCCTCGTACTTCTTCGCGATGCACGGGACGATCGAGACGACGAAGAGGTCCTTCTTGTCGATGCCGGCGAGCTTCGCGTAGTGGTTTTTCACGGTCGCGCCCATCATCTGCTGGGGCGACTTGCACGAGGAAAGGTGCGGGATGAGCTCGGGGTAGCGGCGCTCGACGAAGTTGACCCAGCCGGGGCAGCACGAGGTGAACTGCGGCATCACGCCCTTCGTCGCGACGCGGCCCAGGAATTCGGTGGTCTCCTCCATGATCGTGAGGTCGGCGGCGAAGGAGAAGTCGAAGACGCGGTTGAAGCCGAGCGATTTGAGCATGCCCGCCATGTGGCCCGAGGCCTTCTCGAACGGGATGTCGTAGTGCGAGGACACGACGGAACGCACCGCGGGCGCGACGAACGCGACGACGGTTTTCTTCGGGTCGTTGAGCGCGCGGAAGACGCGGCCCTTCTCGCTCTTCGCCTCGAGCGCGCCGCAGGGGCAGGCGTTCACGCACTGGCCGCAGCTGACGCAGTCGGTCTCCTGGAGCGGGAGGCCGCTCTTCGTGCCGACGAGCTGGCGGCCGTGCTTGAGGTAGTAGGAAAGGACGTCGGGGCCCTCGATCTCGGCGCACGCGGCGATGCAGCGGCCGCACGAGATGCACTTGTTGTGGTCGCGCACGATGAACGGATGGTCGTCGACGACCGGGATGTAGGGCCGGTCATGGACGGGCTTCGCGAACTCGATGCCGTGGTCGCTCGCCTCCTTGCGGAGGTCGCAGGAATAGCGCTCCTTGCAGCCGCAGCGGAGGCATCGCCGCGACTCGTCGCGAGCGTCCTTCTCGGAAAGCCCGAGCTCGACCTCGGTGAAGCTGCCCTTCCGCTCGGCGAGGGGAATCGCGGGCATCGCGTGGCGCGAGACGCGGGGCAGGGTCTCGAACTCCCACTTCGGGAGGTCTTCCATCGAGCCGCGGCTGCAGCTGTAGTCCTCGCGCGATTCCTTCGCGTAGCCCATGGTGAGGAAGTGGTCCATCGCCTCGGCCGCGCGGCGACCGGCGGCCACCGCCTGGATGACGGTCGCGGGCCCGGTCACGCAGTCGCCGCCCGCGAAGATCTTCTCCTCGGAGGTCTGCATGGTCTTGCCGTTGATCTCGACGTCGCCCCACTTGTTGAGCTTGACGGGGAGGTCGTTATAGAGGAACTGGGTATTCGTGCTCTGGCCGATCGCTCCGATGATCGTGTCGGCCTCGATGATCGTGTTGCTGCCCTCGATCGGCACGGGGCGGCGGCGTCCCGAGCGGTCGGGCTCGCCGAGCTGCATCTTGATGCACTCGAGCGCCTTCTTGCCGTTCTTGAGGGAGATGGAGTTGGGCGCCATGAGGAAGAGCATCTCGACGCCCTCGTGGAGCGCCTCCTCGACCTCGTAGGGCTCCGCGGGCATCTCCTCCTGGGTTCGCCGGTAGATGAGCTTCACGCTCTTCGCTCCCTTCCGGAGCGCGACGCGCGCGCAGTCGATCGCGGTGTTTCCGCCGCCGATGACGACGACCGTGTCGCCGAGCTTGATGTCCTCGCCCTTCGTCTGCGCGGCGAGGTAGTTGATGCCGAGCCACACGCCCTCGAGGTTTTCGCCCTCGATGCCGAGCGGGGTCGCCCGCCAGGAACCGATGGACATGAAGACCGCGTCGAAGTCGCGCTGGAGATCCTCGAGCCTGATGTGCGTGCCGAGCGACTTGCCCGTCTGGATCTTGACGCCGAGTTTCTTCATGACGTCGATTTCCTTGTCGAGCGTCGCCTTCGGAAGCCGGTATTCGGGAATGCCGTAGCGCATCATGCCGCCCGCCTCGGGCTGGCGCTCGAACACCGTCACGTCGTGACCGGCGATCGCGCTGTAGTACGCGGAGGAAAGCCCGCCGGGGCCCGCGCCGACGATCGCGATCTTCTTGCCGGACGCGTTTTTCTTCGCGGGGATCCAGGGCGTCCCGTCCTTCATGTCCCAGTCGGCGACGAACCGCTTCACGTGGTTGATGGCTACGGGGGTGTCGACGAGGTTGCGCCTGCACGCGGCCTCGCACGGGTGCGGGCACACGCGGCCGCAGACGATCGGGAAGGGATTCGAGTCCTTGATGACCTGGAGCGCGTTCTTGTAGTTCCCGTTCGCGGCGTGACGCAGGTACATCTGGATATCGACGTTCGCGGGGCAGGTCTGCACGCACGGCGCGACGCAGTCCGCGTTATGGTCCGAGAGGATCTGCTCGAGCCTGACCTTCCGGTAGCTTTCGAGTTTCGGGGTTTGGGTGTTGATGACCATCCCCTCCTTGATCGGGGTTTGGCAGGCCTTGACCTCGCGAACGTCGGCGCCTTCGCCGAGCTCGACCACGCAGAGGCCGCAATTTCCGTTCGAGCGCTCAAGGCGGATATCGTAACAGAGATGCGGGATGTGCACGTCTTCCTGAAGCAGGGCCTGCAGAATGGTCAAGCCCTCGTAGACCTCGATCTCCCGTTTGTTGACGGTAACCTTGATGCGACGCTGATCGGTGATAGTGTTCATTATTCGCTCCAAAAGTCGGGTATTCCGACGGTGTCTATATGGGTAAAATTATATAGAAAAAAGGATTTTCTTTCTATAACGTATCGCGGGAAACGGGAGTTACGGGAGGAAGAATCGCCTACTGACGGACGCTCGCGCTGACCGCGCCGACCAAACGCGCGAGCCTCGATCCGTAGTCCTCGCGCTCGACGACGACATTCGGCGGAAACCGGAAATCGAGACCCGACACGTCGAAAACCCCCCGAAGGGCGGAAGACTCGACGACGCGATAGAGCTCGTCGGCGGAGGAAGGATCGGGAACCGCGAACACCGCGATGCGGACGCCCATGCGGCGCACCAGGTCCGGAAGCTTGTTGAGCGGGAGCACGTCGAAACCGCGGAATTTCTGCCCTACCTTGAGGGCATCGGAGTCGAAGACCGCGAGAACGGTGAAACCATGGCGCCGCAAGCCGGGGTCGGCGAGCACGGCCTCGGCGAGCGGACCCGAACCGACGAGAAACACGTCGGCGTAATCGTCCCCGCCGAGGAACTCGCGGAGAATGTCGATCGTCTCCGGCACGGGAAAGCCCCTGCGCGCGCGCCCTTCGGCGCCGACCATGGCGAGATCCTTCCGTACCTGGATGGCGCCGAGCCTGAGCCGCTCGCCGATCGTTTCGGAAGAAAGCCAGGCAGAGCCGCTATCGGCCTCTTCCTTGAAGAGTCGAAGGTAAAACGGCAGGCGTTTGACGGTCGGTAAGGGGATGCCCTGGGAGTTCATGGCACCAGTATACGATGAAGGATTCGTCTTTGCCAGCGCGATAGTTCCGAAAAATCATGTAAAAACGATATTTTTTATCGAAATATCCCCCAAATGATATTGCTTCATTGATCCTTATTTGATATTTATATATCGATATCACAGCTACGATTAAGGAGCGTGTAGTAATGACCAAGACTACCCATTCCGAAGCAAGGCGCTTCGAATCAGTCGTCGCCATCCTCGACCGATATGACCGCGATCCCGCGAACCTCATCTCGATCCTTCAGGCGATTCAGGAAGAGTATCGATATCTCCCCGAGGAGATCATGACCTATGCGGCGACGGCCCTGGACGTCTCGCCGGCGAAGATCTATGGCGTGGCGACCTTTTACGGCCACTTCTCGCTCGAGCCGAAGGGCAAGTACGTCGTGAAGATTTGCGACGGGACGGCGTGCCACGTGAAGGGCTCGGAAGGGCTCCTATCCGCGCTTCGGGCCGAACTCAGGCTCGAGGGCACGGCGAAAACGACGGCGGACCTCCTCTTTACCCTCGAGACGGTTTCCTGCCTCGGGGCTTGCGGGCTCGCGCCGGTACTGGTCGTCAACGACGACGTGCACGGGCTCATCGCCCCCGAGGAGGCGATCAGGATCGTGCGGGAGATCAAGGCCAAGGAGAGCGCGAATGGAAAGGCATAACGACGAATCGTTGACGGGGGACGGACTCCAGATCGCCGCGGCGAGGTGGCTCGCCGCCCGAGACAAGATAGCGCGAAGGGTCATCGTGTGCGCGGGCACCGGTTGCATCGCGAACGGATCCCTGAAGGTTCACGCCGGGTTGGCGAAAGCCGCGACCGGGCAAGGGCTCAAGGTAAGCGTCGCGCTCGACGCCCATGATTGCTCGCCGAAAGACGTCCTCGCGACGAAAAGCGGCTGCCAGGGTTTTTGCCAGGTCGGCCCCCTCGTCGCGATCGAGCCCGACGGCATCCTCTACGTGAAGGTCAGGGAATCGGACGTCGCCGAGATCGTGGAAAAGACCCTCCTTCGCGGCGAGGTCGTCGAGCGGCTTCTCTACCGCGACCCGGTCACCGGCGAGCAAAAGCGCGGCAAGCGGGAGATCGATTTCTACGCGAAGCAGGAGCGCAAGGTTCTCGCCGCGTGCGGCCTGGTCGACCCCGAGGACCTGGGCGAATACGTCGCGCGCGACGGCTATCGCGCCGCGCTCAAGGCCCTTTTCTGCATGAAGCCGAAGGAGATCTGCGAGACCATGAAGCAGTCCGGGCTTCGCGGACGGGGCGGCGCGGGATTTTCCACCGGGAGGAAATGGGAGCTCGCGCTCGCGCAGGGCGAGGGCGACAAGTACATCATCTGCAACGGCGACGAGGGCGACCCCGGGGCGTTCATGGACCGGAGCGTCCTCGAGGGAAACCCCCACGCGATCATCGAGGGCATGATCGTCGGCGCGCGCGCGATCGGCGCGAAGGCCGGCTACGTGTACGTCCGCGCGGAATACCCGCTCGCGGTCAAGCGGATCAAGAAGGCCGTCGAGGACGCGCGGAAGGCGGGTATCCTCGGGCGCGGGATACTGGGATCGAATTTCGACTTCGACATCGAGGTCAGGGAGGGCGCGGGCGCCTTCGTCTGCGGCGAGGCGAGCGCGATGGTCTCGTCCATCATGGGAAACCGCGGCATGCCCCGGCCGAAGCCGCCCCGAACCGCCGAGCGCGGGCTTTGGGACAAGCCGACCGTCGTGAACAACGTGGAGACCCTCGCCCAGGTCGCGGATATCGTCCTTTACGGGCCCGACGAATACCGAAAGCTCGGAACCCTCGGCTCGCCGGGGACGAAAACCTTCGCGCTCACGGGTCACATCGCGAACACGGGTCTCATCGAGGTACCCTTCGGGACGACGCTCAGGCACGTGGTCTTCGACATCGGCGGCGGCGTGCTCGACCGCGACGGGAAACCGGACGCGAGCGCGTTCAAGGCCGTGCAGATCGGCGGCCCCTCGGGCGGCTGCCTCACCGGGGAACACCTCGACCTCCCGCTCGACTTCGATTCCCTCGAGGACGCGGGCGCGATGATCGGCTCGGGCGGCCTCGTCGTGATGAACAAGTCGACCTGCGTCGTCCAGATGGCGCGCTTCTTCATGCAGTTCACCCAGCACGAGTCGTGCGGCAAATGCGTGCCGTGCCGCGAGGGAACGAAGCAGATCCTCGCGATGATCGACGACGTGATCGCGGGTGTCGCGACGCCCGGGACGCTCGACCTCATGGAGGAACTCTGCGAGACGGTCATCGACTCCTCGCTCTGCGGGCTCGGCGCGTCCGCGCCCAATCCCGTGCTCTCGATGCTCAGGCAATTCAGGGGCGAGTGGGAGGCGCACGTCGTGGGCAAGTCCTGCGAGTGCGGCCAATGCGCGGCTCTCACGCCGATCGCGATCAACCCGAAATCATGCGTCGAGTGCACGCTCTGCGCGAAGAAATGTCCCGTCGGCGCGATCACCGCGCAGAAGGGAGAACCGTTCTACATCGACCCGAAAAAGTGCATCAAGTGCGGCGTCTGCGTCGACGCCTGCAAATTCCACGCGATCAGGAGGGGCGCGCAATGACAGGACACGTGACGATCGACGGCATCAAGGTGCCGATAGAGGGCGAGAAAAACCTCCTCGCCCTGTGCAGGAAGGCGAAGATCGACATCCCGACCTTCTGCTACCACAGCAAGCTCAGCGCGTACGGCGCGTGCAGGCTCTGCCTCGTCGAGATCAACGGGAAGGAGATCGACGCGAGCTGCGTCGTCCCGCCGAGGGACGGGATGGCCGTGCGCACGAATACCGCGAGGATCCGCGCCATGCGCCGCACCAACCTCGAGCTCCTCCTCGCGAACCACAAGCAGGATTGCCCGAGCTGCGAGCGGTCCGACACCTGCAAGCTCCGGGAGCTCTCGGCGCGGATGGGCATCAGGAACCCGCGCTTCAAGAGCCTTCGCGTCGAGCGGCCGAAGGACGAACGCTCCCCCGCGCTCGTGCGCGACCCGAACAAGTGCATCCTCTGCGGGGATTGCGTCCGCTACTGCGCCGAGATCCAGGGAATCGGGGCGATCGACTTCACCCATCGGGGAGCCGACGTCGTCGTGAGCCCGGCCTTCGGAAAATCCCTCGCGGACGTCGATTGCGTGAACTGCGGGCAGTGCGCGGCCGTCTGCCCGACCGGCGCGCTCGTCGTGAAGTCGCACGTCGCGAAGGTCTGGAAGGAACTCGACTCCGCCGACGCGACCGTCGTCGCGCAAATCGCCCCGGCGGTCCGCGTGGCGATCGGCGAGCGCTTCGGCCTTGCCGCGGGCGAGAACGCCACGGGAAAGATCGTGACGGCCCTGCGCATGCTCGGCTTCGACCGCGTATACGACACGGCGTTCGGCGCCGACCTCACCGTCGTCGAGGAGGCGACGGAATTCCTCGCTCGCGTCGCGACCGGGGAGCGCCTGCCGCTTTTCACCTCGTGCTGCCCCGCTTGGGTGAAGTACGCGGAACAGTTCTTTCCCGCGCTCCTTCCGGCGCTCTCGACCTGCATGTCGCCGCAGTCGATGCTCGGCTCCGTCATCCGCGAGTCCGACGGGAAGGGCGCGCGCGAGGACGGCAAGCGGCTCGTCGTGGTCTCGATCATGCCGTGTACCGCGAAGAAGTACGAGATCGCCCGGCCCGAGCTCGCTCGAGACGGGAATCCGCTCGTCGACTGGGCGCTCACCACCGACGAGCTCGCCGACATGATCCGCGAGGCGGGAATACGATTCGCCGACCTCGAGCCGGGGGCGATGGACATGCCCTTCGGATTCGCGACCGGGGGCGGCGTCACCTTCGGGAAGGCCGGCGGAGTGAGCGAGGCGGTCGCCCGGTACATCGCCCGGAAGGAAACCGGCCTCAAGACGCCCGCGCTCGAGTTCGCCAAGGAGCGGGACGGCGTCCAAACGGCGACTCTGACCGTGGGAGGGAGAACCTACACCGTCACCTCGGTGCAGGGGCTCGCGAACGCGAAAACGGTCGCGCGCGAGGTCCTCGGCGGGACGCGTAAGACCGATATCGTCGAGGTAATGGCCTGCCCCGGAGGCTGCGTCGGGGGCGCGGGACAGCCGATCGATCCCGACGGGCTTCGCCGCGCCGACCGCGCGCGCGGGATCAGGGACGCCGACCAGTCCCGGGAGCTCCGCTCGACCGACGAAAATCCGTTCCTCGAGAAGTTCTACGCCGATTGCCTCGGCGGGGACTCGGGCGGAAAGCGCGCGCACGAAATGCTCCATACCCGCTTCGCGAGCAAGAAGCGGATTTGCGACACCCAAATCCCGATCGTTCGCGGAACGGGAGAAACGAAAACCTCCGTGCGGGTATGCGTCGGGACGAGCTGCTTCCTCAGGGGCAGCCAGGCGCTTCTCGCCGAGCTCCTCAAGCGGATAGAGCGCGACGGACTCGGCGAGGAAGTCGACGTGACGGCGACCTTCTGCGCGGAACGATGCAACAAGGGGCCGACCGTCCGGGTCGGCGAGACCGTGCTCGTCAAAGCGACGATCGACTCGGTCATGGCCGAGATATCGCGGCTGAAGAAACGCTAGTTTGATTCCCGGGGAATCGTTTCCGTCCCCCAGCGGAGGCGGTTCCCTTTTTTTTTTCGACGGGACTTGCGCGAAATTTCCTTTGAGCAGGATGACGGGGCGACGGGATAGCGAGCGGGATTCGCGCGTGAAAGCAAACACGCCGCGTGAAAGCAAACACGCCGCGTGAAAGCTCACAGCACGCGGCGAACTAGATGAACTTTACGGAAACTTCTTTCAGATACCGTTCAGACAACAGCGTGGCGATCTTCCTGACCACGTTCCGGCGCATCTCGAGCTCGACGGGGATATTCGGATCCTGGTGCGACTCGTTGATGCGCGTGCCGACGAGAAAGGAGATCCGGTCGCTGTCGAGCATGAGCTCGATGATGCCGCGGGCGCCGTTATCTCCCTCGCCCTCGAGTATGTCGCCCGCGTGGAGGGTTCCCTGGTCGAGAATCTCCGCGACCCTGCCGAGGGTGATGATCCCCTCGGTGACGAGATCCGCTCCTTCCATCGTCGCGGTCGGCGGCACGAAGGGATCGATCCGCGCGAGGTTGAGCTTGACGGGAACGCCGAGATCGCGCGCGACGATGCCCGCGGTCGTTCCGCCCGAAAGGATCTTCTTGCCCTGGAACGCGCGGAAAACCCTGCCCATCTCCGCGTCCCGGTCGGGATTCATCGGAGGCCCCGTGACGACGAGAAGGTCGCGGGGCTCGCGAAAGTAGATGACTCCGCAGGTGATGTCGTCCTTCGCGCGATAGCCGTCGTGCAGCCGCGACTCCTCTACGATGGCGCGGGCGAGATCGCGCGCGCTCACGAGCGGGTCGAGCGCGACGCGGGACAGGACGAAGCGCCGAGCGTTATCGATGCCCCACCCGAGCGGGAACGGGCGCGAGCCCATCCCCGACTGCGTGACGCCGTCGGAGAAGAACACCAGCCGGTCGCCCGGGCGCGCGCGATACTCCGAGTACCGGAGCGTCGACTCGCGGTCGGGCGCGCCGCGCGCTCGTCGGCGCTCGAAGGGTATGCGCTGCCGCTCGGGCTCGAAGGCGATCCCGTCGCGCGCGAGCACGAACGGGGGATTGTCGTATTCCATGACGCGGACCCGCGCGTCGGGGGATACGTCGACGAGCGTGAAGGTCGCGTAGCTGATGCCGCGCTGCTTGCACACGGGAAGCGTCGACATGATGATCCCGGCCGCCCGCTTGATCGGCATGTCCGCGGCGACGAACTTGAGCGCCATCGTCGCGGTGAGGGTCGAAAGGACGCATGCCTTGACCCCCGACCCGAGACCGTCGGAAAGGACCGTGATGACGCGACCGCCGTCGCCGCATTTCTGCGAGAGGAAGGCGTCTCCCTCCGCGGTCTGCCCGTCCTTGCGCGCCTGACAATGCCCGACCTCGACAAAGGTCCCTCCCGCGCCGCTCATTCGACGCCTTCCTCACCGCCCGAAAAGGACTCGATTATGGAATTGAGCGTCGACTCGGTCTCGGCCGCGTTCTCCCCAAGAAGGAACGCGATCTTCTGCACGACCGCGAGGTTCTTGTCGATGACGCGTTTCGCCTGCCTGATCACGCGGTCCTTCCTGATCTGCGGCGCGGTCACGTCCTGCACTACCCCGCACGCGCTGTCTCCCTTCTCGATCGAGAAGACCGTCGCGTGAAAAATCTTTCGCCCCTCGCGGACCTCGTGCTCGACGGAATCGGGCCCGCCCTCTTCCATCACCGTCCGAAAGAGGCTCGAGAGGGCCGTGATGCGCGAAAGATCCGCGCCCTCGAGCCCGGGCTTCGCGTCGTACATCGCGACGACTTCCTCGCCCATCAGTATTGCGAAATTCTCGTTGCACTCGATAACCCGGAGCGCCGAGTCGCAAATGACCACCCCCGACGGGATCGCCCTGATAAGGCCGTTCGCCTTTTTCTGCGCGAGCTTTCGCATGTACGAGACGCACATCGTCTTCTCCGCGCGCTCCTCGAGCATCGCCGCGGCGAATCCCCGGCAAGTATCGTAGCCGCAGCCGCCGCAATTGAGCTCGTCCTCGACGCTCGCCTTCCCGACGAGCCTGAGCGCCGCGCGAAGCACGTCCTCGCCGAGCGTCGGACGCGCGACGCGGGTCGCGGGAAGGGATCCGGACATCTCGGGCCGCGCCTCGCGGAGCGTGTCTTTCGCCGAGCCCGAGTAGGCGATGACCGCGATCCTCCGCGCGGCGTTCGGCGCGCTTCGGGAGGAAAGAGGCCCCGCGACGCATCCGCCGGGACACGCGAGCGCCTCGACGAAAAGCGGGCGCTCAAGTGTCGCGGGGTCAAGGCCTCGCAGCGAGTCCTCGAGCGCGGAAAGACCCGCCACGGAAAGCATGTCGGAGCGCCCGTTGCTCGGGTATTTCCGCAGGGAGGCGATCATCCCGCCGTCGATGGGATAGAGCGCGCCCTTGGCCGCGCGAAACGGGATGAAGTCCGCGCACGAGGTTCCTTCCGAGGGATCGATCCCCTCGTCGGCGAACCAGCGCTTGAGATCGCGAAACGAAATCGCGCAGTCGATTCCGTCAAACACGTCAGCCTCCCTTTTTTTCGCGATGCACGGCCCCACGAACACGACGCCGACGGACGGGCCGAAGTGCCCGGCGAGGAACCGCGCGTGGGCGAGAAGCGGCGACGCGCAATCGGAAACGTACGGCGCCAGCTCGTCCATATACCGTTTGACGTACTCGACCGCGACCGGACACGCCGAGGAGATGAAAAGAGGGCCCAGGCGGCCGTCCCGGGAGGCGTCGCGAAGCGTCTCCGCGGTTTGGGCCGAGACGAGATCGGCCCCGATCGCCGTCTCCGACACGCCGAAGAAACCGAGTTTTCGAATGGCCCCGACCAACGCGCGCGGATCGAGCCCGGGAAACTCCGAAGCGAAGGAAGGCGCGAGCGAGACGATAACCCGCTCGCGGAGGGTCAAGAGCTGGCGCGCCCGCGCGAGATCGTCCCTGACCCGTTTTGCCTCGGCCGGGCACACCGTGACGCAATGGCCGCAGAGCACGCACAGCTCCGGCACGACCGCGGCGTGCCCGTTCTCCACGCGAATGGCCTTCACCGGGCATTCCCGGACGCATTTGTAACAGTCCTGGCACTGCGTTTTCTCGGTGTATACCGGGTTTCGAAAGTTCATCGCTACTCCGCGCGGAGCTTGTGCTCGAGAAGATCGACGATCATCGCGGGTTCAACCCCGCTTATGCGCTCGCCGTTGATTCTGACGTTCGGGCCGTCCTTGCAGTGCCCGTCGCACAAACAGCCGGTTACCTCGACGCGAGGCGAAAGTCCCCGTTCTCGCAGATAGCGCTCGATGATCTCGGCGCTCAGGTTATTGCCCCGTGAAAAACAGGAACTCCCCATGCAGAGGGTTATAATCGTTTCAGGATTATTCATCGTGTATGACTCCGACGGAATTGTATAAATATATATCGTTAAAGTCAATCGATATATATTTATAGTTATGCAAAATACAGAAAGGACAGTAGGGGATACCGATACCGCGAACCCGGCTATCGGTCGTTCAGGAGATACCGCTCGGTCATCCCGTCAAAGGTCCCTTTGGGAACCCCGGAAACCGCAGAATCGTATCGCGCGCGCAAGCTCTCCCCGCGAGGGGACGCCGTAAAGATACTGTAAATACTCACCGTGTCCTGCTTGAGGGGAATGATGCGCAGGTCCTTGAGATACCCGAATCGGGCCATCTCGTACCGAAAGGACACTGAATTGATGTCGAGGAGCGCGTCTACGCGCCCGTTCATGAGCTTCTTGTGGTTGATCTGTCGAAAGTCGGTCGCCGTGATGAGCTCGAGCGTTATTCGCTCGTTCTGCACGAACGGCGGCATGTACGCGCTCGTGATGAAGCCGATCTTCATGTCATAAAGGTCCTCGGGGGAGGTTATCTCCGTGAGCGGGCTGTCGCGCCTCACGACAATGCACGGGGAGATCGCCGTGAAGGGATGAGCGGGATACAGGAAGCGCGCTTCGCGCGCGGGGATCTTCGTTATGTACGGAATGACGTCGATCTCGCCCGATTCGAGCATAACCTCGAGCCGCGGGATGGGATAGGGTCCGGAGACCTCGATATCGACGCCCATGAGCGGGCCAAGGACCTCGCGCCAGAAATCCACCGCGGATCCGCCTGCCGTGCCGTCTTCCAGGGGCATCATGAACGGCCCGAGGTTGAAGATGCCGACCTTTACCGTTTCGCGGGGAACCGGGGCCCGCTGGTCGGACCAGAGGGAAACGGAACCGGACAGGAACAAAGCGGCGATTCCCGCGGCAAGCGCGACGGCTCTCCATTGACCGTTCATGAGTCCTCCCGCTCGAAAGGATATTTGCGCGAAGGCCCGAGCGCTTCCATGCCGGAAAGAAACGCGTCGGCCAGGTCGGGATCGAAACTCACCCCTTTCTCCTTTCGAATGATATCGAGCGCTTCCTCGACGGAAAACGCCGGCTTATAGACGCGCTCGCTCACGAGGGCGTCGTACACGTCCGCGATCGAGACGATACGCGCCTCGAGCGGGATTTTATCCCCCGCGAGCCCCTCGGGGTATCCGGCTCCCGACCATTTTTCGTGATGATACAGAACGATATTCCTGACCATGGGATCGATCACGCCGTTGTCGAGTATCCGGGAGCCGATCTTGACGTGTTCCTTGATACGCTCGAACTCCTCGACCGTGAGCTTCCCCGGCTTGAGGAGGATATCCTTCTCGACGCCGACCTTCCCGATGTCGTGGAGCGGCGCGTACAGCTTTACCGCCTTGACGAAGTTCTCGTCAAGCTTGGCGCCGCGCGCGATAAACTCCGAAAGAAGCGAGATGCGCTTGATGTGGTTTCCCGTCTCCTCGTCGAAGTAAAAGTTCGCGCTCTCGAGCGCCGTGACCATCGCCATCGTCAGGTGCTCGATCTTCTCGTTCTGGTCCTTGATGATCCGATCCCGCATCCAGGCAAGGTAGGCTTCCTTCACCGTCATGATGAGGTCGTTCCGGTCCCAGGGCTTCGAAAGGTACCGATACAGCGCGTTCTGGTTCACGAGATTGACCACGGCGTTGATATCGGTAAAGCCGGTGAGGAGCACGCACAGGGTTTCGGGACTTCGCTTACGGGCCTCGAGAATGAACGCGTCGCCGTTCATGACCGGCATTCGCTGGTCGGAGAGGATCACCGGGATCAAATCCCCGTCGGCGAGGATCTCGTCGATAAGGGCGAGGGCTCGAGGGCCGGAATCGGCGAGATCCACGGTTAGCCCGGAAAGGGAGGGATCCTGCTTCAACTCGCGCCTGAGGCTTTGGAGCACGATAGCCTCGTCGTCGACGCAGAGGAGATGAAAGCGGCTCATCCGATATCCTCCCGCCCATCGCGGCATTTCTTCACGGCCTCGACGAGGCGCTGAGGGTTCCAGGGTTTCTCGATGACGTCGGTGACGCAACCGCTCTCGAGAAGCCGTTCGATTACCCCCCTCTCGGCCTGCCCCGTGATCATGATCGCCTTGATTTCCGGGTGCTGGCGCCTGACCGTCTCCAGAAACTCGTCGCCCTTGATCCCCGGCATGAGCCAGTCCGAGATAATCAGGATGAGCTTGACGCCTTCGAGCGCAAGATCATCGATCACCTCGAAGGCCTGGTTCGCGTCCGTCGCCTTCTCGTACAAAAACTCGTTCCCGAAGGAGCTTTTCAACTCCTGAATCAGGGACAGAAGAATGATCATTTCGTCATCCACGCATAGGATGGCCTTTTTGCGATCGTTCATAGTACAAGTGTGGTCGCTTCCGTTACGGAAGTCAAATGGCCGGAAGCCGCACCCGGAATTCGGTCCGTCCCGGTCGCGTTTCGATCGAGATCGAGCCTTTATGCGCCTCGACGATGCGACGGCAGATATCCAGCCCGAGCCCCATGCCTTCGCCCTGCTTTTTGGTCGTGAAAAACGGGTCGAATACCCGGGGAAGCACGTCATCGGGGATACCCGGCCCCGAGTCGATGAAGGAAACGAAGACCCCGGAGTCGTCGGTTCCGGTCCTGATGACGAGTTCCCCGTTGAAATCCATCGCCTGGGCGGCGTTCCGGATGATGTTCATCCATACCTGACCGAGTTTTTCCGCCGACCCCTTCGTTCGCGCGCGGGAGAACTCGCGTTTGACCGTGACGCCGTGCTTGAGCATGTTGTGCATGAGCGTAAGGATATTGTCGATAGTGGCGTCGATATCGACCGTGGCTTCCATATCGTCGGTATCGGAAGAAAGGTACAGACGGAGCGCCGAGACCACTGCCGACGCCTTTTTTCCCGCCACGTCAACGACCTCTGCCATTCTCCTCGTGACCAGGATGTCCGAGGCGGTTTGAAGCACGGCAAGCGCGCGCGGTTCCCCGAGAAGCGGACGGAGGGCGGGATCGGCGGGATCGAGCCCCATATCGATGAGGCATTCGGCGACGCCGGCGGGATCCACGACCTCGAGCCGCGCCATTTCCTCGCGAATTTCCCGTTGTCGGGCTCGGCTCGGCTCCTGAAGGTCCAGCCGCCTGCTCAAGGACGCGCCATGCGAAATCACCATGTCGTAGAGCGCCGCTTCGCGATCGGACAACGAAATGAAAAACTGGTAAAAGGAGCGCGTCTTCGCGTCCAGGAAGTCGATGACGTTCCGATTCGAGGAAAGGATGGCGCCGAGCGGGGTATTGAGCTCGTGAGCCATGCCGGCCGCGAGGAGTCCGAGGGCCGAAAGCTTTCCCGATTCCACGAGCCGGGCCTGCGCCTGCCTGAGATCGGCGAGGGAACGGCTCAGCTCCTCGGTACGCTCGGCGACGCGGTTCTCGAGAAGCGCGTTCGATTCCACCAACTGCGAGTTCTTCGCGAGGATACTCGAGGACA
This sequence comes from Spirochaetota bacterium, assembly GCA_023438065.1. Classification (GTDB taxonomy): domain Bacteria; phylum Spirochaetota; class Spirochaetia; order Treponematales; family Treponemataceae; genus Teretinema. Next base: position 268,569 of record JAEXRH010000016.1, read on the forward strand.
TCTCGTTGATGAGGTTGATGAGGGTATTCACGTCGTCGTACCGGGAACTCTCGATCCGCGAGGAGTAATCGCCCATGCGGATCGAACCGATTCCGTTCACGATCGGCTCGAGCGAGCGCAGAATCCTCTTCTTGAGCAGAATCCGGTTTACGACGAAGTTAACGGCGAAAACCGCCGCCAGTATCAACATCCCGATGTAAACGATGCGTAGCCTCGTCGCGTTGATCTCCGCGTCGCTGTAATGAAGCGTCACCGTCCCGAGCAGGAGCTCATCGTCGTATACGATACTCCGCGTTATCGGCTCGATGTAGCGCGAGTCCTTGCCGCGCATCTCCGAGATGAGCGTTCCGCTCGCCGTCGAAACAAGCTGGATCCCCGACAGCCTTCCCGAGACGAGCATCGCCTCGGCCATGCGCACGGTCTGCTCATCGTCGACATTGTACATCGGCTCCGAAAGATACAAGACAAGCTCGTCAGCCACGCGTACGGCGTCTTTGCGGAGACTCGAACCCATCGAGTATGAAATGATGAATATGGAAGATATTTGCACCACAATGATGATCACGGTCGAAAGCACGATCGCCAAAAGTTGAACTTCATCAATCAACCGGCGCACGCGCGGCTCTCTCTTCGGAATCCCCATACCGTTAAGCATAAAAGACGGAATATCCCGCGTCAACTGCCCCCCGGCGCCGCTTCCCGAGGAGCTTCCCCTGCCCCGACGGACACGGGTATCGAAAATGGGAAAAATCGATCCGCTGACGCAATCCTGACACTACCTGACAGGTATAATCGGCTAGTATCAAGCTGGAATTCACGGTCGGAATGACCGGGAAAGTCCGAGAGCAGGAGGATTCATGAAAGAAGAGTTGGTACGACAGTACGATCACGCATGGAAAATGTTCCACAAAATGGTTGCGGATTTCGATGACGCCTCCTGGCTCACGGCGGGATGCGGCTACATCCGTCCGGCCAGGATAGCGTATCACGTCATTGGCGGCGTCAATTACTACATCGATGAACGGTCAGCAGTCGGCCTGGTATCCGGCAAGAGCAACGACTGGAACTGGGAACACGGTCGGCCAGAAGACCTTCCCACGAAGGAAGACATACTTGACCTGATTCACGTCTACAAGAAAAAGACCGACGACTGGATTAACTCGGTGGACCAGGAAGCGCCGAATACCAATTTCGGCTGGACGGGACCACGCATGATCAGCGTCGTTCTTTTCCTGCTCCGCCATATGGAATACCACATCGGGGAGCTCAATCTCCTCCTTCATCTGAGTAGCGGCGGGAAGGCGAATGACAACTGGGTCGGGGCGCTGGAGGATTTTCAGGTATAGGGGACGCGCCTTTGGACGCGATCGCGCCAGTGAGGTGTCATCGTTTCCGATCCCGGACGGTATGCGGTTCGCTCTTTACGATCGCGTCACCGGGCCCTGAAGGCCAAGAATCGGCGCAGAAGCCCAAGGCAACGAGTATTGTTCACTGAGTCGCCGAATTGGCCTTCATGTCCCTCAGGTGCCGCGCTCTCTAGGGCAAGCTTCAACGAGAAGCCGTCCGGGATCGGAGGGCATCGGTACAGTCACTGGCGCGATCATTTCTGGTCGTTCCTTTTAATGTAAGTGCCGTTCTCGCGGCTTCCCCTGGCTCCAAAAGGATCCGCGGCGTTGCGGCGAATCCTTTTTCCGCTACCCCTTCGTGCTTTACTCGCAGGAAGGGAATTGTGTGTGCCTTCAATTCATGCTGCACAATCTTGGTAAACGATAGAGATGATATAAGAATGCGTTCAATTCGGCTAACGTCCAAGGGGCGCGAGTCGGGTTATGCCATTTCCTTATAACATGAACAATTATTAGATGCAGAGTCATGCTCAAAGTGGGGAAATCCATGGATGCTAGTATTCACTGGGGTCGATAGTTTTCTCTTGAAATGAATCCGTCGACATATCATATGTTATAAAAATCGGATCAGCTGTTTCTTGGTTGTTTTGAGTAGGATAGATTAAAAACACTGTATTCGTTGAGTTTCTTGCAATTCTCCAAGAATCAAACTCAATTGGAAATTTCCTGATATCGATGAAAATACTACCATCACCTCTTTTTATAGTTCCGTTTTGTATCGTTAGATACACCCTGTATTTTTTGTTTTCCTCTGTGAATATTTGGGCTTTATTAATAGATCCACCTAGCTGAGAATCACTTATAATAAAAAACGTTTTTCCAGAGACACTCATTAACTCTTCTTTAGAGAGCTCGCTCATTTCAGATTTTGAATATGGATACTTATCAACCGCCTTGCAAGAGATAAGCATTATGAAAAGTATAATAAGTAAAGAAAGATTCCTATAGATACCAGCACTTCTAATCATTGTAATGCATTCTCCCATCTCAATAGTTTCTCCCAAGCTCGATCAAGCTGGCTTGGATTTAATCTTCCTCCAACAACATTTAACGAAGAGTCATAATATTGCTCTAGCCGTTCAAGATTAAGCCTGAATATTGCTCCACTACTTGGCAACTGACTTGTATATAAATTAACTGTTCCTGGATTTCTTATGGTATTTGCTTTTACACCAGTCGGGTTTACACGGGCATTTTGATCAACAAGGGTCTGGATATGACTAATATCAGTTCCCTCATACAAGGCTCTTACGTCTCCCGGATATCGCGTACCATCAGTTACCTTAGCACAGTACTTACTAATAAAACCTGCAGCCGTCTCCCTAGAAGGCAATATATAACCTTGCAATCGTAAGCCAAACTGAGGCCCTCCTGAACAATCTACTCCAGATTCATTATTGTTATATGGGTTCTCACTACCATACACATAATCCTCACCAACAAGACCAAGTTGCGTTAAAGCGAAATTTGTCTCAACCGGATTGCTTACCATCCGATCACTCAGAGTTAATTGCTCTTGATAGTACTCAACCTTCTCTGATTCATTCATCTTTTCAATGTTTGGTTCTCGCTTCTCTTGAAGCATTTGAGCTTTAATCCTATCCACTATGTTTGATGATGTTGTATTCAACAAGCCAAACATATTTCCTGAAAGGCTGCCCCATGGTTGGTAATATTGCCCTGAATCAGAACTGGAAAACCATCCACTTTGATTATTCCAATCTAATCCTGAAGCGACCATAATATCATTGATTTCCGACTTCGTTTGTCCACTCTTTGCAAGCTTAGCAATTTGAAGAGATAGACTTCCGCTTGTTTGCGTTGTATCGCCTTGTTGGTTTCCATTATCATCAACAAAGGTTATGTGCGTTTTATCCCCGTCATCCTGAACCTTGATTACCTTCCCGTCTTTATCCTTCGTGACTCTCCAATAATCCTTACTCGAGTCATACGTCGAGTCTACGTAGGAGGCGAAGTAACTGCCGTCGTGATGCTCCCGAGATTTATTGAGCATGGCTAGGTCGGTGGCGAGGGTTGAATCACGGGAGATCAGGTTGCCCATGAGCGCGGCGTATCGCGGATCGTACGTCATCCGCTCCGCGATCAGGGTATGCGCGTACGTCGCCAGCTGAGTCTCGGTCATGTTATTGCCCGAAGCGATACCGTCGCGATACGCCTCGTGCTGGAGCGTGATTCCCATAGTCAGCTGCTCCTCGGTCGTCATGGCTTCGTGATATCCCGCCAAGTATACCACGCGTTTCCCGTTTTCGGTAGTCGTTTCTCCCCGCGCCCGTTCGGGCAGACCCGTTCCATCCCTGAGAATCGTGGTTCCCGAGAGTACTCCGTCAAGTTGCTCGAGCGCCATCCTGTCGCCAAACCCGTACTGGCTCCGAAGCGCCGTTGCCACGTCCATCCGGTTATCTTTCGCCGCGGCCTCAATTTTCTTGTTCTTCTCCAGGTGTTGCAAGCCTTTTACCGCGCCGTAAAGGCTGCCAAGGCTCATGTCCGTGCCGTTCATCCCGAAGTTCATGCCGAATCCGTCGTTACCGAGATGCATTTCCATGATCCCGACGCCGTTGATGCGCGCGAGGTTAAGCGTTGCGTTTCCCGTGACCCCGTAGGTCACGGCGCTTCCGGAAACACCCCCGACAAGCGTGCCAATCCCTCCGACATCCTTTATCTGACCGGTATTGAAACCGTTTACCTTAATCGCGTCCTTTCCGAGGTTCAACTCGTTTAGCTTGCCCGACACATACGTCCCCGCCATCCCCGACATGACGCTCGCCATGGCGTTTGTGCCGAACGATCCTTCAACGAAAGCGTCGGTGTCGAAAAGCGGGCCGCCGTCGAACATACTCGAGACGCTAAAGGCGTTCATGCCGCTCGAGGCGATATTCGTCGTCATGACTTCGGCACCCTTCAACAAAGTTGAGCCTACCACGTTACCCTGCAGGCCTAGTTTCTGAAGTAGTCCCGGATGCACTACGCCGCCGTCAGTAAAACCGTTGAATCCCAGGTTTATCTTCGCCGTCGCGTAGCTTGTCGCCGCCTTCTTCACGAGTCCCTCCGCCGCAGCCAGGGGATCCATACCGTTTGACACGTCCATCATCGTGAACACGGCATCGTCAACGGTATTGAGCGCGGTATTGAGCGCGAGCGCTCCGGGCCCGGGGGCAACCGCGGTCGCGACGATCGTCATCGCCATATCGACTACCGACCTGATCGTGGGAGCGGCCATCCAGCTTCCCCGGTCGTCCCAGAGTCGGCGACTGTAGAAGGGCTGGCGCGCCTCGGCCTTGCCGACGCTCTCGATCATCCGGTGCTGGATGAAGAAGCCCATGATCTCGCCGGTCTGACCCGCGCCTTCGTACTTGACGTTCCGTTTCCAGTCGCCGAGGTCGAGCGTGGGGTCGGCGTCGTCTTTCATGACGGGCGCGTAGCCGACCCAGTCGACGAACTCGCCCGATTTCTTGATGATGACGCGCTCGGTCGAACCGGGCTCTTCCGAGTCCTCGATGTACTTCTTGTAGGCATCGAGATTGACGTTTTCGGCCGCGTTTATCTTCTTCGTTTTCTCGACAAGATACGTAACATACCTTCTGGTCGCCTCGTCATACCGGGATCTGGTCTCGGCGTGGCGTTCATTCTTCTGAAATTGCCGTTCGTAGGTCGCGCCCAGGAGGTTTCCGTCCTTGTCGCGCTCGCCGTAGAGACGGTTGTATTCTTTCGGCACGGCCTCGAGTGCTTGCTGAAGGAGAGCGTTCATGCCTTCCGGGCCGATGTCGGCCCAGGCGATTCCCTCGGGAGCGGCGAAATCCCTGGTGAAATCCTTGATCTCGGTCTTGAAGCGTTCGTAACCCTTGATCGTATGGGTCTCGTAGAGGTTGTCCATCAGGGTCGCGCCGACGGTCGTCTTCTTGGTGAAGTTGTCGCCGGTTTGCCTGAAACCGCTGTCAAGAAACATGTTCCTGAAGCCGCGCCAGGTATCCTCGTTCGAGTCGTCGAGGCTTTTCTCTACTTCGCCGCGCGCTTCCTTGAGGGTGTCGATGGCCTTGCTGTACTGGAGGAAGGCGAGGCGGGCCTCGAGCTCGTCGTCTTCGGACGTCTGCCACTCGCGCACGCGTTCGAGTATCCGGGCGCCGTTGCGGGTGTCGCGCCTCAGGGTCTGGAACACGGCGGGGCTGAACGAGGCGACGGAAGAGGAAGATCGTTTCGCCGATTCGAGGAGGGTCGAGAGGAGGTCTTGGTCGAGGACGCTCGCGATGAGGGCATCGGGGTCGGGGGCCTCGACGACGTCGGCGACGATGAAGTCGCTCGCCTCCCGGATGGCGTCCCCGGTGAGGGTCGGGATCCGGTCGAGGATCGCCTTGTCGCCGAGCGAGAGGGCCTGGCACGCGAGGTCGGTCGCCCATTGATTCTTCCGCTCGATAAAGGCGAGGTACCGCGTTTCCCAGGCGGCGCTTTTCCGTTCGTAGTTTCGCTCGAAGGAGGTCTGCCAGGCCTTCGCGGCGGAAGTGAGCGAGTCAACGGCGCGATTCCAGGCGGTTTTACCCCGCGACGCGATGGCGTCCATCTGGGCGTCGAATTGCTCGCGTTCCCCGGTAAGCTCCGCGGTAAGGACGTCCCACCTTGAGGCGCGCACGGCCATGTAGGCGGCGAGTCGGTTCGCGTTGATCGCGGCGAGCGCGTCGCGAAGGGATGCGGTTACCTCCTCGCGGCCGACCTCGCGAACGTGGCTTTTCTCGGACTGAAGGTCCCCGAGGATATCTGAATAAAGGTCGTAGGTCCTCAGGCTGTCCTCGCGGGAGTCGAAGACGTGGCCCGAGGTCGCGGTCTCTCCCGTTCGGTCATACGCGGCCGTGAGCGCGGACTTCCAGTCGAGACCCGCGCGGTAACCGGCGACGACGACGGTAAAGGCGGTCGCAAGTTCATTGCCCGCGAGTTTTTCCTCGCTCGTACCCTTCTTCGCCGCGAGCCAGCCCGTCCATGCGTCGCGGAGGCGAACGACGGCGGGAGATACGTCGGTTTCGTCCTTGATGGCGGCAAGAAAAGTTCCCGCTTGCGCCGCGACGGAGGCTGAGTCTCCCTCGGGGTTTCGCGCGGCAACCTCGAGGACGCTTTCCCATTTGGAGACGATCGCGAGGTCGGCGTGTTCGTCGGGGATGATGCCGACGGCGACGAAGCGGGCATAGGCCTCGCGAAGCTCGCGCTCGCGCTCTTCCTGAAGGATAGCGATGCCTTTTTTGTCGTCACCGCCGCCGGCGCCGTCGGAGTAGAGGTACGTGTCGAGCTTGGTCTGAGCCTCCGATATCCTCGCGCCGTACGAGGCAACGATCGAGTCGAGGTACGTGCTCACGGTCCTCGAGGTTTTCGGGACGTCGATCGTCCCATTCGCGGTCAAGGTCTTTCGAAGGTATTCCCGTTTCGTCGTCTCGCTCGTCTTCGTGTCGATCGCGTATCCCGCGAGCCTGAGGATGTCGTCGAGGGGCTTCGCGGCGCTGTTTCCGCTCGCCGTGACGATAGCCGTGAGCAGTTCCTCGAAGGTCACGCTCGACCCGCCCGATTCGGAATCTCCCCCGAGCAGGGTAGTATAGGCGGCTTTGCTCGCGTCATAGTCGTTTTTTCGAATCGTTATCCCGGTTTTAGTCGTCGTCATCGCGGCATGGGTATTTTGAACGGCCCGCCTCGCGTTATCTCTTTTCTCGACCGCTATATCGCGGGCGTTATGCCAAGCAGGTTTGTCAAACCAGCTGTCAGTTCCGTTACTTTGGCAAACGTCATGGGCCTTCGAATAAAAACCGGTGGCGAAGCTTCCATGCAAAAATCTTAGCGGAGATTCAGCCTGATTCCCCGCGTAAAGACGATAGAGCGAAACGAGCTTGAAGAATGTATAGTCTTTGGTATCTTTTACGGCGGCATAGGAATCCTTGATCTTCGAGAAAAGCCAGTCGACTTTATCAGCAGTCGCGTACACCGCCGTTTCAAGGTCTTCATCCCTGCCTGCCCCGCCATGTCCTGCAAGAAGGGTCTTCCCGAGAAGCGCGCCTAATTGAGATGAATAGGAATTGCGCAGGCTTGATGTATCCAGGTAGAAGGCACTGATGAAATACGGATTATTTTCGTGTGCAAGCATATAGTCTTCCGCAGCCGTATAATACTCTTGCCAGCTTTGATACCCTCCTGAAAGACTGATTTCTTCCCACGAAAGGGCATAGGACCACTTGCTCATGCTTTCGACTTTATCGCCATTTTGCTCAAGCCATTTGGCGAGTTCGAGCTCGAACGCGCTGTAGGGTTCGCCGTCTTTCCGGGTAAAATAATCCGCTACGGCGTTCTCGTCCAACGTTCCCTCGCCCGAGAAACTCACCGTTCCGTTCACGATCCTGAGCGAATCGAAGATCCTTTGCGCCGTCCCGCTCTCGAGTTCATCGCGAAGGCCGGCGATCCACCCGGACACGGACTTGTCACCGCTTTCTTCGAACTTTACGGGCGCCGACGACGTCGAGATTATCGAATCCTCGTACGCGACCTTTGCGCGTTCATAACGCGCTTTCGCGCGCGCGATTTCGGTATCGAGAAGGCACTGCGCCTGCGCTGCGGCAAGCTTTCCGCGATACATGGTCTCGTAATTGTCTTTTAGCGCGCGATATTTTGCGTCGCGCTCGTAAAGGCTCTTGCATTGTTCTTTATTTTTATTTCCATATAGTTCCTCCAGGGCGTCGACCGCGGCATCGGCGCAACGCGACCGGGAGAGAACCTCCGCGAAACGGGTATCGGGATCGACTGCCGAGTGCTTTCCGCTCGTTGGCATGACGGTTTTCCCGGAGTCAGCTTCGTCGCTAACGCGGAGATACGGTGTCGAGGCGTACTCGTACACTGCCTTCGCGACCTTGAGACCGTGCTTCTCTTCTTCAAGACGTTTAAACGCGATCCCCGCGGCGGAATATCGCGCGGCGTACGCTTCCTCAAGCTGCCGGTATCCCGCGTCATTGAAGTTCCCCGACGCGACTTCGGACGCGGTAGCGGGATCGTCTATCGCTTCCTTCCATTCCTTTTCGATGGCGTCGATAGCCTTTTCGATCTCGGCGATCTTCGTCTTCGTGCTCGCGGTCGATTCGGCGAGTTGCTTTCCCTTCGATTCCTCGAACACCCTCACGGTTTCCCCGAGAGAAGCAAGGGTTTCGGCGTTCATGGAGAGCCGCGCGATCCCGGCAGCGTGTTCGTTCCGCGCATTCTGATACACGATCTCGAGTTCAACGCTCCGTGAACCCGCTTCATACGCCGAGAACGCGCCCGGAAAACTCGCATCGAGCGGATTCGCGGCCTTAAGGGCCGGGGACGATTCAAGACGCTCCTTCGCCGCTTCGAGCGCGTCTATCCCGCTCCACGAGGACACGAGCTTGCCGAGGGTCGCTCCGAGCGCGGCAAGACGCGCCGCGCTCTCGAGACCGTCGTTCACGAGCGCGTTATCGCTATAGTAGCGGGCAATACCGTCAGACTCGCTCGTTACCTCGGATACTTTCCGAGCGGCGACGAAATCCATCTCCGTGCCGTCGATCTTCGCCGCGTCATCGGCGTTCGTGATAAACCCTTCCCGCCCGAGACACGCGCGCCACGCGCCATCGTGGTTCTTGATTACCGAATCGAAGGCGGCAAGAACTCTCGTACGAATCGTTTCGGGAACCGCCTCCTCGTCGCCTGACGCGACCGCGCCTCCTCCCGTATCACCGGGAAAATCGCGCAGCGCCTTCGCCGCGAGAAGGTTCTCAAGCTCGCGCACCCAGGAATCAAGCCCTTCGGCGACGCTCGTCGGAATGTCGCCCGAGTCGAGAATATCCCGCGCGCCCTTCGAGATACCCGCGATCTTCCCGATCGCGTCCGCGCGACTTGCGGGACTGAAGTTTTTCCAGATCGTCTCCGCGTTCGCGAGGGTTATCGTCCCCGCGTCGGCATACCCGAGGCCGTTCGCCGAAAGCCAGTCGCTCAAGGCCTCGATCGCGGAAGCGCGCCGCGCCGCAGAGAGCGCGGGCGAAAGCCGCGCGAATGACTCGTACGTATCGGACGCGCCCGAAAGCGCGACCCGTTCCCGGTACTCGTCCGCGAGCGCGGGAATCGCGTAGTCAACGCCCTCCGATGCGAAGACGCTTCCGCCCGCAAGATAGGTCCTGACCATGGCGTTCCCCGCGGCGAGGGCGCGAAGCTTCTCCGTCCGTTCCACTTCGGTGAGCGCGGCGTCGATGAGGATCGATTTGATCATCTCGAGCGCGGATAGCGTCTCCCGGACGCGGGCGAGCCGTTCGTCCCCGGTAAGCTCACTGACACGCGCTTCCCCGTCGACGATTTTCACGCCTTCGGCGAGAAGCCGGTCAAGCGTCCAGGCGAGGCGCGACGCCGTGTATCCGTCACCGGACGGCTTCGCGTACGCGAACCCCTCAGCCGAGTTCCCGTGACCGTCGACAGTTCGATACTCATCCATAGCCGCGACGAGCACCGCGAGCGCCTCGGACTCGATCTCGAGCCGTCTCCCGAAAAGGGATCGCTCGGCGTACCGCGCGCGCTCGGCGAGCTCGCCCGCGCACCCGTCGATCGATCGCGCCGTAATCGAATCGGGAGCGACCGTCTTTATCGCGTCGAAGGCCTCCTGCTCGCTCTCGGCGAGAAGGAGCCTGATCGCCATCATCTTCCGCTCGATCGCGCCCGCGGACTCGAGGGCGAGCGTCGAGGCGACGGTCTCGAGGGTTGCCGCAAGCCGCTCGGCCGCGGCGGAAGAATCGCTCGCGGCCGCGTACCGCTCGTATGCCGACTCGAGGATCGCGTACGTCGCGTCCGATTCATCGATCAGGAGCGCGGTCGCCGCCTTCTCGAGAAACGCGCTCCTGCTTTCGTACGAAAGCGCGTCCGCGGTAAACGAGGCGCGCGCGTCGTACTCCGCCCTGAGCGCGACGATTCCCTTGTCGTCCGGGCCGCGGAGGGGATCGCCGTCGATCAGCGCGGCGATCGCCTCCGACGAGGCGGCGACGAGCGCGTCGGCGTCCCGCGCGGATGCCGCGTCGGCGAGCGCCTTTCCCGCCCTGGCGACGCTCCCTTCCTTCGAGTCTGACGCGCGAAGCCGCGCGAGAGCCTCGTAATACGAGCGAAACTGCCCCGTGTAGTATTCGGTCGAGTCGAGCGAGCTCGAGAGGATGAGCGCGGAGTAGATCCGCTTCTGGTCGGCAAGGAGCCCTTTTTGGGTCTCGAGACGCTCCCGTATCCTCGCGATCGCCGCGTTCTTTTCGTCGATGGCGTCGTTCACCGCCTCAAGGTCGCGCACCGAGACGCGATAGTCCTCAAGCGCCCGAGAATACGAGTCGAGCGAGGCATTGTACCGTTCGAGCGTCTCGGCCTCGGTTTCGCGCGTATAGTCGTTCGTGACCGCGTACTCCCGCACCGCCTCGGCGACCGCGAGCTCCTTTTGCCAGTAGGCGCTCACCGCGCGGGCCTTCAAAAGCTCGACCTGATAGTCGTCGAGATAGAGCCCTTCCCATCCGTACTCGTCGAGAAGCTCCTTGATCGGTCCCGCGATCGTCCGGTCCGAGCCATAGCCTCCCTCGGGAACGCGCTTCCCCTCGAACACCACGAGCCCGTAGCTTTCCGTAAGCGCCTCGTTCTGCGCTTCCGCCTCTGCCTCGTACCGCGCGTACACCGTCTCTATCCAATAACCCGCCTGCGAGAGCGATTCGCGCGAGGCGGCGCTGAGCGAAAGCGTGCTCTTCATCGTTTCGGTAATTCGCGCGAGAAAGTCCGCCCGAAGCGCGGCGATCCGTTCGGCCGAAAGGACTTCCTTAAAGGTCTTTCCGTCTCCGACGTCCTTAAGCTCCCCGTAAAGCGCGTCCCCCGTGAAGTCCGAACCGGATATCGTATCCGATACGTCCTTATCCATGTATTTGTCGAAGGCCTCGCTCGCCTGCTCGTTCAGGACGGTTTGCCAGTATTCCTCTACCAGCGTCGCGTATCCTGCGCCGTCCTTCAGCAACCCCCGCGACAATCCGTTCGCGATAAGGGCTGCACGCTCTGCCGGTGAAAGCCGTTCCGTTTCGCATACCTTTCCGAGCGCCATGCGCTCGATGCTCGCCAAAAGATTTTCCGTATACGGTTTTCTTCCGGATACATCAGAAAGATCAATGGTACCCATGAGGGTAGACAGCCTGTTCGGTCGAAGCTTGTGTTCCGCCACCCGAAAGAGCTCGGCCCGCATCGCGTTCGCGTCCCACGAAATCCCGTCGAGGGAATACTCGCCGTTTCCCGAGAACGCGCCGATCCAGTACTCCGCGCCCTCGCGCGCGGTATTCATCATCCCGAGCGAGCGCTCGAGCATCCCGACCATCGTCTCCACCCGCTCCGCGAGATTCCCCTCGTTCGCCGCGATGCTCTCGTCGAGCTCGCTCATCGCGGCGACCCGCGCGGCCTCGAGCTCCTCGAAACGCCGGTCGAACCGGGCCTCCGCCCGCTCGCGGACGCTTTTCAGTTCCTCGAGCCAGGCGCCCTCTTTATCCTGCATCTCGCGAAGCGCGTCGTTCCACCGCTCGATCCCGTCGGCGAGATCGACTCCCGCCTTCCGCTCCCACTCGATCCGCCGCGCGAGAAACTCCTCGCCCGAGCGCGCCCACAGCGCGAGACCGTTCTCGAGCGCCGCGCGGAACTCCGATTGCCAGGCATCCCCGTCGATGACCTCGCCGTCGCCCGTGACCGCGCCCGCCTCTTCGTCAAGCGCGTTCGCGAGTTCCGAAAGCGTTGCCTCGAGCGAGGCGTTCGTCTCGCCGATCAAGGCGGCGACCACCGCGCTCGCGTCCTCGCCCTCGCTTTCGAGTCTGAGCGAGGCCTGGTCGGTGAGCCGATAGTGCCGATAGTCGGATTCCTCAAGGGCGAGAAGGGTATCGAGCTCCCGCCGTTTCCCCGCGCCGAGCTCATCGAGGAGGAACCGGCCCGTCCGCCCGAGTTCCGCGCGCCGCCCCTCGTCCATCCCGGAAAGGAGCTCGCCCAGCGCGCCCGTCGCGCGCGTTTCCCACTCCGCGACTGCCTTTTCCGCGATGGCGCGCGCGGCCGTTTTCCAGGACTCGAGCTCTGCCGTAAAACCCGCATCGCCCGCGACCGGTTTCCTCGCCGGATCGCCCGCCGCGTCGACCGTTACCCGTCCCGCGTCGTCGAGCTCGAAGATCCCCGCGAGCTTCGTCGCGCCGATCGCGTCGAGGGTCGCGACCCAGTCGACGCCCCCGACCGTCCCGACGAACCGCCCGAGAAGCCAATCCCCGAGCCGGCGCTCGATTTCGGCCGCGACCTCCTTTCCCGCCTGCACCCGCAAGGATGCAAGATCGATCCCGGCCTCAAAAATCGCACGGGCCTGCGCGTCCCACTTCGCCATGACCGCCTCGCTCGCCTCGCCGGAGGCGGCGAGCCAGTCGTTTTCGCGGTCCATCCCGTCCGCGCGGTCGAGGTACCGGTCAAGGAGATCGAGATCCGGGGGAACCGCGCCCGAGGCGAACGCCGCGGCGCACGCGATGCCCGTCGCCGCCACAACCGCGAGCCGCGCGCATCGAGAAAAACGCCGCGCGAACGCCCGCCGCGCGACGGCCAGAAAAGCCCTTTTCATCGCCCACCACTCCTTTTTCCCGGTGAATCACTTCGGCGGGAATCGGGAAAATGGCGGGAAAATGGCGTTTATTTTTCGATTATCGCGCCCATGGTATCAGTACACCATGACGCGCTTCGCGTAGGTCGGACCGAAGAAGGAAACGAGCATCCGGTCGAGCGTCCCGTCCGCCTTGATCGCCGCGAACCCGCGACGCGCGCTCTCGAGAAGACGATCGCCCCGTACGCCCGGCTTCGCGTACAGCCCCGTCCCGATCGTCATGTAGGCGAAATCGGTGAACGTGAACTCGCTTTCCCTGCCGGGGAAGAGTCTCCGGATGGTCAAAAGCCCCCCCACGTCCGCCGTCGAGACGAAATCGACCCTGCCGGCCTCGAGCTTCAGGAACATCGTGTCGAACGGCCCCTCGTCGACCACGATCCCCGCGGCCTCGAACATCGCCCGCAGGGGAGAATTGATCACCGTCCCGACCTTCTTCCCCGCGAGATCCTCGAGCTTTTTCATCGGGACCGCGGGCTCGTTTCGCGCGAGGTAAAAGAACACGCCCTTCGCGGCGAGAAAATTCACGTGAGGATGCTGCTGCCCCGGGGTGTTCGAGGGAGTGACGTAAACCTCGAGACCGTCCGTTTCGAGCATCTTGAGCATCCGGCCGATCGGGAGCCAGTCGTACTCGACCTCATACCCTTCCCGCTTGAGCGACTCGGCGATCACGAGGTTCACGATCCCGCCTTCAGGGCCGAGAAGCGGCGGCTGGGATCCGATCGAGATCGTGACCTTCTCGGCATGCACGGGCAGGACGGCGAGGGCGAATGCGACACACAGGGTTATGGCGAGCGTTCTCATGAGTCAAAGTATGCCTCACGGGAAACGATCCGTAAAGGGAAAAAGGGAGCGGGCCTCAAATCCCGTCCCATTCACGTTTCGCGCCCGCGTTATTTTGCAAATCGAGGAAAAATCCTTCATACTTCAGTAAGCGATGCAAGGAGGATGAGACATGAGACAGCGAACGGCACTATTCTGCGCGTGTATCGCGCTCGCGTCGTTAACCTTCGCCCAGACGCCGCTTACCGTCAGCCTGAGCGAGTTCCCTCCGCTGGGCACCGCGGGCATGGAAGGCAACGGCATCCTCGGACAATTCGTCGACGAGGCATTCAGGGGCAAGCGGTACGAGATCTCGTACGACTACGTCCCCTTCGCGAGGATCGTCACGCTCGTCGAGCAAAACGCGGTTCAGGCCGCGTTTTTCAATCCGCTTCAGGCGGACGAGGAAAAGTACTTCGTTAAAACGATACTCTCCAACAGCATCGTCTTCTTTTACAAAAAATCGCGGTTTCCCGAAGGCTTGACGTTTCGGGACCTCGCCGAGCTCGCTAAGTACAAGATCGGCATCGTCAGGAGCGCGCCCACGATACCGATGCTGGAGGACGCGGGGTTAACCCTTGACCGCGCGGACACCGAGTTCCTGAATTTCAAAAAGCTTCAACACGACCGGATCGACCTGGTTTCCACCATCGACATCCTCGGTTGGTACGCGTTGCAAGAAAACGGGATGAATCGGGACGGGTATGGCATAACGAAACCGATTGTCCTCGTCGAAAGTTGCCTGATCATCTCGCGGACCAGCCCGGACGCGCGGCGAATCCACGCCGATTTCGTATCCGGCTACGAGAACGCGAAGCAACGGGGTCGCCTCACCGAAATACTGGAAACGATCTATGGCCCGGGAAACGTGCCGAAAAACGCGCTTCCGTAAGCGGGTGGCGCTGACGAATCCTTCCGCCGCAGTGGTGAAGTCCATCCCGTTGAAGAAGTCGAACGTAGGAGGGGACGCGGATCGAAACGCGATCGCGCCCGTGAGGTGTCGGTCGACTCCGATTCCGGACGGCTTGCGGTTTACCGCTCGCGATCGCGGCACCGGGTCATGAGGCCAAGAATCGGCGCAGGGGCTCAAAGCGTTGTGAATTGTTCACTGACTCGCCGAATTGGCCTTCATGTCCCTGAGGTGCCGCGCTCGCATAGGCAATCCACACGAGAAGCCGTCCGGGATCAGAGGGGATTCGCATAGTCACGGGTGCAATCTTTTCTGGTCGTCCCCTTTGGTGTAAGTACGTCTCACGCGGCTTCCCCTGGCTCCAAAAGGCTCCGCCGCGACGCGGCGAATCCTTTTTCCGCCACCCCTTCGTCCTTTATTCGAAATATTCTGGTTGTCTTTTATCGCAATAGTGATTGTTGTGCCAAAGAACTTGATGCTATGTGAATTGTCGTAATTGCGTTCATGGTCTTGACCAGAGCAAGAGGGGGTTCGCTACTCGGCAAGCAAATATAATTTCACAAGTCGATGACTTTCATGTTCATTATCGATCTACGATAATTATCACTGGCCATAAGAATGAGTTCAACCCGACTCGCGCCCGAAGGCGTTTGTGGGTTAATAAACGTATTATAGGCAACTAACAAACAGCGTATATTAAGAGGATCGATCTCAAAAAAAAAGCCCTCTATTTTATATAATCTGATCCAACTCTAGCAGAAGTTTCCCTTCTACAGAAACACAAGTGTCTTATAATGATATTGCCACATAGTTAATATTTTAAAAAACCCGTACTCTTAAGATGCTTTTCAACCTCTGACTCCATCTCACGTTTTGTTCGAAAATCACGCTGAGGCAGGAATAACTTGGTTATACAAGTATCATCGTACTTTGTGCCATTATAGACATCAACAATGGTAATATGAATTTTAGCAGTACTTTGTGGTAGGACAATCTCATGGAACTGAACAACATCTTTAATTACTGTCACCGTTGAGAATGGTGGATCTTCAGAATCTATTTTGATTGTCTTTAAGCGGTTATTTGCCTTATAGAGATGACGATTGGTCATATCTACGTAACCATTAAGGATATAAAACTTGTCTGAAGATCTTTCGAACTCAACATCAATGTATCCTCCGATACCAGGCCCCTGTTCTCCTTCCGCCCAAGGCGGAAATACTTGATTGAGTCCAAAGCTATATTCATTATCAATCGTTACGGCGATTGGATTTTTCATATTCTTTGCTTCATATACTATATCTTTGCCTTTGACAACCTCCTTGAGTTCAGACCATGCGCTGATAGATTTTATGCCATCTTCAAGTAAACCAACATGAGGCAGTTCCGCCCATTCAGAAGTTCTGTGTTGAACACCCCGCTTGATTGCATTTAATACAGAACCCAGAGCTTCAGACTCTATCTTTGCAAATTTTGGATCAGGACTTGAATAATCATTTACTAAGAACCACCCGGCCCCAGATAAAACAACGATTTTATTAGTACTTGTCCCATCGCTAAACTGAATTGGATCGACTTTAAGAAATCTAAATCCCTGCGAATCTATTGACATTTGACTTAAGTGATAGATTCTTTGATATTCTTGAGAACCAGTAATGTAATCACCTTCCCACAAACAGTTGCTCGGAATATAATCTACATAGTCCGCATAAAATCCAATATGCTCTCTTTTGCATGAGTCAAAGTTATAATACCAAAGGTCCGGAAAAGTAGCCTGTTTCAAGGCATGTAAATCCTGTGCTATCATCGCAATTTGTAATGCCATAAACACCATTGCTATGATAATTTGTCTAATCATCTCGATTTTCCTTAATATGATGAGATCCAAGGGTTTAAATTCCCTTGATATACAGGAATATTTATATCTTTATATACACCCCACTGCTGTAGATAGTTAGTCATTTGAAGGAAGTTGTACGCAGCCGATCCAATTTTATTGATATCCTTAAAGTTACCATTATAACCCAGGGTGTTTAATACTGTCCAACATCCATCATTAGTCCCTTGCCCTGCTGGATGCCAATAAAAAGGATCAGAACGATTTGATTGGTATGGGCTATTTGGTATTTTCCCATCATTATTTATTCTTTCTCCACCAATCGTGTCAGCATTTGTCATCAAGAACACGTCCGAGACACCCCATGTAGTTGAATTATGATCAGTCAATCTTATGCTATAATTCGAAATTACGGTATTTGATTGTATATCACCCAACCCTGGATAGGTTATGCGTTCATCATAGGTACTTCCACTGATTTGGCCAACACCAACATCAACTGTATTCCATCTGGCATCAGGAATATATGGTTTATCAATCACATTACCATTAAGATCTCGCTTGATGAATCCAATAGTCGTATTATCCTTATAATCATCGTTGATCGCCCAAGGGAATTTTTCCCCAGTAGATTGATTCTTAACTTGTTTATTAGGATCGCTCTCAGGCACAAGAACCTTAAACGCATCAGAACCTCGCAATGCATACGCGTCTACTGTAAACTTTTCATACTTTCCATTGCCCAAGGACCTAATGAAAACTGAAGACGAAGTTAATGACTTATCAGTTAGAGCAAGTCCCTTTCCTGGCGTATCAGGATTCCATCCACTTCCCAGTGTTTCTATACCACTTTGTTTCATCAATGCCTCACCAATAAGTTTATCTTTTTGCGATAAATCGGCATTACCAATTACAGTCTCCCATTTCTTTGGATCATTTCTGATTTCAGCTATTTGGGTATCATTTAACTTTAACACATCTCTTAATGTTTGGTTATCATAGGTATTCACATGAGTTGATTGGTCTCCCCAATCAAACAATCCTCCATATGAACGATTAAGTAATTCTTTCGCTCTATCTTGTCCTAGATAATGGACCAATGCCTCTGAAACAGAACTCTCTTGATTATCGCTAACGACTTGCTTCAATTTACCATTCGCCATTTCTTGCTTGAGGCCTTTACGACCATCATTAAGAAGTCTTCCATCTTTTGTAAGCAACCAATATTCATCCCCACCCGCGTTTGCCGTCTGATTCTCCGGCCTCTTCATAGCGTCGAGTATTCCCGACAGAAATCCCGAGTCCCCCTTCAATCCCATGTTCTGCACCATCTGGACGTAGCTTTCACCGCCGAACTTGTATGCCGCCGACTCGACATGCTCGCCCGAAAGATGCGCGCCCTCATGACTCACGATGGCCGCGAACTTCGCGATCTCTTCCTTGCTCATAGAGCCGAGAAGCGCCTGATTCATTTTGATCACCGAGGGGTTAGTGTCGCTATTGACCATGCCCGCGTACGTCGTCCCGTCTTTTGCCACGCCGTCGGTAAGCTCAAGCGATTTCTTCCCATCGAAGAGATCCTTGGAAAGCGCGTGATTCTTTACCTTGAGCGTATAGTCAAGCGCCGCGATCGTCTCGAGCGTCGCGTTTCCGGTCTTTCCGCCGGCCTTGAGCTCGAATATCCGCCTGCTTTGCTCGTACCCCTTGAACGCGCTCGCGAGTTTCCCGAGGTTCATGTCGGTTCCCGCCGAACTCACCGCCCCATGAAACCCGTCCTTTCCGAAGCTAACCTCGAAAAGTCCGCCGTTGATGAGCGAGTTATTCTTGCCCTTCATGCCGAGCATGCTCGCGTTGAGGAGGTTCACCGAGGCGTTGCCGGTCATGCCCCAGGTCACCGCCGTCGAGGCAAGGTTGCCCATCGTGCCGTTGAACGCGTTCAGCGCGTCGACGCTAATCGCGTCCGACGACTTCGAGAAAAAGATCCCGCCATTCGTTTTGAGGTTATACTTTCCGAGCGTTCCCGTCACCGCCTGTCCCGCCATCCCCGACGCGACGCTCGCCATCGCGCTCTTGCCGAACGCGCCTTCCATGAACGCGTCGCCATCAAAGAGGCATCCGCCGTTGAGCGCGTTTGTCACGCTGAACGCGTTGACGCCGCTCGAGGCGACGTTAGTCATGCTGATCTGCAGTCCCTTCGTAAGCGTCTCCCCGATCACGCCGGAGCCGAGCATTTGGTTATTGAGAAGGCCCTTGCCGTTCGCGAAGCCCATGTTGATCTTGTTCGTCACCAGGCCAACCGCCGCTTTCTTCGCGAGCCCCTCGGCCGCCGTAAGGAGGTCCATGCCGTTCGCGACGTCGAGCATGGTAAAGACGGCGTCGTCGACGAGGTTGAGCATGATCTGTCCCACGCCGGGCGCAAAAGCGGTCGCGGCGATGTTCATCGCGACGTCAACCACGCTCCTGATCGTCGGCGCCTTCATCCAGCTGCCGCGGTCGTCCCAGAGGCGGCGGCTGTAGGCGGGCTGTTCGCACTCGGCCCAGCCCGCGCCCTCGATCATCTTGTGCTGGATGTACATCCCCATGATGCGGCCGGTTTGGCCCGAGCCGTCAAAGCGGACGTTCTTCTGATAGTCCTCGACGTCTACTCCGGGGTCGGCTCCGGGTTTCATGACGGGCGCGTAACCGACCCACTCGGTGAATAGGCCGTTCCCCGTCACGACGATGCGCTCGTTTTGGCCCTTCTCGCCTCTCTCGTCGTCGGTTAAGTCCTCAAGGGCTTTCTGGT
>JAEXRH010000010.1 GCA_023438065.1 Spirochaetota bacterium
ATTCTTGCCGAGGAGCGTAGCGACGACTAGCAAGAATCGTGACATAGCCGAGTCAGGTTGAAGCAGTTGTTAGACGATTGTTTTTTAATGATAAGCAAGATTAAAGACAATTTTTTATTTTATAAGATATTGACCTGAATCTTGATAATACTTCTCTTTTGTATTTGTGATTTCTTTCCATAATTCTAAAGTAACAATACCGGTTTCTAATAACTTCATTTCATTTTGAATATTTTTAACAGCAATTTCTGTATCCAGTCCATAATAGCCATCAATATCCAATTTAATAGAGTAAAAATTATTAATAACTGCTTGTAAATAGCGAATATCATCACCAAATAATCGTGGATTCAATAATTGCAATTCTCTACAATAGTTTGGTGTGTCTAATTCCTTTTGTGGAAGAATAATCACTTTATCAGTAGGAGATAATTTCAAATCATATACGGGCTTTGATGATAAGAAGGGTTCTTGCCATTCTTCGAAATATGCTTCATAGACCTTAAGCATATTATCTAAATAAAAAACAGATAATCCTATTCCCCCACCAGCATACCATGATGAACAATCCATAATGGATTTTTCATTATTCACAGTAAGATGCTTGTTATTAAAAATCGGTGATAACCCTTGCGAAAAACTAATAATATACTGTGTTTCATTTGTTTTAGAATTATACAAGTATAATTCATATACTTTGTGCTCAAGCTCATGTGCTGTTTCGGAAGATCTATATTGCCATTGAATATAGACTTCATTTTGCGAACTAGAAGATTCATTGGTTATTGCTGATTCATCGATTTGAGTAGATTTAATGTTATTTGATGGTTTGTTTTTTTTATTTGAACAACTTGGAATTAATATTACTAAAACTATTAGAAGAAGCAATATCATTTTCTTGTACATTATTACCTCTTGTGTTGTAGCCCGTAGGGCTGTCCGTCTAACATTTGCTTAACCTGCGAGGCGTCCATTGGCGCAGTTCTTGCAGCGGGTTAAGCTCTTTTCTTTCTTACCGAAATCAACAGAATTGCAAGAACTGTGACAATAGCCGAGACAGGTTGAAGCAGTTGTTAGCCACTTTTTTTTATTTCTCTGCACTTAATCTTTTATCAAGATTCTCTACAAGCGATTTTAAGGAGTCCTCATGATTAAAATATACACCAATAATTGCTGCTGAGAAATAGAGGGTGTTATACCGGATTCGAATAATGTTTCCTACAGGACCTTTTTTGTTATTAAGTAATACATATATTTTACTTTCTTTTCCGAACCTTTTTGTTGTTGGGATCTCTATTAATGTTAATCCATAGAATCTAAATATTATATTATTTATTATAGAATCAAATTTTGAGTTTATAAACGTATGAAAGGGGGTAAGGTTGCGAATTACTGTTTGTGATATATATAAATATCCATTCTCACTTTTTTCATATTTGCTGTCTATTCTATAACTTCCTGATTTATCAACTGTTCTTGTTAATGTGATATTTTTAGAATAATCATCAGTTATATTACATCCAATTGTATTAAGTTCTTCTTGTGAAAAAAACAGATTACTTTCTGATTGAATATACTTATTGATTGAACAAGATTGAAAAAAAGAGAGAAACGTAAAAGAGATTAAGACAACAAACTTATTCAATTACAACTCCATATAAATATTCTGCGCCCGCAGGGTCTGGCTAACATTTGCTTAACCTGCATTGCGTACATTGGCGCACTTTTTGCCGAGGAGCGAAGCGACGACTAGCAAAAAGTGTGACAATAGCAATGTCAGGTTGAAGCAGTTGTTGGATGATTTTTTATCTGCCAACAGCCTTTCGTATGCTGTAAACCCTATGAAAGTGTCTATACGCAGAAGCAACCATATCATCGGTCATTCCAAGAGAATTAGCGATTTTTGTATTCAAGGATTTCCAAAGTTGATCATCTAGTGTATCAATAGTGTTAAGGATTGGTTTCAATTTAATCTGGTTAAATATTTCGACAATAGCGTTTCTATTCGCAAGAGAAATTAAGGACAAGTCAGGTATATAAAGACCTTCACTTATTATTGTAGAGTTTATATCTAATACCCCTAGGCCTCTTCCAAATCCAATGGATTCAACTTGTGCTACACAAAATATAGAATTTAATAAAGCATGCATCAAATCTATATCTACATCATTTTTAGGGGATATACTAATAAGTCTTTGATTAACAAAAGATGGTTTAATAAACTTAAAAAAACAAATTTTTCTATCTGGATTAATTGATAGAGCGAATGTGGCAAGGGTCTCCGCGGACATTTCATACCAAAGCAAATTACTTCGGGCAAGCACCTGGGGTAGCGGTTTCCCCTTCTCATTAGTTGCGTTTTCGAAACGCTTAATCCACTTGTAGGCACCTAGATGTCCAGAACCATATAACTCATTAAGCGATTTATCGCAACAAAAGGCAGCAGATTCTGGACTTACATCATAATAATCACTACCTTTCGCCGTCTTATAAACACTTTTAATATATTGAGGTTCAATTTGCGATGCTATACTATCTTCCGGAAAGAAAAGCTGATCCCAGCCCCTTCGCTCACCTCGTGAAACAGATGCATAGTTATCAATGCGTTTAAATTTGCTAATATTCTGTAGTAACCAAGTACAGTCACCAAAACACGCATTATATCCAAATTTCAGATTTTCAATTTCTTGTTGCTCAGTTTCACTGAATATCTTTAATTCAATATACTCTGATTCTGTATTCTGGGTAATAATATCTTCAGCTATTGTGCTGATATCAACATCACTATTAAGATCAACTTTCAGACTGATAAAGCTTGTTGTGGCATTTAATTCTTTAGAGTTTCTTTTTTGTAAGATTAATATGTTTGTGACTACATCTGTATTATGAAACCATCTGCCTTCGGCAGAAGCAATTACATAAACAATTTTATAGCTTTCGCGTAATAGTGTGCGAAATTTACTACCAGATTTTGTCGATAACCATGAATTTGAAATGATTATTCCAAAAGTTCCATTCTCTTTTAAGAGAGGAAGTAAAATAAACGGTATGTAGCAATATAAATCACTTCTACCATCAAGTTTTTTATCATATCCTGTGCTGTTTTTATTATAATAATTCTCAATATTTGTGAATACTTCTGGGTTTAGCTCTGAAATGTCTTCAAATGCTACAAATGGCAAATTTGATATAACTGAATCAAATTGAGGCAACTTTTTACTTATCTTACTTCCATCCTGAGGATTAACAAACGTTATATCTTCTCCGACATAAAGTTTGAATGCATCATGAGTGAAAATTTGGAAAGGCTCATTAATTACTTCTGGAGATGCAACAGATAAATTAGCAATTTGTACAGGAAAACCAAATTTATCACATGCCCAAGTATCTTTAACAATTGATTTTCCATCAATATTATACTCGCCTTTGATTTCGAGAATATTTTTAACTATAGTTCCAGTTCCACAAAAAGGATCAATTGCTACAGCTTCTTTGTTCCATAACGTAAGTCTTACTAAGAGTTCCGCTACATTTTGTGGAGTTGCAAATAGTCCTGCTGCTTTTTTTATAGATAGTAATACAGTGGAATGTATTATCTCGGATAATATACTTCTATCAATTTGAGAAAAATCATATTCCTGTAACAAAGTGAATATTGAAAGTAGCGTATTCCATGTTGATTCAGGTAATAATTCATCAAATTCAGCAGGTCCAATAATGTTCCAATAATCAGTCTGATTACTAATTTTTTCAAATACTGAAAGGGCGTCCTTAACAGAAATATCTACAGAAAGGATTGGTCGTTTGATAGATATTTTTCCATATGCATATAGAATGTTGGAAAAAACAAACCTATTAAACCACCTAAGGATAATTGTATATGCTAATGGAGCAAAAGGAGTGTCATACCCAGGATATTCATATTGTACGCATTTCCACCATTTTTTTATTTCTGCATCAATTCTATAGTCAGTACGAGCAATTAATTCAAGATTACTTTTAACGTCAGCCTGCGATGACAAAACTAGGGGAATCAATCCTTTATCTGAAAACAGTATGCTTGCCGATATTGTTTGCAATCTTCCTGATGCAAAGAACGTATTTAGCTTCTGAATAATATCATTTGTTGCTTGCTTCCAAAGGTCAGATCTTTCATGAACATCTTGCCTTGAAATAAAAGGAAGTCTCGCGATCTTAAAATCATTAGCCAAAATAAAGTCATTGCTTTCAAAAACATACAATTTTACGTCAACAGCATTCCATAACAAAAAACTGTTTAATCCAAGACGTTTTGCTTTTTCTTTTGCATTTTCATAAAACTCAACATCGTCAATTGCAGTGTCAGGCATTTTTAATTCCCAACCCTGCAAAATATGGCCTGTACCATGGTCGCCAAATAATAAAACATCAGGAAAAAGAGCTTGACCACGGCCGACTAAAGAAAATTCTCCGCCAGCACGATTGATTTGTCCGTTCTTATTTACAATTTGATTAATATAAGAAATAAGATCTATTGCCCATGATCTTTCATTATACTTAAGCTCTGCTGGCTTCATTTCTAATAAAATCCTTAATTATACCAGTACGTCGAATGTTTTTTGAGAAAGAGATTTCTGTATTGCCATAAAAAGTATTTTGTATACGTTCTTTTGTTATCTGAATTAAATCTATTGCCTCATTCTTAAACAAGCGGGAGTCTTGGTTTTTTTCTATTCCTATAAAATTCCGTTGCTCCAATAATGCTGAAACTAGAAAAGAACCAGACCCAGAAGCATTATCTAGTATTACATCCCCTGGATTACTGTAGGTTCGAATTAGATACCTTCCAAGTTCAACCGGTTTTTGAGTTGGATGCCAAACAGTACCTTCTGGTTCACTCTCTGGAGTCTTAAAATAAACAACATCAGTTGGATAACGTAGACCATCTTTACTTTCAACTAATACAGGATCAAACTCTCCATAACTTCCAGTATGCTGGTTTTTTCTAACACCTTTTGAATATGCTTTTCCGAAAGTCATTTGTGGATTATAAGTAGGTTGAGATTGATAGAACACGCATATGTCTTCATGCTTTCTGAGGGGTTGTTTCTTTGCATTTAAAAAGTTTGTTGGTTTTGATTTTTCCCATACGATTTTATACTTAAACCATTTTTCATTACTTATAATCAGTTTTGCTGTGAAAATTCCCTGTGATGTTAAAACTATAGCTCCATTTTTCTTTACAATTCGGGCATATCGATCCCAAAGCTTAGAAAGATCAATAACAGAATCCC
The DNA here is from genome assembly GCA_023438065.1 of Spirochaetota bacterium. GTDB lineage: Bacteria > Spirochaetota > Spirochaetia > Treponematales > Treponemataceae > Teretinema. The sequence continues at coordinate 5,274 of JAEXRH010000010.1, forward strand.
ATTTATTCTGTGTAGTTCCATATGGAAGATCACATAAGACCATGTCAACCGAGTTATCAGGCAAGTGCTCCATCACATCGAGACAATCGTCTTCAAAAACATGATTCAAATATTCTATTTCCTGTAGGTATCTAGACTTAGCAATTGCCATAACAACTCCAAGTTTGTATTATTGCATTATATGGAAGATAAATCAATTATTTTCTTCGCGCGCCGAAGGCGTCCATCCAACATTTGCTTAACCTGCGAGGCGTACATTGGCGCAGTTCTTGCACGGGTTAAGCTTTTATCTTTCTTACCGAAAACAACAGAATTGCAAGAACTGTGACAATAGCCGAGTCAGGTTGAAGCAGTTGTTAGAGATTTTTTTTATCGTTTTTAATTTTTATTTATACTGTAATAAATCTTTATTATTTATAATGCATATTTTCCTGCTACTTATTTCAAGTAACTCATCTAAAGTAATTTCCGTGATACCTTCAATTTCTATTGAATATAAAATATTCTTAGATATTAATGATATATATTTATAATTTTCATTATTGATAAAACATACTTTATCAAAATTAAAACGCTTTAATAATTCTATATCACTGATTTCGTTATTAGAATTTACTAAAACATTGCTTTTATAAAGTTTTAATATATCTTTATTGCTGTAGAAAATATTGATAGTGGTTTTTAAATGGATTTCATTGTTTTTATTATCAATGAAATTGATTGAGTATAAATAATACCAACCAAATTGATTTTTTGTTTTTGTATAGAAATAATCGTCACCACTTTTCAATGGTAATACTTTATATATAGATTCATTGTTACTGTAATCTTTTTCAGAAAAAATAAAGTCTAATTCATTTGTTGTTATGTTTGTATTTTTAATACAAGATATAGTACTTAAAGATAAGAAGAAAACAATTAATGCAATTGAAATGCGGTGAAATTTATAATGTATTCGTGTCATGTGCACCTGTTCTTTATTTAATTCTTTTTTGGCCGCGCCGAAGGCGTCGCTCTAACATACGCTTAACTCGCGAGCCGTCAATTGGCGCGTTTCTTGCGAGCGAATAAAGCTCTTCTCTTTTCTTACCTGTGAAATCAGTATTGCAAGAAACGTGACAATAGGCGAGTCGAGTTGAAGCAGTTGTTAGGTGATTTTTGTTTTACTTTTTGAAGCGATTAACGTAATTAGTCTTGAAATAGCATAATAGAGCAAAAGAAGCCCAACTATAATATTTAATACTCTTATTATATTGATGTTAATGCTTGTTCTAAATATTGATAATATAAACATGGTTGAACACATAAATACAAATGTTGCAAAACCAGCACCAATACCAAAAAATACTAATTGATTCTTTGTGAACTTATACTCAATA
>JAEXRH010000003.1 GCA_023438065.1 Spirochaetota bacterium
GTCATAGATGGAGCCGGATATGGCCGGGAATGCGCCGCGCTCTTCGGCCAGTTCAACGCTGGTCTTCATGGCGTGGTAGCGCACGATTTCGATCACCTGGGCGGCGAATTCCTGTCCTTCTTCGGAGCCGTAACGGATGCCGGTGTGGTACATCAGGTCCGCCAGACCCATTACGCCCAGGCCGATGCGGCGGGCGCGCAGGGCGGCTTCGCGCAGCTGCGGCACGGAGGGCACGTACATGTTGGCGTCGACGACGTCGTCAAGGAAGCGGGTGGCCAGCACAACACTCTGGCGCAGAGTCTCCCAGTCAACGGTGTGATCGGGGCCGAGGTGTTCGGAGAGGTTGACGGAACCCAGGCAGCAGTTCTCGTAGGGGCCAAGCCACTGCTCGCCGCACGGGTTGGTGGCTTCGAGCTTGTAGAGGTGCGGCACGGGATTGGTGCGGTTGGCGGCGTCAAGGAAGAGCACGCCAGGCTCGCCGTTGTGGTGCGCCTGGGTGACGATCTTCTCGAACAGGTCGCGGGCGCGCACGGTCTTGTAGACCTGGATGGGGATGCCGGCCTCTTCGGCTTCTTCCAGCGTGCCGGTGAAGCCGTGGTATTTGGGCGATTTCACATCCGGGAAGCACAGGTCCCAGTCATCGTCATCTTCCACGGCGCGCATGAACGCGTCGGTGATGCCGACGGAAATGTTGAAGTTGGTGATGGAATGTTCGTTGGTTTTGCAGGTGACGAAATCTTCCACATCCGGATGGTCCACGCGCAGGACGGCCATATTGGCGCCGCGGCGGCTGCCGCCCTGGGCGACCTCGCCAAAGGCGTGGTCATAAACGCGCAGGAAGCCGATCGGCCCGGTGGCCTGCCCGGCGGAGGTTTTCACCAGGGAACCGGCCGGGCGCAGGCGCGCAAACGAGAAGCCGTTGCCGCCGCCGGTCTGCTGGATCAGCGCCGCGTCACGCAGGGTCTGAAAGATGCCGGTGGTCTGCCGCCCCATGTCATCGGTGATGGGCAGAACGAAGCAGGCGGCCAGCTGGCCGAGGGGTGTGCCCGCGCCGGTGAAGGGGGGGGAGTTGGGGAAGAACTTGCGCGAGGTGAGGATATCGTAGAACTTTTCCGCCAGCGGGCCGACCTCTTTGCCGTACTCGCTTTCCACGCGCGCGATGTTGTAGGCTACCCGCCAGAACATCTCTTCAACGGTTTCCACGGGCTTGCCGTCTTCACCGCGGCGCACGTAACGCCGCACCAGCACCTGGCGGGCGTTATCCGTCAACTGTACGGGGCGCAGGGGATTCTTGGGCGCGGGGGTAAACGCGGAAGTTTTACCGGCAATTTCAGGAGATTGGGTAGCCATAACGTTATTCACCTTCCAGTAGGAGATCAATTTCGTTTCGGATCGCGTGGAGGTCGGTGAGCTGCAGGTAGACGATCGCGTAACGGATGTAGGCAATTAGATTGAGGTTCTTGAGACGCTCGATGACTTTGTCACCGATGACGCGGGATGAGACTTCGGGCCGGCCGGCCTGTTGCAGGTAGGCCTCGATCTCATTGACCAGGTTTTCCACCTCGGCCGCGTTGACAGGGGTTTTGGAGCAGGAGATGCGGATGCCGCGGGTGAGCTTGTCGCGGTCAAATTCTTCGCGGGTGCCGTCACGTTTGATCACCAGCGGCATGGTGAGGATGGGGCGTTCATACGTGCTGAACCGCTGTTTGCAGATCTCGCACTCGCGACGCCGCCTTACGCCGCCTCGTGAGTCATGTGTAGTATCAACAACCTTCGTTTCCGCTTTCTGACAGTACGGACAGCGCATGTACCCCTCGCAAATTTATCGGACTAATATACCCCCATATATGGGGGTATGAGATATAGAATTGGCCTAAATCTTGTACCCGTACATTCTAGCATAGGCTTTATGGAGAATCAAGGATATTTTGAGATTCTTAACATTAGAAAATTGAAAAGCGATAAAAAGAGCCGGATTTATTAGATCCGGCTCGTGAAAAAGCGATTATTCAAGGATGGGGGAGGAGTGAGAGATCAGTAGTCGTTGTGGTTGCTGTTCATGCGTTTGCGCATGAAGGTGGGCAGGTCCAGGTCGTCGGTCTCCATAATGACCGGGCGGAACTCTGCCGGCTGGAGCTGGCGGGCTTCGCCGGCCACGGTGACGCGCGCCGCGGGGTTGACGCGGGGGATCTCGACCTGCTGGGGCATAACATTGGCCGCGGTGCGGCGGGGCATGTTGCGGTTATCGAACCCGGTAGCGATGACGGTGATGCGTACTTCGTCACCCAACTGCGGATCGATCACGGCGCCGAAGATCAAGTTGACATCGGGGTGGGCGCCTTCCTTGATGATGGCGGCAGCCTGGTTGACCTCGAAGAGGGTCAGGTTATTGCCGCCGGTAACGTTGAACAGAATGCCGCGGGCGCCGTCAATGGTGATGTCCAGCAGTTGGCTGGATATAGCCTGTTCAGCGGCAATGCGGGCGCGGTCTTCGCCGGAAGCGCGGCCGACAGCCATAAGCGCGGCGCCGCCTTCAGACATGATGGTGCGTACATCAGCAAAATCCAGGTTGATAAGGCCCGGAACAGTGATCAATTCAGAGATACCCTGAATACCCTGGCGCAGGACGTCGTCGGCGGTTTTGAAGGCGTCAGCGATGCTGGCGCGCTTGTCAACGATCTGCAGCAGTTTGTCATTGGGGATGA
>JAEXRH010000013.1 GCA_023438065.1 Spirochaetota bacterium
TTGCGTTAGGAGTTGCCGAAGCAACTCGCTACCTTACACTGTTTCGACGTCCACAAACTGTTACATTTGTTGACGCTTTCTACAGCGTCCTTCTTTCCCTTCCCTTTAGTTTCAAAGACCATTTTGCGCGACGAGCGAGTTCAGCGCTCGAAGGCGTATAAACCAAAGACCGGTAAACCGATCCGATTTCAGAGTGTATTGTTCTTTACGGGAATCACTTTCGTCGACATCCGACGGAACCGTCGGCGTTCAAACCTAAGCACTCTCAAAGAACCGCGTCGTTTTGGATCGTTGATCCATCGCGTCGCAACGTGGTTATTTATAGCAATCGGCGGAAAAAAGGTCAATAGGGTTCGAAACTTTTTTCGCGCTTTTTTTCCGCGCGCTACCGGGAGAGCGTTTCCGCGGCTTTCCGCCGCTCGATCTCTTCGGCGGTCTTCGCGATATCACCGAGAAGGGCGGCGATCTCCGCGTCATGCGCGTCGGGCGAAATACCTTCCGACATCGGCCCGTATACCGCGCGGCCGAGCGTTTCATAGAGTCGCGAAAGTCTCTTCTCGAGGCGACCGAGATCTATGCGCTCGATGGCGCGATTGCTCGAAACCCTGATCGCGTCGCCCGCGCGAGCCGAGAACCGCAAAAAAGCGTCGATACCATCCGTCGCGTAATCCTCGAACCCTCGTTTTCCGTCATCGGTGTCCATATACGCCTCCTTGCCGTCGTCCCTTCCCTACCGTTTCCTGATACCCAGGATGGTCAGATCGTCGTACTGCGCGTCTTCCCTCACGTTCGTGTAATAGAGATATTCGGCGTGGTCCGGATGATCCTTGCGTTTCGCGCAGAATAATCCGTATTGCCTGAAGTGCGCGTTGAGGAAGGTGTCAACCTTACGGTCGGTCTGCACGCGGTCGAACTCGGTGGCCGCGGGATCGCGGTACATGCGAAAGACCTTCTCTACCGCGACGAGCGCGATGATGGCTTCCTCGATGGTTCCCTCGCACGAGGTGAAATCGAAATCGTAGGTCGCGTCGGGATCGCTGTCGTGCCACTTCCGAAGGGTATACGAGCCGCGCGTCATCACCGCCTCGATGATGGCGTTGACGCGCTCGGGACCGAGCTCCTCGTTGTCCTGGCCCACCGAGTGGTTTCCGTGCGGGGCTTCCTTCTCGAGTCCCGGTTCCGCGCACGCGTGCACGACGAGGTCCTTCGTGCGGAACAGGCGCTTCGCCTCCTCGATACCGTCAGTATAGAAGAACGCGACGTCGCCAGGATTGAGTCGCTGCGTGACGACCTTGAAGCCGCCCTTCATGTCGACCATGAACGAGGGGAACACGCCCGCCGCCGAGCATTCGGGAAGGGTGATGAGCTTCATCTTGCGGGCGCGCGCGTCGTACACGTGCACGAGATTGTCGCCCGCGTTGCAAATATGCATGTCGCCCGAGACCGAGTCGAAGATCGCCATGGTGAACGCGGCGAAGCGCCCCTTGAAGCCGCGCGACTCGATGAGGTCGTTGATGCGCGACACGATCACGTCGAGCCGGTAGCCCTGCTTCTCGTACTTCCAGTCCTTGCAGTAATCGAGGAAGAGGGTCGCGACCTCGACCATGATGAGCGCGGCGGGAACTCCCTTGCCCGCGACGTCGCACTTTATGAAAGCGTAATGCCGGTCATCGAGCTTGATATAATCGAAGTAGTCGCCCGAAACGCCCTTCGCGCCCTCGTAGTAGCCGAAGAAGTCCGCGTTCGCGTCGGACGAGCTTCCGCACGTGAGTTTCTTTCCCGTCGTGTCGGTCTCGAGCGGGATGAACATCTTCTGGACTTCCTTACCGACGGTAAGGTCCTTCGAGGCGGCGGCGGCCTTCACGAGCCCGTGCGTCATGTCGTTGATCGTTTCCCCGAGAAGGCCGATCTCGTCGCGCGAGGAGAGCTTGATGTCCTGCCCCTCGAGCTTCTCCTTGTCCTCGGTGTCGCGTATCTTCGCGACGTGGCTCGCGAGCTTCCGGATCGGAGAAATGATGATCGACGCGAGCACAAGGGCTCCCGCGACTCCGATGAGCACCGCGACGAGCGCGACGAGCGCTGTCGTCCATACGAGGGCTCGCCGCTCGCTCGCGACCGATTTGAGAAGGGTTTCGGTCGATATCTCGACGCGAACCGTGCCGCGCACGTAGGCGGTCTCGGCGCCGCGGCGGTACATGACCGGCTTGAAGAAGACGTATCGGGTCACGTCGCGCGAAAGCGCGTCGGGGTCGTACGCGGGGTAGGACCCCATACCGGCCTTCGAGAGTCGCGCGAGTTCCGCGTTGAGCTTCTCCTCGAGCTGCCTCGTGATGGTCTGTATCTCGTCGCGCCGATTGACTGACTCGGCGTCGGTATTAAGGGCGAGTTTGCGCCCTTCCTGCGTCAGCGCGACTATACCGGAGGAAAGTTCGCCGACCGCGCGCACGGCCTCGTCGTCGAGCGCCTTTACGCGCGACTCGATCTCGGCGTTCTCGGGCGCGGAATACCGCGAGCGTCCCGGCTGGAGCTCCCTCGTGTCGATCTTCGAGGACGCGTCGGGCGCGTTCGTCGCCCACACGTAGTCGATACCGGTCGCCTGCCCGTCGAGGCCGGTCCCGGTGATCGTCGCCGACATGGCCTCGTCGAGCGCGGACATCTGCGCCGGGAGGAAGCCGAGCTCGAGGACGTTCTGGCTCGGCAGGTACGCGCGCGCGCCCGAGGCGAGGCTTTCGAGCAATACCTCGACGCGGGACTCGAGGCCCTTCGCGAGGGTCCTCTCCTGATTCATCGAGAATCGGAGGCCGAGCGGTATCGATACGATCAGAACGACGGAAATGACGAGCGTCGTCGTGAAGAACGCGAGCTTGAACCTGAGACCGAGACCCCGCTTCCGGAGCGAGACCGCTTTCTTTCTCTTTTCTGACGGCATGATATCTCCCGTGATAAGCGCCCTGACCTCGCTTCGTATGCTGATCGAGTCCTGGGCGGTCGACGCGATCCCGTACGCGGACGCGAGCGACGCGAGTACGGCGAAGGCAAGGATGGAATAGAGCAAAAGGGTGTCCGCGCGGAAGGGCGCGGCGCGTGACGCGGACGCGACCTTCCAGGGCGGCGTGAAATCGTAACGGTAATCGCCGAACTTCACCGTGCCCGACGAGGTCACCGTGAGTATCGGCTTCGAGAAGGAAAGGCCGCGCGCGGGATGCGCGAGACCGACCCGGTACTCGCCGACCTCGGTGTCCTGAAGGGTAATCCCGGAGACGAGCCGGTCGTTCACGACGGTGAAGCGTCCGTCCCTCCTCGCGAGAGTGAGGTCGTACGGGGCCTTGCCGTCGCGGTCGAGATAGACCTCCGAGAGAAGCCCGCCTTCGGCGAACCCCCGCCCGACGATCGAGAGCCGAACGGCTCCCGCCTCGTCGACGGCGCTGTCGACGTAGGTAATGTAGGTGTGGGGGACGTACTTGTCGCACGCGAAATACCTGATCGCCGGCTGGCCGACGTTTCCGACCGAGTCTATCGCCGCGACGGAGAGGGCGTAGATGCCGTTATCGAGGTTCTGGAAGGACGTTACGGCGTCCTTCGTCATGACGCGCGACGCGGGAACGGGAGGCCTGAACCGATTCGCGGCCGCGGTCTCGAAGTCGAAGGACGAAGGGGGCACCGCGCGCGCGGAGACCGGCGATCCCGGCCCCCCCGACGCGAGGACGGCGAGATACTCGTTCGGGGCGAGATACTCGAGACTCCACGAATAACCGGCGATGTCCTCGTCGACCGCCGGGCGCCAGGAAAGAGAGGCGGTATTGGACGAAAGGAAGCCGTTCGCGTCGATATCGCCCCGCTCGATGACCGGAGGGGCGGGAGGGATCGTGTCGCGGGTATAGGAGACGTACGCCGGATCGGACCAGTTTCCCGCGTAGTCGGCCGCGCGTACCCCGAGGAACCAGGGACCGTCGTACGCGGCCTCGAGCGGAGGAAGCGGATCCTGCGGAAGATGGCCGATCTCCCGCGGAACCTCGGGGGGAGAGCCCTCGCCCCACGACCAGGAATAGCCGGCGATACCGGAAGAATCGTCGGGTAACGACAGCGAAACCCGCGCGAGCTGGCCGCGACCCTTCCCTCCCGCGGGAAAATTTTCAGCGACGAGTCGCGGTTTCTTGACGCTGCGATCGGGCGCGAGCCTGACGACCGCGAAGCGATCCTTCCCCGCCGCTTCCTGCCAATACACCTCGAGCGAATTGCCCGCGCTCACGACGCGCGCGAACACCGACTCGGGAGCGTTTCTCGAAAGATCGGTCTCGCTCCAAAGGAGGCCTTCCTTGCGGGCCATGTAGACGCGATTCGAGCCGCGCCGGTTATCGAACCATACGACGGTCGGGATTCCGTCGACCGCGATGATGTCGGGATCGAAGCAATAGCCGTCGCCCGAGGACACGCGCTCGACCGGTCCCGCGATCGCGCCGCGCGAGTCGAGGTTCCCGTAATAGATCGCGTAACGCTCGGTCGTGGTTCTCGATCGTTCCCACACGAGGGAAAGGCCCTTGCCGATCCGCACGAGACGGGCTCGCTGGTTATGCCATCCTTCCGGCGCCGCCGCGGCCGATCCGGGCTGGGTGCCCGGCTCCGAGAAGGAGGTGATCATCGCGGGCTGGGACCAGGATTGGCCCCGGTCGGTCGAAACCGTCGAGTACAGCTGGTAGGATGAGCGGTTGTTCACGTCGAGAAAGGCCTGAAAAACGACGATGTCGTTCCGGCCGTCGGAGGCGCTCACGGGGAGGAAGGCGCGCTTTCTTCCCGTCGCCGGGCCGAAGGGCGCGAGCGGGGACCATTCGGTTCCGTTGTCGGAGCGCGCGTATACGAGGGTAAAGTTATCCTGACCGCCCCTCGTCGCGAAAAGGAGATAGCCGCCGTCGGAGCGGACGTAGATTCTCGGGGCGAGTACCTTGTCGGTCTCCCCCCGCACGTTCGCCGCGGTAAAGCTCGCGCCCCAGTCCTGGGAGCTCCACACGGAGATCTCGTTTACCCCCGACGCCGCGGACACGAGGATGCGGTTCTTTTGATCGATGGTTACGGTGGCCACCGAAGGCACGTCGCCGGCGAAGGCGATGGGACCGGCGAACCGCGGACGATCCCGCCAGGAAACGCCGTCGTAGATCCGCGCGGAAAGCCATATCCTGCCCGCGTTGCCCGGGTCCCGGACGACCTCCTGCCACACGACGACCGAGGCGACCCCGTTCGTCGCCGACGAGGGAAAGCGCGAGTCGCCCGAACCGACGGGCGCGGGGCTTTCCCAGTAATAGTCGGCAGCGCTCGCCGCCACGGGAAGGAAGAGGTAGAGGGCAAAGATCGCGCCGAGGAGTAGCCTTCTCATAGTTGTGAGTCGATCCTTTTCTTGAGATCCTGAATCTTCGCGGAATTTCTCGATTTCGGGTTTTGCAACAGCTGCTCGACGAGCGCCGAGGCGGTAATCTTGTTGCCCTTCTGGAGTTCCTGAACCGCCTGCTGGTATTTCGACTCGTCCGCCGCCGAAAGAACCGCGAGCGAGCCGCCTCCCATCGCGGTCTGGATGCGGTCCTTGAGCGCGATAGCCGTCTGGTTGTCCGGGTTGAGCTTGACCGCCTCGTCGAGCTGCTCGACCGCGACTGAGAAAAGGCTTCGCGAGTTCGCGTCGTAAATCTTCCGCGCGGCCCGCGTGAGCTCGGCGGATCTCGCGATCGCCTTCGGGTCGGGGGGCGGGAGCCTGATCCCGAGATAGATCTCGACCTCGTCGAGAAGGGGCTTGATCCCCGGATAGCTCGAGTTGATCTGATAGAGGTCAAGAAGGTCGCTATAGGAGGTTTGCCGCTCGGTCCGGTAGTTCTGCCTGATGAACTCGATCCTCTGGCTGAAGAAGAGCCGGAAAGCCGCGGGGTCGATGAGCTGGTCGATGCGGAGCGTAAGGGTTCCCGCGTCCTGGTTCATCGGATAGACGAGCTGCAGCTGCTGGAGCTTTTCCTTCGCCGAGGTAAGCACCGCGATACCCTCGGCCCGCCTGCCGGCCTCGATGAGGATCTTGCCCTGGTCGTAGAGCTGGTTCGCGCTCGAGAGTATCTGACTCATCTGGGGATAAAGGGGCGCCGACACCGGTATGGTTCGGCCGGTCTTCATCGACAGCGCCGTGTTGATGATGTCGAGCCAATTCGCGACCTCGGCGTTCTCCCCGACGTTCGTCACGCTCCAGCGCGTCTTCGCCCTGAGGAAGAGTTCCTCCGCCTGATCCATGTTTCCGAGATAATAGAAGTTCCGTCCCGACGATATATAGGAGCGAACCTCGCGGACGACGTACTCGTTCTCGACGCGGGTTATCTCCAGACCGAGGCTTTCGAGCTTGCGGTCGCTGTCGGCGCGAAGCGCGGGCGATTCCTGGAGCGCGAGCGCCTGGTTGACCTTCTCGCGCGAGCGCTGGAGGTTCTCCCGCGCGGCGTCGAAATCGCTTCTGCGGAGCGCGGCCTGGGCCTGACCGTAGCGGAGGTCGTATTCCTGACGGGCGAGATTCGCCTGAAGGAGACGGGAGTTCGCGCGCGCGATCTCGTTACCCGTTCCCGCGTAGAGGGCTTCAAGGTCGTCAGCCGTCTTTCGAAGGCCGGCGACGGAGGCGGACCATTGACCGTCGGACTGCACGCCCCGCGGAACGGCCTCGAGCGCGGCGAGCGCGGCGGATACGGATCTCCGGTCGGCTGCGATGCCCGTGCGCGCCTTGTTGAACGTGGCGATGGCCTCGGTCGGATAATAGAATTTCGAGCCGTCAGCCTGCGCTATGCCGTCAAGGAGCGCGGTTCCCCCGGCGACGGTCGCGCGCCATTCCTTGAGCGCGAGGCTCGCCGACCCGTCCTGAAAGGCCGCGGACGCGCGATAGAGCGCGAGGGTCTGGGCAGATATCGAGGAGATGAGGCTTCCCCGCACGAGCGAAAACTCCTCCGAATAGCGGGGAATCTGGTCGAGCTGCGCGACCGCGGTTCCGAGCCGGTTCGTCTTGGCGAGAAGCGCGTCATACTCGCCGATGAGCGAAGCCCATGCCTTCACGCTCGGGGCCGACGGCTGCGTCCTGATGTCCTGCGCGGACGGTTCCGCCTGCGACGCCGCGTCCGCGCGCTTGAGGATCGCGTAAAAGGCGTCGAAACTCGTGCCCAGCTCCGAAAGGGCCGCGAAAACGGAGCCGGTATTCGAGTATCTTCGCGACTCGGCGGCGACGTTCCTCGCGCCATAGGTGTCCGCCCTCGAGGAGAGCCGTTTCGCCGCGAGCGGAATCGAGGAACCGAAGGTCGCGAAGCGCATGCCTCCGCGCAGGCTCGTGAGGCCCGTGGGCACGTCGCCCGAGTTGATCGCGGAAACGCCCTGGTCCCACTCCCGCCCGATCGCGGCGTCGGTCGCCCGCTCCACCCGATCGATCGACGAATTGTACGCGGCGTCGATCGCGCCGAGCGAGCCTTCGAACCGGTTGGCCGTCTTCCGTCCGAGGGTAAAGCGCCAGGCGAACGGCAAGAAGGAGTTTTCGGTGACGTCGCCCTCGCCCTGCGCCGCCTTGAAGGTATCCTCGAGGTACCATCCCGCGTCGGCGACCTGATTGCGGGCGCGGGCCAATCGCGCGAGCGCGGCGTCAAGGACCTGCCAGCTCGCCTCGGACGCCACGGTGTCTCCCGTGGCGATAGCGGCCTCGCAGGCGACCGTCGCCTGCTCGAGCGAGGGAAGGATCTCGGTCATCGCGCCGATCGAGGACACCACGCTCCCGAGGCTCGAGTTTACCTTCGAAACCGTCTCCGGCGCGGTGACCTCGTCGTATTCCTGCTTGTAGAAAACGTAGCCCTCGGTGAACTTTCGCGCGGCCTCGGAATACCGCCCCTCGTCGATCAGCCGATTGCCCGTCGTCATGATTTCGTCGAACTTCGCGCGGTAGTAGGTAAACTGAGCGGCTTCCTTCGTGTCGACGATGAAGTCCTGCGTGGGCTTATTCGGGTTCTTCTCGAGGCTCTCGAGGTTGGCGATCATGTCGAGTTTTTTCTTGTCGTTCGTCGGCTCGCTCACGAGCACGGTAAGGAGCTCGAGGGCGGTCGCGTTATAGCCCTCGCGCATGTTGATGATCCTCCGGATACGCCGCTGAGCGCCGTCGAAATCCTCGGGCTTTTCGGTCATGTAGGCGGCGAGTTCGAGGATAGCGGCGTTATAGTTTCGTTCCTTGATGAGACGGTCTACCTTCGGGAGTCCGACCTCTGGATTTCCCCTGGCGTACAGCCCCGCCGAAAAAAGCATCGAGAACGCGCATAGTGTCAGAACGAGACGTTTTTTAATCACCGTTGTGCGGCCTCAAGCCACTCCTCTCTTACGAATTTCGGCAGGGAAAATCTCCAAATCCAGTAAAAAGAGCAGAAAATGAGCCGAAAATACAATATACTCTTATTGGAAAAAACGATGCGTATCCGACCGCTTTTTGCATCCCTTCTCCTCGCGCTTGTACCGGGACTCCCTCTCGGCGCCATCGACCTGTCGGATCCCTACGGATACCTCTCGGGGATCTTCGAGCCCCTCATCGACGAAAACGAGGGACGAACCGCGTTCCGGTCGCTCCTTATCCCGGGCGGCGGCAGGGCAGAGGCGATGGGCTCGGCCTTCAGCGCGCTCGCGAACGACATCGGATTCTTCGAGCACAATCCCGCGGGAAGCTCGACCATGAAAAACACCGAGCTCGCCGTCTTCCACAACAGCTGGATCGCGGATTCGAGGCTCGAAACCGTCTCGTTCACCACCAGAAACGAGAATTTGGGCTATGGCGCCTCCGTCCGCTGTTTCTACGTCCCCTTCACCGAGTATAATGCCTTCGGCGAGCGCGTCTCGCGCGGATATTATACCGAGACCTTCGCGGTATTCAACGTTTCGTACAATTTTCTCGCGGGCTACTACTTCAAGGGTATCGCAACCGGCGCGAATCTCAAGGTCGGCTATCGCGGCGTGCCCGACTATTCGGATAACGAGGGGAACCTCCTCGAGGGTTCGGGCTTCGAGCAGTCCGCGATCGCGGTCATGGCCGACATCGGCTTCCAGACCCGTTTCAACTTCCTCAAGCTCTACAACTCGCGGGATCCCAACTCCTTCGTCGGCCTGACCTTCAGGAACTTCGGCCCCCCGGTCAAGGGGGAGGCCATGCCGAGCGAGATCACCCTCGGAGCCGCCTATAAACCCGCGAACCCCATCGCGATCTCGGCCGAGTATCAACAGCCGGTCAATCTCCTCAACCTCGCCGAATCGGGGCTTCCCGCGTACGGCGCGGGCGTTTCCGTCGAGATGACGCGGTTTTTCACCTTCCTCGGCGGTTTCCAGCTCAAGGGCGCGAATCCGCGCTTCAGCATCGGCGGGGAGGCGAACGTCAAGGATCTCCAGTTTAACATCAACTACACCCTCGACCTTACCACCCAGGCCGCGATATTCAACCGCGTCAGCCTCGCGGCGAAGATCAACCTCGGGGACCGGGGCCGGGCGGACAGACAGCGGCGGGTCGAGGAACTCTACATAAGCGGGCTCAAACTCTACGCGAGCGGTAACCTCGAGGAGGCTATCGTGACCTGGAACGAGGCGCTGAAAATCGACAAGCGGTTCGATCCCGCCATCGAGGGAGTCGAGACGGCGCGCCTGACGCTCGACATTCAGCAGCGAATCAAGGAAATACAGCAGCTCGAATAGGCGCGCCGGGAACGATCCCCCCGGCGGCGCGAACGGTTACTTCCGCTTCCTGAACACGCGATAGTTTATATTTGGAAAGAGATTGTGGCTTTTCTCGGCGTTCGTCAGCCATTCGGTACTGATGAAATTGGAGCCGAGGGACTCGTACACGATCGTGAACGCGCGCACGCTCGACTCGAAGCGCGCCTTCGCGTACTCGACGGAATCGGGCTCGTTCATCATGAGGAACCATTCCAGCGATTGCGCGAGGATGAGCTCGCGGGCGGCCATGTTGAGCGAACGCTCCTTGAGTCCCGAATCGTCGGGAAAGCGCTCGGCGAGATCGATCATCCGCCGTACGGCCTTTCGTATATAGGGATACATCCAGTCGTTCGCGCTGTTGAGAACCTCTTCGGCGTATCCGCTTTCGGTCCATGACGAGAAAACCGGCGAGGCGTTCTTGCCGACGAACTGTCGCTGGGGCAACCGTTCCGCCGGGAGGGCGAAGCGGAGCTCGCCCGAGACCGCGGCCTTCCTGAACACCGCCTCGAGCCAGGAAACGCCCTCATACCAATCCAGCCCGAACAGGGTCGCGGGGAACGCGAGCACGGCAGATACCGGAGCGCCCTCAAGGGCCTTTGACGCCTTCTCGAGGGTCTCGGCGCGCGCGGAGAGGAACCGTTCCGCGTCGGCCTCGGCGCGCATGTGCGCCTTCGCCGGCTCGTAGGCGCCGCCGTTGCAGGACTCGCCCCGGGCCCAATAGCGGAAACCGGTCACGCGGCGACCGAGGGAAACGTCGAAAATCGCGGCGAGGGCAGCCTCGTCGAGCTCGAACCCGATATCGCGATCGACGTCGAGATACTCGCATCCCGACGCGAAGCCGGAACCGCGCGCGTCAACCTCGCGGCACGCGAGCGTGTCGCGCGCGAAGACGGCGAAACCGTTCGAGCAATGCGCCGGCGCGAAGATTCCGGTATCGGGCACGGTCTCGGAGAAAAGGAGTCCGTGGGACTCGATGACGGTATATTGGAAGCCGTAGGACTTGAGTATCTGCTCCATGCCGGCCGACCAGGCCATCGCGGGCAGCCAGAATCCCGAGGGGATCGCGGTAAAATGCCTGCGATAGGTCATGAGTCCGGTTTCTATCTGCGCGTAGATCGCCTCGGGGATATCCGCGTAAAGCGGAAGGAAACACGAGGTCGCGGTCGTCGCGAGGATCTCGAGGTACCCGCGATTCGCGAAATAGTCGAACTTCCTGAGGATGTTCCGCTCGTAGATCTCGGTAAAGTCGCGGCGGTTGAGCTGAAGGAGCTCGAGCTGAAGCTTGACGAGCTCGCGCGGGCGGCTTTCGTCGCCGACGCGGCCGAGCTCGGCGAGACCGTAATCGATGGCGCGGTCGAGGCTCTCGACGTATCTCGAGATAAGGAGGGGATCGACGAGCATCTCGCAGACGGTCGGCGAAAAGGCGATCGCGAGCTTGAACGGAACTCCCTCGGTCTCGAGCGCGGTGCACGACCGGAGAAGCGGCAGGAAGGTATACGATATGGCGTTGAAAAGCCGCGTCTCCTCGACGCTTCCCGGAGTCTCCGGATGGCGAATGTAGGGAAGCGAGGCGTCAAGCACGAACGAAAGCGATTTATCTGCCATCATGGTCTCCGCTTTTTATACGTCAGTCAAAGGACTGTCGATGGTTTTTGAAATGGTTTTTCCTGAGCTCCGTAATCCCGGAAAGCTCGACGAGGGGCGGCAAACGACGCTTGACCGGCGAGACCGTCTCCCCGAGAACCGGAACCGAGAGGGACAACTCCGACGAGCGGGCGATGAGTTCTTCCTTCTCCTGCTGGTATCTGCAGTAGAGGTCCACGCGGCAGGAAGGGGCGTGACCCGAAAGATGGATGTACCATTTCCGGTCGGCGAGGCCAACGTCGACGTCGAAAAAATCGGTCGTCTGCGCGGGTTTCGTCCCGGAAAGGAAATTCACGCGGAGGAAGAGGCTGTCGAAGTGGGTGTTTCCGGCAAGCGCCGTGACGAGATTCGTCTGAAAATCCCAACAGACGAATATCCAGCCCGGATCCCGCAAGAGCACGGTTACCTGGTTTTCATTATAGGTTTCCGGAAGCGCATCGGGAGCGGCGACGAACTCGGTCTCGACGAGGGCGCCCGTATCGGAGCGATCCGCGCTCTCGTCCAATGAGGCCTCGAGGAGCTCGCCGATAATGAAACGCCTGTTGAGACCTTCGGGGATATCGATTCCGTAATCGTCCGCGAGCCTCACCAAGTCCGTCATT
Organism: Spirochaetota bacterium; assembly: GCA_023438065.1. Lineage (GTDB taxonomy): Bacteria > Spirochaetota > Spirochaetia > Treponematales > Treponemataceae > Teretinema. The sequence continues at coordinate 11,976 of JAEXRH010000013.1, forward strand.
GACAATGTCTCGAGATACGCCCTGCCCAATGGTGTATTATCCATAATGTTTCGGGTATGATGGCTAAAAGCCGTTACCGTGTCAAGGGTTCGCCGATTCCGAAGGCCGAAAGGCACGCGACCATGTGTTCGGGCAACTCGATCGAAAAGCGGGTCCGAGTTCCGGAAACCGGTATCTCGAGCGAGACGGCGGCGAGCTGGAGCTTCCTGATCCCGAACGCCGACCGCGCTTCGCGGTTTTTCTTGAAGTCTCCGTACTTGTCGTCGGCGACGATGGGGCACCCGACTGACGCGAGATGCACGCGGATTTGGTGCATTCGACCGGTCAAAAGCTTGAGCGAGACGAGGCTCGCGCCCTCACCGGCGCGCTCTACCCGGTAGCGTGTCTCGGCGGGCTTCTCGTCCCCCCGCTTCCCCGCGGGAACGGTGATCGAGCCCGACGAGGGGGTCGGGACTCCGAAACAGATCGCGCGGTACTGCTTGTCGAGCGCGCCGGAGGCGATAAGCCGGGTATACTCCGCCGCCGAGCGGGAGCTCCGCGCGACGACGAGAATCCCCGCGGTATCCTTGTCAAGACGGTGAACGGGATATATCCTGTCTCCGGTCTGGCGCTCGAGTATTTCGAGGATGCTGACCGTGACGCCCTCGCCGCCCTGACAGGCGATTCCGCAGGGTTTATTGACGACGAGGATGTCCGCGTTCTCGTATAGCACCGGGATTTCTTTCATGGAGGCATCATACTATGTACGGGAAAAAAAAGCAGCGTGCCGGCGAGCCGATCGCGCGACGCGCGAAACGGGCCCTTCTCGCCCTCGCGATCATGGCGGCGCTCCCGCAGGCGCTTATCGCCATCGAGCTCGGCTCGCCCGAATGGGGCTACGCGCTCGACCTCCCCGAGGGATTCGAGCTCGCCGAGCGGAGCGGGTCGGAGCGCTATCACTTCGCGCACAGCCTCTATCCCGTGGATCTCCAGATCGCCCTCTATGGCCGGGACCGGTTTCCCGACGCCGCGACCGCACTCGAGTTCGTGACGTCGCAGTTCAAGTCCACCGGGCACCGGATCGCCTTCGACTGGCGCGGACGGGGCGCCGCGATCGGACAGCTCGCCTTCCCGTCTCACGGGGGATGGGCCGTGGCCCTCGAGCTCGCCAACAAGAAAGGCTGGCTCGTCATGGCCGATTACACCGAGGAAAAGCGCGCCACGGAGCTCGAGCCGCTCATGATCTCCACGCTGGACGCGGTCTTTACCGACGACGGCTCGTACTTCGAGTCGGGTCCGATGACCGCCTTCGCCTGGGCGAAGGAGCGCGACATCACCGCGGATTACAACGACGGGACGATGAAGCTCGCCCTTCCCTTCAACTCGATCGACGCCGAGGCAAACCAGTCGATCGTCGACCGCGAGTTCAGGCTCCTTACCGCCTATCTCCAAACCCCGTTCGTGTACGACGCATGGAAACGGTACTATAAAATGATCTGGCGCGACGCGTGGTCCCGATTCGAGAAACCCGCGTTCATCCTCGGTAACAAACTGCCGGACGATCCCGCCGAACTTACCGCGAAGCTCCTCGCCTGGACCCAAGCGTTCACCTACGAGCGTAATTTCGAGGGAAGCGATTTCGTGAACCTGCCCGAGGCGTTCGCGACCCGGGTGGGCGATTGCGACAGCCGCGCGCTCCTCCTGGTGCTGCTCCTCAACCAAATGGGCGTCGACGCCGTGCTCCTCGTCTCGCCCGAATACAGCCACGCGCTCGCGGCGGTCGATTGCGAAGGAGCCGGCGCGCGCTTCGAGCTCGACGGAAAGAAGTATCTCATCGCGGACACGACCTCGAAAATGAAGGCGGGACTCATCGCCGCCGACATGGCGGATCCCGCGAAATGGTTCGCGGTCGAATTCTACGCCTTTCCCCGCGTGCCCGGCGGAAAGGCGAACTGATAAAAAAAAACCCTCGGGTCAATGCCCCGAGGGTTCGTCATCCATCTCGTTACCCGTCAGGCTTTCAAAAAAATCAGCCCTTGGCGATAAGGAGATTGTATGCTTCGAGCGGGGTCTGCGCGGCGAGAAGCCCGTCGCGCAGGCTCTGGCTCTTCAGCTTGCTCGAGAAGAACGAAAGGGTCTGCAGATAATAGGAATGCTGGTTGTACGCCGCCGCGATCATGATGAGGAGGCGGACCGGCACGTCGTCGATCGTCTGAAAGTCGATGATATCGTGCTTGCAAAGGCCTACCGCCATGACGAGATCGGTGACCGAGGACAGCCTGACGTGCGGGATGGCGATGCCCCGGCCGATCGCGGTGGACATCAGTTCCTCGCGCTTGAGGATCTCGACCGTCAGCTCCTGGCGGTTCTTGATCTGGGGCGCAGTCCCGAGGGTTTCCGAGAGCGCCACGAGCGCGTCATGGCGCGTCGAATGGTTGAGGATCACGATACGATCGGGAGAAAGGATGTTCTGAACCTGCACATGCTGATTGATCGGGGTGGTCTTTACCGACGAGGTCAGGCGTTCGTTGACCCATTTCTCGATCTCGTCCTTTTTAAACCGCCATACCGTTCCGATCTTCCCGGCGGGAATCTCGCCTTTTTGGGCCCAATCATATACCGTGCGTTCCGACACGCGAAGGTATTTAGCGACTTCTTCAATGGTAAGTATATCGTCCGCCAAGGCTTTAGCTCCTGTTCTAAATATGGCATTATTTTGCATCATACGGTACTATATGTCAAGCATTATCAACAAAACAGGAATTGCGTTCCCGTGAAAAAAAGGAGTATGGTCGGGCGCGAAGGACGCTAGCGCGCTTGACGGCTAACTTCGGTCATCGGCGAGCTCATGAAGCGCGTCGAACGGGTAGATCTCGCCTACCGTGGAGCGAACCGCGCGCTCGAAATCGGGCCCGAATATGACGGGAACATCCGGCCCCATGAACTCTGACAGCACCTGACGACAGGCACCGCACGGGCTCACCGGATAGTCCGAATCGGGGGTCGCTATCGCGATCGCGGTGAAACGGCGACGACCCTCCGAAACGGCGGCGTATATCGCGCTCCGCTCGGCGCAATTCGTCAGGCCGAAGGAACGATTCTCGACGTTTACGCCCGTTATCACGGTACCGTCCTCCGCGAGAAGCGCCGCGCCGACGCGGAATCGGGAATACGGCGCGTACGCGCGCGACGCGACCTCGAGGGCGCGCCCGTAGAGTTCCCGGTATTGTATTGCATTTTCCATTTTCCTATTATACCATTGGAAACCATGAACATCAAAGGGAATATCCGGTACATCGTGACCGGTTCGGTCATTTTCCTCTCGATATATATGTTCGTCGCCGCGATCCCGATTGGCCCCGACGTTTCATTTCATCCGGTATGGACCAGGGACTTGGGCGCGGCCCCCCCGCTCGCGCCCGCTGACGGAGACAAGCACGAGTCTGTCCAGACGGACACGCTCAAAAGGCCCGATCTCGAGCCCTTCGCGCTCGGCGACCGCTTCGGGTATTTCCTTCCGGACGGGAAGATCGTCGGCTCATCCCGGACCGCCGCGCGCTCAAGCGTCTCCAGGATCGGCTGGACCGTATACGGCGAAAGCGCCCGCGACACCGCGGTGTATTCACCCGACGGAAGCCTCAGGATGACGGTGCTCGGAAGCGGCTTCGTCCATCTCGACGGCGACAGAACCTATCTCTTCCTTCCGGGGGGAGACGCGGTAAGCCGGATAACCACGGGCGGAAAGGCAGCCTGGACGCGCGAGCACACGGCGCCCATCACCGCTTTTAATTCCTCCCCGGCGGGAACGGTCATCGGATACGCCGACGGCATGCTCGCGTGCGTGCGGGCCGACGGCTCCGAGGCATTCTCGTTCTATCCGGGTGGAAGCGACACCGAGATCATTCTCGGCGCCGCGATCAGCGAGGACGGCTCTCTCGTCGCGTGCGTCTCGGGAATCGACCGACAGCGCTTTCTCCTCGTCTCGGTCAGCGAGGGCCAGTACAAGGTAACCTTCCATGCATGGCTCGAGGGCAACGTCCGGGAACAGGCCTTCGTCGACTTCGAGGAAAACGGGGCCTACGCGTTTTTCCAGACGGCGAAGGGGCTCGGCATCGCGGACACGAAAAGGAGAACGGTGGAGATCGTCCCCATCGAGGGACGGATACGGGCGGCGGGAGAATGCCCCGGCGACGCGCTCTTCGTCGTCCTCTCGGAAACCGACGGCGCGTACGCGCTCTCCGCCATCGAGCGGCCGAACCATCTCGTCGCGCGGATGGCGTTCCGCGCGAAGGACGCGTTTCTCGTCCAGCGGGGGACGGCCGTCTATCTCGGCGTCGACGACAGGATTTCCCGCATCGATATCAGGGGTGTACAATGAATAACCGCGCACGGGCAAACGCGCTTCTTTCCGTCACGATCCTCCTCTTCCTCGCCTCGAGCGCGAGCGCGCTCGAGTGGCCGGTCGCGGAGGTCAAGATTCGAAGCCTTTTCGGCCAACGCGACGAGTCGCGCATCGGGCGCGGCGTGATCCTCGACGACGCGGACATCGTCCGCGCCGCGGGCAACGGCACGCGGGTCGTGACCGTCTCGGGGGGCAGAAACATGGCAGGCTTTCCGAGTACGCTCGGAAACGCGGTTATCATCGCCCATGACGACGGGCTCATGACCGTGTACGGGAATCTCGAATCCCCCGAGCGCTTCACCGCCCATGACGCGATCGAGACCGGGAACATCCTCGGAAAGGCCGGCTCGAGCGGCTGGGCGACCCCGGGCGATCTTTTGTTTCAGGTGCTCGACCGGGAACGGAAGACCGTGCTCAATCCCTCTCTCGTGCTTCCCGCGAGAGCCGACTCGCGCGGCCCCGCCATCAGGAACGTCGTCGCGGTCTCGCCGTCGGGGCAGCCCTCCGTGCTCGGCTCGGCGAAGTACGTCCGGCAGGGACAATACCGCGTCTACGCGGAGGTTACCGACACGATTGACGGATCCAACGCGGCGCTCGCTCCCTTCAGGGTGAGCGTAGTCGTGAACGGAAGCGAGGCGATCGCGGTTCCCTTCGAGGTCCTGCGCGCGGAGGGTGGAAAGCTCTTTCTCGACTCGCCTGAGCTTACCGCGGCGAACTTCTACGGCGATCCCGAAAGGATGTACCTCGGTTCCGTGACGCTCAATCGCGGCAGGGCCGACATCGCCATCATCGCGCGCGACAGTAACGGCAACGAGCGTTCCGTTCAATTCAGCCTGCAAATAGAATAACAGGAAAATTAAAAAAAAGCGGGCGTCACCGACGTCCGCTTTTTTTTTGCGTTCTTCCCTTTTGGCGCGCAGGCGCGCAAGGGCCAATGGGCCATCGACGCCTTCCCGCGCGACGGGCGCCCCGCGAGAAGTCGCGCGAGGCTCACTCCCCGTAAAGATGCTCGAGCTGGTGAAGGAGCTCCAGGGTTCGTTCCTTGCATCCGCCGCACGCGGTGCCGATCTTCGTGCGCGCCTGAAGGTCTTCCCACGTCCGGTCGCCCTTCTTGTACGCGTCCTCGATGTCGCGGTCGGTGACGTTGAGGCAGTTGCAGATCACCTCGACCTTCTCGAGCCCCTTGAGCGAGGGAAGGTTGTTCCTCGCGAGATAGTCGTCGATCGCGGCGCGAAGCGCCTTGTCGCCGAGCACCGAGCAGTGGATCTTGTTCGCCGGGAGTCCGCCGAGCCTCGCGACGATGTCCTCCGGCTTGAGGATATACGCGTCCTCGAGACTCATCCCCTTTATCGCCTCGGAGAGAATCGAGGTCGACGCGAGTGCGCTCGCGCAACCGTAGGTTTTCCACCGGCAATCGTCGATCTTCCCGTCCTTGACCCTGATGAGGATCAGCATCTGATCGCCGCACTTTATGTTTCCGACCATGCCGCGCCCGTCGGCGGGCCAGGTCGATTCGTCGTCCGAGAGGACGTTCCGGGGATTCATGAAATGATCCTTGACCACGTCCGAATAGAGCCATTCGCTCATACGCTCTCCTTGCTTGATACCGTCGAGAACCCGCGAAGCTTCTTGATCACCTCGGGGACTTCCTTGAGTAAATAATCCACGTCGCCGTCGGTGCTGTACTGGCCGAGGCTGAACCTGATCGATCCGTGCGCGAGCTCCGGTCCAACGCCCGTCGCCATGAGTACATGGCTCGGCTCGAGGCTGCCCGACGCGCACGCGGAGCCGGTCGAGACCGACACGCCGAGGATGTCGAGCATGAGGAGGATCGCCTCTCCCTCCGCGCCGGGGAAGGATACGTCGAGGGTGTTCGGGAGAACCCGCTCGGGGTGGCCGTTGATCCTGATATCCGGGATCGAGGCGAGGAAACCGTCCCGAAGGCGGTTCCTGAGGGCGCGGGTCCGGCTTTCGTATTCCGCGAGTCGCTCCTTCGCCAGGCGCGCCGCCTCGCCGAACGCGACTATCGAGGGCGAGTTATAGGTTCCCGCGCGAAGTCCCGATTCCTGGTGACCGCCGCGGATGAAGGGCTCGATGGGCGCGCCCTTCCTGACGTAGAGGGCACCGACTCCCTTGGGGCCGTATATCTTGTGGCATGACATCGTCAGGTAATCGACGCCGAGAGCCTCGACGTCGACGGGGACCTTCCCGACGGCCTGCACGGCGTCGGTATGGAAGAGGGCGCCCGCCTCGTGCGCGAGCCGCGAAAGGAGCGCGATGTCCTGGATGGTTCCGATCTCGTTGTTCGCCATCATGATCGAGACGAGGAGCGGTTTCTCCGCGACCGCGCCGCTCAGCTCGCCGCGGGAGAGGAGCTCGCGATAGCGCGCGAGATCGACGACGCCGTACTCGTCGACGGGGAGGTAATGGACGTCGAAGCCGAGCTCGCTGGCGCGCTTCGCCGACTCCATCACGCAGGGATGCTCTATCGCGGTCGTGATGACGACCTTCCGCCCGCCGTACGCCGCCTTGAGGTGGCTCGTCCTCGTGAGCGCGGGACCCGCGATCGTGGAGAAGACCGTGTTGTTCGATTCCGATCCGCCCGACGTGAAAATGATCTCCTCGGGTCGCGCGTGTATGAGACTGGCGACGCGCTCGCGCGCGGTGAATATCTCCTTCGCGACGCGGCGACCGTCCTCGTGCATGCTCGACCCGTTCGCGTATTCGTCGAGGGCCCGAACGAGCGCATCGCGCACGCCGGGATCGAGGGGCGTCGTCGCGTTATAGTCCATGTATATTCGCTTATTCATGAAACTTGACAAGCTCCTTAAGTTCTGTTGTATGCAGCCGTGGCAAGTCAAATATACACAATTAAAAAAAGATTGCCAATCGGAAAGATAAGAAATGATCGACCGAAGCCGGCGAGCGCCCTTAAATCGGGCAAAACGCGTCAACGCCCGAAGCCCCCGTCTCATTGAGATTATCCGGGCGGAATGGTAGACTTGTCCTTTCGGAGGAAGACACATGGCATCAGCGAACGGCACGACGACACAATTCGGGGATCTTTCCGCGATCCCGCTTTCGGGATCCCTTCCGTCACGGGAAGCGGTTGACGCGGCTTTCCGGCCGCTCATCCTCTCGGCGTCCGGGTGGCGAAAGGTATTCGCGGCATCGGGAGACGAGGAAAGCGCGGAGGCCGGGATCGGCGACGCGGACCGGGTGCTCGCCGCGCACATGGCCTCCGTCTTCGCGGACTACCTTCTCGAGCGCGGCATCGACAAGGACCTCCTCCTCGCCCGCGACACGAGACCGACGGGCCTCGCGATCGCCGACGCGATGTGCCGGGTTTTTCTCGCGCGCGGCATACCCGTCCGCTGGCTCGACGTCGCGGCCGCCCCCGAGATCATGGCCTACGCGCGCGAGCACGGATCGTTCGCCTACGTTTCCGCGAGCCATAACCCCATCGGCCACAACGGCGTGAAGTTCGGTCTCTCCGACGGCGGCGTCCTCGACGGAGGACAGGCCGCGATACTCATCGCGGCGTTCAGGGCCGCGATCGCGAAGCCCGACGCCGCCGAACGCGCGAAACGCCTCGTCGCCTCGTGCCCCGCCGAGGCCCTCGCGCGGGTCGCGGAACGCCAGGCGCAAGAAAAGGAAAAAGCCCTCGCCGCGTACCGCGCCTTCTCGCGCGAGGTGATATCGGGCACCGCCGACGAGACGGGCAAGGACCGGTTCTTCGGCATGCTCGCGAGCGACGCGGAAAACCTCGCCCGGGAGGGAAGGCCCGCGTCCCTCCTCGCCGACTTCAACGGAAGCGCCCGCGCGGCATCCATCGACCGCGACTTCTTCGCGTCCTCGGGCATTCCCTTTTTCGCAATCAACGACGTCCCGGGAAGGATCGCCCACCGTATCGTGCCCGAGGGAGACAGCCTTTCGTTCTGCGCCCGCGAGATAGAGCGCCTTCGCGCGCACGGCAAAACCGACGCCGAACGCTCGGTGTCGCTCGGCTACGTGCCCGATTGCGACGGGGATCGCGGAAACGTCGTGTGCTGGAACGGGGCAAAAGGGCTCGCCGAGCCGCTCGAGGCGCAGGAGGTCTTCGCCCTGTCGGTCATCGCGGAACTCGCGCACCTCGTCTGGCTCGGCGCGATCTCCATAACGCCCGGCGGCGTGGCCTCCCCGCCCGTCGCGGTCGCCGTCAACGATCCCACCTCGCTCAGGATCGAGGCGATAGCGCGCGCCTTCGGGGCTTCCGTCGCGCGCGCGGAGGTCGGCGAGGCGAACGTCGTCAACCTCGCCCGAAGGCTCCGCGAGAAAGGGGCCATCGTGCGCATCCTCGGGGAGGGATCGAACGGCGGAAACATCACCCACCCCGCCGCGGTGCGCGATCCCGTCAACACGGTTTTCGCCCTCCTCAAGCTCCTCGTCATTCGCGACGAGGGCGACCGCAAGGGACTCTATCACCTTTGGTGCTCGCTATCGGGGCAGGAAGCCCGCTATCGCGCGGATTTCGACCTTGCGGACGTCCGCGCCACCCTGCCCGCCTTCGTTACCACCTCGGTCTACGAGAGCGAGGCGATGCTCGCGATCAGGACGACCGATCACGCCGCGCTCAAACGGAAATTTCAGTCCGTCTTCCTCCGGGAATGGGAGACCGCGCGTCACGGTTTTCTTTCCGAGCTCGACGTCGCGTCATGGATCGCCATCGCGAATAACGGCACCGACGAAACGCGGGGCATCGGGGATTTCGGGGTATCGGGGAAAGGCGGCCTCAAGGTCCTGTTTGTCGATCGCGCGGGCCTCGAGTGCGCCTACGTCTGGATGCGCGGGTCGGGCACCGAGCCCGTCTTTCGCATCCTCGCCGACGCGCGGGGGTCGAACGTCGAGACGGAGCGGAAACTCCTTGCCTGGCTCACGGCCATGGTCACCGAAGCCGACCGCTCTTGAGCGGTCGCGGGAACTGACAAGGGCGATCGTCGGGAAAACGTGACGCCATCGGGCCCGACGACCCCGGCCGGTACTTGAGGCGGGAATGAAAATCATGTATTATCGGCCTTTAAGGAAGGACAAACATGGGTGTACGCGGAGAGCTCTTTACCACCGAGATATCGCTCGATAATCGGACCTATTTCTTTAACGTGAAGGAAAACCGCACGGGCGACGTGTTTCTCCAGGTCGTTGAGAGCAAGAACACGGAAGGCGCCGGCTTCGACCGCCACGCCATCGTGGTGTTCGAGGATGATATGCAGAAATTCCTCCAGGGACTCGAGAACACGCTCAAGTTCATCGAGAAAAACCGGAAGGCCAAGCTCAAGGAAGCCGCCGAGCGGGGAGAGACGCCGCGAAAGAAGATCATTCGCCGTCCGTCCGCCCAGGGAGCCGCGTCATCGGCCGGACCGAGGCAGTCAAGCCCCGAGGGAAAACCGCGGGCGGTAAAAACGACCGCGAAGCGCGTGAAGGTCATCAGCAAGAAGGACATGAAAAAGGAATGAGTTCCTGAGCGAAGGGCGACGATAAGCCCTTCGCGAGGTTCATCACGAAAAGAGCGCGAGCTGGCCCTCGCCCTTCAGCCGGAAGGTCATCCGCTGAATGGGAGAGGGCCCGTTTATTTTTAAAGCCTCGATGTGCGCCTGCGTCGGATAGCCCTTGTGCCTCGCATAGCCATACTCGGGATAAAGCCAGTCATAGCGCGCCATCATCCGGTCCCGCGCGGTCTTCGCGAGAATCGAGGCCGCCATCACCGCGGGACACGTTCCGTCCGCCCGCGGAAACGCGCGCATCTCGGGAACCTCGATGTCCGGGCAGTACAGGCCGTCGACGATGACCTCAATCTCCGGGCGTTCATCCGGGAGCCGGGCGGAAAGCCCTTCCCAGGCGCGTTTCATGGCGAGGAGCGACGCCTTGAGGATGTTGATCTCGTCGATCTCGGCGGCCGACGCCCAGGCGACGCACCAGAGATCGGCGCGAAGGTAGATCTCGCGCATCGCGAGCTCCCGCCGTTTTTCGCTGAGTTTTTTCGAGTCGTCGAGGAGGGAGAGGTCAAAGTCGTCGGGAAGGATCACGGCCGCGGCGCATACCGGACCGGCCATGGGGCCTCGACCGGCTTCGTCGAGCCCGCAGACGAGTTTCGTTTTTCCGGATGAAGCCATGGCTACCGCTTTTCCCGCTCGAGTTCCCGCCAAAAACCGCCCGAGGTAAAGCCTTTCGCGTTGGGCAAGACGCTTTTCGAGTCGAGCCAGAACGCGGTGTCCCGATTCTTGTCCGCGTTCGATGCCCGCTTCGCCGACAGGGAGTCCTTGCGCTCGAAAGAGGTCCTTGAAAGGTCAACGACGGAATCCCAGGCCTCGACCGCGCGCCCCGCGATGCGGGGGATGGCCGTTACCGTCGAGCTCGCGATCCTCGCGCGCGATCGAACGAGGCCGAGCGCGGAAACGGACTGCGCCTCGCAGGTCAGGGTCGAGTCGACGAGCGAGAGCGCGGAGTCCGTTATCTCGAGCGTCTGGGCGTAGTCCTTCGCGGATACGGCGAACCGGGACGAGTCGCACGCGACGCGCGAACCCGACGCGCGAAGCGCGCACGCGGAGAGCCCTCCCGAGAACGTCACCTCGACGCCGTTCACGGTCAGGGAACCGTCGGTAATCTCGATAAGGGCGGCAGGACGACCCGATCGGACGAGAGGGCCTTCATCGATCGCGGATACCTCTTTCCTGATCGAACAGCCCGAGAGGGTCAGGGAGCCGCCCGCGACAGAAAAAAGCGCGCGATCCGTCGCCAGAATCGTCGATCCTTTCCCGTCTATGGAGACGTTGCCGGCGACCCGGGCGACGCCTGAAAGGGGAACGGTTCCCCGCGCGATTATCCTGAGAGAATCCTTTCCGGCGCCGGCGAGGGCCAATGCATCGTCGAGGGTAGCGAACGGCGAGCGGGGACTCCCGTCGCGCGCGACCGGCACGGAACCGTCGGGGGCGACCGTCGCGACGTACGCGGTGTCGAGCTCGACCGTCACGCGGGATACCGCGGTGCCGCTCGCGTTACCCGCGCGATCGACCGATCGCGCGGAAACCGTATACTCGATCGCCTTCCCCGCCTGACCCGTAAGGATCCATCCGTTCCCGCTCCGCGTACAAAGCGGCGGTTCGATGGCGAGCTCTATCGTGCCGTCGCCCGAGGGCGTGAATCGAAGAGGTGATCGCGACCATCCCGGGGCCGACTCAAGGCCCGTCGCGGGCGCGGGAGGGGGATCCCGGTCGACCGTCACCCAGGTGACGAGCTCGCCCTGCTCGACCCCGTCGAATTCCGCGAGAGCCCTGACGATGAAGGATGATTCGGCGAGCGTGGGAACCTCGAGAAGAAGACCGCTCGCGAGTTCGGGGGAAGCCGGCGTGGGCTTCGGCGGAAGGTACTCCGAGCCGATCGTATACCTGAAGGTCATCGGGCTCGCGCTTGCGCGCAAAAAGACCGGTTCCGCGACGACCGAGCCCGGGCTTACGCCAATGAGTCGGGGTTTCGCCGGCAAGCGCAGCTTCTGGGTCGTACCTGACTTCCAGCTCGCGGAGTACCAGCGGAGAAGCGCGTCCGCGGAGCGATCCACGAATACGGGCTCGCGGTAGGGATGCCATGACGCGCCGTCCAGGGACCAGTAAACGGGATCCCGCCAGGCGAAGGAGACGAAATTCCAGTCATGAATCCGCACGACGGGGTCGCCCCCTTGAGCGGCCTGTGCGGGTGCCCCTGCCCGGGTCGCGGAAGCGCCCGGTGATGCCGCCTCGTTCGCGACCGGAACGTCAACGGTATCCTTTATCGCGGACTCAGGCGGCGTCGGGATTTTTACCGAAACCGGCGCGCTCCCGCTTTCGGTCACGTATCGCCATCGATGGGATCCTGACGCGAGGGTTATCGCGTAACGACGTACCGAGCCCCGGACGGCCGCGATGGCGACAGTCCTTCCGCCGGCGACGAGATTCTCGCCCGCGCCGAAAGACCAGCCATAGCCCTCCGGAATCGCTATCTCCGAGAATTCGGCGGAGCCGGACGCGGCGAAAACATCCGAAAAACCCGGAGGCGGGGCTACGCCATCCTCGACGGAATACGAAACCGTCTCGGAGTGCCTTTTCCCCGAAGGGTCGAGGGCCGTGACGCGAAGGGTTTTCGCGCCCGTACCGTCCAGGGGAACCGGGCCGTCGTACGCGAGACCCGTTATCGCGGGATCGGAGCCGTCGAGGGAATACCTGATCTCGGCGTTCGCCCCGCTTTCGATGACGAGGGTCTGGCGGTTCGCCCATACGCCGGGGATCGGGTTGAGGATACGAAATAGCTTGGGGGGATCGGGATACTCGATGAGCGGCGGGCTGACGGGTTCGCTCGCGTTTCCCGCCTCGTCTTCCGCCCAGACGACGACGGAAGCGCCGGAGGGGACAAAAAGATCCGCGCCTTGGAAGAAGGAGCCCGAGGCGCTCGCCTTCGCGGAGGGATGCCACATCCGGTACCGGAGCGAACCGGCTTCCGTCATGGCGGCGACGATCTTCGTGCCGCCCGTAATGGCGCGCGCGGTCAAGGCAGGCGGCGCGGGCGGCTTTCGGTCGACGCGCCAGCGACACAGTTCCTCTCCGATAGGCGCGGTCTCCGGCTCGAGGGGGTAGACCCGTGCCTTCACCGCGTAATCGCGTTCCTCGCCGTCGGGAGCGGAAAGCGAAAGCGGCGCGGTCGCGGGCGCGAAGGGCTCCCCGTTCACGCTCAGCTCGACCCGCGTTCCCTCAGGGGAGGAAACGCGAACGAGGACGGGCTCGGGATACGTTCCCGGCGCGGGCTCTAGCGTAACGACGGCCGAAGGCGCCGCAAACAGGAAAAGAGCGGCCGACTGGGACGCGACGAGCGCCAGCGATGCGATCTTTCCCGCGAGCGAACGCCGTATCGCCATTACCGCTTCTCGTTCAGCACCGAAAGGATATGCTTGAGCTCGGGATCGTCACGATAGTAATTCTCCTCGAGTTCCTTCTCGGAAAGGCCGATGAGCTCGTGGCTCAGGTAGTGGATCCAGCAATCGTCCTCGGCACGGGCGATCTCGTGCTTGCGGCACCAGTAATCCGGCTGGATCGGAAGCTGCTCCTCGTGGAACGAAAAGTACTTGTAGTCGTGCACGGCGACCTTGATATCGGCGCGCGGGATGCCCTTCTCGAGGAGGATCTCGACGAGATGGTTGATGGTCTTGCCGGTATCGAAGATATCGTCGACGAGGAGGATCTTGTCGCCGTGGCGAAGGTGCTCGGGGGAGTAGGTCCAGCCGTCGACCATGACGCGATCGCGTTGCCTGATGTCGGAATACGATCGGGCGACGACCGCGGCGTAAAGAACCGGGTGCGCTCCGCGGCGGACGATTTTAAAATACTCGCTGATGACGTTCGCCAGATACGCGCCGCCCCTGAGGGAAACGTAGATGACGTCCGGTATGAAACCGTCCTGATGGATACGATACGCCATCTTGAGGGCGTTGTTGCGAACCTTGTCGTATGGCAGGAATTCCTTGTGCATGCTCTTGAAAGACCCCTTGGTCGCCCGTTACGGGCTACCTTCACTGTAACCGTTTTTCGGGGAATACTCAAGCGAAAGAAAAGCCCGGCGCCGCCCGATATCTCCCCTGGGGAGAATAAGGCGTACCGGGCTCATCAAGCGAACACAGTGTTCGCCGCGATCACGGTGTTTGCCGCGATCGCCGCGATCGATCTGCGAGAGACGGCCGTCAGCGCTTGAAGCGCATCGTCGAGACGGTCTGACCCTCGCGGATCACGTCGAACCAGATTTCCTTCGCGGAGCGGTCGGAAAGCCGCGAGAAGAACTCGGCGAGATTCGCGATATCCTTGTCGTTGACGCGGGTTATCACGTCGCCCGAACGGAGGCCCATGACGGCGGCGGGACTCTTCGCCTGCACGCCCGAGACGGCGATGCCTTTCTGCTTCGCGTCGAGCTTGAGCTGCTTGCGGATATCCTCGTTCAGGGCGAGCGGGATGAACCCGGGCCAGAGCTTCCCGGCGTCGGAGACGTTCGTCTCGTTGCGCTCGCCGATCTTTACCGAGATCTCCATGCTCTTGCCGTTCCGGACGATCCCGAATTTCGCGGTCTTTCCGCTTTCGAGGTCGCCGACGTCGCGCACGAGCTGGTCGACCGTCTTGACGTCCTTGCCGTTGAGGGACACCACGAAGTCGCCCGGGACGAGACCGGCTGCCTCGGCGGGAGATCCGATGAAGATCTGCGACGCGAGGGCGCCCTTCCTGCCCTCGAGCGAGAGCTCGGCGAGGGCGTTCTTGTCCACTTCCATGAGGGAAACGCCAAGCCAGCCGTACTTGATCTTCCCACCGGCGATGAAGTCGTCGATGGATTTTTTCACGTTATTGATCGGTATTGAAAATCCGAGTCCCTGCGAGCCGCCGGACTGCGAGGCGATCCAGGAGTTGATGCCGACGACCTCGCCCCGTATGTTGACGAGCGGGCCGCCCGAGTTTCCCTGATTGATGGCCGCGTCGGTCTGGATGAAATCGTTGATGTTCCCGTTCGGGCCGCCCGAGCGGCCGACGGCGCTCACGATGCCTTGCGTGACCGAGGCCATGTAGCCGAGGGGAGAGCCCACGGCGAACACGATGTCGCCGGTCTGCACGGCGTCGGAATCGCCGAGTTTCGCGACGGGGATGTCGTCCGCCGTCTCGAAGGACACGAGCGCGATATCCTTGCGCTCGTCGCCGCCGACGAGCTTGCCCTTGTACGAGCGATTGTCCGAGAGCTTCACCTCGATCTCGGTCGAGCTGCCCGCGACGTGCTGGTTCGTCAGCACGTAATAGACGTTACCCGTCTTCTTGACGATGACGCCCGAACCGAGGCCTTCCGACTTGTACTCGCGTTTCGGGGCGTCCTTGTCGTCGCCCTGATCGTTTCCCTGGCCCGGCTGCCCGAAAAAGAACCACGGAAAGGGATCGGTCGGGCCGCCCTGCACGGTCTTGGTCTCGACGACGTCGAGGGTCACTACGGACGGCAGGATCAGGGCGGAGATGGCGCGATTGGCCTTCTGCATACCCTCGAGGAAGCTTACCGTGTCGGCGGGAAGCTCGCTTGCCGCCCTGTTGTCGGCGAACGCGATTTGCGCCGAGCCGGGAACGCGGGCGGTACAATAGACGACGAGCGAGAAAGAAAAAAGAGCGGCGAACGCCACGAGGGCGATTCTGCCGGTTTTCTTGGTCAAAAGCTTCATGGAAAACCTCCGCAATGTTTGACGCATTCAAATGTACTGATAAAACGCTGTCCGGCCAAAGACGGTTACACCGTTTCGCTCACTCCTCGCCGGGAGCGAGCGCCGTGAGGATCTCGGTATGGTCGGGGAAAACCGCGACCGTGTGCTCCATGTGCGCGGAAGGAAGGCCGTCGGCGGTGACGACGGTCCATCCGTCGTCGAGGACGTCAACCTCGTCGGTGCCGAGGTTGATCATCGGCTCGATCGCGAGCACCATCCCCGGCACGATGCGCGGATTGGGTCCCCGTTCGGGCACGTTCGGGATCTGCGGGTCCTCGTGGACCGAAAGGCCGACGCCATGGCCGCAATACTCGTAGACGACGCCGAAACCCGCCTTCGTCGCGAGGTCGTACACGGCGCGGGAGATGTCGGCTATGCGGTTCCCCGCGCGGCACGCGGCGATTCCCGCCTCGAGACAGCGCCCCGTCACGTCGAGAAGCTCTCGTTCCCGCTGCCCGACGTTCCCGACGGCCACGGTGACCGCCGAGTCGCTTATGTAACCCGCGAGGTCGATTCCGATATCGAGCGACACGAGGTCGCCGTCCCTGATCACGCGGGACCGGGACGGTATGCCGTGAATGACCTCGTTGTTGATCGAGATGCACGCGGCGCCGGGGAATTTCTCGGCGTACCATGCGGGTTTTCCCCCCGCCTTTTTGATGAAGTCCACGCAAAACGCGTCGAGGTCCCCGGTGGTCACCCCTTCGCGAACGAGGGGCACGAGCGCGCGGTAGAGCCGCGCGAGAGTCTTGCAGGATTCACGTATCCCGTTTATCTGCTTTTCGTTCTTGATCCTGATCATAGTCTCTCCTTGTCAGGCGATTACCCGCCCTTTCGATCGCGCTTCGGAACCCCTAGACCCCGAGGCGACGCTTGAGATCCCTTACGCCCGTGAGCTTCGCGTCGAGCCGGAGCGCCTCCTCGAGACAAAGCCTCGCCGTAAGGTCGTCCCCTATCCGTTCGTACGCCTGCGCCATGATCCTGAGGGTCACGGCGTCGTCGCGCTTGCCGAAGCCGAGCTCGAGCGCTTCCTCGAGCGAGTCGATGAGGAGCTCGTCGTCCACCGAGCCCGAAAGCTTTCCCTTGACGATATCGCGCGCGAGGGCGACGACCTCGGGGAAGAAATGCCGGAAATAGGGCTTTTCGCGCTCGAGCCGGATCACCTGCGCGAGAAGCCGGAAGGACTCGTAGAACTCGCCCCGGAAGGAAAGTTCCTCGGCGAGGATGAAGCCGCAATCCATGAAGTCCTCGCGACCGAAGAACGAGGAAAGGCTGAACCCTCCGGCGCCCGCGCGCCGCGAGAGGTACTCCGCGCACGCTTCGTCCTCGAGACCGTGCAAAAGGTCGAAAAACACGAGCTTCGCCCGGCTTTCCGCGTCCTCGCGCGCCATGAGCCACAGACGGTAATTGAAGCCGCTTTCCGACTCCACGCCCTCCGCGTAACGCCTGAACTGAACCCATACCGCGTCGAACTCCGCGCGTCGGGCGGGATCGGAAAGGGTTTCATACGCCCGGATCAAGTCCCGCATGCGGGCGTCCGTGTCGCCCCCCGAGGCCTGGTTGGCGGGTATATCGGGATGAAGGGCCTTCGCTCGCTGCCTGAAAGCCCGCTTTATCTCGGCGGCCGATGCGGACGGCTTGACGCCGAGTACGCGATAACAGTCTTCCACGTCAGTGACTTCTTATCCGTCAACCGATCTTGGATCCGACCCAGGCCGCGTGATCCGCGCTCCTGACGACGTCGAAATAGTCGATCTTTATGCCTTCCGACTCCATCGCGTCCATGAGCCGCGCGCACGCGCCCTGGGAGCGAAGTCCGGCCTTTATGACGAGGGCGCACCCCTTTTTGCCGGTAATGGTTCCGGACGAAGCAAGGCATTCCCGAACGCGATCGGGAATCTTCGCCGAGAATCCCGACGGGGATTTGACGACGACGGCGACATACTCGAACGGAGTGAGACGAACGCCGGTGCCAAGATCGTTGCCGTCCACGAAATCGACGCGGTTTCCCCGCGACTCGGACGCGGCCATGAGTTTTTTGAGGATTGCTTGAGCCTTCCTGTCCCGAGGGGAGCAGAATGAGACGAGTGCGACATGCATGGGTTCGATCTCCCTTCACGAAACGCGCCGGAAGCGGGGCGCTTCGTTGCCCGACAGTATAGCCATTGAAAACCGTCTTCGCAACCTGTCGGATTCGCGGTGAAGACGAGAAAGCCCCGCGTCGGGCTTTCCGAACGCGAGGCTGACCAGGGCGCGATGCGGGCTACGGGCGCTCACGCGATTGAAACCGCCTTGAGCGCCTCCCCCTCATGCCCGACGACGCGGACAAGAAGAGGCTCCCGGATATGTGTGAAGGATGCGGTATTACTGCGCGGGAGCTTCGGCCGCGGGTGCTTCGGCAGCAGGTGCCTCGGCGCCTGCGTCCGGAGCGACGGCATCGGCGGGCTTCTCGTCGGAGTTCCACCACTCGCTTGCGGCGGCACCCTGCTCGATGCGGGCGGCTTCCTCGATTCCCTTGCTGTCGGGAGACTTGTTGATGAAGGCAAGGAAGAACGCGGTAATGAAGAAAAGGCCGACCATCACGTAGGTAGCCTTGGTAAGCACGCTGGCAGAGCGGGATCCGAAGGCGGAATTACTGCCGCCGGCGAAAAGGCCGCCAAGACCGCCGCCATCCTCGTTCTGGAGGAGAACCAGGGAAACAATGAGGACACACACGATTACGAACACTACCAGCAATACGATACCAATAATACCCATTATATAACTCCAACGAAAAAAATCAGCACCACTATACCCCAAAGCGCCCACTTATGCAAGGGGAAACGGGGGAGACGAAAGGTCCTCCCCGTTTTACGAACGTCGCTTACTTGCAGAGCGCGATCGGCTTGAAGAGGTCGGCCTTGAGCGCGGCGCCGCCGATGAGTCCGCCGTCGATGTTCTCCTTCGCGAGGAGGGCCTGGGCGTTCTCGGCCTTCATCGAGCCACCGTACTGGATGATGATCTCGTCGGCCGCGGCCTTGCCGTACAGGTCGGCGATGACCTTGCGGATGAAGGCATGGATGGCGTCCGCGTCCTCGGGGGTCGCGGTCTTGCCGGTACCGATCGCCCAGACGGGCTCGTAGGCGATAGTGACCTTCTTGAGGTCGGCGGCGGAGACGCCCGCGAGACCGAGCTTCGTCTGGTCCTCGCACACCTTCTCGGCCTTGCCGGCCTCGCGCTCCTCGAGGAGCTCGCCGACGCAAAGAATGACCTCGAAGCCGTGCTGAAGGGCGAGCTTGACCTTCTTGTTGATCATGGCGTCGTCTTCTTTATAAATGTGACGGCGCTCGGAGTGACCGAGGATGATGAACTGGACGCCGAGGTCCTTGAGCTGGAGGACGGACACCTCGCCGGTGTGGGCGCCCTGCTCGTCGGTGCTCACGTTCTGGGCGCCGAGGAGGATATTGGTTCCCTTGACGACCTTCGAAACCGCGTCGAGCGAGGTGAAGGAGGGGGCGATACCATACTTGTTCGGGCCATCCTTGAGCTCCTTGACGAGCTCGGTCGCGAGGGCGACGGCCTCGGAGGTGGTCTTGTGCATCTTCCAGTTACCGGCGATGAAATATTTCCGCATAGAAAACTCCTTATAGACGTGAATGAATTGGTCTGATAGTAGCAAATTTGACCGAATGGTTCAATCTGCCGATGAATAAACTTGCTCGACTGATCTTTTGACGGTAAACTGTCATATACGGAACCAAAAAAGAAATGGCAGACAAGTTGCGCATCCAGACACATGCTTGGTTCAATACCTTGATAAAGTGTACGGTAGGGCTCATCCTCCGGGGAAAATACGACCTCCACGCGGAAAATCGCGAAATTCTCGACGCGATCAAGCCCCCCTACCTCCTTCTCCCCACGCACGCGAATCTCTGGGATCCCTTTTTTCTCAATTACTTCGTCCCCCATCCGATCTTCTTCGTCACGAGCGACGCCCTGTTCAGGAACCGTTTCATATCCTACTGGATCAGGCAGTTCGGTTGCATCCCGAAAAGCCAGGCGATCCCGGACATCGAGACGATCAGGAACGTCATGGCCGTCATCAAACGGGGCGACGTCCTGTGCATCTACCCCGAGGGGATGCAGACCTGGGACGGCTCGACCTTGCCGCTCAACTCGAATATCCCCCGGCTCATCAAGCTCCTCAAGGTTCCGGTGATCCGGGTCATCTCTCACGGGGCGTTTTCGACCCGTCCCCGGTGGAGCCGGAATATCAGGCAGGGGCGCGTCACGCTCGACTTCAAGCTCATACTCTCCGCCGGGCAGGTCCGCGCGCTCTCGACGGAACGCGTCGACGAAACGATCCGGACGGAACTCGCCTACGATGAATGGGAATGGCTTTCGCGGTCGCATCGGTATTTCAACAACTTCTTCGGCGCCCAGGGCATGGAAAAGGTTCTCTACGGATGCCCGTCCTGCGGCGCGATGGGTTCGATCAGGGGCACGCTCAACATGGTTCGCTGCGGGCGGTGCGGCTTTCACGCGCGGTTCAACAACAAGGGTCGCTTCGTCAATTCCCGTTCGCGCGCGGTCCCCGCGAACCTCCGCGAATGGAACGACCAGCAACGCGAGACCCTCGAACAAAGGCTTCTCGCCGCGATCGCGGATCCGGCCCGGCGCGACGGGCCGCTCATGTTCGCCAACGTCCGCGCCTTCACGGGCTATCGCGTCAACCCGATGAAAAAGCACGGGAAAGGATCCATCACGCTTCACGCAAACCGGCTCGTCTTTACCCCGAATAGAGCCAATGTCGCGCGCCTCGAATTCCCGGTCGAGAGGATCGACGGGATCACGATTCTCCGAAGGCATATCGAGTTCTATTTCGACAAAACCCTCTATCGTTTCCGTTTTCTCTCCAAATACGGCTCGAGCCTCAAGTGGCACGCCGCGATCGGCGTCGTCCGGGAGCAGTGCGCCGAACGAAGGGATACGGTCGTTCAGGAATCCCTGTCGTCGCGGTAGGGCGTCCGACGCCACCGCCCGTCAATCAAGCCCGTCAATCGACCGCCTGATTCCGGCGCAGCGCGCGAGTTGGGACTCATCAAGGTGAGTGGCAAGCGCTTCGTATTCGGCTGACTGAAGGCGGAGGATCTCGAGCCGATCCTCGAGCGTGCGAAGCGATACCGAAAGCTCCACGCCGTCGAGAGATATGCCCCGGTCGGCGCAGGCGGCGATGACGGCGACCGCCTCGAGGGGAGAAAAACGCCCGGTTTTGAGCCAGCGATCCCTGATGCCGCCGATCCCGCCCGTCTCGTGGCCGACCGCGGCGAGCAGCGCGTCGAGCCGGTCCCGCACGTAGCCCTTCTTGATCTCCCTGACGCGCGAATCGAGAATGCCGTCGCGGATCTTTCCGCTGAAAAAGGCGCGGGTTTCCGACCGGAGCGGAAAGTCAAACTTCCTCACGCAGGAGGAGCCGACGAGCATCCGGCCGCCGGTAATCGCGTTCTCGATCTCGAACTGCCAGCGGAGCTTCTCGTGGAGGCAAAGCTCGCAGGAAGGAAGCTCGTCCGCCTCGATGCCCGGGCGATAGTTGTCGATCACCCGGTCGTTCACCCGCCATTCCTTCCGGGCCTCGTCGAAGTCCCCGCTTCCCGAGCTGAAACGCATGAGGTTTTCCGTCGCCTTTTCTAGCCAGTGCTTTCCCGCCATTATCCGTCAGTCAGCCTTCGTTGCCCTACGTCGGTCGATCGCCCGGGCGAACGCTCACGATGACCCCTCGCGCGAAACGAGACTTTTGGCCCACTCGCGCCGGTTCCAGAGCGCGCAACCGCCCGAGGTTTCGGCGAGCTCCGCGTGATGGTCCCGTATCCTCGCGAGAAGCGGGGACTTGAGGGCGTCCGCGAGCGAGCCGTCCCGCACCGAGCTGTCCCCGAAGGGCGCGAAGGGGCAGGCCTCGAGGCCGCCGTCGGGCGCAAGATGGACGAAGCCCCGGCCCGAGGAGAGGCAGCCGCCGAATTTGTCCTCGTCGCCGGGAAAGGCGAGAAAGACCGCGCGATACCGCCCGCGGAGCCCTTCGAGCGCGGAAAGAAGCGTTTTGCGCTCGGCGGCGTCGATGCAGAGACCTTCGGTGCCGCCCGCGATCGGGGTGTATTCGTTATAGAAGAATATCCGCGCGCCCGAGCCGAGCAGTCCCTCGACGAAGCCGGGTGACGCGAGCTCGGCGACGTTTCCCTTCATGACGGTGAAGGACGCCCCGAAAAACACCCCGGCGCGTGAAAGGGCCGTGAAGGCGGAAAGGGCTCGTCCGTATACGCCCGACCCGCGCCTTCCGTCGGTACTTGCCTCGCCGCCCTCGACGCTGACGACCGGGATGACGTTTCGATGCCTCGAGAACGCCCGAGCCATGGCGTCGTCGATGAGGGTGCCGTTCGTGAAAACCGGGAACACGACGCCCGGATTCGCGCGCGCGATGGCGAAAACCTCGCGGGCGCGCACGAGCGGTTCCCCCCCGGCGACGAGCACGAAGGAAACCCCGAGGTCCGCCGCTTCGGATATGACGCGGGAAAGCCTTTCCCCGTCGAGCTCGCCCCCCCTCCCCTCGTCCCGTTCGCGGGTTTCCGAGGCGCGGGAATAGCAGCCGGCGCAATTGAGGTTACACCGGCGGGTGACGCTCGCGATGATGAAGGCGGGAACGGAAAGCCCGTTCGCGCGATGGCGCGACCGCGCGCGGGCGGCCTTTCCCTGCTTGAAGGCGACGCGCAAGAGCGCGAGCGCGCTCGCGGGACGGGATGCGGCGACGAAAAGCGCGCGTCGAACGAGCGAGCGGATATCGGAATCCATCGAGGAGAGAAAAGGATCATTCATTGCCACGGAGCTCCTTACCGCTCACTATAACACACGAGCCCGGCAGAATCGCACCATGGCAGCGAATTAAAAACGCGCCGGTTGCGTGTATGGGGAAGGCGCGGTCAGAACTGAACGCCGATAAAAAACTTCGTGTCGACGCACAGGATGCCCGCCCCGGTCACGATTTCCAGGTCGTCCCCGGCAGACGCGTTCTCGTGGTAATATTTCGTGTAGATCCTCTCCTCGAACCCGCATATCACGCCCATATTCCGGTAAAGCTTCGAACTCACGAAGAACCGGCACTGGGGCACCATGTAATGCCAAATATCACCCTTGTCGGTAAATCGCAGGGTATAGGATGTCGTTTGATAATTGACGCCGGCATCCAGGTTGAACGCGAACCCGTCGAAGAAAGCGGGGATCCTGCCTCCGAGGCCCAATCCCGCCGATAAAGAGGGAAATTCATCGGTCGCCTCGTCGTTGAGCGTGAGTACCCCGACGTTAAAGTACTTATAGAGATATTTCCCGCCCATCCGGAAGTAGAGCGCGCAGTAGACGTCGTTACCAAGCTCGCCGATGTTCCCGGCCGCAGACTCGAATATGAGATCCACGTGGTTTTCTCCGTTGAGCTGGATGTCGATGAGTCCCAGCGGAACCCCGTTGAGCCGTTTCGATACGTTGACGAGGCCTATTTGCGCGCCGGTTTGCTCCTCGGAGTAATTAAAAAGCCCGACCTGAACCCCGGTAATGCGCGAGGCCTTGTTCACCACGCCGAGTTGCGCGCCTTTCGTCTCGCCCGAGGAAAGGTTCACGCATGCGAGCTGAAAGAGCTTTCCGCCATTGCCGATATTGAGAAGTCCCGCGGATTGAAATCCCTGCAGGGCACCGCTCGCGACGTTCACGCCGAGGGTCGCCTGGTACCCCTTGAACTCAGCTCCCGAGTAGTTCGCGAACGTGGACCATTGGAAACCGCTCGAATTCCCGGCCAGTTGCGCGTAAAACAGGCTCAGCATGATGCCGTCGACCGCGTGCGCCTTTCCGCCGAGCAGGTTCAGGTAAATGGACGGGTTCGCCTCCGGCTCCGAGTAGGAAAATCCGAGGGGAAAACCCGATAAGCCCGGCCTTCTCGAGCCGCGAACGCGGTTCGCCGATTTATTGAGCGGCTTGAACGCTTGACGGTCGAGCGTATATTCGCGCCGCTCGTCGATCACGAGAACCGACTCCGAAAGCGCGTCGCCGTCGCTGAGCAGGATACGGTAGTAGCCCTGATCGAGCGCGACGGACATTTCCCGGTCGTCCGTCTTCATGACTTCCAGAACGAGACGATCGGTTACGTCGCGAATCGACACAAGCCCTTTCACGTCCTTCGTGAGCGTTACCAGCGATTCCCCTTTCTTGAAGTCGGTGAGAATCAGGGTTCCCTTGCCGGTAAGCTTGATGTCGAAGGTCGGATGCTGAGCACCGCTTCGGGTTTTTTCCGTCGCGGAAAGGGTGCGATCGTACGCGAACGCGTACGCCTCGTCGAGAGAGACCAATCCGTCGCCGTCCGAGTCGGCCGCGCCGCGCAGGCCGTTTATGAGCGCGTTCGTGAAGAATGACGACCCGATCTTGTCGGACTCCTGCGAAAACTCCTCCGCGGTGCTTGACGTCAGGAACGCGTAGCCTTCCACCGCGGACGACTCGTCCGCGAGGAACGGGAGACCTATCTCGCCGCCCTTATTGCGCGTGATAGAGCCCGACGAGCAGGAGTCGAGGATAACCAGCTTGACGTCCGCCTTCAGCGAGTCGAGCGCCGCGCGCAATTCGGGATATCTGTAATACTCGCCGAAAAGCATGAGCCCGGTCTCGTCGGAGTGTCCCGAGAAATAAAACACGAATTGCGCGGATTTTTCCGCGTCGCGAATTCGCGCGATCTTGTTCGCGAAGAACTCTATTCCCTTCGCGATGTTTTCCTTACCGGGGTTCAGGAGCAACATCGCGTTTTCGGACTTGACCCCGCCGATGCCGACGAGGATGTCCTGAATCCGCTTCGCGTCTTCCGTGGCGTATTTCAGGGCGACGGTCGATTTCCCCCCGATGTTAGAGCCCGCGACAAGCGCGAACCGCTCGATCCCGCCGGAGGACGCGAAGAGGCTGCCGCAACACGCGAAAACGGCGATGACAAAAAACGATCGCAGGACCCTCATTTCGCGGCCTCCTTCTTCACGACGTGAAACCGGGTAAACCGGTATCCTTCCGGGAAAACCGGCTCGGCCGCCCCCCGGGCGAGCATATCCTTCAGGGCCGATCGGGCGATATCGAGGGGGAATCGCTCCTCGCGAACGACGAGGTAAAAATCCTCGAAGGTCGGGGCGTCATCAAGTCGATAGGAGTAATGGAGCGTCTCGGGGGATTTTTCCCCGATCGAGACGGAGTCCTCTCCCGAAAGGGGCATGATCGTCGTGACGGAGCCGCGCCCGTCGATCGAGAGCAGCGCGCCGTATTCCCCGGACGCGGACACGATGGAAAACTGGATCTCGTCCCCGCGACCCAGCGTTGAACCCTCGGCGAGAGGACTCGCGCCTTGCGCGCTTTTCACGTACGCGATAATGCGGAGATCGGAACCCTTGACCCGGGTATCGGGCGAAGGCGCCGCGAACCTTCCGAGCAGCAACGCGAATAGGGCCGTGGCGGCCATCGCTGAAAACACGACACGAGCCTTGGCGAATCGCCGAAACGTCTTTCGCCGCTCGATGCCGGAAACGAAGTCGCGGGGAGGGAAACGAGCGAGAATTTCCGCGTCCGATTTCCGGATCTCCTCGAGCCTCGACGAAATATCCGGTTCGGAACGCGTTTCGGCGTCGTAATCCGTTTCGCCGTGGGCCAGACGCTCGAGCGCAAGTTCGGATTTCATACGATATGCTCCTTCATGTCTTGGATTCTTTTCCTGAACGAGTCGAGATGTTTTCGTATGCCGGGAACGGACATTTCCATCGCCTCGGCGATCTCGTCGAGTTTCATTCTATCGACGTATCGGTAATACGCGATTATCCGCGTTTTCTCGGGAAATCTGGCGACCAGCGCATCGAGAAGGAGTTCCGCCGACATGCCTTCCTCGCGAAGATCGGGAATAGCTTCCAGCTCGACGCCCCTGAGTATCTTTTTATCCCTGCGCAGGACGTTCAGGCTTTGATTGGTCGCCATACGGTACAGATACGCGACGGGGGATCTCATCCGGTTGAAAATCGAGGAATCCTCGAGCAGGCGTATGTAGACGTCTTGCATCACATCGTACGCCTTATCCTCGCTTCCGAGTATTCGAAGGCTCCGACGGAAAACGACGGGTCCATAGCGGACGTACAAATCATGTATACTCGTGTTCATGCCCTCTTCCTTCGCGCTTCCCGTGCTCGCGTTGATAGCGATCTCCGTTTCCGTCACGTGAAGGGATCATGGCCCGAATCCGATCTTCTTGACTATTGCGTAGGTTTTCTCGGTTCCGTCCTCGGCGTATACCGTGATATTAATGGGACCGGAGAAATCGAGAAAGTTCGAGGGATACTCCCCGTACCGGTAATACGAATACGCCGAGGCGTATATCCGCGCCCCGTTCGCGGTCACCCTGATTCCCTCGGTTTGAAATGACAGGTAAAGCGTCGAGTTCTGGGTGATGCCGTAGATGTCAATAAGTTCAATCGTGGAATTATCCGCGTCCACGCGCGAGAATACCGCGTTTGTATCGAAACCGATGCCCAGAATGTATATCGAGGTATCGGAACTCGGCGGAACGACCGTTGAGCGCACGATATACTTCTCGAACTTGTCGTCTTTTCCCCTCACCGTGTACTCAACCGGACCCGAAAAATCCTGAACGGTAACGCCGCTTTCCTGCGGCGCCCCGTTGACCGTGACGACGACGCCATCAAACTCGAATGTCGCTATCAGCTTCGTCACGTCCATGTAATTCGGGATATCGATGAGTATCGCGCGCGAATCCTCATCGATCGTGCCATGATAGGATTTCCGCAATCCCGTATTCGTGTCTGACATGAAGGAAAAGGAGACGATTTCACTGTCCGTGAAGGAACCGTCAAGAATGAGGCAGCCGGACAGCGTCAGAACGACGCAAAACGACAACAGCAAGCGTTTCATTACTTACATCCCTTTTAATAGATTTCTTTCCGTGTACAAGAACGACAATTCATCCCGCGAAAAGTGATACCGTTTTTTTCATTTTTTTTCCGATTTATCGCGTTATTTTCGGGCATCGAGAAGGGCCTTTTCCGCGAGGCCGGGTCGGTCTCGACGGGGACAGCCGACAGATTACCGCGGAAAGTCGATCAAAAAAAACCCCGCGAGGGATACTTCCCGCACGGGGCTTTTTGCGCAACCGATCAACGGCCGCCGTCGAGGGGGTCGGGCGGCAACCGCGTGCCGCCGGAGGGGTGGCGATGCGGAGCATCGCGACTTCCCCCTGCCCTTTATTTACTTGGTTTCCAAAACGGCAATGCCCGGGAGGGTCTTGCCCTCGAGGAACTCGAGGGAGGCGCCGCCGCCGGTGGACACGTGGCTCATCTTGTCGGCGAGGTTGAACTTGTTGACGGCCGCGACGGAGTCTCCGCCGCCGACGACGCTCGTCGCGCCCTTGCCGGTGGCCTCGGCGACGAGGCGAGCGACGGTCTCGGTTCCCTTGGCGAAGGCGTCAAACTCGAAGACGCCGACCGGGCCGTTCCACACGATGGACTTGGACTCGAGGATCGCCTTCTTGTAGAGCTCGATGGTCTTCGGACCGACGTCCATGCCCATCTGGCCCTCGGGGATGTCGAGTCCGGGGACGTTCATCACCTTCGCGTCGGGGGCGAAGGCGTCCGCGCAAACGTGGTCCACGGGGAGGATGATGCAGACCTTCTTCGCGGCCGCCGCGGAGAGGAGGCTCTTGGCGGTGTCGATGAAGTCGTCCTCGACGAGGGACTTGCCGATCGTGTGACCCTGCGCCTTGAGGAAGGTGTACGCCATGCCGCCGCCGATGATGAGGGAGGAAGCGTTCTTGAGAAGGCTCTCGAGGACGGCGATCTTGGAGGAAACCTTCGCGCCGCCGATGATCGCGACCATCGGTTTCGGGGGGTTGGTGACCATGGGCTCGAGGTACTTGACCTCTTTCTCCATGAGGAAGCCGCCGACCGAGGTCTTGACGAACTTCGAGATGGTGGCGGTCGAGGCATGCGCGCGGTGGGCGGTGCCGAAGGCGTCGTTCACGAAGATCTCGCCGTAGGAGGCGAGTTCCTTCGCGAGAACTTCCTGGGCGGCCTCGTCCTTCGCGGTCTCTTCCTTGTGGAAGCGGGTGTTCTCGAGCATGAGGACGGCGCCTGCGGGAAGCGCGTCGACCTTCGCCTTCTGGCCGAGGCAGGAGTCGGCGAACTCGACCTTCTTGCCGAGTTTCGACTCGAGGTAGGCGGCGACCGGCTTCATGCGGTGCTTGCCGGCGATGTACTTGTCGAGGTCGAAGGCCTTTCCGTCCTTCTCGGCCTTTTCCTTCGCCTTCTTGGCGTCCTTGTCGGGATCGCCGAGGTGGCTCATGAGCACGAGGGACGCGGGCGCCTGCTCGAGGATGTATTTGATGGTGGGGAGCGCGGCCATGATGCGGGTATCGTCCTGAACGACCCCCTCCTTCATCGGCACGTTGAAGTCGACGCGCATGACGATGCGCTTGCCCTTGAGATCGATGTCTTTGACGGTCTTGATCATGGAAAATTCCTCCTGGAAGATATGGTGCGTCGAAGGCCGGGTTCCCGGCGCTCCCGGTCGAAATCCTGAAGCGGGTTTCAACCGTAATTTTCGTGCATTCAATCTATAAAAATATAGCAATTTTATCGGCGACGTGTAAATACAATCCTTGACGGCGGGAAAAAAAGACCTGATAATACACGTGTCTTATGAAAGCGCACATGATCTGTCAGGTCGACACGACCCGGGAACGCATCCTCGCGGAAGCCCGAAGGATGTTTCTCGACAGCGGACTCTACGGGGTCCAGATGCAGGACATCGCGGCCGCCTGCGGCATCAGCCGGGCGAGCCTCTATCGCTACTACGAGGACAAGTACGATCTCGCCCTCGGGGTTCTCGCCTCCGTCTGGAAGGAATTGGCGGATGACTGGGAAAGCCGAAAAGCCGGGATTTTCGCCGAGGGCAAGAACGCCCTTGAGCGCGTCACGCTCTATCTCACGAAATTCTGGCTCTCCCCGCGATACGGAAACCAGCTCCTCTATTTTGCCGAATTCGACGCCTTCTACTCGGGAAGCCGTATCCCGGACGACTTCATCGACCGCCTGCACGGAATCTTCGACGAGGACGCGAGCGTGATCATCGCGGGGTTTCTCGAGGAAGGCATCCGCGACGGATCGGTTCGCGCCGATATCGATCCCCGGCTCGCGGGGATTACCGTGCTCAACGCGGTGCGCGGCCTCCAGCAGCGGGTGATGCTGCGGGGTCGGGCCCTCATCGAGACGGAGGGCCGCGAGATCCCGGCGATCGCGACCGAGCTCGTCAGGCTGATCGCGCTCGGTCTATCGAATGCCTGACGATGACTCGAAACACGGATTTATCAGGAGGATCCCATGGCCAGGAACGCATCTGACGTTCGCGCGCTCATCGCCTCGATGACGCTCGAGGAAAAGGCATCGCTTCTTTCGGGAAAGGATTTCTGGAACACGAAAGCCATCCCCCGGCTCGGGATCGAGTCCTGGATGATGACCGACGGCCCGCACGGGATGCGAAAGCAGACCAGCTCGGCCGAGATGGTGGGGCTTACCGAAAGCGTGAGCGCGACCTGCTTTCCCTCGGGCGCGGGTTTCGCCTCGACCTGGAACCCCGAGCTCGTCGCCGAGATGGGCCGGGCGATGGGAATCGAGGCGCGGGCGGAAGGGGTTCGAGCCCTCCTCGGGCCCGCCGTCAACATCAAGCGAAGCCCGCTTTGCGGCCGGAACTTCGAGTACCTTTCCGAGGATCCCTTCCTCGCCGGCGAGATCGCGAAGGCGCATATACGCGGGATGCAGTCGGTCGGCGTCGGCGCCTCGATCAAGCACTTTGCCGCGAACAACCAGGAGAAGTTCCGCATGGCCGTCGACGCGATCGTGGACGAGCGCACGCTCCGGGAAATCTACCTTCCCGCCTTCGAGCGCGCGATCAGGGACGCGAGGCCGTGGACGGTCATGTGCGCGTACAACAAGCTGAACGGGACCTACTGCTCGCAGCATCCCTGGCTCCTCACGAAGGTCCTTCGCGACGAGTGGGGCTATGAGGGCGTGCTCGTCACGGACTGGACCGCGTGCGACGACCGGGTCGCGGGGCTCGTCGCGGGGCAGGATCTCGAGATGCCGGGAAACGGCGGCGTCAACGACCGGCTCGTCGTGGAGGCCGTGCTCGGCGGTACGCTCGAGGAAGGATACCTCGACCGCGCCGTCGGGCGATCGCTCGTCCTTTTGGAGAAGGCGACCGAAGACCTTCCCTGCCCGCACTTCGATCCCGACGCGCACCACGCGCTCGCCCGCCGCGTCGCCGCGGAGGCCGCAGTCCTTCTCAAGAACGAATCGGACGTCCTTCCGCTCGCGCCCGGCCAACGGATCGCGCTCATCGGGGAGTTCGCCAGGCGTCCCCGCTATCAGGGGAGCGGAAGCTCCCACATACGCCCCACGCGCCTTTCGAGCCTCGCGGAAACCCTCGGCGAGGCCTTTCCCGACCTCGCGTACGCGAGCGGGTACCGCGTCGAGAGCGACGAACCCGATCGCGATCTCATCGACGAGGCGGTCCGGGCCGCGCGAAGCGTCGAAGTCGCCGTCGTGTGCGCGGGCCTTACCGATATCTACGAATCCGAGGGATTCGACCGTACCCACCTGAGGATCCCGGCGTCGCACGTCGCGCTCATCGAGGCGGTAGCCGCCGTCAATCCCCGAACCGTCGTCGTCCTTTCAAACGGCGCGCCGGTCGAGATGCCCTGGGCTCCCCGCGTGAAGGCGATACTCGAGACCTATCTCGCCGGACAGGCGGGCGCCGAGGCGATCGCCGACCTTTTGACGGGAAAGGCCAATCCCTCGGGCAAACTCGCGGAAACCTTTCCCCTCAGGCTCGAGGATACCCCGTGCTTCCTCAATTTCCCGGGAACGAGCGCGCGGGTCGAGTACCGCGAGGGAGTGTTCGTCGGATACCGGCATTACGACTCGGTCAGGAGGGACGTTCTCTTTCCGTTCGGGCACGGCCTTTCCTACGCGAACTTCGAGTACGGCGACCTCACGGTCTCCGGGTCGATCGAGCCCGACGGGACGGGAGCGGTGATCGTCGCGTGCACGATACGGAACGCGGGAAAGGTCTCGGGGAAGGAAACCGCGCAAGTGTACGTGAGTCCCATGAAGAACGAGATCCCGCGACCCGAGCAGGAGCTCAAGGGGTTCGCGAAGGTGTCGCTCGAACCGGGAGAATCGACCCGCGTCTCCGTCACGCTCGACGCGCGAGCCTTCTCCTGGTACGACGTCGATTCGGCGAGCTGGAGGGTAACGCCCGGAAGCTACGGCATCAGGGTAAGCGCCTCTTCCCGCGATGTCCGTCTTTTCGGGGAAATCGAGCTCAAGGGAAGCGCGAGACCCAAGCGGCAATGGAGCCGCACCGACACCCTCAGCGAGGTCATGCGCTACCCCGAGTTCGCGAAAGACGCGAACGATACCCTCTCCTTTATCCGGGAGAAATTCGCGAACGCGACCGAGCCGGGGTCGGCCGAGGAATTGATGATGGAAACGATGTTTCGGGAGATGCCGCTTCGGGGCCTCACGCAGTTCGCGGGCGCCGAGGGAGCGCGATTTCTCGCGAACCTTCTCGAACGCCTCAACGCGTAAAGAAGGTCGCGAGCGAACGTTTCAGTGACCGGATTTCTTGAGGAAGGCGACCATGGACTTCGCGGCGTGCGCCCCGTCGGACACGGCCTTGGATACCTGCAGATACCCGCCGATGCAGTCGCCCGCGGCGAAAAGCCCGGGAAGGTTCGTCATGAAGCCTTCGTCGACCGTGATATTATCGCCCTCGAGGGTGACGCCGATCTTCGCCGCGAAATCCGTGGCCCCGGCGGTGCCGATCGCGATAAACGCGCCCGCGACGGGATAGCGGCCGCCGTCGGCGGTAACGACTGCCTCGAGCCGTTCATCGCCCTCGAATCGCGCGACGGGAGAGGCGACCCTTCGGACGTCGACGGGGAAGGACGCGGTGACGGGCTTGCCGTCGGTGAAAAGGACGATATCCTTCGTGAACCGGGTGAGCTCGCCGAGCTCGCTCGCGGCGTAATCGCCCGTGCCGACGACGGCGATCGGCTTTCCCCGGTAGAAAAAGCCGTCGCAGGTCGCGCAAAAACTTATCCCCCTGCCCCGAAGCTCCTCGAAACCCGGCACCTTGAGCGCGTGACGGTGCTTTCCCGTCGCGATGAGCACGGTTTTCGCGCGGTATTCGGCGAGGTTTGATTTGACGACGAACGAGTCCTCGAAGGAAAGCCCGACGATCTCCTCGGTTCGCACCGAGGCGCCGACCCGTTCCGCCTGCTTGATGCCGAGCGAGACGAGATCGGGTCCCGAAACGGACTCGGGGAACCCGTAGAAATTGTCGATTTTCTCGGCGCGCTCGAGCGCGCCGCCGTCCTTCCCGAAGGCGACGACCGAATACCCCGCCCGCGCGAGATAGATCGCCGCCGACATGGCCGCGGGCCCCTTTCCGATGATTATTGCGTCGTATACCATGCCTTCAATATCATCGATTCGGGCCGGAAAGTAAAGCGTCGGCGCGATCGGGTATCGTCCCGCAACCGTATCTTCGTCAGTCCCGATTTTGCATCAGCACCGCGCGGGATAATTCCGTTTTCTCGCCGTACAGTTTTTTTACCGCGACGGACGCTTCGTCGAACTCGTCGCTCCGGCTGATATCCTTGATCATGAAATACTCGTCGGCGAAGGCGTAGGTGAAGGTCCCCAAATAGAGGTATTTACTGCCTTCGGGAACCTTGATCGATACGGGCATGGGAAGGAAAAGCGAAGCCCTTTCGTTCCCGAACAAATATAACTTCAAGCCGGGAAGCCGGATGACTCCGTCGGAAGGAACGTCCATGAGCATATAATAAAGATCCCCGAGCGTACCGATGGGTTCATCATACGTTTCAGTCTTGGAGATGGGAATCTTTTTAATCTGGGAAATCTGGTGTTTCGGCGGCGGATTCTTGTCATAAGAAAAGTACCGCGCGTAAAACGCGTCATCGAGAGTCGACCCGATAGTGCACCGACCGACCAGTAAAACCTGGTTTTTCCCCGGCGCCTTCGTTTTCGCCTGGGCCGTGATCGTCGTCACCGCAAGAATCGCGAGAATGGCAACGGCAACGCAAATCTTACTTGCTCTTCGCATTTTCAAGCTCCTTTACCCGTGCCATGATTACGGGCTGCCATTCGCTACCCGCGAAGTCCTGAACCATGGATTTCAATATCTTCAGCTCGGTTTCCGGCGTGTTGTCGACCTGATTGTCGCCATCCTTGCGAATCCTTACCTCTCCGGCGAAGAACAGTCCGGGCTCTTTGGGTGCCCTGAAATCGATCGCGGTTTTCCCCTGTACCCCGGGTACATAGATGTAGATGGTTCTATTCCGGATCGTTTCGGAATATATCAACTTGAAACTCCCGCCCGGCTCGACATCGGCAGCATACCAGTTCTTTGCGCCCCTATTCGTTACCGCGTAAACGTCCTGCGGTTTGAGAGCGGGATTCACCTGGATGAAATTCAACCTCTCGAGTTGATACGGAAACATCGGCCTGGAATCGATGAATGCTCCGTATGCCAGAACGGCTTGAGTCGGCCCCTTTTGAGAAAAATCGTTTTTCGTCACTTCAGGGGAAGGACCGGTAACGCATGAGATGAACGTTCCGGCGGTAATGGCCAGGAACGCCGCGTAGCGAATCATTTTCATGTAATCAGTTCTCCTTTTGCATATATAACGATCGTTCGAGCAGCGTTGATCAGAGCCCGAGACCCACGGAAAGCATGATCGCGCCGTTATCCATCCGCGCGCCACCGCCGTCGCCGAGGGAGGACTCTTTTATGTTTTTATAGAGATACGAACATTGGGCGAAAAAACGCTGCGCGGAACCGATACCGCATAACACGCCGCCTTCAAGGGTATAGCCGGTCGCGTGCGAGAAGTCGGGGCTGAACGTCATGACCCCAATGGCGCCGCCGCCCTGAAGAAAAGGCGTCACGGAGAAATTCGGATAGACGAACGGCGCCTGGATCCTTACCTCAAACAACGCGCCGACCATCGTGACGGAAACGGTTTCCGTCACCGAGGCAAAGGTAGCGGTCCTGTCGCAATCGGCGACCGTACGCATCCCGGCGATCCCGTAGGCGAAATTCCTGTGTTGCGAAAGCAATAAATGCCCGATGAACGTATACCCGCTCGCGCCCGATGGATCGACGCCATACGACGCGAGAATGAGACTGGAATAGGGACTGTTGAACGTCAGCGGTGAACCTTCTTTCGTGCCCTCGTCCCGCTTCGCCCGCGACACCTTTTTCTTATCGTTCGTAACGGTCTCATCGACCTTTTCCGCGAACGATCGTATCCTCCAAAGTCCCTGTTCCGTCATCCAGGCGCACGTCCACGCGGTGTCACCCGACGCGATTTCCGCGGAATATCTCCCGTCGGAAACCGGCGAAATCTGCCCAACCGACGCACGGGGCGTGCCGTCGTCACCGGTTAAATCCCGCTCAAGCCTATACGCTATCGCGTACCGCATTCCCTCTATCGGCGACAAGCCGGTGAATACGCTCATGATATCGTCCCGCACTTTCGTGGGTGCCTTACCGAGCACGTATCGTATCGACTCGGAACCGCTATCGTACACGAAATCGTAGGCTATATACTTGACGATCGCCTGATACGCGGGTTTCTTCGTCTCAATGAAACCCGCGAACGCGCCGGCGCGATCCTGCACCGTCGAACGCGGATCATCGGCGGTCGAGCGCGAGAGCGCGCGGTTGACGAACGATATAACCGTTTTCGACGGCAATGAATAGTTCGTCGCCTGGCGATTCAACGCCTTCCAGGTATTGATGCCGATTACCCGGTATCCCCCGGTCGATTCCCTCGACGCGACAAGAAGGGGGCCGCCGGAATTCCCCGGATCGACCTGTGCCGAATGCTGTATCAACGCCGTCTTGTCGATATCGGCCAGCTCGGCTATCCGCGCGTTCGCGTTCGTGATCGTCCCCTTTCCAAGCTGCCAAACCGGATTGCCGTTAAGTCCGGGAAACCCGGCCGACCAGATCTCCTCGCCGTCATCCCGCTCGGCCAGGTCAATCTGCAAGCCTTTTTTAAAGGGTCGAACCCCGTCGGGAAAGGCAAGCAGCGCGATATCGATGTCCTCGTCTATCGCGAGGACGGTAAGATCCTTGTAAGTGTCCGCGGTGCCGTCCCTATGCTGGAATTCGATCGAGGCATTGTTGGCTTCGGAAACCACATGACGATTGGTGATGACGTAGTTCCTGCCGTCGCCCGCCACATAGACGAAACCCGAGCCGAAACCGCCCTTCAGATATCCGTCAATGACGTCGGGGAGATTCGCGTACCCGTCGCTTCGGAGCGTATCCCGCAATTTTTCGAGATATGCGGACGATTCCGGGCGTAAAGTCGACCGGACAATACCGACGTAGTCCCTGATTTGCGCGCCAGCCTTGATCGGCATGACGACACAAACGCAAAAAGCGAGTGCGAACGCGAGATTGCGTGCTTTCATGAATAACCTGACCTTTTACTTGAATTATGAGTGTTTTATCCTGCTCGTACGCCCTGATTTGCCCGTTACTCCCCGAGGCCGACCCGGATGACCGAGGCGACCTTCTGCACGCACGGAAGGCCCTCGATCTCGTTGAGGGCCGCGCGCATCTTCGCCTCGACCACGGGATGGGTGATGATCGTGATCGACGCGCTTCCCTCGCGCGCGTCCATCTGCTGAAGGCTTTCGATGCTCACCGAGTTTTTGGCGAAGATGTTCGCGAGCGCGGCGAGCACTCCCGGCGCGTCGTCGACGACGCAACGGACGAAGAAGCTCGTCACGCAGTCGTTGATCGACATCACGGTCCGCTCGTTGAGCGCGAAATCCGTGTCGCGCTCGAAGCCGCCCCTGTCGCGGAACGCGAGGTTCATCACGTCGCCGACGACGGCGGACGCGGTCGGAAGCTCGCCCGCTCCCCTTCCATAGAGCATCGCGTCGCCGAGGCTCGAGCCCCTGACGAAAATCGCGTTAAAGACGTCGTTCACCGTCGCGAGGGGATGCGAGTTCTCGACCATGACGGGGTGCACGCGAAGCTCGATCGCGTCGTCGTGGTTGATGCCCATCGCGAGGATCTTGATCGTGTAGCCGAACTGGCGCGCCGCTACGATGTCGGCGCCCGTGATATCGGTGATCCCCTCGCGGTAGATGGCGTTGTAGTCGACGTGGCAGCGGAACGCGAGACCGGCGAGGATCGCGAGCTTGTAGGCCGCGTCGTACCCCTCGACGTCGTTCTTCGGGTTCGCCTCGGCGTATCCGAGCGCCTGCGCCTCCTTGAGGGTGTCGGCGAAATCCGCGCCCGAGGAAGTCATCTTCGAGAGGATGTAGTTCGTCGTGCCGTTGACGATGCCGTAGATCCGCTCGATGTTGTTCGCGGAGAGGGAATTCCTGATCGCCTGGAGGACGGGGATGCCGCCGCCGACGGCGGCCTCGTAGAGGATCGTGCAGTCATGGGCCTTGGCGATCTCGGTGAAATGCCTTCCGTGCTTGGCGATGACCTCCTTGTTTGAGGTGATCACGTTCTTTCCGGCCTCGAGCGCGGCCTCGATGAACTTTCTCGCCGGGCTTTCGCCGCCGATAACCTCGATGACGGTGTTAATGGACGAGTCGTTAAGGATGTCCTTGATGTCCACGCTCAGCATGCCCGCGGGAAGCTTCACGCCGCGATCGGTCGTCACGTCGAGGTCGACGATCTTTTTCAGCTCGACCCTGCAGGCCGCGCGCTGCTCGAGCATCTCGCGCTCGTTCAGGAGAATCTTCGCGACGCCGGTGCCCACGGTCCCGAACCCGATCATGCCAATGATAACGTCAGACATACTTACCTCTCTGATGCGATTTTCGTTTTATCCACTATACCACGTAACCGGCCTTCACGGGAACCGGAAATTCCCGCGCGGTTCGCGTACCGCTCCGGTTCCGTCCCGTGTACCGTTTTCCCGCTCGAGGGGCGAAAAAAAAGGCCGCCCGAAACCGGGCGGCCCTTTCAACGCGATGGTTGATCAGTCGAAAGATCTTCGCGCGAAGTAATTACTTCGCGACGACGCGAGCCATCTCGCAGACCTTGTTCGAGTAACCCCACTCGTTGTCGTACCAGGAAACGACCTTGACGAAGTTGGCGTCGAGGGAGATTCCGGCCTTCGCGTCGAAGATCGAGGTGCAGCTCTCGCCGCGGAAGTCGGTGGAAACCACGTCATCCTCGGTGTACTTGAGAACGCCCTTGAGCTCGCCGTCGGCGGCGGCCTTCATCGCGGCCTTGATCTCGTCCATGGTCGCGCCCTTCTCGAGCACGCAGGTGAGGTCGACGACGGAAACGTCGGAGGTCGGGACGCGGAACGCCATGCCGGTGAGCTTGCCGTTGAGCGAGGGAAGAACCTTTCCGACGGCCTTCGCGGCGCCGGTCGAGGACGGGATGATGTTCTCGAGGATACCGCGTCCACCGCGCCAGTCCTTGGCGGAGGGACCGTCAACGGTCTTCTGGGTGGCGGTAGCGGCGTGCACGGTGGTCATGAGGCCCTTGGTGATTCCGAACTTGTCGTTGAGAACCTTCGCGAGGGGCGCGAGGCAGTTGGTGGTGCAGGAGGCGTTGGAGATGATGTCCTGGCCCTTGTATTCCTTGTGGTTGACGCCGTAGACGAACATCGGGGTGGAGTCCTTGGACGGGGCGGACATGATGACCTTCTTGGCGCCGGCGGTGATGTGCTTGCGCGCGGTCTCGTCGTCAAGGAAGAAACCGGTCGACTCGATGACGACCTCGGCTCCGACCTCGTTCCACTTGAGGTTGGCGGGATCCTTCTCGGCGGTGAGGCGGATCTTGTTGCCGTTCACGACGAGGAAGTTACCCTCGACGGAGACGTCGCCCTTGAACTGGCCATGGACGGAGTCGTACTTGAGCATGTACGCGAGATAGGCGGGCTCAAGAAGGTCGTTGATGCCGACGATCTGAATGTCCTTGCTGAAGTTCGACACGGCAGCGCGGAAAACCATGCGGCCGATACGACCAAAACCGTTAATACCTACTTTGATCATAAGGATCTCCTAATCGATAAAATGTTAGTTAGAATATAGTCATCTGAGGGTTTTCAGTCAATGGTACGCCGGAAAATCCTGCGGTTTGGCTGAAAAATGTCATCTTTCGGGACGGTTTCCCGCAGACGAAAAAAAGCGGATTTTTGGGTCAATTTTCCCTGCTATCGATCCTGCGGCAGAGAAAGCCCGAATCCTCGAGATACTGGCGGCGGGATATGACGAGCTGGATGAGTTCCTGGTACATGTCGAAATTGACCTCGAGCGCGATCGGGAAGATGTAAAGCTCGGTTTCCTCGCAGTAGCGCTCGATGAACTCCGGGTTCGTCACGAAGCCGAGGCTGATCATGTTGCTGATGCGGTCGGCGCACTTCAAGACCTTCGCCTTGTGCGAGCCCTTCTCGATGATGCGCTTGAGGTAGTCGCTCTTGAGCTGCCCTTCCCGCTTGGTGACCTCCATGACGAGGTCGTAGACCTGACCCGACTCGGAGTCGATCTCCAGGATCTGGTTGTGGTTGAAGTCCGGGATGTCCTCGATCACGTCGTGAATGACCGAGGCCTTGAGGAGAACCGAATCGATGTAGCCGTAGTCGAGGAGAATACCCATCGTGTCGATCTGATGGCGGAACATGTTCCCCCCCGCGTGCCGCTGCTTCCCGATCAGCGCGGTAGCGAGCTGCATGTAGGGGGCGAGGTATATTCCTTTCAGAACGAGCATGTCCTGGATATTCATGTTTTTATCGCGTATCTCCCGCTACCGTAAATCTTCGACGTAGCCGGAGAGTTTTGCAATGCGCCGGCGCATCTCGGAGAGCTTTTCGCGCTCGGCCGCGACGACCTCGGCCGGTGCGTTCGCCACGAAGGCCGCGTTCGAGAGTTTCCCCTCGAGTCGCGCGGCGTTCTGGCCTTCCTTCTCGATCTCCTTCTGGAAGCGCGCGGAAAGCTCGAGCGGGTTCACTCCCTCGCCGATGACGACGAAGGCCTCGTAGCCCTTCCCGACCGTGCCGATCGCGCCCTTCGGGCGATTGGCGGGCGACGCGATGAACTCGACGTCCGAAAGACCGGCGAGCATCCTGACGACGTCGGTTTTCTCGCGCGCGGCCTCGGCGTCCGAATCCTTCTCGACGAAAAGGGCGACCCGGATCTTGAGCGCGGGGTCGATGCCGCACTCGGCGCGGAGCGCGCGAACCGACCGGACGATGTCCTGGAGCGCGGAAAAACGCGCCTCGGCCCGCTCGTCCTTCCGGTCGGGGCTCGGCTCGGGGTAGCGCGCGTCGATGAGCATGCACGACCGCTTTCCGGTTCCGGCGGTCCTCGCGTCGCGCGGGGCGCAGGTTTCGGGAAGGAAGCCGTAGATCTCCTCGGTCACGAACGGGAGATACGGATGGAGGAGCCGGAGCGATTCCTCGAGAACCGAGAGGAGCACCGACACGGCGCGATCCTTCTCGGCGTCGTCCCCGTTCTTGAACGAGAGCTTCGAGGCTTCTACGTACCAGTCGCAGAAGTCGTTCCAGAAGAACTCGTAGAGCGCCTGGGCTCCGTCGTTATAGCGGTAGCTCTCGAGCGCGCTTCGGCAGGTGGCCGCGGCGGCGTCGAGGCGGTGGTAGATCCAGCGGTCGAGCTCGTTAAGGGCGTCGCGGGGCACTTCCACGATCTCGCGGCCCTCGAGGTTTCCGAGGATGTAGCGCGAGGCGTTCCATATCTTGTTCGCGAAGCGCGAGCCCATCTTGAAGGATTCCTTGTCGACGAGGATGTCCTGGCCTTGCGCGCACATGAACGCGAGGGTGAACTTGAGCGCGTCCGCGCCGTACTCGCCGACGATCTCGAGGGGATCGATGCCGTTCCCGAGGGACTTCGACATCTTGCGGCCCTGCTTGTCGCGCACGAGGCCGTGGATGTAGATGTCGCGGAACGGGACCTCGCCGGTGAATTCGAGACCGGCCATGATCATGCGCGAGACCCAGAAAAAGATGATGTCGTACGCGGTGACGAGCGCGGTCGTCGGGTAGAAAGCTTTCAGGTCGGCGGTCTTCTCGGGCCAGCCGAGGGTCGAAAAGGGCCAGAGCCAGCTCGAGAACCAGGTGTCGAGGACGTCCGGATCCTGATGAATCTTCGCGGAGCCGCACTTCGGGCAGGAAGCGGGATCGTCGCGGGAAACGATCGTCTCGCCGCAGGCGTCGCAGTACCACACCGGGATGCGGTGACCCCACCACAGCTGCCTCGAGATGCACCAGTCGCGGATGTTCTCCATCCAGTGCGAGTAGGTGTTCTCCCACTTCTGGGGATAGAAGCGGATCTCGCCCTTCTTCCAGGCCGCGAGCGCCTTGTCGGCGAGCGGGCGCATCTTCACGAACCACTGGTCGGAAAGATACGGCTCGACGACGGTATTGCAGCGGTAGCACTTGCCGACCGCGTGGGTGATCTTCTTTTCTTCCTTGTACAAGCCGAGGGCGGTGAGGTCCTCGATGACGGCCTTCCGCGCGACCGGGCACTTCATTCCGCGATACTTCTCGGGTACGTTCCCGTTGAGGGTGCCGTCGGGATTGAGGATGTTGATGACGGGAAGGTTCTGGCGCTTGGCGACCTCCCAGTCGTTCGGGTCGTGGGCCGGGGTGATCTTGACCATGCCGGTACCGAACGCGCGGTCGACGTAGGAGTCGGCGACGATCGGGATCGAGCGGCCGGTGAGCGGGAGCAAGACCCGCTTCCCGACCAGGGCGGCGTAACGCTCGTCCTCGGGATTGACGGCGACCGCGGTATCGCCGAGGAGGGTCTCGGGGCGCGTGGTCGCGATCTCGATCCGGGTCGTGCCGTCGCCGAGCGCGCAACCGTCGAGCTCGTACCAGATATGGTACATGGCCCCGTTCGTGTCCTCGTGCTCGACCTCGTCGTCGGCGAGCGCGGTGCCGCAGCTCGTGCACCAGTTGACGAGATAGTTCCCGCGATAGACGAGATCGCGCTCGTAGAGGGTGACGAACACCTCGCGGACGGCGCGCGAAAGCCCGTCGTCGAGGGTAAAGCGCTCGCGCGACCAGTCGACGCTCGCGCCGATCTTCTTGAGCTGGTTGGTGATGATCGCGTGGTGCTCGTTCTTGACCTCCCACGTTTTCTTCACGAAGGCCTCGCGGCCGAGATCGTGCCGGCTCTTCCCTTCCTTCTTGAGCCGCTTCTCGACGACGTTCTGCGTCGCGATTCCCGCGTGGTCGGTGCCGGGAACCCACAGGGTCGGCTCGCCTTTCATGCGGTGGTAGCGGACGACGATGTCCTGGAGGGAGTTATTGAGCCCGTGTCCCATGTGAAGGACGCCGGTGACGTTCGGGGGCGGGATGACGACGACGAAGGGCTTGGCGCCATAGGCGGTTCCGGTCGCGCCTGCGGAAGCGTCCGGGCCTGAATCGGAACGCGGCTTGAAGTAGCCGTCCTTTTCCCACGCCGCGTAGACGCGGTCCTCGAAATCCTTGGGGTTGTACGCCTTCTCGAGTTCAATTGCCTTCATACGTCGTCGTTCCTTATGCTCGTTTTCTGTCTGGTTTGGAAATATTATACCTTTTGGAGCGCTTGTTCAACCGCGTCGATAACCTCGTCGGGGGTGGAGGCGCCGGCCGTGATGCCGATCCGCTCGAGCCCGAACGCTTCCTCCGGGATCTCCTCGGGCCGCTCGATGTGCCAGGCCCGGGAACAAAGCGATTTCGCGGTGTTGAAAAGCCGCTGGGTATTCGCGGAGTTCTTGCCGCCGATCACGATGATCCCGTCCACCTGGCCCGAGAGCGCCTCGAGCGCGTTCTGGCGCTCGAGGGTCGCGGGACATATCGTGTTGAACACCGCGAGTTCCGGGATGCGCGCGGAAAGGGCCTGCGCGATCTCGTCGTACTCGGATTGCTTTATCGTCGTCTGGCTGATGAGGACGGCCTTTTCGGGGTACCGCGAAAGCCGTTCGGCCGCGTCGCGGGATTCGAGCACGATGCATCCCGGCGCGTAGCCGGCGATCCCGGTGATCTCGCCGTGGTCAAGGTCGCCCGCGAGTATGACGGTGTAGCCCTTCGCGTGCCAGTCCCGGGCGCGCTTCTGGCTCGAGAGGACGCGCGGGCAGGTCGCGTCGACGATGTGCGCGTTCCGGCGCTCGAGCTCGATCCGCTCGTTCGGGGGAATCCCGTGCGCGCGGATGACGACCGACGCCCCGTGGAAATCCTCCGGCAGCGGGACGCCGCCCGAGCCGATGACCACCACCCCGGCGCGCTCGAGCCGCTCGAGCGCGGAAGGATTGTGTATGAGCGGACCGTAGGTGTAAACGGGCCTGACGGGATTGTCGAGAAGGGCTTGCTCGGCGGCCTCGACCGCGCGCCTGACGCCCATGCAGTACCCCAGGATGTCGGCCCTGATGATGCGGAGGGTATGACTCATGGCGACATTGTACCAGAATCGGCGGATAAAAAAAAACCCCTCGGCGATCTCCCCGTAACGGGAGCGCGAGGGGCGGTTTCGGCCCCGGTAACGGAAACCGTGCAGGACCTCAGGACCGGCTCGCTGTCGGGCGGCAGCCGATCCCCTGGCGCGAAATCAGACTACCTCGCCGGAGGTAACCGCTTTCGGGGCCTTGGGCTTCTCGGCCATCATGCCGCCGTCCTTGCGGAAGCGGGCGACGCACGCGATAAAGGCGCTCGCGATGTAGATCGTCGAGTAGACGCCCGACAGCATTCCCACGAGGAGGGCCGCGGCGAACGACTTCATGTCGCCGGTCGTGAAGAAGAAGAGCGAGCCGACGGCGAGCATCGTCGCGCACGAGGTGATGATCGTTCGGCCGAGGATCTCGGTCTGCGCGAGGTTGAGGATGTCGACCATCTTCATGGTCGGGTTGAACTTCATGTTCTCGCGGATGCGGTCGAAGATAACGACCGTGTCGTTGATCGAGTAGCCGAGGATGGTCAGGATCGCCGCGATGGTCGTCGCGTTGAACTCCATGCGGGTCCACACGATGAAGCCGACCATGATGAGGGCGTCATGAAGGATCGCGAGAACGCCGCCGACGGCGAAGTCCCAGCGGAAGCGGATCGCGCAATAGGCCCAGATGAGCACGAGGGTAAGGCCGACGAGCCAGGCGGCCTGGGAGGCGAGGCCGCGGGAGAAGCGTGAACCCACGTAGTCGGTGCCGATAACCGCGACGGAATCCTCGCCGTAGGCCTCGTTGAGCGCGGCGTTGAGCCCTTTCCGGAGATTCTGGCTCGCCTGCGGGTCGGACCCGTCATCCTCGAGCCTGATCTGGAAGAACCGTTCCGCCGGGTCGCCGAGTACCTGGAGCGCGGCGTTGGGGAAGGCGGAGAGCTTGGAGCGAACCTCGTCGGAGGCGATGACCGGCGCGCCTTCCGGTACGTAATGGAACCGGTACGGCGCGTCGCCGAGGCGCGAAAGCACCTCGGAATCGGGGAACACCGACTTGAGGGAGGTCGACTCGGCCGCGTTGACCGCGACGGACACGCCCTCGATGCCGACGACCGCGCGGGCGAAGTCCCCGACGGTCGGGAAGGTCGCGTAAGGATAGCTGAAGGACTGGTTGTCGCTGTCGACGCCGGTGACGACCACGGTGAGACCCGAGGAAGACTGGCTGACGGTGACGCTCTTGGGGCCGTCATAGGTCAGGGAGAACGCGGTCGGCGCAATCCTGACCTTCTCGATGAAACCGGCCTGGAAATCGAGTCCGAGATTGAAACCCTTCGTAACGTAGCCGAACAGTCCGAACGCGATCAGGGAAACGCTCAGGATGGTCGTGGGAATGAAAAGCGTGCTGAACTTGATTACTTTCTTCATTACTTGACCCTCCAGCTGATGCTGACGGTCTTTTTCTTGAACGCGTCAGTGGTGAAATCGAACATGAGATGCGAGACGAAGAGCGCGGTGAACACCGAGGAGATAACGCCGATCGCGAGGCTGTAGGCGAATCCCTTGATCGACCCGGTTCCGAGCTGAGAGAGGAACGCGGCGGCGATGAAGGTCGTGATGTTCGAGTCCATGATCGCCCAGAACGCGCGGTCGAAACCGGCCGAGATCGAGGCGGCCCTGCCCTTCTTGAGGCGAAGCTCTTCCTTGATGCGCTCGAAGACGAGAACGTTCGCGTCTACGGCCATACCGATCGTCAGGATCATACCCGCGATGCTCGAAAGCGACAGGGTAAGGTTGAGCGCGGAAAGGACGGAGAACATGATGAAGAAGTTGAGCACCTGGGCGACGACGGCGTTGATGCCCGCGCCCTTGTAATAGAGGAGCATGAAGATGAACACGGCGAGAAGACCGCCGAGGATCGCGTTCATGCCCTGCTTGATCGCGGCCTCGCCCATGCTCGCGCCGATGACCTGCTGGTTCTCGAGTTGGAGCGGGACGTTGAGCCAGGCGGTCTTGAGGACGGCCTTGAGGTTCTCGCCCTCCTCGCGGGAGAAGCCGGAGATCTGGACGTTGCCGGTCGGGATCGCCTCGTTGATGGTCGCGTAGCTCTTGACCTTGTCGTCGGAGACGATCGCGAGCTGTTTTTTCACGTTATTCGCGGTGAGGTCGGCGAAGATCTTCGTTCCCTCGCCGTCGAGCGAGAAATTGACCGTGGGGCGGCCCATCGAGTCGGCCTCGGTAACCGCGCTCTGGATGTGCTTGCCCTCGAGCCCGACATCCTTCTTGAGCACGAGGAACCCGGTGCGCTCGTCGAGCCCGTAGGAATCCTTCTTGTAAAGCCCGCGAACCATCGTGTCCGGGGGGATGATCGAGGGATCGAGGAGGTTGTAGTCCGCGTCGAAGGTCGCCGTCGGATGCAGGCGGTAGTAGTCGAGGAACGCGGCGGTCGCGTCCTGGTCGACGATGTGGAAGGCGAGCATGCCCTTACCCATGATGATCGAGTTGATGCGATCGGAGTCGGCGTTGCCCGGCATCTCGATATAGATGCGGTCTTCGCCCTGCTGGCGGATGACCGGCTCGGAAAGGCCGAACTTGTCGA
Organism: Spirochaetota bacterium; assembly: GCA_023438065.1. Lineage (GTDB taxonomy): Bacteria > Spirochaetota > Spirochaetia > Treponematales > Treponemataceae > Teretinema. Next base: position 56,774 of record JAEXRH010000013.1, read on the forward strand.
TGCGGCTCGTGAGCGTGTCCATCGCCTGCTTCATGGCCTCGGCGCGGAAAACGGTCTCGTTGCCGACCTGTTCCTTGTTGTTCGCGACGGCGGCGTCGAGATCCGCCTTGATGATGATGCTCATGCCGCCCGAGAGGTCGAGGCCGAGCTTGACCGCGCTGCCCTGGGTCTGCTTGATGGCGAGGATGCGGTCGCGATACCCGTTTTCGATGAAGCCCAGGATGTCGGATTCCGACGGGAAGGCGGCGAGAAGCGAGCGGGCGGTAAAGGTCTCGGGGATTTCCTTGCCCATCGCCTTGTAGTTCTTCTTCGCTTCCTCGACGAGGGCCGCGAACTTCGGGGCGACCGGATCCTTCTTGTCGGCGCGGGCGTCCGCCATCAGCTGGCGGAGGTCGGCGACCGCGGTGTTACGCGCGTAGTCCTTGATCTTTTCGCGGGACCCGAGCGCGAGGGCCTGATCCTGTTTCGGGGTGACATAGTACCATTTTACTGAGGGCCACAGAAAGACAAAGCATCCTGCGAGAACCGCCAGCACGATTATCAACCGGCTTCGTTTGCTCATTGTATTACTCCAGACACTTTATGAGAGAAATCCCGGTCCTGAACGGAACCGGGAAATCGCTCGGCAATGGTGATTATTTCGATTCCGTCGCGGCGGCGTCGCCGGCGTCGGTTTTATCCTTCTTCGATCCCTTGGCGGGCTTATCGGCCTTTTCGTCCCTGAGGACCGTCGCGATCGCCGAGCGGCTGAACTCGAGCTTGCAATCGTCGTCGACCTTCACGATTACGGTCGTTTCCTTGGTCTGGGTAACCTCGCCGTGGATGCCGCCGATGGTGATAACCTTGTCGCCCTTCTTCAGCGCGTTGACCATCTTCTCGGTTTCTTTCTGCTTCTTGTTCTGGGGTCGGATGATGAACAGGTAAAACACCACGAAAACCAAACCCATGGTGATGATGGTGACGAAGGTCCCGCCCTGCTGCTGGGAGCTGACCTGTAAAAAGGGCATGAAATTCATACGAACACTTCCTTGGAGCGAAAAATTTCTTTGGTAAGGGTATCATAGAGAGCGAAACTCGGTCAAGGTTAAAAAAAACCGGCGATTTCCCGAAGGAATCGCCGGTCATGCCGTTTCGTCGTCGTCTGAGCGAAGGCGTCTCCCTTACAGGGCGAGCGTCCTCGTGACCGTTACCTTCCCGACCCCGAAAAGCCGGGGAATCGCCTCGGGCCGATACGAGGATCCGGATACCTTATTATACGCGTCCACCACGAGCGCGAGCTCCCCGGCGCTTCCCGAGTAGAGCGCGGAAGCGGCGGCGGCGCGGAAAAAACCGGCTTCGCAGAGCTCGGCCGTCGTCATCTTCCCGTACCGCGTGCGCGCGGCGCGATCCACGAGGGCCGCGTTGCCGTCAAAGCCGATCGCGGAGATCGCGTCTTCCCTTGCTATCATGATTCAACCCCTTTGCGATCTGGTCACGCTTCGGAGAAGCTGTCCTTTCCCGCGCCGCAAACCGGGCATACCCAGTCATCCGGCAAGTCCTCGAACGCCGTTCCCGGCTTGATTCCGTTGTCAGGGTCGCCAACGGCAGGATCGTACTCGTAGCCACAGAGATCGCATACGTATTTCTTCATGGTTCGCTCCTTCACGATGTAGTATACGGGGAAACGTTTCAGCGGGCAAGCATTTCGTCGAGCTTTACGAGTTCCTGCGCGTACTGGCGATTCGCCGGGTCGAGGGCGATCACCTGCTTGAGGTAGTACTGGGCCTTGCGATAGTCGCCCTTGGCGAAATACCAGCCGTACATCGCGTAGAGCGCGTCCCGGTTCCGGGGGTCGGCGAGCAGGCTCGAGCGAAGCGAGGAAAGACGCGCGTCAGGATCGGAGAGCGTCCGGCTTTCGTAATAATAGAGGATACTTTTGAGCGACGAGGACGCGGACGGCAAGCGCGCGCCGATGATCGCGCCCGCCTGGGCGAGATCGCCGGTAACGACGAGGGACTCGAGATAGAGGGAGGTTACCTCGTCGGTCGGGCTCGCCTGATAGAGGGCGCGCGCGAGGGTGACGGCCCTGGTCGGCTGCCCCGCGCCGATGCTGGCGCGCACGAGGAGGACCCTGGACGAATCCCGGGGCGAGACGGAAACGAGCCGTTCGGCGTGCTTTACCGCGTTCTGCCAGTCGCCGGAGGCGATATAATCGGCGACGAGGAGCGCGAGGGCGCCGGGATTGTTGGGGGATTTCGCGAGCACGAGGGCTACGAAGTCCCTCCCCCCCTTCTTGTTGATCGTTTGACCGGTCTGATAGCAGACCTCGGCGGAGGCGAGAAGGACGTCCTCGTCGTCGGAATAGAGCCGTTGGGCGTCCTGGAGAAACACCATCGCGGAAGCGGGGTTGCGGTTCCACTCGCGCACCACGCGCGACCTGAGGAGCAGGTATTGCTTGTCTTCCTTATTACGCGTCGAGAACGCGTCAAGGAGGGCGTTTGCCTTGAGATAGTCCTTGCGCTCGACGAGGATACGCGCGCGCATCAAAAGGAAATCGGCGTTGTCGGGCTCGGCCTTGATCGCCTGGAGCACGAAGGGATCGGCGAGCGTCCAGTCCCCGGTCGAGAACGCGGCATCCGCGGCGAGCCGGGTCATGACGGTCGACTCGGGGTAGCGGGCGAGAAGTTCCTTCGCGACCGCGAGGGCGCGCGTCCCTGCGTCCGCCCTGATAAGGGAGCGGGCATAGGCGACGCCCGCGGGATAGCACGAGCGGTCGCGCTCCCAGGCCGCGAGAAAGAGCGAGTCGGCGGCCGACTGTTTGCCCTGCCGTTCATAGAGAAGCGCGAGCAGGTACGGGGGAAGGACCGAACGTTCGTTTCCGGAAGCGGCCTTCCTGAGCGCGGCCTCGGCATCGGCGTAATAATCGCCGGGAATGGTCGTGACGGAGAGCACGAGCGACGGAAGGACCAACGCGAGGAAGTCCGAGGAACCCGCGCCATAGTCGTAGGCGCCCTGACGGGCGGTCTTGATCGCGCCGATCCAGATACCGGTTTCGGGTATCGCGGGCGACGACCAGGTAATCCGCTCGAGGGGATAGAGTATCTTCATCATCTCGCTCGCGATCGCGAGCGCGACGCGATTTTGGTCGGTCATCCCCCGCGGGTCGGCGTTGATCCGCTCGACGGCCTGCCTGATCGAGTCGGGGGAACCGATTTCAAGGAGGGAAAGAACGGCCTGATCGAGCGAGTTCCGCTTGAGCTTGTCCTTGGACGGGACGGCGAGGATCGTTCCCCCCTGCCCGGACACCGAGGAATCGGTGACGGAGCCGGAATTCCCGGTATCGACCTTTCCCGAAAGCTCGGCGGCGCCGGTCCCGGCGGATACGCTCGAAGCCAGGTCGGGACTCGCGGGAACGGTCTTGCACGCCGGGAGGAACAGCGCCGTCAGGCACAGGACGAGCCGGACCCGATACAGCCCGAACCCCCTTCTAACCATTGTTCGCCTGGTCTTTACGACCCTTCCGGAACACCCAAATCACGAAAACGAGGATAGAGGGAACGAGAATCAGCGGAAACCACCACAGCACGATCGCCGTCAGGGACAGCGTGATGACGTGCGTGGAAAAAAGGAGGAAGAAAAAGCCGAGGACGGCGAACACGAACGCGGGCGCGACGTACACGGCGTGCAGGGCCCGGTAATTGAGGAAGCCGGCGGCGAGAAAGGAAATGCCCAGAAACAGCATCAGCACGGGCCAGATGGCGGGAAGATCGATTCCCGACGGGGCGAATTCAAGGAACAGAAGGAGGGCGCCCGAAAGGACGAGGAAGGTCGCCGCGAACATGAAGCGCATGCGGAACTTGAGGCAGAGCCCGGCGTAGCCGATGAGCCCTCCCGACAGGAGCGTCGGCACGGAGAAGACGAACCCCGGAATCCGCACGCTGCCGAGCATCATGAGGGTGATCCCGACCGCGAGAAATCCGATGCTGATCGGGAGGAGCGGAATCGAGACGAGAAGAACGACGCGTTTGAATAATTCCTTTGTGCTCACCGATTCGACCCTCCGTTTGCATTGTATCGCAGAACCCCGGATCTTGCCAATACGAATAGGGGCGTGCTAGTATCGTTGCCATGCAAAAACGCCGTAACCGCATCCGTCCCGCGATCGTCGCGGCGCTCCTGGCGATGGGCATTGGCCTCGGCGTGACCGTCGCGTGCTCGGGGAAAAACCAGGACTATCTCGTCGATCCGCTCGAAGGCGCGAAGGGCGAGCAGCGACAGCTCCTGAAGCTCCTCAACGGCGGCAAGAACGACAGCGCGAGCCGCTTCGCCCTGATGAACCGCATCGCGGACAACCTCACGGCCGAGGGCAAGACCGCGAGCCTCATCCTCTTTCTCTCCTCGTCGGTCGAAAACCATCCCGAGGATCCCTACAACGCGTATTGGCTGCTCCTCATCGCGAACGCCTATCTCGAGGAAAGCGCCCCGAAGGTCGCGGAGTACTACTTCGCCCGAATCCTCGACAACTGCGAGGACCTCGAGGTCGCGGGAAACTCGATTCACCTCGCGTGCCTGCAGAACCTCATCAAGATCACCGAATCGCCCGAGCTTCAGATCCGCTACTACAGCGAGCTCATCACCCGCTTCGCCGACCAGGTCGACCTCGGCTACTCGTACTTCATGCTCGCCCGATCCTACGAGCGTCTCGGCGAGTGGCAGCTCGCCATACAAACCTACACGCAGTTCCTCGGTTACGGCCGGTACGACATCCTGATACCCGGCGTTCCCGACGCCTACGAATACGCGAAGCGGATCGTCGACTACAGCACCTCGTCGAAGGACTGGACCTTCGAGACCCTCGACGACCTCGTGGCGGCGATCAAGAACGCGATCGACGGCTACGACTACCGCGCGCTCGACCGCTATCGCGCGAAGGTCAACTTCTTCGCGATGTCCTGGAAGCAGGAATCGAGCGACAACAACGCGCAGGCCGACTTCGACATGCGCGACTTCATGGGCGGGAACCGCATCAAGTACGGCGCGTCCCTCGACGCCGCGTCGACGCCGAACGAGGCGTACCTGAGAACCTCCGGGTGGAACCAGTACGTGACCGTCTGGTATCTCTATTTCCGCAAGGTCAATTTCCCCGCCGATCCCGAGATTCACGGGCGCTGGGAATGGGCCGGCATCTATTATGGGGAAAAGCTGTAACCGATGAAAAAGACACGAACGATCACGCGAGCCGCGACCGCCTTCCTCGCGCTCGCCTGCATGGGAGGGTTCCCCTCCGCCGCCTTCGCCGCGACGCAAACGGAGGAGACTGCCGCCGTCGTTTCGGCCGGGGATCAAACCGCGACCGCGACGCCGACCGAAACCGGCGACACCGCGCAACCGGGCCCCGAGAGCGCGACGGACGAGCGGAAACACGCGAAGAAACGGCATAAAAAGGAAAAGGCCGACGCCGAAAGCGCCGGGACGCCCGTCGCGAGCGCCGAAGCCGAAAAATCCGATCCGGGCGACGAAAGCCCCGCCGTTCGGTTCCCCCAGGTCACCCTCGAGATCCCGGACACCCCGCTCGTCCGGAAATACCGCGCGATGTACACGACGACCGAGGGCCTCAAGTACCTCGAAACCGTCATAAAGCGCCCCGCCCTCTACCGCGAGTTCATCCGCGCGGAAACCGCGCGCCTCGAGGTTCCCGAGTGCCTTTTCTACCTGCCGGTCATCGAGTCGGGTTTCTCCCAGACGGCCGTCTCGCGCTCGGGCGCGACCGGGGTGTGGCAATTCATGCGGAACAGCGTGTCGGGATACGGCATCAGGATCAACGACTGGATGGACGAGCGCCGCGATCCCTGGATCACGACGACCGCCGCGATCAAGAAACTCAAGGAAAACTACGCCGACCTCGGCGACTGGTACCTCGCGCTCGCCGCGTACAATTGCGGGCTCGGGGCGACGAGACGGGCGATAAAGAAGGCCGGCACGAACGACTACTGGTATCTCGCCGAGCACGGGTTTTTCAAGCGCGAGACCGTCCATTACGTGCCGAAATTCCTCGCGATCGCCGAAATCCTGTCGAAAAGCGAGGAATACGGGATCGATTGGGGCGAGATTCCCCCGGAGACGGACGCGCTCACGACGATCCCGGTCAAGCGGCCCGTCGACATCTCGGTGCTCGCGAAGGAAACCGGCATGGACGCGAAGTTCCTCAAGTCGGTCAATCCCGCGCTCTTCTACTCGATTACCCCGCCCGACACGCTCTATTCCCTCCGGATACCGCAAGGGCAGGAAGAAGCCGTGAAGACCGTGCTCGACGACCGGACGAAGATGCTCCTCGAGTATTACATGTACAAGATCAAGTCGGGGGATACCCTCTACGCCCTCGCCCTTCACTACGGGATAAGCATCGACATGATCCTCCAGTACAATCCCGGCCTGAAGTCGAACGCGCTCAAGATCGGGAAGAACATCGTGATACCGGCCATCAAGGAAGTCGCGGCCTATAAGGGGAAAAAGGACTCGCCCGCCGTCGACTTCTCGGGAACCTATCTCGTGAAACAGGGAGACACCCTGTGGTCCATCGCGCTCGCCCACAACGTCCAGGTCGAAACCCTCGCCGAGCGGAACGATCTTGAGGTAAATTCGGTCCTCAAGTTGGGAAAAGTGCTCCGCGTGCCGATACTATGAGCATGACGGGCAATGGCTTCCTCCCCTTCGCGCGCGTCGCGTTTCTCGCGGCGGCGCTCTCGCTCCCCCTTTCCTCCGCGTTCGCCGAGGAACGGCCGATAGTCTCGAAATCGACCGTCGATTGGGGTCTCCAACGCGTCGACTCCACCCTTACCCTCGACACGGCAAAGTCCGGGATCACCCTGCCCACGGACCGCTCGGCGGCGCTCCAGCTCATCGAGATGGAAACCCCCGCCCTCCTCAAGAACGCGTTCTTCTCGGTCCTCGTGGATTCCTCCTCGCGCGTCGGCGATACCGTCGATCGGGGCGAGCTTTCGATGGGGGCGCTCAACGCGCTCCTCGACGCGGGAAAGACCACGCCTCCCGCCTTCTCGACCGATCTCAAGCGCGTCTCGATGACCCACGCGGTCGGACTCCACGACCTCGCGGCCCTGTATCTCCGCGATTCCGGCCATTACGTCCCGAAACCCCCGCTCGAAACGGCGCCGACCAGGGCCTTCACCGGCATCCTCGTCGACGCGCGCGGCGCCTTGCCCGTCCACGGCGAATACGCCTCGGCCCGGCTCGAGCCCTGCCTCTTCCCGAAGCTCTGGAGCGAGGGGATGGATCGCCTCTATGACCGGGACATGGTCCAGGCCGCGATCGCGAAAGCGCGCGGCATCGTCACCTATTCCGCCTCCCCCGACGAGGGCGAGTATCGCCGAATCGTCGGAAACGACCCGCTTCGAATCGTCGCCCGAGGGATTTACGGGATAAACCGCACGGACCCGATCGTCTCCCGGGAGGATTACCTCAAGATCGTCTCGCTCGAGGCGAACCGGAAACTCCTTTCCGAGGGCAAGATCGTCATCCTCTGCGACGCGGAAGCCCTCAAGGCACGGGAGGCCGTTCCCGCGCGGGACGCCGACCGCTGGTTCGTCCGCGGCGAGATCGCGGCCGCGCTCGAGCGGAAGCCCATCAAGGACGTCGAGTTGAGCGAAGGAAGCGCGGGACTTACCCTCACGGCCTACGATATCCGCTTCGAGGCCGACACCGCCCGCATCCTTCCCTCCGAGCGCGCGAGGCTCGACGCCATCGCGGAGGCGCTCAAGGAAGCGGGAAACGCCGCGCGTTTCACCGTCGAGGGCCACACGGCGAGCGTCGGGAAACCCTCGGGCGAGCTCGCGCTTTCCGTGGAGCGCGCGCGGGTCATCGCGGACGAACTCGCCCGTCGCGGGATTCCGAGAGAGAACATCGGCCACTCGGGCTATGGCGGCTCGAGGCCCGTCGCCGGGAACGACACCGACGAGGGCCGCGCGCGGAACCGCCGCGTCGAGATCGTCATCGCCCCGTGACGGGTGCCCCGTCACGTTGACGGTGCCATCCGCGCGTGATAGTATATAGTAAGTGAAAAAAGGGGGATTCTTGCATGTCCGACCTAATCGAGAAGGCGCGCGCCGACATTGAGCTCGACGCCGATTTTGAGACCGACGACGGCTTCGACTCCGGCAAGATCTATTGCGCGAACTGTATCCATTGCAAACTCGTCCCGGCCGCCGCCGACATCTCCGGTCAATTTTACCTTCGCGTGCGCTGCGACGCGGGAAAATGGAAGAAAAAGCTCGGCGGGGAGAAGCAATACAAGTATTTTACCGTTACCAGGCGGAGCATCGATTGTTGTGATTCATACGAGGATATGGGGGAGCCGCAAGACTTCATCCGTGACCTCAAGAAAACCCTCCCGATACGGGACGAAGTGTACGACAAGGAATAACGAAGGAATGAAACGGACTTTGATTATGGCGCCGCTCGCCGCGGCGTTTCTGCTCGCTGTGTCAGGCTGCCAATCCGTACCCGACCCCGCGTCGATCCCGGAGACCACGACCGTCGCCGAACTGAGCCAGAACGGGCAGTCGGCGCTCGACAACAACAACTACCGCGCGGCCGAGGTGTATTACCAGCTGATCATCGACCGCTTCGGCGACGACATGTCGGCGAGGACCGCGGCCGAGTTCGAGATCGCCCACATGCGCCTCAAGAAAAAAGCATGGGCCGACGCCGCGAGCCGCCTCGACGCGATCATCGCGCGCTACGACACCGCCGGCGGCGCGAGCCTTCCGCCGGAGTTCCTCGTGCTCGCGAAGAACGACCGGAAGCGCATCCCGGCCAACGCGGGCAAGTAGAACCCAAGAGAAACCGATAAGCCGATAGGCAAAACGAAAAACCGGAACCACGAGGTTCCGGTTTTTTGTTTTGCGAATCCTCGCGTCACGCGCGGGAAAGACGCCCCGTCAGTAGGTTTCCCCGTGCGGCAGGATTATCACGTTCATTTGCACCCCAAGCTCGAGCGCGGCAGACTCGACCATCTCCTTCGTCACCGTCCCGCGCGGCTTCGGGTGCGGGGGGGCGTCGCCGATGAGGATGATCTTCCTGTCGGCGGTCGGGTTCCAGGGAAGGGAAAGCGCGCCGTCGAGGGCCTCGTATACCGCCTCGGGGATGTCGCGGCCGCCCTGCACGCGGAACGAGCCGAGCGCCTTCTTGAAGGTCGGAAGGTCCTCGGTGAAGATGCAGGCGCGCTTCACGAGGAAATCCTCGTCGTAGTCCTTGTAGAGAAGGAGACTCACCCGCCAGGCGGGATATTCCCCGAGACAGCCCTCGAGCTCCGGGATGAGTTCCTTTCTCACCGTGTCGATGTCGTCCATCATGCTTTCGGTCGCGTCGATGACGAAGACGAGATCGAGCGACTTGTCCCCCGGCGGGATGAGCGTCGCCTTGATGAGCGGAACGATGTCCTCGGGCCCCTTCGCGTAGAGGGTTTTTCCCCGCGATTTTTCGGCGAGCGAGGTGAAGCTCGAGACCGCGTCCTTCATGTACTCGACGTTCGCGGGCGGTTCGGGGACGGGCTCGGGCGGCGGCGGGACCGGTCTCGCGACCGGGGCGGGCGGCAGGGCGCGCGCGACCGGCTTCTGGGTTACCTGGATCTTGAAGGGGTTGTCGGCGAAACTTCCCGAATAGTCGCCGTAGGGCTTCGAGAAGGCGCGGATATTGATGAAGGTACCGTCCTTCACCTCGGTTTCGCCGTTCCGCGACCAGGGATAGCCCCACTGGAGGACGTAGGGAATCCAGATATGGAAGGCCTCGCCGAGCGGGGTGTCCTTGTCGGGGGTCGAGTCGATGAGGCTCCACAGCTTCTTTTCGGGCGGGATGATCGCGCCCGAAAGCATGCGCTTCTCGTCGCCGTTGATCGCGTTCTTCTCCGTCGCGCGATACGCGTAGTTCGATTCCTTGAGATCCGGGTCGCGCGTGGTCTCGGTAAGGAGCACCGACGCGATATCGGCCTTCTTCCGGATATAGAGGTGGTAGCCGCCCTCGGGACTCTGGATGATGAGGACGTCGTCTTTCGCGACCGAAAGGTCGGCCGCGAGCGTACCCGCGAGGGCAACAAGCGCGAACGCAAGCGCGCACACCGTTTTCTTCATACCGAATATATCGGCGGAAAACCCGGACGGGTTAAACGCCCCCCGCGCCGCGCTTGACGGGCTCGTGATTACATGGCCTTCAGGGTACCGCTCGCGATAACCGTCCTTTCAGCGGAGCGGGACTGAATGTACATTATCCAGTTATCGGAATAGATTTCCAAGGTCGCGACGATGTCAGGATCTAAATCAAACAGTTGATGGTTACCCTGTACGTCTTCCAGCCAGCTCCCGTCAATCGCCGTCATATAGCAAATCATGTACTCGTCCGTGTCTACTTCGTACTCGATGTAATGGTTGTCCGGAAGGTATTTCCCGCTCGGGATCTTGCTCTGACCTGTCGGTTGAATCGCATCCCGTTCATAAGGATCGATATAGATGGCCGTAATGCTCGTACCGGTTAAGTTCTTGATAATGATAGTTGGGTCCGATTCCTCGGGAAAAAAGAAAGAACATCCCGCAAGAACGAACGCCGCGAAAACGACGCCGGCGAAAAGACCGACAACGGATTTTTTCATGGTAGCTCCTAATTGATACCCATTATAAATGCATATTCGCGTACCATCAACAGAAAACCGTTCCTCCGCGCAAGACCCGTGTCGCGCGCGGGTTTGGTAAGCAATACCGCCGCGATATCGGCGGAAAACCCGGACGGGGTTAGATCTTCGGGCTTGACCCCGGAAGACCGCCCCCGTCACGACGCGCTATTCGGTGTCCATTGACCAATCGATCGCCGTGATCGTGAAGGTCATGACCGAGTTCGGGGTTAAGCCGATCGGGGCACGGGTCGGTCCCGTAAGGTCAAACCAAACCGTCCCGCTTGCCGTCGTATAGCAGATCATGTAATCGTCACCCGAGGCATACTCGAAGGACACGCTGTCTCCGGCTGCCAGGGTACCGCCGGGAAGCTCGTTCGCCCCGGAGGGTTCGGTCACGTCGGGATCGTAGGTTTCGATATAGAACCCGGTGATATCCGTAGCCATATCGTTGACTAGGGTTACCGTACACGTCCCGTCATCCGACGGGGAGGAAGACGAGGACGACGAACACCCCGCGAACGCGAACGCCGCAAGAAGGACGCCCGTAAAAAGAACGAACGACGACTTTTTCATGGTTGCTCCTTATGCACGCCAGTATAGCCCGTTTCATCCCGCCTTCAACCGGAAACCCTTCCTCCGCTTGAAACGCCAGGGCGTCCGATGGTATGATGGCGTTACTATGGATAATAACGCGAAAAAACGCATTCTTACCGGAGACAGACCGACCGGCCGCCTCCATTTGGGTCACTACGTCGGGTCGATCGCGAACCGCGTCCGCCTCCAGGACGAATACGAGTGCTTCTTCATCATAGCCGACCTTCACACGCTCACGACGAAGCCGGAGAAGGAGCACATCGAGGAGCTCGCGACGAACGTGCGCGAGATGGTCCTCGATTACCTCGCGTGCGGGATCGATCCCGCGAAGTCGACCATTTACCTCCAGTCGGCCGTTCCCGAGGTCACCGAGCTCAACCTCTTCTTCATGGACCTCGTCACCGTGCCGCGCATGAACCGCATCCCGTCGCTCAAGGACATGGCGAAGAACGCGAACCTTTCCGAGATGCCGCTCGGACTGCTCGGCTACCCGGTCCTCCAGGCCGCGGACATCCTCCTCCCCCGCGCGACCCTCGTGCCGGTCGGCAAGGACAACGAGAGCCACGTCGAGCTCACCCGCGAGATCGCCAAGCGCTTCAACTTCATGTACGGCGAGACCTTCCCGATCCCGGACGTCATGGTCTCGGACTTCGGCTCGCTCGTCGGCACCGACGGCCAGGCGAAGATGTCCAAAAGCCTCAACAACGCGATCTTCCTCTCGGACGACGCGAAGACCGTGACCAAGAAGGTGAACGGAATGTTCACCGACCCGAACCGGACGAGCGCCGACGTGCCCGGCCGCGTCGAGGGAAACCCCGTGTTCATCTATCACGACGCGTTCAACCCGAACAAGGCGGAAATCGAGGACCTCAAGGCGCGCTATCTCGTCGGCAAGGTCGGCGACGTCGAGGTGAAGCAGAAGCTCACCGTCGCGCTCAACAACTTCCTCGACCCGATCCGCGAGCGGCGCGCGAAGTTCGAGTCGCAGTCGGGTCTCGTCGACGAGATCATCTACAACGGCACCCTCAAGATGCGCGAGGAAGCGCGCGAGACCCTTTCCCTCGCGAAAAAGGCGATGGGAATCTCGGGCGTCTGGAACCGGATCAGCCGCAAGGCCGAGGAAACCCGGAAGAAACGCGAGAAGGGAGAATAAGGAAAGCATGGGCGGCAATACCTTCGGGACGCTTTTCAGGATCACCACCTTCGGCGAAAGCCACGGCCCCGCCCTCGGCGTGACGGTCGACGGCTGCCCCGCGGGCATCCCGCTCGACGAGAAGACGATCCAGAAGGAACTCGACCGACGCCGCCCCGGCGCCCATGCCCCGACCGACGCCGAGGGAAAGCCGACCGGCCCCTTCGCCCAGCAGGACATCGGGAAACTGAGCCCCGCCTCCACCTCGCGGAAGGAAGACGACGCGTGCGAGATCCTTTCAGGAACCTTCGAGGGAAAGACCACCGGCACCGCGATCGCCCTTCTCATCCGTAACACCAACCAGCGCTCCGCCGACTACGGCGACATCGCGACCAAATTCCGGCCCGGACACGCCGACTGGCCCTACTTCGCGAAGTACGGCGTCCGCGACTACCGGGGCGGCGGAAGGTCCTCCGCCCGCGAGACGGCGGCCCGGGTCGCCGCGGGCGCGATCGCGCGCAGCTTTCTCGCCTCGAAGGGAATCTCGATCCTCGCGTGGACCGAGGAGGCCGCGGGCATCGCGTGCGAAACCTTCGACCCGACGGCGATCGAAAAGAACGATTTCCGCGCCTGCGATATGGACGCCGCGCGCAAGATGTTCGACCGCGTCGTCGAGCTCAAAGCGAAAGGCGACAGCGCGGGCGGGATCGTCCGCTGCTCTATTACCGGCCTCCCCGCGGGCCTCGGCGAACCCGTTTTCGACAAAGCAGACGCGGAGCTCGCCCGCGCGATGCTCTCCCTCGGCGCCGTCAAGGGCATCGAGTTCGGCTCGGGCTTCGAGAGCGCCCGGATGCTCGGAAGCGAATGGAACGATCCCATGAGGCGCGGCGCGGACGGGAAACCCCGTTTCGAGACCAATCACGCGGGCGGCATCCTCGGCGGGCTTTCCTCCGGCGCGGAGGTCACCTTCCGCCTCGCCGTGAAGCCCGTCCCCTCGATCAGCCTTCCCCAACGGACGATCGACGTCGAGGGAAACGAGTGCGAGATCGCGATCAAGGGCCGCCACGACGTGTGCGTGTGCCCCCGCCTGGTCCCGGTCGTCGAGGCGATGGCCGCGCTCGTCGTCGCGGACCTCTATCTCAGGAACCTCGCGACCCGCGGGTAAAAGGCGACCGCGCGGGGATAAACTTTACTCCCCGCGCGAACCATGGTATCCTTCTTTCATGACAATCCTTGAAGTACAAAACGCGATCGAGGCGGAAATCGTGCCGGAGACGGCGCGGAACGACGTCGAGATCCTTTCCGCGTGCGGCGCCGACCTCATGAGCGACGTCATGGCGTTCGTGAAGGACCAGGTGCTCCTCCTTACCGGGCTCATCAACGTGCAGGTCGTCAGGACCGCGATGCTCATGGATATCCAGGCGATATGCTTCGTCCGCGGCAAGGCGCCGACCGACGAAATGGTCCAGATGGCGAGGGAAAACGGGATCGTGCTCCTCAAGACGAAGCTCCCGATGTACCTCGCGTGCGGCAAGCTGTACCTGGCGGGCGTCCGTCAGGGCGGCGTCAGAAAGATCGACTGACCGAATAAGGCCGGATGTCCGTGACGTACCATTACGAGGTGTCGGGCGAGGACTTTTCCCGCGCGGGAAACGCGTCGTCCGAGATGAAAAAGATCCTCCAGAGACTCGGAATCCCCGCGGACGTGATCAAGCGGACGGCGGTCGCGATGTACGAGGCCGAGATCAACATGGTCGTCCACGCGGGCGGCGGGGTCGCGGACATCTCGATCGACTCGGGCGCGATCACGATCGTCATGACCGACCACGGACCGGGGATCGCCGACATCGACCTCGCGATGAAGGACGGCTACTCGACCGCGCCCGAGATCATCCGGGAGCTCGGCTTCGGCGCGGGAATGGGACTCACGAACATGAAGCGGAATACCGACGAGATGAAGATAGACTCGACGGTCGGCTCGGGCACGACCGTGACGATGAAGATACTGATACCGGAGGCGTGATGGAAGGGCCCGACGGCGCGAAGCGGTTTCATTCGGTAATACTCGACGAGGGAGAATGTAAGGGGTGCACCGTGTGCGTGACCACCTGCCCCGTCGAGGCGATCCGCGTCCGCGGCGGCAAGGCGCGCATCCTCGCCGAGCGCTGCATCGACTGCGGCGAGTGCATCAGGCGATGCCCCAACCGCGCGAAAAAGGCCCGCGCGGACTCCCTTTCCGCGCTTCAAGGCGGCGGCGAATTCGATCGCTTCGACTGGAAGATCGCCCTCCCCGCCCCCTCCCTCTACGGCCAGTTCCCGAGCCGCTTTTCGGTCGACGCGATCCACCGGGGACTCCTCGCCCTCGGCTTCGACGAGGTCTTTCCCGTCGCGCGCGCCACGGGCCACGTCGCCCGCGCCGTGCGCGCGCTGCTCGACCGCGAACGCTACCCCGACCTGCCGAGACCCCTCATCTCCTCGAGCTGCCCGACCATCGTGAAGGTCATCCAGATCCGCTTCCCGACCCTCATCGAGCACATCGCCCCGATACTCGCCCCGATCGAGATCGCGGGCCGCCTCGCGCGCGAAGAGGCGGCAAGCGCGCATCCCGACAAGAAAAACGTCGGCTGCTTTTTCATCTCCCCGTGCGCGGGAAAGATCACCGAGGCGAAGGCCCCGATCGGAAACGAAGAGAGCTCGATCGACGGCGTCTTCAGCATGAAGGACGTCCACCTCCCGATCCTCCAGGCCCTTTCAAGGACCGCGTCCGCGAACGGTTCCGGCCAGGACCAGGCGGCCCGCGCGAGCGAAATCGCCTGGGGCCGCGCCGGGGGCGAGGCCGAAGCGACCGTCGCCGGCGGCAAGACCAGCTGGCTCGCCTGCGACGGGATGGACGAGTGCGAACGGCTCCTCGAGGCGGCGGAAAACGGGAAGCTCGGCTCGATCGACTTCCTCGAGCTCATGGCCTGCTCGGGCGGCTGCGTCGGCGGCCCCTTGGCCGTCGAAAACGCGACCCTTGCCCGGCACGTCCTCGTCGAGCGCGAAAAGGCCCTCGCCGAGCGCGAAAGCGCCCGCATCCGCGAACGCGAAGTCGACCTCGCCCGCCTTCCGGATCACGCGGCCGCCGAAGAACCCGCCGACTGCCTCCGCGCTTCTCCCTTCGCGCCCCGACCCGCCTTGCGCCTCGACGGCGACTTCGGCAAGGCCCGCGCGATGATGGAAGAGATGGAAGCGATCGCGGCGAGCCTTCCCGGCCTCGATTGCGGCTGCTGCGGCTCGCCCAACTGCCACGCCCTCGCCGAGGACATCGTGCGGGGCACCGCCTCCCGGACCGACTGCGTCATCATCCTCAAGGAACAGTACCGCGACCTCCTCGAGCGGGGCGACAGCCTCAATCAGGCGGAAGAGGACGCATGAAGGACGCGCTCCGGGCCGAGATGCGCTCGCGGCTCAAGTCGGTTACGGAGGTTGTATACCTACCGGTAGGTATAGAACCGCCCATCATCCCCCCAACGACGAAAACCCTTTTCGCCTACCTCGCCTTCGCAGGCGAAATCGACCCCTCCCGCCTCATCGACGACGCCCTCGCGCGCGGCCTTGCCGTCGCCGTCCCCCGCGTCATCAAAACGGGAGAGCGGCGCGACCTCGAGTTCCGCAAGATTGAATCCTCGAGCGGCCCCTTCGTATCAGGCGCGTACGGCATCCCCGAGCCCCCGCCCGACGCCCCCCTCCACTGGCCCGCCCCCCTACCCGATTCCGCCTTCCCCCTCGCCGTCCTCGTTCCCGCCCTCGCCTTCGATCGTTCCGGAAACCGGCTCGGACGCGGCGCGGGCTTCTACGACCGCTTCCTCGAAGCCCTCCTTCGAGCCCACACGCGCGAGCGGGAAGCGGGACGCATCACCCTCATCGGCGCCTGCCACTCCTTCCAGATCGCGCAGACCGTCCCCGTCGAGGCCCACGATATCGCCGTCGATTGCATTGCCTGCGAGAAGGGTTGTATAGTTAAGTAAAAGAAAACGGGAGGCACACCATGGGAGAAATCCGATCAGCGCTCGACATCGCGCTTGAAAAGACCGCGCACATCGAGGGAGACCCGAAGAGCGCCGACAACCGCGACCTCAGGAATTCGGGCAAGAAAGCCGCCGGAGACTACCTATCAGGCGGGGACGCGAAGGTGCTCGCCGACGCCCTTTCGGGAAAGGACGGGGAGCGCGCGCACAGGGTCATAGAGGGCATCGTCTCGATCCTCCTCGCGAGCCTGCACCTCCCCGCGAGCGAGGCCGACCTCGACAAGGCGGCCAGAGTCGGCGCGGGCCTCGAGGCGATCCTCCCCAAAACGGGGATGGCCCCGCTTTTCGGCCAGGTCGACCAGATCCTCAGGCAATTCCTCGCAGAGGGCGAGCAGCTCAAGAAGGCCCTCGAACAGCAGTTCGGCCCCAAGCTCCGCGCGAAACAGCAGGAACTCGCCCGCCGCTACGGCCAGACCGTCCCGATGGACCTCCACCAGGACCCCGAATACGTCAACGCCCTCGCGCGAAACAGGCGCGCCCTCGACGAGAAATACGACGCCGTCATCGACGAAGTCCGCGCCCGCGTCCGCGAGACCGCCGGCATCGCCGAGGAGTGACCGCTCAGGAAAAACGCCGCCTCTTGACATTTTTTTCACGATCGGGTACTTTAATTCTCGCCCAGAGCGCGTAAAAACGCTTGACGAGCATTCCCCTGTAGCTCAGTCGGCAGAGCAAGTGGCTGTTAACCACTGGGTCTGGTGTTCGAATCACCACGGGGGAGCGAAAGCCCATCCAACCGGATGGGCTTTATCATTTTAAAGTCGCCCAAGAAAATGGGCGCGCCGGGACATCACGGAAGCCGCCCCGCAAGGCGGGCGAAACGCGGTGAGCCGGCCGGGCTTTCCATTCCAATCTTTGGGTCCGAAGGCCCCAAAGGATTTCCATTTCAATCCCTCGCGCAAGAGCGAAAGGAAGATCACTCGGGTGCTGAGTGGAAATGTATCAACGGGCCCGTTCTCACGGGGCCGCGAACGCGCCGAGGATACCTCGCGCAGGTTCGGATCGCCCGCGACGGCGTCTTTCCGCGACGAGCGTTGATTTTTCAGCCTCCGCCCCTTACAGTTTAAGGGTAGGCGCGCGGGGCGCGCGTATCGTTTCAATCGAGGTGCATGATGGTCGAACCAGGGTTCGTAGCGATCGACGGTTGCGTCTTTTCTCTCTTTTCGCCCGGATTCAAGTTCTTCGCCCCTACACGTTTTGACCGTAACTAGCGCCGCGTGGAGGCAACATGAATCCCCTCATCGATCCCTTTGAGCTTACGCTCGTGCGTCGGGTTTTTATCGGAATGCTCTCGTTTTTCGTCGCCGTCCTCGTCGCGGGCATACTTACCCAAATCCTCTACCCGATTCAAACGAGACTGTTCTCCGCCATGTTGACCTTGCGCCTGGTCGCGTTGACGATGAACGCCGTCGCCCTCGCCGTAATCCTTCGTGTCCGCGTTTCAGGTCGCCTGCTCGTCATTCTCCCGGAAATCGCGCTCGGCGTGAACTTCTTGCACTCGCTCGTGAACATCACCTCGGGGGGCCTGCGCCAAACAGACGCGATGACCTCGTACCTCGTCGTCGCCTTATTCTACGTGCTCCTCTTCGGCTTTTTCGTCAGAAACCACTGGAACACCGTGATCTTCGGCGCCCTGCTCTGCCTCATCGCCGCATACGTTTTCCGGTGGCGAGCCGAGCTCTTCTTCGAGCCAGATCCCGACCGCGCGGATCTCGTAATGACCACGTATATCACCATGCTTTTCGGCATCTCGATTTCCACGATCCTCGTGTCCTTCGGGAACGCCATATCAAGTTCGCTTCTCACGCGTACGCGCGAGGCGAACAAGGCCTTGCGCGCCCTCGCGTTCCAAGACCAGGTCACGAAATTGCCGAACGCCCTTCAGATGGCCGAGGACTTCAAGGATCGCGCCGCCCCGGGAGTTTTCGTCCTGTTCGGTTTCAAGATCGACGGCCTGGAATCGCTCAACGAAAAACTCGGGGTCGAGCGGACCAACATGCTCCTCGCGGAGCTGACGGACAACGTCTCCGCGGCGCTCGCGCAACTGGGAGGGAGCGGAGATGACGGCGATTTCCCCCACTACCGGAAGCTCTATCGCATCGAGAGCAATACCTTCATGTCCGCGGCGCCCGCCCGCGACGACCACGAACCGGGCTCGATGTACGCGCGGCTCCTTCACGGCACCCTCGAACGCCTGACATTGGGCCGCGAACCGCTTCCCCCCTTGAGCTTCGCCGGCGGTTTCTCGCGGTTCCCGGACGACGCGCCCGATATCGAGCAACTGACGCGGAACCTTCTCAACCTCCTGCACGCGAAAACGGGCGAAAACCAGGGACGCTTCGTCGGCTTCGACCACGAGCGGTATCGCGAGCTCCTGCGCGTCGACGCGCTTCGCGTCGATCTGCGCCATGCGATCGGTACCGGCTCGATCGCCGCGGCCTTCCAGCCCAAGATCGTGCTCGTTTCCGGCAAGGCGGCGGGCTTCGAGATTCTCGCGCGCTGGCGCGCCGAACGCCACGGCAACGTGTCGCCCGGCGAGTTCATCCCCCTGGCCGAGCAAGACGGCCTCATCGACGCCCTTACCCGGCAGATATTCCGGCAGGCGTTCTCCTTCATCGAGCGCGCCCGAACTATCCGCGAGGATTGCCACGTCGCGATCAACCTCTCGCCCGGAGTCCTGACGGCCGAATTTCTCGACTGGCTCGACGCGACGCTCCGCGACAACGGCCTTGGCCCGTTCGTCGAGCTCGAAATCACGGAGGGCATCCTCATGAACGTGAACCCGGTCGTCGCAACGCGCTTCAACGCCTTGCGCGCCCGCGGCGCGCGGTTCGCGATCGACGACTTCGGGACCGGGTACTCGAACCTCGGTTATCTTCAGACCTTCGAGGCCGACGTGCTCAAGATCGACCGGATGTTCGTCGACGGCACGCCGGCGAACGTGAATAACTGCAAGCTCCTGCAGGCGATCGTGCAGATGGCCCATTCGTTCAGCATGACCGTGGTCGCCGAGGGCGTCGAGTATCGCGAGCAACGAGACTTTCTCGAGGGCCTCGGATGCCACCAGATCCAGGGGTATTATTACTCGAAGCCATTACCGCTCGACGAGGCGCTCGAGTATTTGAAGGGCCATTGAGCGCGTTTCCGTCTGGCTCGCCGAGTCGACCCTGATCGACCTTTTTTTCGCCAGTTCTTGTGGTACACTTTGTAACCGTGGTACTTCAAGGGACAGGTACAAATCTTACGGGGTTTGCGGGCATGGATACAGGAGACCGATGAATGAACGAAGTCGTCAAATTCGCGCTTGCCGTCATTGCGATAGTGTCATGCGTTTCCTGCAACGGAAGTGGATCGGCCGCGCCGGAAGGGCCTCCCGAACCCGAAATAACCCCCTTTGAAGGAACGCACGGTTCTTTAATCGACTCAACGAACACCGGCGTGCCGGCCGGTCATTCCCTTACTGATTGGGTCTCAAGCGTCACCGTGACGGAGGACTGGATTGCCGCGTCCAACGGCGGGAGCCGCATCATCGAAAACCGCAATTTCACCGGCGGGGCGGTATTGACGATACGGACCGACGACGTTACGGTGCGGTATTGCAAATTCAACGGAACCAGCCGGATCCTGTTGCCGGAAGCGGTGACGGGGATTCTGGTGCAAGACTGCGAAATGGACGGCAACCACGAGAACCGCGGTTCGCTGCAGGCGATCAAGAACGACAGCGCCGCCTTGCGTTTGCTGCGCGTGCGCATTCACCGCTGGCCCCGGGCCCTTACCGTGATTCGCGGCAACACGACGGTTGAAAACTGTTACCTGCACGATCTGACCTGCGACGACTCGGGCGCGCACATCGAAAACATCTATGTCGCCGGCGGCGCCCAACAAAGCTATCTGGGCAATAAAATCGTTTCCAACGCGGTGCGCACTGATCCGGCCATTGTCGATCTGAATATCTCGGCGTGCCTTGCGCTCTATAACCAGGGCGGCGGTCTTCCGGATCTCGACACCATCGTGGTGGAGGATAACTGGATCGATGGCGACAGCAGTTATGCGATGTATGGTGGCGCCATCGCGTCCAAAACCGGCGCTTTCGCGAAAAACCTGATCGTGCGCGGCAATACCTTCGGTCGCCAGTACCAGCGGCGTTGCGGACTCTTTGGTCCGATCACCGCGTTCGGCGATGGCGAACCGGGCAATATCTGGGAGAACAACCGATGGGGGCCGCGCGGTCCCTACTGGGCGAGCGGGGATCCCGAAGAGGGGGACCTGGTTCTGCCATAACCCGGGGTGCCAGCGAGTCAGTCCCGCGTTTCCGTCAGGCTCACCGAGTCGATCCAGATCGTCCTTCCGGCGTTGCCGCCGAGCATGAAGGCGAGGTTCAGCAGATCGTCGCTCGCCTGGGTACCACTCCGTACCGTGAAGGTTTGCGGCTCGATCGAGAGTAAAAGACGCCGGCTCAGGATGGACGCGTACGGCTCGCGGGTTTGCTGGAGGAACACCTCGATCGAGCACGGACGATCCGCCTTGAGCGTCGCCGTGAGGGTATAGCTCCTTCCCGCGCGCGAGAAAAACCGTTGCGACAGTTGAACGAACCAGTTCGTCGAGCCCTTGAGTACCGTCACCTTCGCCGAATCTCCCGCGCCGAGCGCGCCCGAGGTATCGGGTTCGCCCGATGTATCGGCTTCTCCCGAGGTATCGAGCGCGAGCGTCGCCTCGCCGCCCGAGTGGCGGTTAAGCGCCCAGGTAGCGAGCCCGTCCTCGAAGGTGCCGTTCATCGCCTTCTCGATCGAATCGGGCAAGGAGACCGTGACCGGCGGGCACGCGGCCGAGTCGACGCTCGCCTTCCCCCGCGCGATCACCGAGTAGGTCGCCGTTTCACCCGCGCCGACGAACGGTCGAAATAGGAAGGGATGCCCGTCGTCGCGACGACATCCTTCCCGCGAAGCACGATCCACCGGCGAACAGCCGTGTCGCCTTCCCAGGAAAGCGCGACCCCGCCCGATCGAACCGCGGCGCGGAGGCCGCGCGGCTGAGCGGGGGCGACCCGTTCCGCGGGCCCGTAAACCTCGCCGAAGGATTCCCTGAGCTCCCGCTCGCCCCGGCCGAGAATAAAAGGAGGTCGCGCGATCTCGTCGGCGAACTTCCGCGCGACGAGCTCGTTCCGCTCGAGCCGCGCGTCGCCCCAGTCCGACCACTGCGGGTAGCGCGCCCAATCCCAGTTGATGTACGAGAACGCCTTCACCCCCGGATGCCCGGCGATAAAGTCGAAGTACCGCGCGAACCACCCCTTCCAGGACGCCGCGCCCTTGAGAACCCCGACGCTCCGCGGCGTCGACTCCCCGATGAGCACCGGCTTCCGGTGCGCCCGCGCGGCCGCCATGAACCGCTCGACCGCGGGATCGGTGAACTCGGTCGAAAGGAAGAGATTGATCCCCCACCAGTCGACCCATTCGTCGCCCGGATAAAAGTCCATCACATGACCCATCGTGCCCGCGTTCGCCGAGGCGTCCCAGCACGTCGCGCACTCGAGCTTTTGATCCCGAATCCTTTGCGCGATCCGCCTGAACGCCGCCTTGTATGACTCGCTATCGTAGCCGTTCCAGGCCGCGCCGTTAAACTCGTACCCGATCCGGAGGATCACCGGATGCCCGAGGTCGCGAATGCCCCGGCAGAGCGCGTCGATCGCGGCGTCGCACTTCCCCTCGGCGACCTCGTCCTCGTAATGCGCCGAGGGCGTTCCGTCGACCGTCATCGAAAGCCCGATCTGCGCGACGCAGTACGCCCCCGTTTTCGCCTCGACCTCCGCGAGATCCCTCGCCAATCGCGCCATGTCCCCGTCGACGTCCCACTTGAGCCCGGTGTAGGTCATGTAGATCACCGGTGCCCTTTCCTTCCCGAGCGCGCGAAGATACCCGTCGACGCCCGACGCGTCCTGCCCCGCGCCGGTATAGACGCCATTGATGGGCTCGAGGAGGGCGCGATAATTATCGCGCGGCAGGTACGCGCGGGCGTCGGGGGATTCGGAGAAGAGAGGGAGAGCGGAAAGGGTGAGAAAGACCAAAGAGAAAAGGGAGATACTGCGAGTGGTGTTCATTTTTCGAGTATAGCCCGGGAGGGGAGAAGTTGGCAAATGCATGAGTGATCGTAAATCGTCCATAAAAAAAAAATTCAGATGATTCTGAAGCAATGCGTAACGACTATGTAATGGTATTATTCATTACGAGCCAATTCCTCCGCGATCAATTCAGCCTGCTTCAGAACCGTCTCCGTCGCGAGCATTTGCATGTCAGGCGGATAACCGTATTGCCGAAGGATCCGTTTCACGATCACCTTGAGCTTCGCCTTGACGCTTTCCTTGATCGTCCAGTCGATCGAGGCGTTTTCCTTCACCTTCTGGTATAAAACGACCGCGAGTTCCCGAAGCTTCTCTTTTTCCATCACTTCTATGGCGCTGTCGTTGTTCGCGATAGCGGTGTAAAAGGCGTACTCGTAATCGGACAGTCCCATTTCGCGGGGTTCCTTGTCCATCTCGTGAATCTCTTTCGAGAGATTGATGAGCTCCTCGATGACTTCTGCGGCGGTGAGCACCTTGGCGTGGTAGCGCTTGATCGAGTCTTCAAGCATCTCCATCAGCGTCTTGCTCTGAATCAGGTTCTTTTTCGTTCGTCCCTTGATCTCGTCATTGAGGAGTTTTTTGAGCACCTCAAGAGCGATGTTCTTGTGCTCCATGTTCTTGACTTCCATGAGGAAGTCTTCGGAAAGGATCGATATGTCCGGTTTCTTGATACCGGCGGCGTCGTAGATGTCGACGACCTTATCGGTAACGAGTGCCTTGTCGACGACCTGCCGAATAGTCGTCTCGATTTCCTCATTGGA
Source organism: Spirochaetota bacterium (assembly GCA_023438065.1). Taxonomy (GTDB): domain Bacteria; phylum Spirochaetota; class Spirochaetia; order Treponematales; family Treponemataceae; genus Teretinema. The sequence goes on from JAEXRH010000013.1 coordinate 80,100, forward strand.
CTTTCCGGAACCTGTTCCGTCGAACTTGACGAGCCGTGCCTTGACGGCCTGGAAGAACGCGATCTCGTCCTTGACGTCCATGGCCTGGTCGTGCGGGATGGCGATCGAAAATGCCTGGGAAAGGGCCGTTACTTCGTCGATAAACCGCTTCTTGCCGTTTTCCAGGCCAAGGATATGTTCCTCGGCGGCGAGAATGAGCGAGAGCTTTCTTCCGGTATCCGCATCGAAGTATGCTTCATACGGGAAGCCATGAAACATCTGCGAAACGATCTCGAGTTTTTCCAGCATGACCTGCACGGCCTGCTCCTGCGTGGTCGCGGGATCGCCCTTGCCGCCAGAGTCCGAGTAAAACGAAAGGGCTTTTTTCAGGTCTGAGGCGATGCCGAGATAGTCGACGATTAACCCACCGGTCTTGTCCTTGTACACGCGATTGACCCGCGCGATTGCCTGCATGAGGTTATGTCCCTGCATGGGTTTGTCGATATAGAGCGTGTTCATGCACGGCACGTCAAAACCCGTAAGCCACATATCGCGCACGATAACGAGCTTCAGTTCGTCGTCGGGATCTTTCATCCGATTAGCGTACGCTTGCCGCTCTTCCTTGGTGGTATGATGCTCGGAAATCTCCGGTCCGTCCGACGAAGCGGAGGTCATGACGACCTTGATTACGCCCTTCTTTTTATCCTTGGAATGCCACTCGGGGCGTATCGCGATTATTTCCTTATAGAGCTCGGCGGCGATCCGGCGGCTCATGGTCACGATCATCGCCTTGCCTTCCATGACTGATTGGCGCGCCTCAAAATGAGTAACGATGTCTTTCGCGACCTGCTTGATTCGCTGCTCGCTTCCGATCAGGGCTTCGAGTTGGGTCCACTTGGCCTTCGCCTTTTGCGTCTCGGAGAGTTCGTCCTGATCGAATTCCTCGTCCAGTTCCTTGACGAGGCGTCTTCCTTCGTCGCTTAAGGTTATCTTGGCGAGCCTGCTTTCATAGTAAATGCGAACCGTCGCGCCGTCCTCGACGGCTTGGGCAACGTCGTACACGTCCACGTAGTTGCCGAATACGGCCGGCGTGTTCACGTCCGTGCTTTCGATCGGCGTGCCGGTAAAGCCGAGATAGGTCGCGTTCGGAAGGGCGTCGCGCATGTATTTAGCGAAACCGTACACGATCTTTTTCCCGATCACGTTCCCACATGCGTCTTTCTCGTCGACGGTTTTCGGCTTGAAGCCGTATTGTGTACGGTGGGCCTCGTCGGCAACGACGATTATATTCGTCCGTTCGGAAAGCGTCTCGTAGACGTTACCCTCTTCCGGTTGGAATTTCTGTATGGTGGTGAAAATAACTCCGCCGGACGCGACCTTGAGGAGGTCTTTCAGTTGGTCTCTGTTTTCCGCCTGTACCGGCTCCTGCCGTAAAAGTTGTTTCGAGGCGGCGAAGGTATCAAAAAGCTGGTCGTCCAGGTCGTTCCGGTCGGTAATGACGAGCACGGTCGGGTTATCCAGGACAAGGACGATCTTGCCGGTATAAAAGACCATGGAGAGAGACTTGCCCGAGCCCTGCGTATGCCACACGACACCGCCCTTCCGGTCTCCGATCGGTTGTGTCTTGACGCCGGGCAGCCCGTAACTTTCGGGAGCGACATGCGCTTCCTCGGGCTGTGCGCGGGCGATATACCCGGAAGCCCGGAGGGTGGACTCGACCGCGCGATTGACCGCGTAGTACTGATGATACGAGGCGACCTTCTTGACGGTCTGTATCGTAATGACACCGGTTTCCCTGTCTTCCTTTTTCGATTTTTCGAATACGATAAAATGCCTGATGAGGTCAAGGAGCGTCGCCTTGTCGAGCATTCCCCGTATGAGCGTCTCGATCTGGCTTATGAGGTGGGAGGCTTCCTCTTTTCCGTCGGAGGTTTTCCATGCCATGAAGCGGCTCTCTCCCGCCGACACGGTTCCGGCTTTCGCCTCGAGCCCGTCGGAGATTATAAGGAAGGCGTTATAGGTAAAGAGCGAGGGAATTTCCTGTTTGTAGGTTTGCAGTTGCTTGAATGCCGCGTGTATCGTCGCGTTCTCGTCCGCAGGGTTTTTCAGCTCAATGACGACGAGGGGCAATCCGTTGACGAAGAGGATTACGTCGGGTCGTTTGTTGACGCGGTTTTCGATGATGGTGTATTGGTTGAGCGCGAGGAAGTCGTTGTTCCCGGGGTTCTTGAAATCGATGAGCCACACGAGGTCGCCGCGGGACTGTCCGTTTTTCTGGTAGGTAACGTTGATGCCCTCGGTGAGCATGCGATGGAAGGCTTCGTTATTGGCGATGAGGTCGCTCGAAACGAGTCGCCGTATCTTTTTAATGGCGTCCTCGCGTGCGTCCGGCGGGACCGCCGGATTGACGCGGGCGACGGCATTACGCAATCGGTCAAGCAGAAGCACTTCCTCGAAGGCTGTTCGTTCCGGGGTATCGCTGTCGGGTGCGATGGTCGGGCCATACACGTATCGGTAGCCTTGACTTTCCAGAAGGTCGATGGTGAAGGATTCGATTTCCGATTCGGTTATTTTTGTCATGGTTTTCCTTAGTCAAGCACTTTATATACCTGTTTGGGGTGATTTGGTGTATCAGGGTATTTCATTTGTATTTTTCCGGAAGCCAGCATCGGCGTTAAATACTGTTCCTGCAAGGTTTTATTGTCTCTATCCAATAATTTCCCCATTTCAGTACTTCCAATCCATCCCAAACGACAAAGAGACAAGATCAGTTCTTCCATCTTGCTTGCATCGATTTTTCGAGGCATTTTGGGCATTCCCCATTCAGCAAGCTTTTTCTCCAATGCCGCCGTCAAATCCGGGGAGCTCGCCGTCAAATCCGGGGAGTTGCCACGATCCGGGACCGATTCTACCGCTTCAGTAAAAGTCCGGTATGTCTTTCCCGGCAAGGTATACTCGGCTCCACGGGTTTCGCCATATTTGACCAGCATTCCCTCCCGTACCAAACGCATGAACTCAGCGGTGATGTCCTTGGGATGTTCGGTCGTGAGATCCTTGATACGGGCATGAGTAACGACCTCTTCCGTTTCCGCTGTAGCAAGGATAATCCTGCCCAACTCGCTCAGGGCGGTAAAGCGCTCGCCAAACAATTCGCGAAGATGGGCAATGCTTTCGTCGGGATACAGGCTGATCGTTCGGAGTTCAAGAAGCGTTTGCTCATATTCGCGATTCTCGTAGAGTAAAGGCGTGCGCCAATGTTGGTTTTTCCAGGATTTGAGTATGCTCGGTAAACCCGATCCCGCATGGTCTCCCAGCCCTATATACCTGAACATATCCTGAATGCGATGGTTTCGGCAGTCGCTTATTCCGCCTTGAAAAGCTTGATCGATACTGACCCGCATAAGTCCCGGATTCCTGAAACCGAACATATCGGGACGCTTAACCACCAGAACGGATACTCGTCCCGAATAATCGGCATGGATAAGCGCGTTGGTCAGGGCTTCGCGAAGCGCCTGATGTATCGGCGTATCGTCAATCCGCGTTTCGCCCTTCAGGGTAAACGGAATCTTGAGATCGGCAGTTAGTTTACGAATCACTTTTTGGTAAAAGTCGTAGAGGTTCCCAGACCATGTGCCGTCGGGCACGACGCGATCGATCCACCTCGCTTCTTTTTTTGGTTCGGGACGTTCTTGATAATCGACCATGTAATTGGGAAGGACTTCCGTTATTGTTTCATAACGGCCGAACATGAGTAACCCAGCAAGGGTGAGTCCGATCTTGCCGGTCGTACGATCCTTTCGCATGGCGCCTATTCTGATCAAGAACGCTTCTTGGGGTAGTTCATTCCAGGGGTTTTCCGGTTTGTTGGCGGAAAAACGGTTGCGATATGCGTTGACTGTGTTACCATCGAGGTCTTCCAGGTCAAAGCCTTCGATGATGCGATCATCCCGCGATTCTTCGACGGCTTCTGCCATCATCCGCCGTACGGTTTCTTCGTTCACCCGGTAGTCGCCTTCGTGCCGGCGGATATAGGTGCCGGTCAGCGGGTTGTCTCCGATGTAGATCGGTTTGATATGGCGGTCGGCGCGAGGGATGGTCAGCTCGATTATCTTTTCCCCATCGATCGTGATGATCTGGGCGTTATGATCCTGAAGGATATCCCTGTTGGTTTTCTTTTTATTGTGGATCGTATCCCAGAATGATTTCAGGAGCTGTTCGGGTTTACGAATGCCGCGAAGGATAAACTCATGGCTCTTTGTTTCTTCAATGCCCAGGTAGATATGCCCGCCATTCGTATTGGCCATGGCGGAATACGTTTCCCATATCGAGTCGGGTATTTCCCCATTCCCCGATTTCCCCTGCGCCGTCTTGCACTCAACGTCGGTCGTCTCGACGAGCACCGCAAGGTCTTCAAGAGAGGTAATCGTCATATATCTACACTCACTTCCCCAATTCCACTACCAGCCGTTCTTTCTTCCTCGTTGGATTTCTCTGGTACGGTATACATAATAGTATTGGCGTCAAACATTACTATATTTTTTTCTGGAAAAAACGCCTTTGCACTATCATATATGCGTTCGATATCTTTACTCAATGCAGAAATATACAGAGTATCGATAGCGGACCGATTTATCTGGTAAAAAACATGCCGATCATTATCAGAAAAAGCGCATCCTATAATTACCATATTTCCTGATAGTGTTGACAATTTATCAAGACCTTGCTTTAGATATTCATTCTTATTGATATCATCTTGTTTATTATCTGCCTTGAATATGCAAACAAGCTCTTTGTTGTTATTGTTAAGAACTTCTTCAAGACGATCATACAATGCCTTGTCGGTTTCTTTGGTTATTTTTTTGATTTCTTTTCCGTCTTTGTAAATATGAAAGGCGCCATGAAGGAAAAACAGGTTCTGAGTCAGGTTAGTCGCATCATACACGTATTCGTTATCCTCAAATAAGGAACGATGTCGAAACCCGTCATCGGCAGAGTCGATTCTGTGTTCGTTTCTTTCCTCTTCGAGAATCAGCGCAACCGTTCGCTCGATATCTTTGTTTGTCCATCCTTTGTTATATTGCTTACCATATTCTTTTACTTCCATGCTAAAATGAGTCTTTGTAGTTTCCTTTAGTGGTTCGCTTACGGCTTCACCGTTTATCCCAAACTGAAGATTCAGAATTCCCTTATCTCTTGCGGTTTTAATTTCATCGTATATATTGTCATGCTGGGCATTCAGCTCCCCTTTCAGGAAGTCCAGGTTCGGTTGAAATGCTATGATTCTGTCATTTGCGGGTTTGTATTTCATCAATAACAAGTAGAGCAACGAGTCGTAGTTTAACGTAAAGTAATTCGTAAAATTCTTCAGGAGCAGGAATACACCTTCCTTCTCTTTTGAATACACTTTACGTACTTCAGTTTTCACAATCTCTTGGGCCGCCCGCATAAAATCAAGCTTGATTTTATTGCCTATATATTTTGGTAAAAAGACATCGCTTTCGGGAATGGAATTACAAAGCTCACCGATAAAGACCTCAAGATCGTAATGGCATCTTTCAACCATCTCCCGGACGTCGGCATACACGCTGTAATCGGATTCAATCATCTTTTGGAATATATTCTTGTAGCTTGTATCCACGGCGAGACCACGATTAAAGCCGTTCCCAACCAGCAGGTGGTTTTCGGTATTGCGAATCGCCTGTAGTACATCGTCATACTTCAGATAAGGCTCAATACCGGTCTCTGTCATACCTCAACCCTCACTTTACCGCTCATCAACTTCGGAAGGAGCGTGTCGCGAAGTTTCTCGAGCGTGCGGATTTGGTTTTTATTTTGATCAATTTTCTGAAATAGTGATATTACTTGTTTGTGAAAACCAATTACTTTTTTCTCATCCGGCATAGGATAAGGTAATTCAAATAAAAAAACTTTATAATTGAGATTTTTTATTCCAGAAGTACCATTTTCAAGAGAGAAAAACTCATCATGTTTGTATAGGTATTGAAAGTAACAAAATAAAAACAATGAATACTCATATTTTCTTACTCTGATAAGTCTACAGAAATTTGAGAAAACGATCGGATAAATGAATAATTTCTCAATTTGTGGATTGATATAACAGGTCCTACCTGTTGATTGATTTTCAGTTCCTCCGGAAATCTCAAGAATAATATCACCGTTTTTTGGGCATATTGATTCATATTTTTTTTCTTTAACAAATCGAACAGGAGTTTTCGAAGGTATGCCTATAGTTAAATCAGAAATATCTGTCCCTCGTATACAATTAACCATTTTTGTATAATCTCCTTCGATACTTTCCTTCCCCCATTCACCTCCAACTGTATCTATAATCCACTTTTCAAATGTTCCTTCCTCCCACCCCTCATCCGCTTCTTCCACGAACCACTGGCGGAACAGGGTCTCGGCCATGGCTTCAAGGGTCTTGTTCTGGCGGTGCAGGAGGTCGATCTTGTTGTCGAGACTGGAAAGGACAGATGCAATTGCGTGCTGTTCGGGGAGTGGAGGGAGGAGAAAACTAAACTCGAGGATCTGTGACCCACTAATATGTGGAACAGCAGTCCCGGTTTCGACAGAAAGAATGTGTCTGGTAAAGTCAGATGAACCTACAACATAGAGAAGAAATTTTGCATCAACTTCATCTTTTGCTCGAAGACAGGCAACTCGTTGTACTAGATAACATGGTAAATCACATTCTTTAATTACAGAATATTTTAGACCAGCTTCTATCCAAGGACGATCCATAGCAAGTACAACATCACCTGATAATAGCTTATATTTTTGCTCAATAGATAGGTCAACTTTAGGCCAATACTTCACGCCTTCCCACCGTAAAGCGCCTTGAATTATATTATCACCTCTCAATAATTTTACATCATCTAAATTGTTCGTGTAAGAAACACTATTAAAAGGGAATCCTGTAACGAGATTTACAACGTTCTTAAATGATGTCGCCTTCCACTCGCTCATCGCATCACCTCCGTAAAGAAGCGGGACGGGGGCGTTGCGGGGGTGTCCCCCGCAGAGGGGGATGCGGAAAGACCCGGGCCGGACGGCCCGCGGCTTTCCGCAAGGGGGAGACTTCCCCCTTCCTTATTTCCTTTAGCTCCTCTCATACGAGCTTCACCTTCTTCAGGTTCTCGAGGATCGCTTGGTTGAGCTTTACTTCTTCTTCGAGCTGGGAGGCGAACTCGGATTGGAGGGCGGTGAAGCGTTCGTTGAAGTCGAAGTCGTCCTCGTCGTCGGCAAGGCCCACGTAGCGACCGGGGGTAAGGACGTAGTCGAGATCCCTGACGCGCTCGACACTCGCGGAATTGCAAAAGCCCTTGACGTCCTCGTACGCGCCGCCTACCTTGCGCCACTCGTGGTAGGTGCGGGCGATCTTTTGGATATCCTCTTGCCGGAGCTCCTTCGTGCGGCGATTGATGAGCGTGCCCTCATTCCGGGCGTCGATGAAAAGGATCTCGTCGACCCGATTACGGTAGCCGCCGTTCGCCTTGTTCCGCGAGAGGAACCAGAGCGAGGCCGGGATCTGCGTGTTGAGGAAAAGCTTCGCGGGAAGGTTCACGATGCAGTCGACGAGCCGCGCCTCGATGAGGGCCTTGCGGATGTCGACCTCGCCCGAACTCTTCGAGGTGAGCGAGCCCTTGGCAAGGACGAAGCCCGCGCTCCCCGATGGACTCAAGTGATAGAGGAAGTGCTGGATCCACGCGTAGTTCGCGTTGCCCGCCGGGGGCACGCCGAACTTCCAGCGGCCGTCCGCGCGCAAGAGCTCGCCTGACCAGTCGCTCACGTTGAACGGGGGATTCGCGATGATGAAGTCGGCCTTGAGGTCCTTGTGCGCGTCGTTGAGAAAGGAGCCCTCGTTGTTCCATTTGACTTGATCGCTCGCGATGCCGCGGATCGCGAGGTTCATCTTGCACAGGCGCCAGGTAGTCTGATTGCTCTCCTGCCCGTAGATGGAGATGTCGTTAGACTTTCCCTGATGTTCGGCCACGAACTTTTCCGACTGGACGAACATGCCGCCCGAGCCGCAGCAGGGGTCGAAGACGCGGCCTTTGTAGGGTTCGAGTATCTCGACGAGGAGCTCGACGATGCTCCGTGGGGTATAGAACTGCCCGCCCTGCTTGCCTTCCGCGAGGGCGAACTCGCCGAGGAAGTACTCGAAGACGTGGCCGAGAAGGTCGGCGCTCCGTGCCTTGGCGTCGCCGAGGGCGATGTTTCCGATAAGGTCGATGAGCCCGCCTAAGCTCGCGGGATCGAGGTTGCCGCGCGCGTACACCTTGGGGAGCACGTCCTTGAGGGAGGGGTTGTCCCTCTCGATCGTATCCATCGCGTCGTCGACGGTCTTCCCGATCGTGGGGAGCTTCGCCTGCGATTGGAGGTACGACCAGCGGGCGGTCTCGGGCACGAAGAAGACGTTTTCTGCCTTGTACTCGTCCTTGTCCTCGGGGTCCGCGCCCGCGTATTCGCCCGTCCCGCTTACCAGTTTTGAATGAAGTTCCTCGAATGCGTCGGAGATGTATTTGAGGAAGATAAGGCCGAGGACGACGTGCTTGTACTCCGCGGCGTCGATGTTCTTTCTGAGCTTGTCGGCCGATTTCCAGAGCTGTTTTTCGATGGGCTCTTCTTTGGTTGTCGTATCTTTCGCTTTGGCCATTTTTCCTCTTCGCGCCGCGCTTCGCGGCATATACCTGACGGTGTTATGTACTTCTGATTATACTTATACTACCTCACTTCTTAGAGATTTACAGCCCCAAAATGGCGAGATTAATCGGTTATGTAATGAGAGATTTTCTGAATTGGTCAAAGTATGTTAGTGAGCAGTAAATTGTTATATTGCAAGCATTTATATGTTTTTTAAGAAGTAAATCGGAAAAGCATCCCTCCATGCTACTCATCATTTATCCGTTGACTTCATCACGTTGCTCTGCCTTGATTTTCACATAGATGGGAAATATCCTTCAATATTTATATATGATTCTACAATCACTCATATAATAAGGGCTCGAATTATTTGAGAAAACTTCATAACTACACTTTTTCGTAGAGAACTTAACGCGTTATTAACGAAGCAGGAGCTAAATTATAAGTAACTATGTTTTAACATATGATTTTACTGTCACGGAGCTTGCGAATGAAAGATCCGTGACAGTACAATAGGTCAGTTTAAAACTATGTTAGGCTTCCCATCCGTAGATCTCCGAGATAATCTTAGCTAAATTTTTCTGCCGTTCCATAATTTCATAGAGGTCCATTTTTTCGATCTTGTGTATTTTCGAGAACGCTTTTGCCATTGTATTCTGGCCACTCGGAGATGCGACTGATGCCTTGCATAAATAGAAACTACTATTCTCATATGTTGCCTTCTTCATATTCAGGTCACCGTTCTTCACAGCTCGGTTCAAGGGTTTTTCAAGAATTGTTAAATTTCCCAATCTTCCGACTAGGTTATTGAATTCCTCTTCGTTGTCTGATATTGGGTTGCCAAGGACAAACTTCTTTGGAACTATGTGCTCGATCTCATATTTTTCATATTCAGTCACTGAGCGGAGAGAACTTCCAGCGACTTCGTTAAGGTACGCATCAATTCGGAGCAGCATGTACTGAAGCTTTTTTTTCGGGATGTCGCGCTCATTCGCCACTAACAGTTTGTCAAAAGCTTGTCGCCCTAACCGACGAACCTCCGGCTCCACGGTCTTGATAATAAAATTTGTGAGCTCATTCTCAGAAGTAGAGGTATTGAGTTTGCTCGTCCACTCCGAAAACAAGTTTTCAATAGCACCAGTATAAGCTCTCATTACTGAATAGGAGAACACGACAGACTCTATGGCGTTCAGGAGTTTCTGATAATTTTGACTGCTCTGATTCAACTTACGTAAGCTGATAAGCAACGGAAAGAACTGGCGTCCTTTTTCCGCGAGTGCACGGATATTCTGAATTTGCTTGTTGGCGATGCCATCAGGCCCCTTACTTTGCATGATGTAACCATAAGATTCTGCGAAAGAACTGACATGGTCGAGGAACTTGAACGGACTGGTTTCGATATTTGTGTTTCCTTTTTTGACTAGCCAGTCAAAAACATCGTTTTCACTCTCTTTTTGGTTGAAATTTACAAGAATGTAGTACTTTAAGAATCGGCGTTCAGTCTCACCTATCTTGTCGAGTGTGTCTTTGAATCTGATCCAAGCTAGCTTGAGTTCATCCCAGTTCTGTTCGTCCTCTGCGTCAAAAAGGGCGTTCTTTAAAAGATCGATGGGAGTGAGGCGTTTTCCCTGCGTATTAAGTGTTTCGAAGACCGTCAAGGCCTGTTTGATGTTATTAGTAATGTAAGGGATTAGGACTACATTTTGCAGGACAAAGTTTACGAACATGTTTGGCTCGATGCCTATTGTGGCGAGGTAATCTAGAGCCCAAACAAAGTTTGCCTTAATATTGGAACTCGTTTCGCGTTCAAAATCAGCTAAGAAAAGTGCCTCTGTACTGGAAGACAAGTATCCAATTGCTGTGTCAGAGTCCTTGTCGCCAAATACAAGACGAGGACAGTCAGCAACATCTCCTTTGATCATTCTCTTGTCAGTAAGGAATTGCGTAAGATAGTGATAGACCGACTCATTCTTTCCTTTGAGAAGGTCTCTCAATGCGGCTATTAAGATCGTAAGCGTAGTGATTCGCTGCTGGCCGTCGACTATCAAAAACACATCTTCCGTTTCGGTAAGGACAATTGCACCAATAAAATAATTGGGTTGGCCTTCAGTGTACGCCTCGGCAATATCGTCTATGAGTGCTTTTACGTCTTCGTCGTCCCATACGTAGTCTCTTTGGAACTCCGCCACCCGATAAAACTGATGCAGCAGGTCTGCAATCTTGACTGACCGGTCGTTCTTAAAATTGTCCAACTTGCGCTCCTTTAGTTTTTTTAAGTTTACCATTTGCTTAACCTGCGAGGCATCCATTGGCGCGAATCTTGCCGAGGAGCGAAGCGACGACAAGAAAGATTCGTGACAGAGCCGAGTCAGGTTGAAGCAGTTGCTATGCAAATTTGTTCAAGTATTCTTGGAAAGTTTTAAATATCCGTTCTCCATTTTCTTTATACCAACTATAGAAGCTATCAAATTGTGTTTCATCTTTTATATTACTCACACCTTTTCGTAAAGCAATTCTACTAGCTTTTGCATCCGGAAGTTCTTGCCAATCCATTGTAAATCCTAACTTTTTTTCAATTTCGTCTTTTTTCTCAAATAGATCGTGATATAGCTGTTTATTTTTATCTATATAGAAATCAATACGGAGATAATTATCTCTTACCGAAACAATAAAGGACAAATGTGCTTGGGAACTACCAATTGAACAATCGTACCAATGTTGAGCTAATGCTTTTCTTGTTTTCAATATAGACTTATGATTTTGTAGATAATCGGAGAATCCATTCCAATAATCGATTTGAAAAATATTATTTTCACTTAATGAGCTATTTGATTGTGAGTCCCTTACTGCTTTTGCCCAATTATTAGGAGAAACTACTATGTTAAACTTTGGAGCTCTTTCAGAATCTCCAATCTGCCAGAGCTCCATTTGTATTGCAAAAAAACCAACTTGGCCATTAGTAATTTCATTTAGCCAGTCAATAGCGTTTTTATGTTCCTCGCGGATTTCCTTAAAAATCCATATTATATAATTAGCTTCTAAGCCAGATGCATAAGTTATCAATTTCCCTAAATGATCATGATCAGTAATTTCTAGTTGATTTTCTATTATTATTTTCTTACCAGTACTAGATTCTTCAGCAAGTATATCAACGGCAAAGGACCCAACATTGGCTTCAGTATTAATAACTTGTATATCGATACCTATTTCATCACTTAACAAAGCAATATTATCAGTTTGAGCTAACCAAACAGTGAAATCATGTGCCTCGTGTTTCCATTCTTCACGAAGATCAATTTTGGATAATTTACCGAGCATTTTTTCTCCTTTGCACGCGAAGCGCGTCCGCATAACGCTATTTATACTAAACATCATTCTACCCCCACTTTTTGGAGATTTCCATCACTTTTTTACCCCTCAATTGTCAACAAAATGGTTTGTTTACTGACTGTATTCAGAGCATTCTAAAATTGGTTTGAGAATGAGAAACTCATATATTACAAGCATTTAAGTAATTTTTTAGATAGTTTTCAGAAAAGCATCCCTGAGCCAGTTAACCACGTATCCCGGCGTTCATTTCACCGTGGTAAAAGCGAAAAATCAAACCTCTCGCGCACCCCCCCTCCCCCGGGCCAGGGACAGTAGCGTAAAGCCCGGAGTGAGGAATCCGAAGGAATCCTCGCGAGGACTTGTAGGGGATGGCCCGGTTGCGTTCGCGTTTCGCGCGAACGCAAGGCCCCCAAAATCATCACCGCTACTATGCTCTACATGGTTTTACCGCCAATTTGTGCATATAGTAAATACCCCGAATGAATCGGAAGGAGCAAAAAAAAGATGCATGCGATAAAAACCAAACCAACGCGCCCCCTGGCGGCAGCGCTCCTTACCGGAGCGGCATCCTTCCTGAGCATAGCAATCATGCTGACCGGCTGTAGCCCGGCGAAGAACCCTCCGCAAACCCCGGGCACGGTGTCAGGCTCGATACGAATAGGCGAGGCCGAATACTCAAACGAAATCGTAATAGTCCCGCGGGGCACGCGCGCGGTCGTTTCAATGACCGGTGACGCGCACTGGAACAACTTCTACAGCGGCAACAAGAATTACTTTAAGGGAGCGTTCCCGAGCGGCCGCACGGTAACGCTTAATCCGTTCGTGATGAGTCAGTGCGAAGTGACGCAGGAACTCTATGCGGCGGTGCTTGCAGGCGACGCGGAGTCGAACGCCAGCCCGAGCGCCTTTGCGGACAAACCGCCCCTCGGGGAGAACCAGGGAAAACGGCCGGTAGAAAGCGTGACCTGGTACGACGCGGTGTATTTCTGCAACGCGCTGACTCAAGTCACCATGGCGAAAGCCGACTGCGTGTACGCGATCAGTCGCGTCGTGCGCGATCCTGCCACCGGGTGCATCACGGGCGCGGACGTGAAAATGAACCTGAAAAAAAACGGGTATCGCCTGCCGACGGAAGCCGAATGGGAGTTCGCGGCGCGCGGCGGTGACCCGAATAAGGCGGCGTGGAACGATGCGTTCGCGGGGATCAGGTCCTCAGGCGGCAAAAAGATCCATGACGAGGCCGAGAACCTGGTGGACACGAACCTCGCGACGGTCGGCTGGTACTACTACAACAGTAACGGCGACAAGACCGCGCGCAAAACGCATGAAACGGGACTCAAGGAGCCGAACGCGCTCGGGCTTTACGATATGTCCGGAAACGTGTGGGAGTGGTGCTGGGACGCCTGGGGCGACATCCCCTCCCCCGAGACGGTCACCGACCCCCGTGGCCCGGTAGCGGGACGAAACCGCGTCTCCCGGGGCGGCGCCTGGTGCTACTACGCCTGCAGCTGCGTGGTGTCCTACCGTGACTTCTTGGATCCCGCATGCAGCTTACCCTACCTCGGATTCCGGGTCTGCCGGTCCGTGCGCCAGTAGCGCCTTTTGACTACCCGCCGGAATACGCATCAAGGGAGCCCGATCTGCGCGACGCAGTAGCCTCCCGTTTTCGCCTCGATCTCCGCGAAATCCTTCGCCAATCGCGCCAGGTCCCCGTTGACGTCCCACTTGAGCCCGGTGTACGTCATGTAGATCACCGGCGCGTATTCCTTTCCGATACGCACGTTTTTTCACGCCAAACGGAAGGACATCCCACAGCCTTTTAATCACTTTGCCCCATCACTTATCCCCCCCTCCATTACGTGAATGGAAACGCTTCCCTGCCATGAAAAAGTTCGCTCAAGGTTGCAAATACAACGGCAATTCCCCTGCTGATCACTTACCCTTTAAGTATCAGATCAGGAGGTTATCCGGATGAAAGTTACTGTCGAACGAGAGCAATGCATCAGTTGCGGGAGTTGCTGGTCATTGTGCCCTGAAGTTTTTGAGGAATCCCCGGATGACGGAAAGAGTCGAATAATAGAGCGATTCAGAGTCTCAGGCGATATCGGCGTCGGCGAGGCTCCGGAGTCTTTGCGCGAGTCGGCACAGACGGCAGCCGCGAACTGCCCAATGGCTATCATTCACGTCGAATAGATAGCGAGTCATCCTCATTCTTCGAATTACCAATGGAGGTACCGTATGAGCAAGGCGATCGACGATCTGAAAAACGAGCATGAGGCGATACTCTTTACGCTGAAGATCCTGGGAAAAATGACCGACCTCGCGTCGAAGGGAAAGGCGTTTGACGCGAAGGACGCGACGGCGCTCATCGGCTTCCTGAAGGAATTCGCCGACAAATGCCATCATGGAAAGGAAGAAGGGATTCTTTTTCCGGCGCTTGAGGCCGCGGGCATAGCGAACGAGGGCGGACCGATCGGGGTGATGCTGTCGGAGCACGAACGGGGACGGGCTTTTATCGGGGAAATGGATGCGGCCCTGCGGAAGACGCCCTTCGACGCGGCGGCGTTCGTCAATGCCGCGAACTCGTATTCTCAACTCCTTGGCCAACACATTGAAAAGGAAAACACGGTGCTCTTTGTCATGGGCGAGCGCGTTTTGAGCGAGGAGACGCTTGCTTCCCTCTACGAGCGTTTCGAGGAACACGAGGAAACCGTCATCGGCGCGGGGCGCCATGAGCAGCTTCACGCGATGCTGGATGACTTTGAGGAAAAATACCTGAAATAACGGCGACCGGAACCTGCCTCGCGTTACGGCATCCCGGGATAATCACGAATGAATCAATGATGTTGCGATTGCAACGGAAAATACCGACGGGGTCGTTTACAATTCACGGTATATCCCCCCGGAAGGCAATGACAGGTCGATCAGAAAGAGGTTCTGTATGTATGATGAAACGGTTACGAAAATCTCGGACGCGGCAAAGTCGAAGGTTACGCATTTCAAGGCATCGCCTTTCCGCTATCTCGTCGCGTCCCTTCTGGCGGGCGCGTATGTCGGCTTTGGCATAATCCTGATCTTCTCGATCGGCGCGCCTTTCGCCGCGGCGAATTCGCCGGCGCTCAAACTGGTGATGGGCGCCTCTTTCGGCGTCGCGCTCACGTTGGTCATTATCGCCGGAAGCGAGCTGTTTACCGGCCTTAACATGGTGATGACCCTCGGCGTCTGCAAGCGGAAGGTTTCGCTCGTCGACCTCATCGTCATCTGGATCGTCGCCTGGGCGGGAAACGTCCTGGGAGCCCTGGGGATCGCGTTCATCTTCTCGAAGACCGGACTCATGGCCAACCCCGTCCTCTCGGGATTTCTCAATACCGTCGCCATGCAGAAAATGTCCGCTCCCCTTCTCGCGCTGTTCGCCCGGGGCGTGCTCTGCAACATGCTCGTGTGCCTCGCGGTCTGGATGTGCTTCCGGGTCTCCGGTGACGGGGCGAAACTCGGGGTTATCTTCTGGTGCCTTTTCGCGTTCATCGGTTCGGGTTTCGAGCATAGCGTCGCGAACATGTCCTTGCTCGCGATTCCGCTTTTTTCGGGGCCGTCGGACGGCGTTACCTGGCTCGGCTATGCCCGGAATCTCGGGATCGTGACGGCGGGAAACGCCGTCGGCGGGGCCTTGCTGATCGCGCTGCCGTATTTTTTCGTTTCGGCCAAATCGCGCCGCGAGGAGACGTCCCGTGAAAATTGAGCTGCAAAGGGCGGAGTTCGACCGCATCGTCGCGTCGCTCTCCGGATCCTACCGGGTGTTCGCGCCAAAAATCGTCAAGGGCATGGGAGCGTTCTCCGGGGAGGATATCGTCGCGTACGGCGACATATCGGACGGCAGCGACATCGTCGCGGACCGGAAATCGTATTTCTCGCCCAAGGAGGCGCTTTTCCCTCCCCGCGAGCGGATCCTGTCGCTGAAGCCGACCGGCGACCGGGCAAATCCGTATGATCACGGCATTCCGGCCCTTTCCGACGAGCGCGACGTAATCGTTTTCCTCAGGCCGTGCGACATCCACGGCATTGACCGTCTGGACAGGATGTTTCTCGGGAACGGCGTGACCGAGGACTATTACTACGCCAGAAGGAGAAAGCGTCTCCGGTATTTCATGATCGAGTGCGTCGAGGGTTTCGACTCCTGTTTCTGCGCGAGCGTCGGGACGAACGAGTGGTCGGACTACGCCGCGGCGTTCAGGTTCGCCGGGACTTCGGTATATGCCGACGTGCGGGATGAGGCGTTCACGAGCGCGTTTTCGGAAGGGAAACCGGCGACCTTCGATATCCGGTTCGCCGTGGAGAATAAAACGGTCGTCAGTCTTCCCGAGCTTTCGGCCATTAAGCCTGAGCATTTCACCGAGGGACCGTGGGCCGAATACACGCGTCGCTGCGTCAATTGCGGGCGCTGCAATACGTCATGCCCGACGTGCTCGTGCTTTACGGTTCAGGACGCCGCCGAGGATGGCTCTCTTTTCAGAAGGCGCCGCTGGGCCGGCTGTCACGTCAACGGCTTCAGCGATATGGCGGGAGGCAATTCCTTCCGGAAACTGAACGGGGAACGGATGCGCTTCAAGACGCTTCACAAGATATACGATTTCAGAAAGCGCTTCGGGGTGCCCATGTGCGTGGGCTGCGGGAGATGCGACGACGTATGCCCCGAATATATCTCCTTTTCAGCGTGCGTTAACCGTATCGGAGACAAAATATGAACGCGTACATTCCCGAGCCGCTCATTATCGATTCCATCGAGCGCGAAACGCCCATCGACTGGACCTTTTCCCTCAAGTACGACAAACCGCTCGTCGGGGGGCAATTCTTCGAGGTTTCGGTTCCGGGCTTCGGCGAGGCCCCGATATCCGTCAGCGAATTCGGCGACGGGCTTCTCCATCTCACGATCCGGAACGTCGGAAGGGTGACGAAGGCGATCTTCGATTTAAAGCCCGGCGACGTTCTGTACGCGCGCGGTCCCTACGGAAACGGGTTTGACCTCGACGCGCTCAAGGGTACCGACCTCGTCATCGTCGCGGGGGGTACCGGTCTCGCTCCCGTGAGGCACGTGATCAACCATTTCGTGCGCTGGCCGAAGGACCTCGCGTCGCTCAAGGTGATCGCCGGCTTCAAAAGCCCGGGGGACATGCTCTTCCGGCGAGATCTCGATTTCTGGCAGAAGAGCGACAACCTGATCCTGACGGTCGACAAGGGCGACGAATCCTGGAAGGGAAACGTCGGCCTCGTCACGCAGTACATCGCCGGGCTGTCCGCGCTCAAAAGCGACCGCGCGGCGGCGATCGTCGTGGGCCCGCCCGTCATGATGAAATTCGCCACCCTTGAGCTCGTCAAGAACGGTCTTCCCGAGGACAGGCTCCAGGTATCGTTCGAGCGTAACATGAGCTGCGGGGTCGGAAAGTGCGGTCACTGCAAGATAGACGAGACCTATGTATGCCTTGAGGGTCCGGTCTTTCCCTACGTCAAGGCGCGCACGATGATTGATTGACAGGAGATGACCATGACACCCGAAGATCGCGATCTTGACCGGAAATACGTCACGAAGAACGCGTGGCGCGTGACGAGGGACCGGGACAAAACATGCCTGAGAATCAGGGTCCCCGGCGGGCACCTCGACGCCGAATACCTGTCGCTCGTCCGGAAGATAGCGGACGAATACGGCAACGGGACGGTGCACCTCACCGTTCGGCAGGGATTCGAGATTCCCGGCATTCCCTGGGAAAAGCGCCGGGAAGTTAACGCGCTCGTGCGGCCGATGATCGAATGGCTCGGCCTCGCGAAGGGCGCGACGGACGATGGCTATCCCGCGGCCGGAACCCGCAACGTGTCGGCATGCATCGGCAACCGGGTGTGTCCCTTCGCGAACGACGACACGACGCGCATCGCGCAGCGAATCGAGCGGGAAATCTACCCGCACGACTTTCATTTCAAGGTGGCGGTAACCGGATGTCCCAACGACTGCGTGAAAGCCCACATGCAGGATTTCGGGATCATCTGCACGACGATCCCCCAGTACGACGAAAATCGCTGCATTAGCTGCAGCGCGTGCGTGGACAACTGCAAGAAGCGCGTTACGAACGCACTGAGGCTGAACGGCGATTTCAACGTGGAGCGGGACGATTCGGCGTGCATCGGTTGCGGCGAGTGCGTCAAGGTCTGCCCCACGAGGGCGATGACGAGAAGCGCGACCCCGTTTTACCGCATGGTGATAATGGGGCGCACCGGCAAGAAGAATCCGAGGCTCGCCATGACCTTCATCGAGCGCGGTTCCGAGGACCTCATGATCGCCGTCATAAAGAACACCTACGCGTACGTCGACCGGTACATCGACCGGGGCCTCGTGAAGGAGCACATAGGGTATATCGTGGACCGGACCGGCTTCGAGACGTTCCGTAAAGAGGTACTCGAGTGTGCGCCGATAAACCCGGAGGCGATCATCGCGGAGAAAATCGAGTGGCCGGGCTATCGCTACAAGGAGGGCAAGAATGCGTGAGACCATAACGGTCAAGGATGTTTTCGACGCGCTTATATCCCTTGAGGAAGCCGGTCGGGACGCGTACCGGCTGCTCGCCGACGCTGCGGCAGACGATCACGCGCGGGGTTTGTTCGCCGACCTCTCCCGCCGCGAGGAAGCCCACAGGAAGCTCTACACCGAAATGAGCGGCAAGATCGTCGATTCGGCCGCGCCGGATCTCGACGAGGAGTATCGCGAATACCTTTCCGTCGTGCTCGAGCATAATTTCGATCTCGTAAGGTCCGCGGCGCGGCCGCTCGGGTGGGAAGAAGGCATCGCGGTCGGGATCGAGCTCGAGCGGCAGACCATCATGTTCCTTTCCGACCTCTATCGCCTTCTTGACGGTACCGTCCGGGAACCGCTTCTCGCCGTGTTGCGCGAGGAACAGGGGCACCTGCGCGCGCTCCTCACCCTGCGGAAAAACCAGGGGCGGGCATGAGCGAGCCGCTGGAATTCCTCCCCGTGGGATTGTCGATCGCCGGCAAGACCGTCGTGATTATCGGCGGCGGGAAGGTCGCGATCCAGAAGCTCGCGACATTGTCGCGGTTTTCGGCGAGCGTTCGCGTGCATGCGTCCGTCATCGATGACGCGATCAAGGCCATGCCGGTCGAGTGGCACGAGGCTTCCTATCGCCCGGACATGCTGGAAGGGGCGTTCATCGTGTACGCGTGCACGTCGAGCAGGGAGGTAAACGAGCGCGTGGCGCGCGACGCCCGCGCGGCCGGAGCGCTCGTCAACGTGGCGGATTCCCCGCGCGATTGCGATTTCGTGTCGCCGGCGCTCTGGTTCAAGGAAGGGATGTGCGTGGCGGTAGTATCCGACGGGAAGAACGCCAAACGCTCCGTCTCCTGGAGAAACGCGATAAAAAGTTGGGGTGAGCATGATACGGCTGCGCTCGAGGGATAAGCGTCATGACGTCGCCGAAAGGGAACGATTTTTGGCGGCATGCAATCGGTACGCGGATTCGCCGCACGTGTTGCTCGGAACCTGCAATCGCGTGGAGCTCTACTCGGGCGACGGCGAAACCGATCCCGAGATAGTCCGCCATCTTTTTCGCGTTACCGCCGGGCTCGAGTCCGCGTTCATCGGCGAGCGCCATATTCAGGGACAGGTTAAGCGCGCGTATCTTGACTCTATAGAGGGCGGATACGCGTCAGCGGGACTCCACCGGCTTTTTCAGGCGGCGCTCCGCGTCGGCAAGGTGGTTCGCCGGGAAACGGGAATTTCCGAGGGCGCGTGCACCTATAGCGCGGCGGTGCTCGATTTGCTCGCGGACCGCGAGGCATCGATCGGCAAGGCCTCGATCGCGGATGCTTACACGGTGATCGTGGGCGTCAATCTGCTGACCGCGAACATCGCGCGGGGCATGCATTCCGCCGGATACCGCGCGGTGCGCATACTGAACCGTACTCCCGAAAAGGCGGAAGAGCTCGCGGGGAAATACGGATACGGTGGCTGCGGCCTCGACGCCCTCAATCGGGAAATATCGCGCGCGGACATCATCATCTGCGCGACGTCCTCCGAGGATCCGTTGATCGGGCCCGATTGCGCGTTGAGCGATCGCGGAACGACCATCGTCGATCTCGCCGTCCCGCGGAACGTCGACGCGCTCGTATCGCGCCTGCCGGGCGTGACGCTCGTCGACTGCGCCGAGATTGAGTCAAGGATGGCGCGCAACATCCTCGTGCGGCAGGCGGACGTGTCCGAGGCCGATGACATCATCGATTCCGCGGTACTGACGTTCTGCGGGCAAAGGAATCAAGGACGATCGGCATGCTGAGAATCCTCTCCAGAAAGAGTCCCCTTGCCATCGTCCAGGTCCGGGAGATCCTCCGCTCGCTCGGCGATCCTCCCGCCGAAACCGTATTGCTCGACACCTTTGGCGACGTGAACAAGGGCCTGTCGCTTCTCGAGGGACAGCGGCCGGACTTCTTTACCGACTCGATCGATCGGGCCCTCCTCGACGGCGCCGGGGATTGCGCCGTCCATTCCGCGAAAGACCTGCCCTGGCCGCTAACCGCCGGTCTCGAGCTCGCGGCTCTTACCGCCCGGGCCGACGGGAGCGACTCGCTCGTGAGCGTCGGCAACCTGACGCTATCGGAACTCCCGCGGGGATCGAGGGTGGCGACGAGTTCCGCGCTGCGCCGGGAGAGTATCCTCGCGCGTCGTCCGGACCTTCAAATAGTCTCGCTTCGCGGAACGATCGGCGAACGACTCGCGTACCTCGACAAGGGAGAGGCGGACGCCGTCATCGTCGCGACCTGCGCCCTGACGCGACTCGGTCTCGAGTCGCGGATTTCGGAGAAGCTCGACTTCGACACGCATCCGCTCCAGGGGATGCTCGCGGTCGTCGTGCGAAAGGGAGATCCTTCCGCGTACGCGAGATTCGCCCCGATCGACAGCAGGCTTCACTACGGAAAAGTCTGGATCGTGGGCTCCGGCCCGGGAGATCCCTCCCTGCTTACCGCCAAAGGCGCGCATGCCCTCTCGAGAGCGCAGGTACTCGTGTATGACGACCTCGCGTCGCGGGAGATCGTTCAATCAAGCCGGGCGGAGATGATTTATGTCGGCAAACGCAAGGGGCGCCATTCGGTTTCGCAGGACGAGATCAACGACGCGCTCTACCGAAAGGCCCTCGAGGGGAAACGGGTCGTCAGGCTCAAGGGCGGAGACCCGTTCGTATTCGGGCGCCTTGGGGAGGAACTCGAGTATCTCGGAAGCAGGCATATCCCCGTCGAGGTGATTCCGGGCGTCTCCTCATTCCAGGCGGCCGCGGCCGAGGCGCTCATGCCCCTGACGCAGCGCGGGAAGAGCGACAGGGTTTCGCTGATTACGGCGCACCGGGCAGAGGGAGCGGAAGGAAACGCGGAAACCCGGGCGGTGTTCATGGGAGCATCCGCGAAGGACGAATTGCCGGGGATTCTCCGGTCTTCCGGCGACGAAGGAAGCCGGCGCGTGTGCCTCGCGAGAAACGCCTCACGGCCCGACGCGAAGGTCGAGATCGCGGAAATCGGGGACCTTGCAAGCGCAAGCCTCGAGTCCCCGCTCATGATCCTTTCGGGGAATACCGTTCCCGCGGTCCTTCCCCGCCGCGTCCTCCATGTCGGGCTCGATCCGGTCGAGCCCGCGATCGATGGGGTCATCTGTCACTATCCGTTGATCGCCACGCAACCGATATTCGGCGCGAAGATGCCCGAAGGCGGGTTCGACGCCGTCATTCTCACGAGTCGCGTCGGGGCGAAGCTCTTCCTCGAGCGATTCGGGATACCGGACGTCCCGATCGTCGCGATTGGCGACGGGACGGAAGAAGAGATCGTCCTTCACGGCGGAACCGTCGCGGCGAAGCCTCCGCATGCCGATTCCGACTCGCTCGACGCGATGATCCGCGCGCAAGGCGCGTGGGAAACGTTCCTCTACCCCTGCTCCGCAGCGTCGAGGAACGCGCTCCACGAAAATCCTTCCGTGCGCCCGTTCGCGCTGTACCGGACCGTTTCCCGCGAGCGGGAGCCGATCGATCTCTCGTCGTATTCGGCCATCGTTATAAGCTCGCCTTCGGCCTGCGACGCGTTTTGCGAAACCTTCGGCTCGTTTCCGCCGCACGCCGTGATCTACGTGCACGGGCGGAAAACGAAAGCGAGGCTCATCTCACGCGGGGCGGCGGAGGACAGGATCATTCAAATTCCAGGAAAAAACAAAGGAGCGCGCGATGAATGACACGTTTGCACGGTTTCGGGCGAACAGGATAGACAAGGAGACCAGGGATCGCGTTCGCGAGACGGCGATCGACATCCGGGACTTCATATGGCCGGCGTTCGTCATCGACGGTACCAATCGGTCCGAGCCCGTTTCCGCGATGCCGGGAGTATCCCGAATGTCGGCGGACCGGCTCATCGAGGCGCTCGAGCCGCTCATCGCCGCGGGTCTCGAATCGGTGCTTCTTTTCGGGATTCCTTCACGCAAAGGGGTTGACGAAGCCTGGAACCCGAACGGAGCGATCCAGCGCGCGATACCGCTCGTCGCGCGCGCGTATCCCCGGCTGAAAATCATCACGGATGTCTGCCTCTGCTCGTATACGGACGACGGACACTGCCATGTCGGGGATAACGACGAAACATGCCGATTGCTCGCCCGCGTCGCCCGTTCTCACGCGGAATCGGGCGCGCATATCGTGGCGCCCTCCGCGATGATGGATGGCCAGGTCCTTTTCATCAAGGAAGAACTCGATCGCGCGGGATTGGGAAAGGTCCCGATAATGTCATACGCGGCGAAATACGCGTCGCATTTTTACGGACCGTTTCGCGACGCCGCCGCGTGCGCGCCCAGGCATGGCGATCGCCGGGGATACCAGATGGACCCGGGCAATTCAGACGAGGCGCTCGAAGAGATCGCGAGCGATCTTGACCAGGGAGCCGGATCGATCATCATCAAGCCCGCGCTTTCGTACCTCGACATCGTGCGGCGCGCCAGGGACCGATTCCCGTGCGACCTCGTCGCCTATAACGTATCGGGCGAGTACCGGATGTTGACCGACGCGATCGCCGCAGGTTACGCGCGGCGGTCGATCATCCCCGAATCCCTTCTCTCCATGAAGCGGGCGGGCGCGGACAAGATTATCTCCTACTTCGTTCCCGAGTTGGTGAAGGGAGGATTCTCCCATGACGAGTGATTTCGAGGAAGCCCGCCGCTGGATCCCGGGCGGGGTCAATTCCCCGGTTCGCGCGTTTACCGGTCTCGGTATCGATCCGGTGTTCATCGATCGAGGCGAAGGACGCATGCTCTTCGACCGGGACGGGAAATCGTATCTGGACTTTTGCCTCTCGTGGGGCTCGTTGCTCTTGGGTCACGCGTTCCCTCCGGTCATCGATGAGGTGACGAACGCGCTCAGGAAGGGAACGAGCTTTGGCGCGCCCACGACGCTCGAGACGAAACTTGCCCGGATTATTTGCGGGGCGGTCCCTTCCTGCGAGCGGATCCGTTTCGTCAATTCCGGAACCGAGGCGTTGATGACCGCGATCAGGATCGCGCGCGGGTTTACCGGCAGGGACAAGATACTCAAGTTTGACGGCTGCTATCATGGCCACTCCGACTCCCTGCTCGTATCCGCCGGTTCCGGAGTCGCCGGCTTGTCGAGCGCGTCGTCGCGCGGGGTTCCCGCGTCCGTCGTCTCCAATACCGTCTCGGTGCCCTTCAATGACGAAGCGGCGTTCTTGCGCGCCCTTGACGCGACAGGCGAATCCATCGCGCTTGTCGTCGTGGAGCCGGTCCCCGCGAACATGGGGCTCGTTCCGCCGAAAGCGGGGATCCTGGAATTCCTTCGTCGCGAGACGGAGCGCAGGGGTATTCTCCTTTGCTTCGATGAAGTGATAACGGGCTTCCGGGTCATGTTTGGCGGCGTTCAGGATCGTTTCGCCGTTCGGCCGGATCTCACCTGCTTCGGCAAGATTATCGGCGGAGGGTTTCCCGTCGGCGCGGTCGGCGGAAGAAAGGACCTGATGGATCTGCTCGCGCCCGCGGGGCCGGTATACCAGGCGGGCACCCTCTCCGGAAACCCGATCGCAATGACCGCAGGAATTACCACGCTCGAATATCTGTCCTGCAATCAAGGAGTCTACGCGAACATGGAAAAGCTGGTATCGTCGTTCGCGGAACGGCTCCGCGGCAGCATACCGTATACCGTCAATTCATTCGGACCCATGTTCACGATCTTCACGGCAAAACGACCGATGGAGAACTTCGATGACGCGCAAACCCAAGACAAGGACGCGTTCGCGTCGGCATTCAGGCGCATGCTCGGCAAAGGAATCTACATGCCGCCGTCGAGATTCGAGACGGCCTTCGTTTCCGCCATGCATACCGAAGCCGACATGGATACTCTTTTCTCGGCCGTCACCGGCGCCTTCGAAGGCGTCGAGTGATCTTCGCACACAAGGATGCGACAGAACCATGAAAACATTCGACGAGCTTTACTTTGAGGTCCTTTCCAGGGCAATAAAGGAACGCAGCACGGGATTCCTCGAAAGCCTCGGCCGCTACGATCCGAATCAGCTTGACTGTCTCCTCAATCCCGAGAAGAAACCCGTGATATGGCGATCCGGCCCCTGCGACTGCGGCGAGGGCGAGGCCGCATGCGTGCAGTCGTGCGTATTCGACGCCATCAGCCGGGATGCGGCCGGGGACATACAGGTGGATTCCGACAAATGCGTGGGGTGCGCCCGGTGCGTCCAGGAATGCCCGGCGAAAGCGCTCACGGAGAGCAAGGACGCGCTCGCCGTTCTCCGGAAAATATACGCGCATGAAGGTCTCGTGTACGCCCTTATCGCGCCCGCGTTTCTCGGACAGTTCCCCGGCGGGGTCACTCCGGGGAAACTCCGGAACGCGTTGAAGCGGGTCGGATTCGACGGCATGATCGAGGTCTCCCTTTTCGCGGACATACTCACGTTGAAGGAAGCGCTCGAATTCGACCGCTCCGTCACGAAAGACGGCGACTACCAGTTGACGAGCTGCTGCTGCCCGATATGGATCGCGATGCTCAGGAAGGTGTACTCGACGCTCATGCCCCACGTGCCCCCATCGGTCTCGCCGATGATCGCCGCCGGTCGCGCCGTCAAGCTGATGCACCCGGACGCGGTAACCGTATTCATCGGCCCCTGCCTCGCGAAAAAAAGCGAGGCCCGGGAGAAAGACCTCGCCGGCACGATCGACTACGTGCTCACCTTCGCCGAAACGCGCGACATTCTCGGGATAATGGGCATTTCGCCCGCGAACATGGACGACGCGGACAAAGACCACTCATCGCGGGCGGGCCGTCTTTACGCGCGCGCGGGCGGAGTCAGCGAGGCCGTCTCGGAAACGCTCCGACGGATCAGCCATGACGGAAGCGTGCCCATCCGCGCGAGAACCGCGGACGGGATTCCCGCGTGCAAGGCCATGATCGAGGAAATCGCGAACGGAACGGTAACCGCGAACTTCTACGAAGGCATGGGTTGCGTCGGCGGTTGCGTCGGCGGGCCCAAGGCGATAATCCCGCGCGAGGAAGGGAAAGCGAACGTTGAGGAATACGGCTCTATCGCGCCGTACAAAACGCCGATCGACAATCCCTATGTAATCGAAATGCTGCAGCGGTTAGGTTTTGACTCGATAGAGAGTCTTTTGGACAATCA
This sequence comes from Spirochaetota bacterium, assembly GCA_023438065.1. Taxonomy (GTDB): domain Bacteria; phylum Spirochaetota; class Spirochaetia; order Treponematales; family Treponemataceae; genus Teretinema. Next base: position 105,786 of record JAEXRH010000013.1, read on the forward strand.
TGACATATTGACCAGGCACTTTGACTGAACGGACTGTTTGCTGACGTTTTTCAAAACTTGGCGGGCCAACACCCGGCACCCGATGACCTCCCGTCCCCGCCCACGCGCGCGACGATGGGACTCGGCGTCACTCGTCCGCGTCGTCCGCGTCGTCGCAGGCTTCGGCGATATTCGAGGAGGCGATATGGTCTATCTCCTTCATGAAGGTGAAGACGGCAGGGTCGTTCGGGTTTTCCCTGGCGAGCTTTCCGAACTCGGCGAGGGCGGTACCGTAGCCGCCGCTCCGGTACGCGTATAGCGCGCGCTCGAAGCGTTCCCTGGTCGACTCGAAGAGGTTAAAGTCCGCTTCCGGCAGGCCGTCGTAGACGTGGGCGATCTCCACCGCGGCGCGCCGTCCCTTCACGCGGATGAGCCCGAGACGCCGCCAGTGATACGCGCCCGAGTTCCCGATCCGCTCGAGGAAGTCGACGGGGACGATCGTCCCCTTTCCGTAGCTCTTGCTCAAGGCCTCGAGCCTGCTGCAAAGATTGACCGAGTCGGCGATGACGGTCGTATCCATGCGCCGTTCCTCGCCTACGGTACCGAGTATGAGGGTGCCGAAGTTGAGGCCGATGCCGACCTCTATCGCCCGCGCGTGCGCGTCGGGGCGGGACGCGTTGAACTCCGCGATAACGCGCTGCATGCCGATGGCGGCCTTGAGCGCCGATTCGGGTGATCGCGGGAAGAGGGCGATGAAGCCGTCGCCGAGGTACTTGTCGACGAAGCCGCCGTTCTCCCGTATCACCTCGCCTACCCGCCCGAAGTAATCGTTGAGGAACTCGAAGGTCTTCGCGGCCCCGAGGCGCTCGGCGAGCGAGGTAAAGCTCCTGATGTCGGAGAACATGATCGCCATGTCCTGCTCGATCTGGTCGCCGAGCCTGATGTCGTCGACCCCGTTCCGCTTGAGGAGGGTGAAGAACTCCCCCGGAATGAAGCGGCGGAGCGCCTCGTTCGTCGAAAGGAGCGTTTGCCCGAGACGCTCGGACTGCTCGAAGGCCTTCGAGAAGCGCATCGCGATGAGGATGGACTGCGTGAAAAGGAAGAGCACGAGACCGATCGAGAGGGAGTTGAAGGTGTTGACGATTCCCATGTTGAAGAGGATCTCGTTGACGCCGAAGCAGAGGAAAATCACGACGCCGATCATCGTGGTCAACGCGCCCTCGCGGCCCCGGGCGAAGGACCGCGCGATGACGACGAGAAAATAGGCGATGTAGACGACGGTGACGATCTCGTACGCCATGACGGTGACGTTGTAGACCGCGGGCGGGAAAATGAGGAAGAGAGAGAAGGCGAGACCGAGCGCCTGATACACGCGCATCGCGGGAAGCGAAAGGTCGCGCGAAAAAATCGCGATGAGGTACGAGCCGAACGCCGGGATCCCGATATAGAAGGTCAGATGGTCGATCCGGTTGAAGGCCTCCCAGGGTACGCCGGGGAAAAGGCCGAAGAGAAACCGCTCGCCGTAGATGAGGCTCCGGACGGCGATGATGAGGCAGAAGACGCCGAACCAGAGCGGGGACCGGTCCTTCCTTCTCAGCCAGAAGAGGCACAGGTGATAGAGCCCGATGGTCAAAAGGGAGCCGAAGACGATGAGGTCGAGCGCGAGGCTCCGCACGTACACGCTCTTGACGGGCCACTCGGACCCGATACTGAGGCTCTTGTTGATGCCGCCCCGCCGCTCGCCGAAGTTGGACACCTGCACGACGAGCTCGTTATCCCCGGCAACGGGGTCGATGCTGACGACGTCGGGACGATACCAGGGGCTCGCGGTTTCCCGCGTCGTTCCGACGGTCCCGGCCGAGTAGATCTCCCGTGAGTTCAGGAATATCCGCGACGCGGAGAAGAGGGTCGGTATCCTGACGAGAAGGATCCCGGGCCGCTCCGAAAAGGAAAGCGTGAGCCGATAGGTCGCGCATCCGTACGGGTTTTTCCAGAGGCCGGAGTCGGGAAGGTTGACGAACTCCGTCGCGGCGGGGGCGCCCGGCATCACGAGCACGCCGGGATACAACTCCCAGTCCCCGTCGAGCGGCACCGTTCCCCGGGGGCCGAAGGTCCATGCCGTAAGGTCGATGCGCCCTTCCCTCGCCACGGGCGCGGGCTGTCCCGGATTGACGCGCGGAGCGACGAAGGCAAGGGCCGCAAGCGCCAGGGCGAGACCGGAAAAGACAATGAGTGATACCGCTATGTTCTTTCGCACGCTCATGAAAACCTTCTCGGGGGACTTTCGTCCATTGTTAGTATTGTACCATGTCTAGTCGTCGAATGAGAGTAAAAAAAAAAGGACCCCGCGCGCTACGCGGAAAGGATGCGGTCCCGGCCCGAGTGCTTCGCCCGGTAGAGAAGCTCGTCGGCCCGCCTGACCATCGAGTCCGCCGTATCGTCCTCAGCGCACTCGACGATCCCGCCGCTGACCGTGATCTTCCTCGGCACCCAGGAAGCGGCGCCCAGGAGATACGAGCGTATGCGCTCCCCGACGACGCGGGCGGCCTCGAGGCCGGTTTCCGGCAGGATGAGGATAAATTCCTCGCCCCCGTAGCGTATCGGGACGTCGAACACGCGGGAGCAGCGCCTGAGCCCGTCGGAAAAGCGAATGATGACCTCGTCGCCGGCCTGATGGCCGAACTCGTCGTTGATGCTCTTGAACCAGTCGAGATCGAGCATGACGATCGAAAGACGGCGCCCGTAGCGATGCGCCTTCGAGATCTCGGCTTCGAGCCGGGCGATCCCGTGGACGTGATTCAGGAGGCCCGTCATCGAATCGGTTTGGGCGAGGACCTCGAGGGTTTCGGAATACTTCCGGATGCGGGCAAAATCCCGGTGGTGCTGGGCAACGTAGGTTCTCAGGATAAGGAAGTTGCCCGTCACCGCGATGAGCATGGACACCGCCATGTCGAGGAACCTGACCGTCCGGTTATCGTACGAATAGACGAGGTCGGGGCGGGTGTATTCCAGCCACAGCAAGAGGCAGACGACGGCGATCAGGGAGCACATCGAGAGAAACGCGATGACCCGTTCGCGCGGGTGCGCTTCGTCGCCGGTCGCGAGCACGACGATGAACGAATCGAGGAGGACCACGACGTACGCGGTGCCGCTTGACGCCCCCCCGTTGAATATCCACAGCGACGGGAGGAAAAAGACGATGAGGAAAACGGGGCCGGCAAACCAGCTCGCGTTGGTCCTTCCTGACAGGCGAGAAAGCGCGTACAACACGGCGAACAGCGCCGAAAAGCAGGAATTCGCCAAGACGAGATACGGGGAGAGCCCGGCCGCGAGGGATTGAATGGCGGCGACAATGCCGAAGAAAAACGATACGAAACAGAGGATGTTGTAAATCTGGTTCGAGGACGACCCCGCCCCCGCGATGACCGCGCGAATGTCGCGATAGTGCATACCGTAAGTATAGGAGCGGACGCCGAATCGCGCAAATCGCCTAGACGAAGAGGCACCAGCGGATGCCGAAACGGTCGACGAACTCGGTCATGTACTCGCTGTAAAAGACGGGGCCGGGAGGGAACAGGACCGTCGCGCCCGATTTCAGGGCCTCGAAGGCACGGAGGACGAGTTCCTTCTCGTCCGCGCGAAACTGAAGCGCGAGCTCCATCGTCGTTCCGGTCACCGGCTCCTCGCCGGCGAGTTCGCTGACGGCGAGGATCTGTCCCGCGAGGTCGAGCTCGGTGTGGACGTTGACCCCCTCGGGCGAGAGGGTTTGCGCAATTTGCGTCGCGCCGAACGCGGCGCGGTACGCCTCGACGGCGGCGAGGGAATCGCGGACGTAGCATTGAAACAGAGATCTTTGCACGGGTGCCTCCTCCTGGATCGCCTGACAGTATAGCGCAACGCGGCGCCTTCTACCGCGACACCGTATTCATGAGGGCAAAAAAATCCTCGCTTCTTCCGGTACTGAAAAATGAATACCAGTATTCCAGGGTATCCGGGCTGAACACGCCCAACCGCTCGATGATCGCCCGCGCCCAGGGCAAGGCGCCGGTCGTTCCCGCCGTGATGAGGTTGCCGTCGGCGACGGCCGGCTCGTCGACGTAGAAAGCCGTACCCGTATAACCGGGAGCGACCATGTCGAGAAATCCCGGCCCGTTGCTCGTATGCGGCCGGGAGTCCAAAAGCCCGGCGGCGGCGAGCGCGACGGTAGCCCCGCAGATCGCGCACACGGTCCCGCCCGCGCTGAGGAGCTCGCGCGCCTTTTCGATGACCGCGCCGTGCTTCGCTTCTCCCCAGGTATTCGCGCCCGGCAGGATGAGGACGCTCTCCCCATCCGCGACGATAGCGTCGATCGCGCAATCGGGCACGATCCGCATCCCGCCCATCGTCGTTACCGGTTCCGCGGAAAGACCGACCGTCCTGAGCGATACGCGCCCGGCGTCCTTCCTGAAAAACCGGCCGGAATTGAGCTCCGCCGTGACAAATCCCGTTTCCCAGTCGGCCAGCGTGTCGAGAACGTACACAGAAATCGATACCATACCCTTCCTCCTTGCGTTAGCGGGGAGTCCCCCCCGTTCGGCTCCATAGTACCGGGTAATCGCTGTCACGATATGGCAGTTATTCACGAGAAAAAAAATAAAAAATACACGAAAGAAGATTCCCGTTCGCGCCCGGTCATGCGCGTGCCGGGGTCCGGGCGTCCCCGACCCGACCCTCGCCGCCCGGCTACTCGCGCACCGTTACCGTCCAGCCCTTCGTCCGTAAGCTGGCGACATGGATCAGCCCTTCGGCGCTCGGCGCGGCGTTTCCGTCCCCGGAGAGGTCGACCGCGAAGGAGATGCCGCCGTCGCTTGCCGTCGGCCGACCGAAGCCGTCGAGGGTGTCGAGGATTGAATCCACCTCGTCTTGCGGGAGCTCGTTGTTCCCGAGGTTAAGGGTACTTATCTGGTCGCACCCCGCGAGGTTCACGCTCGCGAGCCGGTTGTCGCGAAGGGAGACGACGCCCGTCTCCGTCTCGTCGGCGAGCGCGCCGGTCAAGTCCGCCGAGGTATACCCGTTGCCGTCGGCCGCGATTTCCACCCGCCCCGCGCCGGTTGCCGGCACGCGAAGGGTTCCTGCCTGGTTGTCGTTCCAGATAAAGAGCTCGCGTATCGCCGGAAAGGCCGTCGTCGTCGCAAAGAGGTCCCGATCGGTCAGGACCGAGCCGTTATCCCTGACGCAAATATGCCAGAGCCGCGGATACGACGGGCCGAAGACGATGGTCGGGTAATCGTTGACCGCGCCGCGCAGGTCCTCGAGGTTGGGACAGCCGGTCAGATCGAGAAAGATAAGGTCGCAGTCCTCGAAGCATGCCCGCTTCAGGGCCGGAGTGTCGTCGAGGTTCACCCGGTACAGCGCGTTCGAATAAAAGCACTCGATCGTCTCGAGTTTCCGGAAGCCGGAGAAATCGAGCCGGGGGATATTGTTGTAGGACGAGCACCAGACGACGAGACCGTCCCTCGCGAGGTCGAGGTTCTCCACCTCCGACACGTGCTGGTCGGCGTTGCGGTACGTATCGAGGGACAACGCGCCCCCGTCCCCGCCGTCATAGCCGATATCGATGGTCTTAAGCGCGCTCCAGGGCGTCACGAGAAGGCGGTTCTTCCGGACGCCGGGGTGATCGTAGTCCTTGGACGGATTCGCTTCCGCGCTCGTCGTCCCGTCCGCCCAGGTCCACCTGATCGTCGCGCCGTCGGCGACCTCGATCAGGGGCGCGAAGGAGGATCCGACCGTCGTGAAGACGATCTCCTCAGGGGCATCCGGGTCCGGGGAATCCGAACCGGAAGAGGAACACGAAAAGGACACCAGGCACGCGAGCGCCAGCGCGGAATACGCCACAATCTTCATCATCGAGAAGGATCTCCTCTCTCACGTCCCCCTTCACCATAGCACGGGCCGCGGGGAATACAAGCTCGCGCGCGGGGCACCGACGGTTTCGCGGGGGAGTGGACAAAAGATTTGGACGCGGCGGAAACGCCCCCTTACGCGAACAGCTGACCCGGGAGCCGGTGCTTCTCCCGCGGCGGGAAGCCCTTGTCGAAGGACTCGAGCTCGACGGGATCGATCGTGAAGACGGGGTCCTCCCGGTAACGGCCCCGCACCCCTTTCATCCGTTCCTCGTCGAGGGGATAGCACATGAAGGCGCTCATATCCGAGCCGTCGGCGAGATGGATGTCGAAGGCGCTCGCGTCGGTGAAGCCCGATTTGCGGTAGTAGTCCGGATTCCCGAAGAGTACGGCGCACGGGTAGCCGAGATCCCGCGCGCGGGAAAGGGTGAGCTCGAGGAGGCGAAAGCCGATGCCGCGTTTCCGGAAGTCGGGACTGGTCGCGATCGGGCCGATGACGATCGCCTCGTGCGTCCGCGTTCCGTCCGCGATCTCCGCGACGCTCGAGTAGCACGCGCCGACTATTCCGCGGTCGCCCGTTTCGCAGACGAAGGAGAGCTCCCCGATATGGCAGGGCGCGTTCCTGAGGTTGTGAAGGAGAAGATGCTCGTCGCAGCCGGGCCGGTAGACGTCCCAGAAGGCCTCGCGGGTGAGGCGTTCGGTTTCCGCATAGTCCCGCCCGGTCTCGAGGCGGTAGGTATAGTAATCGTTCATGGTATGGTCCTTTCGAATAAAAAAGAGGGATCCCCTCGTCATGGGCGGGAAAACGAAATTCCTCGCGCGTGAAGGGGCGCTTCCTGGCCTGGGGGTGAGTACGGTGACGGGATGTCCGGAAGACTGGCTACGGGCGGTACTTAACTGCGCGCGCGCGCGGATGAGGTCTCACGGAGTATCTCCGTCATTCTGGCAGTTGCGTTCATTCAAGACCTCCTGAGATCGAAAAGGATGGATCATCATACGGCGGCGCGGGCGCGCGTGTCAAGGATGTGACGCGCGGGGCCCTTTCGTGCTAGGATCGCGCGACGATCGACGGAGCGCGAGGGCTCGAGGTCGCGGCAAGGAGCGTTTTCCATGATCAAGCTTTCAGGCGTCAACGTCGCGTACGGCGACCGCGTCATACTCAAGGACGCCGAGTTTCTCGTCAGGCCGGGCGACCGGATCGGGCTCGTCGGCCCGAACGGCGCGGGAAAGACGACCCTCCTTCGCGTCATCGCGGGCGAGGAAAAGCCCGATTCCGGGGACGCGTGCGTCGACCCCGGCACGGTCATCGGCTACTTCTCGCAAAGCGTCGGCGAGATGGCCGGACGGAGCGCGCTCGAGGAGGTGGTCGCGGGCGCCGGAGCGGTGTGGGAGATCGGGCAGAAGCTTTCCGCGCTCGAGCACCGCATGGGCGACCCCGCGGCGAAACCCTTGAGCGAAGCCGAGATGGATTCGTACGGCGAGCTTCAGTCCGCGTTCCTCCAGCGCGACGGCTACAACCTCGAGCCGCGCGCCGAGGCGATCCTTACCGGGCTCGGCATCGGTCCAGAGCGCTTTCACGAGCCCGTCGAGCGCTTCTCGGGCGGGTGGAAGATGCGCATCGCGCTCGCGCGGATCCTAGCGCTCGAGCCGGACGTCCTTTTGATGGACGAGCCGACGAACCATCTCGACGTCGAGTCGATCGTGTGGCTCGAGAAGTGGCTCTCGGAATTCGCCGGCGACCTCGTGATGACGAGCCACGACCGCGAGTTCATGACCCGACTCTGCGGCCGCACGGTCGAGGTCTCGGGCGGCAAGGTCACGTCCTATTCGGGCGATTACGACTTTTACCTTCGAGAGCGGGAGATCAGGCGCGAGCAGCTTGTCGCGACCTACAATCGCCAACAGGCGCAGTTCGCGAAGGACGAGGAGTTCATCGCGAAGTTCGCCGCGCGCGCGTCGCACGCCTCGCTCGTGCAGTCGCGCATCAAGGCGCTCGAGAAGATCGAGCGGGTCGTCCTGCCCCCGGACCCGAAATCGATGCGCGTGGAATTCGCGCCGTGCCCGCGCTCGGGCGACCAGGTCGTCGTCATGAAGGACCTCGCGAAATCCTGGCCCGCGCACGCCTCCGCCGGGAGCGCGCGTCACGCGAAGGGCGAGTCGGTCCCGGAACGGGTCGTTTTCTCGGGGCTTTCCGGCATCGTCTCGCGCGGGGATCGCGTCGCGCTCACCGGGGTGAACGGAGCGGGAAAGTCTACCCTCCTCAAGGTAATCAACGGGGAGACGGAAGCGACCTCCGGATCCGTCACCGTCGGCGCGAGCGTGAAGCTCGGCTATTTCAGCCAGTATTCCTCGGACGCGCTCGACCCCGACCGCACGGTATTCGAGGAGGTTTCCGCGCGGATCCCGCTCGCGCCCATCGGCCAGGTCAAGGCGATACTCGGGGCTTTCCAGTTCTCGGGCGACGAGGACCAAAAGAAAATACACGTTCTTTCCGGCGGGGAAAAAAGCCGGGTCATGCTCGCGTGCATGCTCTCGGTCCCGGTGAACTTCCTCGTCCTCGACGAGCCGACGAACCATCTCGACATCCTGAGCCGGGAGGTGCTCCTCGACGCGCTCTCCGCCTTCGAGGGGACGATCGTCATCGTGAGCCACGACCGCTACTTCCTGAAAAGGCTCGCGACGCGCGTGTTCGAGATCGACCGCGGAAAGCTCAACGTCTACGAGGGCGACTACAACTACTACCTCGAGAAGACGGGCCGGGAAGGCTGACCCTGAGCCCGCGATAGCGACCGTCCGCTAAAAAAAGAAGCCGCCCCGGGGCTCCGTGAACCGACGGTTCGCGTAACCCGGGACGGCTTCGGGGATCCAGCATCGGCGTCGGGGACGCCTATTTTCTCAGCCGTAGCCAGGTCGGCAGGGCGAGCTTGAACTTTCCGCTTCCCCGCATCCACACGACCACGCTCTGGAGAACGATGAACACGTAGAGGAGTCCTCCGCTCACGATCGCCTGGAAGTTCGAGTTGACGCCCGCGGCGCGGATGAGCTCGTTGATCGTCAGGAGCGTGAGCGCGCCGATCGGCGAGCCGAAGAGGTTTCCCACGCCGCCCGAGAGCATCGTGCCGCCGATGATCGCCGCGGCGATCGCCTTCATCTCGAAGCCCGAGGCGTTACCGACGTTGCCCGCGCCGGTCGTCATGATGTACACGAATCCCGCGATGCCCGAAAGCGCGCCGCACAGGAGATACGACATGAACTTGGTCTTCCGCACGTTGATGCCGAGCATCAGCGCGCTCTGGCTGTTGCCGCCGACGGCGTAGAGATTACGCCCGAACCGCGACCACTTCATGAGCGCGAAAAGCACGACGATGAGCACCATGGCGACGACCGTGCCGAGCTTGATCTCGAGCGGGATGAAATTCCCGAGCCGGTTCGAGTTGCCGAGGAACGGGATGACGATGTTGTAATCCCTCAAGGCGACGAATCCCTCGTGGGTCACGTTGATCGGGTCCTTGTGGATCGTCGTGAGAAGCCCGTTCGCGAGGAACATGCCGGCGAGGGTTATGATGAACGGCTGTATCTCGAGATACGAGATGAGAAAACCCTGCAGGACGCCGAACGCGAGACCGATCGCGAGCGCGAGGATCATCGCGCCGCCGATGCTTCCGCCCTTCGACTCGAGGAGGACCGCGCAGCACATCGTCACGAGTCCGGTAACCGCGCCGACCGAGATGTCGATGCCGCCGCCGATCATGACGATGCTGATGCCGAGCGTCAGGATGATGAGCGGCGCGTTCAGGCTGAAAAGATCGAAGAAGGTCTGGAACTGCAGGAAACTTTCCGGATAGCGCGCCATGGCGAACCCGTACATCAATACGAAGATGACTCCCGCGATGATGAAAAGGAGGTTCGAGTTCGAAAGCGCTTCCTTTGATTTGGGCGTTTGTAACGATGACACCTTACGACTCCTTTTTTCCCAAGCCGACGACGGAACCGGCGCTCGCGCGTATCTTCGATCTCGCGAAATACTCCCTGACGACCGGCGACGAGACGATCATGAGGACGATGATGAACACCGCCTTGAAGGCCTTTATCGTTTCCGTGTCGATCTCGAGCCTGAGGAGGGTCCGGCTCAGCATCTCGATGGTATACGCGCCGATGATCGAGCCGGTGACGCTGAACTTCCCGCCGGACAACGCGTTGCCGCCGATGGCGACCGCGAGGATCGCGTCCATCTCGACGAACTTAAGGATGTTGACGCTGTCGTGCCTGCCCGCCTTCGTGACCGCGATAAATCCCGCGACCGCGCAGCAGATGCCGAGAAGCATGTAGGTCAGGAACTTGACGTTCACCGGGTTGATGCCGTTGAGTCGCGCGGCCTTCTCGTTGATTCCGACCGTCTCGGCGTAAAGCCTGAGGTTCGTGACCTTGAGGAACACGGCGACGATCGCGATGAATATCGCGGTGAGGACTATCGGCGTCTGGATCGGGAGTCCCGGCATGACGCCGCCGAGCTGGCTCGTCAGGTCGTTCGCGAGAACGGGCGAAAGCTTCCCGTCGATCATGAACGAGATCGAGCGGCCCGCGGTGAAGAGGATCAGCGTCGCGACCATCGGCTGTACCTTGAAGATCGCGACGAGCGAGCCGTTGAACGCCCCGATGAGGACGCCCACGCCGCAGCTCACGAGGAAGCCGACGAAGATCGTCATCCAGGTGATTGTCTCCGCGTGGAGGATGAACTGGACGAACACCGCCGAGGTGATCGCCGCCGCGACGCCGACGCTGATATCCTGTCCGCGCGAGGAGGCGGTGACGAGCGTCATGCCTATCGAGAGGATCACGAGCTCGGACGCCCCGAAAAGGATGTTCGGTATGTTGCCGTACAGCGCGCCGTTGATCACGGTCACGCTGAAGTAATCGGCTCCCTTGATCAGGTTGATCACGATGAGGATCGCGAGCACCGAGAGCGGGAGCAAGAGATGCGTCAAGTGTTCTTTGATTCTGCCGAATTTCATTCGCTGCCCCCCGCTATCACGTGCATTACGTCCTTTTGCGTCAGGTTCTCGCCGGTAAGCTCGCCCGCGATCTCGCGGTCCTTCATGACGATGAGGCGCGAGCAGGTCCGGAGCATTTCCTCTATCTCGGAGGAGATGAACGTGACGCTGACTCCCTCCTCGGCGAGCTTGAGCACGAGTTTCTGGATCTCCACCTTCGTCCCGACGTCGATGCCGCGCGTGGGCTCGTCGAGGATGAGGTACTGCGGGTGCGTGAGGAGCCATCGGCCGAGGATGACCTTCTGCTGGTTGCCGCCCGAGAGCGACTTGATCGGCGTGTTCATCGAGGCGGTCTTGATGTTGAGCCGCTTGATGTACTCGTCGGCGAAGGCTTCGGCCTGCTTGCGCGAGATGGGCTTGAAGAATCCCTTCATGACCTGCATGGCCAGGATTATGTTGTCGCGCACCGAGAGGTCCGCGATGATCCCGTCGCCCTTGCGGTCCTCGGGGAGATAGCCGATTCCCGCTTTCATCGCGTCGATCGGCTCGTCGATCTTTACCTTCTTGCCGTTGATCTTCACGCTGCCGCCGGTGACCGCGTCCGCGGCGTATATCGCGCGGACGCTCTCGCTCCGTCCGGAGCCGAGGAGCCCGGTGAAGCCGTTGACCTCGCCCTTTCGGATCGCGAAGTCGAAGGGCCTCACCCCCTGGTCGCTCGAAAGACCCGAGGCCTCGAAGACCGGTACGTCGCCGTCCGTCGGCGCGACGTGCTTCTTGAGGTTCTCGACGTCCTCGAGCGCCTTTCCCATCATCTTGGAGACGAGCTCGAACTGGGGAAGGGCGGATGCCTCGTATTCCCCGATGAGCTCCCCGTTCCGTAAGACCGTGATTCTGTCAGAGATTTCATATACTTGATCGAGGAAGTGGGTAATGAAGACGATCCCCACGCCTCTCGACTTGAGTTCGCGCATTAAGGCGAAAAGTTTCCGTACCTCGTCCTCGTCGAGCGAGGACGTCGGCTCGTCAAGGACGAGTATCTTGCAATCCATGTCGATCGCGCGCGCGATCGCTATCATCTGCTGGACCGCGAGCGAACAGCTCGAAAGCTGCTGCGTGGGGCGGGCCGGAATGCCGAGCGAGGCGAGCAGCTTCGCCGCCTTCCCGTTCATGTGCCCCCAGTGGACGAACGCGTGCCGTCCCCGGCCGATGAACATGTTTTCCGCGACGGTCAGGTTGGGGCACAGGGTAATTTCCTGATAGACCGTGCCGATGCCGCTTTCCTGCGCCTCCTGGGGAGACTTGAAGTGTACGGCCTTTCCGTCGACGGCGATGCGACCTGCGTCTTTTTCGTATACGCCCGTCATGACCTTTACCAGCGTGGATTTTCCCGCGCCGTTCTCGCCCATGAGGGCGTGGACTTCACCCCTTCGAAGCGTGAAATCGACGTTCGAAAGAGCTTTGACCCCTGGAAAGGTCTTGCAGATTCCCTGCATTTCAAGAACCTTATCCGACTGCAATGAGAGACCTCCTTCGGGTACCGCATAAATCAGAAGCGGTACGGCGCGCCGGAATCAGGGCGAACGCCGCACCGCTTGAAAGCAAACGTACTTTTTTTACAAGACGTTCCGCGAGTCGCTTACTTCGTGATCACGCCCTTTCCGGGATCGGCGTTGAGGCCGAGGTTGACGATGATGTCGTCGGTGATCGTGGCGGTGTCGGTGTAGATTTCCTTCTGGAAGACGATTCCGGTCGGGAGAGCCTTACCGGAAGCGGCGTCCTTGATCCATTTGGAGATCTCGCCGGCCTGGCGGGGGCTGCACTGGACGTCGCAATCCCAGTAGCCGGCCTGAACGTTGCGGAGCGCGAAGCGGTTGAAGTCGAATCCGAGGATCTTGACCTTGCCGTTCTTTCCGTGGGTGATGCCGGCGGCGTCGAGCGCCTGGACGGCGCCCTGGGCCATGCCGTCGTTCTCGGCGTAGATGACGTTGAAGTCCTTCTTCGCGGCGATCGCGGCCTCGACTACCTTGCGGGCCTCTTCGAGGCTCCAGCTGTCGCCGCCGGTACCGTCGGCGACGATGGTGACCTTGCCGGCATCGCGGGCGGCGAGAACCGCGGCGCTGCGTCCGAGCTCAGCGGCGGAACCGAGCTGTCCGCGGATGAGGATAAGGTTGACTTTGGGGAGCTTCTGGGCGAGAACCCAGTTCATGGCGGTGTTTCCCTCGGTCTTCATGTCCGAGACGAGCGCGGCCTGATAGTTCGCGGGGGCCGTGTCGATGAGGCGGTCGAAAAGGAACACGGTGACGCCGGCTTTCTTCGCCGACTTCAGGACGTTGTCCCAACCGGACGCGTTCGCGGCCGAGATAAGGAGATAGTCGACGCCGTCGCGGATATAGCCCTGCGCCGCGGCGATCTGCTCGCTGTTGTCGCCGGTGTTGGTCTGCTTCGCGTCATAGCCGTTCGCCTTCGAGAAGACCGAGTTCATGTCCTCGACGTTGGCCTGGCGATAGCCGGACTCCTCCGGCGGCAGGTTGACGATACCGACCTTGATCAGTCCGCCTTTCGCTTTTCCGGCGGCGAATACCGTCGCGGGAGCCAGCATGACCATGGCCAACATGGCCAGAATGCCGATCTTTGCAATCTTTTTCATCGCTCTTCCTCCACTTTCAATGCGTGACGGGGCGTATACCCCATGTAGCCATTTAATGGTCATTTGCCCGCGCGCGCTACCTACATCCTTACGCACTTGATACGCTTTCTTTTGAAAAGTGCGGTATCGTTACCGCAAAACTGTACTTTTTTACGGATTTGCTGGGATTTTTTCTGAACCTGCGCGCGGGACCCCGTTCGACGGTTGCGCCCGTTCAAGGGTATGGTAGAATGATATTCCGGGAAGGTAACCGCATGTACACGGTTTTTTTGGTCGAAGACGAACCACTCATTCGCGAGAACATGCGCAACGCGATCGAAAACGGCTCGGAGCCCTTTTCCTGCATCGGCGAGGCCGGCGACGGCGAGCTCGCGCTCACGATCATACAGGAACTCAAGCCCGATATCCTCGTCACCGACATCAAGATGCCCTTCATGGACGGCCTTACCCTCGCGCGGCACGCGCGGGCGATAATCCCCTGGATCCACATCATCATCGTCAGCGGGCACGACGACTTCGACCTCGCGCGCGAGGCGATCGGGATCGGGGTCGACCAGTACATCCTGAAGCCCATGGCGAGCGCGGAACTCTTCGCCGCGCTCCGCGTCGCGCGGGAGAAGATCGCCGAGCACAAGAAGCGGAGCGAGTCGTTCCTCAAAGACCTTTCGAACGACGAGATGGTGAGAACCACGCTCGTCAGCTCCTTTCTCGAGGAGCTTTGCAACGGGGAGATCGGCGCCGACGAGTCGCTCAGGCGCGCGAACGAGCTTTCGGTCGGGCTTTTAAGCATGCGCTACGCGGTGGCGATCGCCCGGTGCGAGCGTCCGGACGGGTATCCCAACCGCCAGGCGATATTCTCGAAGGTCAAGTACGCGCTCGTGAACGATCCCGACGTCCTGTATTTCATGAGCGGACCGGACCGCGTCGTGCTCATCGTCAAGGGCCAGGCGGATATCGACACCACGGGGAAGGCGTACCACGTCGCCCAGACCCTCAAGCACGAGATCGAGGACGACCGCTCGACGATCCTGACGGTATCGGTCTCGGACGTGACGAACCGGATCTCGGGAATTCGCGACGCGTACCGCGAGGCGGATCTCCTGCTTAAAACCTTCGCGGGGGCCCAACGCGGGCGCGTCTTCTGCTCGGGCGATCTGGGACGCGCGGACGGCGCGGGGGATCCGGCGGCCTACGAGCTCTTCGACGCCGACGTGGAAAACAAGCTGAAATTCGCCACGAACGAGGATATTCCCGCCATCGTCGGGGAGTTCACGAAGAACCTCGACGGGGACGAGATGCAGGGGCTCCTCTATCGCTATTACATTCTCATGGACCTGACCGCGGCCGCCATGCGCATCATTCGCGGTTTCAATCCCTCGATGACGCCCGCGGAACTGTCGCGCCATTTCGTTGACCGGAAAGAGGTGTTCCATTCCGCCGTCTCATCGCGGGATTTCGCCGAGCTCGCGACCCGGATATGCCTCAAGTTCGTCGAGCTTCGCGACGGAGGCAACGGCTGCCATCACAAGAAACTCGTGCGCAAGGCGTGCGAGTTCATCAAGGATAACTACAACAACCCGGACATCTCGCTCAACACCGTCGCCGCTCACGTCAGCTTGAGCCCGACCCACTTCAGCACGATCTTCGCGCAGGAGATGTCGGTCACGTTCATCGACCACCTGACCGCGGTCAGGATCGAGAAGGTCAAGGAACTCCTGGTGTCCTCGGACGAGAAGATCGTCAACATCGCCTTCTCGGTCGGGTACAACGAGCCGAATTACCTCAGTTACCTCTTCAAGAAGCGCGAGGGCCTGAGCCCGAAGGAATACCGCCAGCAAAGGAAATCCCTTACGGGCAAGGCGTAAAACCGGCTCGGCGTCGGCAGCATTTCTCGAGTCGCGCGATCGATGTCCCCCGCCTCATCCCCGGCGACTTGACGCTTCCGGGAAGCGTTTCGCCGCGTCGAGATGCCGAACGGAAGATCGAGCGGGCATGACCCGACCAGTCCCGTGGCGCGCGGGATTCACGGACGTCGTCAGCGCGGGAGGAATCGGCGACCTTCGCTGAAAGCGCCATGAACGGGCGCGCCGGGATCTCGCGCCGGGTCGCACGCGACGAGCCAAAACGTCGGCCGGCCGGGCTTTCCGCTCGTAGCCCTTCGGGGCTACCGCTTCAATCCCTCGCGCGGGAGACACGACCGTTCGCGCGCCGCTAGTCGTCGAACCCGACGTCGGTTATCACGCCGACGCCGCGCGAGACGCGGACCGTGACGTACGCCCCGCCTCGCGCGTTCGCGAAGCGTCGGTCAAGCTCGTCGGCCTTCGACTCGTTCACGTAATAGCGCGTAAAGAGGGGCTCGATCGAGCCGTCGCCGAGATACCGGAGCCTGAGCCATGAGCCGTCGTCGTCGGGCTCATCGGCCGTTACGTACGCGATCCGGGCGAAGCCTTCCCCGTCGCGCTCGAGCGCGGCGCAGAACCATTCGCCCTCGACGAGCCAGGGTGGATAGCCGTCCGCAGGGCCGGAGTCGGGCGTATCCTCCGCGTCCGCGCCCGAACCGATCTCCCCGTCGTTCCCGGCGACCTCGACTTCGACCGCCGCGTCAACGTCGCCTTCAGGGGCCTCGTCGATCGCCAGCAGGTCAGGCGTCGTGAACTCGATATAGCGCCCACGAAAGGGGTCCAGCGGATCGTACCCGTCGATCCTGAATCGCCAGGTCGCGTCGCGCGCGAGCGCCCTTTCGCGGGTTATTACCGTAAACGCGTTGACGCCGACCCCTACCGCGCACGCGACGAGAAGGATAGCGAGAATCATCGTCCTTTTCATCGAGCGACCCCCTTGGAAAGGCGCCGTGAAAGCGCGAAATTAGCCGCGAGAAACGCGACGCCCAGCCCCATGAAGACGAGGCCGCGCGAGATCATGTTCTCGAAAAATCCCTCGACGAAGACGAAGCGGAAAGAGATCAGCGCGACAAGGATCATGGCGCCCAGATTGACGAGGGCGAGTCGCCCCGAGACGTACCCGCGAATCGCGTGGAAGACGCCCGCGGCCAGAAGGACCGCGTTCATGACGAGATGGATCGCGAGCATCGCGATAAACCCGCCGCCGGTGAGGGACGATACGACGAGATACGACAGGACGACCGCGAGCGCGAGCGTCGCCTCGGCGAGCGGGGCGAGCCTTCGCTCCCGCACGAGGAGGACCACGAGGAGCACGAACGCGGCGAACAGCGAGAGCGCTACGACGACGTCGACGGCGGAGCCCGCCCAATGGGCGGATCCGCCCAAAAGGCGGTAATGGGACCACCCGATCTCGTTCCAGGGCCAGCTATAGGTCAGCATGAAGGCGAGCACGTAGATGCCGAGGAATCCCGACGAGCCGAACGGATTCGCGCTTTTGGAGGGAGCGCCGCCGAAAGCGAGCGATCCGAGCATGCGAAGGCACGCGAAAAGAAGCGCGTACGCGACGATCCACAGACCCGGCAACGCCTTCTCGAGACTCACCCCGAGGCCGACGAAAAGACTCGTCGAAACGATCCAGCCGAGATACGCCGAGGTCGACGAGTACCGGTCTTTACGCATGGAGAGGACGAGACGGGGCACGATCGCGGCGAAAAGCGGCCAGTAAAGGAGCGAGTCGTCCCCGTGAAGCCGCGAGAGAGAAGTCCACGCCGTAAGCGCTGCCAGATACAGAAGAGTCCCCGCGTTCGAGCGGAGCGCGTACACGAAGGGCAAGGCGAGCGCGGAGGAAAGAAGGATCAGGTCCTCGGCCTCCCCGCCGATGTGATAGATTTGCGAAAGCATTCCGGCGCACGCGGCGAAACCGAGAATCGCCGCGACGCACGACGATTCCCTCCAGGCGGGGCGATCGTCGCGCCTCAGGAAGGCGAAAAGAGCGAGGCCGTACGCGAGCGTAAGCGGGACGAACGCGATCGCGACACGACCGTACCGCGGAATCTTTTCCCAGTTGAACGCCATGAGAACGATTGCGCCCAAAAAAACCAGGGCGACCCCGATCGCGGAAAACGCGGTAAGGAGCGCCTTACGCGCGTCGGTCTCCCCGGCCGAGGGATACCGCTCGCGGATTTTCCGCGCCGTCGCCTCGTCGATGGTGCCGTCGGCGACCCATCGAGAAATCTCCGTCCGAAGCCACGCTTCGCCGTCACGAGCCATACTGTCTCCCCCTAATCGTCTATACCGCGCCGACTGCCCTCCGGGCGGGATCAGTCCCTCGGGAGGGTTTCGCGCGCGGTCGCGCCTGCGCGCGCCATGGAAAAGAGAATAGCACGAGACCGCCTTTCGCGCATGAGCCATGCATGGCGCGATCGGCGGAAAAGGAGACTCGATGGCGATTTCGCAGCCGTAAAGGCGCATCGCGATTCGGCGCCGGTTTCCCGTTCCCGGGCCAGGGACGGAAGCGGAAAGCCCGGAGGCCGAATGCCGCGCCCGCGCGGGGTTCGACCGAGGACTTGGAGCGGACGGCCCGGTCGTGGGGGGGGGGGGGGGGGGGGGGGCGGGGGCCCCCCCCGGCCG
>JAEXRH010000009.1 GCA_023438065.1 Spirochaetota bacterium
GGGCCCGACGGGATACCCCGTCGGGCCATCAGCCGCACAACGGGAGAGGACCGCGCGAGGTCTCGCCCTCCGAACGCCGTCAACCCACGATTATCCCGAAAATAAACCCCGCTACCGCTTGAATAAAAGTTTATCGATTCGTTACAATGATTGTTAGCCGACCTTTCTGTTCACGAGTACGAAGAAGTTTTCTCAGGCCAGTCAGGCTTTCGGATATCATCGCTATTTCCAGGAGAATGTTATGAAGATCACCATCATCGGCGCCGGAAACGTCGGCGCCAGCGCCGCGAAATGCCTCGCGGTCTACGAGCTCGCGAGCGAAATCGTCCTTTACGACATCGTCGAGGGCGTCCCCCAGGGAAAGGCGCTCGACATGGCGCAGAGCCTCGCCGCCGTCGGTAACGACACCAAGGTCATCGGCACCAACGGCTACGCCGAGACCGCGAACTCCGACATCATCGTCATCACCGCGGGCGTTCCCCGCAAGCCCGGCATGACCCGCGAGGACCTCCTCAACATCAACTCCAAGATCGTCGGCGACATCGCCGTCGAGAGCCTCAAGGTCTCCCCGAACGCGCTCTACATCGTCGTCACCAATCCCCTCGACGTCATGACCCAGCTCGTCTTCAAGAAGACCGGTCTCCCGAAAAACCGCGTCGTCGGCATGGCCGGCGCGCTCGACAACGCCCGCTTCCGCTACTTCCTTTCCGAGCGCCTCGGCGTCGCGGTTTCCGACGTCTGCTCGACCGTCCTCGGAAGCCACGGCGACACCATGGTGCCGGTCTTGAGCGCCACCACCATCTCGGGCGTGCCCGTCCGCTCCATGGTCACCCAGTGGGACCTCGACCAGATCGTCGCCCGCGCGAAGGACGGCGGCGGCGAGATCGTCCGCCTCCTCAAGGCCGGAAGCGCCTACTACGCGCCCGCCGAGGGAATCGCGTCCATGGTCATGGCGATCGTCAAGGACAAGAACCAGACCATCCCCTGCTCCGCCTACTGCGACGGCGAGTACGGCATCAAGGGCACCTACATCGGCGTCCCCTGCCGCCTGACCCGCAACGGCGTCGAGAAGATCGTCGAGCTCCCGCTCGAGCCGGCCGAGCTTGAGGCCCTCCGCAAGTCCGCGGACGTCGTCAAGGAAAACAACCAGTTCCTGGGAATCCAGGGCTAAAGGAAACCGATCATGGAAAAGCTCAAGCTTGATCTCAGCAATCTCTCGAAGTCCTTCCCGGACGACTTCACCAACGAGCAGAAGGCGAAGGCGCAGACCCTGTTCCTGAAGAAGCTCTCGCTCGACGCGCACAAGTTCTACCAGGGCAAGCTCCAGGTTCTCCCGAAGGCCGGCGTTTTCGGCTTCAACTGGTTCAACGCCTGGTACACCCCCGGCGTCTCGAAGATCTCCACCACGATCCGCGACGACAACGACACCTCGTTCGAGCTCACCTGCCGCGGCAACATGGTCGCGGTCGTGTCCGACTCGACCCGCGTCCTCGGCGACGGCGACTGCACCCCGCCCGGCGGCATGGGCGTCATGGAGGGCAAGGCCTTCCTCATGAAGTACCTCGGCGGCGTCGACTGCGTCCCGCTCTGCATGGACAGCCGCAACAAGGACGGCAAGAACGACCCCGAGAAGATCATCGATTTCGTGAAGATGGCCCAGCCCTCCTTCGGCGCGATCAACCTCGAGGACATCTCCCAGCCGAACTGCTTCAAGGTTCTCGACGACCTCCGCGACGCGTGCGACATCCCCGTATGGCACGACGACGCCCAGGGAACCGCGTGCGTCACCCTCGCCGGCACCATCAACGCCCTCAAGCTCGCGGGCAAGAAGCTCTCCGACGTCCGCATCGTCATGCTCGGCGCGGGCGCTTCCATGACCACGATCGCGCGCCTGCTCATCACCGACGGCGCCGACCCCAAGAAGCTCTGCATCTTCGACTCGAAGGGATCGCTCCACCTCGGCCGCGAGGACATCAAGGCGGACAAGCGCTTCTACCGCAAGTGGGAGCTCTGCGAGACCACCAACCCCGAGCGCTTCGCGAGCGAGGCCGACGCCATCAAGGGAGCGGACGTGCTCCTCGGCGCCTCTACCCCCGGCCCGGACACCATCAAGCCCGAGTGGATCAAGACCATGGCGCCGAAGGCGATCGTGTTCGCCTGCGCGAACCCCGTTCCCGAGATCTACCCCTACGCCGCGAAGGAAGCGGGCGCGTTCATCGTCGGTACCGGCCGCGGCGACTTCCCGAACCAGGTGAACAACTCCGTGTGCTTCCCCGGCATCCTGAAGGGCGCCCTCCTCGTCCGCGCGAAGAAGATCACCGACGGCATGGCCATCCGCGCCGCGCACTCGCTCGCCGACTTCGCCGAGAAGAAGCCCGGATTCGACACCGAGCACATCATGCCGACCATGGACGATTCCGCCGTGTTCGCCGAGGAAGCCGCCGACGTCGCCATGCAGGCGATCAAGGAAGGCGTGGCCCGCGTGACCATGACCCGCGACCAGGTTCTCGAGATCGCCAAGCGCGACATCAAGAACTCCCGCGAGCTCTTCCAGATGGCGATGGACCAGGACTTCGTGAAGAAACCCCCGATGTCCATGCTCGAGGACGCGCTCGCCTGGGCCGTCAACGAGGTAAAGTAATCATCGTTTCCGCGCGAAACCGAACGACGTACCGAACGGTTCTCGCGCAAGGGCGCCCGGGAGATACTGCCCGGGCGTTTTTTTTTGCCGCTGATACAGGAGACAAAAAAGTGAACGAACGAAACCTCTCGAAAGGCGATCCGTCAACCCGCGCGAAAGCCATCCATGTCGCTCCCGCGATCCTCGCCATCGCCGCGATCCTCGCGGGGAATCTCTTCGCCGCCTGCTCGAGCGCCGCGGACGACGACGGTTCCTCGGTGAGTTCAACCATGGGCGATCCCGACCTTGCCGCGTACGTCTGCGACGGGAACGTGGCCATGCTGCCGGGAACGCTTCAATACGTTCCGATCGGCACGACGGGCACGGCGCAAACGCGCGGCTACGTCGAGTACGTGCCGAAGGATTACCTCAAGAAGGCGGCGTGGCCCGTCATCATCAACCTGCATGGCGACGGCGAGCTCGGCGACGGGACGACGGTCAACACGCTCAAGGCGTTCTCGTATTCATGCCTGCCGGGGATGATCGATCGGGATACCTGGGACGACAAACACCGATTCATCGTCCTCTCGCCGCAGTTCGCGAGCTACGACGACCGCTCGGCCGACAACGTCCGCGAGTTCGTCAGGTTCGCGAAGGCGAACTACCGCATCGACGGGTCGCGCATCTACTTCACCGCGGTATCGGGGGGCGGCGTCGCGCTCGCGAGATACCTCAACAAGTACGGGGACGAGGACGCCGCGGCGATTCTGCCCGTGTCGTGCTATGTCTCGCCCGCGTCCCCGATCGTCTGGAAAGCCGTGCCGATCTGGTTCCTCTGCGGCGCCGCGGACACGACCGTGGGACCGGCTAACATCGTCAAGAACTACGACGCGCTCGTCGCGGCGAAGGCCCCGATCACGCCGCGGATCACCCTCTACACCGGGGTCGGCCACGACGCGAACTCCGCCAACAAGAGCTATTCCCCCGCGACGATGGATAACGAGGTCGAGGCGGAGTTTCAGGGCATCGCCTTGACGCCGTACTCGAACCCGTACGACTGGCTCCTGCAATACCGGAAGCCGTGACGGCCCCGAGGAGATACCCCATGCACCACTACGACCGTTCCGTCGACCGTCGGGAACCCGGCGCAATGCCGCGCTCCGGCGCGCGCGTTCTCCCGCTTCTCGCCGCCCTCATCGCGATCGCCGCCTGCGGAGGATCATCGGGGAGCGACGGGCCGAACGCACCCCTGACGGCGCGTTTGCCGCTCGGGCTCGAGCGCGACGTTTCATCCTTTCGCTCCGATCCCGCGGCTCCGGCGTACTATCTCGACGCGGCGAGGGGAAACGACACGAACGACGGACGAAGCCCCGCCTCGCCGTGGAAAACCCTCGACCGACTCCACGCGGTCGTGCTCAAGCCCGGGGATGTCGTCCGTCTCGCGCGCGGCTCGGTCTGGAAGAACCAATGCATCCTCCTCGACAACGGCTCCGCGGGAACCGGGGAAAAACCGGTCATCTTCGAGGCATACGGCTCGGGAGAGCTTCCCACGATAGACGCTCCCCGCGCGCTCTGGGACAAGGGACGCGAATGGCCGGGCGTGAGTCTCGGAAGAGACAGCACTGCCCCGAAAGCGAGTTCCTGGATCAGGGTCCTCGACGTTCGCGTCAGGAACCTGAAAGGCGCGGGGATAGCGATGTCGGGCGAGACGAGCGACATCCTCGTCGCCGGTTGCGAGGTCTCCGCTTGCGCGATGGGCGTCTCGATCGCCGGGGAGCGCCAGCGGGTTATCGGGTGCTACGTCCACGACGGCGTGATGGGCGTCGACACGGGCGATCCCGACCGCGACTGGGGAGCCAACGGGGTCGGGGTGCGCGGCAAGGACATCGAGATCGCGTGGAACCGCTTCGACCGCTGCATCGCCCCGTCGAAATCCTTCGGCACGGACGGCGGCGCCGTCGAGTTTTTCGGTTACGAGTCGGACACGGGCGCGCTCTGGGATTACGAGAGCGAGAATATCGCGATCCACCACAACGCGGTCGTCGACGGTGACTGCTTTATCGAGGCGCTCGGCAAGGTTCGCGGCATGAAGATCGCGTGGAACCTCTACGAGAGCGAACGACCCGGGGCACTGATATTCCACCTGAACTCGATAAGGGACGACGCCCGGTACGAGGTCACGATCGCGAACAACACCTTCGTGTGCGCGGGCGGCGAAAAGGACGGCTGGGGGATCGTCGGGCTTCTCGTCGACTGGAACAAGAAGACGGCGCCGGGCCTCGCCGCATCGCGCTTCGTCGTCCGCGACAACGTGTTCGTCACCGACTACGCGCTCATGTCCTGGATCAATCCCGTCGGGACGAACCTCGTCCACGACCATAACGTGATCTCGCTCGTCGACGGGGGAAGGCTTTCGGTAAACGCGGACGTTTGGAACGCCGACGGTGAAATCCTCGCCGACCCCGCCTTCGTCGGGGAAACGGAAAGCGACTATCGCCTCGCTCCCGGCAGTCCCGCCCTCGCCGCCGGAGTTCCCGTGAGCGGGATCCACGACGCCGACTGGGCGGACCTCGACCTCGCCGGGAACGCGGTACGCTCGCGCGCGGTCCCGGACGCGGGAGCCTTCGGCGCGCGGCCTTAAAAAAAACGGACGATTCCCGACGCGGGCATACCGCGAATACCGCGCCTTCCGAGACCGGCGGCGCCCCTATGTCGCGGTAAGCGCCGCGAGCTCCCCGACGAGCCGCTCGAGCTCGCTTTCCGTCCGGTTCCCGAAGGCGACGATGATCGAGTCCCGAAATCCCGCGTTTTCCCGGCAATACTCCGTCACGCCCTCGACATGAAGGCCGCGCGCGAGCAAGGCTTTCACGATCGCCCCCGTATCCTCGACTGATCGCTTCCCGCCGGGGGTGCGCCTCAGCACGAGATGCATCCCGGTCGTGGCCCCGAGGGTTTCCCATTCGCCCGAAAGCCGCTCCGCGACGAGCGCCTTCAGAAAGGCGTTTTTCTCCCGATAGGCGTGATGGCACCGCCTCAGGTGCCGCTCGAGATGACCCTCGTCGATGAAACGGGCCATGGCCTTTTGCTGCAAGCCCTCGTTCCAGAGGTCCCACCGCCGCTTGAGGGTCTTGAACCGCGCCTGGAGCCCCGGAGGAAGGACGATGAAACCGATCCTGAGCGCGGGACTCACGTTCTTGCTGAAAGTCCCGACGTAGGCGACCCGCTCGCCCGCCATCGCCTGCAGGGGCAAGACGGGATGGCCCTCGTAGCGGAACTCCCCGTCGAAATCGTCCTCGATGATCCAGGCCCCCGATTCCCGCGCCCGCTCGAGCAGGGCGACTCTCCGCTCGGCCGAGAGGGTTCCGCCCACCGGGAACTGGTGGGCCGGGGTCACGTAGATAAGGTCGAAGGGACGGTCCGGGATGAGGTGCGGGACTATCCCCTCCTCGTCTACCGGCACGTACGCGATCTCGGCGCCGAGTCCCTGGAAGACGCGGCGCACGAACGGGGCAAGCGGATCCTCCATCGCGACGCGGGGTCGCTCGAAAAGCTGGGCGAGCATCGCGAAGGCCTGGGAGGAGCCCGCGGTCACGACGATCCGCTCGGGTCCGACCTTGATCCCCTTCGTCTCGAGAAGGTGCCGCGCGATCGACTGCCGGAGGTCCCAGCGCCCGGACGGGCGATTGTAGGCGAGATCGTCGACAGAGGCGTACTCGACGGCCTCCTGATAGCACTTGATCCACTGGCGTCGGGGAAAGAGCGAGAGGTCGGGCATCCCGGGCGCGAAGGAAAGGGGCGGCTCGGCCGCGCGGGAACGACTCTCGCCGCCAACGTCCCGCTCCCCGACCGTTCCGATCGCCGGCGCGAGGGACGACGGCGACGACGAGCCCTTCCAGACGAGGTCGCGCCTCACGAAGGTTCCCGAGCCGCGCTCCGTGCGGAGGTAACCTTCCATCTTGAGCTGCTCGACCGCCTCGAGAACGATCCCCCGCGCCAGACGCAAGCTTTCCGCAAGCTCGCGCGTCGAGGCGAGCCGCGTTCCCCCCTCGAGGGAGCCGTCGCTTATCCGCGCGCGGAGCTGGTCGACGAGTTGCCGGTACTGGCTGAGCCGGGACTCGGGATCGAAGGTGATGCCGTACATGGGATAATGCTACACGGTGAGCGCTCCGGGCACAAGTGGCTCGAAAAAAAAGCCCGAAAGTGGACCTAACGCCGACCACCGGGGAAACGTATAGTCAAGTCAGTGGAGGATCACATGATTAAACGGATTCAATTCGCGGATACCGGCGCCGAGGTCAGCGCGATGGCGCTCGGCTGCCTTCCTTTCGGCTCGAAGCTCGACAAGGAGCGCTCCTTTGAACTTCTCAACTATTTCGACTCGCAGGGAGGCAACTTTCTCGACACGTCGAACAACTACTCTTTCTGGGACGCGGACGGTAAGGGCGGCGAGAGCGAGAACGTCCTCGGCGAATGGATGCGCATACGCGGCAACCGGAAGGACATCTTCCTCGCGACCAAGCTCGGCGCCTTCCCGACCGTGAGCCGTGACGAGTTCTTCTCGTACGAGGGGAACCCTTGGGCGGACAAGACCGAGGGCCTTTCGAAAAAGGCGGTTCTCGCCGCGATCGACGGCAGCCTCAAGCGGCTCGGAACCGATCACGTCGACCTGCTCTATGCCCACGTCGACGACCGGACCGTCAACCAGGAGGAAACCCTCGATGCGTTCGCCGAGATCATCAAGCAGGGAAAGGCGCGCTTTATCGGCTCGTCGAACTTCAAGGTATGGCGCCTCGCGCGCGCGCGGACCCTCGCCCGGGAACGCGGCCTCCCGGTCTACAAGGCGGTGCAGATGTTCCACACCTATTTTCAGAGCGAGAAATTCGCCGACACCGGGATGGCGGAC
Source organism: Spirochaetota bacterium (assembly GCA_023438065.1). GTDB lineage: Bacteria > Spirochaetota > Spirochaetia > Treponematales > Treponemataceae > Teretinema. The sequence continues at coordinate 7,524 of JAEXRH010000009.1, forward strand.
CAGATGGGCGACGAACTTTTCGACTACGTCCGCTCGGGAAACGAGATGGCCCTCCTCGCCTACACCCCGCTCCTCTGGGGCTCCTATACCCGACCGGAAAAATACGACGAGATCGACCGGCTAAAATCCTTCGTGCGCCCGCAAAACGACGAACGCCGGAGGCGGCTCGAGCGGGTCGCGGCCGAAACCGGAAGGTCGGTCAACGAGGTGATCTACGCCTGGATGATGCAAAGCGCGCCGCGGATCATCCCGCTCGTCGCGGTATCGAGGCTCGAGCATCTCAAGGAAGACCTCGCCGCGGCAAACCTCACCCTGACTCCGGAGCAGATGGGCGTTCTCGACGCGCCGCTTAACTGAAGCGCCGGAGGGAAATCCGAAGGCGAAAAACCACCCCGGGGTTCGCGTCGCGCGATCCCGGGGTTCATTCCCGGCCCGACTATGGCAGGTCACAGAAAGGACCGTCTGATTGAATCAGCGCGCGCCGGGCGCGAGGACGAAATCGTGCAGGGGGCCGTTCTGTTTCTTGAGCGCGCCCATGATCGCGTCGAGCACCCCGTCATCCTCGAAGTTGAAGGTGCGGTCGGAGGCGAACTCGAGATAGAGCGTTCGCGTCGCGTCGTCGTAGCCGAAATAGAACGCGCCGCGCGCGATTTCGCCGGTTCCGAGCTTCTTCTTGAGGAGCGCGTGGCTCGTGCCGAACGGCCCGATGATCGCGTCGAGATACCCGTCGCCGCGCACGAGGATGCCCCGCCCCCAGGCCTCGCCGAACGGCTCGAGCGGCCCGTGGCAGTCGACGTAGTTGCCGTCGCTGACGACGCGCGAGAAGCCGGTCTTGATGTGCGCGACGTGCGGTCGCGATCCTGATGCGCTCATACCGTAAAGTATATGGCATCGCGCGCCCGCTTGCTTTGCCATCGCGGTGCGCGTGGTATACTCTTTTTCATGCCATCAAAAAATGTTACCGCGCCCGCCCGTTCTGCCCTCGCGGCGCTTCTCCTCGCGCTCGCGGCGGTTCTGTCGTCCTGCGGAAGCGCCCTTGCCGAGGGCGAGCTCGTCGTCACCGACCACGACTCGAAGTTCCGCTTCATGGTCGGGGGAAGGGAACGCGACGGCCTCATGCACCTTCCGGCGAGTTACGACGGGACGAAACCCTGTTCGCTCCTCTTCGCCCTTCACGGAGGAAATCAGGACGCCGCGTTCTTCTCCGGGATGGGCTTCAACCGGCTCGCGGACCGGCTCGATTTCATCGTGGTCTACCCGAACGGGATCGGGAGGCGCTGGGATTCCGGGAACGACGTCGCGCTCTTCCTTGGCCTCACGAAGGCCCTCGCGGAACGGTATGCCATCGATCCGCGCCGCGTCTACGCGACTGGACACTCCGCGGGCGCGATCGAGGTCTACGAGCTCGCCTCCCTCGCGCCGGGCCTCTTCGCCGCGATCGCCCCGGTAGCCGGCACCGTCATCGCCGGGAGCCTTACGGGGGACGAGGTGCCGACCTCCGTCCTCGCGATCCACGCGAAAGACGATCCCGAGGTTCCCTTCTCCGGGGTCGACAATTGGGGAATCACCCCCTTCTCCGGGTCGATCGACGTCTGGCGACGGATCAACGGCGGCGCTTCGGGAAAGGGCGCTCCCTTCCCCGATTGGCTTCCGGTACCGGAACGGGCGCGCGAAGGAGGGGGAACGACCTTCCTCCGGGCGCACGGGGTCACCGGCACGCTTTGGGCGGGAGAGGGCGTCGACACGGCCGCGATCGTCCAGGACGCGGGCGGTCACGTATGGCCCGCGAGGGCGACCGAGTTCGTCATGGATTTCTTCTACAACCATCCCGCGCGTCCCGCGCGCGTCGAGATCGACGCAGGAGCCCTCCCTATCGCGGTCAGGGCGCAAGACCCGATAACCCTCCGCGCCGTCGCATCCCCCGAGGCCGTTATCGAGAAGGTAACCTTCTTCGCGAACGACACGACCGTCGGCGAGGCTACCCGCTACCCGTACGAGATATCCTGGAAGCCCGTGACGGTGGGACTCAACAACCTCCGGGCGGAGGCGGTCACGAAGACGGGCGAGACGGTGAAGTCTACCTTCGAGCGGTTCACCCTCGCCTCGGCGCCGTCGAGGGAAGGAATGCGCGGACAGTCGGCGGCGTCGATCATCGCTCCCCTTTCCTGCCGCTCGTCCTCGAACGAGGCCGCCGACATCGAGGCGCCCTGCGCGATCGACCGGGACTTCTTTACCCGCTGGTCAAGCGGCTGGACCGACGACGAGTGGCTCGTCGTCGACCTCGGCTCGCCGCGCGCGGTCTCGGGGGTCACGATATTCTGGGAGATCGCGTGGGGAAGGGAATACGCGATCGAACTCTCCGTGGACGGGAAAGCCTGGCAGCGCGAGGTTTCCGTGAGCGAAGGGGAAGGCGGCGTCGAGTGCCACCCCTTCGAGGCGACCCGAGCCCGCTATGTGCGCTTTCGGGGAATCAAACGCGGCACCGAATGGGGCTATTCCTTCTGGGAATTCCTCGTTCACGGGGATTGACGGGGTTCAGGACTCGAGCTTGAAACGAACGCGCCAACGCCCGTCAGCCCAGTCCGAGCTGATGATCCTGAAAGCGCCCTCGATATCCCGCGTGTTCGCGACGTGGGACCCCGCGCAGGCGCAGACGTCATAGTCGCCGATCCGGACTATCCTGACCGTGTCGGAGGCTCCCTCCGGGAGCCGCGCGAGGTCGACGAACCCCGCGGCCTCGCTCTGACTCATGAACTCGACGGTGACGGGAAGTCCACGCGCGAGAACCTCGTTGACCCGCCGCTCTATCCCGGCGATTTCCTCAGGGGTCGGCGCGCGGTCGAGCAGATAATCGCACTTGCTTTTCTTCCGTTCGATATGCGCGCCGACCGCCCGGGAACAGCCGAACATCCTGACCATCGTCTGGTTGAGGACGTGTTCGGCCGTGTGCATCGGGGGATACTCGTCCTTGTTGTGCGCGTTGATGACGAAAGCGGCCTCGCCTCCGTTCGCCGGAATATCCATCGGTTCGCTCCTTCGATCTTGGGAGGCGCGTGGGCGTCACCCGCTATCGGGAGTATACGCAAAAAGGGAAGGAGGGGGTAGGCCACGACGAGGCGAAAGCCGAGTGTGGCCAAGGGGAAGACTTCCCCCCTTTCCGGTTCTATACCTACCGGTAGGTATAGAACGGCATTCCCTCGAAGAAACGAGAGAAACGCCGAGATTCCCCGCCCCGGCCATGCACGGCATTCCATTGAATCGAAGGCCCTTTTCGGGCTATTCTGGTCTCCCATGACCGAACTTACCCAGGAAATACGCAAGCGGCTCACCTTCGCGATCATCTCGCACCCCGACGCCGGAAAGACGACAATCACCGAAAAACTCCTCCTTTTCGGAGGGGCGATCCATATCGCCGGAGCCGTCAAATCGGGCAAAACCGCGCGCGCGGCCGTCTCGGACTTCATGAAAATGGAGCAGGAGCGAGGGATCTCGATCTCGACCTCGGTCATGGGCTTCGAATACGGCGGCCGAAAGATCAACCTCCTCGATACCCCCGGTCACGCGGACTTCTCGGAAGACACCTACCGCGGGCTTTCCGCGGTCGATTCCGCGCTCATGGTCGTCGACTCCGTGAAGGGCGTCGAGGAACGCACGCGCCAGCTCTGCGTCGTGTGCCGCATGCGATCGACGCCGATCGCGACCTTCGTCAACAAGCTCGACCGCGAGGGCAAGGACCCGATGGAGCTTCTCGACGAGATCGAGCGCGAGCTCGCCGTCGAGGTGCGTCCCGTCACCTGGCCCGTCGGGCAGGGAAAAGTATTCAAGGGCGTCTACAACCTCGTCGAGAACACCCTCCATCTCTTCCGCGCGGGGCAGGACCAGCTCCCGACCGACGTCGTCGCGATCAACGGGGTCGACGATCCCGAGCTCGACGTTCGCGTCGGCGAATCGCTCGCGCGAAAGCTCCGCGATGACGTCGCGATGCTCACCGGGGTCTACCCCGCCTTCTCGAAAGAGGAGTACGAGGCCGGGAAGGCCACTCCTGTCTTCTTCGGCTCGGCGCTCAACAACTTCGGGGTGCGAGAGCTCCTCGAGAACATGGTCGCCCTCGCGCCCTACCCGACGCCCAAGCAGGCCGACGAGCGCGAGGTCTATCCCGAGGAGGCGAAGTTCACCGGCTTCGTCTTCAAGATCCACGCGAACATGAACCCCAAGCACCGCGACCGCATCGCGTTCCTCCGCATCGTGTCGGGGAAGTTCGAGCGGAACACGATGTATTATCACGTGCGCGCCGGGAAGAGCTTCCGCGCGGCGAACCCGACGGCCTTCATGAGCCAGGACCGCGAGATCATCGACGAGGCCTGGCCGGGGGACATCATCGGCCTCCACGACACGGGGACCTTCAAGATCGGCGACACCCTCACCGAGGGCGAGTGCGTCACCTTCAAGGGGATCCCGAGCTTCGCGCCGCAGATCTTCCGCTCGATCATGAACGCCGATCCGCTGAAAGAGAAACAGTACCACAAGGGACTCGACCAGCTCGCGGAAGAGGGCGTCGTCCAGATATTCTCGAAGATCCACCAGCCGAACGCGCGCGTCCTCGGCGTCGTCGGCCAGCTCCAGCTCGAGGTGCTCCAGAGCAGGCTCGAGAACGAGTACAACGCCTCGTGCAAGTACGAGCCGATCGACGTGTCGATCGCGCACTGGGTGACCTCGGACGACCCGAAGAAGCTCGAGGAGTTCGTCGACGCGAACACGCGGCGCGTGCTCGTCGACATCCGCGGGAACTACGTGCTCGTCTCGGACTCGGAGTGGGCGATGAACCGGATCAAGCAAAACAACCCCGACATCAAATTCTTCCAGACCTCGGAGATGGTCGAGAAACGGGCGTAATACAGTTCGCGCGCGCGGGGAGATACGCTTTTCAGCTGCGCGGCTCCCCGCGGCCGGCGTAATTCGCTTTTTGCTGCGTGGTTCCCCGCGCGCGGCGTAATTCGCTTTTTGCTACGTAACTCCCCACGCGCGGTGTATTTCGCATTCTGCTGCGCGGCTCCCCGCGCGCGGCGTAATTCGCTTATTGCTGCGTAACTCCCCGCGCGCCGAGCCAGGCCGCGACTCCCTTCGCCGCCCTCCATCCCGTCGAAAAACAACCCTGCAAGAGAAAGCCGCCCGTAGGCGCCTCCCAGTCGAGCATCTCGCCCGCGCAAAAAACGCCGGGGACGGCGCGAAGCATGAGATCGTCATCGAGACCCGAAAAGTACACGCCCCCCGCCGTCGAGATCGCCTCTTCCAGGGGGCGCGGACGCATGAGACGGACGGGAAGGGCTTTCACGAGGGCGGCGGCCTCCCCGGGGTCGCGAAGAAGCCTCGTCGGGTCGACCGGTCCGCGCGCGTCTTCCCCGGGACCCGCGCGCTCCGCGGCGAAGCGGAGGAGCGCGAAGGGCGGGCCCGAAAGGCCGAGCCGTTTCCTGAAGAAATTCGAGACGCTTTCCTTCCCGGGACCGCCCGCGAGCCGCCCGGCGACGGCCTCGCGGGAGAGGTCGGGCGCGAGATCGATCGCGATCGCGCAAAAGCCGTCCCGCGCGATCCGGTCCCTGATCGCGGGCCCGAGCGCGTATATCGGGCCGCCCTCGAGGCCGTAGGGCGTGAGCGTGAGCTCGCCGCGCGCGGAAGGGTCGCCGGTCGGCTCGAGCGAGATACGCGCGTTCTTGAGCGGGACGTGATCGAACCGCGCGCGAAGCGGCTCGTCCCAGTCGGCCTCGAACCCGCAGTTCGCGGGCGCGAAGGTCGCTATCTCGACGCCGATCGCTGAAAGGGTCTCGCGCCAGGCGCCGTCTGAGCCGGTCGCGGGCCAGCTCGCGCCCCCGAGGGCGAGTATCGCGGCGTCCGGCTTGACGACGAGAGAACCCGCGTCGGTCACGAAGGCGAGCGCGCGATCCGCGCCCAGCCCGACGAGCCGGTGCCCCGGACGAAACGAAAAATCGGGACTGGATCGGAGCCGGTCTACCCAGCGCTCGAGGATCGCGGGAGCGTCAGCGCCCTCGGGAAAGATCTTTCCGCCCGAGCCGCGCTTCGTCGCGAGGCCGAAGGAGGAGAGCCAGCGAACGAGATCGTCCGGGGAAAAATCGGCAAGATACCGCGCGAAACGCTCGCGATTCGCGCCGTACCGCGCGGCGAATTCCGCGAGAGGAAGGGCGTTCGTCAGGTTGAGGCCGCCCGAGGACCCGGCGACGAGGAATTTCGCACCGGGGGCGGACTTCCGGTCATAGAGCGATACGGAAAAGCCACGGGACAGGAGGGTTTCGGCGGCGAACAGCCCCGCGGGTCCCGCGCCGACTACCGCTACGGACGATTTTTCGGAAAGAGGATTCACGGTACGCATTATGGCGCGCTTGCGCGCTCCGCATCAAGCGCGCGCGATCCGGTCGACGCTACGCGACGGGGTTCGCGCGCGGACGGGCGCGACTGAGAACGACTCCCTGAACGACGCCCCACCCGATTTCCGAAACGGAGAAGAGCGCGACGACGGGACTCACTCCCGCGAGCGTGAAGCCGATCATGAAGGACGCGACCGCGAAGCGGCCGACCGTGTCATAGAGGGCGAGGAGCCGGGAAGGCCGATGCACGCGGATCACGGCCCAGATGACGCACATGATCCCGAACATCGAGACGAAGAAAAGATGAAGCGGCTCGAAGGGGGGGAACGCCCTGGCGCCTCCGATCGCGACGTGGAGGCGCTTGAGCAGCGCGAGATCGAGGGCCGCCAGCGGGGGGACGGCGAAGGTTACGGTAAGGAGGAGATCCCAAAGCCCGCAGGCCCGATAGACGTTCAATTCACGCGATTCCGACATAGGTAACTCCTTTGGGTTCATTCCGGGGAAGGTTTTTTCGCCGCGTCTTTTTCGGTTTTGATGCTATACTCAAAGCCGGAGGTTTCCGGATGCCCCTTCCCCGACGAGCCATCGCGATCGCCCTTTGCGCCCTCACCCTATTCCCGACATTCGCCCAGGATACCGGGACGTCAGGCTCATCGCCGGTCGTTCAGGACCAAAGCGAGGGCACGGTCATCATCCCCGGACCGCCCCCGCCCGGGGAAAAACCGATTCTCGACGCCATCGCGGCGAACGACGATCGGCGCGCGCGCGTTATCAGGCGCGCGGGAATCGCGGGCGTCGCCGCGGGAATCGTGCTCGCGGGTCTGGGCTTCGCCCTCATGTACGGCGAGGCGGGATCGGACCCCGACGTCCCGACGATTCACTCAGGCATCGGCCTCGTCCTTTCGGGCGGGCTCTTGACCGCCTTGTCCTCCTCGGCCGCGCGGTATCGCCGCGCGGGCGAAACGGTCAACGCGAAAGAATAAATTCGACGCGCCGGTTCTTCCAGGCGCCCGCCCGCTCGGAGCCCGGCACGACCGGCCGCGACCCGCCGTACCCGCGCGTTTCGATCCTCTCCCCGTCCACCCCGAGAAGCACCAGCGCGCGTTTGACCGTGTCGGCGCGCCGTAACGAGAGCGGGAGCAGCTCCTTCTCCTGTTCCTCGGCGAAGAGCGCGGGGTCGTCCGCGTGCACGGCGTTCGCGTATCCCTCGACCGTGAGGTCGTAATCGGGAAACTTGATGAAAAGGCCCGCGATCCGCTCGAGGGTCGCCCGATTGTCGTCGAGAAATTCCCGCGAGGCGGCCTCGGAAAGGTCGGCCGAATCGGGCGGGAAATGGATGTTCGGCACGCGAACCTTGTAGCGGTCCCCTTCGCGGATCACGAGCACGTCGATCGTGACGCTTACCGTCGCGTCGGCGGCCGCGGCCCTCCCGAGGGCGTCGTAGGTCTTGAGCACGATGGAAAAATCCTCTCCCGCGTCCGGGCTCGCCCCGTCGTCCGACTTTCCGTCCCACGCGATCCGCTTCGGCAATTTCCCGGTTCCTTCGTAGCCCCTCCACCGGGACCCGTCGGAGGCGTAGGCCGTGATCGTCCAGCGGTCGACGGACTTCGGCGCCGAAGCCCCCGGCGCGATCACGACGAAGTCGTCCGTGCCGTCGCCGTCGGGGGAGAACAGCGACGGTCGGGCCGTCAGCGCGGGTTCCACCTCGCGAATCGGGATATACCAGGGCTTTTCCCGCCTCGTGCCGAGCGCGAGGGAAAGGCGGGCGTTCCCGCCCGAGCCGACGGGAACGAGGAGGGACGGGGTCAGGGTGAGGTAATCGCGACCGGAAAGAAGCATCGAGCCCCGGACCGCGAAGGTCATGTACGGCGTGACGTCGACGGCATAGCCCGAGACGGCCGCGTCGACGGTCGCGCCCACGAGGGGCGTGAAGGAAAAATACCCCGGGGCGGGGAACCGCCACCCGGCCAAAAGCGAGGCATACGGGGTCGGCGTTATCTCCCCTCCCGAGTCCCGATCGGCGAGATAGCCGAGCGACATCGTCGCGGCGGCGCGCCTCAGCGGAAAGCCCTCCAGGGAAAAACCCGTCTGGCCGCCGAACGCGGCATCGGGAACGCAAACCATACCCTCGAGCGAGGTCGCCGTGACGAGATGCGTCCCGGGAAGCGCGGGCTCGGCGAAAACGGGAAAAAGGCCGAAGGCCGAAACGGCCAGATGCGCGAGAAGCGCGCGGAGGGTTCTCATAGGTCGACTCCCGCGAAGAGGCCGACGCCGAGCATGCGTCGGGGACTCCAGATAACGGGAACGCTCAACGACAGGGCTCCCGCGCCGAACCGCGCGCGGGCCTGATAATAGATGTCGGAAGAAAACCCGCCTCCGGAACAAATCGGTCCTGATACCTGGATCCGGCATTCGGATCGCGCGAGATCCGCGAGATGGCCGGTGATCCCGACCTCGTCGCTCGAAGAGACCGAGAGCTCGCTTCGCGACCCCGAAACCGTGAGACCCACGCCCGCCGAAAGCGAGAAGGCCTCGACGAGCGTAAACCCCGTCGAGGCGGCGAAGGTGAGCGCGGCGATCCGGCTCTTGAGCGAAACGAGCACGTCGGGGTCGACCGAGAAGGTCGACGTGAAGGGCGCGAGCGGACCGGGGCCGTCCGCGTCGAGGGTCATCGTCCGCTCGACCGTGCCCGGGCTGTATCGCGCGCCGACGGTCGTCCAGGCGAAATCGACGCCGCCCTCGACGGATACCCCGTCCCACCTGAACGCGCCCCGGGAGTGCCCCGCGAAACGGCGACCGAGCGAGGCGCCAAAAGAAACGGACTTCAGCGTTATCTCGCGGACGTCAACCCGCATCAGTCCGAGAGAAGCCCCGGCGTATCCGTCGGGGCCAAGGAGTGAAAGGGGAAAACGGGCGGCCACGTCGAACGGTCCGGCCGAGGCCCCTACCTGTTCGTCGGACGACACGCTCATGCCGGAAACGAGGGAACCGACCGAATCGTCAAGGGGATTGGCCCTCGCGACGGCCTCGACGCCGAAGGAAATCTCCGGAAAGGAGAACCCCGGCATGGCATACCTGACGGCGGGGACGCGGGCGGCCGCGATCCCGAATTCGCCCATGAGAAGCGGCCGGTCGACGGAAAGATCCTGGAGCTCGGCGTTGACGTCATCGACATACCGTGCGCCCTCCTCGGCAAGCTCCGCGGCGAGCGAGGCGAGCGCGGGATCAAGCTCGGGCAGGGTCAGGCTGACCCTCGGCGCACCGAAAAGCGCGGCGGGCAAGGCAAGGCTCAACGCCAAAAAGAAACATGGTTTACATGGTAAAACTTTTCGGATCATTGCTTCAGGATGCGGGATAAGCGGCGAATTGTAAAGCGGAATTCAGGACGCGAGGAAGGGATCGCCGAATCGAAACTATGGGTCACCGATCCCGGGGCCGCACCCCGCGGGCACGCGGCGTAGAGCCCCGTGTTGAAACCCGGCCGGTCGCGCCCGAGCGCGACCGGTTTTTACCCCGAACAACGGGCAAACCCTCTCCAAAACGCCGGTTTTCGTGTATCATCCTGATCATGAACGCGCGGCCCGACACCATCCCCGAAGCGACCCCGGTATCCGTCCTCAAAGACGTTTTCGGCTACGACGAGTTCCGCCCGCTCCAGCGCGAGATCATCGACCGCGTGCTCGCGAAGCGCGACGTCCTCGCGGTCATGCCGACCGGCGGGGGAAAGTCCCTGTGCTATCAGGTTCCCGCGCTCCTTTTCCCCGGGCTCACGATCGTCGTCTCCCCCCTCATCGCCCTCATGCAGGACCAGGTCGCCCAGCTCGACGCCGCGGGGGTGAGCGCCCTCTTCGTCAACAGCACCCTCGACCGCGACGAGTGGTACGCGAACATGGCGCGCGTCCGCTCGGGCGACGTCAAGCTCCTCTACCTCGCGCCCGAAAGCCTCGTCACCCCGCGCGTGCAGGAACTCCTCGCGGGCACGCGGGTCGACTGCGTCACGGTCGACGAGGCCCACTGCATCTCGGACTGGGGCCACGACTTCAGGCCCGAGTACCGCTCGCTCGCCGAGGTGCGCGCGCTCTTCCCCCACGCATGCTGCCTCGCGCTCACCGCGACCGCGACCGCGCGCGTGCGCGCCGACATCAAGAAGACCCTCAGGCTCGACGATCCCGCGGAGTTCGTCGCGAGCTTCAACCGCCCGAACATCTTCCTCGAGGTGAGGCCCAAGCGCGACGCCGTCTCCCAGGTGCTCGATTTCGTCGCCGACAATCCCGAGGGCGCGGGCATCGTGTACTGTTTCTCGCGGAAGCAGGTTGACGAGCTCGCGGCGACCCTCGTCGCCTCCGGGCACGCGGCCCTCCCCTACCACGCGGGCCTTTCCGACGACGAGCGCCGGACGAACCAGGAGAAATTCCTCCGCGACGAGGCGAGGATCGTCGTCGCGACGGTCGCCTTCGGCATGGGAATCAACAAACCCGACGTCCGCTTCGTCATCCACTTCGACCTCCCGAAAAGCCCCGAGCAGTACTATCAGGAGATCGGCCGCGCCGGTCGCGACGGAAGACCCGCGCGGGCCATCCTCTTTTACGGCTACGGCGACACGCGGAAGATCCGATTCTTCATGGAGGACAAATCCGCGAGCGAGACGAAGAAGGCCGAGGCCCACCTCAAGGCGATGACCGACTACGCCGAGGCGAGAGGTTGCCGGCGGAAGATCCTCCTCGCCTGGTTCGGCGAAACCTACGAGCCGGTCGAGCCCGACTCCGCGAACGCGCGCGACTTCCCCTGCTGCGACGCGTGCGCGAATCCCCGTCCCGCGGAAACCGACGCGACCGTCATCGCGCAAAAATTCCTCTCGTGCGTCGCGCGCACCGGCGAGCGTTTCGGCGCGGCCTACGTGATCGACGTCCTCCTCGGCTCGAAGCAGAAACGCGTCGTCGACAACGGCCACCACAAGCTCTCGACCTGGGGAATCGGAAGCGAGCTCGACAAGGACGGATGGTTCGAGATCGCGCGGCTCCTCGTCGACTCGGGCCTCCTTTCGAAGGACGGCGAGTACGGCGTCCTCTCGCTCACCCGCGACGCGCGCGACGCGCTTTCCGCGCGCGAGCCGATCCTGCTCCCCGTCGACACCGCCCTCCTCGGCGCGGGCGGATCGAAGCGGAAGGACGGATCAGGCGGGCGGGCCGGCTCGCTCAAATTCCCGAAAAAAGGCGCTCGGGAGGTCGCGCGGGAACTCGGTCCCGAGGGAGAGCGCGCGCTCACGGCGCTCAAGGCGATGCGGCGCGACCTCGCCGAGGCCGCCTCGGTCCCCCCCTACGTCATCTTCCCGGACCGTACCCTCGAGGAACTCGCGGAGAGGCGCCCCGCTTCCCGCGAAGGGCTCCTCGGCGTCTTCGGCATCGGCGCGGTGAAGGCCGAGCGCTACGGCGACTACGTCATGCAGGCGATCCGCGCGGCGGACCGCTCCGTCGAATACAGGAGAACCCCATGAAATTTCTCGTCGTTTCCGACATCCACGGTTCCGCGACCGCCTTCGAGCGGGTCGCGAAGGCCTTCGAGGCCGAGGGCGCGGATTACCTCGTCGTGTGCGGGGACTACCTCAACCACGGACCGCGCAACCCCATCCCCGACGGGTACGACCCCCAGCGCGTCGCGACGATGATCAACGCCTTCAAGATCCGTATCCTCGCCGTTCGCGGCAACTGCGACAGCGAGGTCGACCAGATGCTCCTCGAGTTTCCCTGCGCGGGCGACTACCTCATGTTCTTCAGCGGCAAAAGGCGCTGCTTCGTCACGCACGGGCACATCTGGAACGAGGGGAATCTTCCGCCCCTCCTCCCCGGAGACCTTTTCATCTCGGGTCACACCCACGTCCCGGTTCTCGAGGAGCGCGACCGCGTCATCCTTCTCAACCCGGGCTCCCCGAGCCTCCCGAAAGGCGGGAGCGCCCCCGGCTACGCGATCGTCGAGGAGCGCGCGATCATCCTCAAGACGCTCGAGGGCGCCGAGCTCAAGCGTATCGAGCTTTCCTGAAGCGAGGCCGACAATTCGTAAAATGGCCCTGACCGAGCGCGATCAGGGCGCGAACCTATTGATATTTTTTTAACGAAACCGTATCTTTACAACATACCGTCTGCGGTCAGGACGAGGCGCTTATCCGGGAACACCGAACGAGCGCGCGAATCTGAAGCCAAGGGACCGGACGTTTTTTTCCCGCTCCTGCCCGTTCCGCGGCCGGCGACGAATCCCCCAGAGGCGTCGTTTTCCCGCGTCGATACGGCGTACCGCGCGAAAAACGAGTCCGTCCCTCCCGCAAGGCACCGCGAAAAGCGAGAGGAGACCGGATGGAAAACCGCGCAGTCGGCGTCGTCGCCATCATCATCAAGCAGAGAAAAGAGACCGCCAATCTCGTCAACGACGCGCTCACCGCGTTCGGCGACATCGTCATCGGGCGCATGGGCCTTCCCTACCACGAGCGCGACCTCAACATCATCACCCTCATCGTCGACGCGTCGACCGACCAGATCGGCGCGCTTACCGGCAAACTCGGCATGATCGAGGGCGTCACGGTGAAATCGACCCTCGCGAAACTGTGATCAATCGACGAAGCGAACCATAAGGAGACACACGACATGAAAGACGCGACCGAAACCAGGAAGATCAGCGTTGCCGAGTGGCAGCGGAACTACGTGAAACAGGACGAGATCGACCGCTACCTCGTCGACGGGAAGGACTTCATCGACGACGACGCGATCGAGGCCGAGCTCGCGAGGAACCGCGCGGCCGATCCCGCGCGGATCCGCGCCATCATCCAAAAGGCCTTCGACATAAAGCTCATGGACTCTTCCGACGTCGCCGCGCTCGTGAACGTCACCGACCCCGCGCTCCGCGCCGAGGTCTTCGAGGCCGCGAAAAAGATCAAGACCAAGGTCTACGACAACCGCGTCGTCACCTTCGCGCCCCTTTACTGCGGGAGCAAGTGCGTCAACGCGTGCAAGTACTGCGGCTTCCGCTGCGACAACGAGTCGGTCGAGCGGCGCGTCCTCTCGATGGACGAGGTCGAGGCCGAGGCCCGCGTCCTCGCGGGTCAGATCGGGCACAAGCGGCTCGTCATCGTCTTCGGCGAGCACCCCGACACGGGCGCGGACTACATCGCCGACTGCATGAAGCGGATCTACTCGATCAAGATGAAGGTGAGGAACGGCGTCGGCGAGATCAGGCGCGTCAACGTGAACGCCGCGCCCATGTCGATCGCGGACCTCAAGAAGCTCCACGAGGCGGGGATCGGGACCTTCCAGGTCTTCCACGAGACCTACCACAAGAGAACCTACGCCGAGGTTCATCCCGCGGGCACCCTCAAAGGCAACTTCCGCTGGCGCCTCTACGCCCTCCACCGCGCGATGGAGGCTGGTATCGACGACGTCGCCGTGGGCGCGCTCTTCGGCCTCGCCGACTGGCGCTTCGAGCTCATGGGCCTCGTCGCGCACGCGCGCGACCTCGAGCGTCGCTTCGGGCTCGGGCCCCACACCGTCTCCGTCCCGCGCCTCGAGCCCGCCGCCGACACCGACTTCTCCTGGGTCAAGAACCGCGTGAGCGACGAGGACTTCCGCTACCTCGTCGCGTGCATCCGCCTCGCGATCCCCTACGCCGGGCTCATCGTCACGAACCGCGAGAAGCCCGAGATGATCCGCTCGCTCCTCGACATCATCACCCAGCGCGACGCCGACACCCGCGTCGGCATCGGGGCGTACACCGAGGCCTTCTCCGCGCACGACCAGCGCGAGGAAACCCAGCAGTTCATCCTCGGCGACACGCGGAGCCTCGACGAGATCGTCCGCGAGCTCGCGGCCGAGGGCCACATCGTCTCCTTCTGCACCGCCGGCTACCGCTGCGGCCGCACCGGAAAAAAGATCATGGACGCGCTCGGCTCCGGCCGCGAGGGCTGCTTCTGCAAGCTCAACGCGGTGCTCACCTTCCAGGAGTGGCTCGAGGACTTCGCGAGTCCCGAGACGAAGAAGATCGGCGACGCGATCATCGACAAGGAGATGGGCGAGATCCGCGCGCGCGTGCCCGCCGACTTCTCCGAGCCCATGTGGGAACATCTCGTGAAGGCCCGCGAGCGCATCCTCAAGGGCGAGCGCGACCTCTACTTCTGATCATCGGGAGCTGCCATGGAAATTGACGCGAGAGCGGGCGGGACCGGGGAGTTCCGCCTCGAGCACGACCTCATCGGCGAACGCGAGATACCGGCGTGCGACCTCAGGGGGATACATACCCTCCGCGCGGCGGAAAACTTCTTCGTCGCGGCCCGGCCCGTGTGCCCGCGCCTCGTCCGCGCATACGCCCTCGTCAAGAAGGCGTGCGCCCGCGCGAACCGGGAGACGGGGTTTCTCGACCCTCGCCGAGCGGACGCGATCGAGCGCGCGACCGACGAGATCGCGCGGGGCGAGCACGAGCGGCTCTTCGCGCTCGACGCGCTCCAGGGCGGCGCGGGAACCTCGACGAACCTGAACCTCAACGAGGTGATCGCCAATCGCGCGAACGTCCTGCTCGGCCTCGCGCCTGGATCGTACTCGGCCGCGGGCGTCCATCCCCTCGATCACGTCAACCTCCACCAGTCGACGAACGACACCTATCCCACCGCGCTCAAGGTCGCCCTCATCGGCGCGATCCGCGAGGCGGCTGAGGCCGCGGCCGCCTTGCAGGGAGCCTTCCAGAAAAAGGAGAAGGTAACCGCGCACGTCGTCACGACGGGTCGAACCGAGCTCCAGGCCGCGGTCCCGATGACCCTCGGCGCGGTCTTTTCCGCGATGGCCGAGGCCGCGGGCCGCGACCGGTGGCGGACCTTCAAGTGCGAGGAGCGCATCCGGGTCGTCAACCTCGGCGGCACCGCCGTCGGCACGGGCCTCGCCGCCCCCCGCGCGTACGTCTTCCGCGCGACCGACATCCTCCGCGAGATCACGGGCTACCCGCTCGCGCGCGCGGAGAACCTCGTCGACCAGACCGCGAACGCGGATGCCTTCGTCGAGATCGCGGGCATCCTCTCGGCCTTCGCGTCGAACCTCGTGAAGGCCGCCCGCGACGTGCGCCTCCTCGCGCACGAGGGAGACATCGCGCTCACGCCCCTCCAGGCCGGCTCCTCGATCATGCCCGGGAAGGTGAACCCCGTCGCGTGCGAGGCCGTCATCCAGGGCGGGATGCGCGCCCGCGCGGTCCTTTCAATCGTCGCCGACGCCGCGAGCCACGGCACGCTCCAGATCAACGAATACCTCCCGCTCGTCGCGGACGCGCTCTTCGAGTCCCTCGCCCTCGTCACCGCCTCGGCGAGAACCCTCGCATTTTGCGTCGACGGCATCGTGCCCGACGCCGCGCGCTGCGCTCAAGGGATCGCGAGCAACCCCGTCATCGTGACGGCCTTTCTCCCGTACGTCGGCTACGAGCGCGCGCAAGCCATCCTCGCCGACTATCGCGCGCTCGCCCGCGATCGCGCCCCGTCAGGCCAGCGCGACGGTGTAACCATCCGCGCGTATCTCGAGGAACGGCTCGGGAAGGATCTCGTCGACCGCGTACTCTCGGCCGACGCGCTTTCCGCGCTCGGCTTCCCCGATACCGTCCGCCCGTCTAAAGGAACAAACGAATGAACGAAACGCCCAAGGCCCTCAGGCTCCATATCGGCATCTTCGGCCGCGCGAACGTCGGGAAGTCGAGCGTTCTCAACCTCGTCACGGGACAGGACGCGGCGATCGTCTCGCCCGTCGCGGGGACGACGACCGACGTCGTCCGCAAGAGCATGGAGCTCCTTCCCCTCGGGCCGGTCACCTTCCTCGATACCGCCGGGATCGACGACGCGACCGAGCTCGCCGGCCTCCGCGTCGAGCGCACGAACGAGGCCCTCGCCGCGAGCGACGTCGCCTGCCTCGTCGTTGAGGCGGGCGCGTGGACGGAGTACGAGGAAGGCATCGCGCGCCGCTGCGAGGCCCAAAAAACGCCCGTCATCGTCATCGTCAACAAGACCGACCTCGCGCCCCCCGAGTCCGGGTGGCTCGCGGGAATCCGCGCGAGGCATCCCCGCCTCGTCGAGTGTTCCGCGACGCGCGCGGCCGCCGACGCGACCGAGCGCGAGGCCTTCATGCGCTCCCTGAAAGCGCATCTCCTCGACGCGGCGCCCGACGGCTTCCTCGAGCCTCCCGCGATCCTCGGCGACCTTCTTCCCTCCGGGAAGGGAATCCCGCTCGCCGTCCTCATCGTCCCGATCGACCTCCAGGCGCCGAAGGGTCGGCTCATCCTCCCCCAGGTGCAGGCGATCCGCGACGCGCTCGATTCCGACGCCGCCGTCGCGGTCGTGAAAGAACGCGAGTACCGGGCCTTCCTCGACCGTCTCGCGAGCCCGCCCGACCTCGTCGTGTGCGACTCGCAGATCGCGCTCAAGATGGTCGCTGACACCCCCGCGGGGATCCCCGCGACGACCTTCTCGATCCTCTTCTCCCGATTCAAGGGAGACATCGTCCGCATGGCCGAGGGCGCCGCCGCGCTCGCGACGCTCTCGAGCGGCGACCGCGTCCTCGTCGCCGAGGCCTGCAGCCACCACGCCCTCGAGGACGACATCGGCCGCGTGAAGATCCCCCGCTGGATCAGGCAATTCACCGGCTCCGGCGTCGAGATCTACCACGTCGCCGGCCGCGACTGGCCCGCCGACCTCGCGAAGTACCGCGTCGTCATCCACTGCGGCGGCTGCACCCTCACCAGGCGCGAGATGCTCGCCCGCATCGAGACCGCGCGCGTCTCGGGCGTCCCGGTCACCAACTACGGGATGGCGATCTCGGTTCTCCAGGGCGTCGTCGACCGCACCCTCTCGCCCTTCCCTTCGGCGCTCGAGGCGTACAGGCGCGCGAAGGAATCCGCCGCGGGAGACCGCGCGCAAGCGACCATTCACCCCGCGACAAGCGATCACGCGAATGCGAGCTCGCAGCCAGCGCCGGGAGACCACGCGCAAGCGGCCATTCACCCCGCGACAAGCGATCACGCAAACGCGTGCTCATCCCCCGCCGCGGGCGAAACCGCGGCCGCGACAGGAGCGTCATCATGATAAGAAAGGAATTCGAAACCGCGCTCGACCGCGCGATCGCCTTCGGCCTTGACGCCGCGGCGACGCGCGCGCGGGAAGCGACGCGGAATGAATCGAATGCCCCCTCACGGGGAGTCACGCGGATGAGCGCGACCATTTCCGAGCCCTCCGACCCCATCCTCGCCGACCTCGAACTCGTCCTCGCCGCGACCGATCCGGACGAGACCGCGCTTCTCGACCGGACGGCGGCCGAAATCCGCGACGCCGAGTGCGGAAGGCGCATGGTGCTCCGCGGCCTCGTCGAGTTCTCGAGCGCGTGCGCGAACGACTGCCGGTACTGCGGCCTCAACCGCAACAACGGGAACGCCGAGCGCTATCGCCTCACGAAGGAAGAGATACTCGAATGCGCGGAGATGATCGCGGAATCGAACATCCGCACGATCGTCCTCCAGTCGGGCGAGGACCGCGCCCCGGCCGGCTTCCTCGCCGAGGTCGTCCGCGAGATCAAAACACGGTACGACATGGCTATCACCCTTTCCGCGGGCGAGCGATCGCGCGAGGACTTCGCGCTCTGGAAGGACGCGGGCGCCGACCGCTATCTCATGCGCGTCGAGAGTTCCGACCCCGCGCTCTACGCGAGCCTCCACGAGGGCCGCACCCTCGAGACGCGGCTCCGCTGCCTCGACGACCTTCAATCGCTCGGCTTCCAGACCGGAAGCGGCATCATGGTCGGCCCGCCCGGACAGACCCTCGCGCACATCGCGCGCGACATCGTCTTCTTCTCGACGCGCGACTTCGACATGATCGGGATCGGGCCGTTCATCCCGCACCCCGACACGCCCTTCCGCGCCGAGCCCTCAGGCTCCGTCCGCCTCACCCTTTCGACGGTCGCCCTCACCCGCGTCGTCACCCGGAATTCCTGGCTCCCCGCGACGACCGCGCTCGGGAGCATGGACAGGGATTATCGCGTCGACGCCCTCCGCGCGGGCGCGAACGTCGTCATGCCGAATTTCTCGCCCGTGTCGGTAAAGAAGAAATACGAGATCTATCCCGGGAAGCGATGCCTCACCGAGCGGACGGGGGCCTGCGCCGGCTGCATGGAAGGCCTCGCGCGCGCCGCGGGACTCGCGCTCGACCGGTCGCGCGCGGACTCGCTCAAGGCGGCCCGAGAGGGCCCTATCGCGCGCGATAATCCCTGAGGATCCCGTAATGCGCCGAGAGTATGGTGACCGGGACCTTCAGTTCCGGCCGGGCGAAGAGCCTCTCGATCGAGCGCGCGGCCTCCCCGGAGTCCATGTTGAAAAAATCGCTGAAGACCCCGATCCTGCCGTCGCGAATCCCGAGCGCGTCGCCCGTCACGAGATACGCGCCGTCGACGAGATAGCACGTCGACCCCGGCGTGTGTCCCGGCGTCACGAGCGCCTCGATCTCGCGACTCCCGATTCGCGTGACCTCGCCGTCTCGAAGCGTCTGGTACTGACCGTCAAACCTGTTGTTGAAGACGAACGCGCGGTGCGCCTTCCCGCTCGCGAGCGGGACCTCCTCGCCCGAGAGGTACCGAACGGCGTTCGGGAAGCGCGAAACCGCCGCGACGTGGTCGTAGTCCGAATGCGTGAGGAAAACCGCCTTCACCTCGGACGCCCGGATACCCATGCCCTCGAGCGCGTCGACAAGCCGCGCCGCGTCCGTGCCGGCGTCGAAAAGAATCCATGAACCGTTCGCGTCGAACGCCCATACGTTCACGAAATCGTCCCTGATCGCGACGATCCCGTCCGCTATCCTTCCCGTGTCGACGGGCGTAAAATCCGCCATCGCCTTCCTGCTCGAATAGAGATACCACCACGTCGGGATCCCGAGCGCGACGGCGACGATAACCGCGACCGCGAGCGCGGTCTTTGCCCTTTTTTTCATGCGAGTCTCCTTTTTGTATCGAGACCCACTATATCGCGAGACGCCCCGCTTTTCATCCAACGGGACCCGGTTGAGAGGGCCTGAGGGGACTAGCCTTTCGTGACCTTCACCAAGTACCGCCTGTCGCGCGGACCGTCGAACTCGCAAAACCAGATCCCCTGCCAGGTGCCGAGCACCGGTTTTCCGCCCCGGACGATCACCGTGACCGACGAGCCGACGCACGAGGCCTTGAGGTGGGCGCTCGAGTTTCCCTCGCCGTGCCGGAACTCGGCGCGGTCCGGGAAGGCGCGGTCGAGGCCGAGAAGCATGTCATGCACGACGTCGGGATCGGCGTTCTCGTTGATCGTGAGCCCGGCCGTCGTGTGCGGGCAATAGACGAGGCAAAGCCCCTCGTCAACCCCGCTTTTCGCGATCGCCCGCGCGACCTCCTCCGTCACGTTCGTGAATCCCTCGCGCGCCGTCCGTACGCCAAACTCGTATATCATTCGCTTCCTCCGTCATCGCCTGCCTGCCAGCTTCCCCCGCGCGCGATCTCGTGCGGCGCGAAGCCCGCCTTGTACGCCATCTTCCGGCAACCCGCCACCCAGAACCCGAGATAGTACCAGCGCATCCCGAGCGAGCGGGCGATCGCGCACTCCGCGAGCACCGAAAAGACCCCGAGGCTCCGCGCCGCTTCGGCGGGGTCGAAGGCGAAGTACACGCTCGAAAGCCCGTCAGGGAGCGCGTCGAGAAACCCGAGCGCGACGAGCGAGCCGTCCTGCTTCCGGTACCGCGCGATGCGTCCCTCAACCGCCGACTCTATATAGGACGCGCGGTACCCCGCCTCGTCGAAGCCGCTTGAGTCACCGGGATGCCGGGCGGCGAGATACCGCCTGAAAAGCAGAAAATCCTCTTCCGTGAACTCGAGTTCGCCCACGGTCACCGAAAGGTCGGCGTTCGCCCGCGCCGCGCGCCGCTGGCTTTTCGAGGGCGCGAGGTTTCGCGCGTCGACCCTGATCGGCACGCAGGCGTCGCACCCGTCGCACCGGTTCCGGTAGAAGACGCGGCCCGATCGCCGCCACCCGTCCGCGAGCGCGACCTCGTAAACGCCCGCGTCGAGACTCTCGCACGAGAACGCGCTCACGACGCGCGCGGTTTCCATCCCGTAGGGGCACGGACCCCACTCGTACCTCGTTTCCTTCAGGCGGTCCAGGACCGCGACGGCTTCTTCCATACGCCGAAGAGTATAGCGCGGGATCGTCCCGCTTGTCATTTGTTGTATATACAACTACTATCGAGCTTGCATGAAACCGATGAAGAAAAGCCCTGCCCCGCCCGATACCCCGGAATCCTCGCCGGGCGGCGGCCACCTCATCACGAAGGTCACCCAACTCGGGAGCCGCGTCTTCGCCCGCCTCCTCAAGGACGCCGGGATCGACGACATCAACCCCGGCCAGGGCCGCATCCTCTATGTTCTCTGGAAAAAGGACGGCATCGCGATGAAGGAGCTCGCGCAGGCGACCGGCCACGAAAAATCGAGCCTCTCGATCATGCTCGACCGCCTCGAGACCGAGGGCAAGATCGTCCGCGCGCGCGACGAAGCCGACCGACGGACCACCCTCGTCTTCCTTTCCGAGCCCACGCGCAAACGGCAGGACGAGTTCGCCCGCGTCTCCGACGCCATGACCGCCCTCTATTACGAAGGCTTCACGAACCCCGAGATCGCGCGCTTCGAGTCCTACCTTTCCCGCATCCTCGAAAACCTCGAGCGCCGCGAGGCCGAGAACCGCGCGTAAAAAAAACGACCCGGAAAACCTTTTCGGCGTTCCCCGGGTCGCTTGCATTTAAATAACGATACTCGCGTTACGCGGCTAACCCCGCGCGCTATTTTCCCGTCAAGTACTCATTAATGTTCAGTCACTGGTTTTGCCTTCCTGCGAAACCATTGACATCGGGGAATCCCGCAAACGGGATTCCCCGGGTCGCTTAGCGCGCGCCGTCCCTGGCGCGCAGCACGTTCAGTTCATATCCAGCTGAAATCATCACATGAAGCGAATCACGCCACATGCTACTTTCCCGCGAGATACTCATTGATGCTTTTCGCAGCCTTCCGTCCCTCGCCCATCGCGAGGATGACGGTCGCCGCGCCGAGGACGATATCGCCGCCCGCCCACACGCGCGCGATGCTCGTCCGCTGCTCGCCGTCGACGACGATGTTCCCGCGCTTGGTGACCTCGAGCCCCGCTGTCGTCTGCGCCATGAGGGGATTCGACTCGTTCCCGAGCGCGACGATCATCGCGTCGATCGGAAGCTCCTTTTCGGTCCCCGGCTTCGCGACCGGGCTCCGCCTTCCCGAGGCGTCAGGTTCCCCGAGCTCGTAGTCGAGGAGCTCGACCGCGCGAACCTTCCCCTCGGCGTCGGCGAGGAAGCGGGTCGGGTTTTTGAGGAAGAGGAACTCGACGCCCTCCTCCTCGGCGTGCGCGATCTCCTCCGCGCGCGCGGGCATCTCGTCCCGCGTTCTCCGGTAGACGCAGTACACCTTCTCGGCCCCGAGCCTGAGGGCCATGCGGCACGCGTCCATCGCGACGTTCCCGCCGCCCACGACCCCGACGACCTTCGCCGGGTAGAGGGGCGTCGCCGCCTTCTCCGCGTCGTACGCCTTCATGAGGTTCGCGCGCGTGAGGTACTCGTTCGCGCTGAACACCCCGATGAGGTTCTCGCCCGGGATGTCCATGAACTTCGGGAGTCCCGCGCCCGTGCCGACGAAGGCCGCGTCGTAACCCTCGCGGTCGAGGAGCTCGGCGAGGGTCTCGGTCCTTCCCACGAGGAAGTTCGTCCGGAAGACGACCCCCATCGACTTGAGAAGCTCGACCTCCTTCCGCACGATCTCCTTCGGGAGCCTGAACTCCGGGATCCCGTAAACCATGACGCCTCCCGTTTTGTGGAAGGCCTCGAACACGGTGACCTCGTGCCCCTCGCGCCTCACGTCAGCGGCGACGGTGAGTCCCGCCGGTCCCGAGCCGACGATCGCGACCCGCTTTCCCGTCGACTTCGCGACCTCAGGCACCGTGATGAGATCGCGCTCGCGCTCCCAGTCCGCGACGAACCGCTCGAGCCGCCCGATCGCGACCGCCTTGTCGACGTCCTTGAGCGCCTTCCCGAGGGTACAGGTGCTCTGGCACTGCTTCTCCTGCGGGCACACCCGCCCGCATATCGCCGGAAGGAGATTGGTCGTCTTGATGACGTCGACCGCCTTTTTGAACTCGCCCTTCTCGACGAGCTTCACGAATTCCGGGATCGGCACCGCGACCGGGCACGAGGCCACGCAGGGCTTGTTCTTGCAGTCGAGGCACCGCGCGGCCTCGCAGCGCGCCTGCTCCTCGGTATACCCGAGCGCAACCTCGCCCATCTCCCGCGCGCGGATCACCGGGTCCCTCGTCGCCATCTCCTCCGCCGGAATCGCCATCCGCTCCTTCGGCGACAGCTCGCGCCCCGCGAGCGACTCCCAGCGCGCGCGCGCTTCCTTCCCGAGTTCCTCTTTCGTCTTCCCGCTCATCGCGCGCCTCCCGAACCGCTACCTGCCCCGACCGGGGAACTTTCCCCCGCGCCGACTGAGGCCTTGCCCGCTTCAGCCTTCTCGTCCGGATCCCCGATCTTTTCGGCCTCCATCTCGAGGTGACACCGCTTGTGGTCGAGCTCCTCGCGCGCCTTATAGGCCTTCATCCGCGACATCATGTTGTCGAAATCGACCTGGTGCCCGTCGAACTCCGGGCCGTCGACGCAGACGAACCTCGTCTTCCCGCCGACCGTCACCCGGCAGCCGCCGCACATCCCGGTCCCGTCGATCATGATCGTGTTGAGCGACACGACCGTGTGAACGCCATAGGGCTTCGTCGTCGCCGCGCAGAATTTCATCATTATGGGCGGCCCGATCGCCACCGCTTCGGCCGGGGGATTCGCGCTCTCGCAGAGCTCCTTGAGCGGCTCAGTCACGAGGCATTTTCTTCCATATGAGCCGTCGTCCGTCACGACGATCACCTCGTCCGCGGCCGCGCGCATCTCGCTCTCGAATATCAAAAGGTCCTTCGTTCGCGCCCCGATGATCGCGATAACCTTGTTGCCCGCGTCCTTGTGCGCCTTCACGATCGGGTAAAGCGGCGCCACGCCGATACCTCCGCCGACGCAAACGACCGTCCCCACTTTATGAATGTCGGTGGGACGCCCGAGCGGCCCGAGAATCGCCTCTATATGATCGCCGACCTCTTTCAGCGCGAGCTTGTGCGTGGTCGACCCGACCGTCTGAAAGACGAGCGCGATCCACCCTTCGTCCGCGTTCGCGTCCGCTATCGTGAGCGGGATCCGCTCCCCGTAATCGACGTCAATCTGGACGAGCACGAACTGCCCCGCCCGCCGGTTCCGCGCGATCTCCGGCGCCCGTACGCGGAGGTAGTAAACCTCCTCCGAAAACCGCTTCTTCTCGAGAATCGTATGCATGCTATCCCCTTCGCCTTTGATAGGAAATTGTCCCCTATCTTACCATAGCTTATACCGATTACGCGACACTTCCGCAAGATTTGTCAGCTTCATTTTTAAGGGGAAGCGCCACAATTTCCGCGCGGACAGTATACACCGTCCTTCAAGCTCGGGTCATCGCTGCTCCCCCTGGCTCCAAAGCCGGGAACCGGGCAGTGTGTTCACGCTCCATCCAACAAAGCCTCGCACACCAAAACGCACCTGTATACCTACCGGTAGGTATAGTCAACCGGTTCCCGTCTTTTCCGCCACCCCCACTCATGAAACTCAAGAACTAAGCCATTTCCGCGTTTTTAACAGAATACATTGTCATGTTCATCTATATTGCCGCCACTGACGACAATTCCCTGATAATCCGTTTTCTATATGACGCCCGCATTATTGCTGCCCTTAAATCACTGAAATGTTTCTGGGATCCTGATCGTCAGTACTGGTCTACCTATGACTCCCCGACGCGTCGCAACCAGCTCTTCTCCGCGCTCATCCGCTCCGGCGCTCTCTCGCGACAAGAAGTCGAGTCTATTCCCCTCTTCAAAGGCTGCAAGCAGATCCCCGTTCCCGATCCCGCGCCGTATCTCAAAACGATAAACCAGTATAAGCGTTCAAACGCCTCAACGGCTCTGCTTTCAACCGATCCTTCCAGGCCAGGATCTGTCTCTCCCGACCCCCGGGCCCTTCTCCCCGACCCCGATCGAGGCCGGATTTTCGGGATTAAACCCTCTCCACCCGTTTCTGCCGCTCCAAACCGACCGGAAGCCCCCATTTCCTCCCGATCGACGCCTCGCCCCGACCCGCATTCCCCCGCGACTCATCCTGCACAGCCCAAACCACCCACCGTGGCGGAGAAGACGGCGGAGCTCATGAAGCGGTATCTCGCGCTTCTCGACGCGAAGCATTACAGTCCCCGCACCCGCGACACCTACCGGGTATGGCTCGAGCGATTCTTCCGCTACCACGCCGGGAAGGATCCCGCATCTCTCGGCGAACGCGACATCAACGCCTTCCTGACGGCTCTCGCGGTCGACATCGAGGTCAGCGCCTCGACCCAGAACCAGGCGCTCGCCGCGATTCTGCTCCTGTTCCGCGTCGTCATGGGCCGCCCCGTCGACGAACTTGGCGACGTGATCCGCGCCAAAAAACCCGCCCGCCTTCCCGTCGTGATGAGTCGGGAAGAAGTCCGCTCGGTTATCTCCTTTCTCAAGGACGACAAGCGGCTCGCCGCCCGTCTCATGTACGGCACGGGCTTGCGTCTTTCCGAGTGCCTTTCGATGCGCGTCCAGGACATCGATTTCGACCGTTCCGAGATCCTCGTCCGCAACGGCAAGGGCGCAAAGGACCGCGTCACGATGCTCCCCGAGAGCCTCAAAGAGCCGCTCCGCGACCATCTCGAGCACGTTCGCGCTCTCCACGAGGCCGATAAGGCCGAGGGCTTCGGCAGGGTTCCGCTTCCCGGCGCGCTCGATCTCAAGTACTCAAGCGCCTCGGCCGACTGGCCCTGGCAATGGGTCTTCCCGCAGGACCGCCGATGGAAAGATTCCGCCACCGGTACCGAGGGTCGCTTTCATATGGACGAAAGCTCTATGCAACGCGCCGTCCACGAAGCCGTGGTCAAATCCGGTATCGCGAAAAGGGCCTCCTGCCATACCTTCCGCCATTCCTTCGCGACTCATCTCCTGGAAAACGGTTACGATATCCGGACGGTTCAGGAACTTCTTGGCCACAGCGACGTGAAAACGACGATGATCTACACCCACGTTCTCAACAAAGGACCCTCAGGGGTAAAAAGTCCGATCGATAATCTTTAATCCCGCAACCCTCGGTTTTTTCTCAATTTTCACTTCATTCGTGTTATACTGTTCAGCATAAACGGGAAAGAACCCAGTATTTATGAATTTTATCCTACATGAATCAAAACGCTATACGGCGTTGTTTCCGCCTAAAGCGTTGAATTTCCTTAATTCATAAGCTGCTTTTTCCCCAGATCTCGTGAGTCGTGATGCTAATGGATTTATTTCCTTGACCAGCAGCAACTTATCGCGACAGAGATCTTACGCAATCCACGTAGTTTCGGCACGGGATCGCGTACTGAATACCATCCTCATAAGCGCACCGTGTCCAGCGGTATAACACCCTAAACACGGGCAACACGTTTATACTTTAAAACCAATTCCACCAACACATTTATTATGGGCAGTCCAATTAATGTTGGAACGACGCCGCTGAGGCGGCACGACAAGAAAGGGCTTAGGATAAAAAAGATCAAATACCCTCGACTCGCGCCGAGTTGAAGGACATGACAACAGATGGCCTTTACTATTTACGTTGCCCAAGGCACAGTGAAAAGTACCGGTGAGTTCCCACGTCGTTCGTACAGTTTGTAGGTCAGTTTACAAATGGCCATTACTCATTACGTTGCAGGCGGATTGTGAAAAGTACCCGTAGTGCCAAGTTATTCGCCAAGTTGAAGGTTTTAGTTAGAAAAGGCCACGTTCATTACCAGGGCGTAGCTAACGCTACACACATTTTTAAGAAGACGTCGACTATATTTCCAACAACTGCTTCAACCTGACAAGCAGGTTGAACATCTATTCTGATTATTCGAATTATTTAAGTTTATTTG
>JAEXRH010000017.1 GCA_023438065.1 Spirochaetota bacterium
TGCCTGGTGGCCATAGTGGAGAGGCAATACCCGTTCCCATCCCGAACACGGAAGTCAAGCTCTCTAACGCCGATGATACTGCTGCAAAGTGGGAAAGTAGGTAGCTGCCAGGCTTTTTTATTTTAAAGGCCCGCGTTTGGTGGGCCTTTAAAATAAACAGGTCGAAGGGTACCTATGAGAAGAATGGCGGCTTATATTGCCTTGATAATCGTTACGCTTACTTCGCCATTCTTCTCCAAGAGCAACCGCGTCGCGATTGCTCGGGTAGCTGCCAGGCCTTTTTTATTTTAAAAGCCGTCGTATCTGCAAGACTTCATAGTATCAAGAGAATCAGCAAAAAGTCTAACATCTCTAATTCATTCAATAGTTGCAAACCTTTGCAAATCGTACGTTTTTTAAAGAAAAATCTTTAAATTCCCCGAAAATGACCGTAAGATCCATATATGATAGAAATAAACGTACGGTATGATCATTCAGGAACGTGTACTGTAATCTATGAAGTATGCGGTTCTTTATATGAATCACGCTTGATAAAACGAAAGTATGATCTGTATCTCCGATCGCAGGCTCGGCGCTTCAATTCATTCTGGGTACCCTCACGGAGAGTTTCCCGGGAATATCGGCAATGGTTGGAAGAACTCGAAGATCAAGACTTTCCGTTTCCTCCTGAGCCGTAATCATCGATACGCATCTGGATTGAATAGCGTGCCATACGCAAGAAAGATTACGTCATTCCTACGTTGCTCTATAACGCTTTAATTCGATAACGGTAATAGTGAGCTTCCTCTCGAATCTGCTTGCGATTATGATCTGGGCGCGGAATATTTAAAGACGGATTACCTTCGCTAAAGATTTCCTGTATACTGCGAAAATGCATATACGTATGTCGACGGACAAAATTCAGCTCTTCACGTATTTCATCGCGATATGCCTCTTGGGCTCATTTCTCCTTTCCTGTCCTTTTTCATATGAATCGAAAATACCCGTTCCCTACATCGATGCGCTATTTCTGTCGGTTTCAGCGGTATGCGTAACCGGATTGTCGACTGTCGATATGAGGCTGTTTAGCGTTACAGGGTTTCTCGTCATAATGGGTCTCATCGAGCTCGGCGGACTGGGAATAATCACTTTTGTCTCTTTGTATATTGCCGTTCCGAAGCGGCGAATGACTTTGGTGAATCGTGCCGTCGTCCGTGAGTTTTTCATCGAGGACGTCGAGGTCGAGCCCAAGAGCATCCTGCGCTCAATCATCCTGTTCACGGTTGGCATCGAAATGATCTGCGCCATTCTGCTTATCCCGGAATTTCAAAGAGAAGGCTCCTCAAGGCCCGTTTTGGACGCCGCTTTTCATTCGGTATCCGCGTTTTGTAACGCCGGTTTTTCGACCTATCAGGACAGTCTTTGCCCTTTCGCGGGAAACTTCGCCATACAGGCGATAATCATGGTTTTGATCGTCTCCGGAGGCATCGGTTTCACGGTTTTGACGGATATCTCGAGGCGCTTTATTCTCCGAAAGCGCGCACGAATGAGTTTTCACTCGAGAATGGTGTTGACCGTAACCGCCATATTGATCCTCTTGAGCGTGGCATTGATCTTTTTGGCCGAGAGAAACGCGTCCTTCACGGGCTTGTCGACGCCTCAAAAGCTTTTCGCGTCGCTGTTCTCCGCGATCACGCCACGAACCGCCGGATTCTCTGTCGTACCGCAAGACGGGTTCACGCCCGCGACGAATCTCCTGGTTATGGTCTTGATGTTCATAGGCGGTTCGCCGGGATCGATCGCCGGAGGGATCAAGACCACGACGTTCATGATCGTAATTATCTACGCGATTAGGGGCAATACGGAGCGGAAGGGCTTGAATATCCTGCGCAGGAATATCGACACCTCGGTCGTCGAGAAGGCCTTCAGCATCTTCGCGAAAAGCCTCATGATATTGATCCTCGCCCTCGCCTTGCTTCTCTGTACCGAGCGAAGCCTTCTTTCTGCAGCGCGGTTTTCGGCGTTCGATCTCTTTTTCGAAGTCGTTTCCGCCTTTGGCACGGTAGGGCTCTCGCTCGGGGTCACCCCGCATCTATCCATGTTGGGAAAACTCGTTATTATCGCCACGATGTTCATCGGGCGGACCGGAATATTCGCGATGGCGCTTGGATTCGCGCACCGGGAAAAAGAACACTTGTTCGAGTATCCGTCGGCAAACGTTCTCGTGGGTTAGGGGGGAGTATGAAGCAATTCGCTATTATCGGTTTGGGCGCGTTCGGACAGAGAATGCTCGAAGAGCTGCTTAAAAGCACGAATGAAATAATCATCATCGACCGCGATAAGGATATCATCGACCGGTATAAGGATCTCGCGAAAGCCGCGTACGTTACCGATGCGATAAACGAGATGGCGCTTATCAAAATAATCCCGTCCGGCATAGACGCCGTCATCGTCGATCTCGGTGGCAAGATCGAGTCTTCGATAATGGCGACAAACTACCTGAAAAAGATGGGCGTAGAGAAGATTATCGTGAAGGCTCAGACGGACGAGCACGGCGAGGTCTTGAGCATGGTCGGCGCCACGCAGGTTGTGTATCCCGATCGCGAGGCGGCGAAGCGAATAACCCCGATTCTCGCTTCCTCTCTCCTGTTCAATTTCATGCAGATCTCGGAGAATCTTTCCCTTGCCGAGGTTCGTGCCAACGAGTATTGCGTGGGAAAAAGCCTGCTCGACGCGAATCTCCGAAAAGCCTTTGGCCTTAACGTAGTGGCGATGCGTAAGATCGACAAGGAGGATTTCGCGTTCATCAGCGATCCTTCGTACGTTTTCGCCGAGGATGATATCCTTCTGGTCGCGGGTTCCGAGGAAAATATCGGAAGATTCTCGGGCATCGGCGAAGCCAGGGCGCAAAAAGGCAGATTCGGTGTTTTCAAATCCCTGTTTTCCCGGTAGGATCGCCTTTGCCTGATTGCGTCAGGACAGATGCCGAATGTTCCGCGCGTACAGCCTTGATAGCTTCTTGAGCCATGCCGCGCGCGAATTCTCGAGAAGGGCGCGGTCCATTCGCCAGGTCCAGTTATTTCCCAGGGTCGATGGCGTGTTCATTCGCGTTTCGCTCCCCAAGCCATAGATATCCTGGAGGGGGAATATCGCGAATACGGCGACGGACATGAGCGAAACCCGGACGAGCTCGCCGACGATGTCTTCTTGTGCTGTCTTCCCGCCGAGGTAATCATGTACCAGGGAGATCTCCGCCGGTGAAGCGTTGTCGATCCAGCCGCGCATCGTGTCGTTGTCGTGCGTCCCCGTATAGACCACGGAGTTTTCTCCGTACATGTGGGGCAGAAACGGATTCGTGAAACCTTCCTTACCCGCCTCGCTGACGTCGAACGCGAATTGGAGAACCTTCATGCCCGGCAAGGAAAAGTCGTCGCGAAGGCGTTTGACCTCGTCGGTTATGAGGCCAAGATCCTCGGCGAGGATCGGAAGATCCCCGAGCTTTTTTCGAATCGTCCTGAAGAAGTCGTGATCGGGGCCTTTCACCCAACGTCCGTTGATCGCCGTCGGCTCGCCAGCGGGTATCGCCCAGTAGGCCTCGAAGCCGCGAAAATGGTCCACTCGAATATAGTCGACGAGATCGAGAATATGGCGGATGCGGGCAACCCACCAGGCATACCCGTCTTTCTTCATGGCGTGCCAATCATAGAGGGGATTGCCCCAAAGCTGGCCCGTGGCGCTGAAGTAGTCGGGGGGGACGCCGGCGACGGCTTTCGGCGTACCGTCGCGATTGAGCTGGAAAAGTCGCTGATTGGACCAGACATCCGCGGAATCCGCCGCCACGAAGATCGGCACGTCGCCGATGATGGATATCCCCTTGTCGTTCGCGTACTTCTTTAACGCCGCCCATTGGGAGAAAAAGAAGAATTGGATCGCCTTATGCGAGTCAAGGAAGGCTCCCCTTGAACGGGCCCATTCCCGGAGTGCCTTCGCATCGCGCGTCGCGAGCTCTTTCGGCCAGAAGTTGTTCCAGAGCTTGCCCTGAAGTCCCTGTTCCTGAGCTTGCGCGTCATGGAATTCCTTGATGTCCATGAAGAGGGCAAAATCGTCGAGCCAGGAGGCATTACGCCTCAAAAAGTCGTTGAAATCCCGGGTATCCGCGCTCTCGAGAAACTTCTTCGCGGCTTTCTTGAGGATTGGCGTTTTCCACCATACGACTGATCCAAAGTCGACGGGACCGGAGTCCTTGATATAGTCCGGAGGGATTACGTCATCCTGGGTCAAATACCCTTGCGCTACGAGGATATCGAGATCGACGAGAAGCGGATTTCCGGCGAAGGTCGAAAAGGACGCATAGGGCGAATCGCCATATCCGGTCGGTCCGAGCGGAAGAATCTGCCAGAGGGTCTGTCCCGCGTCGGAAAGCCAATCGACAAAACGATACGCTTCACTACCCAAGGTGCCGATTCCGGGGGTTGTGGGTAACGAGGTTGGATGGAGTAATACGCCGCTTGAACGGGCTAGTTTCATGACACAACTCCTTGAGTATCGGTTTGTAAACCGGTTTACCAACTAATATAACGTATTTCGGATAAACTCGCAAGTGAACAGTAATAAAAAACCGCCCCCTTGAGGAGCGGTTTTTCTTGTTGACGATGAAACTCCGGCTTGCGCCGGTTTCGTCCGTTATTTGTCGGCGATAAGAAGCGTCTTGACGTCGAGCTTGAGATCGGTGGTGTAATCCGCCTTCCCGTGCTCCTTGAGCGCCTTGATCTGGATACAGTCGCTCTTGGGCTCGAGATAGATCACCACGTCGAGGTCCTTCTCGAAAGGCTTGAGCGTGGCGGGAAGTCCCTTGTCCGCGGCTTCCGCGTTCGCGCTGTACCAGATCGCGATTCCCGTTTCCTTGGCGAACGCCTTCATCTGTTCCATGCTCTCGGGGATCGCCTTGGCGAAGTCGAAACCGTCGACGATGATCGCCTCGGGCTTGGTTCCGCCTTCCGCGAGCGCCTTGATGGTCTTGATGACCTGCACGGTCTTGACGTTGTCCTGGTTGAAGTTAAGGACGATACGCTTCGCGACGAGCTCGGCCTTCACGTCCGCGGCCTTGTCGAGGTTTTTCTTCTTGGCGAGCTCGCCGAAGATATCCTCGTACCAGGTCATGACGTGATTCGCCTGCTGGTTGAACGAGACGTGCACGACGGAGCTCCCCTGGAGGAGCTTGTCGATGCCGAGCTGAACGAGGATGGAGGTCTTTCCGAGACCCTTCTTGGAGACAATAACGCCGATTTCGCCGGCCTTGACGCCGCCGCCGAGGGACTTTTCGAAGTTCCGGACGGGGCTCCTTTCAATAAGATCCTGCTTTACCATTGCCGTCTCCTTATTTCTGCTCTGCCTTGCGCTTGGCCTCGTACTCCTTGATCAGGGTCTCGGCGACGCTATTGGGCACTTTGCCGTACTTGGCAAATTCCATCGAGTATTCGGCCTTTCCCTGGGTCGAGGAGCGAAGGATGGTCGAGAAGCCGAACATTTCGCTGAGCGGAACTTCCGCGTCGACGCGGGTAAAGTTATCGTCCTCGGTGGACGAGAGGATTATACCACGGCGCTGGTTGATGAGTCCAAAGATATTTCCCTGGAACTCCTGCGGTCCCTCGATCGATACCTTCATGATCGGCTCGAGGATTGCGGGCTTCGCCTTGAGATAGGCCTCGCGGAAACCGCCGATCGCGGCGATCTGGAAGGCGATATCCGAGGAGTCGACCGGGTGGAACTGACCGTCGTTGATCGTCGCGCGAACGCCGACGATCGGGAAGCCGATGAGCGCGCCCTTCTTGAGCGACTCCTTGAATCCCTTGTCGCACGAGGGGATGTACTCGTTCGGGATGGCGCCGCCCTTGATGGCGTCGACGAACTCGTAATCGGCCTCGATCGGCTCGATGAAACCGGCGACGCGGCCGTACTGTCCGGATCCTCCGGTCTGCTTCTTGTGGGTATAGTTGAAGTCGGCGCGCTGGGTGATCGCCTCGCGGTACGCGACCTGGGGCTTTCCGGTCTCGACCTCGCAGTTATACTCGCGCTTCATGCGCTCGACGTAGACTTCGAGGTGGAGCTCGCCCATTCCCTGGATGATCGTCTGGTTGGACTCGGGATCGACGAAGCAGTGGAAGGTCGGGTCTTCCTTGGTGAAGCGGTTGAGCGCCTTCGCCATCTGGTCGGAGGACTTCTTGTCCTTCGGGGTGATGGAAAGGTCGATAACCGGCGCGGGAACGAACATCGAGCTCATCGCGTAGTTAAGCCCGCCGCCGCAGAAGGTATCTCCCGAGGCGCACTCGATGCCGAAGAGCGCGACGATGTCGCCGGGAACGCCCTCGTTGATGTCGATCATCTCGGAGGAGTGCATGCGTACGAGACGTCCGACCTTGAACCTCTTGTGGGCGCGGGTGTTATAGAGCTCGTCGCCCTTCTTGATGGCGCCCTGATAGATGCGGACGTAGGTGAGCTGGCCGTACTTGCCGTCCTCGAGCTTGAAGCCGAGGGCGACGGTCGGGGCCTTCTCGTCGCAGGTAAGCTCGACCTGTTCCTCGTTCTTGTCGAGGTCGAGGGCGATGTTCTTGACCTCGGTCGGGTCCGGAAGGAACTTGGTGACGCCGTCGAGCATGCACTGGATACCCTTGTTCTTGTAGGCGGAGCCGAGGAACACGGGGACGAACTGCTCGGCGAGGGTTCCCTTGCGGATCGCGGCGTTGATCATCTCCTCGGTCTCGGCGCCCTCGAGGTAAGCCTCGGCGAGGTCGTCGGAGAACATGGAGGCCGCGTCGAGGAGCTCGTCGCGGTACTTCTTGGCGTCGGCCTGGAGGTGCGCGGGGATCTCGGCGTAGCGGATCTCGGTACCGGCGTCGCCCTCGAAGTAGACGGCCTTCATGGTGACGAGGTCGACGACGCCCTCGAGCTTGTCCTCGAGGCCGATCGGGAGCTGCATCATGTACGCGTTGAGCCCGAGCTTCTCGCGGAGCTGCATGCGGACCTTGAGCGGGTTCGCGCCGGTGCGGTCGCACTTGTTGACGAACGCGATGCGGGGAACGTGATAGCGCTTGAGCTGGCGATCGACGGTGATCGACTGGGACTGGACGCCGCCAACCGAGCAGAGGACGAGGATGGCCCCGTCAAGAACGCGGAGGGAGCGCTCGACTTCGATGGTGAAATCGACGTGTCCGGGGGTATCGATAACGTTGATGGTGTAATCTTTCCAGTTAACCTGCGTAGACGCAGACTGAATCGTGATTCCGCGCTCGCGCTCGAGCTCCATACCGTCCATAACGGCGCCGACTCCGTCTTTACCGCGGACTTCGTGGATCGCGTGGATCTTGTTGCAGTAAAAGAGGATGCGCTCGGAAAGGGTCGTCTTTCCCGAGTCAATGTGGGCGCTGATACCGATATTCCTCATCTTGGAAATATCAAAGGCCATAATCCTGTACCTCACTCATTATTGTTTTGCGAAAAACGCAAAAGTTTTCATAAACATGTAATCAGTTGCAGTATATCGAAAACAGTCCTGAGTTGCAATAGAGTGCTTCGGTGCGTCATTTATAGGCGGTTTCAAGCCCGATTTTCCCTTCCCAGGGCGTGGCTCCGGTCGATACCGAGGCTTCGGCGGTTGCGCGAAAGCGAAGATTCCGGCCGGTCAAGGCGAGCGCGAGCGCCATGGAGAGCGTGTATTCAGGAGCGTCGTCGGGTTTCGCCCTCGTTTCGGTACCGGTAAGCGCGACCTCAATGCTTGACTTCCGCTTGCGATGATGATCGCTACCTTCTGCTCTTGGGCCGTTTTGTCCTGGCATTCCGCTTTTCCAGGCGATTCCCGCGGAGATTTTGCCGTTTTCGCGAAGCGAAAAGCCGTTTCTCACGTTGGGAACCGTCGTTTTCGCCGAACCCGCGAGGGAAAACGGGAATCGCGCGGTTCCGACGCGGGCTTTCCCTTCGAGCGTGGTTTTTCCTTCCCTGGTCGCGCTTTCCGCGTCGAGATCGAGCGCGTAAACGCCCAGGGAGCAAAAACCGCCGAGCGCGTAGACCTCGCGGTCGTCAAGATAGAAGCGTTCCCGTCTCTCAATATCCCGGATCAGCATCCCTCCGACGCTGAAGCCCGCGTGTCCCGCGTTCCGGAGTTTCGCCCGCTTTCCCGCCTGATGATTACCGAGCGCGAGCGCCGAAGCGATAAAGGCTCGCCCCAACCAGGTTTCTCTATTGCCGTCGAGCGGGGTGAATCCCGCGCTTGAGCGCGAAAAACCGCCTGAAAGCGAGAGATGTCTCCCTGAAAGCGAGCAATCTGAACGAAAAAGCCATTCCGCGTCCCTGAAAGGGCCCGCCGAGGAAAGGGCCGTCACGCTGCCCGATACGCCGCCACATGAAAAGATCGCCTCTCCGCCGGATACGGCGATCAGCGCCCGGGGGAGATAGGAAACATCCCGAAACCATGATGTTTCGTTTTTCGATTCGACGGTATTCGCGCCATAGAGGGCGGATACCGAGAGCTTCGGCCCGCGCGCGCCGGGTGAACCAAGGGAGGTGCCCGCGAGTATCCAGGCCGGCTCGTCGAGCCGGGAGCGGGGATCGCCCGCGGCCGCGAGCTTCCAATGGTCGGTCGTGCATTCGACCGCGAGATTGTCTGAATCGAGGGTCGTTCCCGCGCGCACGATTTGTGCAGGTAGCGGCGAGAGCGCGGTATACCGGGGATCGGTGAGCGCGAAAAAGGGGTTCTTCGCCCGGGCGGGCAGGCCCGAAACCGAAAGGGATCCCGCCGTGACGGTGATATGTCTCGTCGGCCGGGCGGTGAGGCTCCAATGGCGCGGTTCAGGATTCGCGAAGGGGAGGGCGGGATCGCGAAGGAAGTCGTCGGGCGGCGCAAGGCGCTCTCCGCCGCGAAAGGCGAACGAACCGTCGAGAAAGGGGCTTTTCAGGGAGATATCCGCGTCATACCAGCCGGGAAAGACCGCCGTTTGGTCGAAGGTTATCGAGACGGGATTCGCGGGGATCGGGATGACGGAACAGCAGAGAAAAAGAAGCGGAAAGACAATCCTGACAGGGGATATGAAACAGGAAGGCAGATGGTGCGCGGAGAGTCTCCGGCGGAGGGGCCTGCGATCGCGCGCGGTTCGGTACTCGTTCATGCGGGATTATTCGGGGAGAACTCTCGTTTCGCCCGAATAATCCCGTCAAAACGCGGATTCGTTACTTTTTCGACTTGACCTCGGAGACGTAGCTTCCGGCGAAGTCCTTGATCTCGGTAAGGGTACCGAGCCAGTACTCCGCCTCGGTTTTGGTCTTGTACGGTCCCACGCGGACGCGGTACGAGGTCTTTCCCGCCTGTTCTTTGGTGAAGATCTCGGCGGTGAGATAGCGCCCCGCGAGGGATTCGCGCGCCTTTTCGGCGTTGAGTTTGCTCGAGAACGATCCCGCCTGGATCCAGTATTCCGTGACGACAACCGGTTTTGCCGCGGTTGTCGCCTTCGCGGGCGCTTTCGCCGGGGTCGCGGCTTTCACGGTCTTTGCGGTCGTTTTCTTGTCGGTCGTGCCCGCCTTCACCGTCTTTTCCGTCGTGACGGTCGTGGTCGTTACCTTGGTGCTTTCGGTCGACGCCTGGGTCGCGTCGACCTTCTGGCTGACGGCTCCCGTGTCCTGGCCGGGAATGCCCTGCGGCGTCGGGGCGATCTGTTCCCCGGTCTTGATCTGCTGACCGCTCGTGAGCCCCGACACGTCCATGGTGCCGTAGTTCGCTCCGGCGTTGTCGCCGTTCACGATCGTGAGGTTGATGTCCCCCTGGGTCCGCTCGCGATTGGCGTCGAAATCGGGGGCTTTATTCGGGTCGCGCACCCATGAATCGGGATCGATCCCTTGCTGCGTTCCGGGAAGCGGCGCGGCGACGGCCGCCTCGCGGGAGGTGACGCTCGAGCGGGAAGGCGCGTAGAGGACAAGCGCGGTCCCGAAGATGATCAGCACGAACACGCTGATCGCGACGACGATCCAAAGGATTTTTTTCTGTTCCATAAAGTTCCTCAATAACCTCTGCTCGAGAGTAGGATGGCGAGCCTTCTTTCGAGGGCCCGGATACTTCCACGGTTTCGTACCCTCTGAATATCGACATCTTTTTCAAGGTATTGAGCGAAGAGATGCTTTTGCGCGGAAAATCTCGCGAGAATTTGGCGATACGGGAGCCCGTCGCGCGTGCGCGCGCGAAAAAGGCGGATAAGGGCGGGGGAATCGACGAAGATGACGAGGTCGCAGCGGTCGAGAATCGGGGATTTGTGGAGGAGCGGGGCGTTGACGACGATGCCGCGCGCTGTCCCCTCGACGAGCCGGTCGTCGATGAAGCGGCCGAGAAGCTCGTTGATCCTCGGGTAGACGATCCCTTCGTGCCGGGCGAGGAGTTCGCCGTCCGAGAATACGACGCTCCCGAGGGCGCGCCGGTCGAGGGTGCCGTCGGCCTTCACGAGGTTGATCCCCCGCTCCCGCGCGACGGGCTCGAAGGCCGCGACGACCCGGTCCTGGACGTCCAGAAGGGCGGCGTGCGCGGTTTTGTCCGCGTCGACGACCGCGAAACCGAACCGCTCGAGGATGGCCCCCGCGGCGTTTTTCCCCGCGCACATGGGGCCGGTGAGCCCGATGACCGGGAGGCAGGCCTTCGGCGGGCGAGCGGCTTTCAATGGAAGTCTCCCCAGCTCGGCCCCGACTCGACGCTTACCCGCAAGGGGACGGTGAGGGCGATAACCGCCTCCATCTCCGATTTGAGGAGTTCCCGCACGCGCGAAACCTCGCCCGTCGGGGCCTCGAGGATGAGCTCGTCGTGCACCTGCAAAAGGAGGCGCGTCGAAAGCTTTTCGCGGCGGAGCGCGGCGTCGACCCGGAGCATCGCGGCCTTCACGATGTCGGCGGCCGAGCCCTGGATCGGGGTATTGACGGCGATCCGCTCGGCGCCCGCGCGCTCGAGCTTGTTCGAGCTCGCGATCGCGCGGATGTAGCGGCGGCGCCCCATGATCGTCTCGACGTAGCCGGTCTCTGCCGCGCGGGCCTTGGTCTCCGCGATGAAGCGCGAAACCCCCGAATAGGTGGCGAAGTACGCGTTGATGAACTCCGCCGCTTTCCCGCGCGGGATGCGGAGCTCGTTCGCGAGCCGGAAGGAGCTCATCCCGTACATGACGCCGAAGTTGATCGTCTTCGCGACTCGCCGCATGTCCGCGGTGACCGCGTCGGTGTCGACGCCGAAGATGAGCGCGGCGGTCCGCTTGTGGACGTCGACCCCGCTCGTGAAGGCCGCGACGAGGTTTTCGTCCCTCGAGAGGTGGGCGAGGATGACGAGCTCGATCTGGGCGTAGTCCGCCGACACGAGCTCGAAGCCCTCGGCCGCGCGGAACGCCGCGCGGATGCGCCTCCCGTTCTCGTCGCGGACGGGGATGTTCTGGAGGTTCGGGTCTCGGCTCGAGAGCCGGCCCGTCGCCGTGCCCGTCTGGACGAAGCTCGTGTGGACGCGCCCGCTCGCGTCCGCGAGGGCGGGGAGGGCGTCGACATAGGTCGATTTCAGCTTCGCGAGGGCGCGGTAGTCGAGGATCTTCCCCGGCACGACGTCCTCGCTCGCGAGGTCCTCGAGGACGGAGTTATCGGTCGAGTAGCCGGTCTTGGTCTTCTTTCCCGGCGAAAGCTTCCGCTCGGTGAAGAGCACCTCCTGGAGCTGCTTCGGCGAGGCGACGTTGAACTCGTGCCCGACCGTCTCCCAGATATCCTTTTCGGTCGCGGCGATCTTTCCCGAAAGTTCCGCCGAGAACGCGGAAAGCTCGTCCTTGACGAGCCTGATCCCGGCCTCCTCCATCCCGGCGAGGACGGGGACGAGCGGCATCTCGAGGTCGGCGAACAGGCGCTCAAGGCCGAACTCCTCGAGCTTCGGCGCGAAGCGGGCCCGGAGGCGGAGGGTAAGGTCCGCGTCCTCCGCCGCGTAGGGAACGGCGAGCGGAACGGGCACGTCGGCGAAGGTCTTTCCCTTCGGGACGACGTCCGCGTACGCGATCGTCTCGAGACCGAGCTGGCCGAGCGCGAGCGACTCGAGCGAGAAGGAGCCCCAGTCGGGGTCGAGGAGCCAGGCGGCTATCATCGTGTCGAAGAGCCGGCACGCGGGGCGGGCGGCGGGAAGTCCCTTGAAGAGGCCGAGCCGGGAAAGAACGGCGAGGTCGAACTTCGCGTTGTGAAGGATCGCGACAAAACCCTTCGCGGCGAAAAGGCGGGCGAGGCAGTCGAGCGCCGGTTTCGCTTCCGCGAGCGGATGGGCTTCCTCCCCGAGCTCCGGGGTCGGACCCTTCAGCGGGACGTAGATCGCCTCGCCTTCCTTCAGGGCGAGCGAAAACCCGACGATCGCGTCCGTCGCGGTGTCGAGCCCCGTGGTCTCGGTGTCGATCGCCGCGAACCCCTGAGCGAGCGCGGCGTCGATTATCGAAGAAAGTTCCTTGATATCCGTGACCGCGCGATAATTTCCGACGTTCTTTTCGGGCGCGACGGGGGGGAGACTGTCCGAGAGGGGCGGGGTGAAGAACCTTCCCGCGCCGGAAGCGCTGTTCGTGGCGGCGGTTTTGCCGCTTCCTGCCTTGGCGGCCGCACCCTCGGTGACGGAATCCGCGATCCCCGCATCGGCGCGGGAGCCATCCGCGACCGCGTCCGCGCTCCAGAGCTTCGCGACGCTCGGCAAGCCCTCGCGCATGAGGAGCCGCGCCGCCGCGATCCGGTCGACCTGCGCGCACGAGTACGCGTCGAGGTCGCGCTCGAGCGGTACGTCCTCGCAGAGGGCAATGAGCTTTTTGGAGAAGTAGGCCATCTCTTTTCCCGCCGCGACCTTCTGCCCGATCGCCCCGGTAAGCTTGTCGGCGTTCGCGTATATCCCGTCGAGGGTGCCGTACTCGGAAAGCAGTTTGAGCGCGGTCTTGTCGCCGACGCCCTTGACCCCCGGCACGTTGTCGGAGGCGTCGCCGGTGAGCGAGAGAAGATCGAGCATGAGCTCCGGCCCCACGCCCCATTCGGATTTTACCCCGTCCGCGTCGACGCGCTCCCAGCCCCCGGTCTTGCCCGGCTTGAGGATGGTCACCGGCCCGCCGACGAGCTGCATGAGATCCTTGTCCCCCGAGACGATCACGCATTCCCGCCCTTCCGCGCGCGCGCGCGTGGCGACGGACGCGATGATGTCGTCGGCCTCGAAGCCGTCCTGGCGCACCGTCGGCACGCCGAGCGCCGTCAGTATTTCCTCGATGATCGGGACTTGGGGATGGAGGTCCTCGGGCGTTTTCGCGCGGGTCGCCTTGTATTCGGCGTAGAGCTCGTGCCGGAAGGTCGGGGTACGCGAGTCGAAGGCGACGACGAAGAGCTCCGGGTTGTATTGCCTGAAAAGGCCCTCGAGGTTCCGGAAAAACCCGAACACGGCCGACACGTTCTTCCCCTCGCGGTTGG
Source organism: Spirochaetota bacterium (assembly GCA_023438065.1). Taxonomy (GTDB): domain Bacteria; phylum Spirochaetota; class Spirochaetia; order Treponematales; family Treponemataceae; genus Teretinema. Next base: position 13,450 of record JAEXRH010000017.1, read on the forward strand.
TGAGCGGCTTCGAGATGAACGCGAAATAGGACCGGTAGATAAGCCCGTAGGCGTCAAGGACGAAAATGGGTTTCTTCATGAATGCGAGTATAGCATAAAAGGGGGAACGGATCTTTCGCCCGGCGGGGCGCGCGCTTCCCCGATTCCCCATGCGCGTCCCGTCCCGGTTCCCCCTCGCTCCGCGGGAACCGACCCTGCGGGCCGTTTCCCCTTACGCTACCCCCAAGTCACGGAACGCGCGATGTCAGGCAATTTCGCCGATTTTGCAGTATCCTTTCTATATATAAGCAGGTTACTAGCCTGAAGGAGCGTATCGTGAAACAGTCCATTTTGCGCGCTGGCGCGTTTGTCTTGCTATCTGTCTTGCTTGTCTCCTGCGCCTCGATGCGGAGTATCGATAAAATCGAGGGTATCGTGGACGTCGACTGGGAACTGCGCTCAAGCGACTCAAGCGCGGCGGTCGCGCTTTCCGCGGTACGCCCGGGGGAGCGCTATCAGATCGCCGTGCGGTATCTTCAGGAAAAAAAAGGCGGCAAGAGCCAGTGGAAACCCCTCGGCAACACCGCCGGGATAACGGTTTCGGTCGACGATCCCGCCTTCGACGCGGCCATGCCCCGTCTTGACGCGCCCGGCGACCCCTTTTCCCTTTTCGCGCGCGAAAAGGCGGTCGTGACGGTCCATTTCCCCCGCCCGGTCGGCAAGGACGTCTCGAAGGAGATTTCGCTTACCCTCCCGACGACGCTTCCATCCTTCCGCGGACGCGACGGCTCGCGCGGAGAGGATGGGGAGTCTTCCGGTTTACGGTATGACGGGACCGACGGATCTAACGGCACCGACGGCCAAAACCTCGATCTCGAGATCGCCCATTACCGGACGAAGGGAACCCCGCTCGAGCGCTATGGTTCCCTCATTCTCGTGCGGGACGCGGCGACGGGACGGGTATGGCTTCTCGCGGGAGGGGGCTCCGTTGTCGCGGTTGACGCCTCGGGCGGGTCAGGCGGCTCGGGCGGGAAGGGCGCCGATCGAAGCATCCCCGACGATTCCGACGAGACGAGCGTTCGGGGCGGTTCGGGCGGCGACGGGGGCGACGGGGGACGGGGCGGGTTCGTGCGCGCGGTGTTCCCGCGCGACAGCGCGATGGCGAAATCCCTCATGGTATCGGTCTCGGGCGGCAAGGGCGGCAAGGGCGGCGGAGGCGGCGACGGCGACAACAAGGACGACGTCGACAATCTCATCGATTTTCTCGGGGTGGTCGTCGGGGTAACCAACGGAAGGGACGGGTCAGAGGGAAGCGACGGACCGGCGGGTCGGTACATCCAGGACTTTCGCGATCTTTCGGAGATGTTTGGCGGGATAACGAGTCCGCATTTCGACCGTTCGAGACTGGAGCCGTAAGGGCGCGGCCCGTTACTGGGAAATGTCGATTCTCGATGCGGTGTGGGAATCCGAGGAATAGACGCTCGATCGCTTCGCGTAGGGATTCCTGAGCGAGGCGACCTGCTGTCTGAGGACGGTCATGTGGCTCTTCAGGAGCTCCCGGTTTTTGCCGTTTTGCTCGAGGACGTCCTTTCTGAGCCGTTCTAGATCGGTTTTAAGCCGGGGAATCTCCGTTTCGTTCATGCCGGGATGCGCGTCCCGGTACATGACCTCGAGCGGATCGATTACTTTTTGTATGGTGTGTATTTCGGAGATGATCGATTGCTCGATTTCGGTATGCCGGACCATCGCGTCGACGTTTTCGGTCTCGATCATCTCGGCCTGTTTCTCGAGCACCGTGAGGTATTCCCGGAACTTGTTCCGCTGCTCCTCGAGGAGTTCGCGGAATCGCTTGAGTATCGCGACCCGCTCGTCGATTGTCTCTTGAGCCAGTTCCGGTTGTCCCATCGCGCGACGCTATCCCGCGATATTGATGCCGGACGGAATCGGCTGGGCCGGCGCCGCCGTCGTGTTCGCGATCTCGACCCACGCGGAACGGAGCTGGTCCATCATGGTGCGCACGAACTCGAATTTCTCCGGTTTTTTCTCGATATTGCCCTCTACGAGCTGTTGATTGAAATAGGTGTAGAGCGAAAGGAGATTTTTGGCGATCTCGCCGCCTGCGGCCATGTCGAGAGAAGCCATGAGCTCGGTGATGATCTCCTGGCTTTTCAGGACGTGAACGTTCATTTCCTCGATATTGCGGGGATTCTTGATCGTTCCGTTCTCGAAGAGGGCGACCGCCGCCCCTATCTGCTTTATGGCCTCGTCATACAGCATGACGATCAGGGTTCCCTGACTTGCCGTCCTGACTCGTGTTTCGCGATACGCGCTCAAAGCCTGATTATATCCCACAACGCCCCCCTCGTTCTCCTAAATGGTTTCGGTAGCCGAGACCCCTTGTTACCATATCGGACGCGTTAATAATTACTTTAGAGGAAAACGGGTTAAAATACCAGAGAAAAAAACGGGAAAACCGCTCGCCCTTGCCGAGCTTTTTTCTTATTATTAAGATACGAGACAAAGGTGGTTCTATTCTCATGAGTGCCGACGACCAGAACGGAAAGGACCGGAAAGACCCGGACGATCCCTTTAACTTCTTCAAATTTAGCCCCGATTCCGACCCGGACAAGAAGGGAAACCTTCCGCGCATCCCGATGTGGGGAATCCTCCTCGCGATTTTCGCGCTTTGGGCGATATTCAATTATTTCACCGTGATGAAGACCGACTCGTCGATCCCGTTCTCGGAATTCAGGCAGCGGGTCGCCTCGGGCGAGATCGTCCGGGTAGAGCTCGCATCTCCCTATTTCACCGGTTATACCGCCGTGCCCTCGGCCCCCGGGGAAAAGCAACCGGTATTCAGCCTCCTTCCGGCTTCACGCGCGCAGGGGAAGCTGTACCGAACCGTGGGCCTCCCGACGGAGGATTTTTTGCGGCTGCTTGACGAGAAAGGCGTCGTCTACTCGATCCACGCGGAGGAAAAGAACCTTATCGTCGATATTCTCGTGCAATGGGTGCTTCCCTTCGCGATCTTCTTCTTCATGTGGCGGTTCCTCATGAAGCGCATGGGCGGCGGGGGCGGCATGGGCGGCCTCGGCAGCATCTTTTCCGCCGGGCAGACGAAATCAGCCGCCGTCGAGGAGGGAAAGGTCACGACCCGCTTCAGCGACGTCGCCGGCGTCGACGAGGCGAAAGAGGAGCTCGTCGAGGTCGTCGATTTCCTCAAAAACCCGAAGAAATACACCGATATCGGCGGAAAAATCCCGCGCGGCGTCCTTCTCGTCGGCCCCCCGGGAACCGGCAAGACCCTTCTCGCGCGCGCGGTCGCCGGCGAGGCGGGGGTCCCGTTTTTCCGCATCTCGGGCTCCGACTTCGTCGAGATGTTCGTCGGCGTCGGCGCGAGCCGCGTGCGCGACCTCTTCAAGCAGGCGCGCGAGAAGGCCCCGTGCATCGTCTTTATCGACGAGCTCGACGCGATCGGCAAGAGCCGCCTCAACTCGATGACCTCGAACGACGAGCGCGAGCAGACCCTCAATCAGCTGCTCGTCGAGATGGACGGCTTCGACGTCGGCTCCGGTCTCATCCTCCTCGCGGCCACGAACCGTCCCGACGTGCTCGATCCCGCGCTCCTCCGTCCCGGCCGCTTCGACCGCCAGGTCGTCGTCGACCGCCCCGACGTCAAGGGCCGCGAGCAGATCCTCAAGATCCACGCGAAGAACGTCAAGCTCGCGCGCGACGTCGATCTCGCCGCCATCGCGCGCACGACGAGCGGCTCGTCCGGCGCGGACCTCGCGAACGTCATCAACGAGGCAGCCCTTCTCGCCGTTCGCGCGGGAAGGAAGGAAGTCCAGATGGTCGACCTCAACGAGGCCGTCGAGAAGGGCATCGCCGGCCTCCAGAAGAAGAGCCGCGTCATAAAGGAAGAGGAGCGGAAGATCGTCGCCTTCCACGAGACGGGCCACGCGCTCACCGCCGCCTTCACCGAGGGCGCCGACCGGGTGCACAAGGTATCGATCATCCCGCGCGGGATCGCCGCGCTCGGCTACACCATGCAGATGCCGGAGGAAGACCGGTACCTCAGGACCGAGAAGGAACTCCTCGGCGAGGTCGACGTCCTTCTCGGCGGACGCGCCGCGGAGGAGATCGCGTTTTCGCAGGTTTCTACCGGCGCCGCGAACGACCTTTCGCGCGCGACCGACATCATTCGCATGATGATCACCGATTACGGCATGAGCGAGCGGTTCCGGAACGTCGCGTTGAGCCAGCACGGCGCAGGTTACGGATTCGCGGGCGAGCCCAAGCTCGTGCGCGACTACGCCGAGAGCACCCAGCAGTACATCGACGAGGAGATCTCGCGAAAGATCAACGAGCGCTACGAGGCCGTCAAGGCGCGTCTTTCGGAGAAGAAGGCCTTGCTCGAGTACGTCTCGTCGCGCCTGCTCGAGAAGGAAACCATCGAGGGCAAGGAGTTCGCCGAGATCGTCGCGGCGGAAGAAAGCCTCCTCGCCCCGCGCGCCTGAGGGGAATCCGCGAGTCCCGGTCCTTTTCCCGTTTCGACTGACTTCCCATCCCGCGAGACCCGCGCGCGGGATGGGCGAAGCCGGCGAAACAATTGACGGAATACCCTCTTTCTGATTTACTGAAAGGATGAAGAAGACTATCATGCGCCGCTTTTTCGCGGCTCTTCTGATCACGCTTTGTTCCGTCTCCGCGCTTACCGCACAGACCATCACGACCGCCGACGCCTTTTTCTCGTCGGTATCCGACGTATACGCCAATCTCAAGGACTACTCCGCGAATCTCGCGATCAGCACCGTCGGCTCGAAGTCCGACGCGATGGCCGGCAAGGTCATTTTCAAGAAGCCGAACCTGCTCAGGATCGATTTCTCCAATCCCGCCACCCAGACGATCGTGTTCAACGGCGAGATCCTGACGATCTACCTTCCCTCGTACAACGTCGTGCTGAGCCAGTCCGTCGAGAAGGGTTCCGGGGCCTCGGGCGCGTCCATCGCGACCCCGCAGGGGCTCACCCTCCTCAAGCGGTATTATTCGATCGCGTACGAGACGGGGCCCGAGGCGGTCCAACTCGAGGAGAATTCCTCCGAGCGCGTCGTCGTGCTTACCCTCGCGCGGAAGTCGACCACCGAGATGTTCAGGACGATCAGGCTCATGATATCCCCGGACACGAAACTCGTGCGCCGGATCGACGCCCGCTCGATCTCGGGAGACCAGATTCGCTTCGATTTCACCGGCTATGCCCTCGATCAGGGTATCCTCGAGAATCGCTTCGAGTACGACTCTCCGGCGTCCGCGAACATGTTCAACGATTTTCTGTTCAACGAATAACGTGGAAATGAGGCAAAAAATATGGAAGCGTTCGGTAAAAAACTGACTGAGGCGCGCGTGGCGCGCGGGCTTGAATTCGACCAGGTTTCGCGGGAGACGAACATCACTCGCCGCTATCTCGAGGCGCTCGAGCGCGAGGATTTCAGCGTGTTCCCCGGCGAGCCCTATCTGCTGGGTTTCCTTCGCAACTACTGCGAATACCTCGGCCTCAACAGCAACGAGATCATCGGCGCGTACAAGAACCTGAAGATCCAGGAAACCCCCATCCCGCTCAAGGACCTCATGCCCAAGCGGCCGATCACCGACCGCATCCTCTCGGGTCCCAACACCGGGCGCCTCGTCATGATAGCCGCGGGCGTGCTCGCGGCGGCCCTCGTGATCTCGCTCGCGATTTTCATCGGCGGCAAGATCTCCGCCGCCGCGGCGAAGCCGAAGGTCGAGGCAGTCGCCAGGGCCTCCAAGACCTGGGACGTGTCCGGCGCGGATTTCCGCCAGCGCCTCTATCAGGGCGACGTGCTCAACGTGACGACGACCTCCGGGTCCTCGAAGATGACCGTTCTCGAGACCGCTCCGGCCCTCAAGCTCGATACCCCCGCGGGTGCCCGCGTCGTCGAGCTCGGCCAGGACGTGCTTATCGATTTGAACTCCGACGGCCAAAACGACGTGAAGGTTTTCGTCGCCGATCTTTTCAAGAACGACCCGTCAAAGGGCGCCGACGTGCGGATCCAGGCGGACGCGAGCGTCGCGACCCAGACCGCTCCGTCGGGAACCCTCGCTTCCTCCGCCCAGGGACAGGCCGCCGACGTGACCGTCGCCTCCCCGACGGGCGCCGCCCCTGCGGGCAAGCAGACCGTGCTTTTCGAGGGCGGCTCCGCGTACCCGGTCACGATGAACGCGACCTTCCGCGGCTACTGCCTCTTCCGCTTCGAGTCCGACCGGGCGAACCGCGAGGAGCGCTATTACCAGAAATCGGAGCTTCTGACCGTCCAGGCGAACAACGGTATCCGCATTTGGGCGTCGAACGGCAACTCCGTCAAGATCCAGATGATCGCCGGCGGCAAGACCGTCGATCTCGAGGTAAGCCGACCCGGCGAGGTCCTCGTCCGCGACCTCAAGTGGATCAAGGACGACTCGACCGGTCGATACAAGTTCGTGGTGATGGATATTGATTGATCGGCATTTTTTCCTGGACCAGCACGGATGCGCGAAAAACCAGGTTGACGGGGAGATCCTCATCGGATACCTCCGCGACATGGGCTGGACGCGAACCGAGGTACCCGAGGACGCTTCCCTTATAATCGTCAATTCCTGCGGCTTCATCGAGACCGCGAAGACCGAGTCCCTCGACGCGGTCATGACCGCCCGCGCGGCCTATCCCGGCGCGAAGGTTCTCCTCGCGGGCTGTCTCGCCGAGCGTTACGCGGAAGACTTCCGCGACTCGCTTCCCGAGGCCGACGCGTTCTTCGGGAACGGCGACCTTTCCCGCGTCGGCGAGGTCGTACGCGCCCTGTTCCCCGAAACCGCCGACGGCAAAAAAGCGAAGAACTCCGCGGCAACCCCGGATTCCGCCGCCGCCGAAGGCGCGGCCCGTCCGGTTCTCGTGCCCGCCCAAAAGGGCGTGTGCGGCGGCGATCGGCCCGAGCTTCTTTCCTTCCCGCGCTCGGCCTACGTCAAGATCACCGAGGGCTGCGACAATCGCTGTACCTTTTGCGCGATCCCGATCATCCGGGGCGGATTACGCAGCCGTTCTATTGAAGAAATCGTCACGGAATGCCGCGAACTCGTCTCGCGCGGGACCTGGGAACTCAACCTCATCGGTCAGGATCTCGCCGCCTTCGGCTGCGGCGACGGGGAGGGCCATCCCGTTCCCGACTCAAATGCCGCCGCGCCCGCCGACGGCAATGCCGTCGCGCCGAGCCCGCTTTCGGCCCTGCTCTCCGCGATCTCGAAGATTCCGGGCGACTTCCGGGTCAGGCTCCTCTACATCCATCCCGACCATTTCCCCCGCGATATCCTTCCCGTGATGACCGCGGACGCGCGCTTCCTTCCCTATTTCGACATCCCCTTCCAGTCGGGCGACTCGGGTATCCTCGCGAAGATGAACCGGCGCGGCTCGGCGGAAACCTATCAGACCCTCGTATCCGACATCAGGCGCGCGTTCGCCGAGGCGAAAAGCCCCTACGGTTCGGTCGCCCTCCGGACGACCATCCTTACCGGATTTCCCGGCGAGACCGACGAATCCTTCGAGACGACGGCCCGCTTTCTCGCCGCGATCAGGAGCATGTGGTCCGGGGCCTTTACCTGGTCCTGCGAGGAGGGCACGCCCGCCTCCGAGATGAAAAAGCGCGTTCCCAAAAAGACCGCGCAAAAGCGGCTCGACACCCTCAAGGAGATCCAGATCAGGATCACGCCCGAGGAACTCGCGCGCTTCGTCGGGAAACCCGTCGAGGTGCTCGTCGAGGAGATCATCGCGGACCCCGTGGACGTCCCCGATGCCGCGGTGGGCGCCGACGAGGCCGAAATCCCGGCGTCCCGTCTCGCGCTCGGCCGCGCCTGGTTCCAGGCCCCCGAGGTCGACGGCTCGGTCGTCCTCCAGTTCGAGGATGGCCAGAAGGACAAGGCGGGCAAGCAAATCGGGGCGGGTTCCGTCGTGAACGCCGTCATCATGGCGGTAAACGGGGTCGACGTCGAAGCGGTGGCGCGATGACCGCCGAGTCCTGGCTTTCCGTCCTCAATCCCGAACAGCTTGAGGCGGTGACCCACGAGGGATCGCCCCTCCTCATTCTCGCGGGCGCCGGTTCCGGCAAGACGCGGGTCATCACCACGAAGATCGCCTGGCTTATCGCCGAGCGCGGCGTCGAGCCCGAGTCGATTCTCGCGGTCACCTTCACGAACAAGGCCGCGCGGGAGATGGCCGAGCGCGCGACCCGCATGGAAGAGCGCGCGAGCCGGTCGGTCTTGCGCACCTTCCACTCCTTCGGCGCCTGGCTCCTCAGGCGGAACGCCGCGCTCGCGGGTCTCGATCCCGACTTCACCATTTACGACGACGACGACGCGGTCACCCTCCTTTCAAAGGCCATGCCCGCCCTTACGCGGCAGCAGGTTTCCGCGTGCGTGCACAAGATCTCGCGCGCGAAGGACTACTGCCTCGGTCCCGACAGCCCGCTCCTTTCCGAGATCGACCCCGATCCCGACTTCGCCGAGGTCTACGCCCTGTATCAAAAGCGCCTGCGCGAGACGGGAAACCTCGATTTCGGCGACCTCATCCTCCTTCCGGTAAAGCTCCTCCGCGAGAACCCCGAGGTGCGCGACCGCATCCACCGGCGCTTCAGCGTGGTGATGGTCGACGAGTATCAGGACTCGAACGTCGCGCAGTTCGAGCTTTTAAAGGCGATCGTCGGGCCCGCTACCTACCTCTGCGTCGTCGGCGACGACGATCAGTCTATCTACCGCTTCCGCGGCGCGGAGGTCCGGAACATCCTTACCTTCGCCGAGAGCTTTCCGGGCACCCAGGTCGTCAGGCTCGAGCGGAACTACCGCTCGGTCGCGCCGATCCTCTCGGTCGCCTCGGAGGTCGTCGCGAACAACGAGGGCAGGCTCGGGAAGACCCTCGTCGCCGAGCGGGGCGGCGGGAAGAAGCCGACCCTCGTCTTCCTCGGGAACCAGGACGAGGAGGCCGCGTTCTGCGCCGAGCTCATCCTGAACGCGCGGAAAAAGGGCTGCCCCTTCGACGACTGGGCCGTCCTTTATCGCACGAACGCGCAATCCCTCGGCTTCGAGACCGAGTTCCTCCACCGGAAGATCCCGTACCGGGTCGTCGGCTCGCTCAAGTTCTACGAGCGCGAGGAGATCAAGGACGCGCTCTCCTTTCTCGCGCTCGTCGCGAACGGCCGCGACGAGGTCGCCTTCAGGCGCGTCGTCAACAAGCCCGCGCGCGGCCTCGGCGAGGTGACGCAGGACAAGATCGTCGACGAGGCGAGGCGCGTGCTCTTCGAGGGCGCTACCGACGGCTCGCTCGATTTCGACGAGAAGGCCGACCTCATTACCGCCAGCCGGCGTATCCTCGACGCGCTTTCGAAAAAGGCGAAGGCGGGGCTTTCCGAGTTCATCCACACGGTCGAAACCCTCCGCGCCCTCATCGGCGAGGGAACGAGGCTGTCGGAATCGGACTCGCTAGCCGCGGGCGAGCTCGGCCTTGCGGGCGAAGACGCTACGGGCGCCGTAAGCCCCGCCGTCGCCGCGAACGCGGACAACGGCGCCGCGAACGACGAGGCCGGGAAAAAGGGGCGCAAGAAGGGCGCCGTCGGACTCGCTATCTTCGTCGAGCGCCTCATCGATTCCTCCGGCCTTCTCGCGTACCATCAGGGCCAGGACGAGATCGCCGGGACCCAGCGCGTCGCGAACCTCCAGGAGCTCGTCAACGCGGCGAGCCTCTATACCCTCGACCGCGCGGGACTCACCGAATTCCTCGAGCACGTCGAGCTTGACCGCTCGATGGCGGCCGAGGACGAGAACGCCGATTCGGTCACCCTCATCACCGTGCACAACACGAAGGGCCTCGAGTTTCCCCGCGTCGTGGTCACCGGCCTCGAGGCGGGCATCTTTCCGCGCGAGGACAAGAAGGGCGACGACCTCGAGGAGGAACGCCGCCTCATGTACGTCGGCTGCACCCGGGCGATGGACGAACTCTACCTGACGAGTTGCGCCGCGCGCCGGCTTTACGGCAGGACCGCCTTCATGGAGCCGAGCCGCTTCCTTTTCGAGATGGACCCCTCAGGTCTCGAGATCCTCGGCCGCGCGCCCAGGAGTTTCGCCTCCTTCGCGAGCTCCCGCCTCGGCGCCTCCGGCGGGCAAAACGGTTCCACCGGCGGGGCCAACGAAGCCGGGAGAAGGTCCTCCGGACCTTCTCCAAGCAAAACCGGCGTAGACGGTTTTGCCGAGCGCTGGAAGATCGGGCGCAAACTCTTCCATGACGATTACGGTTATGGTATTATTACGAAATCCTTTTACGCCGAAAGCGAGCTCGTCGTCATGGTCAAGTTCGAGTCGGGCGGCGAGAAGCGGTTCCTGCCGAAGTATCAGGCGAAGAACCTCCTCCTCGTCGAGGATTGACGCGCTTCCTGAAAGACCGAAACGGGCGGGTATCCCGCCACACCATACGAAAAGGACCCATTATGGACGAGAAGAAAAACGCGATCGACGCGAAGACCTTCGAAAACCTCCTCTACCTGTCGCGGCTTTCCCCCGAAAGCTCAAACGTCGAGACCCTCGCGGGCCAGGTGAGCGACATCGTCGCGTACTTCGAGGTTTTGAGCCAATACGCCGGCGACGAGAACCCCTACGACGCCTATCCCGCGACGACCGTCGAGTCCCTCCGCGCGGGCGATCTCGGGTCTTCCCTTCAGCAGGGCGACCTCAGGAAGATGACGAGCGAATACATGGACGGCTACTTCAGGGTGCCCAAGGTCCTGGGCGAAGGCGCGTGAGCGCCTTCGCCTCGAAGAATCCCGCTTGCGCAGGATTCTTCATGGGGTTGGTGCGTAGCTCCTTCTCCTGGGTAAATCCCGCTTGCGCGGGATTTACCACGGGAGTCGGCGCGTGAGCGCCTTCGCCGGGGTTGGAGCTTAAGCTCCTCCTCCGGAGTCGGCGCCTGAGCGCCTTCGCCTCGCGCGAAAACAAAACGGTAAGGAATCGAACATGAACATATGCGACATGAGCCTCTCCGAACTCAAGCGGAAGCTGGAAGCAGGGGAGCTGACGAGCCTCGCGATCGTCGAGGCCTACAAGGCGGCATACGAGGCCGACTCGAAAACGGAAAAACCGCTCAAGGGCTACGTCGAGTTTTTCCAGGACGCGCTCGACGCGGCGCGAAAGGCCGACGAGGCCCGGAAGGCCGGCGACACGCGACCCCTCCTCGGGCTTCCCTTCGCGGCGAAGGACAACATCTCGATTCGCGGGAAGTCCTGCACCTGCGGGAGCAAGATCCTCGCCGGGTACGTCGCCCCGTATAACGCGACCGTCACCGACCGGCTCATCGCCGCGGGCGCGATCCCGCTCGGGCGGACCAACATGGACGAGTTCGCGATGGGCTCGTCGACCGAGTATTCCTGCTACGGTCCCTCGAGGAATCCCGTCGACCGCGACCTCGTCCCCGGCGGAAGCTCGGGCGGCTCGGCCTCCGTCGTCGCGGGAGGACAAGCCCCGATCGCGCTCGGTACCGAGACCGGCGGCTCCGTCCGTCTCCCCGCGTCCTACTGCGGGCTCTACGGCCTCAAGACCACCTACGGTACCTTGAGCCGCTACGGCGTCGTCGCCTTCGGCTCCTCGCTCGACCAGGTAGGCGTGCTCGCGAAGAACGTCGACGATATCGGCCTCGCCCTCTCGGTGATGGCCGGGAAGGACGAGAAGGACGATACGAGCGCGGCGCTCGACTTCTCCGCGCTCTCGAATCTTGCGCCCGCCGAGATCAAGGGCCTCAAGATCGCGCTCCCGAAGGAGTTCATGGAGGCGAAGGGACTCGATCCCGAGATCGCCCGCATCTTCGAGGACGCCTGCGAATGGTTCCGCTCGCGCGGCGCCACGGTCGAGACCGTCTCGATCCCGGTCCTCGAGGCCGCGATCGGCTGCTATTACGTCATCGCCCTTTCCGAGGCCGCGAGCAACCTCTCGCGCTTCGACGGCATCCGCTACGGCCTCCGGAACGACCCGGGCTCCGGCTATGACGACCTTTACGTCGCGACGCGGTCAGACGGCTTCAACGCCGAGGTCAAGCGGCGCATCGTCATCGGGAACTACGTCCTTTCGACGCACTTCTCGGGCGACACCTACAAGAAGGCGATGAGCGTGCGCGCGCGGATCCAGCGCGACGTCGGGGCCGTCCTTTCGAAGTACGACGTGCTCCTGTGCCCGACGAGCCCGACGGTCGCCTTCCCGATCGGGAGCAAGGTCGACGATCCCCTGGCGATGTACCTTTCCGACCTCTACACGACCTTCGTGAACCTCGCGCGCGTGCCGTCCCTGTCGGTGCCGTACGGGAAGACGAAAGCGGGACTGCCGGTCGGCATCCAGATATGCGGCGCGCACTACGCCGAGGAAAAGATCCTTCGCGTCGCGAAGGCATGGGAGGCCGCCAAATGAGCGCGAACGCCGTGACGAACGAAAAAAGCGCGCCCTTCAACGCGGGCGCCGTGATCCATAAGGACGGGAACCTCGAGTACGAGGTCATCATCGGCTGCGAGATCCACTGCGAGCTTCTCACGAAGACGAAGGCCTTTTGCGCGTGCGAGAACCGCTACGGCGGGATGCCGAACACCCGCGTGTGCCCGGTGTGCCTCGGTCTTCCCGGCGCGATGCCGACCCCGAGCCGCGAGTACGTCGAGTTCGGCGCGATCGCGGGCTTCGCGCTCGACTGCGAGGTTTCGCGCTTCACGAAGTTCGACCGCAAGCACTACTTCTATCCCGACCTCGTGAAGGGCTACCAGATCACGCAGTACGACCTGCCGCTCTGCCGCGACGGCCACGTGATGATCAACCTCGCGGCCTCCGACGCCGCGCCTTCTCTCAAGAAGGTCCGCATCGAGCGCATCCATCTCGAGGAAGACGTCGGCAAGAGCCTCCATATCGAGGGCGCGCACAGTTACATCGACTATAACCGCTCGGGCGTCCCCCTCATCGAGATCGTCTCCCGGCCCGACATGTCGAGCCCGGAGGAAGCCTCCCTTTTCATGCAGACGATCCGCGAGATCCTCAAGTACATCGGCGCGACCGACGGTAACCTCGAGGAGGGCTCGATGCGCTGCGACGCGAACATAAACTTGCGCGTCGTCGAGGACGGGAAGGTTTACCGGACCCCGATTTCCGAGATCAAGAACATGAACTCCTTCAAGTCGATCCGCGACGCGTGTACCTACGAGATCGGCCGCCAGCTCAAGGAGTTTCGCGAGGACCGCCAGGAGTTCAGCCAGGGCTTCAAGGTGACGATGGGCTGGGACGACGCGGCCGGCGTCACGGTCGTGCAGCGGACGAAGAACTCCTTCGTCGACTACCGTTTCGTCGTCGAGCCGGACATCAAGCCCTTTACCTTGAGCGATTCCTTTATCGCGACCGCGCGCGCGCGGGTAGGGGAGCGCCCCGCCGAGAAGCGCGAACGCTTCAAGCGCGAGTACGGGCTTTCCGACTTCGACGTGAACACCCTCACCGCCGACCGTGGACTCGCCGAGTGGTTCGAGCGGGCCGCCATTCCCGCGAAAGAGCCGAAAAAGGTCGCGAACTGGGTGCTCGCCGAGGTGCTCGCCGTCGTCAACGAAAAGAACGTCGCGCTCGCCGACCTCAAGATCGGCCCCGACCATATCACCGCTCTCGCGAACGCCGTTTCCGACGGGACGATCACGAGCCGCCAGGCGAAGGACGTGTTCGCCGAGATACTCGAGACGGGCGAGTTGCCGGACGCGGTCATCAAGGCGCGCGGCCTCGCCGTCGTGAGCGACTCGAGCGCGATCGAGAAGATCGTCGACGAGGTGTTCGCCGCGAACCCGCAGGCCCTCGAGGACTGGAAGAAGGGCAAGACGAACGTCGCCGGGTGGCTCACCGGCCAGGTGATGAAGCTCTCGAAGGGGCAGGCCGCCCCGGCGACGGCGACCGCGCTCGTCCAAAAAAGGCTTGCGGATATCGAATAACGCGGTAGAATGAACGGTATGGAAAACCTGAGCGAGATTAACCTGAAGGACGCGATCCGGAGGCGCTACGGCACCGTCCGTCGCGCCTATGACTACCACCTCTACACGGCGAAGGGGGTGCGCCTTCTCGATCTCTGCCAGGAAGGCGGCGAGGCGATCCTCGGCTGGAGGTCAGGCAAATCGAAGCTCGCCTTCAAGAACGTCCTCGATCGCGGCATCACGGGCTCCTTCCCGACCGAGGTCGAGGACGAGCTCGTCCGCGCCGTCCAGGAGGTCCTGCCCCATTACGGGATCGTTCGCTGGTATTCCTCCCGCGAGCGCGCCCGTATCGCCTGCGCCTCGTATCTCGGGCTCTGGAGCGATATCCCCTTCATCGAGAACCCCCTTCTCCATCCCGAAGCCTCCGTCGATATCGGCCCCTCGGGGGATTCCCCCCTTTCCGCGGCGAAGCAGGTTCACGGCGTGCCGATATGGCGGCCCTGGCTCGACGAAGCCTTCTATTCAATGAACGACCGGGTCGACGAGGCCTTTCTCCGGAACGCGAACGACACCCTTGAGACGATGGTCCTTTCCTCTCCCTTGCCCTTCGCGGGCGGCTGCACCCTCGCGGTCTTCGCGGGCTCCGAGTCGGACGACGCGGGAAAACCCCGGCCGCTCCCTTCCGACTCGATCGCGCCGCCCCTGCTCGCGGCCCTCGCGCGCGCCTGGTGCGACCTCGCTTCCGCGCTCTTCGAGCGCACCGAATCCGACTGGTCCCGCTTCGATTCCTATATCGAGCCCTACTGGGATCGCCGGGGGCCGTACCTCGTGCCGAAGATGCGCCCGTCCCGCTATCCCGAGTTTTTCGAGCGCTGCCTCGACCGCGGCATCCTCGTCTCCCCGGATTACCGCACCCCTTCCATCATCCCCTTCATCGCGGACGCAGGCGAGTTCAAGGCCCTTTCCGCCGAGTCGAAAAAATGACCTCCCTTTCTCTCGTGCTTTCGGACGGCGCGGTGGCGGAACTCCTCGTGAGGATCGTTCTCGGCGCCGTCGCGTCCTTTCTCGCGATCGTCTCGTGGACCCGCACCCGGAGCCTCGCCTGGATGCTCGTGATCGTCGGGATTCTCGCCTCCTACGTCGGCACGCTCTACCGGGCGCTCCGCGCGTTCGGGCTTTTTTCCGGTCCCGAGATCGCCTTTTTCGGCACCTCGCTCGGGATTCTCGTCTCCGAAAACCTCCCGCTGCTCTGTTTTATCGCTGCCTTGGCCGCCTTTCTTAAAACCGAATCCTAGAGATTATTGACATAAAAATGACAAAAAACTGGCGAATGTCATGCTATTTTGTCAGATTGTTAAAAAAAAACTTGACGGCCAAAAAATCCGCAGGTATACTGATTCAAAAGATAGGGACAGCGCTCAAAACCGTTGGTTTGGCTGTTCCAAAACTTTAAGGAGGAATTTCTTAAATGAAGAAAGCTCTTGCGATTCTTATGATCCTCGCGCTCGTCGGTTCTGCCGCGTTCGCCGAGATCACTTTCGGTGCTTGGGGCCGTGGTCTCTTCGTCCCGATGTATGACAGTGGTGTTGAAGGCACTGATCCCCAGACTGCGAACGTCGTTTCCTGGGGTGGCGCTCCCCGTATCGGTTTCACCATCTCCGGTGTTTCCGACAATGTCGGTTTCCAGGCTGACATGAACGTCGACAATGGTGACGGCAAGGGTTACGTGACTCTTGGCGATAACCAGTACATCTGGGTAAAGCCCATGTCGATGGTCAAGATCTCCCTCGGTAACTTCTACGACGACACCCTCCGCAACAACGAGGCGTTCGGTGCGTTCAACTGGTACCGCCAGACTTCCATTGATATCGGTGAGAGCATCGCGTTCTCCCGCCTCAACGAGAAGCGCGGAGCCCAGCAGTTCGCCGTCGCCGTTACCCCGAACGACGCGACCTACCTCGCCCTCTCCTTCGTTGATGTTGGTAAGGGTAATGGCGGAATGAAGGCCCAGGACGTTCTTTTCAAGAACATCCAGATCGCCGCCGGCTATACCATCGCCGGAACCGGCCAGATCAAGGCCCAGTACCTCAGCAACGCCAAGGATGATCCCGAAAGCATTGATCCCAAGGATATGGTTGCCGACAACGCGATCGAAGTTGCGTTCAAGCTTACCATGGTCGAGAACCTCGTTGCGGAAGCCGGCTTTGCCATGTACCTCAACGACGACGTCCAGAGCTGGACCATCGGTGATGTCACTGGTGATGGCACCGTAGATGATGCTGATGCGCTCGCTGTTGAAGGCCTCAAGAAGTTTGCGATCACCGCTAACTACAAGATGGACGCGATCACCCTCCACATGTACCTCATCGACAAGATGGCTAAGATCACTGCTGCCGACGAGACCTACAACATGTTCGACCTCGGTGTTGGTGCTGAGTACGCGATGGACGGCGGAATCACTGTCGAGGGCGATGTTCGCTACAACAACCTCTTCGGAAAGGACGCTTCCGATGTTTATGATGCCACCACCACGTTCTTCGCGGGCGTGAACAAGGGCTTCAGCAACGGAAAGATCGGCGCCGGCTTCGAGTACAAGAACTCCACCGACGCTTCCTATGCGATCCCTGTCAAGGTCGAGTACTGGTTCTAATTGCTGAACCGGGGAAAGGTTTCCTTTCCTCTTGACGAAGGAAGGCTCCGGGTAACCGGGGCCTTCTTTTTTTAGTCTCTTGCCTCAAGGCCCGTGGAATGATACTGTGGTATTCGGAGGAATGCATGAAAAAAACAACCGCCATTCGGGGTATGCTGGTTTCGCTGTTACTTGTTGGCGTCCTTGTCTCGTGCGCGTCGACACGCTCGGGCCAGGCAACCTATGCCATGGCGAACGCCGATCCTTTTTCCCTCGGTACGGCGACGGTACACATGAATCAGTTTCTGGCGACCGATATCAAGATCAAGGAGCTCGAGGTAAAGCTTGATCCGCGAAGCGGTAACGTCTTCCTCGACTTTTCCTTTCAGGGAGTCAAGAACGTCTGGAATTTCGACCGGGCAACCCGTGATGCATTGGTTGCGGCCTATAAGCAATACGAGAATGGGTACTCCGCCAAAACGCTCGACACCAAGGGCGATTTGACGGCCTACGGTCACGTACCGTCCTTCATTCGCTGGGGTCTCGTACGCTTGAACGCCCAGGCCCAGGCGAAACTCCGCGTCGGCTATGAGTTCATCGACAAGGCTCCCTACTTTTCGATCATTCTTCCCGTCACCGATAATGACCTCTATACCGTGTCAGGCGGGAAAACCCCGAGAACAAGTTCGTATATCGGGCTCTATTGTACCCGGGCTCAGGCAAAGTCGTTCATGGAAAAACTTGAGCAATCGTACATCGAGGCTAAATTCGCGGAGCAGAACATACCCGCGGAGCTCTTGCCCGCCGGCCAAAAAGACCTCAACACTCCTGACACGTATTAAGGCATCGCATTTACGGTAATCGGACGGCGCGAGGGTTTCCCTTCGCGCTTTTTTTGTAGCTAGTACGCGACGTCGAATCCCGCATAGCCGCGCGGTCGTATGGCGGCTATCTCTATATGATCCGTTCGGGAGCAGCCGTTTCCGTTTTTCAGGCTTTCGATAAACCGCTTCATTCGCTCATTGGGGGCTTCCGCGATCACCTCGACGTTCCCGTCTTCGAGGTTCCGGACCGTTCCCGCCACGCCGAGGCGGCGGGCGCTCGACACCGCGAACGCGCGAAAGCCGACGCCCTGCACGCTTCCTGAGACGATGAGCCGATACGCGATCGTGTCGTCGAGTTCCATGGCACCGCCTTTCGCGTGAGGGATCCTGACCGGTTTGCCCCGTGCGCGTCCAGGGTAAGTATAGCGCGCGGCGCCAAAAAAGAAAAAGCCGACCGGAAAACCGGTCGGCTTCGCGTATTTACGGCGTCGTAAGCTACGGAAAGGGTTACACCTTCACGTTCCAGCCGTTTACGTCGGCCACGCTTCCGTACTGGGTGCCCTTGAGTTTCGCCTGGAGACGTTTCCCGAGCTCGCCGGGAGCGCGGTCGTTGAAGACGTATTCCTTTCCTTTCCAGGTGATGCTCTCGATCGGGGTGATGCCGGCGGCGGTACCCGTGACGAAACATTCGACGCACTTCTTGACCGCTTCCCCGATAGAGATCTTCCGCTCGACGACCTTGACGCCTTCGGCGCGCGCGAGGGCGATGACCGAGGATCGGGTGATGCCGGGAAGGATGGTTCCGCAGAGGTCAGGGGTCACGAGTTCGCCCGACTTGAGGCGGAAGAAGATGTTGCACGAGGAGCCTTCCTCGACGTACTTCCGGTTCTTCGCGTCGAGAAAGATCACTTCCATATAACCCGCTTCCTCGGCCTCTTTCTTGGCGAGGGCGGAGGGGACGTAGTTCGCCGCGCACTTGATCCATCCGGTTCCGTTCTCGGTCGCGCGGATGCGCTCGGTGATGATCGCCTTGGTGTTCGAGCCCTTGAAATAGCTCGAGACGGTGGTCGCGCAGATGATCACGTACGGGGCCTTGGAAATCCCGACGCCGATCGCGCCCTCGGAGTACATGAAGGGCCGGAGGTACACGGCGTCCGCGCTCGCGAAGGTGTCTTTTTCCCATTCCTCGCGGTATTCCGGGATATAGCCGAGCTCCCGGTTTTTCTTGAGGAACTCGATGCTTGCCTTGACGTACAGTTCCTCGGGAAAAGCCGGCGCGTAGAGGCCCGTCATCGAATTGCGGAAACGGGCGGCGTTCTGGTCGGGACGGAAGAGATGGAGGGATCCGTCCTTTCGGGGGTAGGCCTTCATGCCTTCGAAGCAGCCGAGGGCGTATTGCGAGGTGTAGTTGACGAGCGGCAGCCCGAAAACGTTGCGCTTCGCGTATACCTCGTTTTGCTCGGCGGCGCTCATCTTGGAAAGCGCCTCAAAGGTGATTGAATCGGCCTGAAACCAGCGTTCCTCCCACTTTCCCGTCGCGGGATTGTACTGCGCGACGTACGAGATGGGATACATAGCGAGATTGAATGCCATTTGTAATCCTCCGGCGCCCGTAAAGACCGGGCGATAGGGTGGTTTTGACGTTTCTTCGGTATTGGAAAATACGCGTGAGGCATTATCACAAGGAATATGTCAAGAAACTCCGTTAAGTATAACCCGATTTCCCGATTTGATAAAGTACGCGTATCGGGCAGACGATACGGACCCCATGCCTTGAAGTTTCCCGCTTCCGCCGGTATTATGGAAGAACACATCACCGTTATCGAGGATTTCTATGGCCATTAACTGCGGTATCGTCGGGCTTCCGAACGTCGGAAAGTCGACCATCTTCTCGGCGCTCACGAGCGCCCCGGCGGAAGCCGCGAACTATCCCTTCTGCACCATCAACCCGAACGTCGGTATCGTCGACGTGCCGGATTCCCGGCTCGCGTACCTCACGGCCGCGTTCAAGCCGAAAAAGACGATCCCCGCCGCGGTCGAGTTCGTCGACATCGCCGGCCTCGTGAAGGGAGCCTCGAAGGGCGAGGGCCTCGGCAACCAGTTCCTGAGCCATATCCGCGAGGTGGGCGTCATCGCCCAGGTCGTGCGCTGTTTCGAGAACGCCGACATCATCCACGTCAACAACAAGGTCGATCCCGCGAGCGACATCGAGACGATCAACATCGAGCTCGCGCTCGCCGACCTCGACACCGTCGACAAGCGCGCCGACCGCGCGACCCGCGCCGCCCGCGTCCAGGGAAAGGACGCGCAGAAGGAATCGGAAATAGTCCTTTCCGCGATCGCCAAGATCAGGCCCCTGCTCCAGGACGGCAAGGCCGCGCGGAACGCGAGCCTCACCGACGACGAGAAGGCCGCGATCTACGACTGCCACCTCATCACGATGAAGCCGCAGATGTACGTCTGCAACGTCGACGAGGCGGGGATGAAGAACGGGAACGCCCATATCGAGACCGTCAAAAGGATCGCGGCCGCCGAGGGCGCGGACACGGTCGTCATCTGCGGGAAGTTCGAGGCGGAACTCGCCGATCTCGAGAGCGCGGAGGAGAAGCTCGCGTTCCTCGAGGAGATCGGCCTGAAAGAGTCGGGACTCACGAGCCTCGCGCGCGCGGCCTATCACCTTTTGGGCATGCGAACCTTTTTCACCGCGGGCGAGGACGAGTGCCGCGCCTGGACGATCCACGCGGGCGATACCGCCCCGAAGGCGGCTGGCGTCATCCATACCGATTTCGAGCGCGGTTTCATCAAGGCAGAAGTATACAGTTTCGAGGATTTCGTAAAGTACGGGACCGAGCAGAAGATCCGCGAGGCGGGTCGATACCGGCAGGAAGGGAAGGAATACGTCGTCGCCGACGGCGATGTCATCTTCTTCAAGTTTAACGTGTGATCGCTTCTCGAGGAGGTTTCGTTTGAAGGGTTCGATAAAGATCAGTAAGGCCGCGCGCGTGTCGATCGCGGCGGTTATCGCGATCGCGGTATTGACGGTGACGGCGGTGTTCGTCCTGCCCTTCACCCCGGCCCGCGATGTTTTCGCAAACGTCTTCGGCGTCGTCGGTCTCGGTGACGCCGAGCCTCAGTCCGCCGTTCCCGCGGGATATTCCCTCGTCTGGTCGGACGAGTTCTCGGGCGAGTCGGGCGAACCCGACAAGGAGAAGTGGGATTACTCGACCGGCGGAAACGGCTGGGGAAACGGCGAGGTGCAGAATTATACCAACAAGCGCGAGAATTCCTTCGTGAAGGACGGAATGCTCTCGATCGTCGCGCGCAAGGATAACGGGTCGTGGACGAGCGCCCGGGTGAAGACGCAGTACAAGGCGGATTGGACCTACGGCTTCATCGAGGTTCGCGCGCGGCTCCCGAAGGGCGTCGGCACCTGGCCCGCGATATGGATGCTCCCGACCTTCGACAAGTACGGCGGCTGGCCCCGCTCGGGAGAGATCGACATCATGGAGCACGTCGGGTACGAGCAGGACGTGATCCACGCGACCGCGCACACGATGAGCTACAATCACCGGAAGGAGACGCAGAAAAACGCCCATGACACGATCCCCGGCGTTTCCTCGCGCTTCCACGTCTACGCGGTCGAATGGACGCCCGACTATCTCCAGTGGTACGTCGACGGCGCGCCCTTCTACCGGTTCGACAACCCGAAGGAGACCGTCGCCGAATGGCCCTTCGACATCCGGTATTACCTCATCATGAACATCGCGATCGGCGGTTCCTGGGGCGGAAAGGAAGGCATCGACGAGCGCCTGAAAAGCGCGCGGATGGACGTCGATTACGTGAGAATCTACCAGAAACAATAGGCCAAAACGGCGTTATTGCCTGAATAAAGGGATCCCAAGGAGGCTCGCGATGCCGTCCAGGATCCCTTTTTTTTCGCCCGCAGGACAACGCCCGGCGCCCTGTCGCCGGGCGCTTCCGCTCGTCGCCGTGTTCGCGCTCCTCTCGGGCTGTCCCCTGACCGAGGCGCCCGAGACGGGGAACGAGACCGTAAGCCTCGTGATCTCCGCGGGAGAAAGCGGCGTCGAGCCGGTCTCGCGCCGAAACGGCGCGGGCCCGAAACGCCTCACCTTCATGACCTGGAACGCCCAGTGCTTTTTCGACGCCGAGGAGACCGGCGCCGAATTCAAGGAGTTCCGGGGAGCGAAGAGCGAGTGGTCGGCGGAGCGGTACGAGGCGCGCCTTGACCGGCTCGGCGAGGTTTTGCTGCTGGCCGGAACCGCGCTCGGCGCGGGACCCGAACGCGCGCCCGATATCGCGATCCTCGAGGAAATCGAGAGCGTTCGGGTGATCGAGGATCTGTGCAACCGGCTTCCGTCGCGCGCGCGGTATCCCTTCGCGGCCTTCGTTCCGCCGCCGCCGGGATCGGCGTTCGCGACCGCGATCCTCTCGCGTTATCCGGTTCGGTCGGTAACCGCGCACGCGATAGCGCGCGAGAGCGCGACCCCGGGCGAGACGATCCTTCGGCCGCTCGTCGAGGTGACCGTCGACGCGGAAGGCCTTCCGGTCACGGTCTTCGGCGCGCACTGGAAATCGAAGTCCGACACGGCCGACACGGACGCCGTCAGGGACGCGCAGGAGCGGGCCCTCGCGGCGCGGATCGGCTTGCTCAGGTCCCGCGATCCCGGGGCGTTTTTCGTCGCGGCCGGCGACTTTAACCAGATACTCGGGGAGTTCGAGATCCTTGCCTCGGTAACCGAAAGCCCCTGGCCCGATTGGCTCGCGCGGCATTCCTCGGGGGACGCGAACGGGCCGGAGGGATCGTATTGGTTCGACGGACGATGGGAGGCGATCGACCACGTTTTCCATTCGCGCGAAAGCGACACGGCGTACCGGCCGTCGTCCTTCCGACCGTTATCGTCGCCCCCCGTGGCCGACGCGGAAGGGCATCCCGCGCGATACGAGGTGTTCTCGGGGTACGGGTATTCCGACCATCTTCCCCTCATTATCGCCTTCGACAAAATGAATTGACCTTTTCCGGCATTCGGGCGAAAATCGCGATATGGAAGATGTTCGGCTAAAGAGAAAAAATCCGTTCGTCGTCGCGATCGTCATCGCGCTCGTCGTTTTCGTCGCGTTGCCCGTCGCGGTTATCATCGTATCCTCCTTCGGGCGGATATCCGCGGACTCCGTCATGGTCGAGCCGTTCGGCGCGTATTTCAGGATACCCTCGGTCATGCGCACCGCCGACCGGATTCTCGCGCACGAGAGCCTTCCCGATCTTCTCGCCGATCCCGCCTTCGCGCAGGCGGCGCCCGCCGTCTCCGCGCTTCGCGATTCCGGCCTGACCGGGAACGCGCTCGCCCGCGCGCTCGGAAAGGGGAGTCTCGAGGGAATCGTCCTCGAGGGAGGAAAGATCCTCGTCGCGTACGACCTTGGCGTCGCTTCTCCCCTGATGGCCCTCGCTCCCGTCCTCGGCGGAAAGATCCCGATAAAGAACCTCTATTACGTGCAATCGGGCGACGCCTCCCGTTTCGAGTACTGGACCGAGGGCGGCTCGACCTGGTACGTCGACACGGCGCGAAACCTACTGGTCGCCTCGAACGATCCCGCCGTGCTTGACCTCGCGCTTGAGCGGAGCCGCCGCGCCGCCGAAGGCGAAGACGACGTCGCTTTACCGCTCCCGCAGGACGGCCTCGACGCCGCGATTCCGGGGCCGTCCGTCGGGCCGGGGGGGATATCGCCCGACGCGGGCAAGCTTGCCCGCCTCCTCGGATCCGACGATTACGACGTCGGCATTCTTCTCGATCCACGCCCGGCGCTCGCGTCCCTCGCCGCCGGCGACGACTCCGTTCGCTCCGTCCTCGACCGGATCCGGCTGTCCGATACCGTCGCGCTGACGATGAGAATACGCGCGCGCCAACTCGATCTCGCGCTGAAGTCGCGCGTCGTCGCGGGCGATCCCGGTCTCGCGGCAATCCTTGCCGGGGATTCCGCGCGCGCGGACGCCGTCGAGTCCCTCCCCGAAACCGCGCAGTACGCGACGATGATCGTCGGAGTGGAGCCTCGCGCGTTGCTTGCGGCCCTCCGCTCCTCGTCGCCTCAGTCGGTCGGCGATTCGATCGACCGCGCCGACAGCGTCTCCCGGGCCGCGCTCGGCATGGACCTGGAACGGCTCGTGTTTTCCTGGGCCGGCGACGGCGTCGCGGTTTTCGGCCTCGAGGGTCGGCCTCGTCCCGTGTTCGCGATCAAGGTCGCGGACGAGCGGGCGCGGAAGGAAACCTTCGCCGCCGCCATCGCGACCCTCGCCGTTTCCGAGGACGACTCCTTCGTGCTCGATGGCCTGAGGATTCCGCGCCTGACGCTGCCCGATTTCCTTTCGGCTTTCCTGGGTCTCTTTAAGGTTTCGATCCCCGCCCCGTATTATCTCGTCCGGGACGGCTGGCTCTTCCTTTCGGAGTCGCCCGAAAATCTCCTCGAGATCGCGAACGCGCGGAATTCCGGCAAAACCCTCGGGAAGGCAGACTCGTGGAAATCCCTTTCCTCGTCGACGGACGAGCGGGCGACGATGACGCTCTATTATTCGCTTGACCGCGCCATCCCGTTTTTCCTCAAGGGTCGCGGGAGGCTCTCCCGCGCGCTTCAGTTTTATCGACAGGGGCTCGCGCGCCTGACCGTCGAGTCGGGCGAGGTGACGGTCTCGCTTTCGGTCGTACCCGGGACCGGCCGCGGGGTGTTTCCGCTTCCGGGGTATCCCGTCGATCTCGGCGGGCGCGCGGCATCCGTCGTCGCGCGCGCGCCGCGGAAAGGCTCGTCGCCCCGTATCGCGACGGTCGTGGACGGAACGCGCGTCGTCGCCATCGATCCGGTCTCGCTCGCGCGCTTCGAATATTCCGCGAACTCGCCCGCCTGGTGCGTGCCCGTCGCGGGCGCGAGCCCGGGAGAAACGGACGATCCCGCCTTCTGGGTCGTCACCGAAGAGGGAGAGATCACGCTCCTTGACGGCGATCTCGTTCCACTTTCGGGTTTCCCCGTGCGGGTGAACGGGAAGCCGTCGTCCCCGCCGCTTGCCGAATCGGCCCGCGTGCTCGTTCCCGTAAGCGAAGGCGGGCTCGTGGCCGTCGACCTTTTGGGCGCTGCCGTCGCGATCCCCCTTCCGTTCCCCGAAGCCCTTCGCGCGCCGCCTGCCTTCTCGAAGGCAAACGGGCAAACCCGCTTCGCCGCGTATCCGAAAGGCTTTTCCGGGATGGTTTGGCTGATGGACGACGCGTTCGTCCCGCTTCCCGGCTGGCCCGCGGATGCCGGGGGGATCGCGTTCGGCTCCCCGGTTTTCTGCTCGACCGACAAGCGCGTCGCGGTCGCGTTTCTCGCGCAGAGCGGCGAGCTCTCGCTTTTCGACGAGACGGGACAGGCGGTTTCGGGCTTCCCCGTCCGGCTTCCCGGCGTCTTTTTCTTCCAGCCCTCGTTCGACGGCGAGAGTCTCTGGGCCGTTTCGTCGTCGGGCGTGCTCTACCGGATCGCGCTTGACGGCTCCGTGCTCAGTCAGCAGATACCGGATTTCACCGCCGAGTCGGGAGCCGTCGTCTGCGCGGACGCGAACGGCGACCGGGACCCCGAGGTTTTCGTCTCGGGCGACGGAAACGCCCTCTTCGCGTATGGGCGAAGCTTTGCCTCCCTTGACGGTTTCCCGCTCCCGATCTCGGGCATGCCCGTCATCGGCGACCTTAACGGCGACGGGAACGTCGAGTGCGCGGGAATCGGTCTCGACGATCGGCTCTATTGCTGGCAATTCAGGAAGAAAAGGGGAGATTGAGGTGAGATCGAATCATCGACATACCGTCGGCGCCTTCGCCCTTTCGGCGATCGTCGCGTTCGCGGGGGGAATCTCCGTTTCGTGCGCGAGCCTCCAGCGCGATCTGCTCGCGACGAGCGCGGGCGCGGAGGCGAGCGACGATATCTCCTCGTTGGAGCGGAAGATCGCGAGCCTCGACCGCGATCCCGCGCAAGGGGCGATCGAGGCCGCGAGAGACCTCGTTCGCGACCTTGAGCGAAAGGGGATTCGTGACGCGGCGTTCGAGGCGAGACTCGCGGCCTGGTCAGGCCGCCTTTATCTCGTCGAGGGAAAGCGAAGCGATGCGGAGCGGCTTTCGAAGCGGTCCCTTTCCCTTCTCCCGGGCGACGCGGCCGGCGTCGCGCTCGCCGCGCGGCTCGAGCGCGACGGCGAAAAGAGGCTCGCGGCGCTTGACGCATCCCTCGCGGTGGATCCCGGATCGGGGCTTCTCGTCCTCGAGCGCGCGCGGACCCTTCTTGAGCTCGGCCGGTATCGGGGGGCGGTGGCGTCCTTCGACGCGTCCTTCGCGCTCCTTCCGGGTTATTACGAGGTTCTCTGGAAAGACGAGAGAAATCGCGCATGGACGCTTCGCGACGTCGATTCGGGAGCTGCGCCCGCGGTAGCGGCCGTCGCGGAAAAGGACGCGATCTCCTGGGCCGACGCCGTCGAGCTCGCGCGGAGCGTCGGGGCCCTTCCCGGAGAGCTCGCGGCGAAGCGGAACGCGAGCGCGCGCACGCTCTTCGACGGTCTCGTTTCGGCGTCGTGGATTCCGGGGACAGGCTCCTGGGGTTCCCCTCCCGTAAGCGCGCGTCCATCGACGCCCGCGGACTCGATAGATCGCGCGCGCGCCGCCTGGTTTCTTTGGCGACTCGCCGCGGACCGCGAACGGAATCCCTCCTTGCTCACGAAATACTCCGCGCGCTATCGCACGGTTTCCGGTTCCGTCTCCCCCGTTCCCGACGTGGCGGTCGACGCTCCCTTCTTCGACGCGGCGCTCGGCTGCGTGGAGCGCGAGATCATGGCGTTGACCGACGGCATTCATTTCTCCCCGAACCTTCCCGTCGGCGGCGCGGAGTTCCTGAGAATGCTCGAAAAGGCGCGCTGAAGACATCGCTTCCCCGGCAGCGTCGTGACGCGCGATAAACCCCATATAAAAAACAAAACCCGCGATTCTCTCGCGGGTTTTGCGTTTTCAATTGCGTGATGCCTTTCGACCGAACGGCTTAGCCCTTGAGAGCCGTGGAGTTGGCGCAGAGCGCCAACTCCGAGCTCAATGGCTTTTAGCCATTAAGGAGCCGTGAAGTCGGCGCAGAGCGCCAACTCCGAGCTCAATGGCTTTTAGCCATTGAGCCGGGATTCCAGGCCTTCCATTTCCTTCATGAGCTCTTTGGGGAGCTTCTTGCCGAACTTCGGATAGTGGTTCTCGCGGACGTCCGCGATCTCCTTCTTCCAGCCCTCGACGTCGACGGAGAGGATGGTCTTCATGTCCTCGGCGGTAACGTTCAGGCCGGACACGTTGATCGCGCCTTCCTTCGGCATCCAGCCGATCTGGGTCTTGACGGCGTTATCCTTGCCGTCGCAGCGGTCGAAGACCCACGCGAGGACGCGGCTGTTCTCGCCGTATCCGGGCCATATGAACTTGCCGTCGGCGTTCTTGCGGAACCAGTTGACGAAGAAGATCTTCGGGAGTTTGTCTTCCTTGGACTTCTTGCCCATCTTGATCCAGTGCGCGAAGTAGTCGCCCATGTTGTAACCGCAGAAGGGGAGCATGGCGAAGGGGTCGCGGCGCACGGAGCCGACCTTGAGGTCGAGCGCGGCGGCGGTGATCTCCGAGCCGACGATCGAGCCGAGGAACACGCCGTGGTTCCAGCTGGTCGCCTGGTGCACGAGCGGGATGGTCGAGGGGCGGCGTCCGCCGAAGAGGATCGCGTCTATCGGAACGCCCTTCGGGTCGTCCCATTCCTTCGCGACGGCCGGGCACTGCTTCGCGGGGGCCGCGAAACGGGCGTTCGGGTGGGAAGAAGGCTCCTGGGCCTTGTTGCCCTTGTCCTGGACCCACTCGTTGCCCTTCCAGTCGACGAGCTTGCCGGGGGCGTCGTAGCCGATGCCTTCCCACCAGACGTCGCCGTCTTCGGTAAGCGCGCAGTTCGTGAAGATGGTGTTGGTCTTGATCGACTCCATCGCGTTCTTGTTGGAATCGTTCGAGGTTCCCGGGGCGACGCCGAAGAAACCGGCTTCCGGGTTGATCGCGTAGAGGCGGCCGTCCTTGCCGAACTTCATCCAGGCGATGTCGTCGCCGATGGTCTCGACCTTCCAGCCGGGGATGGTCGGGATGAGCATCGCGAGGTTGGTCTTTCCGCAGGCCGAGGGGAAGGCGCCGGTCACGTACTTGACCTTGCCTTCGGGGTTGGTGAGCTTGAGGATGAGCATGTGCTCGGCGAGCCAGCCTTCTTCCTTCGCGAGCACGGAGGCGATGCGGAGGGCGAAGCACTTCTTGCCGAGGAGGGCGTTTCCGCCGTAGCCGGAACCGAACGACCAGATGGCGCGCTCTTCCGGGAAGTGGGAGATGTACTTGCTGTCGAGCGGGGCGCAGGGCCACTTGCCGTTATCCTTCTCGCCGGCGGCGAGGGGCTTGCCGACCGAGTGGAGGCAGGGAACGAACGCGCCCTTGGTGCCGAGGACGTCGAGAACCTTCGAGCCGACGCGGGTCATGATGTCCATGCTGCAAACGACGTACTGGCTGTCGGTGATCTCGATACCGATCTTGCCGATGTCGGAGCCGACGGGGCCCATCGAGAAGGGGATGACGTACATCGTGCGGCCCTTCATGCAACCGGCATAGAGGCCCTTCATCGTGGCCTTGAGCTCGTTGGGATCGATCCAGTTGTTGGTCGGACCCGCGAAATCTTTCTTCTTTGAAGCGATATAGGTGCGGTTCTCGACGCGGGCGACGTCGGAGGCGTCGGAGCGGAAAAGAAAGCTGTTCGGGCGTTTCTTCAGAGGGATGCCGAGGCCGGCGTCGACGAGTTCCTTCATGAGGCGGTCGTACTCGGACTGGGATCCGTCACAGACGTAGATGCTGTCGGGCTGACACATCTTGGCGACTTCTTCGACCCAGGCCTTAAGCTTGGGGTGCTTGATGTCATTGATCGTCATAAAAGCTCCTTATATGGACATAAATGTTGAAGAATGGGGAATACTTCAATTACCAATACCGTACCGGATTTTGCATATTTATGCAAGATAAGTAAGGGCTGGTTGACAAATTTTGTGTATATTTCCGTTACGCGACGAGATTCACGACCGCGCCGGTTTGCGGGAGAGCGGGTCGATAGGGAAGACTTTCGACCTGGGCGGTCACCGTCTGAATCTGCGATTGGTATTGCTTGATGAGCGCGTCGATTTGGCCGTCGGAGATCTCGCCGCGGGAGGTCACCTTCGGCTGGACGTTTTTCTGGCGCATCGAGACGAGCTGGTCGATGAGGGTGTTGAGGATCTTGATTTTATCGATCGATATCCCTTCCTGTCCGTCGCGGGCGGGATACCCGGAAACGTACTGGAATTGCGCGTAGCCGTACATGCTCGGCTTGACCGGCACGTACGTCCTTCCGCCCGAGGAAATCGAGGGCATTATCGTGTATGACATGGTCCGTAACGGGCCAAGATTCGAATACATGGCGTATCCTCCGCTTCTTTTTTACTATCGGAAGAAACGCCCGGGATGATTACAGGAAATTTTCGGGCAGGCCCCGTCGGCGCGCGGGTGAACGGGGCGCTAGTGCGCCTTTGTCCAGTCGGTGATGCGGTCGCGGAGCGAGCTCTTCGACCCGTCGTCGGATACCGCGTCAGCGAGGTACGGAACGACGAGCTCCCGCTTGATGATCTCCCAGTTATTGGGAAGGATGCGCGGGACGAGGAGGCTGTTCGCGGGCGGGAGATGGCCGAGGAGCGGCGGGTAGAGGAGGGGAAACGCCTTTTCGTTCACGCTCTTGAGCGCGGAGAACCCCCCCGAGATGCCGAAGCTCCGCTTGAGGGAGCCGAGGTCCCGGCTTCGCTCGAGAAGCTCCTTTTGCGTCTTTTCGTTGAAGAACCAGATCAGGAAGGCCTCTGCCGCGTCGATGTTGGGCGCCTTCTTGCAGATGCCGAGATAGGTGATCCCGTCGGTGACGGCGGCTTTCCCGTTTTTCGTGATCCACCTGAAGTCGAGGTTCTGCAGCTTGTCCTGGGGAAGGGTGAAGAGCTCGTCGCTCGAGATGCACGAGAAGAGGTTCCTTCCCCCGGTGACGAGCCGGTAGGGCGGGTCGTAGAGATACTTGAACTGAAAATCGTCCTCGGCGCGCGAGGATCCGTTCGAGGTTTTCGTCCAGTCGGAAAGATACCGCTCGGCCGCGTCGAGCGAGTCCGCGTCCCATTTGATGACGCGCGAGTCCTCCTCGAAACGCGCCTCGAAGAGCTGGGCCGTTACGTAGAGGAATTCCCTGTCCCATCGCGGCGAAAAGCCCATGCGGACGAACTGGCCCTTATGCTTGAGGTTGTACTCGCGGGCGATCGACTTGATCTCGTCGAGGGAAAGGGAGAAATCGTTCGGGACGAGATTGCGTTTTTCCGGGGAGAAGATGAGCACGGGCATGTTGAAGCTGACGGGGAGCAGGTATTGCCTCCCTCCCACGTTGCCGAGGCCGAGAAGCGGCCCGTAGAAAAGCTTCGCGCTGATGCGAAGCTCGTTGAAGAGGTAGTCGACCGGGATGAGGCGGGATCGCGCCTTCTCGCCCTTGAGCCAGGGGCCGATGACGATGTCCGGCGTTTCCTTCGCCGCGATCAGGGCGCCGGCGGGGTTTTCCCGGTATTCGACGATGGCGCGGTAGCGGGTCTGGCTTTTGTTGAAGAGCTCGACGTACGAGGCGAAGTCCGCCTGGTCGGTCCAGATGATGGCGATGTCGGTTTTTTTCGCGCGACCGCAGGAGAGGAGCGTCGAGGCGACCGCGATGAGCGCGAGCGAGGCGATGCATGCCCGCGCCGCCCCGACGGCACGCCGATACGCGTCCGGTCGATGAGGCGACGCTTCGATGGGGGAGTGCGCGTTCGGGCGCGAAATGGTGTGGTCGGTCATGGGGTAACTGTATTGTCGGAAACTTTGGTTGTCAATCCCGGCGGGCCCGGGTATAATCGACTCATGACGACGATACATGATCCCGCGATTCCCGAAATCATCCTCAAGATCGCGGATCACTACAACAACAACATCGCGACCCGTTTCATGCGACCGCTGCTCGCGGGGATCCTCGCCGATCACGAGCTCAGCCGACAGCTCGCGGAGATCACCGACCATTCCGAGGCGTTCACCGCCCAGGGCATCCATCTCGACGAGCTCTACGGGCAGATCCAGGCGCTCGCGCGCTTCGTCTTTCTCGTGCGGACCGAGATCGTCCCGAACATCCGGATACTCTCCGGTTCCTCGTCGGCGAAGGACTCGAACAAGGTATACCGCGACATGGCGATGAATAATTTCGGCGCGAACGTGACGATACTCGCGGACTACGTGAACGACCTCTACCTGAAGACCGTCGCCTACGACCGCGCGCACAGTCCCTCGGGGAAGCCGGTCTACCGGGACATACCGGGGCTTTCCGAGATCGGGCGGTATCTCGTCGGGAATTGACGCTATTCCGTGAATCCCGCTGCCCCAAATGAAAAGCAAGACCCCGGAAACGCGTTTCCGGGGTCTTGCTTTTATAAGCGGGATCCCGCGCGAAGGCGGGGTCTTGCCGGATTACTTCGCCATTTCCCCGGCGACGCGGAAGATCGTCTCGAAGAGGCTCTCGAGCTTCTCGGTATCGACCGACGAGAACGCCACGCGAAGGTGGGTCGGGTCGATGGAGATCGTCCCGATTCCGTGTTCGTGGAGGAGCTTCACGCGGAGGTCCTCGGCGCCGACGCCGACGCACTTCATGCTCATGAAGTAGCCGGAGTTGAAGGGCAGCGCCTGGAGCACGGGATGGCCCTTGTGCGCGTCGATGAACTTCCTCACGACGCGGTAGCGCTCCTCGAGCATCTTGCGGAACGCGAGCTTCTCGCTCTCGGTGCGCGGGTCGGCCATCATCTTGAGCATGAGCGACTGCGAGGGCGCGGCGGCGCACGAGACGGACGAGCGGATAACGCCCATGAGCTTCTTGATGAGCGCGTCGTACTGCGCGTCGGTCATTCCCTTCGAGCCGAAGGTGATGAAACCGGTGCGGAGTCCCCATACGTAGTCTTCCTTCGTGGGGCCGTCGATCTTGACGGCGAGGATCCTCTCGTGAAGGTTCGCGAGCTTCGCGAAGAGCGATTCGGGCTCGATGTCATCCTCGTAGTCGAGGCCGAAGTAAGCGTCGTCGCACCAGACCATCACGTCGGCGCCCGCGTCCGCGGCTTCCTTGACGACCGCGACGATGGCGGCGACTTCCGCCCTCGTCGGGGTGTAGCCCGAGGGGTTCTGGGGGAAGTTGAGGAGCATGCGGACCGAGCCGGTTTTCGCCTCTTCCCGCACCGCGGCGCGGAATCCCTCGACGTCGAATCCGTCGCCCTTGAAGGTCGGGAAGCCCTTGAGGGACGCGTTGCGTCTCGCCTCGACGATGAGCACGTAATTGTCCCAGGCCGGGGCCCCGGTGAGGAGGGTTACGCCCTCGCCGAGGAAGAGGTCCGACAGGTAGGAGATACCGGCGGTCAGGCCGGGAACGAGCACGGGGAGCGAGATTTTCGCGTCCGCGAGGCTCGGGTTTTTCTTTTTGATGGCGTCAAGCCAAAGGGCCCGGAGGTCGTCGTTGCCCGCGGTCGGGGGATAGGCGACGGCTTCGCCCGAGGTAAGGGTCGGCAGCTGTTCCTTGAGCGCGGAAAGGATGACGGGTTTTCCGTCCTTGCATGCCATGCCGATCGTGGCGTTGGCGGTTTTTCCGAGCTTTTTCGCCTCGCCGCTTTGCGCGATGATACCTTTCGGAAAGTAGAGCCGCGTTCCGAGGTCCGACAGCATGCGTCCGGCGATGCAGGAGGCGAG
This sequence comes from Spirochaetota bacterium, assembly GCA_023438065.1. GTDB lineage: Bacteria > Spirochaetota > Spirochaetia > Treponematales > Treponemataceae > Teretinema. The sequence continues at coordinate 45,740 of JAEXRH010000017.1, forward strand.
AACGGAGTTAAGCTCCTGAGCCAGCGGGTTGATGGTTTGATTGTTAGCCATGGTAGGTATTGTGTACTATGGAGCGATACCGGTTGTCAATCTGGCGGAAGGCCGGGTAGAATGAAAATCATACTGTATTCTGCGGGGTAGTGTATTATGAAGGAAGATTCTGCGCGTTTCGAGAGGAGTCTCGCGATTCTTGAGCGGGCGAGGGCGGGCATGCGCGAGCGCATCGTGGGCCAGGAAGCCCTTGTCGACGGGATCCTGACCGGGTTCATCGCCGGCGGCCACGTCCTGCTCGAGGGCGTCCCGGGCCTCGCGAAAACCCTCGCGGTCAAGACCTTCGCGGAGCTTTCCGACTTGAGCTTCAAGCGCATCCAGTTCACCCCCGACCTCCTCCCCGCGGACCTCATCGGAACCCTCGTCTACGAGCCGTCGAAGATGAGCTTTTCCGTGCGCAAGGGTCCGGTGTTCGCGAACCTCGTGCTCGCCGACGAGATCAACCGCGCGCCCGCGAAGGTTCAGTCCGCGCTCCTCGAGGCGATGGCCGAGGGTCAGGTGACGATCGGCGAGACCTCGTACGCGCTGCCCGCTCCCTTTTTCGTGCTCGCGACGCAAAACCCGATCGAGCAGGAAGGGACGTACAACCTTCCCGAGGCCGAGCTCGACCGCTTCCTTCTCAAGCTGCTCGTTCCGTACCCGACGCTCGCCGAGGAGGCGGGCATAGTCCGGAAGTCCTCGGGCGGAAACCTTTCTGGAATGACGACCCCCGCGACGCAGTCGGCCAGGGCCTCCTCCGCTCCCGCGATCTCGCCCGAGGATCTCGCGCGCGTTCGCTCGGACGTCGATGCGGTCCGCCTCGACGAGGCCCTTCTATCGTATCTCGTCTCGATCACCGCGGCGACGAGGCCGCTCGCGGAGGCGAAGCGGAGCCCGCGCCAGAGGGACGACTACCTCAAGTACATCGCCTTCGGCGCTTCCCCGCGGGCGAGCATCGCGCTCGCCTCGTGCGCGCGCATCGGCGCGCTTTTCGCCGGCCGCGACTACGTGATCCCGGAGGACATCAAGGCTGCCGCCTATCCGGTGCTCCGCCATCGGCTCGTCCTTTCCTACGAGGCCGGCGCGGACGGGCTTTCAGCCGACGACATCATCGCGCGCGTGCTCGCGGTCGTGCCGCTTCCGTAAGAAAGGCTCGAGGACTTCTCCCGTGAAACCCGATTCCTACATCGCCTCGCGCGCACGCGCCCTCAAGCTCGCCGCCCTCACCGTTTCCGAGGGCATGCAGTCGGGCTCGTTCCGCTCCCGCTTTCGCGGGCAGGGCATGGACTTCGACGGCGTTCGCGAGTACGAGCGGGGCGACGACGTCCGCTCGATCGACCGGAACGTGACCGCGCGCTCGGGGAAACCGTTCGTGAAACTGTATCGCGAGGAGCGGGACCTCACCGTCTTTCTCGTCGTCGACCTCTCGCTCTCGATGGACTCGGGGCCCGGCTCGGTCACCCGAAGGGAGAAGGCGCTCGAGATCGCCGCCCTCGTCGCCTTCGCGGCGGAATACTGCTCGAGCCCGGTGGGCGCGGTCGCCTTCGACGGCGCGACGGGCGCCGCGTTCCGGCCCCGGCAGGGTCGCGACAGCGTGCTTTCGATCCTCACCTCGCTCGACGGGCGGAAGCCCTCGGGACCGGGGACCGCGCTCGGAAGCGCGATCGCCGGCGCGTCCCGGGTTCTCAGATCCCGTTCCCTCGTCGTCATCGTTTCCGATTTCCGGGTGGCCGGTTACGAGAAGGCCCTCGGCATACTCGCGAGAAGGCACGACACGCTCGCCGTGCGGATCGTCTCTCCCGTCGACGCGGCACTTCCCGACGCGGGCTTCGTGCCCTTCGTCGATCCCGAGACGGGGCTTCGCGCCTCCTTCGCGACCGGCCAGGCGGCCTTTCGCGACCGATGGGAACGCGAGGCCGCGGAATCGGTCGAGCGCTGGCGCCACGTCTGCCTTCGTCGCGGGGTATCCACGCTCGTCGTCTCGACCGAGGATGACGCCGCCAAAAGCCTGTCGCTCTTTTTCTCGAATTATCGACACGGATCGGCCCGCTCGCGCGGGGCAGGCGGTGACGCCCGATGAAGATCCGCCCGTTTCTCGCCCTTGCCTTCATTATCCCGTTCTCCGCCGCGTCGCCCCTTTCGGCCTCCGAGCCCGTCGGGGTTCTCGTGCCCCGCGAGGTCTTCGTCGGCGACGCGGCCGAGCTCAGTTTCTCGACCGGCGCGCTCAACGCGGTCCTCAAGCCGGGAGCCGAGGAGACTGTCCCTTCGGGCGACGTCGCGGTCTCTTCCGAGGTCACCGTCGAGTCCGTCACGGTCAGGCGCGGCGAGTCCTCCTCGACGGTCGTCATCCGGTTCGTGCCCTGGTACACGGGGCTCGTGCGCTTGCCCCCGTTCGCGTTCGGTAAGGTTCGCGTCGTCCCTCCTCCCGTCCGGATTTCCTCGCTTTCCGAACGTACCGGAGTCTCGTCGCTCGCGCCGCCGCGGCCGCCCCTCGTCGTGCCGGGCACGACCTTCGCCCTCTACGCGCTCGCCGCCTCGGGCCTCGTCGCGTTTCTCGCCCTCGCCCTCGCCGTCGCGAGGATGAGGCGTTTTCTCGCGCTCAACGGCGGCCGGCTTCTCTCCGGGCGCCGCGCGAAGCTCGCCCTGCGCGAGCTCAAGTGGCTCGAGCGCCGGACGGAACGGCTTGCGGGAGCCGAATGGTACGCGTCGTTTTCCCTCGTCCTCAGGCGGTATCTCGGCTCCTTCCTCGGGGACGGCCCTTCGGCGCTCCTTTCGGCGACGACCCGCGAGATCGCCTCGTCGCTCGCGGATCGGGGGGAAACGATTCCCGAGCCGATTCGCTCGCGCGTCGGGACGCTTTTGTCTTCTATCGATGCCGCCCGCTACAGCGGCCGCGAGCCGCCCGATTCGCCCCGGGACGGGATAGTCGAGGCGCGCGCGATCGTCCTCGCCCTCGAGGAATCCGCGCGCGCGGCCACGGCCGAAAGGGAGGCTTCAGATGTTCAGCTTTGAGCGTCCGCTCTTTCTCGCGCTCGCGCTCCTCGTTCCCCTTTTTTACGCCTTGCGCCGCTCGGGAAGCCTCGCCCGACTCGAGTTTTCCCTGACGCTCGGCGACTGGGACGGAATTCCCTTCAAGTGGTCGTCGCCGCTCGTCCGCTTCGCCTCCTTCTTCCATCGCGCGCTCGCCTTGGCGGGCTTTCTCTCCGTCGTCGTCGCGCTCGCCGGTCCCGTGCGGTTCAGGCAGGAAGAGGTTTACTCGAAGCCCGGCTCGGGTGTCGTGTTCGCGCTCGACGTGAGCCCCTCGATGGCCGCGCGCGACATCGCGGGCGAGACCAGGATCGACGCCGCCCGCGCGTATATCCGCGCCTTCGCCGCGAAACGCCCCGGTGACTCCCTCGGTCTCGTCGCCCTCGGTCGGGATGCCGCTCTCCTCGTGCCGCCCACCCAGGACCATCGCGCCTTCCTTGAACGTCTCGACGCGCTCGCGATCGGCGAACTCGGCGACGGGACCGCGCTCGGCCTCGGTCTCGCCGTCGCGGCCGCCCATCTCGTCAGTCGCGATCTCGGTCGCGCCTCGGTGATCCTCATGACCGACGGCGAGAACAACACCGGGGAGATAAACCCGAAAACGGCCGCGGGAATCTATCCCGAGAACGGCATCGGCCTTTTCGTCGTGGGCGTCGGCTCCACGGGCGAGGTCCCGATCGAGTATACCGATCCCGTGACGGGCAAGCGCTATTCGGGAACCCTCAACTCGAGGTTCGACGAAGGCGCCCTCAAGGAGATCGCGATCAAGGCGCGCGGCACCTACCTTACCGCCTCGAACAAGGACGCGCTCGACGCGGTATTCGCCTCGATCGACGAGTCCGTGCCCGCGTCCGCCTCGTCATGGAGCCGAACCGTCGCCGATCCGCTCGAGACGCCCATCATCGCGGCGGCCCTCGCGCTTTTCGCGCTCGCCTGGCTCGTCGCCCGCGTTTTCCTGAGGTCCGCGCTATGAGTCCGCAATTCGCCCATCCGCAGTATCTTTTTCTCGCGGCCTTGGCGGTTCCCGCCCTGCTGTTCCATTGGTTCCTGATCGGAAAAGCGGTCGCCGCGCTCGCGCCGTTCATCGACTCCCGCTCGCGCGTTCCCGGTCGCGATCGCAGGGGCTCGTTCGCCCTTTCGCTCCGCGTCCGGGCGGCCTGCTTCGCCCTCGCGTGGGTTTCCCTTACCGTTGCGGCGGCGGGTCCCCGGTGGGGCACGAGGCTCGTGGCGAAACGGCAGGAGGGCTCTTCCGTCATGTTCGTCATGGACATCTCGCGGAGCATGACCCTTTCGGACGCGCAGCCGACGCGCCTTTCGTACGCGGCCCGGTACGCCTCGCTCCTGACCGAGCGCATGGAAAAAACGCCGTGCGGCCTCGTGCTCGCGAAAGGCGACGCCGTTCTCGCCCTTCCGCTGACCGTCGATCATCGCGCCCTCCGCGACCTCCTTGCCTCGCTTTCGCCGTCGCTCCTCACGAGCCCGGGCTCGTGCCCGGGAAAGGGCGTTCTCGCGGCGCTCCGCGCCTTTCCCGAAACCGGGTCGCAGTCGCGGACGATCGTGCTCTTTACCGACGGCGACGAGACCGTGCCGACCCTCGAGGACGCCGCGCGCGCGTGCCGGGTCGCGGGAACGCGGCTTCTGATCGTCGGCGTCGGTACCGTCTCGGGCGCCTCGATCAGGATCTATCCGGGTTCGGACAATCCCGAGACGCGCGAGAGCCGTCTTCGGGAGGACGCTCTTTCGCTCGCCGCGGAGATCGCCGGCGGCGGGAGCCTTTACGTGCCGGGAAGCGAGACCGGTTCCGCGCTTCGCGTCCTCGACTCGATCCTCGAGGGAACGGACTCGCGCTCCCGTCTCGTGTATACGCGCGAGCCGGTTTCGCGATACGGGGAGTTTTTGCTCGCGGCCCTCGCGCTCCTCAGCGCGGGCGTCGTCGTGGGAGGGTTGTCATGGAAACGAAGGTGACCGTTATCGCGCTCGCGCTCGCGGCTTCCCTCTTCGGGTGCTCATCACCCCTATCGCGGTCGACGACGGAGCCCGCCGGAACGCGGCTCCCCGAAACGGGCGCGAACGAAGCGCCGGGCGGACGGGAAGGGCAGGGAACCCCCTCGTCGATTCGCGAGTCCTTCACGATACTCTCCGGGTCTCTCGCCTGGGCCCGCAGGGACTGGGCTTCCGCCGCGAAGGCCTTCCTCGACGCGGAGGAGTCCGCCCTCGCCTCGGGTAACGAGACCCTCAGGCAATACGCGGTCTACGGGCTCGCGGCGACCTACCTCGCCGAGGACGAGTACGAGTCGGCCGTCGCCCGACTCGCGGAGCTCGACGCGGGGCTATCCCCCGAGCTCGGGTCGGGGCTTTGGTACCAGGCCGGCATCGTGGCGTTCAGGAAGGGCGAGTTTGCGGACGCCGTCGCGATGTTCCGGAAATCGCTCGAGCGCGACGGCTCGCGCGCGGACGCCAAGATAAATCTCGAGCTCAGCGCGCGCAGCCTTTCGGAGTCTGACTCGAAACGGAGCGCGGGCGGATCGGGCTTCGCGGAGGCGAAGCCCTCGGAATCGGACGAGGACGCGATCTTCGACCTCGTGCGGAGAAAGGAAAGGGACAGATGGAAGAACCAGGAAGAAGAGGCGTCGCGCGAAATCGTCGCGGATTATTGAGAACCCCGAATCCGCGTCTCGTTGCCCTCCTTTTCGCGGCGCTCTGCTCGCGCTCGTTCGCGTTCGACGTCGACTTCTTCGTGTCGGCCTACGAAACGACCGTCGGGGGCGAGGTCGAGACGCGCGTAACGGTGTTCGGCGCGAAGCCGGGCGAGACCTCGCTCGAGATCGCGGACATTCCCCCTTCCCTCGCGCAGGCGTCCTCGAGAAAGGAACGCGAGCGCGTCGCGAATCCCGCCTCGTCCATGGACGAGCGCGTCCAGGCCACGGTGATCACCCAGAAATGGGTCGCCGTTTCTCCCGGAAGCGTCGCGCTCGGGCCCTTTCGCGTGAAGGTCGGGACGGAGGAGGTCGAGATCCCTCCCGTCCACCTCGCGATCTCCGAGCCGCGCGCGAGCGGAAAGACCGAGCTTCGCTGGCGATTCGACGGAGGACCTGCGCGTTCGGGAGAGCCTTCGAGGATCGTGCTCGAGGCCTCGCGCTACGGAACCGTCGACGCGATATTCTGCGACGCGCCCGAGAACGCGCTCATTGAGTCCATGCCGCTTCCGCGCGATGCCGACCGGGACGGGCAGGGATCCCCCGACCCATCGGCCACGACCGCTTCCTGGGTTCCGATAGCCGCCTGGGATTGGGCGCCGCTCGCCGTCGGGTCCGTCTCACTTCCCGTCGCGGTCGTCGAGTACACGACCCCCGAAGGCGAAACCCGCAAGGCCGTGAGCCCTTCGTATACCGTCACCGTGTCTCGCGGCGAGGGCGCGCGCGCGGAAGCGGGCCTCCCCCGATCCCTCGGTCGCGCGTTCATGAAGCCTTCCGCCGCCTCGACCGACGCCGTCGCGGATCGCGCCTCGAAAGCCGCCCCGCTTCCTAACGAGCTTGACTCGCTCGGCGACGCGGAACTCGCAGCGACCTTGCGGGAATACTGGAAGGCGGGCGAGTACGGGCGCGCCCTCGCCGCCCTTCGCTTCGCCGAGCGCTCCCGGCTCTTTCCGGGGCGGTATCGGGATGCTCGCCTCGCGTGCGAGGCAGCCCTCGCGGTGCCCGCGACGCGCGACGTTCCTCCCGCGGCCTGGAAGCAGATCGCGGTCGTCGCCGCCGCCTTCTTCCTTTCCCTGGCGCTCGCCCTCCGCCTCGTGTCGCTTCGCGCGCGCTCCGTCTCGTCCCTCGCGGCGCTCTCCGCCGTCCTCGCGCTCGCGATCGCCTCGTTCGCCGTCGTCGTGTACGCGCGCGACAGGGATCCTTCGGCCGTGACGGTCCGCGCGGATCTCTATCACGTTCCCGATCCCGGCTCGTCCGTCGTCGAGCGCCTTCCCGAGGGACTGCCGGTGCGGGTCATCAAGGTCGCGCGCGACTGGCTCTACGTCGAGACTCCCACGGCGCTCCGCGGCTGGATCCCCTCGAAAAGCGCGTTCCTCTACACGGGAACGGAGAGGCCCTGAAGCGATGGATTTCGGGGATATACTCGACGAATGGGAGCGGGAGACCGCGAAGCCCCACGGCAAGAAAAGCCACAAGGCGCCGAGCAGGCGCGAGCGCGAGGATAGCGCGACAGAACCGTCGGCGAACGGGACGCGCGTGAACCCCATGGACGCATGGCTCAGGAGATACGGGGTCGAGGACAAGGATTCCGCGACGGACCCGCGGGGAAATCCGGAAAGCCCCGCCGAGCGCCGGCGACGCCTCAGGTGCGCGAAGCCCGACGCGGTCATCGACCTTCATGGCCTTACCCGCGACGACGCCTGGGCCCGGCTCACCGCCTTTTTCGCCGACGCGCGCAGGCGCGGCTTTCAGAAGGTGCTCATCATCCACGGAAAGGGAAGCCATTCGGCCGAGGATCCCGTGCTCGGTCCCCTCGTTCGCCTCTTCATCGAGCGGAATCCCCACGCGGGGGAATCGGGCCACTCGAGCCGCGACGAGGGCGGGACCGGCTCCACCTGGGTAATACTCAAGTAAAAAGCCCTGCCGGTTCTTGTATCCGGCGGCCGATTTCGGTATTTTATAGGGGTATCACCGCATCGGAAGGAGTGAGATGTCCGACCATTACGAAACGCTCAACGTGTCCCGCGACGCGACGACCGAGCAGATAAAGAAATCCTATCGCGAGCTCGCGTTCAAGTGGCACCCCGACCGTAACGCCGGGAATCCCCAGGCGGAAGAGCAGTTCAAGAGGATAAACGAGGCGTATTCCGTCCTTGGCGATCCCGAGAAAAAAGCCCGCTACGACATGGGCGCCCCCGAAGGGTTCCCCGCGTACGAAACCGCCGGACAGGGCTACAACCCCTATGGCGCCTACGGACAGGGACAGGGCGACGAGGATGGCCAGTTCTCGTGGACCTTCTACGGCCCGTTCGCCTTCGGCGGCACCTGGAAACGGCCCGAGCCGCGCGAGCCGACCCGGCAGGAGGCCGTCGAGTGGCTTCTCCGGAGCGTTCTCACCCTCGGCGCGGGAATCCTCCTTCTTCGCGTGTCGATGATCTTCGGGATCTTCGGGCTTCTTCTCTGCCTCATGGCGATCGGCCGCGGCTTCATGAACTCGATCCGCGCGATCAGGCTCCTCTTTCGTCTCCGAAAGCGCGCCTAGCGCGCGACCAAACGCCCTTTAAAATGAAGAAGGCCGGGACTCCCGCGTATCGGGGTGACCGGCCTTTTTTATTCGGCGCGCCGCGCCATGGCGGCGACGCTCGAGCGTACGGGAAAACGGAATGTCGCTTATTTTTCGCGGTAGATGATGCGGCCGCGGTTGAGGTCGTAGGGGGAGAGTGCTACCTTCACGCTGTCGCCGGGGACGATCCTGATGTAGTGCTTGCGCATCTTTCCCGAAAGGTGCGCGAGAATGACGTGCCCGTTCTGCAGTTCAACCCTGAACATGGTATTCGGCAGCGATTCCTTCACGATGCCCTCGACTTCGATAGCTTCTTCCTTCGCCACGGTTCCTCCAAAATTTGATGCGAAAATCGGCAGAAATTGTTTGATTTTTGCGGATTTCGTTCGTATAATTCTAGGGTCAATCACTATCTTTGTCAACTGGAGTGCCCGAATGGAGAAAGAATTCACCGATAAGATGAAACAATCGCTCATTAACCTGAAAAAGGAAATCATAGATACGCTCATCGCGAACAACGAGGACTTCCGCGACATCGTCGAGGGCCTCGATCCGAAGGACTTCGCGGACATCGCCGCGGACGACATGGACCGCAAGATGCTCGAGACCATCGGGTCTAAGGACATGAAGCGCATGAAGCTCATCGATTCCGCCATCACCCGCATCGAGCAGGGCAAGTACGGCCTTTGCATGAAGTGCGGAAAGAAGATCCCGAAGGAGCGGCTCGAGGCGATCCCCTATGCCCTCATGTGCATCGAGTGCCAGAGCGCCGACGAGCGGAGAAACCGGTAGCAGGGGGGACGCCCTTCACCTCGCGACTAGCGTCAAACGAATATCGGGCGCGGAGCCCCTTTCGGCCTCTCGAAGCTACGCTGACCGATACACCCTGCCTCCAAAGGTCATGCCGCCCCGTAAAGGCGGCATGACGCTTTTACGGCACCCCCTCGTCCCTCCGTTCGGGTCTTATTCCGTCTCTTCGATCACCGATCGCACGACGCGGAATCCGACGTTGCGGCTGAGGTCGATGAATCCGTGATTGACGAGATCCCGCAAGCTCATCGAGGTGAATGAACGCGCCGTGCAGCGCGCCGCAGTATTGGAGTGGAGGCTGTCCCCTCCCCGGATGACACGCGTCATGCCCGATGCCCGATCCTTTTTCACCGCTCGATCCGGGTTTCGATACGAAGCATAGGTGTCCCAACACCATTCATACACATTTCCCCCGAGGTCATAGATTCCGAGGGTATTCGGTTTTCTCGAGGCTACGGCCTCGAAGCCGTTTCCGTTCGCGGTGGCCATTGTCACGGCGACATCACTGACCGTGTCGCTTCCCGGGTAACTGAAACGCTCCTGTCCGCTTCCTCCTTTCGCGGCATATTCCCATTCAGCCTCGGTAGGAAGACGGTATCCGTCGGCGAGCCGATCCCAAATAATGTCGTAGATTCGGGTTTTTTCATAGGAAGTGGTTTTAATTATGTACGCGGGCGTATATCCCTCGCGGAGACTGGCCGCGTTGCAGTACTCGAGCGCGTTGACCCAATCGATAAGCAGCACGGGGTAGTGAATGCCGTACTTTTTTTGGCTAAACCCCTTTTCCGTTCCGACGGGAAGGAATCGCATCGTTCTCTCGAACTCCCCCTGCGTGACCTCGGTCTTTCCCATCCAGAAGGACCCCACGGTGACCTCGTGCGCGGGGCGCTCGTTGAGCGGTCCGGTATCGGATCCCATCGTGAAGGTGCCGCCCTCGACGAAAACCATTCGCTCGTTCGTTCCTTCCGGCTGGGTCGGTTTCGCCGTGGCTCGCGCCTTGACTCTTTCGGGGAGGGATATCGACACGGTCGCGCATTCGCCCTCGGCGACCTCGATCTCGACGAGCGCGATCTCTCTCGGTTTCGAGCCCTTCGCGCTCCAGGAAATCGAGACGAGGTGGCGCCCCTCGACGACGCGGTCGATCGGGGTCAAGTCTTCGGCGACCTTCGAGCCGTCGAGAAAGACCGTAGCCGTGCCCTCGGCCGCGCCGGGATTCGCGATATCGAAGGCGATCGAGCCGAAGCCGACGTGGCGGCCGGCGATCGCGTCGATGACGGCGAAGGTGAGGGTGTCGGCGCACGAAAAGACGTCGAAGACCGACGTGCCCCTCGCGGTTTTCCTGATCGTGGTCTTCCCCTTCGCGCGGTCGAAGAGGGCGAGCGAGTATTCCTGCGCGCCTCCCTTGGCGGCGCCGATCGAGCCGTAGAGGACGTAGTCGACGCTCTCGCCCTCGCACCAGGGGATCAGCTCCTTGTCGGCGAGGCCGGGGGCCGCGGTCGCCGGAGCGACCAGCTCGTAGGAACCCAAAAGCCTGATCGTGAGGGCGAGGCTCTCGGTCGCGGTCGCCGCGGGGGTGTCGAAGGAGGCATCGCCGGTGCGGTTCGCGAAACCCGCTATCGCGACGTGGGGAAGAGTCCCGGTCGGCGGGGCCGTGAAAGCGATATACGAGAGCAGCGTGCAGGCGAGGATAAACGCGATTTTTTTCATTGCGATACTCCTTGTCTTCTTGTATCGGGCAATGGAAAACTATCTCGCCGACGATGTGCTTTTGTCAAGAAGCGATCGGCGCGCGGGGGAATTTCCCGATAGCGTTTCCCCGGATGGGGGAACTACAATTAACCCATGAAAACCACTATACGAACCAGGGGTATGGCTTTCGCGATGGCAACCTGTCTCGCGGTCTCGGCGATCTCGCCGGCGCGAGCGTACGCGGAGGCCCGTGGATCCGGTTCGGGAGGATCAATGATAACCGACACAAGGGCCGCGATGATCGCGCGCTCGCTCGTCTCTACGGGGAACAACGCGCGGCTCAAGGCCGCGATCGACCGGGCTCGCTCGGGGAAGAAGGTCACGCTCGCCTACATCGGAGGCTCGATCACCGAGGGTTTCAACGCGACCGGGCCCGACAAATCCTGGGCGCGCCTCTCCCGCGACGCGTTCCGCGACATGTTCGCCGGCGGCGACGACTCGCTCGTCGGTTATCTCAACGCGGGCATGGCGGGAACGCCCTCTTCGCTCGGGATGATCCGCTACCGGCGCGACGTCCTCGACCGGCTCGACTCGAAGCCCGACATCGCGTTCGTCGAGTTCGCCGTCAACGACGGCGACGACCCGACGGGCGGCGCCGCGTTCGAGAGTCTCGTTCGCGGCATCCTCGAATCCGACGACGGGACCGCGGTCGTGCTTGTCTTCAGCGTGTTCCAGTCGCGCTGGAATCTCGAGGATCGCCTCGCGCCCGTCGGGAAGGGCTACGGCCTTCCGATGGTGAGCGTGAAGAACGCGGTCGTTCCCGCCCTCGAAGCGGGAACGCTAACCGACGCCGAGTTCTTCGCGGACATCTATCATCCGACCGACTCGGGCCACCGTCTCATGGCCGATTGCGTCGCGAACCTGTTCAAGGCGGTCGACGCCGAGCCCCTGAGCGCCAGGGACGCGGAGCTTCCGAAGGAGGCCGTCATCGGCTACCGGTTTGACGGGATCAGGATGATCGACGCGAGGACCGTGCCGCGCGGCGTCAAGGTCTCGGCGGGCGCGTTCAAGGGGACGGACGAGTCGATCGGGACTTTCAACCGCGAGAACCCCGAGCCGACTTTTCCCGCGAACTGGCACAAGGCGGCGGGCAAGAAGGGCGGCGAGTTCACGATGAAGATCGCCTGCAAGAATCTCGTCATCGTCTACAAGAAGTCACGGGCGGGATGCTCGTTCGGCACGGCCGAAGCGTACGTGGACGGCGAGCTCGTGAACGGCCTCGACGGGGAGCCGAGCAACGGCTGGAACAACCCGTGGACAAGCGTGCTCATCGACGAGGAGGTCGCTAAGCCGCACGTGGTCAAGATCAGGATGGAAGACGACTCGGCCGACTTGGCGTTCACGATACTCGCTTTCGGCTATACGGAGTGATATCGTCGCGCCATATTTGCTCGGTGTTTGCGCGCCGTCGGTTTGGAAGGATGGGCGCGGTCAGAAGGATTCCTGGACCCAGCCGGAGTCGTCTCGGAAGGAAAGCGTTTCGTATCCCGCCTTTCGCGCGGCCGCGCGGGCGAGGTCGTACGCGCACGCGATGTCGGTCGCGGAATGCGCGTCCGAGCTGATCGTCACGGGAACTCCCGCGCGGTTGAGGAGCGCGAGGATGTCGGCGGAGGGATAGGGGGTTGTAACGGACTTTCGCGCGATGCCGCCGGTGTTGATCTCGACGATCTTGCCCGAGCGGGCGATCGCGCGCACGGTCTCGCGCGCCTCGCGGCGGTACCAGGAGGCGTCCTCGTCGAAGAAGCGGAGCTCGCCGTTTCGCCTCCGGACGACGTCGAGGTGACCGACGACGTCGAAGCGGGATGACGAGACCATGTCGCGCACGGTCGACCAGTACGCCTCGACCGCCCGCCGGCCGTCGCCCGCGAAGAGGGTCTCGATGCCGCGCGCGACGGTTTGTGCCGGCGCGTCGACCGCCCAGAGACTCCGGGGCGCGCCTTTCGCGCGGTTTCGGCCGCCGTCGGCCCTCACGAAATGTACCGATCCCACGAGGATGTCCGGCGCGAAGCGCGCGTAGAACTCGGGATCGGGCGCGGTGACGCCGTCGATGTAGTCGGCCTCGAAGCCGAAAAGCACGCGGAGCTTGCCCGCGTATTCTTCCTTGAGCCGGGCGATCTCGGACGAGTACGCGGGATAGGAGGCGAGCGGGAGGTGCCATTCGGTCGCGAAGGGCCAGGCGGCGTGCGCGGTGAAGGAGAGGTCGGTCATCCCGGCCTTGAGCGCGGCCTCTGCCATCGCGCGCGGGGTTTCGGCGCCGTCGCAGAGGTTCGTGTGGACGTGGTAGCTCGCGATTCGCATCAGGCGTATCCTTCGGTCTTGAGCGCGTCCTTGAGCCGCGCGAACTCGGCCATCGTCCGCTCGAGCGCCTTCTTGAGCTCTTCGGCCGAGAGGGATCCTGAGCCCTTCTCGATCTCGAGCGCGGCGGCGGCGAGGCGCTTGGCGGTGACGTTGAGCGAGCTTCCCTTGATGAGGTGCGCGGTTCTCGACGCCGCCTCGAGCGAGCCCGACCGGATGTCCTCGGCGAGGATGCCGAGGTGCTCCTCCGTCTGCGCGAGGTACTCGCCGACGAGCGCGCGCGCTCCCTCGACGTCCCCCATCATGATCTCGCAAAGTTCCGCGCTCGAGAAGGTTTCGGGGTCGACCTGGCCCTGTCCCGCGGTTTCCGTTTTTCCGGTTCCGTCAGCCTCGCTCATCTGTCGCTCCTTGAGGAATCTGGTTATGACTTCGAACACGTCCTGTCGCTTGTAGGGTTTCGGGAGGATGTCGTCCATGCCCGCCGCGAGGCATTGTTCCCGCTCGTCCGATTGCGCGCTCGCGGTGCAGGCGACGATGGGGCATTGGTACCCGTTCTCTCGTATCCAGGTGGCGGCCTCGTAGCCGTTCATGTTAGGCATCTGGATGTCCATGAATACGAGGTTTATCGTCGCGACCGCGAAGGCCTTGGTCGCCTCGAGTCCGTCGGAAGCCTGGATGACGCGCGCCCCCGCCTTCTCGAGGAAGATGGTCAGGAGTTTGCGGTTTACGGGATGGTCCTCCGCGACGAGTATCGTGAGCCCCTCGGCGAGGTTGTCGTTGCTTGGCGCGGGCTCGACCGCGGGCTCGGCCCTGACCGGCGTCGCGACCTCGTCCGTCGAGTCGAGTTCCTCGAGCTCGACGGATTCCTCGCCGCCCTTCTGTCCCGGTCCGTCCTCGTCGACGACCTCGAGATCGATCGAGGACGCGAAATGTTCCTTGAGGAGGTCGGCGAGCATCCGGCGCTTGACCGGTTTGTAGAGGTAGCCGTTGAACCACTCGAGGAGCTTCATCTTCGCCTCCGCGCCGAAGCTTCCCTCGGGAACCATGAGGTAGAGCTGTGCCTGGTTGATGTCGCGGTTCTTGTTGATCTCGGCGGCGAGTCGCCAACCGTCCATCTCGGGCATGACCATGTCGATGAGCACGATGTCGAACGGGCGTCGCGACTGCCGGGCGGCGTGAAGCATGCCGAGCGCGAATATGCCGCTCGTCGCGCGCGTGACCTGCGAGTAGCCGAGCGAGCCGAGCGTGCGCTCGAGGATGTCGAGGGAGCGCTCGCTGTCGTCGACGAGGAGGAATCGCGTCGTGGGCGAGAGCTTGAGCGTCTCCTCGGCCGGCTGGGTCTCCGCCTTGACGAGCGGTATGTCGAACCAGAAGACGGATCCGCCCGATTCCGCCGACCTGACGCCGATCTCGCCGTCCATGAGCCTGACGATATTCCGGGAAATCGCGAGCCCGAGTCCCGTGCCGCCGTATTTCCGCGTCGTCGAGGAGTCGGCCTGCACGAACTGCGCGAAGAGCCGCGATTGCACCTCTTCGGGGATTCCGATCCCGGAGTCGATCACCTCGAAGTGGACGTACTCCCCCGCGGGGTTCTTGAGGGAAACCGCGCCTTCGCGGACGACGGGAAACGCCTTGACGTGGATGAATCCCGTCTCGGTGAACTTGACCGCGTTCTTGACGAGGTTGAGGATTACCTGACGGAGCCTGATCGGGTCGCCGACGAACGAGGTCGGAAGTTCGGGGTCGATGTCGATGCAGATCTCGAGGCCCTTCTTGTGCGCTTCCATGGACACGAGGTCGACCGTCTGCTCGACGACGTCGTCGAGGCGGTAATCGATGTTCTCTATCTTGAGCTGACCGGCCTCTACCTTCGAGATGTCGAGGATGTCGTTGATGAGGGTGAGCATGACGTCGGCGCTGAAGCGGACTTGCCGCGCGTATTCGGTTTGCTCCTCGTCGAGTTTCGTTTCGGAGAGGAGTTCCATCATGCCGATGATCGTCTGTATCGGGGTCCTGATCTCGTGGCTGATGTTGGCGAGGAACTGGCTTCGCGAAACGCTCGCCTTCTCGGCGCTTTCCTTCGCCTGGACGAGATGGCTTTCCTTGAGTTTTTGGCCCGTGATGTCCTCGATGAGCGCGAGGTACCGCCCGTCCTCCTCGCGGTTCATCGTGAGCTTGTACCAGGCTTCCTCCTGGCCGTCCCTGGCGAGCGCGAAATCGAACACGAAGAAGGGAATGGCGTTCGTCACGAGGTAGTCGAAGCGGATCGCGTCCTCGCCGTTCGCCCCCGAGAGGATCACGTCCCTGATGTTCGGTTTGCCCTTGCCCGCCTTCTTTTCCGGGGAGACGAGCGCTCCTATGGTTTCGGTGGCGGCGTCGTTCCGCGCCTCGATGGTACCGTCCGCGGAGAGGATGAGGACCGGGACGCGCGACTTGAGGAGGTAGTCGACGGGGACGTTTTGAGCGATGGCCATCAGATCGTCGCCTGCAGGGTTTCTATCGCCTTCGCGAGTATGGCCTCCGGCTTGAGCGGCTTGATCATGTAGCTTCGCACGCCCGTAGAGAGGACCTTCATCACCGCCTCCCGCTGGCTGATCGAGGAGAGCACGATTACCGGCGTCGTGATGTCGTTCTCTTTCATCTTCGCGAGCACCTCGAGGCCGTTCATCACCGGCATCATGAGGTCGAGGAATATGAGGTCGTAGGAGCCGCCGATCATGCGGGGAAGGAATTCCGCTCCGGACTCGAAGAGCTCCACGGCCGCGTTGATGGACTGGAAGGTTTTCGCGAGGACGGTCCTGATGACGACGTCGTCGTCGACCACGGCTATCTTGATGTCGTGCGCGACCGACTTGAGTGACTCGATCTCGCTCTTGAAGCGCATCTCGAGCGCCGAGCCGTCGCGCGAGGAGGCGTCGCCGCCCTGGAGGATCTTCTCGCTGATGAGGGTAGACGTGTCGGTCACGCCGATCGCGTCGCGAAGGAGCGAGTCGATCGCCTTCGAGAGGTCGGTGACCACCTGGATGTCCGCGTACGCCTTGTTTCCCTCGATGAAGTCGCGCGCGAAGCAGTCGAGCGTGAGTATCTTGATGTTCCGGTTCTTGATCGAGGGGTCGGCCATCACGCTTTCCATGAGGAGCTCGAGGTTCGGGCCGTCGACGAAGGAGAGCGAGAGGTCCGTCATCATGACGAGGATCTTCGGGGCGTTGAGGTTGTAGAGCGAGATGAGCTCCCGGATACGGTACTTGAGGAGCTCGGTCTTCTCGCGGTTGAAGCCTTGCGCGATCTCGACGAAGATGATGTTGTCGTTGACGCGCGCCTCCATGATGCACGGGGTCGTGTCGATGTCGAAGTCGACCTTGATGATTTCGGTTATGGCCGCGAAGAGCTGGTCGACCTTGAGCGGCTTCGGGATGATCTTCTTGACGTTGTACCCGGAAAGCCTCGTGACGTCGGCTTTCTCGATTTTCTGGGCGAGGAGGAAGACCGGGATGTCCCGGCCGTTCGGATCCGCCTTTTTCGCGTCGAGGAGCTCGTACACGAAATTCCTCGAGGAATTGAAGTCGATGATCATGAGATCGGGGACGGTAATGCGGAGCTTCGAGAGGCTGTCGAGCTTGCCCTTCCCGAATTCCGTCGTCACGTGCTTGGCCTCGAGTTTGGCCTTTATGTAATCGCGAAAAACGTTTGATTCATCTATTAACAGCACTTGTTTCATATATTATTATTATACAAGCGACTCTACTTTCTTGAAAGGGTATAAGCATGAAAAACGCGTACGTGTTCCTTGCGGACGGATTCGAGGAGGTCGAGGCGATTACCCCGATCGATTATCTGAGGCGCGCCGGGGTTTCCGTGACCGTCGTGGGCGTTTCGGGCCGGACCGCCGTGTCCGCGAGAAAGATCGTCGTCGAGTGCGATCGGGCTCTCGCGGAGGTCGTTTCCGGGCCGCTTCCGGATCTCGCGGTGCTTCCCGGAGGCGCCAAAGGGAGCGAGAATCTCGCGGCCTCGACCGAGCTGAAGGGCCTCGTCGGCCGGATGCTCGCCGAAAAGCGGCTCGTGGGCGCGATCTGCGCCGCCCCGGCGGTCGCGCTCGGGGGCTGGGGGTACCTTACGGGAAGGAAATATACCTGTTATCCGGGTGAGGGAGACTCCCTTCCGGTAAAGCCCCTCTCAGCGCGCGTCGTCACCGACGGGAATCTCGTCACCGCGCGCGCGGCCGGGGTCGCGGAGGAGTTCGCGCTCGAGCTCGTGAGGGTCCTGGTCGGCCCCGATGAGGCCGCGAAGATCGCGCAGGCGATTCTCGCGCGCTAGGAAAGGCGGGAAAGCCTCCGCGCGATCGCGGCGAAGTCATCCTTCGCGAGCCTCGTTCCCGGCGCGGAAAGGCAGGCCCGCGCGGCGAGGTTTCCGGCCTCGAGACATTCGGCGAGGCTATGGCAACCGAGTCTCGCCGCGAGGAAGGCCCCCGCGAAGGTATCTCCGGCGCCGGTGTCGTCGAGCGGATAGCGGACCGGCTCGGTCATCGCCTCGGTCTTCCCCTTCGCCGTCCAGCATTCCGCCCCCCGTTCACCCCGTTTCACGACGATGCACGCCGTGCCCGAGCCCGATCGCGCGTAATGGGAAAAGACCATGTCGGCCCGCTCGTTCGGGGCGTATCCCGAAAGGTCGACCGGCACGGTTTTCTCGAGCGAGACGGCGAGCGCGCGGGCCTCGTCCTCGTTGAGGAAGACCGTCGCGCCCGATTCGGCGAGAAGCCGCTCGATGACGGCGCTTTTCTCCCGGACGATGTCCGCGGCGGCGACGTCAATCGCGAGCGGAACCTTCGATACCCTGCATGCGCGCGTGATTTTTTCGAAGACATCCCGGTTCCTGAGGGTTTGACCGTCGACGAACACCGTTCGCGCCCGCGATACGAGCGCGTCGTCTATCTGCCCCGCGTCAAGCGTGGGCGCGGCCCCCGGCGCGCAGGCGACCGATTTCATGCCCCCCGGCATGTGGAGCACGAGGCAGCGCCCCGTCGGTTTCGTCCTGCGTTCGAGGATCGTCCGTACCCCCGATTCCGCGAGGTCATCCATGAACGATCTCGCCCACCGATCGTCCTCCCGGTCCTCGGTGCCCACGCACCCGACGGCGGCGCATTCGAGACCGAGGAAGGACGCCGCCTTGAGCGCGTTCGGGACGCATCCCCCTGAAACCGGGATGGGCGTCGGGACGGCGATGAGAAGCTCGTCGAGCCGCTCGGGCGGGACATGCGACGACCTGTTCGGGTGAAGACCGAGCGCGAGCGCGATATCCTCGTCGGAAAAACTGAAGATGTCGAGGAGGGCGTTGCCGATTCCGAGAATGTCCATTCGGGGGTATCCTTTCCGTCCAGAGCGGTAGTATGGTAACTGTAGCTCATTCCCGCCGGGAACTCCAGAGGCGAGAGCCCGGCGAACAAAAAAGAAGCCGCCCGGACGATCCGGACGGCTTCTTTTTCCTCGTTTCGGGTTTGCGGGCGAAATCGCCCGTTACTTGGCCCCGGGAATTGTAACGATGATCTCGGCGAGCTTCGGGTTTTTCTCGAGGTCGCGCTTGAGACCCTCGACGCGACCCTTGTTCGCGTAATTCGGGGACTGGAAGGAGTAGGTGAAGTTCGTGTGGACGTCGTAATTGCCCTTCATGAGCGCGTAGGCGTCCTCGGTCATGACGAGCTCCTCGTCGGTCGGGATGACGAAGATCTTGATCGGGGAGTCGTCGGCGCTGATGCAGGTTTCGGCGTTACGGGTCATCGCGAGCTCGTTCTTCGCGGGATCGATCTTGATCCCGAGGTGCTCGAGTCCCTTGCAGACCGCGAGGCGGACGGGCTTCGAGAACTCGCCGACCCCCGCGGTAAAGACGAGCGCGTCGGGGGCCTGGCCCATCGCGGCGATGTAGCTTCCGATATACTTCCGGAGGCGATAGGTCTCGAGGTTAAACGCGAGCTCGGCGCGCTTGTCGCCCGCCTCCATCGCCTTGATGACGTCGCGGCGGTCGACGTACTTGCCGGAGACCCCGAGGAGCCCCGACTTCTTGTTGAGCGCGTTGTCGACCTCCTGCACGGTCATGTTCGCCTTTCGCATCATGTAGAAGGCGAGCGCCGGATCGCAGTCGCCCGAGCGGGTTCCCATCACGAGGCCCTCGAGCGGGGTGATTCCCATCGAGGTGTCGAAGCACTTGCCGTTTTTCACGCAGCACATCGAGGCGCCGTTGCCGATGTGGGCGATGATGACGTTCGTGTCGGCGGGCTTCTTTCCGAGAACGACCGAGGCGCGCTTGGCGGTGTAGAGGAAGCTCGTGCCGTGGAAGCCGTAGCGGCGGACGGCGTACTGCTCGTACCACTCGTAGGGGACGGCGTACATGAAGCTCGTGTCCGGCATCGTCTGGTGCCAGGCGGTATCCATGACCGCGCAGTGGGGAACGTTCGGGAGCACCTTCTGCGCCGCCTCGATGCCCATGATGTTCGCGGGGTTGTGGAGGGGTCCGAGATCCTGCACCTCGCGGAAGGTCTCGAGGATCTCCGGGGTGACGATCACGCTCTTGGTGAACTTGTTTCCGCCGTGGAGGACGCGGTGACCGACGGCCTTGATGACCGACATGTCCTTGATGACCCCGACCTCGGGATCGGTGAGGGTGCGGATGATGAGCTCGACGGCGACCGTGTGGTTCGGGCACTCGTGGTTGACCTTGTATTCGCTCTTTCCCTTCGCGTTGTGCGTGATCGACCCGCCTTCCTGGGTGACGCGTTCGACGACGCCCGAGGCGAGCACGTCCTGATTGTCCCAGTCGAAAACCTGGTACTTCGCGGACGAACTTCCGCAGTTGAGGGTAAGAATAACCATAAGAATACTCCTAGATAGGTAAGAATTGTGTAGAGATTCGAGGATTTTACCCCTAACCGGATGAAGTTTCAATACGGAGCGGTCACGGGACCGGCAGTCTGGCGTTTCGGGGCGATCCGTAGTACACTGGCCAAAACGACGGGCTCGGGGAGGCACTCTATGGCGGATAAAAAACAGGACTGGTTCGAAAGCGAATCCTTTTGGGCGCAGTACTCGCCCGTTCTCTTCGACGCGAAACGGTGGGCCGAGGCGCCCTCGGTCGCCGAGGGCGTTCTCCGCATCATCGGCGCGCCGGTTCGCTGGTCGGGCTCCGCCGCGAAAGACCACGCCGAAACCGCCCTCCGCGAGGAAGCCTCCGAGGCCGACGGTTCCGCGCCCCCTTCCCGCGATCGCGCCGGTTCTCCCGACGGTACCGCCTCTCCTTACGGCGCCGAGGGTCCGGCAATTCTCGACGCGGGCTGCGGGCCCGGGCGCATCGCGGTCGAACTCGCGCTCCGCGGCGCGCGCGTGACCGGCGTCGACCTCATCAGGGGCTTCCTCAACGCCGCGCACGATTCCGCCGAGGACGAGGGCGTCTCGCTCGACCTCGAGCAGGCGGATCTCCGTTCCTTCGTCCGTCCCGAGACCTACGACGCCGCGGTGAGCCTTTACACGAGCTTCGGCTATTGCGACACGATCGAGGAGGACATGCAGATCCTCAAAAACGTCGCTTCCTCGCTCAAGAAAGGCGGCTGGTTCGTTCTCGAGATGACCGGCCGCGAGATCGCCGTCCGCGACTTCACCGAGGGCGAGTGGTTCGAGCGCGGCGGCTTCACCGTCCTCACCGAGTTCTCCGTCGTCGGAGCCTGGGAGGGCTTGCGCTCCCGCTGGATGCTCATCGACGAGTCGGGCCGGAAAATCGACCACGCCTTCGTTCAGCGCCTCTATTCCGCCGTCGAGCTCAAGCGCCTCATGCAGGCCTCGGGCTTTTCCTCCGTCGAGATCTACGGCGACTTCGACTTTTCCCCCTACAACGAAAAGGCGCGGACCATGGTCCTCGTCGGTCGTAAATAAAAGAGGGGAACCATCCGGTTCCCCGCGAGGAACGGGCGCGATCTCAAGGCGGCACGAGTCGGCGCCTCGAGTTCGTCTCGTCGAGCGCCATTCACGTTCCTCGCCGAATCGCCGCTTTCGTCACGCGCCCATTCCTCGCGCGAGCGCGTCCGTTCCCTACAGTATAAAGAGAAGAACACGACACGGGTTCCCCTGGCTCCGAAAGTTTTTCGCGCGAGGCGAAAAACGTTTCTCCGCCACCCCTCCGGTCGGGTGATCCGCTTCCCGCGATCGCCCCGCGAGGTGTAGAATGGTTCCATGATCGAGCTTGACGGCGTATCCATCGCCAAACTGATACCGCCCCGCCCCGCGGACGGGGACAAGCGGGCGTTCGGGAGCGTTCTCGACGTCGCGGGTTCCGCGTATTTTCGCGGCGCCGCGCTCCTTTCGGCCGAGTCCGCGCTTCGCGTCGGCGCGGGGTACGTGACGCTCGCGTGTCCGCGCGCGGTCGCGGATTCCGCCCCCGCGCGGCTCCCCGACGCGGTGCTCATCCCCCTCAGGACGAAGGGCGGCTGCGTCCGCGGCATGGAATACCGGCGCGTCGCCAATGCCGCGCGACGCGCTCAGGCGATCGCGCTCGGCTGCGGATTGTCGAGCCCCTCGGGCGGCACGCGGAGCCTCAGGCGCTTCTTTAAAAGGCTCGTGCTCGCCCTTTCCGCGATCGACGTTCCCGTCGTCCTCGACGCCGACGGTCTCAACCTTCTCGCCGAGCTTCAGCCGCTCGCGCTTCCCGCCCGCCTCGTGATGACCCCGCACGAGCGCGAGCTCGCGCGGCTTCTCGCTCGCGACGTCGAAGCCGTTCGCGCCGATCGCGAGGGCTCCGCCCGCGAGGCTGCGCGAAAGTTCGGCGCGGTCGTCGTCCTCAAGGGTCATCGTTCCGTCGTCGCGGACGGATCGCGCATGCTCGTGAACCCGACGGGCAACAGCGCGCTCGCGAAGGCGGGCTCGGGAGACGTCCTTGCGGGGGCGATAGGGGGGCTCCTCGCGCAAGGGCTCGCGCCCTTCGACGCGGCGTGCGCGGGCGCGTACCTGCACGGCCTCGCGGGGGAGATCGCGTCGCGCGAGCGTACCGAATACGGCGTCCTCGCCTCGGACCTCTCGGGGTACCTTCCGCGCGCGATCGCGGAAACCCTCGCTCTTTCGCGCTGAGCCGCTCTCCCGTCGACGCGCGTCACTCCGCGACGACGACACGGTTTCGTCCCGAGCGCTTCGCTTCGTAGAGCGCGTCGTCGGCGCGCTTCATGAGCGACTGGATCGTCTCGGACCTTCCCCGCCATTTCGCGAGGCCGACGCTTAAGCCCGCTTGCCAGTCTCCCGCCCGCGCGATCCGAACTGCTTCCCTGATGCGCTCGCAGGCCTCGCGCGCGACCCCGATATCCGCGTCGACGAGGAGAATCGCGAACTCCTCGCCCCCGATCCTCCCCGCGAGATCGACCGCTCGTACGTGCTCGTCGATGATGGTAGCGAGTTCCTTGAGCACGCGGTCCCCCTCCTGATGGCCGTGGGTATCGTTGACTTCCTTGAAATGGTCGATATCGGCGATCGCGAAGGTGAGCGCCTCCCCCGTCCGTCGCGCGCGCTCCATTTCTTCCGTGACGCGCTCGAGGAAGTAACGGCGGTTCTTGAGCCCGGTAAGCCCGTCGAAACGCGCCGCGATCTCGAGTTGCGCGCGCATCTCGTCGTTCCGCGCGTGGAGCCGGAGGAGGGCGATGTTGAGCAGGGCGTAGCCGAGCAGGACGGCCGCCGCGATCCCGATTTTCATGAAGGCGCCGGAGAGCCATGCCGCCCAAATGCGGTCATAGCTGTCGGCGACCATCGCGTAGAGGGGAAGACCGTCAAAACGCTGATAGAAAATCACGCGACGCGTCTTGACGGGGAGGAGGACGTCGATGATGTCCTCGCCCGAGTCGTTCGGCGCGAAGTCGAGCACGCTTCCGACGAGGTGCTCGTTAAAGGGCATCCGATAAAGGATTAACCGGTCGTCGCGGAGGACGCTGATGGAACGCTCGCTCACGTCAAGGAGGTCGGCGAAGACGGTGTCGAGCTTGTCGTACTGGAACGCGGCGAAAAAGAGGAGCCCGTCCGCGGCGTTCTTTCCCATCGGGTAGGCGAAGACCATTTGCCATTTCCCGGTGACTCTCCCGATGATGGGCGCGGAGAAATAGATGCCCCGGGCGGGATTGGCCAGAATCGCCTTGACGTATTCCCGGTCGGCCGCGTTCGCGAGCGGCGTTTCGTCGGGCGAGGGAAAAAAGTACACGTCCCCGGATCGGGTGACCATGCGGATATCGATCGTGTTCTTCACGTGCGCGCGAAAGGTCGCGAGGAGGGCGTTGAACTCGCGGTCGAAGCGGGGATCGCGCTCGGGGTTTTGCGCGCACCATTCCACGAGCGTCTTGATCGTGACGGAGGTCGTGTCGATCATGGTCTGGAATCGGCTCGCAACGGTAGCGGTCATGATCCTGAGCCGTTCTCTCTCGGCGTCCTGGGCCCTTCGCCAATCGAGCATCAGGTAGGTCGCCGAAAACGCGACGATAAGTGCCGCCCCCGCGATCGCGAGGAGCGCGTTCGTGAAGTAAAGGGTTCCGTGCTTTGCGTGCCGTTTCTTCCCCGTCATGTGATCCCCTTCGCGCGTGATCGATTTCTCCCTTAAGTATACGTCTTCAGGAGGTTTCGCGGCGAATCGCCGGGAGAACCTTGAGCTATCCCGGGTTAATCCGCTCGTTAAAAGTTGACGATATAAACAAATAGGGTTATTCTATGAAAATCAGCACGACTGACCAATACTTCCGGTAAGGAGACATTTTCGATGAAGATACAATTTCGCGTTCTCTCGCTTGCGCTTGCCCTCGCCGCCGCCCTGTCCGCTCATGCGGCGCCGACGCCCGTCGAGGTCCATGGCTCTCTTTCCGTGTCGGGTTCGAGGATCGTCGACGAGCGGGGAGACCCCGTCCAGCTCAAGGGGATGAGCCTTTTCTGGAGCCAGTGGGGCGGGAAGTACTACAACCGCGGCGCGATCGCGCACACGAGCGAGCGCTGGGGAGCCTCGGTCGTCAGGATCGCGATGGGCGTCGAGATGGGCGGCTATCTCGAGAACCCTGAGGCGGAGAAGGCCCGCGTCCGCGAGGCGGTCGAGGCCGCGCGCGCGCTCGGGATCTACGCGATCGTCGACTGGCACGACCACAACGCGCACAAGCACACGCGCGAGGCCGTTTCGTTCTTCGCCGAGATGGCTTCCCTTTACAAGGACACCCCGAACGTGATCTTCGAGATCTACAACGAGCCGCTCGCCGACGCGAGCTGGAAACAGGTGCGCGCCTACGCGGTCGAGGTGATCGCGGCGATCCGGGGCGCCGGGGCGAACAACCTCGTACTCGTCGGCTCTCCGCACTGGTCGCAGGACGTGAATCTCGCCGCGGCGAAACCGATCACCGAGTACGGGAACGTCGCGTACACCCTGCACTTTTACGCGGGAAGTCACGGAGTTTCGCTCCGCTCGACCGCGAAGGCGGCGATGAAGCGGGGTATCGCGATTTTCGTGAGCGAGTGGGGAACCTGCCACGCCTCGGGGAACGGAAGCTTCTCGCCCGAGTCGAGCGACGAGTGGATCGAGTGGATGGACGATAACGGCATCTCCTGGTGCAACTGGTCGCTCTTCGACAAGAACGAGACCGCCTCGGCGCTCAAGCCGGGTTCGTCCGCTAACGGAGGCTGGACCGACGCGGACCTCACCGAGTCGGGCAGGTATGTCGTGTCGAAACTCACGGGAAAGTAAATCGCCGACCTGATCGGTACCGCGTTTCGCCCGCGAGTGAGGGTCGCCGTCGATGAAACGGTTATTGAATGAAAAGGCCCGGGCTTTTCCCGTTTACGGGAAGCGCTCGGGCCTTTTATTTGGAAGGATGGGCGCGGGAAGGGAAGCCTTTATCAAAGGTTCCCTTCCCGCTTTTTTCATTACTTGATGAGAAGGAATTCGACGCGGCGGTTCTTCCACCAGTTCTCGCGGTCGCTCCTCGGGGTGACGGGTTTGGTGCCGCCGAGGCCGATCGTCGAGAGGCGGTCGCCCGAGACGCCGTTCCTGACGAGGAAGTCGCGGACGGCGTTCGCGCGCGATTGCGAAAGCGGTATGAGCTCGGCGTCCTCTTCCTTTTGCGTGCCGGTCACGTTGTTCGCGTGGCCCTCGACCTGGATCTTGTAATCCCGGAACTTGTTGAGGATCTCGGCGATGCGCTTGAGGACCTGCGTGTTCTTCTCGACGACCGCGGGATCGAGGCCGTTGAAGTCCGCGGCGTTCTCCCGGAAGATGATCGAGGGAACGGCGATCTTGAGCCTCGAGCCGTCGCGGATGACGAGGACGTCGACGGGGACGTAGCCGCGCACGACGCTCGTCATGCCGACGGAGTCGGTGACGGTGAAGGTGAACGGGTAGTCGGTCGCGGCCTGGACGAGCTCGCCCTTGACCGAGCGGCCGTCCCAGATGATCTCCTTCGCGATCGTTCCCGTGCCGCCCGCCTTCCAGAAGACGGCCCCGGCGGTTCCTTCGGGCTCGTGGATCTCGAAGGACCAGGAGGCGAAGTCGGAGTCGGAGGCCGCGGCGAGCGCGATGGTGAGCTCGTCGTCGAGGCCGTCGTTGTCCGGGCTGAAGTACTTCGGCGAGAGCTTCACGCCGAGCGCTGGAGCGCGCGCGTTCGAGAGGAACGCCGGGCTCGTCGCGACGACGGCGTCGCCCTTCGCGTAGGCGAGCGAGAGCTCGGCGACGTAGCGCCCCTGGGCGACGGTACCTGAGTCGGTCTTGCCGTCCCAGTTGATCGCGGCGGGAAGATTGCCCGCGGTCGCGGAATCCCAGGCGCGGACCGCTTCTTTCGCCTTGCCGTCGGTCGACTCGGGCCTGATCTTGAGCGACCAGGACTCGAGCCCTTCGGCGACGGAGACGGTGATCGCGAGCCGTTCGGTTTCCTTGATGCCGTCGCCGTTCGGCGAGAAGGCGGGAAGCTCGGCGGTCACGTAGGCCTTCGGGGTTCTCGCGTCGACCCTGATGCCCGCGATGCGTTTCTCGGTCCGGTTACCCGCCCGATCCTCGCCCGTTATCGCGTAGGAGTAGGTTCCGTCGGCGACGCGGTTACCCGAGTCGTCGGTCGCGTCCCATTCGAGGTTTTGCGCGGCGCCGTTCCAGCGGAAGGTTTTCGCGGGCGCTTTCTTTTCGGAGACGATCTGGGCGGTCCAGAGCTCTTCCTTCGAGGAGACCTGGGCGATCGGGAGCGCGTCCTTTTTACCGTCGCCGTTCGGCGAGAAGACGAGGTAGGGCGCCGTTACCTCGATCGAGGGGAACACGGTGTCGATCTCGAAATCGGGGGCCTGGGATCGCGTGGTCTGCTGGTTCGCGAGGGTGACCTCGAGCGAGGCGGCGTAGACGCCGTCCGGGCAGCGTTCGCCCACGGCCTGGCCCGAGGCGGGATCGGCGATCCCGTTCCAGGAGAAGCTCGCGGGAACCTTGCCCGAGCCCGCGAAGGTCCTTACGGCGGCGCCCGCCTTGTCGGTCACGACGAGGGCGTAGCGGTCGACCGCGGTCGCGGCCTTGACGATCGGGGTGAAGACGATCGCGTCCTTGACGCCGTCGCCGTTCGGGGAGAAGGCGGAAAGGCTCGCCTGGAGGATGAGGTCGGCTTTCTCGGTGTTGAGCTCGACGATCGCGAGATTGGAAGCGCCGCGGTTGCCCGCGCGGTCGGTCGCGGAGAGCCGGTAGCCGTACGAGCCGTCGGGGGCGAGCTTGCCCTCGTCGTCGCGTCCGTCCCACGTGAGCGTGGCTTCGGGCGCGCCGGGGAGCGCGAAGGTCCTGACGGCCTTGGCCGCGGGCTTTCCGTCGCTTCCGAGCGCGAACACGGAGGCGGTCCACGCGGATTCACTGCTCGCGGTCTGGGTGAAGGTCACCGTGTCGAGCTTGCCGTCGCCGACGGGCGAGAAGATCTTGCCGGAGGCGCGGACCTGGGCCGAGGGCGCGGTGACGTCGAGGGTGAAGAAGGCGGAGCGGGCGACCGGCGCGTGGCCGTTCGCGTAGCGGGCGGAGAAGACCGCCTGATACTCGCCTTCGGGAATCGCCGAGGCCGAGTCGTTCTTGCCGTCGTAGGCGAACGCCTTCGGGGCGTCGCTTCCGGAGAGGGTTCTCACCGTAGCGCCCGATCGGGAGACGATGGAAAGATCCCAGCCGAGAAGCCCGGTAAGGACCGGCGCGCTCGGGGTAAGGGTCACCGCGTCCTGGACGCCGTCGCCGTTCGGGGAGAACGCGGCGGCGTCGATCGTCACGTTTACCGCGGGCTTTTCGGTGTCGACGATGATGTTGTCGACCTTCGCGCTCGCGCCGTTGCCCGCGCGGTCGCGGCTCTCGACGCGATAGGAGTAGACGCCGTCGGGCACCACGGAACCGGAGTCGTTCTTGCCGTCCCAAGCGAAGCCCGCCGGGGAGGCTGCCTTGGTCTCGACGGTCCTGACGACGGCGCCCGAGCCGTTAAGCACGGTCGCCTTCCAGAGATCCTCGACGGAACCGGTCTCGGCGATCTTGAAGGTATCCTTGTTGCCGTCGCCGTCGGGGCTGAAGATCATGGCGTTCGCGCCCGAAGGCGGGGTCGCCGTGACGGCGGGCGCGGTGTTGTCGAGGTGGGTCGCGTAGCGGTCGGTCGTCGCCGTGTTGCCGTTATCGTCCTCGGCGGTCAGGAAGAAGCGGTATTCGCCGTCCGGGGCTACCGCGCCCGAATCGGTCGTGCCGTCCCAGCGGAGGCTTTCGGGAAGCGCGATGCCGGCCTTGGGTTTCGTGAGGACCTTCCAGAAGGCCTTGAGATCCTGCATCTCGGGGCGGACTTCCTTGTTCGCGATCGTGCGCACGACGGCGCCCGAGGAGTCCTCGACGACGAAGGCCCATGAGGTCACGAAGCGTTGATCGGCTATCTTGACGCCGAAGGAAAGGTCGTCCTTCGTGCCGTCGTTGTTCGGGGAGAACCAGACCGGTTCGGGATAGTCGACGGCGATCGCGGGCGCCTTGGAGTCGGTGACGCCGAGCTTCACGTTGACGCCGCCGCCGATCGCGTAGAGGTCGTTAAAAAGCGGCTTGACCGCGAAGGTCGGCTCGACGTCGCTTTGCGCCCAGCCGTTCCTCGCGAGGAAGGAATCGCTTTCCTTGGCGTCGAGCTTGAGCTTCACGCCGATGCCGAGCGAGGGCAGGTAGGTTTGCGCGTCGTTCGCGGACTCGGTCGCGTTGTAGGTCCAGCCGGTTTTCACCGTGACGATATCCTTGATGACCGCGGCAACTCCCGCGTCAAGGACGAAATTCCTGAAGGAGGGGAGCGATACGTCGGCGTTCGCGCCGAGCTTGAAATTCTCGGCCCTGAAGACCGTCGCGGCGAATCCGACGCGCGGGGTGAAGGGCGAGGCATAGCCGGTCGCGTCGCCGCCCTTGACTCCGTAGGAATCGGGGGTGAAGGCGCGGCCGAGCCCGGTGAGGGACACGCCGAGCCGCGCGTCCTCGAGGAAGGAAACGTTCCCGAGCCGGTAGAGGACGCCGACGTCGCCGGTGAGTCCCCAGGAGGTGCCCGTCACGGCGGCGAGTCCCACTCCCGCGTCGAGCCGGTCGGTGAGGTCCTTCGACGCGGAAAGACGAAGCGCCGCCGAGGTTTCGAGCGGAACCGAGTCGAACGGGGATGAAAGGATGTTGAGGCTGCCGCCGAGTACCGCCCAGCGGGTGGGGTAGAGGGCTCCGAGGTTGAGGATATTGCCGAGGCCGTCCTTCTCGTCTCCCGTACCGACGATCGCGGCGTACGAGGCGTCGAGGGTGATCCGCTGCTCGCGCGCGCCGAGGGCGGGATTGGCCGCGAGCAGGCCGGGAAGGGCGCCGCCGAAGGCGCCTCCGGAGGCGCTTGCGTTACCCCCGAGGGAGTCCGCGGAAAGGAACGAGTTCGCGGAGTCGCCGCCCGCGGGCGGATCGTACGCGAATAGCGATTGCGCGCCAATGGTCAGTAGTATGAGTGCGGATACAGTGACAAATCCGTGCTTCATGGTTTCCTCCTGGGGTCATACTATCAGTGAGTTAAACAGGTATCCTATAAATATCGTTACGAAATAAGGCCAACTCAAGCCGAAAATGCCTTATATTGAAGATTCATAAAACTTGACGGTACTTCAAAAGGGAGGTTAGTATCTTTGCATGCTTGTAAAGACCTTCAAAGGCGGCATCCATCCGGGTAGTCGCAAATCGCCGACCGAGATTCTCCCGATCGAGCGGGCGATGCCCTCGTCCGGCATGGTATGGATTCCGGTGACGCAGGGCGGCGCGCCGAACGTCGCGCTCGTGAAACCGGGGGACGAAGTCGCGCGCGGACAGGTTATCGCGATGTCCGAGTCCCCGATGTCCGTCCCCGTTCACGCGTCGATTTCCGGGACCGTGAAGAAGATCGAACGTCGACTGGTGACGGGCAACGCGGATTGCCCGTGCGTCTGCGTCGAGGCCGACGGTTCCGGCCGGACCGCCTTCATGGAGCCGCTCGACCCCTTTTCCTGCTCGCGGGAAGAGGCGCTCGCGCGGGTGCGGGACTCCGGGCTCGTCGGTATGGGCGGCGCCGCGTTCCCCGCGTTCGTCAAGCTCAATCCCCCGAAAGGAACGAAAATCGATTATCTCATCGCGAACGGCGCCGAGTGCGAGCCGTATCTTTCCGCCGACTCGCGCCTCATGCGCGAACGCGCCTCGAAGGTCGTCGACGGGCTCGCCATCGCGATGCGGATTACCGGGGCCGGTCAGGGCATCATTGCCATCGAGGACGACAAGCGCGATATCGCGCCGATCCTCGAGACCGCCATCGCCGGGCTTCGCGCGCGCGGCGTCGAGGCGGGGCCGATTACCGTCGCGGTCTGCAAATCGAAATACCCCCAAGGGGGCGAAAAGACCCTCATTACCGTCCTCACGGGACGGGAGGTTCCCTCGCTCGGGATTCCCGCCGCGTGCGGCTGCGTGGTGCAGAACGTCGGCACCCTCGCCGCGATCTCCGAGGCCTTTCGCGAGGGAAAGCCGCTCGTCGACCGCGTCCTCACGCTTTCCGGCGGCGCGTGCGAGACCCCGCGAAATCTCGAGGTTCCCGTCGGCACCCTCGTGTCGGACCTCATTCCCGATGCGGTGAGGCTCAAGGCCGGCGTCGCGAAGATCGTGTCGGGCGGCCCGATGATGGGCGTCGCGATGAAGGGCGCGGACTTCCCCGTCCAGAAGAATACCTCGGGCGTGCTCTTCCTTACCGCGAAAGAAACCTCGCTCGTCGAGGAAACGCCGTGCATCGGCTGCGGCTTTTGCGTCAAGGCCTGCCCTTACGGGCTTTCCCCCGTGCTCATGGTCCGCGCGATGGATTCGGGCGATCTCGCCGAGGCCAGTCGCTGCGGGCTCGTCGATTGCGTCGAGTGCGGCGCGTGCTCGTACGTCTGTCCCGCGCGCATCAGGCTCGTCCAGCGCTTTCGCGTCGGGAAGGAGCTCCTCCGCGCGGAGCGCCGGAAGGAAGAGGCCCGCAAGGCTCAGCGAGCGCCGGATAGAAACGCCGCGACGGGTGTCGCCAAGGGAGGCGCGTGATGGCCAACAGTGACGAAAACGAAATATACCTGACTTCATCCCCGCACCTCGTGAGCCCCTTCGAGACGAAGACCGCGATGCGGATCGTGACCGCGTGCCTCGCGCCCGTCGCGCTCTACGGGATCTGGCTCTACGGGCTTCCGGCGCTCGTGACGGTCGCCGTGTCGGTCGTTTCGGCCGTCGTCTTCGAGTCCCTCTTCAGGCTCGCGATCGGGCGGGAGGTTCGCGCCGGGGACTGGTCCGCGGTCATTACGGGGCTCCTCCTCGCCCTCGTCCTTCCCCCGACGACCGCGCCCTGGATCACCGCGCTCGGCGCGCTTTTCGCCGTCGTCGTCGCGAAGGAGTTCTTCGGCGGGCTCGGGGCGAACGTCTTTAACCCCGCGCTCTCCGGCCGCGCCTTTCTCATGGTCAGCTTCGCGAAGCCCCTGACGACCTGGGTCGCCCCGCGCGGGACCGACGCCGTCTCGGGCGCGTCTGCCATGTGGTCGGCGACCGACGCGGTTTCGAGCGCGACCGTTCTTTCCTTCATGAAGCCCGGCGAGGGCGGCGTCTCCTCCGCCGCCGAGCTCGCCGCGAAGCTCGGGTTCCAATCGGACGCGAGCCTTTACTGGAGCATGTTCATGGGGCAGCGGGCCGGCTGTATCGGCGAGTCGGCGATCTTCCTCATCGCGATCGAGGGAATCATCCTCTGCCTGACGGGCCTCGTCGACTGGCGCGCGCCGGTCGCGATGCTCGCGACGGCGGTCGCCGTTTCGTGGGCAACCGGCGTCGATCCGCTTCTCACCCTCCTTTCGGGCGGCCTCGTCTTCGGCGCGGTCTTCATGGTCACCGATTACGCGACGAGTCCCGTGACCCCGTGGGGCAGGGTGATCTTCGGCGCGGGTTGCGGGCTCATCGCCTCGCTCATCAGGCTCTACGGCGGCTATCCCGAGGGCGTCATGTTCAGCATCCTCATCATGAACGCCTCGGTGCCGTTCCTCGACAAGATCATTCCCCGGAAATACGGGACCGGCCGCCGTGCGAAGGGGGGCGCGAAATGAAGACGATGATCAGGCTCTCCTTCGTGCTCGCGGCCTACGCCTCGGTCGCGTGCGTGGGACTCGCGTTCGTGTACCGTCTCACCGCGCCGAGGATCGCCGCCGCCGCCGAGCGCAAGGTGAACGACGCTCTCCGCGCGGTCGTGCCCGAGGCTACGGGCTTCGAAGACGTGACCGGGAAGGTCGCGTCGGGGCTCTCCTCGGTGACCTTCGACCGCGCGTACGTCGCGAAAGCGGACGGCTCCGCGATCGGCATGGTGATCCAGGCGACGGGAGCGACCTACAAGAGTTCGACGATCCTCGTTTCCGTCGGCATGGACCGAAAGGTCGCGGCTGTCCGGTTCCTCGTGAACGCCGACACCCCGGGTATCGGGACGAAAACGGCCGAGTCGCCGTTCATCGACCAGTTCGCGTCGAAGTCGGTCGACGACGCGTTCAAGTCTGGCGCGGACGTCGAGGCCATTTCCGGGGCGACGATCTCCTCGAAGGCGGTCGCGGTAATCATAAAGGAAGCGGGCTTTCGCGCGGGAGAGTACCTCGCCGCGAACCACGGCGGCGCCGCGGGAAGTCCCGGATCGGCGGCGCCGGTCGAGCTCGCGCCGATGCCGCTCGAGGAATCGCTCGCCGACGCGTTCCCGGGCGCGGAGTTCGAGGACATTACCGGAACGGTGACGAACGCGGTCGAGAAGTCGATCGTGATCACCGGCGCCTGGCTCGCGAAACGGGGCGGGAAGGCGGTCGGCGTCGTCGTGCAGGCGAAGGGCCAAACCTACAAGGCGTCGACCCTCCTCGTCGCGGTGAACCTCGACCGGACGCTCGCCGGCGTGCGCGTGAACGAGACCGCGGACTCGAAGAACTACGGGTTCGCGATGGTCGATCCGGACTATTACGGCGCCTTCGCGGGGAAGTCGGTGGACGATCCCTTCGTCGTGGGAACCGCCGACGCTGCGGGCGACGTCGACGCGATCTCGGGCTCGACGATCTCTTCGATGGGGTTCGCGAATATCGTCAAGGTAGCGGCCTTCTCGGGCGCGTCCTATCTCGCCGAGGCGGGGCTCGGGAAGGCCGGAAAGGCGCCTCCCTCGCCGTTCCCGCTCAACGCGATACCGGAAGAGGAGTGAGAATACTGCCATGAAGAAATATCTTTCGCTTTTCGCGAACGGAATACTCAAGGAAAACCCGCTTCTCATGCTCATGATCGGGCTTTGCTCGTCGCTCGCGGTGACGACGAGCGTCGCGAACGGCTTCGGCATGGGCGTCGCGATGACCTTCGTCCTCGTCATGAGCGAGATCATGATCAGCGCGCTGAGGAAGCTTATCCCGCAGGAGATCAGGATCCCGATCTTCATCATCGTCATCGCGTCGTTCACGACCATCGTCGATCTCGTGATGAAGGCGTATACGCCCGAGCTCTCCAAGGCGATGGGCGTCTTTATCCCGCTCATCGTCGTCAACTGCATCATCATGGGCCGCGTCGAGTCCTTTTCGTACCGGCGCACGGTCGGCGAGAGCGCGGCCGACGCGCTCGGCATGGGCGTCGGGTATACCTGGGTCCTCTGCGCGATTTCGGTCGTCAGGGAGCTCGTCGGGGACGGCCGGTTCTTCGGGCGTCCCGTCTTGCCCGAGGAGTATCAGGTGAAGTTCTTCTCGCAGTCGCCGGGAGGGTTTTTCGTGTTCGGCCTCCTCATCGCGGTCGCGATCGCGGTGAACGCGCGCATCGAGGGAAAGGGAAAGAAAAATGGATGATTTGCTGAAGATATTCGTCGCCGCCGCGCTCATCGACAACGTCGTGCTCATGCGCTTCCTCGCCCTCTGCCCGTTCATCGGCATGTCGGGCGACGTGAAGAAGTCGATCGGCATGAGCCTCGCCGTCCTTTTCGTGACGGTCCTCGCGACCGCCGCGACCTGGCCCCTCTATACCTTCGCGCTCAAGCCGCTCGGGCTCGAGTTCCTGCAGATACTCACGTTCATCCTCGTGATCGCGAGCCTCGTGCAGCTCGTCGAGTTTTACCTGAAGAAAGCGGCGCCCGCGCTCTACGGCTCGATGGGCGTGTATCTCGCGCTCATCACGACGAACTGCGCGATCCTCGCGGTGACCTTCGACGTGATCGTGAAGGGATACGGCTTCGCCGAGTCCCTGACCTACGCCATCGGCGTCGCCGCGGGCCTGACGCTCTCGCTGCTTCTCATCGCGGGGATCCGCGAGCGGATAAAAATCGCCCCGATCCCGGATTTTCTCAAGGGAACCCCGATTCTCTTCGTCGCCGCGGCCCTCCTCGCGATGTCCTTCGGCGGATTCTCCGGGCTCATCAAATAGGAGCTGCTACCATGAACGTTATTCTCCTGACCCTCGTCGTCTCGCTCGCGCTCGCGGGAATCCTCGGCTTCCTTCTCGGCGTCTTCAAGAAACTCTTTTACGTCGCGGTCGACCCGACGGAGTCCTCGGTGCGGGCGGTGCTTCCGGGCTCGAACTGCGGCGCCTGCGGCTATCCCGGCTGCGAGGCGCTTGCTGCGGCCATCGCGGCCGGTCTCGCTCCCGTCGGCGCGTGCACGGCGGGAGGGGCCGCGACGGCGAAGGCGGTCGGGCTCGTCATGGGCGTGGACGGCGTCGCCGAAACCCAGGTCGCCGTGCTCCTTTGTCAGGGCACCTCCGCCGCGTGCAAGCCGAAGGCGCGATACGTGGGCGTGAAGACCTGTCTTGCCGCGAAGGTCGCGTCGAACGGGACGAGGCTCTGCGACTGGGGCTGTATCGGATTCGGCGACTGCGAGCGGGCGTGTCCCTTTGACGCGATCCGTCTGGAAGATGACGGGATTCCCCACGTCGATTACCGGAAGTGCACCGGGTGCGGGATCTGCGTCGCCGAATGCCCCCGAAAGATACTCGCCCGCGTCGGACGCGCGAGAAAGGGCGCGATCACGCTCTGCCAGAACCGGAGCGAGAAGAAGGCCCAGATCAGGAAGGATTGCTCGGTCGGGTGCGTGAAGTGCGGCATGTGCGAAAAGGTCTGCCCGCTCGCGTGCATTCGGCTTACCGACGGGATCCCGGATGTCGATTACGAGGTTTGCGACTCGTGCGGTGAATGCGTGAGGAAATGCCCGACGAAGTCCCTCTCGCTGGTTGAACTTACCGTCAAGGAAGTGTAATCTCCCGATATGGAAGAATTGAACGCGCAAAGCGCGGCCCTGCCCGACGCGGCGGGAAAGAAGCGATGCGCCGTCGTCGCGATCATCGGGCGGCCCTCCGCCGGCAAGTCGACCTTCATCAACACCGCCTCGGGCGAGAAGGTTTCGATCGTGTCTCCCGTCCCCCAGACGACGCGAAACGCGATCCGGGGCATCGTCAACGGAAGTCGCGGGCAGCTCGTGTTCATCGACACCCCCGGCTACCACGAATCCGAGAAGAAACTCAACCTCATGCTGAAGTCGATCGCCCACGACCGCTTGCCCGAGTCCGACGCGATACTCTATCTCGTCGACTCGAGCCGCGAGCCCGGTCGCGAGGAGGAGCTCATCTGCCGGATGCTCGAACGGGTCTCCGACAAGGTCGTCATCGGCATCAACAAGACCGACCTTCCCGACGCGAAGCCCGGCCTCGTGAGGCTTTTCCTTTCCGCGAACCTCCCGAAGGTCGCCTCCGACCGGATCTTCGAGATCTCGGCGGAGAAGGACACGAATATCGATCCCCTGCTCATCAGGCTTTTCGATCTCGCGCCGGAGGGCGATCCCCTCTATCCCGAGGAATTCTACACCGATCAGGACGTCGATTTCCGGATCGCGGAGATCGTCCGCGAAAAGGCCATCCTCAACACCCGCGAGGAGATCCCGCACGCGATCTACGTGGAGATCGCCGACCTCGAGATGCGGAAGAACGGGAAGGAACTGTGGGTCCGCGCGTTTCTCGTCGTCGAGCGCGAGAGCCAGAAATCGATGGTGATCGGGAAGGGCGCGTCGATGATCAAGAAGATCAGGCTCGAGGCCGTGAGCGACCTCAACAAGATATTCCCGTATCGGATACACCTTGACCTTCAGGTGAAGGTGAACAAGAACTGGCGGCAGAAGGACCCGATCCTCGGTCGCCTCATGAAGCGCTGATATACATACCCGCCCGGGGAAATTTCTCCCTCGCGCGGGGCTCTCGCCCGGGGGGAGCCTGTCCGGACTCCCCCGCGCTTACCTTCCGGTAAGCCCTTGCCCCCTCCGCCGCCCGTGTTAGACTCGTGGGTAAGGGGGATTCCTTCAATGATAAAGACTACTGTCCGTGCCGCGCTCGCGCTCGTCGCGGCGTTCTCGCTCGCGACCTCATGCGTGGTGTCGGCGGATTCAGCGTTCGAGGCAGCGAAGACCGGGGACATCAAGACGATCGATCGCTATCTTTCCGGGAACGGGGACGCGAACGCGATCGACGGCATGAAGAACTCGCTCGCGCACGTCGCCGCGTACAACAGGCAGGCGTCTGTTCTCAAGGCCCTCGCCGACTCGGGAGCCGATTTCGGGAAGGGAAACGGGGCGGGTCTTTCGCCGCTCGACATAGCCGCGACGATTAACGACGTCGAGTCGGCGCGCGTCCTGCTCGACGCGGGGGCCGATCCCGATCGGAGAAACGGACTCGACCGGAAGAAGGCGGCGATTCACTACGCGGCGATCAACGCGGGAACCGGTGTCGCCGCGTTGTTGCTCGACCGCGGGGTCGACATCAACGCCCGATGCGGCATCGGCGCGACGCCCGTTACCTGGGCGGCCTTTACCTCGACGCTCGAGTCGGTGAAGCTTTTCGTGGAGCGGGGAGCGGACCTTACCGTGGTCGACTCGTACGGCGACACGGCGCTCTCCTCCGCGAAGGAAAGCGGGCGGGACGATATTTACCGGTATCTTCTTGAAAAGGGCGTAACGCGCTGAACGCGCCGCGCGAGAAACCGCGACCGATCGCGCGGAATGCGGTCCTCGCCGGCGATTCCTTCGCCGGCGATCCCGCGCGCGCGTCGTTATGGCTTATCTTTTTTCCACCGAGCCGTCGGCCTTCGCGACGTAGACGATCGGTCTTTTCTTCGTAAAGAAACCGTTCTCGACGACGCCGACGATCGCGTTGAGCGCGTCCTCGATCCTCGCGGGGTCTACGGGTGCCTCCCAGATGCAGTCGAGGATGATGTTCCCGTTGTCGGTGACGACCGGGCCCGCCTTCCGCACGCCGTGGCGGACGGCCGCCTTCGCGCCGAGCGCGGCTATCGAGCGCTGTACGCTCGTTCTCGCCTCGGGTATGACCTCGACGGGAAGCGCGAACCTGGTGCCGAGGTGGGGAACGGTCTTCGACTCGTCCGCGACGATGACGAAGGCGTCCGAGTTGTACGCGACGATCTTCTCGAGAAGGAGCGCCGCCCCGCCGCCCTTGATGAGCTCGTTTCCGGGCGAGATCTCGTCCGCGCCGTCGATCGCGAGGTCGAGCGCGCCTCCGATCTCGCGCGAGTTCATCGAGAATACCGGGATGCCGAGTTCCTCGCACGCGATCGTCGTCTGAAAACTCGTCGCGACGGCCCTGATTCCCTTGAGCGTGCCGTCCTTGATGCGCTCGGCGAGCCGCTCAACGGCCGGCATCGCGGTCGAGCCGGTGCCGAGCCCGATGCGCATCCCGGATCGGATGAGCCCGCCGGCGATGAGATCGTCGATCGCGTGCCGCGCCGCGAGGATTTTCTGGTCAGCCTGGGTAAGCGCCTTCGGCGCGTCAGTATTCCGCATAGTCAACTCCCGTGAAAAGTTTGTACTGTATGTATGCCTGGTATTGGAGCATGGTGTAGCCGTTCGAGACGCGGCAGCCCGCCTTTTGCGCGCGCTTGAGCATCTTCGTCCGCTCGGGATGGTAGATCACGTCATAGACCGCCTCGCGTCCGGTGAAGGAGAAGAACTCGATCGGGTCCACGTCCGCGTCCGGGGACATCCCGACGTTCGTGGTCTGGATGATCACGTCCGAGTAGCTTTCGAGAAGGATGCGGTTTCCCGGGTCGAGCGAGGCCCACTTGAAGTTGTACTGCTGGGCGAGTTCGCGGGCCTTGTCGGTCGTCCGGTTGAACACGCACGCCTTGCCGCCGAGGGCCCTGACCGCGTGCGCGATCGCCTTCGCGGCCCCGCCGGCGCCGATGATGGCGATCCGCATTCGCCTGAGGTCGCGCCTCCCGAGGAATTCGAGCAGGGCGCGGGAGAAGCCGGGGGCGTCGGTGTTGAACCCTTCCCAGCCCTCGTCGGTTTTCAGGATCGTGTTGCACGCCCCGATCTCGCCGGTCTGTTCCGATATCGCCTGGAGGTTCGGCAGTACCGTCTCCTTGAAGGGGAAGGTGACCGAGAGCCCGGTGATGCCGATCGTGTCCGCGAAGTCGATCGCCTCCTCGACCGTCTCGGCCCTGATCGGGACGTAGACCGCGTCGATCCCCTGCCGCGCGTAGCCCGAGTTGTGGATGGCCGGGCTCGAGGTCGCGGTAAGGGGATTCCCGGTCACGCCGAATACGCGCGTCGCGTCCGTGATCGAGCGGACGCGATAGGTCTCGTTGATCGTCACGGGGTCGAGGTGGCCGAGAAGGTTCCCCGCTTGCCTGATGCTTTCCTCGCTCGACACGAAGGTCACGCACGAGCCGACGACGGGCGCGAGAACGCGGGAGGGGAGCCCGTAGGGGCCCATCGCTATGAGGATGTAGTCCTCGTTCTCGAGGGTCTTCGCCTCGCGGAAGAGGTTGGTCACGTCGGAGAGGTTTCTCGGCATGAAGGCGATTTTCGCTATCTCGTCCTTCGTCTTTCTCAGCCTGCGGACGCGGGCCGCGATGTCCGAGATCGGCCCGTTCATCTCGTGGACGCTCCGGATTATCCTCGTGCCGAAGGCGCGCGCGGCCTCCTCGATGCTCGGGACCTGGATGTCCTCCTCGAGGTCGATGTACGCGAAGTTCTTGCGGGGATCGGTGTCCGCGAAGGCGAGACCGCGCGCGAGAAGCGCCGTCCTCGAGCCTTCGCCCTCGACGAACTGGCCGCCGTCCGACTTGCGGCGGATGGTCAGGATGCACGGGATGTCGGCGATCTCGGGGAAGGAACGGAACTGGAGCCGCTCGTCCGGCGCGAGGCAGTCGACGCGGAGCTCGACGCAGTCGATGAGATGACGATAGAGATCGACGAGCGCGAGGTTTTCCCGGATCGTGAGGGAGTTAAGAACGAGGCAGATTTTCGTCTTCATTTGGGAGGGATTATACCCATACTTCGAGGCTTTCTGGAAGTACCGCGAGGGGGAGCGGAAGCCCGTCGCGGCGGGTCCCGACTCGCGTCATGATCGCGCGCGTCGAAAAAAAAGGCGCCGGAGGATCCCGGCGCCCGTCGGTTCGCGCTACTGCGCTTCCTTGGCGTGAACCTCGACGCTCATCACTTCCTTGTTGAGGATCGTGAGGGTGAGGACCGTGCCGTCCTCGACGGCGTACGGGACGGTGAGCTCGCCGCCGGGGTGCTTCATCGAGACGAGCTCGTAGCGCTCTCCCTTCGGGGTCACCGCCTCGAGCTTGATCTGGAACGGGTAGGGGTAGACCGGCAGGGTCTCGGAGAAGATGCCGTAGACCTTCCCGTCGGTCGAGTTGACGGGCATCGCGATGACCGCGGAAACGCGCGACCAGGAGTTCACGAGCGCCTTCTCGGCGGGCATCTGGGACACGACGGTTCCCGCGACCTCGCGTCCCTCGGGATCGCGCGCGGTGAAGTTGAACACGACGCTGCTTCGCGCCATGGCGATGAGGGCGTCGGTGATGGAAAGGCCGGTGATCGCGGGCACGCTCACCTTGTCGTTCTCGGGTCCCCGGCTCACGACGAGCGAAAGCTGGACCGGGCCGGTGATCGGGGTGTCGGGCGGGGGATCCTGCTCGAGGATGGTGCCGGCGGCCTGGGTGCTGAAGCGGTACAGGGGCGGCTCCTTGATCGAGAGGATGGGGGCCGAGGTCGAGGTGAAAAGCGCCTGGAGGTGGATTTTCACGTCGTCGAGGTTTTGCCCGGTGAAATTCTCGACGCGGTCGACGATGACGCCGCGGCTCACGACGAGGTTGATGCGTCGGCCCGCCTTGACGATCGCGCCCGCGCGCGGGCTCTGTTCCATGATGAGGCCCTTGTCCTCGGTCTTGTCGGTGTAGCGGAGCTGGATCTTCGGGTACAGTTCCTTCGCCTGCATCTCGAGCATGGCGACCGCGAGGTCCTTTCCCCGGACGTCGGGGACCATGACCTTCTCGCTCCCCTTGAGCGAGAGGAAGAAGACGACGAGGCAGGCCGCGACGGTGAGGGCGAGCGCGGTGACGCCGCAGATGATGATGACGCGCGAGTGCTCGCGAAGTTTCGCGGCGATCGCCTCGAAGTCGATATGTATGTCGGGAATCTCGAATCTCATGGTTATTTACCTTCCGTGTCGTTTTGTCCGAGTATGAGGCCCGGAAAATCCCGGGATCCGTTGAGGAAAGACTTGAAGTCGAGCGACTTCTTCGCGCGCCATTGAAGCGTCTCGATCGCGAGCACGCCGTTTCCCGTTTGTACCAGAATTCCCGCCTTCTTGTCTACGCCGATCACGCGTCCGGCAGGCTCTCCCAATCCCGCGCTTTCGTGAACGCGCGCCTTGTGGACGAGGAGCACGTTGCCCCCCGCGTGGGTGAAGGCGCCGGGCCAGGGTTCGTAGGCGCGGATCTGCGCGTCGATCTCGGCCGCGCTTTTTTTCCAGTCGATCTCGCCGTCTTCCTTGCGGAGCATCGCGCAGAAGGTTGCCTTCGATCCGTCCTGGGGTGTCGCCGCGTCCTCGCCGCGCTCGATCCGGTCGATCGCCTCGACGATGAGCGGGGCTCCCTCGACCGCGGCGCGCGCGAGAAGGCTTTCGGCGGTTTCGGTCCCGTCGAGCGGGATGGTCTTCTGGAGTATCACGTCGCCCGAGTCCATCTCGAGCGCCATCTTCTGGACGGTGATGCCCGTCTCCGCGTCCCGCGCGAGGATGGCCGCGGGCACCGGAGCGCAGCCGCGCCAGCGCGGGAGAAGCGACGGATGGAGGTTTACCGCGCCCCGGGGAAAGAGGGCGAGGGTTTTCGGGCCGAAGATCTTGCCGTACGCGAAACAGGCCATGACGTCGGGCTTCGCGCGCGCGATCTCCTCGCGGACCGAGTCGTTTATCTTCGCGGGGGTGAGGATCGCCGTGTCGGGGGGGAGGATTCCTTCCGCGACGAGACGCCGGGCGGCGGCCTCGACGGGGGAGGGTACCGGGTTCCCGGAGCGTCCCGACGGAGCGGGCGGGTTCGTGAGCACCGCGACGACGCGATGCGCTTTCGCGAGTGCCTCGAGCGAGGGAACCGCGCACTCGGGCGTGCCGGCGAAAAGGATTCTGAGCATCGACTCAGCTCTCCTTCGGTTCTTTGTCGGTTTTTTTCAGGAACTTCTGCTCGATCTTCGCCTTTTTGGCCGGCTCGATCCGGTCGATGAACAGAACGCCCTCGAGGTGGTCGTATTCGTGCTGGATCACCCGCGCGAGAAAGCCTTCCGCGTCGAGGGTGAACCGCCTGCCCTTTTCGTTTCGGGCCTGAACGGTGATCCGCTCGGGGCGTTCGACCTCTTCATAGTACTTGGGGATGGAAAGGCACCCTTCCTCGAAAACGCAGGTCTCCTGGGAGGTCGCGACGATCTGGGGATTGATGAAGGTCCGCTCGACCCCGTCGTCGGCCTTGACCACGAAAAGGCGGATCGACCGGCCGATCTGGGGCGCGGCGAGCCCGACCCCTTCCTCGCGCTCCATCGTCTCGAACATCTCGGCGACAAGCGCGCGCGTTTCGTCGGTGATCTCCTCGACGGGGAGGGCTTTCTTTCTGAGGGTCTCGTCGCCCAGGTGCAGTACTTCCATGCCATTAAAGTAACGTTTTTACCTTTCCATGGTCAAGAACGGGCGGCGAACCCTTTCGGTAAAAGGCCATGGCCTTGACAAAAGAGGCGTAAAAATCCATTTTTAGGTATGCAAACTACCATCTTCGTGAACGATGATTCGATGCCTGTCGCGGTCAAGGAAGCGGTCGTAGGGGTTCTTCCCCGTTTTATCGAGACGACCGATGACCGTCAGCTCGCGTCAACATCCGTGCAGCTTGCCGCCGCCTTCGGCGACCAGGGTGATTTTGCGTCCATCGTCGGAACCAGGAACGCCTCCCGCGACGAGGCCGAGGCGAAGCTGGTTTCGGGCTTCCAGAAGAACGTCGAGCTCCTCGTGCAGAAAACCTGGGTCGAGAAGTCCGACGAGTCCATGAAGGAAGAGATGGTCACGCGAATCTCGACGCTTTGCAAAAACCTCTCGAAACACGATTACCATACCTCCCTTTCCGAATTCCTTCCCGTGCTCCACGACGTCGTGTATCTTCTGTTCGGCTCGCTCGCCAAGCACGATTCCTTTCTCGAATACGCCATCCGCATCGATCCCGATTTCGGGTTCTTCTGGTACTACATCAACGGCCTTCCCGGCCATGCCGAATGGTCCGAGGAAAAGTGCCGCGCGGCCGTTCTCCTCGGGATATTCTTCCTCGCGAATTTCTAGGAGGCCCCCATGGATCTCGATTCCGTCTGCGCGAGCCTGAAACGGGCGGCAGAGCGCCTGGCCCTCTGCACCGCGGAGGAAAAGAACCGCGCGCTTCGCGGCGTCGCATCGGCCATCGACGCCGCGCGATCCGACATCCTTCAGGCGAACGCCCGCGACGTCGAGCGCGCCCGCTCGGGCGGGATGAAGGAACCTGTCGTCGCGCGCCTCGCGCTTTCCGATCACGGTCTCGACGAGATCCTCGAGGCCCTCAACGCGCTCGCGGGCGAAACCGACCCGATCGGCCAGATCGTCGCGGGCTGGAAGGTTCCGAACGGGCTCGAGATCCGCCAGGTGCGCGTCCCGCTCGGGGTCGCCGCGGTGATATACGAATCGCGCCCCAACGTGACCGTCGACGCCTTCGCGCTCGCGTACAAAAGCTCGAACGCCGTCCTCCTCCGCGGAAGCTCGTCCGCGCTCGAGTCGAACCGCGCCATCCTCAAGGCAATCAAGTCGGGGCTCGCCGCCTCGGGCGGAATCGCGGATTCCGTCGAGCTTTCCGAGCCCTCAGGAAGCGCCGACTCCCACGCCGACGTCGACTGGATCCTTAACGCGGTCGGCAAGATCGACGTCGCGCTTCCCCGCGGGGGAGCCGCGCTCATCAGGCGCGTCGTCGAGACCGCGCGCGTCCCGGTCATCGAGACCGGCGCGGGCGTCTGCCACGAATACGTCGATTCCTCCGCCGACGAGGCGATGGCCCTCGCGATAGCGGAGAACGCGAAGATCCAGAAACCCGCCGCCTGCAACTCGCTCGATTGCCTCCTCGTCCATCGCGACCGCGCGGCGACCTTCCTTCCAGCGCTCCTTCCCGCCTTCGCGAAATACGCGGAGAAGACCGGGCGCGCGGGCGGCGTGGAGTTTCGCTGCGACGAGCGCTCGTTCGCCGTCCTCTCGAAGGGCAGCCCCGCGAACGTCGTACGCGCGACCGAGGGGGATTGGGGATGCGAGTTTCTCGATTATATCCTCGCGGTCAAGGTCGTCGACTCGCTCGACGAGGCGATCGCGCACGTTAACCGCCATAACACCAAGCACTCCGAGACCATCGTCACCGAAAGCCGCGAGAGCGCGCGCGAATTCCAGCGCAGGGTCGACGCGGCCTGCGTCTACGTGAACGCCTCGATGCGCTTCACCGACGGCGGCCAGTTCGGGATGGGCGCGGAGCTCGGCATCAGCACGCAAAAACTGCACGCGCGCGGGCCCATGGGGCTTTCCGCGCTGACGACGATAAAATTCCTCATCGAGGGCGAAGGACAGGTCAGGCCATGATCAAGAAGGCAATCCACGAGGCGCGCAAGATCGTCATCAAGATAGGATCCAATACCCTCGCGAAGGCGGACGGAACCATCAATCCGGATTTCATGCGCGCCTTAGCCGGCGAGTGCGCGGCGCTCATGAAGGCGGGCAAGCAGATCGTCCTCGTCTCCTCGGGCGCCCAGGTCGCGGGCGTCTCGACCCTCCATCGCTGGGCGAGGAAGAAGGACATCCACTACCGGCAGGCGCTCTGCGCGATCGGCCAGGTGGAGCTCATGGACAACTGGCGCGCGGCCTTCGCGGAGTCGGGCATCCACATCGGCCAGCTCCTCCTCACGAAGGACGACTTCCAGGACGACCAGCGCACGCTCAACATGCGGAACACGATCTTCACCCTCG
The DNA here is from genome assembly GCA_023438065.1 of Spirochaetota bacterium. Taxonomy (GTDB): domain Bacteria; phylum Spirochaetota; class Spirochaetia; order Treponematales; family Treponemataceae; genus Teretinema. Next base: position 89,738 of record JAEXRH010000017.1, read on the forward strand.
TCGACGAGGGCGTCGTGCCCATCATCAACGAGAACGACTCGGTCTCCTACGACGAGATCAAGATCGGCGACAACGACAACCTTTCCGCGCTCACCGCCGTCCTGTGGAGCGCGGACCTTTTGATCCTCTTCAGCGACATCGACGGCGTGTACGACAAGAACCCGAAGGCCCATCAGGACGCCCGCCTCATCGAGGTCGTCTCGGATCTCGACGAGCTCAAATCCTCGATCACGATCGGCGAGACGAACAGCTTCGGCACCGGCGGCATCGCGACGAAGCTCGAGGCCGCGGACAAGGTGACGAAGTACGGCATCCCGATGCTCCTCGCGAACGGGGGCCGCGAACGCCCGCTCGAATCGCTCGCCGCCGGCAGGCAGCCGGGGACGATGTTCCTCCCGAAGGATTGAGACAGAACGCGCGGGACGCGCAAGCCCCGCCATATCGAGACGATTAACCGGAGAAGACCATGGCAAGGAAAAAAGTAGGCTGCATCGGGACGGGAGTCATGGGCTCGGCCCTGACCGAAGCGATGATCAAGGTGACGGGTCCCGGCGAGGTCCTCGTCTACGACGCCGACGCGCTCAAGGCTGAGGCCTTTTGCCGGAAGAACGGCTGCGAGGTGGCGCGTTCCAATAAGGACATCGCCTCCGGTTGCTACTTCGTGTTTCTCGCCGTCAAACCCCAATACCTCACGCCCGTCCTCGAGGAGATCGCGGGCTCCCTTTCCCCCGATACCGTCGTCGTCTCGATGGCGGCGGGCGTCAGGATCGAGACGATCCGGAAGCACCTCAACGGCCACGCGAAGGTCGTCCGCATCATGCCGAATACCCCCGCCGCCGCCGGCGCCGGGATGATCGCGATCGCGCCCGATCAGGCGGTCGAGGTTTCCGAGGTCCGTGAGCTCCAGGAGCTCCTTTCCCGATCGGGCCTCACCGAGCTGACCGGCGAGCCGCTCATGGACGCGGTTACCGCGGTCTCGGGCTCCGGTCCCGCCTACGGCTACCTTTTCATCGAGGCGCTTTCCGACGCCGCAGTGCGAATGGGGATGCCCCGCGCCCAGGCGATCACCTACGCCGCGCAAACCCTGAAAGGAGCCGCCGAGATGGTGCTCCAGACCGGCTCGCATCCCGGCTTTCTCAAGGATTCAGTCTGCTCGCCCGCGGGCACGACCATCGCCGCCGTCACCAAGCTCGAGGAAAAGGGCTTTCGCTCGGCGGTCATCGAGGCCGCCCTCGCCGCCTGGGAACGCTCGCGCGAACTCGGGAAGTGACAGCGCCCGCGAGGGCGCCGTCACGGTGCTTTCGCGTATCCCCGTTCGGTAATTCACGCGGGTCGGTGTCGCATCGACCCTCGGGCTTCATCGTCTGGTAGCCCGGGGTCTCCTTGACTCAGGGATGCTGCTTTTCGGTGAACAGGTCGATCAGCGGCTGGTTGGGATTCGCCGGAAGGATCGTGGGGCTGTTCAGGTATATACCGAAAGCGGTTTCATGCCAGGTGTGATAGTTATAGTTGATTCCCTTCTCTTCGCATATGTCGAGCATATTCTCGACCCAGACAAGGCCCCCCCGTCCCGGTTCGAAGCCGCCGACGATGCAGCCGAATTCCCCCAGGTAAAGCGGGACGTCGTGTTTCGAGCCGAAAGCCAGATACCGGTCGATTTCAGCGGCCAGGTAGGCCTTGTTCCATGCGTAGACCTCACCGGTCGATGAGAAGATATCGAGGCGGACCCGGGCCTGTGCGCTTCCCGAGACGTTTTTCCCCTTCATCCATCCGCTCATGGTATAGTTGTTCCCTTTCGTTATCCTGATCCCGTGGATTATGTCGGTCAACACCGCGTTGGTCCCGGAACCGTATATGGTCCAGCAGCCTGATCCGCCACGGCCGCCCTTGGCAGACCAGGAGCCCTGACCCCTGACCGGATCGGACCAGTAATAAAACCCGTCGTCGGCGTTGAAGTCGAAAGTCCAGGTGCCGACCACGGTCCCCGAGGGAGTTCGTTCCGTCAGGGTCAGGTCGTCAAACCAGACGGTTCCCGTCCCCAGACCGTTGGCCTGCAGGGCGGGTCGGCCGATTTTATTGACGGGATCGGAAACGGTCAAAGGCGTTCCTTCGAAAAAGGTCCAGTCGGTTGTCCCTGCCGCAATTGCCGGATTCCCGAAGGTTGCCCCGGTCCAGCTCGAGCCTCCGGTGGTCTCAAGGCGGCTCTCGTCGGGCCAGACCGAGGAGACGTTTTTCAGGGACTCGATCCAGCTGGCCCCCTGGTGCGTGAAGGACATGGGGTTGTAGGTATGGAATTCGTAAACCACGTTCCGGTCGTTGATCAAGAAAAAATTCATCTCGCCGTTCTGGTTCGGCTCCCAGGGATTGGTGGCGTTCCCTTCGTTGGCGTTCATCCTTTCGACGATGATGATGTGTTTGGGATCTACCTGGCGGATGGTCCAGACGATTTCGGCGGCAAGGTTGCGCCACTGGTCCAGGCTCTTGGTGACTACCGGTTCGTTCACCAGGTCGAAGGCGATGATGTCCGGTTCATTCGCATAACGGCGGGCGATCTCCTTCCAAAGGGCGGTCAGCCGTTTTTGGTTGGCTCGATCGTTCCATAACGCGTCTCCGTTGGACTGGGATTGAAATCCCCCTTGAGGCACGTGCATGTTCAATATGAGTTTGATTCCGTGGTTTTTTGCCCATACCAAATTCCGGTCGATCCAGTCGAATCCGGATTGTTTGTACTGATAGGGAGCAGAATCCTCCTCAAATATCCGGTAGTTAAGGTAGAAGCGGACGCAGTTGAACCCCATATCGGCGGCCCTCCGGTAGTCGACCTCTTCATGGTGGGTAGACGGGGGGAGCGAGGGATTGCTCCAGACCTCGTTGCCGAAGGCCACCCCGCGTATCAAAAAGGTATTTCCGTCGCCGTCGACGATGTTCTGCCCGTCGGCATGGAAAAAGTCGTTATCGGCCGGGATCAACCCCGTCGGTTCCCCGGAAAACCGGTCGGCTGCGGCAAGGCTGTCGGATTGGCAGGCTGTCGCGAGAAGCAGAATTACCGCGATAAGGAGCGTTGTCTTTCTCATACCGAGGAGTATACCACGAGATGGCCGTCGAGAAGCCGACCCGACGGGTCACGGCACTTCCGTTCGATGGATACTACTCAGACCGAAAGGTATTTCTTGATCAACCGATAGAGCTGATCGGGCTTGAAGGGTTTATAGAGATAATCCGAAATATAGTCGCGGTGTTCGGCCATCGATTCCTCGGTGGTGTGGGTCGCCGTCTGGGCGATGATCGGCGCGGTCATCTGGATTTCCCGTTTGATCATTCTCGCGGCTTCGTAGCCGTTCATCCGCGGCATGTGAATATCCATCAGAATCAGGGAATAATAGTCTTTGGGTTTATCCTTGCATTTATTCACCGAATCGACGCCGTCGAGGGCAAGTTCGTTCGGGATTCCGTAGGACTCGAGCAGCGTCATGATGATCTCGGCGTTAATCTCGTTGTCTTCAACGACCAGTATCGGTGCCATGTTTGAGTGTACTCCCTTAGCCAATAAGAAGTATACATCCGATTTTTACCGGAATGGATCGCAACGGCACGAAATATTGTTAAAAATACGCGATGCGAAACGGTATCGCCGGGGCGAAGCCGACCTTTTCGTATGCCCGTTTCGCGGGCGCGTTTCCGGGCTTCACGAAAAGGACGACCGCGCGTCCCGAGGCCATGAGCTCCCGCGAAAGGCGCGCGACGATCGCCGTCGCGAGACCCTTTCCCCGCCAGTTCCTCGCGGTGAAAACGCCGCCGATCTGGTCGAAGGCGAACCCCTGCGCGTTCGTGCCGGCCTTCGCGACGGGGAGGTCTCCCGAAACGGCGAGGATGATCCGCTGCCGCTCGAGGGATCGCGCGAGATTCGCGCGGCACGCCTCGGGATCGAAGGGATCTCCCGGGGGGATCACCTCTTCGCGCTCGTAGCCTTCCTGGAGCGGCATCACCGCGTCCGTGTCCTCCACGCGGCCGTTCCGTGCCTGAAGACCCTCGGGAAGATCCGTCAGCCGCTCGTCGGGGAGCGAGCCAAGGCGCATGAGCTCGTACTCGACGATCTGACGGGGGCTTTCGCCGAGGCATGATTCAAGAAAACGCGTTTCTTGAGCCGATCCGAGGACGCACTTGACGGGGCCGCGCGCGATAAACGCGCAGATCGCTTCGCGGGCCTCGCTCTCGTCGAGCCCCTCGCGGAGGCAGTGGAGGACAATTCCCGAGCCCGTCCTGAGGAGGATGCCGGCGACACGGCCGCGCGCGGTTTCATCCTCCGCGAACTCGATGAGGCAACAGAGGTCGCGCACCTGTCTTCCCGGAAACGAGGGCTTCCCGTCCGAAGCGAGATTGCTCGCGAGGGAGACCGCTCTCCACTCGATCGGTTTGACGAAGCCGATCGCCTCGTCGAAAAGGGGCGAGGCGGGGCCGATGTCGGAAAGGACGACGCTCATCGGATCCCCTTGAGCGGCATCCTGCCCTCGGGGACGAAATCCCCCGCGAGGGCGGAAAAAGCCGCGGTGAAGGACCAGGGCGAGTAGCTGTAGACGGCGATCGCGGTGTCGACCCACGGCACCTCCTCGAGGAGGACGGGCGAGAGCGCCGATATCACCACGATCCGCTTGCACGAACCCTTGATCCCTTTCAGGGCGTCGAGGCTCTCGCGGCCGGAAAGGCAGAAGATCACCGTGTCGTGCGCGCGGGCCGCGTTCCAGAGCCCCGCGTCGAGCTTTGCCCGATCCGCGTTCGGGAATCGCTTCGTTCCCGCCTCGAGGAAATCGGGGAAGGATCCCGCGACGAGAACCGACCCCGCCTTTTCGGGCGGGAGCGGGAAATCCCTGTCCCTGACCACGGTCACAGAGCGGACCGCCTGCGAGAGGAAGAATTCCTTTCCCTCCGGATCGGGGACGAGTTTCTCGAGCTTGTCCTTTTCGGGGTAGAGGGGAACCGCGTTCCCGCCCTTGAAGTAGGCGAGCTTCGCGAGGATGACGCGGCGCGCGGAATCCTCGACCACGGCGCGGAAGTCGGGCGAGGCTTCCATCCTGGCGAGTGTGTTGACCCACAGGGGATCGTCGAAATGCGGGGTCGTCGAGGACTCGACGATATTGTTCCCCGCGCCGATCGCGAGCTCGATCGCCCTCGACACGCTTCCCGCGTACGCCGTCGCGCCGTTCATCATCATGTCGTCGGTGACGATGATCCCCTGAAAGCCGAGCTCGCCGCGAAGGACGTCGCCCAAAAGGTATTTCGAGAAGGTCGCGGGTTCGGACGATCCGGTGACGTTCGGGAAGCTCAGGTGCCCGCTCATGATCGCCGGCACTCCCGCCTCGACGAGGTCTCGAAACGGCACGAGCTCGCGCGTCTCGAAGGTTTTCTCGCCGATCGGGATGACCGGAAGCCGCCCGTGACTGTCGAAGCCCGTGTCGCCGTGCCCGGGGAAATGCTTCGCCGTCGTGAGCACCCCCGCCGCGCGGCTTCCCGCGACGAAAGAGGCGCCGAGCGCGCCCGCGAGCGTCGGGTCCTCGCCGAAGGAGCGCGGCCCGATGACCGTCGATTCGTGGTCGGTGTAGAGGTCGACCGCCGGCGCGAAGTTGAGGTTGATCCCGAGGGCGCGCAGCTCCCGCGAGATATAAAAGCCCGAGTACCAGGCGTCCGCGGGGAGACCCGACGCGCCGATCGCGAGGTTTCCCGGGGTTTCGGTGGTGCGCCCCTTGATGTGCCTGATCCAGCCGCCCTCCTGGTCCGTCGCGACGAAAAGCGGGATGCGGAAACGGTTCTTCTCGGCCGTTTTCTGGAGGATGGTTACCGAGGACGCGACTTTCATCGTGTCGTCGGTGTTCCAGCCGAATATCTTCACGTTGCCGAGGCTCCGTTTCCCGACCCAGTCGGTGACGAGCGGGCTCGGCTCGGTCCCCGCCCAGCCGAACATCAGGATCTGCGCGAGCTTTTCCTCGTCGGTCATGCGCGAGACGATCGCGTCCGCGAGCTCGTCGTCGGGCTTCGCGTCCCAAAAGTCGGGTTCGGCCCGGGGCGGCTCGTTCGCGGCGACGAGAAGGAAAACGGCCGTTACGGCGAGCGCGGTGGAGAAAGTCGCGATGGCGGCGGTGGCGAGACGGCCCCGGGTCAGGATCATTGTCCCGGGCCCCCGAGCCCGCACTGGTTTTCGTCGATGCAGGCCGCGGCGCTGTGCGCGGCGATCGCGCCGTCCGCGCAGGCGGTTACCACCTGGCGGAAGGGCTTCGCGCGGATGTCCCCCGCGGCGAAAAGCCCGCGGATCGAGGTTCGCATGTGCTCGTCGGTGAGGATGTAGCCCGACTCGTCCTTTTTCGCGAGCGAGGCGAGCTCCGTGCGCGGGTCCATCCCGATGAAGACGAACACGGCGTCGCAGGGCATCTCCTCGATCGCGCCCGTTTCCACGTTCTCGAGGATGACCGAGCTCACCTTTCCGGACTGCCCGCCGGTCCCCTTTATTTCCCTGACGACCGTGTTGAAGATCGCCCTGATATGGGGATTCTTGAGCGTGCGCTCGGCGAGCCCCTTTTGCGCGCGGAACCGATCGCGGCGGTGAACCATCGTCACCCGGTCGGTGAGGTGGGCGAGAAAGCCCGCCTCGTCGCACGCCGCGTCGCCCCCGCCGACGACCACGATGTGCCGGTTCTTGAAGAAGGGCCCGTCGCAGGTCGCGCAGTAGGAAACGCCTCGGCCCGAGTATTCTTCCTCGCCCGGAACGCCGAGCTTGCGGTGGTCCGCGCCCGTCGCGAGAAGGACCGTCCGCGCTTCGTAGGTCACGGGATCGGCACCTTCGCTCTCGAGCGGCACGATAAAGTAGTCGCCCTTTCTCCCGAGGCCGGTGACCTTCCCGTAGATGAACTCGGCGCCGAAATTGATCGCCTGTTTTTTCATGTTCACCGAGAAATCGTAGCCCGAGACGGGCTCCGCGAAGCCGGGATAGTTCTCGAGCGAGCCGATGAGCGCCGCCTGGCCGCCCTCGCTTTTCTCCTCGATCACGAGCGTCTTGAGGTTCGACCGCCCCGCGTACTGGGCCGCAGAAAGACCCGCCGCGCCGCCGCCTATGATTACGAAGTCGTAGATTCTGTCCATGTCACCCTCCATTCGTCCCGTTCGGGGTTTCGATCGCGTCATTCCTGCCAAAAAAGCTTGTCCGGGGCCTTCTCCGCGAGATACATCCGGGGGAACCGCCCCGAGTGCTCGACCCGCACGTCGGCGGGAAAGTAGGTCGTATGGAGGAACCACACGACGTCGAGAAGGCAGTCGAGCGAGTCCGACGGGGCGTAGCGATACCAGAGCTCCGCGTCCTCGAGTTCGGCCTTTTTCACCGGATCGCTCGTCGCGTCCGGGTCGATCGCCGCCCTGATCTGGCTTCGGAGGCCCCCGTACCAGGCGTGGGTCACCGAAAGGAGATTGAGCCGCTTCCCCGCGTCCATCTTGTAGAGCTCGTACACGCCCGCGACCGAGGGCACCTTGAGGGTAACCTCGTATTTGTCGGCCTTTTTGAGGGGCGACCAGACGACCGTGTAATAGGCCTCGCCCTTCTTGACCGCGAGCGATATGCCCGGAACCAGTTCATGCATCGGTTATGCCCCCAGCCTGCTATCCTATAATACCTCAGGTACCTTTGAAAAGGCAAAAAAACGCGGGCGGCGGACGATTGCTCCTCCTCGCGCTTGCCAAAGTCAGCCGGATTTGCTATATTCGCTTAGTACGGCGCCCGTCCGTCGGACTTTGTCCTCCGGGCGTCGTAAGGAAACGATTGTAGCAAATTGCTACGCAATTTTGGCGCCGTACCCAAGTAGTAAGGGGCAGGTCTGCAAAACCTTTATTCATCAGTTCGATTCTGATCGGCGCCTCAAATAAGA
>JAEXRH010000001.1 GCA_023438065.1 Spirochaetota bacterium
TTAGTTTCAAAGACCATTTTGCCTTCCGCAACTCGCGTCGTTTCAGGCTTATTCGTTCTCGCTACCCCGTTTACCGTAGCGGCGAGTGAATCGACTGTATCACACTTCTTTTTTCCTTGTCAATCACTGTCGAGCGTTTTTTCTGTTTTTTATTTCAGGTTAAAAACTCGGTTTCATCATTTACCAAAAAAGCATCGGAATAATCCGCACCGTTCTACAGTAAATCGCATGATTTTCAAAGAAATGCGCTGTTTTCACTTTCGGTCCGCAGCGCAACGGACGAATTTATATCACCATATCACCTTGGAGGTCAAGCGAAATTTTGAAAGAACGAAACGAATTTCATTATTTGTCTTTTTTACGCAAAATCGCGGAGAAATGCACGAGGTAATCGGTAAACGACGCAATGGACGCGAATACGGCAACTCCGTACAGCGCCAGGTTCGCGATTCTCAACTGAGCGCCGATCGGCGCGATATCGAAACCAAGACGAATCGCGGATTCAATCGCGAGCGAAAATCCCGCGGCTACGATGTAGAGCACGGTTTTCGCCTTGCCGCCCTTACGCGCGCCGATCGCGACTCCTTCACGGCTCGCGAGCATGCGAACGAACTGCATCCCCATCTCGCGGTAGATGATCACCAGAAAGAGAAATGCGGGGAGATACCCGGAAACGACGAAGGCGAACATGACGGTCAGATTCGCGAGCACGTCCGCAAAGGGATCGAAAAGCTTCCCGAAATCGGAAACGACCTTATGCTTGCGCGCGTAATACCCGTCGAGAAAATCGGTGAACTCCATGAAACCGAAAAGGGGAATCAATATGAAAACCGATACGGAGTCTCCAAACCCCATCCACCGGGGAAGAAAAAAAAGGATGAAGAACAAAGGAGCGAGCACGATCCTCACGGTCGTATAAAAATCGGACAGTTTCATGCAATAACTATCCTATTTGACAAAGGAAGTGTCAAGCTATACTATTTATCCATGGAAAGAAGCATCTTCCGAACAGTGCTTTGCTATGCGGCACTTCAGTTGCTCTTTATCTCGCTGTTCGGGGTTGCGCAGGCGATTCCCGCCAACCAGATCACCATCTACGGCGTTGCGTCGATCCTTCTCCATACGCTGTTGTACGCGTTCCTCCTGATCTTCAAAAAGGACTTCTTCAATCTTTCCACCGGGGCCCCCCTCAGCAGAATCAACACGGCGAACCGGATCACCCTCTTGCGGATCTCGAGCCTGCCGACCATCGCGTACCTGCTTCATTACAACGACATCGCGCGCATCAGGATACTGTTGCCGATTCTCCTCGTGCTCGTATTCCTGACCGATACCTTCGACGGGCAAATCGCCCGAAGGAGAAAACAGATAACCAAGATGGGTTCGATGCTCGACTCGATCAGCGACTACTCGCTCCTGTTCGTCATATCCATCGTCTATTTTAAAAACGACATCGTGCCCCGCTGGTTCTTCTTCCTCATTTTCTTCCGGCTCTTCCTGCAGGCGGTCGGGATGCTCGTATTCATCATCCTCAAGAAACCGATCGAGACGAAATCGACGTGGGGCGGAAAGATCACGATCGCGACGACGATGACGCTCTACGTCGTCGAACTCGCGCGCCTGTTCCTCCCGCAAGAATTTTCCCCCGCTTTCAGGATCGCCGAATACGCGAGCGGGGCGATAATCCTCGCGCTCTGCCTGGAGAAGGCCATGATTTTCTTCCGGCAGGGAAAGACGGTTCGCATGGATCGCAAAGCCGGCTCCTGACGGAACGACTCACGGATACGACTTGTAATCCTGTACGATGCTGATGCCCGAGGTAATCTTCTTGCCCGGCGCCATCGTCCGCGCGACGGTGAGAACCTTCTCGATTACGGCGGCCGAGTCCGCGACGCCATGAAGCATGATCTCCGACGCGGTCGAGGTCGCCTCGAGGAAATGAACCGGTATCTTCAGGTCAAACACGATATGGTTCACTATTCTCTGGGCAAGGAGCAGCTCGGCGATCCGGGCGAGACCTTCTGCCTCCTGCACCGCGGTAACGGTCCGGACGCACGCCTCGTGAATGATCGCGGCGCCGATCTCGGGGTTGATCGCGTCGGTCGTCAGGACGATGTTGTAGCTCGCCGGGTCGTCATGGTCGATATTGAAAAAGCACTTATGGAAACCGCGTCTGTTCGCGTCGCTTTCGGCCATCAGGGCCTGGGCTTTTTTCTCGGTCCACGAGAATTCCTTCATGAGCCGCTGCACGCGAATCTCGTCCGACGACACGAGCCTGACGGCGTAACAGCCGGGAACGTCCTTCAGGATCGCGAAGCCTCCGCGTCCGATGAACACGCAGTTTCCGTCCTTCGCGCGCTCGTACACCGCCTCGCGCAGGTAGTCGAAATACTCGTCGCGGTCACGCGCGAGCGACGCCCAAAAACCGGGTTTCCGCTCGTCGTATTTCCGGAGTTTCTCCTCGGTAATGCCATGCTTGACGAGGTCCGCCTCGAGCATCTTTCGGTTGATGAACGCGTAGCCGAGCTGTCGGGACAACTCGGTGGCCACCTCGTCTCCGAACGACGCTATTTGCCGGGAAATCGTGATGATTGCCATATCGAACCTCCTTTCTTTGCTGTATTATCCTACCTAAAGAATAGGACCGCCGATTCGATCTGTCAAAGGAGATTTCCGCAATGGACGAAAGAGAGCTTTCATGGAACCCGATACGCCGCGAAACGGTATATTCCACGAGGATATTCGACATCAGGGAGATTACGAGCCTTTCGCCCGAAAAAGACGAGAAACGATTCTTTACGCTTCATGCATCGGATTGGGTCATCGTCGTTCCAGCCATTCGCGACGAGAAAGGCGACGTGCGCTTTCTCATGGTGCGCCAGTGGCGGCACGGTTCCGAGGAAATCAGCCTCGAATTCCCGGGCGGCGTGATCGACCCGGGCGAGACGCCCGAGGAGGGCGCGCGGCGGGAATTGCTCGAGGAGACGGGATATCGGGCGGGAACGATCATCCCCGTCGCGAGCCTTTCGCCCAATCCCGCGATCATGGATAACGCCTGCCACGTCTTCATCGCCGAGGATCTCGAAAATACCCGCGAGACCGCCCCGGACGACGACGAGTACATCGCGATCGAGACCGTCAGCTTCGATGACGCGTTCAGGGGCATGGGGCACGGCTCGTTCCGGCACGGGCTCATGGCCTCGGCCATGTTTTTGTACATCCAAAAAAAAGGCTGCCCCGGGAGGTGAAGCCCGGGACAGCCCGTTACGCGCCGCGTATCGCCGCGGCGTAATCGTCGTTACTTCTTCTTCGCCTTCGAGTACGGCTCGTACTGTATTGCGGGGTCGTATTCGCCTTCGCGAAGCTCGCCCGACAGGCTCGGGACCGAGAGGATCATCCCCGGCTCGAGCAGATCGGGATCGTCGGGCCGCTTGAGCGCCTTGCGATTCGCGTCGTAGAGTTTCTTCCACATGAGCGGGTCGCCGTAAATCGCGGGATTCTTCGCGATGTTCCACAGGCAATCGCGGGTCGAGCGCCAGACGCCGACGCGGTATCGGGCCGGAAGCGGGAATACCTCGCGGACGTCGGCAAGCGCGGCTAGGGCGATTTCGGCCTGCGCCTTGGCGCCCGCGTAATCCTCGGAGGCGAAAAGGCCGTCTCCTGACGCGATAGCCCCGGTCGCCGCCTTGAAGGCGTCGGGATAGAACCGCTCGGCCTTCTTCTCGGTCGCCCAGGTAAGGCGCGTGCGCGCTTTCAGGAGGGCGGTCTCCGCGTCCGAGCGAACGATTGCCTTCTCGATGAAGGCCCGCGAGAGCTCGGCGTTCTTCTCGGCCTCGGCCGCGTACGACACCGACGCGTCATAGTCGCCCTCATCGAAGGCCTTGGCCGCGAGATCGCTATACGCGCGGCTCTTTCGCTGAAACTCGTTATTGTCCCAAGAGGCCGCTGAAAGCGGAAGGATCGAGACGGCGCAGACAAGGCACGCGGCAATCAAACAACGATTTTTCATTTGGTCTCCTCCCCGTTGGCGCTATCAACGCTCGACGCCGCTTCATCCGGCGCGCTCTCGCTCGAAACGGACTCGACGGGAACCGCTTCGGCCGGCGCCGCCTCGTCTGGCGAGGTTTCGCCCGAGACGGACTCGGCAGGAGAGACGCCGCCGGTCGCGGGCGCTTCGGGAGCGGCGGTATCGACCGCGGCCCCGCCCGCTTCGCTTTCGATCACGAACGGATCTTCGGAGAAGCCCTCGGCGTTCTCGGGAAGCGGCACGACCTCGTCGGCCTTGCGGGCAAGCTCGGAGCTCTCGTTCTGGCGCTGCTTCGCGCTCGCCATCGCGGCTTCGGCGGCATTGCGCTTGAGGGTCGCGCTCTGATAGACGTCGGTAAAGGCGACTGCTGCCGCGGAGTAACCGGTATACGCGGCTTCCCAGGAATCCTGCGAAGCGGCCTTCGCGGCCTCGTCGTTAAGGGCGGCAGCCTTGCCGTACGCGTCCGACACGGTCTTCTTCGCCTTGATCGCGTCGCAAAGCCCGCGAATCTCGGCGACCTTCTGCATTACCGGCTCGGACAGGGCCTTGAAGCCCGCGTTATTCACCTTCGCGTAGAGGCGGCACGATTCGTCGATGGCCGCGAGCGCCGCGGCGTCCGCGCTTCCGTACCCGGCGATCGCCTCGCCGTATTTCGAGTCGGCGAGGGCGTAATCCTCGGGCCCGTACTGCACGAAGCCGTTTTGGTCGACCTTCGCCTTGAGCGCGATCGCCTCGCGGGCTTTCGTGAGAATTTGGTAGCGGATAAGGGCGAGCTGCGCGGCGTCGTACGCCTCGGCGTCCTTTCCCTCGGTCCTGAGCGCGCGGGAGTTCTCCGCGGTGGAATCGGCGAGCGCGAACTGTTCGGGATAATACGCCTGCGCGCCCGCGTTGACGGCGGCCTCGCGCGCGGCGACGAGGGCGGCGTCCAATTCGGCGGCTATCTTCTCGTAGGAGGACTTTCTGATATCCTCGTACCGCGCGATGGCGTCCTCGAAAGCGGCCTTCGCCGCGTCGTAATCGGTACCGTAGGCGGCAAGACCGGCCGAGCGCGACTTCTCCGCGAGGGCCCACTCGTCGCTCTTATACGAATCAAGATGGTATTTCAGGCATTCCGCCCTGAGCGCCTCCACGCGATCCCTGAGCGCGGCAAGCGCGTCGTCGACCGGCTTCGTCCCGGTCGTCTGGACCGTTTCGCTCGGCGGCGCATTCGTTTCCGTTGCCTTCGGCGCGGTTTTGCAACCGGCGAAAGCAAGCGCGAACGCGAGGGCCGTAGCCATGCAGAACGTTGCTTTCAGTATTTTCATCGGAACCTCCCAACCATTTCCATCAGAGTACACTCAATCGTTTTTATTTACAAGAATTATTTGGTTGTATGGTATAATGGGCGACAGTCGGCTTCATGCTTGAGGGAGGAACGTCATGTCGGACGATTTCAGTTTTGAGATTATCGAGAGATTCGGAATAATTTCGGAATCGAAAAATGGATGGACGGTCGAGCTCAACTCGGTATCGTGGGGAGGCCGTCCCGCGAAATACGATATCAGAAGCTGGTCGCCCGATCACGAAAAGATGGGAAAGGGCGTTACCCTCACGAAGGAAGAGCTTCTCTCGCTCAAGAGCCTCCTTGGCGGAATGCCCCTGGAGTAAGCGAGAGACACGATCAGCGCGCGACGCGATGCTTCGCGATCTCTTCCTGGGTGAGCCGGTCGCACACCTCGTTGTAGTGTATCCCCGCGTGCCCCTTGACCCAGACCCAGCGAGGCCGGAGCTTCGCCGCGATCGCGTCGAGCTCGACCCAGAGGTCCTGATTCTTGACGGGTTCCTTCGACGCGGTTCTCCAGCCGTTCCGCTTCCAGCCCGCTATCCACTGGGTTATCCCCTTCTGCACGTATTGCGAGTCGGTATAGACCGACACGGGACGCGCCGCCCACGAGGGCGTCGATTCGACGAGGCGCAGCGCCTCGATCACCGCCGTGAGTTCCATGCGATTGTTCGTGGTCAGGCTCTCGCCCCCGGATCGTACGGTCTCGGTTCCCGCGCCCGGCTTCGCCTCGCCCTCGACGATGACGAACCCCCAGCCGCCGGGGCCGGGATTACCCGAGCACCCGCCGTCGGAATAGACGATCAGGACGTTCTGGTCGGAGTCCTCGAAAAGCGAGCTCACTTCGCGGCCTTCGCGGAATCGGACTGACCCTTGGCGTCGACCGCGTGCTCGGCCTTGTCGGAGCGCTTCGGGACGGTGACGATGGTCGCGCTCGAGCCCGAGGCGGGCGCGGGCTCGCAGTGGTGCCGCTCGCCGAGAAGCTTGTAGGCCTCAGCGAGCGCGCTCGCGGTCATGTCCCAGCCGAGGCAGGGATCGGTGATCGAAAGGCCGTACTTGAGGTCGGTGGGATCGGCGGTGATCGGCTGGGAGCCGGTCTGGAGGTAGCTTTCGATCATGCAGCCGCACAGGGGAAGAAGCGGGTTGTCCGCGTCGTTCCGGAGCCTGATCGTCTCGAGGAGGACGCCGATCTGGTTCTCGGGCATCTTCTGCGAGTTGCCGTGCGAGCAGTCGACGACGATCGAGGGGCGGATGCCGGCCTTCTTGAGGAGGGCGATCGCCGAGCTCACCGACTCGCGGTCGTAGTTCGTGCCGTGCTTGCCGCCGCGGAGGATGAGGTGGCTGTCGGGATTGCCGAGGGTGCGCATGATCGAGGCCTTCCCCTCGCGGGTGATGCCGATGAAGGCGTGGGCCTGGCGCGCGGAGACGATCGCGTTGACCGCGATCTGCACGTCGCCGTCGGTCGCGTTCTTGAAGCCGACGGGCATCGACAGGCCCGAGGCCATCTCGCGGTGGGTCTGGCTCTCGGTCGTGCGGGCGCCGATGGACGCCCAGCTGACGAGGTCGGAGGTATACTGGGGAACGATGGGGTCGAGCATCTCGGAACCGGCGGGAAGACCGAGGCCGTTGACCTCGATGAGGAACTCGCGGGCCATCCTGAGGCCGCGGCCGATGTCGCTCGTGCCGTCGAGGCCGGGGTCGACGATGAGACCGCGCCAGCCGACGGTCGTTCGGGGCTTCTCGAAATACACGCGCATGACGATGCACATGCGGTCGGCGTACTTTGCGCGAAGCTCGGCGAGACGGCGTGCGTACTCGAGCGCCGATTCGGGATCGTGGATCGAGCAGGGCCCGACGACGACGAGAAACCGGTCGTCCTCCCGCCTGAGAATCCGCTGAACCTCTTCGCGTCCCGTAAGGACGGTTTCAGCCGCCTTCTCGGTCGCGGGATATGCCTCGGCCATCGCCTCCGGCGAGAGCAACGTTTGAGCCTCCACGATGCGCACATCCCGTAATCGTTTGTCGTTTTTCATTAGTATCCGCCGTTCGTTTGCTTCGATATCCGCCTGATATCGTCGAGAATTCCCATTACCATAATGGAATCGGCCCATGTTTGTATAGGGCTTTCAGTCTTTCCAGTGAGAATGCAGTCCTCGACCTCGCGGATCTCGTACTCGTAGCCGTTACAATCGAACGCGCCCTCGAAGATCTCGGCCTCGTTTCCCTGCGCGTCGAGAAGCACGGCTTTCTGGGCCATCCAGAAAAACGGGAGCAAAATCGAGCCCGTCTCCCCGATGATCGCCGCGGAACGGAGTTCCTCGATGCCCTGAAGGTTGATCGCGCTCGAAACGTCCGCGATGAGCCCGTTATCCCAAACCATGTGAGCTTTATTGTAGAGATCGACGCCGGTCGAGCCGGTGTGCATGAGCGCGGAAAGGAATCCGGGCTTTTCCCCTCCGGCGACGGCGAGCGCGCAGGTTACCGGATAGATGCCCACGTCAAGGAGGGCTCCGCCGCCGAGCGCGGGGTTATAATAACGATTGTCCGGGTTAAAGGGCGAGTCGAGGAAGAAGTCCGCGCGCACGTACTTCGGCTCGCCGATGTAGCCTTCCTCTATCCAGGAAAGCGCCTTTCGGAAGGACGGATTGAATCGCATCCACATCGCTTCCATATAGAACCGGTTTTTTCGCTTCGCGGTCTCGATGACGGGCTTCAGCTCGTCGAGGGTGAGGCTCACGGGCTTTTCGCAGAGCACGGACTTCCCCGCCTCGAGGGCAGCGATCGACAGTTCCGCGTGCGAGCTGTGCGGGGTCGCGATATACACCGCGTCGATCGCGGGATCCGCGAAGAGTTCGGCATATGAGCCGTAATACCGGGGTATGCCCCAGCGCTCGGCGAACGCGGCGGCCTTGGATAGATCCCGCGAGGCGACGGCGGCCAAAAGACCGCGTCCCGCGCGGGAAGACTCGAAAACGCAGGCTTCCGCGAACTTAGCCGCGATCCCGCCGGTAGCGACGATACCCCAACGAACCTGTTTCATCCCGCTAACCTCCCCTGAAAGGCGTGCCGTCCGCCGTTCCCGCGCAAAAGACCGCGAAAACCGTTGCCGTTCACGCCGATTTCCAGTATTTTATACGGTAGTCCCGCGAATTTAAAGCGGGGTCGATACTATTATAAGTAATACCGGAATCGGTAGCGTAATAAGGAGTAATGAAAATGGCTAAACAGCTGATGTTTAACGAAGAAGCCCGAAAGAAACTTCTCTCCGGCGTCGAGCAGATCTCGCAGGCCGTCAAGGTCACCCTCGGACCGAAGGGCCGCAACGTCCTCATCGACAAGAAATTCGGCGCCCCCACCGTCACGAAGGACGGCGTCTCGGTCGCCAAGGAGATCGAGCTCGAGGACGCCTACGAGAACATGGGCGCCCAGCTCCTCAAGGAAGTCGCCACCAAGACCAACGACGTCGCCGGCGACGGAACCACCACCGCGACCGTTCTCGCCTACTCGATGGTCCGCGAGGGCCTCAAGGCGGTCGCCGCCGGCATGACCCCGATCGAGCTCAAGAGGGGCATGGACAAGGCCGTCACGATCGCCTGCGAGGAGATCAAGAAGAACTCCAAGGAGATCAAGGGATCCGACGAGGTCGCCCACGTCGCTTCCGTGTCCGCGAACAACGACGAGAACATCGGAAAGATCCTCGCCGACGCGATCGAGAAGGTCGGCAAGGACGGCGTCATCACCGTCGAGGAGTCCAAGACGATGGACACCACGACCGACTTCGTCGAGGGTATGCAGTTCGACCGCGGCTACATCTCTTCCTATTTCGTGACCGACCGCGACCGCATGGAAACCGTATTCGAGAATCCCTACATCCTTATCCACGACAAGAAGATCTCGAACATGAAGGACATGCTGCCCCTGCTCGAGAAGATCGCGCAGTCCGGCCGCCAGCTTCTCATCATCGCCGAGGACGTCGACGGGGAAGCGCTCGCGACCCTCGTCGTCAACAGCCTCCGCGGCACCCTCAAGACCTGCGCGGTCAAGGCGCCCGGCTTCGGCGACCGCCGCAAGGCCATGCTCGAGGACATCGCGATCCTCACCGGCGGCGAGGTGATCACCGAGGAACTCGGCCTCAAGCTCGAGGCGACCGACATCAGCCAGCTCGGCCAGGCGAAGAGCGTCAAGATCGACAAGGACAACACGACGATCATCGACGGCGCCGGCAAGGCGAAGGACATCAAGGACCGCGTCGCGCAGATCAAGGCGCAGATCGAGGAATCCTCCTCCGACTACGACAAGGAGAAGCTCAAGGAGCGGCTCGCGAAGCTCGCCGGCGGCGTCGCCGTCATCAACATCGGCGCCGTGACCGAGGTCGAGATGAAGGAGAAGAAGCACCGCGTCGAGGACGCCCTCTCGGCGACCCGCGCCGCGCTCGAGGAAGGCATCGTGCCGGGAGGCGGACTCGCCCTCATCCAGGCCGTTTCCGCGCTCGAGAAGGCCGACATGACTTCCCTCACCGACGACGAGAAGATCGGATTCAAGATCGTCAAGCGCGCCCTCGAGGAGCCGATGCGCCAGATCGCGGAGAACGCGGGCGTCGACGGAGCCGTCATCGCCGAGCGCGCGAAAAACGAGAAGAAGGGCATCGGTTTCGACGCCGCGAAGATGGAATGGGTCGACATGGTGAAGGTCGGGATCATCGATCCCGCGAAGGTCACCCGCTCGGCGCTCCAGAACGCCGCGTCCGTCGCGAGCCTCCTCCTCACCACCGAGTGCGCGATCACCGACATCCCCGAGAAGAACCCGCCCGCCATGCCGGCAGGCGGCGGAATGGGCGGAATGGACGGCATGTATTAATTAGTTTCAAACGCTCAATCAGCGTTTAAGGGGGCTGCCGAAAGGCAGCCCTTTTTTGTTTTAGCTGCCCATTCCGTGAACTCCTGTCGCTGCGCGACAGGA
>JAEXRH010000012.1 GCA_023438065.1 Spirochaetota bacterium
TGCCTGGTGGCCATAGTGGAGAGGCAATACCCGTTCCCATCCCGAACACGGAAGTCAAGCTCTCTAACGCCGATGATACTGCTGCAAAGTGGGAAAGTAGGTAGCTGCCAGGCTTTTTTATTTTAAACGACATTCGTCGTTTAAAAAAAAAGCGGGATAAATCGCCTTCAGGCGATTTCTCCATGGCTTTCTCGTTTACTTTAAAGGCCCGCCAAACGGTGGGCCTTTAAAATAAGTTGATTGGTTATTCGTCCGAAAAAAGGCACACCCGGTTCCGGCCTTCTTCTTTCGCCCGGTACAGGGCGCGATCGGCGGCTGCGATGAGCCTTTCGCTGGTATGCGCGTGATCGGGGGATACGGCGACGCCGATACTGAGCGTAAGAGTGACCAGACGCGAACCGGAGCCGGGCTTTGTCCTGAATTCGAGATGGAGGTCTGCCGTCTCTTCCTGAAGGAGCCGCGCAAGCGCCATGGCGTCGTCCGTCCCGGAGTCGGGAAGAAAGATCGCGAACTCGTCTCCCGAAAGGCGGGACGGGATGTACGAGTCGCCGACCAGGCGCTGTATCGTCGCGCCGACGTTGCCGATGACCGCGTCGCCGGCAACGGCGCCGTACTCGGCATTGATATCGCGAAAGCGGTCGAAGTCGATCATGACGAGCGCGCACCTTCGGGATTCGCCGAATCCGCGCGCGAACCGCGCCGAGATCGTTTCCTCGAGAAAACGCCGGTTGAAAAGACCCGACAAGTCGTCGGTGACTGCTCGCCGGCGAGCAGTTTCGCCCCACCTGACGATATCGTCGAGGAACCCGCTTGCCTTCTCGAGCCGCTCGATCCTGAGCGCGGCCATCTCCTTGAGGAATTTCACGCCGAGCATGGGCGTATCCCAGACCATCCCGTGAAAATGTATGCCGGAAAGAACGTACACGCGCGTCCATTCCATCGCGTATGCCGTGCGCTCGCGCGCTTCGTTCGCGATGAGCGACATCTCGCCGAAAAAACCCATGGGCCCGAGCGGTCTCGACTCGCTGCGCGTTCCTTCCGAAGTGACGGAGTAAAAACCGACCTTTCCTCCCAAAATGAAATACATCTCGGTTCCGTTCGTACCTTCGGCGTAGATGGTTTTTCCCGCGGAATAGCTCCGCTCGACGAGCAGCTCGGCGATCGCTTGGCGTTCGAGCGCCGACATGCGGGAAAAGAGCGGGTGACTCCGGAGGGTTTCGGCCTTCGTCATCGCCCCTCCTTTCCGGGTCGTACGACGCGATTTCCGCCGGCCTTCCACGCGCCTTGCATGGCCTCGTTCGTTCGTTCGAGGAATCGCTGCCAATTCACCTCGTCTTCCGGCCAGAGGCCGATCGCCACGCTCGCCGAGAGCGCGAACGGAAGCTTCGTATCGTCTTCGGGGGTGATCGAGGCAAGGCCCTCGAGGATGGCACGCGCGGAAGACTCCGCTTCCTCGTTTGTCGCCCGGGGGACGATAAGGCACATCTCGTTGCTTCTGAGCCTGATCGCCCAGCCCTTCTCTCGTTTTCCGGCTTCGGCGAGGAGGAGTGACGCGACGCGCCTCAGGATCTCGTCGCCCGCGACGTGCCCGAGCGCGTCGTTCACGTCCTTGAATCGATCCGGCTTGATCATGAGCACGGCGACCGTTCCCGACAGCTGATGGGGAATTTCACCGTCGAGGAAGGCTCGATTCATGAGTCCGGTCGAGGGATCGACAAAAACCTGCTTTTTCAGCTCCCGTATCCAGGGCGCGTTTTCCGCGATCAGGCTTCGCGTCGAGCGCAGCCGCGACTCTATCATCGATATGGACTTGAGGAGTATGCGCGACGCGGTATCGGGTTTCTCGTCGCAGAGACGGTCGAAGGTAAGCCCGTCGCCGGGGAAGACGAGAAGTTCCGTTTGCCCGACTGCCCGCGCGGTCGCGTTATAGGCGCCGGAGATCACGAAATGGAAGTCGCCGAAGACGTCGCCCGCGAGGTATCGGGCGAGTTCGTAGCGTTGCGATTCCCCCGAAAACCCGCTCTGGCGGGTCGACTTTTCGATCGCGACCGCTCCCGTCCTCACGATGAAAAACTGGCTTGCCCGCTCGCCCGCGCGGAAGATGACGGTATCGTCCGGAACGGAACGGAATCCCGCGCGCGAGGCGAGGTATGCAAGGTCATCGTCGAGGAGCGTGGAAAAAAGCTCGACGCCCGCGATGAGCCTCTGAATGTCCCGTTTATCCGCTGTCTGAACCCCGGACGGTCGCACTGTTTCTCCTTCACTTTTCCGTAATAATTCTACCAGAGCATGCGTGTTTGATAAAGAAAAAAAAGGAATGGATCGAATACCCCGTGCGCGCGCCCTCTCGGAGCATATAATTAAGAATAAAGGGTGGTTTCGTGCATAAGGCGAGATTTGCGCTTTTCGATTTTTTCTCGCTGTAGCGATGGCTCCATTCCTTTCGCAGGGATTCCCGGATACCGGGATAGCGCTTCTCGCGCTTGTCAGGATGAAGACAAAGCCTTCGCCGTACGCTGCGCGGTTTCGGGTGGCGTTCCGCGAGGCGGGCATGGCATTCGAGGAGGCTCGACGATGACATGGTTAACCGAGGAAGGATTCGCCGGGACCGACCCGCGCGTTCACTATCGCATGACCGGGTCCGGTCCATTTCTGATCATGGTTTCCGGGCTGTGGGGGCGATCCGCCGAATGGGAGCCCTTCGGATGGGTCGACGCGCTCGCCCCGGGCTATACCCTCGTCATGATCGATTCGCGGAGTTATGATTCCGAGGTCAAGCCCGTCAAGGATGGTTTTTATTCCATGGATTCCCGCGCCTGCGACGTGCTCACCGTCATGGACTCGCTCGGCATCGCGAAGGCGCATTACTTCGGGTATTCAATGGGAGGGAAAATGGCCTACTCCCTGATGGGTTCGAACGAGAGCCGGTTTCTCTCGTACGCGATTCTTTCCTCCGCGCCGACGCAGTACAGTCTCAAGGACTGGGCTGACTATGTCGGCAAGCACTTTCCGGATACCTGGGAATTTCCGCAAGAGACGCGTCTTTCCGACGAGTTCAAGCGCTTTTTCCTTTCACATGACAAAGAACTTTTACTGGCCGCGGTCGATGACCGTAACTGGCCCGACCGGACGGAAGCGTTCCGGGCCTGCCGCCGAAATTCACTCGTCATCATGGGGGAAAAGGAGCCGAGCGAGGACCTTGAAACCATGCGGTTCGGCGCTTCCCTTTCGGATCGTTGCGAGACGCGCCTGATTCCCGGCATGGATCACCAAGAACTGGTGTTTCACGGCGAGATCGTGGCCCCCGTCGTGCTCGAATTTCTGGAAAGACAGCATTCGTGACGGCCGGAAGGCGCCAGGGTCTCCCGCGATCGCCCTTTTTCCCGCATCTTCTTGAAGATTTGCCTAATCCATAGTATTCTTGAAAAGGTAATCCGGAGGTTTTTATGGCGGCAGTCGATTCTCAATTTCAGCTCGTGACCTTTCAGCTCGGTGAAGAATTGTACGGCGTTGACATCATGGACGTGAAGGAGATCGTCAGGATACAGGATATCCGCGCGATCCCGAACGCGCCGTATTATGTCGAGGGCATTTTCAACCTCCGAAGCGAAATCATCCCGATCATCAATCTCCACAAGAGGTTTCACCTCAAGAAAGCCCAACTCGACGAGGGCGACGAGTATCTTGGCGGCTTTATCATTCTCAACATCGAGGGTAACAAGCTCGGGATCATCATCGACCGCATCGCGCGCGTCGTGATGGTTCAGCAAAGCGAGATCCAACCCCCGCCCCAAATGATCAGCGGTATCGGCGCCGAATACATAAACGGCGTCGTTCGCCAGGAAACGGGATATCTGATCGTGCTCGACATTCGCAGGCTTTTCAACCCGAAAGAACTGCAGAAACTCGTCAATTTGTGATATACTTCCCCCTGAAAATCCAATAAAAAGCGTTTGGTGCACATGAAATTACCAGTTTATAGCTCGACAATCCGCCGCAAGGAAATGGACGCGGTCCTTACCTGCATGGTTTCCGAGAAGATCGGGCCCGGCGAAATGAACCAAAAACTCACCCAGCTCGTGCGCGAGTCCCTGGCGATCGAGGGCGCGACCGCGTTTCGAAGCGCCGCGATCGCGTTGCAGTATGCCCTCAAGGCCCTTGATTTTCCCGCCGGTTCCGGGATCATCCTCTCGGCCCTCGCTCCCGATTGGCATTATTTCGCGGTCAAGGCATTGGGGTACGAGCCCGTCATCGCCGACGTTGACCCGGAAACCGCGCTCATCACGCCCCAGATCGCCGAAGAGGCGATTTCGCGCGGCGGAAGGCTTCTCCTCCTTCACGAAACCCTCGGGTTCCTCCCCGATATGCAGGGCTTGCTCGCGCTCAATATCCCCGTCATCGAGGATATCTCCCAAAGCGTCGGCGCGACCCTTGCCGAGCGCCAGGCCGGGCAGTTCGGTATCTTCTCGATCCTGGGTCTCGAGGAACGCGACCTTCTCACCGGCGGCGGCGGCGCGGTTCTCGTCGCGCCCGCCCGGCGCGAGGCCATCGTCCTGAAAAAGCTCGCCGAGGAAGCCCCCATTACGGATATCCTTCCCGACATCAACTCCGCGCTCGCCTACGTCCAGCTCAAGGAGCTTCCCCGCAACGCCGAGCTCAGAAAGGAGATGAACGGGCTCTATGTCGGATCCCTCATGCAGGGCCGTCATAAAACCTTTACCCAGGGAGGGGAAGGGCAGGCCGCCGTGTATTCCTTTCCCGTAATACTCTCGAGCGGATTAAAGGAAGTTAAACAGTACGTCAATCGAAAGGAAATCGAGATCGAGGCGGCCTTTTCCTCGTCGGTCGCGGCTCGGCTCGCCGATACCCTTGAGGGCGCGCCGAACGCGAAAAGCCTCCTCATGCGATGCATCCTCTTTCCCCTCTATCCCCGCCTCGGAAACGGGAACGCGGCGAAGATCGCCAAGATCCTCGCCACGCTTCCTTAAAGGCCGAACGCCGGGAAACGGGTAAGGAGGATGGTCAGGATGCATGGGATTGGGCGGGCGATCGCGATTGTGAATCCCTGGAAAAACGAGGCTCGGGAGGTCGCGGAGGAAATTCGCGCGGAACTCCTTGCCAAAAACCTCGCGTGCGACATATATACCTATGACGGCATCACGAAGGAAGACCCCTTCGTCGGCTACGATCTCGCGATAACCCTCGGCGGCGACGGCACCGTGCTTTTCGCGGCCCGGCATTGCGCCCGCAAGAAGATCCCGATCTTCCCCGTGAATCTCGGGGAATTCGGCTTCATCGCGGGCATTCAGCCCGGCAACTGGCGAAAGCCCCTCACCGAGTTTCTCGGGGGGACGCGCTATACGGATTCCCGGATGCTCCTTAACGCCCGCGTCGAGCGCGCGGGCGAAACCCTTTTTTCCGCCGACGCCCTTAACGACGCGGTCATCGCGGGTTCGGGGATCGCGAAGATGATCAGGCTCGAGGTGCTTTTCAACGGCGCGTCCTTCGGGGCGTACAAGGCGGACGGGATCATCGTATCGACCCCGACCGGCTCGACCGCGTATTCGGCCGCGAACGGCGGACCGATTCTCGCGCCCGATCTTTCGGCGTTCATCCTGAACCCGATCTGCCCGTTCTCTCTCTCGAACCGGCCGATCGTGCTGCCGTCATCGGGAACGATGAAGGTTACCGTTCTCGAGATGCGCCATAAGGAGACGATTCTGACGATCGACGGGCAGGAAAGCTTCCCGCTTCAGGAAGGCGACGCGGTGTTCGTGAACGAGGCTCCCGACCGCGCCCGGCTCGTCGGGTGCGACGTGGACGTGTTTTATCAGGCGCTTCGATCCAAGCTCAATTGGTCGGGAGCGCCCGTGCCGAACGGCGCGTCAAAGAACGCGCAAACCGGGGGATCCCATGCTTGAGGACCTGACCGTCAAGGATTTCGCCCTCATCGACTCGGTTTCGCTCGAATTCGGGCCCGGGCTCAACATCCTTTCGGGCGAGACGGGCGCGGGAAAATCCATCCTCATCGGCTCGCTGACCTTCCTTCTCGGCGGCAAGGCCGGATCCGATTCCATCAGGACCGGGTCTGAGGAAGCGCGCGTGTCGGGAACCGTGTATCTCGAGAAGGACGCTTCCATGGCCCGCGCCTGGCTCGCCGAACGCGGCATCGAGGCGGACGGCGATCGCGTCCTTCTCCGAAGAACCCTTCGCGCGAACGGCAAGAGCGCGACGTGGATCCAGGACACGCCGGTAACCCGGGCCGAGCTCGCCGAGTTCACCGAATTTCTCGTGGACATCCACGGCCAGCACGATCATCAGTCCCTTTTGAAGGTTGACGAGCATCGCCGTTTCCTCGATTCCTACGCGGGTCTCGGGGAAGAGGTCGCCGCGTTCACCGCCCGGTACGCCGCGCTCGCGGCGAAACGGAAACTCCGGGAGGAGATGAATACTTCCGAGCGGGATCGCGCCCAGAAGATGGAGCTCCTTTCCTTCGCGGTCGACGAGATCGGGAAGGCCGCGCTCCAACCCGGCGAGGAGGACGAGCTCCAGGCGGAGGAACAGCGCCTTTCCCAGCATGAGCGCCTTTTCGCGCTCGCCGACCAGGTCGTCGAGTCTTTCATGGCGGAGGACGGAAGTATCCCGATCCTCAAGCGCGCCCGCGGAGCCCTCGAAAGCGCCGCCTCGATCGATACCGGTCTCGAGAGCGCCTTCGGGCGGTTCGAGAACGCCTGGTACGAGATCGAGGACCTCGCCGAAACCCTCCGTCAGTATCGCGACTCCCTTTCCTTCGATCCCGCGAGGCTCGAGGCCGTCGAGGAACGGCTCTCCCTCATCTATAAGCTGAAGAAGAAATACGGCTCGACCGTACAGGAGATACTCGACTACGCGGCGGACGCCGCTTCGCAGCTCGAGGCGCTCGCCCAATGGGAAACGAACCGGACGACCGTGGACGCCGAGATCGCCGAGGTGGAAAAGGCCCTGTATCGCGCGGGATCGGCCCTTTCGGAGCGCCGCAAGCGGGCGGCGCTCTCGCTCCAGGCCGGCGTAGAATCGATTCTCAAGACCCTCGGGATGGCGGGAACGCGTTTCATCGTCGACGTATCGCAGCGCGAGGGAAACGACGCCACGCAACGATCGGGTCCGTACGGCTTCGACAACATAGAGTTCATGATCAGCCCCAATCCCGGAGAACCCTTGCGGCCGCTCGCCAGGATCGCCTCCGGAGGAGAGCTGTCGCGGGTCATGCTCGCGCTCAAGACCGTCCTCGCGGACGCGGACGAGGCCGGGACCCTCATCTTCGACGAGATCGACACCGGCATCGGCGGAGAGGTCGCCCTCGCGGTCGGGGGGCATCTCAAGGAACTTTCGGCTAAACGGCAAATTTTATGCATAACGCATCTCGCGAGCATCGCGGTTCGTGCCGATAATCAGATGAAGATCGAAAAGTCCTCCGAGTCAGGCAAGACCGTCACTCGGGCCTATCAGGTTACCGGCCGCGAGCGGATCGAGGAAATCGCGCGGATGCTCGCGGGCGACGGCTACAGCGCCGCGTCCCTGCAGCATGCGGAGGAGCTTCTCGGCAAGTACGCGAAATAACGGGCGTTTCCCTTGCGGGGGAAACCATCGCCAGGAGTGTGAGTATGGCAAAAGTGACCGACGAGGCGCGGCAGACCTACGGGGAACAGATCGCGGCCTACCAACAGCAAATCGACGCCCTTTTGATCCGCGAGAAGAACATGCTCATGATGATCGAGAAGGACCCGACGGGCGCTTCCTACAAGCGGCTTATGCTCACCGACGAGATGCTGTACCTGACCACGCTCTACCTCGCGAAGCATAACCTTTCCGTCGCGATGCTCGGGATCAAGAACGAGGATGCCCTCAACGACGCGCGAAAAACCCTCTATAAGGCGGTCATCTACCTCGAGGAGGTCGTGTCGAACTTTATCGACGCGCCGTACTCCGAGTACGAGGACAAGATAGCCGAGATCCGGAACCTTCCCCAAGCAAAACGGTATTACCTCATCCGGAAGCTCGGTCTCGCTATCAGGCAGATCATGGACGCGTACGGCGACAACACGAAATGGCGATGGACTTTCGTCGAGCTCGAGGCCCGGTTCGCCACCGTCGCGAAAAACATCCTCGATCTCAAGAACGCGTCCAAGGACGGCCTTGATCCCCACTCGGAGGATTACGACGACACGGTATTCCATCTCAGGCTCGTGAAGCGCCTTCTCCAGCAGGCGGCGGACCGCTATCGCGAGAAATACGAGCTGTCCACCGGCCGCATCGACGACTTCAGGCTCGCCATCAACTACCTGCTCGCCTTGAGGCGCGTCCATATCATTCTCAACGAGCGGGACGCGGCCGAGGAAGCGAAGAAAAAAGCCGATGTCTGGAAGGACAAGATGGAAAAAGACCACAAGAAGAGCGAGGCCCAGAAGAAATGAGCGCGAGGCGCGTCATCCTCGACGTCGATACCGGCCTCGATGACGCCGTCGCGATCATGATGGCCGCGCGCGACCCTGCGCTTAAGGTAGAGGGTATCACCGTGACCGCGGGAAACCAGACCCTCCCGAAAACCCTCCGGAATACCCTCAATCTATGCTCGGCCCTCCGCATCGCGGCACCCGTCTTTTCCGGGATGTCGCGGCCCTTGATGCGCGAGCTCGTGCCGGCGGCGTACATACACGGCGAGTCCGGTTTCGACGGTCCGGTCTTCGATTCCTGCGACAAGCTTCCCGAACGCGCTCACGCGGTAAATTTCATCGTGGAAACGGTCATGGCAGCCCCTTCCGGCGAGATAACGCTTATCGCCGTAGGACCCCTGTCGAACGTCGCGATGGCCCTCAGGCTCGAGCCCGCCATCGCCCCCCGGCTTCGCGAGCTCGTTATCATGGGCGGCTCGATCGGGAAGGGGAACGTGACCCCGTCCGCGGAGTTCAACATCCACGCCGATCCCGAGGCCGCCGCGATCGTCTTCGCGTCGGGCACCGAGATAGCGATGATCGGGCTCGACCTGACCACGACCGTCGTACTCGACGACGACCGGCTCGCCTCGCTTCGATCCATTCCCGGCCGCGCGGCGGAGATCTTCGGCCAGAGCATGGAACGGTATTCGGCCGCGACCAGGCGATTCGCCGGGGAATGTCCCGCGATGCACGATCCCTGTTGCGTCGCGTACGCGAGCGATCCCTCCATCTTCGAGTCAGAGCCCTACAACGTGGAGATCGAGCTTTCGGGGCAGCATACCCTCGGGCGAACCGTAGTCGACGTCGCGGGAACGACGGGAAAGAAGCCCAACGCCCGGGTCGTCCTTTCCGTCGATCGACCCCGCTTCTGGAAGCTGCTCGAGGAGTCGCTCGGCCGCTATCGGGATATCCCCGGACGGAATTGAGCCGATCGAGCCGCGCGGCGCTTTCCGGCCATTCCCCGTTCCCGGGCAAATTACCGTGAAATACCCGTTTTTTTCTTCCCCGCGCGCCATCCATTGAGTTATAATTGTAAAAACACTATACTTTCCCTGTGAAGCCCAGTATTGGGCATATCGCAAACAGGAGGCAATATGAAGAAGATTATTGCGGGCGTGCTGGTTGTGCTCATCGCGCTCGGCGCGTTTACCGGCTGCGCCAAGAAAGACGCCGCCAAGTCGGACAAACCGACGATTCGACTTATCACCGACGCGACCGGCATCGACGACAAGTCGTTCAACGCGGCCGCGTGGCGCGGGATCCTCGCGTTCTACGGCGATACCTGGGAAAACCAGGCGAGCCGCGGCAAGCTCTATGACGTCGTTACCTGCCAGACCCAGGACAAGTACATCCCGAACCTGAAGCAGGCGTCGGACGAGGGTTATGACCTCATCTGCGTGACCGGTTTCACCTTCGCGGACGCCCTCACCGAGGTTTCGAAGCTCTATCCGAACCAGAAGTACATGATCGTCGACGTCGACTGGGTCAACGCCCCGAACGTCATGCAGTTCACCTTCTCCGAGCATGAAGGTTCCTACCTCGTCGGCGTCGCAGCCGCGCTCAAGGCCAAGGCGGACAAGATCGCGAATCCGAAGTTCGGTTTCATCGGCGGAGTCCCCGGCGCGGTCATCACGAAGTTCGAGGTCGGCTACATCATGGGCGTCAAGTCCGTGTTCCCCGACGCGACCATCCTCGATTATTACGCGAACGACTGGGGTAAGCCCGAGCTCGCCAAGGCCCAGGCCAAGAACTGGTTCGACTCGGGCGTCTACGTGATTTATTCCGCCGCCGGCGGTACCGGCAACGGAACCATCGCGCAGGCGAAGGAATACCGGAGCCAGGGAAAGAACGTGTGGGCGATCGGCGTCGACTCCGACCAGTTCGAGGAAGGCGTCTACTCCGAGGGCAAGTCCGCCGTTCTCACCTCGATGCTCAAGCGCGTCGAGACCGCGACCACGACGGCCCTGAAGTCCGTCGAGGGCAAGACCTACGCGCCCGGCGTCGTCGTCCTCGACATGAAGGCCGACGGTATCGGTTTCTCCGACAAGAACCCCGAGCTCGGGGCCGACATCGTCTCGAAGGTCAACGCCGCGAAGAAGGACATCATCGACGGCAAGATCAAGGTGTACGCGACCTACAAGGAAGCGCTCGCCGCCAAGGCCGTCCCCGAGGGGCTCGGCGCCAAGGATAACTGATCGAGGCCTTTGCGTAACGCTGGAGGGGCTGTTCGGCACTGGCTGCCGGGCAGCCCTTTTTTAAAGGCGAGCGCCTTTGAAAAACGGAGTGTCTGATGGAATCAATCGCAATCGAAATGCTCGGCATCACGAAGGCGTTTCCCGGAGTGATCGCGAACGATCACGTGAACCTTACCGTCCGCGAAAACGAGGTGCACGCGCTCCTCGGCGAGAACGGCGCGGGAAAATCGACCCTCATGTCCATTCTTTTCGGGACCTACGACCCTGACGAGGGGGTCATAAAGATCCGGGGAAAAGAGGTTAAGATCAAGGACCCCAACGCGGCGACCGCGCTCGGGATCGGCATGGTACACCAGCACTTCAAGCTGGTGAACAACTATACCGTCACCGAAAACATCGTGCTCGGCGTCGAGAGCCGGAACCGGTTTGGGATGCTTGATCTTAAGACGGCGGAGAAGAGGGTAGCGGAGCTTTCCGAGCGATACGGACTCAAGGTAAACCCCCGCGACAGGATCGAGGATATCTCGGTCGGCATGCAGCAGCGGGTCGAGATCCTCAAAACCCTGTACCGGAACGCGGATATCCTCATTCTTGACGAGCCGAGCGCGGTTCTCACCCCGCAGGAAATCGACGAGCTTATGGATATCATCAGGCGGCTCAAGCGCGAGGGGAAGACGATCATCCTCATCACGCACAAACTGAAGGAAATCAAGGCCGTCGCGGAGCGATGCACCGTCCTGAGGCGCGGGACCTACGTCGGAACCGTCGAGGTCCCCGCGGTAAGCGAGCGCGAGCTCGCGGAGATGATGGTCGGCCGCGCGGTGAAATTCGAGATCGATCGGGCTCCCGCGAAACCGGGCGAAGCCTATCTCACGGTCGAGGGCCTCAACGTCAAGACCGCGCGCGGCGTGCACGGCGTCAGGAACCTCTCGCTCGAGGTACGCTCGGGCGAGATCGTCGGTATCGCGGGCGTCGACGGAAACGGCCAGACCGAACTCATCTACGCGCTCACCGGGCTCGCCCCGGCGGACTCAGGTAGAATCCTCGTGAAAGGCGTCGACGTTACGAAGATGAGCGTCAAGGAGCGCGTCAGGGCCGGCATCGGGCACATCCCGGAGGATCGGCACCGGCACGGCCTCGTCCTCGACTTTTCGGTGGGAGAGAACTGCGTCCTCAAGAACTACGACGCGGTCCCCTTCTCGTCGCGGCTCGGGGTTCTTTCCGACGCCGCGATCGCTGACCACGCGCGGGATCTCATAGAGCAATACGATATCCGCGCGGGCGAGGGCCCGGCGATGAAGGCGCGCAACATGTCGGGCGGCAATCAGCAGAAGGTGATCATCGCGCGCGAAATCGACCTCTCGCCCGACGTGCTCGTCGTCGCCCAGCCAACCCGCGGCCTCGACGTCGGCGCGATCGAGTACATTCGGAAGCGGATCGTCGCCGAGCGCGACAAGGGGAGGGCCATCCTTCTCATCTCGTTCGAGCTCGACGAGATCATGAACCTGTGCGATCGCATCGCGATCATATCGAAGGGCGAGATCGTCGGCGTGTTCAACGAGGGCGAGGTCGACGAGCATCAGATTGGCTTTATGATGGCTGGATCCGCGAAGGACACCGCGATGAGGGAGCGTACTTAATATGGAAAGGACCGACAAAAAGGGAAAAAGGCTCGCGGAATTGCTGTTGCGGTCGGACGGCGCGATCTCTGTCATGGTCGTCCTTCTCGGATTTCTCTGCGGAACGGCGCTCATCCTCGCCGTCGGGAGAAATCCCGTGGGGATGTACAAGGCCCTCCTTCAGGTGCTCACCGGATTCAACGTCGACCGGCAGCGCTTTTACGTGCGATACGTCGGCGAATGGCTCGCACAGTCGATGCCGTTCATCCTCTGCGGACTCTCGATGGCCTTCGCCGCGCGCACCGGCCTTTTCAACATCGGCGGCGAGGGGCAGTACGTCGTCGGGCTCACCGTCGCGCAGATCGTCGGCCTCATGGGCCCGCAGGTTCCCGGTCTCCATTGGGTGCTCGCCCTATCGCTCGCGATGGTCGGCGGCGCGTGCTGGGGCGGTATCGTCGGTTGGCTCAAGGCGCGATTCGAGGTTTCCGAGGTCGTCGCGACGATCATGCTCAACTACGTCGCGCTCTACGCGTCCCGCATCATCATCATGCAGATACCCGGAACGAACACCTACAAGACCCCGGACTATCCGGCGACGGCGCTCCTCGGCTCGACCTTCCTTTCCCGGATCACGAGCGGGTCCATGCTGAACCTCGGTATCATCTTCGTGCTCCTTTCGGTGATCGCGTACTGGTTCATCATCGAGAAGACGAAGCTCGGCTTCGGCCTCCGCGCGACTGGCTTCAACAAGGAAGCGGCGCGCGCGAGCGGCATTCCCGTCGTGAAGAGCATCGTCCTTTCGATGGCGATCGCGGGAGCCTTCGCCGGGCTCGCCGGCGGCATCGTCTCGCTCGGCTCGTTCAAGTTCGGCCGCGTCCTCGCGGGGAACGACGGATACGGCTTCGCCGGCATCGCCGTCGCGCTCGTCGGTAACAGCACCGCCTTCGGCACGATGCTCGCTGGTCTTCTTTTCGGCATGCTCTCCTCGGCTCAGCCGCTCATGGAGTCAAACCGGATCCCGAAGGAGATCACCTTCATCATACAGGGTCTCGTGGTCGTGTTCATCGCGATACGGGTCGGGTTCCGCATGGTCATCAGGTATTCGATGAAAAAGAAAGCTGCAAGGGAGGCCGCGCGCCATGATTAGCATACTCGGGAAGATTCCCACGATTCTCATGCTCGTATCCCCGATCCTCATCACCGCCACGGGCGGGATGATCTGCGAGCGCTCGGGCGTCGTGAACATAGCCCTCGAGGGTCTCATGGTCTTCGGCGCCTTCGCCGCGGCGACGACCCACTTTTTCCTCGAGCCGGTTCTCGGCCCCTCCTCGGTGTGGGTCGCGCTCCTCGTCGGCTCGCTTTTCGGCATGACCTTCTCGGGCATACACGCTTTCGCGTCGATCTCGCTCAACGCGGATCAGACCGTCTCGGGTACCGGCATTAACCTTCTCGCGAGCGGCGTGACGATTTTCCTCTCGCAGATATTCTTCAAACAGGACAGGACAAAGCAGTTCATGCTCGGCATGATGCCCGGTCCCGGCGGAATCTACCCGACGGCCTGGATCGCGCTCGCGGCGATCGCCGTCACCTGGTTCATCCTGTATCGAAGGCCTTTCGGCTTGAGGCTTCGCGCGTGCGGCGAGAACCCGCAGGCGGCAGCCTCCGTCGGCGTCAACGTGATCGGGATCAGGTACATCGCGGTCCTCGCCTCGGGTTTCCTCGCGGGCCTCGCGGGCAGTTGCCTCGTGCTCACGACGAACACGCAGTTCAACTCGACGACCGTCAACGGCCACGGCTTCATCGCGCTCGCCGTCGTCTCCTTCGGCCGCTGGAAGCCGCTCGGCATCGCCGGCGCGTCCCTCCTTTTCGGCACGGCGCTCGCCTTTTCCATCATCGCCAACGATTATACGATTCTCCGAAGTCTCCCCAAGGAGGTGTTCAACATCATGCCCTACGCGATAACCCTCCTTACCCTCGTGATCTTCAGCGGCAAGAATTACGCGCCGCTTTCGGCGGGGAAGCCCTACGAGAAAGGCTCGAGCTAGCATGGCCACGCCTCATAACGCGGCACGGCCGCCCGAGATCGCGAAATCGGTTCTTCTCCCCGGCGATCCCTTGCGCGCGCAGTACGTGGCGGCGAAATACATGAAGGATTCCGTCCAGGTTACCTCGGTGCGGGGCATGCTCGGTTTTACCGGTACCTGGCAGGGAATGCCCCTGACCGTGATGGGCTCCGGTATGGGCGGGCCCTCGGCCGGCATCTATTCCTACGAGCTTTTCTCGCATTACGGCGTCGAGAGGATCGTGCGGATCGGGACGGCCGGCGGACTTCAGGAAAGCCTTCCGCTCGGCTCGCTCGTGTTCGCGATGACCGCGAGTACCGATTCCGCGTATGCCCACCAGTACAGGCTTCCGGGCTCGTTTTCCCCGTGCGCGGATTTCGCTCTTCTCGAGCGCGCGGTTTCCTCGGCGCGAACGCGCGGCATCGATTTTCGCGCCGGTTCGGTTTTTTCTTCCGACCTCTTCTCGGAATACAATGCCCTCGGGCCGGAAGAGTCCTGGAAGTCGTGGTCCCGCATGGGGTGCCTCGCGCAGGACATGGAAACCTTCGCGCTCTATTGCAACGCGCACTGGCTCGGGAAGCGCGCCCTTTCGATCCTTACCCACACCGACTCGTGCGTGACCGGCGAGGGCATTGAGGCCGAACGCCGGGTGGAGGCCCTTCACCCGATGTTCGAGGTCGCGCTTGATGTCGCGCTCGGTGAGGCGCGATGATAGCCGAATCAGACGGCGCCTCGCGCCTCGCGCTCGAACGGAGTTTCATCGAGACCATGCGGCGCCGCTACGCGTGCAAGCTCTACGATCGGAATCGTCCGCTGACCGACGCGGACGTAACATTCATTCTCGAGTGCGCGCGGCTGTCGCCGTCGTCCTTCGGGATCGAGCACTGGCACCTGTTCGCCGTGCGTTCTCCCTCGTCCATCGCGAGTCTCAAGGCCGCCTGTTTCGACCAGGACGCGGTCGGGACGGCCTCGCTCGCCGTCGTCGCCGCCGCGCGCCGCGCCTGGGCCTACGATCCCGACGGAGAGTTCATCGCCGCCCGGGGATGCCGTTTCCCGGGCGGGTTGGGGGTTTTCAGGGAGGATTTTCGCGGATACTACGAATACCTCAAGGCCTTCGGTCTTACCGACCACTGGGCGCGCGCGCAGTGTTATATCGCCTCGGCGAACATGATGACCGGGGCCGCCTCCGCGGGGATCGATTCCTGCGCGATCGAGGGATACGAAGACCGGGCTGTCCTCGACCTTCTATCCCTCGACGCCGATCTCTGGGCAACGGGAATCGTAACCGTCTTCGGCTTTTCCGCGGAGACGGGCCCGCGGGAAAAGATCAGAATGCCCGTATCGGAGATAGTGACCTATGTTTGACCGGAATTTCGTGCTCAAGATTTTCGAGGGCTTCTCGATCGAGCGCTGGAACGATCTCGTTCGTCCCTTCGAGATAATCGAGATGGACAAGTCCGCCGAGAAGACCGTTCTCGCGTACATCATCGGGAAGATGGAGGAGCGCCGCGGCTATGCCGTGGACTGGGACCGGATCATCTACGGCTCGTTTTTCGACCTTCTGAAAAAGATCGCCCTTTGCGACATCAAGGCGCCCGTTCAGCGGATGATACGCCAGGATCACCCGGAGGAATTCGCGAAGCTCAATCGCTGGGTCGTGGACCAGTACCGCTCGGTGATTGGCGAGTCGAGCCTCCTCGAGGAATTCGACGAATACGTATGCCGCCCCCAGGACGAGACCGACACGACCTGGCGCGTGCTCCGCGCCGCCCATAAGTACTCCACGATGCGCGAGCTCGAGATGATCCGGATGGTCAACGAACCGTTCCGCATCGTCGCGATCGAGCGCGCGATAAACAAGGACATCGAGGGCTTCCTCGACCTTCGGGGCCTCCAGCTCCTCATGGCGAAACAGCAACCCTGGGACTTCCTCGTGGAAATCGAGCGCCTCCGGTTCCAGACGAGATGGAACCAGACGCCGCGCGTACCGCGGACGAGCGTGCTCGGACATTCCTATTTCGTCGCCGTCCTGACCCTGCTTATGGGTCGCGACCTCGGCCTGTGTCCCGAGCGGCGCTACAACGATTTCTTCTCGGCACTGTTCCACGACCTTCCCGAGGCGGTGACGCGCGACATCATTTCCCCGGTCAAGCAGGCGACGGACCATCTTCCGTTCATCGTCAAGGGAATCGAGGACCGGATCGTGGAAAAGGAACTGCTCCCGCTCATGGATCCCTCGTTCCGCGAGGAACTCGTGTATTTCACGACGAGCGAATTCGAGAATCGCGTGCGCGATGCCGGCGGGACTACCGTCGAG
Source organism: Spirochaetota bacterium (assembly GCA_023438065.1). Classification (GTDB taxonomy): domain Bacteria; phylum Spirochaetota; class Spirochaetia; order Treponematales; family Treponemataceae; genus Teretinema. Next base: position 16,669 of record JAEXRH010000012.1, read on the forward strand.
GTCGGCTTCGAGGATCTTCGCGACCTCTATAACGAGGGAAAGTATCGCCCCGTGGACGGCAAGCTCGTTCGCGCGGCCGACCACATCGCGGCCTTCGTCGAGGCCTGGAGCTCGATCAACTACGGCATTTCCTCAAACCACCTCAAGGACGGGAAGCGGAACATCCTCGCGCTCTATCCCGAGGGGAAGCTCGTGAACGGGATCGACGTGCACGGTTTCTTCAGGGAATTCGCCTGACGGGGCTATTCGAGAATCGTTATCTCCACCCGCCGGTTTTGCGCCCTTCCCGCGCCCGTCGCGTTGTCGGCGACGGGTTTCGTGCCGCCGTATCCCGCGTAGATGAATTGCTCCGCTTGGAGTCCGCGTTTCGTGAGCTGCTCGACGATGCGCTGGGCGCGCGCGACCGATAGCCGTTTTTCCCCTTCGGGTTTCCCGACCGAGGCCGTGTGTCCCTCGACGAGGAACCTTCCGCCCGGCACGAGCTTGAGGGCCTCCGCGATCGCGTCGAGCCTCCAGGCCTCCTCGCCGAGGATGGCATCCGAATCGGCCGCGAAACGGATATCCCTGACCGAAAGCCTGATCCCCTGCGAGGTTTCCTCGACGCTGAAGGGTTTGTTCCCCCCGTCCGATGACGGCGGCGCGGACGCTTGAGGCGCAGGGGCAATTCCCGTGGCGGGAGCCCTCGTTCCTTGCGCGGCCGTGCCTGAGCTCTCCGCGAAGGTGTCGTCCGTCGGGGGGAGGGCGGATCGTGCGTTCCGGGTGGACTGACTCGATCGGTCACCGTCTGCCGACAGATCCGAAATCCCCGCTATTTTCGGGATGAGGGTCGCGCCGTCAATCGGGACGGGCGCCTCGGTGAAGATCGCGGTATTTCCCCTGAAGCGTATCGTGCTTCCGCCCTCGTAGATAAAGGTCTCGTCGAGCCGGTCTAGAATGAGGCACGCGGCGCCCGTTTCGGCGTCGACGAGGATATCGACGTCATGGGTTCCCGTCGCGTCCTTCAGGGCGGGGTCGTCGCTTTTGGTTTTCAGGTATTTGCTGAGTCGGGTGGCGAACTTCGCCCTCAGGCGATGAACGCTCCTTCCGTTCCACGCTTCCGGCCCGACGAACTCGTATTCGACCATGATCGGAAGGATGGTTCGGTTCCCGTCGTTTCTCGGGTCGATTACCCGTTTTCCCTCTGCTTGCCAGCGGTCTCCCGGATACACCGGACCTTGGGGATAGACGGGGAATTCCCGGAGGGCCGGGAATCCCGGATCCTTTTGAAACAGCATTTTTCCCTCCGGGCTGACGGTAAATGCCGCCTCGCGGGTTTCGTCAATGCCGCGCGATGCCCTGCTCATGTCGCGGAGGGTTTCCTCGAGTACGTAAAAGAAACCGGAAAACCGGAGATTGTCGGAGCCCCCCGGAACCGCGCTCACGTTCGCCCGCGTTTCGCGATGGGTCAGTCCGACGTATTTGCCGTTCTCGTATTTTGACCAGTTTGACCGCTCGACGAGGTAATAGGAGGCGTTGAGGCTGTAGCGAAGGCTGATCCCTTCGCCCGATTGGGCATGGGCCGAAAAGTCGGTAAATAGCGCGCCCGCTATTGCAAAAAAGGAAAAAAGAAGTATTCTCTTCATTAGCGACATTGTATACCATTATTTTCAATCAGAATGTGATATTATATAAATAACTCTATTCGGGAGCAGAGAAATGACTAAAGTTGACATCTTTCCGGAAGCCCTTTTTTCGAGTCTCATTGACATACCGATGTTCTCGCAGATCGAACGGAGTGATCTCGACGATCTTCCGGGTATATGCGATTTATATTCCTACGAACCCGGAGAGCTCATCATCGTCGAGGGCTCCGTAAGCACGAGCATCTTCACCCTGCTTTCGGGCGAGGTCGACATCCTCAAAAAAGGCCAGATGAAGGAGCTGATCAAGATCAATACCCTCGCGAACGGCGCTACCTTCGGGGAAACCTCGATTTTCAAGAACGAACCGAGCACCGCGACCGTGCGTGCGAAGAACCTGTCGCTGATCATGGCCCTGTCGCGCGAGAAATTCGCCGAATACGTCAATTCGCATCCCCGCGCGGGACTCGTCATCATGACCTATATCGTCTTTGGGCTTCTGGAAAAGCTCCGGTCGTCGAACGAGGTAATCGCCTACGAAAAGGAATTCCTCGTGTCAGCGGAGGATCTTGAGTCCCTGAAATCGCTTTTTCCCCCCACGGTTGACGAGATCCTGTCCCGTTGAGCGGGAGATTCCCTTCGGGTGGTTTTTTCAGGATGCGGTATAAGGATGGCCTTTGAATAAGCCGACAATCAACAGGATGCGTATCATGAAACCCACACTGTCGAGATTGATGGTTTGCTCAGTGTTGCTTCTCGGTTCGGCCCTGTTTGCCGACGATCTGGTTCACGTGCTTCAGAAGGGCGAAACCCTTTTCTCGCTGAGCAGGCGGTATAACGTGCCCGCGGACGCTATTATGAGCTTTAACGGCCTGTCCGATCCGGACCGGCTCCGCGCCGGGCAAAAACTGAAAATCCCCAACCTCTACACCGTACAAAAAGGCGATACGCTCTACGGTATAGCCCGGAAGCTCTCGGTACCCGTCGATACCCTCATTTCGGCCAATCGCATCGCGAAGAACGAAACCCTCAAGGCGGGGCAAACCCTGTACGTTCCCGCTTCCGCCTCGGACGCGGCAAAAAACTCCGAGAAACCGGCGTCTCAGGCGGTCGCGTCCGCTCAGTCTCCCTCTCCCGCTCCGGTAAGCGACGTGATGCCGCAGAAACCTTTGGAGGATCCGCGTTCCTTCGAGTCGAAAAAGGTCGACTCCTCGGTAATCTGGCCGGTCAAGGCGCGCGACGTGTCGTACCTGTCGGGCAAGGTATACGGGGTGAGCATCAGCACGAATCGCGGAGAGCGGGTAAAGACGATCGCCTCCGGGACGGTTCTCTCGATCGGGCCGTATCGCGGGTTCGGTCAGGTGGTCTTCCTCCAGTCGAAAACCGGCTATATCTACGTGTACGGGGGAATGGACGCGATAACCCCGAGCCCCGGGCAGGCGCTCGCCTTCGGCGACGAGATCGGCACGATCGGGGACGACTCGCTTTCCGGTCAACCGCGTCTGTATTTAATGGTGTATAATAAGGACATCCCCGTCGACCCGGCGAAGGCCCCAAGGGGATATTGATTCCGAGAAGGATAGAGATACCAAAAAGATGAAAGCGGAAACGAGCGAGAAAGAAAAGCCACGCGCGAGGAAAACCTCCGAGACTGAGCGAAAGGCCGCGAAGAAGGTTCGTCCGCCGAAGGACTCAGACCCGCTCGCGCTGTATCTCAAGCAAATCTCGCGGTACGCGCTCCTTACCCTCGAGGACGAGCAGGAGATCGGCGAGAAGATCCAGCGCGCCAAGCTCGCGATCGTGTCGCTCAAGGAAGCCTATCAGGACCGTCCCGCCGATCCCGCCTTCATTCGCGAGTCCTCGAAACTCGAGGGCACGCTCCGGGACCTCAAGAACCGGATGATCACCTCGAATCTCCGCCTCGTCGTCTCGATCGCGAAGAACTATCAGCATCGCGGTCTCGGGCTCCTCGACCTCATCGACGAGGGCAATATCGGGCTTATCGAGGCCGTCGAGCGCTTCGACTATACCCGCGGCTGCCGTTTCTCGACCTACGGCACTTGGTGGATCAGGCAGGCGATCATCAAGAGCCTCGCCGACAAGGGCCGCATCATCCGTATCCCGATCCACATGCTCAACACGATCAGCAAGTGCTTTTTCATCGCGAAGCAGCTCACGCAGGACCTCGGTCGCGACCCGACCCCGGAAGAGATCTCGGAATACCTCGAGATACCCCCGGCGAGGATCAGGGAGATCATGAGCCTCTCGCAGGAAACGACCAGTCTCGACACGACGGTCGACGACGACAACAATACGCGGCTTTCGGACCTGATCAGCGATGAGACCCTCATCGAGCCCTTCGAGCTGGTATTTACCGCGACCCTTCAGGAGACGATGGACGACGTGCTGAGCCAGCTCACCGAGCGCGAGATGAAGATCATCAAGCTCCGTTTCGGGCTCACGGACAAGGGGCCCTTGACCCTCGAGGAAACCGGAAAGCTTCTCGGTATCACCCGCGAGCGCGTGAGGCAGATTCAGGGAAAGGCCATCAGCAAGCTTCGGGGACACGACGTGCTCGAGGCTTTCTACCAGGATTAGCGAGTCGACGGGTGATGAAAAAAAACCGGCCTTGTGGGCCGGTTTTTTTTCGCGTCGGGCGCCGGATCAGGGGGGGATTATGCCTCTTCTTCCGGAAATCCGTCGAGATCATCTTCGCCGAAGAGGTCCTCCTGCAAGGTTTCCTCGTCGAGCGCGTGCTCGATTTCCGTCTCGCGCGTTACGGCCGTACCCGGCCTTCCCTGTGCGGCTGCCTGCGCGACGGGATCGCCGATGCCCGCAGGCGCATGCTGACCGACGGAGACCGCGGCGGCGTCGGTGTCGGCGGTATCGCCCGCCTGAGCGGTCGTTGCCGCCTGTACGAGATCGGGTCTCGTTTCCCTGAGACGGTTGAGGCATACGAGAAAGAGTTCCATGCATACGCGCGCGTCGTCCTCGGCCCGGTGCGCGTCGATCGCCTCGATGCCGAAATTTCGCGCGAGGTCCTGGAGTCGGTAACTCGGGAGCCCCGGGTAGATTTCCTTCGCGAAGATCCTCGTGTCCACGACGCGGTTTTTCAGGCGCTGCATGCCGAGACGGGCGAGCTCCTCGTTGATGAAGGCGACGTCGAAGGGCGCGTTGTGCGCGATGAGGACTGCCTCGCCGAGAAAATCGATGAAGTCGGGCATGACCTTCGCGCAGTCGGGCTCCTTCGCGAGCATCGCGTCCGTGATCCCGTTTACCTTCGTCACTTCCGGCGGCATCGGGATCTTGGGGTTGATGAGCGAGTTGAAGCGCGCCGAGACCCCGAGGGCGTCGAAGCGGATCGCGCCCGCCTCGACGACGCGGTTGAGCTTGGGCTCGAGGCCGGTCGTCTCGGTATCGAAGGCCGCGAAGGTCGTCCACGGGAACGCCGCGACGAGCCAGTCGAATTGCGACATCGCGCGAGGTTCCCTCAGGCCTTGTCGAGGATCGAGCGGATCTCGGCCTCGATCGCGGCGAGAACTGCTTCCGCGGCCTTCTTGGCGGCGGCGACATCGCCTGCTGCCACCGCGACGGGGCAGGAGACGTAGAACTTGATCTTCGGCTCGGTGCCGCTCGGGCGCGCGCTCAGGACGGTGCCGTCCTCGAGGTAGAACTGAAGGACGTTGCTCGAGGGAAGCGCGATCTTCTCCTTCTTGGCGGGGGTCTCGGGGCTATAGAGCGTTCCTTCCTTGACGTCGCGGATCGAGACGACCTTTTTCCCGCCGACTGACTTGAGTCCCTCCGAACGGAGACGAGCCATGAGGTTTTTCATCGTCTCGCCGCCGGAAGCTCCCGGGAAGCCCTTGCTGATCGCGCGCTCCTCGAAGTAGCCGTGAGTCGCGTAGAGCTCGCCGAGCCGGTCGAGAAGGCTCTTTCCCTGGCTCCGCCAGTAGAGGGTCATCTCCGCGCACATCGCGGCGGCGGAAACGCCGTCCTTGTCCCGGACCTCGGTCTCGACGTTGTAGCCGTAGCTTTCCTCGTAGCCGAAGACGTAGCCGTTCTTTCCGGACTTCTCGAAATCGGCCATGACCGCGGCGATCCACTTGAAGCCGGTGAGGCACTCGACGGTCTCGACGCCGTAGGAACGGGCGATGCGGTCGCCGAAGGAAGACGTGACGATCGAGCGGATGATCGCGGGCTTCGCGGGCATCTTACCCGTTTCCTTGAGGGAGAGGCAGATATAGTCGGTGAGGAGGGCTCCCATCTGGTTGCCCGAGATGAGGACGAACTTCCCGTCGGGTCCGGGGACGGCGCTTCCGAAGCGGTCGGAATCGGGATCGGTCGCCATGACGACGTCGGCCTTTTCCCTTTCCCCGAGCTCGACCGCCATCTTGAGCGCGGCCGCCTCCTCGGGGTTGGGGTAGCTCACCGTCGGGAAGTTCCCGTCGGGCGCCTTCTGCTCGGGCACGGTGACGACGGTGAGCCCGAGGTCGCCGAGGACGCGCTCGACGTGCATCGCGCCGGTGCCGTGAAGGGGGGTATAGACGATCTTGACCTCTTTCGCCTTCGCCTTGATGAGCTCGGGCCGGAAGAGCTTCGACTTCACCATGGACCAGTACTGCTCGTCGATCTCGCGGTCGATGAGGACGAGCTTGCCCTGCGTGATCGCCTCGTCGCGGGAGATCGTCTTAACCGACTTTACCGCGTTGACCTCGTCGATGATCCCGGTGTCGTGCGGCTCGGTGACTTGGGCTCCGTCGTTCCAGTAGGCCTTGTAGCCGTTGTACTGGGGCGGGTTATGCGATGCGGTGACGACGACGCCGGTGTCGCAGCCGAGGGTCCTGATCGCGAACGAGAGTTCGGGCGTCGGGCGGAGGCTGGTGAAGAGATAGGTCTTGAAGCCGTTCGCGGCGAAGATGAGGGCGGTCGCCTCGGCGAATACGTCCGAGTAGCGGCGCGAGTCGTAGGCGATGACGGCGGAGAGGGTTCCTTGCCTTGCCTTGTCGGGGAAGGTCTTGAGGAAGTAGTTCGCGAGTCCCTGGGTGGCGCGGTTGATGACGAAGGTGTTCATGCGGTTGGTTCCGCCGCCGATGACGCCGCGGAGCCCGCCGGTGCCGAATTCGAGATCCTGGTAGAACCGGTCCTCGAGTTCCTTCGTGTCGTTCTTCGCGACGAGGTCGCGGACTTCCTTGGCGAATTTCGCGTCCTTTTCCTCGCTGATATAGGCGTTCGCGCGTTCAAGTATCGTCTTGGTATCCATAAGTGGGGACTCCTTTTGTCGTTTCGATACGTAAAAGTATACCGGTTTTGCTTCCCTTGAACAAGGACGGACCGTTGCTCTATACTGCCTTAAATACCGTAATGAACGTAACTTCCCCCGGGCCGCGCGCCCCGCGCATGCTGCTTTTCCCCCTGATCCTCGCCGTCCTTTGCTCATGCTCCGGCGGCGTTCCCTCGCCCGTTTCCCAACGAGAGTATCTCGAGCGAGAAGCGAAGGCCATCGCGCGCGCCATGACGCTCGACGAGAAGGCTGCTCAGGTGCTCATGACCGGCATCGACGGCAAGGACTCCTTTCCTTCCTGGGGCTACGCCCATTTCAGGGGCTGCGTGCCGGGTGCCGTCCTTCTTTTCAGGCACAACGTCGCGTCGAACGAGGACGACATGCGCCGGTTCATCGGGGAATGCGACCGCGCGTTCATCGCCCTCGGTTCCCCGTCCCCGCCACTTTTCGCGATAGACGCCGAGGGAGGCGAGGTGTACCGAACGCGCGGGATTACCTCGCCGCTCCCGTCGGCCGCCGCGGTCGCAGGCTCGTTGACCCCGGAACGCGCGGAAGCGCTCTATCGCGCGCTCGGCGCGCAATTCGCGATCATCGGGCTCGATCTCAATCTCGCGCCGGTCGCGGAAACGCTCACCGACGGAAACGAGGCGTTTCTCGGAACGCGCGCGTATTCGACCGATCCCGAAAGCGTCGCCCGTTACGCGCGAGCCGCGGTATCGGGGTTTCAGTCGGGCGGCGTCGCCTGCGCGATCAAGCATTTTCCCGGAAACGGGCCGGGCGACCCCCATCGCGGGCTTCCCCGTCTCGACGTGTCGAGGGCGGAGTTCGAGCGGTCGTACGTCGCCCCGTTCCGAAAGGCGCTCGAGGCGAAGCCCGCGGCGGTGCTCGTGTCGCACGTCATCGTCGTCCCGGTCGATCCCGACCGACCCTTTTGCCTTTCCCCGAAAGGGGTTACGGGACTTCTCCGGAACGACGTCGGCTTCAAGGGGCTCGTGATAACCGACGACCTCGCGATGTCCGCGCTCTCGGAAAGCGGCTATAACGCTCCGGCGGCCGCGGTTGCCGCGCTTTCGGCCGGATGCGACATGGTGATGGTTTCGGATCCCGATATACGCTCTCTTTCTCGCGCGATCGCGCGCGAGGCGGCTCGGGACCCGAAGTTCATGAGGCGGCTCGACGAGGCAGTCGAGCGCATATTGCTGGTAAAAGCGCAGGTCGGTTCCTTGCCGACGGCCCGGGAACGGCTCGCGATCTCGATGTCGCGGGGATCGCTCGCCTCCTCGCGATACGCGGAACGCGCGATACGCGCGCGCTTCCGGGCGGCGATGGATGAGGCAGAAACTATACTGGAGATGATGCATGGAAAATGACGAAAAACCGGAATCCCGGGTTCTCTGGCGATGCGCCTCGTGCGCGGTCGTGTACAAAAACCGCGGCGAGGTCTGCGAGTCCGAATCGGCCGATCCTGAGCTCTCGCTCACGGAGAACCTCCGCGGGGAGCTTGAGGCCCTCGCGGGGAAAAAGCTCGATTTTCTCGAAGCCGTTCACCGCATCGACCAACCGGTAACCGGGTGCGTTCTCGTCGCCTTTACCCGCGAGGCGCACGCCGCTTTATCGGCGCAGTTCGCCGCCGGGAAGATTCGCAAGCGGTACTGGGCCATCGTGGAACGGCGGAGCGAGGGCTCGTGCCTCTCCTCGGGCCCGGGCGGCCGCCTCGAGCATCTCATCCGTTTCGACCACAAGCACCACAAGGCGCTCGCGCTTCCCTCCGAAGAGGTTCGGAAACCCGGGCCAGAATGGAAGCGCGCCTCGCTCGAGTGGCGACTCGCCGGCATGGGAGACCGCTACGCGTTTCTCGAGGTCATTCCCGATACGGGAAGAACCCACCAGATCCGGGCCCAACTCGCCGCCGCGGGATGCCCCATCAAGGGCGACCTGAAATACGGCGCGAAACGGAGCGACCCCTTGGGGGGAATCAGGCTTCACGCGCACGGGATACAGTTCTCGAATCCGGATACGGGCGATCTTGTCATGGTCGTCTCCGCCGTACGCGACCCGGACACCCTCTGGTCCGCCTTCCCGCAGGAGGGATGATGGCGAAAAAACGCGCGCCTTCGGGGGCTGCCGCCTTTGACGAGTATTACCGCGAACGGTTCTCCGACCGCTGGACCGCGCTTCGGGCGGCGCTTCTCGAGCCGCCCCGCCAGGTCGCCCTTCCCGAGCCCGTGACGAAACCCTATTGGCTCGACGAGGCGAGCGTCGAGGCGGCCCGCGCGCTCCCGCCCGTCGATGACGGTAAGGTGCTCGATCTCTGCGCGGCGCCCGGGGGGAAAACCCTCGTGCTTGCCTCCGCGCTCGGTTCGGGCTCGACCCTTACCGCGAACGAGCTCTCACGCGAAAGGAGGGCTCGGCTTCTTTCGGTGCTCGACCAGCATCTCGGCGAGGAGCTTCGCGCCCGCGTGCGGGTGACGGGTTTCGACGCGGCCCTCTGGTCCCGGCACGAAAAGGGGAGCTACGACCGCATTCTCCTCGACGCCCCGTGTTCCTCCGAGCGCCACGTCCTTTCTTCCCCGCAGTATCTCGATGAATGGACCCCGGCCCGTATCCGGAACCTCGCGCACCGCCAATGGGCGCTCCTCTCGGGCGCCTGGCTCGTGCTGAAGTCGGGGGGCTTTCTCGTGTATTCGACGTGCGCGCTCTCGGAGGAGGAAAACGACGGGGTCGTCGCGAAGCTCGCGAAAAAATACCCGGACGTTACCGCCGTGACGGCGGACCTTCAGGCTCAGTCTCCCGCGTCCCGTTCCCTGGGAGAGCGGACCGCGTACGGAACGCACATCCTTCCCGATCGCTCGAGCGGGGCGGGACCGATATACTACGCGCTTTTGAGGAAAAACGGTCCGGAAGCCTAAGGGGCGCTATCGATCGGCTGATCGCGAACGTTTATACCGTTCGCGCTTTCTCCCGAATCGAGGCCATCTCGAGCGCCTTTTGCTCGTACGCGAGCGGATCGTCGTTGGTATACGGCCTTCTATAGAGAAACTCGTAGATCGTCATGAGATCTTCGCCCGAGAGATTGCAAAAACTGGTGCCGTAGCAACGGCCTTCCTTCTCGTCGAATCGCCGGGTGACCTTGGCCGTGCATTGAACCGATCGTTTCCCGAGCGAGATATCGACCGTAAAAAACGAACCCTCTTTTATCGGCGTCCTGATCTCGCCCTCCGGCAGGGCGATAAGCATCCCTCCGGGACTCATGTCGAGGATCTTCGCGGCATGGCCGGTGTTCTGGACCTTCGCGCAGTTCGCGTTGAAATAGCCCGTTTCCCTCAGCTGATAGGCGAGCACGCGCGAGAAATCCCAAAGGTAATCGACCATGGAGATATCGAATGCCTCTCCCGTGCGGGAACCCGCGTAGATATACCCGACGACGTACTGGTAGTAGACGATGGGGCACCAGATCTCGGAGGTAAGGCCGTCGGCCCGTTTTTCCGTGAGCATCCGGTCGAATTTCGATCCCTCGACGAAGTAGTTCGGATCCTCGAAACTTTCCTCGATGGACTCGGTGACGATTCGCCCTTCGGGATAGGGATCCTGCTTGGGCAGATGCGCCGACGTGGAGGGAATGAAGAGAATCTTTCCCGTCGCCGTGACGATTTCCTCCTCGAAGCGCTCGGGCTTGCGCGCGCGAAACATCACGATCGTCTGTTCGGCGTTTCGAGCGGCGATTTCCTCCTGGAAAAAGGCGATCGTGTCGGTGAGCTTTTTTCCGGAGAAGGGATTGCCGACGGACGCCTTCTCGACGCTCACGTACTCGGGGCATACGGGATAATCGAGGCTGATATCCTCGTTCGCGAGACTGAGCTTGACGGCCACCCCTCTCGGCCGTTTTACCCTGACGTATTTCCGTTGAAGGCTCCGTAGAAGCCGCGCCGGCGGGTCGATCCTGAGCTCTCGCGATGAAGCGTTTCTCACCGTCGTCTCGAAGGCGTAGGTTTTGCCGTGAAAATCGAAATAGCCGGTTATTCGCTCGCATACCGAAAACGCCGCGTTGTCGAAGGTATCGAGAAGGGTGACGGAGAGGGCCGCCCGGTCGATCATCGTGATGCGTCCGGTTCCCGCCGTCGATACCCCGTGAAGCCTGACGGGTTGCTCGCTCTCATGCACGGTTTTAATCAAAAATTCCCGTTCTATCTGTGAAACGCTCTGGATCATGTTGTATAGTATATCATGACGATACCACTGGACGCAAAAAAAAACCTGTTGTAAAATTCGGCTTCAAGCACTTACCAGGAGAATCCCCGCGATGGCATACAGGACACAGACACGAGAAGAGATACTCGCCGGCATCATAGAGACCGAATCGCACCTCAACAGGATTCAGGACGTGGACGTGCTCATGGAGCAGATCCTGACCGAGGCCAGGAAGGTCGTGAACGCCGACGCGGGATCCATTTACGTGCGCGACGGGGACAGACTCGCGATCCATTACGCGCAAAACGATACCCTTCAACGCCAGTTGCCCCCGGGACAGAAGGTCGTGTATTCCTATTTTTCCTTTCCGATCAACGAGAAGACGATCGCCGGATACAGCGCCTTGACCGACTCGCTCGTGAACGAGCCCGACGTATACGAGATTTCCCCCGATAAACCCTACAAATTCGGCAGGCAAAGCGACGCGGTATCGGGATACCGGACCGTGTCGAATCTCACCATACCCTTACGGACCTCGGGTAACCGCATTCTCGGCGTCCTGCAGGTTCTTAACGCCCTCGACGGCTCGGGTAACGTGGTATCCTTCGACAAGGACGACGAACTGTACATGAGCCATTTCGCCGCGAACGCGACGACCGCCCTCGAGCACGCGCACCTTACCCGCTCAATGGTTCTTCGCATGATCCGCATGTCCGAGCTCAGGGATCCGAAGGAAACGGGCCCGCACGTCAACCGCGTGTCGAGCTACGCCGTCGAGATCTACGACCGCTGGGCCTTCAACAAGCAGGTAGACGAAAACGAAAGCAGGAAATTCCGCGATACCCTCAAGATCGCCTCGATGCTCCACGACGTCGGGAAGGTCGCGATATCCGACTTGATCCTCAAGAAGCCCTCGCGGTTCACCGAGGAGGAGTACCTCATCATGCAGGGACATACCTGGCTCGGCGCCAAGCTGTTCAACGAGATCGAGTCTCCGGTCGATAAGGTCGCGCGCGAGGTCGCGCTCACGCATCACGAAAATTGGGACGGAACCGGGTATCCTGGGAAGGTTTCCGTGGAGACGGGCGCGATCGAGGTCGCCAATCCCGGGACCGGGAAGGCGATGGGGCTATCCGGGGAGGAAATCCCGATAGCGGGTCGCATCGTGGCCCTCGCGGACGTGTACGACGCGCTTTCCTGCAAGCGCGTGTATAAGGAACCCTGGAACGAGGACAAGGTTCTTGATGAGATTCGAAACCTCCGGGGCACGAAGTTCGACCCCGAGGTCGTTGACGCGTTTTTCGAGATTCTTCCGTCGGTTCAGGCGATCCGGGAACGGTTTCCCGACACCGAGGAGTAACCGGCGCCCTACAGGCCCTTACGGAGCCGCGATATCTCGCGGTCGAGGGCGTTCGCGAAATTCTGCAATTCCTTCTTTCCGTATTGACTTGTCTTTTCGGGGACGAGCCCGTTTCGGTGCATGTCGAGCATCAGATTCCTGATCGAAAGCCGTTCGTTGATGTTTTCCGTCGTGTACACGATCCCCCGGTCGTTGATCACCCGTACCGAGGCGTCCACGAGCCGTTTCGCGAACGGGATGTCGCGCGTGACGACGAGATCCCCGATGGCCGCGCTTTGAACGATGTGGTCATCCGCCGCGTCCGCCGAGGCCGGTGCGAGTACCATCGAGAACAGCGGAGATTTTGGCATGTCGATTTTTCTGTTCGCGACGAAGATTACCGGGATTTCGAGCCTGATGCCCGTCCTGCAGACGAGTTCCCGTACCTGCCGGGGACAGGAATCGGCGTCAATCCAGAGCGTCATTTGTAAGCGTTCCGGGGAGGGACGCCATGTAGCATACCCCCGTTCCGGACAGTGATATTTGCTCGCCGTTCGCCGGGATCAGTACGACGGATCCCCGGCAAATCGCGCAGCTCTCCCCCGACGCGAGCGAGGCCACGATTTCCCCGGTAGCCCCGATTGCGATGGCGGGCGCGTCAGCCCGATAGGTAAACGAGCCCTCGGCGAGACGAATCGCCGTGAGCTCGCAATCATGCGCCTCGGTGCGATAGGTAAAGGGCTTGACGGTCGCGTCCGGCCTGATAACGGCCGGTTTATAGGGCGCGACATTGAGTATTTTAAGAAGCTCGGGGATGTCGAGATGTTTCGCGGTGAGCCCGCCCCTGAGGGTGTTGTCGGAATTCGACATGAGCTCGAGACCGGTGCCGTGGATGTAGGTATGCATGATCCCTTCCGGCAGGTAGATGACCTCGCCCGGTTGCAGGGAGAGAACATTGAGGTAGAGCGGGGCAAGGCAGCCGATATCGCCCTTGTAATGGATAAAAAGCCGCTCTACGAGGCTGAAAGACCGTTTGGCGTCGGCGGACATCGACTCCCGGTTCGCCGCGATTACCGTTTGAAGGGTATCGATCTTGATCTCTGCGGGGAGCTCGAGAAGGTAGCGGCAAAAGGCGCCGTATCCGTCCCGATCGAGGTGTTCAATCGCGACGGAAAGGGAAGGGGAGTCGACCGCGCCCAATAACGCGCGCGTTTCTGCGGGATCGCGAAAGCCGCACATGGCGGTGAAGGGCGTGAGCGCGAGAAGGACTTCCTGTTTATGGTTGCTGTCCTTGTAGTTCCGGTTAGGGGAAAGAATGGGAATGCCCGCGGCATTTTCGCGATCGAATCCTTCCTGGGCTTGCGCCTTGGTCGGATGTACCTGCAGGGACAGGGGGTTCGAGGCCGAAAGAACCTTGAAAAGGAAGGGAAAGGTCGGTCCGTAACGATCAAGGGTTTTTTTGCCGAGGATGTCCACGGGATGCTCCGCGATATAGGCGTCGAGCGGCATCGTCGCGCCCTTGGCTCCCAGTATCTTGCTCGGCGCGGCGGGATGCGCGCCCATCCATAACTCCGCCATGGGTTCGTCGTCGGTATTGACGAGTCCGGTAAACGCCGGAATTCCGTCAAACGATCCCCAGACGTAGGTTTGGACGGTGTTTTTCAGCCGTAAAAAGAAATCCTGCATAGGCGTTATATCACCTGTTCTATCCGGGATATCATCCCTAACGCGAGTTTCTCGGCCTCGGCAAGGTCAAGTTCCGGGGAGATGGCGGGATGTTTCATTTTTTCTTTGTATAACTCATCGGAAACGAGTATGCCCGCGATGATCGCGGTTTTCAGTGGGTCGTGTATGCCGGAGGTAATCTCGATTTGTTCGATGGTTTTTTTGTAATGGTCGTAGAGCGCGGAAAGATATTCGGGCTTCTCGTCGGCTTGTATGGCAAAAGAGGTGCCGAGCACGTCAATTTGCAAACTTCCTTTCGCCATAGGACTCCTGCCCGTCAGAATATATCCATTTGGCCGTTATCCGGGGAAACGGCGGTTTTCGGTTCCTCTTCGGAAGATTCCCATTCTGCCTCAACGCTGATGTCGGACGTGGATGGTTGAACCGGATCTGTGTCGGTTTCGGCGTTATCGGGAGCGAAAACGGGGTCGCGCGCCGAATCCGCGGGCATTTGCGCCTGCGGGGCGTCGGGCTGTTCCGGTCCCGATAAAATCGAATCCTCGAACGCGCTCAAGCGATCGAGCGCGTTCAGGATTCCTTCCTCGATCCTGCCCTGATCATCCCTGAACGAGCGAACGAGCGCCTCAAGCTCGCCAACGCGAGACTGAAGGCCCGAAAGCTGCGTTTTAAGGCGGGTATTCTCGGCCGTAAGGGATTCAATCTTACCGACGGCCTTGACGACCCGATTTTCAAGAAGGCGGACCTGATCGAGACTGAGCATCGTTTAGACTCCGAGCGCCTTTTTCGAGGTGGCGACTACGGCCTTGAACGCGGCAGGATCCTCAATCGCCATGTTCGAAAGAGCCTTGCGATTGATGATGACGCCGGCCTTGGTGAGACCGTCGATAAAGCGGGAGTAGGAAAGTCCTTCCTCGCGGACCGCGGCGTTGATACGCGCGATCCAGAGGCTTCTCATGTCGCCCTTGCGGTCGCGGCGCGACTCGTAGGCGTGGGTGAGGGACTTTACGACGGCGTCTTTGGCCGCCTTGAAATTGGTACCGCGGCGTCCGCGGAAACCCTTTGCGAGCTTGAGGATCTTCTTGCGGTGATCCTTGCGCTTGCTGCCATCTATTGCTCTGGGCATTTGTTAGTCTCCTGAAAAAGAATTAACCGTAAGGCAAAAGCTGCTTGCGGATCTTGGCCGAATCGGCTTCGGAAAGAATACCGGTGTGACGAAGGTTTCTCTTGCGCTTGGTCGTCTTCTTGGTAAGAATATGGCGCAGGTTCATCTTCTTGTACTTGACCTTCCCCGTTGCGGTGAAGGAAAAGCGCTTCGCGGCGCATCGTTTGCTCTTCATCTTTGGCATGATACCACTACCTCATCATTTTTTTGCTTTGGGGGCGAGCGTCATCGACATGAAACGGCCTTCCATAGCGGGCTGTTTCTCGATCACGTAATCGTCACCAAGCTTGCTTAACACGTCTTTCAGAACGACAAGGCCAAGTTCGGTGTGAGCAAGCTCGCGTCCGCGAAACCTGATCGTCACCTTTACCTTGTCCCCTCCGGCAAGGAATTCCTTCACATGCTTTGACTTGAAATCGAGATCGTGATCGTCGATTTTAGGTTGCATGCGGATTTCCTTGAGCTCCTGCAACTTCTGTTTCTTCTTGGATTCCCGAAGTTTCTTCTCCATTTCGAAACGGTATTTGCCGTAGTCAAGGATCTTGCAAGCGGGTGGGTTCGCCTGCGGAGCAACTTCTACCAGGTCAAGACCTTGTTCACGTGCGAGTTTCAGCGCCTCGAGGGTAGGGACTATACCCTTTTGTTCGCCGTTTTCATCGATAAGTCTGACCTCGCGTACACGGATCTGTTCATTAATCCGTAAATTAGTATTGTCCGCCAACGATCCCCCTTATATACGGGCCCGAATCCCGTATGTTCTAAAGTAGAGTTACAATCGTTACTATAGCAAAAAGCTTCATTTACTGTCAAGGTAAGGACAAGACTTGCACATGATTACGACTGTATGGTACCGTATGTCATGCAGTTTCTCATTTTTTTGCTCGTTCCTGCGTCGTTTTTATACTATATTGCGGGATTTCGCGATATCGACAAAGACGGAAAGAAAACCGGCTACCTCGCCGGTCTCGCTGCCGGTATCCTGGTAATCCTTTTCAACTCACTTTTTTCGAGGTTGTTTCCCGCCTCCTCCCCGCATTTTTTCGTGAAACTCGCCTCGGTATTCTTTTCGGAGACCGTTACCCCCTTCTTCGTGGCCCCCGGACTCCTGTTCCTGTTGTCGACCTCGCCCTTCAAAGAGCGGTTCGCCCAGATAAAGGTTCACCTTTTTGGGATCGCAAGCGTATATCTTCCTTATATAATGATTACCCGATATGACTATCCCGATCTTGCGGTATCGATCGGCATTCCCGTGTTGACCCTTTCCGCGTTATTTCTTGCCGAATTCTGCCTCAGACGGTATGTCGAATCCGTGAATCGAGCGACCGACTTCATGGATTTTCTGCTTGCCGTGGCACCGGTTATCGCGATGCTTGTCGTTTCGAACGTCTATGTATCCCTTTGGTACTTCTGCTTTCCGTTTTGGACCTGGCTTCCGCTGTTCCTCGCGGTACCGCTTCTCGCCCTGTATGCCCGTTTGCGCGCGTACGGGAAGCTTTTCATAGCGTTTTGAGTAACCGATACAAGGAATCCGTGTCTGAAAAACAAAAAAACCCGACCTGGTCGGGTTTTTTTTGTTTTTCGTGCAATACCGGAACGCCGGAGCGCCAGGGTATCTCGCGGATTTCCCGAAGTTCAGCCGTACGGGCCGTTAGACCTGTCCGGCAGAACGGGGATCGTCGTCCTGAGCTTACGCCTGTCCGGCAGGTCCCTGAGAAACCGGCATCGCCGGTTTCTCAAAGTTCAGCTGGTCAAGCCTTAGGCTTGTCCGGCCGATCCGAGGACTTCCGTGTTCTTGTGCATGTAGAGCTTCTTGAGCTCGTCGCGGGCGGGCCCGAGGTACTTGCGGGGATCGAACTCGGCGGGGTTTTCGGCGAAGATCTTGCGGACGATCGCGGTCATCGCGAGGCGGCCGTCGGAGTCGATGTTGATCTTGCACACGGCGCTCTTCGCGGCGCGGCGGAGCTGAGCCTCGGGGATACCGACGGTGTCCTTCATCTTGCCGCCGAACTGCTCGATCATCTTGGTGTACTGGACGGGAACGGAGGACGACCCGTGGAGAACGATGGGGAAGCCCGGGATGCGCTTCTCGATCGCCTCGAGGATGTCGAAGCGGAGCTCCGGGGGAATAAGAACGCCGTCGGCGTTGCGGGTGCACTGCTCGGGCTTGAACTTGGTCGCGCCGTGGCTCGTGCCGATGGAGATCGCGAGGGAGTCGACGCCGGTCTTCTTGACGAAGTCCTCGACCTCTTCGGGCTGGGTGTAGTTGGAGTGTTCGTGGGAAACCTCGTCCTCGACGCCGGCGAGAACGCCGAGCTCACCCTCGACGGAGACGTAGTCCTTCTGGGAATGCGCGAAATCGCAGACCTTCTTGGTGAGGGCGACGTTTTCCTCGTAGGAGAGGTGGGAACCGTCGATCATGACCGAGGAGAAGCCGGACTCGATGCAGTCCTTGCAGAGCTCGAAGCTGTCGCCGTGGTCAAGGTGAAGCACTATCGGGATGTCATAGCCGAGCTCGTGGGCGTACTCGACGGCGCCGCGGGCCATGTTCTTGAGGAGGTTCTTGTTCGCGTACTTGCGCGCGCCGGCGGAAACCTGGAGGATTACCGGGCTCTTGGTCTCGACGCACGCCTGAATGATGGCCTGCATCTGCTCCATGTTGTTGAAGTTGTAGGCGGGAACAGCGAATCCGCCCTTGATTGCCTTCGCGAACATCTCTTTGGTGTTCACCAGGCCAAGTTCCTTATAGCTGGTCATACGACACTCCTTATTTGTAGTAAGTTGTTATTTAATTGTAGAGATAAGCCCTCTTTTGGTCAATACAACAAAATAAACGGTTTGACAAAGCTAAACCTTCAACATATAATAATAACTGGCTGTATTTTCTCCGATGATAGAGTAGTTAAAAGGAGTATGGGATGAAACAAGGCGGTTTAATCATCGCAGGCCTTGTCCTTATGTTCTGCATGGTTGCGGTTCCCGTAATGGCGGAAGACAATCATGTGAACTATGAAACGTATATCGTGGACAATTTTGATTCAACGGGTACGGACTGGACATGGTTTGCTGCAGGCAGCAAATTCGTTACGAAAGGCTATCCCGTTCTGAAATACTTCGACGGTATGCCGAACGCCATCCGCGTAACGCAGGCCGATCCGAACGGCAAATACCAGTTTCTTGGCATGGAAGTCAAGTTTGACCGGAAGGGCGATAACTGGGTCGATATCGTTCCGATGAAAAAGGGTTCCGACGGTAACGACGTACCCTTCGAAATCCCCTTCAAGGGCCGTATCGCTCGCCTTGACCTTTGGGTTTGGGGCGCCAATTACGCCTATGAGCTTGAAACGCTCATCCGTGATTGCAACGGTCGCGTTCATACCCTTGAGTTCGGGCCCGTCAATCATGAAGGATGGAAGAACATGTCGGTTAACATGCCGAACAACCTTCAGCAGGTCTCTCCCTACCTGAATGGCCAGCAGTACGCGACCTTGGTCGCGATCCGCCTGCGCACGCGACCGACCGAGCGGGTAGATGATTTCAAGATCTATTTTGACCAGTTCAAGGCGCTGACCAACACCTTCATGCCTTCTTATGACGGATTCGAACTCGTCAATAAAACATTTGAAACCCAGAAGGAGAGCGGTCAATGAAAAAGGTAGTAATTGGGGCACTTTTTTGCCTGCTCGCGGCGTTTGTCTCGGCTCAGGCCGCGAATGCCCCCGCGCCGGCTTCCTCGGCTCCTCAGGCACCTTCCGCCGCTGATAGCCTGAATCTCGATTCCGCCAACCCCGCGCTCATCGGGGCCGATTCCGCGGAGCAGAAGCTTAAGGAAATCTCGGTCGATAAGTACGAGAATGAGGGCACCTGGGTCGCGGCCATGTCCGCCGATGAGGGCGTCATCAAGGGTCGCCTCTTTAACGGCTCTCCCGCGGGCAAAAAGCCGATCCCGTCCGAAGCGAACATGAACCTTAAGGACGAGATGGTCTATGGCGTTCGCGTCGATTTCTTCCGCCGTGGCTATAATACCTTCACGGTTACCGCGACCAAGCCGCTGCCGGTCGAGGGCATCGCCAAAACCGTGAGCGTTTGGGTCGTCGGACGAAACTACAACCATACCTTGAAGCTCCTTCTTCAGGACTACTGGGGACACAATTTCGAGCTCTATGTCGGCAAGCTCAATCACTCCGGCTGGAAGCTGATGACGGTCGCGATTCCGCCGCAGAATCCCGACGGAAAGTCCGGTATCATCCAGAAGGACTATCACTACAGCACCCGTATGGGCCTCAAGGTTGTCGGTTTCAAGATCGAGTGCGATCCTACCGACGCGTACGGCAGCTATTATATGTATCTTGATGATCTTCGCGCCGTTTCCGATCTCTACGAGATGGAAGCCCGCGACATCGACGATATGTATGATAACTGGTAAGGTTTGACCCCTTCTTGTACAAAAGCCGCCTTACTCAAGGCGGCTTTTTTTTATTATTCCGGTGGTGCGTGCAGGGATATGACGGCGAGGAATGCATGAATACTGAAATACCGAAAAACTTACCCGGGGAAGGGCGCTATGAGCTCGACAAGCTCGCGTTCCTCAAGAATATCTATTTCTTTCACGCGATGCCCGAAGATTCCCTTCAAAAAATCCTGAAACTGTGCGCGGAACGAACCTACGAGCCGGGTGCCGTTCTTTTTTTCGAGGATATGCCCGGCGATCGCTTCTTCATAATCCTTGAGGGTGAGCTTGAGATATGGAAACGGTACGGGCAGCTGGATGGCGTGCTTTTGGGCGTCAGCAAGACGGGTCAACCGGTCGGGGAAATGGCGCTTATCGACGACCAGCCGCGAAGCGCGACGGTGCGCTCGCGTACCCTGGCGAGAACGCTCGAGCTTAACGCCGCCGATTTTCGTCGTCTTCTCGAGTCGGACACCGCGATCTGCGTTTCGCTTTTAAAGGCCGTTACGATGATGGTTCGCCGTTCAAACGAGGCGCATATCGCGGATTTGGATCGTCAAAACCGCGAACTTGCCCGCGCGTACGCGGATCTCGCTTCCGCCCAGGACGAACTGGTGAGTAGGGAGCGGCTTTCCGTCGTGGGGAAATTCTCCTCGATGATTCTCCATGATATCAGAAATCCCCTGTCTGCCCTGAAGACGCGGATTGAGCTGCTCGCGATGCAGCGCGAGAATAAAGGCTATTTCGAGCACGCTATCGAGAAGATTCAAAGCGATATCGCCCGTATGGAGACGATAAGCGCGGAGTTTCTGGATTATGCCCGGGGAGACATCCGTTTGAAAATGTCCGTTTGCGACATTGGATCCCTTTTGGCCCGCTTTCGCGAGATTATCGCGATCAAGGCCGACCCCTTGAGCATTTCCGTCTCGATAGAGAATCGCGCGACGAATCTGGTCGTGCTTGACGAGGAGCGCATGTTGCGCGCGCTCGTGAACGCGGGTGAGAATGCCGTCAAGGCGATGGCCCCTGGCGGGAAGCTTCGCGTCGAATCGTTCATTGAGGGTGACCGGCTTACCCTTGTCATGGAAGACAACGGAAAAGGCATGAGCGAGGACGCGCTGGCGCATTGTTTTGAACCGTTCTATTCCGCGTCGACGGCCGGGGGCACGGGTCTCGGGATGGTAATCATCAAGAATATCATCGATGCCCACCACGGCGAGATTACGGTACGTTCCCGCGAAGGGGAAGGGACGCGCGTCACGATCATCCTGCCCGCCATTACCTGATATCGTTAAGCGTGTACGCGTAGGCGCGCCCGCATTT
Organism: Spirochaetota bacterium; assembly: GCA_023438065.1. Taxonomy (GTDB): domain Bacteria; phylum Spirochaetota; class Spirochaetia; order Treponematales; family Treponemataceae; genus Teretinema. The sequence continues at coordinate 37,714 of JAEXRH010000012.1, forward strand.
GCCCGATCGTTCGGAGATCCCTGTTTTCGCCAAAACCCATGCCATCTTTCCCGCGTATGCGCCTGCACCGGCCTTTTTCAGGTCGGCGACCGTAAAGGGGGAGGGTATTTCTTTCGGCACGAGGGCGGCATAATCGCCGATTGACCGAAACGCGCGGGTTTCATGGATCTTCAGGAGTTTACGGTCGCTGATGCGTACGCCCTTTCTCCGCCATGATCCGGTGCCGTCGGCGACGCGAAGCTCGAGGGTGTCGGTGAAAACCGCGGTGATCGTCAGATTTTGGTGCCCCACGAGATGCCAGATACCGGTCAGTTCGGCGAAGAGCTGATACAGCTTGCCGTGTTTCGGGCTCTTCCGCCGCGAGATAAGGCCGCCGTAGGCATCGAAGGTTTCGATAGTCGTGTTGACCGCGATGGGGTACACGAGATTGACCTGTCGCGTGACGACGAGCTTTTCGAGTTTTGCCTTGAGTTTCCCGAGATTCGAGGTTTGAATCTCGACGATCGATCCGTCGTCGAGAACGACATCGCAAATCGACCCGTCGATCGGGATCTCGGTTTCCCCTCCCTGCGCCGAGTAATACTCCTTCAACTCCTCGTGGAGGAGGGTTTCGTTCCAGGTATTAATCATAGGTATTCAACGAGATCGTTCGCGCTGAGCTGCTCGAGGAAGTACCAGGTTACGACGAGTCCCCGCTCCTCGGCGGTGCGCTTCCGCGAGACGTGATAGGCGAGCATGCGGTTTGTCGGGAGCGGCAAGGGCAGGGGAACGCCGTTTACGTCCACGATGTCATTTACCCGTAATTGATGCCGGATTTCCTGGGTTTCCCCTTCAGGATACACGATATGGAATTCATAGAGGGTCATAGAGTGACTATATCGACCCTTTTTATCCTCTGTAAACCCGTTTTTTTCCTTTTTATGCGGTTTTCTTACTTTTTACGCGAAAGCTGTTGACAACCGGAATTTTGGTGGTAGAATGGTCGTTAAGTGGGAATTAGTGGGAGAAAGTAGTAGAAAGTGGATGCAGGACTTTTGACCGGAGAATATCGCAACACACTCGACGAGAAGGGACGGATCATGTTCCCCGTCAGGTTGCGCTCGGAGCTCGCAGGTCAGACCCTCATCCTCACGCGCGGAATAGACCGTTGCCTGTGGCTTTTTCCCCCGGATCAGTGGAAGGTTCTTTCCGACAAGGTTATGGAATCCGCGTCGCTGTTCCAGTCCCAGTCCCGTTCGGTATTGCGCCGCCTTATCGCCCCGGCCCAGGAGGTCGAGATCGACAAGGCGGGCCGCATATCGATCCCGCAGAGCCTGCGCGAATTCGCCGGCCTTGGAAAGGAATGCATATTCCTCGGGATCAACAAATATTTCGAATTGTGGGATTCGGAAGAGTACGAGAAGTATCTGGGGGAGAGCGAGGCCGATTTCAGGGGCGCCACGGAAGGGCTCGGGAATATCTGCCTCTAACAGGTTATGGAGATCGTTCATACATCGGTTTTATTGAATGAATGCCTCGACCTTTTGGCGCCCGAAGGCGACCATCCCCTGATGGTCGACGGAACCCTCGGCGAAGGCGGCCACACGGAAGCCTTTCTCTCGGCCTTTCCCCGGCTTCGCGTGATCGGCGTCGACGCCGACGCCCGTATCCAGGCCCGCGCCCGGGAGCGGCTCGCGCCGTTCGGCGACCGGGTGATCTTCCATCTCGGCTGGTCGGACGGGTTTTTCCGCGATTATCCCGAGGGCGAGAAAAAGCCCGACGTCATCCTCCTCGATCTCGGCATATCCCTCTTTCATTACGAAAAATCCGGCCGCGGCTTCAGTTTCCGCTCGGACGAGCCGCTCGACATGCGGCTCGATCCCTCCGAAGGGGAAAGCGCCGCGGACCTCGTGAATACCATGGGCGAGTCGAATCTCGCGGACCTCATCTACCAGTTCGGCGAAGAGCAGTACTCGAGGCGCATCGCCCGGGCTATCGTCGAGGCTCGCCGAAGCGCGAAGTTCGCGACGGCCCGGTCGCTCGCCGACTGCATCTACGGCGCCGTGCCCGCGCAGTATCGACACGGACGCATTCACCCCGCGACGAAGACTTTCCAGGCGCTCAGGATCGCGGTAAACGGCGAGCTTTCGCGGCTTCCCGCGCTCCTTGATCTCGCGTTCCGGACCCTCGCTCCCTCCGGAAAGCTCGGCGTCATAACCTTTCACTCGCTTGAGGACAGAATCGTAAAAAACCACTTCCGGGATCTCGCGAAGTCCTGCATTTGCCCGCCGGAAGTGCCGATATGTAAGTGCGGGGGCAGGCCCCGCGCCGAGCTCCTGACGAAAAAGGGAGTCGGCCCGACCGAAGAGGAAATTGCCCGAAATTCGCCGTCGCGGAGCGCTCGCCTGCGGGTCGTGCGGAAGATTACCTATGGAGACGCATCGCTATGATCAGAAATATCGCAGCCATCCTGCTCGCACTCGCGATTCCCGCCATGCTTTTTTCCCTGGTATGGCAGACGAGCCGCTACGGCGATCTCGACCGCGAGGTTCGCGAGCTTGACCGCAAGCAGGACGAGGTAATCACGGTGAATCGCCGGCTGATCTCCGGGATCACGGTTCTCGCGACGCCCGAGCGGATAGAGCGCGTGGCTACCGAGGAACTCAAGATGCGAAAGGCTCGTCCAGACGAGATAACCCGAATATCGCTCAAGAAGGGGAACCTCGGTGGCTGATACCGCGTTACTCATGAGCGTGAGCGAACTCGCCGAGGCGGTTCACGGCACGATCCTGTGCGACTTCTCCCCGCATAACGGGTTTTTCTCCGTCGCGACCGACAGCAGAAACGTGCTGTCGGGTTCTCTTTTCGTGCCGCTCATGGGTGAATTCCGCGATGGACATACCTTCATCAACAAGGCGCTCGATCAGGGCGCCGCGGTCGTGTTCGTGGACGCGGCCCATGAGGCCGGCTCGGCGAGCCTTTTTTGCACGCTCGGCAAGCAATACGCGGCGGCGTTTATCGTCGTCGAGAACACCCTTCGCGCGCTTCAGGACGCCGCGGGCGCGTACCTGGGGAAATTCCCGCGCCTGATTCGCGTCGGGATAACCGGATCGAGCGGGAAGACCACGACGAAGGAAATCGTCGGGGCGATATTCGCGCAGAAATACAACGTCGTCATGAACGAGGGAAACCTCAATTCGGAGACCGGCCTTCCGCTTTCGGTATTCAAGGTGCGCAAGGAGCACGAGGTCGGCGTTTTCGAGCTTGGCATGAATCGCCGCGGAGAGATATCCGAAATCGCGCGGGTGCTTCGTCCGACGCTCGCGCTTATCACGAACATCGGAACCGCCCATATCGGGATTCTCGGCTCGCAACAGGCGATAGCTGAGGAAAAAAAAGAAATTTTCTCGTTTTTCGAAAGCTCCTCGACGGGTTTCGTCCCGGAAGACGATCCTTGGGGCGATTTTCTCGCCGACGTGCGGGCCGGCAGCGTTCTGAGATACGGAAAAACGAGCACCCCGGGATTCACGGGCGCGCAAAGCCTTGGTATCGACGGCACGCTCATCCGGTACGAGGGGAGGGACGTTCGGTTCCCCCTTCCCGGCCCGTACAACCTTAAAAACGCGCTTGGCGCGATCGCGCTCGCGCGGCACGCGGGCGTCGGGGCGGACAAGATCAAGGCCGGCATCGAGTCGGTCAAGCCGCTTTTCGGCAGGGCGGAAATCGTCCGCGGCGACGTGACGTTGATGCTCGATTGTTACAACGCGAATCCCGACTCTATGGAAAGCGCCCTCGAGTTTTGCCGGGATCTCGAATGGGCCGGCCGGAAGATTTTCGTGCTCGGTTCCATGCTCGAGCTCGGTGAGGAATCATCGCAGGCGCACCGGAAGGTATGCCTCCTCGCGCGCGACTCGAATCCCGACCGCGTGTATCTTTTCGGCAGGGAGATGGTCGAGTCGGGCGCGGCCGTAGACTGGGGTAACGTCCCCGTCGAGTTTCATACCGACATGGAAGCCCTTTCCGCCTCGCTCGCGAAGGGGCGAAGGGAAGGGGATTTTTACTTCGTGAAGGGATCTCGCGGGATGGCGCTCGAGCGGGCATGTCCGGCGATAACGGGAAAGGAAGCACCGGAAAACGGGGGCGGGCACTGATGCGCGCCTTCTCGATCGTCGCGGAGAAAAACCGGAGCCCCGAGCGTATAGACCTTGCTTTCCTGCTTCTCGTCATTCTCTTGACCGGCATCGGATTCACGACGCTGTATTCCGGATCCCTCGGGTACGGAGAACGGATTTTCGGCGATCAATTCTATTTCGTGAAGCGTCAGGCGGTGCACCTTGCGGTCGGAATCGTCGCCATGGTTGTCCTTTCGGCGATAAATCTCGATGCCGCGCGGAAGCATCTCCCGAAGCTCGTCGCGTTCACGATCGTCATCTCCCTTTTAACGTTCGTGCCGGGGATTGGGGTGACGAAGAACGGCGCGTCGCGCTGGATCGGGATTGGACCCGCGACCTTTCAGCCATCGGAGCTCGTCAAGTTCGTGCTCGTGTTCTTTCTCGCGAATCTTTTCGCGAAAAAGCACGACCGTCTCGACGAACCCGAGGTTTCGGTATATCCCGCGGCGATCATGACCTCCATCTTCATCGCTACCGTCTATCTTCAGCGCAACCTTTCGACCGTGATCCTCCTCAGCATCATCGCCCTTTCGGTTTTTTTCGTCGCGGGAGTGAAAATCGGCTGGTTCATTCGTTTCTGTCTCCTTTCGGTACCGCTCGTGGCGCTCATGGTCTTGAGCGAGGAGTACCGGGTCAAGCGTATCCTCGCGTACCTCTATCCCGAAAGGTATCCCCTGAGCTTCGGGTATCAGGTCAACGCGGCCCTGCAGGCCATATCGGACGGCGGTTTTTGGGGGCTCGGGCTCGGGAACGGTATCAGAAAGATCGCGAGCATTCCCGAGGTGCAATCCGACTTTATCTTCGCGGTCTGGGCCGAGGAAATGGGCTTCGTCGGCGTCCTCGCGTATTTCGCGATTCTCCTCGCCTTTTCCTGGCGGGGATTCAGGATCGCCTTTTCGGTCAAGGATCGTTTCAGGGGCCTTCTCGCGTTCGGCGCGACGGCGCTGATCCTGGTTCAGTCGCTGATGAACGTCGGCGTCGTCGTTCGCGTTTTTCCCGCTACCGGAATACCGCTTCCTTTTTTCTCGTCCGGCGGTTCGTCTTTGATAATAACTCTGTGCCTCAGTGCCGTAATTATAAATGTGTCCCGGTATACGCCGGAAGGGGAGATACAAAATGATTGAAAACGTTATCGGTCAGACAAGCCGGCATTCGGAGGCAGAGGACTGGAAACCTGTCGCGATCAGGGTCCTTCTGGGCTTTCTCGTGGCCTTTCTCCTCGCCGAGCTCGCGTTTTACCTCGTCGTCATCCCCGCCACCTCGACGGTTCGCCTTACCGTGGAGGGCGCTCCCTCGGTCGGTTACGACGAGCTTTGCTCGATCGCCGGAATCGACGGGACCGAGCGCTGGATTCGCTTCAACACCGCCGCAACGGCCGCCCGTCTCGCCTCGAATCCCCTTTTCGAGTCGGTAACCGTCGAGAAGAAATTCCCCGATCGCGTGGTCATATCGGTGGAGGAACGCGTCCCGGTGGCCGTTTCCCTGAGCGTCGTCAACGGAAGGACCGTGCCCGTCGAGATCGACCGGAAGGGCGTCGCCTTCAGGATAGGGCGGCTCCCCTCAAGGTCCGCGCTTCCCATGGTGACCGGACTTACCTTCGAGAACCCCGTGGCGGGCATGCGGCTCGACGCGAGACTGAAGCCCCTGCTCGAGAGTCTTTCCGTCATCGAGGCGAAGAATCCCCTCCTTCTCGCCGCGGTCTCCGAGATCAGGATCGACGAGAAGCCGTACGGCGGATTCGACCTCGTGATCTACCCCGTCAATACCCCCGTCAAGGTGCGCACCGACAAGGCGTTGAACGAAGACGAATTACAGTATATGATGCTCGTGCTGGACGTGGTGAAGGACCTTGACCCGTCGATCGACGAGATCGACATCAGGGCCGGCACGGTCGCGTACCGGTCCAAGGGGGAGACGCTTTGAGCGAGGTTGTTGTCGGACTCGATATTGGAACCAGCCGGATACGGGCGCTGATCGGGGAGATCTCCGATTCGGGCGTTTTCCAGATAACCGGCGTCGGGACGAGTCCGTCGACGGGCCTGAGAAAAGGCGTGGTCGTCAACATCGAGAACACCGTCAGGGCGATCGCGCAGGCGGTCGAGGCCGCCGAGATGATGAGCGGCATCGAGGCCACGAGGTGCATGATCGGCATCGGCGGAACCCATATCGACGGACTCAATTCGCGCGGCGTCGTCGCCGTGACCGGAAAGGGACGCGATAACCGCGAAATCGGCCAGGAAGACATTAACCGGGTCATCGACGCCGCCAAGGCCGTCGTCATCCCGATGGACCGGCAGGTTCTTCACGTCATCCCCCAATCCTATATCGTCGACGAGCAGAAAGGCGTCCGCGATCCCCGCAACATGATCGGCGTCCGGCTCGAGGCCGAGGTGCACATCATCACGGGATCGGTCACGTCGGTCCAGAACATGGTCAAGTGCGTCAATCGCGCGTCCCTTTCGGTCGACGAGTACATGCTTCACTCGCTCGCCGCGGTAAAATCCGTCATGACACAGGACGAACGCGAGCTCGGCTCCGTGATCATCGACCTCGGCGGCGGAACGACGGACGTGCTCGTCATGGCCGACGGCGCCCCGCTTCTGACCGCGGTGATTCCCGTCGGGGGGATCCAGGTAACCAACGACATATCGATCGTGAAGGGTATCTCGGTCGAGACGGCCGAGCGGATCAAGCTCGACGCGGGCTGTTCCTGGATGCCGCTCATCGAGGAAAACGAGGAAGTTATCCTTCCCGGCGTCGGAGGACGCCCTCCCGTGGTGATCCCGCGCGCAGAGATCTGCGAGATCGTGCAACCGCGCGTGGCCGAGATATTTTCCATGGTCAAGGAAAAGATCGCCCCGGTCACGAAATCGCGCCAGCTTTCCGGGAATATCATCCTTACCGGCGGCGGCGCGCTCCTTCCGGGAGTCGTCGAGCTCGCCTGCGAGACCTTCGGGACCCAGGCGGTCAGGATCGGCGTTCCGGGCAATTTCGGCGGGCTCACCGGCGAGTATCGGAGTCCCGACTACGCGACCGTGCTCGGTCTCGTGCTCGCCGCCTACGAGCGGCGGAAGGAAGAGGCGCCCGAATCGGGCGGCGAAGACGTTCCCGCGAAGCCCGTATTGGGGAGACTTCGCGGATGGCTCAAGGAATTTTTCTAGAAACCATGCTATAATGCTGGTTTGAACGGGTTTTTTCTGGGAGGGGAAAACTACATGGAAGTTGAAATTCTGAACCATCGGGAGATCAGCCCGACGGTCATAAAGGTAATCGGCACGGGTGGCGGCGGCTCGAACGCGGTCAACCGCATGATGGAATGCGGTCTCGAGAACGTGGACTTCGTCGTCGCGAATACGGACCTGCAGGCGCTTAACTACTCGAACGCGCCGACGAAGCTCGCGATCGGGTCGAAGCTCACCGGAGGACTCGGCGCGGGCGGCAAGCCCGAGGTCGGCGAAAAGGCCGCGGTCGAGGACACCGAGAGCATCACCAACGCGATACGCGGCGCCGACATGGTGTTCGTCACCGCGGGCATGGGCGGCGGAACCGGCACCGGCGCGGTTCCGGTCATCGCCGAGATCGCCCGAAGCCAGGGCGCGCTCACCGTCGGCGTCGTGACCCGTCCCTTCGATTTCGAGGGAAAGGTCAAGCAACGGCTCGCCGAGGAAGGAATCGAGAAGCTCAGAAAATCCGTCGATACCCTTATCGTCATTCCCAATCAGCATCTTCTCAAGCTCGTCGACCGGAGAACCCCGATCAAGCAGGCCTTTACGATGGCCGACGACGTGCTTCGCCAGGCGGTTCAGGGAATCTCGGACCTCATCACCCATCCCGGGCTCATCAACATCGACTTCGCCGACGTGAAGACGACGATGGAAGGGCAGGGAGACGCGATCATGGGCGTCGGCACCGGCGAGGGCGACAACCGCGCGGTGGACGCCGCGACGAACGCGATAAACAACCCGCTTCTCGAAGACTCGCACATCGAGGGCGCGAATCACATACTCATCAACATCACCGGCAGCGAGGACATGACTCTCGTCGAGGTCGAGGAGATCGTGAAGATCGTCACCGCGAACGCCGATCCCGACGCGCTCATCATCTACGGGACCTCGATCGACACCGCGATGGGCGACCGGGTGAGCGTCACCGTGATCGCGACCGGCTTCGTCACGAGCCGATATCAGGTCGCCATCGACCGAACCGCGATGAGCGCGCGCTCCGAAAAGCCGCAAAGCGCCGCGTCGAGCGAATTCGTGACGAGATCAGAGTGGAAGGAGCTCAACGATCGGGCGCAACGGCCCGTGACGGGCCTCGGTACGAGGAATTCCCCGTCGCACCTCGCCTCGGTTCCGGCTCCGTCCTCCAACGACGATCTTGACACTCCGACCGTCGTGCGGATCCAGCAGAAGGTTCAGAACTGAGCGAGACGATCGTTCGTTCTTTCGAGGCGTATTTGATAACCGGCGAGGCGCGTTCGCGCCTTACCGCCGATACCTACGCGGGCAGCGCGCGAGCCTTTCTTTCCTGGCTCGCCTCGCGCGGCCTCGAGCTCGCGACCGCGACGACCGAAGACTGCGTCGCGTACGCGATCGATCGGGCGGACTCGGGCGTCAGCGGGAAGACCCTCGCGCGCGATCTCGCCGCGATACGTTCCCTTTTTCGGTTCGTCATCCTCGAACGCCTGAGAAACGATAACCCCGCCGATACCGTCGAGTCTCCCGCGCGCGGACAAAGCCTTCCGCGCGCGCTCTCTCCCGAAGACGTCGATGCCCTCCTTTCCGCAATACCCGTCGACTCGCCGAACGGGCTCAGGGATCGAGCGCTGTTCGAGCTCGTGTACTCCTGCGGGCTCCGCGTCAGCGAGGCGGTAAGCCTGTCGATTCCCGACGTGCATTTCCGCGAGCGCGTTATCCTCGTGCGCGGGAAGGGCGACAAACAGCGGCTCGTTCCTTTCGGGGATCCTGCCGATCGATGGCTCAATCGGTATCTCGCCGACGCGCGGGGCCCGTTATTGGGCAATCGCGTTTCCTCCGCGATTTTCGTGAACGCGCGCGGCGGCCGGTTGACCCGCAAGGGGATATGGAAGCGTTTTCAGGGGATAATCGCGCGAGCCGGGGTCGAGTCGAAAATCCATACGCTCCGGCATTCCTTCGCGACGCACCTTCTCGCCGGGGGAGCCGACCTCCGATCGGTTCAGGACCTGCTCGGCCACGCGGACGTGTCGACGACCCAGATTTACACGCACGTCGAGAACGAGTCCTTGAGGCTGTACCACGCGGATTTCTTTGACAATTACCGGCCAGAAGGCGAAAATGATGCTGAATAAGAAAGACCAGGAGGCTGCAGTATGGGGACGAAATTTCTCGGCGCGATAGCGTCGCTCGCGCTTTTGTGCGTCTTGACCTCATGCGGACCGAACGTAAAGACCATTCGAAGGATGCAGGCCCTCGAGGAGCATGTCGGGAATCCGACCACGATCGAGGAGCTCACCGAGGCTATCGGTAAATACCAGAACCGCGTCGAGGACATCATCAACGCGGAGACGCGCGTGGGCATATGGTACAAGATACTCGCGACGCGGTATCTCGATAACGGGATGTACGGCAAGGCGCTCGAGACGTTCCGCAAGGCGATCGAGTATTATCCCGAGAACCAGAACCTGTACTATTACGTCGGGGTTTGCGCGGGGTACATGGCGAAGTCCGCGCTCGATTACGAGGCAACCGGTTCCCGCGCCGCGAGAGATCGCTACCTCGATCTCGCCGAGAGTTCGTACCTTCGCGCGATCGGGCTTCAGGAAGATTATTTCCGCGCGCTCTATGGCCTCTCCGTTCTCTATATTTTCGAGCTCAACCGTCCCGAGGACGCCATTCCGTATATCGAGCGCGCGCTCGATCTCGAGCGGAGAAACGTCGAGGCCATGTTCGTAGCGGCCCGCGCGTATTACATGACGGAAAAATTCGACGCGGCTATCGATATGTACGATCAAATTCTCTCTCTTTCACCCGACAAGGAACGCAAGGCGCAAGCCCAGGCGAATAAGTCGATGATCATCGAAAAGGCCTATGAACGTTGAGCCCGTCATTCTCGCCCTGGCAAGATGCGGCTTCCTCTCGTGCGTCGAGAGGGAGTTTTTGGCAAAAAAACTTGACAATATTGAATCGCTTACAGTACTTTCTATAGAAGATATTTGCGCGATTTTGCGTCGGAGGATTCAGACTCGCGCGTGGAATCCCGAAAACCTCGAGGGACTCGTCGAATCGGATCTCGCGACGATGGCTCGATATGGTATCGAAGCCGTAAGCGTTCTTGACGCGAGGTATCCGCCGCTCCTTCGGGAGCTCCATGACCCGCCCTTCGTTCTTTTTTGGCGAGGTTCTCTTCCCGATCCGGAGGTTCCCGTGGCGGCTATCGTCGGGACTCGAGCTCCGACCGGTTCAGGCGCTCTCGCGGCCTCGAGGATCGCTAGCGATTTCGCTCGCGCGGGAATACCGGTCGTCTCCGGCCTCGCGCGGGGCATCGACGCTTTCGCCCATCGCGGTTGCGTCGACGCGAAGGGACGCACGATAGCGGTGCTCGCGTGCGGGCTCGATCGCGTGTATCCCAGAAGCAACGCGCGATTGGCTGCGACCATCATCGAGTCAGGAGGCGCGCTCGTCGGGGAGTATTCGCCGGGCGAGCTTCCGCTGAAGTTCCGCTTTCCGCAGCGAAACCGGATTATCGCGGGCTTCGCGCGGGCGGTGGTCGTCGTGGAGGCTCCCGAGAAGTCGGGCGCGCTCATAACGGCCGATTTCGCGCTTGAACAGGGACGGGATCTTTTCGTCCATGCAATCTCGCTTTTGTCACCGCGAGGCGCCGGGACCGCGCGACTCGCGGGCGAGGGGGCGGAGACGATCGATTCGGCGGCTTCCATACTCGCCGCGTGGGGATATCCGCAGGTTTCCGGCGCGACGCGCCAAAACGGGGCGAAGGTCGCGCCTCTCGCCCGCGAGCCTCACGGCATTCGCGGGGTAGGGACGCAGCTCGCGCTTGAATTCGAAAAGGAAATGGACCTTCAGGGAATGAGGGATCCGTCGAGGAGAACAGTATATGGCCTCCAAGAAGGCAGCAGCAAAGAAAGACGATAAGTCCACGCTCGTGATCGTTGAGTCTCCCGCGAAGGCGAAGACCATCGAGAAATACCTCGGGCATGGATATATCGTAAAGGCATCGATGGGGCACCTTATCGACCTTCCGAAATCCCGAATGGCGATCAACGTCGAGGATAATTTCCAGCCCGAGTACATAACCGTTCGAGGGAGGGCGAAACTCCTCAAGGAACTCCAGGGCGACGCGAAGAAATCGCGCGAAGTCCTTCTCGCAAGCGATAATGACCGCGAGGGCGAGGCCATCGCGTGGCATCTGAGAAATTCAATACTGTCGAAATACGAAGTTCCGATTAAGCGCATCGTGTTCAACGAGATCACCCCGCAGGCGATCAAGGACGCGGTCGGGCATCCCATCGACATCGACGAATCGAAGGTCAACGCGCAAAAAGCGCGTCGCGTCCTCGATCGGCTCGTCGGATACAACCTGTCGCCCCTTCTCTGGAAGAAGGTCAAGAACGGGCTTTCCGCCGGCCGCGTGCAGTCGGTCGCCCTCAGGCTCATATGCGAGCGCGAACGCGAGGTCGAGGAATTCATTCCCGAGGAATACTGGACCCTCGACGCGGACTTCATCAAGGGAAAGAACGAGTTTACCGCCCAGCTCGTTACCTACCGCGGCGAGAAGCCCGAGCTCAAGAACGCGGAGGACGTGCAGAGGATCGTCAACGACATCAAGTCGAGCCCGTGCGTCGTCATGGACATCAAGACCACCGAGAAGACCATCAGGCCGAAGGCGCCGTTCACGACCTCCAAGCTTCAGCAGATGGCCGCGAACCGCCTCGGCTATACCTCCAAGAAAACGATGCAGATCGCCCAGCAGCTCTACGAGGGCATCAACATCGGCTCGACCCGGGTCGGTCTGATCACCTACATGCGAACGGACTCCGTCCGCATCTCGGCGCTCGCGCTCGAGGAAGCGCGTAAATGGATAGGCGAGAAATATCCCGCGGAATTGCCTCCCGAGGCGATCGAGTATTCCGTCGAGAAAAAGGCGCAGGACGCGCACGAGGCGATTCGCCCGACGTACATACAGTACACCCCGGAGTACGTGAAGGAATTCCTCACGCGCGACCAGCTGCGGCTGTATACCATCATCTGGGAGCGGTTCGTCTCGAGCCAGATGAACCCGGCGCGGAGTCGCACGACTAGTCTCGACATCGGCGCGGGCGACGCGCTCTTTCGCGTTTCGTCGACGCGGGTGTTCGAGAAGGGTTTCTACAAGGTCGTGAAGACCCTCATCTCGAAGGACGAGAAGGAGAAACCGGTCCCCGAGATGAAGCTCGGAGAAACCCTCGAACCGCGCGACTTCCATCCCGAACAGCACTTCACGCAAGGGCCCTCGCGATTTACCGACGCGTCCATCGTCAAGACGCTCGAGGAAAAGGGCATCGGGCGACCGTCGACCTACGCCCCGATCATATCGGTGCTGCTCGAGCGGTATTACGTCACGCGATCGAACAAGCAACTCGTGCCCACCCAGCTCGGGCGCATCATCAACGACATTCTCGTCGGCTATTTTCCCACGGTCGTGGACGTGAACTTCACCGCGACGGTCGAGACGAAGCTCGACGATGTCGAGGACGCGAAGCTCGAATGGCCCGAGATGATCGGGACGTTCTTCGGTCCTTTCAAGAAACGCGTCGACGAGGTCATGGAAACCCTCGACAGCATGAAGGGCCGGCTCGACGAGTCGACCGACTACGTGTGCGAGCTTTGCGGGAAGCCCATGCTCAAGAAACTCGGGCGCTTCGGGTTTTTCCTCGCGTGCTCGGGCTTTCCCGAGTGCCGTAATACACGATCCATCCCCCTCGCAAAGTGTCCCCGCCCCGGCTGCAACGGCGAGATCGTCTCGAGGCGCACGAAGGGAAGAAGCAAGGAATTCTTTGGCTGCACCAATTATCCCGAGTGCGATTTCATCAGCCACTTCAAGCCCATCAACGCGACCTGCCCGAAGTGCGGGCAATTTCTCGTCGAGAAATACGACAAGAAAAACGGCTCGTTCAAGTCCTGCATCAATCCCGAGTGCGATTACCTCCATACCCAGGACGAGTCGATCGAGGTCGGGGGAGACGCGGACCCGGAAGGCGATGAATGAACCGGCGTTTCGAGGAGTATCTTGAGTACCTCGCGGGCGTAAGAAGTCTTTCGCGGAATACCGTCGAAAGCTACCGCCGGGATCTCGCGCTCCTTGACGCCTGGATTTCGAAAAACGCTTCCAAATCGGGCGCCCCTTACGACGGCGACCCGCTTTCCCTCTCGGTCATGGATTTACGGCTCTTCGTCGCGGATCTCGGCCGGGACGGGTACGAGAGTTCGAGCGTCAACAGGACCCTCGCGGGCGTGCGCGGCTTTTACCGGTATGCCGTCCGCTTCGGGCTCCGGCGCGACAATCCCGCCCAGGCGATTCGCAACCTCAAGGTCGCGAAAAAACTTCCCCAATTCCTTTTCGCTGAGGACGCAGATCGGCTTTGCTCGCTCCCGGCGAGCTTGCCCCGCGGTTCCCGCGCGAAGGGTCGCGCGAGGACCGCCGGAGGGCCTCGTTCCCTTTGGCCCGCGCGCGACCGCGCGCTTCTTTTGGCCCTCTACACGAGCGGCTGCCGCGTCTCCGAGATCGCGGCGCTCAGGCACGACGAACTCGAGCGGGACCTGTCCTCGGCCATCGTCCGCGGGAAGGGCGACAAGGAGCGGCGCGTTTTTTTCTCGAAGGAAGCGCGGCGCGCGATCGCGGAGTATCTTTCCGAGCGAACGGCCCTCGTCGCGCGGGAACGGGAGAACGCGGACAAGCGGAACGCGCTCTTTCTGTCCCTTCGGGGGGAATCCCTTTCGGTTCGGGGCATTCAGTATATCGTCGCGCATTACGCGGACGGAATAAACGGTTTTCAGCGTCTATCGCCGCACGCGCTCAGGCACTCGTTCGCGACCACGATGGTCACGAGGGGCGCGGACATCCGCGTGGTGCAGGAGTTGCTCGGTCACGCGAGCATATCGACGACCCAGCGGTACACGCACGTGACCGGCGAAAGACTGCGCAAGCTATACCACCGGGCGCATCCGCACGGATGAAGGAGAATTCATGAAAGTCGACAGGATCAGGAGTACGACGGTCATCGCGGTTCGCCGCGACGGAAAGGTCGCCATGGCGGGGGACGGGCAGGTGACCATGGGCGAGACGGTCATGAAACCGAACGCGCGCAAGGTTCGAACGATATATGACGGCAGGATTCTCACCGGTTTCGCGGGAGCGACCGCCGACGCCTTCACCCTGCTCGAGCGGTTCGAGTCGAAGGTGAAGGAATTCGCCGGCGATCTCACCAGGGCCGCCGTCGAGCTCGCGAAGGACTGGAGGACTGACAAGGCGCTCAGGAACCTGCAGGCCCTGCTCCTCGTCGCGGACGCGGAGAAGACCCTGCTCATTTCGGGCACCGGCGACGTCATCGAGCCCGCGGAGGACGTCCTCGCGATCGGCTCGGGCGGGAATTACGCCTACGCCGCGGCGCTCGCGTATCTCGGGTCGACCGATTACTCCGCCTGCGATATCGCGCGGAAAAGCCTCGAGATCGCGGGAAAGATCTGCATCTACACGAACGACCATATCATGGTAGAGGAGCTCTGACCCGCGATGGAAGGACTGGAAACGCTCACTCCGAAGCTTATCGTCTCCGAGCTCGACAAGTACATCATCGGCCAAAACAAGGCCAAGCGCGCCGTCGCCATCGCGCTCCGCAACAGGACGCGGAGGCTGAGGCTTCCCGCCGACGCGCGGGACGAGATCGCGCCGAAGAACATTCTCATGATCGGCCCGACGGGCGTCGGCAAGACCGAAATCGCCCGGCGTCTCGCCAAGCTTTGCGGCGCGCCCTTTCTCAAAGTCGAGGCGACGAAATACACCGAGGTCGGCTACGTCGGGCGCGACGTCGAGTCAATGGTCCGCGATCTCATGGCGATCGGGCATACGATGGTCAAGGCCGAGATGCAGCAGAACCTCCGGGGAGAGGCGGAAAAGCGCGCCGAGGAGGCCTTGCTCGACCTCCTCCTTCCCGGAATGAAAAAGAAACCGGCGGCCCCAGGCGAGTCAGCCGGCGCCGGTTTTCACGCTCCCTTCGAGCTTCCCGGCGTTACCCGCGGAAGCGAGGACGGGGATTCTGGCGCCAGGCATCACGGACCGGAATCGACGGAGGCCGAATCCTCCACGCGGGAAAAGTTCCGCGCGATGCTCCGCGAGGGAAAGCTCGAGGAACGGATCGTCGAGGTTAGCGTCCAGAAGTCGGGCATCCCGTCGTTCGAGGTATTCGCCGGATCCTCGAACCTCGAGGACCTCGAGATGAGCGTCGCGAACATCACGAACATGATCACCGGAAACCGGAACAAGCGGAAACAGGTGACCGTTCGGGAGGCGCGCGAGATCATCGTCGCCGAGCAGCTCGACAAGATCGTGGACCAGGAGAAGATCACCGAGGAAGCGCGCGAGCGCGTTCAGCAGATGGGGATCATCTTCATCGACGAGATCGACAAGATCGCCTCCCGGGGCGAGCGGGGCGGCGGACAGGACGTTTCGCGTGAGGGCGTCCAGCGCGACATCCTTCCCATCGTCGAGGGGTCGACCGTCAACACGAAGTTCGGCGTCGTCGACACGACCCATATCCTTTTCATCGCGGCGGGAGCCTTCAACGTCTCGAAGCCGAGCGACCTCATTCCGGAGCTTCAGGGCCGGTTTCCCTTGCGGGTGGAACTCGAGTCCCTCCACGCCGAGGACTTCAAGCGCATCCTCCTCGAGCCGAAAAACGCCCTTACCCGCCAGTATGCCGATCTTCTCGCCACCGAGGGGGTGAGCATTCGCTTCACGCCGGAAGCGATAGACCGGATGAGCTTTCTCGCCGCGGAGGTCAATTCGCGCATGGAGAATATCGGCGCGCGCAGGCTTCACACCATCATGGAGATGCTCCTCGAGGAGGTTTCCTTCAACGCGAGCGAGATGTCGGGCCAAACCGTCGAGATAACGACCGAATACGTCGACGACAAGCTCAAGGGAATCGTGCAGGATCAGGATCTTTCGCGGTACATTCTCTAGAAAACCCTCAATCGGGGGCGCTTTTCGGCCGAAAATCGGGGTGTGGGGGAAACAGCCTTATGAACAGCTTTACGAGGACAACGGATCTTCTGCACCGCTCCCTGGACGTCCAGGCGCTCCGGTACAGCGTTTCGGCGAACAACCTCTCAAACGCCGAGGTCCCGAACTTCAAGCGAACGCAGGTCAATTTCGAGTCCGAGCTCAGGCTCGCCCTTGATTCCGAGAAGAACGCCCAAGGCCAGTTCCAGCTCAACGTCTCCGACGACCGCCATATCAAAAGCGACGGGGTCATCGACTACCGTACCGTCCAGCCCCGACGCGTGCTCGACTATACCACGACCGCCAAGGCGAACGGAAACAACGTCGATCCCGAGCAGGAAGCGATGGATCTCCTCCGCATCCAGCTCAATTACCAGCTCATGACCCAGCTTCAGAGCTTCGAATTCGCCCAGTGCCAGTCGGTACTGAAGTAAGGGAGGATTGAATGGGACTTTTTACGAGCATCAACATAGCCGCCTCCGGAATGAGCGCCGAGCGCCTCCGGACGGACGTCATTTCCGATAATATCGCGAACGCCTCGACGACCCGGACCCAGGACGGCGGCGCCTTCAGGCGGAGTCGCGTCGTACTCTCGCAGAAGGAAAACGGGATCGATTGGCGCACCCCCTTCACCCCGGACGAAATCGACCGCGGCCCCGGCAAGGGCGTCAAGGTCATGAGCGTCGAAAAGGACAACTCCGAGCTCCGCCTCGTGTACGACCCGACCCATCCCGACGCGATCAAGAGCGGTCCCAAAACCGGCTATGTCGAGTATCCGAACGTCAATATCGTGACCGAAATGGTCGATCTCATTTCCGCCTCGCGCTCTTACGAGGCGAATTCATCCGTCATCCAGGGCTCGAAGGAAATGTTCATGCGCGCCCTCGAGATCGGGAGGTAAGTAAATGGCCATCAATCCGATCGTAACCCCGGTAACCGTCGATAATTTCCGCTCCCGCATGGTATCGAACGACGACATGATCGATCACGCGGACCGGCCCGAAACCGCGAGCTTCGAGCAGACGATTCTCGCCGCCTTCGACAAGATGAACGAGAAGCAGCAGACTACCGACGCGCTCGCCCAGAAGATGATCGTCGATCCCGAGTCCGTCGACGTCCATGACGTGACGATCGCGATGGCCGAGGCCAATCTGTCCCTCAAGATCGCCCAGTCGGTCATCGACCGCGTCATAAAAGGTTGGAACGAAATCACCACAACTCGCTGAAATGTGCTATGATAAGACGCTATAATATGGTATTATTATCGTCAAAATAGAAACAGGTTCGTTCTGTAACGGGAGGGGAGCATGAACGAATGGCTGAAAAAGCTCATTTCGCAACTTACGTCTCTATGGGGTAAATGGACGCTCGTCCAGAAGCTGATTCTGGGCGGGATCGTGGCGGCCGCGGTTATCGCGGTCGTCGTCATTTTCTCCGTATCTTCGGCGCCGACCATGGTGCCGCTCATCGATAGCCCTATCGCCGACGAGACAACCCGCGACAAGATCATCGTCAGACTCAACGAGGAAAACGTCAGGACTTCGGTTTCCGCGGCCGGCATCATTTCCGTGCCCGACGAGAAAACCGCGCGGAAGATGCGCTCGATACTCATTCGCGAGGATCTTATCCCGAAGAACGTCGACCCGTGGGCGATTTTCGACGTCGAGCGCTGGACCGTCACCGATTTCGAGCGAAACGTCAACAAGCGGCGCGCGATCATCGAGGAAGTCAGGCAGCACATCAAGGCGCTCGACGACATCGACGACGCGAGCGTCGTCGTCAATATGCCGGAAAAAACCCTTTTCGCCGAGGACCAGAATCCCACGACGGCGAGCGTCGTTCTCTATCCGAAGCCGGGCAGCGACATCGCGGCCAACCGCAAAAAGGTAGAGGGCATCCAGAAGCTCCTCAAATTCGCGGTCGAGGGGCTCAAGGACGAGAACATCACGATCACCGACAGCTCCGGTACCGTCCTCAACGATTTCAGGGGCATGGCCGATTTCGACCGCCTCACGAGGATCGAGAAGGAGCAAAAGCTCATCGCGCAGCTCGAGGCCCAGTATCGCGCGAAGATTCTCGGCGCGCTCCAGCAGATCTACGGTATCGACCGCGTGCGCGACCTCAACATCAAGATCGACATGGACATGTCCGAGAAGGCCGTCCAGCAGCGCGACTACCTTCCGACCGTCATCAAGCCGGACAATCCCGAAACCCCGTACGACGACTCCGAGGTCGTGCAGTCGATAACCCTTTCCTCAGAGACCTCGACGACGCGATGGCAGGGTTCGGGCTACAATCCCGAGGGTCCCGCCGGAGTCGAAGGGCAGACCGCGCCCGCCTACAAGGACATGTCGAACCTCTACGGCCTTTCGGAGCAGTCAATCGTCAAGAAGAACGAGCTCGTCGGCCAGCGCGACACGAACGAGACGGTAAGCCCGTCGATCGGCCGCCGGACGGTCTCCGTCAACATAGACGGCGTCTGGAAAAAGAAACGCGACGCTAAGGGGAACTTCTCCATCAAGGAAGGCTCCATAGAACGCGAGTACGTCGCCATCGGCGAGGAAGAGCTTAAAAACGCCGCCAAGGCCGTTCAGGACGCCATCGGTTACGACCGAGCGCGCGGGGATTCGGTGAGCGTACTCAACATCCAGTTCGACCGGACCGCGCAGTTCGAGAAGGAAGACTCGGCGTACCTGCAGAAGATGCAGACCCAGCAGACGATACTCATCTCGCTCGTCGCGCTCGCGATCATCCTCGTTGCGTTCATTTTCTATCGCATGATCACCCGCGAACTCGAGCGCCGCCGGAGGCTCAAGGAAGAAGAGCTTCTTCGCAAGCACCAGATGGAGCGGGAAAAGACCCTTTGGGAGGCCGAGCAGGCGGGCATGGAGGTATCCATGTCGGTCGAGGAGCGAAAGCGGCTCGAGCTCCAGGAAAACGCGATTAACATGGCGAAGGAGCATCCCGAGGACGTCGCCTTGCTCATCCGCACCTGGCTCATGGAGGAATAGGATATGGCCCCAGCAGCATCGTCATCGAAAGACAAGCCCGGCGCCGGCGGTTCGTCCAAGAAGGCAAAGGACGTCAAGGCGCTTACCGGCCGCCAGAAGGCCGCGATATTTCTCGTATCCCTCGGCTCGGAGATTTCGGCCGAGATTTTCAAGCATCTTCGCGAGGACGAGATCGAAACCCTGACCTTCGAGATCGCGCGGCTCGAGACCGTCGAGCCCGAGTTCAAGGACGCGATTCTCCAGGAGTTCCAGGACCTCATGATGGCCCAGAACTTCATCACCACCGGCGGTATCGACTACGCGCGCGAGCTTCTCGAGAAATCGGTGGGAAGCCAGAAGGCGATCGACATCATCAACCGCCTGACAAGCTCGCTTCAGGTCAGGCCCTTCGACTTCATCAGGCGAACCGATCCCGCGCACCTGCTCAACTTCATCCAGCAGGAGCACCCACAGACGATAGCGCTCATACTCGCGTATCTCGAGCCCGCGAAGGCATCCGTCATCCTGCAGAACCTTCCCGACGAGATACAGAGCGAGGTCGCCAGGCGCATCGCGACGATGGATCGCACGTCGCCGGACGTCCTTCGCGAGGTCGAGCGCGTTCTCGAGAAGAAACTCTCCACGCTCTCGAGCGAGGACTACACCACGGCGGGAGGTGTCGAGAGCATCGTAGAGATCCTCAACCTCGTCGACCGTTCCTCCGAGAAGCAGATCATCGAGGCCCTCGAGGACGAGGACCCGGATCTCGCCGAGGAAATCAAGAAGCGCATGTTCGTCTTCGAGGACATCGTCATGCTCGACGACCGCGCGATCCAGAAGGTTCTCCGCGAGGTCGATACCCAGGAGCTCGCCAAGGCGCTCAAGTCCGTCGATACCGAGGTTCAGGACAAGATATTCCGGAACATGTCGAAGCGCGCCGCCGGCATGCTCAAGGAAGACATGGAATACATGGGCCCCGTCCGCCTCAAGGACGTGGAAGAGGCGCAGCAGAAGATCGTATCGATAATCCGTCACCTCGAGGATACCGGCGAGATCGTCATCGCGCGGTCCGGGGAGGACGAGCTCGTCGTGTAACGAGAGGATAGTCTATGGCAAAAAACGTCTTTCGCCCGAACGAGGTCAAGAAATCCGAGGAGCACGTGGTGCTCGAGCTCTCGCGAAAATTCGTCGAGGAGGCGCCCGTCGTCGAGGTCGTGGAAGAACCCGTATACGAGGGACCCACCGCCGACGACCTCAGGCGCGAGGCGGAGCGCTGGCGCGAGCAGTGGGAGCGGGAAAAGGCCGACATCATGGCCGAGGCCCAGGCCGAAGCACAGGAAATCGTCAAGAACGCCGAGACCGCCGCCTTCGAGGAAGTGAAGCGAAAGACCGACCAGGCCCAGGTCATCAGGCAGCAGGCGCAGGACGAGGCCGCGAGAATCCTCAAGGAAGCCGAGGCGCGTGCGGAGGAGATCGTCGCCGAATCGCGCGCGAAGATGGACGGGCAACTCAAGGAAGGCTATAACGACGGTTTCAAGAAGGGGCAGGAAGCGGGGTTCCGCGAGGGCAACCTCGAGGCGCAGCGGCTTACCGACCGGCTTCACACGATCATAGAGCGGATGATGGACAAGCGGCAGGAAATCCTCGCGGAGACCGAGCAGCAGATCGTCGACCTCGTCCTCCTCATGACCCGAAAGATCGTCAAGGTCATTTCCGAAAACCAGAGGAACGTCGTCGTCTCGAACGTCGTGCAGGCGCTCAGGAAGGTGAAGGGCCGCGGCGAGGTCATCATCCGCGTCAATCTCAACGACGTCGCGATGACCACCCAGCATATCAAGGACTTCCTCGCCGCCGCCGAAAACATCAAGAACATCACCGTCGTCGAGGACTCGACCGTCGATCGGGGCGGTTGCATGATCGAGACCGATTTCGGCTCCATCGACGCGAAGATCGTCAGCCAGCTCAACGAGATAGAGCAGCGCATCCTCGAGGTGTCGCCCATACGGGCGCGGATCAAGACCGCGAGCGCTACCACGCAGGAATGATCGCATGATCGACATATTCGACAAGTACGTGCAGGCTGTCGAGGAAATTGATCCCATAAAGTACACCGGCGTCGTGAGCCGGGTCAGGGGCATGCTCATCGAGAGCGCCGGCCCTCAGGCGGTGATCGGCGAGGTTTGCCAGATCATCCTTTCGCGCGGGAACGAGCCCGTATTCGCCGAGGTCGTCGGGCTTCACGGGACCACCGTTCAGCTCATGAGCTACGGCGACGTTCAGGGCATCGAGATCGGATGTACCGTCATCGCCTCGGGCTCGGTGCTTTCGGTTCCCGTGGGCGATAAGCTTCTCGGCCGCGTCATAGACTCTATGGGAAAAGCCTACGACGACAAGGGCGAGATTTTCTCCCAGGAGTACTACCCCGCGATCGCGTCCCCCCCCGATCCCATGAAACGGAAGCCCATTACCGAGCGCATCGTCACCGGCGTACGCGCGATCGACGGCCTTCTCGCGGTCGGGCGCGGCCAGCGACTCGGCATCTTCGCGGGCTCCGGCGTCGGGAAATCCACCCTCTTGGGCATGGTCGCGAGAAACACGAACGCGGACGTGAACGTTATCGCCCTGATCGGCGAGCGGGGAAGGGAAGTCATCGATTTCATCGTGAACGACCTCGGTCCCGAGGGCCTCAAGCGCTCGGTCGTGGTCGTCGCGACCTCCGATCAGTCGCCCTTATCGCGCATCCGCGGGGCCTACGTCGCGACCGCCGTCGCGGAGTATTTCCGCGATCAGGGCAAGGACGTCATGCTCATGTTCGATTCGGTCACGCGGTTCGCGAAGGCGCAGCGCGAGATCGGCCTCGCGATCGGCGAGCCGCCCGCGACGCGCGGCTATACCCCGAGCGTCTTCGAGACCCTGCCGAAACTCCTCGAGCGAAGCGGTACCTCAGACAAAGGCTCGATTACCGGCTTCTACACTGTCCTCGTCGACGGTGACGACATGGACGAGCCGATCTCCGATACCGTTCGCGGTATCCTCGACGGGCATATCATCCTGTCGCGCAAGCTCGCGCAAAAATACCATTATCCGGCAATCGACGTACTCGCGAGCATCTCGCGACTGGCGAACCGCGTATCTGGTGCCGTGTCGAAAAAGGCCGCGGGCTACGTCAGGCGTCTCATGGCAACCTACGAGGAATCCGAGGACATG
Source organism: Spirochaetota bacterium (assembly GCA_023438065.1). Lineage (GTDB taxonomy): Bacteria > Spirochaetota > Spirochaetia > Treponematales > Treponemataceae > Teretinema. Next base: position 60,317 of record JAEXRH010000012.1, read on the forward strand.
ATCAACGTCGGCGCGTACCAGAAAGGCTCGAATCCCGCGATCGACGAGGCTATCGCGCACCATGAGAAGATCGAGGGTTTCCTCTGCCAGGAGGTGAACGACCCCGCGCCGATCGTCGAAACGCTCAAGGCCTTGGGTTCTGTCGCCGACATGGAGATTCCCGAGGAAGAAGCGGGCGTCCACGGCCCCGGCGCGACGCCGAAATACGCGCAAGGCGCGGATGTCGCTCAGAAGTACGATCAGGGCGACTGGCAAGAGTAGTGGCCGTGAATGTGCTCAACGGCGCTCGATAAATGAAACGCTTTCGTTTTACGCTTCAAAAGCTTCTCGACTTGCGCGAGTTCCGCGAAAAGCAAGCGGAGCTCGAACTCGGCAAGGCGAACGCTGCGCGGGACGCCATCAAGCTCGAGCTCGAGGACGTCGCTCGCAAGCGCGTGAAAGCCTCGATGGAGCGATCGGGCGCGATTCCCCTTCAGGACCTTCTCGCGATAGAGCGATACCTCACGCGGCTTGACGCGAAAAAAGACGCGCTTCTCGAGGACCTCGCCGCCGCGGAGCTCGTGGTGGAGCGCGCGAGGGGAAAATATCTCGAGGCATCGCGCGACCGGCAGGTGATCTCGAAACTGCGCGAAAAAAAGGAAGCCTCCTGGAAAAAGGACTATCTTTCCGAGGAGGCCGCTACCCTTGACGATATCGTGAACTCGGGCGGAACCGATTGAGGGCCGCCTGAGTCATCTCAAAATCAGGTATACTTGAATTCGCTGTCCCCGATGAACTCCCGGAGGATCGACTGCCCCGGGACGAACGACGAGGAGATCGGCGAGAAATTATTCAGGAATACGAGGAGTCTCGAGGCCTCGCTGTACTCGCGCTCGATGGGCTTTACCGCGCGAAGAAGCGGCTCGGCGAATATCTTGAGGACGGAAAGTTCGTAGTCGAGCGCCGTGTTGAACATGACGTCGGCCTTGTCCTGGAACGGGAAGATATGAAGCCGCTCTCCCCGCTGTACGCTTCCCCACATCGAAATCGTTCCCGCCGCTCCCTTTCCCCTGAACTGCGCGTCGCGCACGATTCGCCTGAGCAGGCGATTGTCCGACGTGGGGATCCGGTTATGGTCGTCGAGATTGAGCTGCGTGAGCGCCGAGAGGTAGATCCTGAACTTGTACTCCTTCGGGACGAGCGGCGTCAGTTTGTCATTGAGTCCGTGTATCCCCTCGAGGATGAGGATCGATCTGTCTCCCATAGTGAGTTTTTTGCCCGTGTACTTTCTCGAGCCGGTCTTGAAATCGTAGCTCGGCAAATCGACCGTCTCGCCCTTGAAGAGGGCCACGAGTATCTCGTTGAGAAGCGGGACGTCGAGCGCCTCGAGACATTCGAAATCGGGCTTGCCTTCCTCGTCCTTCGGGGTGTTCTCGACGCCCCGGTAGTAGTCGTCGAGACTGATGACGGTCGGCTCGTATCCGAGCACGCGAAGCTGCATGGAAAGTTTTTTCGAGGTCGTCGTCTTTCCCGAGCTTGAGGGACCGGCGATGAGGACAACCTTGACGGTCTTCCGGTCGGCGATCTTGTCGGCGATCTCGGCGATCTTCTTGTTCTGGAGGGTCTCGGTTATCTCGACGAAGTCCTTCGCCTTGCGCTTCGAGACGAGTTCGTTGAGCTGACCTACCGACGAGACGCCGATGAGCTTTCCCCATTTCTTGTACTGGCTATAGATGTCAAAGAGCTGGGGGATGTCGTCGAACGCGCTCAAGCGGTCCGAGTGCGCGGTGGGCGGAAACCTGAGGAGAAAACCGTCGCCGTAGGGGCGCAGCTCGAAGACCGTGAGAATGCCGGTGCTGTCGAGCAGGGGCTGAATATACAGGTCGCTGTAGGACCCGATGGTATTGATGAGGATCTTCGGCCTGCTCGTATGATTGATGAGTCGATAGGTGTCGGGCTGGTTGGTGTTCTCGAAAAGGGCGAGGGCTTCTTCGTACGAGACGTATCTCGTCTCGACCGGGATATTGGCGTCGACGATTTCCCGCATCTTCGCTTCGAGCGCCTTGATGTCGATTTCGCTGTGGTTTCCGCCCGATTCCATCGTGTAGTAGTATCCGTAGCCGAGGCTATGGCCGACGAGAAGCCTGAGGGAGGGATAGAGCTCCCGCGCCGCCGCCGCGAGGACGAGGCAGAGCGTTCGCCTGCACACATTGGAGCCTTCCGTCGTCTCGGTGGTCACGGGCTCGACCTTCGACCGCACGTCTATGCTCCGGGAAAGCGAGAACAGTTCGTTGTTGACGCGGATTGCGACGACGGGACATTTCCCCGCCGTGAATCGATTCTTGATCTTAGCGCCGGTAACGGGTGAGTCGAAGTCCTCGACCGTGCCATCGGGAAAGGTAATCGTGACTTTTGACATGGGAACCTCCTCTGATGCGGAACCAATTGGATACGCGGTAGGGAAAAGTATACCATGCGCGCATTCCTTTCGCCAGGGAAAACCGCGCCCGAGGTGAACGGGTGGCGCCCTGCAGTGAGGTACCGCGCGAGGACTGTGATAGTTGATACGGTATCGATTGAGAGGGGAGTTTCGGGACCGGAGGGACTCGAACCCCCTACCTACTGCTTAGAAGGCAGTTGCTCTATCCGGATGAGCTACGATCCCGGATCGGGATGAAGGGATTCGAACCCCCGATCTTCTGGTCCCAAACCAGACGCCTTAGCCACTAGGCTACATCCCGTGCGATTCCCAGTTTACGGAAATGGGAATCCCGTGTCAAGGCAAGGGATTTCGCGCCTTATGTCCCCGATTCCTCGTCGGCCGGAAAAAGATGGAGGTCGGGAAGGATGAATGAATGCTCCGCGTTATACGCCGTCCTTATGACCGATTCGCTCGTTATGCCGAGTTCGAAGAAGAAATTGACGGTATCGAAACCGGGTTTCTCGATGCGTATCTCCCAGGGAAATACCTTCTTGATTCCCTCGACCTTCGCGCTCTCGGGTTTGACCCAAAAGGTATACGTTCCCGGCGTATAGGCCGATATCGTGTACGGGTTTTCCCATGAGGAGTCGATCGATGGCGCGGGGTTCGTTCCGGAAAGGAGTAGGACCGATATATCCTTGACCGGCTCGAAGGTGAGTCCGTCGAGGACGCGGCCCACGAAGGTCGGAAAGTTGAACACGGGTGTATCGGGCATGTCCGACTCGGACGTGTTGTGCGGGCGTTTCGAGGAAAGAACCTGTTTCATTCCCTCGAGACCGATCCTGCTGATGTCCGCGGTCAGTTGTTGCTTGTCTATCGATTCCTCGTTCTGGTTGTACGCGAGTCCGCGACCCGACTTGATGTACCGGGGCGGTATCCGGTTAAGGACGTAACAGATGGTATCGAGTCTGCACTGGGGACAGCTGCAGGTGAGCCATGGCGCGTTATTCGATCTCGCGGCGTCAAAAAGGTCGTTGACCTCGGCGTACACGAGCTCTTCCATCAGGTTATGCACATTCATGAAATCCTCCGGCTAACGGCACAAGGCGGCCTTAAAAAAAGTTTAACCCACGGGTGTCCATTTGGCAAGTTTTTCCGCGAGCGCGGGGGCTTCCGCGATACGCGCCGCGATTCGGGGGTGACAGGCGTACCTCACCATCCTGAGCGAGGACGTAAAGCGGGACACGACGTCGCGCGAGAAAACCGTGGAACTTTCGTTGAATGAAACCCCTTCGTCCCGTATATAAAGGTCGCTTTCGAAGGAGATGCATTCGGGTATGTCGATGAGCACGTCCGCGGGACGTACTTCCTGCGAGAGTTCGTCGGAAAGGAAGCGGGCGAACCGCGCCTCCGCCTTCGCGCGCGTGGCCAAGTCCTCGAGCGTCCTGATACCGGGCGACGCGACATCGAACGAAACCTCCGAGACGACCCGGAAGAAGCGTTTCGCGCGCATGTCCGCGGCGAGTGACCGCTCAGGATACTCGAGGGAGTCGATGAGCGCGTGGATTCCCGTATCGTCCTGGCTGTAGAGTGTCTCGGGCTCCAGAAGCTTTCCCGACAGCGCGGCGAAGATCGCCTTTTTCATCATCGCCGTCGCGATCCGCACGCGCGGATGCCAGTATACGGATCGATACATCAGGTATTTGGAGAAAAGCACGCTTTCGATCGCCATGAGCGATTTTCTGTCGACCGTTATCCCCCGCTCGGGATCGGGAATCACGCTCGAGAGGATGAAGTCGGTGTCCTGTATGCCGTAGGGAACCCCGCAAAAATACGCGTCGCGGTTGAGGTAGTCGAGCTTGTCGGGATCGAGGACTCCCGAGAGGATCTTCCTGAAAAACGCGATCTCGTGCTTTCGTCGCGCGGGAAGGGTGCCTTCCTTGTCGACGATTGCCGCCGCGGTCTCGGGATCCGCGCCGCATCCGGCGACGAGGGACGCGAGCGGTTCCGTCAGGATCGCGCGCGCGGTGAGCGTCTCGTGGTCCTCGAGCGGGAGATCCTTGAGGGAATGGGTGAAGGGAAAGTGGCCGAGATCGTGGAGGAGCGCCGCCGCGAGGAACGAATAGCATCCCTCTTCGGTAACCCATGCCGACGCCCCGCGCGCGAGAAGCGCGCCGAGCGCCCGGTGCGCGACGTGATAGACGCCGAGGGAATGGGACGCCCTCGTATGGGTCGCGCCCGGATAGACGAGCTCGGTGGGCCCGAGCTGCCTGATCCGGTGGAGCCTGAGAAAGGGCTCCGAGCGGGTGATCTCGCGGAGACCCGGAGTGAGCCAGATATTGCCCCACACCGGATCGCGCACGGCCTCGCTGAACCGAGTTTCGTCGATCGGGCCGGTGTCCGTCATCGGTATCTTTTACTGCCCGCCCAGGCGCGTGTACGCGGCGAGTCCGCCCGCGAGGAGGATTTTCCGCGAGCGCTCGTCGAGGTCGTTCTTCGCGGTGAAGGCGAAGCCGTCTGATTTCCGCGTAAACGCGAAAGACGCGCCGCTTTCGAGCGATTTCCTGATACCGGAGAACTCGATCTCGTCACCTTGCGCGATTTTGTCGTAGGCCGTCGCGTCCTCGAGGACGAGCGGCACGATTCCGTAGTTCACGAGGTTCGCCTTGTGGATGCGCGCGAATGATTTCACGATGACCGCCCGGACGCCGAGGTACATCGGGGCGAGGGCGGCGTGCTCTCGTGAGGAGCCCTGGCCGTAGTTCTCGCCGCCGAGGACGAAGCAGCCCGATCCCGCCTTGGCTCGGTCGTAGAAACCGGTGTCGAGACGTTCGAAGGTGAAGCGGGAGATCTCGGGGATGTTCGAGCGGAGCGGGAGGACCTTCGCCCCGGCGGGCATGATGTCGTCGGTCGAGACGTTGTCGCCCGCCTTGAGCATCACCGGGAGCGTGAGCGACTCGGGGAGCGCGGGGCTCGCCGGACACGGCTTGATGTTCGGACCGCGGATGATCTCGGTCTTTTTCGCGTCCTCGAGCGGGAGCGGGGCGACGAGCATGCCGTCGTCGCGGGCGCAACACGATAGGTCAGCGGCGAAGCCGGGAAGGTTCTCGGCGAGCTTTGCCGCGACACTCGTCGGGTCGGCGATGACGCCCTCGATCGCCGCGATGGCGGCCGTTTCGGGGGACACGAGGTAGACGCCCGCGTCGGGAGTTCCCGAGCGGCCCTTGAAGTTGCGGTTGAAGGTGCGCAGGGTCACGCCCTCGGAATTGGGCGCGAATCCCATGCCGATGCAGGGACCGCACGCGCTTTCGAGGATGCGGAAGCCGGCGCGGATGAGCTCGCCGAGGACTCCGGTTTTCTCCGCCTGCATGAGGGTCTGGCGGCTTCCGGGGGAAATGCCCGCCTCGACCCAGGGCGCGACGTGCTTGCCCTTGACGATGGCCGCGACCGCGGTAAGGTCGGAAAGGGAACTGTTCGTGCAGCTTCCGATGGCGACCTGGGTAACCTTTTTACCCGCGAGGCTCGCGATCGGCGCGACCGCGTCGGGGGAGTGGGGGCAGGCCGCGAGCGGTTCGAGGGCCGAAAGGTCGATCTCGATCACCTTGTCGTAGACCGCGCCCTCGTCCGCCTGCAGCGGAACGAAGTCGTTTCCGCGGCACATGGCCTCGAGGAAAGCGCGGGTGTTGTCGTCGGAGGGGAATACGCTGCACGTGGCGCCGAGCTCGGCGCCCATGTTCGTGATGGTCGCGCGCTGCGGGACGGTGAGATTCGCGACTCCGGGACCGAAGTACTCGTAGACCGAGCCGACGCCGCCCTTGACCGTCTCGCGGCGAAGAACCTCGAGGATGATGTCCTTCGCCGAGACGCCCGAACGGAGCTTGCCGCTGAGCTTTACCCCGAAGACGCGCGGCATCGCGAGATGAAACGCGCCGCCGCCCATCGCGACCGCGACGTCGAGCCCGCCCGCGCCGATCGCGATCATGCCGATGCCGCCGCCAGTGGGCGTATGCGAGTCGGATCCGAGGAGAGTCTTGCCAGGCGCGCCGAAACGCTCGAGATGGACCTGATGGCAGATGCCGTTACCGGCGCGGGAAAACCAGAGACCGTACCTCGCGGCGATGCTCTGGAGATACCGGTGATCGTCCATATTCTTGTAGTCTTCCTGGAGGGTATTGTGGTCGATATAGGATACCGAGAGCTCGGTCTTGACCCGGTCGAGTCCGATGGTCTCGAACTGAAGGTACGCCATGGTTCCGGTGGCGTCCTGGGTAAGGGTCTGATCGATGCGGATCGCGATATCCTGTCCGCGCGCGGGAAGGCCGTCTTTCGGTTCAACGAGGTGGTTTTTGAGAATCTTTTCGGTGAGGGTAAGCGCCATCTTGCGTCTCCTGCTGATTGGAATGAATCTTCAACGGTACTGTACCCCGTTCGATCGAGATTGTCCATATCTTCGTAATATGGTATATTTTCTCCATGAAAAAAAGGCGGATTCTTGCCGGAACCCTCACTTTTCTGCTTTTTTCTCGCCCATTTACCCTTCCGCACGCGGAAACGGTTCGTGAGCGCGCTACCCTTCATTTCCTCATGAACCGGTGGACCGTTCAGCCAAAGGCGGTTCCCCATGCTCCCCTTCCGGCGGTTGATGCCCCGGGCGGGGATGAATCCTTCGTCGCGTTGAGGATTGCCGACGATTCCTCGGTTCCCGCCATCTATCCCGAGGCCGAAGGGCTTGGAACGCTTGATTTCACCGGTGTCCCCGACGGCTTCCTCCGGTTTCTCGATGAAATCGGAACGGGCTTTCTCGAAAAAATGGTCGATCCCGAACGGTGCAGCCCCGATCGCGCCTTTCTTGCCCCGGTGACCGCCTTCAAGCTCGAACGCTTGCCGTCGCTTACCCAAGTCCTCTATGCGCGCCCCGAGGATCTCGGCGCATCGCTCATGTCGGTTCGGTACCGACTGACGGTTCCCTCGGGACCTGAGCGAAAATTCGTCTATATAACGGTGATCGTATCGGGAATCGAAACCGGCCCGACGATCGACGACATTATCTTCGACGGACTGTCCTATGCCAACGCCGCTCAGTAGGATCGAGCGAGAATACATCCTCAAGACGCTGAGGGAAACGCTGCCGGCGTTTACGGTGCTCTCGGGTACGCGCCATTCGACGATCCCCGATCGCTCGTATGCCTGCGAGGGGGAACGGATTCAGTTATCGCCCGAGTGCGTCGACTCCCTGGACGGCCGGGAAGGCTCGTCGTTTCGATTCTGTTTCTATCACCGTCAACGAGGCATGTTTTTCGACCTTTCTGACGGTCCGTTTAGAAACGGCAATGTCTCGTTTACCCTTCCCGAAGAGCTCTATTTGGCGAATCTCGAAAGGCCCGACGACGGGCGATACCTTTTGGAAGTAACGTTCCACGATTCGGTTTTCCGCGCGGAACCGAGTCCGGCCTTTCCCCTCGACGCCGTCCTTCCGGATCCCCTGATCATGGAAGCGAAGAAGAACGCGCTGGAAAAGATCTCCCGACGGGCCGGGCTCGACGCGGAAACGGTGACCGCGACCTATCGCCTGTATGAGTATCTCGAATGCGTGGCCCGACGGGGGAGGGGCGATCTCGACGACCGAAGCGTCTTTCTCTACGCCGATCATCGTTTCGCGATCGCGTCTTTTTTCACTGAGCCGGGGCGTCCTGAGGGGTTTCCCCCGAAGGAGGCCATAATGACTCTGGAGATGCGCATTGACGCACGGCATATCGTCACCGACGCGTGTATTGCGGGCATCATTCCCGTCTCGGAAACCCTTTCGGTCTGTTGCTTTTCCCTGAAAGATCCCAAAGAAGAGGATAAGCGCTTTCTCTTTGAACGGCTTTATCGCGAGAAGTACCGATAAGACTCGCGGCAGGTTCCTCGTCGTACGCGATGGGCGCGATGAGGATATAAAAAAAGCGCCCGGTTTTCCCGGGCGCCCGTTAAAAGGGTTCTGTCTCTTATTCCCCGTCGATCGAGATGCCGTGACGCCTCTGGGGGTACTTCTTGAGCATCGCGACGCCGTTTCTCTTGTCGTTATACACGAATCCGCCGTTCCAGTACTCGAGGGCCGCGAAGAGAGCGTTACCGCCGTCCTGCTCGTCGCTCCTGTTCGTGCGGAAGGAAACGTAAGAACCGAGGTGCTCGAAGTCCTGCTGATAGAGGCATTCAAGTCTCTTGCGGTTAAAATCGTTCCATTTTTCGAGATCCTTGAAACCGGGGCCCTCGTCCTCGACGATCAGGTGGGCGTGGGTTGAACTGAAGGAATACCATACGCGGACCTTCTTGTTGAGGTCGCAGTCGTTTCCGTGCTTGACGGCGTTCTTGATGATCTCGCTGATCTGCTGCTCAAGAAGGTTGATTTCCTTGATCTCGAGCGGCGCGGACTGAACGATTAGGAGGGTAAAGTAGCGTATTTGGCGGAAATCCGAGGGGAATTCCTTGTAAAGCATATTGGTTTTATCGAACAGAGGATCGCTTCCGTCGGCTCGCAGCTCTTTGATTGGGTTCATGCTCGTATCTCCTCGACTCTCTGATTAACCTTCCATCTGCTGGAGGGCTTCTTCGATGCTGTTCGTTATCGGGAAATATCCCATGAGCTTCGTGAGCTCGATAACCTTCTTGACCGAACCATGGATATTGGTAATGGCGAGCTTGAGGTTCATTTTCTTGACGGTAGAGCAGATGTAGATGAGCGCTCCGATCCCGGAGGAGTCGATATAGTCAACCTGCTCGAGATTGATGATAAAGGACTGAACGTTTTTCTCAAGCATCTTCATTACGAGTTCCTTGAGTTTGTAAGAGTTGTAGAGGTCCATTTCCCCGTTTACATCTATGATGTATACTTCGCCGTTCTTCCTGATCTTAAGTTCCATGCTGGTGCTGCTCCTTTACCCTCTTCGTTATGCCTTGATCTTCATGACCACAAGAGTTTGATCGTCGTGGAGGCTTGCGGACCCGACGAACGCCTGAATGTTGTGTTTCACTTCGTTAGCAATCTCTTTGGCTGTCATTGATTTACTTTCAGTAATCACTTTTGCAAGCGACTCAAGCCCATACTGCTTGCCTTCCTGATTCAACGCCTCGATAAGCCCGTCAGTATAGAGTATAATAATATCTCCTTGGGCAACTGTCAACTTCATATCCTCGTAGACCGAGCTCCGTTCGACGCCGATCGGATCGGTTTTCTGGTGGAGGATCTCGATCTTCCCGGTCGAAGCCCTGAAAAAGAGCAGGGGTTGATGGCCAGCGCTCGCGTATTCGATGGAGTGGTCCGCCGGGCAATAACTCAGGAAGGACAGGGTCGCGTAATGGTCCATGTCGATCTTGCCGGTTATTCCCTTATTTACCCAGTCAAGGATCGTTCCGGCCGTTTTGGTCGTATTCGTCACGAGATGGAGCACCGAGCGGAGCATGATCATGACCATGCTTGACTGGATTCCCTTGCCGGCGACATCGGCGATCGCGATGGCGATCCTGTCCCGACGAGCGAGGATAATGTCGTAATAGTCTCCGCAGACGCCCTTAGTCGCGTTGAAGAAAGAGCCGAAACCGGCTTCGGGAAGATCGGGCAGGCGCTTCGGATGGAGGGTCTTCTGGATTTTCGAGGCGATGCTCGCCTCGCGCTCGAGATCGGCGTGCTCGAGGATCTCCTGGACGCCGTATACGTTATTTATGGCAGATCCCGCGTATTGGGCGATCGCCTTCGCGACGCGGAAATCCTCCTCGGTAAAGGCCGGGTTCTCCGGGATGCGCGCGACGCCGGAAACCCCGACGACGCGATCCTTGACCATGAGCGGGACGACGATGTAGCTGCCGGGTTTCAGGAAATCCTCGGGCCCGTTCACGACGACGCGCGAGTCCTGGACGCCATCCTCGATGAGAATGGGCTTCCCCGACGCGGCTACCTCGCCGAACACGGTCTCGCCGAGATTGAACTGCGCGTAGCGGAAATTCGTCTCGACGCGAACGGGTTTGTGGGGAAGGTCGACGGGCAGTTTGTATGGCGGGGGAAACTTTCCCGTAAATGCCTTCGAGGTGATGATGTCCTCGAAATCGTCGGCGAGGAACACGACGCCGCCGTCGGAGCCGGTGTTTTTGATCATCGTCTCGTTGACGAAATCAAGGAGCCTGACGAGGTTGATCTCTCCCGCCATGGAATCGGCGACGTGCGAGAGGAAATCCTGCCCTATCGCTATTAGCGGGTCTTCGCCGACGGGTTCCGGCTCAAGGACCGGAATGGCCGGGGTGACTTCCTCAATGACCTCGGGAATGTAGGAATTGAGGAGGATGAAGATTATGAGAAGGACCACGCTCGCGCAGAAGATGGCGATCGAGTAGACGAGCAGACCAGGGATGATGACCGCGACGATGCTTCCCGTCCCGAGCAGGGCAACGAATACCGCGGAAAGCTTGGCGAAAACGGGGTCAGGGAATTTTTCCGGATTATTTTTGGCGATCCTGAAAATGAAAAAGCCCGCAATCCCTTGGGCAAGCAGACTGGCCGCAAGGGGCAGTAAAGCAAATGAATCAAGAAGTGCTGTTTGCATTATATGCAAGTGTAGCACCGGAAATTCCCTTTCGTCAAGTTTGAATGCGCTTTTTGAAAGCTGCCGCGAGGCGCGAGAACAATCCCTCGTTCGCCTTTTCGGCAAGCGCGCGCGTGGTCTCGTCGAGGCTGTACTCGACGCCGTATTTCTGCTTGAGATCGTCCCATTGCTTGACGATCCAGACGTACAGGTCGCTCGTGGTGCGCTTGCTGAATTTGCGAAGCATCCGGTATTTCCTGATCACGTGCATGACGGGGAGATAGACGTTCCGGTACCAGGAAAGCACGGCGTCGGCGAACGGGATTTCCTCGGTCTTCGTCTCGTTGATGTAGTATTTGTGCACCAGGATGTGGTTGTAGACGACGTCGTACTGACCGGGGCTCGTGAAGTCGAGGTTCCAGTAATCGGTGATGTCACCGAAGCCGGTCTCCGCGTAGAACACGCGCTTCTCGAACTTGATGACCTCGTCGAGCAAGGACTCGCGGGTGATGCTTTTCTTGAGCACGATCTCGCTTTTCAGGGAGATGATCTCCGCGTCGATGAACTCGACCCCCTGCGCCTTCGCCACCGACACGCGATGGTTGCCGTCGCGCACGAAATAAAGCCCCCCGAGCTCGTAGAGCTGGATCGGCGGGAGTACCGTGTCCGTCAGGCGCGCCTCGTCGACGCGTTCCCATCGCTGCCGGAGATTCGCGGCGCGCGGGAGGAAATGACTGTCGAAATCCTGATAGCGCCCCTCGCTCCCGACGATCTTGTCAATGGGAACGGTGTGCATCCCGACGTAGACCTCGTTTTTGGGCTTGAGGATCTGCTTGACGTCGTGAAACGAGAGAAGACGCCTTTTGTCCGGCGTGAGGAAGTTCTGGATTTCGTTGAAGATCGCCTTGTTTCGGGCCTTGCTGAAGTCGTCGCCGGCCTGGTTCCGTACAAAGTCGCTCATGGTGCTGCAGCTCCGGTATCGAGGATGTAATGGCTATATGCGTTGATGACGGTAGTGTCGCGGTAGCGGGATACGCGAAGGTCCTGGAGGTCGTAGAGGTGGATGTGACCGTGAACGAGATAGCGCGGCTTGAACGCGCGCATGAACCAGAGGAAGGACGCGAATCCGCGATGGCAGGGATCGCTTTTGTCGTGGATTCCCGCGGGAGAGGCGTGGGTCACGAGGATGTCGAGGAATCTGCCGTAGAGAATCCGGTTAAGGATGAGCCGGGGGACGAGGGAGAGAAGACGCCGCTTCATCTGCCGATCCGTGTATTGGTTGAGTCCGTCGTTATACTTGAGCGAGCCGGAAACGCCGGCGATGAGAAGATTGCCCTCGCGCGCGCTCTTGAATCCGAGGTAGGTCGTCCCGTGGCATCCGCGGGGGTCGAGGCAGTTTTCCGCGCGAATGTTGCCTTTGGGCGATACGCCGTCGACCCGATGGTAGAGCCCGAATTCCGAGAGATTGTGGTTCCCGAAAACGAAATACACGGGCTTGTTCAGCGAAGAAACGATGAAGTCGAGGTATTCCATCGGAAGATCTCCGGCGGAAATGACGAGATCGATATCCTTATAGCGCTCCTTCACGTTGCTGCTGTAGACTAACGGGTCTATTTGGTCGGATACGCAAAGGATTTTCATGGCGCGGGCGTTATTTCTTGCCGAAGACGTTTGCCTGCGAAAGCATCTGCTCGAGCTTGTCCTTGCCGATGAGCTCGAGCGGCCTGCTTTCGGCGAACTCGAGGGCCGCGCGGGTAAAGCCCGAGCTCGTGATCACGATCCCGCGGATGATCGACTGCTTTTTCATGTCCTCCTGCAGGGTCCTGAGAAAGGCGTCCTCGATGAGGTTCGGGTCGCGGTAGAAAAGGATGAGCCGGGGCATCTTGCGGACGTTCCGCCATTTTTCGGCGTCGTTCTCCACCGCGATGAGCGCGCACCCGAATTTCGTCTCCTTGATGTCGCGCACCGCGAGTTCGAGCCCGGTGTTCGTCACCCCCTTGCATATGGTGAAGAAGTCTTCCTTGCCGGCGGTAAGGTATTCTTTCATGTAGTCGTTCGAACGGAGTTCCTGATACTGGGAGAGTTTTTCGCCGACGTCGCGGAATCCGCGCTTTTTCGCGAAGATCTGCTCCCACTGGGTTATCGCGTGGTCGATGTCGCGGTTTTTCTCGTAGCAGGAGGCGAGGAAATAGCGCGCGTGGAGGGTATCGTTCGACGCGTCGTCGGTCGAGGCCTTGATGGCGCGGTCGAATTCGACGATTGCCTTCTCGACGCTGTTCGCCTCGAGATAGCAACATCCGCGCTCGACGAGGGACTTTTGCTTGAGTTCGGGGTCTCGGAGCGCCTTCTCGAAGGAGGCGAGCGCGTTCGCGTAGTCGTGGCTCTCGCGGAGGAGCTTTCCCTGGTAGTAATAGGCCTTCGTGTTCTTGGGATCGAGCCTGAGCGCGATGGCGATTTCCTGTTTCGCGTCCGCGCCCTGCTTGTTTCGGTAAAGGAGGAACGCGAGGGCGGCGTGCGCGTTCGCGTGTTTGGGATCGGTCTCCACCGCTTTCCGGTAGAGCGAAAGCGCCTGTTCGCTGTTGTCCCGTTGTTCGAATAGAACGGCCGCGTTATAATAGTGGTCTGCCTGGAACGGCTCGAGCTTGACCAGGAGAAGATATTCCTTGAGCGCTTCCTCGGGTTGGTTATACTTGATGTAGAGGCTCGCGATCGTTTTGCGGAACTCGGCCTCGGGAATCGACTTGGTGAAAATGGCGGTCGCGTTGACGGCCTTGAATTCCATGAGCGCGAGTTCGGGCTTGCCGTCGGCGAGGTAGGCGCGGCCGAGCAGATAGCGGGCTTCCGCGTCGCGGGGGTTTCGCGTTATGAGTATTTTCGTCTGCTTGATGGCTTGGGTATACTTGCCCGAGTCGATCAGTTTTCGGATGCCGACGATTTTTTTGGGGGCGATGACGGATTTGACCACGAAAACCAAAAGAACGGCGACGCCGGTGCCGAGAATGAGGATGAAGCCGACGAACATTGGTGACATGGTTAAAAGAGTATAGCTTTTATGGGGTATTGTCAAATATGAACAGAAGACTCGCGCGTTTTGGGCGTAAGGCCGTCATCCTCGCTTTTGTCGCCGTAACGGCTTTACCGGTCGCGGCGCTCGACTATTTCGCCGAGGGCGAGCGGCTTTTCGCGGACAACAAGCCCGCCGAGGCGATTCCGCTCCTTTTCCAGGCTTCGCAGGCGCGGGGAACGGATCCGCGGGTATTTCTCCATTTGGGGATCTGCTACGCGCAGGTCGGGAAAAACGACGAGGCGATCAGTACCTTCATGAAGGGAACTTCCGTCCCGGGGGCCGACCGAAAGCGCCTCTTTTACAACGCGGGAGAGGTGTATTATCTCGTCGGGTCCTACGCCGAGGCGACGACGATGTATTCGCGCGCGATCGGGCTCGATTCCGCCTTCGCCCCCGCGTTTCTCGGGAGGGCGAACGCGCGCGGCAAGCTCGGCCAGTTCGCCGAGGCGGTATCGGACTATTCGGCGTATCTGACCCTCGATCCCGCGACCTGGCAGAAAGAGTCGATCCAGCGCCTCATGGCCCTTCTTACCGGGGCCGTTCAGGCGCAGAAGGACGCGGCGCTCAAGGCGGAGGCCGAAAAGGCGGCGACCGAGGCGGAGAAACAGGCCGCGGCGGAGCGATACAAAAAACTGATGGACGACGTCAGCGCGTCCCTCCAGGCGGTCGACGAGGCGAGTACGCTGTCTGCCGGCTCCGAGGGCGTTGAGCAATACAACGAGGAAGGACAACTTGAATAAGAGAGAGAAAACGGTCATCGGCATCGTCGCGGGCATCGCGATCATTTTGCTTCTCGCGGGCGGCGGTCTCGCGCTCTATCGCGCCCTCGCCGCGGGTTCCGGGTCTCCCGAGAAGGCGAGGCTCAACACCCTCACGCTCGTGAGGACCTACGTCGACAAAGAGGAATTCGACCGGGCCTTGAGCCTCCTCGAAGGTCTTTTGATCGAGAATCCCGAGGACGCGGACGCGGCGGAGCTGCTCGACGCGGTAATTCAGGCGAAGCGGGCGAAAGAGGCGCGCGAATCCGGGAGCGGCATGGACGCCTCGGATATAGAGCGGGCCCTCGCGGAGGCGCGGAACGCGGCGACGCGAATCGCGCGAGCCGCCGACGAGGCCCAGCGGGCGGCCTCGCGCATGGCCGCGGACGCGGATCGAAAGTGGAAGGGCGAGGAGCTCGGCTCCCTCGACGAGGGACAGCCCGGCTCCGCACAGGCGAAAAAGGGCGGGCAGGATTCGTCCTCGCAGCAGGCGGACGCGGACGCGCAGGCGGAGGCCGAGCGCCAGCGAAAGGAGCAGGCCGCCGCGGACGAGGCGAAGCGAAAAGCCCTTGAGGACGAGCTCGCGCGGAAGAACGGCGAGCTTCAGCGAAAGATCAAGGCGGTGAACGAGTCGATCGCGCGGGGAAAGGACGCGGCGAGTTCGGGAAGCCTCAGGTCGGCCCTGTCGAATTTCGACGACGCGTCGCGGGAGCTCCCCGACGGGGAGAAGGCCTTCGCGGCCCAGAAGTTCGTCGAAATGGCCGAGTCGCTCTACGGGATCGCGCAAAACTCGACCGACAGCACCGTGCGGAACGAGGCGCTCGCCTCCGCCCTCGAATACGCCAACAAGGCGGTTCAGGCCGACGAGACCCTCGCCTCGGCCCGCTACATCCGCTCGCGGGTGTACGCCGAGCAAAAAAAGGGCGATCTCGCGCTTGCCGACCTCAAGGAGGCCTCGAGGCTCGACCCGCAGAACTATCTTTACGCCTACGAGCTCGGGAAGGCTTACTACCTCCAGCGGAGGTTCGCCGAGGCGAAGCAGTGTTTCCAGACCGTGACCCGCCTCGCGCCGAAATTCGAGCCGGCCTTCTTCAACCTCGGGCTTACCAACAAGGCGCTCGGCGCCTTCGACGAGTCTCTTTCCGCGTTCAGGCAGGCGACCGCGATCAAGCAGGACTATGCCCGCGCGTATATCGAGATTGCGCGGCTCCTCGACCGCAAGAACGATTCTTCAGGGGCCATCTCGAACTACGGGACCGCGCTCAAGATCGAGCCCGCGAACGTCTCCGCCCTCCGGGAAACCGCCGCGATATACAGCAAGACGGGAAAATTCATCGAGGCGGAACGGTTCTTCAAGGAGGCGCTCGCCCTCGGTTCGCAGGACGCGCAGACGAACTACAACATGGCGACGGTCGAGCTCGAGCTCGGCAAGAACGCCGAGGCCCTCGACTACGCGAAGAAGGCGGTCGACGCGGACGGATCGAACGCGGTGTACCTCTATACCTACGGGCTTTCGGGCGAGCGGAACGGGATGCTCGACGTCGCGATACAGCAGTACGCGCGCGCGATAACCGCCGACCCGAAATACGTGAAGCCCCGGATCAACCTCGGTAACATGTACCTCGACGCGAACCGGGTCGACGACGCGCTCGCGCAGTTCACGGCGGCGTACAACGTGGAAAAGGATAACTTCGAGGTCAACAACAACCTCGGAAAGGCCTACGGGCTCAAGAAGGCGTACGACAAGTCGGTCGAGCATTACGCGAAGGCCGTCGCCAAGAACCCGAAGGACGGCGACGTGCGCGCGAACCTCGCGACCGCGTACATAAGCGCCGGGCTCAACGAGAAGGCGCGCGACGCCTATGTCGATCTCATAAAGCTCGATCCCGGCCGATGGGACGCGTACTACGAGCTCGGGAAGCTGTACGTGAGCCTCGGGGACAAGCAGAACGCGAAGTCGACCCTCCAGGACCTTCTCAGGAAGAAGCCCGATTACCCGAAGGCCGCCGAGGTCCAGAACCTGATCAATACCCTCTAACCGCGAGGGGGGATGTCGACCGCGCGGGTCAGGTCCGCCTGACGCGCGCGAAAAGCTCCTCGCGCGTCAGAGCGACCCAGATCGGCCTTCCGTGCGGGCAGACCGGCTCCTCGAGCGCGAAGGCGCGGGCCGCGATCGATCGCGCGGTATCGTCGTCGAGCGCGTCGCCGTCCTTGCACGCGGCCCGGCACGCGGCGGTCGCCCACACGCGGTCCGCTATCGTGTCCGGGTTCGCGGCGGGGTCGAGTATGTCCGTCTCCAGGTCCAGTTTCGTCCCGCTCCACGCCGCGGGTACCGTCGTTACCTGCCAAATCCCCGCGCCCTCGTCTTCGAGCGTGAATCCCGCGCCCGTAAGCGCCTCTCGCCTGGTTTCGAGCATGCGGTCCGTCTCGGGGGAATCGGTCTCGATGCGGTACGGGACGAGGAGCTCCTGCGTCTCCCCCCGTCTCGCGCGAAATCCCTCGAAGAGGATGCGCTCGTGCGCGGCGTGCTGATCGACCAGGTAAAAGATCCCTTCGCGCTCGCAGGCGAGGAAGGTGCCGAGAACCTGGCCGATATAGCGGATCGGACCGCCATCCCCGGGTTTGGTCTCCCCGCCGGGAGTCCTCGCGGTATCCGTGCCCGTCGGGGCGGGATACGGCTCGATGGTTCCCCGATAATCCGCAAACGCGCGCTCGCGGGCGTCCAATCCGAGCATCCTCGATCCTTTTTCCCGGGCGTAGGCGGGAGGTATCCCGCTTTCCGGCCCGGTTTCGCGTCGATCGATGCGGGATACGCCCCCCACGGCGGCATGGAACGCCTCCCGCGCGGGGTTCGGTGTCGACGGGATACGCCCCCCCGACATCGGCGGATTATCGAGCGGAAGCTCGTTGTCGCCGTTTTCGGCGAGTTCCCGGGCGAGGGAACGGACGGTCCAGCGGCGGTAAAAGTCCCTGACGGCGGAGCTCACGGCGTGGTGGAGGCTGCCCGGGTCCCGAAAGCGCGCCTCACGCTTGGCGGGATGGATGTTGAAGTCGACGAGAGCGGGATCGATCGTCACGAAAAGAAGGCCGAAGGGATGCGCCCCGTTCGGGAAATGGCCTTCGGCGCCGTACTCGATCGCCTGTAAAAGCCCGTATTCCATGATCCGCCTGCCGTTCACGAACACCATGAGCTCTCGCCGGTCGTTTCGCCTGACGTCGGGGTTCCCGAGGACGGCGTGGAAGGTGAATCCCGATCCGGAGCCCGAAATCTCGTGGAAGAACGACTCGCTCTCTTTCGGCTCGAACGCGGCGAGAGAGCGGGCGAGGAGCGTTTCTGCCGGCGGAAGGACGCTTTTCAGGACTCCGTCGATCGTCAGGCGAAATTCGACCGAGGGCCACGGAAGGGCCTTCTCGAGAAAGGTTTGCTTGCAGAGGGAGGTCTCGGCGGCCGGGCGCTTGAGAAACTGGCGGCGCGCGGGAAAGTTCGCGAACAAACCCGTCACCTGAACGATGGTGCCGCCCGCGAGCCGGGCGGGAACGATGCCCGAGGGTTCGAGCCTCCAGGCCTCGCGACCGTCGCGGGTCGTCGTGATCTCGAGGCGGCTTACCGCCTGGATCGAGGAAAGCGCCTCCCCCCGGAAGCCGAGGGTTGCGAGTTCGAGCAGGTCGTCCTCGCGCGCGATCTTGCTCGTCGTGTGCGTCTTCGTGGAGATCGAAAGATCCTCGGCCGTCATCCCCGCGCCGTCGTCGACGACCCTGATCCCCTCGATCCCGCCGCCGGTTATCTCGACCGCCACGCGGGACGCGCCCGAATCGATCGCGTTGTCGAGGAGCTCGCGTACGACGGCCGCGGGCCGGTCGATGACCTCTCCCGCGGCGATCTTCCGCGCGACCTCGGGCGGGAGTTCCCGTATCGGCCTCGTCGCCCGTTCGCGGGCGGGCATCTCGGGCACGCTCTATTCCCCGTCCTCGGGAAAGAGGTCGAGTTCGGGCTTTTCGTCGGTCCCCTGTGGCTGGTTCATGAGGATCTGGATCTTCCCCTCGATCTTGTCGAGGTCCTTTTCGAGCCCTTTGGCGAGCTTGATCCCTTCCTCGAAGCAGGCAAGTGCGTCCTCGAGCGCGAGGTCCGGGTCGCGGATGGTGTCGCTGAGTTCCTCGAGCCGGGAAAGGCGTTCTTCAAATTTCTTCATTGCTGACTTCCTCCACGCGCGCGCGTATGCTGCCCCGTTCAGGGACGATGACGATCGTTTTACCGGGTCCCGTGTCCTTGGGCGACCTGATGACCTTGCCCGTTTCCGCGTCCCGGACCATCGAGTATCCCCGCTTGAGGATGGCGCGGGGGTTTCCCCCCTCGAGCGTCTTGGCGAGGAGCTCGACCCGGTGGCGGGTATCCCTCACGCGGGACCGGAGCGCCTCGAGAAGGCCCTCCTTCGCGTCGTCGAAGCGCATGAGAAGGGGCTGCTCGATCCTCCTGAAGCGGAGCTCGAGGGATTCGGGCGAGAATTGCGCGAGGGTGAGCCTGATCCGCTCGACGCGGGACGAAACCGCCTCGACGAGGGCTTCTCTCGCGCCTGAAAGTCTCGAGTCGATGTCGGTCGCGAGCGGACTCACGAGTTCTGCCGCCGCCGAGGGGGTCGGCGCCCGGTAATCGGCCGCGTAATCGCAGAGGGACCAGTCGATTTCGTGACCGACCGCGCTGATGACGGGAATTCCCGACGCCGCTACCGCGCGGACGAGGTCTTCGTCCGAGAAGGGCAGAAGGTCTTCGAGGGAACCTCCCCCGCGCCCGATGACGATGACGTCGGCCATCTTGTACCGGTTCGCCGTCTCGAGCTGTCGGATGAGGGCGCTCGGCGCTTCGGCCCCTTGAACGGGGGCGGGAAGGACCGTTACCGAGATCGACGGATTCCGTCTTCGCACGATCTGGATGATGTCCCGGACGGCGGCTCCCGTCGGGCTCGTGATGACGGCGACCCGCTCGGGATAGTCCGGTATCGGCCGTTTTCGGTCTTCGTCGAAAAGCCCTTCCGCGGCGAGGCGGCGCTTGCGTTCCTCGAGGAGGCGGAGGATATCGCCAGAACCGGCTTCCTCCATGGTCTCGACGATGATCTGGTAGGTGCCCCGCGCCTCGTAGACCGAGATGCTGCCCGTCGCGTGGACAAGGGCGCCGTCCTTCGGGGTAAAGGCGAGATACCGGCTTTTCCCCTTGAACATGACGGCCGAAATCGCGCTCGTGCTGTCCTTGAGGGTGAAATACAGGTGTCCGGTGCTTGAAGGCCTGAGGTTCGAGATCTCGCCCTCGAGGGTGATCGACGGAAAGGATCCTTCGAGGATTTCCTTTATAAGCGAGGTGATTTCCGCGATCTTGAGGGGTTTTGAGGCGGCCATTGACGACACAGTACCACAGGAGGGCGAGTTTTCTCAAGCGGAAGGGCGCGGTGCCGATATACTCTATAGTATGAAGAATCTCGTCGTTCTCTTTGCAGGTATTTCCACGTCCAGGGCCCTCGATCCGATCGCGGGCGGCCCTTCCGCCTTCGACCGCGCCCTTTCCTGGGCATCGACCGTACCCGACACTGCCCGCGTGGCCGTTTTCGTCCGCTCAGTCGACGCCGATCGGTATGGCGCGATTGTCGCGTCCCGGTCCGGGCCTGTCGAGACGGCGATCGAACGCGAACCCGGCTGGACCGTTTCCTCGTTTTTCGCCCGCCTTTCCGCGGTATCCGAGGGATTTGACCATGTTTTCCTCGCCATGGCCGACTATCCCTTTCTCGACACGGGGTTTGCCGCGCGTCTTTTCGGGAATCACCTCAAATACGCCGCCGAGTACAGCTTCGCGGACGGGTACCCCGTTGGTCTCGCGCCCGAGATTCTCGCGCGCGGAATCATCCCCATACTTTCGGGTCTCGCCCGGGAGAACCTCGAACCGGTCGCGCGGAACGCGCTCTTCGAGACCGTCAAGAAGGACATCAACTCCTTCGACATCGAGACCGACATCGCCCCGGTTGATCTCAGGCAGCTCAGGCTTACCCTTGCCTGCGACACGAAGCGGAACGCGCTGCTCTGCGAGGCCCTCGAGGGGATAAACGCGGAGAATTACGGTACGCTCGTCGAGAGCCGCTCCGGCGCGCTCAGGACGCTACCGGCCTTTTACGGCGTTCAGGTCGCGGGAAAATGTCCGTTCGAATGTTCATATTGTCCGTATCCCGCGTTTTGCCGGAGCGGGAAGGGGATATCCCCCGGAATTCCCGCGACGGAACGGTCGGACCTGATGCCGCGCGAGGCCTTCGAGTCGCTCGTCGGAAAGATCGCGGACTTCTCGGACGACGCGGTGGTCTCGCTCTCGCTCTGGGGTGAATGCTCCTTTCATCCCGAGATCGCCGGTCTCGTCTCTGCCGCGCTCGCGCATCCGGGGATTTCGGTCCTCATCGAAACGACGGGTATCGGCTGGAAGACGTCCGACCTCCAGGCGATTGCCCAGGCGGCGGATAAGGTCTCGCCCCGCGCGAACGGGCAGAAACCGGTTATCTGGATCATCTCGCTCGACGCGGCCGGAACCTCGTGTTACGCGGCCGCTCACGGGATCGCGCCTGTCGCGGGGACGGCCGATTCGTCGGGTACGGCGCCTGCCGAGCGCGCGGACTCCTTCCTTCGCGAGGCTCTCGGCTTCGCGGAGCGGCTCACCGGCCTTTTCCCCGGCGCGGTTTGGCCCCAGATGGTACGCCTGACCGGGAACGAGACCGAGCTCGAGACCTTCTACCGCTTCTGGAAGCAGAAGTACGGGCAGGTCATCATCCAGAAGCACGATCATTTCTGCCGAACGATCACCGACCTCCGGGTCGCCGATCTTTCGCCCCTGGTACGCCATCCCTGCTGGCATCTCAAGCGCGACATGACTATACTGATAGACGGGACCGTTCCGCTGTGCCGCGAGGATCTCTACGCGACTCAAGGCTGCGGGAACGTCTTCAGGGACGAGCTTCCGGATATTTGGAAGAAAAACGGCCCCGGATACGAGCAACACGTGAAATGCGTCTACGAAGGAATGTGCGGAGCCTGCGATGAATACTATACCTACAATTTTTAACGAGCGAAAGGTGCCGCATACGATCGTGGGCGGCAAGGTCAAGAAGAGCGACGAGGATCGCTCGCCGTTCACCGTCATCCTCCTCAATCGCGGCGGCAGGTATTACCGGTCGGCCGTTTTTCAGAGTCTCGAGAGCGCGGGCTTCGCCTCGGTCATATCGATCGAGCTTTCGGCGGCCCCGTACGACATCGAGAACCTTTCAATCCGATTCCCCGAGGTCAAATTCCTCGTGCCCTTGGAGGGCGTGTCGGTCGGCGAGATGATCAACACCGGGATAGCGGAAACCTCCTCGCCGTACGTCTTCGTCGTCTGGAACGACATGCGCGTGACCCCGTCTTCGGTTCCCCCGAGGCTTCTCGCGCGCCTGTCCGAGGAAGATATCCTTTGCTTCGCGCCGATGCTCACGAGCCAGAAGATGGAGAATCTGCCGGTACAGATGGTTCCGGCGCTCAACAGGAACGCGTTTCTCGTCGAGCCCATGCCGGGATTCAAGGACAGCCTCCCGACGGTCTATCCCTTCGACTTTTGCGGGATTTACAACCGCGAGAAATTCATCCGGATGGGCGGTTTCGACCATACGATAGCGAACCCGTACTGGCAGAACCTCGATTTCGGCTTCCGCGCGCACCTGTGGGGCGAGCGAATCCTCCTTTCGAGCGCCTTCAGGTTGTCCTACGACGGCGAGGTTCCGCGGGAGGACGTCACCGCGGACGATTCATACATGCGGTTTTACCTCAAGAATCTCGCGCCCGTGTTCCGGGGCGACGCGGCCCATCTCCCCCGCTCGGCGTTCGTTCGGTATGCCGGGAAGGCGGGGACGAATATCCTTGAATCGTGGTCGTCCTTCTCCCAGGCGCGTAAATGGGTCGCGCTCAACCGGTATCGTTTCAAGCGCGACGCCCAGTCGCTTACCGCCGGATGGGAGCCGTCGATCCAATGACCGCCATCGTTCTTCAGGCTCGCCTCGATTCGACGAGGCTTCCCCGGAAAGCGTTGCTCGACCTCGCGGGCAAGCCCGTGATCGTGAGGGTCATGGAAACCCTCGCGCGCGTTCCGGCGGACATGCGGGTTCTCGCCTGCGATTTCGATTCGGAGGACGAGCTTTCGGCTCTCGCCGAGTCTTGCGGGTTCATCTGCATCGCGGGTCCCAAGGAGGACGTTCTCGCCCGTTTCTGCAAGGTTATCCGCGAGACCGGCTCCGACGTAGTCCTTCGCGCGACCGGAGACAATCCCTTCCTCTTCATCGGCGCCGCCGAGGCGAGCCTCAGGCGTTTCGAGGCCCTGCGCGCGCGTCCCGCGCCCGCCGATTACTTTACCTACACCGGGCTTCCCCACGGCTCGGGGATCGAGGTCTTTTCCGGAAAAAGCCTCTTCGAGGCGGCCAGGGAGAACGATTCGCCGTATGACCGCGAGCACGTCGGTCCCGCGCTGTACAATCACCCCGACCGCTTCGTGGCGATCAGGGAACCCGCTCCGGGACAGTGGTACCATCCGGAGCTTCGCACGACGATCGACACGGCGGAGGATTACGCGCGCGCGCGGATCATGGCGCGCCATCTTGTCGCCGTCGGCTCGGGGCTTCCCGCCGAGGACGCCGCGATCGTCGAGGCCGCGCAATACGCCGATCATCCGCTTCTTTTCGTGCCGACGGTCCGAAAGGGCGACGGA
This sequence comes from Spirochaetota bacterium, assembly GCA_023438065.1. GTDB lineage: Bacteria > Spirochaetota > Spirochaetia > Treponematales > Treponemataceae > Teretinema. The sequence continues at coordinate 83,853 of JAEXRH010000012.1, forward strand.
ACCGGCCATTTCACCCGGTCGGTATCGCTCATCCAGAACCTCGCGACCTCCTGGAGATGCCTCCTTTACATACCCGAGCAGTGCGAGGACCTTCCCACGGTGCCCGTCGACTTTCCCGGCGAGATCCTCAGGAAACTTCCCGATCGCGCGCACCTCGTGATCCTCGACCGCTTCCGTTCCGCCGAGCACGACATGAGCGAATTTCGAAGGATCGGTCCCGTTCTCGCGATCGACGAGGGGGGGAAGGGGAGACCCGGCGCCGATTACCTTCTCGATATCATCCCGTCGCTTCCGTACCGCTCGTCCCCCCCGAACCTCCTCGAGCCGCGCTTATTGCCGCTCCCCTCGACGAGAAGGGACAAGGCCGTCTCGACTGTCCGCTCGGTTCTCGTGCTCGCCGGCGGCGAGAACGCCGCGGGTCTCGCGCTTCCCGTCGGGCGGGCCTTCGCGTCGCTTTTTCCCGAGGTCACCGCGATCGATCCCGCCGCTGTCGGCGTGAGCGTCGAGGAATCGGGCCTCACGGTCTCGGGACCCGTTCCCTCGCTCAGGGAGACGCTCTTTCGCTACGACCTCGTCGTGACCCACTACGGTTTTACCGCTTTCGAGGCCCTTGCCGCCGGCTGCCGCGTAATGCTCCTGTCGCCGACGAAGTACCATTACCGGCTCGCGATCGAGCACGGCTTTTCGGTCCTTCCCCCGGGCGAGACCTCCGTCCCGGCGATCAAGAAGCTGCTCGCGGACGGTATCCGCGTACCCGACCTGATCTCGCCCGCGACCGGCAAGCTCGAGGGCTCCGCCGAGATTGACCGCATCGCGCGGGGAAGCGCGCGCTCGTGCCCGATGTGCGGTTCCGACAGCGCTCGCGCGGTCGCGCGATACCCCGACCGGACGGTTTCCCGCTGCCCCGCGTGCGGCATGCTCCATCTTTCCTTCATCGTCGCCGAGAACCGCGCCTACTCGCGGTCGTATTTCTTCGAGGAATACCGTTCCCAATACGGGAAAACCTATCTCGAGGATTTCGAGTCGATCAGGCGGAAGGGCGTCGAACGACTCGCGCACATGGACTCGATCGCCCGCAGGATGCTTCCGGGCCTCTCCGGCGACGACCTGACCCTTCTCGACGTCGGATGCGCCTACGGCCCGTTTCTCGCCGCGGCTCGGGACGCGGGGTGGATCCCCTTCGGTACCGACATCTCCGACGACGCGGTTCGCCACGTGCGGGAAGTGCTTCACATTCCCGCCTCGGTGTCGGCGTTCCCCGCCCCCGACGCGGACGGACTTCTCGACGGGCGCCGTTTCGCGGCCGTCTCGCTTTGGTACGTCATCGAGCACTTCGAGGACCTTGAGCCGGTGTTCCGCCGCTTTCGCGGGCTGCTCGTCCCCGGCGGCATTCTCGCGCTTTCGACTCCGTCGGCCTCGGGCGTTTCCGCGCGGTTCAACCGGGACGGCTTTTTCCGGAATAGCCCCAAGGATCATTTCACGATTTGGGATCCCCGTACCGCGCGGTCTCAGCTCGCCCGATACGGTTTCTCTGTCGTGAAGATCGTTTCGACCGGCCATCACCCGGAACGGTTCCCCTTCATGAAGGGTTCGAAACCCGGATCGTCATTGTGGGTCGCCGTTTCGTTCCTCTCGAGACTTTTCAGGCTCGGGGACACCTTCGAGATCTACGCGATTAAGCGCGGGGACAGCGAGGACGTGAGATAAGGCTTGCGCCGGACGGGCGGGAGTCTGCAGGAAAAAACGCTGATAAGGACATAATGAGATGAATCACCGTACGTACGAAAGAAAAACGCTCCTGATGCTCGGCGCCGGGTTCATGCAGGGGGTCGCGATCAGGCGCGCCAGGGAGCGCGGCTGGTACGTGATCGCGGTCGACGGGAACCCCGAGGCCGCGTGCGCGCAACTCGCCGACCGGTTCGAGCCTATAGACCTCAAGGACCGCGAGGGTCTCGTCTCCCTCGCGCGCCGTCTCGTCTCGACGTCCGGGCTCGACGGGGTCTTTACCGCCGCGACCGACTTTTCGGCCTCGGTCGCGGCCGTCGCCGAGGCATGCGGCCTTCCCGGGCATTCGCTCGAGGCGGCGACCAACGCCTCGGACAAGCTGAGGATGCGCGAATGCTTCGAGCGCGCCCGCGTACCGTCGCCCCGGTTTATCGGCGTCGCCGAGTCCGATCGGGCGGGAGCGGAAACCGCGCTCGCCGCGAAGGGCATCGCGTTTCCCGTCGTCGTGAAACCCGTCGACAATATGGGCGCGCGCGGTTGCCGCAAGGTCGATTCTCCCGCCTCGCTCGACGAGGCCATCACCGACGCGATACGGTATTCCCGCACGGGTCAGGCCATCGTCGAGGAATACATGGACGGTCCCGAGTTCTCGCTCGAGGCGCTCGTCTTCGACGGCGAGATCCACATGACCGGCTGCGCCGATCGGCACATCTTCTTTCCCCCGTTTTTCATCGAGATGGGCCATACCATCCCGTCGTCGTTTCCGGAAACCGACCTGGATTCCCTCGTGCGCGTTTTCAAGGACGGCGTGAAGGCTCTCGGATTATCGCACGGCGCCGCCAAAGGGGACGTAAAGCTCACGTCTCGGGGGCCGATGATCGGCGAGATAGCCGGTCGCCTTTCGGGCGGCTATATGTCGGGATGGACCTTTCCCTATTCCTCCGGAATCGACCTGACGGGCGCCGCGCTCGATCTCGCGGTCGGCGAACGTCCCGAAAGCCTTGAACCTTCCATCCGGAACGTGTGCGCCGAGCGCGCGTGGATCTCGATACCGGGAAAGGTCGGCTCTGTCCATGGGCTCGAGGACGCGCGCGCCGTTCCCTTCGTGCGGGACGTATTCCCGCGCGCCGGCGCGGGCGACGCGGTTTTTTTCCCGGTCAACAACGTCGAAAAGTGCGGAAATTGTCTCGCGAGCGCGGCCGACCGCGAATCGGCGGTGAACGCGGCCGAGACGGCGGCAAGACGGGTGTTCCTCCGTCTTGAGGCCCCGAGCGAGCGCACCGACGCCTTTCTTGCCGGATCCGATCCGCGCTCGTTTCCCCCGAGCGCGTTTAACCTCGATCCCGTCAAGGAGCCGCTCGACCCGGTTTCCGTGGAGATTCCCTCGGTGTCGACGGTACCGCTTTCCCGGGCGGCGACGAACCGGTACCTGCCGGTACCCGCGGCCCTCATCCCGGTACTCGATACGCTTAGGGACTGGCAGGGCCGTACCCTCCGCTCGGCGATCGCCTCTGCGCTCGACGTCGAACGAGGCCTTGAGGCCGTCCTTCGCGGGACCGACGAAAAAGGCCTGGAACGATACTGGAATGCCTTGCTTCGCGGGGGAATTCAAGCCATAGTGTACCTCTATGACCGTGACCATCGCTGACCGCCGGATTTCCGCGATCATTTTCCCCTTTTTCCTGATCATGGCCTCCCTCTCGCTTGCCGTGGCCGAGGCTCCCGCCGCGCCCGTCAAGGCGAAACCCTCCGAGACCCGGGAAAAGGGCGGAACGGAGGTTGCCGCGCGCGCTTCCGCGGCGGAGAAACGCCGGGCGCTCCTCCCCCTTTCTGAGGTTGCTTCAAGGCTCGGGGCGACTGCCTTCTGGGACCCCTTGAGCGGGACCGTAACCCTCACGAAGAACGGGCATATCGCGAATTTCCGCGCGGGCGACGAGCTCGTGCTTTTCGACTATAAAGACTGCGCGCTTCTTGACCCTCCGGTTAGAACCGGTGACGGGATCTTCCTTACAAGCGTGTTTTCCTCGCGTCTGGATTCCTTTTTCGAAACCCTTCCGCCTCCCGTGTCGTACCGCGTCGGGGCCATCCTCATCGATCCGGGCCACGGGGGCAAGGATCCCGGGGCGATAGGGAAGGCGAAGGTCGGCGGAAAGACCGTGACCATTCGGGAGAAGGACATCGTGCTCGATGTCGCGAAGGACGTCTATGCCCGCCTTTCGGCGAAGTATCCCGACAAGAAAATCCTCCTGACCCGATCGGGCGACACCTATCCCAGCCTTGAGGATCGGGTAGAGATGGCGAACTCGGTCAAACTCGAGCCCCATGAGGCCATCATCTACGTATCCGTTCACGCGAATTCGGCCTTCAACGCCTCATCGAACGGTTTCGAGGTATGGTACCTGACCCCGGACTACCGCAGGACGGTCATAGACTCAAGCGCGGAGTCGAGCGAGATACTCCCGATACTCAACTCGATGATGGAAGAGGAATTCACCACGGAAAGCATCCTCATCGCGAAAAGCATCGGCGATGGCCTCGATCTCCAGATAGGGAAGCAGAGCCACAACCGGGGGATCAAGGCAGAGGAATGGTTCGTCGTGCGGAACGCGCGGATGCCGAGCGTCCTCGTGGAACTCGGTTTCGTCAGCAACCCCGCGGAAGCGAAACTGCTCGCGAACAGCGACTACTTGCAGAAGTGCGCGGCCGGTATATATAATGGACTTGCTGGTTTTATCCAGCAATTTGAAGGTTCCAGAGGATTTACGTCGGTCCAATGAAAAAGATAGTGAACAAAGTGCGCGAATCGCGTCTCGTGCGGCGATGCGTTTCCGACGCGTCCGATTTGGCGGTCAAGATACGGAATACCCACCCGGTGACGCAAATTGTCGCCTTCTCCGTCTGTATGGCAGTGCTCTTTTTCCTGGCCGTGTCCTCGTTCGCGGGGCCTCCGGTACGAAGGGCGGTCTTTTTCTTCGAAGACGCCAGGAACGGGGCGATACGCACGGAAATTCGCTATATTCCGCGGGTTCACGGCAGGGACGCCCGCTTGGGCAGGTATGTCGGGGAGCTGCTTCTCGGTTCGATGAATCCCGATTACGCGCCGCTATTTAACCCCGGAGTGAGGCTCGAGCGCTGTTTCGCCCGCGGAAATGAGGCGTATATCGAACTTTCTCCCGAGTCGCTCGCTCCCGGTGGCGGGGTGACGGAGTCAAAAAAGGCCGTTGAACTTTTTAAAAAAAATGTTTGTACAAATTTCAGAAATGTTGCTAGAATATACTTGTATGTAGACGGAACAGAGGTATACAGCGAAAACCCGTATGCCGACGCTGGAGCGAAAAATAAAAAGCGTTGACAAAAGGTGTTTCTTCCGTATACTTAAAGCTTGATAGGGCTACAATACGTGCATTTAAAGGAGCTTGGAATGAAAAGGAGATTCATAATTGTTGCGATTGCACTGCTCATGGTAAGTGCCTTTGCAGTTGCCGAGCAGTCGGTACTCATCGACTTCTCGCTGCTTAACGCGGATATCGTCGCTGGACCTGACGGGAAGATGACGGAAAACCGCAGGTCGGTAATGGACTATTCGACCGTTGCAGGTGCAAGCTTCACTGATCAGCAGAAGGCCTTGATGAGAACTTCTCTTGCCCTTGATAAGTGGGAAGTTGTCCTCAACTCTTCCGCCCGGAACGTGACGAGCGTTTCCGTGTCCAAGGCCAAGTCTTCCCCGGTGAGCCAGAACGCGAAGAACTTCGCCGGTCAGACCCTCCTTGGCGTGCGCGTCAATTTCCCCACCTGGAACAGCAATGCCAATGCCGTGATCAAACCGGCTTTCGAAATCCCCACCTATGAGCCCATGGCTCAGGTTGCCGATGATGGCACCGTCCAGCAGCCGACCGCCGAGGACAAGGCTTCCGGAAAGACCCGCTTCGAAGACGGCTACGGTATCGTCAAGAACATCGGCGTGCTCAAGTCGATCGCGGTCAACACCTATGGCATGAACTTCCCCCACGGACTCTATGTCCTCCTCAAGAACCAGTACAACGAGGAGCGCCGCTATTTCATGGGTTACCTCCAGTTCGACGGCTGGCGTGAGCTTGTGTGGCAAAACCCCGAGTACGTTTCCGAGGTTCGCACCCGCGAGGTTCGTCTCTATCCCGTGTATCCCACCGCGATGCCCTACCAGAAGTTCATCGGGTTCCTCGTGACCCGCGACGCTGCCCATGAAGGCGGTGACTTCGTGGCTTATTTCAAGGACGTCAAGGTCATCTATGACAAGGCCGTTCTTAATACCGTCCGCGATTTCGCCGACGAGGATCTCTGGGGAATCCAGACCAAGCAGGAAAACGATCGCAAGCAGATCGAGGTTTCCCGCTTTGGCGGTACTCAGGTTCTTCGCTTCCTCGAGCAGGAGAAGATGGCCACCGAGAAGGGTTTCACCCCCTCGAAGGGCGCCTCTAACGCTGCCGCCGCTCAGTAATGCTCCAATAAGCATAATAAAAGGGACCTTCGGGTCCCTTTTTTTATTGTCGATGCTTCGTATCGGAATGCTCCCGTGCTGTCAGCATGCTTCCTGCCGGGTAATGCGATCCAATCAACAGTTGCTTCCGTCTTGCTTCGTGGGTTATACTTTCGTATATGAATCATCAGGCTCACTCAGCACCATGGTTGCCGAACAGGGAAAAACTCCAAAAACTATACGAGTCGTATGAGCCGGCTTTTCATCAGCTTCTTGACCGGTTGCAGGTGAAATTACGATCCTGCATCGAGATATCCTCAATCCCGACCTTCAAGGGCAGGGTAAAGGGCTTTAACAGCTATTACCGCAAGCTTCTCAGAAATATCCCGAACGGCGTGGAGATTACCGATGATCTCCCCATTATCACCGATATCATCGGCGTCAGGATCATTTGCGCGTTTCTCCAGGACCTTACCGAGGTCGAGAAAAGCCTTCGCGCGTGCTTCAGCGTGTACGAGATTGAGCGCAAGGGCGCAGACAGGACGTTCCGGGAATTCGGCTATGAGTCGACCCATATCCTTCTCGCGATTCCGGATGATATCGCCCGGGAATTGATTCTGCCGAAAGGGCTCATCTTTGAAATTCAGGTCAGGACGATTCTGCAGGACGCGTGGGCGGAAGTCGAGCACGAGCTCGTGTACAAATCGGAGTTCTCGCCGTTTGACCTTCCCCTGAAACGAAAGCTCGCATCGATAAACGCGAGTCTCAGCCTGGCGGATATCATATTCCAGGAGATTCGCGACTATCAGAACAAGCTCAATCGCGAACTCGACAAGCGGCGGGGCGCGTTCTATCAGCAGGCCGATATCGAATCGATCCTTCATGCCGACGCCACGGGCGCGGAGCCGGTCGCATCAAAGGAGATTCCGGCGACGGGGCTCCCCTACGTGCAAGGCACGATTGACGACATGATCCTGGACGCGATCGAGGCCCATAACAACGGAAACCTCGATCGCGCGAGCATGATATATTCACGGATAATCGAAGCGAAACCCAACGATACCGTCCTTTCGGTCATCTACAAACATCGCGGAATGGCCTATTTCGCGCAGTCGCGGTACGAAGAGGCACTCGAGGATTTCCGGAAGAGCGCGGAGCGAAATCCCGACAACTTCCGGTCCTATTACTATATCGGGATCGTTCTGAGCGTCCTGGGACAAGACCGCGAGGCTTACGATAATTTCACGCTATCGCTCGAGCGCAATCACTATCAGCCGTACGTGTACTTTCGCCGGGCCCAGACCCTCTATAACCGCGAAATGTATCCTGAGGCGCTTGAGGACCTCGATAAGGCATGCGCGCTCGGCTTCAAAAAAGACGAGGAAAAAAAGCTCAGGATGATGATCGTCAACAAGATCGACTCGATGCGCTGACTTCTTTCCGGCTTTTTGCCGCCGCTTGACACATCGGGCCTCGTTTGCTATAAATACCTTCGTTGCCATTCCGCCTCGCGGAATCGCGACAAGATGTCTCCTTCGTCTAGTGGTTAGGACATCGGGTTTTCATCCCGACAACAGGGGTTCAATTCCCCTAGGAGATGCTAAGGTCCTTGATGGACCGCAAGGGTAAGGACGATGTCCTTACCCTTTTTTCGTTATGGGGCGTGAGGAGCGCGCAAGCGAGGCATGAACGACGTCGATATCCGTTTTTCCCGGGATGTTCGCGAGCTTATCGCGCGAGCGATCGCCGACTCAGGCGGCAATGAGGTTTTCTTCGTGGGAAATCTGGACGGCGAGGGGATCGTCGTAGCGGTTGAGGTAGCGTCCCGCGGCCATGAATCGGCCGTGCCCGTAATCAGTTCCGCCGTCGATCGAGCCGAGGTATTGATCCACAATCATCCCTCGGGAAACCTTACCCCGAGCGATCCTGACCTCGAGATAGCGTCCAGGACGGCCGATTCAGGCCTCGGCTTTTACATTGTCAATAACGACGCGACCGAGGTGTACGTCGTCGTCGAGCCCGTGCTGAATCGAGAAAAAAAGCCGATCTCGGAGGACGAGGTCGCGCTCTATCTTGACGAGACGGGGCCGCTCGCCGCGCTCTCAGACCGGTACGAGAGCCGGCCCACGCAGATCGATCTCGCGCGTTCCGTCGCGAAGGCGTTCAACTCAGGCGCAATAGGCGCGTTCGAGGCCGGCACCGGAGTCGGGAAGAGTTTCGCCTATCTCCTTCCCGCGATGCTCTGGTCGCTCGACAACAAGGATCGCGTGGTCGTGTCGACCGGCACGATCAACCTTCAGCAACAGCTCATGGACAAGGACATCCCGATGGCCCAGCGCATCATCGGGCGCGAGGTCAAGGCCGTGCTCCTCAAGGGGCGGCAGAACTATCTGTGCAAGCGGCGCCTCGCCGAGGCCCTGCAGGATCGAGATCTTTTCGACGACGAAACCGAGGAGCTCGCGCGGATATCCGAATGGGCGAAAACCACGGACGACGGAAGCAGGTCGGATCTCTCCTTCATGCCGACCCAAGGGGTTTGGTCGCGTGTCAGCTCCGAGTCGGACGCGTGCATGGGAATGCGTTGCGCCTTCCATCAGGAGTGCTTCGTGATGCGGGTGAGAAAGGAAGCGGCTTCCGCGTCTCTGCTCGTCGTGAACCATCATCTCCTCTTTGCCGACCTCGAGGCGCGCATGATGGGCGCGGGCTACGACGATACCGCGGTGCTCCCGCCCTTCCACCACATCGTGTTCGACGAGGCGCATTCGATGGAAGACGCCGCGACGAGCTTTTTCTCCGAGTACTTTACCCGTTTCAAGCTCAACAAGCAGCTCAATATTCTCTATCGCGTACGAAGGGGTTCGGTGGGCGGCCATCTCATCGCGCTCGAGCGCCTTTCCTCGGCCGGAGGCGAGGTCCAGGAGGCCATGGCGGCCATAGCGAGCCTCAAGGACGCGTTTCAGGCCGCGGAGGACTCCGCGCTCGCGCTCACGGAGAATGACGGTTCCTGGCGCCTTTCCGCGAAGACCGCATCGCGCGCGGACGGCCTTCTTTCCTCGCTTTCGGAACTGAGGAAGCGGATAGCCGAGTTCGCCGGGATCATCCGGGCGGTGCTCGACGGAATTCCCGAGGAGGAGCAGGATGACCCGGTCGTATGGGAATCGAAATTCGCCGTCAAGCGGCTCGAGTTCATCGGAACCCTCTGCCTCCATTTCGCGGAGTGGAGCGAACGCCCCGAATCGGTGTTCTGGATCGAACGCCTCCGCCTTCCCCAGCGGGGGAAGGCCGCCGACCGCGCGTCGCCCTGGTATCCGCGCCTCGTGCAGACGCCGCTTTCGATCGCGCCCATGATGAAGGAAGGGGTTTTCGAGCCGTTCAGGACGATCGTCTGTACCTCGGCGACACTGAGGATCGCGGGACAGTTTTCCTATTGGATGCACCGTACCGGGATCAGCCTCGTCGAGGAGGATCGGGTCCTTTCAGGCGCGTATGATTCGCCCTTTCCCTACCGTACTAATGTCCTTTTCGCCGTCCCGGACGACGCGCCCCTGCCCGAGGAAGGCGGTTTTCAGTCGTGGATCGAGACCGCGATCGTGTCGCTCCTGCAGGCCTCGGCGGGCCATGCGCTCGTCCTTTTCACCTCGTACGAGTCCTTGAGGGCGGCGTGCGAGGTGGCCCGTTCGGCGCTCGCGCCCTATGGCATGACGATTCTCAGGCAGGGCGACGACGATCGCGCCCGGCTCCTTGAAACCTTCCGTACCGACGAGTCGAGCGTCCTGTTCGCCACCGATTCCTTCTGGGAGGGAGTCGACGCGCCGGGCGACACACTCCTGCACGTCATCATGGTGAAGCTCCCGTTCAGGGTCCCGAACGATCCGGTGCATGCCGCGCGCTCCGAGGCGATCGAGCTTTCGGGCGGCAATCCTTTCATGGAGCTGAGCTTGCCCGAGGCGGTCGTTCGCTTCCGCCAGGGCTTTGGCCGGCTCATGCGCCGGAAGACCGATCGCGGCGTCGTCACCGTCCTCGATCGACGGTTGCTCGCGAAACGATACGGAAAGGTCTTTCTCGACAGCCTTCCGGAAACGGCGCGCGCGTATGCCCCGCTCGCCGATATCGCGGGAAGGGTAGAACGGTTTCTGTGGGGATAGTCCGATAGGCCGGAGGCTATTCAGTAACGTCTCGTTCGGTTATTTTCGGTACATACAAGCCTTCGGAGGTTTCGCATGCTCGGCTTCTTTACCGTCCTGGCGTATTTCATCTCGCTTGTTCCCCTGGCGCTCGCCAATCGGCTGTTCTATGCCCTTGACCGGCGAAGGTGCCTTTGGATTAACAGGCGACTGAGTACCGTCTGCGCGCATCGCGTGTTCGCCCTGACGGAAACCTACATGAACTTTCGGTTCTCGCCCGAGGGGAATACCGGGAAATCCCTCCCTGACCGGTTTATGGTCGTCTCGAACCACCAAAGCCTTCTCGATATCCCGCTTTACATGAACTTTTTCAACAACTCGCGGCTTCGGTTCGTCGCGAAGGCCGAGCTCGGCCGCGGCATACCGATCGTGTCGGTGATGCTGAGAAGCGACGGCCACTGCCTCGTCAAGCGCACCGGGAGCCCGACCCAGGCGATGAAGGCGATGGATTCCTTTGCCGATCGGGTACGGACCAACGACTGGATTCCGGTGTTGTTCCCCGAGGGAACGCGGTCCCGCGACGGTTCCGTCGGAACCTTTCACGCGGCGGGATTCAGGCGCTTCATTACCCGTAATCCCATGCCCGTGGCCGTTTGCGCGCTCGACGGGGTATGGCACGTATCGTCGCTTTTCGGGCTCGCGAAAAACCTTCGCGGCGGAAAGTACCGGGTCAAGATTCTCAAGGTATATCCCGCGCCGACGACGAAGGCGGAGCAGCTCGCGATCCTCGAGGAGGGGAGGGCGCTCATCGAGGCCCAACTCGCCCAATGGAAGGGTCTGGACGGGCGATAGAACGTTTTCGTACCGGAGGGAATGAACCGGTACGGTCCGGCGGCCCAGGAAGGATCCGGTCTTGCGATGCGATATCGCACGAGCGAGGTTGGAGACGGATGGGCAATGAGGCTTTAAAAAACAAAAAAGGAGTCCGTCAGGACTCCTTTTCCAACGCGTGAATAGCCTTGTTCAAGTCGGTGCTTATTTGAAGTCCTTCGGACGGCGTTCAGTGCGCTTGCACTTGGAGCACTCCGCGACGTTCTTCAGTTTTCCGCTTTCAAACAGGGTTTTCATGACGACCTCGCCACCGCACGGGCAGAAAAACTTATGCGTCGTGATAGAGGTACGAGAGTTCTTACTTGCTCCACCCATAGGTATCTCCTGAAAACAAAGTTAACCATACAATATAGAAATTGCCCGGCAGTGTCAAGCAAATATCGGAGGTTTTACGGAAAAGCCCCTTGCGCATATTGACGCGGGAGGGGAGATTTGGTACTCTATGCGAACAGTTCTATTTCGGGGGTTCCCTTTGGCAGTAAAAAACGCGTCTGCAGTCAAGAGACATAAGCAGAGTGAAGTACGGCGAATCAAGAACAAGGCCGTGAAGAGTTCCGTCCGCACCAGTGCGAAGAAATACGTTTCCAGCGTCCAGGCAAAGGATTCTGCCAATGCTGGCACCCTTCTTCGCGATCTGGTTTCGGAGCTCGACACCGCGGCTCGCAAGGGCATTATTTCCCGCAACGCGGCGGCTCGCAAGAAGTCGCGCATGCAGAAATTGTATAACGCCTCGTTTGCCGCAAAATAACCGTTCTTGATACCGTAACGGTGTAAAAACCGCAATGGCTGATTGTTCAGTCTATTGCGGTTTTTTTTTCTTAACAGCGATTGATCTCTATGCTACAATGACATAAAAAGGGGAGACCTCCGATGCCTGAGAAAAAGAGGACAAAAAGCGACATCGTCGACGCGATCTACGAAAAAACCGGAAATGAGTTGAAGGATATTCGGGCTATCGTTGACCTTTTTTTGGACTTGACCAAGGAAGCGCTCGAGTCGGGCCAATCCGTCGAGTTGCGGGGGTTCGGGACGTTCGAGATCCGGGAGAGAAAAGGGCGGAAAAAGGCCCGAAATCCGAAAACCGGCGAGATTGTCAGCGTGGAAGACCATGCGGTGGTGGCGTTTCGTTCGGGCAAGGATCTCAAGAACTCCGTATGGGGCATTCCCTCCCGGAAAACCGATATAAAGTGACCGGTTATGCCGTTTCCCCGGGAAAAGGCATCCTCCCCGGGAAGCGTTTCAGCGCTTTTCTTCTTGATCTCTCCCTGTTCGTTCTTTCAGTCGCCCTGTTCGCGCTCTCCCATCCGAATCCAATCGTCGCGCGAGGCCTTTCCTTCCTTGCGTACATCGCGTTCCTCCCCCTTTTCCTGCTCATCAAGCGCGTTTCTTTCCCCGCGGTATTCGCCTGGGGTTGCCTCTATGGAATCTTCTCATATAGCGCCTTCGGGTATTGGCTTTCTTCCTTTCATCCCCTTTCCCTCTATCTTCTCGCGGCGGCGTATGGGCTCGTTTTTCTCTTGCTCGCCCCGCTTTTAAAGCTTGCCGTCACGCTCTTTCCCCGAAACGGGTATGTCGTTCAATGGGCCCTCATGATCGGCTATGAGTATCTGAAAACCCTCGGATTTATGGGGTTCCCGTACGGGATCATCGGATACACCCAATGGGAGTATCCGCAGATTATCGGGATCGCCTCGATTTTCGGGGTATGGGGCGTTTCCGCGCTGGTTGCGTTTCCGTCGGCCTGGCTCGCCCGGGTCCTCGGGGAATGCCCTCCCTTGGGTGATCGTCGCGAGACGGCGGTTTTTTTGACGTCGTTCTTCCGGGAGACGCGCGCGCGATTCCTCGCGATACTTTTATGGGCAATCGCGTTCGTCGCGACGCTTGCCTATGGCGTTTTCGCGCCCCGCGATTGGGAAAACGCTCCCCGGGTTACGATCGCGCTCGTTCAGCCCAATACCGATCCCTGGCTCGGGGGAATGGACGCCTACCGCGAAAACTTTCAGACCCTCGCGCGGCTTTCCGGGGAAGCCCTTTCCGCGCATCCGGAGCTTGCGCTGATCGTGTGGCCCGAAACGGCCTTTATCCCGAGAATAGACTGGCATTATCGCTATCGGGAGGATCGCGCGGCCTTCGAGCTCGTGTCCGACTTCCTTTCCTGGGTGGATCGGCTTCCCGTGCCGCTTCTCACCGGAAACGACGATGCCGAGATGGGCTTCGACGACGGGGTTCTCGATCGGGTCGATTACAACGCCGCGCTTCTTTTTACCCCGCGCACGAACGTGATTCCCCCGCGACCCGAGCGATACAGAAAGATCCATCTGGTGCCGTTTACCGAGCATTTTCCGTATCGCGACGCCTTTCCCGGAATTCATGATTTTTTACTGAGGAATGATACCCATTTTTGGGCACAAGGGACCGATCCTGTGGTATTCTCTAGCGGAGGGCTTCGCTTCTCGACGCCGATATGCTTCGAGGATGCCTTCGGGCGGTTGTCCCGGGACGCCGTCAATCGCGGATCCCGCGCGATCGTGAATATCTCGAATGACGCCTGGTCGATGAGCGTTTCGTGCCAGTATCAGCATCTGGCCATGTCGGTTTTTCGCGCCGTCGAGAATGGCGTTCCCCTGGTCCGGGCCACCGCCTCGGGGCAGACCGCCGTCGTAGACCCGTCGGGTGCCGTCACGGCGATGGCCGAACCTTTTACGGAAACCGCGCTCGTCGGGACGATTCCGGCGCTCGACGCGCTTCCGGTAACGCCGTATCGCTTTTGGGGCGACCTTTGGGGCGCGCTTTTCGCCTGCGGCGCGTCGCTCGCGATTCTTATTGGCATTGTTGACAAAGTTTCGAAATATGTACGACAATTAGAAAGGTATGGGAATGGAAAACCGCAAAAAAATCTTAATCGTTGACGATGAACAAATCAATGTCGAGTTTTTCGATCTGATGCTTTCCAAGCTCGGTTTCGTTGTCGAAAAAGCCTCCAACGGACATGAAGCGCTCGATAAGGTGCGGGACTTCACCCCGGATCTCATCATGCTCGACAACATCATGCCAAAGATGTCCGGCTGGGAATTTACCCGGATCATGAAGAATGACCCGGAATACGCGCAGTGGCGGGAGATCCCGATCATCATGTTCTCCGCGATGGATGACGTGAAGGACAAGATCGAGGGCTTCGAGCTCGGCGTCGACGACTACATCACGAAGCCGTTCAACTTCTCCGAGGTCCTCGCCCGTATCCGGGCCGTGCTCCGCAATCACGAACTCATAGACCAGCTCAAGAAACGCGAGTCGCGCATCGCGCTCCAGGAACAGCTCAACGAGAAACTTCTCGCGTACGTCGATCTCGTCTCGAAGAAGTTCCTGACCCTCTGCAATTCACCGTCGATTCCCGAAAACGCGGAATTCCGCGCGGGGCTCGATTCATGCCAGCTTGAGTACACGAGACTCGAGCAGAAGATCGCTGAGCTTCAGGAAGAGGCGCGGAAACTCAAGAGCAGGGAAATCGCGGTTACCTCGCTCGAAAACGAGCTTCGCAGGGCATATAGTGAGTAGGATATGATAAGCGACGAAAAAAAGAAGGCGCTCGAGCTGTTCGCTCAGGGCAGAAAACAGTATAAACTGATGCAATTCACCGAGGCGCGCGACTCTTTCGCCAAGGCGCTCGAGGCCGACCCCTCCGACGGCCCCTCGAAGGTGTACCTCGAACGATGCGCATATTACCTCGAAAACCCGCCCCCCGAGGATTGGGACGGCGTGTTTACGATGACGACAAAGTAGGACAGCATGGCACGGTACAGCGAAAAGGAAAAGGAACGGAACGTCACCGTATTCGGCGAAAAGACGAAATTCAACGGAACGCTCCGTTTCACCGACGAATTGCATATAGAAGGCTCGTTCACCGGAACGATAGACGCGCAGGGCGCGCTCGTCCTCAAGAAGGGGTCGACCTGTCAGGCGGATTTCGTCCGCGCCGCGTCGATCGTTGTCGAGGGTTCCGTTCAGGGAGACCTTACCGCGGGCGATCGCATCGAGATGAAAACCGGAAGCTCGGTTCGCGGGAACATAACCGCCTCGAAGCTTCGCATCGCCGACGGGGTTTCCTTCGAGGGTTCCGTCGAGATGATCCGTTCCGGAAGCGATATCGATCTCTTTTCCACGCGATCGGATACCCTCAAAAGCCAGATCAGGCTCGACGGCTCTCTTTGACGGTCACCTTCCCCCGTTATTCCGCGCGTTCTCTCGCGTCACGGCTTCTTGAAGCCTTGCGTTCGCGCGGGCTCACGCTCGCGACCGCGGAGTCCCTGACGGGCGGGCTTATCGGCGCGGCGTTGACCGCCATCCCCGGTTCATCGGACGCGTATTGGGGGGGAGCCGTTTCCTATTCCGTAAGCGCGAAGGCTCGGCTCCTCGGCGTGAGCGAGGAAACGGTAACGCGCTTCGGGGTCGTCAGCGAGGAAACCGCGCGGGAAATGGCCTCGGGAGCGCTATCCGCGAGCGGGGCGAACGTCGCGATCGCGGTGACGGGGATCGCGGGACCCTCGGGGGGAAGCGCGGACAAACCCGTCGGTACCGTGTGCATCGCCTGTCGCGTCGCGGGAAGCCCCGCGCGCGCGATTACGAAACGTTTTCGCGGTTCGCGCGAGGCGATCCGGAGAAAGACGGTTCGCGCCGCGTTAGTGATGGCGCTTGATTCTCTTGACAGGATCTGAAGCCATTTGTATACTTTACTTAATTCTTATCCTTTTTTTACGGAACAATCCGAACACGCATAATGTCTTTCAAACAAACGTCCTGTTTTTATTTTATGGAGAATTCCCATGGCACCAATCAGAAGACGCCCCTCCGCCGATGGCGCGGAAGGTGAGGCGCAGCAGTACCCGGATCAAGGGCAATTTGATCTCGGGTCCACGGGTGACTCGACCGGCGAGTCTTTCGCCGCTTCCGACATGACAGAGTCATCCACGCCCGTGCAGGCGGCAACGGAAACCACGGATAACGGAACGAACGGATCCTCCGGAGACTCAGGCGAAAAACGCGTCATCGTGCGTTCGCGAGCGCGTCGCTCGGGAGCCCAGGGCGGACGCGAAAACGGGAACGGCGGCCGCGACGGCGGCGGGCGCGACCATCGCGACAACCGCGAGCGAGGCGACGGCGAACGCCGCGACCGCGGCGAGGGAGACCGGCGCGATCGCGGGGATCGCGGAGACGGCAATCGCCGATTCCGCGGCGAGCGCGAAGGGCGCGAAAGCCGCGAGGCACGCGAGGACCAGAATTACCTCCGCGAAGCCGCGCAGGCCGAGGCCGAACAGGGCGGAGACGCCGGCAACAAGCCCCGACTTACGATCAACGAACTGACCAGGATGGGTATGCAGGCGCTGCGCGACCTCGCGACCCAATACGGCGTACCGCACGAAGACATGGTCGCCATGAAAAAGCAGGAAATCATCTTTCAGATCCTGAAAGCGCATACCGAGCACGGCGGCATCATCTTCGCCTCCGGATCCCTCGAAATACTCCCCGACGGCTACGGTTTCCTTCGATCCCCCCAGAACAGCTACCTTCCCGGCCCGGACGATATCTACATCTCCCCGAGCCAGATCCGCCTTTTCAACCTCAAGACCGGCGATACCGTCTACGGCCAGATCCGGTCACCGAAGGAGGGCGAGCGCTTCTTCGCGCTTCTCCGCGTCGAGACCGTCAACTTCGACGAGGTTTCGATCGCTCAGAGCAGAATTCCCTTCGACAACCTCACGCCGCTTTACCCTGACGAGAAGTTCAACCTCGAGACGACGACGACCGAGTTCTCGACCCGCATCATGAACCTCTTCTGCCCGATCGGAAAGGGACAGCGCGCGCTCATCGTCGCGCCGCCCCGAACGGGTAAGACCATCCTCATGCAGAAAATCGCGAACGCGATCACCGCGAACCATCCCGAGGTCTATCTCATCGTTCTCCTCATCGACGAGCGGCCCGAGGAAGTCACCGACATGGAGCGGACCGTCAAGGCCGAGGTCATCTCCTCGACCTTCGACGAGCAGGCGACGCGACACGTGCAGGTCGCCGAGATGGTTCTCGAGAAGGCGAGACGCCTCGTCGAGCACAAGCGCGACGTCGTCATCCTCCTCGACTCGATCACCCGCCTCGCGCGCGCGTACAACCAGACCGTCCCGACCTCGGGAAAGGTCCTTTCGGGAGGCGTCGACTCGAACGCCCTCCACAAGCCCAAGCGCTTCTTCGGCGCCGCGCGCAACGTCGAGGAGGGCGGAAGCCTCACCATCATCGCGACCGCGCTCATCGAGACGGGAAGCCGCATGGACGAGGTCATCTTCGAGGAATTCAAGGGAACCGGCAACATGGAAATCAACCTTGACCGGAAGCTGTCGGACAGGCGCCTTTTCCCGGCGGTCAGCATCAAGAAGTCCGGAACCCGCAAGGAAGAGCTCCTCCTCACCGAGGAAGAGATGCAGAAGATCTGGATACTCCGGAAGGTCATAAACCCGATGGACGACACCGAGATCATGGAGCTCCTCCTTGACAGGATGCGCAAATCCAAGAATAATGAGGCGTTCTTGAAGTCCATGAATACCGGCTCCGCCGCGATGGACTGATAGCGACATTCGGCCCGAGCGAAGGCGCGAAAGCGGCGAGCGAGGGAACCGATAGCGGCTAAAGAAACCGGTGGGTTCGTTCGGAACCGCGATCCTTGAGTAAAGGGCGCGCGGGGGATGAACCCATTGCTGCCAGAAGGACGGGTCCGTGCGACCCGGAGAGCCTCGCGAGGCCGATCCTTCCGGAGCCTTGAGAAACCTTCGGTTTCTCCTTGATAATCCTGAATTACATTCAGGATTATCATTGAGTACCTGAAAGGTACTCGGGGCGCGTTTATTAGGCGCGATCCAGTTTGGAGGAAACCATGAAAGAGGGAATTCACCCCGCGTACGAAGTCACCAAGATCAAGTGCGCCTGCGGAAACGTGATCGAGACCCGCTCGACCGTCAAGGACATCAACGTCGAAATTTGCTCGGCTTGCCACCCGTTCTTCACCGGCAAGCAGAAGCTCGTCGACACCGCCGGACGCATCGACCGCTTCAAGAAGCGCTACAACATCAAGGAAAACTGATTCCCGGCATACGGGATTTCTGGATGGACGCGACCCCTTACCGGGTCGCGTTTTTTTTTCGTTTCGCACCGATGCCCGGTGTATACTCCTCGCATGGGAATATCCTCGTACATGACGCGACATCGGGCGGTGATCGGCGCATGGCTTGCCTGGGCCATCGGGCTTTCGCTCTTTCAATACTTTGTCGTCTCGCGCCTTCCCGCGCGACCGGTCGACCGGGCTCTGGGCTGGACGGCCTCTCAAACGGGTCTGGACGAGCGTGCGGTAAATGCCCGTCTTTCGGTACCCTTTCTCGCCGAACGCGTCGCGTGGGATTCGGAGTTTTACCTCTCGATCGCGATCGCGGGCTATGAAGACCCGATGGTACGAAAGGTCGTCATTCCCGGCTTGGGTGCCTTCTCGCTCAACTACGCGTTCATGCCGGGCTATCCATTCGCGATCCGGGTGGCGATGGCGCCGTTTCGCGGGTTCGGTGTATCCGAAGCCGGTTCGGCCGTAATCGCCGGTGTCGCGGTGTCTCTCATCTCGGCGCTTTTCGCGGCGCTCGCGCTCTCGCGTCTCGCGGGCGGGTCAAAACGCCGGGAAGACGAGGGGACGCGCGCCGCGTGGTTCCTGCTCGTCTTTCCCTCGGGATTCTTTCTCGCCCAGGTCTACACGGAGTCGCTTTTTCTCGCCCTGGCGCTCTGGGCGATCGCCTTCGCTCGCGACCGGCGATGGACTGTCGCCGCGATCCTCGCCTCATGCGCGGTACTGACGCGCGGCGCGGGAGTCGCCCTCGTCCCGGCCATCGCGATCGTCGGGGCGCAAAGAATCGGTCGCGTCACGAGACGGGTACGCGCGGAATCGCGACGGCCGCGGCTTTCCGCGCGGGAGATTATCGGGATCGCCGAGGCGATCATCGTCCCGCTCGGCGTTTTCGCGGTCTGGAAGTTGTCGTATCTCGGGACGCGCTTCGATATCGTCGAGCGCGCGTTTTTCGGCCGGATACTCGATCCCGCGGCTTCCATTCGATCCTGGCTTGCGGCTTTCGCCGCGATCGGGGCAGGGAAGGGCGAGACCGCGACGTACTATCTACTCGAGCTCCTCTCGCTTGTCGCCATCGTCGTATCGACCGCTCAAGGCGCGCGCAGGCATCCTGACCTCGCCGCGTTCGGCGTCGTCGCCATCGCGCTCGCGTTTTTCAGCGTCGTTCCCCAGGGACTCGTCCGGTACGCGCTATCGTGCCCGCTCGTCTTCGTCATGGCATCTCGTTATACGGGGAAGCGGACGGCGGAACGCGCCTATACGCTCGCGAGCGTTCTCCTGATGGCGTTTCTCGCGGTTCTTTTCTCGCTCGACATGTGGGTGGGTTGACGCGGCGGGATGTCGCGCGGTGACTCGCCGGTTCGCGATCCGCGTGCGCGAAAAAAAACGCCCGCGCATTGAAGGCGGGCGTCCCGAAGTTGCCTGACGGAAGCCGCGAGAGCGGCCCCCCGGTAGAATCATTTCGGGGTGAACTTCACGTAGTCGTAGTACGCGTAGAGCGGGCTCGAGTACTTGAAGGCACCGAGCCAGCTGTCGACGCCGGTACCGGGCCAGAGGTTGACCATGATCTGCATCGGATGGCTCGGCATCGCCGCGCCCTTCGGGGCATTGAGGTTACCCGAGTTGTTGACGCCCCACTTCCATACTCCGTCGACGTACCAGTTGATGTAGCCGTTACCGTACTCGATCGCGTACTTGTGGAATCCCTGGGAAGCGTCGAAGCCGAGGTTGATGATCTTCTCGTGACCGCCGACTCCGTTCACGTAGTAGTTGAACTGAACCTGGGTGGTGTTCTTGCCGAGGATCTCGACGTCGATCTCGTCCCAGGGGCTTCCCGTGTAGGTGAAGAAGGAGGTTACGGTTCCGGAAGCCTTGGCAGCCTTCATGTTGACCTCGTAGGTTCCGTAGCTGAAGGTGTTGTTCGTGCGATACTCACCGCTCGAATAGGGCTTGCCGGAGCTCGAGACGTTGTCGAGCTTGAGCACGAGGTTGCCGCCCGAGAAGTAGGCGTGATCGGCCTTGAAACCGCAGTTGAACATGCCGCCGTTCGACCAGGTCGCCTTGTTCCAGGCCGATGAATCAGAATCCATCGGAGCCCAGAGGGACGAATACTGAACCGCGCGGGAGGTAACCTCGTCGTCCGCCTGAGCGACCGGAGCGCTGTTCATGTCGCAAGAGAGGAAGAGTCCTGCCATAGAAAGTGCTGAAACAAAAGAGAAGAAAAGAATCGATTTCTTCATGCTGAATCTCCTTGACGTCAGTGTAGGGCCGCTTGTCGTGTCGTGGTGGAGACAGCCGGTATTTTTCTTGCCAGTACTGCGGGTATTGTTTTTCGCGCGCGCATCGGTATCAGGCGATTCATCGCGCCCGTTCCTTATCCCCGTCGGCGCGCGAATACCATGCCGCGGGGATTGCCGGTCATACTTTCGGTATCGTTATTCATTCCTCGTCGAGCGAAAGCACGCGGTTTACGAGCGAGAAAACGTACGCGCTCAAACCCATCTTCGCCGCCTGGTCCTCCGCGAGGAGGTCCAGAAGCTCGCTTTTTCCCGATATGCCGAGTTTGTTGTATACCTGTGTCAGATGGCCTTTCACGGTGCTCTCGGCGATGAACAGGCGGTCCGCGATGTCCTTGATGCGGTAATTCTGGAGTTGCAGCTCGACGATGGTTCGCTCGCGCTCGGTGATGCGGTGCTCGTCGAAGAACGTTTTCTCCGGGAGGAGATCGTTCTTCAGGAAGGGCAGCGGGTCGAGGGCATTCCAGCGAAGACCGGTAAGGTTTCCCTTCCGGTCGAACCTTCCCGTGATCCTGACGACGGGTATGTATCGCCGCTGACGCTCGCTGATCAGCCTGACGTTCGGATAGTCTATCTCCCTTTCCTTCGCGATTCGCTTCACGATATCGTCGACGAGGCCGCGATCCTCCGCGGCGAGATGGCTTTTCAGGGACACGGGGATGTCGTCTTCCCCGAGCGAGAGACCCTCCCGCGCGGTGAGGTTTTTGTAGGTGATCTTCAGCATGACGTCGGTCTCGAGAATCATGATCGGTACCGCGCTCGCGATCTCGCGGTAGCGCTCCTCGCTTTCCCGGAGGGCGCCTTCCGCGTCGTTTCGCTTGTCGCGCATCGCGAGGGCCTCGAGGGTTTGCGAGATCTGGTCCCGGAGAGACTCGTACACGACGGGATCGAGGCCGTTTCCCTCGAGTACGACGTATCCGAAGGAGGCGTCGCGCCCGAGGAGGGGCAGGCGTATCGAGTCCGCGCCCTTCGGCGCGTCGGCGCATTCGTGGAGTTTAACGTCGTCGTAGAAGCTTTCCCCGTCGTCGCCGATGGGTTTCGCGCCCGAGGCGTGAAGGGCGACGGACACGCGGGTAAACCCGATGAGCGGCGCCATCTGGCAGAGTTGCGATAAAAGGGCTTCCACGCTCTCGACCGCGCCGAGTCTGACCGAAAGATCGCGGAAAAGGGCAAGGGTGTTCCGGAGCGAGGAAAGGTCCCGCGCGTGGATCTCGCCGGCTTTCCTCGTAAGGAGGGCGTACGCGCTCGCGAAAAGGTCTTCCGCGTAGGCGCGGGAGCGGGTATCCCCGAGGCTCGCGACGAGCTCCCTGCTCAGTATGGAAAGGATGGTCTGCCAGAGGGTGGAGAATTCCTTCCAGCCGTAGGTGACTTCGAGCCATCCCGAGAGGGTTTGGAGGAACAGGGATCGTTCCGTGAATTTGCGAAGGTCGAGGGACGCAGAATCGCAGAGGGCCGCGAGCGCCTCGGCGGCCTGTGCCTGAATCGGTTCGGGAAACTGTCGCTCGCGCGCGAGAAGGGCCAGGGCCGATGCCTTGATCCTGACTGACTCGTCGCCCTCGTCCCGATCGGCGGACTTTCTTCTCGTCACGATCAGGGGAATATCGGAACAACCGCATGATTCGCGGATCGTCTCGACGCAGGGGAGGGACAGGATATCGCCCGGGGTCTTTCCCTCGATCATGTCGAGGATAAGGGCTCCAACGCCGAATGCCTGCTCGTACAGCGGCTGGTGTACCGTCGTCAAAAGCGGCGAAAGGAAACCCGATTCGGGGATGTCGTCGAATCCCGTGATCGCGTAATCCCGGGGACAGTACACGCCTCGCCGTTCAAGCGCGCGGATAAAGCCGAGGGCCATGTCGTCGTTCGCGCACGAGATGACGTCGAAGGGGAGCGGCGAGGAAAGGTCGAGCCGCGAGGCGATCTCGGTGCTCGAGCCGTAGCTGAAGTCCCCCGAATAGACGACGCGGTCGGATTCGCCCACGCCGCACGCGGTAAGGGTTTGCCTCCATGCCTCATACCGCTCGACGGCGTCGGGGCTCCCCTCGGGACCCTTGAGAAAGGCAAAACGCCTGAACCCGTGGGAGGAAACGAGATGCCGGATGAGCTCGCTCATTCCGTCTGCGTTGTTTGCGACGAACCCGGGATAGCCGGGGATGGAGATCCCGATCGTCGCGAGGGGTATCGGCTTGAACGATTCGAGGAAGTCCTTGACGGTTTCCGGGGAGACGAAACTTCCGATCGAGCCGGCAGTGACCACGAGCCCGTCCGGGCGCGGTTCCGAGTTGTCGCTTCGCGCGAGCCCGTAGATGCGATTGAACAAATCCTCGTTTCCGTAGGGAGATCCGAGGGACCGGCCGGCGTAAATCCGCAGGGTGACGCCGCGGGTTCGCGCGAAATCCGACAAACCCCGGCAAATGACCGATTGGTATCGACCCTCTATTTGATTGATCAATAATCCGATTACCCGTTTTCCGGATCGTGTAGCTCCCATGTGGCCTCCAAGCGTCGGTAAGTATAATATGAAATTTGGCTCTGGAGGATGTAAATTGTGATTAATGGCTGACAAAAAAAGATGTAATCCCGTAATTTTAGGTTGTGAAAAAAAACACACAAAACGATAAATTGTATAGATAAATATAGCCCGACATATTGACTAATCGATAAATATTTATCATATTACTCTCGTAAGGGGTACGCTGGAGCGGAACGATAGAAGACGTTCATCGACCGCGAACGGCGTAATCCCGAAGGAGATACCATGACCGTAAAGACAATCGAGGACCTTAATGCCCTGCTTGCGCGCGTTCGCGCCGCGCAGAAAAAATACGCCGAATACTCGCAGGAGCAGGTAGACGTGATCTTCCGGCACGCGGCGCAGGCGGCGGCCGAGAATCGCATCAAGCTCGCGAAGCTCGCCGTGGCTGAAACCGGGATGGGCGTATTCGAGGATAAGGTCATCAAGAACCATTTCGCGGCGGAGTTCATCTACAACAAGTACGCGGGGGAGAAGACCTGCGGCGTCATCGAGGAGGACGAGGATTCCGGGATCGCGAAGGTCGCCGAACCGCTCGGCGTGATAGCGGGAATCATCCCGACGACGAACCCGACCTCGACCGCGATATTCAAGAGCCTCATCGCGCTCAAGACGCGGAACGCGATCGTCTTTTCGCCCCATCCGCGGGCAAAGGGCTGCACGGTCGAGGCGGCGAGGATCGTCCTCGAGGCGGCGGTAGCCGCTGGCGCGCCGGCGGACATCATCGGCTGGATCGACGAGCCGACGGTAGAGCTTTCCGCCGCGCTCATGGCGCATCCCGAGGTGAACCTCACCCTCGCGACGGGCGGCCCGGGAATGGTCAAGGCCGCGTACTCCTCCGGCAAGCCCGCGATCGGCGTCGGCTCCGGCAATACCCCCGCGGTGATCGACGAGACCGCGCACCTCAAGATGGCGGTCAACTCGATCCTTTTGAGCAAGTCCTTCGATAATGGGATGATCTGCGCGAGCGAGCAGTCGGCGGTGGTCGTCGACGCCGTCTACGACGCGGTAAAGAAGGAGTTCGCCTATCGCGGCGCGCACATCCTCTCCTCCGGAGAGCGGGAAAAGGTCGGCGCTGTCGTGATGAAGAACGGCCGGGTCAACGCCGACATCGTCGGGCAGCCGGCGGCGCGCATCGCGGAGATGGCCGGGATCAAGGTGCCCGAGGGGACGAAGGTGCTCATCGCCGAGATCAAGAAGGTGAGCCCCGACGAGCCCTTCGCGCACGAGAAGCTCTCTCCCGTGCTCGCGATGTTCCGCGCGAAGGATTTCGACGACGCGCTCCGCATCGCGCGCGAGGAGGTCGAGCTCGAGGGGATGGGTCACACGGCCGTCCTTTACACCGATCCCGCGAACGAGGACAGGATCGCGCGCTACGGACGCGAGATGAAGACGGGCCGCGTACTCGTCAACATGCCGGCGAGCCAGGGAGCGATCGGCGACATCTATAACTTCCGGCTCGAACCGTCGCTCACCCTCGGCTGCGGAAGCTGGGGCGGGAACGCGATCAGCGAGAACGTCGGGGTGAGGCATCTCGTTAACGTGAAGACCGTCGCGATGAGGAGGGAAAACATGCTCTGGTTCCAGGTGCCGCCGAAGGTGTACTTCAAGCAGAACGCGATCGTCGAGGCTTTCAAGGACCTCGCGGGCAAGAAGCGCGCGTTCGTCGTGACCGACAAGTTCCTTCTCGACGCGGGATACGCGGCGAAGGCGACGCGCGTCCTCGAGCGGCAGGGCATCGTTTGCGAAACCTTCGCCGACGTGAAGCCCGATCCCGATCTCGCGACGATCTACCGCGGGCTCGACGCGATGAACCTCTTCAAGCCCGACGTGATCGTCGCCCTCGGGGGCGGAAGCCCGATCGACGCGGCGAAGGTGATGTGGCTCCTCTACGAGCAGCCTGCGGCGAAGTTCTCGGACCTAGCGATGCGGTTCATGGACATCAGGAAGCGCATCTACCGCTTCCCCGAGACGGGGAAGAAGGCCGTGTTCGTCGCGGTTCCGACGACGAGCGGCACGGGAAGCGAGGTGACCCCCTTCGCGGTCGTGACCGACGAGAAGACGGGGGTGAAGTACCCGATCGCGGACTACGCGCTCACGCCGAACATGGCGGTGATCGATCTCGATTTCGTGATCGACATGCCGAAGAAGCTTACCGCCTATTCCGGCATCGACGCGCTCGTCCACGCCATCGAGGCGTACGTCTCGGTGATGGCGACGGACTTCACGAACGGGATAGCGCTTGAGGCGATCAGGCTCATCGTGAAATATCTCCCCGCCGCCTATGCGGAGGGCGCGGCGAACCCGAAGGCGCGCGAGAAGATGGCGTACGCCTCGACGATGGCGGGCATGGCCTTCGCGAACGCCTTCCTCGGGGTGTGCCACTCCATGGCCCACAAGCTCGGCTCCACGTACCACGTGCCGCACGGGCTCGCGAACGCGCTTCTTCTTAACGAGGTGATCCGCTTCAACGCGGTCGACGCCCCGGCGAAGCAGGCCGCGTTCCCGCAGTACAAGTACCCGGTCGCCATCGACCGCTACGCGAGGATCGCGGACTATCTCGGCCTCGGCGGAAAGACGGGACCGGAGAAGGTCGAGCTCCTCATCGGGACGATCGAGGGGCTCAAGAAGAAGCTCGATATTCCCGCGACCCTCAAGGACGCGGGGATTCCCGAGAAGGAGTTCCTCGAGAACCTCGAAACCCTTTCCGAGGCCGCCTTCGACGACCAGTGCACCGGCGGAAATCCCCGGTACCCGCTCGTGAAGGAAATCGCCGCGATGTACAAAAAGGCGTACTACGGCGCGTGACGCACGTTCCGTACCGAAATGACGAGACCCGGCCGGGGATAGACCCGGCCGGGTTTTTTTGCGAGCCGGCGACGAAACCGTGATACAATCATTGACGCGCGGCGATGCCCGTCGATATCGCTCGCCCGCAAAAAAGGCCAGCCATGACGAAAAAAAGAGTTCGCTACGACGATTACAAACCGCTCGGGAAACGGATCTCGCAAGGTGCGTTTCGCTTTTGCGTGTACGGCGCCATCCTCCTCGCCTCGGACGTCGCCTTCTACACGGTCGTAAAGGTCGCGCGCCTCGTACCCTTCGTGAAAGGGTTCTTCGAATTTACGCGGACCGTCGATCCTGAGCTCGCGCTCGACCATATCTGGGAGGTTCCCGCGATCACCCTTTTCGGGCAATCGAGCCTGTACCTCTTTATCGCGTTCGGCGCGATCGCGGTCTTTGCCCTGGAGCCCGCGTATCGCTTCTTCCGCGAGAAGGACGTGGGCGCGCCCCTTCGCGGCATCGCGTACGCGGCGATCATCATGGCCTCGGAATGCGCCCTCGGCCCGATTCTCAGGCTCGTTACCGGCTACGATATCTGGCGGTACGGCGACCCGCTCGCGGGTATTCGCTACACCAGTCTCGCGATCGCCCCCGTGTGGTTCGTCGCGGGCCTTCTCTCGGAAAAACTGATGGACCTCGTCGAGTCCTTCGACCGGATGAAATTGACGGCCTACGGGCTCGCCTCCGCCGCGGGCGGGGGACCGCTCCCGCGCGACACGATCGTCGTCATCAGCGACGTCCATATCGGGAAACGCAATCCCGACGGCACGGGAGCGGGATGGTTTTTCGGGATCCACGAGGCCCAGCTCGCGATCATGCTTTACAAGGCGGCGTTGAACCCGCGCGTCAAGGAACTCGTGTTCCTCGGCGACCTTTTCGATACCTGGCTCTATCCCGTCGAGGAGCGGCCTCCCGCGGTCAAGGACATCGTCGAGACCTGGAAGGACGCGCCGTTCATGACCCCGTTACTCGAGTGCGTCCGCAAGCTCGACGCGGTCTGGTACGTTCCCGGGAACCACGATATGGACGTCGTCGAAAAGGATATCGAGGCGATCGCGTCGGGGGGGAAGGCCCTGCGTCTCGCGACGAGCGACGCGGTAAGCGCCCGTTTGACCGCCCTTGCCGGCATCGAGATCAGGCTCGAGCACGGGAACGACGGGGATTTCTTCAACGCGCCCGACGACGAGACGGATACCGTGCAGGGCGTGTCCTTCGGGTACTTCGTGTCGCGCTTCGTCGCCGAGGAGTCGGGCTTCGACTACGACGCGACCTTCAAGGCGTCCTATCGGGCGGTCTCGCGCGCGGTCGCCGCGGGTCGGGCTGACGCCGCGCCGGAGGGGAACGGCGCGCAGACCGCGCGCTCGGGCGGCGGCGGGGAGGCGGGAAGCGCGCTCGGGAAAGCCTTCGTCGCGTTTTTCGTCGACGCGATCGTCGACTACGCGAATCTCAGGCGGAAAGAGGGCGAGAAGATACACGACGGCACGGTGATCAGGATGCCCGCGAACAAGGTCGACGTGACGGTCGCCGAGGTGAAGACGAAGTATTCGAGCCTTCTTGACGCATGGCTCAAGAGCCACAAGACCTACATGTTCGCGGCGGCCGGGAAGAGCGGGCTCGATCGCTACGCGCGGAGGAAATTCGGCGAGGTCCGCTGGACGCTTTGGCTCAAGCGGCTTTTCTCGGCGACGCGAAACGAGCTCATCGTCGTCATGGGCCATACCCACTTCGCGAAGGTCGAGCGCGTGATGAACCGCGAAAGGCAGGGAACGTACGCGAACACGGGATGCGTGTGCAAGAACGCCAAGCAGACCGGCCCCCGGTGGGTGGAGCTCAAGAGCGCGCGGCGCGGCTGGTCGGCGAGGGTAGAGCGGCTCTAGGGCGCTGATGCGCGCGGAAATGCGCCGCGCGCCGTGAAGCGCGGGCTTAAGTCCTTACGCGAGGGTAATCTTCCAGAGCCGGTGGATGCGCTTGTTCCGGAAGTCCTCCGGTATCGACTTTTCCGAAAGGTCGACGATCGAGGTATCCGGTCTCGCGGCGGCGCCGCCTATGAGATCGGGATCGAATTTCAGGGTACGCGAATTGGTCGAGAAATAAAGGCTTCCCCCGGGCGCGAGCACGGCGAGGCAGGCGCGAAGGAGCTCGGGCCAGTCGCGGTTGACGTCGAACGAATCGCTCGCGCGCTTGGAATTCGAGAAGGTCGGCGGGTCGCAGACGATGATATCCCAGGATAGCGCGGCGCGTTTCGCCGCGGCGAGATAGGCCCTCGTGTCCGCGTGCACGCACGGATATTTTTCCGCTCCCGTAAGCCCGTCGGAATTCCCCTCGCGGCCGGGCCTCGGCGCGCGGGATGCGAAGCCGTTCAGCGCGAGGTTCTCGGCCGCCCAGGCGAGATAGGTTTTCGAGAGGTCGACCGAGGTTACGCTCGCGGCACCGCCTGCGGCCGCGTGGACGGAGAAAGCCCCGGTATAGGAGAAAAGGTTGAGCACGCGTTTCCCCGAGGACTCCGCGCGCACCATGAGGCGGGCGGGGCGATGGTCGAGGAAGAGTCCGGTGTCGAGATAGTCGGAGAGGTTCACGATGAAGCGGGACCCTCCTTCCTCGACGACGATCCGCGAGCCGGTCTCCGCGACCCGCTCGTATTGGGCTTCCTCGCCGCGCTGTCTTTTCCTGACCTTCGCGTGGACGCGATCGATCGGGATGGAAAGCACGTCGGCCGCGGCTTCCTTCATCGCGTCCATCCACGCCGCCTCGTCCTCGTCGCTCTTTTCGTACGGCCGCTCGTAGAGCGCGATATGGAGATGCGTCATCCCCGACTCGCGTTCCTGATAGAGGTCGCAGGCGACGGGAATCTCGGGGATATCCTTGTCGTAGAGCCGGTACGCGGTTACGCCCTCGCGGCGGGCCCATTTCCTGAGGTGTTTGTACTGCTTTTCAAGCCGGTTCGCGAACATCACCGCCTGGTCGGCGGTCTTCGCCCGATCGCTCGCCGCGCGCGCGCCGTCGCGTTCTGTATCAGTCGGGTTCATGCTTGTTCGCGTTCATCATGACGCAGAGCATCGCGTAGCCGGAGGTGAGGTCTTCCTTCTGGACGACGACCTCGTCGGGAACCTTGAGCTTGACGTTGGTAAAGTTCCAGATCGCGGTGATCCCCGCGGCGACGAGGCTGTCGGCGACGGTTTGCGCGTGCGCAGAGGGAACGGTGAGGATCGCGATCCGCGCGCCGAGAGCGGCGATCTTGTCCCCAAGCCCGTCGATCGGGTATATCGGCACCCCGTGGATGGTCTTCCCGACCTTCGCGGGATCCTGGTCGAAGGCCGCGCAAATTTTCAGCCCGTGATACTGGAACTCGGGGTAGCCCGAAAGCGCCGTACCGAGGTTTCCCGCGCCGATAAGGACGGCTTCCTGGACATGATCCCAGCCGAGGAAGCGCTCGATGGCCGCCATGAGCGCGACGACGGGATAGCCCTTCTTGGGCTTCCCGACGATTCCGGTGATCGCGAGATCCTTGCGAACCTGGATGGGCTCGAGATGGAGTTCCTGGGCGATGACGGTGCCCGATATATATTCGTTTCCCTCGTCGCGCGACTGCCTGATGATGTTGAGGTAGGAGGGGAGTCGCCTGATCGACGGGATTGCCGCTATCTTCTGTTTGGCCATTATCTCTTAACAAATCCTTAAAATGGGGGATTTTTTAACGATATACCGCAATCCCTGGAAAGTCAAGCGACGCGCCGTCGTTCCCCGGTCCCGCCGGGACCCGTCCGCGCGTTCCTATGGAAACAAAATGCATATTCTTGTATACTCACGCCATAAATTCGCATAACTATACGAGGAGCCTTCAGGTATGTATGAACCGGTAGATCCCAAGGTCAGTTTTCCCGAACAGGAGGAGAAAGTTCTCGCGTTCTGGGAGAAAAACAATATCTTCAAGAAATCGATCGCGAACCGCGAAGGATCGGCCGACTATGTCTTCTATGATGGCCCCCCCTTCGCCACCGGGCTCCCCCATTTCGGGCATTTCGTCCCGAGTACCATCAAGGACATCATTCCCCGCTATCAGACCATGAAGGGCAAGAAGGTCGAGCGCCGCTTCGGCTGGGACTGCCACGGACTCCCGGTCGAGAACCTCATCGAGAAGGAACTCGGGCTCAACTCGAAGACCGACATCGAGAAATACGGCGTCGCGAAATTCAACGAGGCGTGCCGCGCGAGCGTGCTCCGCTACGTCAAGGAATGGCGCGAAACCATCACCCGGCTCGGTCGCTGGGTCGACTTCGACAACGACTACAAGACGATGGAAAGCGACTACATGGAATCCATCTGGTGGGTGATGAAGAGTCTGTGGGAAAAGGGCCTTCTCTACGAGGGCCACTACATTCTCCCGTACTGCCCGCGCTGCTCGACGGTCCTTTCCAACCATGAGCTTAACCTCGGCGGCTACAAGGACGTGCACGATCCCGCGATCACGATCAAATTCAAGGTCAAAGGCACCGTCGCCGGAAGCGAGGCGGAGAAGACCTTCGGGAAGGACGGCAAGGCCGCTCCGGGCGGAGCGCTCGCCGACGGGAAGACCTTCATGCTCGCGTGGACCACGACTCCCTGGACCCTCCCGAGCAACCTCGGCCTCACGATGGGGCCTGACGTCGACTACGTGATGGTCAAGGACGGCGAGGAGCGCTATATCTTCGCCGAGGCACGCGTTTCCGCGTATTACAAGGATCCTTCGTCCGTCGAGATCGTCTGGAAGAAGAGGGGAAGCGAGCTTCGCGGAATTTCGTACGAGCCGCTCTTCCCGTATTTCGCCCCGCTCGCGAAAAACGAGGACGGCACCCCCGGCGCGTTCCGCACCTTCCTCGGCGACTTCGTCACGACGACGGACGGTACCGGCATCGTCCATACCGCGCCCGGCTTCGGCGAGGACGACAACAAGGTATTCAAGGGCTCTGGCGTCCCGACGGTGTGCCCGGTCGACGCCGAGTGCAAGTTCACCGCCGACGTCGCGGACTACAAGGGCCGCTTCGTCAAGGATTGCGACAAGGACATCATCGATCGGCTCAAGGCTGAGGGCAAGCTCGTCAAGCGCGAGCAGATCCTCCACTCGTACCCGCACTGCTGGCGCTGCTCGAGCCCGCTCATCTACCGCGCGGTCGGCAGCTGGTTCGTCGCCGTCGAGAAGATCAAGGAGAGCATGCTCAAGGCGAATTTCAAGATCACCTGGCAGCCCGAGCATATCAAGGAAGGCCGCTTCGGCAAGTGGCTCGAGGGCGCGCGCGACTGGGCGATCAGCCGGAACCGTTTCTGGGGCAATCCCCTGCCGATCTGGAAGTGCCCGGATTGCGGGAAGACCCTCTGCGTCGGAAGCCGCGATGAGCTCAAAAAGCTCTCGGGCACCTATCCCGAGGACCTTCACAAGCACTTCGTCGACGAGATCACGATCCCGTGCGCGTGCGGCTCCGTCATGAAGCGGATCCCGGAGGTCCTCGACTGCTGGTTCGAGTCGGGCTCGATGCCCTATGCCCAGCAGCACTATCCCTTCGAGAACAAGGAATATTTCGAAAGCCACTTCCCGGCCAATTTCATCTCCGAGGGACTCGACCAGACCCGCGGGTGGTTTTACACCCTCACCGTGCTCGCCGCCGCGCTCTTCGACCGCCCCGCGTTCGAGGCGTGCGTCGTCAACGGTCTCGTCCTCGCGACCGACGGGAAGAAGATGTCGAAAAGCTTGCGGAACTACACCGACCCGAACAAGGTCGTCGACGAGTTCGGCGCCGACGCGCTCAGGCTTTTCCTCATGCACTCGGCTGTCGTCCGGGCCGACGACCTCAAGTATTCCGACGACGGCGTCCGCGACGTCCTCAAGGGTATCCTCATCCCCCTGTGGAACAGCTACAGCTTCTACGTCACCTACGCGAACATCGACGGGATCGACCGGCCCGCGGCCGATTCGAAGCCGCTCGTCACCGCGTCCTCGAACCCGCTTGACCGCTGGATCCTCTCGATCACCGAGCGGATGGTGAAAGACGTCACCGAGGCGCTCGACGCGTACGACCTCTCGCGCGCGATCGACCCGATCGTCGGATTCATCGACCAGCTCAACAACTGGTACATCCGCCGCTCGCGGCGCCGCTTCTGGAAGAGCGAGAACGACGGCGACAAGGCGCAGGCCTACGATACCCTCTACCGCGCGCTCAAGAAGTTCGCGCTCGTCGCGGCTCCCGTCGTGCCCTTCGTCTCCGAGTCGATCTGGCTCAACCTCCGCGCGGAAGGGGACCCCGAGTCGGTGCATCTCGCGGACTATCCCGCGTACGACGAGTCGCTCCGCGATCTCGCGCTCGAGTTCAAGATGGAAACCGTCCAGAAGGCCGTCTCGATGGGCCGGAGCCTCCGCTACCAGTTCAACCTCAAGACGAGGCAGCCGCTCAAGTCGGTCGAGCTCGTCACGCGGAATCCGGAAGAGAAAAAGGTCCTCCTCGAGATGGAGGAGTCTATCCGCGAGGAACTCAACGTCAAGGAGGTCATCTTCCACGAGAAGGAGGATGAGCTCGTCGAGTATCAGGCGAAGGCGAACTTCCGCACCCTCGGCAAGGAACTCGGACCGGCGATGAAGACCGCCGCCGCGCGGATCGAGCAGCTTTCCTCGGCCGAGATCCAGTCGATCATCGACGGTTCGGTCCTGAGCGTCGAGGTCGAGGGGAAGCGGGTCGAGCTTACCGCCGATAAGATCATCGTCAACCGTATCGAGAAGGCCGCGCTCAAGGTCGTCAACGAGGGAACGCTCACGGTCGGCCTCGACACCGAGGTCACCGAGGAACTCCAGCTCGAGGGACTCGTGCGCGACCTCGTGCGCGGCGTCCAGAACCTCCGCAAGGAACGCGGGCTCGCGGTCACCGACCGGATCAGCCTTACCGTGTCCTCAGGGGAGTGCGCCTCGGGCGAGGCCGGCAAGGCCCTTCTCGCGAAGGCCTTCGCGCGCTTTACCGACTACCTTTCGAGCGAGACCCTCGCGGTTTCCGCGAAATGGGTCGAGAGCTTCGCGCTCGCGCCCGGCTCGACCCCGATTTCGATCGAGGCGGGCGACGACGCCTGGGAGGCGGATATTGCCAAGGTTTAGGGCGCTCGCCCTCGCGGCGCTCGTCGTCCTTTCCCTCGCGTCGTGCGCGACCGTCCGTTCCCGCGTCTCGGGAGATCCCCTTGCCGCGCTCGGAACGTGCGCCGCGCTCGGAACGTGCGCCGCGCCCGACGAGTCAGGCGCGGACGGCATCCACGACGCGCTTTTCGTCGTGATCCCCGTTCGGAAGAACGAGGCTCTCGTCACCCTCGTCGGGACCCGTCTTTCGGGAAAGCCGGGCGACGCCCGGCTCGCGAAACGGCTCGACGCGCTCTATGTCGCCGTCTCCGCCTCGGGACAGGCCGCGCGCGGCGCGCGCTTCGTCGCGACCGGCTCGATACCGAAATCGGGCGCATCCCTTTTCCTCACGGAACGGAAGGGGTGGACCCGGCGCGCGGATGCGGGTTTTTCCTGGTATCGTTCGGGGCCGCTTTCCGTCGCGATCCCCGCGTCGGGGGTCGCCTGCGGCGTGTTCGCCCGATCCCTGCCCGGCGTGGCCGTAACGGACGGCGAGGCGATGGTTCCCTTTTTGCGGGCTTTCTCCGCGCGCGAGGGTGCGTCACCCCCCGTTTCCCGGTCCTTCGCGGACTACGCCGCCCGCGCGCTCGATGACGGCCGCGTCGGCTTTTTCGCCTCCGATCCCGCGCCCTTCATGGTCGCCCTTCTCGGGCCCGAGGTAACCCTTCCGGTCAAAACCGTCGAGGGTTACGCCGTGACCGACGGGGAAGGGGAGTACGCGCTGTCCTTGTCGTTCACCCTTTCCGACCGGCGATCGGCGCGCGCCCTCAAGGGCCTTCTCTCGCGCGCCTTCGCGGGATCGACGGTGCTCGAGGACGAAGCGCGCGTACGGGTCGAGGGATTCGCGCTCTCGCGGGAGAAACTTGCCCAGGCGATCGATTTTCTGTATCTTGTCAGTGAATAATTTCCGTAACGCTTGAGAGGTGTTGTCAAAATGCCAACGTATGAGTATGCCTGCGATTCCTGCGGCCACGATTTTGAGGTTGTCCAGAAGATGAGCGATCCCGCCGTCGACGTCTGTCCCGAATGCGGTAAGCGCGTCCGGCGCGTGCTTTCGGGGGGCTTGGGAATCAGCTTCAAGGGTTCGGGTTTTTACGTCAACGATTCGGGTTCCCCGGGAAAGTCCTCGGGGTCGAAAAAACCGGCATCCTCGTGCCCGTCGGCGGGTTCCTGCGCGGGATGCTCCGATTAGCGCATCAGTAAAAAAGCGGCCGGTTTTCTACTGCGAGCATTGCGGCGAGCAGGTCAGGCAGAACGACCGCGTGTGTTCCCATTGCGGAAGGTTTTTCTCTTCGGTTAAATGCCCGGCGTGCGGGTACTCGGGGGACGCGAAGGCGTTTCGCGACGGCTGTCCCGCCTGCGGCTACGCCTTCGCGGGCAATCCCCATGACCATGCGACAGCGCATGGCCGTCGCGGGGGCAGGGACGGGCCCGACCCGCTTCCCTGGTGGATGTACGCGGTCTCGGTCGCGCTTCTCGCCCTCGTCGCGGCGATCATACTCCTTCGGAAATAAAACGCTCGATCACGGCACCGTCGGACTCCGGGATGCCGTCGAAAGTCAGCTGGATGACCGAGCCGTTCCGCTCGACGCGGCACTTCGGCTGGATCACGGCGTCGTCGAGCTTGAGCGAGCACTGGTCGAGGATATCGCCCGCGGCGAGGTCGGCGGTCGCCGAGGCGGCGTCCGGCCTGAAACGCATCTCCCGTCTCGAGATGCCTTCGACCTTTCCGGTGATGATCGTCTCGTTGATCGGGTTCGTGAAGAGAAAGGTCGCGCGAGCGGCGACGTCCCGGTACTCGAAGCTTTCTCTCGGTTCGGCCGACGGTTTGTAGCGCGAAAAGAGGGCGATAAGGCGCTCGCGGTCTTCCGCGGTGCCGATGGTCTCGCCGATCGTCGCCTGAACCCCGATGTGAATCGCCTTGTCCGCGTCGTCCGAGGTGAATCGCTCGCCGGTCAACAGCACGATGATCGTGCGGTCGCGGTCGGTATCGGCGCGGATGAACTGCGCGATAACCTTCCAATGACGGGGAAAGTCGGTCGCGCTCACGAAGACCGCGTCCGGGACGATCTCGCAGATATTGTCGAGCGCCTTTACGGCCGAGCGGTACCGGACCACGTCGAAGCCGTAGGGGCGAAGGGTGCGCGAGAGCGCGTCCACCGAGGTGTCGGAATCCGCGACAAGCATGGCTATCATCTCAGGTCCTTCCCCCTCACTCGGTTCCGAGGTTGTCGACTCGGTAGTCGATCACCTTCCATATCCCGTTTCTGCAGGAGAGGCTATACGTAAATCGTTTTTTCTCGCGGAAGGTGCGATAGTCGAACCACTCGATCACCGCAACCTCGCCGTCGGCGTCGTTGTAGGTCGTCCGCTCGATCTTGTACTCGGTCGGTATCGTCGAGATGTCCTTGTCGACCTTCGCCTGCGAGAGCTCGCGCTTGTAGTTTTCGATCATCGTCATCCTGCCCGACTCCGATTCGGCGCGGTAGCGGCGGTTTCGCGCGGGGTCGCGCATGATCATCTCTTCGAGGTCGAGGTAGAGGAAGAACTGCTCCCAGTGGGACTTCTGCCGCGCGGTGAGCACGTAGTTGATGACCTGGTCGGGCGGGATCGGCTGGGCCTCGAGAATCTCCGCGGCCTGGGGCGATACGGGAAGGGCCTTAACCGCCGCGGGGCCGGGCGAAGGTTTCACCTCGAGGGTGAGCCGGTTCGCCCTCGCGCTCGGCTCGACGTCGCCGGTCTCGCGCTTCAGCTCGGGATAGAAGGCGCAATCGAGCACGTAAAGCCCGGGTGACTCGATCTTGAGGTAGTCTTTGACGTTCTCGATGAACGAGTAGGACTCGCCGGGCTCGATGCTGACCTCGCGGAAAAAGATCTGGCCGTTCGTGTTCCGTCTCCGCAGCCAACCGTCCGTGTGCTCGAGCGGGATATTGCGCGCGCTCGCGGCGAAAAAATCCACGCTGAAGGATCGCTGGTCGGCGAGCTTGAAGCGGAGCGCCTGGGGGGTCGGGTTCGAGATCGTGATCTGGACGTATATCGGCTCAGAGACCGAGTCTCCGGGGTAATAGACCCGGCGGTCGTAAAACTTGATCGATACGTCGGCTCCGGGAAGGACTTCCCCGGCGCCCGCGAAGGAAACGGCGGCGCATATCAGGAATCCGGCTACTGCGGCAAGCGGGTGTTTCACCTTGAAATTCTCCCTTTTTCCTTATATCGGCCTTTTTCATACTCATCATTAGTGCTAATATGGGCCCCAAGATGAGCTGCGATATCCTCAAGACCGCGATACACCGGTGGCCCGCGATGACCGGTGTCTTGTCGCGTTTAAAAGAAGGCGCCTGGCCCTACGAGATAGAGGGAGTACAGGGCGGACTCCACGGGTTTTTCCTCGCCGAGTATCTCGAAAGCGATCCGGGTCGTCTCGTGATCGTCGTCCCGACGGAAAAGGAGATCGAAAGCCTCGCCGCCGACCTCGACGTCGCGGGGGCCGAGTACGACATCCTCCCCTGGTGGGGCACGATGGCCTATCGTCCCGTCGCGCGCGGCGCCGTCGTGTTCGGCGAGCGCGCCGCCCGCCTCGCCGAGCTTTGCTCGCCCGTCCGCTCGAAGCGGGTCCTCGTCATGACCGAGCGGGCTTTTTTGACGCCCGTTCCGCCGCCCGAGTACTTTTCGGGCCTGCTCGCGCGCCTCCGGAAAGGCGATCGCTTCGATTCCGCCGAGCTCGCCGAACGGCTCGCGCGCTTCGGCTACACGAGGGTCCCGCGCGTCACCGTGCACGGCGAGTTCGCGCTCCGCGGCGAGGTCTTCGACGTCTTCATGCCCGGCGAGACCTGCGCCCATCGCGTCGTGTTCGAGTTCGACACGGTCGAGGAGATCAAGGCCTTCGACCCGGGCGACCAAAGCTCGATCGGGAAGCTCGAGGAGCTCGTCGTCTACCCCGCGAAAGAGGTCATCTGGGACGAAGTCAGGATCGACGCGCTCGCGGCTCGGCTCGCTTCCTTGCCTGAGTTCCCGAACGGGGGCAAGGCCGTCGTCGAGGCGCTGCGCGACCGCGGCGGCCTCGAGGGCGAGGAGCTTTTCTATCCCGTCGCCTTCGACCACCCGTACTCGATCCTCGACTATCTCGAGTGGGCCGAACGATCGGGGACGGAGCCGCCCTCGACGGTGTTCTTCCTCGACTACGACCGCCAGGCGAACGCCCAGGAAAGCCTCGAGCGCGAATACCTCGGGCTCTACCGGAAGCTTCGAGGCTCGCTCGAGCGCACGATGGGCGACGAGGTCGGATCGAACCCGCTCCTCGCCGAGGTCCCCGAGCCGGGGCGCGAGCTCTTCCGTTTTACCGAGCTCTCCCGGGCCCGCGCGCGGCGCCTCTCGTTCCGCACCATCCACGGCGAGGACGCGCTCGCGGGAGACCGCCTCGCGATCGCCTGCGACCCGCCCCGGAGCTTCTTCGGCAACATCGTCTATCTCAAGGAAGAGCTCGCCAATCTCGCGAAGGACGGCTGGAAGATCCACGTCTTCGCCGAGAGCGAGAACCAGGCCCTTCGCGTCGGCGAGATCCTCAAGGACCTTCCCGTCGACATCATCCCGCTCAACCTTTCCTCGGGCTTCGGCATCCCGGACCTCAAGACCATCGTCATCCAGGAGAACGAGATCTTCGGTCGCCGCAGGCACATCCCGAAATCGGTCAAGCACGCGAAGAGCTCGGTCATCGACACCTTCATCGAGCTCAACCCCGGCGACTACGTCGTCCACGTCAATTACGGCATCGGACAGTTCAAGGGGATCGAGCGCGTCCGCGCGCTCGGGAACGAGCGGGACTACATCAAGCTCGAGTACGCGGAGGAGGAAACCGTCTTCATCCCGATCGAGCAGGTGAACCTCGTCCAGCGCTACATCGGCAACGAGGGCGACGCGCCCCGGCTCGACCGGCTCGGCTCGAAGAGCTGGGAAAACCGCAAGAACCGCGTCAAGAAATCGGTCGAGGACATCGCCCAGCGGCTCATCGACCTTTACTCGCGGCGCAAGGCCGCGCGCGGCTTCGCGTTCCCGAAGGACGGCGAGTGGCAGACCGCCTTCGAGGCCGCCTTCCCCTACGAGGAGACCGACGACCAGCTCACGGTGAGCGCCGAGATCAAGGCGGACATGGAAAAGCCCGAACCGATGGACCGGCTCGTCTGCGGCGACGTCGGCTACGGAAAGACCGAGGTCTCCATGCGCGCGGCGTTCAAGGCCGTCATGGGCGGGAAGCAGGTCGCCTTCCTCGCGCCGACGACCATCCTCGCCGAGCAGCACTTCGACACCCTTACCGAGCGCTTCCAGAAATTCCCCGTGCGCATCGCGCAGCTCTCGCGCTTCGTGAGCCCGGCGGACCAGAAGAAGACCCTCGAGCGCGTCGCCCGGGGCGAGGTCGACATCCTCGTCGGCACCCACCGCGTCATCCAGAAGGACGTGAAGTTCAAGGACCTGGGGCTCATGATCATCGACGAGGAACAGCGTTTCGGCGTCAAGGACAAGGAGCGGCTCAAGGAGATGCGGGCGAACATCGACTCGCTCGCGATGAGCGCGACCCCGATCCCGAGAACCCTCCACATGTCGCTCCTCAAGATCCGCGACATGAGTCTCCTCACCACCCCGCCGCAGAACCGCCACCCGATCGAGACGGTGATCGACGAGTTCAACGGCGACCGCGTCGCGCGCGCGATCAGGCGGGAGGTCGAGCGGGGAGGGCAGGTGTTCTACCTCCACAACCGCGTCGAGAGCCTCGAGGAAACCCGCATCATGGTCGAGAAGCTCGTGCCCGAGATGCTCGTCGACTGCGCGCACGGACAGATGAGCGCGACCGAGCTCGAGGAGATATTCCGCCGCTTCAAGATGGGCGGCTTCCACGTGCTCATCGCGACGACGATCATCGAGAACGGCATCGACATACCGAACGTCAACACGATCGTCATAGACCGCGCGAACATGTACGGCGTCTCCCAGCTCTACCAGCTCCGCGGCCGCGTCGGGCGCTCGGACCGGAAGGCGTACGCGTACCTCTTCTATCCCGAGGGAAAGGCCCTTTCGGAGATCGCGATGAAGCGACTCCAGGTGATCTCGGACTTCACCGAGCTCGGCAGCGGTTTCAAGATCGCGATGAAGGACATGGAGATCCGGGGAGCCGGAAACCTCCTCGGAAAGGAACAGTCGGGCGAGATCTACTCCGTCGGCTTCGACCTCTACCTCAAGATGCTCGAGGAGGCCGTGAACCGCCTCCAGAACGAGGGATTCGAGCCCGAGGCAGACGCCTGGCTCGAACTCGAGTATTCGGGATACATCCCCGACACCTACATCGAGCTCGCGCAGACCAAGATGGAGGTCTACAAGAAGATCGCCTCCATCTCGACGCAGGACGAGCTCGACCGCGTGTACGCGGAGCTTCTCGACCGCTTCGGCCCGATTCCGGACGAGGTACAAAGCCTTCTTTCCCTCGCCGAGATCAGGATCATCTGCCGAAGGCTCTCGATCGCGAGTCTCAAGGAGAAGCAGGGCCGCGTTCGCGTCGAGTTCTCGCGCGTCTCGAAGGTCTCGGTCGAGCGGCTCCTCAGGATGATGAAGGAGTCCGCCGGCCGCGTAAAGCTCGATCCCCTGCACGCGAACGTCCTCGTTCTCGAGACCGGGAAGATCGGTCTCAAGGAAAAGAGCGAGTTCATCAGGGAAACGCTCGAACGGCTCGCCGTGCAGTAGCCACGAGGCTGGCGGAGCGCCGTAAAGGGCGGAAAAGGGCGGATTGCATGGCACGTATTCATCTTTTCGCGCTATACTAGAGAAGTCGGCCTTTCCGGAGGCCTGTTCGGAGGTTTTTTTCTGATGCTTGAGTTGGACATCAAGACCGTCTTGTTGATCTTCGCGCTCAACAACGTGATAGGATGCGGGATCATGGCGGCCCTTTGGTCTCAGAGCC
This sequence comes from Spirochaetota bacterium, assembly GCA_023438065.1. Classification (GTDB taxonomy): domain Bacteria; phylum Spirochaetota; class Spirochaetia; order Treponematales; family Treponemataceae; genus Teretinema. The sequence continues at coordinate 123,942 of JAEXRH010000012.1, forward strand.
GGAAACGGACGCCCGAGGTCGGCTTTTGGCTCGCGTCGAATGTATTGCAGTTATTCGGATCCTTTCTCATCGCGCTGCGCGGCGCGATTCCCGATATCGTGTCCATCGTGCTCGCGACGATGCTTCTTTTCGCTGCCTTTGCCCTCTATCTCGTCGGTTTCGAGCGATACGCCGGAAAGTCCTCTTCGCGCGCGCGCGATGTCGCGGTCTTGTGCGTCCTCGTCGCCGGTAGCGCCTTTTTCACCTATGCCTGGCAGAACATCGCCCTCAGGAACGTGAATTACTCCCTGGGCGCGATCTATTACTTCTCGCTCATCGCCTGGCTCTCGTTCGTTCGGGTACAGGGCGAATGGCGCGGGATACTCCGTCCTGTCGGGTTCGTCTCGCTCGCCATCGTTCTCGTCAACGCGGTCAGGGCCGCGCAAAACCTCGCCTTTCCCGATCATGCGCCCCTTTTCATGCTCGGTCCCGTCGACCGGCTCGTCATCCTCGCGAGCGGCCTGCTTGCCCTCATTCTCAACTTCACCATCGTTCTGGTCGTTTCGCGACGGCTTCTTTCGGACCTCGAGGGCGACCTGGTCGAGATGTCCCGGGTTTCGCAGGAGCTCTGGCGGGCCAAGGAGCGTTTCGCCAGCGCGTTCATGACCTCGCACAACTCGATCGTCATTTCGACCTTGAAGGAAGGGACGATCGTCGAGGTTAACGACGCGTTCGAGCGGAATACGGGTTACTCGCGCGAGGAGTCGGTCGGGAAAACGACATCGGGCCTCGACCTTTGGGTCGACCCGTCGGATCGGGAGGCGATCGTCGAATCGCTTTCCCGGGGAGAGGATCTCGTCGAGCGCGAGACGCGCTTCAGGTGCAAGGACGGCTCGATAATGGTATGCCTTTTCACGACGCGGCGCATCATGCTCGAGCAGGGGGAATGCATCCTGTCGACGATCCAGAACATCACGGAGCGAAAACGCGCCGAGGAGACGATCCTCCACATGGCGACGCACGACCCGTTGACCGACCTTCCGACGATGAAGCTCGCGCGCGACCGGCTCACGATGGCGATTGCCCAGGCGAAACGGACGAAAACCGCCATAGCCGCGCTCTTCATCGACGTAGACGGCTTCAAGGAGATCAACGACACGCGGGGGCACGAGGCGGGCGACCGGGCGCTCAGGGCGATCGCCTCGAGGCTCAGGTCATGCGTGCGGGAAAGCGACACCGTCGCGCGGATCGGCGGGGACGAATTCTTCGCGATCATCGCGAATCTTTCGTCCTCCGAGGCCGCCGGCATCGTCGCGGAGAAGATCGTCGGCGCGTTTTCCCTTCCCGTCCCGATCAACGGCGACGCGGTTCCCGTTACCGTCAGCATCGGCGTCGCGTACTGGCCCGAGGGGGGAACGACGGCCGACGCGCTCGTCAAGGCGGCAGACGCCGCGATGTACGACGTAAAGCGAGCCGGAAAGAACGGCTTCGCGTTCGCGGGGAAACGATCATGATTAAGGCGCTCGTGCTCGATTACGGGAACGTGATATCGGAGCCCCAGGACTCGCGGTGCTACGCGAGGATGGCGTCTCTTTCCGGCTTGACCGAGGATTTCTTCAAAGAGGCGTTTTGGCGCTACAGGCCCGATTACGACCGCGGCGCGATCCGCGGCCTCGAGATGTACCGGCGGGTCCTCGAGTCCGGCGGGCTCGCGCTCGAGCGCGGTTGGGACCGTTCCGAGGTCGAGCGTCTCGCCGCGCGGCTTCTCGACGAGGACCTCATGTCATGGTCGCGCGTTTCGCGCGCGGTGACCGAGTGGGCCCTGTCGATCCGGTCCTCGGGCGTCGCGCTCGGCATTCTTTCGAACATGCCGTTCGACTTTCTCGAGCGCTACGGCGACTCGATCGAGCTTTTCGCGAAGGCCGACGCGGCCGTCTTTTCGTGCGACGTGGGCATGGTAAAACCCGAGCCCGCGATCTATCGCGAGCTCTCCCGCAAGCTTTCCCTCGAGCCCGGCGAGATCGCCTTCTTCGACGATATCGCGGCGAACGTGGAAAGCGCCCGCGCGGCGGGAATACGGGCCTTTCTCTGGACCGGTCTCGACCGCGCCCGGGAAGATTTCGCGCGCGCCTCGTCCTGAACCGGCCCGGCGACCCCCTCCCGAAACCCTAGAACCTTCCGAGGACGAGCGCCATGAGCGGGATCGTGACGACCGAGAAAAGGGTCGTCATGAAGACCACCGCGCTCGCGGTTTCGGTGTCGCCCCCGTAGACCTCGGCGATGAGGCTCGTGTTCGACGCGGCGGGCATCCCGGCTATGATCACGGTAATGAAGAAAACCTCTCCCCGGACGCCGAACGCCCAGAGCGCCACCGCGGTGATCGCGGGCCAGAGCGCGAGGCGGATCGCGGTCGCGACGTAGATGAGCCAGTCGCCGAGGACGGTCCGGATCGGGGTTCGCGCGAGCATCGCCCCGGTGACCACCATCGCGAGCGGGGTGGTGACGCTTCCGAGCATCCCGACCGGGAGCGCGATGAAGCGGGGAAGGGTGATCGAGGATACGAAGAGGGTAAAGCCGATGACGGCCGCGATGACGTTCGCGTTCGCGAGGTGGCCGAAGGGGATGTCCTTGACCCGGGCGCGAATGCCCTTCTTTACCGGTTTATTCGGGGCGAGGAGGGCTTTTCCGACCTTTTCCACGATGATGATCCCGGCGGAGAAGGCGAGGAGGTTGAAGGGGATATTACTGATCGAGGTCAAGAAGAGGGCGTCGTCGCCGAGGATCGAGGTTACCACCGGGAAGCCGATGAACCCGCAGTTCGAGAAGCTCAAGGAAAAGGCGAGGATTCCGGCCTTTTGTCCGGGCACCTTGAGGACGCGCACCGCCAGGATCGACAGGGCGATGATCGCGCCGTAGAAGAGGAAGGAAAGCCCCAAGGTCTCGAGCGCGGAACCGAGGAGTTCGCGCGAGAACGGGCGCTGGAGCGAGGTCAGGATGAGGGCGGGGAGGGTCGCCTTGATGATGAGGGACGACATGCCCTTCGTCGCGGCCTGGTCGATCACCCGGAGCTTTCCGAGGGCGAAGCCGGCGGTCATCAGGAGAAAAAGGGCGCCAATCTGCAGTAAAACGGTCATATCGCGCATTATTGCCAATAAATCGAATTGACACAACCGGTCCCGATATTTATAGTGCAAAAATCAACTTTTTCAAGAACCTGGGAGGTGCGAACCTGAAGTGAACAGAGAAGATTACGTGAGTGATGCCGAATGGCACCGTTTTCTCGAGTTTTCGGATAAACTCGAAACGCCCTGCGTTGTGATCAACCTTCGGACGATCAAAAAGAACTACATCAAGCTGCAGAATTCCTTTCCTTTCGCGCAGATTTACTATGCGGTAAAGGCCAATCCGGCCCCCGAGGTAATATCCCTTCTTAACGAGCTCGGTTCGAGCTTCGACATCGCGTCCCGCTACGAGCTCGACAAGGTTCTCGCCCTCGGCGTGAACCCCGAACGCATCAGCTACGGAAACACCATCAAGAAAGCCGCGGACATCGCGTACTTCTACGACAAGGGTATCCGCATGTTCGCGACCGACAGCAAGGAAGACCTCAAGAACGTCGCGAAACAGGCCCCGGGCTCCCGCGTGTACGTCCGAATCCTCGTTGAAAACTCGGTAACGGCCGACTGGCCGCTCTCCCGTAAATTCGGCTGCCATCCGGACATGGCATACGACCTTCTCGTTCAAGCCCGCGACGCGGGTCTCACCCCGTACGGCATCAGTTTCCACGTCGGCAGTCAGCAGCGCGACATCGGCCAGTGGAACGACGCGATCGCCAAGACCAAGTATCTCATGACGAGCCTCGAGGAAGAGGAGGGGATCAAGCTCCAGATGATCAACATGGGAGGCGGTTTCCCGGCGAACTATACCCAGCCGACGAACGACCTCTCCGAGTACGCCTCCGAGATCACGCGGTACCTCCGCGACGACTTCGGCGACGAGATCCCGCAGATCATCCTCGAGCCCGGCCGCTCCCTCGTCGGGAATTCGGGCATCCTCGTCAGCGAGGTCGTCCTTATCTCCCGCAAGAACAACACCGCGCTCAACCGCTGGGTCTACCAGGACACGGGGAAGTTCAACGGGCTCATCGAGACGCTCGGCGAGTCGATCAAGTACCCGGTGGTCACCCTCAAGGACAGCCCGGACGCGAAGCTCGGCGAGGTTATCCTCGCGGGTCCCACCTGCGACAGCATGGACATCATGTACGAGGACTGCAAGTACAAGCTTCCGCTCGATCTCAAGGTGGGCGATCGCCTCTACTGGCTCTCGACGGGCGCCTATACCTCGAGCTACGCCTCGGTGGAGTTCAACGGTTTCCCCCCGATCAAGACCTACTTCATGGACTGAGGCGCGCGAGCGTCATTCCGGAAACGCATGAACGCCCCCTGAAAGCCGTAACGGTTTTCAGGGGGCGTTTGTTTTTTTACCGGGTAAAATCGGCGGTTAACCGGTAAAAACAGGCGTTTCCGGATATTTACAAACATGCCAAAACCTGATTTATCCGGCTTTCTTTCCCCGAAAACTATTGAAGTAAAGCCCTAATTCGGTTACCTTGAATTGTTATTTATTTATGGTAGAATAGTTTATGCATTAAAAAAAGGCATCAAGATCCGCAGCCTGTTTCGGCGGCGCGGGTACAGGATCGCCCGTTACCTGTTCTCTCGATCGTTCGAAAACAAGGTTGTTTTACGAAAAATCGCGACTATTCGCGGCGTCTTGACGGTTCTCTCCGTCCGCCTTAACTGAAAGGATTCCTCTTCAACCCATGATTACCCTGATCCTCTGCGGCGGTTCGGGAACCCGGCTTTGGCCGATCTCCCGCCAGCAACTCCCCAAACAGTTCTATCCGCTCTTTGACGAGAAGTCCCTCTTCCAGGGGGTTATCGACCGGAACCTTCCCGTTACCGACGAGTTCTTCGTCGCCTCGAACGCCGACCAGTCCTTCCTTGCCTTCGACCAGCTTTCGAGGCGCGGGATTCCCGCGCGGAAAGGGCTCATCGAGCCGGTCGGGCGAAACACGGCCCCGGCGATCGCGCTCGTCGCGATGGCCCTCGATCCGCTCGAGGTCATCCTCGTCAATCCATCCGATCACCTGATCGTCAAGACGGAAGCCTATCGGGCGGCCTGCGTGAGGGCGATCGAGCTCGCGAAATCCGGGCGCCTGGTGACCTTCGGCATCGAGCCGTCCTATCCCGAAACCGGATACGGCTACATCGAGCACGAAGGGGAGTCGGTTTTCTCCTTCAAGGAAAAGCCCGATCCCGCGACGGCTCGCGCGTACGTCGAGTCGGGGCGGTACCTCTGGAACGCCGGTATCTTTTGCTTCACGGCGGGGGCGTTTCTCGCCGAGCTCGAACGCTTAAGCCCCGAGGTCTTTCGCGCCTGCGCGTCGGTCGTAGACGCGGCCCGTTCGCGCGGGGACCTTTCGCTTCTTTCCCCGTCACGCGCGGAGATGGAGTCGATCCCGGCGATCTCGGTCGATTACGCGGTCTTCGAGCGTTCGGACAAGGTTTCCGTCGTCCCGTGCGACATCGGCTGGAACGATCTCGGCAGTTTCGATTCCCTCTATTCCGTGTCCTTCGATTCCGAAAGCGGGAACTCGGTCCTTTCCGAATCGTCACCCGAATTCATCGACTCGCGCGACAATCTCGTCATCAGTCGCGGCGACAAGAAGGTGGTCCTCATCGACATGGAGGGCACGAGCGTGGTCGACACGGAGGACGCGCTTCTCGTGGTGCGGCGGGGTTCGGGTCAGCGGGTAAAGGAGGCGGTCGATCTCCTCAAGGTCGAGTCCTCGCCGCTCCTTCTCGCGCACACGACGGTGGTGCGTCCCTGGGGCTCGTACACGGTCCTCCTCGACACCGACCGGGTAAAGGTCAAGCGGCTCGTGGTGAATCCCGGCCAGCGGATCTCGCTCCAGAAGCATCGCTTCCGCCAGGAGCACTGGGTGTGCATCGACGGTACGGGCGTCGTCCGGCTCAATGACGGCGATATTCCTTTTGAACGCACCGTCGAGGTCCAGATCCCGGCGCTCGCGCTTCACCGCCTCCAGTGCACGGGGAACGAGCCCCTGGTCGTGATCGAGACGCAGATAGGCACGTACTTCGGCGAGGACGATATCATCAGGGTCGAGGACGATTACAAACGGGTGTCAGAATGAATAACTGATGAATCCGTTATTATTGATGGGTGAGTATTTTTTTTGTCAAAAAAAGTTTACTCGCAATGAGCTATCTGAACAAGTGAGCGCAAACGAACATGTCCTCTACCAAACAAATCGCTAAAAATACGTTATTGCTTTACTTTCGCCAGGTGTTGATAATCCTTGTCAGTCTTTATAGTGTGCGTGTGATACTCGACGTTGTAGGAATCGAGGATTACGGAGTTTATAACGTCGTTGCGGGTGTGGTTACTCTTTTTGGTTTTTTGAGTGGCGCGATGGCTACGGCAAGTCAGCGTTTTTTTAGTTATGATATTGGTAAAGGCGATCCCGAAAACCTAAGAATAACATTTAACGTAACCTTTTACATTTACCTTTTGATAGTCGTTCTTATGATTGTTCTTGCTGAAAGCGTAGGCCTTTGGTTTGTCTGCAAAAAAATGGTCATTCCGCCAGATCGGATAATCGCTGCAAAGTGGATATATCAGTTTAGTATATTAGGCTTTGCTGTAACCTTGATTACGACTCCATATATTGCAAGCATAATTGCCCATGAAAACATGCAGGTTTATGCATATGCAAGCATTGTAGAAGCGGTATTAAAGCTCTCTATTGTTTTTTTATTAAAAGTATTACCATTTGACAAACTGATTTTATATGGTTTTTTACTATTCGCAGTAAGTCTCATCAATACCGCAATTTATCGTGTGTATTGTAAACAAAAATATTATGAGTGCAGGATTATTAAAGTGTGGAATGGCCGAATTTTCGGCGAGATCATGAAATTTACAGGATGGTCTATATTCGGAGCATTCACCTCCATGGCCAGAACACAGGCGATTACTGTATTAGTCAATCAGTTTTTTAGTCCAGTTGTCGTCGCTGCCCGAGTGATATCATCCCAAGTGACGAACATGATGACTGTATTCTCGTCCAATTTTAACACTAGTCTCTATGCTCCCATAGTTAAAGAATATGCTGCGGACAGAAAAGACGCCATGTTTTCGTTGGTTTTCATGGGTAGTAAGGTAACTTTTTTTTTAATGTGGATATTCTCCTTGCCTTTGCTTATTAGGATGGAATTTTTTTTAACTTTATGGCTAAAAAATGTTCCTGATTATGTCGTGCTTTTTACGAGACTTTCTATTGTAGAGGTATTGATTAATTCAATAAGCTTCCCGACAATGACCGCCGCTCGCGCCAGTGGAAAAGTGAAGCTGTACGAATTAACACTAGGGTCGTTACAGTTAATGATGTTTATCGTCTCTTATGTTTGGATTAGATATTTTTATGGTGAGGCCGTCATCGTTTACTATGTAGCAATTATCATTAATATCATGATGTTTATAACACGGTTGATAATCCTGAAAAAATTAGTTAACTTCCCTCTTGCGAAATACCTTTCAAAGGTTGTTCCGATAGTTTGTTTCATTATGGTTGTTTCCTCAATCATTTCATTAATAGTCGATCGTGCATTACCACTTTCCTTTATCGGATCTAGTGGTTTAATTATTACATCGTTATTGGTATCTTCTGCTTTAATGTATTTTATTGGCCTAGATAAAAAAAGCAAGCAAGACATTAATAAAACCATTAAAAATAGATTTGTGAGGGCGTAAATGCGAATCTTAATCTTAGGCGGAACTGGGGCTATTGGTGAGCACTTAGTCCGTTTGTTGACGCTTGAAGGGGTCGAGATATATGTGACTACGCGGAAAAACCATACGAGCAGTGGTTCTTTGCAATATATACATGGCGATGCGCATGATATTACTTTTTTAACTAATTTACTTAAGCAAAAGTATGACCTAATAGTTGACTTTATGGCGTATTCGACGGAAGAGTTTTATGCGCGCGCCGAACTCCTATTAACGTCCTGTGGTCAGTACTTTTATCTTAGCAGTTCAAGAGTTTATGCTGAAACGGATAAACCAATAACCGAAGAATCTCCAAGACTCTTAGATGTATGCAAAGATAAGACATACTTGTCTTCTGATGAATATGCACTCGCAAAGGCAAGACAAGAAAACATTTTATTGGATTCTCGATTTAAAAATTGGGTAATCATAAGACCATATATTACTTACAGCGAGACTAGGTTGCAACTTGGTGTCTTGGAAAAGGAATCTTGGCTGTTTAGGGCGCTTAACGGTCATAAGGTGGTCTTCTGTGGCGATTTACTGAATAGGAAAACCACCCTTACATATGGTTATGACGTTGCTCGAGGCATTAGAACTTTGCTTGGTTCATCCGAAGCGAATAGTCAGTCCTTTCATATTACTCAACAGAAATCCCTGTCTTGGATGGATGTTTGGAACATTTATTGCGATGTTATAAAAGATAAATGCGGTTACGCTCCAGAAATGGTTAACGTAGATTTGAAAACTTTTATATGGATACATAATGGTAAGTATCAAATAATCTACGATCGGATGTATGATCGAATATTTGATAATTCGAAGATTAATAATTTTTGTGATTCATCATTGTTTTTAACACCAGAAATTGGATTGCGAAACTGCCTTGGGGCATTCATGGATGAAAAAAGGAGCTTCGTTGCACATGGGTATGGCGGCGAAGGCAAGAAAGACAAAATCACGAGAGAGTTCTGGGATCTTTCAACTATTGACGGGTATCAAGCAAAAATAAAATACCTGGTGCGACGTTTTTTATAACAAGCGAGGGTTAAATGATTCACGGTTACACAAATGAAAAGAATGCTCAAATACTGATTGCTTTGCTAAAAGCACATAAAATAAAAAAAGTAATTGCCAGTCCAGGAACAACAAATATGACTTTTGTTGCGAGTATCATGTATGACTCGTGGTTTGAAGTTTATTCATGCGTAGATGAACGTTCCGCGGCTTATATGGCCTGTGGACTTGCAGCAGAAAGCGGCGAGCCTGTTTGCCTTAGTTGTACTGGCGCCACAGCCAGTCGAAATTACCTTCCTGGTCTTACAGAGGCATATTATAGAAAGCTACCTGTACTTGCCATAACAGCGAGTGTTCATACAGGAAGAGTTTCGCAAAACTTTGCTCAAGTTATTGATAGAAGCAAACAGTTAAACGATGTTGCAAAGTATAGTTGCACGTTGCCTTTTGTTAATACCGATGAAGATTTCTGGGATTGCGAAGTCAAAATAAATACTGCTATTCATTCATTGACAAAAAATGGCGGGGGGCCTGCACATATAAACGTTCAACAAAACTACAGTAATGATTTTAGTATTATGAAGCTCCCCGAAGTTCGGAAGATAACTTGGTATACTTATGGCGATGCTTTTCCAGAAATGATAGCTGGTAAAATAGCAATCTGGATCGGGAATCACAAAAAGATGTCGGCTCGACTGACAAATGCGATAGACGCATTTTGTAGCAGGAATGATGGCGTAGTGTTTTGTGATCACACAAGCGGGTATTACGGTAAGTTTAAAGTGAATGCAGCCATCACCGAACAGCAATTGAATAATACGAAGGAATGCCCCGATTTGATGGTGTATATAGGCGATACATCCGGAGCTTATTATGGAATCGCAAAGAATGTTTGGAGAGTGAATGAGGACGGAGAAATAAGGGATGTGTTCAGGTCTGTACGTGCTGTGTTTTCCATGAAAGAAGAATATTTCTTCGAATATTACGTCACTCATTCAAACGGTGCCAAACAAAACCGTTACTTTGAGTCTTGTTTGAATCATGTACATGATGTGAGGTCAAGAATCCTTGAATTGCCATTTTCTAACGTTTGGTGCGCCATGGTCACATCATCACGAATCCCGGCGGGTTCGGTGATTCATTTTGCGATATTAAACTCGCTACGAAGCTGGAACTTTTTTGATTTACCGGACAACGTGGAGGGATTCAGCAATACCGGAGGGTTTGGAATTGATGGTGGCCTGTCTAGTTGTATTGGTTCTTGTCTGTCAGATCCGAAACGACTGCATTTTATGATAATAGGCGATCTAGCCTTCTTTTATGATATGAATGCTTTAGGGAATAGACACGTGATGAATAATTTACGTGTTTTGATTATTAATAACGGTAAAGGAACGGAGTTCAGGAATTTTAATCATCATGCATCTACCTTTAGTGATGACGCCGATGCTTATATTGCGGCAGGGGGTCATTTTGGAAATAAGTCACCTCGTCTCGTAATGCATTATGCTCAAGATTTGGGTTTTGAGTATCTTACTGCTTCCAATAAAGATGAGTATTTGGAGCAACTTAATGTTTTTATGGCAGAGGGGATATCAAGCAAGCCGATTGTTTTTGAAGTATTTACAGATAGTCAAAAAGAAAGTGCAGCACTTGAATCAGTTGTATCTATTGATACGACGGTCAAGGGTGAGGTTAAACGACTTACAAAAAATGTCCTCGGGGATAAAGGCGTGAAGCTGCTTAAAACAATCATTAAGCGATAGTGGTGCAATATATTGCGATAATTCTATCCATAACATGAAAAAGGTGCTTAAATAAAACAGTGATTCTTGGAAAAAAAATGACATGAATGTATTGATCGTCGGTATATTACTTAAGTTACTTTCTTAAAAGTATTCTTTTTGATCTGTTTCAGTACTCCTCATGTATCCTTATATTGCATAACATAATATATGTTTTAGCTTGGTGAGTACAAGCAAATACACGATGATGTTTATACAAGCTATTATACTAATACATTGAAGTTGTTTACCAAAAAGTGAATTTCGTGATTTGCTTGTTTTTTAAGAGGTTTTATTTCATGTTCGATATTTGGAATCGTGTTATAATTTATTATCGAAAGGCAAGGGTATGAAACTGCGAATAGGTATTGTGACATTTCATCGCGCGATAAACTATGGTGCGGTTTTACAAACATATGCTTTACTAAAAACTCTTGAGTCAATCGAACCAGATGCGAGTATTTGTGTTGTTGATTATACAAATCGCGTGATAAAAAAGAATGATCGGATTGTATTCCTTCGACCAATATGTAAGAGCAGGTTTGTTAAGGATATTGTCGCGAATTTTACTCAATTAATCCGTTTTTGGTCGGGCTATATATTGCGTCTGCGCTTCAGGAAGTTTGTTGAAACTTACGTCGCGCCTGAGTCGGTTATCAATCTAGATGCCTTTGATTTAATTATTTATGGCAGCGACCAAATATGGAACCCGATTATAACGGGCCATGACAAAGTATATTTTGGTTTCGGCTATAAGGGAAAAAAGGTATCGTACGCCGCGAGCGATGGTGGGCGTTGGGTTCATGACGATGACGCCATAACCTATCTTCGTGGTTTTCTGCATATTTCCTGCCGGGAGCGGACATTAACCGAGAAGCTTCGGTTGATTCTTCCGGAGATGAATATCGAGACCGTTTGCGATCCCGTTTTCCTGGTTGATCTACAGGAGTGGATGAAAATAACGGTGCCAGTACGAGACGCGGATTACATACTTGTTTATAAGCTGAGCGAGAATAGCAATATTGAGGCTGAGGCTTTAGCCCTCGGAGAACGATTGGGTAAAAAGGTAGTAATGCTTGATTACTCGTTTTCCTTGCGGTCAGTGTTCTTTAACGGAATAAACCGTCGAATCGCGGTGTCGCCACAAACTTTCGTCAGTTATTTTCTTAATGCAAGCGCGGTAATTACGAATTCTTTTCATGGTGCAGTGTTTAGCATCGTTTTTCGTAAACCTTTCGCATCTTTGCAACTGGATATGGGCGGGGAAAGAATTACGGATTTACTAACAACAATCGGCTTAGAATCAAGATGGGTCCAGTCAGTGGAAAATCTTTCATTTGATGGTAAGCTGTATGACAGTGATGTGGAACGACGCATATATGAATATAGAGATCACTCCTTGCAATATTTAAGAAACTGCCTGATAGATTAACTGTCGGTCTTTTGATCAAAAGCGTAATGTCAATTGTTTTGCAACCCCAAGTACAGCAAGGGTATGCGATATCGTTATATTAACTGATTCATGCAATTGTTAAGGTGTTTATGCCGCAATTATCATTAATAATTCCCGTTTATAATGCAGAAAAATATCTCAAAAGATGTCTTGATAGTGTGCGCATGCAATCATTTATCGATTTCGAGTGTATCTGTATAAATGATGGTAGCGGTGATGATAGCGGTTCGATTCTGGATAACTATCGTGCGATAGATGAGCGAATAATCGTTGTTCATAAAGAAAATGGAGGGGTTAGTTCGGCGAGAAATTCTGGTATCGATCTCGTAAGAGGTGAGTGGATAGGCTTTTTGGATAGCGATGATTGGGTTGATCCCGATATGTACGCGAGATTAATTCGCAGGGCGCAAGAAACGAATACCCAATTAGTGGAATGTTATTGCAAAATCGCTGAGAACGATGGACATGTGATTACGTCACAATCGCATTTCTATAAAAAAGATTGTGTATTGCAAAGTAGCGAATGGCAACAGACGGTACTCGATAATTTCGCAAAGGTGTCGCTTCCGAGAACCGTCTTGTATCATGCCAAGGAAATCAAGGATGCAAAATTACGATTTAATACAGGTTATTCATTATATGAAGACGTCGATTTCGTGTTATCCTATTCAGATTTAATCGATAAAGTCGCAATAGTGAATGAAGAATTATACTATTATCGCATACAAGAAAATTCTCTTGTGCGTACAAAAGGGTTTACCCGACAAATCTTTGGTTCTCCGCATTTCTTTGTAATGTTGCAAAACAAGTACGGAAAGGATTATTCGAATCAAATATTGTTGGCTTATTTGTGCCTGTTTAGGTTGGTAACTAGTTGTTCAAAGAAAAAGTTGGACGGCAAGATTGGTGATTTTGAGGTGTATATTTCGGAATTGTATGGGTATACCAATTACAGACTCCTCAAGGCTGATCCTAAAAGATATATTAGACAGCGAATCAAGAAACATATACAGATTCTTAATACTCAAAGTATTGATAAGTGTATTCTTGCTTACTGTTTGCTGGTTATCTATTTGCCGGCTTTTATAACTTCTTGGATGATAATATTCAGGGATCTCTTGAATGGTATGCGAGTGAGGAAATGAAAAAACGTAACGTTCTATACATAGCGCCTGTTGCGCCGCTTGCCGGTAGCCCTCATGCCGGTGGACAGCTTGCTCATTATTACGTCGACAAATTGAATAAGAATCCGGCAATAGCACTGAAAATGCTTTGTTATTTGCCTCAGTCTGAGATTGGTTTAACACAATTCGCAGACGAAGGATTTGATGCAACATATTTTTTTCTTGAAAATGAAAGTATCGTTCGGAAGCTCTACAACCGGTTTGACTTTAATAGCTATGGGTTTATTGCACGAAGGGCTATTACGACAATAAAAAGAATTCTGTGCGATTTGAAGAAAACGGGTTATGCCCCTGATTATGTGATCTTTGACTGGGAGCAGTCATCGTTTTTATATAGTCGCATCAAAACGATCTGGAAACATGCACGATACGTTGTTGTCGAGCAAGATGTACTCAGTCAATCGCTTTATAGATTTTACAAGAATGAAAAAAATCTACTCTTCAAGGTTTATCGGTTTTATTCATACATAACATGCACTCTTTTAGAAAAGAGGGTTTTTTCCGGAATTGATGAGATCGTTGTTCTCTCGCACAAAGACAAAGTATTGATCGAGAATCTGGGCATCTCGTCAAGTAAGATCAGGATGATCGCACCTTATTTTCATGACTATGAATTTGTCGACATTAATCCGGTTTGTGATAAAACAGTCGTTTTCTTGGGTTATTATAAGCGAATTGAAAATGTTGAGGCGGTTGAATGGTTTGTTAAAACCGTTTTGCCTTTGATTCCGGATTGCAGTTTGATCATAATCGGCGGTGGTGTTTCGGATTCTATCCAGAGACTTGCATCAGATAGGGTTAAAATTACTGGATTTGTATCACACGCGCAAATCGCGAAGTATTTTGAAGAATCACTTTGCTTGGTTGCTCCTCTATTCCATGGGGCAGGAGTAAAAATAAAGGTTCTAGAAGCCATGCTTGCGGGCGTCCCTGTTCTTACAAATCATATTGGTATCGAGGGAATTGATGCAGCTGATAGAATTGAGTATTTTCATTGCGAAAGCGCTGAAGATTATGCACGCTCGATTAATGATCTATCGCGTATTGTAGGATTGAGAGAGCAAATTGGAAATAATGCACGACTTTTCATTAATAATCACTTTGATTATCGAAAAAGTTCCTATATTGAAACTGGCGCGTTAGCAAACGAGCATGCCTACATTGTTGATATGCCTTTCGATCAATTTAAAACTACATTGAAATAACGGATGGTTTATTTGTTACGTAAGATATATGATATATTTAAAAAAAAGAAGTGGAACAAATGACAATGAAACGAATGAGTAAATATAACATTTTGGATAACTGCAGTTCAATTATGTTTGCATTAGCAATATATGCATACTACTTTCAGTTTCCGGTTCGTGCTTTATCTTTTGTTATTGTTCCAGCTTGTTTTTTCTTTTTACTACTCAATTTTCGGCAAATAATCAGGGGTTTTAATACTCAAACCTTTTGTTTGTACTGCGCCTTGGTGATCTATCTGTTATTCTCGGCTGTGATTTCTGCATTTTCTCAGACGGCTGTAACGCGGATTATACGCTTTATCATGATTTTAACTTTGATCCCACTTTTTTTTAATCTTAAGTACTTCGATGATATGATGCGAAAAAAGATGACAAGTGTTTTCATTTTCGCGAGCGTGTTAAAAAGTTTTGTAGTTATATCATTAGGTATATGGTGTATGTATACTGATGGCTGGGAGATTCTTAGGGAGTGGGTTCAGGAACATAATTTGGGGGATGTTTATCCAAGTTCGTATTTTATACCAAAAATACAGATTGTAGGTAATCCGTTGCTTTTATTTGCTTTTTTTTTGCATTATTCGAATAAGAAGAAGATTGATTTTTGGGGAATTATCTTTATTGCAGCTATTGTTTTTGCCGGTAACTTTGCGTTCATATTGGGGTTGTTCTTTTTTATTGTGTATCAGGTGTATCGTCTGTTATTGTCAAAAAAAAACCGTTATGGCTATTTAACTCCCATTGTAATGCTTTTTCTTGGTTTTTTTATTATTATCTTCAGTTGCTTTACATTGAATCAGCAAAAAGAAAAAAGCGGTTATTCTAATATAATACGATATGAACAGGCAGCCGTTTTGACAAATACCAATTTTTTCTTTGGTAGTGGGTTGGGTAATTACATAGAAGTAAATACGAGTTTTAGAAAATATGATGGTGATACATATTTTGAATTACAAACTTTGTATATCTATAATCAAATAGGTTTCCTTGGATTGTTTTTGTTTTATTTGCTTACTCTTTATCAGGTGTATCAGGTATCGCGTAATTATAAGGAGATTCTTGTTCTTTATTTAATTTATATGATTTACTCTTTTTGGAATCCATATTGTTTTGATGCAACACAAATGATTGTTGGCGTATTAATTAATGTGTTTGCGATAAATGAAAAAAGAGATTCGTCGGTTGTGAATAGGTGAGTATAGTACGACTTGTTCGCTTGTTGAGGGTGTATCGTAATCGACCGTCGAATGTGCGAATATGAATAAACAAACGATTAAGAAAAGACGACTTGGTAGTTGTGGCGTTTAAGTGTCTATGACTCAGTTATAAGAAGTAGACAATCGACTGAGATCATGATTTTGAAAATCAACGATGGATTGCCCAATTATCCTTTTTTTAATTATTTCATTTGAGATTATAAATTATCTTGCCTTTGTTCAATCTTAATACAGTGATGGTTAGCGAATGAAAGTTTATGGATTTATTACTTTATATGAACCTGATATCTCGGTCCGCGAAAATATCATGAGCGTTTATCATCAGGTTGATCATCTTTTTCTTTGCGACAATTCGCATCAAAAATGCGAAGATTTAATTAATATTGATGAGATACCGAATTGTACTTATATATTTAATAATTGCAACTTGGGTTTGTCGTCGGCATTTAATGCAGTTTTTAAAAATAAAGACATACTTTTTCAAGATGATGATTTCATCATTTTTTTTGATCAAGACTCTCGAATTACGGAAGGCCATATTGATTCCTTGTTAAATAGCTACAGAGAATTGAAACGCGATGCATATCGAGTGGCAAGTTTGGGACCTGTTTTCTATGATAAGAGCATTAATAGAGTAATGAGTCCTAGGATTAAACAGCGAATTACAGCTGGATGCTATATCGTTTCCTCTTCGATTACTTCATCTCTATTAATGGAATATGTAAACTTAAAACGTGTAAACTTTTGGAATGATGATATATTCTTGGATATGGCAGACTGGGATCTTTGTTGGAGGCTTAAAGCTGAAGGAATGATAAATGCAATAACTGACAAAGTGATCTTGGAGCATCAATTAGGAATAGGTGTAATTAAAAAAATGGGCGTTTCAATCAGGAAGGGATCCCCAATTAGGGAGTATTATCAAACTCGTGATGGATTGAAGCTGTTATTTAAGAACTATACGCCAATTAAGTACAGGTTGAGAATACTTGCAATTATTACCATTCGTCCGTTCATTCATATGTTTTTTTTGGATAAGGGTTTATTGAGGTTGAAATACGTGATTACTGGTATATACGACTTTTTATGTCAAAAGAGTGGAGAGCTCAAGAAGTAGAGGATCGCACTAATGAATTTTTCCGTTTTAATGTCAGTTTACCATAAGGAATCACCTAGCTACTTTAGAGAATGTCTGGATAGCCTATTACACCAAACAGTTATGCCGCAAGAAATTATTCTTGTTAAGGATGGAGAACTAAATCCTTCGCTTGAGACGGTAATAATCGAGTATTTGAATGTATTGCCAATGACCGTTGTGGGTTACAAAGACAATAGGGGTTTAGCGTATGCTTTAAACTATGGACTAGATTATGTAAGTACCGAGCTTGTGGCGCGTATGGATGCAGATGATATTTGCTTTAAGTCTCGATTTGAGATACAGTTAAAAGAATTTGAAGAATACAAAGAACTTGAAGTTCTTGGAACGGGAATCGAAGAGTTTTACTACGCTAAAAATGATTGTCTAACGAACAGGAGAATATATCCTGAAGAAACATGCCGACAATCACTATCGTTATTCAAAGGTACGCCTGTTGCCCATCCAACGGTTATGATGAAAACAAACTTGCTAAATCAGTATCGATATCAAACCAGTTGTACATTGAATGAAGACATTGATTTATGGATGCGTTTGTTGTGTGACGGTCATATAATACGAACAATACAAGAACCACTGCTACGATTTAGAATAACGGATAATAGCTTTAAAAGAAGATCGCTGAAAAAGGCCTTTTCAGAATTTACCATATATTGGCATGCGTTGAACTCAATCCATGGGTTTTCTGTTTTAAACGGTCTATTGATAATTAGATTGCTTTCGCGATTCCTTCCTTTTGGTGTGGCTAAATATCTGTACTTTTCAAAAGGCCGAAATGCTTTTTTCAGATTTGATAATTGCGAAAAGTGATTACATTACATCAGAATTAAATCATTTTTGCTTCGATTGTGTTTGTTTGGTAATAACAATTTTCGATATATGAATGGGGAGAGACATGAGTAATGTTACTGAAGAAATAGATCTTTTGGACCTTCTTGCCGTAATGTTTCGTCGAAAAGGACTAATTATCAGTATTACCTTTTGCGGAATGGTATTTGCTTTGCTTTTTTCAGTCATATCGCTGGTTTTGCCTTCAGAAAAATCGTTCTATCCAAACAAATACACCCCAACGGCGCTAATGCTTATAAACGATAGCTCTTCCTCCGGTGGGGTTCTTTCGTCACTACTCTCGTCAAGCGATTTAGGCGGTCTCGCAAGTTTAGCTGGGGTGAATGTTTCAGGAGGATCAACATATAGCGCGCTTGCGGTATACCTTGCTGGATCAAACGATTTTCTCGACCCAATCGTCGATCAATTCGATCTTATGAAAAGGTATAAAATTAAGAAAAACCCACGAGCCGAAAGTCGTCAAGCTTTAATGAGGTATTTAAAAGCTAAGTTTGACGAAGATTCGGGTGTTTTCACGATATCATTTTCAGATATAGACCCTGCGTTCGCTCAGTCTGTCGTGAATTTCGCTGTTAAAATCATGGAACAACGCTTCACGGAAATGGGCCTGGATAAGAATATGCTTTCGAAAGACAATCTTGAAGTTAACCTGAACAATAGTTATAAGGAAATCGTTCGTTTACAACAAGAAAGCCAGCAGTTGATGAGAGCGGTAAATCAAGGTAAGTCATTCGCGAATGGGTCCTCGGTCATGCTCGAGTCGACGCGCATCGATCTCGAACTCGAGGCGCAAAAAACGGTGTATACGCAACTCAAAACCCAATATGAGCTGGTCAAGGTGCAACTCGCGAGCGAAACACCGGTCTTCCAGGTACTCGAATATGCCGAGGTTCCCGACAGAAAATCGGGACCAAGCAGAGGCATGCTCTGCATAATTGTCACGTTCGCTTCCTTCTTTTTCTCGGTTTTTCTTGCCTTCCTTCTCAATGCCGTCGATACTGTCCGAAAGGACCCCGGGGCGATGGCCAAACTGAAAACTGCCTCAAAATAAGGATCGCATCATGAAAGTTCTCCGCTTCGCGATACTCTTTCTCGCCGCGTTCGGCTATCTCCATTCCCAAGACGCCGCCGTATCGGTGCCCAATTCCTCGATCTCGGACAGCACCATCGCCAAGGAGCTCGCGATTCGCGCGCAGATGGCCATGGCGACTCCCGACTATCTCGTGACGCCGGGCGACATCTACAAGTTCGGATTCTTCGCGGGAAAAGAGGCGATCAGCTATTCCTTCATCGTCGATTCCTCGTACAAGATTCGTGTCGCCAACCTCGGCGTGATCAACGCGAGCGGTATGAAGCTCATAGAGCTCAAGAAAGAAGTCGAGGATCTCGTCAATAGAAACTATCCGTTCTCGGGCGTGCAGTTCGCGTTGAATACGCCAGCGACCTATAACGTGATCGTGCTTGGAGAGGTCGTGACCACGACGACCGCATCGGTATGGGGCCTTTCGCGATTGTCGTCCGTGTTGACGCGCCTCACCTCCAATGCCTCGCTTCGGGATATCGAGATCAAGTCGCAAAACGGAAAGGTCGCGACCTACGACTTCTTCAAGGCGCAGCGCGACGGGGACCTGTCGAACGATCCCTATCTCCGCCCGGGGGATATTATCACGATCAAGCGGTACGACCGCTCCGTCACCATTAACGGGGCGGTTAGTCGCCCCGGAACCTATCAGCTGCTACCGGGTGAGAATCTTTCGGCGCTCATTTCGTATTACGGGGCGGGTACGACCACCGTCGCGGACCTTTCGCGCATTGACGTCGTGAGATACAAGGATACCGACTCGAAGACCGGCGAGAAGATCTTCCTCAAGGCAGAGGACGTCGACGCGGATTTCGCCCTCAAGAACAACGATACCGTCACGATAGCATCACGGACCGACCTGCTTCCCGTCATGTACCTCGAGGGCGCCATCGGCACCCCGGGCGCGGCCAATCCCCAGGTATCGACCAGGGTCGAGGTTCGCTTTAACGAAGGGGAGAACTACGCGTCGTTGGTGCGCAATTACCGAACGAGCTTCACGACCATCTCGGATACCAGGAATGCCTATATCGTCCGCGGGGACAAAAGGATACCGCTCAACCTCAGCGACATTCTTTTTGATACTTCGTATCGAAGCGAGCACTCGGTCATGAACGAGGACGTCCTCGTCGTGCCTTTCAGGCAATTCTTCGTGACCGTCACCGGGGCCGTGATGAGTCCCGGGCGTTACGCGTACATCCCGGACCGGGACTGGAAGTATTACGTCGCGCTTGCCGGCGGCTTCAACAAGGAAAAGAACGCCTTCGACTCGATTTCCATACGCGACATGCTCGGGAAAAAGCGCCATAAAAAGGAGTTCATCGAGCCTGAAACGATCATCGACGCGAAGAACAGCACCTTCGTGTACTATTTCAACAAGTACTCGCCGGTTATCGTGACGACGCTCGGTATCATCGTCACCTCGTATACCGTCAGGGACCTGGCAAACTCGCATTGAGCGAAACGGAAATCCTGCGGATAAAATGAAAAAAAACGCTTGTTTCCTTGAGTGGGATGTGCTCTGTGTATATACTTAATTGTATATATCAGTGCTTAAAAGACGTGAGCGCGCCAAGGATTGATTTGCATGGATAAGTCTTACTCGTTTTTGCTCTTGACCTTTCTTGTCTCGATTGTTTCCATTTATATCATTCTGTGCCTTACCCGGCGCTTCAACATTTATGACAGGATTGACGAGCGAAAGGTGCATACGGGTAACATCCCTCGCCTGGGTGGGGTAGGGATCGTCCTCGGGTTCATCGTCGGAATGGTCCTTTTCTTCCGTTCCTCGAGCTACCCGACCTATGTCGGCGCGAGACTCTGGGTTATCCTCGTAAGCTCCTCGATGATCTTCGTGATGGGCGTGTGGGACGACCTCAAGCCCTGGCGGGCGCGCTACAAGCTCCTCGTTCAGGTCGTCGCCGCGCTCATGATCATATCCTCGGGCTTTGTATTCAGGCGGCTCGGGTTCGGCAATCTCCCGTTCAGGTTCGAGTTGGGCGTCATCGCGTATCCCCTGACCTTTTTCTGGATTGTCGGGGTGACCAACGCCATCAACCTCATTGACGGTATCGACGGCCTTTCCGGTTCCATAGCGCTTTTAGCCTCCATCGCCTACGCCTTCTTCTTCTATTTCGTCGGGAACATTGCCGCGTTTTATTGTTGCGTGATCCTCGCTCTCTCGATCATCGGGTTTCTCTGCTTCAACCTCCCGTTCCCGCGCGCGAAGATTTTCATGGGCGACGGCGGAAGCCAGTTTCTCGGCTTCATCCTCGCCGTCCTTCCGCTTCTCCAAAGCGGAAACCGTCTCGCGACGATCTCGCTCCCGTACGCCAGCGCGGTCCTGTCGATCCCGATCTGCGACACGATCGCCGCCATCTGGCGCCGCGTCCGGGAACGGAGGCGGATTGACGACCCGGACCGCTTCCATCTCCACCACAAGCTCATGATGCTCGGTTTCAGCGCGCGCGAGGCCCTCGTTTTTATCGCCGTGTTTCAGTCGATCATCGTGACGTTGACGGTTACCTCGGCGAAGGTCCCGATGATCCTCTCGTTTTTCCTTCTCCTTTGCGTATACGCCCTCGTTTTCCTGTTTTTCACGGTGATTCACATCAAGAAGCGGGAGGAGCTCATTCGCCGTCACGCCCGCGAAGGCTGATCATCCCCGAGCGCCCATCTTTTTTTACCGTTGCCTCATTGACTCGACCGGCCCCTTTTCGGTACCGTAGGCGTCATAAAAGAGAGGTGCTTCTATGAAAGCAATAAAGATGGCCGCGCTCGCGGCAATGGCAGTGGCGATCGTTTCCTTCGCCGGCTGCGCCAAAAAAGACGGGAAGAAGTTCCTTATCGCGACCGATACGACCTTCGCTCCCTTCGAGTTCCAGGACGCTTCCGGCGCCTTCGTCGGTATCGACATGGACATCCTCGCCGCGATCGCGAAGGATCAGGGTTTCGAGTACGAGCTTCAGGTCGTCGGCTTCAACGCCGCCGTGCAGTCGCTCGAGTCCAAGCAGTCCGACGGCGTCATCGCCGGCATGAGCATCACCGAGGAGCGGAAGCAGAAGTTCGACTTCTCCGAGCCCTATTTCGATTCGGGCGTCGTCATGGGCATCGCCGCGACCGACGAAACGATCAAGGGATACGCGGACCTCAAGGGCAAGAAGGTCGCGATCAAGACCGGAACCGAGGGAGCGACCTTCGCCGAGTCGATCAAGGACCAGTACGGGTTCGCCGTAGCCTATTTCGAGGATTCCGCGAACATGTACGAGGACGTCAAGATCGGGAACTCCGCCGCGTGCTTCGAGGACTATCCCGTTCTCGGCTACGGCATCTCCCAGGGCGTCGGTCTCAAGATCGTCACCGAGAAGGAGAAAGGCTCGTCCTACGGCTTCGCGGTCAACAAGGGCCTCAACGGCGAGCTTCTCGCGAAGTTCAACAAGGGTCTCGCGAACATCAAGGCGAACGGTACCTATCAGGCCATTCTCGACAAGTACATCAAGAAGTAACCGAATCCGCCCGTAAGGGTCGAGGATCGGAAGGCCGGCGCCCGTCGCCGGCCTTTTTTTTCGTTTTTTCCGTAACCCGAAGCGCGTTGGGCCCACTTCATTCTTGATCCGGTGGCTAACAATCGCGTATACTGGAACCCATGAATATCCAGGTCATACTCCTCAAGCTCTTCATGAGCCTCGGGGTGACGATCAAGCTTACGGTCGTCTCGCTCGCGATCGCGACCATCCTTGGCGTCGCCTTCGCGCTCATGAGCATATCGACGAGGAAGCCCCTGAAGCTCGCCTCGGCGGCGTATCTCGATCTCGTTCGGGGAACGCCCCTCATCGTTCAGGCCTTTTTCATCTATTTCGGAATCCCCCAGCTGCTCCAGTCCGTCGGCGTGCCCGTGCGCCTTTCCCCGGACGCGGCGGGCATCATTACCTTGAGCCTCAACGCCGGCGCCTACATGTCAGAGATCTTCCGCTCCGGGATCATGGCAGTCGACAAGGGCCAGATGGAGGCCGCCCGGTCCCTGGGGCTTCCGAAGTCGCGCGCGATGATGAAGGTCATCATCCCGCAGGCGGTCAGGATCGTCATACCGTCGCTCGTCAACCAGTTTATCATCACGCTCAAGGATACCTCGATCCTCTCGGTCATCGGGATCCGCGAGCTTACCCAGACGGGAAAGCTCGTCATCGCGACGACCTTCGAGTCCTTCAAGGTGTGGGCCCTCGTCGCCGTCATGTATCTCGTGATCATCAAGGTGCTGTCGCTTCTCTCCGCGCGGCTCGAAAGGAGTTTGAGAAATGGTAAAGGTCTCCATTAAGGGTCTCGAGAAGAGTTTCGGTTCGCTCGAGGTTCTTCGCGGGGTCGACCTTGACGTGGCGGAGGGCGAGGTCGTAAGCGTCATCGGGCCGTCGGGCTCGGGCAAGAGCACCTTTCTCCGCTGCATCAACGCCCTTGAGGTTCCGACCGCGGGAACGATCGTCGTCGACGGGATGACGGTCACGAAAAAGCACGCGGACATCAACAAGATACGCGAGAACATCGGGATGGTGTTCCAGCAGTTCAACCTTTTCCCGCACCTCACCGTCCTCGAGAACATCACCATGGCGCCCGTCGACCGCAAGCGGATGACTAAGGACGAGGCGGCGAAGAAGGCGCTTGAGCTTCTCGCCCGCGTCGGTCTTTCCGAGAAGGCCTTCGCGTACCCGAGGCAACTGTCGGGCGGCCAGCAGCAGCGCGTCGCGATCGCCCGCGCGCTCGCGATGAAGCCCGATCTCATGCTCTTCGACGAGCCGACGAGCGCGCTCGACCCCGAGATGGTCGGCGAGGTGCTCCAGGTCATGAAGGATCTCGCCGCGGAGGGGATGACGATGATCGTCGTGACCCACGAGATGGGCTTCGCGCGCGAGGTGTCCGACCGCGTCATCTTCATGGACGGCGGCGTGATCGTGGAGGAGGGAAGTCCCGACCGGATCTTCGGCTCCCCGACCGAGCGGCGCACGATCGACTTCCTCAACAAGGTGCTCTAACGTACGTCCTTTTTTTCGGAATCCATCGTTGAGAAAAACAAGAAACCCGCCATGTGGCGGGTTTCTTGCTTTTCAAATGCCTGACTGGTGCCGCGTGCTCGTCAGCCTTTGATCTTTTCGGCGGCGTCGGTAATGGTCGCCTCCGTTATCGATTCGCGGGTGATGAGGTTCTTGAGGGTGAACGAGGCGGCACCGGTCGCGCCGTCGGCGAAGATTCCCCACTTGATCGATTTCTTCTCGGCCCAGGCGTACTGCTGGGGCATCTTCTTCGCGTCGGGGAAAACCTCGCACGCGATTCCTTTGTCGCGGAGGGCGCCGGCGATCTTCTGGTAGAGCGCCATGTCCTCTTCTTTCTGGCAGAAGACGCATGCCTCGGTGAAGCTCGCCCGGGTCGCCGCCATTCCGAGCTCGGAAAGGCCCGCGAGGAGGCGGTCGAGCCCGATCGAGGAGCCGACCCCGGGGACGCGTTCCTTCATGTAGAGCCCCGCGAGGTTGTCGTAGCGGCCGCCCGAGCAGACCGAGCCGATCGACGGAAGGTCGTCGAGGAAGGTCTCGTACACGACGCCCGTGTAGTAGTCGAGGCCGCGGGTGATCGCGGGGTCGAGGACGAAGGCCGCGTCGATGCCCGTCTCGACCATGAAGGCCCTGATGTCGCGAAGCCGTTTAGTGTCCTCGGCGGGGCCGCCCGCCATCCGCTCGATGAGCGCGAGCGTCGCGTCGAAGTCCTTCGACTCCTTTCCGGCTCCCTTTACGTAGGCAAGGATCTCGCGCGCGTTTTCCTCTCCCGCGATCTCGGCGAGGAGGGACAGGGTCTCTGCCTCGCCGATTTTCGCGAGCTTGTCGACGGTGCGGAGAACGTCCTCGCTCTTGGCGGAAAGCCCGCGCGCGGCGAGGAAGCGGTTGAAGACGCCGCGGTGGGAAAGCCTTATCGTGACGCGCTCGACGCCGATCGAGCGGAGCGCGGCCTTCATGAGCGCGAGGATCTCGAAATCGACCGCGGCCGAGTCCGAGCCGACGATGTCGAAGTCGCACTGGACGAACTCGCGGTAACGGCCGGCCTGCGGCTTCTCGCCGCGCCAGACCTTCGCGATATGGTACCGCTTGAAGGGAAAATAGAGCTCCGCGTGGTGCTCGGCGACGAAACGCGCGAAGGGGACGGTAAGGTCGAACCGGAGCGCGACGTCGCGCCCGCCGTTGTCCTCGAAGCGGAAGACCTGTTTTTCGGTCTCGCCGTCGCTCTTCCGGAGGAGGATTTCGGAATACTCGAGCGCCGGAGTGTCGATCGGGACGAAGCCCGACGAACGGAACGTCGCGGTGAGCCGCTCGACGAGGATCGCGCGCTCGATCTCCTGCGCGGGGAGGAAATCCCTGAAGCCCTTGAGAACCCTGGGTTGTATAAGCTCTGCCATGTTGGTATGATACCGCGCGAAGGCCATTTTGTTCAAGAAGCGGGGGATTTGCCGATGCTGATGGTTATCGATATCGGAAACACGAACATCGTCGCCGGGCTCTTTCACGGCGACGATCTCGTCCAGGACTGGAGACTCTATACCGATCCCAGGCGGACCGACGACGAGTACGGCTCGATCCTCCGGTCGCTTTTCCGCGATTCCGGCATCGCGCCGGGGACGATCGAAAAGACCATCATCTCATCGGTCGTGCCCAACCTCAACGACACCTTCGTCCACATGATCGAGAAGGTGACGGGGAAAACCCCGCTCGTGCTCGCTCCCTCGCTCTACGAACGACTTCCCGTCAAGGTTCCCGAGACCGCGATCCACGAGATCGGCACCGACATCGTCTGCGACGCCGTCGCGGCCTATACGGCGTACCGCACGGCCTGCATCGTCATCGATTTCGGCACCGCGCTCACCTTTACCGCGATCGACGCGACGGGCGCCATCCAGGGCGTCGCCATCGCGCCGGGCCTCGGGACCGCCGTCAAGGCCCTCTTCCGCGATACCGCCCAGCTTCCCTCGGTTCCGCTCGAGGTGCCCCCTTCGAGCCTGGGGCGCAACACCATCCACTCGATACAGGCGGGGGTGATCCTCGGCTACCAGGGGCTCGTCGAGTCCCTCGTCGCGCGGATGAAAAAGGACCTCGGCACGGACGCGAAGACGATCGCGACCGGCGGGCTTTCCTTCGTGCTCGAGGAGGTTACCGACGTCTTCGACTACGTGGACGCGATGCTCACCCTGAAGGGCCTCAGGCTCATCGCGGAAATGGCCGGCTGAGGAAGTCCTCCCAGGACACCCCCGCGCCCGAGCGTACGTCCCGGGCGAGGCGCGCGCCGACGACGGCGTCGAGGCAGTCGGGGGAGAGCCCGACCGTCAGCACCTTTTCCGTTCTCAGTATCGCGACGTCGCGCGCGGTAACGACCGATCCTTCCCCGAGATCCCCCATGTAATGAAGCGAGCGGTTCGTCCGCGCGTAGTTTTCGCGTTCCGAAGGGGCGAGCCGTTTGACGCCGTCGCCAAGGATCCGCTCGATCGTCTCCCTGCCATGCTCGGCCGAAAGCCGCTCGACGATGCGCGTTTTGACGTCGTCGGCGCCGCGAGCATCCGCGAGCGCGTCACGGATAGCGCCCGTCATGCGGGCGAAGTCCTCAGGCGCGAGCGCGACGGGGTCGTCGAGCCCGGGATCGCTTTTTGAAAGGCAGATATGCTTTTCGACGATGACCGCTCCCGCGGCGATCGAGAGGAGGGGTACGAGGATGGGATGGAGAGAATGATCGCTCAGGCCCACGGGAACGCCGAAGACCGAAGCGAGACTCTCGAGTACGGCGAGGTTGTAGTCGGCCTCGGGCGCGGGGTAGCTCGTCACGCAGTGGAGCAAGGCGACCTCCGTGGCCCCTCGCGCGGACGCTAACGCGCGCTCGATGTCGCCGAGGGTCGAGACCCCCGAGGAAAGGATGACGGGCTTATCGGGCCGGGAAGCGGCCTCGAGGAGCGGGAAATGGTTGAGCTCGGGCGAGGCGATTTTGACGCAATCGGGGTCGAGCGCGTCGAGCTCGGCGAGGCTCTTGAAGCCGAAGGGGCTCGCGAGAAAGCCGATCCCGCTCGTACGGGCGTACGCGGCGGCTTCGGCGTAGAATTCGGGTTTGACCTCGAGCTCGCGGAAGCGGTCGTAGAGGCGTATAGTTCCACCGGGAAGGGTCACGAAACCCGTGTCGGGATGGAGAATTTCGTCGGCGTAGACGATCTGGAACTTCACCGCGTCCGCGCCCGAAGTCCGCGCGGCGTCGATGAGTTCCTTCGCCCGATCGAGGGAGCCGTTATGGGCGGTACCGATCTCGGCGATGACCATGACCCGCTCGTGGGGCCTGTAGGCCGTACCCCTGACCGTAAATGCGCGTTTGTGCATTCCCCGATTGTACCGCGCGAATCGCGTTTGTCAAGGATGACGTTTTCCGGGCGTTCCGTACCCCGAGGCAAAAAAACGTGCTCGACAAAAGGGGTTCGATGCGCTATCATGAACGTACAGAGACTGCCCATACAGTAGGAGACAAGCATGAAAAGCCTGTATTGTGATATTTGTGGGAAGGAGCTTGAGACCCCGATCTCCGAGCGCAATTACTTTCATATCCGCGAGTTCGATATCTGCGAGCCGTGCAAGGACGTTCTCGACGCGCGCCTCAAGCCGGTCGTACGCGGGCACTTTCCCTATTCCTCGGAATGGTACGAGCAGCAGCTCATCGGCCTCATCGAAAAGGGCGTGAGCTCCGGTCGGTTGTAAGGGAATATCCCCGAAGCTTTCGTCTTTTCCGGAAAAGACGCGATTAAAGCATGCGGGAGCGGAAAACGGTGTCTTTTGAGCGAAAAAGACGGCGTTTTGCGCTCCTTGACATGCTTTTTTGCGTTATGTTACTATTACCAAAACTACGATAATCCGGTTTCATAGCAAGGAGACAGCATGTCAGGACATAGTAAATGGGCGACGATTAAGCACGCCAAGGGACTCGCCGACGCGAAGCGCGGACAGGCGTTTACCAAATTCATCAAGGAAATCTCGATTGCCGCGCGCATGGGCGGCGGCGATCCCGCCTCGAACCCCCGCCTCCGCACCGCGATCCTCAAGGCCCGCGGCGCGAACATGCCGAAGGACAACATCGAGCGCGCCATCAAGAAGGGCACCGGCGAGCTCGGCGCGGCGACCTACGAGGAACTGAACTATGAAGGCTACGGCCCCGGCGGAGTCGCCATCCTCGTCGAAGTCCTCACCGACAACAAGAACCGCGCCGCCGCGGACGTCCGCAACCTCTTCTCCAAGAACGGCGGAAATCTCGGCGCGACCGGCTCCGTCTCCTATATGTTCAAGCGCCTCGGCCAGATCGAGTACGACGCGTCCGTCGTTAACGAGGACGAGGTCATGGAAGCCGCCCTCGAGGCCGGCGCCGACGACGTCTCGAACGACGACGGGATCATTACCGTCACCACCGACCCGGTGAATTTCGAGGCCGCCCTCGAGGCGCTCCAGGCGAAGGGATGGGAATCCCTTTCCGCCGCGATCTCGATGGTTCCCGACACCTATTCCACCCTCGACGCCGACACCACCCGCAAGGTGCTCAAGCTCATCGAGAAGCTCGAGGAAAACGACGACGTCCAGAACGTCTACTCGAACCTCGATATCCCCGAGGGATTCGAGGAGTAACGCGCTTGCGCGGATCGTCCAGCGGTTCGCGCGGGATACAAAAAAACCGGCTCGAGGGTCATGCCTCGACCGGTTTTTTTTTTCATGGACCAGTCGGCGATTTCCGGCCTCAGTCCGCGAGATATCCGGCAAGGAAGGGTGGGTTCTCCCTCGTGCCTTCGTCGGGCCATCGCTCAGGATGCTCGAGGATGTCCTTTATGTCGTAGCCGCCCCGTAGCTGGAGAAACCCGAATCTATGCAACGCGATGGCCTTTTTGGGGCATCCGTACGCGCAGCGCATGCAGGAGGCGCAGTTCGCGCCGAATTTCGGTTTTCCCCGTACCATGCGAACATTGGCTTGCGGACAGCGTTTCGCGCAGGATCCGCAGGCCGAGCAGTCGCCGGTTACGCGGAAATCGACGGAAAGAAAACGGAGTCCGAACCTGGAAACGAATCGAAGGATCGCGTCCGTAGCGCGCTTGCGGGTTCCCGTATCGTACGAATGACGGATGCCGGCGATCACGTCGGAGCACATCGCGCCGATCTTGGCGTCCGTCGCGTCATGCAGCTTTTTCATGGTCGCCGCGCTGAACCGGATCACCCAGTTACTGCCGATGGAGAAAAGGCGCTCGTGGACGACGTCATATCCCTTTCTTTTCAGAATCGCGATCATGTCTCGCGACGCGTTGTGGTTACCGGGCGCGACGCCGCCCGCGGTCCTGAACACGAACGCCTTCTTTCCGTGTCCCGCCGGGAGCTTTCGCAGATACCGGAGCACGATCGACGGCGTGCCGATCCCGATGACGGGAGCGCCCACGCCGAGCATCTCGGCAGCCAAGACGGACGAGGCCTCAGGCACGACGATCGCGCCCGCATCCTTCCCGATTCTCGACATGCGCACCTCATAGCCCATGGCCTGGAACTTTCGGGCGAACATGCCGGCCGCTATTTCGGTATTTCCCGTACCCGAGAAATACGCCAATTCAATCGATTTCATGCTGTCGTTCCTCCTTTTCTCGCGGCGTTAAAGGGTTTCAGGATCAATCCGAGGGTGTTCATGCAGAACCTGTCCCGATCAATATGCTGGAATTTGACGAAGTTCTCCCCGGTGATCGCGAAATGACTCATGAAGCTTATGACGAGGAATACGACGCCGCATGCGCTTTCCGACGGGGACAGGTCCGACTGGATCGTGCCATCTGCCGCACCTTCAGTGAAAATGGTTTCTATCTGCTTAAAAAGCGCCACGTTGAATTCGTCGATCGAGGGCCGGATCGGGGTATCACCGCCATGCTTTCGTTTCACGAGGCTCCATCGGCTTATAAGCAAAAAGACCTCCGGATTATCGCGATAAAAGCTATAGAGTCCCGTTATCAAGGCCTCGAGTTTCTCGTATCCCGTGCATGCCGTTTTCATGTACTCGCGCATAAAGGCATCGACCTGCCTGAATCCCTTGAGCACGACCGCGTAATAGAGATCTTCCTTACTCGCGAAGTACTGATATACCGTCCGCTTGGTGAATTCCGCGAGCGAGGCAATATCGTCCATAGAGGTTTCATCGAATCCCCGCTCGCGGAAGATACGCTCTGCGGCGCCGATAATCGTTTGTTCACGCGCGAGTCTCTCCCGTTCTTTTCGCGATAGCTCCGTCATTTTTCCTCCAGTATACTAGCGATATACAAAGTATACCATCGGTATACTTTGTGAGTCAAGAAGACAAGCTGTATTTTTATCATTTTTTGGGATAGTATCATGCTCCTGATGAACTCTTTAAAACATACCCGTCTCGTGCTCGGAATCGATCCCGGGCTCGCCTCGACAGGATACGGACTCGTTGCTCAATCGGGGAGCCGCCTCGTCTACCTTACCCACGGGGTCATCGAGACCTCGCCAAAGACCCCCCATCAGGAACGGCTTCTCGCCATCTACCGCGGGATCGCGGAAGTAATCGAGCTTCACCGTCCTACCGAGGCGGGGATGGAGACCCTCTACTTCGCGAAAAACGTCTCGAGCGCGATGGCGGTCGCCGAGGCCCGCGGGGTCGTGACCCTCGCCCTCGCCCTGAAAGGCATCCCGCTCGGGGAGTACACCCCGCACGGGATCAAGCAGGCTGTCGTCGGGGTCGCGCGCGCGGACAAACGCCAGGTGCAGGAATCGGTGCGCCTCCTTCTCGGCCTTGCCGAGATCCCGAAGCCCGATCACGCCGCGGACGCGCTCGCGGCGGCGATCACCCGCATCAACACCGCCGATATCGCCCTCCTTGCTTGCCAATCGGGGCGGAAACGGGGATAATGCCTCCTATGTTCAACAGTCTTTCCGGGACCATTACCGCGAAGCTTCCCTCGGCGATACACCTCGAGAATTCGGGGATGGAATGGGAGATTACCGTTCCCTCCCTCTGCGTCGACGCCCTCGGGACGGTCGGATCGCGCGCGAGGGTTTTCACCTGGCTCTATCATCACGACGACCAGATGCGCCTATTCGGTTTCGCCTCGGTTCGCGAGCGCGATCTCTTCCTCGACCTCATGAAGGTCGAGGGCGTGGGGCCGAAGCAGGCGATCAAGATACTCTCGAGCATCGCGGTCGGCGAGCTCGAACGGGCCCTCGAGTCGGGAGACGTCGCGCGCATCCAGGCTGCGCCCGGGATCGGCACGAAGACCGCCCAGAAGATGATCCTCGCGCTCAAGGGAAAGCTCACTTTCGTCGCCGAGAACTCGAAGGCGAAGGGGAACCAGCCGAAGGGCGAGCACGACGACGTCGTTCAGGCGCTTTCCGGCATGGGCTTCGACCGGAGGCTCGCGGCCGAGACCGTCGAGTCGATCGCGAGGGAGCTGAAAGGCGAGGGAAGTTCTCTCGGTACCGAGGCTTTCGAGAAAGAACTCTTCAGGCGGGCCATCGTGGCCTTGAGCTCGTGAAGGCGGGATGAAAAGGCATGGATGACGGAATATACGACGACGGACGGGGCCTCGTGCGTCCCGAGCGGATGGCCGACGACGAACCCGACCGGGCCTTACGGCCGCGCCTCCTCGCGGACTTTCAGGGCCAGGGGCCCATCAAGGACAATCTCGCGGTTTTCATCGAGGCGGCGCGCGAACGCGGCGAGAGCCTCGACCACCTCTTTCTCATCGGCCCTCCCGGTCTCGGGAAGACGACCCTCGCCCAGATCACGGCGAACGAGCTCGGCGTCGACTTCAAGGTGACGAGCGCGCCCGCGCTCGAGAAGCCGAAGGACCTCGCCGGAATCCTCACGACGGTGACCGAGCGAACGGTTTTTTTCATCGACGAGATTCACCGGCTCAAGCCCGCGATCGAGGAGATGCTCTACATCGCGATGGAGGATTACGAGCTCGACTGGATCATCGGTCAGGGACCGAGCGCGCGCACGGTAAGGATCCCGATACCGCCGTTTACCCTCATCGGCGCGACCACTCGCGCGGGAATGGTCTCGAGCCCGCTCATCAGCCGGTTCGGCATCGTCCAGCGCTTCGCGTTCTACTCCGAAACGGAGCTTACCTCGGTAATCAGGCGCTCGGCGGGCATTCTCGGCATCGCGATCGCCGATGACGCGGCGCTCGCCCTCGCGCGCTGCTCGCGCGGCACGCCGCGCGTCGCGAACCGGCTCTTGCGCCGGATGCGGGACTATGCCCAGGTGCTCGGCGACGGCACGGTGACCTGCGCGACCGTCGCCGCGGGCCTTGACCGGCTCGAGATCGATCCCCTCGGCCTCGAGCGCTACGATCGCGAGATTCTCGCCTCGATCATCGAAAACTACGGAGGGGGACCCGTCGGCGCCGAGACGCTCGCGATATCGGTCGGCGAGGCGATAGACACCCTCGAGGACTACTACGAACCCTACCTTATCCAGGCGGGACTTCTTCAACGGACGCCGCGCGGCCGCGTCGTGACCGACAAGGCCTATGGCCATCTCGGTTTCGCTCGCGCGGGATCGGCGTCGAGGACTACTGACGATGCAAACGAAAGACTTCCATTTTGAGCTTCCCGAGGAGCTCATCGCGCAGGTACCCTCGGCTCGCCGCGGCGGCGATCGCCTTCTCGTGCTCGACCGCTCGACGGGGAAGACCGAGGACAGGCTTTTCTCCGAGATAGCGGATATCGTCGAGCCGGGCACGCTCATGGTCTTCAACGATTCCCGCGTGAGGCGGGCGCGCGTCTACGCGACCGTCGAGTCGACGGGTTCCGAGGCCGAGTTCCTCCTCATCGCGCCGATGGCGATCCCGGGGTTCGAGCCCTCTCGCGTGTGGAAGGCGATGGCGCGGAACGCGAAAAGGCAGAAGGTCGGGCGTGCGTACCGCTTTGCCGACGGCACGCGCGCGGAAATCGTAGAGGACGCTTCGGTCGATCTTTCGGGAACGGAGTTCAGGCTCCTCGCCTTCGAGCGCGCGATCGGCGACGACTGGCTCGAGCGAAACGGGCACCTCCCGCTTCCCCCGTACATAAAGCGGGGCGACGAGCTTTCCGACGCGGACCGATATCAGACCGTCTACGCGCGGAACGTCGGCTCGGTCGCCGCGCCGACGG
The DNA here is from genome assembly GCA_023438065.1 of Spirochaetota bacterium. Classification (GTDB taxonomy): domain Bacteria; phylum Spirochaetota; class Spirochaetia; order Treponematales; family Treponemataceae; genus Teretinema. Next base: position 156,949 of record JAEXRH010000012.1, read on the forward strand.
CGGGCCTTCATTTCACCGACGGGACGCTCGCCGCGCTCGACGCGCGCGGGATCGAGCGCGCGACCGTCACGCTTCACGTCGGTCTCGGGACCTTCCTCCCCGTGCGCGCGGACCGGATCGAGGAACACGTCATGCACGAGGAATCCTACTCGGTATCCGAGGATACCGCGGAACGGGTGACGCGCGCGAAGCGCGAGGGCAGGCCCGTGCTCGCCGTCGGGACAACGAGCATCAGGACCCTCGAGTCCGCATGGGACGAGAGCGGGGGACGGCTACGCGCGGGCGAGTCCTCGACGGGAATTTTCATCTATCCGGGGTACCGTTTCAAGGTCGTCGACCGCGTGTTCACGAACTTCCACACGCCCGAGTCGACCCTTCTCATGCTCGTGTCGGCCTTCGCGGGGAAAGAACGGATCTTCGCCGCGTACGAACACGCGATCGCCGAGCGCTACCGCTTCTTCTCGTACGGCGACTCGATGCTGATCCGCTGAAAAAGCGGGCGCTGTCCTCAGGTAAGCTCGACGAGTGCGTCCTCGAGCATGTTGAAGAAACAGCGGCGTTCGTACGAGGGCGGGAACAGTTCCTTTCCGAAGAAGAGCTCGGCCTTGTCGAGAAGGTTTATGATGTCCTTTTCCGAAAGGGGAAGGGTCCGGCCGATGATGAGGTTCTCGAACTCGCGCATCCTGAAAAAGAATTTTCCCGCGTAGGCGACCCTGATGTCCGCGAGGATGTTTTTCTGGGTCTTCACGAGAAACACGAACGAAGCCGTACGGTCGCTCACGATTCCGGACTGGCCGAGCCTCCGGTGGATCGAGATGTCCCATGATTCGGTGGGGACCCGGATCTTCGAGATGAACTCGGGCGCATGCCGCGATTCCTTGCCCGTGTTCGAGAAATAGCGCGTCATGGGTATCCACTCCGCGTCGGTGGGGCTTCTGACCTCGAGCCGCGCGTCGAGCGCGAGAAGCGGCGCGAAGGTCGAAAGGCGCTGTCCTTTCGCCGCGACGTTTCCGCCGATCGTCGCGATTGCGCGTATTCCGGGATTCGCGGTAAGCGTCACGGCGTCGTAGAGCGCGTCCGGAACGTTCTTCCTCCCGAGCGCGAGAATCTCGTCGAGGGTGACCGAAGGACCGAAATCGATGTAGCGCTCGGTCTTGGTTATGGCGCGAAGCTCGGGAACCCGCGCGAGCGCGAGCACGTTCGCCGGGAGATGGAGCGATCGGCCCGTCTGCCGGCGAGCGATCTCGGTGCATCCGGCGACGATCGAGAGGCCCGCGACGTTCTTGAGAATCGTTTGGACCTCGGAGACGGAGGCCGCGTGGTAAACGGTCGTGAACTTATTTAGCATTCTTCCGCCGCCTCCTGAGCGTACAGGCGTTCTTGACCCCCGCGACGAGATCGTCGATGTTCGTGCAGCGGCAGAGGTTACCCGCGAACATCGCCTTGATCTCGTCCTTCCCGATTCTCGCGTCGGAGGAGGCGATCGCGTGCGCGACGAGAATCTTGCCGGCGTCGCAGAAACCGCACATCGAGACGCCGGCGGCGGCGAAGCCTTCGATCACGTCGCGGTAGTCGTCGGTCATCATGAAATGCTCGAGGGTTACGATAGACGAGTCCCTGATCTGGAAAACCGGGACGACGCACGAGGGGACGGGTTTCCCGTCGAGGAGAACCATGCACGAGCCGCATCTCCCCGAAAGGCAACCTTCCTTCGCGCGGAGCAGGCCGAAACGCTTTCTGAGGATGTGGACGAGCCGCTCTCCCGGATTCGAGTCGATGTATACCATGTTCGCGTTAAGTTCGAAGGGAATGATCATGCTTCCTCCTCGCGGCGCTTGATAAGATCGTAGAGGGTCTCCGCGTCGATCGGCATGCGGGAAACGACGTTACCGGTAATCTGCCCCAGGGCGGCCGCGTAGGCCGCGGGGACGAGGTTCATCGCGACGGAACCGATTCCCCTCGGGGCCGCGCCCGATTCCAAGACGGTCACGTCGCAGTCGCTCTGGTTCGCGGGCGAGAGCAGCTCGTACTGCACGCTTTGCTTCGGCGAGATCTTACCGTCGCGGAGGACGAGGTGCTCGACGGTCATTTTGGAGATCGCGAGCGGAATCGTCTTCGCGACCGCCGAATGCGCCACGCGGGGATCGTAGAGGGTTCCGCCGTCGCACGCGAGCCAGAGCCCGCGGATTCGAGCCTCGTAGGTAATGGGATCGAGCTCGAGCTCGCACGCGGCGACGCCCGGTGTCACGGAGACGAACGGGCCTTCTTTCGCGGCGGGCTTCCACGATTTCTTCGCGGAAAGGGGAAGGGGATGCCTGAACCGCTGCTTTTGCACCGTGGCGCAGCATTTCTCAACGAGCGGGGCGATGATCGTCGTCTTGCTCGAAAGGGTGTCCGGTCCCGCCATGGGCATGCTCTCGGTGTCGGTTCCCGTCAGGCTGATGAGGGATTCCTCTATGCCGAGCTCCTTCGCCGCGATCGCGGTGATGATCCGTCTCATCGAGTCCGAGTTGAACCCGCACTTGATGCGTACCTGGCCGTCGGTTTCCATCGTGACCTCGACCGTGTACGACGAGGCCTGCGGCCGCGTACACGCGAAGCCGTTGCCCTGGAATCCGCACACGATGCCGATCCCGCGAAGCGGTCCGTCCCGAAACCCGGAACGCGAGCGGTTGAGAAGCTCGTACGCGGAGTACTTGCGAAGGAAATCGCTTTTTCCGCAGACGGTGTCGAATAATCCCTCGATGCGCGCGTCCTTGAGCGTCTCCCTGCCGAGGGGGCTGTCATGGCCCGCGAGATTGACGTTCATCATCTTCCAATGGACGGGATCGAGACCGAGGTCCGATATCACGCGCGCGAGATGCGTTTCGAGCGCGAAGGCGACCTGACCCTCTCCCCAGCCCGAGAGCGCGCCCATGGGGGGGAGGTTCGTCCTGAGGGCATAGGTCTCGACGCGATAGGATTTCGCCATGTAGAGACCGATCGCCGATACGGTCATCCGCTCGACGATCTCGTCGATGAGGGGACTGTAGGCCCCCGAGTTCACGAGTATCCTGACGATCGCCGCGTCGACGCTTCCGTCATCGGCGATGGCCGTCCGATACCGGATGCGGACCGGGGCGGACTTCACCGAGAAGAGGAAATCCTCCTGGCGGGAGAACGCGATCTTGACCGGTTTCTTGGAAAGAACCGCGGCGAGCGACGCCTGCGCGGCGAGGAGCGAGGGAAACCAGATCTTCCCGTCCATGGATTCGCCGGTCGCGGTCGGGATCACGAGTATCTCCGCGGGATCGAGGTCGAGAACCGAGGATACCGCCGAACGGACGTGGAAGGGCCACTGGGTCGCCGTGTATATCTCGAGTTTGTCCTTGGAGACGGAGACGTTGACCCCGAGCGGCTCGGCGTAGTAATGGTCCTGGGGCCCGATTTCGCTTTCGGTCTCGAAGACGCGCCGGTCGCCCGAGAATGCCTGGTCGGGATCGCCCGAGATGAGCACGCGCTTCGCGACTACCTGCGACGAGGAGAACTGGTCGCCGAAACCGAGCGGCTCGAGTGGTTCCGTCTCGATGAGGACCTCGGAGACGAGCTCGAGCACGACGTCGAGATCCGGTCCGACGACGATCCCGAGCGGTTCGCCGAAGTAGTTGATCTCGTAAGGCGCGAATACGGGAATGGAGGTTCCCATCGCGGTGAGCTTGTTCTCGCCGGGGATGTCGGTCGCGGTGTAGACGAAATATCCGTCGGGGAGAGTCGGGATCTTGATGTCGACGAGTCGGCCGCGCTGAATCGAAGACCTGATGAGAACGCCGTAATGCTGATCGGGGAATTCGATATCGCTGTAGAAGGCCCGCTCGCTGTGCGCGCTCATCGGGCGCTTCCCCGGTAATGACCGAGTCCGGTTTCGCGGACAGTCCCGATGACGCGCTCGACCATGTCGTCCGTCATGTCGGGAAAGAAGGGAAGGGTGATCGTCGTTTCGTACTTCCGGGCGGCCTCGGGGAAATCCGTCGCCTTGAGGCCGTAGCGCTCGCGGATGTAGGTCATCTCGAAGTGCGGTATGAAATGCATCGAGATGCCGAGCCCGCGCGACTGAAGCTCGTCGGCGAAGGCGTCGCGGTCGATGTCGAGCCTGTCGGGGACTATCCGGATGAGATACAGATGCCAGGCGTTTCCGGGTCCGTCGGGAGGAACCTCGAGAAAGTCGAGCTCGCGAAACGCCTCGGTAAACCGTCTCGCGATCCGCGCCCGTTTCGCGAAGAAATCGTCCGCTTTCCGGAGCTGCGCGCGGCCGATCGCGGCGAGCACGTCGGGGAGGTTGCATTTCCACCCCTCGGCGGTCACGTCGTACTTCCACGAGGCGCCCTTCGCGGTGTAGCGGTCCCAGATCGCGCGATCGATGCCGTGCGAGCGCATCTTCCTGATCCTCGCCGCGGCGTCGGGATCGCGGACGGTGATCATCCCGCCCTCGCCGGTGGTGATGGTCTTCGTCGCGTAAAACGAGAACACTCCCGCGTCGCCGAGGGTGCCGGCGAATCCCGCGGGCGTCCTCGACGGGAAGCTGTGGGCCGCGTCCTCGATGACGGCGACGCCGCGCGCGCGGGCGATCGCGCCGATCGCGTCCATGTCGCACACGTTTCCGGCGATGTGGACGGGCACTACGGCCCTGATCGCGGGGTCCGAGGCGAGCGCGCGGTCGACGAGTTCGGGATCGATCGAGTAGCTCGCGCGCTCGATGTCGACGTACGCGACCTCGGCCCCGAGATGGAGCGCGCTCGTGGCGGTCGAGATGAAGGTATACGGGGTCGTCAGGATTTTCGTTCCCCTGCCGACGCCGAAGGCGTCCATGGCGAGCATGAGGCCCGAGGAGGCGCTGTTGACCGCGAGGGAGTGCGGGCTCCCCGTGAAGCGCGAGAATTCCTCCTCGAAGGCGATCGCTTCCTTGCCGGTGGTGAGCCATCCCGACCTGAGAACCCTGATGACGGCCTCCTCCTCGGCTTCGGAAAAGGAAGGCTTGAAGAAGGGAATGAAGTCGCCCGAGCCGGTATCAGCCATGATCGATCTCCTTGAGCGAGGGAATTTTCCCGAGAAGCGTCTCGATGAGCCCCGCGCGGTCGCGATACCGCTCGGGCGCCGAGGGGTCGAAGAAACAGTACGGTCGCAAAGCGTCGACGAGGGGATGGGGCGCGACGGGTTTTCCGGAGCCCTCGCGGGATTCGAGTCGCAGAATTCGCGGATACTCGGTTTTCGTCGGGATCTCCGACTTTGACCACAGGGGCTCGTCGAGACGCTCGCCGGGTCTTCGGCCGATGATAGCGATCGGAATGTCGGTTTCGGGCTCGTAGCCCATGAAGCGGATGAGCTGCTCCGCGACGTCGCGTATCCTCACGGGCTCGCCCATGTCGAGAAGGTAGGACTCCCCGTTGACGCCGACGCCGCCGGTCTTGAGGACGAGGGAGCACGCCTCGGGTATCGTCATGAAATAGCGGACCATGTTCGGGTCGGTGACGGTGACCGGGCCGCCCTTGCGGATCTGGTCGAGGAAGAGCGGGAGAATGGACCCGCGCGAGCCGAGAACGTTGCCGAAGCGGACGAACATGAAGGACGTTCCCGCCCGTTCCGTCTCGGAGCGGCGCGCGGCGTCGGAAACGAGACGCTCGCAGAGCATCTTGGACGCGCCGTAAATCGAGACGGGATCGACCGCCTTGTCGGTGGAGATGAGGACGAAGCGGCTGACGTCGGATTCGAGGCAGGCGTCGATGAGGTTGAGCGTCCCGAAGACGTTGTTCTCGATGACCGCCACCGGGTTCGCCTCCATGAGCGGCACGTGCTTGTACGCGGCCGCGTGGAAGACGACATCGCACTTGAGCTGCTTGACGATGAAGCGCATGTACTCCCTGTCCTTGAGCTCGCCGATGACGGGCACGACGGTCGCTTTCTCTCCGACTCCGCTTTCCTGGAGCAGCCTGAGCTCGCGGTCTATCTGGTAGATCGAGTTTTCCCCGTGGCCGAAAAGGTAAATGCGCTCGGCGCCGCCCGAGAGGAGTTGGCGCGCGAGCTCGCTCCCGATGGATCCGCCCGCGCCGGTAATGAGCACGCGCTTGCCCCTGAGGTACGAAAGGCTTTCCTTGAGGCTGATCGCGACCGGGGCGCGGCCGAGAAGGTCCTGGGGATCGATTTCGCGCGTCTGGATGAGATGCGCCTTTCCCTCGAGGATCTGCGAGATGTTCGGGAGAAGCCTGATCCGTGAAAAGCCCGCGTCCTTGAGGACGGCGAAGATGTCCCGGAGGGTCTCGGGACTCGCGCTCGGAATCGCGATGAGCGCCTCGTCCTTCACGCCGAGGCGGACCAGTCGGGCGATCTGCCTGATCGGCCCGAGGACGGGGATACCGTCGATGAGCTTGCCAATCTTGCCCGCGTCGTCGTCGAGGAACGCGATGACGTTGCCGAAGATACCCTTCTCGCGAATCTCGCGCGATAGCATGGTTCCGGCGATGCCCGCGCCGATGATATAGATGTTCGTCTCGGAATAGTCTCTCGTCATTGTTTTTGGTCCAGGATTTCGAAGGCGAGATCGATGAGAAAAGACTCATCGTACATGTCGAGCTTAACCTTCGCGCGTCCCTTTCTCTTATCGACCTTTACGATCCTTCCTTCAAGGCCTTTTAGGGGACCGTCCTTGACGTGAATGCGGTCGTTCGCGTCGAACACGACCTTCGAACGCTCGGCGACGTTGCCGAAGGACATGAAATGCCTGAGCGTCGCTAGGTCGCGGCCTTCGAGCGGCTTCGGGGTTTTGGTCTCGGGGAGAAAACGGAAAAAGCCCGGCGTCGTTCTGAGGCCCCAAAATACGGGATCCGAAAGGGTCTCCGACTCGAGGAAAACGTATCCGGGAAAGACCGGCTCGAGTTTTTGCTTGACGATCCCGGCTTTTTTGATGGGCATGTTTCTGCGGAGAAAGAGTAGCCTTGCCGATGAATCTGAACGCGCCTCGCTACTTAGGCAAAAGAGTTTTATGAAGATTTCCTCGGACCCGGTTTTCACCTGGAGCGCGTAATAGTTCATATAATGAACAGTACCATAAAAAGCGCGAAATGAGAATACCGAACCGATCGGAGCGAAAAAACTCGAGATGTCGCCGTTTTTACCGATATTTTCTTATGAGGGAGGGCTTATGCCCAATAAAACTGTATTGATCGCGCTTGCCTTGGCGCTCGCGCTCGCATCGGGACTATCGTCCGAAACTGTCACGATCACGCTCGTCCAAAACGAAAAGGCGCCCTCCATCGCCCTCGAGATGAGCCACGCGATCGAGGACGCGGTATTCGGCAGGTTTTACGACGCCGGCCACATCGCGTCGAACACGGACATCAGGTTCGACGGTTCGAGATATCGCGAAAGGGGATTTGGGGTAAAGGAAGCCGCGTTCGGCATGTCCGACTTTTTGCTCGCGGTTTTCGCGCAGTACGGACCCCAGGAGATAACCGATCCCGCGAAGAAGATCACCTACGCGGAGCTTGATTCCATTCACTGGCGGCTCGTGAGGGTAACGAACGGGAAGACGGTCGACGAAGGGAAACTCGACGTCAGAAAGATACCGGTAACGCAATCAGACCCGTACCTCCAGGCGCGGGTCGACGCCGAGATGGTCGCCGACGAGGCGCTCGCGGCGATAACGTCAACACACGAGGGGAGCGACAGATGAAACGGTTCAGTATCCTTATAACGTGCATGGCCCTGTGCCTCAGTTTTTCGGCCGTATCGGCCTGGGCCATTTGGGAAGGTAACGCCGGCATCGCCGCCGCGTCGGAATTCCCCGGCAAGGGGCTCTACGCGCGGAGCGACATGTTCCCGAAGAATACCGTCGTTCTCATCGAGAATCTCGAGACGGGAATCAAGGTTCGCGCCGTCGTGACCGGTCCTTCCGGCGTTTCGGGTCTTGTCGCGCTTCTTTCCCCCGAGACGGCTTCCGCGCTCAACGTGCGAAGCGGTTCGGTAAGCAGGGTTCGCATCTCGATCCCGACGGTCGTGTCCGAAAAGGCCGCGACCGGTGTCACCGAGGGCGAGCCGTCAAGCATGGTCTCGGACCCTGACGTCAATCCTGCCGTTGCCGCGGGCGCCGGCGCGATACCGCTTGCGTCCATCGCGGGCGAAAACGAAAATCCGCTCATGCCGCTTGAGGCGGAGGGAGGAGAGCCTGCTGGCGCCGCCGTGAAGGCCGACGCCGTCGAGACGGTCGAAGCCCCGGCCAACGAGATCGCTCCCGAAAACGGGCTTGCCGCCGAGTCGAGCGTTGCCGTTTCCCCGCTCGCGGAGGGTGGCGAAACCGTCCTTGAGGCGGAATCGGAAGCTTCTCCCGCCGTCATGGCCGCCGCCGTACCGGTGACAACCTCGGAAGAAACCGCGGAAACACCGGAAACCCCGGTTGCGTCCGAAGAGGAGTCCTCCGGCGCGGTTCTTGCGGAAAGCGATACTGCCATTCCCGAGCCGGGCGAGACCGATACTCCCGGGGCCTATTACGACGAACCCGAGCTCGCCTCGGGGGAAACGGCCGTTCCCTTCGAGGAGGAACTCCCCGTCGAGGAAGAATCGGTGGCTCTCGTGCCGACCGAACTGAATCCGCCTTCCGCGGGAACCCTTTCGACGGAACCGACTTCATCCATTGTCGCCCCCGCAACGGCAACCGCTCCGGCCGCGGCAATCGCGATGGCGGCGAAGCCTACCAAGGCCGAAAACGCGGCGGCCCTCGCCGGGCTTCCCCTCGTCGGAACGCTCGCGAAGGGATCCTATTACGTGCAGGTCGCGAGCTATACCGATCCCGTAAACGCGAAAAAACTCGTCGACGGGTATTCGGGCAAGTACCCGATGGTAGTCGAGAAGGGCTCCGACGCGAGGCTCAAGGTTTGCGTCGGTCCCGTACGGAAGGACGAGTACGGCGCGATCATCGAACGCTTCCGTTCGCTCGGTTTCAAGGACGCGTTCGTCAGGAAAGGAAACTGACCGATGGATTACCTCGACGGGTTCAGGAGACTGGCGGAACGGTCAAGCCTCTTCGCGGGACGCGATCTCCACGTCGTGATGATCGCGAATCCCGTCGCGGGTGGCTTTACGCTCGCCAAGCGCGCGGCCCAAAACCGGCGATACCTCCAGGAGGCGCTCGATCTCGCGGGCCATAGGGATATTCTCGTGAAGAGTTCTACCGCCCGCCTGCACGAGACGAGAAGCCCCGGCCACGCGGGTGAGATCGCGCGCGAGGTTTTCCTGACAGCGCTCGCCGATGAAGACCCCGACGCGATGTACCTCGTCGTTATCGCAGGCGGGGACGGCACGAGCCTTGACATCCAGAACGAGTACGCGAAGTTATGCGTCATCCAGGGCAAGTCGCGGCTTCCGGAAAGGGTATGCCTCTTGAGGCTTCCTTTCGGGACCGGTAACGACGGATCGGACGGACGGACGCTCGACCAGACGCTCTCGCTCCTGACCGGACCCGCGCGGTTCGAGCGGCAGCGCGCGGTGAAGGTGTACCCCTCGCTCGGCAAGAACGGGGACCAGTGGTTTTCCTTCAATATCGCGAGCGTCGGCATCGACGCGTTCATCACGCACATGACGAACAAGGTGAAGCATCATTTTCCGGGGGATTTCTACAAACTCTGGGTCGACCTCGCGTGTCTCTTTTACGGGATGGCGTATACGGTCGGAAAGATGACCGCGATCGTGTCGTCGGGCGAAGGCTCCGCTCCCGTCTCTCACGGCGGACGGTTCCTCCTCGCGCTCATGGGCGTTTCGGGAAACAGGACTTACGGATCCAACCAGAAAATACTGCCCGACGAAAACAACGTCTGCGCGATCAGGGACATGTCACTCGCGAAAAAACTCGCGTCGAAGAACGGCATCAAGGCGGGAAAGCACGTCTCGTATCCCGAGACGATACTGTGCAAGGCGGACAAGATGGTTCTCTATTACGGGGAGCGCATTCTCCTGCAGCTGGACGGGGAGGCGAGACTTCTCTATCCCGCCGATTTCCCCCTGACCATGGAACTCACGGCGCCGTTCATCACGACGATAAAGCCCGATACCGGCGCCGCGTAATACTCCCTTTATCCGTAAAACCGATTCCCGTCACGCCCCATGACAGAATTTGTACTTTTTGCCGCTCCCGCACGGGCACGGGTCGTTTCTGCCGACCTTCGGCACTGCCCTGATGACCTGCGCGTTCTCGGGATTGCTTTGGCTCATGGGACCCGCGCGTCTCGCGTTCCCGTGGCCGGCTCCGGTCTCGGATGAACCGAAGGCGTCGACCGCCGAATGCTGGGCGTTTCCCGCCACCTGCCTGACCTGACGCGCGGGGGCCGCCTCTCCCTCTACCTTCACCTTCACGAGGAACACCCGCGAGGCGATCTCGAGCCTGATGTCGTCGAGCATGTTGTAGAAGATGTCGAAGCCCTCGAGTTTGTACTCGGTGAGGGGATTCTTCTGCCCGTAGGAGCGGAGATTCACCGCCTCGCGCAGGGCCTCGAGGTTCTCGAGGTGGTCGAGCCACTTGCGGTCGATCTCCTGGAGATACTGGAACCTTATGAAAGTGTTGAGGTTTTGCGTTCCCGCGAGAATCGCCTTTTGGTCGATGTCAGCGCGGAACTTCGCGAGAATGGCCTGCTTCGCCTCCTCGGGGCTTTTCGCGCACAGGGCGACATCGTCGTCGGAGATAGAGATGCCGAACTTGCTCTTGAAGGCCCGGATCATCGCCGACGCGGCACCGTCCCGGTCCTTGCGGGATTTTGCCGCGAACTCGTCGAGGTAGTCATCCACGCATTCCTCGGCGGTCGTCATGACGCGCTCGACGAGGGCGTCGTCGTCGAGGATGCCGTTTCGCTGGTTGTAGATGAAGGAGCGCTGTTCGTTGAGCACGTCGTCGTACTCGAGCAGGTGCTTTCGGATCTCGAAGTTGCGCTCCTCGACCTTCGACTGCGCCTTCTCGATGCTCTTGTTGAGCCACGGGTGATAGATGGGCTCCCCCGACTCCATGCCGATGTTGGTCATGAGCCTCTTGAGCCGCTCGCCGCCGAACAGGCGCATGAGGTCGTCGTCGAGCGAGATGTAGAAGCGGGACCGCCCCGGGTCTCCCTGTCGGCCCGAGCGTCCGCGGAGCTGATTGTCGATGCGGCGGCTTTCATGGCGCTCGGTTCCGATGACGTAGAGCCCGCCGAGTTCCTTGACCTCGGCGTAGTCGGCCTGCCACTTGCGGAATTCCTCTTCGTACGCGGCCTTGTACTGCTCGGGCGTCGCCTCGGTTCCCGCCCGCTTTCGCGCGCGATACTCCGGGTTTCCGCCGAGCTTGATGTCGGTTCCGCGTCCGGCCATGTTCGTCGCGATCGTGATCGCTCCCTTCGCGCCGGCTTCGGCGATGATGAGCGCCTCGCGCGCGTGGTTCTTCGCGTTCAATACCTCGTGCCTGACGCCGCGACGGGTGAGGAGCGCCGATATGCGCTCGGACTTGTCGATCGACACGGTGCCGACGAGAACGGGCTGGCCTTTCTTGTGCGCCTCGGCGATCTCGTCGCACAGGGCGTTCCACTTCTCGGTCTCGTTGAGGTACACGACGTCGTTTTCGTCGCGACGCGCGACGGGGAGGTTCGTCGGGATGACGACGACGTCGAGCTTGTAGATCTTGTTGAACTCGACCGCCTCGGTATCCGCGGTTCCGGTCATTCCCGAGAGTTTCGAGTACATGCGGAAGAAGTTCTGGAAGGTGATGGTCGCCATCGTGCGGTTGCGCTGCGCGATGCGGATCTTCTCCTTCGCCTCGATCGCCTGATGGAGGCCGTCGCCGTAGCGCCTGCCCTCGAGGATGCGCCCGGTGAACTCGTCGACGATCTGGACGGCGCCGTCCTTGACGACGTAATCGACGTCGATCGCGTAGAGTTTGTGCGCGCGCACCGCCTGGGTGAAGTAGTGGATATACTCGAAGTTCGCCTCGTCGAAGAGGCTGCCCTGGATGAGCCCGCGCTTGTGGAGGATTTCCTCGATGTGAAGCATGCCCTCGTCGGTGAACGAGACGCGGCCCGATTTCTCGTCGAGTTTGTAGTCGCCCTTGACGATCTCGTCCTGGAGCTCGTCGGGGTATTCGTTCGTTCCCGGCTTTTTCTCGACCTCGACGAGCTGACCGACGAGTTTGTCGACCTCGAAGAAACGGGCGGTGTCGTCCTCGGCTGAGCCCGAGATGATGAGCGGGGTCCGGGCCTCGTCGATGAGGATGGAGTCGATCTCGTCGACGACGGCGAAGGTGAACTCGCGCTGAACCCACTCCTTCTTGTCCCATTTCATGTTGTCGCGGAGATAGTCGAATCCGAGCTCGTTGTTCGTCCCGTAGGTGATGTCGCAGTTATAGGCGCGTTTTCTCGCCTCGTTGTCCATGTTGGAGAGGATTGAGCCGACGGTAACGCCGAGATACGAGTACACCGGGCGCATCCAGTCGGTGTCGCGCTCGGCGAGGTAGTCGTTCACCGTGACGATGTGCACGCCCTTGCCGGTAAGGCTGTTGAGGTAGGCGGCGGCGACGCACATGAGGGTCTTTCCCTCGCCGGTCTTCATCTCTACGATGCGACCGGAGTGGAGGACGAGCGAGCCGAGTATCTGGACGTCGTAGGGACGCTCGCCGAGGATGCGACGAGCCGCCTCGCGCGCGAGGGCGAACGCCTCGGGGAGGAATGAATCGAGGCTCTCTCCAGCCTTGAAACGCGCGCGGAGCTTGTCCGACTCGCGAGGGAAGTCTTCGGCCTTGAGGGAGATGGCCCAGGATTCTTTTTCGTTGACTTTGTGGAGAAGGGGAAGGAGGGCCTTGATGTCGCGCTCGTGCTGCGAGCCGAAGAGAAGGCGGATTATTTTGTCGCTGATCATTGGTACAGTGTACTAAAAGAAAAGACTGTTGACAAGCAAGAAAATGAATACTACCCTTGCCCCGGAGGATCCAATGACCCGACCACGCAAGGCCGCCGATACCGCGCGCCTTATCGCACTGATTCTCGGAGCCTCGCTCGCCCTCGCGTCCTGCTCGAGCGAAAAGATCTCGCGCGTCGAGCGCGAAAAGCTCTTCACCCTGCAGTACGGCCGTTTCGAGGACGAGCTCGACCTCTTCGGCCTCGATTCGGGCTCGACGGGGCCCGACACCCGCATCGCCATGCAGGACGGTCTTTTTTACGTCGCGAACTCGGGATCCCAGAAGATCATCCAGCTTACCTCGTTCGGCGATCTCCTTTCGGTGTACTACAACGCCGACACGAACCCGCTGCCCTCGTTCGCGCGGGAGGAAAACCCCGACGCCTCCGGCGAAATCCCTGACGGAAGCGCGAAACCCGCCGACGAGCAGCCCCTGGCGGCGGCAGCGTCCACGCGGAAGGCGATCGCCTATCCCTTCATCCATCCGACCTTTCTCGCGGTCAATTCCCTCAAGCGCCTCTACGTGGTCGACCAGCTTCCCCCAGAGCGCCAGGAATTCGACAACGACGATCAGGTCGCGCTCCGCGACGTCGTGCTTCGCTTCAATTCGGACGGAAGCTTCCTCGATTATCTCGGCCAGGAAGGGCCGGGAGGCACGGCGTTCCCGCCGATCAACGGGGTGTACGTCAACTCGAGGAACGAGACGATCGTCACGGCGAAGACGCAAGGGGCGCTTAACGTTTTCCTGTACAATCCCGAGGGACTGCTCCTTTTCCGCGTGCCGATAAGCTTCAAGGGGATACCGAACCCGTACGACAAGGAACGAACGACTCTCGCGACGCTCGAGACGGCGATACCCGATCGCGACTCCCATCGTCTCTACCTGAAGATAGACTATTACACGGAGAACATCGATTCCGAAACGGGCTCGAACGCGGGAATCAGCTATGACCGCAGTTGCGTGTATCCCTTCGACATCGACTCGGGTAAATACCTCAATCGCATCGACATTCCCTCGTATGAGGGCTCCGAGAAGGGCACTACGGGAACCGTCGCCTTCAAGAAACCGTACGAGTTCCTCGGGATTACCTCGAGCGGCTGGCTGTTTCTCATAACCCCGCAGGAAGGCGGGTACGCCCTCGAGATAACCGATTCGCGCTCGCGGAGAAGCCTCAAGCGGCTTCTCTCTGTCAGCGACGAGGAACTCGCCTATAACGCGCTCGCGCTTTCCCCCGACGGCATCATATCGGCGCTTCTCGCGACCCAATACGAGGCTTCGCTCGTCTGGTGGCGGACGGACGCGCTTATCGGGGAGATCAGGCGATGACCGACGACGGGTTCAAGGACCTCGACGCGGGAGGGACGAATCCCGATCCGACCGGCAAGTTCGGGTCTGACGGCAGGGACTCGACCGTCTTTCACTATAGCCGGGAGCGGCGTCTCGAGCGCGCCCCCGAGAACGTGCGGCGCGCCTATAGCGAGGGCTATACCCCGAACAAGGGCTTCCTCAAGGGCCTGACCGCGAATCCCGGGCTCAAGAGTCTTCTTACCGTCATCCTCATCCTCAGCGCGCTCGTGGCGTTTCTCACCATCACGGACATACCGGGCTCGTTCAAGGTCGGCGGCGTTTCGATGCGCGTTCGCGCGTTCGCGTTCGAGGACAAGGTCTATTTCACCCTGATGTGCTCGAAAGGCGACGCCCCGGGTCCCGATGGCGTTCCCGTCTCCGCCACGGTCAGGATTCTCGATCGGGACGGAAACACCCTCGATGAACGAAATCTGTCGGGCTTGTATACCGGGGACGAGCTTCCCCTCCGCGCGGTGCTCCGAGACGAGGCGACCGCCTCCGTCGTCGTCGATATCGCGTCGGGTAACGCGAAAAGAACCATGACCGTCACTGTTGACCGGAAATGAAGTTTTTACTATGCTTTTGAGTATCAGGAGTCAACAATGCTGCAGTTTTATTTCCTTTCGGTTTTGCTGAACGCGTTGACCGGCTTTATGCTGCTTTTCGTCGAGTCCGACGAGCCGGATGCCGTAATCGAGGGAAAACTGCCCCAAGCGATGCGCGATGAGACCTTTCGCCTTGTGCTTGGCATACTCACCTGCATTACCGGTTTTTTCAAGCTCTTAACGGCCGTGAGGGGCGACATCCCGGTCATCGGTGACCTCGTGCCCGCCTTCGCCGGTCTTATCGGCGGATTCACGCTTCTCTACGATTTTTATCGGCGACGCTCAACCGTCGACGAGGAATCGCTTCCTCCCGTGGTGCAAAAGATCGTCAATGGGCGCAAATATGTCGGAATTTCCGCGTTGCTCGCGGCCGTTTTGCATTTTCTGTTCCCGACAGTCCTTTTTCTCTGATAAGATAGGGTTATGAAACAGTCAATAGCGGGCATAATATACGCGAACGGGAAATTCCTCATCGGGAAACGCCTCCCGACGGGAGAGATGGGCAATCGATGGGAATTCCCCGGAGGCAAGGTCGATCAGGGAGAGACCGCCGAAGCCGCGATAAAGCGCGAGTTTTTCGAGGAGATGGGGATCGAGGTCGAGATCGGCGAGAAGATCGCCACGGTATCTTTCGAGAACAAATCCGGAACCTCGACCCTCACCGCGTACGCGATAGAGATCCCGAAAACCGACGGTATACGCCTGACGGAACATTCCGCGATTCGCTGGGCGACGCTTTCCGAGATCGAAGGACTTTCCTTCGTCGATTCGGACCGTCTTCTGTTACCGATGATCAAGGAGCGATACGAGCCATGAACGCCCGCAAGACAGTGCTATACGCCGCGCTCTGGAGCGCCGCGCTCTGGAGCGCCGCGTTCCTTGCCGTATCCTGTTCCGGTCCCCGCTCCATAAACGGTCTTTCGCTTCCGGACACCCCCGTGCTCGCCGCGGACGGCCGATACGCGGTCATCGTGGAGCCCTACGTCTCGATGCGCGACAAGCCGGGAGACTCCGGCATCACGATCGCGCACGCGCGCAAGGGTGACATCTTTTCGATACAGGGAAAACGGATCGTGGAATCGGGTGATACCCGCGTGCTCTGGATCGATCTCGAAAAGGGCTGGGTCGCCGAATCGTGCGTACACCTCTATTCGGGCGAAGAGCGCGCGAAAACTGCCGCGCGGCTCCTGAAATAACCGTACGCCGTTACATCATCTTGAAACTTGCCGTTCCACAGGGAGCTCGGGTCGATCAATAGTCGTCGTCGTCGAGCGGCTCGCCCTGAACGCTTCTTCCCAATTGTCCGCACGCTCCCCCGATCTTCTCCCCGCGCCTCATCCTGAGCGTGACGTTCACGCCGAGACGCTCAAGCGCCTTCATGAAGTCCGCTACCTCGCGCGAGGTCGGGGTCCTGAAAGGGAGGGTTTCGACGGGATTCCACGCGATGAGATTGACGTGCACGTTGAGCCCTCGCGCGAATTCGGCGAGTTCGCGGGCATGAGATTCCGAGGTGTTGACGCCGCCCATGAGCGCGGCTTCGAGGGTCACGCGGTTGCCCGTTTTCTCGGAGTACTGGCGAATCGCCTCCTTGAGCGCGGGCAGGGGATTTCCCCTCGTCACCGGCATAAGCTCCGCGCGGAGCTCGGGGTTCGCCGTCGTCAGCGAGACCGCGAGCCGCACCGGTGAGGCAAAATCGGCGAGCGCTCGGATGCCGTCGCAAATCCCCGCCGTGGATACGGTGATCCTCCGCCTCGAGAGTCCGCGACCTTCGGGGTTCGTGAGAATTTCGATGGTCCTTTCGATCGCGCCGAGGTTGAGCATCGGCTCGCCCATACCCATGAACACGATGTTGTCGAGTTTACCGACCGCGTCCTCGAGATGGAAAAACTGCTCGACGATCTCGCCGGGACCGAGGTTTCTCAGGTAGCCGATATGCCCGGTTTGGCAAAAGGCGCACCCCATGGGGCATCCGACCTGGCAGGACACGCAGGCGGTTTTGCGCCCCTGCGAGTCGGTGAGGAGGACGGTTTCAACCGCGGCGCCGTCCGAAAGGGCGATCTGGAGCTTGACCGTCCCGTCGGGATCCTTGAGAGTTTTCGAGACGGAGGTCGAAAAGAGGGGAAGGACGCGCGCGTACCGTTCCCGCTCGGAAAGCGGTATGTTCGTCATCGCGTCCCAGGAGCGCGCCCCTTGGGCTATCCACTTGAATGCCTGCTTCGCCCTGAACGGTTTGTCGGGCGCGAGGCGCGACGCTAGCTCGCCGGGCAGGAGGCCGGAAGCGGACTCGGGAATCGCGGGCATCGGAGCGTCAGTACTTGAGTTTCTCGAGCATCTCGGAAACGAGCTGGTTTCGGATGCCAAGTTTCTGGAATTCCTGAAGCGTCGAGATCGCGCGCTGTTTGTCACCGAGGTTCACGTAGCATTCGGCGACCTCGAGGTAGAGCCGGTAGTTCTTGGGATCGGACTGGATGAGCCGCTGGAGGCTCGTCGCCGATTCCTCGAACCTGCCCTGGATCTTGCTGATCATCGCGAGCCCGAGGACCGCGTATACGTCGAACTCGATGTCGAGGGCGCGCTGATAATAGTTCTGCGCGAGATCGTAGTCCCCCATGTTCCGGTACGCGTCGCCCGCGCGGGTGAGGATGACCTTGTTGTTCGGGTCCTTCTCGAGGATCTTGTTCCAGTACTCGACCGAGCGGAACTGCTGGTTCATTCCGCGGTAGCAGTCGGCGAGGCCGAAAAGCGCGTAGAAATTGTCCGGATCCATGCGGAGCGCGCGCTGGAAGTAGTAGATGCCCTGCTCGAAGGTCTTGAGCTTTCGGTGGCAGTTGCCGATCGAGGTGAGGACGCGGATGTCGACGGTTTCCTCGTTGAGCTCGAGCATCTTCGTCCAGTAGTAAAGCGCGTCGCGGTATTCCTTGAAGTCGTAGTGGAGGTGACCGAGCCCGATGAGGGCGTAGGGGTTGTTCTCCTCCATGTCGAGCACGCGAAGATAGAGGATCTTCGACTGCTTGAAATCCCTGATCTTGCGGTACGCGTCGGCCACGCGGGTAAGGACGGTGATGTTGCGGTCGTCGTGCTGGAGGTACTGCTCCCAGATCTCGATTGCCTTGTTGTACTGGTTCAGCGCCTTGTAGCAGTCAGCGAGGCCGAAGAGGGCGTAGTTGTTGCCGGGATGGAACGAGAGGCAGTTCGTGTAGTAGTCGACGGCCTCGCGGAAGCGATTCCGCTTGCGGGCCGCGTCGCCGAGGCCGACGAGGGCATAGTTGTTGTCGCTTTCGAGCGCCAGTATCTTGCGAAAGGCGTTTTCCGCCTCGTCTATCTTGTTGTCCTTCAGGAGGAGATAGCCGTTTTTCGACAATTCGGCGATCTCGTTGAACTTCTTTTCCTCTTCTGTCTCTCCGGCCATGGGCACGGGGAGGGGCATATCGTTTAATAAATCTGACATGGTCATACCTCGTGTTCGTTCTTAGTATCAGTTATAACGGATTTTACGAGTAAAGCAAATTTCGCGATGAGCGGGTCCGCCTTTCGACGGTTGTGCGCAAGCCAGTAGTACTTGAGCGCGTCAAGATCCTTGCCCTTTTCCGCGTAATGATCGCCGATTCGTGAAAGTCCGTCGGAATACCCCGTCGACAGGAAGATTCTCCGAGCCGTTTCGATGTCGCCTTCGTTGAAAAAGGCGTTTCCCTTGCGGTTCAGCGAGGCTTTCTGCTCAGCGCTTAAATTCTGTACCGGTAGATCCGAGCTTTTGATGAGTCCTTTGTTCGCGAATCGATCAAAATTATCTGCCAATTTTGAATTCAAGTGGTACCCTTTTTACATAATAAGGAGGAATGGCAATTTTATCAAGCTAACTTTTAATTATTATCACGGCTTCCGGTAAAAATCCACGATCGATCGGCCATACACGCGCTGATCGCATCGACTCAGGACGCCGATCTCTTCCGGCATTTCGCGCTCGCGGGGGCGGTGGATGACGCAAAGCCCGCCAGGCTTGAGAACGGGAAGGTCGCCGGTCATCTTCACGAGGTCGGCGTGGAACTTGTACGGGAAGGGCGGATCGAGATAGATGATGTCGAATTCGGCCTTCGTGCGCTTGAGAAAGAGTTCCACGGACTGGAATTTGCATTCGATGCGTACGGGGGAGATCGAGACGTTCTTGAATATCGTCTCGACCTTCAGGGGGTCCTTTTCCACGAGGAAGACGGGATCCGCGCCGCGCGAGGCGGCTTCGAGCGCGCATACGCCCGAACCCGAGAACATGTCGAGAAAGGACTTCCCGGTAAGGTCGCCGAGAATGGCAAAGAGGGATTCCCTCATGCGGTCCATCGCCGGCCTGATGACGCCGGCCGGGCATTCGACGATCCTTCCCTTAAGGGTGCCTCCGGTGATGCGCATTACCAGCCCTTCCGCGACTTGATGCCGTCGGCGGCCCTGAGTCCCGAGGCCCAGGCCCCGGTGATGCCGCGCGAGGTGCCGGCGCCGTCGCCGACGAGGTAGATGTCCTCGGCCGCCATGAAATGGTTGTCGAGGAAGACGGGCTTGTTCGCGTAGAGCTTGATCTCGGGGTAATAGAGAATCGTTCCCGGATGGAGGACGCCCGGCACGATCGTGTCGAGTTGCTTGAGCGCCTTCCAGATCGAGCGGAGGAACTTCGCGGGCATCGCGAGGCTGATGTCGCCGGGCGTGCACGAGGAAAGCGAGGGGATGAAGTCGTAGAGGTCGTCGTTGAGCCCGTCGCGGGTAGTCCGCTTTCCGAGGCGGAAGTCGCCGATCCGCTGCATGATCGGGTGCCCGCCGCCGGTGAGCATCGCGAGCGAGGCGAGGAATTCGGCGTAGTCCTGGCCCGAGGCGAGGGGATGGGTAAACTCCACGCTCCGGAGGACGGCGAAGTTGACGAGCCCGTTCGCGGGCTTTTCGTGGGAATACGCGTGACCGTTGACGCTGTAGTAGGTCTGCCCGTTGGAGGCGGTATATTTTTCCTGGACGACGTGCGCGGCTCCCGAGTTCGTGCAGAAGGTGCGCGTCCGCTCGGGGAATATGAACTTCGGGTCGTAGTAGTCGCGGACGATGGGGTAGTGCTCGATCCTGGTCTCGACGCGCACGCCGACGTCGATGCTGTTGTCGGTGTAGGTTATCCCGTTATCCTTCATGAACCGCCTGAGAAAGTCGAACCCGTGCCGGCCGGGCGCGAGGATGAGCTGGTCGTATCCGAATTCCCGTTTCGTGGTCTTCGCGACCTTGGCCGAGCGGTCGACCGAGAGGAATTCCTCCTCGAGCGAAACCTCGACCCCCGCGGCCTCGAGCCTGGCGAGAAGGGTTTTTATAAGCTTGAGCCCGCCGTCGGTGCCGAGGTGGGACTGCCTGATCATCAAAAGCTCGACCCCGATCCTGCTCGCGCGTTTCTCGTAGGTGGAAAGGTTCTTCTGGGCGAGGATCTCGGGCTCGAGGAAGCGCTCGACGCGTTCGAGGTACGAGGCGGATCGATCCTTTTCCCAGTATTCGACGGGAAAGCCGATCGGCCAGGTGAAGTTCATCTTGCAGTCGTTGCGTAACCCTCCCGAGGACACGGTTTCCCGCTCGAGAAGGAGGATTCGGACGTCCGGTTTCGCGGCAAGGAGCTCGAACGCCGCGCCGAGGCCGGCCGGCCCAGAGCCGACGATCACACAGTCATAGGTTTGCATACGGGAAAGAGTATATCAGAAATTGAGAAGTTCGCTCAACTCGTTTCGGGACACGATGTCCCGGGAATCGTTCGTTTTGTCGCTTTTTTGGATACACGCGGCGAGTTCCGTGCGTACCGCTGCGTGAGCGTTCCGGATACCCTGGAGTTTCGGTAAAAGCTGGGTGAATTTGTCCTTCATCGATCCCTTGCCCTGAAGGAGCAGGTCGAGAAGACGGATATAGCGATCCTGGCAGGAGTGGAGGGCGTGGAGGATCTCGACGTACCCGGAAAGATGGGGCGCAGTCTGGACCTGACGGTAGAGCTTCTGGATCGCCACGTCGAAGAAGAGTATGTCATCGATCGTCTTGTCGAGGAAGAACTCGGGGGCCAACTCGAGAAGAAGCCCCTCGTACGCGGTATCGATCGACCGCGAAAGGTGATAGAGGTTGTCCTGAAACACGATGTTCTGCAGCATGTCGTTCTCCCTGATTCATCTTAGCAGAGTATCGGTAAAAAGGCCAGTTGCCTTGACCAAAGGGGGTAAAACTGGTACTTTGATAGACCAGTGTCCCGTCGCATGGCGGGGCCCATTACACTCCCGCCCGCCGGCCAAGTACGAGTTTCGGAACGGTTGCGGGCCCAGAAATGTGTCCATTGGAGGAACCATGAGAAAGTATGAACTGATGGTCGTTTTCCCGCTGGAAGAAGACCAGTTCAAGACCGGCGCCGAAGCCGTGCGCAAGGTGCTCGCCGATTTCGGCGCGCAGCTCGCGAGCGAGGAGCCGTACGGCGACCGCGACCTTACCTATGAAATCAAGAAGAAGACCCGCGGCCGCTACGTCCTCTTCAACATCAACGCCGAACCCGCGAAGATCGTCGAGATGGACAGGCAGCTCAAGCTCAACCAGAACCTCTTGACCTTCCTCTTCGTCCGCGTCGAAGAGTAATCCTGACCCCGAGGAGAGCGCCATGGCAGATGTGAATCACGTAATACTGATCGGACGACTCACCCGCGACGCGGAGCTGAAGTATACCTCCGGCGGTATGGCCGTATGCAAGTTTGCCATCGCGGTCAACAAGCGCCGCAAACAGGGCGAACAATGGGTCGACGAGGCGAATTTCTTCGACATCGTCCTGTGGGGACGACAGGGAGAAACCCTCAATCAGTATCTGGTAAAGGGAAAGCAGGTCGCCGTCGAGGGCGAACTGCACCAGAATCGATGGGAACAGGACGGACAGTCCCGGAGCAAGATCGAAATCAACGCGAACAACGTGCAGCTCCTGGGCGGAAACGCGGGCGGACAGGGCGCTTCTTCCGGCTATGCCGCCGGATCAAGTTCCTCGGGCGGGTATTCCGCCTCTTCCGCCGGTCCGGCGCCGTATCAAAAACGGCAGTCCGCCCCGATGTCGGGTCCCTCCGACGCGGATGACTCCGTTCCCCCCGACTTTCCCGACGATATTCCGTTCTGAGGCCTTGAGGCTTCAGACGATTTTCAAGGAGATTTTGTATGTCTGACGAAAAGATGAAAGATATGGAAGGCGAGATCCAGATGCAGGACGCCATGCGGGATTCCGACGATCGCGGTCCGCGCAAAGGCAAGGTATTCTTCCGCAAGAAGGTATGCCGCTTCTGCACCCAGAAGGCCAAGATCGACTATAAGGACTCGGACGGTCTTCGCCGCTACACGACCGAGCGCGGCAAGATCCTTCCCCGCCGCATCACCGGCACCTGCGCCAAGCACCAGCGCCGTCTCGCGCTCGAGATCAAGCGCGCCCGCGCGCTCGCGCTCCTTCCGTACGTCGTAAGCTAACGAGGCCGTGAGAGATACCTCTCTCGACGGCCCGGGGGAAGGGATCGTTCGGTTCCTTCCCGCCGCGGCCGCGTCGGCCCTGGCCTCGGTCGCGATGATGCGGCTCGTGCCGGCGTTGGCCTTTCTCTTCGCCGTACCGCTTTTCTTTACGCTGTTCCGTTTCGGGAAGCGGGCGTTCGCGGTCGCCGTCGCGGTGTCCTTTGCGCTTGACTTCGCGGCGGGCACCGCTTTGCAAGCGGTCGCCGGCGGTCGGCTTAACGCGGCGTCAATACCCGTCATGCTCGCGGGATCGGCGTTTTTCATGCTCCCGCTTTTTACGCTCGCGTTGCCCGCCCGGCTACGCCTTCGGTATCGGGTCGCGCTCGCGGGGATCCTGACTTCGACGCTTTGGATCTCCTTCCTGTTCGCGACCGGCAACCAGTCTGCGGTTACCGATTTGCTCCGCGCGACCGCGGACGAGGTTTCACTGGCCTTCAAGCCCTATATCCCCTCGGGATACGACGGAGCCGTGCTCGGGATCAGGTTTTCGCCCGAGTCCGTGTACGACATGTTTCTGAAGGTGACGCTTTATACCGCGTTCCCGCTTCCGGTGATCGCGTTCACGCTGAACGCGGCGATCGCCCGGAGAATCTCGGACGCCATGCGCGGAATCGGCGCTTCGGCCGTCGATCTCGCTTTTTTTCGGGTAGACCCGTTTCTGTTCTATCCGTTCGCGGCCGGCCTCTGCGGGATAATGGCCGCGAAACTTTTCGACGTGGAAGCGCTGGCGATCCTTTCATGGAACGTCACCCTGCTTTCCGGTTTTTACTTTTTGCTGCAAGGGCTGGGGATATTCCGCTTTATGGGCGCCGTCCTTGCCCGGAAGGCGCGCATGGCGCGTTTTTTCGCCTTCCTCCTCGTCGTCCTTGCGATTTTCGGCGGCTTCTTGCCGCATTTTACCGTGCTGTTGACGATCGTGGGCGTGTTGGAACTTTTCGTTCCGATGCGCGCGCGATTCTTACATACAGACGCCGACCATCCAACTCCTGGACCAGGCGGCGGAAATCCATAGCTTGAAAGGAGCTTGAAGATGAAAGTAATTCTTAACCAGGACGTGAAGCACCTCGGTGAGGAAGGAGACGTCAAGGACGTCGCGAACGGCTACGCGAGGAACTACCTCTTCCCGAGGAATTTCGCGGTTCCGTGCAACGAGATGACGATCGCCTATTTCGAGAGCCGCAAGGCCGAGATCGAGGCGAAGAAGGCCGCCAAGCGCGCCGACGCCGCGAGCCTCAAGGAGAAGCTCGAGGGAACCGTCATCAACCTCGTCATGCCCGCCGGAGCGAACGGTAAGCTCTACGGAGCGGTCACGAACCAGACCCTCGTCGACGAATTCAAGAAGGCCGGTTTCGAGCTCGAGCGGAAGCGCATCGAGGTCCCGGGACTTACCTTCAAGAGCGTCGGAAAGTATCACGTCACCGTGCACCTCTACGAGGGCGCGAACGCGACCGTTCAGGTCATCATCGAGGCGCAGCCCGAGGCCGCCCAGAAGACCGCCGCGAAGGCCGAGCGCCCCGCGCGCCGCTATCATGAGGTCGAGGAATCCGCTCCCGCCGACGCCGCTCCCGCGGCCGACGCCGAGTAACGGTCGACCCGAACTCTCATGGCGAACATTCCGCTGAAAGACAAGGTGCCGCCGCATAACCTGGAAGCCGAGCAGGCGACCCTGGGCGCGCTCCTCCTTGACGCGGAGGCCGTGGGTACCGTCATACGGTACCTGCGGCCTGACTCCTTTTACTCCCTCCAGAACCAGAAAATTTTCCAGGCGATCCTCTCCCTTTTCAACAAGGGACAGCGATCCGACCTCATAACGATAACCGAGGAACTCAGGCAGACCGCGCTCCTCGACGCCGCCGGCGGGCCCGCCTATATCGCCTCCCTCACCGACACCGTTCCGACGAGCGCCAACGTCGAGTATTACGCCAAGGTAGTCCTCGAGAACTCGATGCGTCGGTCGCTCCTCGCGATATCGCACAAGATCATCGCCGAGGCGCACGATCAGGCCACCGAGAGCCGCGCCGTCCTCGAGGACGCCCAGAAGCACATCTTCGAGCTCACCGACGCGAATCAGTCGGCGACCTTCAAGACGCCGAAAGAGATCATCCCAAAGGCGATCGAGGCGATCGAGAAGCTCTATCATACCCGCGACGCGTTCACGGGAGTTCCCTCGGGCCTCATCGAGCTCGACCAGATGACGAGCGGCTTCCAGAAGTCGGAACTCATCATCATCGGCGCGCGGCCCTCGGTCGGAAAGACCGCGCTCGCGCTCACGATGGCCGCGCATACCGCGATCAAGGAAAAGATCCCGACCGCGTTCTTTTCGCTCGAAATGTCGGACATGCAGCTCATGCAGCGTCTCATATCCTCCGAGTCGAAGATACCCTCCGAGAAGATCAGGACCGGCCTTCTCAAGATGAGCGATTTCCAGAGCATCCAGGACGCGGCGGGGCACATCTACGACGCGCCCCTCTACATCGTCGACATGCCGAACATGAAACTCCTCGACCTGCGCGCGATGGCGAGGCGCCTGCGCGCGCAGTTTAACGTCGAAATCATCTTTATCGATTATCTTACGCTCATCACGAGCGAGAACAGCCTCATCCCGAGGCACGAGCAGATCGCCGAAATTTCCCGATCGCTCAAGAGTCTCGCGCGCGAGCTCAATATCCCGGTCGTAGCGCTCTCGCAGGTTAAGCGCGACGCGGAGGGAAAAAAGCCGATGCTCGCCGATCTCCGCGAATCGGGCTCGATCGAGCAGGACGCGGACGTCGTCATGTTTCTCCACCGGGAACGGGTTGGCGCGCAGAAGGACGGCGACAGGGAACAGGCAATCGATACCGAGCTTATCATCGCGAAGCAGCGAAACGGCCCGATCGGCGACATCGACATACTGTTCCTTCCGCGGTATACGAAATTCGTGTCGAAGGCCCAGGGCTAGGGCTGGGCTGTCTGGCCCGACGCGGGCGTTTACCGATCCGTCAGGGACCGTACCGCCACGGGCGCGCCGCCTGAGCTTTCATACCAGACAAGGGTTCCGTCCGAGCAAAGCGTCACGATATAACTCCCGACCGCGACCGCGCGCACGGGCAGGGCGGAGACGCGATCGAAATCCGTCTTTCTCCCGTTATCCGCATCGAGCGCGATGAACGCGCCCCTTCCCAGATTCGTCAGGATCTTTCCGTCGACGACGGTAGAGGCAGCCGCGAGGTCCTCGTCCCCGTAGGAGAGCGCCGTTTTCGCCGAGCTCGATTGGATCGACGAAGGATTGATGGCGATGATGACGAGTTCCGTGGCGGAGGCCTCGCCGTTTTTCACGAGAAAGCCCGAGAGCGTGCCCTTCCTTTCGTCGACGATCTTGAGCCCGTAACAAAGGTCGGCCTTTATCGGGAGTTGAACCGTCTCTCCCGTCGCGGCGTTTACCGAGATAAGCGGCGCGGGAGACCTCGGAGTCGACGATTTGGAGATCACGAGACGATCGGAGGCTATGAAAACCGCGTCCTGCAAGCCGATGCCGGCGAAGGTAAACGCCGGTTCGCTCGACGCGGTATCGAGGGCCACGACGGTGCTCGATCCCTCGATGAACGCGATACGTGTCCCGCTTGCCGAAAGGGATCGAACCGCCTCGCGCGCCCGGTACAGCGTTCTTCGATCGGTTCCGTCGGCGGTCATGATCGAGACGTCGCCGCTTGCGCGGTTTGACCAGAACACGAGGCGGGAGTCTATCGCGGCGAGCCTCGTGCCCGGCGCCTCGCGAAACGCGGGGGCGGGAAGCGCTTCGGGCGATTCCGCGGTAAAAACGGTTCCCCCGGAAAGGATATACGCGGTCTTTCCGTCGGATGCGATATCGTCGATCGTCCGATTTCGCGTTCGCTCGACTCGCGTCGATGAAACATTCGCATCGAGGGCTGAAGGCCGCGTAAGGGCGAAAAGATCCCCGGAGTCGGTTCCGACCAGGATTCGGTCCGGAAGACCAAGCGCAGCGGTAACCCGTGCGTCGCCCGAGAGGGTGAATGGCCTCGAGGATGCCGAGCCCGCGCGAAGGGTCCATGTTTTTCCGTCAGAGCGTTCTATCCATACCGCGTGGGGATCGGAAACCATGGTCGCCATGACGGGTTCGACGGCGGGGAAGGCTGAAATCGTTTTTCCCGTGGTCGCGTCGATCTCGTAGACGAGACCGTCGCGATACCCCGCGATGATAACGTTGTTGGAGAGCATTACGGGGGTAGCGAGGTCTCCTTCCGCCTGATAGCGCGCGCGTTCCTTCCCCGTAGCGGTATCGGTATACCTGATGGAACCGGAAGGGCCGAAGGTTATGGCGTTCGACTCGCTCGAGCCGGTGAGCGCGAGGGTCACGATGCCGGGTTTCTCGGCGAAGAGCCTTTCATTCGTGCCGCGAGACGAATCAAGCGCGGCGATCCCCTCGATCGAGGTGTTTCCCGCGATGAGCCAGCTTCCCTTTGCCGACCACGAGAGCGTGGTGACGGAGTCCCTGAATCGTTTCGCGTAGAGTCTCGTCTTCGTTTTCCAATCCCACACCGAGACGCGGTAGACGCTGAAGCCGTCCGATTCGTACGAGGCGATGCGGTTTCCGTCGGGATGGACCGCGATGATCCTGACGGGGATGTTGGAAATCTGCCATTCCTCCGTGATGCCGTTCGCGGAATGGCGCGTCACGAAACCCGACGAGTCGGCAGAGAAAAAGTCCGGGGAGCCGGGAACGGAAGCGAGGGAGAGAATGGCCTTCTCGGCATCTTTCGCGGGAAGTGCCGCGAGGGGATCGAGAACGCCTGAGAGGAACGCGACAAGAGCGAGGATTAAGGGTCTTCCGCCCCTCATGCCTTGCGCTCCTCGATGAGAATGTTCTGGTACGAAAGATAGTCCCCGTTAAGGAGCGCCGCGTAGGTATCGTCCGAGGGATTCGCCCGAACGTCGGAAAGAACGGAATCGTAGACGCTTCGGGGGACGGTCATGACCGCGACCTCGTCCTTTTTAAGGCCGTGGATATGGAACACGATATCAAAGGAATCGGTAACGCGCTCGAAGTAGATCACGGTTTTGGATCCCGACGCCGCTTCCTGCGCCTTCAAAGCGAGATGGTACTTGATCGTCTCGCAGGCGGTCGGATCGAGGCCCGCGCGAATCGTCGCGATGCGGTCGGCGAGCTCGGCGTATCCGATGACCACCGAGGTTCCCGTTCCTTCCTTGAGGTTTCCCGAAACGTACGCGAGCCGGTCGATTTCCGGAATCAGGGTGATCGAGACCTTCCGGGACGGCCAGTCGACGCGGGTCATGAGATCGGTATGGAGAACCGTGCCGCAGGTCGGGCAGACGCACGAAAGAAATGAGCCTGAGGCGATATCGTCGATAAGCGCGGGGTTTTTGTCGAGGTCCACGATTTCGGGAAGCTCGACGCTGAAGGTCTGTTCGCAATTGCACGTGATCTTTCTCATTTTGTCCCCCGTTACTTCATCAGGAAATGTACATCGCTAAAAAGCGCAAGGATAAACACCACGAGTATGAAGCCCATCCCGACAAACTGCGCGTAATAAAGGGTTTTCGGCTTGAGCGGTTTCCGCATCGCGAATTCGATCAGCGCCGTGAGTATGATCCCCCCGTCGAGGACGGGAATGGGCAGGAGATTCATGAGAAAGAGGGATACGCAGATGACGCTGAGAAGCTCGGCGAGCCCGGAGAACCCGGTTTTGGCCACTTCCCCGATCATCACGGTTATCCTGACGGGCCCCGAGACTGCCTCGGTAAGGTCGACGCCGCGGAAGAGGAGGGCGACGCTTTTAGCGGTGAGCGCGATCATTCGACCGGTCTCGAGGATGCCGTAGCGTACGCTACCGAAAAGACCGGTACCGGGCACGACGACGGTTTCAGCCTCCCAATCGATGCCCGTCTCGATCGCCCCCGATTCGGGATAGAGGAGCACGAGCTTCTCGTCCCGCGAGAGTCCTCCCCGGTTTACGGTGACGACGGCCTCCGCGGGTCGGTCCTTGAGCGCGTGGGTAAACTGAAGGTAATGCGATACGGGAACGCCGTTCACCGCCGTGATCTCGTCGCCCGGGCGAAGCCCCGCCGTCTCGGCGGCTGAGCCGCGTTTCACCGACGCGACGACCAGCGGTATATACGGATAGATCCCGATCCTTCCGGCGCCGGTTTTCCGGTCGAGGCGGGGCACGACGATCGTCGAGACGACCTCGCCGTCGCGCTCGTACTCGAGCGCGAGCGATTTCTCGGGATTCGTCGCGATGATTTCCTGAATGTCGGAAAAGGTCGCGACCTTCTTGCCCGCGAGGGCGACGACGCGGTCACCCTCGGAGAGGCCGGCAGCGTCGGCCGGATTCGAGCCGCCGTCGTATCGGGAGGCGAGCACGACGCGGTTGTCGAACGAGCGATAGGAAAAGCCGATCGCGCTGACGAGCGCGAGGGCGAGGACGGCGAAAAGGAGGTTCGCGAAGGGACCTGCGAACGCGATGGCGACGCGCTTCAGGGGATGCGCGCTGTAGAATCCGCCTTCCTCGCGGGGGATTGCCGCGAGATTCCGCTCGAGCGCGTCGCGAAAGGCGTTCTCGCCCCGCATTCCGCAGTAGCCGCCGAGGGGGAGGGCGGAAAGCCGATACTCGGTGTTTCCCCGCTTCTTGCGGAAAAGGACCGGTCCCCAACCGATGGAAAAGGTTTCGACCGCGACGCCGGAAAGGCGCGCCGCGATAAAATGCCCCGCCTCGTGAATGAACACGACGAGGCCGAGCGCGATAAGTCCATAGACGATCTTGAGGATCATCGGGAAAGCTCCTTTATCGCGGCGAGAGCCGCTTCGCGCGCTCGCGCGTCCGCATGGAGCACGTCGTCGAAGGTCGCGGGCTCGGTCGACCAGTCGCGCTCGAGGACGCGCGCGGTCACCTCGGCGAGCGCGGTGAATGAAAGCGATCCGCGCGCGAAAGCGGAAACCGCCTCTTCGTTCGCGGCGTTGAACGCGATCGTATACGAACCCGAAAGGCCCGCCGCGCGATAGGCGAGGCCGAGAAGCGGGAAATCGGCGTAACGGGGGGGCTCGAATCTCATGGTGCAGAGCTTCTCGAACGAGAGCTCGTCGAGCCCGCTCGGAGAGCTCTCGGGCCAGGTGAGCGCGGCATGGATGGGGTGCCGCATATCGGGCTTGGAAACTTGCGCGTAGAGGACTCCGTCCTTCGTGCGGATGAAGGAGTGGACGAGGCTTTCGGGGTGCACAACGACCTTGACCCGGTCGGGGGGCACGTCGAAAAGACGCACGGCCTCGATGACCTCGAGGCCCTTGTTGGCGAGAGACGCGGAATCGATCGTGATCTTCGCGCCCATGGACCAGGTGGGATGCTTGAGCGCGTCGCGCGCGGTCATCGAGGGAAGAAGGCTCGAGTCGACTGTCCTGAACGGGCCACCCGAGGCCGTGAGGATGATCTCGGCGACCGAGTCTTTCCCGTGCGCCTCGATGAGGCTGAACACGGCCGAGTGCTCCGAATCGACGGGGAGAATCTTGCATCCCTTGGACGCCGCGAGCGCGCGAATGAGCGGGCCCGCCATGACGATCGTTTCCTTGTTCGCGAGCGCGAGATCCATGCCGCGCTCGAGTACCGCTTTGGAAGGTAAAAGACCGCTCGCTCCCGAAATGCCGTTTACCGCGATGTCAGCGTCGCAACCGGCGATCATCGAAAGGAGGGCGCCCTCGCCCGAGTCGGAAACGAGGACGGAAGCGCGGCAGCGGAATTCGCGGGAAAGCGCGTCGAGTTCCGCCCTGTTTTTATGCGCGCAAAGGCCGGCGACCTCGAATCGGTCAGGGTTGCCGCGGATGATGTCGAGGGCGCTTTTGCCGATTGAACCCGTCGCGCCGAGAACCAATACCTTCTTTTTAGCGGTCATTTGGCGAAACCGTAAAGGACGTCGCAGGCGATGTAGTACACCGGGGCGGCGAGGAGGATCGAGTCGATGCTGTCAAGCACGCCGCCGCGGCCGGGGATGATGTTCCCCGAATCCTTGATGCCGGCGGAGCGCTTGAGTATGGACTCGAAGATATCGCCAACGATGGATGCGGTCGCGGTCGCCGCGCCGAGTATGATCATCTTGAGGGGGGATCCGGCGAACGGAACGGCGAACACCGCCATGCCGATAAGTCCCGCAGCGACGGAGCC
The DNA here is from genome assembly GCA_023438065.1 of Spirochaetota bacterium. Lineage (GTDB taxonomy): Bacteria > Spirochaetota > Spirochaetia > Treponematales > Treponemataceae > Teretinema. Next base: position 187,518 of record JAEXRH010000012.1, read on the forward strand.
GACGTACCCGCCGACGAAACCCGCGACGCTCTTGTTGGGACTGGCGGGAATGAGGCCGCGGTTGTTGCGACCGAAGAGCATCCCGAAAAACCACGCGAGGGAATCGCAGCCGAAAACCATGATGAAGAAGACGCTCAGGATCGCGCCCGCGTTCGGCCACACGGTCATGATCGCGAGATACATGACGAGGTAGCCGGGGTAGAGTATGTAAATGAAGGTCGATGCGATCCTCCCGATCACGGCGTCCATCTTGCCGTTGAACGAGAGGAAAAACTCGACGATAAAGACCATGACGGTCGCGATGGCGATCGCGAAGGTTATTACCCTCAGGGGAAAGCCGAGAACCGCGTACAGAAACGAGGCGATCGGGATGAAGAGCCCGAGCGCGAGCGCGATGGGCACCGGATGGACGGGCAGCTTCTTCGAAAGCAGGTTTCGCATCTCGAGCACCGCGAGCGCGGTAAAGGCGAGCAGCTCGACGTGGAGCATGAGGTAATTGCACTGCGGGAAGAAGAATATCGACGCGACGATCACGGGGATGCCGACGAAGAAAAGGAGCAGTCGTTCGACGAGTTTTCTCATTTTGCGTTACCAAACCTTCTGTCGCGAGCCTGGAAATCGGCGATTGCCGTGACGAGGCGGTCGCCGTTCCAATCGGGCCACAGCGCGTCGCTGAAATAGAGTTCCGCGTAGGCCGATTGCCATACAAGAAAATTACTGATTCTTTTCTCCCCGCCGGTGCGGATCAAAAGATCGGCAGGGGGGAGATCGGGGAGATCGAGATAGTCCTGAAAGGAGTCCTCGGTTATGGAGGAAAGGCGCTCAGGATCAATTTTCCGGATCGCCCGGACGATCTCGTCCCTTCCGCCGTAATTGATCGCGAGCACGACGGTAGTCTTGTCGAATCGCGCGGTATCCGCGGCGACCGACGTGATTTCCGCGGCGATGTCGGCGGGAAGCCCCGAGAGGTCGCCGACGTGGCGAACCCTGATCCCGTTTTCGGTATAGAAAGCGAGCTCTCCCCGAAGGTGGGACTTCACGAGCCCCATGAGGAACCCGACTTCCTCTACGGCTCGTTTCCAGTTTTCGGTGGAGAAGGTATACAGGGTCACGTACTTGACGCCGAGTTCGGCGGCCTTTTTGACGACCGCTTTCGCGGCCTCGAGACCCTCGCGATGACCTTGGGTCCTCGCCATTCCTCGCGCCTTTGCCCAACGCCCGTTGCCGTCCATGATAATTCCGATATGCGCGGGGATGCGGGCGGGGTCGAGTTCGATTGCGTTGTCAGGGGCTGGCGATGGACTCATCAGCCTTCCATGATTTCTTTTTCTTTGTCTTCCAGGATCTTGTTTATCTCCTGGATGAACTTGTCGGTGTTTTTCTGAAGCTCGTCCTCGGCGGTCTTGAGTCCGTCCTCGGTCAGGGTTCCGTCCTTCTCGAGCTTTTTGAGTTCCTCGTTGCCGTCTCGCCTGATGTTGCGGATGGCGACGCGGCTCTGCTCGGCCTGGGCCTTGGCCTGCTTGGCGAGCTCCTTGCGGCGCTCCTCGGTGAGCGGCGGGATCGCGATGCGGATTACCTTGCCGTCGTTGGAGGGATTGAGGGAAAGCTCCGACTTCTGGATGGCTTTCTCGATCTCGCCGATGAGTCCCTTGTCCCACGGCTGGATGACGACGAGGCGCGCCTCCGGGATAGAGATGGTCGCGACCTGGCTTAAGGGTGATTTATCCCCGTAATAGTCGACCCGGATTTTATCGAAGAGCGCGGCGGAAGCGCGACCGGTCCTGATCGTGTTCAGCTCGTCCTTCAGCGCGCTAATGGACTTTTTCATGCGCTCTACGTGCGGTGCGATGGTCTCTGACATATGATACGCTCCTTATCCGGAAAAAAAAGGAAACCGGCTTTCGGTTACGAAAGCCGGTCGTTATCGCCTTGCGGCGTTTCGTTACTTTGCGCCGAGCTGGTAGAACACTACCTTCGACACGGAAAGCTTTCCGCCGGCTGCCTTGGCGACTTCGTCCATCTTCTTCGCGACGGACATCTTGTCGTCCTTGACGAACGCCTGCTCGAGGAAGCAGATCTCGGCGAGGTGCTTCTTGATCTTGCCCTGGACGATGCCGGCCTGCACGTTCTCGGGCTTGCCGGATTCCTTGGCCTGGACCTTGAAGATCTCGGTCTGCTCGTCGATGTACTTCTGGTCGACCTCGGAGGTCGAGACGTACATCGGGGCGAAGGCCGCGATGTGGAGGCAGCAATCGTACGCGAACTCCTGCACGGCCTTGTTCTGGAGGATCTCCGCCTTGTCGGCCTTGAGCACGATCACGACGCCGGTCTTCTTGTCGGAGTGGATGTACTTCGAGATGTACTCGTCGGCTCCGGCGATCACGGTCTCGAGGCGGGAAAGGCTCATGTTCTCGCGAATCTTGGTCGCGAGGTCGAGCACGAGGCCCGAAAGCTCGGCGGTGGGGGCGGTGAGACCCTTGTCGAACGCCTCGCCGATGATCTTGTCGCCAAGGGCGATGAAGTCCGCGTTCTTCGACACGAAGTCGGTTTCGCAGGTGATCTCGGCGATGGACGCCTTCTTCGCGTCGTTCTTGATGAGGACGAGTCCCTCGGTGGTGGCGCGGCCAGCGCGCTTTTCGACGGCGGCGAGGCCTTTTTCCTTGAGGAGCTTTTCGGCCGCGGTGGCGTCACCGTTGCATTCGGCGAGCGCGTTCTTGCACTCCATCATTCCGGCGCCGGTCTTGTCGCGCAGCGCCTTGACGTCAGATGCCTTGATATCCATATGTCAGGTCTCCTTATTTCTCGCCGTAGAGCTTGTCTTCGTCGACGAGGGGTTCCTGCTGCTCGTCGCTTTCCTCGACCGCCTTCTTCTCGGAAGGGGTGTAGTTCGAGTAATCGACGATTTCTTCCTCGTTGGCGGCCTTGGCGGAAACGCCGTCGGCGGCGTCCTCGTCCTCGTCCTGGAGGTTCTCGATGATCTTGAGCCCGTTCTCGTTATCGGCCTCGACGACCGCGTTCGCGATGATCTGGGTAAAGAGGCTGATGGCGCGGATGGCGTCGTCGTTTCCGGGGATCGGGTAGTCGATGCCCTCGGGATTGCAGTTCGTGTCGACGACCGCGACGATCGGGATGCCCATGCGGCGCGCCTCGGCGACGGCGATGGTTTCCTTGCGGGTATCGATGACGAAGATGATTCCGGGAAGCTCTTTCATCTCCTTGATTCCGCCGAGGTTCTTCTCGAGCTTGGCCTTCTCCTTCTGGAGGGCGGCGATTTCTTTCTTGGTGAGGCTCTCGAAGGTTCCGTCGATCTCCATCTTCTCGATCTTCTTGAGGCGGAGGAGGCTCTTCTTGATGGTGCTGAAGTTGGTAAGCATACCGCCGAGCCAGCGGTTGTTGACGTAGAACATGCCACAGCGCTCGGCTTCCTTGGCGATGGTCTGCTGCGCCTGCTTCTTCGTGCCGACGAAGAGGACGCTCTTTCCCGCGGCGGTGGTCTTGCGGACGGCCTCGTACGCTTCCTTGATGGAAAGGATGGTCTTCTGGAGGTCGATGATGTGAATTCCGTTCCGCTCGGCGAAGATGTACTTCTTCATGCGGGGATCCCAGCGCTTGACCTGGTGTCCGAAATGGACGCCGGACTCAAGCAGGCTCTTCATGGTTACTACTGCCATGACGTGACTCCTTGTGCGGTGAACGATCGTGTCGGGATAAAGGTATCCCCCGTTTCGTGTCACCAGCCTTCTCTGATTCTCGGACACCCGCAAAGGGGTTCCGGAGTATTTGCCGGTCTATGCGCGCTTTTCCGCGATATCGCTAAAAAGCGAATGCATAGCCATGCTCGCGCAGTATTGCATATAAATCATGGATTGGCAAGCCCATGATGCCGCTATAAGAACCTTTAATAGAAGATATGAAGCATGACGCGAGTCCCTGTATCCGGTATCCTCCTGCGGCCCCCTGCCACTCGCCGGTATCGAGGTAGCCGGCGATCTGCGCGTCGTCGAGCGCCATGAAAGCTACCTCGCTGACGTTCGTTTTGCACGAAATGAACTGCTTGGCCGCGTCGAACAGGGCAATTCCCGTGATGACTTCGTGGATCCTTCCCGAATATGCCTTAAGCATCCGCTCCGCGTCCGAGCGGTCGCGGGGTTTCCCGAAGGCGAGACCGTCCAGGACTATCATCGTGTCGGCGCCGAGTATCCAGGGCGCGTTGAGCTTCAAGTCCATGCGGATTACCGACTCTACCTTTTTCATCGCGTGGTATTCGGCGTGATCGCGGGGGGCAAGACCCATGACGTCTTCCTCGTCGTACGGAGGTGACATGACGGTGAAAGGGATGCCGAGATTTTTCAGGATTTCCTGTCGCCGGGGGGAGGTCGACGCAAGTATCAGCGGTTCCATATTTTTCTCCCTGAGTTTGATTGACAAAAGATTCGTTTTACTGCTTAATTGGGAATGTCCAACAGCGGAAGATTAGCTCATTTGGATAGAGCGTTGGCCTCCGGAGCCAAAGGCGGTGGGTTCGAATCCCGCATCTTCCATACTCCATGCAAAGACTCCGACAGTCGAGGCAATAAAAAACCCGGTCAAAGGCCGGGTTTTTTATTGCCTGAATCGGTGGTTTCCGGCGACGGCTTACGGTTTCGCGCCGTTCTGCGAGGATTGGCCGTTTTTCTGGTTCCCCGCGTTTCCGCTCACCTTCTTGAGAACCTCGTAGGCGCGGTTGCGAACCGGGGTTACGTAGTTATAGTTGCTCGCGATCCGGATGATCGACTCGACCATGCCCGATCGGTTCTTAACGGTCGGCGCGATCTTTTCGTAGGTATTAAGGACCTCGAGGGCAAGGGAGCTCGTCGGGAGGATGATGTCGAACTTCCTGGTGATCCAGTTGATCATCTCGACGACCTCGTCGTTGTCGTTATACCCAAGCTCTCCGAGCGATTTGACGGCCGCGGCGATGACGCTCGGCTCGTTGTCGGAGTACATGACCGCGATCAGGGTGTCTTTCGCCTGAACCGTTCCCATCTTCCCGAGGAGCTCACAGGCCTTCATTCGAATGTCGGGGAAGTTGTTCATGGTCCTGCCGGACTCGCGAATGACCGAATTGATGCCTTCGGAGGCGAGCTGGTCGAGCGCGGCCTGGACATCCTCGCCCTTGCGGCCGGAATTGATCGCGTTCTCGATGTACTGAAGGGCGACTTGCTTGCTGTCGCGACCGTCGGCCTGGGCGAGCTCGTTGATGATAACGCCCTCGACGGAACTCAGGTACGCTTCCTCGACGGTCATGATGGTATCGGATTTCTGCGGCTCTTTGTTTTGATCCTGCGCGGTCGCCAGAAACCCGGCGAAAAGGCACGCGGCAGTAAAGATTGTAAACGATTTAACGCGCATATGAACGACCTCCCTGGTCTTTTGTTGCTTACGCTGATGAAAGTTTAATCAGTGTATTATCTCTTCATTTTATTCACAAAGTCAAGTAATAATCGCCTCGCTCGCCCGTTCGCCCGTTACTGGTTTTTCGGGACGAGTTTCCATTTTCCTCCCATGTTTTCAAGGATATATATGGCGGCGGGGGAGTCTTTCATGAGTTCCATGATGACGTATACCCTCGTGGGGGAAACGTATTGAATGTCGTCCACGCGCATATTCTGGCGGGAAGGGACGAATACGTAGGTAAAATAGTCCTTGAGGTTCTTGAGCTTGATTCCCTTCGTCGGGAGGCTTTTTGATACCTTCTCGAGACCGGCCGGATCGGAAAAGGTCGTTTTATACTCATCGGAAAGGTAGGTCAACCAGCGGGTATAGTCCTTCTCATAGGTAATCTTGTTCAAGTCCACGACGACGAGCTCGATTTCCGATTTCGTTTGCTTGAAGGCTTGTTTCGTGATGGTAACGTTCTCGAATTTCGCGACGACGGCGTTATCGTCGCCGGACTCGGGGCCCGTGGATGAGCCGGTGGTTCCTGTGGTTGGCGTATCCGTGACGATGACGGGTTTCGGGGGATTTTGGCAAGCTGAATAGAGCACTAAAGACGCGCACACGATGAGGAGCACTGTTCTTTTCATATACTAATTTTACTCTCTGATTATCGGCTCGTCAAACATCTTTTTCTCAATGCGGGTGTTGACTCTTTTCTTTTTGGGTGTTTACTTTATTATAATAATGGTAAAAGCCGTATATCCTGGGTCTTTTGATCCGCCTACCTATGGTCATCTCAATATCATTGAGCGCGCGCGAACGATTTTCAGCGAAATTCACGTCGTGGTCGCGGTTAACAGCGAAAAGCGGTATCTTTTCTCGGAGGATGAGCGCGTCGAGATGCTCCGCGAAATGGTTCGACCCTGGGAGAACGTGTTCGTGCATTCCTGGAAAAGCCTTATCGTGGAATACGCGCGAAAGAACGACGCACGGGTCCTCATCCGGGGAGTGCGAAATCTCGCCGATTTTTCCTATGAATTCGATCTTGCGATGATGAATCGGGGCTTGAATCCCGAGATCGAGACGGTATTCCTTTCGACCGACCCGCAATTCTTCGTGCTCAGATCGAGCGCGATCAAGGAACTTGCGGCCCTTGGGGGAGACGTCTCGTCTATGGTTCCGCCGGTCGTCGCCGAGGGGCTCGCGCGCAAATATCCCCGGGTTTGACGGCATGCATCCATGCCCGGGATTCGATATCCGGGTTTAATGTTGACAGAATTCAAAAAAATGTAATTCAGGGCTTGACACTCCCTGACAGAAAAGATAGTATCGGTTCTATCTTTATTTCGTTCATTTGTACGGAAATTATTTTATTGCGAGGTTGACTATATGGCAGTGCCCAGAGCGAAAACATCGAAGGCCCGGACCCGCAGGAGACAGGGAATCAACATGCGCCTGAGCGCGCCGACCCTGACCGAATGCGGAAATTGCGGAAACCTTATCATGACCCACCGCGTGTGCCCCAAGTGCGGTTTCTATCGCGGTCGTCAGGTTATTACGCCTGAAACCAACGGCTAATTTCGGGAGGATTTGTTACCATGGATGAGTTGTTTCAGAAAATTCAGAAGCTGATCGCCGACAAGCTCGAAATCGAGGAGTCGAAGATCACCCTCGACGCTTCTTTCCGCCAGGATCTCGGAGCCGACAGCCTCGACACCTATGAGCTCGTGTATGCCATAGAAGAAGAGATGGGCATCAGCATTCCCGACGAAAAGGCGAACGAGTTCGAGACCGTGCGCGACGCGTACGATTTCATCAAGTCTCAGTCGAAGTAATTCTCGAATAACCGGGGAGTGTTTGCGTTGTTTCCGTTCCGTCAGGCTATACTCGGCGACAGGAAGCAGGCGCTCCTTGCCTTTCAAAGGAAGGCCGGCATCCGATTCAAGGATTCCGGCCTTCTTGATTTAGCCTTTCATCACCGTTCCTTTTCCAACGAAAACGCGAAACTTCGGGTCAATAACGAGCGTCTTGAATTCCTCGGGGACGCGGTTCTCGGCATGGTCGTCGCCTCAAGGCTTTACGAGTGCATGGGTGACCGTCAGGAAGGCGACCTCGCGAAGACGAAGTCGGTCGTGGTGTCGGAGGATACGCTTTCGGGCATCGCGCTTTCGCTTGACGTGAACGAGTACCTCGTGCTCGGCAAGGGCGAGGAGATGTCGGGAGGGCGGAGCAAAAAGGCGATTCTCGCCGACGCGGTCGAGGCGATTATCGGGGCGCTCTATCTCGATTCCGGCTATCGGGTCGCGGAACAGTTCGTTCTCGGCATCATGAATCCCCAGATCGAGCTCGTGCTGCAGGGTCGGCATCATAAGGATTACAAAACCCTGTTGCAGGAACACATCCAGAAACAGTACAAAACCGTCCCGAAGTACGCGCTTGCGCGAAAGACGGGTCCCGATCACGATCGTACCTTTTGGGTTACCGTCGAGATTCAGGGAAAGGTCTATGGCCCCGAAAGCGGGAAGAACAAGAAAGAGGCTGAGCAAACCGTGGCTCGCCTCGCGTATTCCGCGCTCGGCCTTGAGTCATAAGGTCGCCGTCCCGGGATTCTCTTCCTGTCACGCGAATCCTGACAGTCTTTTCAATTTATACCCGCGATAAGTTATTTCGCGAATTTATCCCGATAAATCGCGCCCGCTATTTCGCGCAGCCGATCGGCTTCGTTGAGCGAAGGATCGTCGAGGGTCGCCTCGAGAAGTTCCCGGAGAATGTGGCCGATCGCCGGTCCCGGGGGAATGCCGAGGGCAGAAAGGTCCTTGCCGTTGATCGCGAGATCCTTGAGGCTGAAGGCGTGCCGCGCCTGCGTGACCGCCTTGATGCGGTCGCCGAATTCGAGGAGGTGGGCGGGCTCGGTTTTCAGGCCCGTGATCGCGCACGCGTCGGCGCGCCTGAGCGCGAACAGCGCCTCGATATGCTCCTCTCCCGCGCGGACGATGAAACGGCGCACCGCGGCGTCCGTCCAGGAAGGCTCGTAATGGAACATGTGCTGACTGACCAGATGCGCGACCCGTTCGGTCGTCTTGATCGGGAACCGGAGTCTCGCGAGCACGCGCTCGGCGATCTCGGCGGAAACCGTCTCGTGGCGGTAAAAGGTATAGTTGCCGTCGGAATCGACGGCGCGGACGATCGGTTTGCCGATGTCGTGAAAGAGGGCGGCGAGCCTGATCTCGAGACTCTCACGCGGGCTCGCGTCGCACGCGGCGAAAAGGTGGTCGAGGACGTCAAACTCGTGCATTCCCTTTTGCTCGACCCCGCGGCACGCGTACAGTTCCGGCAATATGAGCTCGAGGAGCCCGGCGGATTCCATGAAACGAAGCCCGGCCGAGGGGGCTGGTGACGAAAGAAGCTTGACGAGCTCGTCCTTGATGCGTTCCCGCGCGACGCGCGCGGTAACGCCGAGCGCGCCGGGGATCGCGGCGAGGGTGTCTTCGTCGATGGCGAAGCCGAGCTGCGCGGAAAAGCGCACCGCCCGGATCGGTCTCAGGCCGTCCTCGCCGAAACGCTCTGAGGCGACGCCGACGGTCCTGATGACGCCGCGCTTGATGTCCTCCCGTCCCCCGAAGGGATCGGTGACCTCGCCGTCCGGCAAGGATACCGCGATCGCGTTCATCGTGAAATCGCGCCGGGAAAGGTCTTCCTCGATCGTCGCAGCGTACCCGATGGAGTCGGGCCTCCGGCCGTCGGTGTACCCCGCCTCGGTGCGGAAGGTCGTGCATTCGATGAGATGGTCCTTGAAGGGGATGGTTACCGTGCCGTGCTCGATTCCCGTCGGTATGACGCGGCGAAAGAGACGCGTTACTTCCTCGGGCGTCGCGTCGGTGGCGATATCCCAGTCCTCGGGTTTCTTGCCGAGGACGATGTCCCTGACCGCCCCTCCGACGAGATACGCGCGGTGTCCGCTTTGGGTGAAGAAACGCGAAAGATCCTTGAGGATCGGGTGTACCGGTATTCTGTCCATCGTGTTTGAAGTATAATAAAAAAAACGGCGCGTGAACAAGCGAGGGAAGATGAGGGGAATTCTGTTTACCGGAGGGGAGGCGCCCGAAAGCGGGCTCGCCGCCCCCTTCATGTCGGGGTATGGATGCGCGGTCGCCGCGGATTCAGGGCTTGCCGCGTGCGAGCGATTCGGCGTCGAGCCCGACCTCATCGTCGGTGACATGGACAGCCTTCCCGATCCCGCGGCGCTCGGGAAGTACCCGGCTGCGCGCGTGGAAAGATGGCCGCACGACAAGGATTACACCGATACCGAGATTGCCCTTGCGGCGCTGACGGAGCGCGAGGTCGACGACATCGTCATTCTCGGGGGCGGGGGCGGGCGGGTCGATCACTTTCTCGCGCTGAAGGCGCTGTTCGACCGCGATCCCTGTCCGTCGGTCTGGGTATCCGACGCGAGCGTGTGCGTCTCGGTGGGAGTCGGTACCCCTTCGGTCGCCGTGCGCATCCTCGGGTTGTCTCATGAAGATCCCGTCTCCGTGTTTCCCGTCGGCCCCGGACGTCATCAAGCCGCGGGATCGGGCTTCCACTGGCCGATCGACGGACTCGATTGGGACGGGGGAGCGTTCAGCTTGAGCAATCGCGCCGATTCGGGAAGCGTCTCGATCGAAGCCCGTGAGGGAAGATTTATTTGCGTCTTTCCGCTTGCGGGCGGACGATCCTTCTCGCGGGAGCGCTGACGGCGGCTCGACGCCGAAGACGTCATGAGGCGCGCGATCCCGCTTACTTTCGTTCCCGAATGGCCTTGAACGCCTCAAGCGATCCCTCGCCCGTGACGGCGAGATAGTCGATGAGGATGGGATATTTCGTCAAAACCTCGCCCAGCGCCTGAAAGCGCTCGATTTCGAGATAATCCGCGACGGAAGCGTTTGCCTGTGCCTTCGCGACGGCCGCCATGGTCTCGGTTTTTCGCTCCTGGTATGACGCATAGGTCTCTGAGGCGAGGGTATAGAGCGCGAAATCGGGAAAACGCGTATTGGTTACCTCCGCGCCGATGAACTCGATCCCGTCGCCGGAATCTCCGTTGACCGTCGAGAGGAAAAGGGTCGCGAGCGCGCTTCGGTCGTTCGCGAGCGTCCTGTAGCGCGCGGGATCGGCCAGAAAAGCGGCGACGATCCTGCGGGATCCGTCGCCGGTCGCCTGGGCGATCCTTCTATCCAGATATTCGCGAAGCGAGGCCTGGTCCCTGGCCGTTTGGGCTTTCACGAGGCCGGGGAGCGCGTCCGGTGAAAGCCGGGCGGTAGCCGTAACCGAGAAACTCCAGGAAAAATCGGGTTTTCCCTCAAGCATGGCCCCGTAGAGGTCGGCGGAGGGAAGGGTTCCTTCGACGGTCAAGGCAGTCTCGACGGGCGCGAGGCTGAAGGGTATGAGCTGCGCGTTGGTCGGGATGAGCCGTTCCCATTGCCAGCGGAACGTCCCCGGTTCGACGGGGCGGGGGTTGACGCCGCCCGTTTTCGATACCAGTACTCCGTGCATCCCGGTGGGGACCCAAAACTGAATCCAGCCGACGAAGAAGATCGCGCTCGCCGCGATGAGGATTACGATGAACGTCGCGATAATTTTTTTCATGGTGCCCTTTTCCCCTGTTGCAAGCGGTCGAAATACCGGTATAGTAAGCGTACGTACAAGGAGTATAGCACCACAAGGATGCTCAGGAAAAGCGAAAAACGGCTGATGACCCGGCTAATGCAGCGGACTGTCCTCTTTCTCACGACCTACACGGGCGGGCTTGCGCTTTTTTACCTGTTCGGCAACGTCCAGGATTTCCAGGATTCAACCCAGTTTCTCATCCTTGGCGTACTGTCCGCGACCGCCCTCCTGACGGCGATCCTGTCCTTCATCCTTTCCGCGCTCATTATCGCGGGGATCGCCTCGCGACGGAGGAAGCGAGGGTTTCCCCTGTTCCTTTTGGGCGTATCCTGCTTCCTGTTCGTGTGCGTCCTGGGCGTAACCGCCCACGTGATCGTGATCCTCGCGCGCGGATTGTAGCCGGCCTTTCGGCCGCGCTCGTTGACAAAGATTTCACGCCAATTCTATTATGATCGAACTATGGAAAATCGGTTATATGCCGTCCGCGGCGCCGTGTGTTGCGAGAATTCCGTCGAGTCGGTTTCCTTTCATGTCCCGAACATGTATCGCGCGCTCCTCGAGCGAAACGGAATAGCGGAGGACGATATAGTATCGGTGGTGTTTTCGGTTACCGACGATCTGACCGTCCTCAATCCCGCGACCGCGCTGCGCAATGCCGGTCTCGCCCTTTCTGTCCCGCTTTTCGCGTGCGCGGAGCCCTTTATCGAGAAGTACCTTCCCCGGGTCATCCGGGTTCTCGTTACCTTTTACGGCGCGAATAGGCCCGAGGCGGTGTATCTCAACGGGGCCGAGGTCTTGCGTCCCGATCTCTCGGGCTCGTCCGGCGCGGCGCGGGACAGGGAATGAAAGGCGACGATTTGAGCCCGTCCCGACCGATACGCTCCGTATGGATCGCGACCCGCGAATACGCGGGAATCGCCGAGGCGGGCGGGGTCAAGAACGTCGCGTGCTCGCTCGCCGAGTCGCTCGCGCGCAAGGGCGTATCCGTCACGGTATTCATCCCGCGCTACGGCTTCGTCGAGAGCGCGGGCATGCTCCTTTTCTCGACCGACGTCGCGGTCGCGGGGGAAACCCATCGCGTGTGCTTTTACTCGCTTTCCGCGCGCGGCGTGAGGATTATCCTCGTCGACGCGCACGTGTTCGCGGAAAAGCGCGCGGTATACGTCTACACGGAAACCGACGAGAAGGTCATTCCCGGCGCGAAGCGCGGCAAGGGGCACATGGACGTCGATCTCGTCAACATGCTTTTTCAGCGTTCCGTTCTCGCGTTCGCCCTCGCGAGCGAAACCGTCCCCGAGGTGCTTCATTGCCAGGATGCGCACACGGCCATCCTTCCCGCCCTCGCGCGGAACGATTCCGCGTATGCGCGGCTTTTCGAGCGTACCGCGACGGTCGTGACCGTGCATAACGCGGGGCCGGGCTATCGGCAGGCGATTCCCGGGCTCGAGCGCGCCGCGCGCATGACCGGCCTCCCCGAAATCGCGCTCGCGCGCGCCCTCTTCAACGGCAACGTCGAGCCGTTCCTTCTCGCGGCCGAGTATGGCGCCCTGACGACGGTATCGCCCTGGTACGCGAATGAGCTCACCGACCCGGCCTTCGACCGCTTCAGCGAGGGGATCTCGGGCGAGCTCAGGCGGCGAAGGATCGAGGTTACCGGGATAACCAACGGTATAGATTTTCACCGCTACGATCCGCGCGATACGGCTTTGTCGCTCCTTCCGTATCCGTACGACCCGATCGAAGGCGAGTTTTCCGGAAAATACCGGTGTCGAGAGGAATTCGCTCGGTGGCTCGCCTCCGACGAGGCGGTTCCCGGCATCGTCAAGTATGGCAGGCTTTCCGCCTGCGCCGATTCCGTGTACTTCTCGTATCACGGGCGGATCGCGTGGCAAAAGGGGCTCGACGTTCTCGAGAAGGCCGCCCGTTCGACGCTTGACACCCTCCCGGGCGCGCGTTTCGTGGTCCTCGGGCAGGGCGATCCCGCGCTCGAGGCGTTGTTCGTCATGCTTTCCCAGCGTTATGAGGGACGGGTCGCGTACATCTCGGGGTACGAGCGGAATCTCGCGAGGCTCGCGGTCGCGATATCGGACTTCATCGTGCTCCCGAGCGCCTTCGAGCCGTGCGGCCTTGAGGATTTCATCGCGCAGATCTTCGGCACGATACCGGTCGCCCACGCGGTCGGGGGCCTGAGGAAGATAGAGGACGGAATAAGCGGCTTTCTCTACGGGAGCGCGGACGACGACAACGATTCGCTCGAGCTCGCGCGACTTCTCGTCGATCTCGGGAAACCCGTATCGGAACTCGGCGTGAGGGCGGGGGAAGACCGCGCTCGTTACGGGGCCGGGTGCGCGGCCGTCGAGGAGTATCGCCGAATCATATCGTACGCGGCGACGCGCGTACGGGATATTTCAAACTGGGACGCCATCGCGGAAGCGAGCTATATTCCGCTTTACCGGAAAATCGTCGACGCGATGGCTTGACATTTTCGGGGCGTTCAGATAAATTGCTCCTCGTTCGCGTTGCCAACTTAGCTCAGCTGGCCAGAGCACGTGATTTGTAATCTCGGGGTCCAGGGTTCGAATCCCTGAGTTGGCTAGGCTGGGGCACGAAAAAGGCAATGTGACATTACGGAGAGATTCCCGAGCGGTCAAAGGGGGCAGACTGTAAATCTGTTGGCTACGCCTTCCAAGGTTCGAATCCTTGTCTCTCCAGACAGGAGTTTACGCGTTTCGCGTAAACTCCTTTTTTTTCCGTTCGCCGACCGCCCGTCGCGCGGCGGAGCCATGACCATCGTATGATAGAACCTTTTTATAAAGACGGTCTTCGCTTTTCCTGTCAGCGTTGTTCCTCCTGTTGCCGGCACGATCCCGGTTTCGTGAACCTTTCAGAGATCGATCTGGAAAAGCTCACGAAATGGGCTACTCTCGAGAGAGAGGATTTCATCGAGCGATATTGCCGATGGGTGGAAAAGCCGGACGGGTGGGAGTACCTTTGTCTCAAGGAAAAGCCGAACTACGACTGTATCCTGTGGGAGTCGGGTTGCGTCGCCTACGACGCGCGGCCCTTTCAATGCTCGTCCTATCCATTCTGGTCCTCGCTCGTGACCGACGAGGATTGGTGGGAAGCGAACGGACGCGACTGCCCCGGGGTAAACAAGGGAGCCCTTCATTCCCGCGAGGAAATCGACCGCCACTTGACCAGAAGACGGGCCGAGCCGTATATTCGCAGGAAAGCCGAGGGTCGGACGCTGTAAGTGTAAAAGAGGGAGCCGCATGCGAATCCATTTTTGGGGTGTAAGGGGGTCCATTCCCTCTCCGTTGTCCCCGCTTCAGATTCAGAATCGTATCGCCGCGGTGGTTCAGCGCGTGAGCGCGAAGGACGTCGAAAGCGCGGACGCCCGCGAACTTTTTCTCGCGTCCCTTCCCGAATGGCTTTTCGGTACCGTCGGCGGGAATACCTCCTGCGTCGAGGTCGAAACCGAATCCGGGGATTGTGTCATCTTCGACGCGGGCAGCGGCATTCGCGAGCTTTCGCTCAATCTTCCCCAACGTCCCGGTTACGTGTCGGGCGGCAACACCTACCACATAATCTTTTCGCATTTCCATTGGGATCATCTGCAGGGGCTCCCGTTTTTCAGCCAGGCGTTCGATCCCCGCAACCGCATCGTGTTCTACAGCACCAATCCCGACCTCGAGACGATTCTCGCCGACCAGATGAAAAGCCCGTACTTTCCCGTGCCGATGATGGGCCCCGGCGGGTTCAGGGCATCACTTGAGTTCGTCTACCTTTCGCCCGAAATGAGGGAACTGAAGATCGGCTCGAGCGTGGTCACCTGGCACGGGGTAAACCATCCGGGCGGGTGTACGGCCTATCTCGTGCGCGACGGCGATCGACGCTTCATCTACTCGACCGACACCGAGCTCTCCCGGGAGGATTTTCTCCGCACGCCGGAAAACGAGGCGTTCTTCATGGACGCCGACATGCTCGTCATGGATTCCCAATACACCATGGGAGAAGCCCTCGAGAAGACCGGTTGGGGACATTCGGCGTTCTCGCTCTCGGTCGATTTCGCGCTCAATTGGGGCGTCAAGAAGCTCGCGCTTTTCCATCATGAGCCGACCTACACCGACCAGAAGATATCGACCCTCAAACAGTCCGCCGACTGGTATCGACAGTACGCGGGAACGGGAGAGGTGGAAATCGTCATTGCCCGCGAGGGCCAGGACATCATCCTGTGAACGGCGCGGACGATTCGGGATATTCGTTTACTCAGACCGAACTGAAATGCCTCGCGCTTTTGTTCAGGCGGCACGAGGCGAGTCTTGACGGGCGCCTCGACGGCTTCAAGGATTTCGTCGAGGGATGCGTGTACCGCGCGATGACGATCGAAGAGGCGGAAGAGTTTTTCAGATGAGATTGACAATGGCAAAGGTTTTCGTTCCGTTGGCCGCGCTCGCGCTTCTCGTCGCGTGCGCGTTTTTTGCGGTTTACCCCGCGCTTCCCGTCTCCCGGGAGGACCGTCCCGTTCTCGTGAAAATACCCGAAGGCGCCTCGGTCCACTCCATCGCGGAGAACCTCGAGCGCTCCGGCATCGTCCGCTCGGCGCTGTATACGCGCCTCTACGCGCGCGTGACGGGAAAGGTTCTCAAGGCGGGCTCCTACCGGCTATCGCCGTCGATGAGCGCCTGGGAGGCGGTGGAGAAGATCGCGAGCGGCCGGCAGGAAGCGGTGCGCGTCACGATCCCGGAGGGCCTTACGATCTCGAAGATCGCCGAGCATCTCGAGCGCTCGGGGGTGCTTTCCGCCGCCGATTTCGAGAAGGCCGCCCATGATCCCGGTTCGCTCGCTGCGCGGGGGATTCGCGCGACCTCCTGCGAAGGGTTTCTTTTCCCCGATACCTATTTTTTCCCGATCGGAATCGCGGCGTCGGATGCCGTCGGGATGATGGTCGACAATTTCTTCACGAAGATCGAGCGGATCGCGAACAGGCCCGTCTCGACGTCGGCCCTGTTCGAGCGCGTCGTGCTCGCGAGTATCGTCGAGCGCGAGTATCGCGTCGACGCGGAAGCGCCCCTGATCGCGAGCGTTTTCGAGAACAGGACCGCGATCGGCATGGGACTCCAGTCCTGCGCGACGATCGAGTACATCATCACCGAGATCGAGAGGAAACCGCATCCCTCGCGCCTTCGAACCGAGGATCTCGAGATCGAAAGCGATTATAACACCTACAAATGGGCGGGTCTCCCTCCGGGGCCGATCTCCAATCCCGGTCTCGTGGCCCTCAACGCCGCGATCAATCCGGCCAAGACGAAGTATCTCTATTTCCGCCTGACGGACCCCGCGGCCGGGACGCATTCCTTTACCCGATCGCTCGACGAGCACGTTCGCGCGGGGCGGCTTCTCGACCTCAAGAAAGCGGCGGGAAATTAATGGGCAAAATCAGCTCGGGCACGATCGACGAGGTAAACAAGCGTACCGATATCGTCGCCGTCGTCGGGGAATATACCCGGCTCGAGCGGCGGGGAAGCGACTGGTGGGGATGCTGTCCCTTCCATAACGAGCGCACTCCGTCGTTTCACGTCGTTCCCGATCGCGGGATGTATCATTGTTTCGGGTGCGGCAAGGGCGGGGGAGTCGTCAACTTCGTCATGGAGATGGAAAAGCTCACCTTCGTCGAGGCCGTGGAATCGCTCGCGAAGAAGTCGGGCGTCGAGGTAATCTACGAGGGCGGTCGCCTTCCCTCCGATATGCCGCGCGACACGACCAAGGATGACCTCATCGAGCTCTATGGCCGCGTCGCGGGAAGCTTTCACTATCTTTTGACGAGCACTGCCCAGGGCGAAAGGGCCTTGAAGTACCTCGAGTCGCGGATGGTCTCCCGGGAGATCATCGATCGGTTCAAGTTGGGCTATTCACCCGCGGACCGGCGCTGGCTTCACGAGTTTCTCGTGAAGAAGGGGTACTCTCCGGAGTTTCTCGAGAAATCCGGGCTTTTCTCGAAGAAATACCCCGGGACTGCCTTTTTCTCGAACCGCCTGATGTTCCCGATCAATAACCGGAAAGGGCAGGTCGTCGCGTTCGGCGGCCGGATTCTCGAGGGGGAGGGCCCGAAATACCTCAATTCGGGCGATCTTCCCCAATATAAAAAGGGCGAAACCCTATTTGCCTTCGATTTTGCCCTTCCCGAGATCAGGCAAACGAAATCCGTCATCTTCTGCGAGGGGTATATGGACGTGCTCGCCTGGCACCAGGCGGGCGTGCTTCGCGCCGTAGCCCCGCTCGGAACGGCTTTCACGCCCGAACAGGCGAAACTCGTCAGGTCGTTCGCGGAAACCGTCTATCTCTGCTTCGACTCCGACCAGGCGGGTCAAACGGCCACATACAAGGCAATCCTGCTGTGCCGGCAGTCGGGATTCGAGGTTCGCGTCATAGAAATAAAAAACGGGAAGGATCCGGCGGATATTTTGCAAAATGAGGGTGCCGAGTCATTGAAAAAACTTCTCGATTATTCTATAATAGATCTGGACTATCTCGTTTTGGCCGCAGGAACGCGGTTCAATACGGGAATACCGGAAGGAAAAACCCGAGCTTCAGCCTTTTTGTTTCCATACATTGAGGTACTGGAATCCGATATACAAAGGGAGTCAACGATACGACGGCTTTCGGCCGCGTTCGGAATCAGCGAAAAAGCGTTGTTGTCCGACTACCAAAACAGGAAACAACCGCGACCCATGATCCAACGGGATGGGGACGACGCGTCCGAGCGGCGAAAACCGCAAAACATCAGAAGGAACGCCGAACTTCGCGCGGTGCTTGCCGTCGCGGCGAATACCGGCCTTTTTCCGTTGATGCGGTCGAATTTGGCCTCCGATGATTTCGAGGACCCGGTGGCGAGGGATCTTTTCATCGTTCTCGAGGAATGCTTTCGAACCGACTCCGCGAGCTATGACAGTCTGCTATCGCGCTGCCCCGACGACGGGATGCGAACCCTCATCACCGAAACCGTGATGAACGGGGAATTCGCCGAAAACGCGCAAAAGACGGTCGAAGACGGAATCGCGTTCGTGCGGAAAAACGTTCTCGAGAAACGGAAAGCCCGACTCGTGGCGAGAATGGGCCTTTTCGCCGGGACCGGCGAGGAAGAGACGCGGACCCTCACCGAGATGATGGCCGAGTCAAAACGAATTGACGAAGAGCTTGCGAAATTGAAGGATACGAACGAATGACGGATCTTGAGCTTGATCCTGCGGTTGCCAAACTGCTCGAATACGCGAAGGAAAAGAAAGTCTTAAGCTGGGACGAGATGAACGACCTTTTACCGGAGAATATCATAAACTCCGAGAAAATGGATCAGGTCCTCGTGCTCCTTGAGCAGAACAAGATACAGCTTCTCGAGGAAGAATCCTCAACCGAGGAAGAAACCCGGGAGGAGACCAAGAAACCCGAGGAAACCGAGCGGAAACGCCTCGTTTACAGCGACAAGGATTCCTCGATCGACGATCCCATCAGGCTCTATCTCCGTGAAATCGGAAAGGAAAATCTCCTTACCGCCGAACAGGAGGTCGAGCTCTCCAAGAAGATGGAGGACGGCGAGAACATCATCAAGGGCGTGATCAAGAACTCCGGGATGATCATCCCGGAATTCTACGCGATCGCGCAGAAGGCGTTCTCGAAGATCGACCCCCACGAGAGTCTCAAGCCCCGCAAGGAGCTCAACGAGGAGATGGCCGAGAAAAGGCGTCTCAAGCAGCTGTACGGCGAGACGCTCAAGGCCGCGCTTCCCGACATGAAGCAGTACATGGCGCTCAAGAAGCGCCTCTACGAGCGCGACCAGATCTCGAGCATCTTCGACGATCCCGAGCTCGTCGAGCTTCGAAACCGCATCCTCCCGATCCTTCAGGGCTCGGACCTTCAGTCCGAGGAGATCGACCGTTTTTCCGAGAAATTCATCGAGGCGACGCGGAAGATCCGCGAGTACCGCCGCAGGCAGGAGAAGAAGGAGAAGGAGCTGCGCCTTTCCGATTACGGCGAACTCCGCAATCTCGGCAAGAGGCTCGCTATCGCGCGGGAACGGTCGAAACTCGAGCAGGAGCTCGGCATCAGCGCGAACGACATCAAGGAGATCTATACCCAGATCCAGGTGATCAATCGCAAGCTCCGCAAGCTCGAGTACGATTTCGAGAACTCCGTCGAGGAGATCATCTCGATGGCGCGCGAGATACACCGCGGCCGCGTGATGATGAAGAGCGCGAAGGACCGGCTCATCAACGCCAACCTCCGCCTCGTCGTCTCCATCGCGAAGAAATACACGAACCGCGGCCTCCATTTCTTCGACCTCGTCCAGGAAGGGAACATCGGCCTCATCAAGGCGGTCGAGAAGTTCGAGTACCGCAAGGGATACAAGTTCTCGACTTACGCGACCTGGTGGATACGCCAGGCGATCACGCGCTCTATCTCGGACCAGGCGCGCACGATTCGCGTTCCGGTGCACATGATCGAGCAGATCAACAAGGTCGTTCGCGAGTCGAGGCAACTCATGCAGCGGCTCGGCCGCGAGCCGACCGACGAGGAAATCGCCGAGCAGCTCGGCTGGAACGTGAGCCGCGTCAAGCAGGTGAAAAACGTCGCGCGCGAGCCGATCTCGCTCGAGACGCCGATCGGCGAGGAGGAAGACTCCCTTCTCGGCGACTTCATAGAGGACAAGGACGTCGAGAATCCCGCGAACCAGACAGCGTTCACGCTCCTTCAGGAGCAGCTCCGGTCGGTGCTTTCGACGCTCCCCCCGCGCGAGCAGGAAGTGCTCAAGATGCGCTTCGGCCTCGACGACGGGTACTCGCTTACCCTCGAGGAGGTCGGGCTTTACTTCAACGTCACGCGCGAACGCATCAGGCAGATCGAGGCGAAGGCTCTCCGTCGCCTCAGGCACCCGCGGCGGAGCCGCAAGCTCAAGGACTATCTCGATAACTAGGATTTATCGGAAACGCATCACGGAAACTTATAGAGGGGTTTTGATATGGTAATGACCGAGGTATTGGACAAGCTCAAGGCGCTGCAAGACATCCTTGCCCAGAAGAACAGCGTGGAGGCGTCGATCCGCGACGCCCCGACGATACTGTCTACCCAGGAAGAGCTTCTCTCGCGCCTGAAAAAAGGTTATATCGAGAAGAACGAGCTGTATGAGAAGGTTCGCCAGCTCATCGCCGAGCTCAAGACCCAGCTCTTCGAGGCGGAAAGCGCCCGCGAAAAATCCGAGAAAGCGATGGATACCATCACGACCCAGCGCGAGTACGAGGCCCTCGACAAGGAAATCCGCGACGCGGGTGAGCGCGAGCAGGCCATCCGCAAGGACCTCCAGAAGGAAGAACGCGCCTTCCAGGACCTCGACGAGGAGCTCAAGCGCGAGGAAGCCCTCATAAAGCAGCAGGAAGAGGAGCTCGGGGAGCGGAAGCAGAAGCTCGCCGCCGAGATCGACGTATACAAGAAAGAGCTCGATTCGCTCAAGAAGGCCGAGGACGAGGTTTCCCCGGGCATCAATCCCGAGACGAAGTTCAAGCTCGAGCGCATCATCAAGAGCAAGCATGGCGTCGGCATCGTCGCCATACACGGAAACGTGTGCAACGGTTGCCACATGATCCTTCCCGCGCAGTTCGCGAACGAGGTTCGCGTCGGCGACAAGATCGTGTATTGCCCGTATTGCAGCCGGATTCTCTATTACGTGGAGAATCCCTCCGGCGAGAACGAGTTCTTCAACGAAGAGGACGCGGGAAGCCTCTCCGACCTCGACGATTTCTCGGACGAGGACGAGGACGGCGATGACGATGACGTCGACGGCGAGGATGAAGACGTCGACGGCGAGAAGATGGATTACGAGGAATAATCAAGCAGAGGGCAGTGGGGGCCGCCTGGAGAAACCCGTAAGGGTTTCTCTTGGAGGAAAGTCCGGGCTCCTTCGGAAATGATGCCGGCTAATGGCCGGGGAGCGGTCCCGCAAGGAACCGCTTACAGACAGTGCCACAGAGAATATACCGCCTTTGGGGGGCCCGAGAGGGTTCTTCGGGGGTAAGGGTGAAAAGGCGGGGTAAGGGCCCACCGCGTTCCCGGCAACGGGGCGGCACGGCAAACCTCATCAGGAGCAAGGTCGCGCAGCGAAGGGTTTTCCGACCCCGATCGAGCGCGGGGCTATCGCCCTTCGTTCGGTCATTTCGCGGGTTGGCCGCGTAAGAGGCGCGGTAACGCGCTCTCGTAGAAAGATGGACCCCGGAGGGATCGCGCCTTGCGGCGCGATCCCTCTTACAGAACCCGGCTTATTCGCCCTCTGCTTTTTTTTATAAGGATCGTTCGTATGATGTTTGGCGCGCGAAAGAAGAAAAACCTGCTTTCTGGACGACATGCCATTTTTTCGTCGCGTTTTGTCATCCTCATGGCCGCTTTTCTCGTCCTTGCCGCGGGCGCTCTTTCGGTTGCCGTCCTGAAAAAAACGCATTCCTTTCTGCCTTCCGTCTCGAGTCTCTATCGGGATTGGAACTCGGGCGATTACGAATCGGTGTACCTGAACGCGGGGAAGATTCTCGAGAAACGGCCCCTCGACGGGACCGCGCTCGCGCTTCGCGGCTTTTCGGCATACTACCTCTACGTCGCGCAGAACGATCCCGCCGAGGCGCGGGATTACCTCGTTACCTCGATCATGAGCCTCAGGAACGCGTGGTATCGGGTGACCGAATCAGAGCGCGGCCGAATCGCGTACGTTCTCGGGAAGGCGTACTATCAGCGCGGGTACTACTACGCGGATCTCTCGTCGAAGTATCTCGAGTATGCCCTCAAGGCCGGTGTCAAGCATGACGATCTCCAGGAATTCCGCGGGCTTTCGGCAGCCCTGTCCGGGGACTATGAAACCGCGATACCCGCCTTTACCGAAGCGCTCGCTTCCAATCCCTCGGACCTGCTCCTTTTTACGCTCGCGAAAAGCTATGCCGCATCCGGAAAGCCCGATCAGGCCTTGCAGTATTTCGAGGAGACCATCCGGAAGACGGGCGACGAGCTTCTTCAGCTCAAATGCCGCTATGAAATCGGGATGATCCTGATCGATCGGCAACGGTTGGCGGAAGCGGCGTCGGAATTCGAGACAATTCTCCAAAAAGAGCCGAATTCTGCTGACGCGCATTACGGACTTGGTGTAATATATGAAGCTCAGGGCGACCTCGTGAAGGCTCGCGCCGCGTGGCGTAAGGCCTTGCGGCTCAATCCGGTTCACGTCGGCGCCCGCGCGAAAATGGATATTTAGTATTTTGACGATAACCGGGAGGATCTCGTACTATGGGTTTTTTCAAAAGTCTTTCTGCGGACATCGGTATCGACCTCGGTACATGCAATACGCTGATTTACATACATGGCAAGGGCATCGTCGTTAACGAGCCGTCCGTAGTCGCCGTGGAGCGCGGCACGAAACGCGTCGTCGCCGTCGGCGCCGAGGCCAAGCGCATGCTCTGGAAGACTCCCGGCAACATCATCGCGATCAGGCCCCTGAAGGACGGCGTCATCGCCGACATGGACACGACCGAGAAGATGATCCGGTACTTCGTCTCGAAGATCATGCCGAGGCACGGTCTCATCAAGCCGCGTATGGTCATCGGCATCCCGAGCTGCATCACCGACGTCGAGAACCGCGCGGTCAAGGAAAGCGCGTTCAAGGCAGGCGCCCGAGAGGTCCAGGTCATCGAGGAATCCCTCGCCGCCGCGATCGGCGCCCAGATCCCCATACACGAACCCGCCGGCCACATGATCTGCGACATCGGCGGCGGAACCACCGAGGTCTCGGTCATCTCGCTCGGCGGCATGGTCGTCACGAACGCGATCCGCCTCGGCGGCGACGAGTTCGACCAGGCCATCATCAAGCACGTACGCTCCGTCCATAACCTCATCATCGGCGAGCAGACCGCCGAGCGCCTCAAGATCGAGATCGGAAACGCCTCCCCCGAGAAGAACATCGAGAAGGTCGAGATCAAGGGCACCGACGCGATCACCGGGCTTCCCCGCAGGCTCGAGATCGACTCCGTCGAGGTTCGCGAGGCCCTCAAGGACCCGATCACCCAGATCGTCGAGGAGATCAAGCGCACCCTCGCGCAGACTCCCCCTGAGCTCGCGGCGGACATCGTCGAGCGCGGCATCGTCATGACCGGCGGCGGAGCCCTCCTCAAGGGATTGCCGAAGCTCATCTCGAAGGAAACCGGGGTTCCCGTCATCCTCGCGGAGAATCCCATGGACTGTGTCGCGATCGGCGCGGGCCAGTACTACGAGATTTTCAAGGATATGTCGATCGATCGCAGCGTCTACGACAACCTGAACGGCTGATTCTCCCATGCAGAAGCGCCGGGTATCGCTACAGTTCCGCCGGGACGCGTTCCTTCTGACCGTGTACCTCATCATCTCGGGAATTTTTCTCGCGTTCTCGGGGGGCGGTTTCGTCGTCAATTTCCGCGACATCGGCTTTTCCCTCATGTCGGGCGCGCAGCGGGGAATCTATTCCGTTTCCTCGTTCTTCACCGGCACGGTATCGGCGATCAACGAACTTTCCGACCTGAGGCGAAAGTACCAGGAGCTCACCCTCCGGCTCGACGATTACGAGATCCTCCAGCGCTCGAACGCGGACATCAAGGCGGAAAACGAGCGGCTCAAGGGACTTCTCGGGTTTTCGCAGTCCCTCTCGGTCAAGAACATCCCCGCCGGCATCATCGGTCGCGACCCGAATAACCTGTATTCCGGCATCACGATCAACCGCGGGGCGAAGCAGGGCATTCGAAAGAACATGCCGGTAATCTCCTTTCAGGGAAGCGATACGGGACTTGTCGGGAAGGTTGTTCAAGTCGGCCGGAACACGAGTCTCGTCATGCCGGTGTACGACTACCAGTGCTTCGTCGGCGCGCGGCTCGACACCTCGCGATACGACGGGCTCATGAGCGGGCAGGGCGACGCCGACGCGCCGCTCGTGATGAAATACGTGAAAAAGCGCGCGAAGGACGAGATCATGGTCGGCGACAAGGTCATTACCTCGGGCGAGAACAACCTCTACCCCGGAAACGTGCCCATCGGGTACGTGTCGAAAATTCGCGGATTGGATTATGAGACCTCGCTCGAGCTCGATATCGAGCCGATCATCGACTTCTCCCGGCTCGAGAACGTTTTCGTCCTCGACATGAGCGCGCTCGAGCGGGCGGAGGAAAACTGATGGGACGCGTGATTTTCTGGACCGCCGTGACGGCGCTTTTCACGGCCCTTCTCGAGGCCGCGGTCATCTCGAACATTCCGTTCCTTCCGGTCATGCCGGACCTCGTCATGCTCGTCATCGTGTACGTCTCGTTCGTCAATTCGTCGAGCGTCGGCAGCACGACCGGCTTCATTTCCGGCCTCATACTCGACTTTCTCTCTGCCTCTCCGATCGGGCTCAACGCCTTCACGAAGACGGTGACCGGCTATGTCGCGGGAAAATTCTCGGGCTCGTTCAACCTCGACCGCGTCGTGATCCCGGCGTTGATGGGGCTTGCCGCGACCGTTCTCAAGGCGCTCGTCACGCTCGTCCTGTCGCTCTTCTTCGGTCCTTCCATCATCGCGTACCGCATAGCCGGTTCCGCGCTCTGGCTCGAGATCGTCGCCAACGTCGTGTGCGCGCCGATCGTTTTCGCGATCCTGTCCCAGTTCCCGCCCCTTTTCGCGAGGAGAGGCAGTCCTGAATGAGTAAGGGCGACTCCCGCTCCGCGCGCGTGACGATTCTCGCGTCAATCATGTTCGCGATCATCGGACTATATGCCGCGAAGCTTTTCTCCATGCAGATCCTCAACGGCGACGCCTATCGCAAGCAGTCGCAAAACATCTCCCAGCGCGCGAAGAAGATCCCGGCGCAGCGGGGCGAGATATTCGACCGGAACGGCAACGTGCCGATGGTCCTCAATATCGACTCCTTCGCCGTCGACGTCACGCCCGGTGAGATCCCGAAGGATCAGTACGCGACCGTCGTTGCGCGCCTTTCGGGAATTCTCGGCGTCGCGCCGGACGCGATCGACAAAAAGATCCCCGCCCCCATGCGCCGCTCGTTTCAGTCGGTTGAGGTTCGCTCGAACGTGCCCTACGCGACCGTGACCGCCATCGCGGAGACCATCGACGAATTGCCGGGCGTTTCATGGCATTCGAAGCCGATCCGGAACTACGTCGAGTCGGGATCGATCGCGCACGTGCTCGGGTACGTGGGCGACATTACCCGCGAAGAGCTCAAGATTTTCTACAACAAGGGCTACTCGAACAACAGCACGATCGGCAAGGCCGGTATCGAGAAGCAGTACGACGAGCTGTTGCGCGGCAAGGACGGATACGAGTACCGGACGGTCGACGTCAAGGGCAAGTATATCGAGAACAGCACGTCGATCAAGCCGCCCGAGATGGGAAAGAATCTCGTGCTCACGATAGACCGGAAAATACAGCTTCTCGCGGAGGACGCGCTCGGTGACCGGATCGGTTCGGCGGTCGTCCTCAAGGCCTCTACCGGCGAGGTTCTCGCGATGGTGTCGTATCCCTTCTACGACCCGAACCTCTTCACGAACGATAACGCGAACGAGCAATATCAACGGCTTCTTTCCGACCCGAATAACCCGCTCCTCAACCGCGTGGTCAATGCGAGCTATCCGCCCGCGTCCACCTTCAAGGTCGTGATGACGAGCGCGCTCCTCCAGGAGAAGTCCATCTCCCCCGATAAACGGATCGACTGCGACGGCGAAATAGAGTACGGCGACCGTATCTTCCGCTGCCATATCAGGCGTCCGGGCCACGGCCCGCTCGACCTCGAGAACGCGCTCGCGCAATCGTGCGACGTGTACTACTGGGTCGCCGGCCGGGACAATCTCGGGGTTGACCGCATCGCGGGCTACGCCGCGGATTTCGGTTTCGGGAAGTCGGTGGATATCGACCTTCCGAGCCAGACCGAGGGTTTCGTCCCCTCGCCCCAGTGGAAGGAGCGACGTTTTCACGAGAAGTGGCTCGGCGGAGACACGATGAACATGTCGATCGGTCAGGGCTATCTTCTCGCATCCCCGATCCAGCTCGCGGACATGGTTGCCATGGTCGTCAACTCCGGTACCGTGTACAAGCCGCATCTCCTCAAGGAGGTGCGTGATCCCGCGACGAACGTCGTGTTGCAGTCGACCGGGCGGGAGACGCTGCTCGAAAGCGATATCGCCCCCGAGGTCTTCCAGACGGTTCGGGACGACATGCGCTACGTGATCACGAACGGAACGGCCCAATTCCCCATGAAGAACAAGATCGTCCAGCTTGCCGGCAAGACGGGAACCGCCGAGGTCGGTCTCGTCGGGAAGTGGCACTCCTGGATGGTCGCCTACGGGCCGTACGACGGTCCTCCCGAGGACGCTGTGGTTGTCGTCGTCATGGTCGAGGCGACGAACCCGTGGGAATGGTGGGCGCCCTACGCGACGAACATCATATTCCAGGGCATCTTCGCCGATCAGACCTTTACGGAGGCCATCGACGCGCTTGGCTTCAAATACCTCACGGGACCGAGGGGACGGCAGGAATGAACTTCAGGAACTTTACCTATTTCGACTACGCGCTCTTCCTTTCCGTCCTCGTGCTGAGTACCGTCGGTGTCCTTTTCATTTACTCCTCCGGAATCAACTCGGACGGGCAGCTCGTGTCGTACGAGTTCATCAAGCAGATCGTGTGGGGCGTCACCGGCATCGTTCTCCTTCTCGCGATCACCATCATCGATTACCGCCGGATCGCCGACCGTACGTTTATCGTATTCTGCGCGGCCATCGTCCTCCTTCTTTACACGAGAATCTTCGGCCGCTACGTCAACGGCGCGAAAAGCTGGCTCGGGATCGGCGAGCTCGGGATACAACCGTCCGAGTTCACCAAGATCGTGTACATCCTCTATCTCGCGTACTTTCTCGACAAGTCTGACCGGATAGAGTCGCAGTTCGCGCGATTCGTCAAGTCCCTGGCGATCATGGGCGTGCCGATGCTCCTCATCCTGTCGCAGCCCGATCTCGGTACCGCCTCGGTGTACGTCCCGATCTTCCTCGCGATGTGCTTCATGGCGGGGATTCCCCTCCGCTATCTCGGCATCGTGCTTTTCGGGGGAGCCGTTACCGTGTTTTTCACGGTGCTTCCCCTGTGGCAGTCGAGCATCTTTCAGCACCAGATCCCGGCGATCAGGATCCTCACCGAGACCAGGCTCACGATGGTCACGCTCGTCGCCCTCCTTTTCGTGACCGTGCTCGCGCTCATCGGACGGCTCATGTTCAAGGCCCGATACTATTACTGGATCGCCTACGCGACGGGGATCCTTTCCTTCGCCCTCGTCGGTTCGATCGGAGCGTCGCACGTCCTCAAGGACTATCAGATCATGCGCCTCATCGTATTTCTCGACCCGAAGGTAGACCCGCTCGGCTCGGGGTGGAACATCATCCAGTCGATAACCGCGATCGGCTCGGGAGGTCCCTTCGGTCTCGGTTTCCTCAAGGGCACGCAAAGCCACTATCGATTCCTCCCGCAGCAGAGCACCGATTTCATCTTCAGTATCCTCTCTGAGGAGTGGGGCTTTTTGGGCGGCTTCCTCGTCTTCGGCCTTTACTCGCTTATCATCGCCCGCGGGATCGTCATCATGCGAAAGACCGAGAATTCCTTCGGCGCGCTCGTGGCCTCCGGCATCGTCGCCATGTTCTTCTTTCACTTTATCGTCAACGTCGGCATGGTTATGGGAACGATGCCGATCACGGGCATTCCGCTTCTCTTTCTCTCCTACGGCGGCTCATCGCTGTGGACCGCGATGATCGCGGCCGGCATCCTCATGAGCGTCAACATGCGCCGCCTTGACCACTGATAAATTATCCTCCCGGAGCGTTTCATGACTTACATCGACCCATTGAAAGACCTGCGCAGGGATCTCGCGTCGGTTCAAAACCCGATCAGGTATCTCGGCGGGGAATACGGCTCCGTCAGGAAAGACGGGGCCGACCTGACCTTCGCCCTCGCGTTTCCCGACCTCTACGAGATCGGCATGTCCAATCTCGCGATTAAGGTCCTCTACGACGGGCTTAACGCGATTCCGTCCGTCAGGTGCGAGCGGGTGTTCGCGCCGGCGCCTGATTTCGAGGAGCTGCTCGCGCGAAAGGGGGTGCCCCTGTATACCCTCGAAAGCGGAATCCCGCTCGGGGAAACGGACGTGATCGGCGTGAGCATCGGCTACGAGCCGGGCGTAACCGGCCTCCTTTCGATCCTGAAGGCCTCGGGAGTGCCGCTCGAGGCGGCCTCGAGGGGCGAGCGCGATCCGATCGTTCTCGCGGGCGGCTGCGGGGTGACGAATCCCGCGCCCTTGTCGCGGTTCGTCGACGCCGTGTTTATCGGGGAGGCCGAGGCCGGGCTTTTCCGGCTCGTCGAGCGGCTCGCGGCCTTGCGGAAAGAGGGAGCGGGAAGGGCGGCGCTGCTCTCCGCTATCGAGGAGGATCCGGCCGTATGGACGGCGGGAAAGGACGCTTCCCGCAAGGGCAGCGAGGCATGCGCCCGGCGCGCGGTATGGGACGGCTTCGGCTCCGCCGACTATCGCGAGCCCTGCTTCCCGGTGCCGAGTCTTCGCGTCGTGCAGGATCACGGCATCGTCGAGATCATGCGCGGCTGCCCGAACGGGTGCCGCTTTTGCCACGCGGGCGTATACTATCGGCCGCAGCGGATGAAGGATCTCGGCCGCATATTCGCCGACGTCGACCGTCTCGTCAACGACGCGGGTTACCGCGAGATAAGCCTGATGTCGCTTTCGTCCGGGGACTACGACGGTATCGAGACCGTGATGGACTCCCTTACCGCGCGATACGGCCCGAAGCGCGTGTCGTTCCAGCTTCCCTCGCTCAAGGTCAACACCTTTACCCTGCCGCTCCTCGAGCGCATGGCCGAGGTCAGGAAGAGCGGGCTCACCTTCGCGATCGAGACCCCGGTCGACGCCTGGCAGCTTTCGCTCAACAAGGAAGTGCATCGGGATCGCATAATCGACATCATGAACGAGGCGCGCCGGCACGGGTGGAACAAGGCGAAGTTCTATTTCATGGTCGGGCTCCCCGTGGAGCGAGGCGGTCCCCGCGAGGAAGAGGAGATCGTTTCCTTCCTCACCGAGATACAGGAACGGACGCGCATGCAATGCACGGTCAACGTCGGCGCGTTCATCCCGAAGCCGCACACCCCCTATCAATGGTCTCGCCAGCTCTCCATGGAGGAAGCGGACCGAAAGTTCGCCTACATTCACGGCTCGCTTCCGCGCGGCCGGTTCAAGGTAAACACGAGCAAGCCCTTCAGCGCGTTCCAGGAAGGGATGCTTTCGCGCGGGGATTCCCGCGTCGCCGACATCGTTCTCGACGCCTTCAACGCCGGCGCGAGACTCGACGCGTGGGATGACTGGGCAAAGCCCGAGGTCTGGAAGGCCGCGATTGCGAACGCTCCCTGGGACGTCGAGGCCGAGACGATCCGCGCGAGGGATTTCGACGAGCGGCTTCCCTGGGACGGGGTAAGCCTCGGCGTCGGCAAGGCATTTCTCAGGCGCGAGATGGAACGATCCGACGCGCAAACCCTCACCGCGCGTTGCGAGGAGTCGTGCGCCGAACCGTGCGGCGTATGCGGTTCGAAGGCGTCGGTCGCGAAGGTTCACGAGTCGACGACGCGCGAGCTGTCGAAAGTCCCGAACGCGGACGAGCTTCCCGCCGTCGCGCGCTCGAACGAGTCCGCCTGGAGGGTAGTCGTTTCGTTCGCGAAACGGGGGGAGGGCGCGTTCATTCCCCATCTGTCCCTTCTCGAGGTTTGGCACAAGGCCTTTCAGCGTTCCGGCCTTCCGGTGGTTTTCACCGAGGGTTTCAATCCCGTGCCGCGTTTCGAGATAGCGCAAAGCCTCTCTCTCGGCGTATACTCGGAGGAGGAGATCGCGTCGTTCATGCTGACCGGGGAGGTCGACGCCGACGAGGTACGAGCGCGCCTCGCGGGGGCCCTGCCGCGAGGGATCTCGGTCAATCGCGCGTTTGTCCACCCGCTCAGCGGAAAAACGAAGCGGGATCCCCTTTCGAAGCTTTTGTGGGGCAGCGAGTATCGATACGGGTTTTTTGACGCGGGCGAATTCGCCGCGGTTATAAGCGACGCCCGGTTTTCGGAGTTTGTCCGCGACAAGGCCAAAGAGGGGCTTTCGGTGCGCGACGAGGCGTTATCGGGCGTTTCCGGCGATGACGCCACCGGCGCCGCGTTACGGGTGACCGTGCCATTTTCGCTCGATCGGCCTTTCAGGGACCTCATCGCGGAGATTACGGGAAAACAGACCCACGAAACGGTCGAGTTACGCAAGATCTCGACTCTGGCCGCGGGGAAGGACGGAAAACCGACGGGCTTTTTCGATCGTTTTACCGAGATCGCCGACGTTCATCGAACTTTGCTTGGCGCGTGATGATTCAAGACGCGTGCCGCTGACGATAAGGAGAGGGGGTGACGCATGAGACGAAATGACCGGGAAATACGCGACCGGGAAGCGATGATATCAATTATCGAGCGGGGAAAGGTTTGCCATCTCGCCCTGATCGATTCCGGCATGCCGTATGTCGTGCCGCTCAATTACGGCGCCGATACGGACGGCGAGCTTCCCGTTTTTTACTTCCACGGCGCGAAAGAAGGGAAGAAAATCGATTGCATACGGGCCAACCCGGCAGGCTGTCTTTCGATCGACGTCGGCCATGAGCTCGTGACCGGGGAATCGGGGTGCGATTGGGGTATGAAGTACGCGAGCGTCATCGCTCGGGGGAGGCTCGAGATCGTCGACGATCCCGACGAGAAGAAAAAGGGGCTTGATCTGCTCATGCGGCAATACGCGGGTCGAATGGGGTTTTCCTATGATCCGAAGGTTTTCGCGATGACCGCGGTCATCAAGATGACCGTGACCGGGATTACCGCGAAACGGAGGCCTTAGGGCTTCGCCTCGACTATCTCGGCGTCCCGGGCGTTTTTTCTCACGGATTCTATCCCGCTGATGCAGCTTGCCTTTGAGCCATACGGCTCGCTTACCGCGATGACCTGGCCGTTTCCCGCCTTCATCTTGAAATGATATTTCCCGTTTTCGTCCGCGTACCACTCAAACTTCGCTGACATTTGGTACCTCCCGTCGGTGTGTTAGGGTAAAGTATATGCATCGCCCGTTCATCCCGCAAATGGAAGGAAGGGCCCCGCTTCCTTGACCCGAACGAACCGAAAACGGTATTATTCTTCCATGAAAGGCAAGAAAAACGACCTTCCGTCGGTCGACACGCGTGAAACCGGCGTTCACGCGATCAACAAGTTGATCGTGAAGGGAGCGCGTGAGCATAACCTCAAGAACATCGACGTCGAGCTTCCCCGTGACAAGCTGATAGTCATATCGGGCCTTTCGGGCTCGGGGAAAAGCTCCCTGGCGTTCGACACGATCTTCGCCGAGGGCCAGCGGAGATACGTCGAATCCCTTTCCTCCTACGCGAGGATGTTCCTCGGTCGCATGGACAAACCCGATATCGACTACATTGAAGGGTTGTCCCCTGCC
This sequence comes from Spirochaetota bacterium, assembly GCA_023438065.1. Lineage (GTDB taxonomy): Bacteria > Spirochaetota > Spirochaetia > Treponematales > Treponemataceae > Teretinema. The sequence continues at coordinate 219,172 of JAEXRH010000012.1, forward strand.
ATTTCGATCGAGCAGAAAACGACCCACAGGAATCCCCGTTCGACCGTCGGCACGGTGACCGAGATATACGACTATTACCGGCTTCTGTTCGCCCGGATCGGGCACCCCCATTGCCCCCAATGCGGCAAGGAAATCCAGGAGCAGTCCGTCGACCAGATCATCGGGACGATCGTTTCCTGGCCCGAGGGGACGCGGGTGCAGATACTCGCGCCGGTAATCCGCGCGAAAAAGGGCGAGCACCAGAAGGTGATAACCGACGCCCGGAACGCCGGTTTCGCGCGCGCGCGGGTAGACGGCCTTCTCGTCAATCTCGACGACGAGATCAAGCTCGACAAGCAGAAGAAGCATACGATCGAGATCGTGGTCGACAGGATCGTCATCAGCGAGGACGTGCGGAAACGGCTCGCGGAGTCCGTCGAAACCGCCCTCGAGAGCGCGGGCGGCATCATCCTCGTCACGAGACAGGAGAAGGACGGCCCCGAGCTCGAGGTTCTTTTCTCCCAGAAGAACTCGTGCCCGGACTGCGGCATCTCGATACCGGAGCTTCAGCCCCGCCTCTTCTCGTTCAACAATCCCTTCGGCGCGTGCCCCGAATGTACCGGTCTCGGCGCGAAGCAGGAGTTCGATCCCGAACTCATCATTCCCGACAAAAGCCTTTCCTTCGAGGACGGCGGGATCGTCCCGTACAATCCCGACTCCGCCTGGAACCGAAGCCGTTTCGAGGCGCTCGCGAAAGCCTACAAGTTCTCCCTTTCGACCCCGATAGCGGATCTCCCGAAGAAGATCGTCAACCTCATCCTGTACGGATCCGGCGACGAGGCGATCGATTTCGTGTACCGGAACCGCGAGGGAACCGGGCACTTCAAGTACCACCAGAGCTGGCCGGGAGTCGTCGCGGACATGAAGCGCCGGTACAACGAGACCTTCTCCGATTCCCAGAAGGAAAACTACGAGCGGTACATGTCGAACAGGGAATGCGAGCTCTGTCACGGCATGAGGCTCAAGCCGGAGGTTCTCGGGGTCACCGTCGGCGGGAAGAACATCCACGAGCTCTCGGCGCTTTCGGTCGGCGACTCGATCGAGTTTTTCAAGGGCCTTTCGGTCACCGAGACCGAGACACAGATCGCGGCGCAGATCCTGAAGGAGATCAACGCGCGCTTGAGCTTCATGAAAAACGTCGGGCTCGATTATCTCACCCTCGAGCGCTCGGCGTCGACGCTTTCGGGCGGAGAGGCGCAGCGCATCAGGCTCGCGACCCAGATCGGCTCGAGCCTGATCGGGGTTCTCTACATCCTCGACGAGCCCTCGATCGGCCTCCATCAGCGCGACAACCAGCGGCTCATCGACACGCTCCTGTATCTCCGCGACCTCGGGAACACCCTCATCGTCGTCGAGCACGACGAGCAGACGTTGCGGACCGCGGACTATATCGTCGACCTCGGCCCCGGCGCGGGCGTCCACGGCGGGCACGTCGTCGCGCGGGGCACGCCCGAGGAGGTGATGAAGGTCAAGGAAAGCCTCACCGGGCAGTACCTCGCCGGAACGCTCCGCATGGACATCCCGAAGGAACGGCGGAAGGGAAACGGGCACTCGATCAAGCTTTCAGGCGTAACCGAGCATAATCTCAAGGGCGTCGACGTCGAGATCCCGCTCGGGGCCTTCACGTGCATCACCGGTGTCTCCGGCTCGGGCAAATCGACCCTGCTCTCCGACGTCCTTTACCCCGCGATCTCGAACGCGGTCATGATGACGAGCCACCCTGAAGGCGCGTACAGGAAGATCACCGGGCTTTCGAACGTCGACAAGGTCATCAACATCGACCAAAGCCCGATCGGCCGAACTCCGCGCTCGAACCCCGCGACCTACGTCGGCGTCTTTACCGCGATCCGTGACCTTTTCTCGAACCTTCCCGACTCGAAGGCGCGCGGTTACAAGACCGGGCGTTTCTCCTTCAACGTGAAAGGCGGCCGGTGCGAGCATTGCCAGGGAGACGGCACGATCACTATCGAGATGAACTTCCTTCCCGACGTCTACATAGCGTGCGACGTCTGCCACGGCAAGAGATTCAACCGGGAGACGCTCGAGGTGCGCTTCAAGGGCAAGAACATCGCCGACGTGCTCGACATGACCATAGAGGAGGCGTGCGAGTTCTTCGCCGCGATACCGCAGATTTCGCGCAAGCTCGAGACCCTTGTTTCGGTCGGGCTCGGGTACATCAAGCTCGGACAGTCGGCGCTCACGCTTTCGGGCGGCGAGGCCCAGCGCGTCAAGCTCGCGAACGAGCTCGCGCGCCGTTCGACCGGCAAGACCGTTTACATCCTCGACGAGCCGACGACGGGCCTCCATTTCGCGGACGTCAAGCAGCTCATGGAGGTCATCTCGAGGCTCGTCGATCAGGGCAATACCGTCGTGATGATCGAGCACAATCTCGACGTCATCCTCCAGGCGGACAATATCGTTGACCTCGGCCCCGAAGGCGGCGTGCGCGGCGGTACCGTCGTCGCCGTCGGAACGCCCGAGGAGATCGCTTACGCGAAAGGTTCATACACCGGACAATACGTCAGGGAAATGCTGGAACGCGATAGATGATCCATCCGCGACGCCTTATCGCGACGATCCTCATCTCGCTCGCGGCGTACGCCGTTCTCGCCGAGGACGCGACGAACGCGATCCCGAATGGAGACGACGGAAGGCCCGTCGCCGGGGATACGAGGGAAACCGACGCGAAGCCGGCCGATCCCGCCCCGACCGTCGAGGGCGGCGAGGGCGGCGAGGGCGCGCCGGTCGACGCGATCCCGAAAGACGCCGAAATCAAGCGTAAAAAAACGAGGAAAGTCCCGGCGAATGAACGGGGGAACCCGGCGGCCAAGAAGGAGCGGGTCGTCGAGATCAAGTCGGCGCGATCGACCGAATACGTGAAGGAGGACGGGTCTTTGTCGGAGGGGACGACCGAGTTCGTCAAGCTTTCCGGCGACGTCGTCATAGAGGTATCGGAAGGAGCCTCAAAGTCGACGATAAGCGCCGACGAGATCCTCTATAACAAGTCCCGCGATACCCTTGAGGCGCGCGGCAACGTGCGCTATTTGCATTCGAGCGGCAAAAGCGGGGGAGAGGAGTTCGTCGGCGAAGCCCTCCTTTTCAACGTCGAGAAGCAGGAGGGCGTTTTTCTCAAGGGCGCCATGAAGCAGGACACCGGTAAAAAATCGAGCGATCCGTACATCGTCCACGCCGAGGTGACGGGACGGGACTCAAGCTCCGCGATCGCGTTCAAGAAGGGCGTCCTGACTACCTGCGACGAGGAAGACCCTCATTGGGCGATACGGGCCTCGCGCATCTGGCTGCTTCCCGGAAACGAGATCGCCATCCTTAACGGCGTATTCTTCATCGGGCCGCTTCCCGTCTTTTACATTCCCTTTTTTTACTATCCCGCTGACGAGATGATCATCCACCCGGTGTTCGGATACCGAAACCGCGAGGGGTATTTCGTCCAGACGACTACCTATCTCTACGGACGCAAGCCGCTCGACACGGTAAAGAAGGGAGAGGAGAATTCGTTCGCCAACTTCATGCAGGGCGACACCCTCAAGGAGCAGGAACGCCACGGTCTCTTCCTGAAGAACCTGCCCGAGGACGCGAGCGGAAATACCCGCGATTACCTCAAGATCATGGTGGACGGGTACTCGGGGCTCGGCGCGGCGGTGGGCGTCGCGGGCTCGTTCTCGACCGACAGTTATCTGAAGTCTCTTTCTTTCTCGACCATGCTCGGCTTCTCGAGGACGCTCTACGCGCCCGCCTCCGGGCTCAAGTACTCGACCTATGATTCCTCGGGGCAGCAAAATTACAACGAGAGCCAACTCTTCGGCAACGAGATGCCTTTTCGATATCGCAACGATTTCACCATGAACGTCGACAAATCCCCGGTGAGCGCGAGCCTTTCGCTTCCCCTCGTCTCGGATCAGGAATTCAAGGATGACTTCCAGGACCGTTCGGAAAACCTGAACTGGTTCAAGCTTTTGACGCAACAGGACAAGCTTTCGGAGGGAACGGACACGAGCGACGAGACGACGTACGCCTGGAATTTTACCGCGGCCGTAACGCCGAACATGGGCTTCGCGAATCCCTGGCTCACGACGGCCTCGATAACGAGCCTTTCCACGACCCTTACCTTCAACTCGAAGACGAACGCCTCTCTTTCCGGCGAGGAACTCGCATACGCGCCGGGAAAGACCTTTTTCTATCCGGAAATCCTCAAGCAGACGGTAAAGCTTTCGTTCGCCGGAAAGATATTCGATTCCGCGGGTACCGCCCCGAAGGCGAAAGAAGGCAAGGCCGTGGAGACGGGTACGCTCACGAATCCGTTCAAGGATACCGAGGCGGGTAAGGGCGCGCTCGATACGGAGGGCGACAAGACGGATGATGCTGTCGGTGCGGATAAGCCGACAGATGGCGATTCGGGCAAGAACACTGAAAAGGAAAAGAGCGCGGTCTCCGCTGCCGATTTCATGGCCAAGGGAGGAACCGCCCTCGTTCCGTCGCCGAAGATCGCGACAAGCGCGTTCTCGGTAACCTGGGGTTTCACGCCGACCCTGACGATGGAAAATCGCTACGATCCTTCGCAATGGAACGCGCCCGATGATATCGACTGGAATTCCTTTTCGTCACAATACTATCAGTTCGATTCCGCGACGCAACTCCTTCAAAAATACTCCTATGACGACGACTTCGTCCTCGCAACCTCATCGTTCGACCTTACGAGCACCAAGCAGGACCACACGAGACTCTCGGGCCCGAATTACGATACCGACCAGGAAATCGAGGCGGTCAGGCTCGCGGACTACAAGGCGACCACGTACAAACTCTCGACGACCGAAGGCGTTCGCGTGATTCCGTTTAACCGAAACCCGTTCCTCAAGCCGATATCGGCGTCATGGGACTTCACGGGCGCGCTCGCGAGGAACGTGTTCGACGGAACTGCCGCGAACCCGAGCTGGAAAACCGAAACATTCAAATGGGACGAGGATCACATAGACAAGCATACGGCGACGTTCGTGCTTGGCGTCGCGCCGGGTAATTATGAGCAAAAGATAACCCTGACGAGTAACCTTCCCCCCTTGCTTGAGTCCTACACCGGGGCGGCGAACATGTCCTGGCGATACGGAACGGTTACCATGACGACGAGACTCTATGAGAAAAGCGTTGAGGACAAAACATGGATGTGGGATCCTTTCTCGACGGTCGTCGCGTGGAAGCTCCCGCTCGGCGTGACGCTCGGTCAGGAATACGTTTACGACATCAAGAATCACGAACCGTCGCGGCTTAATCTCACCGGCGCCGTCGGGCCTTTTTCGCTTTTCTATACGCTCACGAATACCATACCGTACCGGCTCAGCGAATCGGGATGGGTGCTCGAAGGAAACGATAATCAGTTCATCCCGACGGCAATGGGCTTCACCTTCAACAACTCGTCGAAGCCGCTCAAGGTGTATTCCTGGAAGAACCGGTTCGCCCTTCAGGCGACGCTCGAATCGAACCTGAAGTTCGACCTGAACCGCCTTACCGAGAGCTCCTTCGACTTCAAGCCGCGGCTCACGCTGAAGCTATCCGATTTTCTCGATTTGTCGTTCTCCTCGACGAGCTCGAACGAGGTTATCGCGCGGTATTTCCAGGATTGGATGGATCTTCCCGCGCCGTTGCCCGGCGAGAGGAACATCGGGAAGGATCTCCTGAACTCGTTCAATTTCTTCGACAGGGGAAAACGCGAGCAAAGCGGTTTCAAGTTGAAGTCGCTTACTCTCGGCATTACCCATTATCTCCATGACTGGACCGCCACGCTCGACACGACCGTGGCCCCCGAGCTGAAGGCGGACGGCAACCGGTATTATTACGAGTTCATACCGACGGTGAAATTCGTCGTGTCCTGGAAACCGATTTCGGACATCAAGACGACGGTAAAGTCGGAGGAGAGCGTGTTCTCGCTCAATACCACGAACGACGAGACCGAGACGACTCAATGACGCGCCGCTTGACGGTTTTCGTCTCTTGTATGTACACTTGAGCGGAAGGGGTTTACTTGGATAACGGATATACCATTGTGGTGGGAGATCGCGACATGCTGTCGGTTCTCTGCGGCGTCAACGACGGGAATTTACGCGCCATAGAGGACTACCTCGGGGCGCCGGTGGTAACGCGGGGAAACGAGCTTACCATCGCGTCGAGCGACGCCGAAAAATGCCGGAAATTCCAGAACCTCGTTGACACGATACTGGGCGATGAACGGCTTAATTGCCCGTCGCCCGAGATGATCGAGTCGGTCATCGCGGGCCTCGAGGCGCGCGACGAGGCGTTCTTTATCGATTCGTGCATCGAAATCCCCCATAGCACGCGGCGCATTTTCCCGAAGTCGGCCAGGCAGGCGGAGCTCATTCAACGTCTGCGTCGGCATGAAGTCGTTTTTTGCCTCGGTCCGGCCGGGACCGGAAAAACCTTTCTCGCCATCGCCGAGGCCCTCAGGCTCGTGCTCTCGAGAAACGTCCGCAAGATCGTGCTGACCCGACCGGTCGTCGAGGCCGGCGAAAGCCTCGGCTTCCTTCCCGGCGACCTCGAGCAGAAGATCAATCCGTATCTGAGGCCCCTCTACGACGCCATGGAGACCCTCGTGTCCCCGGAGACGCTGAGGAGAATGGACGATTCCTCCATGATCGAGATCGCCCCGCTCGCGTACATGCGCGGAAGGAGCATCGAGAACGCGGTAATCATCCTTGACGAGGCGCAAAACGCGACGCGCGAGCAGATGAAGATGTTCCTGACGAGGCTCGGTTCGGGCTCGCGCGCGATAATCACGGGCGATCCCTCGCAGGTAGACCTTCCCGGCAGGGTCGAGTCGGGACTCGCGCACGCGGTCAGCGTGCTGGGTAGCATTCCGGAGATCGCCATAATCAGGCTCGAAACCGGCGACGTGGTGAGAAACTCGCTGGTGAGGAAGATAGTGCAGGCATATGAACAAGAAAAGAAATAACCTTCCCGGGACCCATCTCGTCCTGCGGTTGTACGATTACGCGAGGGAGAAGTCGGGTTTCCTGGTCCTCCTCTCGGCGGCGTTCGCGGTGATCGTCGTCGCGACCTACTTCAGTTTCATGGAAGTCAACGGCTTCAGGCAGCTTGACCTGGCCGAGTTCGAGGTCGGCAAGGTTGCCGACCGCGATATCGTGGCGGGCAGGGAGCTTTCCCTCGTCGACGAGAGCGCGACCCGCATCAGGCGCGACGCGCGGCAACGGCTCGTTTCCGCGGTGTTCCGGTACGATCGCGAACGTTCAGAATCGATGGTGAGGGAATATACCTCCTTCGTCGGGTATCTCGAGAAAATCATGCAAACCTCGTCGTCCCCGAGCCAGTTTCTCCTGGAGACCCAGCAGGAATATCCCGGCGTGCTCGACAAGAACCTCATCCGGAACCTCTACAGCTCTCCCGACCGGGCGGGGATTCTCTCCATCTCGCAGACCGTGTTCAAGCAGATCGTCAGCGAGGGCGTCGCCGAATTCCCCGACGAGGGGATGGAGAAATTCAACCAGGGAGACGTGGAGCTCGTTCGCTGGAAAAACGACCGACAGGAACGGATCGAGGTACCGAAGGATACGCTCCTGACGATGGCCGAGGTGAAGCTCCGCGTGGCGAACAGCCTCGCCCTCATGAAGAAGTCCCCCGCGATGGCCGAGACGATTTACGCGCTCATCAGGCCTTTCCTCGGCGTGAACGTGGTGTACCAGACCGAGGAAAGCGAGTCGAAACTCGATGCCGCGATAAAGCAGGTCCCCCCCGTTCTCATGGTCATACAGAAGGGCCAGCGCATCATCAAGCGCGGTTTTATCATCACCGAGGAAAACTACCGGCAGCTCGAGGGTCTCGCGAGCTCCGGGCTTTTCGTCGACGTAAGGCACTTCGCCGGTACGATTCTCGTTCTGCTCTCGATTCTCGTCATGGCTTTTTACGTCTTTTCGGCCTCGGGCGGCGGCCCGGTTCTTGAGTTCAAGAACGTTTTTTTGCTTACGCTGTCGTTCCTGATAGAGTACCTCATCGTGCTCGCCACGGGACGGTTCGCGCCTTTCGCCCTGCCGCTCGACCACGCGGTGATCATCCCCGCGGCGATGCTTTCCATGCTCGTTACCGTTCTCGTCGGCCAGCGCGCGGCCGTTCTCATGGCGTTCGTGTCCTCGCTCGGCGTCCTTTGCGCCTCCGATTTCGCCCTCGCGACCGCGCTCTTCGTGCTTCTTTCCTCCATCGCGGGTGTCGGCGTCATGCGCATGACGGGCAAGCGGATCGACCTCGTTAAATCGGCCTGCGTCCTCGCGGTCATCAATCCCGCGATTACCGCGATCATCTTCGTCGCGATGCCGGGCACGTACCGGGACCCGTCATTCGCGCTCGTCGGTTCCGCGATAAACGGCTTCATGAGCGGCATACTCGTGCTCGGCTTCCTTCCGATCCTCGAGTCCACGCTCAATACCTCCACGAGCTTCAGGCTCATGGAGTTCTCCGACCTCAACTCGCCGATCATGAAGAAGATGCTGCTGTCGATATCGGGCACCTACAATCACTCGATAATGGTCGCGACGCTCGCCGAAAGCGCGTGCTGCGAGATCGGGGCCGATCCCCTGCTCGCGCGCGTGGGGGCGTACTACCACGATATAGGGAAGATGGACCAGAGCGAGTATTTCGTCGAGAACCAGCTCGACTACAACAAACACCTCGACCTCAATCCGCGGCTCTCGGCGACCGTCATACGGAGCCACGTGAAGCAGGGCGTCGAGAAAGCCCGCGCGCTGAGGCTGCCGAAGCAGGTTATCGACATCATAGCGGAACATCACGGGAACAGCGTGATCTCGTATTTTTACAACGAGGCGAAGAAGCTCAACGACTCGGTCAATCCCGAGGATTTCACGTACCCGGGAAACCCGCCGAGGAGCAAGGAGTCGGCCGTCGTGATGCTCGCCGACGTCGTCGAGGCCGCGTGCAGGACGCTCGATAAGCCGTCGGTTCCGCGCCTGGAGCGTTTCATCGGCGAGCTCGTCGCGAAGAAGATCGAGACGAATCAGCTCGAGAATTCCGATCTGACCTTTCGCGACATCGACATAATCAAGAAAACCTTCGTGAACATTCTCGCGGGCTATTATCACTCGCGGATCGAGTACCCGAACCAGAAAGACCCCGACGCGCAGGAAACCGCTACCCGCGAGGGCGCGCTCAAAGGAAAGAAAGTATGAGTAACAGGATTGTCATTGATTGCGAGGAGGGGATGACTCCTCCCCCGTGGATGGATCGGGTTTCGCCGTTCGTGGAACGCGTTCTCGAGAGGCTCGACATCGACAACTGGGAGCTCTCGGTGCTGTTCTGCCGCGATCCGTTCATCGCGAATCTCAACAAGCAGTATCGCGATATCGACGGACCGACCGACGTGCTGTCGTTCGAGCAGGGCGACGAATACGTGGACGACGCGGAAGTGACCTGGTTCAACGCGGGTGACATCGTCATATGCCTCGACGCGCTCAAGAGAAACGCGGGCGATTTCGCCGTCCCCGAGGACGAGGAGCTCAAGCGGCTGCTCGTGCACGGCATATTGCATCTCGACGGCATGGATCACGAAGACAACTCGCCGGAGCAGGAAATGCTCCAGTTTCAGGAGCATATGCTCGCGGGTTTTACCGACCTGCGAATACAGGGGTAAGGGAGCATGGCTTTATTCTGGGCTCGAACGCGGAAAAACGACGAGGATTCCTCCCCCGAGGGCAAGCGACGCGACGCCGAGCGGATCCTCATAGAGGAAAAGCGGGACATGATTCGCGGGATCGAGGACCTTTCTGAGACTACGGTCAAGGAGGTCATGATCCCCCGCATCGACGTCGATTTCGCCCAGATCGGTACGCCGGTTGACGAGCTTTTGCAGATGGTCGCCGAAAGCGGGCATTCCCGATTTCCCGTGTACAAGGACTCGATCGACAACGTCGTCGGCGTGCTGTACGTGAAGGACCTTATCATGCTCATGTCGCGCAAGGAAGAGATCGACCTCGCGCGCGTCGCGCGAAAACCTTTTTTCGTTCCCGAGTCGAAGCGGCTTGACACCCTTCTCAGGGAATTCAAGCGCCGTCACGTGCATATCGCGGTCGCTATCGACGAGTACGGCGGCGTGTCGGGCATCGTGTGCATGGAGGACATAATCGAGGAGATCGTCGGCGACATACAGGACGAGTTCGACAACGAGCGGGAGGACATACTCCCGATCGGCGACGGGGTGTGGCTGTGCGACGCCCGGGTGAATCTCGACGATCTTGCCGACATCCTGGGAGAGGACCTCGCCGACGAGGAATTCGACACCCTTGGCGGCTTTGTGTTTGACCTGTTCGGCAAGATACCGGTAAAATACGAAAAGGCTTCCTGGAAAAAGTTCGATTTCGTCATCCAGGACATGGAAGGCCATCGCGTCAATACGGTAAAGATCGTCACCAAAAAAGAGGAATGATATCGTGAAAATGCGTCTTGCGTTCTGCCTTCTCCTTTCAGCCGCCGTAGCGTCGCTCGCTCAGGCGGACCCGGTCCGCTTCTACGAGAGCGGAAGGTCCTTTCAGGATCAGGAACGGTGGTACGACGCCATCGAGGCGTATCAGGAGGCCCTGCGCGAGAATCCGTCCTATAACGCGGCGTTCAAGGGACTCGCCGAATCCTTCTACGCGCTCGGAGAATACGACGAGGCGCTCACCCAGGTCACGAAGGCCGAGTCGTTCAGGAAAAACGATCCTGAATTGCTCGATCTGCGCGGCTTTATCCTCGTGGGGCTCGGAAGGACCGGGGAGGCGGCTTCGACGTTCAGGCAGGTATTGGCTTCCTGGCCGAACGACGTATCCGCCCGGTTCGGGGTCGCGGAAACCGAGATCACCGCCGGCAGGATAAGCGCGGCGACCGAGCTCTATACCGAGGCGCTCAGGCGAAATCCCCAGAACAGGAAAGCCCTGCTCTCGCTCGCGCTCGTCAACCGCGAGGCGGGGAACGTCGCCGCGGCCCGCGAATATATCGGAAAGGCCCTTCAGTATCACGGGGACAATCCCCAGGTCTTTTACTACGCCGCGTACCTCTCGTTCGCGGACGGGAATCTCGGGGAGGCGGAAAGCAGGGCGCGAACCGCCATCAGCCTCAAGCCCGGGTACGATGACGCCCGGGAGATACTCGCCTCGATTCTCTATCGATCGGATCGCTATTCAGAGGTCATCGCCCTGTGCGACGAGCGAATCGCCACCGACAGGAACCGCGCGAGCGCCTGGTATCTGAGGGCTCTCGCGCTCGAGCGGCTCGCTCGCCACGAAGAGGCCATCCGATCCGCGCAGACGGGACTTCAGGTCGCCCCGGAGGACGAGATCCTCAGGTCGCTCATGGAGCGGATCGTGATCGACGCCCTCAAGTACGAGGACCCGCGGAGGGCATCCTGGGCTTCCTGGCACGTGTCGAAAGCGCGCCTTTTCGGGCAGAAAAACATGTCTGACCAGGGATTGTACGAGTATCGCCGTGCCCTGAAGATAAACCCCTACGACACCGCGACCCGCGAGGCCTACGCGAAGCTTCTTCTCACGCGCGGGTATCCGGCGCGGTACGTCGAGCAGCTCAAGTTCATCCAGTCTCTCGGTAAAAGCAGCGAGGCGGTCAACGACGCGGTAGAGTCCTACGGCAAGCTCCTTTCCGTCTCCGTGCCCGCGAAATGGAAAATCGATCCCGTGTATCTCGACAAGGCGCATACCTCCATAACCTTTTACTATCAGGAGGACGCGGCGAATTTCCTTCATCCCGACGCCGAGGGGATCACGACCGACATGGTCGCCGAGGTGTTCGCCTATAATCCCGGGTTTAAAATCGAGGCGAGTAAAATTCCCGTCGGCAGTTACTCGGAGGCCTTCCGGAAATCGCGGGAAAAGGGCGACGACTATTTCGCGCTCGTGCGCTTGCGGGAAAACGAGCGGGACGTGCAGATTTCGTGCGACCTCTATGTCGCGCGGACCGGTTCCCCGGCCGAGAAATTCAACGTGTTCAGGACCGGCAACGATCGCTACGCGAACGCGATTCGCCGTCTCGTCCAGATCATGACGCAGTCGATGCCGGTGCGCGGCGCAGTCGTCGCGAGGTTTCAGGAAGACGCGGTGATCGACCTCGGGAAGGCGGACGGGGTGAAGACGGGCCAGAAATTCGACGTGATTCCGGCGGCCCGCGTGTCAGCGATGAACGAGGGCATCGGGCTTCGCTTCTCTCCCGAGGACGTGCTCGGAACCTTTACGGTAACGACGGTCGACGAGGACGTCTCGCAGGGCAAGCTCGCCCGCGGGGGATTCTTCGACCGGATAAACTCGGGTGACGCGGTTCTCGTAAAGCAGGATCAAGGGGACGAGAAGGGAGAAACCTCGGCCGCCGTCGATGCCGGGCAAAAACCGAAGGTCGCGGGAACCGTGAAGGGAAAGCCGGTCGAGCGCGAGGCCGGCGAGAAAACGCCCCCGGCCTTGTTGCTCTTGCTTCGAAAGATACGGTAAGACGTCAGAGGCTTCGCTCGCCGTCTTCTTCGAGAAGGCTTTCGAGAACGTACTGGATCCATTCGTTCGACTGGGTGTAGTAACGGTCCCGGGCGAGGAGAAATTCCTTCAATGCCCGATCGGCGTTCCCGGCGAAGTACGCGGCCTCGCCGATATAGAACCGCGTTCTCGCGGTCGTGTCGAGCCCGCGGCGGATCGCGAGAAACCGCTCAAGCGACTCGATCGTACCCTTCCAGTCCTTGGAACCGTACCCCGCCTCGACGATTTTCTTCAGGGCAAACTCTTCGCCCCCGGATACTGCCTCGCGTTCGGAGCGAAACACGAACGGCGCCTTCGCGGCCGTCGTTCCGCCTGTCGCGCGCTTGGCCAACGCGCCGATGTTTCTCTCCGTGACCGGGGTAAAGCGCCGGGGTTCGGTTTTCACCGAACGGTCAGGGTTGAGCCAGGGAAGCGGCATGGGACGCAAACTCGCCAGAAGCGGTTTTTTGAAGGCAAGATAACGGGCGGGGACTTCGACCGGCGCGGCATTGGTATTGAAACCGTCGGTAAACGAGACTGTTCCCGATCTGACGGAAGCCTCGTCGATGATCGCGTAATGATAGGGAACCCCGGGAACGGGGTAATCGACGAACGGGGCTCCCTCATCGACGAAGCCCGCCACGAGAACGGCCTGAACGAGGCTTGAAAGCCCGATAAAGGGCGAGGTCGAGCGATAAATGAGCGCGTTCTTTCCCCTGATTCCCCCTTCCCAGGTAACGATGACGGAATCGTCGCGGGTAACGGCGCCGAACGCCGAGTACCGCGCGATTTGATCCGCGGTCCCGCTCTTTTCGGCGGAGACGGCGATGAGCAGGGAATTGCTCGCGGGAACGAAGAAATCGTAATACGCCCCCCGTTCGTCCCGGGAAAGGATCGCGTAAAAATAGGTCTTTCCGCCCTCGATCGAGTCGGTATAGGTCGTTTGCGACGCGGGAAGGATAGCGATTTTCTCGGACTCGCCGAAATTCGCCGCGGTTATCGGCTTCTCGGAACGGAGTATGGCGCTGTCGCCCGCCAGATCGGGAGCCTGGGTCCAGGAGAGGGTCACGGAATTTCCGGAAACCTCCGCGGTGAGGTTCGATACGATGGGCGCGGGCGGTACCTCCCGATCCTCGATCGGGGGAAGATCGTCGCGGGCGAAGGTAAGGGCGGCCGAGCAAAAGAGGAAGGATGCCGCAAAGAGTGACTTTTTCATGATAAAACCCCTAAAAAGCATTTTCGCAGTTAATCGATGATTTGACAAGTTATTTCCTTTCCCGTATGCTGTCTCCTATGTTCGTATCAGTCGTCCTTGACCCCGGCGGGGAGGATTCGGCAAGGCAATTGGCCGAGATTCTCGTTACCTGGGGATTCGAAAAGGTTCAGCGGGCGTGCTGGGAATCGGCCTCAATCTCCGACGCGACTCTCGCGAAACTCAAGCAGGAAATCGACCGGGTCACCGACTATTATGACTCGGTCAGGCTCTACCAATTCCCCGTCGACGGATTGATGGCCATTACCGTGCTTTCGAAAAAAAAATGGAAGCGCGTCGTCGTCCGGCCCCCGGCCCCCGCGCCCGATCCGCAATCGCGTACGACCATCAAAAAGCACATTTAGTTGTTAGGAGACACATATGATACTTGAAGAATGCAAGGCGCCGATCGCGGAGCTCAAGAATATCGTCAACGAAATCTGGGGGCGTCTTTGACGCCGCGGCGATAAAGGCGAAGATCGCGGAGAAAGAGGATTTTGCCGCCTCTCCGGGATTCTGGAACGACAGCAAAAAGGCCGAGAAAACGATGAGCGAGCTTCGTTCGCTCAAGAACCGCGTCGAACCCTGGGAAAACCTGATCGTCGAGATAGGCGATCTCGAGGCCCTCTACGAGCTCGCCGAGGAGTCGAACGACGACTCGCTCGTTCCCGAGATCGAGGCACATCTCGCTTCCGCTCGGGATAAATACGAGCGCCTCAATACGCTCAACCTTCTTTCTGACGAGGTTGACCGCAACGGTGCCTTCCTCTCGATCCATGCGGGCGCGGGCGGCACCGAGGCGTGCGACTGGGCCCAGATGCTTTCGCGCATGTACGTGCGCTGGGCCGAACGGCGCGGCTTCAAGGTCGAGACCGTCGACATGCTCGAGGCGGACGGCGGCATAAAGAGCGTTACCCACCAGATAACCGGCGAGTACGCGTTCGGCTTTTTGAAAGGCGAGGCGGGCGTCCATCGCCTCGTGAGGATCAGTCCCTTCGACGCGAACGCCCGACGACATACCTCCTTCACCTCGGTGTACACATTCCCGATCCTGGACGACACGATCGAGGTCGACATCAGGAGCGAGGATCTCCGCGTCGACACCTATCGCGCGGGCGGCGCTGGCGGACAGCACGTCAATAAGACCGATTCCGCCGTCCGCTTCACGCACCTGCCGACCGGCATCGTCGTCGCCTGCCAGAGCGAGCGGAGCCAGCTCATGAACCGGCAAACCGCGATGAGCATCCTCAAGGCGAGGCTGTACGAGTACTATCGCGAGAAGAAGGAACAGGAAAACCAGAAATTCGCCGCCGAGAAAAAGGATATCTCGTGGGGTAACCAGATCCGCTCCTACGTGTTTCAACCGTATACTCTTGTCAAGGATCACCGAACAAAGCACGAAACCGGAAACATCCAGGCCGTGATGGACGGTGATCTCGATCCGTTTATGGTCGCCTGGCTTAACGCGAAATGGAAAGGCGTACCGCTCGAGGGAGACGACGAGGAATTATGATAGCGGTTGTTTGCAAATCCGCCTGCCTCGGGCAGGAACTCGCGGCGATGGCTCAGGACGAAACCGTCGAGGCATTCGCGTCGGAGGACTCTCCCGACGCCGACTGGGAGGGCTGGCTCGCCGGCACCCTCACGAACGGCCGGGTGCGGGCGGTATTCTACGAGCCCCGCTTCTTCGTCGATCCCGCGCCCTTTCGGGCCGCGAGTCCCGATACCCGTTTCGTGGTTCTGTGCGCGCCGGGCGACGAAGGGCTCGCGCGCGACGCGATAGCGCGCGGCGCCCGGGCCATGCTCGAAAAACCCGTCGATCCAAAGGAATTCCGGAGTGTTCTCTCTCTCGTGTCGGGCTAAGGCCTCGTTCCGTAACGCCGCCCGCATGTCACTCGTCGTCGCGTTCGTGCTCTCGGGCGCGCGCGCTACGGGCGAGGAACGCGGCGAGTGGGTCGTCGCCGCCGAGAAATTCGAGGCGGACGGCGTTCCCGCGGTGTACGAGTCCTTTCCCGAGACGGTGCCGCGCCTCCTTCTCGCGAGGATCGGGGCAATCCGCGAACGGATGGTCCTTTCCGACGAAAAGCAGCTCAGGCGCCTCCATGAGCTTTCATCATCGCGCCTCAAGCTCGTTCGCGACCGCGCCGATCTCGTTCTCGAACGCGATCGAGTCGTCCTCTCCTCCGACGGGTTCCTCGTCAAGGCGCGAAAGAAGGCCGACGCCAAAAAGAAGATCGCCCAAAAGGAAAAGGAGATCGAGGTCTACGACCGCGAAATCCGCGAGCTCCTCGACATCCGGGAAGGCGAGACCCCCAAAAAGGACGAGTATCGCGCCGAACGGAGTCCGATAACCCTGTGGAAAGCGGGCAAGGAGCTGTACGTACGACCCGAGGCGATGACGCTCGGTAACGCGCTTGCGAAGGACGGCGTTTCCGCCCTTCTGCGAGGATCGGTCAAGGACGTTGCCGGCTATCTTTTGGTGACGGCCCGGCTCGATACCGGCGTTCCGGGCATGTCGCCCGAGGAGATTACCGAGGCGGCGGCCTATGACGACATCGACGAGCTCGTTGCCATGCTGACCGTCAGGATGATCCCGGCGCTCGCGAACAGGGAGTCCGTGCGCATCGACGTGACGGTCGAGCCCGAGAACGCCGAGGTCTACGTCGACGGGAAGCTCGTTAACCGCGACGCGGGATCGGTCACGGTTTTTTCGGGAGAGCACGTCATCAGCGTGAGCGCGCCGGGGTACGCGACCGCGACGAAGAAGGCTCTCTTCGAGGGCGCCGACGCGTTCAAGGTGTCCATCGCGCTTCTCGAGGAAAAAACCGCGACGGTCGCCTTCGACACACAAGGCTTGCGATCGTCGGTCTATTTCCATACGCGCTATTACGGCGATACCCCGACGAGCGTCACGCTTCCCCTGAAACCCACGATCGGCGAGGTTCAATTCGGTTTCGCCCGTACCTGGTTCGTCCTCGATCCCTCAAAGGGTTTTCGCGAGGGGGCCTCGGTCGGGATCCGCCCCAACGCGACGGAAACCGGGAAGAAGATCGAGCGGACGAGAAACGCGTTTTATTGGTCCCTCGGGGCGCTCTATCTCTCGCTTCCGTTTTACATGCTCTCGTATGGCATAGCGCAGGACAAGACCATCGCGTATAACGACGGGAAACTCCCGGCCGATTCCGCCGATGACGTGAATAAATGGATCAGGATTTCGGACGTGTCGCGCGGGGTGAGCATAGCGCTCGGGATAAACGCGGCCTTTCAGCTTACGCGATACATTCTCGCGGCGAACCGGGTTGTCCCGCAGTTCGCCGGGGACGATTCGAAGGATTAATTCGGGAGACACCATGGCACGACTTTCGTTCGCCGGAAGCCTTAAAAGGCTTTTGGGCCGCACACAAAAAACGGACGACTCGTTTTACGAGGACCTCGCCGACAGCCTCATAGAGGGGGATCTCGGCGCCAAGACGGCGTTCGAGGTCTCGGAAACGCTTCAGCGCCGATTCGGCAACTTCGACGCCGCGGACCGTCCGAGGGTTCTGCAGGGTCTCCTCGAGATCCTTTCGCCCTGGACGCGCGGGATCGATCTCGTTCCCGTGAGCGGAAAGACGAGCGTGTATCTCGTGCTCGGGGTTAACGGCGTCGGGAAGACGACCACCGCCGGAAAGATGGCCCTGTGGTACCGCGAACGATCCTCGATGAACGTCGTCCTCGCCGCGGCCGATACCTTCCGCGCGGCGGCGATCGACCAGCTCAAGATGCACGGCGAGCGTACCGGCGTCAGGGTAGTCGCCCACCAGCACGGTTCCGACCCCGGCGCGGTCGTCTTCGACGCGGCCGAGTCCGTGCGCGCTCAAGGGGGCGGTCTCGTGATCGCCGACACCGCGGGTCGTCTCCATAACAAGGAAAACCTCGTAAGGGAGCTCCAGAAAATCGACCGTATCGCGGCCGCGAAGGCCGACGAGGGGTGTTACAAAAAGGTGCTCGTTCTCGACGCGACGACTGGCCAAAACGGGCTGAGGCAGGCGGAAGTCTTTCATGAATCCATCGGCGTCGACGCGATTGTGCTGACGAAATACGATTCCACCGCGCGCGGCGGAATCGCGATCGCCTGCGGGAAGGAACTCGGGATACCCGTCGCCTTCGTCGGGACGGGCGAAACCTACGCGGATTTCGCCCCCTTCTCGAGCGAGTCGTACCTGAGGGAATTCACGGGACAGGCGGATTGATGAAACCCGTCGTTCTCGCGACGACAATACTTTTCGTTCTCGTTTCTCCCGATGCGTTCCCGGATCGCCTTATCGATACGGGGTACATACCGGGCGTCGGGCCGATGCCGGCGCGCGAAGTTCCTGCGTCGCCGCGAACGGCGGAAGAGAACCCCGCGGAACCGGCTGGCGCGGATTCCGCTGTCCCTGGAGAGCCCGCGGAACCGGACGGCGGTATCGCCGCCGACGAAGGCCCAGCGATTGACGTACGGCCCTCGCTTTCGGCGCAAGGCCCGCAGCCCGTCGCGCGCGGGAAGACGTACGCCCGCGCGGAGACCTCGGGCG
Source organism: Spirochaetota bacterium (assembly GCA_023438065.1). Taxonomy (GTDB): domain Bacteria; phylum Spirochaetota; class Spirochaetia; order Treponematales; family Treponemataceae; genus Teretinema. The sequence goes on from JAEXRH010000012.1 coordinate 237,555, forward strand.
TCGTCATCGCGGGCGAAAAGAAATGGTACCTCGAGGAATTCGACGCCCTTGAGCGCCCCTCGGTCGGAACGACCTGGGTCGACGGGGAAATCGAGAAGACCGTTTCCTGGAAATATTACGGCGAGACGCAAACCGTGCGCGAACGTCTCGAATCGGACGGGAAGGGCACCTCGCTCACCGAATACGACCAGTCGGGCCGGGTAATCGCCCAGGTCGCGAAGGACGCGGACGGCAAGGAACTCTCTTCGACGAAGAACGAGTACGGAGAGGGAGGGCGCCTTTCGGAAACCGTCAGCCGCGATGGAGCGCGGATAAAGCGCACGACGTTCGTGTACGCCGAGGACGGTAGTCTTCTCGAGAAACGGGGATACCTGAACGGCGCGCTCGAGATCGTGTGTCGCTGGAAGGACGAGGACAATTGGACCGAGACGGTGTATAACAAGGGGAAGGCCGCGCTCGTCGCGAGGTACGTGAACGGGGTTCGCCAGAAGGAAACCGATGCGAAGAAAAAATAGCTGGGTATTGTACGTCGCGGGCCGCTTCGGCACGGTAGACTATCGCGGGAGATCCGCGCTCACGAGTCTCCTTTCCGCGCTCGGGATCGCCTTCGGGGTCACCGCGCTCATAGTCGTGCTCGCGGTGATGAACGGCTTCCAGCTCGGGTACATCGAAAGCATCCTCGAGGTCAGCTCGTCTCACGTCAGGCTCGAGGGCCCCCCCGGCGAGATCGGAAAAATCGCCTCGTTGCCGGGGGTGCGGTCGCTCACGGTGTTTTCGGAATCCCAGGCCCTCGTCCAGGGCAAATACGACCGGCAGGAAGGCGCCGTCGTGCGCTCGGTTCCCGAGGATATCCTCGTTCGGGACGCGGGTTTCGCGCGGAACGTGCGGATCGAGGACGGCTCGTTCGATCTCTCGGGATCCCGTACGGTCGCGCTCGGATACGAGCTCGCGCGGATGCTATCCGTGAAGCCGGGCGACTCGGTGTCGATCGTCGCGCTCGCGGGGAACGCGTCGACCGACCTTTTCCCCGAGGACGCGGAGCTCACGGTCGCCTGCCTCTTCAAGACGGGGTATTACGCCATAGACAGCGCCTTCGCCTTCGTCTCCTCCCGTACGGCCGCCAGCCTCGCGGGAACGGGAGGCGCGCCGACCGACGGCGTCGATTCGTCAAATCAAGGCGATACGACCGTTCTCGCCGGATGCAAGCTTGACGATCCGGAGCGCGACGAACGCTTTCTCGCGCTCGTGGCCGAGCGCTTTCCCGACGTGAAGGCGGAATCCTGGCGAAGCTACAACCGCGCGTTCTTCGGCGCGCTCCGCGTCGAGAAGAACATGCTTTTCCTTCTCGTGATCCTCATCTTCCTCGTCGTTACCGTCAATATCTACAACGGCATGCGGCGCGCGGTCTACGAGCGGCGCGAGGAGATCAGCGTTCTCACCGCCCTCGGCGCGAGTCCTCGACGCGTGCGCGCGATATTCATCGCGAACGGGCTCGGCATCGGCCTCGTAGGGGGAATCGTCGGGCTTCTCGCGGGGCTTCTCGTGTCGGTCAGGATCAACTCCGTTTTCGCCCTTGCCGAGTCGCTCGTCAACGGCGCGTCGGCTTTCGCGGGCGCGCTTTTCGCGCTTCCGGCGGGAGAGCGGTTCACGATATTCAGCCCCGAGTATTTCTACCTCGACTCGGTTCCCGTCAGGCTGCTCTTTCCCGAGGTTCTTTTCGTGTTTCTGTTCGGCGTTCTCTCGGCGGCGGCCGCCGCGTGGATGGCGAGCAGGACCATTACCAGGCTGAGGCCCGCGGAGGTTTTACGGTATGAATGACGCAGTGCTCGAGCTCCGCTCCGTGCGGAAAACCTTTGCCGCACCGGGCGGCGACCTGACGATCCTCGAGGGTCTTGACCTCGAGGTCCTCCCTTCCACGAAAATTGCCATCGTCGGCGAGTCGGGATGCGGAAAGAGCACCCTTCTCAACATCGTCGGCGGCCTCGAGGCGGCGACCTCGGGCTCGATTCGCGCAGGTAATTTCCGCGTCGACTCCCTCGACGAGGAAGGACTCGCGCGATATCGCTCCGGGTATCTCGGACTCGTCTTCCAGTTTCATTATCTCCTCAAGGACTTCACCGCGCTCGAGAACGTGACGCTTCCCGCCCTGATCGCTGGCATGAGCCGACGGGAAGCCCTGGAACGCGCGAGGGATCTCCTCGCGGACGTAAAACTGGAAAACAGGATGGACCATTATCCCTCGCAGCTTTCGGGAGGAGAGCGGCAACGCGCGGCGGTCGCGCGGGCGCTCGTCAACGAGCCCGCGCTCGTCCTTGCCGACGAGCCGACCGGAAATCTCGACCCGGCGAACGCCGCCCTGGTTCGGGATCTCCTTTTCTCCGTGGTAACGAAGCGGCAAAACGCCCTCGTTCTCGTGACTCACGACCGGGAGATGGCCGCGCTCGCGGACAGGCGGTACGCCCTCGAGGGCGGAAGGCTCGTCGATCGATGAGGATCGCCTTCCCGATAACCCTCGCGCTCCGGTTTCTCGGGGTCGGCTCGAGAGGTTCCGAGTCGAACGCGCGGAAAAGCCTCTACGGCGCGATCGCCGGCATCGGCGTCAGCCTCGTCCCGCTCATCGTCGTTCTCGTCATCGCCGACGGCATGATCGAAGGCTCGACGCGAAGGATCATCGAGCTTTCTTCCTCGCATCTCCGCGTTTCCGATTATTACGGGGTCGCCGGTTCCGCCGAGGACCCCTCGACGCTTCCCGAGCTCGCGCGAAAACTCGAGACGGGCGGGACGGAATCGGGCATAGTCGGCGCGATCGCGGAGCGGCAGGGTATCGGCATCGTCATCGGGAAGAAAGGGCGGTCAGGCGGAACGGTCCGCGCGGTCGAGCCGAGATTCTTTTCGGATAACCCCGGCGTTACCGGTCTTCTGTCGGTCGTCGAGGGAACGCCCGAGCTCCTTTCCCCCACGGACGCGATCATCGGCAAGAAAATCGCGGGCGACCTCGGACTCAAGACGGGCGACTCCTTCAGGCTCCTGACGATGAGGGAGGGAAAGGCCGGTTCCTTGCCACGGTTCACGACCTTCACGGTCAAGGCGATCGTCTCGTCGGGCTATCAGGAGCTCGACGCCCTTTGGGTCTTCGTCCCGTACGAGACCGGTTTCAGGATTCTCTCCCCGAGATCATCCTGGTCGTTCGTGAGCGTCCGGGTCTCGGATCCTTACGGAAATATCGAGCCCGTTCGAAACGCGCTCATGCGCGATCTCTCGGACGGATACGCGGTTTACACCTGGAAGGAGCTTAACCGCGCCCAGTTTCAGTCCTTCTCGACGACGAGGATGCTCCTTCTTTTCATCATGCTTCTGATCGTCCTCGTGGCGGCGATAAACGTCTCTTCCGCGCTCGTCATGCTCGTCATGGAACGGAGGAGGGAGATCGCGATCCTCAAGGCCGTCGGGGCGCGTCCGGGCGAGATATCCCTCGCGTTCCTCGTCGCGGGCTTTCTCACGGGGGTTGGCGGCGCCCTTTTCGGCATTCCCGCGGGAATACTGTGCTCGCTCCACCTGAACGGGCTCATCGCCTTCATTGAAAGGATCGTCAACGGCGCGCGCTACTTTTCGGCCATTCTCTTCGCGAGAGCGGGTTCCCCGTTCCCGGCGCCGGAGAACGTCCGGCTGCTCAATCCCGAGTTTTACCTCGAAACGATACCCGTGCGGATCGAGCCGGGCAAGATTTTCCTGATAACCGCGGGCGCGCTCGTTCTCGCGGTTCTCGTTTCCGCGCTTCCCGCCTGGCGCGCGGGAAGGGAACGACCGATCGACATAATGAGGAAGGTTTGATGAAATGCGACATTTGCCGCGAAAGAGACGCGGTCATCTTCGTGCAACAGGTTTCAAAAGGCTCATCGATCGAGCTCCATCTGTGCGAAACGTGCGCGAAGGAACGGGGCTTTTCCGCGAACGGAAACAAGATCGACATCTCCCTTGGCGGCATCTTTTCGGGGATTCAGGATGGCGCGAAGACGAACGGAGGCCCCGAGTACGCGTGTCAGACCTGCGGCTTCACGCTCGCTGACGTGCGGAAGCACCGGCGCGTGGGCTGTTCCGATTGCTACCGGCAGTTCAGGGCCGAGATCATCTCGCTCCTCCGGCAGGAGGGCATCGACCCCGCGTGGTCGGGATCCCTCCCCGCGAAGCTCGAGGCTTTCAGGACTCCCGAACCGGATCCCGAAAGCCTCCGGAAGGAGCTTGCGCGGGCGATCGAGCGCGAGGACTACGAGCTCGCGGCCTATTACCGCGACCGCCTTCGCGCGCTGGGGGGACGGGAATGAAGGCCGACGCGCGCGCGTTCGACGCATGGTACGCGGATGACGGTCCCGAGTCGGACGTCGCCCTTTCGACGCGGGTAAGGCTCGCGAGAAACCTCGCCGGCTTCCTCTTTCCCGCGACGATCAAGTCGGACGACGCGGAGCGGGTTCTCTCGCTCGCGTTCGACGCGATAAACCGCCAGGAAGGGGCGGATTCCTTCCAGACGGTCAGGATGAGCCAGCTTGACGGCACGGGAAAGCGAATCCTCTCGGAACGCGGCGTCATCGAGTCCGGTACGGGAAGCGAGCCCTGGCGGGGAATCGCGATCAGGAACGACGGCGTGCTTTCCATGACGGTGAACATGGAGGACCACGTTCGGCTCGCGGCCTTCGCGCCCGGGCTTTCGGTGCATGACACCTATCGCCGTGTCGCGGAACTCGACGCCGCCTTGCAGGGCTCGCTGCAGTTCAGCGCGTTGCCGGGCATGGGCTATCTCACGTCCTCCCTTTCCTCGCTCGGCTCGGGGATGCGGATTTCCGTCATCATGTGCCTTCCGGCCGTCACGATGAGCTCGCTCATGGATCGCGTCGTCAGGGAATACCTCGCTCAGGGCTTCATGATCCGCGGATACTACGGGGGCGAGGGCGGATCGTCGCTCGGCAGTCTCTATCAGCTCTCGAACGGCAACGCCTCGGGAGGGGACGAGCGCGCCCAACTCGCCGCCATGGAGCAAGCCGCCGGGAAACTCGTCGAGCTCGAGCGGAAAAGCCTCGTCGAGCTTTCCTCCTCGAGCGCCACCACCCTCGAGGACACGGTATTTCGCGCCCTGGTGACGGCGAAATACGCCCGTTTCATCACCCTCAAGGAAGCGATCGACCTTATCCATCGGATCAAGCTCGGGCTCAGGCTCGACCTCATTACCGGCATCGGGCACAGCGACCTCACGGCGCTCCTCTACCGGGTGCAGGCGGCGCATATCGGCTTTGTAATTTCGGGCGGAAGTGTTATTATTGAATCGGACGTCACGTCCGAGGAACTCCGGATGGATCGGCTTCGGGCGATGGTCATACAGGAAGTGCTCAAAGAGGCCGATATACGGGAGAGGAGATAACGCGCCCATGTTCAAAGGTCTATCGCAACGGGCCCAAAAGCTCCTGACTATTCTCAGTCAGGAGGAGGCGAAACGCTCTAACGCGGATCAGCTCTTGCCCGAACACGTGATACTCGCCCTGATCCGTTCCGCGGACGGAGTCGGTTTCGCCGTGCTTCAAGCCCTCAAGGCAAACGTGCTTTCCCTTCAGCTCCAGCTCGAGCAGTCGCTTCCCGCGAGGACGGGAACGATCGTGTTCGGGGATATCCCGCCGTCCCGCAGGCTTCGAGGAATGCTCGACGCCGCCTCGATCGAGGCGCGAACCCTCAGGCACGACTATATCGGGACCGAACACCTCCTTCTCGCTTGCGTCAGGGAAACCCAGAGCGTCGTGAGCCAGTTTTTCGAGAAGGAAGAGATCTCGATAGACGACATCAGGCAGTCGGTGCAGGAGATCGTGGCGACCCGCGATACCTCCGTTGCCACGAGGCAAAAAAGGCAGGTTCCCCAGGAAGGGCAGGGGCAACGGCAGAACGCGAGCCTTCTCCAGGAATACAGCCGAGACCTTACCGCGATGAGCAGGGAAGGCAAGCTCGACCCGGTGATCGGGCGCGAAAGCGAGATCAAGCGCGTCGTGCAGATACTCTCGCGGCGAAACAAGAACAACCCCGTCCTCATCGGTGAGCCGGGCGTCGGCAAGACCGCGATCGTCGAGGGACTCGCCGACCGGATCGTGACCGAGCGCGTTCCGCGAAACCTCGTCGGAAAGCGCCTCCTCGTTCTCGACCTCGCCTCGGTGATCGCCGGCACGAAGTACCGCGGCGAATTCGAGGAACGGCTCAAGCGAATAATGAAGGAAATCGCCGAGGCGAAGAACATCATCCTCTTCATCGACGAGCTCCATACGATAATCGGCGCGGGCGGCGCCGAGGGCGCGATGGACGCGTCAAACATGCTGAAGCCCGCGCTCGCGCGGGGCGACCTCCAGTGCATCGGCGCGACGACCCTCGCCGAATACCGGAAATACTTCGAGAAGGACGCCGCCCTCGAGCGCCGCTTCCAGACGGTCATCGTCAGGGAACCCGACGCCGAGGACACGCTGTTGATCCTCAAGGGCGTGAAACGCCGCTACGAGACCCATCATAACGTCGAGTACGGCGAGGATACCCTCCGCGCCATCGTCGATCTTTCCAAGCGTTACCTCACCGACCGGTACTTCCCGGACAAAGCGATCGACGTGCTCGACGAGGCGGGCGCGATGAAGAAGATCGAGGGAGACGTGCGGCCCGGCGAGCTCGCGGTCCTTGAGGCGCGCATAGGCGAGCTCGGGGATGAGAAGAAAGAGCTCGTGCAGACGCAAAACTACGAGCGCGCCGCCCTGGTACGCGACGAGGTACGGCGACTCAGGCAGCAGGTGGAGGAGATTCGCCAGAAATGGCAGAATCCCGACTCGGTGAACGTCGACGCGGTAACACCCGCCGACGTCCGCGAGGTGATCTCGGTCATGACGGGAATCCCGGCAAGCGCCTTGAGCGAGTCGGAATCGACCCGCCTCATGAATCTCGAATCCGAACTCCACTCGTCCGTCATCGGGCAGGATCAGGCCATCAAGGCGATAGCGGGCGCGATCAGGCGGAGCAGGGCGGGAATCTCCTCGATGAAGCGGCCCCTGGGATCGTTCATCTTCCTCGGGCCCACTGGCGTCGGAAAGACCCTGCTCGCGAAAACCCTAGCGAAATTCCTTTTCGGAAAGGAAGAGTCGCTCGTCAGGATCGACATGAGCGACTACATGGAAAAGCACAACGCGTCCCGTCTCGTCGGCGCGCCCCCCGGCTACGTCGGTTACGAGGAAGGCGGCGTCCTTACCGAACGGATCAGGCGAAACCCGTACTCGGTCGTGCTTCTCGACGAGATCGAGAAGGCTCATCCCGACATCTTCAATCTCCTCCTCCAGATACTCGAGGAAGGCGAGCTCAAGGACAATCTCGGGCACACCGTCAACTTCAGGAACACCGTCATCATCATGACGAGCAACGCCGGCGCGCGGATGATCAGTCACGAGAACCGTCTCGGCTTCAGCGTCTCGGGCGAGGGCATCGTCGACTACGAGGACATCAGGTCGAGCGCGATGAGCGAGCTCAAGCGGATCTTCAGCCCGGAGTTCATCAACCGCGTCGACGACATCGTCGTGTTCGGCGCGCTCGAGCGGGACGAGGTCGCGGCTATCCTCGAGATTCAGCTCGGCGAATTGAAGGCGCGGCTCGTCGAGCAGGGACTTTCCCTCTCCGTAAGGCCCGCGGCGAAGAATTACCTCATCGACAAGGGGTACGAGCCCGCGTTCGGCGCGCGTCCCATGCGACGCCTCATCCAGCGCGAGCTCGAGGATCCCCTGTCGCTCATGATAATCTCGGGAAAACTCGCCTCGGGAGACACGGTTCGCGTGGACGCTCGCGACGGCTCGATTACCGTTCGCGTCGGGAAGAAGAAGCTCAAGGCGCTCGGGACGCCGGATAATGATCCTTCAGACGACGATTCCCTGTTGCCGGAAATCGCGGATAAAGAGCCCAAGGAACCGTGCACGAAACTGCGGTAATTTGATATACTCCTTTCCCATAATGAATCTATCCTCTTTTGGCCAAAAGCTTACCGGCGAGTCGGGCATTCTCAGGCTCATGGACGACATCGGCCGCCCGCTTCCCGAGGGCATTACGCCCTATCTCCTTGGCGGGGGGAATCCCGCCCGCATCACCGCCGTCGAGGCGCTCTACCGGCGCGAGATGGAACGCCTCCTCTCGGACGGGCGCGCCTTCGAGGACGTCATCGGGAGCTATGACTCTCCGCAAGGCCGGGTATCCTTCATCGAGGCGGTCGCGTCGTTTCTTCGCGCCGAGTACGGGTGGGACATAGGGCCCGAGAACGTCGCCATCACGAACGGAAGTCAGACGGCGTTTTTCTACCTCTTCAACCTTTTATCTGGCATCGCTCCCGAGCGCCGGACGATACTCTTTCCGCTCGTTCCCGAATATGTCGGCTATGCCGACCAGGGTATCGACCGGGATACCTTCGTGACCCTTCCGGCCGGGATCGAAGAGCGTGAGGACGGGTCGTTCAAGTACCGTCTCGACGTTCCGCTCGTCGAGGCCTATCTCGCCTCGCATGACGAGGTTGGCGCCATTTGCGTGACGCGCCCGACGAATCCGACCGGCAACGTGCTCACCTCCGGGGAGATCGAGACCCTCGCGCGACTCGCCGCGCGAAGGGGGATACCGCTTCTCGTAGACAACGCCTACGGCACGCCCTTCCCGAACATCATCTTCCCCGACATGGTCGAGGGATCCTGCGCGCCCTATTGGGACCCGAACGTCGTGCTCTCCATGAGCCTTTCGAAGATAGGACTTCCGTCGATGAGGACCGGCATCATCGTCGCGCCCGAGGAAACCGTTCGCGCCGTGTCCGCGCTCAACTCGATCGTGGCGCTCGCCTCGGGATCGCTCGGACAGGCGCTCGCGGAAGGACTCGTTCGCGGCGGGGAGCTGAAACGGATCGCCGATACGGTAGTCGGGCCCTTTTACCGCGAAAGCTCGGATTTCGCCCGGGAATGCGTTCACGAATTCTGGGAAGGGAAGGACTATCGCCTCCACCGAAGCGAGGGCTCGATCTTCCTGTGGCTCTATCAACCGGGGCTTTCCGTACCGTCCAGGGAACTGTACGGGCGCCTGAAGGAACGGGGGGTCGTCGTCGTGCCGGGAGAGTATTTTTTCTTCGGGAGGGAGAACGGAAGCGACGAGGAAACCGCGTGGAAACGCCATCCCCACCGGGAAAAATGCGTCAGGATCAACTACTCGCGATCCCGCGAAGAGGTCCGTGAAGGATTGCGCATCCTCGCCGAGGTCAGCGCGGATTTATCGAGGTAAACCAAAGAAATCCCGTTTGACCGATCGCCTTGAGGGATGTATGATTAAGGCTCCGATTACGGACTAACCCAGGTATAACGGAGCTTTGCATGCATAAGGACGTCGTCTCATCGTTTCGGCTGGATATCTTCAAGATATATGGCATCGTGTACACCCTTGTCGCCGCGCCGATGGCGTATTACGGCATCGCGTACGTGGAACTGATATCGAAGCACACCGGCACGGTACTGCCGCTGCTTGCCCTTACCATGGCCATAACCCTTTCGGTGTCCTTCGCCGTGCAACGGCGTTCCCATCGCGCGCTTTTTCCCTTCCTTCGCGGCGCCAAGAGCGCTTCCTTCGACGGCAAGGCGCTCAAGCGCGTCGCGTATCGCTATCCGGGGAATCTCGTAGGCGTCATGACCTTTTGCTGGATCGCGCTTCTCGACATCGTCGCGTTCGGCCCGCTCATGCTCATATATTCGGGATCGATGACTGATTTTCTCGTGATCAACGTCCTGCTCATGTCGTGCGCGCTGATGTCGATACCGATGACCTACTTTATCGCCGAACGGTCAACGGCCCGGTTCTTGAGCCTTCCGGAGGTCCGCGCCCTCGAGGAGCCGGAGGACGTCCCGAGGCTTTCCCTGACCGCGAAGGTCATGGCCATCTGCCTCATCATCATCCTGACGCTTCTCCTCAACGTGACGGCGGCGGTGATCCTGAGCGTCGTGTACGGGCTCGGGCAAACGGAGATCGCCGTGAACCTTCTCGTCATCGGCGTTCAGGGCGTGATCGCCACGGCGGTCATATCGATCCTGTTCGCGCGGTCCATCAAGCTTCCGATCGCGAATATGCGCGGCTGCACCGAGCTCGTGCGTGACGGGGACCTGAGGGATACCGTGCCCGTCCTTTCGCGGGACGAGCTCGGGGACGCGTCGGAGTCGTTCAACGTCTTCGTGAAGCGGCTCTCCGCGTCCGTCAGGGACATCAAGAAGGGCGTCTCCGATACCGGGTCGAACGTCGTCGACCTCGCGCGCGCGATGGGAAACACCGGATCGTCCGTGTCGGAGATCCATCTCATATCGCGTGAGGTACAGGACGCGGTAACGAGCCAGGCCTCGATCATCGAGGAGGTCTCGAGAACCGTGTCCGAAATCTCCGGGATCATCGATCGGCAGGACGGTCGCATCCAGGAACAGGTAGGCAGCGTCTCGGAAAGCTCCTCGGCGATCGAGGAGATGATCGCGAGCATCAGGTCGATCGCGGGCAATCTCGCGAAAAGCTCCGTTGAGGCCGAAGGCCTCTCGCGGGCCGTTCGGACCGGAAGCGGAAACATCGCGGAGCTGAAGCAGACGGTTCGCGTGCTCGACGAACAGTCGGACAGCGTTTTCCAGGCGAACTCGATCATCAAGAACATATCGGCGCAGACGAACCTATTGGCCATGAACGCCGCGATCGAGGCGGCGCACGCGGGAGAGGCGGGCAGCGGTTTCGCGGTCGTCGCCGACGAGATACGGAAGCTCGCGGAATCCTCGAATATACAGTCGAAACTCATCACCGAAAGCCTCAAAAGCCTCAAGACGGCGATCGACAAGGCCGTCCGCGCCGCCGACCAGGCGGAACGGTCCTTCGGCGACATCACCGGTTCCGTCCAGGCCGTCTCGGGACTGGAGACCGAGATCAAGCACTCGGTCGACGAGCAGTCGAGCGCGAGCGCCCAGATCCTTCAGTCCCTTTCCGGGATCAACGCGATCACGGCCGACGTCAAGGAAGGCTCCTCGAAGATGCTTTCCGGAAGCCGGGCGATACAGGAGCGCGTCACGCGGCTCGTCGAGCTTACCGAGCGCGTGAAAAAGGCGGCTCTCGAGGTCGTGGAAAAGGCCGGAGACGTGAAGTCGAACGCCGACGAGTCGCTCGAGCTCCTCGCCCTCTGCGCGGAATACTCGAAGCGGATAGAGGAACTCGTCGAGTTTTTCAAGGTTTCGTGACGGTGGAGCGCGCATGACGACGCTCGTTTTGTGCTGCGGGAGGGTTTGCTCGGGTAAGTCGAGCTTCGCGAGGAAGATCGAGACGGATCGCGGTTTTTTCCACCTTTCCGCGGACGAATGGATGCTCCGACTCTTTGGCGAAACGACTGACCGCGCGGAATTCGATGACCGGCTCGCGCGTTGCAGGGGGCTTATCGAGGATCTCGCCGCACGGCTTCTCGCCCGCGGAACGGACGTCGTCCTCGACTTCGGTTTCTGGAAGCGGCTCGATCGCGACGAGACGCGCGCGCGGTTTGCCTCCGCCGGGCATCGCGTCGTCCTCGTATACTTTCCGATAGATCCCGAAACGCAGTTGGCCTATGCGCGAAAACGGGCCGCGACGGGAAACGCGGGAGAATACGCCTTCGACGGGGAAACCATCGAGGCGCTCAACCGGTTTTTCGAGGAACCCTCACCGGAAGAAGGATGGGTTGACGCGTCCGATTTCGAAAAGCTCATCACGGGATGACAAAGGGGGATTGGCTCCCCACGACGCCCCCCGCAAGAAAAAAAACGATAGTGCTCAGGAAAAAAACAAAGCCCGCTTTCGGCGGGCTTTGCTATCTACCGGATGCTCCGGTTCGCGAAGAAAATCAGATTACCGTGCCGTTCGGCACGCACGCGTTCTTCGTGATCACGTAGATGCCGTCGACGACGTGATACCAGCCGTAGTCCCCGTCGGGCGGGGTTTTCGCCATGCCGATCGAGACGTCGCAGCCGATACGGGCGTTCTTGTCGATGATCGCCTTCCTGATGACGGTACGCTCGCCGATGCCGATGTCCGGCACCCCGCGGGCGCGGTTTTCCGTCTTCTCCGAGTCCGTTTCATAGCAGTCCGCGCCCATGCAGATGACGCCCTCGAGATACGCGTCCGACTCGATGATGGACCTGATCCCGATCACCGAGCGCTTGATCGTCGCGTTCGTGATGACGCAACCCTCGCTCGTGTTGACCTGATCGAGGGTCGCCATGTTGATCTTCGAGGACGGAAGGTTGCGGTTGTGGGTATAGATCGGCTTGTCCTCGTCGTAGAAGTTGAACTTCGGCTTGATGCTCGTGAGGTCCAGGGTCGCGTCGTAAAAGTTCCGGATCGTTCCGATGTCCTCCCAGTAGCCGTCGTAGACGAAGGACGAGACGTTATAGCTTTTGAGGGTCGCGGGAAGGACTTCCTTTCCGAAATCGGTGAAGTCGTTGTTGAGCGATTCCTCCATGGCGTGCGCGTTGAAGATGTAGATGCCCATCGACGCGAGATAATCCTTTCCGTTCGTCGCCGCGGAGGTTCTCGCCTCCGCCGGGATCGCCCAGTCGGAGATATCCTTCGTCGGGCCCGGCTTTTCCATGAAGTCGGTGATCCTGCTCGACTTGTCGGCCTTGAGGATACCGAAGCCCGATGCGTCCTCGCGGGTTACCGGGGTGCACGCGATCGTGATGTCCGCGCCCGATTCCTCGTGCTTGCGGAGAAAGGCGGAAAGATCCATCCGGTAGAGCTGGTCGCCCGAAAGGATGATGTAATGGGTCGGTTTTTGGGTCTTGAAATGGAGGAAGTTCTTCCTGACCGCGTCGGCGGTTCCCTCGTACCAGCCGGAATGCTCGAAGGTTTGCTCGGCCGCGAGGATCTCGACGAATCCGCCCGAGAAGGTGTCGAAATTGTACGCCCGGGCGATGTGCATGTGGAGCGACGCCGAGTTGAATTGCGTGAGGATATAGATCTGGTTGAAACCGGAGTTGATGCAGTTCGATATCGGGATGTCCACGATGCGATGCTTGCCCCCGAACGGGACGGCGGGCTTAGAGCGTTCCTTGGTTAATGGATAGAGGCGGGTTCCTTTTCCGCCGCCGAGGATGATTGAAAGTACCTTGGACACGTATGGTCTCCTTACGATGTTCTGATTTGCCTTTAGTATAATCCGCTCCCGCTTTTACTTCCACAAAAAAACGCGAATCTCATGAACATCTTATCTTTTTCCGGCGCATGGGATATACTCGCACCTGTCATGAGTGCTTCCGAAACCCTTGAGCGAATCCTTTCCGACCCCGCTTTCGCCTCCTGTATTTCAGATGTGAAAATTTTCCCTGAACGGGAAGGAGCGTATCGCCCGCTTCCCGAGGATCTCGACGCGAGGCTTTCGGCCGCGTGCCGGTCCCGGGGGATGGATCGCCTCTATTCCCATCAGGCAGAGGCCTATGAGGTCGCCCGCGCGAAACGGCACGCGGTCATCGTCACGCCGACCGCGTCAGGAAAGACCCTTTGCTACAATCTCCCCGTCATGCAAACCCTGCTGGAGCAGGCGGACGGGAGGGCGCTCTATCTTTTTCCCACGAAGGCTCTCAGCCAGGACCAGCAAAACGAGATAAACGGGATGGTCGGAAACGTCGAGGGCGATCCCGCGGCGGCCTCGGGCGAAAGCGGCCCCCGCATCCCCTTGCGGGTTTGCATCTATGACGGGGATACCCCCCAGTCGGTCCGCGCGGACGCGCGGGACAAGGGCAGGATCATCATTTCCAACCCGGACATGATGCATTCGGGAATACTGCCGAACCACACGAAGTGGATCAGGTTTTTCTCCAATCTCCAGTACGTCGTCATCGACGAGATGCATACCTATCGCGGAATTTTCGGGAGCCACATGGCGAACCTCCTCAGGAGGATCGTCAGAATCGCCCGGTTCTACGGCGCGAACCCTACCTTCATCCTCTGCTCCGCGACGATCGGGAACCCGCGCGAGCTCGCCGAACGGCTTATCGGCGAGCCGGTCGAGCTCGTCGACCGAAACGGGGCTCCCTCCGGGAAGAAGACGGTCGTGCTCTATAACCCGCCGCTCGTCGACGCGGTGCAGGGAATCAGGCGAAGCGTCATGAACGAGAGCCAGCGGTGGGCCCTCGCGCTTCTCAAGGGCGGGATCAAGACCATCCTCTTCGCGCATTCCCGCGTCAGGACCGAGGTGATCGCGTCGTACATCAACGATTCACTCAGGAATCTTTTCAACGCCAATCACGGGATCACCGTCGTGCCGTACCGGGGCGGGCTCCTCCCGCTCGAGCGGCGCAGGATAGAGAAGGGCCTCCGCGAGGGGGACATCCAGGGGGTCGTGTCGACGAACGCGCTCGAGCTCGGTATCGACATCGGGGGCCTCGACGCCGCGGTGGTCGCGGGCTTTCCCGGCTCGTTCTCCTCCTTCTGGCAGCAGGCGGGGCGCGCGGGACGAAGGCAGACCGAGTCCGTCGCGATATTCCTCGCCTCGTCGTCGCCGCTCGACCAGTACATCATCGCCCATCCCGATTATTTTTTCGCGCGGCCCCAGGAGACCGCCCAGGTCGATCCCGATAATCCCTACGTCCTCGCCGATCACGTCAAGTGCGCCGCCTTCGAGCTGCCGTTTACCGACGGGGACTTCGGCTCCTTTCCCGACGCGGCTACCGGCGAGATTCTTTCCTTCCTCGAGGAGGACGGCATCCTTCGCCATACCGGCGGCCGCTGGCACTGGTCGAACCGGTCCTATCCCGCCGAGGCCGTCAGTCTCCGCTCGGCGACCGCCGACAACGTCGTCATCGTGGACATGACGAAGGGCCGGAACGAGGTGATCGGCGAGATGGACAGGCCCTCGGCGAAGGAACTGATCTTTCCGAACGCGATTTACATCCACCTCGGGAAACAGTACGTCGTCACCTCGCTCGACATCCCGAACCGTCGCGCCGAGGTCGAGGAATCGGAGGTGAACTACTTCACCGACGCGGTCGTGAAGACCGATATCACGGTACTCTCGGAGGACGAACGCGTCACCGGGGCGCCTCAGGGGACGGAGATCGTCATCGGCGACCTTCTCGTGCGGAGCCAGGTAACGAAGTTCAAGAAGCTCCGCTTCCATACCCACGAAAACATCGGCTTCGGCGAGATCGCCCTCGACGCCGAGGAACGCGAGACCCGGGGCATGACCCTCGTCCTCGGCGAGAAGGCCGAAGGGGATGAATCGGGCTCGGGAGGAATCTTCGAGACGCTCGACGAGGCCGCCCAGGGCGAGGTGCTTTCCGGCATCGGCCAGCTCGTCAAGTCGGTCGCTCCCTTTTTCCTGCTCTGCGACCGGCGCGATTTGGGCGTGGCCCCGCGCGTGAGGGACCCCCATTACGGCGCGAGCGCGCTCTATGTCTACGATTCCGCCCCCGGCGGCTCGGGCCTTTCCGAGGCCCTCGCCCCGAGGCTCGCCGAGGTGCTCGCGACGGCGAGCGAGCGCGCGGCGACCTGCCCGTGCGAGGCGGGCTGTCCCTCGTGCATCGGCGTCGGCGCGACGGGAGCGGAGATCAAGAAGGCGGCGGGCGAGCTGCTCGGCCGCCTTTCGGGGAGGAGCGCGAGCTGATGGCGCGCTCGGGCCTATCGGGCCGCTTGAGCCGCATCAGGGAGGCGGAAAAGCGGAAAGGCGACCGTCGGCCGATCGCGGACGGCGACGCGGCGAAATCTACGCCGCCGGGTGCGCGGAAACCTTCCTCAAACCCGGACGATGGCGCGGCATCCTCGAGGCTTTTGGGCTGGACGGAGATCGCGGAGGATCTTTTCGAGCGCGAGTCCGTTCACGCGATCGAGGGATATCGGGATATCCTTTCCCCCCATTTTCCCGTCCTCTTTCCCCGTGAACGCGAGTCGCTTTCGTCCTTCGCGGGGATGACGGGTAGCGCACGATCCCTTCCCCGGCGCATGACCTTCTTCGACCTCGAGACGACCGGCCTCTCGCACGGCGCGGGAACCGTCGCCTTCATGGCTGGTCTCGCGCGCTTCGAGGACGAGGGAACGATCACGGTCAGGCAATTGATGATGGCGGACTATACCGGCGAGCAAGCCTTTCTCGGGCGTTTCGCGGAGCTTGTCGGCTCAGGCGACGCGCTCGTGTCCTTCAACGGAAAGTGTTTCGACTCCCAGATCCTCAAGACGCGCTATCTCATGAACGGGATGCGGCCGCGCTTTCTTTCGGCGGCGACGATTCATCTCGACCTTCTTTTTCCCGCAAGACGGCTTTGGAAGCGCGATATCGGTTCGTGCAGGATGACGGACATCGAGACCGGCATCCTCGGGATCGCGCGCCATGACGACCTTCCGGGAAGCGAGGCGCCCGAGGCCTGGTTCTCGTTCCTGCGCGAAGGCCGGGCGGAACGTCTTCTCGCGGTCGGGGACCACAACCGGGAGGATACCGTCTCGCTCGCGCGCATCCTCTTCGCCCTCGACGAGGCGATCGACCGCGGAACGGGGAGGGCCGCCCTCGTCAGGGCGCTCGACCATCGCTCGCGCGGGGAGTACGCCGAATCCGCCCGATTCCTCGAGCCGCTCGCGGACGAGGGAGATCCTGTCGCGCAGCGCCTTCTCGCGATAGACTCCGAGCGGCGGCTCGGCGACCTCGATCGCGCGCTCGCGCTCGCGCGCGCGCTGAACGACGAATCCCGCGTCGCGCGCGTCGCAAGGAAACTCGAGGCAAGGCGATGAGATCCCTTCTTGAAGGCCTTCCGATATATCCCCATCTCGACTCCATCGCTGACGCGCTCCGCTCGTCGCCCTCGCGCTTCCTCGTCCTTACCGCGGAAACGGCCGCCGGAAAGTCGACCGCCGTTCCCGTCGCCCTTCTCGAACGGTTTCCCGGCTCGATCGTCATGCTCGAGCCCCGGCGGGTCGCGACGGTCGCGGTCGCCTCGCGGATCGCGGAGATCCTCGGAGAAGAGGTCGGCCGTCGCGCGGGATATCGCCTTCACCTTGAGTCGAAGGTTTCGCGCGAGACGAGGATAGAGGTAATCACGGAAGCGATTCTCACGAGAAGGCTTCAACGCGATCCCGCGCTCGAAGGGGTATCGGTAGTCATCCTCGACGAGTTCCACGAGCGCTCGGTCCACGCGGATCTCGCGCTCGCCTTCCTCAGGGAATCGGTCGCGCTCAGGGACGACCTCTACGTGATCGTCATGTCCGCGACGATCGACACGGAAAGGATAGCGGCCTTTCTCGAGGCACCAGTCGTCTCGGTGCCGGGGCGACGTTGGCCCGTCGGGATCGAGTACGCGCCCCGAGAGACCCGCCGCGACGGGAGGATCGAGCCGGTCGAGGAAGCCATGGCCGCGGCGATAACGCGCGAGCTTTACGGGGACGGGCCGCGGGGAATCCTCGCCTTTCTTCCCGGTATCGCCGAGATCAGAAGGACCGAGCGGCTCCTCGCGGGCGCCCCGTGCGAGATCCTCGCGCTTCACAGCACTATCCCGCTCGCCGAGCAAAGAAGAGTCCTCGCCGAACCCGCGCCCGACGGTCGCCGCGTAATACTCTCGTCGTCCATCGCGGAAACGAGCCTTACCGTGCCGGGCGTGTCCGTCGTCGTCGACTCGGGACTCGCGCGAATCGGGAAGATCGACGTGCGCACCGGCATGTACGCGCTCGAGACCGGCAGCGAGAGCGTCTTCTCCGCGGAGCAGCGAGCGGGCAGGGCAGGACGGCTCGGTCCCGGCCGTTGCGTGAGACTCTGGGCGGAGCGGGACGTGAGGGTATCGGACCCCGCGCCCGAGATTCTCAGGACCGACCTCATCGCGGTCGTGCTCGAGTGCGCGGCATGGGGTGTTTCCGATATCGACGGGATCGCCTGGCTCACCCGACCCTCCGAGGCCGCGTGGACCCAGGCGCGCGAGCTCCTTACCTGGATGGGCGCGATCGACGGCTCGGGGAGGGTCACGAAGACGGGCAAGGCGCTCGTCAGCCTCGGAACCCATCCCAGGATCGCGGCCGTCGCGCTCTCCGGCGGCCTTGATCTTGCCGCCCGGTACTCGAGGTTTTCCGGGAACCCGCGGGAACAGGCCCGTTTCTCCGAGGATATCGCGCGAAGGGTAGACCGGGCGCGGAAAGACTTCGGCGTCACGCCGGACGCTTTCTTTCCCGAAACGATTCGAATTCCGCCAGGCGGCGACGCGAGCGGCGCGATGCCGCTTCTCGCGGGATTCCCCGACCGGATCGCCTGTCACGTCGCGGACGGCGCGTACCGCTTTCCCTCGGGGAGGATCGCGTCCCTTCACCGCGAGGAGCGGAACGCGACCGCGCGATACCCGAAATGGATCGTCGCGCCCGAGGTCGATTCGGGCGAGCGGGAAGGGCTCATCCGCTCGTTCGAGACCCTGGACGAAGCGCTCGCGACGGCATGGCTCGACGCCCACGCGACGACCGTGACGCGCATCGCGTTCGCCGACGGGAAGTACTCTCAGGGAAGCAAGGTCAAAAAGACCGAAACGAGGGCGTACGGCAAGATCGTGCTTTCCGAGCGGCCTCTTTCGCCCGGGCCCGGAGACGTCGCGAACGCGGTCGTCGCGGCAATCAGGGAAGAGGGCCTCGCGGTCCTCCCGTGGAATGAGGCCTCGACCCGATTCCTTTCCCGCGCCCGGCTCTGCGCGAAGGCGCATCGGGGGGACGGCTCCCGCGACCTGTCAGATCGGGCCCTTCTCGCATCGCTCGAGGACTGGCTCGTTCCCTTCGTTCCGTCAGACGGCAGAATCGACGGGCAGGGGCTTCTCGACGCGCTTCGGTATCTCGCCGACGGCCAGCGCGTCGATCGCGAAGTTCCGGAGCGCATAACCCTCGCGAACGGCGTATCCCGCCCGCTTGTCTTCGAGGAGCTCGTTCCCGGCGAGGGACCGATCCCCATCCTTGAAATCCGCATACAGGAACTTTTCGGCTGTCCGGATACCCCGCGCGTCCTCGGGATGCCGGTGCTGATGCGCCTTCTTTCGCCCGCGCGCCGGCCGCTCCAGGTAACGAGCGACCTCGCCGGTTTCTGGAAGAATACCTGGGTCGAGGTACGGAAGGAAATGAAGGGTCGCTACCCGAAGCATAAATGGCCCGAGGATCCCCTGTCGCCGGAAAGCGTCAGGAAATGACGCACTCCACCGAGCGCCTGACCGAGTTGAGCATGTACGCCGCGTCGGCGCGATAAAGATCTTCCGGGTACAGCGTTCGTTCCTCGAGCTCCCCCCGCGCGAGGAGCTCGTCGCGCCACACCCCGGGGAGCAGCCCCGATGACTCGGGCGGGGTGAAAAGCCTTCCCCCGATCATGAGCGCGAGATTGCCGCGCGTCGTCTCGGTAAGCTCGCCGCGCTCGTTGACGAGGATGACGTCCGCGAATCCCGCGATCCCGTTCATGGCGGCCTCGACATGGCGCCGCCTGTTCGTCTTGTGCGCGACGAAGGGATCGGCACTCTCGACGCGCGACGAGGCGAGCGTGACGCGGTAGGGCGATGGAAGGCTCGGGGCCGGCGAACAGTCCGTCAGGACGGCTCGCGCGCCGTCGTACGTGATCTTCGCCTTGAACGCTCCTTGAGGGTATGACGCCTCGAGCTCCGCGATCGTCCGGTCCCAAAAAACCTTGAGCCCGTCGAGGTCACCCATAATGCCGAAAAAACGGCAGGAGCGGACAAGCCTTTCAAAATGACGATCGGCGAGGAACGCCTTGCCGTCCTCGACGAGAAAGCTCTCGAACGCGTGAAAGGGCTCGCCGCTTTCGATCACGGCCGCCTTCGCGAGGCATTCGGCCCATTCCTCCTCGCGATCGGAATCCCACACGATGCCGCTCCCGCAGCCGTAGCGCATGGATCGGGCACGCTTGTCGAGGACGGCTGTCCTGATCGCGACCGAGCAGACGCAGTCGAGATTCGGTTCAATCCTGCCGATCGCCCCGGTATAGAGCCCGCGGCCCGATGCCTCGAGCTCGGCGATTATGTCCATGCTTCGACGCTTCGGCGCGCCCGTGATCGAGGCGCAGGGGAAGAGCGCCGAAAGGATGTCGGGAATGCCCTTGGCGACGCGCGCCCGCACGGTCGAGGTCATCTGGATGACGGTCTCGTAGACCTCGGTCTCGAAAAGGGACGGAACCGTTACCGTTCCCGTTTCGGCGACGCGGCCGATGTCGTTTCGGATCATGTCGACGATCATGAGGTTCTCGGCGCGATTTTTCCCGCTTGATCGCAGGCTCTCGCACGCTGATAACGGATCTCCCTCGGGGGTCGGGATGGTGCCTTTCATGGGACGGAGCGTCACGGTATCGCCCCTTTTTTCGAAAAAGAGCTCGGGCGAAAAGGAACAGACCGCCCATTCGTCGGTTTCGAGGTACGAGAGAAACCGGCCATGACCTGCGTGGGCGATCGAGGAAAACCACCCGAAGGGCGAGCCCGAAAACAGCGCGCGGAAGGCGAGCGCGAGATTGACCTGATAGGAATTCCCTTGCTTGAGATGTTCCTTCACGCGGTCGAACGCGGCTCGATACTCGTCGATCGAAACGGTTGGCGCGAAGGGCCCGACCGAAAAGCCTCGATCGGCATCGGGGGGCGTAACCGCGGAAAGATCCCCGAATGGCTTCAAGCCTGAAAAAAGGGCGAACCAGGCAAGCGGGACCGGAGACCGATCCGCGGCCCGTACCGTAAGGCTCGCGTCGAACGCGGGTGATGCTTCGTACGAGAGGATAAAGACCGCGTGAAGCCCTTCCGCTTCCGCGCGCCTCGTCGTTTCCTCGAGCGCTCCCGGGATGTCGGCGAGGTCGTCGATCGATCGAACGCTGACCGGCTCGAGATACTCCGTCCATTGGCCGGTGTCGTTGTCGAAAAAAACCGCTTTCATCGTGAGCGCACTATACCGGAGAACCGGCCTTTTTGTACATGATGCGCTAAGCATCGACCCGTTTTCGACCGATATACTCCGTAAGGAGCCTTGTATGGTCAGAGGATGGTATACCGGCGCGAGCGGGATGAACGCCCAGCAGCAGCGCCTTGACGCGATCTCGAACAATCTCGCGAACGTCGACACGACGAGCTACAAACGGGACATCACCGTCAGCAAGAACTTTCCCGAGCTGCTCCTCAGGCGCATGGACGACGACGGCGTCTATCGCAATCCCTTCGGCTCGGCCGACGTCGCGCCGATCATCGGAAAGGTCGGGCTCGGCGTCGAGCTCAACGAGCTTTTCACCGACTTCGAGCAGGGGTCGTTCAAGCCCACCGGCGGAGCGTCGGATTTCGCGCTCGAGGGAAGGGGCTTCTTCTCGGTCGAGACCCCGCAGGGCGAGCGCTATACGCGGAACGGCAACTTCACCGTCGGCGTAGAGGGTTACCTCATGACGAAGGAAGGGTTTCCCGTCCTCGGCGAGCACGGCCGCATCAACCTTCAGGACACGAAATACACGGTCAACAAGAACGGCGAGGTGTGGGTCAGGCCCATCACCAATACCGACGCGGACCCGATCCTCCTCGACCGGCTCAAGCTCGTCGAGTTCGAGAACGACCGTTTCATCAAGAAAGAGGGCTCAAGCCTCTACAAGGACACCCCCGTGTCGGGACCCGCGGTCCCCGCCGAGGGACCGACGAGACCGACGATCGCGCAGGGATATATCGAGTCGTCGAACGTGAACGTCGTCAACGAGATGGTCCAGATGATCGAGGTTAACCGCGCGTACGAGGCGAACCAAAAGAGCATCCAGTCCGAGGACACGATGATGGCGAAGCTCTGGGGCGAGGTCGTGCGGGTCAAATAACCCGCGTTGACGGGCGATTCCCCGTGAAGTGAAGCCGCCAGGCGGCCGATACTGAATAGACAGGCGATACGAAAAAGGAGCTTGAGATAGATGGTACGAAGCCTTTGGACCGCCGCGACCGGCATGAACGGCCAGCAGGCGAATATCGACACGGTGGCGAATAACCTCTCGAACGTTAACACGACCGGCTTCAAGAAGCAGCGCGTCGAGTTCGAGGACCTCATCTATCAGACCGTCCGGACCGCGGGAACCCCCGCGACCGAGGACACGATCACCCCGGTCGGCGTCCAGATGGGTCACGGCGTCAAGGTCGCCTCAACCCTGCGCATGTTCGACCAGGGCTCGCTCCAGAACACCGGCAACATCTCGGACGTCGCGATCCAGGGCGAGGGCTTTTTCCGCGTCCTCCAGTACGACGGCACCTACGCGTATACCCGCGACGGCTCGTTCAAGATCGACGCCGACCGCCAGCTCGTCACCTCGAACGGCCTCAAGGTGCTCCCCGAGATCACCTTCCCCGAGGGATACCGACAGGACACGATCGCGATCAGCCAGGACGGTCGCGTGACCGTGCGCGTCAACGACCTTGACGTTCCCGTCGACGTCGGCCGCCTCGAGCTCTACCGCTTCCAGAATCCGGCCGGTCTTTCCGCCACGGGTGAGAACCTCTACAAGCAGACCCCCGCGTCGGGCACCGCGCTCGCGGGCCGGCCCGGCTTCGACGGCTTCGGAAAATCCATCCACAAATTCCTCGAGATGTCGAACGTTTCGACCGTCAGCGAGATGGTCAACATGATCGTCGCGCAGCGCGCGTACGAATTCAACTCGAAGGCGATCCAGACGAGCGACAATATGCTCCAGACCGCCGCGAGCCTCAAGAGGTAAGGTAAATGGGCGTGACGATGCTCGGTGACGCGGTCTCCGGAACCGGAATGTCCTCTGCCTTCGGGATGCTCGCGGGTAACGCGAAGGCCCAGGAGACCGAACGGCGCTTCGCGTCGCTCGTCGACGGGGTTCGCGCGGGAATGGACGAAAGATCCGGAAATCACGATTCCTCGCTTTCCTCGGGCGAGGTCAAGCGCGACCCGCGCCTTCCCGGGGACTTCATCAGCTCCTTCGCCATCGAGAATCCGACCGCGTACGACCGTGCGGCGAACCCGGAAGGCGCCGCCGCGAACGCGGGGTTGTCGGGCAAGATCGATAAAACCTCGAAGCTCTACGAGCAGGCGCTCGAGCTCGAGTCATATTTCGTCAAGATGATGCTCCAGTCGATGCGGAATACCGTCCAGAAGTCGGGCCTTTCGGGCGAGAACGATTTCGCGGGCAAGATGTACGAGGACATGCTCTACGACGAGCTTTCCCGCGGCGTCACGAAGGAAGCGGGATTCGGACTCGCCGATCAGGTGTATCTCCAGCTTTCCGGACAGAAATAACCCGATCGATAAAACCGGTTCACTGGAATAAAAAGGGCGTTCATGGTATACTTTTGAGCATCATTACATCCGTTCAAGAGGTATTCCATGAATCCCAAATACGCCGTCAATGCCTTTCTTGGCCGCCATAATCTCGCCGCGAGCGGTCCCGACGTCAACGCCGTCATAAACACGATGCTCTACGACATGGAGGAAGGCCTCGTTCGCGATCCGGTGAATCCTCCCGGACAGGGGCCCGCGCTCGACATGATCCCAACCTGGGCAGTGCCTCCCGAATCGTCACCGAAAGGCAAATCGGTAATCGTCATCGACGCGGGCGGAACCAATTTCCGCGCGTGTCTCGTCGCCTTCGACGCGAACGGAAAGCCCGAGATCTCCGACATGAAAAAGACCGCGATGCCCGCGACGGATCGCGAGTACGGCAAAAAGGAATTCTTCGAGACCATCGCCGCGAACCTCGACCACCTCAAGGACAAGGCCGACCGCATCGGTTTCTGTTTTTCCTATCCCATGGCGATTACCCCTGAGGGCGACGGCAAGGTCATCCAGTTCTCCAAGGAGATCAAGGCGAAGGAAGTCATCGGTTCCCTCGTCGGCGCGAGCCTCGCCGACGCCCTCGTCGCGCGCGGATGGAAGCGCCCCGCGAAGGTCGTTCTTCTCAACGATACCGCCGCGGCCCTCCTCGCGGGCGCGTCCGCCGCGACCGGTGGCAAGGAATACGATTCCTACGTCGGCTTCATCCTCGGGACCGGCATGAACGCCGCGTACATCGAATACGGCGCGATCGCGAAGCTCTCGGGCGCCTCTTTCCCCGTGCCTCCCGCCCAAATCGTCGTGTGCGAGTCGGGTAAATGCAACAAGATCGCGCGGAGCGACTTCGACGCCGAGCTCGACAAGACCACGACGGCTCCGGGACTCTTCGGCTACGAAAAGATGTGCTCGGGCGCGTACCTCGGGCCGCTCGGGAAGATCGCCCTCGTGAAGGCCGCCGAGGAAGGACTTTTCTCCGCCGCGGTCGCCCCGGCGATCGCGAAGCTCGATGCCCTCGAGCTCAAGGACATGGACCAGTTCTTCTACGGTCCCTTCAGGACCGACACGAAGCTCGGAGCCATCCTCGCGAAGGGAAACGAGTCCGACCGCGAGATCGCGTTCAGGATCCTCGACGCCTTCGTCGAACGTTCCGCGCGCCTCGCCGCCGCGAATATTGCGTGCGCGATCATCAAGAGCGGGAAGGGAACGAATCCCGCGCGGCCGGTGAGCGTGCTTTGCGAGGGAACGACCTTCCTCCGCACGCACAATCTTCGCGAGCGCGTGACCGGGTACCTCAACCGCGCCCTTACCGAGGAACGCGGGCTCTGGTACGAAATCGTGACGATGGAAAACGCGGTAACCCTCGGTTCCGCCGTCGCGGGACTTATCTAGTGCCGACGCGTTCGGTTACGGCGCCGAAAGGCGGGCGACAACCCGTCGGCTTTTTCGCTGTACCGAACGCAGGGCATTGTGGTACTATTAAGTAAATGATACTTGTCGTATGCCTGATCGCCATACCCTTTCTCGCGCTCATCGCCCTCATGATGACCGAGCGGGGAAGCGCGCTTAAAAATTATCTCCATTTTTTCATCACCGGGCTCGATTCCGGTTTTAAGCCATCTCAAATAATCTTTCTCGGCAAGATAGCCTCCTCGACCGGGCTCGAGGATCCGACGACCCTTTTCTGGTCGGTCAACTCCCTCGATCGCTGTACCGCGGAGATCGTGAGAAGGGCGAAGGCGACGGGAACCTCGAATGACGCGGAAACGCAGAACCTGCTTTCCGGCCTCTATTCGTACCGGACAAAGCTCGAATTCGAGCAGGCCAAGAAAAAGCGCGGGGTTCAATCCTCCCGCGATATCGAGGTCGGCCAACGGATCCGCGTCCTTCTCCGGGGAATCGGCGTGTTCAGCTCGCGCGTCGTGCGCAACACGCCGAAGTCCCTCGTCATCGACTTTCCCACGAGCGTCAAGATCCCGGGAACCTCGATTGACTGGACGAACAAGCCCGTCTCGATCTATTTCTGGCGTCACGACGACGCGGGATACGTGTTCGACACCGTCGTGATTCCCGATCCCGTATCGGCCGGCAAGGCGATAATCCACGTCGCGCACGCCGACAATCTCGTACGCTCGCAAAAGCGACGGTCCGTTCGCGTTCGCTGCTCGATCTACGCCCAGATGTATCTCGTGAAGCCAGGCGATGTTCTCGAGAGCGCGCTTGAGCCAGAGCCCGGCATGAAGTGCCTCATCGAGGACCTTTCCGAGGACGGCGCCATGGTTCTCATCGGCGGAAAGGCCGCGAAGGGCATGCAGATCAAGCTTCAATTCATGGTGCACGAGGTTCTCATCGTGATGGCGGGCGTCATACGGGCGGTCGAGTACAATCAGGACGCGAACCAGTCGAGGATTCACTTCGAGTGCGGCGCGCTCAATCCCCGAATGAAAAACGCGGTGCTCACCTTCGTATATAACGTACTACCGGAAGAAGAGAAGGAAGAGCTCGACGCAATACGGCTTACCGAGGAGGACGGAATCGCCGACGCGGAAGGCGTGAAGGGGTCAACGGACGCCTCGCCCGAAACGCTCGGTACCGTTCCCGATATACCCGACATACCGGATTTCGCCGGAAAGTGAGATTCCCGGAGGTTACCATGAACAGAAAGTTTATTGCCATTATCGCCGTCGTCCTCTCGCTGTCGCCCCTTGTCGCGCAATCGCCCGATCCGGTGATCCTTTCCTATCAGAGGAATTTCATCCGCGCGAGCATGAGCACCAAGATCGAGCTTCTCGGGGACGCGTCCAGGATAACGACGGTCAATATGACGCCTTTGTACGTCGATGCCCTTACCTTCGCGCTGGGCGCGCAACCCGTCCTCGGACAGGACGCGCAGCTCGTCGAGCTCGTTTCCGTCGCGGCCAACAAGCTCGCTGCCTATCAGGACCCGACGGCCCTTCCGGCCGTACGCTCCGCGTTCAAGTCCATGACCGACGCGAAATCCCGCGTCGCGTGCCTCAATGCCTGGGCTGCCCTCGCCAAGGGTCAGAAGGACGAGATCGATTTCCTCAATTCGTGGTTCTCCGAATCGATCGCCGCTGCAGCGACGGGAACACCCTCCGACGCGAAGGTTCTTGCCGCGTGCGCCGCCGCGCTCGGAAAGGTCGGCGACCGGTCGTCGTTCGGCGCGCTGTTTCGCGCCGCGACCTCTTCGGTCGACACGACCGTCGTAGCTTCCGCGTCCTCCGCGCTCAACTCGCTCACGGACGGATACGCGGAAAATATCCTTGCCATTATCGCGACGAAACGCGTAAAAGACATGCATGCCGCCTTCTCGTTCGCCATGAGAAAGGAATCCCTCGACGCTCCCGAACGGGCGAAAATCGCTCAAGTCGCCTTCGAGGTATCGACCGACGCGACGACGCCGCCCGCTGACGCGCTGGCTCAGGGTCAACTCCTCTCCGCGCTCATACTCGAGTCCATGGGCCAACTCACCGCGCTCAAATGGTCCGATGCCTCGCCCGCGGTCGTGCGGTACTTCTATCGCGTGCAAGGCGACTACAAGAACGACCGTTCGGCGGTCGACGCGCTCATCCCGGTCGTTCGGTGCATGGGCGCGATGCAGACGCCCGAGGCCGCTCAGGCCCTGTCGATTTTCCTCGGCCTCCTTAATTCGGAGACCGAGCAGAAGAAAACATACAACGAGCAGCTTATGCTCGCGGTGATTCAGGCATTGGGAGACCTTGGCGACAAGACCGCGTTTGACTATCTCCTGTACGTTGGCTATCTCGACTATCCCGAAACGGTAAAAAAGGCCTCTCGCGATGCGCTCGCGAGGCTTCAATGGTAAGAAGACACATAAAGATCCCTCCCGTGTATCCCGCGGCCCTCGGGGCCGCCCTGTTTTTTTACGTTCCGGTCTATTCGGGACTGTCCGCCCGCCATTCGTTCCTTGCCGCATTCGGCCTTCTGTGCGTGCTCTCCGCGGCCAACGCCGCGCGCCCCCTTATCGGCCCGAAACACGGCGGACATGCCGTCTTTCTCTTCGTCATCGCGCTTACTCTCGGCGGTTTGACGGGATATCTTTCCTCGGTGCGGATGACGATCGGCGACGGGCTTCCTTCGACCCTTGTCGAGCTTGAGCGCGTGAGCGTCCTCCGCGGAACCTTCCTTGAAGACCCTTCGCCGTACGGGCCGCGATCGTACCGCGCCCGCATCAGGGTAAGCCGAGTCGGTACCCCAAACGGGTCGAGCGGATCGGCGTCAGGCACGTGCGTGGTCGCGATCCCCTCGACGCTCGTGCGCGAGGCGAGTCCCGGATCCATCCGGGTAACCGGCGGCGGGGTAGTGCCCTACGCGAAGGGCCTCACCCTCGAGCTTGCGGGCGGGTTTTCCGCGAATTCCGGCGAAAGGAGCGGGCCGGCCCTTTTCCTGGTTGACGATAAGGCGGAAACACCTGTGAAGGCACTCTCCTGGGACAATGCCTTGAGCCGGGAGCGGGCGACGCTCCGGCTCGCGCTCGCGCGGAGACTGTACGATTGGGGAGCGGCGGGCGGCTTCCTCTTCGCCCTGATTTCGGGGAACCGCGACTATCTCGATCCCGGTCTGGCCTCGGATTTCTCCCGATGCGGTCTCGCGCACGTGCTCGCGCTCTCGGGTACGCATCTTTCGCTGCTCGCGCTCCTCGTCCTCAAGGCGGGAAGGCGAGTCGCGGGCAAGCGCGTCTCCGTCGTGCTCTCGATTCTCGCGATGACGGTATTCGTCTGGTTCGCGGGATCCTCGCCCTCCCTCGATCGCGCGCTCCTGTTTGCCCTTCTCGCGGTTCTCGCGTCCTCCCTCGGTCTCGAGATCAGGATGCTTCCCCTTCTCGCGGCTTCGTCCCTCGTTCAGCTCGTTCTCGATCCGAGGGATGTCGCGTCCCTCGCGTTCATGCTCTCCGTGACCGCGCTTTGGGGAATCCTCTCCTTCGGTGACAGCGTGCGCTACCTTTGCGAGCGGTTTATCCCGGGCGGCGCGTTGGCGGAGATCTCGGCGTCCGTAGGGGCGCAACTCATGACCGCGCCCGTGCTCGTCGTCTTCATCGGAGTACTCGCCCCATCAGGACTCCTGGCCTCCTGTATCGTCGCGCCGCTTTCCTCGGTGTATATCGTCGCGGGCTCTTCGTTGCTCGTCGTGTCGGCGACGATTCCGGCTTTTTCGCCGTTCTTCGGGCAGTGCCTCGAATTGCTCTATGGTCCGATCGCGGGAACGGCGCGCCTATTCGCGCACATTCCCGTCCTCGAGCCCCGGGTATTGCCGGCCTCTTTCGCCGCCGGTATAATACCGGTCGTGGCCGGCATCGCCGTATCGCTAGCGTCGGCCGCGTCGCGTAAACGGAGGTTCCTTGATGGCGCATTTGCCGGACTATGACTCGCCGACCGCGCTCAAGGCCTTTTTGGACGGGCGCGGGATGGCAATGCAAAAGAAATTCGGGCAGAATTTCATGGTGAATCGCGCGCATCGCGAGCGCCTCGTCGACGCCCTGAAAATCGAGCCGGGTACCGTCGTGTGGGAGATCGGCCCGGGACTCGGGGCCATGACCGCGAGCATTCTCGATCGGGGAGCGACGCTGACTGCCTTCGAGATCGACCGGGGCTTTTGCGCCGCCTTGCGGGAGTTTTTCGCGAATCGCCCGAATTTCTCCCTTGTCGAGGGAGACGTCCTCAAGAACTGGCCCGGCGCCCGCGAACGATCAGGCCAGCCTTCGTACCTTTTCGGTAACCTTCCGTACAACATAGCGGCAGCCATCGTCGGGGACATGATATCCGCCGGAATGCGCTTCGAGCGTATCGTCGTCACCGTGCAGAAGGAGGTCGCGCTCCGGATGGCCGCCCGGCCGGGAACGGAAGACTATTCCTCCTTTTCCGTTCTGTGCCAGTGGGCCTATCGGGTCGAGCCTCTCATGGATCTCGCCGCGGGTTCCTTCTGGCCGCGTCCGAACGTCACCTCGCGCGCGGTCTTGATGACCCGCCGGGACGATTGGCCCCGGTGCGCCTCTCCCGAAACCTTTATGTCGCTCCTCAGGGGGCTCTTTTCCTCGCGTCGCAAGATGATCAGGAACAATTTCTCGGCATGGCTGGCGCAACGCGCGGCTTCCTTTTCCGGTGAGGATACCGACGCGCTCGTCGAGAGCCTTCTCGGGGAATCGGGGATCGATCCGCGTGCGCGGGCCGAAACCCTCGACGTGGACGCGTTCCTCCGTCTTTCGGACGCGGTGTCGGGGAGATACGCGAAATGAGCGTGCGCGATAACCTCGCTTCGGTGCGGGAACGGATCGCCGGGGCGGCCCGGAACTCGGGACGGGATACTTCCTCCGTGAGGCTCATGGCAGTCAGTAAATTCCATCCCGCGGACGCCGTCATCGAGGCTATGGACGCGGGTCAGACCCTTTTCGGCGAGAACAGGGTTCAGGAGGCGACCGAGAAGTTCGCGGCGATACGCGCGCTCGGGCGGGAACCGGAGCTTCATATTATCGGGCAGCTTCAGCGCAATAAGGTCTCGAAGATCGTCGGAGTCGCCTCGTGCGTGCAATCGGTCGACAGACCCGAACTTCTCGAGGAAATCGCCCGGCAAGCCGCGTCGAAAAACCTCGTGATGGAGGTTCTTTTCGAGTTCCATACCGGTGAGGAATCGAAAGCGGGATACGCCGACGCGGACAGTCTCTTCCGCTCGATCGACCTCCTCGAGCGGATGCCAACGGTCCGTTGCAAGGGGCTCATGACCATGGCTCCCTTCACTGACGACAAGAACGCCGTTCGCTCGTCCTTCAGGACCCTCGCGAAACTCCGCGAGGAATGCGCCAAACGGTACCCGAATCTCGATTTCTCGGTCCTTTCGATGGGCATGTCCGGCGATTACGGGATCGCGATCGAGGAGGGCTCGACCCTCGTGCGGGTCGGAACCGCGATTTTCGGGGAACGTGCATGAGACTCAGGCGGCTCGCGGCGCTCATCCTTATGGCGACGGTTTTACCCTGTCTTGTCGCCGAATCCGTTTCCCCCGAACCAAAGCCCTACGAGAAGGACGAGTTTCCCCAGTGGCTCAAGGATCTCCGCCGAGCGGAGATCATCGCCTTCGGATCCCTTCCGTTCGTTACCTTCAGCGCCTCGATCTATTACGACGTCTATCGATACTACGACCATGACAAGCAACCGGGATACGAGCCCTGGCCTTTCAAGAAAGGCGCGACGGCCGTTTCCCTTACCGAGGACGAGCAGAAACGCATCCTGGCCGTCTCGGCGTGCGTCTCGGTAGGGGTTGCGCTCGTCGACTACGGCTTCAGGGCTGTGAGGCGCGCCATCCGCGAGAGGAAGGCGGAACGGGAACATCAGCTCGAGGTTGACCCGATCACCATCGAGCCGATCATCTCCCCGTTGGAAGGGGAATCCACCGTAGAGGCGGATGGCGGTTCATGAGCGAGCTCTCGGTAACGGTCGACGACGCGGCGAACGGGGGAATGAGACTTGATCGGTATTGCGCGCTGATCGCGGGAAGCCCCACGAGGTCCCGGCTGAAAAACGGGGCGAAATCGGTTTCGGTGAACGGGAAGCCCGCGAAGCTTTCGCGGCAGGTCGTTCCCGGCGATCGTATCGATATCGTGTGGGAAGACGAGGCGTGTCGCGACATCGCGGGCGAGAACATCCCGCTCGAGGTGGTGTATGAGGACGGGAACGTGACGGTCGTGAACAAGCCGCAGGGTATGGTAACCCATCCGGCAGCGGGAAACTGGACGGGCACGCTCGTGAACGCGCTCCTGTGGCGCTGGTCCGCCGCCGTTCCCGCGGGTTCCCTCCGGCCCGGCATCGTTCATCGCCTCGACAAGGATACCTCCGGGATCATCATCACGGCGAGGAACCCGGACACGGAAGCTTGGCTTCAAAGCCAGTTCAAGAGGCGTCGCACGAAGAAGGTCTATGCCGCGATACTCGCCGGGGTTCCCCGCACGGCGGCGGGCTCGATCAGGACGCGCATCGCGCGCGACCCTAAAAACCGGAAGCGCTTTACCTGGACGGACGACGAGAGGCGGGGAAAGGACGCGAGAACCGACTATCGCGTCGTCAAAGTCTATGGTTCCTACGCCCTCGTCCTTTTTCGCCTCTATACCGGAAGGACCCACCAGATACGGGTTCACTGCAAATACCTCGGCTGCCCGATCCTCGGCGATCCCGTCTACGGGAAGAAGGATCGCGGGTTTCCCGACGCCACCCTGATGCTCCACGCCAAGACCCTCGTGATAACCCTTCCGGGGGAGGACAAGCCTCGACGGTTCGACGCCCCGATACCGATCCGGTTCAGGAAGGCGATCCGGGCGCTCAAGGCGCGCTACCCGCGATGAGCGACGTGTTTTCGGGCGGGCCATTCATCGTCAACGAGACGGACGACTGGGCCGCGGTATTCAAGCCTCACGGGATGCCGTCGGCGCCCATCGAGGAAGGGGAAGAAGGCACGCTTCTTTCCTGGTACCTCGGCGTAAGCCCCGAAGCGCGCGCGGTCGCCGGCCGGAAGCCGGTTGAACGCGGGCTTCTCCATCGACTCGACACCGACACCGCGGGGCTCGTGCTCATCGCGAAACGGCAAGCGTCCTACGACGCGCTTCTCGCATCGCAAGGGGCGGGGCTTTTCGTCAAGCGCTACGCGGCGTTCTCGACGAGGGAACGGGAGACCGTATGGGGTTTTCCTTCCGGGAATTCCCTTGAGGGGCTTTCGCAAAGTGCTTCAATGAAAAGTTCGGTGATTCGGATTCGAAGCCGGTTCCGTCCCTACGGGAAGGGGTCGCGAATGGTTCGTCCCCTTTTCCCGGGAGATCGGGGATACGGGTCGGCGCGCGACGAGTACACGACCGAAGTGGAGTCCGTCGAAAGGTCAGCGGAACCGGGATTGTTCCGCGTGATCGCGTCCCTCGAGCGGGGATACCGCCATCAGGTTCGCGCGCACCTCGCGGCGATGGGATATCCGATCGCGGGCGACGCGCTCTATCGCCCGGGCGGCGGTGACGGTTCGACCGCAAACGGCATGCCGCTCCAGCTCCACGCGTTCTCGATCGGGTTTCCCGATCCGGTTACCGGCTCGCCAATATCCGTTTCGCTTCCGTTACCAGATAGAACGAGCCGATGACCAGAAGCGGCGCGTTCTCCCGTCGGGCTTCGGCGATCGCGGAATCGATCGCGATCCGCCAGTCGGGATTGACCGCGAGCGAAGCCGGTTTCTCGTCGCGAAAGGCTCGCTTGAAGGCCGCCTCGGCCCGGTCGATGTCGCTCGCCTTTCGGTCTCCCGGTCGCGTCAGCGTGACCTTGTCGAACCGTCCCACGAACAGCTCGACGATGGACTCGACGTCCTTGTCCGCGGCGCAGGCGAAAAGAAGATGCGCCTTCCCCGAGTAGATCGAAAAAAAGGTTTCGAGCGTCAGGGAGACGCTCCTGACCGTGTGCGCGCCGTCGAGGATGATCGGCGGCGATGAGCGAAGTATCTCGAAGCGACCGGGAAGCCAGGCCGCGGCGAGTCCCCGTTCGATCGTCGATTCGTCCAGGTCCGGGATGAGGGATTTCGCGACGTAGGCGGCGAGGGCCGCGTTCTGCGCCTGGACGGCGCAGGGAAGCGCGAGGGTCGTCTTGACGGTCCTCGCGAATCGCGGGCCGCCCGCAAGCTCGTTGAACGAGATCTCGACGGCAAGCCCTTGTTCCCCGGTTTTCGCGCGGATATCGCGTACCGCGTCTTCCATCGAAAAAAACGGGCAGCCCTTATCCTTCGCGGCGCGCTCGAATACCAACCTTACGGCGGGATTTTGGCCGGCGGAAAAAACGGGTATTCCTTCCTTGACGATCCCGGCCTTTTCGCGGGCTATTTTCTCGACCGTGTCGCCGAGGTATTCGGTATGCTCAAGCTCTATCGGCGTTAACACCGACGCTTCCGGCACGATGACGTTCGTCGCGTCGAGCCTTCCACCGAGTCCGGTCTCGATGACCGCCCAGGGAAGGCCCGCCTCGCGGAAGGTCACGAACGCGAAAAGGGTGACGAGCTCGAACCAGGTCGGTTCGACGCGGCCGGGAAGGGTTTCCGGAATGATGGAGTCGACGAGGGGAACGACGATGTCGCATGCCCTGCCGTAGGTCGAATCGTCGAACGGGCCGGTCGCCGACGATACCCGCTCGGTGAAATCGAGCAAGTGGGGCGAGGTGTACAGGCCGGCTTTCGCGCCCGAGGCGTCGATTATGCGCGCGATCATCGACGAGACGGAGCCTTTTCCCTTCGAGCCCGCGACGTGTATCGATTTGAAGGATCGTTCGGGATGCTTGAATCGTTCGACCAGAAACCGCATGGTTTCGAGGGAAAAATCGCCTTTTTTCTTTATCTGCTCATAATCAAGGTAGTTTTCAAGCCATTCGTAAAAAAGCTCGGTCTGACGCCGTACGATCATCGCTCGATTATGCTGGAAAAACACCTTGCGGTAAAGTACCTCTTTGGGTATTATTACGAGTTATGAAGCGTTCTGTCTTGCCTGAGAACCTCACGGGATTCAGGATTCACATGGTCGGGATAAAGGGAACCGGCATGGCCGCGCTCGCCGAGATCCTTTGCGCGCGCGGGGCAGTCATCTCCGGAAGCGACGTCCCCGAGACCTTTTATACCGACGAAATCCTCGGAAAGCTCGGCATCGTCGCGCTTTCCCCCTTCAGCGCATCAAACCTCGACTCGAAGGCCAAGCTCGTCATCCATTCCTCGGCGTACAAAACCGACCAGAACCCCGAGCTCATCGAGGCGAAGAAGCGAAACATCCCCATACTCCTCTATACCGAGGCCCTCGGCGCCCTTTCGGCCCTGAGCTATTCCTGCGGCATCGCGGGGGTTCACGGAAAGACCACGACGACCGGCATGGCCGGCACGATCCTCAAGGGCATCGGTCTCGACGCCTCCGCGCTCGCGGGCTCGATCATCTCGAGTTTCGGCGAGCGGTGCACGATGATCAACGGGTCGAAGTACTTCGTCGCCGAGACCTGCGAGTACCAGCGCCATTTCATGGATTTTCATCCGCAAAAGATTCTCCTCACGAGCATCGAAAGCGACCATCAGGACTGCTTCCCGACCTATGAAAGCATCCTTTCGGCGTTCATGCAGTATATAGACCTTCTGCCCCAGTTCGGCGAGCTCATATATTGCGCCGACGATCCGGGCGCGTGCGAGGCGGCGAAGATGATCTTCGCGAGCCGTCCCGATCTCGTGTTCACCGCGTACGGGGAGAAGGCGACGGGCGACTACAGGCTTTCCGTCAAGGGAATCAGGAACGAGCGTCTCGTATTCGCGCTCAAGGGATTCAACGGCGAGTTCCGCCTCCGGGTGCCCGGAAGGCACAACGCGCGAAACGCGGCGGGAGCCGTCGCGCTCGCGGTAAGTCTCCTCAAGGGTGAAAAGGGCTCGATCGACTTCACCGACGTCGGGAAGATCAGGGAAGCGCTCGAGTCTTTCTCGGGTTCGAGGAGACGGAGCGAGATCGTCGGAGAGGCCGGCGGCGTCCTCGTCATCGACGATTACGGCCATCATCCCACCGCGGTCGCGACGACCCTCTCGGGTCTCAAGGAGTTCTATCCCGACCGCCGCCTCGTGGTGGACTTCATGTCGCATACCTACTCGAGGACCGCGGCCCTTCTCGGCGATTTCGCGAAATCCTTCAAGGCCGCGGACGAGGTCATTCTCCATAAGATTTACGCGTCCGCGCGCGAGCAATACGACGGCACCGTCACCGGGCAAACCCTCTTCGACGCGGTCAGGCAAAAGCACCGGAACGTCCATTACTTCGAGGAGGTTATGGACGCCCGGGAGTATCTCGCGAAATCGCTGAAACCCGGCGACGTGTTCGTCACGATGGGAGCCGGCGACAATTGGCGCGTCGGCAAGGCAATTCTCGAGGACAGGGGCGCACGATGAGAAGCATGACCGGATACGCGTATCGCGAGACGAACGAGGGGGACCTCACGGTCTCCGTCGAGATCAAAAGCTATAACTCGAGATTTCTCGACCTGACGGTAAACCAGCCGTATTGGCTTTCCCGCCTCGAGAACCGGCTCAGGGAGTACGCCTCGGCCCGCATACAGCGCGGCAAGGTCGAGCTCTCGCTTCGCCTCAAGGAACGATCCCAGAACCTTCAGGTGATCGCCGACCCGGACGCCGCGCGCGCCTACGTGGGCGCGATCGCCGAGATCGCCGACGCCATAGGACACTCAGGCGAGATACCCCTCTCGCTGGTCGTGAACCAGGACGGGGTGCTTCGCTCCGAGCGCGCGCTCGACC
The DNA here is from genome assembly GCA_023438065.1 of Spirochaetota bacterium. GTDB lineage: Bacteria > Spirochaetota > Spirochaetia > Treponematales > Treponemataceae > Teretinema. The sequence continues at coordinate 273,171 of JAEXRH010000012.1, forward strand.
CCGAGGCGTATTGGGGAAAGATTGAGCCCGTGCTTTCGTCGGCCTTCGCCGATTTCGAGCGCTCCCGCGAGGCGGAGGGCAAGGCGCTCTCCAGGGATATCGACGCCATGATCGCGCGGATCGAGACGACGGCGGACGTCGTCGCCCGCTGGATACCCGAGATGGAGCGTCTTTTCCGCGAGAACGTCCGGTCGCGCTTCGCCGAGATCCTCGGAGACCGCGTCGACGAGCAGCGCGTCATGCAGGAAACCGCGGCGCTTCTCGTGAAATACACCATTAACGAGGAGATCGTGCGCCTTCGCTCGCATCTCGAATCGCTTCGCAAGGAGATCGCGGAGAATCCGGCTCCCGGGAGAAAGGCTGATTTCATCTGCCAGGAGATCAACCGGGAGGTCAACACGATCGGCTCGAAGAACCAGATTCTCGAGGTAGGGCAGGCCGTTATCGAGGCGAAGGACGCCCTCGAGAATATCCGCGAACAGATGCGGAACGTCGAGTAGGTCGCCCGTGGCTGAGACAAACATGAATCAGGGATACAGGGTCGTCGAGGGAAGGGACGTTCGCGTCGCCATATCGGGTCGATCGGGCTGCGGGAACACGACCGTTTCGCGCATCCTCGCCGAAACGCTCGACATCTCGTTCATAAACTATACCTTTCGCTCACTCGCGCAGGAACTCAACATTCCGCTCGCCGATATCATCGAGCGGGCGAAGACCGACGATTCCTTCGACAGGATGGTCGATACCCGGCAAGTCGAGCTCGCGCGCCGATCGTCGTGCGTTCTCGGCTCCCGGCTCGCGATATGGATGCTCGCCGAAGCCGATCTCAAGGTGTATCTGACCGCGTCCGGGGACGTCAGGGCCAAGCGCATCATGACCCGCGAAGGCGGATCCCTCGAGGAAACGATGCGCTTTACCGAGATGCGCGACGCCGAGGATACGAGGCGCTACCGGGCGCTCTACGGGATCGACAACACCGATTTCGCGTTCGCCGACCTTGTCATCGACACCGAAAGCGTCCTTCCTGACGCTATCGTCGCGCGAATCCTCGCCGCGCTCGAGACAAAGGGTCTCGTCGCGCGTGGATAGCCTTTCCCCCGGCTCAGCGGAAGAGTTCCGGAATACCGTCTACGCGCATTACCGGGAATCCGGACGCTCGTTCCCCTGGCGGGAGACGCGCGATCCCTATCGGATTCTCGTTTCGGAGATAATGCTTCAGCAAACCCAGACCGATCGCGTCGTCCCGAAATACCTCGACTGGCTCGAACGTTTTCCGACCGTCGAGAGCCTCGCCGGGGCGCCCTTTCAGGCGGTTCTCGAGAAATGGGTCGGGCTCGGGTATAACCGTCGCGCGAAGTACCTTCATGAAGCCGCGAAAGCGGTCGTACGCGACTTCGGGGGAGTTTTTCCCCGGGACGCGAAGAGCCTCATGCTCCTTCCCGGCGTCGGCCACTATACCGCATCCGCCGTATCGACCTTCGCCTTCGGGATCCCGAACGCGTTCATCGAGACGAATATCCGCGCCGTATACCTTTTCTTCTTTCTTTCCGCCGAGGAGGGCGTTCACGACGACAGGATCATGGAACTCGTGGAGGCCACGATGGACCGGGAGGATCCGCGTTCCTGGTATTACGCGCTCATGGACTACGGCGCGACCCTCAAGAAGAAGGTCGTGAACCCGAACAGGAAGAGTCGCCATTACGCGAAACAATCGCGGTTTACCGGCTCGCTCCGGGAAGCGAGGGGCGCCGTCGTCAGGCATATCGGAAAGACGGGCCCTTCCCGCGTGGAGGAGATCGCCTTGGCCGAGGGGATCGAAATCGAGCGCGTGGCGCTTGCGGCGAAATCCCTTTTTGACGATGGCATGGTCGCCGAAACGGACGGCGTCTACAGGATTTCGGAATAGCCATCCCTTGACACGGAACGCCTTTTTTTGATATAAAAAGAACGCATCACGAACGAACGCAAGCCCTGATAGAGCGGATGTCGTATAACGGCTATTACCCCAGCCTTCCAAGCTGGAGACGAGGGTTCGACTCCCTTCATCCGCTCTATCCGGGTTTTTTCATTTTAAACCCGCCTTATCCCATTTCATTGACAATCGAAAATTCAGGTGCTATCATGATATTGGGTTCTTTTTATTTGTATATCATGGTGGTTAATAATGTCCGATACCTTGTTGCTCGACTCTATTCTTGATAAATCAGCGGTCTATTATTGCGTTCTCGATTCCGCGGGAAAGATCGTGGCCATCAGCTCCTGTTTCGCCCGAATCATCGGCGGTAAAAGCAGGGAATCCCTCGTCGGCGTTCACGTTACCGACGCCGTCGAACATCCGGTAGAATTGAAGACGTTTTTTTCCACGATCGTAAACGCGGTGAGCGATTCGTCCTCTCCCGAACGCATCATTCAACCCGTGCATCGATCCTCGGAAAAGCCCATCTGGATTCAGTTCGACATCTCGAGGATTCACTCCGCGAATTACGGGCTTTGCACCTTCCTTTCCGGATCCGACATTTCAGACGAAGTCCTCGCGCGCCGGGCGGCCGAGCAAAAGGCCCATGAGCGCAGCAGTTTTCTCGTCCGCATGGGTCATGAACTGAGGACCCCGCTCAACACCGTTATCGGGTACGCGCAGCTTCTCAACGGCATGGAAGGCCTGTCGCCCGTGGCCAAGGAATACGCCCTGACGATACTCTCGAACGAGAATAGCCTTCTCCATCTGCTCAACGACGTTCTTGAATTCTCGAAGTATGAGGCGGGCCAAACCAACCCCATCATGGCGATCACGGATCTCAAGAAGCTCATTCACGAGACGACGGAATCGTACATTCATCAGTTTAACTCAAAATACCTGTCGCTGACGGTCGACTATAAAAACGATATCCCCGAGGCCGTTCTGACCGACGCCCAGAAGGTTTCGCACGTCCTTTCGAATATCCTCGGAAACGCCCTGAAATTCACCAGAAAGGGCGGCGTGACCATTACGGTTTCTTGCGACAAGATGGTGACCATCGACGTCGAGGATACGGGAATCGGCATCGAAGTTTCCGATCACGCCCAGGTCTTCGATGTGTTCGCACAGACCGGGAATTCGAAGGAGCACATGACCGGTACGGGGATAGGGCTCGCCGTCGCGAGAATTTTCGCTCGCATGCTCGGCGGCGACGTCGTGCTTCTGTCCTCAAATCCCGGAAAAGGCTCCATTTTCCGCTTTACCTTCGCCGCGCGCCCCGTCCATTCCGAGAAGAAGAACACCGTCCAGATATCGGACTATACCGCCATCAAGGGAATAACGAAGCCTTGCAAGGTCCTTCTCGTCGATGACGTCGACATCAACCTCGCTATGCTCGAGATTTTCCTCGCGCCGGCTGGATTCGAGGTTGGAATCGCCGCGAACGGCAACGAAGCGATCGACAAGTTCAAAAGCTTCAAGCCGGATATCGTTTTCATGGATCTTATCATGCCGGAAAAGGACGGATTCGAGGCAACGCAGGAAATAAAGTCGATCGACAACTCCATACCGGTAATCGCGCTGACGGCGAGCATCGTCGACAGCGTCAAGGAGCAGGCCATTTCATCCGGCGTAAACGATTTCATGTACAAGCCGTTCATACCGGAGCGTTTCTTCGAGATTATCGCCGAACATACGGGAATACAGTACGTTCTTTGACGAAGGAAGCGTTTGGGCCTCCTTTGATCATCATACAAAAAAAAAACGCGCCGTCGACGGCGCGTTTTTTTTACGAATTGCCTTTTCAGTACATGAGACCGATACCGAGGAAATACTCGTGAACGGATTCCCCGTCGCGCTTGGCGTTTCCCCTGAGCGAGCCGGAATCGGCTACTTCGCGAAGATCGAATCCAACGCTCGCGCGGACGTAGATGCTTCTCATCTTCATGGGATACGCGATAACCTCAAGGCCTCCCGACATCCATCCATCGTCGAGCGAGTAATATCGCCCCGTCAGGGGATCGTGGGTTAGGGCCATATCGATGAACGGGGAGGCATGGAGGTCGAAACCGATGTATTTCGTCCACCGAACTCCGGTAATCTCTTCGAAATTGACGCGCATGACGCGAACGGGGAAATCTACGTTGAGCGTTATCATGCCGTCCGTCGTGATTCGACGATCGAGTATTCCCCTGAGCTTGTCTCCCGCTTTTTCCACGGGATCTCCCTCGAGAACGCGAAAGGCGGATAACCTCGACGAAAAGCCGAACCTGTCGATGAACGTCGCGTATCCGGCTGCCGTTCCCGAGACCGAGACATCCCAGCCGTCCTTGTCGTGCAAATCGTAGACGTAGTCGTTGCTCGCGGAGACTGAAAAGCCTCGCCTGAAATTTCCTATCCAGTCGATGCGACCGATCGACAGGGTATGCATGACGGTGAAGTCGGGACCGGTAAGGTCTGGATCGGTGATGCCGCTCGCGTTCCAGTTTTGGGTTATAGAAATCTCGGGCGTCCACTCGAGCTTACCGAAGTAATCGAATTCATAAAGCGTGTAGGGGACGTTCACGTATACCCTTTCCGTGAGATAGAAACGGTCGTCCTCGAGTTCGTCGTGGTCGTCGCGCGCGTTGACGCTCATTCCCTGCTCGACGCCGACGTGGACGTCCGCGAAACCCGCGGGGAAGGCAAGATCGATTCCGGTCGTCAAGCCGAATTCGGGAACCTCTCCGAAGGGAACGATCAGCGAGGACTCGATCGACCAATTGAGCGCGTACCCTTTCATCTGGAACGGGATGGAGAAATCGAAACCCGTCTCGATCGACTTATTCCCGTCGTTATCGACCTCGAAAAGGGTATCGAAATTGAGCTCTTCCATCGATCCGAAAAAATTATAGTTCTTGAACTTGAGCTTGAGCTGCATTCCGTCGTTCGAGTCGAACTTCGGGTAGGGGAGCGCGATGATGTTCCAGGTATCGACGGTATGCACGGTGATCGTCACGGGTACTATGCCGTCAACCGGTGGGCTCCCCGCGTCCAAATCGATCTTCGCCGACTCGAGAACCCGTTGATTGAGAAACTTCACTTCGAGATCGGCGATATACGCGCGAATCTCTTCTTCGGTCGCGAAAACGCGGTCCCGGTCTATTTCGACCTTTTGGGATAAGGGAAATTCCCTCGTTGATCCCTTAATGTCATACCGTACGTTCGCTATGCGAAAACCGGTATTCTGCTCGGTTACGGCCCATGAGAGGGACAAGACGCTCATCGCGACGATCGCGAGGATTAATTTCCTGATGCGCAAATTTGACTCCGTGCTTTTTATAGTTTTCTCACGACATCGAGATTCCATTTCTTCGGTCTCGCGAGGGCCTTCACGTAGATGGCCCCTTTTCCCGGCGAAAAGAGTTCAAGACGTTCAAGTGTCGTGGTTATGATCAGTTTCTTTACCGTGATGCCGTAGGCATCGTTGAAATGCAACGGCGAAATACGCTTAAAACCGAATCGCGCGTTATACACCGCGGTGCCGATCTCGATGTATTTCTCGGTCTGAGACTCGAGATAGATATCGAGCGCGTATTGACCCGGGGCCAACTCGACGCCGGTCTCGAGATATCTCAGCTTGTCCACGGAAAGAATCGCGAGTACGCGCTCTCCCCCGAGATCATAGCGGGATTGGAGGTTCCTCAGATCCGAGCCGAAGACCTTCACGCGCGCGTTAAGCGGCTTGACGTACCGGTAGGTGCAGTCGAGGGCTTCGAACACGTTGATATGAATGCGCGCGGCGAGATCGATTAAGCGCTCGGTATCGCCGGAGGAAAACTCGTACATTTGACCTGACTTAAGCGGGAGGGTTTTCAGGAAGGCGGTTACCTCGGGGACGGCAAGATCGGCGCCCAGACGCTCAGCCTGGGCGAAAGAGACGGAGAACAGGAACAAAGCGAACATGGTGGGCCTGACAAGGCGTTTCGCGAATGACTGCATACGAATTCTTTACCGGGCCCCTTTTCCCGTAAATACGACCCCGATGGTTTTCGAGATAAGCCAGATATCGAGCCATAACGACCAATTCTGGATGTAATACGAATCAAGCGCCACCCTTTCGGCGTAATCGGTGTCGGAGCGGCCCGAGACTTGCCACATGCCGGAAAGCCCGGGCTTGACGGAGAATACGTACCGGAAATTCTCGCCGTACTTGACCTCTTCCGCGTCGGTGACGGGCCGGGGTCCTATGAAGGTCATCTCGCCCTTCAGGATATTCAGGAGCTGGGGAAGCTCGTCAAGGCTCGACTTTCGGAGAAGCTTCCCTATCGTCGTAACGCGGGGATCGTTCGTGAGCTTGTGGCATTCCTCCCATTCCTTGCGGTACTCGGGATTTTCGGCGAGTATTTTGTCGAGTATCTTGTCGGCATCGACCGCCATCGAGCGGAATTTCCAAACCTTGATGCGCTGTCCGTTTTTGCCGATGCGCTCGTGACCGTAAAAGACGGGGCCCGGCGAGGTCAGTTTAATGATAATCGAGATGAGAGCCATCAACGGCAGAACGATAACCGATCCGCAAAGAAGCATGAACAGGTCGAGCGCGCGTTTAGCCGCGATGTTGTACCATTTGGTGAGGTTGTGGGTCGTCGCGAAGCCGAGGGTACCGTTGATGTCCTTTATCGACATCGAGATGGTACTGAAAAGATTCATGTGGGGAATAAAGATGTTGTAGCGGAAATTCGAGAGCGTCGTAAGGATCAGGTGCCTCGACGTTTCCTCGGGGAGTTTCCCCGGTATGATGATGGCCATCTTGATATGGAGAACCTCGTTGAGTTTCTTGCTCTCCTCGATGGAATGGAGTACCGGGATACCGCGGTAGTCCGCGAGATTCGGGTTCTGTTCGGACACGATCGCGACGGGAATATAGCCAAGTCGGGGATTGTCGATGAGGTTATCGAGGATCTCCCTGGCTTCGGCACCGTCGCCGAATATCACGGCGGGGATTCCCCACCACTTGAAACGGGAGTAAACGGAGTTCCTCGCGATAACGCGGCTGAGCGGAAGCGCGAAAATCGAGAAAAGATATGAAACCAGAAAGGCGATCGCGACATAGTCGCGGCCGTCGGTCTCGACGATGATCGAGAGCGCGATACCGCCGAACATGAAACCGTTCGCGATGCAGAAGCTTTTCAGCTGCTCGCTCGGTACGAGCAGGATCCCGGGGTAGAGCTTGAAGATGTTGTACACGAGGAAAAAGAAGGGGAGATAGGTCCAGTAGGTGACGAACGAGCGAAAGTTGATGAAGTGCTGATCGACGGCGTTGACGACGAAAAAGCCCGCGCCGATACAGAGCATGATGGTGATGAAATCGGAGAGGATAAAGGCGAACGCGGTGAGAAACGAGCTCGTGCGCCGATACCGGGCTCTAAACCAGGGAATATACTCAGAGATCGTCATATCAGCTCCTCTATACACGCTTGACGAGGGCGCTAGAGCCTCTCAAGGTACATAGTAATAACAAACGAATCGGAAAAACGTGTCACCGCTATTCGTCTCGATTCCGATCCCATGCGTTTTTTTTCGTCTTGATCCAGGTTTATGAACCGTTCAAGAGCTTCCCTGAGGGCTACGCCGTCTTTGGGCGTTACCCTGTATCCGTTCACGCCATCCTCGACGGGTTCTCGGGTCCCGACGGAATCCGCGACGATAAGGGGTTTTCCCATCGCGGACGATTCAAGAAGCGCGCGGGGAACGCCTTCGCGATACCAGGAAGGCAAAACGACGCAATCGGCATCCCTGATGAAGGGCTTCACGTCGTCTACTACCCCGTGATATTCGACAAATCCTTCGGAAACGGCCGATTCAAGCTCAGCTGGGGGAAGAAAGATCGGATTATCCGGTGAAATCTCGCCAATTATAGAGAATTTCGCGTTGTTATACAAGGGTTTGAGCGTTCGGGCGGCGTTGATGTATTCCCGTATCCCCTTTGAAAGAACGAGCCGTCCATTGAATAAAAAGGTTGCCTTTCCCCTTTGGGACGGCTCCCGTGAGTCGTCAGGCTTAAAGGATTCGACATCGACGCCCGACCCGGGTAAAAGGCCGGTTCGGGATGCCGGGACGAGCCGGTTGTCGATAAAATACCGTTGATCGTCGGGATTCTGGAAGAACACCTGAGCCTTCCTGGACGAGAACGCCAACCGATAGAGCGAATTGACCAGAAATCGGGTAATCCCCTTTTTTTCCGCGACTATTCCAAGACCGGTGATATTCGACACGGAGCGAATCCCGAGTATCGACGCCGCGAGGGTTCCGTAGATGTTCGGCTTGTTGTTTATGTGAAACACCACCGACGGGCGATAGTCCCGATACAGTCTCAGATAGCGAAAAAACAGAGCCGCGTCGTCACGGATGCTCGTGCCGTCCCCTTTCATCCTCAGGGGGATGAAGGGCAGGCCCAACTCCGTCTCGATTTTCTTTCCGTTCGGATCGTCGGCGGCGAGGGTTATGAGGTCGCGACCCGCAGCCTTGATGGCGAGGAGGAGCCGTTTCCGTGAATAGACGTTCCAGGCGGTATTCGCGGAAAGCATCACGAGCGGCTTCGAATTCCCGGGCATTTTCCGCATCAGGAGACCTTTGACGCCTTGAGGGCGAGTTTGCCGGTAGACAGGATGAAGCCGCCTGAGTACACGAGGGTATACGCGATAAGCACGACGGGAAGGAAGCCTGCCTCGTAGCCCGCGAGATAGAGAAGGGGGAGATAACCGGTCACGCCGATCTCCTCGCTGAACCGCTTTTCCGCGCCGATTTCCGCCTCCCTGCCCGCCGCGCTGCTGGCGTTTTTGAAAGACTGATGAGCGAGCCGCATGAGGGTATTAGCGACGGCCGCGACGGCCGCGGCGAGTATCCAGGTAGCCTCGTGAAACGGAATGACGGAAACAAGCGAATCGAGGCCGAAGCCGGTTGCGGTTTCAGGCGAGCGGTAGAACGAGGAAAGCCCCATGGAAAGGAGAATCGTCGCGTAGGCGAGATAGCCGCCGACGGCATCGAACCATCCCCCGTACACGGTCTTTTTGCCGATCGCCCGGGCCATGTTTCCGTCAGCGCAGTCGAGGACCGCGAACGCGAGAAAAAGCGCGATCGCCGCGCGATGGCAAGCGATGACGGGAAAGAGGGCGAGAACGAACGCGACGAGGCAAAGGAACGCGCTCATGACGGTCACGGCGTTCGGCGAGAGTCCAAGGCGAAGGAAGAACCAGCTCGCCGGGACGGAGAGGGGACGATACAGAAAACGGGTCATCGTGCCGTCGGACTTTCTTTTTTCGGGCGTCAGCGATTCGCGAATCGCTTTCATCGTGTAGCGCATGAGAGAATCTCCTCGATAATTGCATTGAATCGCGCGTCGAGCGCGTCGAGCGCGTCGGAATACGCCTCCGTGGCGTTTTGGGTTATTCTCGCGATCTTTCCGGGCGAGTCAAGGCATTCGTGCGCCTTGTCGCGGAGGTTCGTCGCGTCCCAGTCGAAGGGAACGTAGGTCTCTCCCGGAATGAACACGTCGGGCCACGTTTCCAGATGGGCCATGTCGGGTTTCATGAGAAGACTGCCGTTCATGACGGCCTCGAAGTCCCGGAGACAGAGCTCGCCCCAGCCGAACGGGCTCACCGTGATCCGAGACTGGCCGATCTCCCGGTTGAACTGCCGTTGGCTTACCGGGCCGACGAGAAAGGCAGGGTCACCGGAAACCGCCGCGAGCACGAGGGATCGCTGATAGCTGATGGACGGGCGCGATATGAGACCGATGCGGCAATGCGCGGGATAGATGCCCTTGTTCTTCGCGGCCGTTTTTTTGAGGTCGGGAGCCCTTCGGTAGAAAAGCGCCGCTGTCTGCAGTCCGAAGGTTCTCGCGGCGAGCACGCCCGCCCGCTGGCGGTTCTGGTCCCGGGGATAGTCGCCTACGCCGATATTCCAGGACAATCGAAGCTTGGCCAGTTGATCCGGACGGGTCTCGACGGCGTATGATCTCGCGTCCGGGTCAACGATGCCGTAGCGATCGTGATAGTAGTCGGAATAAATCTCCTTGCCGTACAGTTCCTTCCCGTAAAGGGTTCGATCGCGGAAAAGCGCCTTGGAGTAAAAGAGATCGACGTAGGGGAGAACCTCAAGCCGGGGTATTCCGCCACCGGCGTCGTCGTGAAAGAACGCGATAACGCGATACTTGTCCCGAAGCCGTTTCATGAGCTCGATGTCGACGCGATCGGGCTTGATGAATTGCCGCATCATGACAAGCACGTCGTTACGGTCCGACGTAAGGCAATACTCCGCCGAGTCCGTGAACGTGAAACGGTAATCGCGCGATCGGGCAAAGAAGGGTTTCAACGAGTGAAAGCAGGCTATTCTGTCCGCAAGCGACAGTACGGTTATATTGCTCATATTGATCTTTTACTATACAGTATTGCCCTATGGAAAGTCTAGAACGACCGATCAGGATCGGCGTGTTCACGAAGCCGCTCGACAACTGGAATAGCGGTTCGGGCCATCATCTCGACGAGATGATGAGGCATGTGCTCGATCTCAACGACGCCGCGGGCCGTCCCTTTGAGTTCAGCTTCATCCACTACAAGCCGAGCGGAAACCCCGTCTACTCGCGGGTTCGCGAGATCATCATACCGCGTAACCCGCTGCTCGCATCGCTCGCTCTCAGGCGATACGATTTTGACGTTTTGCACTACTCCCCGCTGTCGGTATACGCGCCCATGTTCGCGCTCCGCGCGAAAAAGATCGCGACGATCCATGGCGCCGAGGAAGCGATCTATCCCGAGGGGTATACGCTCGTCGCGAGGCTTCATGAGCGATACGCGATGCCCGTCCTCGCGCGGAGACTCGACCGCATCGCGACGGTTTCCGGGACCAGCAAGGATTACTACGTTTCAAGGTACGGGGTGAGGCCCGAGCGGGTATTCATAACGCCGAACGGGCTCCCTGACGGCATGGGCCCGATTGACCGCGGTTCGCTGACGGTTCCGCGACGGCTCGGGATCGAGGAGCCGTACGTGTTTCATATCAGCCGCTATTCCGCCCGAAAGAATCCCCGGGGCGTGCTTGAGGGGTTCGCGCGCTTTCACGCGCGAAATCCGGGGTATGCGCTCGTCTGCGCGGGCAAAGGCTGGAACGACCCGGAAGTTCGCTCGATCGCCGAAGGTCTCGGAATCGCGGACCGATTCATAGCGCCCGGCTTTATCGACGAGCGCGAGGAGACCGAACTCCTCAGCGGCGCGACGTGCTTTCTCTTCCCCTCGTTCGCGGAAGGTTTCGGCATGCCGAACGTGGAAGCCATGGCATGCGGATGCCCCGTGATCACGAGCTCCGTGTTCGCTATACCGGAAGTGGTCGGAGACGCCGCGATACTTCTTAAGGATCCGCGCGACGCCGAGGAAATAGCGAGCGCTCTCGAGCGCGTCGCGCGCGATTCGGCCTTGCATGCCGAGCTGTCGAGAAAGGGCCTGGAACGCGCGAGGCTTTACGATTGGAACGCGAGCGCGAAAACCCTGTTCGACGCCTACGGTCAGCTTGCCGGATCGCGTTGACGATTCGGCCCAAAGGAAATCAAGATGCATCAAAGCGCATTACTGTACATCGATCCGGGAACGGGAAGCATGCTTTTCTCGATCGCGATGGGGGTCGTCGCTGCGGGGTATTTTGTCCTGCGAGCAGCCTGGCTCAAGCTGAAATTCCTTGTAACGGGCAAGCTCCACGAAGGAAACGCGACTCCGAAAAAACACGGAATCGTCGTGTATTCCGAGGGCGATCAATACTGGAACGTTTTCTCGCCCGTGCTCGAGGAACTCGAGAGGCGCGGGGAGCCCGTTTCGTATTACACGTCATCGGAAACCGATCCCGCGCTATCACGGCGATGGAATCGCGTTGCCGCCGAATATATCGGCGAGGGAAACAAGGCGTTCGCCCGGCTCAATTTTCTCGAGGCCGACATATGCCTCATGACGACGCCGGGGCTTGACGTCTATCAGCTTAAGCGATCAAAGGGAGTGGGCCACTATGCCCACGTCCTCCATTCCGTCGATGACGCGACGAGTTACCGGCTCTTCGGTCTCGATTATTTCGATTCTGTGATGCTGACCGGGGAGTATCAGAAAAAAGCGATCCGGGAGCTCGAGGCGAAACGGGGCATCCGCGAGAAAGAACTCGCGGTTGTCGGGTGCACGTACCTCGATTGCCTTTCCGCGAAGGCTGACTCGATAGAGAAGAATGACAAAGACGGTTTTACCGTGCTCGTCTCGCCGTCATGGGGTCCGAGCGCGCTTCTTTCACGTTACGGCGAGCGGCTCCTTGACCCGCTGCTCGAGTCCGGAATGCGCGTCATCGTGCGACCTCACCCGCAATCGAGAAAATCGGAAGCGCAAATACTCAATCGTCTCGAGGCGCGATACGCGGGGCATGAGCGGATAGAATGGGACTACTCGAGGGATAACGTCGTGACGCTCTCGAGGTCGAGCGCGATGATTTCCGATTTTTCCGGAATCATCTTTGATTACGCGTTTCTTTTCGACAGGCCGATCTTTTATGCCATTTCCGATTTCGACGACGCCATATACGACTCGAGCGACATCGACGAAAAGCCATGGAAGTTCAGGGCCATCGCCGAAATGGGCACGATGATCGACGAGGCCTCGTTCGCGAACATAGGCACACTCATCAAGGACGCGGCCAAGGACGCGGGGCTTTCGGGGAAAAGGCGGGAGGCGCGCGATACGGCATGGCAATTCCGCGGGGAAGCAGCGGCGAGAGTGGCCGATTTCCTCGTCAAAAAACGGAAGGAGCTTTCATGCTAGAATTACTGTTTCAAACGATCATATACCCCATAAAACTCTCCATCGAGATCATCTACATGCTTTTCGATTGGGTCTTCAAGGGAAATGCCGGCATCGCGATTACCGGCGTTAGCGTCGCCGTCAGTCTCGGCTGCCTTCCCCTGTACGCCAAGGCCGAACGCGTTCAGGAGAAGGAGCGGGAGATACAGAAACGAATGTCCGCTCGCGTCGCGAGCATCAAGCGCCATTTCAAGGGCGACGAGCAATATATGATTCTCTCGACCTATTACCGGCAGAATCATTATCATCCCGTCTACGCGCTGCGAAGTTCGTTGAGTCTTCTCGTACAGATCCCGTTTTTTATCGCCGCGTACTCATTCCTCTCGCATCTCAACGCCCTCTCGGGCGAAAGTCTCTGGATAATCGCGGATCTCGCGAAAGAGGATGGCCTTTTGAGAGTCGGCGCGTTTACGCTCAACGCGCTTCCGATTCTCATGACGCTCATAAACATCGTGTCGGGGATGATTTACACGAAAGGGTTTCCCCTGCGGGAGAAAGTGCAGCTTTACGCGATGGCGCTCGTCTTCCTCGCGTTGCTATACCATTCGCCTTCGGCCCTCGTCTTATACTGGACGCTCAATAACGTGTTTTCCCTCGCGAAAAATATCGTGTTCAAACTGAAAAATCCGGCGCGCTTTCTCTATCTCGTGACATGCGCCGCGCTTCTGGCCTTTTGCGTATACATCATCTTCTTCCGTCATCACAGCAGGAGTTATCGCCTGAGAAACATCTCGCTGTCGATCGGCGTCTCGGCGTTGATCGCCGCCATTCCGCTTTATATCGCGTTGGCGAAGGCCGCCGCAAGGAAATTTTTCATGCCTTTATGGGAGGACGGACGCTCCCGGCTCACCTTTTTTATCCTTTCGGCAATCACGCTCTGGTTGATCCTCGGGGTCTATATTCCCTTTACCCTCGCCGCATCGTCACCGTTCGAATTCTCGTTCGTGGGCGCCCATAAAAGCCCGTTCTCTCTTCTTTTCTATCCCGCGGCCCAGGCGGCGGGTTTTATCCTGGTATGGCCGCTTTACGTGTATTGCCTGTTTCCCGAGCGGGTAAAGTCCCTCCTGACCGTCACTATGGGCGCCGCGCTCGTCGTCGCCGTCGTTAACGTGTTCGTCATGAACGTTTCCGGGGGGACGGTATCTCAGACCTTGCAGTTCATAGACGGCGCCGTCTATCGCGTCAAGCCTTACTATCTCGCGCTTAACGTTCTCGCGACCGGCTTTCTCGCGTTCACGTTTCTCGCGCTCGTGAGTCTCGGAAGGATTGGTTCCGTCTCGATCGCGATAGGCATCATTGCCGTGTCCACGGCGGGAATTTCGGCGTACAAGGCGTCGATTATCGGTTCGGGGTACGCCCGGTATAGCGCCATCAGGGCGGAAGAATCGACGGTCGCTCCCGACGGAACGGCAGGATCGGTATTCTCTCTTTCGCGCTCGGGAAGAAACGTCTTCGTCGTCATGCTCGACAAGGCGATCGGCTCGATCTTTCCGCTCGCGCTCGAGGAAAGTCCCGAACTCGCATCATCTTTCGTCGGCTTTACCTACTACCCGAATACGCTTTCCTACGGACAGAAAACGATCATCGCCGCTCCTCCGCTTTTCGGGGGGTACGAATACACGCCCTCGGCGATGAATGCGCGCGACGGCACGCGAATGGTGGAAAAGCACAACGAGTCGCTTCTCGTGATGCCGACTCTGTTCAAGGAACACGGGTATAAGGCGACCGTTACCGACGCGCCGTTCGTCAACTATCAGTGGGTCGCGGACAACGCGATTTTTCGCGATCGGGGAATAGAGGCGCGAAACCTCATCGGCAATTACTCATCGCGGTACATGGCCGAAAAGCTCCCGTTCATGCGGGATTTCGGGGCTGACGCGATCCTCAAGCGGAACTTTCTGCTGTATTCGGCGCTCGCGTCGCTCCCCGTACCGTTGAAGGACGCGATCTACAACGGCGGAAAGTACTGGAACTCCTCGCTCCTTTCCATCAACACGCTGACGCTCGACAGTTACGCGGTACTCCATTACCTTCCCGAACTCACGGACGCGAACGGCAAGGGAAATACCTTTACGATCATGGTTAACGACCTCACCCACGAGGCGTCATTCCTTCAGCATCCCGACTACTCGTTCGGTCCGAACATCGATCCGTCAAAAGACGTGATTCTTGGTAAGTCCGACTCGTACGATTATTATCACGTCAACGCCGCGTCCGTGAGACTTCTTGCCGCATGGCTCGACGAGCTGAAAAAGCTCGGGGTCTACGGCAACACGAGGATCATAATCGTGTCTGATCACGGTTCGAACGTCGCCTTGCCCGGTTTCGATTCTTTTCAGCGCGACGTCGTGTCGGCGCACAATCCGTTGTTGCTGGTCAAGGATTTCGACGATAACGAGCCTTTGCGGGCGGACGAAACGTTCATGACGAACGCTGACGTTCCCGCGATCGCGGGGACGGGAATCATACAGGATCTCAAGAATCCGTTTACCGGAAACGATTTATCGGGGAATACGAAGAAGGAAGGCGTAACGATCGTACGCAGGGTAACGCTTCATCAGGGTTACTCGCTCGACCTCATGACGACGAAAACGTGCTATAAAAGCGGGGCGCCTGCGTGGATCGTGAAGGACGACATCACGAAACGCGGTAATTGGATAGACGCGAAAGCGGAGTAGTTTTTTGGATTTGGGATATGGCTTTCTGAGTTACCGACAAGAATAAGCGCGACGCGAAGAAGGCAACGCGTCGTGCTCCGGCTTTCTCAGAGACCTTTCACGTATTCTTCAAGAACCTTCACGAAGCGGCTCATCTCCTCGGGCTTTATATCGCCGATGTTCGCGATCCTGAATGTATTCGCGTCGGAGAGCTTTCCGGGGTAGATGGTGAACGCGTGATCGCGCGCGAGGCCGTGCAGGGATTCGAACGAGTACCTGGGAGACTCGGGTTCCACGATCGCGGTGATGAGACGCGACTGAGCCTCCTCGGGAACGAGCATCGTGAGTCCGAGCCGCTTGACTGCGGCGACAAGCTCCCTCCAGCAGGCCGAATACCTTTCGTACCTTCCCTCGACCGTCTCGATTTTCGTCTCGATGATCGCCTGCCTGAGCGCGTACAAGCTCTGGACGGGAGGGGTAAAGCGGGTCTGGTGGGTCTTCTTGAAGTACTGGTACTGGTCCCAGAGATTGAGGTAGAAGTTCCTCATGGGATAGTCCTTCGTTCGCTCGAGCGCTTCCTTTCTGCAGAAGACGAACGCGACACCTGCCATGCCCTGGATGTTCTTGTTCGAGGTCGACGCCATGAAATCGACGCAGTCACTGTCCATATCGATCGGAATGGCTGCGAAGGCGCTTACGGCGTCGACGATCGTCACGATGCCGCGCTCATGGCAGAAACGGCAAAGTTCGGGGATGGGATTGAGAAGTCCCGTCGTGGTCTCGTGATAGACGATGACGAAATGGGTATATCCGCCGTCGGCGATTCGCTTCTTGAGCGCGGGGATGTCTATCGGGAGGTAGCCCGAGGACTTCCATACGTCAAAATCGAGCTTGTACACGCTCGCGATCTTCGCGAAACGGGCGCCGTAGGCGCCGTTATCGACGATAAGCGTCTTTGAACCGTCGGGAATGCACGAGGAGATCATGACCTCGTCCGCCGCGGTGCCCGAGCCGCCGAAGAGAACGGTCTCCACGCGTCCGGGCTTGCCCGCCATGAGCGAGAGCTCGTCCGCGACCCACTGCATGACGTCGCCGAACTCGTACTCCCTCGGGCAGATGTCGGCGCAGACCTGGGCATACTTGACGCTGTCTGTCGTCGTTGCCGGTCCGGGATTGAGGAGCACCTCGCGCCTCACCGAGCGAAGGCTCTCGTTCTCGATGATTACGGGATACACCTCGTTAACCGCCATCTCGAGATGGCTTTCGTCGTCGATCTCTCGCCAGGCGTAATGCTCGATTTTCCTGATGCCGATCTTGCCGGGGGTTCCGGCGGCGGAACTCACCGCGCTCATCGCGGTCTCGTATTCCATCTTGGGCTGATCGCCGAGATGCGCGTTCATGAACGCGACCATGGCGTCGAGCGTTTTCTTCTCGAGTCGGGTGATGCCGACGAGCTCGCCGAATACGGTGCCGATCTCTGACAGCTTTTTCGAGTGTCGAACGAGATTGCCGCATGAGTCCGCCTCGAGATACACCTCGTCGCCCGACTTGGTGGCCCCCGAGGCGAGAATGACGTTCTTTCGCTGGTCGTTGAGGAGGACGGCAAGACCGATATCGTCGTAGATAAGGTCCGACTCGAGAAGGAGGAAATCCCCGAGGACGAGCGGGGCGCAACAGGCGAGCGTTCCCATGCTGCCGGTCTCCGCGTACCGATCGTTTCGCGCGAGCTTGATGCAACGGTATTTTTCGGCGAGTCGCTCGTACCATTCCGAACAGTGCCCCGTACCGATGACGATCTCCTCGACGCCTGCCGCGAAGAGTTTTTTGACTGACCGTTCGACGATGGCCTGTCCCTCGATCTCGATAAATCCCTTGGGCATCGACTCGGTACGTCCTTTGAGCCTCGAGCCGAGCCCTCCTGCCATGATTACAGCCTGTCTGATCATGATTATGCGCCGTCCTTTATTTCGAGTTGATGAAGCCCATGAACGCTGCCTTGTTCTCGGTCGGGCTTTCTTTCGGCCGCCCGAGATCCTTGCGAGACCCCTTGCGAGTCCTGATCTCGATGAGCGTCGTAACGCGCTCTCTCGAGGAGAGCGCGGTCGCGAGCTCCGCTTTCGTACTGACCGTGAGCGCCTTCTGGTATCCCGCCGCAATAGCGATTGCGGGTATGTCGATATCGAGCGCGACCGTTGGCTGTCCGCCGACAGAGTCGTGCGCTCCGTTATTGATGACGATGTGCCTGAGGTTTTTCGGCTTCCGCGTGCCGATCGTCGTAAGTCCTCCCGCCTGCATGATAAGCGCGCCGTCGCCGTCGATGCAGGTGACGAGCCTTTCCTGTTTCGCGAGCGCTATCGCGAGGGCGATCTGCGAGGCGTGGCCCATGGAACCGACGGTGAGAAAATCCTGGGCATGTCCCTGTCCCCGCTTTTCTCGAAGCTCGTAGAGCTCTCTCGAAGCCATGCCGGTCGTGGAAACGAATATCTCGGACGCGTCGGAGGAAAGCATGACGGCTTCGATGGCCTCTTCCCTCGTCATCTCGGCCTCGACCTTTCGGTCATTTACGAGCGCGTAGGGCCCGAAGGTATCCTTACGGACGACGAAGGCATAGGGGGCGTTGCGTTCCCTGACGTTCCGGTAGCACTCGTCGATCTGCGCCTGAAGGGCTGCCTCATCCGAGGTCATGACCGAGTAGGGGATGCCCATCGCCTCGAGAAGCGAGCAGGTGACCTTGCCCTGCTTGACGTGCTGAGGTTCGTCGTGGACGCCGGGCTCGCCGCGCCATCCGATGACGAGGACGAGCGGGATCTCGTAGACGTCGGGGTCGACGAGCGAGAGAAGCGGGTTTACGGCGTTGCCGATGCCGGAGTTTTGCATGTAGACGAGCGGTATCTTGCCGGTCGAAAGATGGTAGCCGGCGGCGAGCGCCACGGCGCTTCCCTCGTTCGCGGAGATGAAGTGTTTCGACCCGTCGGCGTGGTCGGTGACATATGCGCAAAAGTTCTTGAGAAGGGAGTCGGGAACCCCCGCGAAGAAATCGGTTCCGTTCTTTGCCAGAGCGTCGAAAAAGAATTTCGGGTCGATCATGTTCCTCGTACTCCTTACTTCGTCCCGGGAATGAGCTCGAGGATCTGCTTGATCGGCATGCAAAGCGAGTCGGCTTCCTTCGATCGTTCGTTCACGAGGATCGTCTCGGCTACCTTCACCATCGCGGGGTATGAGGCGCGGAGCATGTGATTCGCGTAAATCACGATGTTCGCCCCCCACGCGCGGAGTTCATTCTCGGTAAACTGATTGTAGGTGGTCGGGACGAGCACGATGGGGACGTTCTTGTATTCCATCCGGAATTTCTCGCAGAACTCCTTTATGTCGTCGCCCGATTTTTCCTTGCTGTGGATCATGACGCCGTCGGCGCCTGCCTTGACGTACGCGAACGCGCGCTCGAGCGCGTCGGAGACGGGAAGTCCCGCGATGAGGCTCTCGAGACGGGCGATGATCATGAAGTCTTTCGTAACCTGGGCTTTCTTGCCGGCGCTGATCTTTTCGCAGAACTCCGGGATCGTCGCGAGGTTCTGCTCGACGTCGGTACCGAAAAGGGAGTTTTTCTTGAGGCCGACCTTATCCTCGATGATGACGGCCGAAATGCCGTTCCTTTCGAGCGTCCGCACGGTAAAGACGAAATGCTCGGTGAGCCCACCGGTGTCGCCGTCGAAGATGATCGGCTTGGTGGTACACTCGAGAATGTTTGTGAGGTCCTGGAGCCTCGTCGTGAGGTCGACGGCCTCGATGTCGGGCTTCCCCTTGCACGTGGAGTCCGTCAGGCTCGAGGACCACATCCCGTCATAGCTGTGGATCCCGTCGTCCTTGGAAACCTCGATATTCTCGATGATGAGCCCGGAAAGGCCCGAGTGCGCTTCCATGATTCGAACGACGGGTTTCGCCTCGATGAGCCGCCTCAGCGTTTTCATGCGAATCTCGGGTGTCGTCCCGAGGGCTTTAAGGGTCTCGTTGAGCGCGGAGGAGTTGATTCCCTTCGTGTAGGGGACTTCCACGACCTCGCCACCCTGAGCTTTCATGACCTCGTAGACTTCCTCGCGTATCTTGCTCAAGGGGCCGGTCTTCCAGTCGTCGCCGTGAATGATGAAGTCCGGCTTGAGCTTCTTGAGATTGGGAACGTAGCTCCAGTCCTCTTGGGGAACCACGCGCGCGACTCCCTTCAGGCTCTCGACGACCTGTTTTCGCTGCTCGTACGTTAGATACGGCAGCCTCTTGTGGGACGCGATCGCCGAGTCGGTTAGAAGGCCTATCGTCAGTTCGCCGAGTTTGGCGGCCTCGCCTATGATGTTGATGATTCCGGGATGGATTATATCTCCGGTCATTCCCAAGTAGACAGTTTTCATTGGTACCTCGCATGAGCTCTGTTCTGAATCATACATAAAAAAGCATGTTGTAGCTATTGTCGCTTAACGTTTTTCGTAATTACTGTCGATCCACTTGCGGTACTCTCCGCTCTGGACCTGCTTTACCCAGTCGCCATTCGCGAGATACCAGTCCACGGTTCTCGAAAGGCCTTCCTCGAAGGTAACGCTCTGTTTCCATCCGAGTTCCCGTTTCAGTTTCGAGCAGTCGATCGCGTAACGCCGGTCATGTCCCGGTCGATCCTTTACGTACGCGATCGTGGAACGGATCTTCCCGGGGTCAAGTCCCGCTTTTTCGGCGACTATGTCGATGAGCTTATGGAGAAGGCTAATATTCTCCCACTCGTTTTCGCCGCCGATATTGTACTTCTCGCCGGTCTTTCCCTGGTTCACGATAGCCCATACGGCGGTATTGTGATCCTCGACGAAGAGCCAGTCGCGGATATTCTTCCCGTCGCCGTAAACGGGGAGCGGCTTTCCCGAAAGCATGTTGAGTATCATGAGCGGGATGAGCTTCTCGGGAAAGTGATACGGGCCGTAATTGTTGGAGCAATTCGAGAGAGTTACGGGGAGCCCGTAGGTATGGTGCCAGGCGAAAACGAGATGATCGCTCGAGGCCTTGCTCGCGGAATAGGGCGAGCGGGGGTCGTAAGGGGTCGTCTCGGTAAAGTAGCCCGTGTCCCCGAGGGAGCCATAGACTTCGTCCGTGCTGACGTGATGGAAGAGAACGTCGGCACGCATGGCGCCATCCGATTTTGTCCACGCGTTTCGCGCGACGTCGAGAAGGGTATAGGTCCCGATTACGTTCGTCTTGATGAACGCGTCGGGCCCGAGGATCGAACGGTCCACGTGGCTTTCCGCGGCGAAGTGTATCACCGTGTCGATGTCGTGTTTTTTGAAGATTGCCTCGACGGCCGCGCGATCGGTGATGTCGGCGCGCTCGAAAAAATACCGTTTGCCTCCCCAGTCACGCTCGATGTCGGCGAGACTCGACGCGTTTCCCGCGTAGGTAAGCGCGTCGAGATTCACCACCTTCCCCGCGAAACCCGGGGTTTTCTGAAGCAAGACGTGAATGAAATTGCAACCGATGAAACCGGCTCCGCCGGTGACGAGTATGTTTGTCAGCGCTCGCATGATTTGGCCTCCTCTGTTTTTTACTGTCGTATTTCAAGATACTTCGAAAGGCTTTCCTGCCAGGAGGGAATCGATACTCCCAACGCGCTTTCGATCTTTCTCTTGTCGAGGACGGAATAGGGAGGGCGCCTGACCTTTGAGGGGTACTCCGCGCTCGTACAGGGAATGACGTCGCAAGCGCGCTGGATGATACCCTTTTCACGACCAAGCCGGTATATCTCGCGGGCGAAATCGAACCACGTGATGTCCCCGTTGTTGGAGAAGTGATATATCCCGTACGGGACCGCCGGGTCGGCATCGATAACCGTGGCGATCGTTTCGGCGAGATCGAACGCCCACGTAGGCGATCCGCGCTGATCGTTCACGACTTTAATGGCGTCTTTCTCGCCCATGAGACGGATCATCGTCTTCACGAAATTATTTCCGTATTGGCCGTAGAGCCATGCCGTCCTGATAATCAAGGTGCGCGGGTTCGCGGCGAGCGCGATCCGTTCGCCGTCGCGTTTCGTGAGCCCGTAATACCCGGTGGGGTCGGTGTCGTCGTCTTCCCGGTAGGGGCGATCGCCGTCTCCGTTGAAGACGTAATCGGTGGATATGTGGAGGAACGAGGCGCCTACTTCATTCGCGATGAGCGCGAGAATCCCCGGCGCCCGTACGTTCAGTCGTTCGCAGAGTTCCCTGTCGTCCTCGGCCTTGTCGACCGCCGTGTACGCCGCGCAGTTGACTATCCAATCGAGCCCGCCCTTGCGGTCGAGCTCACGCGCGAAGGATCGTACGGTCTCTTCGTTCGTCACGTCAACCTCGCGGTCGGTTCCGACGCATTCGCTCCCGCGCGACTCGATGACGCGAGAGAGTTCGGTACCGAGCATCCCTTTGTTTCCGACGAGCCAAATCATACGCCGAACCCAGGATGCTTTTTATCCTTGTCTGAAAGGGCAAATTCCATGCCTATGTCCGGCCAGACGATGCCGATCCCGGGATCGTTCCACATGAAACCGCCCTCGTCCTCGGGGTGATAAAACTCCGTGCATTTATAGGCAAATATCGCGGTTTCGCTGAGAACGAGAAAACCGTGGGCGAATCCCTCGGGGATGTAGAACATGTTGTTCTTCTCGCCCGATAGCGTCACGGCGTGCCATTTGCCGTATGTCGGGGAATCTTTTCTGTTGTCGACGGCCACGTCGAATACCTCGCCCTCAATGACCCTGACGAGCTTCCCTTGGGGATACTCCTTCTGGAAATGAAGTCCGCGAAGGACCCCCTTGACCGATCTTGACTGATTGTCCTGCACGAAGCGCATCGTAAGCCCGGCGGAGGCGAAATCGCGCTCCGACCAGGACTCGAAGAAAGCGCCGCGACTGTCGCCGAACACCTTCGGCTGAATCTCGTAAAGTCCCTCGATGGCACAACTCGTTACCGTTATTGGCATGGCTCAGTGGTTCTCCGCGATGAATGAAAGATACTCGCCGTACTCGGTCTTGTATCCGGCTGCGAGGGCAAGAAGGGCCTTTCGATCGATCCAGCCGTTCGCGTACGCTATTTCCTCGATGCACGAGACGTACATGCCCTGGCGTTTCTGTATGGTCGCGATGAAGTTGGACGCCTCGAGAAGCCCGTCGTAGGTGCCCGTGTCAAGCCAGGCCATTCCCCGTCCGAGCATCTCGACGGAAAGCTTCCCCTCGGCGAGGTAGGCGTTGTTGACCGCGGTAATCTCGATCTCTCCCCGCGCCGAGGGCTTAACCTCGCTCGCGATCTTGACGACCGAGTTGTCGAAAAAGTAGAGGCCCGGCACGGCGAAACGGGAGCGTGGTTCTTGGGGTTTCTCCTCGATCGAGATTGCCTTGCCTGTCGAGTCGAATTCAACGACGCCGTACGAGGTCGGGTCTTTCACGTAGTATCCGAAAATAACCCCGCCGCCTGAAGACTCGACCTTGCTCACGGCGTCCTTGAGCGTGGCGCTGAAGCTTCTGCCGTAGAAGATGTTGTCGCCAAGAACGAGCGCGCAGGAAGAATCGCCGATGAAATCCTTGCCAATGATGAACGCGTCAGCGAGTCCGCGAGGGCTTTCCTGAACCTTGTACTCGAAGCGCATGCCGAGCCATTCGCCCGTGCCGAACAGCTCGCGGAACAGGCCGATGTCCCTCGGCGTCGAGATGATGAGTACTTCCCGTATGCCTGCAAGCATGAGCACCGAGAGGGGATAGTAGACCATCGGTTTGTCGTACAGCGGCAGGATCTGCTTGGATACTGCCTTGGTTATGGGGTAAAGCCTCGTGCCGGCTCCTCCCGCGAGGATGATTCCTTTCACTTTTTTCTCCTATGCTTGCGTTTATTTCGTATTCATTCGATTGTATCCGGCTACGCGGCGAAAGCACCCGTCAAAGGCCCATGATAGCGGCGGTCATTCGTTCGGTACGTCGGAAAAGGCATGCATGTGCGAGAGAAACCGCTCTGCCCAGTCAAACCGAAACGGCAAGGCGCGCTCTTGGCACAGTGCGCGAACTTTTCCATAAAAGCCCGTATCCCTGACGCACAGTTCTATTCTGTTCGCGATTTCCTGCGAGTCGCCGAGGGGAAAAAGCAACTCTGGATATTTGAGGATCTCCGGTATTCCGCCGATGTCCGACGCGATGACGGGGCAACCGGTATGGAGGGCCTCGAGAATCGTGTCCGGGAATGCGTCATAGAGCGTCGGGTAGACCATCAGGTCGGAGCGCTCCAGAAACGGGAAGGGCATGGTGTATCCCTCAAAGGAAACCATATCGGCTATGTCGAGGGACTTGACCAGGGAAAAGGCCTTCTCGTCGCCGGAAATTTTCCCGAGCACGGAAAGCCGGAGCTCTGCGAATCCGCGTTTCTTGAGAATTGCGAGCGCCTCGAGAAGGTTCTGAAGTCCTTTGCTGAGAGAAAGCGACCCGACATACACGAGCGACCTCACCGAACGCGACCTGTTGACGTCTTGCGTGTCGGGGGTAAAGCGCGGAAGGCCGATGTTTCCGGGAATTATGACCGTACGAACTCTGCGTTCGGCGAATCTGACCCGTTTGAGGAAAATATCCCGATCGAGCGAATTCTGAAAGGTTATCAAATCCGAATGACGCGCGATGCTCATCTCGCGAAGCCGGTCTTTCGCGTTATACGCGAAGGAAAGCGCATACTCCCTGGGGGTGTATGCCCGGTATTTTCTGAGTAGTTTCGCCCTTGTAATGTCGTTGCATCGAAACGCGAAAAAGAGTTTCGCGGAAAGGCGGTGTTTCAGGTACAATGCGGAGGGAAAATGAATGTCTCCGTGAACGTGGATCCAATCAACGCGATCCATGCCCGAGGAGGAAAGCTCGCTCGCGATGAGCGGGAAATTATCGCGTATTCCTTTCTTGAAAAGGAATGACGTCGGGGGAAAGCCCTTACGCACGTAGTTTACGGTAATGTCAACTCGTCTGAAGTGGCGCGGTTCGTACGCGAGTCGCGTATTCATGATAACGGCAACACGGCAGCCTTTTTCCGCGAGGGACTCCATCAACTCGAGATATCGCCTGTTCGCGCCGGTGCGCATCTCGTTATTGAGAAAAATGCCCAGTATCGAAAGTGACTTCATCGGCGTGTTCTCCCGTCGGTCAAGAGATGAAACGGCGAGAAGACGCGCGTTTTTATGTCCCGTAGCAGGTATCTGCCGCAGCGGTTATACGTATGCGTGCATACCGCGGAGTATCCGCTCTCGGGATAAATCGTCTCGATCGTTTCCTCGGCGTAATCCGTTTCCGTGAGCGTGACGATTCGCCGCAACACGGTTCGCTCGCCGTACTCGCGAACGCACGATTGAGCCGGCCTGACGAGCGAGCCATCTGCATCACGAAAGATCCTTCCCGCCATGCGCGAAAAACCCCGATCGACTATCACCGGGTTTTTGGGGTGGGGAATCCAATTGCCCGACGCGAGCGAATCGGAATGGTAAATGAAAAGAGAGTCGTTCAGGGAGGTTGTGTCGGTTTGTCGCGACGTAAAGAGCCAGAACTTTCCGTCCTTCTCGAGAATCGCCGAATCTACGGCCCGTGTGTCGGGGATGATATCGCGCACGAACTCCCACGAATCGGGAAATCGCGCGGCGCGATAGAGCGAGATGCGCCCGTTCTCGTTGCTCTCGGGTATCATGTACCAGTTATCATGTCCATCGCATTCGGTCTTGAAGACATGGGGAAAGGAGAGGTGATACTCCTTCTCGAGTATGGGATAAAACCCGGAGAAAGAGAGATCGTCGTGAAGACGAATATAACCGAGCGTTCCGTTTTGCCCCCGTATTTGCTGTTCCACGAAAACGTAATACGTACCGTCTACCTCGACGGGAAAGGGATCCGCCCAGATCCTGTCGTTCGGAGGTGCGATATTCGCGAGAACCTTTCCGTCAATGTCGCATACGAGGAGCGACCATTGCTCACGGTAGAGAAGTTTCTGGATTTTTCTGCGCAATCGCGCCTGAAACGATTTTTTCATTTACTCTGCCCGTAGTACGCGCCGGAACCGTGTTTTCTCGAATAATGCTTTTCGATGATATGCCCGGGAACGCGCTTTGCGCGTGGGGATATCGCCTCGGTAAGATGGGCCATTCGCGCGATTTCCTCGAGGACGACGCCGTTGTAGACCGCCTTTTCCGGCGACGATGACCAGGTAAACGGGCCGTGTCCGCCGACCAATACCATTTGGACGACGTTCGGGTCAAGGGGACGCGATTGTTTGCCGCGTACTCGCCCGGCGGGAGACATGGCGCTCGAGTCGTTCCTGAAGGCCCTCACTATCAAGCTGCCGGTTTCGCGCTCATAGTTTTCCGCGACCTCCTCTCGACTGAGATAACGGGTACAAGGCACGTCGCAGGGCAGATGATCCGCATGGGTAGTCCCGTATATCGGTATCGGTCTACACGCCTGAGCCCATGCGGTCGCGTAAGTCGAATGGGTGTGGAGTACGCTGCGTATCGTTGCCCCGTCCTTGACGGCGAGCTCCCGAAACAACGCCGCGTGCGTGGGCGTGTCCGATGACGGATTAAGAGACCCTTCGACCCTGTTTCCCTCAAGATCCACGACGGGAAACATGTCGGGCGTAAGATCGCGATACGGAACACCGGACGGCTTGATCACGAAGACGCCACGATCGGGATCGAATACGGAAACGTTTCCCCAGGTGTAGAGAGCGAGATTGCGGGCGGGGATTTCCATGTTCGCCTCCCATGCCTGATCCCTCAATTCGCGTATGGAGCTCATTGGTACCTCTTGTTGCGTTGCGACTTTCATGAAGTCCGCGGAACCGAATCGTTTGTCTCCGGACGCGGCTTACTTTTCCGAGCGGAGAATGGATATCACGCGGTCGATGCCTTCCGGCAGCGTCGTAACGGATCTCCATCCCAGGGCCTCGAGTTTCGAGGGATCGAGAACCGCCCGTTCCACGCGATTGAACGCGGATCTCTCCGCGTTCGTGGCCACGTCCATCACGAGCCTTACGCCGCACGTATTCGCGACCGTTTCCGCGAAAGTCCTGATCGAGACGGGCGCGTCGGAGGAAGCGATGTTATAGGCGTTGCCGGTCGCTCCCCGGATCAGGGCCCATAGCATACCGATCGCGCAATCGCCGACATAGCAAAGGGATCGGATTTGGCTTCCGTCGCTTTTAAGGACGATGTCCCTTCCCTCGAGCGCGTCCTGCAGGAACCTCGAGGCGATCCGATTGTCGGATCGGGTGAACGTCGGGCCGTATACGTGGCAAGGGCGCACGATAACGGTTCGCAAACCGTATTGCAGCGAGTAACTCGCGCAAAGAGTCTCCGCGGCGCGCTTGCTAGAGGGATAGCACGATCGCGGATCGGTAATGTCGACGCTGCCGCTGTAGTCCTCGGTAAAAGAATCGACGCCCGATGCTTTTCCGTAAATCTCGCCGGAGGATACGTACAGAAACGACTTAACGCCGGTTTTCACCGCGTGCTCGAGCAATCCGTCGGTCCCGAGCACGTTCGAGCGCATGGTTTCGACCGGATTCGAGATGAAGGCTGCGGGATGCGCGTTCCCCCCCGCATGGACGATATAGTCGCACTTGGGAAGGTCCTTGACCGGCAGGGCCATGTCCGCCTCGATAAAGCGGAACGACCCGCCGTCGAACGAGTGGTTAAAACGGCGGGAAGCCTCGTCGCGATTCCTTCCCATGACGTACAGGGTGATTCCCGCGTTCGCGACATCGTCGTGGCGAACGATCATATCGGCGAGAAAGGTTCCAATAAGGCCGGTTCCTCCGGTCAGGAGAATCGATGATCCCGCTAACGCGTTCCAATCGGGGAACAAGGCTCTGTAACGGTCAAGTTCGGAGAGATACCTCCGCGTTTCTATGTACATGGCGAGTTTACTTTATCCAGTCGCTTTTTTCGGATTTGAGCAGCGCCTTGAATATCTCGATGTCGTCGACGGTGGTGAGCTTCAGGTTTTTCTCGGAACCGACGGAGAAGTGAACCACCTGGCCGAGTTCGATCATGAGCGTGCAGGACGCTACGGAATTCGTGATACCCCTTTTAAGGGCTTCCTCGTGTGCCGCGAGGATCCTGGAATAGGTGAACGCCTGCGGCGTTTGCGTTCTCATTAGGCTGTCTCGGGGGATTGTTTTGCCCGACGAGGCCCGATCGCTCGAGCACTCGAGAATGGCCTCGTTGCAGGGGATCACGCTTATCGCCGAACCGTGCGTCTTGCATTTGGCGATGCAGTCCGAGATGATTTCCCGGGAAACCATCGGCCTGATCGCGTCGTGAACGAGCACGATGTCGTCGCCGTGGCAAACGTCTTTGAGCGCCATGATTCCGTTCTTGATCGATTCCTGACCGGTTGACCCGTTCATCGCGAAAACGTCAAGCTTCGTGATGTTGAATTGCTTTGCGTACGCGCGAAGTATCTGTTCCCATCCCTCAAGGCAAACGACGGCTATCCGGTCGATGTCCGGATGGCCCTGAAAGGCCTCGAGCGTATAGACGATAACCGGTTTATCGTACACGTTGATGAACTGCTTGGGAATATCCTGGTTCATCCGCTCTCCGCGGCCGCCTGCGATGATAAGTGCAATGTTCATGATAACTCCTTAGTCCTTCCAATATGCGCGAAAATCGTGATGTGAAACCCTCTTTTCCTCGGGCGGCAGCGTCATGTAATCTCCGTACAGCCCGCGTAGATACTCGTCATAACCGTTCGTGGTATAAAACTCGTGCCCCTCGAACACAACCCTGGTTCGGGGCAGGAACGTGGATGAGACCATCTTTTCCCTGGCACCGTATCCCCAGACCAATACTCCGCAGAATTTCGAGGATTCAAGCGAGCAGGCGCGCGCGATACGATCGATCTTCCCGTTGATGAAACGGGTCCCGATCGTCTTGCCGAGGCCGACGAGTACCGCCCTCGTCACGGTTCTCAGGGCGTTCTTCGAAGCGATTGTCGAAGTTCCCGCGTACGTATCGATCTTTCGCCAGAATTTGATGCGCGCGAGGCGCTTCCGGAACAGAGAATCCGATTCGGGGATGCCGTCAAGCGGGAACACATCGATGAAAACGCCCGAATCCGCGGTCGTCGCGTAGCGATCCTCGATCAATACGGTTTTTCGATCGTAGACCTTAATGAAGGGATATACGTGCTTCGGATTATGGGTATGCGATTGCGCCGAATATCTATCCGTCATCCCGCCTTTCGTTATCTCCATGAATCGTTCATAGTCGGGGCGGGGCATTATGACGTCGATATCGTCGTCCCACGGGATGAATCCCCTGTGGCGTATCGCGCCGAGAAGCGTCCCGCCGCACAGGTAATAGCGCAAATCGTTCGCGTCGCAGAAATCGGCGAAATGGACGAGGGCGTCAAGAAGAACTTCCTTCAGCTCTGCCTGGTCAGTAATCTCTCTCATATCGGAGCTTTCCAGTAATACGCGATATTATGGTCGGACTTCCTTTTATCGGGCGGAGGGGGCGTCATGTAATCACCGTACAGGGAAGTGAGATATTCATGGTATTTTCCCGGCACCCGGAATTGACGCGTTTCGAAGGGAAGCATCGCGTATGGCTCGAGACAATCCTTCGGGATCCTTTCCCTGTGGTAATACCCCCACACGACGACTCCAACCATTTCCGATGCATCGTAGTCGTTTTTTCGCGCGCACTTGTCGATTTGCCTGACGAAAAACCCGTATCCGAACAACCGCGCTACCACGAACAGGGAGGACATGAGCACGGCGTTGTGGATGAAATGCCTCTTGCTGTTGTTCTCGAAAAAATCGGAAGGGGATGCATACCGGAAACGCGAGTAATTGCTCAGCCTCCTAAGGTATTTGACCTTCGTCATCTGTCTCCCGAAAACGGAATCGTTGGAGGAAATTCCGTCGATCGGGAACACGTCAAGCGCCACGCCCAATGATTCGTCGATGATTTTCTCGCAACCGACTCCTACTGTCCGCGAATCGCAGATCTTTATGAAGGGGAACGTGTAATTCTTGCAGAAATAATGGCTCTTAACCTGATAAAACGTTCCCAGGCCGCCCTTGGTAAGCTCGACGAAACGCATATAATCGGGTCTTGGCATGAATACGTCGGCGTCGTCATCCCAGGGGATAAAGCCCTTGTGGCGAGCCGCGCCAAGTAATGTGCCCCCGCACAGGTAATATCGAAGTCCGTTGGCTTCGCAAACCTCGTGGAAAGCCTCGATCATGTCGAGCAGAACGCTTTTGATTTCTTTAATTGATAATTCTTTTGAACTGTCGGCCATAGACATATCCTCCGTTGATATCTACTACACCTGATGCAGGTCTACGCTATTTCTCCTTGAACACTTTATCGAACGTTCCCTGCTCGACGATTTTCCCCTTTTCGAGACGGAATATGATGTCGCATTTACGAAGCGTGGTTACGCGATGGGCGATAAGGATAATGGTTTTCTTCCCGGAAAGCCCGTCGATGGCGTCCATGACCGCCTGCTCGGTTTGGCTGTCCAGTGCCGACGTGGCCTCGTCCATGACGAGAATCGGAGGATTGCGATAGAGTGCGCGCGCGATACCGATGCGCTGGCGTTGTCCTCCGGAAAGTTTAATGCCGCGCTCGCCGATTGCCGTGTCGTAGCCGTCCTTCAGCTCGGTTTCGATAAACTCGTCGATCTGCGCGAGCTTTGCCGCGTTGCGGACCTTCTCCCGGTCGATATCGGCTTCCGGGACGCCGAACGCGATGTTTTTGGCGATCGAGTCGTTCGAAAGATATATGTTCTGCGGGACGTAGCCGATATTCTGCTGCCACGAGCGAACGTTGTTCTCGGTAATCGGAACGCCGTCGACGGTTATCGTTCCCGACTGGGGCGCGAGAAGTCCCATAAAAACGTCGACGAGCGTGGTCTTCCCCGAACCGGTCTTTCCCGCGAACCCGATCAGCGAGTTAACGGGAATGCTCAGGTGAACGTCTCCGAGAACGGGTCTGTCGCATCCGGGATAGGTGAACGTGATACCGTCGATGGAAATGCCTTTCTCGAAAGGCATGCGCGCGGGAACGGTTCCCGTTACCGACGAATCGACTTGCGCGTTGGCGAACTCGATTTGCATTCGCTGGGACGCGGGAGCGCTATACTTGAGTTTGCTTATAGACCTGAACAGATTCTGTACCGCGGGCATGAGCCGGTAGCCGGCGTAGGCGTAGAGACTCACCGTAGCCGCGGCGCTCTGGAAATTTCCGGATTGCATGACCATGAAAAGGATAAAGAGCACGATGGAACCGAACGCTACCGACTCGAGAACGTATTTCGGAACGTCGCTGATGGTCTCGGTAAGGTAGAAATTTCTCGCGAGTCCTTTCGAGGGGACGGTGTACGATTCCAGGAAAACGCGCTCGACGCCCATGAGCTTGACTTCTTTTATTCCCCAGAACGCCTCGCTGGTTATGCGGTTTCGCTCGAGATTATACTCGAATCGCGCGGTACCCAGTCTTTTCAGCGTTTTGCGTATGAAGAAGTATATCAGCCCGTAAATGACGACGATCGCCGCGGCGATGCACAGGGTGCTGAACGGATTGATGATGAACAGGAAACAGATTAGAAGAATTACCTGAATCAAGTAGGACGTGGCATCGACGAGTTGCATCAACGTGCCGTTTATCATTTGCTCGATCTCGCTGTTGATGTTCTTCACGAAATCGGAACTGTTTTTATTGAGAAAAAAAAGGTATTTTTGGCTGAGGTAACCCTTGAACAGCTTGAACGAAAGGGAATGCCTTCTCATGCTCGTAAACCGGTACTTGATGTATTGAAGCGCCAGTTGTCCAAGATTTCGGAACAGCACGAACAAAAGCATCAAAACGCCGAGGGTAAGAAGGAATGCCTGGGTATTCTCGAATTTGAAGAAATCGTAGATCATGGCGAGCGTCGCGTTGGTTTGAATGATCGAGGGCTGAGACGCGACCGCGACGAACGGCATGATCGAACCCACGCCAATGACCTCGATGATCGCCAAGATAACCGAGCAGAACATCACGACGACAAGCTGTTTGCGCTCCCTTTTACTGAGGAGAGACAACAGTTTGTCAAGGTATGCGAATAATTTGAACATATGACTCCTGGTGATTACGCGGGCTAGAAATACTTGCTGGCCCCGAATGACAATGAAAAGTTATTCATCATGACGCTGTTAAACGGCGATGAAAAGCGATACTGGGGATTGATTATTAAATCGTATACGATTGAACCGGAAATGTCCATTGATTCCGTAAGGTGGTAGAGGGTTTTGGCGCCTACGGAGAAGGAGCATTTAAACCTGAAAAAGTCGAACGCGGTTCCGGTAGGGGTTTGCTCGTCCTCGTCGGGAACGGTGTTTATCGAGTGCTGATACAGGTAATCGTTGTCGGGATTGACGCGATACACGAATACCGTGGACGCGCCGACCGGGTAGTAGATCGTGCATCCGAGATATTGACTGTTTCCCCCGGTGCCGATTCCGGCTCCGAGCCATTGTCCCTGGTTGGTATAGCCTTGCGTGATCAAGTGGTGCGCGTAAAAGGTCGATGGCCATTGAAACTGGAAGTCCTGGGAGAGTTCGAGATTGGTCCACTCGAAGACGATCTCGCCCCGAACCGACGGGTTGCGGGTATTGAAGGATTTCACGAGCCCGCCGGTGTAGACGGCAGTATGGAATGGATAGCGAATGTACCCGAGGTGTCCGACGACCCAGTCGTTTATCCCCATCTCTCCGTAAACCTCAAGACCGACGGACGTAAAAAGCCAGGAAAACGAAAACGCGGCACGTTGGTCCCAGACGTCATCGTCGCCTCGCCCGCCCGGAGTCACGAAAAAGAGGGAAGGGATGGTCCCGACAGAATCGCGTTCCCATTTCGAACGATAGGTGCGATTCGCCGAAAGAGTAAGGCCGGGGAGAAACGATGGCGCGAACGAGAAAGCGAGACCGCTGATCATCGTATGGTCATTTGAGGAATCGTTGTCGAAATAGTCCGATTCGCTCAGATACCCGCACCAAAGGCGGGATTCGACGAAACCGAGATCATGCCCGAAGGCGTACACGGGCTGTTTCCTGATGCCCGCATCCAGTTTGGGATACGGCGGCGCGTTGTTCGAGTGGATTATCGAGTTGATCTTCGCCGGACCGAGCCAGATCGCCTGGGTCCCGAATCCTATAGTCAGGGTTTTCCAAGAGTACCGAATCTCGGAGTCGCCCCAGCTGAACGTCAAGAAAGGATCGTCCCCGAAGCGCTGGGGAGCGTCTACGCTCCAAACGCCGTAATAGCCGTACACGTCGGCCTTGTCCTTGTACGATGAACCGGAGTACGCGGGATCGACGAGATCGAAGGCGAGATTCTGGGAGAAGGAGATGTGCGGCTTGATCGTGATCTCGAAACCGAACCCCTCAAGACGGGTGCCCGCCGTCAGGCTCGAGTTGAGACCCTTGCCCTGCCAAAGGGCCCCATCGTTCTGGCCATAAGGAGCCGCGCTGTTGTACGAAGAATACAAATCCGGTCCGTATACGCGGAACGTGAGATTTTCGGCGAAGTCGCGCGAACTGCCGAAATCCCTGCCGTTCCAGATCGCTTTCCCGGGATCCTTGAGCGACCATCGCGAATCGGAAAGCGTTCTGTAGTTTAAATACTCGCGCTCGGCGTTACCTACGAGGGACTCGAATTCATAATAGTTTTCCGCGGTTGAACACAGCGCTTCCTGGGATACCGCCCCCGCGAGCGGGAACGCCAATGCCGAAAGCAGGATCGCGAATCGTCGGATAGCCTTCACGGTTGCTCGTCCCGTACGCGTTTTAATGTTCTTCGTGTTTTTCATCTCGTTTATTTCCTTTCCCTGAAGCGATCGCTTTCGCTGCCCCGTCGATTAATGCGTGACGGTAACATGCGCACCGAAACCCGAATACAGGGACGAGACGATTTCGGCCGCGCGCGCGTCGGCCTCGGAGAGAAAGCCCGATGCCTCAAGCTCGCGCGCGACCTTTTCCTTGAACGCGCTTATTTCCTGAAGCTTCAGCTCGGTCTTGATCGGAACGAAGATGTTTCGCTTGATGTCCCAGAATTTCACCGTTCCCACGTCAACGACGTTCTCGATAATCGACGAGCGGGGAAGGGTTATCTCGATCTTTCCCGCGTCGGCGTCGTAGTCGGCCCTGACGGCGGTAACGTCGGCGATACCGGCCTTCACGACGCCGGAGAAACGGACGAGCGAGGTGCTCGAGCCACCGACGACGAATTTGCGATTGAGCTCCATGACGTCCGTATACCGGTACTCGAGCACGCTGAGCTCGGCGATGCGGGAAACCGTCGCGGCGTGAAGGTTGTCGAATGCCATCCTGCGCTTATGCTCGGCGATCCTTTCGCCGAGCGAGCGCAAGGCAATGACGAGGACGATCGCCGCAACGGCGGCCGCTATCATGACGAGCGCGCGTTTCGATAAGGGAATCAGCTGCAACTTTTTCTCCTTACTTTTTTCATTCATTACTAACGCTATTGTCGGTTCGTTTCCGTTTTTCGCTATTTTCCGACCGCGAAGTACGCGAAGCCCCTCGACTCGACGTCATCGCGCTTATACACGTTGCGAAGGTCGAAGAAGAGCGGTTTCACGAGGAGGCTTTTCACGCGGTCAAGGTCAAGGTTCCGGTATTGGTTCCATTCGGTCATGAGCACGAGCGCGTCCGCGCCGCGAATAGCCTCGTATTCGTCGGCGTGGTAGCTCACCGAGTCCTTGCAGGATTCGAGCCGCCAGGTAGCTTCCTTTACCGCCGCCGGGTCGCTTGCCCTGACGGTCGCCCCTCGGGCGCAAAGACCCTCGATTACCGTGATCGCGGGAGCCTCGCGCATGTCGTCGGTGTTCGGCTTGAAAGCGAGACCGAGCATCGCGATCTTCTTGCCCTTGAGCGAGCCTGCGCCCCCGAGTCCCCGTTCGATTTTCTCGATCATGCGGGCCTTCTGTCGCTCGTTCGCCTCTATGGTCGTCTCGACGATAGAAAGCGGCTCGCCGAAGTCCCGCCCGATTCTCGCCATCGCCTGCGTGTCCTTCGGAAAGCAGCTTCCGCCGTACCCGGGACCGGGATGAAGGAATTTCGCCCCGATCCGCCCGTCGCGGCCCATCGCCTTCGCGACGTCCTGCACGTTCGCGCCGACTTTCTCGCAAAGGTTCGCGACCTCGTTGATGAAGGTGATCTTTACCGCGAGGAAGGAATTCGAGGCGTACTTTATCATCTCGGCGGTCTCGACATTGGTCTCGATGTACGGGGTCTCGTTGATGTAGAGCGAGCGATACACGTCCTTCATGAGTTTTTTCGCGCGGTCGCTTTCGACGCCGATGACGACGCGGTCGGGATGCATGAAATCCTGTACCGCCGATCCCTCGCGAAGGAATTCGGGGTTCGACACGACGTCGAACTCGAGCCCGGAGTTTCCGTCTGTCCTTCTCGCGAGCTCTTCGGCGACCCAGGCCTTCACGCGCTTTCCGGTTCCCACGGGGACGGTGCTCTTGTCGACGATGACCTTGTAGCCGTTCATCGCGCGCGCGATCTCGCGGGCGACGGCCTCGACGTACTTGAGATCGGCGCTGCCGTCGTCGGCGGGAGGGGTGCCGACGGCGATGAACACGACGTCGGATTTCTTGACCGCGGATGCCATGTCCACGCTGAATGAAAGACGTCCCGACTGGACGTTCCTCGCGACGACGGCGTCGAGACCCGGTTCGTAGATGGGGATGCCCCCCTTCATGAGGGTCTCGATCTTCGCAGCGTTGTTGTCGACGCATATGACGGTGTTTCCGAAATCGGCGAGACACGCGCCCGAGACGAGGCCGACGTATCCGGTTCCTGCTACAGTGATCGTTGCCATGGTTTATTCTCCTTGTACCATTGCGCGAAGCGGTATAAACCCGTCTCGAGCGGCGTGGACGGTTTCCATCCGAAGTCGCGCTCGAGCGCCGAGGTGTCGGCGGCGGTCATGTACACGTCGCCTGCCTGCATCGGAAGGTAGTTTTTTCTCGCTTCTTTTTCGAGAACCCGTTCGAGGGTCGCGATGAAGCATTCGAGTCGTTCGGGACTCTGGTTCCCGACGTTGTATATGCGATAGGGTGCCGAGGATCGGTCGAGGACCGGGCGTTCGGGATCGAACGCGGGATCGCGTTCCGGCGGACGAGCGGCGATCATCGTCACCGCCTTCACGATGTCGTCGATATAGGTGAAGTCGCGAAGGAGATCCCCGCCGTTATAGACGTCGATGGTCTCGCCCTTCATGATGGCGTCGGCGAATTTGAAGTAGGCCATGTCGGGCCGTCCCATGGGGCCGTACACGGTGAAGAAGCGGAGGCCGGTCGTCGGGAGCCCGTAAAGGTGGCTGTAGGTATGCGCCATGAGCTCGTTCGCGCGCTTTGTCGCGGCATACAGGCTTACGGGATGGTCGACGGGATCGGTCTCGGAAAACGGGACCTTCCGGTTCAAGCCGTATACCGAGGAACTCGACGCGTAGGCGAGGTGCGGGATCCCGTGATTGCGGCACGATTCGAGGATGTTGAGAAATCCGTCGAGGTTGCTCGCGCTATACGCGCGCGGATTCGTGATGCTGTACCGTACGCCTGCCTGCGCCGCGAGATGGATTACCCGGTCGAAGCGGTTTTCGGCGAAAACCTTCCCGAGAAGCTCCGAGTCCTCGACCTTCCCCCGATAAAAACGCCATCGCCGATCGCCGGCGCCGTTTTTCGCCGCCTCGCGCGCGGCGCGCTCGATCATCGCGAGACGTGCTTCCTTGAGGTCCGTCCGGTAGTAGTCGTTCACGGAGTCGAGCCCGACGACGGAGTGTCCCTCGCCAAGGAGGGCGAGGGCGGTGAAGGATCCGATAAAGCCCGCGGCGCCGGTAACGAGGTAGTTCACGCAAGTCCCCTTTTTTTCATTTCGGCGAGCGCGTCCTTCACGAGATTCGTGTCACCCTTGCGCGAAACGAGGGCCTTTCCGTTTCGGATGACGACGACGAGGTCATCCACGCCGCACAGGGCCACGGGAATGTCGGAATGGACGAAGCAATTTCTCGACTCGATCGACACGGCCTCGACGGGTAGCGCGTCGTAGTATTTCGAAAGGGAGTCCCAGGTGCCGACGTCATCCCACTGAAACGAGGCGCGCACGGTTACCGAGCGCGCGCAACGCTCGCTGATCGCGTAGTCGATCGAGATCGAAGGCGATGCCGCGTACGCGTCGTCAAGGCCGGACCACGATTCGAGGATACGGACGCCCCGTTCCGTCTTCTCGGCGAAGTCCTTTCCGGCTTTCTCGAAGACGGAGAACACCTCGGGACAAAGCCGCTCGAGCTCGAAAAGGTAAAAATCGGCGCGGAATGCGTAGATGCCCGAATTCCAGAAATAATGCCCGTCGTCGAGATACGCGCGCGCGGTCGCCTGATCGGGCTTTTCCTTGAAAGTGTCGATCTTGAAGGCAGGGCTCGCCCGCTCGATCGGGCAATGGACCGACTCGCCGGACTTGATGTACCCGTAGCCCGTGGCGGGGCAGGTCGGAGGGATCGCGAACGAGACGAGATTTCCGCGATCCGAATGCCAGCTCGCCGTCCGGGCGTCGCCGATGAACGCGTCAAGGGGCTTGATGACGTGATCGCTCGCCATCATGAGCACGTTCACGTTCTCGCGCCTTCCGAGCGAAAGGAGGTATTTCGCGGTCCACGCGATGGCGGGCGCGGTATTCCTTCCGCAGGGTTCTCCCATGACGAGGATCTTCCCGAGGAGTTCCGGTTTTCCGAGCTTCTCGGCGAGCGAGAGCGCGTCGGCGACGACGAGGCTTACCCAATCCTTTCGCGTAACGACGCAGATATTCCCGGATACGTTGAGCGCGTCGGCCCGGAGAAGGGCGTCCTGCAAAAAGGTCAGCCCGTCGGGAAGGCTCATGAACTGTTTCGGTTTTTTGCCGTCCGATACGGGCCACAGTCGCTCTCCCGAGCCGCCCGCGAGTATCAATACGTCGGTAAACATGGTGTTATCCTTTCGACAGGAGGTCATAGATGTGCGCGACCGCGTTTCCGTCCGCGGGAAGCGGGGATTCGGGTCCGTCCTGATCAAGCATGCGTCGCTCGTAACTTTCCGAGACGAACACGAAGGTATCGCCGCCGATATCGCGCGCGTCCTGATACGAGCAGAATTCCAGTCCCGCGTTCGTCGCCGCGTACTCGATGATGAAGTCAAGATCGCTTTTCCCGAGAAGGGCGAGCCGGGAAAAGCCGCGCGAACGGGCGTCCCGCGCGATGTCCATGATCGTTTCCTTGTAGTCGACGACCTTTTTCATCGTGCGCTTGAGATAGCGGTAGGTTCTCCCGGCAAGTTCGTTGACCCCTGAGGGGGTGAGGACATAGGAGACCTTTCGCGCGGAAACCTTTTGAACGAGGATAAAACCCTTCTGGCTCAGTCTCTTCAGCAGGACGTTGGTCATGCCGAGCGACAGGTTTATCGCTCGGGCAAGGTCCCGCTGGCTGATATCGGCTTTTTGCCGGGTGAGTTCGTTAATGCTGTTGAGGAGAAGATATTCTGAGTCCTGTTCCATGATTACGGTGGAAAAAAGGGGAGAAAAGGTCGACAACGCGCGGAGAAAACGGTACCGCCGAAACTGATTCCCGTCGCCGCGCGTTTATGTGTTCAAACAGTGAACAATCTAGCATATAACCAAGCCCATGACAAGGCGAATAGTTACAAAAAAGGGGTGCGATGTGCTATGCTTCCAATAACAGTAATCACGAGGAGACATCCATGCCGGTAGCGCCACACATCAAGGAAGTAATGACTTCCGCGTCATTTATTCGAAAAATGTTCGAGGAAGGGATTCAGATGAAGGCTCAATTCGGAGCCGATAACGTGTATGATTTCAGCATAGGAAACCCCGACCTGGAGCCTCCGGCGAAGGTAAAGAAGACGCTTGCCGAAATCGCGGCATCCCCGCTGAAAGGGGTTCACGGCTACATGCCGAACGCCGGTTACCAGGAAACGAGGGCCGCTATGGCCAGGAAGGTGAGCGCGGAACAGGGCGTTACGGTCGATTTTTCCCATATCGTCATGGGCGTCGGAGCGGCCGGCGCCATGAACGCGGTCCTTAAGGCCGTGATCACTCCCGGAGACGAGGTTCTCGTGCCCGCCCCCTATTTCGTCGAGTACGGCCATTATGCGCGCAACCACGGCGGAGTCCTTAAAACCGTCCCGACCAAAGAGGATTTCTCGCTCGACGTTCCGGCTATCGAAAAAGCGCTCGGAGATAGAACCGCGGCGCTTATCGTCAATTCGCCCAATAATCCGACCGGCAAGATCTACGGAGCCGACGATCTCGCCTCGCTCGCCAGGGCGCTCGCGGCGCATCGCGAAAGGACGGGAAGGACCGTCCTCCTCATCGCCGACGAACCGTATCGCGAGATCGTCTACGACGGCAGAAAGGTCGCTCCCGTTTTCCCCGTTTGGCCGGACACCGTTATCGTCACCTCCTTCGCCAAGAATCTGAGCCTCCCCGGAGAGCGTATCGGCTACGCGGCCGTCAATCCCGCGTCGACGAGCGCGAAGGAACTCGTCGACGCGATCGTGTTCTGCACCCGCGTGCTCGGCTACGTAAACGCGCCGGCGACCTTTCAGCGCGTCGTCGCCGCCTGCTGGGACGAGACCGTGGACTATTCGTCCTACGCGACGAGGCGTAACCGGCTCACCGGCATTCTTTCCTCAGCGGGCATCTCCTACGCGGAACCCGAAGGGGCATTTTACCTTTTCTGCAAGGTTCCCGAGCGGAAGAAAACCTCGGGGGACTCGGGGGACGACGGGGCGTTCTGCGCGCATCTCAAGAATTATCGCATCCTCGGCGTTCCCGGAACCGGTTTCGGCAGGTCCGGCTGGTTCCGCCTCGCGTATTGCGTCTCGGAAAAGTCCATCGAGGGCTCAGCCGAATCGTTCGCGCGCGCGCGGGCCGACTGGTAACCGGCCAAGGAGGGTAAGCCATGAATATATTGATGGTCACGAGCGAGGCCGTTCCGTTCGCGAAAACGGGCGGGCTCGCCGACGCGGTATCCGCGCTCTCCATCGCGCTCAAGGCGCAGGGACACGACGTCAGGATCGTCATGCCCCGGTATTACCGGATAGACCGGGACAAGCTCGAGCACCTCTCCGGCCCCATGGGCGTGCATCCCGGGTATCAGGAGATCTGGACCGGCGTCTATACGGCGACGCTGCCGGGATCCGCGGTTCCCGTGTATTTCATCGATCACGAGCAGAGTTTCGGGCGCGACGGCATCTACGGCGTTCCCGGCGAGACCGATTTCAACGATAATCCCCAGCGATTCTCCCTTCTCGGACACGCGACGTTCCAGCTGTGCAGGAAGCTTCAATGGTATCCAGACGTCATCCACGCGCACGACTGGGCCGCGGCGCTCGCGCCGATACTCCTCAAGTTCAACGAGCGCAAGGACGAGTTCGCGAAGACCGCGAGCGTGTTCACGATCCACAACATCGGCTATCAGGGCGTGTACGGGAAGCACAACTTCCCGTACACCGGGCTCGGATGGGACAATTTCTACGCCGCGGGGTTCGAGGATTGGGACCGCATGAACTTTCTCAAGGCGGCGCTCGTGTCCTCGGACATGCTGACGACCGTGTCGCCGACCTACGCGCTCGAGATCCAGCGACCGGAGTACGGTTTCCGCATGGACGGAATCCTCCGCTATCGCGCGCAAGACCTTACCGGCATCCTCAACGGCGTCGATACCGAGATCTGGAATCCCTCGACCGACAAGCTCATCCCGTCGCGCTACACCGCGAAAACGCTCCAGAAGAAAGCGGCGAACAAGGAGGCCCTCCAGAAGCGCATGGGACTTCCCGTCGATCCCGAGGTGCCCGTCTTCGGCATCATCACGAGGCTCGCTGACCAAAAGGGCGTTTCGGAGCTTTTCGGGCCGTCTTACGGATCGGCCTATCGCATCTGCTCGGACATCAAGCTCCAGATGGTCATTCTCGGGGCGGGCGAGGCGTGGTGCGAAAGCGAGATCGCCTCACTTTCCGAGTCTCTTCCCAATTTCCGCGCGTACGTCGGCTACGACGAGTCCTTGAGCCACCTCATCGAGGCCGGCTCGGATTTCTTCCTCATGCCGTCGCGTTACGAGCCGTGCGGACTCAACCAAATGTACTCGCTGCTGTACGGAACGCTCCCCATCGTGCGGAAAACCGGCGGGCTCGCGGACACGGTCGAGAACTATAACGAGCAAACGGGCGAGGGAACGGGCTTCGTGCTCGAGAACCTCACGCCGCAGAGTATCTACGATACGGTCGGTTGGGCCGCGTACGCCTGGTATAACCGAAGGGACGACATCGAAAGGATGCGTCAACGGGGCATGGCGAAGGAATTCGGATGGGATACCTCCGCGCGCCGCTACGTCGACGTGTATCAAAAGGCGATCGACCGGCTCGCGAATAAAAAATAAGACGGCATACAAAGAGCCGTCAGGAGGCAAGAGGTGCTGAAGTATATCAAGAAGTTTTTCATGGCGCTCAACGCGAACGCGCATCCCGGGGACATCGCGCACGGGGCGGCGCTCGGGCTTTTGCTCGCGTTCGTCCCGAAGGCTAACCTGTTGTGGGTCTTCCTTTTCTTCCTTACCCTGTTCATCAGGGTCAATAAGGGCGCGCTCTTCCTTTCCCTGATCCTCTTCTCTTTCGCGGTTCCCTTCGCCGACATCGCGACCGAGTCGCTCGGGTACGCGCTGTTGACCTTCGCGCCGCTCGATCCGCTTTTTTCCGCGCTCTATGGAATCCCGTTCGTCGGTTTGACGCGATTTAACAATACCATGGTCTCAGGCGGACTCGTCATGGGAATCCTCGCGTACGGGCCGACATACGCGCTGTTCAGGGCTTTCGTGTCGTGGTACCGGAAAACGGTCCAGCCGAGGATCGTGAACAGCAAGATCGCGAAGATCGTTACCAATCTTCCGATCATCAAGCAGATCATCAATGCGCCAGACGTGGGAGGGTTCGGAAAATGAGCAAGGAGAAGAAACCGAAAAAGATCAAGATTCCGGGCCTTTTCGCGAAGAAGTACGATCCGAAGGCGTTCCAGAAGAAGATACTCAAGAAACTCTTCGTTCCCGCGGACAAGGCCTTCGTGGAGTCGCTTTTCACGACCGTCGAGGACGCGAAAAAGGGGACGCTTCACGCCATAGATCCCGCGAAGGTCAACGACAAGAAAACCGCGAAACGGCTCGCGATCCTCGCGAAACAGATCAAGAAGCAAAAGGGCCGATTCAGCGTCGTGGCGATTCTCATAGCGCTCGCGCTCACCGTCGCCCTCGTCCTCGCGCTCACCGTCTTCCGGAACGTAATCGCGCGGGTTGCCGTAACCTCGGCGCTCGAGGGAACGTTCGGCGCGAAAAGCGATATCGAGCGGATCGACTGCGATCTCCTTCACGCGAGATTCAGGATCGACGGGCTCGCCGTCGCGAACCGCGAGCATCCGATGAAAAACCTTTTCGGGATCGAGCGTTTCGACATGGCGTTTAACCTCCTCGAGCTCTCGCGCGGGAAGGTCGTCGCTGACAATCTCGAGGTAACCGGCGTCACCTGGAACACCGACAGAAAGACTTCCGGCGCGCTTCCGCCCAAGAAGGCGAAGAAGTACGAACGTAAGATCAAGGACTCAAAGCCGAATCCGGTCGTCGCGGCCATAAAGGCGGAGGCCGACAAGGTAAAGTCGGGTGTTTCCGTCGACGCGGGCATCTCCGCCGTCATGGACCAGCTCGATCCCGTGAAATACATCGAGAACGAAAAGGCGAAACTTCAATCCCCGGCCGTCGTCGAGAAAATCACCGCGACGGTTCCCGCGCTCGCCGACAAATGGCAGACGAAAAACAAGGAAGTCCGCGGCAGGGTGGACAAGGCGCTCGCCGACGGAAAGCGGCTCGCCAACCTGAACGTGAAGGCGATCAAGACGGTGGAGGAAGCCCGGTCCGCGCTTGCCGACCTCAAAGCGGCAACCGACGGCGTCAAGGCTACGGCCGATTACGCGAAACAGGCCGCCGACGAAGCCGCGGCCGACGCGAAGACGGTCAAGACCCTTTCGGCCGAGGCCGAAACAGCCCTGAAGGCGGACTCCGCGAGACTCAAGTCGCTCGTCGATACGGTCAAGGGAATAAACCTCGATACCGGCAAAACCGTCGTCTCGGGCGTTTTCCGGACCTTCGTCGTCAATACCCTCGGCGCGTACTATCCCTATCTCGACAAGGGCGTCGTCATGATCCGGGAATTGCAGGCGAATTCCAAGGGAGACAAAAAGGTTTCGCTCAAGAAGAAGTCGAACGCGATATCGCGGCTCCCGGGAAGGACTCTTTCCTTCGGCGACGATTCGGCGCCGAGCCTCCTTCTCAGGAATATCGCGCTTTCCGCGAAAGACGATTCACTCGGCATCGCAGGCGGAGCGGTCGTCCAGAACGTCACGAACGACGCGGATCGGGTGAATAAGCCGATGACCGTCGGTCTCGAGGTTGCCCACGGATCCATGAAGGAAACGGCGGACGGAATCATCGACCTGAGGACCAAGGCGGTCGATATCCTCGACACCAAATTCACCTCGACGGGCTACGCGCTTTCACTTGATTCCCCCGGCGTTACCGGCGTTCCCTCGGTGAAGGGAAGCCTCGGCGCCGCGGGCACGATCAGGATCTCCCGCGACGGGACGGTCACGATCGGCTCCAAGCTCGTCATCGGCGAGGCTCGCCTCGCGGTCGCCGCGTTCAAGCCCGACTACCTCTATGGCGCGTACCGAAACGTCCTATCGTCGATCAAGACCATCGATCTTGATGTCGTCGCGGTCGTCGATCCCGAAGGCAACATCACGGTGGACGTCAAGACGGACGTGGATGACGAGATCGCCTCGGCAA
Source organism: Spirochaetota bacterium (assembly GCA_023438065.1). Classification (GTDB taxonomy): domain Bacteria; phylum Spirochaetota; class Spirochaetia; order Treponematales; family Treponemataceae; genus Teretinema. The sequence continues at coordinate 316,610 of JAEXRH010000012.1, forward strand.
TCAAGGCCGAGATGAGCGCGCAAATCGAGAAGGTCAAGGCAGGCATCAGGAAGGAAGCCGATCGCTATATAGCGGAGCAGAAGGCCAAGTACGCCTCCGAGATCGCGCGCTTCGGCGACGCCGCGACGAAAGCGCAGCGCGCACGCGACGACATAAAGAAGTACCAGGCGACGCTCGACGCGAAGAAGGCCGAGGCGGAAAAGAGGGTAAAAGAACTCGCCGCCGAAAAGGCCGCCGAGAAGGTCGCGCCGGTCACCGATACCGTGAAGAAAGCGGCCCCGAAGAACATCAAGGGACTCATTCCCTAACCGTGATCAAAAACAAGAAACCCCGCAAATGCGGGGTTTCTTGTTTTTCCTGGGATTGTCTGGTTAAATCCGGTCTTATTGCGCCGCCAGATCGACGAGATCCGTCGCGCGAAGCAACTTGATCGCGCCCGAGGAGTCCTGCACTATGACTCCTTTCGACGTTACCGTAACCGCGGTCGCCGCGAGCACGTTGATCGCGGACTTTGCCTTCAGGTCAAGGTTCTTGTCGAAGCGACCGAGCGCGTATTTTCCGGAGCCCAGCTCGACGACCGCGTAATAGTCGTTCGCGCTCTGCACGAGCACGCTCTGTTCCGCGATCGGGTCCTGTCCCTGTTTCGTGACGTCAAGGCTCGCGGAATCGACGAGTACGAGCCTGATGGCCGCGTTGCCGCCCTTCTTTCCCGCGATCGCCATGAGCCCGGAACCCGTATCGTAGAGCGTTCGTCCCCTGATCGTGTTGAGGGGAGAGGTCTTGAGGACCTTTCCGTCGTTGAGGTTCACGATGACGAGCTCCGCGAGATAGGCGTTCGCGTCGACGACGCGAAGCCCGAAGGCGGGAAGGGCCTGCGCGAGGGCGGCGTCGGCGCTTTTTTTCGCGTCAGAGGCCATCTTGTCGACCGCCTTCTGCTCGTCCGCGGCGATATCCTTTCGCTCGGAAAGCGATTCCTTTTGCTTGGTGTCCGCGAGCTTCTGGTCGGCTTTCGCGGCCTCTTCCTTTTGATTGACGGTTTCTTTGGCGCTCGCCGCGGCAACCTCTTTCTCTGCGGCTTTTTGCGCGCTCGCGTCGGCGGCCTTCTGGGCCTCGGTCGCCTTCTCGGCGAGGGCCTTGTCTTCGGGTTTCGCCTGAGCCTCGGCCTTCGCGCTTTCGGCGGCCTTCTGCGCGACGACTGCTTCCTTCTTCGCCGCGTCAAGCTCTTGCTGCTTTTGCGCGGCCTCGGCCCGCGCGTCGGTCGCCTCTTTCTGGGACGTTTCGGCGCGGGTTTGCGCGGCGTCGCCCTCGCGCTCCTTGAGGTCGGCCATGTCCTTCCTCGTCGCGGTCGCGCCAGCCTCGTCGGCCTTGATCTTCTCGACGACGTCCTTGCCCGCGATCGCGGTCGTGTCGACGCTGCTGAGGGTCCCCGCGAGCCGCGCGTCGGAAAGCGGGATCACGATCTGGGACCGGCCGGCCCATTCGTCGTAACGAACCGAGAGACCCGCCTTGTCGGCCTGGAGATTCGAGACGACGACGGGTTTGTACCGGTTCTTGAAGGTATCGAGCTTCCCGCGGTATACGGCGTTGTACACGGTGATGAAGGTCGCGAGCGTCGACGAATCCTTATCAGAATAGCCATAGGCCGCGCCGAGATAGGCCGCGAGTATTCGCCTCAGGTTATCGATATGGTCCACGCCCGCGCCTTCCCCGAGGATCATGATGTCGGCGTCGAGCCCTTCCTTGACGGCGGGATCGACGGCATGGATGACGTAATAGCGAGCGCGATCCCCCGCGCTCCCGTTCTTCGAGGCTGAACCGAGCGCCGAGCCGATTCCGCGAATCTCCTCGATCGTGTCGATGACCGAATGCGGACCCGTGTAATTGATGAACTCGATTGTCTTTGCCGCATCCCCGCTCTCGAGTTCCTTTCTGTCGACCTCGATAGCGAGCGAGGCATACGCCGAAAGGACAAGAAGCGCGATCGCAGCGGTGAGCTTTTTCATCGGAACCTCCCTGGTGCCATTCACTCCAATATTTTTTCCATCGTTCTGCGCGCGTACTCGCGATCCAGGTTTCCGTACGGGCTGGTCGCGAATCGGCCCAGGATCGAAACCCCGTCGCGGGCGACGTTTCCGCCCGTGTAACGGATGATCGCGTAGAGGGCATCGCATGATGCCCGGTTGACGGTCTGATTCCCGATACCCGACTCCCGCGCGACGCGCGAGATCGCGTCGAGCCCCCTGCCGTCGGGGTCAGGACCGAGCGAGGCAAGACCGTAAAGTATTCCCACGATCACCGTCGTGTCCGCCTCCCCGGCGACCGCCTCGATAAGGACGCTTCGAGCCTCTTCCGAACCGAGCTTTCCGAGAAGGCTCGCCGCGCGCGCCCGTTCGGTCGCGTCGAAATCCCTCGAGCCCGTGACGGGTCCCGAGCTATTGCGGACGATCTCCGCGAGTCGCCTTGAACGGGAAACCTCGTCGGGCCCGGTCACGCCGGACTCGATGTCGGCCGAAACAGACGACAAGAAAGCGGAAACGAGAAGGCGATCCTCGGTAAGCGGGGTTCCGTACTCGTCGGAACTCCCGGTAAGTATACCGTAGTTTTCCGCTTTTCGCTCCTTTTTTTCGCCCCGCACCCGTATCTCGGCGCGATAGGCGGCAAGGGCTTGCGTTCCCGTCGCGACGTACGCGAGCCCGGATTTCGAAAGGACGGGGATCCCCGCGGCCGCGCCTGAGTCGAGCTCCCAGACGTGCCGACCGTCCCGGGTTATCGCGCAGGCGTAACCGTGCATCGAGACGTTAAACTGGCCGTATTCCCAGGAGACCGATCCGCCCGAGCCTGCGGGCCTTCCGGTAGCGCTCTCCCAAAGGGTGGCGCCGTCCGTCTCGTTGAGGCCAAGCACGCTTCCCGTGGCCGAAAGGGCGCACAGCGTTCCTTCCCCGAGCGCGAGCGCGACGATGGCTCCCTTACCGCGCGTTTCCCAGACCGCCTCCATGCCGACTTGTCCCGCGCCCGTTCTGCCTTCCCTGACGTAGTAGGCGACGATCCTTCCCGAGGGGAAGCCGCAAACGAATCCCTGGCCGACGGGAAGGATCGCGAGAGGCCGCTCGTTGAGCGCTATTCGGGAGAGTTCCTGGCCGAAGGGGGAGATCCGGAGAAGGGTATTCGACGAGAGGAGGACGAGAAGGTCGCCGCTTCCCGTCTCGGAAACCATGTCGGTTGCCTCGTCACGGAGGCTGAGCGTCCATTTTATGCGCGCCGTTTGGCTGAGGCACGCGACGCTGTTCGCGTAGACGAGAAAAATCCTTCCGTCGCGGCCCTCGTACGGGGACGCGACGGGCCGCTCGCCGCAGGATACGCGCCAGAGGAAAAGGCCGTCGGCGCTCAACGCGGTGACGATTCCCGAGCCCGATACCGCGATGACGATTCCCGATTGCAGGACGGTCATGAAAGGGGAGACCTTACCGGGAATCGGCTTGCTCCACAGAAAGGAACCAGATTCCGACACGCAGGTGACGGTACGGTCGGTGCCCGCCAGATACGCGCGCTCGCCGCTCGCAATCGGGCCGGAGGCGATCTCCCCCGCGAGCACGCGCGTCCAAAGCGCGTCCGCCCGCGCGGGCGCGGGAAGGAGGGCAATCGCTACGGCGGCGAAAAAGGCGACGCGGGACAATCCTTTCATTGGAGTATCGTGTCGCATCGGAGTCATCGGGTGAAAAAGGCGAGGGTTTCGATATGGTGCGTTTGCGGGTAAAAATCGAAAAGCGTCACCTCGCGGAGCGAGAATCCCCCCGCGACGAGCCTTGCGGCGTCGCGCGCGAAGGTAACCGGATCGCAGGAAACCGACCGCAAATCCCCGATTTTCGACGAGAGAATCCAATCGAGCGTCGCGCGGTCGATTCCGAGCCGCGGCGGGTCGACGATCGCGCAGTCGTACGCGAGTCGAGATTCGGGCCTCGCGGGCCAGCGCGCGTCGCTCGTCGGGCAAAGGATCGCCTTTCCCGGAGAGCCCGCGAGGTTGGTTCGCGCGATTTCGAGGGCTTCCCGATTGTGCTCGACGAGCACGGTCTCGGCGAACGCCTTCCCCGTGGTCGCCGAGAAGGTGCCGACGCCGGAATAGAAATCAAGAAGCCTTTCGCCCGAAAAAGCGGACGTTCCGTTCACCGGAATCGCGGTGATGGCCCCGATAAGCGATTCGAGCATCGGGATATTCGACTGAAAGAAACCCTTCACGTTGAACCGGATCGTCGTTCCCGCGACGGGAACCTCGCATGCCTCGTCGATCCCTTCCTGCCAAAGCCTGCCTTGATGCCCGAACACGTGAAAGCGGTTTCCGGTCGCGCTTTTTCGGGCTGCGCGGGCGATCGTTCCGTCTATGATGGACTCACGGCAGGTTCGGCTCGCCACCGGGCAATCGGACACCTCGACAACGGCGGACGAGCCGCCTTCGCTGAACCCGATGCCCCCATCAGGCGTTTTATGGAACTGGAAGCGGGATCGGTAGCCCCAGGGATCCCCCGAGACGACCGATACCTCCTTCTCCGGGGTGACGCGCGCCCGCGCAAGGGCGTTTTCGAGGATGGATTTCCGCAATTGACGCTGGTATTCGTCGTCGGCCATCTGCAAGGTACATCCGCCGCAGCGGCCGAAAAGGGGACAGCGGGGCTCGACGCGTCGGGGACTGGGCTCCAGGACCGAAACGAGCCGGGCGAAGGCATAATCCTTTTTGCTTTCCGTGATTACTATCTCGCAGGTCTCACCGGGCAGGGCGAAGGGCACGAAGACGGCCTTTCCGTCGATACGGCCCAGGGCAGTTCCCCCGGCGACCATTTTCTCTGGTATAATGATCATCGAAAAAAGAGTATAGCATAGCGGGGGATAAATGTTCATGAGCGCGGAAACCTTTTATCTTGAAACATCGGACGGAAATCGACTCGCCGTTCACCGATGGATTCCCGACGGCGCGACGAAGGCCGTTATCCAGATAAGTCACGGGATGGCCGAGTACGCGATGCGATACGAGCGGTTTGCCGAAGAAGCGCGGGCGCGCGGATTCGCGGTATACGCGGCCGATCATCGCGGCCATGGTCTTACCGCGGGATCCCTCGACCGACTCGGCCATCTGGCCGACGAAAAGGGCTTTTTTCGCGTCGCGGAAGACCAAATGGAACTCACCGATGTCATCAAGACTCGTCATCCCGACCGCTCCGTGATCCTGTACGGACATTCCTTCGGATCGTTCGTCGCGCAGTGGTACCTGACGCGCTATGCCGGCAAGATCGACGGGTGCGTGCTTACCGGAACCAGGGGACCCGATTTTCCCCTCGTCGCGGCAGGACACCTCGTCGCCCGATTGGCCTGTCTCCGCTCGAAAGGGCGAACGCCCTCCCGGTTTCTCACGCAAATGTCCTTTGGCGCATGCAATAAACGGATACCCGACGCACGAAGCGAGAACGCCTGGCTTTCCCGGGACGCCGAAGAGGTAGAAAAGTACGACGCCTCTCCCTGGTCGGGTTTTACCTGTACGGCGGGATTTTTTCGGGATATGACCGAAGGGCTCCTTTCCATCCATAAAAAAGGGGAAATGGCAAAAATACCGCGTTCGTTGCCGGTTTTTCTCGCGGTCGGGGAGGGGGATCCGATCAGCAACTACGGAAAAACGGTCAAAAGACTCGAAAAACGATACAAAGCCCTCGGATTGAACGCGGTTTCGTCACGGTATTACCCCGAAGCGCGCCATGAACTCCTCAACGAAGTCAATCGCGACGAGGTAACGCGCGATATCCTCGGGTGGATCGAGAACACCGTCATCGCGAAAAAAACGGCGAATCATGATTCTGCGCCCTAACCTGCGGCATTCGCGCCGTTGACAGAGACCCCCATTCCGGAGAGAATATAAAGAAAGATGTTAACCCGATACAGTCAGGACTCCAAAGGCAAGACAGTCCAAAAAGCGCTCATCTACACGAAAAAAGAGCACGGAATCAAGAAAGAGCTCCTCGATCCCGAGGCGGTGAGGATCATTACCCACTTGCGCAATTACGGGTACGAAGGATACATAGTCGGCGGGGCCGTTCGCGATATGCTCATCGGCAAGACGCCGAAGGATTTCGATATCGTGACGAACGCGGAACCCGCGCGAATCAAGCGCATTTTCCGGAATTCCCGGATAATCGGAAAGCGCTTTCGCCTCGTGCACATCTTCTTCGGCGAAAAGATCTTCGAGGTATCGACCTTCCGCTCGCTCGTCGAGGGGACGACGGGAAACAGCTTCGGCACGATGGACGAGGACGTCCAGCGGCGCGATTTCACCCTGAACGCGCTCTATTACGACCCCGTCAAGGAACAGATCATCGATTACGTCGGCGGCGTCAAGGACGTACGCGCGAAACGGCTCGTTCCCGTCATCCCGCTCAAGGTCATATTCGAGGACGACCCGGTGCGCATGCTCCGCGCCGTGAAGTATTCCGTTTCTACCGGCTGCTCGATCCCGTTCCTGCTCGGAAGGAAGCTCCGGAAGTCCTCCGCGCTCCTCCAGCCGGTATCCCCGTCCAGGCTCACCGAGGAGATCATCAAGATTCTCAACAGCGGCCGTTCCCGCGACATCGTCCGCGAGGCGCTTCGCTACGACCTGTTCATGTATCTCCAGCCCGCTGCCGCGAGCCTTATCGACGGCGATCCCGCTTTCGCGCGCGATTTCGAGGATAGTCTTTCACGGCTCGACGAACTCGTCGCCTCGGGCGAGGACACGAGACTCGGAAGAAAGCTCGTTTTCCTCATCGAAGCCCTCGTGAAGATCCTCACCAGGGAGCGAATGGCGCCGTCCGAAATCTATAACCGCGTGTACGCAGAATGCCGCCGCTTCGTGATGCCGATGAACCCGCCCCGCGTGGAGCTCGAGTTCGCCGTTCGGTTCTGCCTTAAAGAGCTCGGCTTCAACGTGCGTCTTCCCCGCGTTCGCGAGCGTCAGCAGGGCAATCCCGATCGGGACCGGAAACGGGACGAAACGGCGGAATTCCCCGGCGAGAATCGCGAGGGTGGATCGCCGGAAGGACAGCCTCCCCGACGTCGTCGACGCCGCCGTTCCGGCGCGAGGGTCACTTCGGCATCGACTTGAGAAGCGCCTCTCCCTTCGGTCCGTAGCGATCGGGATTGACCGTCCGCGCGGTCTCGATGTACTGCCGCGCGTCCCGGTACCGTTTGTCGGCGTACGCGTTCAATCCGAGCGCCCAATTCGTCGTCGAGACGTCCGATCCCGCGGAGAGCGCCGCGTTATACCATTTTTCCGCCTGCGGGTAATCCTTCTCCGAATATGAAACCAATCCGAGATAATAAAGGACTATGGGGTCATCCGCCTTGACGTCCGACGCGAGGAGGAGATTCTTCCGCGCCGCCGAGTAGCGGCCGGCGTTGTAATCGGAAACGCCTTCCTGCACGAGTTCGTTGAAGGTCTTGAGTCCATTCAGCCAGAGCGCGAGATCCTCGTCGGCGCGCGCATAGTCGTTAAAGCGGGCGAAGCGATATTTCACCGCCTCGGTGTTTTCTTTCTGGCTTCGTCCGTTCACTCCCGCAGGATCCTCGAGGAGCATGAAGGTTTCATGGAGAAAGCGCCGGTATTCCTCGCGCCCGCTCGTAACCAGAAACGAGACGAAGGACCAGGCCTGAGGATAGACCACGGCGGATTCGTGGCTACCCGTGATCGCGGAAAGAAGCCCTTCGCTGCCGATGAATCGCGCTTGATCGGCACGGAGGTTTTTTGCCTGCTCAAGCCAGGGAGAAACTCCCTTGATCGAAAAGACGCCCGTAGCCGGATCGCGCGTCGCCGTCTCGAAGTATGCCTGAAAACCGTCCCGAACCCAAAGGGGAGGCTCGAGCGCAAAGCTGTAGAGATACTGCAGGAAGGCCTGACGGTTCAGGGCCGGTCCCTGGAAAGCCTCGAAACCGGAGAGGGAGGGAGCGGGGACGAGCACGAGTTCCGAAAGTTCCGGCTTCGGATACCGGAGAAGGATATGCTGGTTCCGGGTCTCGCCGATCCTGCTTTTCACGTACCCGTCGAACGAGGCCTTGTCGGCGAGTACCGTAACCTTGAGACGGTGTTTCCCCTGGTCGGGGTCGAAGCCGAAAACCCCGTTGAACGTCGACCAAAGTCCGTCAAGCCCGTTCGCGAGCGACTCAACACCGTCAAGTCCCTCGGGAAAGGTTATATCGTAATGCCCGGAAGAGAGCGTCCTTGTGGCCTCCTGGGCGCCAAGCCCGACTACGGCAAGAAGGACGGCGAGGGTGATTGACAGCGTTCTTTTCATGGCGTTCTGACTCCTAATTCGTCGTTATTTTATCGATGATGATGTGCACGTCCTCGATGAGAATCCCCGTGAACCTTTCGATATTCTCGACGACGTATTCCTGCATCTTGTGGATCTTGCCGGTCAGTTGGGTCCCGAAGGGCACGTCGATGACGATGACGAGGCGGTATCCGCTTGAGTCCGTCTTTATCGTCAGTTTCTTGATCCTGATCTGCTCGTCATATTCCCGCACGCAATGGATGACCATCTGGGTCAGCGCGGCCTCGGATATGGTCACGCGACCCGTTTTCGAGAACTCTGGCCGCACGACGGACTTTTCATACACCTTCGACTGGTCGAAAACCGCGAGCGGGTTCTGCTTTCGCTTGAGAAGCACGCGAACCCGGTCGTAGAATATCTGCGGATAATTGCGCTGTATCTCGATGGACGGGACCGGAATGACGTGCTTTCCCTCGACGCGGCGCGACCTGATGGCGCGCTCGATCTCCTCCTTCGTGGCGATCTCCTCGATGCGGATTATCTTTTGCGGCTGGGGAAGCTGGAGCCGTACCGCGATCTTGTTGACCATCTTCTCCGAGGTGCCGAGAATGAGCACTTTCTTGAAGCTCTGCCCCTGGAGCGCGCGCGCGATCGTGTCGCGATGGACCTTCTCGTCGAAAAGCGCGACCCTGACGGCGGCGAGAAAGGTCGCCTCGCGCTTCGCGGAATGCCCCGCGACGATCTTGTCGTCCCTGATCAACAGACCGTCGTCGATGATGAGCTCTATGCCGTATTTTTGCGCGAGCAGCTTGGCGCGGAAGCTCTTCCCCGTCCCGCTCTCGCCGACGAGCGCGTAAACCTTGACTCCCTTGAAAAACCAGTAGATGTCACTGATGCTCGTCATGGTCCTTCCAGTATACGGCCCCGCGGTCGAGCTCCGCAAGCGTTTCCGTCCCGAAAACCTGCGCGATCTTCAGCGAAAACCGCTCGGGAAGCGGCGCGAAAAGCTCGTCGGGCAATCCGGGAAGCCGCGTTTCCGGAAAGACGATCCTTCTCGCGTGGAGAAAATATGATCCGTCCTCCGTGCGCGCGCTTCCGTATCGTGCGTCACCGGAAAGGGGGAAGCCGTGCGCCGATGATTGGATGCGTATCTGATGCTTACGGCCGGTCACGATGCGAAACCCTACGAGGGTATAGCGGGGCGGAGCCTCGGGCGAAAGGGCAATCGGCGTCGCGACGGTTTCCATTTTTTTTCCGTCGTCATCCGCGTCAATCCAGACCTTCTCGCCGATGAGGGCGCCGTCAACGAGGCCGAGATAGTATTTCCGGATATCATGACGATGTATCGCCTCGGAAAACCACCGGGCGCCGGCAAGGCTCCGGGAGAAGGCGAGAAGTCCGGTCGTGCCCTTATCGAGTCGATGGAGGGGACCGGGCCTGAACGAAAGGGATTCGCTTGCGCCCAAAAGCGGGACCATGGCGCGGTCAAGACCGCCTTCCCCGTGCGTCGCCATACCGCGCGGCTTGTTGATGATAAGGAGATCGTCGTTCCTGAAAAGGATCTCGGGCGCGAATGTGGGCGTGATCCCGTCGTTCCCCGGCAAGGCGTCCGTAGGATCTCGTGATTCCCAAACGGGATCCGCGATCCATATCTCGCACCCTTCCCGGGGACGAATCGCGGGATCCGCCTTCTTTCCGTCAAGTTTTATGAGTCCTTTACGCATCAGCTGATAGATTCGCGATAGCGACATCCCGGGCAGGAGCCGCCGAACGATACGGTCAAATCGACGGTCGGAATCGTCCGCCTCGACGGTAAATCTCTGAAAATCCATTGGAGGGTAAGTATATACCGATTCGTACCCTTGACAAAAGGGCTCATTTCAAGAAAATATTATAGGAATGAACCAGGGTGTAATCCAGCAGCTTTCGCAGCTCATCCATAATCCCATATTCCTCGCGGCTGTCTCAAGCTGGATACTCAGCCAATTCCTCAAAACGCTGATAACCCTCTTCACGAACGCCATAACCTCGGTAAAGGAGCTGTTCCAGCTTCTCCTGTGGAGAACCGGAGGGATGCCTTCGAGCCATTCCGCTCTCGTCGCATCCGTTTCAACGACGATCGGCTTCAAGGACGGCGTCGGTTCCGATCTTTTCATCTTCTCCTGCTGTTTCGCCCTCGTGGTCATCAGGGACGCCGTCGGGGTACGCCGTTCCAGCGGCCAACAGGCGCGCGCGCTCAACGAGCTCGGGGCCAAGGTCTCGACCCGCATGAAGTGGCAATTCAAACCGGTAAAGGAGATTCAGGGACACAGACCGATGGAGGTCCTCGCGGGTATTCTGCTCGGATTCTTCATAGGCGTCGCGTTCTCGACGCTCTGACACCCCTTCCATGATTGAAAAAGGAATACATCCGGCGATCGTCGCGTCCGTCTCGTGCGCGCTCGCCCTCGCGTGCGTCGCCTGTCTTGCCGCGTTCCCCGTCGATTCCGGAAAAACCCTCTGGTCCGGATACCGCGCGCTCGTCGTCTCGCCGGCGTCAAGCGAAGCCGAGGTCATAAGCCGGCTTCAAAAGGCGGGGATTACCGAGTTCGCGACCGAATCGAACACGCTCCTTTCGAACACGAGCGACGAAGCTCCCGTCCAACCGTATCTCGCGAAACTCAACGAGGAGCGTTCCCGGTGGTTTACCGATCGGGAGCAAGACCTGCGATTCGTGTTCCTGAGAAACGCGTCGTTTCTCGACAAAAAGGTGGAGCGGGCGTTCAGCGACGCATCCCTCTTTCGCCATCTCGAGCGGGGCGCGGAAAACCCGGGAACGCAGGCGATCGCGCTTCTCATCCTCCTTGCGACGGGTTTGGCGACGAGGGGAAATCGCCCCTTTCAGGTCGCGTGCGCGATTCCCTGCTTCATGCTTTCGGCCTCGTTCGCCCGTCCTTTCGGGACGCTTTCGGCCATAACGCTCCTTTGGGGAATCATCGCCCTCGCGGGAAGCCTCACGGCGGGAGGCCTCGCTATCGACGCGCGAAAAGCGTTCCTGATCGCGATCCGTGACCGGATCGCCTTGTCCTGTCTCGCGCTTTCCCTCGCGCTCGCCGCGTTTGGCGGGTTTCACGGCATCGCCCTCGCGCTCGCCGCGGGAACCGCCGCGCTCTCGCTCGTCTTCCCCGTAACGAAGGTCGTTTCCGCCGCGCGCTCGATCATTGACCGCAAACGGTTGCATCCCCGGTTCAAGGCCGTCTCCATCGCGGGAACGGGATACGCGGGACGGCGAACGGCATCGCGATATGCCTTGCCGCTCGCGGCCTGCCTGAGCGCCATAGCGGGAATTACCGCTCTTGTCGTCTCCCAACCCCAGGCCCGTTCAACGAACGATAGCCGGGTGTTGTACATACCCGCGCCGTCGCGCTATACTCGTCACGCCGGATTCGGGATCGAAGGCTACGCCGAACTCAAATCGCTGCGCAAGGATTCATCCCTGCCCGATTTGGGCGATTTCGTCGCCGCGCAATGGTATATCCGCACCGCGCCCTGGAGGCGCGTGCAGGATCCCGTCGTGCCGCCCGAACCGGGAGACACGGCCGACTATACGTGGTATCGGTCGGACGATTCGGGCGTCGTCACCGGAAGTGCGAGAACCATGTGCACCTTCGACGCCGGTTTCATAAGAAAAACGCTCGCGGACGACAGTACCGATCTCGAGAGGATGCTTCTCGGGCAAGGACGCTTCGTCACGGTCGAGATGACGAGGATAAACTGACATGATGCGTTTTGTGCGATTCTCCCGCAGTATGGAATACGTTTCCTTTGAAACGAACGAGCTTTCCTTCTCCGGCAACGCGTTTCTCCCGTCGCTCGCGCTCGTCCCGTTGCGTCAACAGAGCGGGGGACCGGCCCTTCCCGTGGTATCCGCCGGAGAGCGGGTGCGCGAGGGTCAGCTCATCGCGCGCGGCGCACAGCCCGATTCGGTGCACGTGCACTCGCCGGTTCCGGGAGTTTTGCGGGCCTTCGCGACCGTGCCGCTTCCCGACGGGACGATGGGTAACGCCGCGATCATCCAGCTTTCGGGTTCGTTCGACCTTCTCGGAAGGAAGGAAGAGCGTTTTCCCTGGAAATCCGCCTCTGAATCGGAAATCCTTCGCGTGCTCGAGGACAAGGGCGTCATAAACACCTTCGACGACCCGATTCCGCTCGCGAGCGAGTTACGGCAGGCAAAAAAGACCGGAAAAAAGATTGTCGCGGTCAGGCTCTTCGACGCGGACCCGACGTGCCAGCTCGACGGAGCCTTAATGGCCTTCAGACGCGACGCCGTACTCGAGGGGGCGGCGCTTCTCGCGAAAGCGTGCGATGCCGGCGAGGTTTGCCTCGTTCACGCGGAACGAAGATGGCAGGGGCCGTCGATCAAGGAGCTTGAAGCCCTTTTCCCTGGACGTACGCTCAGGCTCGTTCGTTCGGGCACCCGCTATCCGTCCGGAAACGCGCGCATCATCCGCGCGATCGCCGCGTCGGACGATCGCAAGCGGGAAGGGCACGTCCTTTGCGTCGACGCGGATACCGCGGTTTCGGCGTACGACGCGACAGTACGAAATCTTCCCGTCGTAAGCAGGACCGTCGTCGTTACCGGTACAGCCCTCGAAAAGCCCGCGATCCTCAACGTCCGCATCGGCACCCCGATCGGGGACGTTATCGAGGAATGCGGGGGATTCCGGAGCACGCCCTCGAGAATCGTCGTGAACGGGCTTCTTGCGGGCATCTCGATCTACGATCTCGACACCCCGATCACCAAATACACCAAATCGATACATATCATGGACGCCGATTCCTGCCCCGATTACGGGGTAACCCCGTGCGTCCATTGCGGCAGGTGCCTCCAGGTATGCCCGGCGAAAATCGATCCCATGCGCGTGGTCGTCGGGATCGGGAAGGCGAAGCACACGCCGAAGCTCGTCGAGTCCCTCGAGAAATGCCAGCGATGCGGATGCTGCGCGGTCGTTTGCCCGTCGCGCATTCCGCTCCATCACCGGATCGTGGAAGCGCGCGAAAGAATCAGGAAAGGAGCGCATAAATGAAAAAAAACGGTTGGATCGTGTCCCCGTCGCCGTTTATCCTCACCCGCCCGTCGGTACGGAAGATGACGTTCGTCGTCGCGTGCACCCTTGTTCCACAACTGTGCATCCTCGCGTACGCGGCGGATTATGGCGCGCTCATGACGATCGCGGCGACACTGTTCGGCGCGGCGATCGCCGAACTCTCGTATTCGCTCCCGACGGAGAAGCGGGTGTCCCTCGACCCGGCCGCCCTTCTTTCGGGGCTTCTCGCCGGCCTTCTCCTTCCCGCGACGATCAATCCGCTCATCGCGGCGGTCGTGTCTTTCGTCGGCGTCCTCGTCGCCCGGAAACTTTTCGGCGGTGCGGGCTCCTTCTGGGTAAATCCCGTGGCGCTCACGGTCGCGATCGCGTACGTCGGCAATGCCGCCATTTTTCCCCCGCAAAGCGTAACGCCCGACGGGATCAGGACCGTCGGCGACGTCTTCGGGGCGATGAAGCTCGAGAGCTTCGCGCAGATCCCCGGCGATCAGTCGTTGACCGGCACCGCGAACTCGGTTTTTCTCAGGTTTTTCGGCATCAAGTTGCCGGAAGGCTACGTCACGCTCTTCTGGGACGCGCCCTCGTCGATTCCCGCCTTCCGTTACAACGCGATTACCCTCGCGGCGTCCATCATCCTCATCGCGATGAACGTCATCGACTGGATAGTGCCCCTGGCGTACCTCGCGACCTATGGTCTTTCGGTGTATTTCCTCTCGCTCATGCCGTTGACCGGAGCAGCGCGCCCGGGTGACGCGCTTTTCGCCTTTCTCACCGGCGGAACGCTCTTTATCGCCTTCTATCTTTTACCCGAGTACTCGACCAATCCGCGTACCAGGACGGGAAAGGTCATTTTGGGGACGATAGCGGGAGTCGTGGCGTTCCTCGTCGCTGGTCCCGGCGGTTCTCCGGTCGGCGGGGCGTTTACGGTAATTGTCGTGAACGCGATCAGTCCCGTCATCGAATATCTGGAAAATCGGTATATAGCCTCCGCGGGGGATTTCGCATGAACAAGATCGGCGGCACCACGGTAAAAAAGGCGCTTCTCTCGACGCTCATTTTCTTTTCCTTTTTTCTCGTCTGCGCGGGACTCCGCTTCGCCATGGGCTCGTCGCCAAGCGAGGGTTTGCGACTCGCGTGCGACGAAGTGCTCAAGGGCTGGAATATATCGGCCCCGTCCACGGGCAATCCCGTTAAGATCGAGAATGCCGGATGGAATTACCTCCGGGCTTTCGAGGCAATATCGAGGAAAAAGATAGTCGGCACCGTGTTCGCCGTTCGGATAACCGGCGACTCTGGACCCGTGACCGGCGTGTTTTACTGGAACAGGGAGAACGGAACCTCGTTTTGCGGGTTGGCCGGAATGCCGGACGTCGACCCCGCGCGATGCGGCGTCACGCCGCGCGTAAGCGGTTACTGGATTCGCTCCATAGACCGGCTCTGCGAAGGAATGGAGGCGAAACGATGAAAAACAGCACGGCCATTTTCCTTTTCGCGCTCTGTCCGCTCGTTCCCGTCTCGTCGAGGTTCGCGTACGCGCTCGTGATCGCGATCGCGATTTCCTGGTATTTCGTCTCGGGACTCGCGTTCAGGGAACTCGTCAAGAAACTTTCGCTCGCATCGTCGGGCCCGACCGTCGAGCTCGCGTGCCTCGCGTTCTCGGCGACCGTCTTCCACCTCGCGCTCCAGTGGGTCTCGCCGGTTCTCTCGGTAACGCTCGGCCTCTATACCTTTCTCGCGGCCTTTTCGTATCTTCTTCTCTACGGGATTGATACCTTTACGTCGGGAACCCTCGAGTCGGTTCCGCTTCTCCAGTTCATCCCCACGCTCGTGCTGTTTTCCGCCGCGCGCGAGCTTCTCGGTTTCGGCACCCTGTCCGTTCCCACCACCAAGGGTATCGCGTTCGTTTTCGCGCTTCCCGGCTTCGACTCGTACGGCGTGGGTTTCTGGGCAAGTACGGGCGGCGCGTTCATCCTTCTCGGCATCCTCGCATGGGCCATCAAATACCTTCACCGGAGGGTTTCCGCGTTCAGGAGGAATTCATGACCCAATACGCAGACATAGTCTTCTTCTACTCCTTTTCCTGCTCCGTTCTCTGGGCGTACGGTATCGGACTCGAAAAATCCTTTTTCGAGTCGCGCCCGGGATCACGCTTCATGGCGCGCATGCCGGCCAATCTCGCCATAACCCTTATCTCGGTGTTCGCGGCGTTCAAGCTTCAATCGCGCCTTTTGCAGCCATTCGATCTCGGTGAGCTCATGCCCATGGCGACCGTTCTCGTCGCCTCGATAACGCAGACGGCCGTATACGCAATTCTGCCCGAGAACGTCCGGGATTCGTCCGCGGGCGAGCGGGTGTTTTTTCTCGGGACCGTCTTTCTCGCGACGAGCGAGGGAGGCTCGCTCGTCGCCGCGCTCCTCATCGCGCTTTCGGCCGTTCTCGCGTTCGGGCTTTCAACCGTACTCCTTTACTCCGTCCGGGAGCGGATCGCCTCGGCAGACGTTCGCGCGGACTGGAGAGGCGCCCCGCTCATCCTCGCGAGCATGGGTCTCCTCGCGGTAGTCATGCATTCCGCCGACGTGTCCTGGTGGGTACAGGAGGCGTTTCGATGATAGCTCTTGCCCTGACAGCGCTCACGGTTCTCCTCGGCCTCTTTGCGATCGTGCTCGCGCTTTTCGCCGCATCCGTTCTCCATGACCTCAGGTCCGCGCCGGAAGGGGTGAAAGAAAAGCGGCAACGACCGATTCCGATCGACTCCGTTTCATTCCCGGGCGCGACTCGCGATGACGCGCTCAAGGCTGTCATACGCTGCGCCCGCATCCCTCCGACGGTCGGAACGCGATTCCGGACGGCCGGGTATACCGACTGCAGGACCATGCATGTCCTTTACGGGGGGAATATCGCCTGTCCCGAGGGATGCCTCGGCCTCGGAACCTGCTCCGATTCCTGTCCGTGCGACGCGATCGTCCTCCGCGACGGGATGGCGTACGTCAACGACGCGTGCAACGGCTGCGGTGCCTGCGTCGACGCGTGCCCGAAAGGGTTGATCTCGCTTGTTCCCGTAACGATGAAAGACGCGCTTGACTGCGCGGCGAAAGGGGCCCCATGCGCCAAACGGGATTGTCCCGTAGCCCTGGACGGCTTCCGCATCGATTTGCAGACGTTCCCCGAATCGGGCTTTAAATTGCTCGGAAAGTGGGGTATACTCAGGTCCAAGTCGAGGTAGTCGTGGGTATCGCTCTCCAATCCATAAAAATTGCCTTTGGGACATGCTGTACCTTCCCGAAAGACCTCGCTCCGCAGGACTGCGAAAGGCGCTATCAGGGCGTTTTCAAACCGCTCATATCGACGCTCTACAACCTTCCCGAACTCCCGTTTACCCTTCATCTTTCCGGCGAATTCGTGAGCTGGATCGAGCGTAACCATACCGAGTTCTTCATGATCCTCGAGGAGATGTCCGCGAGAAAGCAGATCGAGATACTCGGCGGAGGATATTTCCTCCCGCTCTTCCCGTTCCTGCCTTCAGTTGACCGAGTCGGGCAAATCGAGTTCCTCACTACCGAGATACGCCGTCGCCTCGGCAAAAAGCCTCGGGGCGCGTGGCTCCCCTTGAGCGCGTGGGATCCGTCCATGGTTTCCTCCCTCAATACCTGCGGGATCGAGTACGTGCTTCTCGATCGAATAATGCTCGAGACAAGCGGATTCCCCGGGGTCGACGGAAGGGAGCCGGTGACGATCGAGGAGGCCGGGAAGACGATCACCGCGTTCCCGCTCGACAACCGTTTCAGGAACCTCGAACGATTCACGCCAGAGTCCTTTTTGGGGGATCTTTCCTCCGTCTCCGAAAGGGGAGAAACCTATCTCGCCGTGTTCATCGATCCTTCCTCGATCGTGCCGCTTTTTACCCCCGGTAATGACGGAAAGACCTGGTTCCATTCCCTCTTCGGCGCAATCGCCGCGCGCACCGACGTCCTCGTCGAACTTTCGACTCCCTCGCGGTACCTGAAGACCCGTACCCTCTGGAAACGGGCGTACGTCTCGGCGGGCATGTCGCCCTTCGATCACGACCCCATTCATCCCTCTGACGACATCGCCATTCTCGCGCGAACCCCGATAAAGCAATACCTCGTTCGGTCCGTCGGGGCCATGAATCTCTATGCGAAGATGATGTACGTGCACGCGCTCGTGAATCAGCTCAGGGGCGACAAGTCGAGAAAGAAAACCGCCCGAGAGGAACTGTGGAAAGCGCAGGGAGGAGAGGCATTCATCCTTTCGGTCACCGATCCTGCGGCCGCCGTCGACGTACGCACGCACGCGTACAGGAATCTCCTCGTCGCGGAAAAATCCGCGCGCGTGCGCGGCGTATTCTCGCCGTCGGTAAACGCGCTCGACTTCGACATGGACGGGCTCAAGGAATACCTGTGCCAACTCGACCGCCTGAACGTCTATGTTCATCCCGTCGGGGGAAAGGTTTTCGAGCTCGACGTCCTCGATGCGTACCGGAATTTCTGCGATCTCTGCGTGGAAACACCCGGGCTTTTCATCGATCATTTTTTCGACCAAGCCGATATCGACGGCCTCAGGGAGGGGAGGGTTCCCGCCTCCCGTCCGGTGTTTTCGGGTTCGGTGTACCAGGATGTCTCAATTGACTCGACCCGCCACGAGATACAGCTCAAGACGAACGGACTCTACGGCCCGCTTCAGCAGCCGCTTTCCCTCCGGAAACAGTACAGTTTCCGGAACGAGGGCATTCAGGTGCAATACATCCTCAAGAACGACAGCCCGCTCGCGCTCTCCGGGACCTTCCTTATCGAGAGCAATCTCGCGGTCTCGCGCTCGAGGCAGCACGAACCGCTCATGACCGTGTACGCGCATGATCAGCGCGCGGACTCGCGCGTCGTCGAGGGGCATTATGACGACGTTTCCTGGATTCAGCTTTCCGACATCGACTCGGGCGTGCGCTTTACCGTGGACGCCAACGAGAACCCGTCCGTATCCGTCCTGCCGATCGTCTGCCGATCCGACGAAGACCCCAGGTGCGGCGGCGCGAGACTCTTCCTCTCCTGGAAGGTCGAGCTCGGCCCCGGGTACGAAACGGAGAAGATGGTGTTCATGAAGATTGACGCGTGAGCTTGCCACGCTCGCGCGAAGCCTGATACGCGCGAGCGCCTGCCCGAACTCGCGCCCGTCATCCGTTCCCGTTGATTGTTTCGCCCGGAAAGGGTATCATGTTCGCCATGAAACGAAAACTCGTCACCTCGGCGCTTCCCTACGTCAACAACATTCCGCACCTCGGCAATCTCATCCAGGTGCTTTCCGCGGACGTCTACGCGCGGTTCTGCCGCCTTCGCGGCTACGACACGTTGTACGTATGCGGCACTGACGAATACGGTACCGCGACCGAGACCAAGGCCCAGGAAGAGGGGAAAACGCCCCGGGAGCTTTGCGACTACTACCACGCGATCCACAGCGACATTTACGCCTGGTTCGGCATCGCGTTCGACCATTTCGGGCGCACCTCGACGCCCCAGCAGACCGAAATCACCCAGGGCATGTTCCTTGACCTCGCGAAAAACGGCTACATCAAGGAACACGCCATCGAGCAGCTCTATTGCTCGTCCTGCGGCCGCTTTCTCGCCGACCGGTACGTCCGCGGCGTGTGTCCCTCGTGCGGCTACGAGGACGCGCGCGGCGATCAGTGCGAGCACTGCGGCAAGCTCCTTGACCCGACCGAGCTGAAAAACCCCCGCTGCTCGACCTGCGGCGCCACGCCCGAGATCCGCGAGACCCGGCATCTCTACATCGACCTTCCCGGAATCCTTCCCGTCTACGAAAAATGGATGAAGGAGGCGAGCGTGTCGGGGCAATGGGCCCGCAACGCCCTCCAGATGACCCAGGCATGGATCCGCGACGGGCTCCAGGAGCGCGCGATCACCCGCGACCTCAAGTGGGGCATCCCCGTCCCGCGCGAGGGTTTCGAGAACAAGGTCTTTTACGTCTGGTTCGACGCGCCGATCGGCTATATCTCGATCTCGAAATGCCTTACCGACCGCCTCGCGGCCGAGGGACGGCTTCCCGCGACGGGCGACTGGAAAGCCTGGTGGCAGAATCCCGACGACGTCGAGCTCTTTCAGTTCATCGGGAAGGACAATATCCCCTTCCATACGGTGATCTTCCCCTCGAGCCTCATCGGTTCCGGAAAAAACTGGACGAAGCTCCATCACATGTCGAGCACGGAATACCTCAACTACGAGGCGGGGAAATTCTCGAAGTCCAAGGGTATCGGCGTGTTCGGGTCCGACGCGAAGGAATCCGGCATCGCGGCCGACGTGTGGCGCTTCTACGTCTTCTACAATCGCCCCGAGAAGGCCGATTCTCTTTTCACCTGGAAAGATTTCCAGGAAAAAATGAACTCCGAGCTCATCGGCAACCTCGGCAACCTCGTGAACCGAACCCTTACCTTCGTGTCCCGCTATTACGAGGGGAAAATCCCCGAGGCGGACGGTCTTGCGTCCTCGCGCGAGGACATCCGGTCGGCTTCGACGCTGCTCAAGGAAGCCTCCGACGCGTCAATCGCCCGCATCACGGAGCTCCTCGAGTGGGCCGAGCTTCGCGATGCCTTTCGCGAGGCATTCGCGCTCTCGTCGGTCGCGAACAAGGCCTTCCAGGACGGAGAGCCCTGGAAAACCCGCACGACCGACCCCGAACGCGCCGAGGCGCTCCTCCGCGACCTCTGCTACCTCATCCGCGATCTCATGATCGTCATACATCCCTACATGCCTTCCTACGCCGACCGCGTCGCCTCCTTTTTCGGGAAGAAGATCTGGTCGGGTTTCGCTTTCGACGAAATGCTCGCCGAAGCGGGGAAGGCTCCGACGGCGCTTGGACACAAGAGCGACGCGGGAACCCTTTCATGGAAGGATCTCGGCTCGAGAAGCGGGCTCGCGACGGTCGCCGCTCCCGAGATCGTCTTCAAGCCGATGGACGACGCGACCGCGGCCGCCTACCGCGAACGATACGCGGGATCGCAAAAGGAACGAAAGGAAAAGGAAATGAACGATACGACCGAAACCAAGAAAGCCGCTCCAGTTAGCGAGGCCCCGAAAGCCGAGGCCCCTGCCGCCGACGTTCTCTTCAACGAGAAGATCGCGCTCAAGACCGCCAGGATAGTGAAGATCGAGCGTCATCCCGACGCCGAGAAGCTCTACGTCGAAACCCTTGACGACGGATCGGGAACCGAACGCGTCATCGTCTCGGGTCTCGTGCCGTATTACGCGGCCGAGGAACTTTTAGGAAAATCGATCATCATCGCGGACAACCTCAAGCCGAGGAAAATGCGCGGCATCGAATCCCGGGGCATGCTCCTCGCCGGCGATTACACGGACTCGGACGGAACCGAGCGCGTCGAGGTCCTCGACTCCTCGTGGGCCGCGCCCGGAACCCCCGTCATTCTCGAGGGAGCCGACCCCGCGTTCAAGAAACCCGAATCGATCGACGCGGACACCTTCTTCGCCGCGCCCATGAAGATCGTCGATCACGTCGTCACCGTCGGGGGCAAAAAGCTCGTCATCGACGGAAAACCCGTGACCGCGAAGCATGTCGTTTCGGGCGAGGTGTCCTAAACTCCGATGCGAGTCATCGCGATAGATCCTTACGCGCTCCCCCCTGCGGGCATCGCCTGCGCGCCCGCTTCATCCTTCCTCCAGACGCCGTTTTGGGCGTCCTTCAAGGAACGACACGGGTGGAAGCCGCTTTATTTCCTCGTTGAGGGAGCGGGATCGCGCGAACCCGTTCCCCTGACCGTCCTTGTCCGCCGCGTCGCGCGCGTCGCCTCGATCGCGTACGTCCCCTTGGGCCCCGACGTCGATATCGCGGGCAGGAACGAACGGTCGGCGCTCCTGGTGACCCTTACGCGTCTCTTGCGCCCATACCTTCCGAAAACTACCCTTTGCGTCCGTTTCGACCCGCCTTGGGGTACCGTCGAGACCATTGGCGATCACGCCGAGGAAGGCGAGGGGATCCTGGCCCGACCGTCAAATCCGCTTCGCGAGACTCCGGTCCGCCCCGTTCGCCGCGCGAGCGCCGACGTCCAACCGCCCGATACCGTCATCCTTGACCTCGCCCTCGACGAGGAAACCCTTCTTTCGGCGATGAAGCCGAAATGGCGGTACAATATCAGGCTTGGCGAGAAAAAGGGGGTGACGATACGCGCGCTCTCGGGAAAGGACGCGGAAGAGGCCGGGATTGACGCCTTTTACGCCCTCTACCTCGAAACCTCGGCGCGGGACGGAATAGCGATTCACTCCCGCTCGTATTATCGGGATCTCGTCAGGCACGCCGAGGAAAACGCCGCGCGAACGGTACGCTCTCCGCTCGACAAGAGCGCCTCGGTGCGGGTGTACCTCGCCGAGCACGAGGGAGACCTTCTCGCGTCGATAGTAACCCTTTTCGCGGGCGACGAGGCGGTGTACCTGTATGGGGCGTCGTCAAACGAGAAGCGAAACCTGATGCCGGCGTACAGCCTTCAGTGGCGCGCGATCAGGGACGCGAAGGCCGCGGGCTGCGCGCGGTACGATTTCTACGGCATACCGCCGACGGACGATCCCGCGCACCCGATGTACGGTCTTTATCGCTTCAAAACGGGATTCGGCGGCTCGATCGTTCATCGGGTCGGCAGTCTCGACGTGCCTGCCATCCCGGTTCTCTACGGATGGTATCGGGTCGCGGAGAGCCTGCGCGCCTTCTGGTTCAAGAAGGCGGTCAAGGCCTTCAGGCGAGAAACTCCTCGGAAGTCATGAGCCGCACCCCGACGGTCTCGATCTCGGCGGTAAACTCCTCGCCGAGCTTCTCGAAACCGGGTACGTTCGAGCTTACGTCGGTAAGCACGATGAGCTTGTCGGCGGGGATGCAGGTAATGAGATCGCGCACGGTGTTCGCCACGCAGTGGGAGAGCGCCTCGCCCGCTATCGCGATATTGTCCGCGCCCTTGAGTCGCTCGATGAGCGCGAAATTCGTCCTCGATCCGGGGTCGGACGCGTCCGACACCTCGGCCCGTATCGCGCTGTAATGCTCGGTCCTGAAATTGCTTCCCTTGTAGGTATAATCGACGATCCTTCCGGGAACCTCGCATTCCCATTCCCGTAAGGCGACGGACAGGGGCGAGAATATCGCGTGGCCCCAGGTCCCGATGAGGCAATGCGGCGGCCATACGCAAAGGCTGTACTTTCCGGTTTTTTCGAGGGTCGTGACGTACTCGAGCGCGTAATTCTGATATTGCGGCGCGGAGGCCTTGAAATCGCCCGCCTGGATCATCGCGGCCGTGATGATCGTATAAGGCGCGGGATGCGAGCCGTTCCGGTCGATCCAGAATATCGGGTGCGCGATATGAAACGAATGGTGGGTGTCCATCGTGACATGGATGGAATTGAGCTGCCTGTCGAGGCGCTTGATCATCGTCGCGAGACGGTTGCAATCATCGGCGGCTCCGGGGACGCTGAGCGCTCCCTTGGGATCGCAAAAGTCGTTCTGCGGATCAATGACGAGTAAAGTATTAACCATGATATCCTTGAGTGTACCATATCGTTTTGCATTGTCAAGCGCGTTTGATTCGGGGTATACTTCCGCTCTATGAATCTTGAAGCCTTTGTGCTGGGATGCGGCGGTATGATGCCCCTCCCGTACCGCCATTTGACCTCCGTCCTCCTCAGGAGAGAGGGAGACCTGTTCCTCTTCGACGGAGGGGAAGGGACCCAGATATCCCTCAGGAAACTGAACCTTCGCTGGAAAAAAATAAACGCCATCTTCGTCAGCCATACCCACGCCGATCACGTTACCGGCATTCCGGGCCTGCTCATGCTCTCCGCCCAGGTGGATCGCGACGAGCCGCTCTATATCTACGGTCCCCCGAAAATCGCCGAGTACATCGACTCGAGCCGGAAGGTTCTCGATATGTACATCAATTACGAGATCGTCGTGCGCGAGATAACCGAACCGGGAATCGTCTACTCGGGCGACGGCTTCGACATTCGCGCGTTTCCGCTTCAACACACGAAACCCTGTTACGGATACACCCTCGAGGAACATCCCCGGCCGGGCGCGTTCAATCCCGCGAAGGCGGCGGAGCTCAAGGTTCCCTGCGGGCCCCTCTGGTCCAAGCTTCAGGGCGGCGAAACCGTTACCGCGAGCGACGGAAGCGAGGTCAGGCCGGAGGATGTACTCGGGCTACCGAGAAAGAGCAGGAAGTTCAGTTTCGTCACCGACACGAAGTACCTGCCGTCGATCGCGAAAGAAGTCGACGGATCAGACCTTCTCGTATGCGAGGGAATGTTCGAGGAATCCCTCGCGGACACCGCTGCCGAGAAAAAGCACATGACCGCGAAGCAGGCGGCGACGATCGCCCGGGACGCGAAGGTCAAGAAGGTCGCGCTCATCCATTACAGTCCCCGCTACACCGATCACGACCTCAAGGCCCTTCTCGACGAGGCGAAATCCGTGTTTCCCGATACGGTCCTTTCGAAGGATCGCATGGTTTTCCCGATCGAATACGAGGATTGACGAAAAGCCATGCTCACCGTTGAGGGCCTTCGCATGAGCTTCGGTCCCGTCGTCGCGCTTGACGATGTCTCGTTCTCGGCTGGCGAGGGGATCATCGCCGTCGCGGGGCCGAACGGGGCGGGGAAATCCACGCTCATGCGAATACTCGCGGGATCGCTCATCCCGGAGCGCGGGAGGGTTGAAGTAGACGGCGTTGACGCCGCCCGCGACCCCGTCGGGGCGAAATCGCTCACCGGGGCCGTGTTCGAGAACGCGCCGGTTTACCGGGGAATGACCGTCGATGAATATCTTCGGTTTTCCGCCCGCGTTCGCGGTTTTTCCGCCCATGAGGCGCGCGAGCGCGCCGATCGGGCGATCGCCTCATGCGGCCTTCTCGAGGCGCGCGGTCGTCTCACGGACGGTCTTTCGCGCGGCTATCGTCAGCGGGCGGCTCTTGCCTCGGCAATCCTGCACGAACCGCCCCTCTTGGTCCTCGACGAGCCATCGTCGGGCCTTGATCCCGTTCAAATTGCCGATTTCTGGGCGCTCGTCACGAAGCTCGCGACCGGCCGCACGATCCTGATATCGACGCACAACATGGGCGAGATCGAGCGGCTCGGCGCGCAGGTCGTCCTCGTGAACCGGGGAAGGGTCGTCACGACGGGAAGCGTTCAGGACATTCTTTCGTCGACGGGCGCCGTCGATCTTGCGTCGGCGTTTGCCTCACTCGTCAGCGGGGTTAGCAATGATGAGTAAAAGCGCGACGCGCAAAGGCGCGTTCTATCCGCTCGCATCGAAGACGCTCAGGGATCTCCTTGCGACGCCCATGGCCCCGATCGCCGCGCTCTTCGTCCTTCTCGGTTCCGGTATCCCGTTTCTCTTTCCGTCCGAGTTTTCCGTCGTTCCCGACTTCAGCTTTGCCGCGTATGCCTCGCGAATCCCGCCGCTCGCGTCGCTTTTCTTCCCCGCGCTGTGCGCGGGATTATGGGATGCCGAGAGAAAGGAAGGAACCCTCGATCTTCTCTTGTCGTACCCGGCGAGCGATCTCGCGATCGTTCTCGCGAAATCGGTTCCCGTCTTTCTCGCCTTCGCCGCGACCCTCGCGCTTTCCGTTCCGCTCTCGCTTTCGCTCCAGTCCATTCAGGACGCAACGCGAGTCCCGTCCCTGACCGGCACGATCCTTCCCGGATACCTCATGCTTCTTCTCCATGCTTTTTCTCTCGCGTCTTTTTCTACCTACGTCGCGCTCAGGTTTTCCGGCACGGTAGTTCCGACGATCGTGTCCTTCGCGTCGATCGCGTCCATGAGCGCGACGCACCTGTTGCCGCGGTCGCTGGATCTTTCGCCCTCATTCGCGCGCGTTTGCGTGGAACTCTCCCTTTCGTGGCGGCTCGACCGGGCGTTCAGGGGCGTTATCGACTCGCGCGATATCGTCTTCTTTGCCGTTCCCGCCGCGTTTTTCACGGCGCTCTCCGCGATACGCGTAGCCGGGACGAGGCGCGGTTCATGACCCCGAACAACGCGCGCCCGTCATCGCGTATTCAGGCATGGATATTCCTCGTAGCGACTATCGTCCTTGCGGCCTTTTTCTCGATACTGCCCGTGCAGTGCGATTTGAGCCCCGGGAAACTGTATACCGTTTCCCCGTTCAGCGAGGAAACTCTTTCGTCCCTCGAATCGGAAGTGGCCGTTACCTGGTATCGCTCGCGCGACCTCGAGCGCATGACGCCCGCGATCGGGTATATCGATTCGTTTCTCGAGGCATATCGCGCCGCATCGCATGGAAGGCTTTCATATACCGTCAGGGACCCTTCGCTTCAGGATTCAGCCGCGACGATCGAGAGGCTTGGCATCGTCCCTCGCCAGACGAGCGTGCGCGGCAAGGACGGAACCTCGATCAAGACCCTGTACTCCGGGCTCGTCATCGAGTATCAGGGCGACTACCGCGCGATCCCGTTCCTGCTCGACGCGAAATCGCTCGAATACGACCTTACCCGCATCGTCCTCGACCTTGCCCGCCCGCGCACGGCCGAAACCGACGCGTTCCGCGAGATACAGGTCATCGTCGGAAACTTCTCGTTGAAGGCGGATTATCGGTATCTCGACGCGTGGCTCTCGTACGCGGGGTTCAACCCGCGCAGGTTGAGCTATCCCCTGGAGACTCTCGATCCCCGCAAAAAGCTTCTCGTGCTTGGCTCCTCGAACCTGGACGATATGACGGTCGACGCGATACGATCATTTCTCGAAAAGGGCGGTAGCGGGCTGTTTTTCGTGTCGGGCAACGAGATCGGGGCGACCGGAGACTGGAAGGCCCGACCGAAGATCGCCGATCCGCTTATCTCCCTGCTCGCGTCGCGGGGTATCGCGCCCGAGAACGGAATCGTTATGGACGTCCTCGGCTTTACCGTGACCCTTCCGTCCCTCGATAACTCCCGTTACGCCGAGATCGAGTATCCGTTCTGGGTTACCGTCCCGCGCGCGGGATTCGCGTCAGGCCACCCGATATTCTCCGGGATCGAGCGCCTACAGTTCTTTTGGCCGTCGCCGATCGCGACTGTCCGCGCTTCACCGCGCATCGAGGCGCTCTCGCGCGCGACTTCCCGCGCGAGAATCATGGTTGAGCCCTTTGACACGAACCCCTTCGGTAATCAAAAGGAGCTCCTTTCCGGCGAACGCGCCGGAAACGGGACGGTTTCCGCGCCCGCGCTCACGCTCGTCGCCGCGTCAAGCGAGGCTGGCCGCGTCGTCGTAATCGGCGACGAATGGTTTCCTTCGACGGTCCTCGATTACACGGGAAACGAGGATAACCTGGATTTTGCGGTAAACTGCGTGGAATGGATGTCGGGGGAGGAACGTCTTCTCGCCTTGAAACGAAGAAGCGGTCCCGACGATCTCACGGCGGAAAGCGCGCCCGAGTCAGGCGTTGGCGCCCGGAAGGCGCGATCGGCGCTTCAGCGCGCGCGCGCGCTCAACCTTGTCGCGATCCCCGCGCTGCTCGTTTCGTTCATCGCCATCGTCACGGTCACGAAAAGGCGAAAACGTTGACGCGCGCACGATTCGCCCGATTGGCGGGACTTTCGCTTAATATCGCGCTTATCTTCGTCATTCCGTCGCTCTCGTCATGCTTCATCCCGGTCGGTAAAGCGCCGCTCGTGTCTCCCCGCAACATCCCGTCCATTTCGCGAATCGAGATCCTCTCGCCGGGCTTGGGGTATCCGATAAGCCTTGAACGAAGGGGCGAATCCTGGGAGCTTTCGGTCGGTGATACCGCCCGTTTCCCCGCGAGCGACGCGAAAGTGGCTCTCGCGCTTAGCGCGCTCGAGGGATTGAGCCATGTCGAAACCGTTCGGGGAATAGCGGGCTCGTATGGCGTCGATGCGGGGCTATCCACGCGGGTAATCGCGAAAGACGCTGCGGGGAAGGTCTTGCTCGACGTCCTCGAGGGAACGGCGTCGGTTACCGGCTCGTTTCGCTATTATCTTGACGCGCGAACATCAAGGGTTTTCCGCTCGATCCCGCTCGACGCGCTGACGGACACAAGAACCGCGTACTGGGCGGATCTCTCCCCGTTCGCGCGGTTGCTTTCGGGGCGCGAGATCGAGCGAATACGGTACCGCCGTGGTAGCGAGACAACCGTCCTTTCCCGCGGAGCAACTTCCTTAGAGGACAATGCGATCGATGGATTCACGAAGGCGCTCGAAACGCTTAACTGCGTCGACGTCACGAACTATCCGGCGATACCGGATGTGTTCATCGACCTGTGGCTGAGCGATCTTTCCGTCGTTTCACTGAAGATAGCGCGACTTCGGGAAGATCGCGCCGCGATAGGGTTTGTTGATCGTGATGGCATGTGGATTTTGACCGGGCGCGCGCTTGAGTCGCTCGCGGAGAAAGCGAATTAGCCTTTCTCCGCGACGTAGTCGCGGTATTTTTCGGGATTCGCGCGAAACGCCACGATCGGCAGGCTCGGCTCTTCTTCGGCCTTTCTCGCCGCGCTCACCGCTTCCTCGATCATTCTCGAAGCAGGGAGGAGTCGCGCGGTTCTCGTCGTGATACCCACCGTAATCTGGCCCTCATGGGAGATTTCCATGAGAAGGGAGTCGATCCCGGCGTACAGCACATCCGCTATTTTCATCGCCTGATCGAGATTCACGTTCTGGAGAATGCCCGCGAACCCGTTATCGCCGAACTCGAAAACCATATCCCTGAATTTGAAGGTATCGAGAAGAACCTTGGCGACCTTGCGCGAAAGGAGATCCGTATGAAGGAGCCCGGAGATCCGTATCACGATCAGGGAAAGATCCTGTTCCGAGGAGGCCGCGCGAACGAGCTCGGAATCGAGTCGCTCCGAAAGATACTGTTGCCAGCCGATACCCGTTACGGGAGAGAAAAGCCCTTCGGGTTTCACGGTGTCAGGCTTATCGAGCGAACCGTCGTCAACCGGAAGCTGGTCCCGGAGTTGAACTTCAGGCGTGTGTAGATCCGAAAGATCGGAACCTGCCCCTGAGTATCCGTCAACGGGAATGTCGGGAGGGAGGAACTCTTCCTCGAGACCGGCGAGTGAGGGGTAGCCCGTCTCGGCCGTCGAGGACTCGGTCTGCTCAGGAACGGACTTGAACGAATCCCGATGCGACGATCGATTCGTGCGATTCCCGGTCGATGAGCTCACGAGCAGCACGACGAGGGTCGCGAAAAGTATCGTGAGAATCGCGAGAAAGGAATTCCTGCTCGCGGCGAAGATCGCGTCCGGATGGAGAACGTATACGGCCGCGGTCATGACGAAGGATCCGTCGCCCGTTCCGTCGAGATCGATTTTCTTCGCGTAGACCTTCACGAAGAGCGAGGAGTTCGCGAGGGTCGGGTTACCGCGCATATCGTAGCGTATCTGCGGAGAGCGATCGGGCCAGGCGAAGGCGGTCCCGGAGGGCGTCGTCAACGCGACGGCCGAGATGAGCTTGGACTGGTTGCACAGCGCGGTGATTTTCTGAATGAAGGAATCGGACATGAAACCGTCGGATACGGCGATTGCGGAACATTCGCGGGAAATCCACGTGAAGCTTCGCTCGGCCTCCACGATTCCCCTGCGCGTTTCCGCGGTAACGGAAAGGCCGAACCAGACGATCGCGGCCGCGAGCAAAACGATAGCCACGGCCCCGTATACGTTTATGAACTTGTTCCTCATGATTGACCAGTATATCCCGCAATCAGGTCAAGCGCAAGTTGAATCGCGCGGTTGACGGCCTTGAGCGTCCGATCGTCACGTGCGTCCCGCGGATTTCTCCCGACGGCCCGCTCGCACCATGCCGCGAGCGGCAGAACGGTCATCATCGCCCGCTGACCGTTCGGATCGCCCCGGGCGGCGTCCTCGAGTTCCTTCCGGAACGAAAGAAAAAAGGACCTCGCGGGAAACGGGGTGAAATCCGATTCGCGCCAAGCACCGGTGGGAACGTACTCCCTCGCGGCGCGCGCGTATCGGTCGAGCGTCTCGGTACCATAGGTAAGTCGACCGTCAATCGCTCGCGCGACGACGTCAGTCCGGAACATGAGACTTGCGTAGCGGGATTCGGCCGTGTCGACGCGCGAGGAGACGGATCCGAACGCATGGTCGAGGTAGGTTCCCCGCGCGTAGGGTTTCCCTCGGGTGTACGCGAAATCCGCGCCGATAAGGGCGACGTCCCGAAAGCCGAGCGAGCGGGCGGCGTCCAGCGCGGCGACGGTAACAGTTCCCGACGAGGTGTCGAGGGCCGGCAGCGGCGAGTACCCTCGCGCGAGGCGCGCGAGGGGATGGCCACCCGCCGTGAAGACGACCGGCGAACCGCACTCCAGGGCCCGTCGGGCGAGCGTGGGGTTCCCGCAAAGGTCTATCACCGCGACCATCCCCGGCTCAAAGGATCGCATGGCGTGCGACGAGGATACCGATTGGGCGTCGATGCTCACGAAAAAATCCGGAACGATCCCGGAATCGGCGAGGGTGTTCCAGGCGGTATCGGTCGAGAACACCGTGACTGACTCGCGCTCGCGCCGCAGGGCGGGCAAAGATTCCTCGAGGCTCGGCCCGGCAGCGGCGATTATCGCCTTCCGTCGAGCGTCCACGCGCGGCATCGCGGTTTGGTATTCCTCGGCAAGACGCGCGTTCGCGCAAAAATTGCGGAACCAAATCCTGCCGAAATGCGCCTGAACCGAATAATCGGACGATATCCTTCCGAGAGAATCGCGCACGAGCGCGGCGATAGACTCCCAGGCTGCGCGGTTTCTCTCTTGCCAGGAACGGAGCGGGATGAGCGCGAAATTCCCGTGTATGGCCGGGACGTAGACCCGCACGAGTACGCTCATTTCCCCGGGATCGGAACAGTCGGCGACAACCGTCACGCGGTCGCAGGCGATAATGTCGGAAAGATCTATCTCCCGGAAAAGCGATTCGAGCGCAGGAAGGCCCGATTCCGCGATGATGCAGGCGTTTTCCGCGTTTCGCGAAAGGAATTCACGCACGTGATATCCGCCCCCGATACCGGCGAAAACCGCGAAACCCGCGCCCGACATCGAATCCACCAAGCCTGTTGCCTCGCGTTCAGGGTTAAAAAGCGAGTGTGACGAGCTTCCGTCCCCGTATCGCGGCACGAGGGATCCGGTTCTCGCCTGAGCGATGCCCCGATACCGGAATCCCTCGGCATCATCGATACCGTTCAGCCCCGACAGAGCCTTGGCGAGCGCGGGGTTGCGCGCCGCGAGGGCATTGACGTTCGCCTCGAACGCGGTCATTCCTCGCTCATCCTCTCTACCGTCGAAGCGAGCTTGGTCATAAACCCCCGCGTCTCGTTTCCGAGTTCCCGCGCGGATTCCCGGGCCTCAGGCCCGCCCGAGCGCGCGTATTTGAGGTATTTCACGTATCCCGTGTATGAAACCATCTGGAGTATCTCATGATGCAGCGGGTCATCCGGTATTGAGTATGGGTCTTTCTCGAACGCCTCAGCTTCGGAACGTAACCAGGACAAGAGCAGTTCCTTGCGTTCTTTCCACGGACGGCCCGGGCGCGGGTCGCTCGAGGGCGACTCGTCACGCCGGTCCCCGGAAAGGGAAGACAGCCCGCGAAAGTCGGCGAGGGTGATCGACCGGATTCCCTCAAGGGGCTTCCCCTCGTTCCCGATCCGGATGAACCGGTCGCGAAAGGACGCGTCGCGACTCGAGAACCACGAAGCGTAGATATCGAGAGCGGAACTATCCCGACCCGTCTCGAAAAGGGCATGGGAAAACGGCCTGGTTTTTGACGAGTTCGCCTCGACGGCGGAAAGCCCTGCGTTCGGACGCGCGTGGCTTCGTTCATGGACGGGCTTGAGATCGAGGCCCGTCGCGTAAACCGCCCCCGCGAATCGGTCAAGGAGAAAGCTCGCGGCCGTGCCCGTGACGGTACCGTTTCGCGCGGCCCGTTCGGCGCGAATCCCCGCCGTTTCGAGAAGAAATTTTTCCAGCTCGCTGCCATAGTCGAGAAGAGCCAGGGGATTCTCTCGCAATACCTTCGAGGGAACGGCAGCCTCAAGCGGAAAGGCAAGCGGCAGATCGGGGGGAATGCGTCGTAAATGCGCGAGAGCCCAAAATCCGCCGTCCGTCGCTATTGCGATGTCGGGACGAACCCCGCGCTCGAGAAGACAGGCGAGCGCGGAGGACACGGAACAAACGTAGTATCTCGCCGAATCGAATGGAAAAATCGATTCGAGAGTAGGCCCCGAGGCGGCGAGAAGGACCGTCTTTTGAGGAAAGGAAAGGCCGACGGCGTTTCGGGCGAGCATCGCGTTTCTCACGCAGTTCGCGAGCCATCTCTTTCCGAACGCGCTTCGGGTATACATGACGCTCGTCTGAAGCCGGATTACGGAAGCGATGCTGTTCCAGACGTACGTGGATAGCGACGGCCATATCGAGTCTGACGGTTTCCAGGGAAGAAAGGCGGTTAGCGGAAGGTGCTCGTCCGGTATCGCGGAAAAAAGCCAGGAAGAAACCTCCGAACCCGTTCCCGGCCGCCAAACACCGTCCCACAGGGAATCGCATTCGGCGAACAGCTCCTTGTCGTATCGTATGGCAAGAAGCCGCGCTGCCGGATACCGAGTCCTGAGCGCTCCCGCAAGATGGGACTCGCCCGGTTCGGTCACGACGATGTAAAGGGGATTGCAGGAAAAAGACTGGGCGTCGACGTACCGTGCCGCTTCCTTCGCGGGATCGTACAATGAATGAAGGCGCGCGACTTCCCGACCCGTTGGCACTATCGCTCTCCGGCAAGGAATCCCATTATGTCGGAAAGGGAGTTGGCGGTGCCGGAATCGGTAACGGTTATCCTGCGTACCCGTTCCAGGCCGAAAAGGCGTTCAAGCGGTTTCATGAGCGCCCGTGCGTAGAAAACGACGTCCGCCGGCAACGAGGTAAAGAGAACGACGCGAATGATCCCCTCGGACGTGGCCTCGATGACGTTCGTCGAACCGGCAAGACGGGCGATCTGGTGGGCGATTGCGCCGTATATTGCGGTCAAACTCCCGTCGGTAATGAACGACTGTTCATCGTCATAGAGACCCTTGCAGGATATCGTGACGAGGGTCGCGCTTTTTTTCGCCGCGAGAGCGCTTTCAATATGCGATCGCTTCGCCTCGAGGGACTTGTTGATGCTCTCGACTCGTGCGAGCGCCTCGAGGACATGGACATTCGCCGATATCGCGGACGAAAGCGATCGGTACGCGTCTTCGCAGGATTCGATATCGGGATAGTCCCTCGCGCTGTCGAGAAAGGACTCCGTCAACGCGATATAGCATCGCGCGCCCTCACCGAGGGAAACCGGTCGAAGAAGGATTTTCCGTATGCTCGTGAACTCGCTGTTCGAGAAAAAGGATTGCCAATCCTCGAGGCTCGCGCCATCGACCGCGTACCAATGGTCGTGAGGAACCCTCGAGGCAAGGAACGACGCATTAGGGATGAATCTTCTCGAGGTGGTAAAGTCGAATCCCTTCGGGAAAAGGAGCTTCATCCCGCCGGATTCATCGCGGAAAAGAATGCCCGCCCGTTCCCGTACCGACGCGAGAAGGAACTCGTCAATGCTACAGGCTATGGCGTCATACGAAGAGGCATGGACCACCTTCCGCAAAAGGCCGCTTTTTTTTTGAGGCGCCAGCGCGGGCGACTCCGGGGAAACGCCCGTTAACGCGGACTTCATTTCCCCGGTTATGCCCTGCGCGCGATGAATCAAACCCATACTCAGGAGATTCCGAGTTCCTCGAATAGCTTTTTGTACACTTCGAAATGCTCTGAACGGGCGAACTCTTCGATCTTCTCTTCAGGAAGGCTTTCCAGAAGCTGATCCATGTATGACAATACGGATTTGATCTCGTCCTTCAAATCGACCGGAAGCGAAACGACGGCTCGATCGGTTTTTGGGGCGGGGGGGGCGCTTTCCTCGGCGATGACGGAGACATCTTCGCCGATGGAGGCCAATTCCTCGTTTGACAGGGTTTCCGTCGTCGCGAACTCGTCGATGGTCGGCTCTGCGCTTTCATCCGATACCGGCGTCACGTCCGTGGACGGTGTCTCGACGGCGATCTCCTGTTCAACGGGAAAATCCTTTTCCATATCGGTAAGATCGATATTGAATTCGGTAAGCTCGGGTTCCTCGAGTTTCTCGTCCTCGAAATCGATGATCTCGAGTTCAGGCTCTTCGATAGCGACATTGTCGAGATCTGCCTCGATCGTATCCGAGCCTTCGAGATAGCTTACGTCATCGGTAATGGTGTTAACGTGAGAGACCTCGATATTCCCGACGCCGTCGAAACCGGGGACGTCAAAAATCGTTTCGGGGAGGGTTTCGGGAATTTCAGGCTCATGCGCTTCTGTCGGGATCGTGCCGACGGATTCGTAACCGGAGGCCGTCTGGGCTATCGCTGAATCCGGGGTAGTCGACTCCTCCGGTTCAACCGTCAAGGAAGGCTCTTCCTCGCTCTTTTCCTCGGTAAAATCCGCGGTGATGAGGATGTTGTTGAGCTCGTCACCTGTCAACGCGATGGTTTCGTCGGTATCGTCGTCGCTGAAGAAACCGGAATTCTCGGTTTGGGATCCTGCGCTATCCGTATTCGCGGATTCTGCGGGAGCGACGTTCTTGAAACCCGCAAGCTCGGATTTCAAGGTTGAAATCTCTTTCTTGATCGATGAGAGCTCATCGGCGATGATCATCAAAAGTTCAGTGGATTTATCGTTAGTCACCACAGTAGTATCTCCCGTTACCGGATTATCCTCAGTTAAATCCTTCTCGACCGCGCTAATGTCGTCAAATTCAAGCGACACTGGTTCCTCCACCGAAATCGTTTCTGAAATCTCGAATTCCTTTTCGGAATCTGAACTATTGTAATCCTTAAAATTGTTAAGATCAACAATTTCTTCAACATTCCCGGTGTCCGGAGCCGGTTCCGTAAACGCCTCCAGGTCCGACTCATCGAGGATTACGGAATCCTCGACCGGCGATTCATTCCCGACCGGCGGAATTGTTTCGTCAATTCCGGAGAGCTCGTCGGAAGCGAGCGAAACGTCGATTTCCTCGATAACGGGTTCTTCGGTCATCGAAGGCTCGATGAGCGCCTCGAACTCCTCATCGCTGATCGTCTCGGCTTTCGGCTCCTTTTGGGGCATAACCGGCGCATTCTCGTACGCCTTGGCCGGAGAAGGTGACTCTCCGCTTATAAGGGAGACCGAAAAGTCTTCGTCTACGGAGGAATCGCTGACGCTTGTGGAGATCGACTCAAGGGAATCCTCTTCGGTCACCGCGAGGTCAAAACCGCCTGAAGCGGGAACGGTGCCCTTGCTCTTGTCGGACACGGGCGCGGGAACCGGAGCCGCGTCGAGGGATTGGAGAAGATCGTCGAACTCGCTTGTATCCTCAAGGAAGGACGCCTCCGATTCCGTCGCCGACTCCCGTTCGGGCTTGACCGCGCCGACGGCCTCGACGGCCTCGAACATGGAATCGAAGTCCATCCCGCCTTCAGCGTCGCTTCGCGAGCCGGTCACGCTTCCGGTCGTCTCGTCGACGAGCTCGACGCCAAACTCGGAATTGAAGAACTCCGATTCCGATACCGCGGAACCGGTCGCCTTGATCTTTTCCGCGTCTTCGATAAAGGACTCGTCGAATTCAAGGTCGATATTGAGCGGTTCGGTGTCGTCAAATAGCTTTTCGCTTTCCTGATCCAGGGAACCCACCTCATTGACGCTGCTTATCAGGGAATCGAGGTCGAAATCGTCCGAAGCCTCGCTCGTTGCCTTGGTCTTTTCGCCTTGCGGGGGCGCCAAATTGAGGTCGTCGAGGAAGCTGCTGAAGTCGTCCTCAGAGGGAGTCTCTGACAGGTCGGCGGCGGAAGACTCCGTGGCAGGGGCGAGAAAATCGTCTACGGAAAACTCTTCGGTTACGGTCGTCGCGTCGATTTCGTCGGTATCGGGTATCGTGTTTTCGTCACGATACGCGGTTTCCCCGGCCGGTTTCGCAATCTCCATTTCCGTCTCAAGAAATTCGGTTTCGGCGGACACGGTGTCCTCGAAGGCCTCGGGTTCTTCCGCGTCGGGCACAAGGGAATAACTGTCGACCGCGATATCGTCGAAAGGAGCCGCAGATTCGGCAGA
Organism: Spirochaetota bacterium; assembly: GCA_023438065.1. GTDB lineage: Bacteria > Spirochaetota > Spirochaetia > Treponematales > Treponemataceae > Teretinema. The sequence continues at coordinate 352,140 of JAEXRH010000012.1, forward strand.
AAGGGGTTCTTCCTCCGTAAACGCGTCCGCAGCCGCTTCAGCGGGCGATTCGTCGGAAGGGTTCGAAAACGAAGAGAATGACATATCGGCGAGGGTATCTATCGAATAATCCTCGATTGTTTCCGCGCCGGAATCGCGTTTGGCTTCGTTTGAGGTTCCAAGGTCTTCAACGACGGGGTAATCCGCATCTTCGGGTTCCGATGGTTCAACGATATCGTTGAAGGAAACCGCTTCCGTCTCCGTATTCTCGGCATTCATGTCGTTGGTATCGATGAAGTCGGTAAAATCGGGGAGGGAGGAAATATCGCCCGATATATCGTCGACAAACGCCGGTTCGACGTTTGAGGAAGGCATCTCTTTTCGAGCGCCGGCCTTCGCGTCTCGGGGACCGCTCTTGACCCAAACGCCATACATGTCGAGCGTTTCCGCGTCGTCCTTGAAGTCGATAGGGAAAGAAGAGTCTTTAATCTCGTCATTTTCAAAGTCAGCTGTCATAGGCACTCCCCGAAAATAGGATCTCTCTTTTCCTTATCGGCATTTTCCTGGATTGTTTTAAATGTATAATAGTGAATACTTCCTGTCAATTGAATTCAAGGTTGCGCGATTCCTGCCGTTAAGATAAGTATCATGAAATTGCTAAGGATCCTGTTGCCCGCCTTTGTCGGCATCGCGACTTATTGTTTCGTCGGCACGCTGTACGGTCCTCGCGGCATCGGGGCGATGCGTCAGCTTCAGGCCGAACAGGTGAGGCTGACCGCGAATCTCGACGCGTTGGCGGGGCTCAACGCGGAGCTCAGGTCGTCGCTCGATAACCTTTCATCGGATCCTGACACGATATCCGTGTACGCGCATGAACTCGGCCTGGTCGGGGAGGGTGAACGATTGATCAAACTCGCGGGTTTCTCCGGGGGCATCGATCGGAAGCTTTTTCCCGGAACGGCGATTGACGTGCGCGAGCCGCGTTACTTTCCCGAATGGGGATGCAAACTCGTCGGGATTCTTTCCTTTTTCGTCATGTTGGTGTCAGGCTTCCTGTTGAGGGGGGACAAACGCCGCGATAAGCTCAAAAAACTCGTCGAAACCCTTAATCCCTGCTCCACACGACTTCGACCGAAACGCTCTCCATGGTCAGGATGTTTTTCCCGTCGTTTTTGATAATTACGGTTTTCTTGGTCCCGCCGAGGGTTTTATGATCCTCTGATTCCATGAGATACCATTCCAGGGGCGGTGCGGCCGAAACCGCCTGCCGCGCCACGGGATCGGGAAGATCGATAAACTGCCTCAGGTTCGACGGTCCTTTCTGGCGAACGACAAGGGTTCCGCCCGAAAGAAAGAGTTCAAGCGGTATGGATACGCCGCTCGACAGAACCGCGACGCCCCGTCCCCCGCGTAAAATCATTACCTTCTCCACGCCGGCTTCGCCGCGCCATGAGCCCGCGAGGGAATCAAGGTCATTGACCGGCCCGAGCGAGGAGAGCGCGCGAGGCTCATCCGGGACGACAGGGCCTTCCGGACGCGCCTTCGGCAATTCGGCGTCGGGGAGCGTGACCGAGGTATCAAAGAGGTCCCGGACGAGCATACGCGATTCGAGAAGGATGATATTGGAATTATCGTAGATCCGGGAGATCAGCCTCGTAACCCGTTGGGGGCCACCTTTAAGCACGAGTTCCAGCTTGGTTCCGTCCGCCTGACTTACCAAACTGCCGTAAAAGATATAGTCGGCTCCCTCGGGAACCCCGAGATCCCTCGGCGGGACCTCGTTCCGGAGATCGATGATACGGTACGATTTAAGTTCTTTTATGAAAGAAAAAACGAGATCGTTGACGGTCCTTGAGACGTTTTCCCCGATATCGTTGGAAGAGAGGCCGTATGCGGCTACCGAAGGCACCGCTTGCGCGCCCGTGCCGACAAGCGGTGCTATCGTGAGAATGGCGATACAAAACGCGCGTGCGGTTGCCTTCATCCCTCTCCTTGCGAGTACCCTAACCGTCGGTTTTCTTCCGGAACTCCCGTTGGATGTCCCGCTTGATGTCCCGGTCGCGGATATCCGCGCGCTTATCAAACAACTTTTTGCCCTTGCAGATACCGATTTGAACCTTAACGACGCCGTGTTTCAGGTATACCTCGAGCGGAATGAGGGTAAAGCCCTTTTCCTCGACCTTGCGATTGAGCCGCTTGATCTCGTCCCGATGCGCGAGAAGTTTTTTGGGCCTGTCGGGATCGTGGTTGAATATCGAGGAGTAGACGTACGGGGTGACATGAAAGCCGATGAGCCAGAGTTCCCCGGACCTGATCTCGGCAAAGGCATCGGGGAACGAAACGTTGCCGGCCCTGACCGACTTCACTTCCGTGCCCTCAAGGACGATACCGCACTCGATAGAGTCGTCAACGGAGTAATTGAAGCGGGCCTTGCGATTTTGGGCGATAGTCTTGACGGAAGCGTTGTTCATCGGGGGAATTATAGAAGTTAGCGGTTATACTTGTCAACGAGAGCCCTTCATGATACGATTTTCGGTATTATCGACTTCGGAAGGGGAGCCTCGCATGCCCGCCAAATGGCACAAGTATTCGTATTCCGCTCAGCTTGAGGAGCGACGCGCGATTCTCGCGTTCATCATCCTCGTCGTTTCCCTCGTCTTCTTTTTCAACATCATCCACCGGAACCTCGTGACGATGTACGAAATCAAGGCGGATACGATGCGCCCGGCCCTCAACGAGGGAGACTGCGTACTGTCGACCCCGTTATACAGCAATGAAACGCGCGACGTAAAGGGCTTTTCGCCCCTTGTCCGGCCGTTGCGCGGAGACCTCGTGGTTATCGCACCCGCCTATCCCGACGATGCCGGAAGGCTCCTCAGGCTGGCCAACGCATTCGTGTCCTTCGTGACCTTTCAGAAGGTGCATCTTGCCGGCACTCGCGACTCGAGCGGAGAGCAGCCGGTGATCAGGCGGCTGCTTGCCTTTCCCGGCGACTCGATCTATATGGAACGGTTCATCCTCCACGTAAAACCGGCGGGCGGCAGCCATTATCTGACCGAATTCGAGCTTGCGAGCGAACCCTATGACCTTTCGATCGAGAAACTCCCCGAAGCCTGGACCGACGAATTGCCGCTTTCCGGCTCGTTCCCCGAGATGGTCCTGCCGGAAGGACAGTTCTACGTCCTTTGCGACAATCGACTGAGCGCGAGCGATTCGCGCGTGTGGGGTACGATCGACGCGAAACGCATTCGCGGGAAGGTCTTGCTCCGGTATTGGCCGTTCCGCTCGTTCGGTAAACCTTAAAAAAGCGCCCGACTCGATGGATCCCTCCCTGTACGTCCATATCCCCCTTTGCCTGAAGAAATGCGATTACTGCGATTTTTTCTCGGTGACCGACGCCGAACCGTCATTCCGCTCGCCATCCCCGGAAAGGCCGGCCGATCGAATTGTCTCGCGCCTGACGAGGGAAATCTCGGACTGGAGAGACGAGCTCGCCGTCGACCGGTGGAAAACGGTGTACATCGGCGGAGGAACGCCGAGCATCCTCACCCCTTCGAATGTCGAATCCCTTTGCGAGGGCATCGCGCGGGGCAGGGGGGGAAGGATGTCCGCGCCCGACGAGTGGACTATCGAGGCGAATCCCGAGGACATCGGCAAGGCATGGCTCGACGCCTGCGCGCGCGGGGGAATTGACCGGCTTTCCGTCGGGGTTCAGAGCCTTGACGATTCCTGCCTTGCCTCCGTGGGCCGGCGGGGAAGCGCCCGAAGAACGATCGAAGCCCTTGAGCTTATCCGGCGCGAGTGGAATGGACGCCTGTCGGTAGACCTCATCGCCGGGCTTCCCGGCCAGACGAGCGGGATCCTGATGTCGGATCTTGAACGAATCGCCGCTTTCGCGCCCGATCATGTGTCGCTCTATTCCCTGACCGTCGAGGAGGAAACCCCGCTCGGGAAGAAGGTCGCCGCGGGACGGATGAGCTCCCTTCCAGACGGCGACGAGGCGGCGGAGCTTTGGATCCAGGGCAGGGATTGGCTCGAGAAGCGGGGATGGAAGCAATACGAGGTTTCGAATTTCGCGAAAGCGGGAAGGGAAAGCCGACATAACATGACCTATTGGCGACTTGAGCCCTATGTCGGCGCGGGGCCGGGCGCGACGGGAACGGTATTCTCGAATGACGGCGTCTTCCGGTACACGAACGGCAAGGATATCGAATCGTGGCTTCGTGATCCCCGCGAGGACCGGACGACCGAACGGCTCACGCGCGAGGATCTATATCTCGAAATTCTTCTCATGGGGATGCGACTCGCGGACGGGATCGACCGGCGCGTTGCCGCGGGGAGGTTCGGCGCCGATCCGGTCGAGCTCATCCCCAAAACCGTCGCGGCGTGGTCCGCTCGCGGTCTCCTCGCCGTGTCGGCTGAACGGTTCGCCCTCACGCGCGAGGGTCTCCTCTTTCTCAACCGGTTCCTCGAGGATTGCGCGGGCGAGCTGTCCTGAGGAAAACCCGCTTTCGCCGCGCGAGGACGCTCATCTCGCGCCCCGAGTTATTTCATGCCGCGCGCTTTTAGGCCTCGCTTACGCATCCCCGAAAAAACTGTTGAGTTTTCGGTACAGCTCGCTCACCGTCTCTTTTGAACGCTCGTCGATCGTGTCGGCGATCTCGTCGATAAGGGTCTCGAGGCTCGAGATCGACTCGTTGAGCGCGGTGTGGAAGCCCCGCGAGCACTTGAACCAGTATTGCCCGTTGCCGTCGGTAAAGAGGCAGATGAAGCCGAGCTCCTTGCTCTTTTCCTTCGCGACGGTCACCCGGAAAAGCCATTTCAGGTTATCGACGAGATCCTTCGCCTCGTCGGCGACGAGAAAATTCCGTTTCCTCGGCCAGGCGTCGGGAGCGACGGTCTCGAGATTGAAGGTCGTCGCGACCCGCATGATGAGATCCATCTTCTCTCCCGCGAGAAGCTCATGACCGCGCGAAACGACCGTTCCGCGAAGCCCCCCGAGACGCGCGGTGTAGGATCCCGCGAGCTCCGCCGACGCGACCGCGCGCACGAGGGTTTCCACGGGAAGGGTGATCTGCTTCTTTCCCTTCACCTTCGAGACCGAGAAGGTCTCTCCCCCGAACGCGACGGTTTCCGCGCCCTCGCGCGGGGTCTCGGCCTTCGATTCCTCGCCCTTTCGCCCCTTGCCGGTTTTTTCCGCGCGAGCAGGCTCCTTTTCCCTTCGCCGTTCCTCGACCCGATCTCCGCCGACCTTCGCGCCTCCATGGCGCGAGAGCCGCTGGACGAGGTCGGGATTGATGCGCGCGAGCATCGAGCGATCGAGCGGGGACACCGACATCGCGTACATCCTCGAAGTCCTGACGATCTCTCCCGCGACGATGAATTGCGGGCTTTCGCGGTACATGCACGAGCCGGGATGTATCTGGATGCGTTCCGCGGTGAGGCTTCGGAACGAATCCCTGCCGTCGCGCACGCATACGAACTGAATCATGCCCGCCGCGACGGAGCAAAGGTAATCCTCGATCGCGCCGCCTGCGAGGATCGGCACGCCCATGTCGGATACGATCATCTCGAGCTGATCCTTGATGTTCGAGATCTCGGCCATGACCCGCTCGTCGAGATAGCTGATCTCGCAAAAGCGGGATTTATTTTTCGCCATCTTGTGCATGCGGAAGATCCTGAGAAAGGACGCGAAGTCGCCGTGCGGGTCACGGAATCCGTGGTGCGCGCGGCGCGCGTCCATCTCCTTTCCCGGCGGCAGGATAAAGGGGCTTTGCGCCGAAAGGAAGGCCGACGCGATTATCGCTTCCTCGACGACGGACGGATAGGAGAGGACGGCCTCGACGATCATGCGTGACTGCCTCGGGGGAAGCGGGAAGAGGCACATCATCTGACCGATCTTCGAGAGAGTCCGGTCCTCCGCGAGCGCGCCGAGGAGGTTGAGGGTCTCGACGGCGCCGATGAGTCCCTCGCGCGACGGCGGGGAAATGAAGTCGAACTGGTCGAAGTCGGTGATCCCGAGTTCCGACATCCGCAAGACCACCTCGGAAAGGTCCGTCCGGTAGATCTCCTCGGTCGTGTAAAGCGGCCGCGACTCGAAGTCCTGGCGCTCGTAGAGCCGGTAACAGGTGCCTTCCCTGGTTCTTCCCGCGCGCCCCTTTCGCTGGTTGCACGAGGCTTTCGAGACCGGGACCTCGACGAGACTCGAGGTGAAGGTATGCGGGTTGTAGAAATTGAGCTTCGCCTGTCCCGAGTCGATGACGCTCGTGATGCCGTTTATCGTTACCGAGGTTTCCGCGATGTTCGTGGACACGACCATCTTTTTCTTGCCGAAGGGAGGCAGGTCGAACACGCGTTCCTGTTCTTCCTTTCCGAGCCGTCCGTAGAGGGGCAGTATGTGGAGCTTCCGGTACCAGCTCTCGGCCGAAAGGCGCGTGATGCACTGCTTGATCGCGCGCTCGCCCGGAAGGAACACGAGCATGTCGCCCGCCCGGCCGTCGTTCATGATCCGGCCGGTGATTCCCGCGATCTTTTCCATGAGCGCCTCTTCGGCGGCGAGGCTTCCTCCCGACGGGGGAACCGCGGGTGGATCGTACACCACGGTCACCGGATAGGTTATCGCGTCGATGCTGACGACGGGGCAATCGTCGAAATAAGACGAGAAAAGCTCCGTGTTGATCGTCGCTGAGGAGACGATCACCTTGAAATCATGGCGTTCGGCGAGAACGCGCTTGAGAAGACCGAGGATAAAGTCGATGTTGAGGCTCCGCTCGTGCGCCTCGTCGACCATGAGGAGGGAATACTTGCTGAGCCAGGGATCGAGCTTCATCTCCTGAAGGAGGATGCCGTCCGTCATGATCTTGATGCGCGTGGAGGCGTCTGTCTTGTCCTCGAATCGCATTTTATACCCGACAAGGCCGGGCATCGGGGTATCGAGCTGACGCGAGATGAAGTCGCTTACGGAGAGCGCGGCTATGCGGCGGGGCTGAGTCACGCCGATGATACCGCTCGAGGTAAAGCCCGCCTCGTGGAGGATAATGGGAATCTGGGTTGTTTTTCCGGAACCGGTAGGGCTTTCGACGACGATTACCTGATTTCGCGAAAGCATGTCAAGAATGCGCTGTTTCTGCTGATATACCGGCAGTTCATGTGGTTTCATCAGTCAAGTATAGCGCGGACGGGCATCGGCGGCAATGGGAGGTATGCGCGCATGAGCTCGTAGCGGGTCTCGTAATACGCGCGTAACGGCGCCGATAACGTCGTTACGAACGACTCGTCGAACGGACGCACGACGGGACCCGAGGCAGGATCGGTGTAATTCGTTACGGGAATCGGCGTCGCGGCGAGGGAACCCTGCGATATCTCCACGCGCATGACGACGCTATCGCCGGTATACTCGCGCATCGCGCCCGGGTCCTCGCGGTTGATCGTGAACCGCTGTCCGGAGATGAAGTTCCCCATCGAGTACATGAAAAGGGCCTGCCGGGTCGCGTTGTTCGGCCCTGCTTCCACGAGTTCCCATTCCTGCATGACGTGGGGATGGGAGCCCCATACGATATCGACGCCCGAGTCCTTGAGTTCGCGAAACCAGGCCCGCTTCGAGGCCGACACGACCCGGACGTACTCGGGTTCGTTGAGATGGATCGAAAGCACGAATACCGCGCGCGGGTGTCTCGCGCGAATCGCGCGTATCTCGGCGAGAAAGGCCTCGCGGGACTTCCTGTCCGGCGCGACATAGTACACCCGCTTCGCCGATCGGTCATGGGAATTGAGAATCTCCGTGACCGCGAGGAACACGACGGCGCGGCCGTCCTTTTCGAGAATGATCTCGCGCATCGGTTCCCCGTCGAAATGCCTGAGCCCCGAGAACCCGACGGCGGGCCCGAGGGATTTCATGCACGCAAGCGTCCCCTCGATACCGACGGTTCCCTGGTCGTTCGAGTGATTGTTCGCGAGGGAGAAAACGCCGAAACCTGCGTCGATCGCGGCCCTCACGTAGGGTGAATGGACGTTGAAGCGCGGATAACCCGAAAGGGGAAGGTTTTCGGCGACGGGCACCTCGAGGTTTCCGAAGCAGAAATCCGCCGACTTGAGGGCGGGGGTCACCCGCTCGTAGATCATCGCGTAATCCCGCATCGAGTAATTGACTTCGTGTGACATGATATCCCCGACGAAGGCGAGGGTTAACCGGGATGCCTCGCGCGCGGAATCGTGGTTTCGGGGAGAATCCGATTGCTTTTGAATAGACGAGCAGGACAGGACAAGTGTCGCGAGCGCAAGCGCAAAAAGGACGAAAGTGACAGAATTGGCGCGTTTCATGCTGAACGGAGTATAACATTGACAGCGTGGAATTCACAAGTTACAATTTTCCATCACGAGTCGGCAATTCGCGTAATTTAAGGAGAAGACTGCATTATGGCTAAAAGCAAGATGGTGTACTTTTTCGGCGAACGGAAATCCGAGGGCGATGGAAGCATGAAGGAACTGCTCGGCGGCAAGGGAGCGGGCCTCGCCGAGATGACGAAGATCGGGTTGCCGGTACCGGCCGGTTTCACGATCACGACCGAGGTTTGCGATCAGTATTATCGCAACGGCAAACGATATCCCGAAGGACTCCGCGATGAGGTCGCCCAGCATCTTGCAAGACTCGAGAAGGTTACCGGCAAAAAGCTCGGAGATCCGTCCGACCCGCTTCTCGTATCGGTCCGCTCGGGAGCGCCCGTCTCCATGCCCGGCATGATGGAGACGATCCTTAATCTCGGCCTGACGGACAAGTCGGTCGAGGGACTCGCGAAAAAGACCGGAAACCGGAGATTCGCCCTGGACGCGTATCGCCGGTTCATCATGATGTACGGCTCTACGGCGATGGGCATCGATCGCGAACGGTTCGACCATGCCTTTCAAAAGATAAAGGAAACGATGACGGCAAAGCGCGTCGGCGCAGTCGGGCGGAAGATCGGCGATACCGAGGTAAACGAGGCCGAGCTCCAGGCGCTCATCGTGGACTTCAAGGAAATCTACCGCAAGGCCATCGGTTCCGCGTTTCCGCAGGATCCCCTCGAGCAGCTTTGGGGCTCGATCGGCGCGGTGTTCGGCTCGTGGATGGCCGACAAGGCCGTTACCTATCGCCGCGTCGAGAAGCTCGTCGGCGTCAAGGGAACGGCGGTAAACGTCGTCCAGATGGTCTTCGGCAACAAGGGCGACACCTCAGGCACCGGCGTCTGCTTTACCCGCGACCCGAATACCGGCGATGACGAGTTCTACGGCGACTATCTCATCAACGCGCAGGGCGAGGACGTCGTCGCGGGCATCAGGACGCCGATCAAGCTCTCGGAGTTCGCGAAGAAGGACCCGAAGGCGTACAAGCAGCTGTGCGACGTGAGGGCGACCCTCGAGCGGCACTATAAGGACATGCAGGACCTCGAGTTCACCGTCGAGGAGGAAAAGCTCTACATGCTCCAGTGCCGCACCGGCAAGCGCTCTCCCGCCGCCGCCTTCAGGATCGCGGTCGACCTCGTCAAGGAAAAGCTCATCACGAAGGAGCAGGCGATATCCCGCATCAAATCAAGCGACATCGAGGGGATATTCTATCCCGCGATCGACAAGACCCAGACCGACGCGCTCAAGAGCGCGTTCATCGTGCAGGGAATCGACGCGGTCCCCGGCGCCGCGTGCGGTCGGGTGTATTTCTCCGCCGAACGCGCCGAGGAGCGCGCGAAGGCCGGCGACAAGGTTATCCTCGTCCGCAAGGAAACGAGCCCCGAGGACGTCGGCGGCATGCACGCGGCGCAGGGAATCCTTACCGCGACCGGCGGAAAGACGAGCCACGCCGCGGTCGTCGCGCGCGGGTGGGGCAAGAGCTGCATCGTCGGCTGCGAGAAGCTCTCGATCGATTACGACAAGAAGCAGTTTTCCGCGAACGGGATCACGATCAGGGAAGGGGAGTTCGTCACCCTCGACGGCGGCAACGGCAACGTCTATAAGGGCGAGCTCAAGCTCGTCACCCCGAAGCTGCCCGCGTCCTACGAGACCCTCATGAAGTGGGTCGACGAGACGAGGACCCTGAAGGTACGCACGAACGCCGACACCCCCTACGACGCGGAGCACGCGCGAAAGCTCGGAGCCGAGGGAATCGGCCTTTGCCGCACCGAGCACATGTTCTTCGATTCCGAGGAACGCATCCTCGCGATCAGGCAGATGATCATCGCGGAGACCGTCGAGGCGCGCAAGAAGGCGCTCGCGAAGCTCCTTCCGTTCCAGGTCGCCGACTTCGAGGGCATTTTCACCGCGATGAACGGCATGGGCGTGACGATCAGGCTCATCGACCCGCCGCTCCATGAGTTCGTGCCCCACGACGATGCGGGCCAGAAAGCCCTCGCGAAGGCCGCGGGCGTAACCTTCGATTTCGTCCGCGAACGCGTCGAGCGTCTCCATGAGGCGAACCCGATGCTCGGGCACCGCGGTTGCAGGCTCACGATAACCTATCCCGAAATCCTCGAGATGCAGGTTACCGCTATCATGACCGCCGCGTGCAAGGTCGCGAAAAAGGGCGTGAAGGTCTCCCCGGAGATCATGATCCCGCTCGTCATCGACGCGAAGGAACTCGCGATTCTCGAGGACCTTACCCGGAAGACCGCGGACTCGGTCGTCGCGAAAGAGGGGATCAAGGTGCCCTACATGGTCGGCACGATGATCGAAACGCCGCGTGCGGCGCTTCTCGCCGACGAGATCGCGCACGTCGCCGAGTTCTTCTCCTTCGGCACGAACGACCTCACCCAGATGACGCTCGGCATGAGCCGCGACGACGCGGGAAAATTCCTCCCCGATTACGTCGACGAGAACAAGGCCGCGATCTTCAAGGCCGATCCCTTCCAGAGCCTCGACCAGGCGGGCGTCGGCATGCTCATCGCGTCGGGTATCGAGAAGGGACGCTCGGTGCGCGCGAAGCTCAAGGTCGGCATCTGCGGCGAGCACGGAGGCGATTCCGCCTCGGTCAAGTTCTGCCATCGCGTCGGCATGGATTATGTTTCGGCCTCTCCCTTCCGCGTGCCGGTCGCGCGGCTCGCCGCCGCCCAAGCGGTCATCGAGTCGAAGGCCGCGAGCGCGAAAAAGAGCGCGGCGAAGCCGACAAAACCCGCTGCCAAAAAGGCCTCCCCGGTTTCGAAGGCGTCAAAGCCCAAGGCTGACGCGATAAAGACCGCGCCTGCGAAAAAAGCGAGCGTGAAGCCTGCTGTTAAAAAGGCCGCGTCGAAGGCGAAAGCCGCGCCTGCGAAAAAGGCGAGCGTGAAACCCGCTGCCAAAAAGGCCGCGACAAAGGCGAAAGCCGCGCCTGCGAAAAAAGCGGGCGTGAAACCAGTCGCGAAAAAGGGCGCGACAAAGGCAAAGGCCGTTCCCGTGAAGAAATCCGCTCCGTCGAAGAAGGGACCGGCAAAAAAGCCCTCTGCGCCGAAGAAAAAGTAACGCGTCTCGAGTGACATGAAAAAACCGGTACCGCCTGACGAGCTCTTCTCGACGCTTTACGAAGCGTATGGAAAGCAGGGGTGGTGGCCGGTTTTTTCGCGTCGGGGAGAAACTGGCTTTGACGATCGGGGCTACCATCCCGATGACGACCTGATACCCGTTTCGGATAGCGATCGTTGGGAGGTCGCCCTTGGCTCGATTCTGACGCAAAACACGGCATGGCCGAACGTCGAGCGCGCGCTTCTCGCTCTCATTGAACAGGGCCTCGATTCCCCTCAGACGATTCTGACCGCGCCCATGGATATCCTCGCGGGCGCAATCCGCCCTTCGGGGTATTTCAATCAAAAAGCCAGGCGCGTCAAAGCGTTCGCGTCTTTTTTCCTCGCCCTTGATGGCGCCATACCGACGCGCGATGCCCTCCTGAGCCTGTCCGGGATCGGGCCGGAAACGGCCGATTCTATGCTTCTCTACGCATGGCACCGAAGAGAGTTTGTGATAGATACCTATACCCTCAGGATTTTGCGGAGAATGGGGCATTCCGAAAGAGCTTTACATCTGGTTAACCCCTCGAAACGCTATAATGCTGTCAAGTATTTCATAACTTCGCGCATAATAACCGACCCTTCGGTGAATCGGTACAAGGAATTTCACGCGCTTTTCGTTCGTCATGCGAAGGAACACTGTCGATCGCGCCCGATCTGCGATACCTGTCCACTGGCAACCGGATGCGCAAAAATGATATAATCGGTTCATGAGCAACCGTTTTCATCTGGCTACCTTTTTTCTTGTAGCTTTAGCCTCGTTTGCCTACTCAGCCATGCCATCAAAACTCACCGTAGGCGTCATTGTCGGCCCTTCAGGAATCGGAATGGCGCGAGTCATGTCCGATCCCCCGAACATCCCCGACGTCTCGATCTCGTTCGTCAAAGCGGGTTCGATCGATATTCTCTTGTCGAAGCTCCTCAATGGCGATGTCGACATCGGTATCCTTCCTCCCAACGTCGCGGCGAAAATCCATTCCCAGGCGCCCAATTCCATCGAGGTCGCATCCGTCGTGGGGAACGGCATGCTCTCGATAATCACCCGCGATACGTCGATTTCGCGGCTCGCGGATCTCGCCGGAAAGACCGTGTACCTGGCGGGACAGGGGTCTACCCCGGAATACGTCCTTAAAACGCTCATCGCCAGAAACGGGATCCGCGAGGGTTCTATCAGGCTTGAGTACTCCATTCCCTACCAGGAAATAGCCCCATCCCTCGTCGCGGGAAAGATTCAATACGCTCTCGTTCCCGAGCCCTTCGCGACGGTCGCGATACTTTCGGGTGGGGGAGAAAAGCCCGTGCGGAGAGCTTTTCTCCTTCGCGACGCGTGGAAAGAAGCGGGACTCGGCGAGGACTTCCCCATGACCCTCTGCGTCGTCAGGAAAACCTATGCCTCCCGGCATCCGGAAACGGTCTCGCGGTTTCTCGCCGCGTACCGCTCGTCGGTTGAATGGACCGTAGCCCATCCCGTCGAGGCTGGTTATCTCGTCGAGGCGCAAGGCCTCGGTCTCAAGGCGGAAGTCGCCGCGCGCGCGATCCCTTCGTGCAACTTCGTATGGATCGACGCCAGGGACGCGAGAAAGGGGATAGAGGCGCTCCTGGGCGTCTTTCTCGAGTACGCGCCCGTATCGGTCGGCGGAAACTTGCCTGACGGGAGCTTTTACCGCAAATGAACAAGCGTACCCTCGCGGCGATTCTCGCGTCGAGCGCCGTCCTTTTCGGGGCATGGGAATGCCTCGCGCGCGCGATCGGGTCCCCGCTCATCCTTCCCGCCGCGTCAAGCGTTCTTCGCGATTCGGCCCGACTCTTTTTCGAGCGAGCCTTCCTCGCCGACGTCGCGTATACTTTCGCGCGCGGCCTTGTCGCCTTCGCAGCTTCCTTCGCGCTTTCGGCCGCGCTCGGCGCGCTCTCCGGGACGAGGCCGCTTTTTTCCGCCGCGCTCGCCCCGTGGATGTCGGTCATCAAGTCGACGCCCGTCGTCTCCTTCATTCTCATCGCGATACTGTGGTTCGGCTCGGATATCATGCCGATCTTCGTCGCCGTCCTCATGACCCTTCCCGTGATGACCGAGGCCTTTGCGCAAGGCGCCCGTTCATGCGATCCCAAGCTTCTCGTGATGGCGCGCGTATACGCCATCCCCCGACGGAAGGCGTTTCTCGCCATACGCGTCCCCTCCGCAATGCCGTACGTCCTCGCGGGCGCAGGAGCGTCCCTCGGCCTCACCTGGAAGGTCGTCGTCGCGGGAGAGATCCTCGGTTTCCCGAGGTCAGGCCTCGGAAGCGCCATGCAAACCGCGAAAGTCCATCTTGAGACCACGCGCGTGTTCTCGCTGACCCTGGTAGCCATCGCGCTGAGCGTGATAACCGAACTGGCATTCCGCGCGGTCGCGCGCGCCGCCTCGCGCCACGTGATCCCGGAAACGCGAAGGGAAGGCGAGCGCGCATGAAATTCAGCGGCATCAACCGTTCCTACGACGGCAAATCGATTTTTCGGGATTTCTCGATTGAGTTCGCCGACGGAAGCGTCACGGCGATCATGGGCCGTTCCGGATGCGGTAAAACGACCCTGTTGGGCGAGATCGCCGCGCGCTCGAATAGTTCGCCGGTGTCTTTTGTCTTTCAGGAACCGAGGCTTATTCCCTGGAAAACGGCCTTGCAAAACATAACGCTCGCGCTCCCGGGAGACGCAAAAGGGAAAAAGGCGAGGGCGATTCGGTATCTCGAGCGGGTAGGGCTCGGCGACCGGGGAGACTCGTATCCCGAAAGCCTCTCGGGCGGCGAGCGGCAACGCGTCGCGATCGCCCGCGCGTTCGCGGTCGATTCGCCGCTCCTCCTAATGGACGAACCGTTTCAATCCCAGGACTCCAGAACCAAGTCGGCTCTTATCGCGCTATTCAACGAGCTGAGGGCCGAGGAACGGCGTACGATCGTCGTCGTCACGCACGACGCGCGCGAGACCATGGCCATCGCCGATCGCGCGATCATCCTTTCGGGCCGCCCCGCGTCCATCGCGCTCGATCTCGCCGTTACCGATACGCTCGAAAACACTATCGCGTCTTTTCTCTCGCCAGAGGATCATCAATGATATCAACACCGCTCCGTACGCTTCGCCGCTTTTTTGCCCGTGAGACCGTTCTTTGCCTCGCCCTTACCGCTGCGGCGATATCGTCGTGTTTCGTCCCCCCGTCGACTGCCTATCTCGAGTACATAGACTGGAAGGTGCTTACAAGCCTCTTTTGCCTCATGACCGTCGTTCAGGGCCTTCGCGTATCCGGAGCGTTCGACATCCTCGCGTCGTCCGTATTGCGTTTCGCCGGTAATACGCGAATGATTGCCGCGATCCTCGTCACGACCACATTCATCGCGTCGATGGGGATAACCAATGACGTCGCGCTGATTACCTTCGTCCCGTTCGGGCTTCTCCTCATGAAAGACTGCGTTTCATGGAGGGTAAAGGCCCATATCGTCACGCTTCAGACCATCGCCGCGAATGTCGGCAGCGCGCTCACCCCCGTGGGGAATCCCCAGAACCTCTATCTCTTTTCCTATTATAGTTTTTCTCCGCGCGATTTCTTTGTCGGCATATATCCGGTCGTTATCGCCGGAGGCGCGTTGCTCGCGGTTTCGTTGCTGCGCATCAAGCCCCAAACCCTCATCGCGAAGCATAGCGGGCCTAACTATACCCTGAAGCCGCTTTCCTTCGCGACCTTCATCGCGCTTTTCGCGATCTCGGTACTCGCCGTTTTCCGGATTCTCGATTATCGCGCGGTGACCGCGATCGTGGTCTTGACCGTTCTCATCCTGGACCGCGGCCTCGTGCTTCGGGTCGATTATTCGCTTCTCGTGACCTTCCTCGGTTTTTTCGTCTTCATCGGCAACATTCAAAGGATTCCCGCCGTTCACGCGCTGCTTACCGGAATAACCGGAATCAACCCGATGCTCGTCGCGGCGCTCGCGAGTCAGGCAATCAGCAACGTACCCGCGGCCATTCTGCTTTCCCGATTTACCGATGACGCGGTCGGAATCCTGAGAGGGGTAAGCCTTGGCGGTATGGGGACCATAATCGCGTCATTGGCAAGCGTCATCAGTTTCAAGTTCTTCGCGCACGAGCATAGGGATAAGACCCTGGCCTTTATGGGTGTTTTCACCAAATGGAACCTTATCTTTTTTGCGGTGCTTTTTTATATCGCAACGTTGGTATAACAACTTCACTGCGCATAATGTATGTTCTGTCGACTACCGGTAATGGCAAAGGATTTTGTCGTATAATCCATACACCATAAGTACTTCTCTTGACCTTTTACGGGCATTTTGCTATTGTTTCGATGTCGGGCGCTTAGCTCAGTTGGTAGAGCGTTTGGTTTACACCCAAAATGTCGGGGGTTCGAGCCCCTCAGCGCCCATAGTCCGAATCTTTCCGCGATTCACTGTCTTTGCTTATTTCTCTTTCAGCGTTATAAATCCCAACTCGAACAGCTCGCTATAGATCGATTTGTACGATCCGTCATATCCATACGCGACCACGTACGCCTGCACGTACGCGAGTTTTTTTCCGACGCCGTCGGTGTCCCAGGACGAGCTATAGGTCAAATCGCTGTCGCCCTGATCGATCTCGTCGAGATCGAAAAGTTTGTCGCTCGCGCTGGTTTCGTCGTTCGTCCTTCTCGGCACTCCATAGAGGGAAGCATCCCCGGAAACCGAGATTTGCGGGCTCTGTTCGTTAAACTGCTCGAGGCGCACGATAACCTCACGGTTCGTGTCGGAACCCGGTATGAGCGGAATGTCGTTTGGCCGCACGACGCACGAAAGCCGCTTGTAGAGCTTGGTGTTCAAGAGATAGGTATACGCTGTAGTCGGGTTGTCGTTGTTATAATTGTTGATGAGGGATTTATCGTTAACCCTCGTCGAATTGTTGTTGTAAATCCGGTAGTAGATCTCGAAACCCTTGAAATAACCCGGGGATTCAGCCTCGTTCCGGTCATCGGAGGTCCTGAACGAGAAATAGTTGTATCCGGGGGAACTTGAGGGCTCGAAATCGCGATACGTGACCGGATAAAGATACACGAAGGTCTCTATGCCGCACGAGACGAGATAGAGACCGATGAAGGCTGCGAAAAGCGCAATCAAGACGCGCGAACGCGCATGGTTTTTCACAAATCTCCCACCAACTCGTATATGACCACGGGCCGGTTTTTTCCCTTGACGCGAATCGTATCGAGCTCCCTGAACACGAACTGATCCTTTACCATGGCGTAGGTATACTCGCTGACGATTATCATCGTCCCGTAGACCTTGTTCGTTCCCTCGAGCCGCGCGCCGAGATTCACGTTATCGCCCATAAGGGTATAGTTCATTCGACCGGCCGATCCCATGTTTCCTACGGTCATGATCCCGGTATTGAGTCCGATGCCGATGTTGAGCCGCTTCTCGGGAGGCCACAGCGCGTTCAGCTCGGCGAGCTTGGCCTTTTGCATGAGCGCGCATCTGCATGCGCGGGCCGCGTGGTCCTTGACCTCAAGGGGCGCGCCCCAGAAGCACATGACCTCGTCGCCGACGTACTTGTCGAGCGTTCCGCCCGTCTCGAGTATTATGTCGGTCATCGCCGAAAGGTATTCGTTGAGGTGCTTTACCAGCTCCTGCGGGGTGAGCGTTTCGGAAAGACTCGTGAATCCGCGAATATCCGAGAAGAATACGGTCAATTCCCGATCGACGCCGCCGAGTTCCGGGGGGTTGTCCATCATCTGCGCAACGACGTCGGGACTGACGTATTTGCCGAACATGGCGCGTATTTTCCGCTTCTCGCGTTCCTCGGTGCTCGATCGGTAGAGAATGATCATGATGTACGAGAAGAACATTCCCGCGAACGGAACGCTGTAGTTTATGAGTATTCCCATCGAGTCGAAGAGGATCGAGCATACGATGAAGGTCGCTATCGCGATGAGTATGGAAAGCGGCATCGACCAGAGATTTTTCATGCGCGACGCGACGAGCGCGATGAGCATGGTCAACGCGATGGTTAACAGAACGTTCCAGAAAAGAGGAAGATGCCTGACGAAATTGCCGGTGAGCATGGTATTGAGGGAGTTCGCGTGGATCTCGATGCCGAACATCATGCCGAACGGCGTCTGTTTTTCGTCGGCGGCCATCCCTTTATCGAAGGCGCCGATCATGAGAATCTTGCCTCCGACCGCGCGGGTGTCGGGCCATTGGGCGGGATCATCGGGGGTCTGGCGGGCGTAACCCGCGTACGAGCGAACCGGAAAGGTCCTGTTGCCGTCCGCCGCCGTCGACGAGGCTTTTCCCGCGTAGTTGATGATCATCGCGCACTGGTCGTCGATCGGTATCGTGACGGGGTCGCCCTCGCTCCGATGAACGATTATCGATTTTCCGGGAATGACTTCGCAATCGGAAAGCCGCGCGTTCCAGTGATTGAGGGCGAGGCTGAAGGTAATCGACGGAAGAAAATAGTCGCGGTACAACTCGATCGCGCGCGTCTCGGATTCGGCGTTTCCGTCTCCGTCCTGGTCATAGGTCATGGGAGGCGCCGATCGATACACCTCGCGCCTGAGTTTTTCGATAGATTTTTCGGTGAGCGGCATATCGATCTGATGCTCGATGCCTTTCGTGTCGAACCAGGAGAGCCGCTCGAAATTGGCCTCGTCGACGGTAAAACCGGGTTCGAGTGCCTCGAAGGGGATTTCACCCTCGAGACTCGAGTACTTGAGCACGAGCGGTTGCCGTCGAACGATCTCGTCGGTCGGATCCGGAACGACGTTTGCGGATCCGTACCCTTTCGCGGTTTGGTTGAAAATCGGGAGATTCGTCTGGATGCCGAAGAACGGCAGGATGCCCTTCCACCCCTTCCCTACCCTCGTGACGAGCCCTTCGTTATCAAAGAGAATCTTCTGTCGGGAAAACATCTCCGCGCCGATAGTCTCTCCCGGCGCGGAGGCGTCAAGGATTGTTTCGAGGAAGATGCGGCCGGAATCGGAAAAGCTCTTCGCGAGCTTCTGATCGTCCGTGGGGTTTCCCGACTCGTCGACGAAGAAGATATCGAGAAAAAGCGCTTTTTCACGCTCTTCCTGGTTCTTGATGCGGGTAAAGGAGTTGACGAGATCGGCGTGCGTACCGCGCGGAAACGGCCAAAGCCCGAATTTCTGCAGGGCCTTGAGGTCGATTCCGACGATCATGATGTCCGGGGAGACGGCATCGTTCCGGTCCGCCTTCCAGACGCCTTTCTGGACCGCTTCCTTGCCGCCGATGGACTTGAAGAAAAAATAGGAATCAAGAAGCTTCGATTCCAGATTGCCGAAGAGGCCGGAAGAAAAGCCCACGAGACAGAAAAAGACCGATACGGCTAATCCGATGATGAGCCCGAAATTCCGTGTCTTAAACAGCCAATGATACTTTTTCGCGGCCATGGCAACCTCCGGAAGGCGTTATTTGATCTCGAGCGCGATAATCCTTGATTTGGCGAGCTTGGTCCACTCGTCGTCGGGATACTGCTCGGCGAGCTTCTTGTAGGCGGCCAACGCGGCCTCGGCGTGCCCGCGCTGCTCCTCGATACGACCGAGATTGAAGTACGCGCGTGATTTAAGGGAAAAGCCCTCGAGCGCGATGGCCTTGTTCAGCGACTCGACCGCTTTATCGGCGTTTCCCTGCTCGTCGGCGGAAATGGCCGCGTTGTAATAGCAGAGACCCGCGGTATAGGCTTTCGCGGAGGATTTCGCCGCGGCGAGATAATTCTCCTCGGCGTTCTTCCAGTCTTTCCGGGAGAAGTAAATCTCCGCGGCTGACATGTACGCGCGCGCGCCGGCAAACGATCCCTTATTCGACTTCGCGAGCTTCAGGAGCGTCGCGATGGTCTCGTCCTCTTTCGCCGAAAGAGCGCTCTGATCGTTGGCGCCCTTCGCGGCTTCCCAGTCCTTCATGAGGGTCTCGGTTTTTTCCTGGGCAGAGGAGGATTTCTTCTCTACGATCGTGGTGTACGCCATAAGCGAGAGGAACACGACCGCGAGCGCGACGAAAACCGAAATGATGAGTATCCGGAATTTAACGATGAAATCGTTGAGTTTCTGGGAAAGAGTGGCCTTTTCCGCGCCATTGTCGCGCGTTGCATTAGTTGACATTTGCTATTTCTCCTTGATTTCCAGTTCCTTGATCAGTCTGGATAAATACGTCCGTTGTATATCGAGGACTTGGGCCGCGGTTGTCTGATTCCAGTTGTTTTCCTCGAGCACCTTCTGGATATAGTGCTTCTTGAAAAGGTTCAGTACCGATTTGAGGCTTTTGTCCGTATAGGTATTATTATCAGGCATTGACCTGATATTCAAGAGGAGGTCTTCCTCGCGAATATACGGTGGCTTCCCGATGACGCACGCGCGCTCGATCGTGTTCTCGAATTCCCTGATGTTCCCCGGCCACGAGTAGGAAAGGATCGCGCTCATCGCGCCCTCGGAAAAACCGAGGAATTCCTTTTTGACCTCGTGACGGATTCGTTTCAGGAAGAAGTACGCAAGCTCGGGAATGTCCTCGATGCGCTGCCTGAGCGGCGGTATGTACAGCGGAAGGACGTTGAGCCGGTAATAGAGATCCGAGCGGAATTTCTGCTCCGCGACGAGCCGTTCTATGTCGCGATTGGTCGCGGCGACGATCCTGACGTCGACGGTGATCGTCTCGCTCGACCCGACCTTCTCGAAAGCCTTGTTCTGGATGACCCGGAGAAGTTTCGACTGCAGCGAGAGCGGCAGGTCGCCGATCTCGTCGAGGAAGATGGTCCCGCGGTCGGCCATCTCGAAACGGCCCTTCCTGTTCGATATCGCGTCGGTAAACGCTCCCTTCACGTGTCCGAAAAGCTCGCTTTCGAGCAACCCCTCAGGCAGGGCCGCGCAGTTTACGCGCACGAACGGTCCCGACACGCGGTCGCTTTTCAGGTGAAGCTGCTCGGCGAAGAGCTCCTTGCCGACGCCGCTTTCCCCGAGGATCAGCACCGACGAGTCCGACTTCGCGACGCGTTCGACGATGTCGAGCTTCTCGAGGATGACCGGGCTTTTCGCGATCAGGGTATGGTAACCGCGATCGGTCGCGATCTGGTCCTGGAGGACGGCGATCTCGTCGCGGGACCGCTGGAGGAAACTCGCGTTCTGGTACGCTATGGCCGCCTGATTCGCGAGAATTTCCAGCACCTCGAGGTCGGCGAGCGTGAAGCCCGCGTCGCCCTGCTTGTTGAGTATCTCGATGACGCCGATACATTCGTCCTTGACGCGCATCGGGACGGCGAGCATGTTCCGCGTCCGATACCCGGTCGACTGCTGGACGTTCTTGCTGTAGCGGGGATCGTTCTCGACGTCGTTGACGATGAGGCTCCGGTTGTTCTTGACGACCCAACCGGCGATGCCCTCGTCCATCTTGACGACGAATTTCTTCGCTTCGAGCCCTTTCGGCCCGAGGGCGACCTCGAAACGAAGAACCTGCTTGTTTGAGTCAAGGAGAAGAAGCGACGAGGCGTCGCCGGCGACGATACGCTGAGCCGACTCAAGGATATGAGCCAGCAGAGCGTTTATGTCGGAATAGTTTGAATTGATGAGCGTGTTGATTTCGATGAGGGCATTGAGTTTTTCTGTTTCAATCGCGTTGGACAGCTTCATCAATGCCGCTCATCGAAACCGGGTTCAGTTCGACTTGTTCTTGAGGAAATCCCCGAGGGTATAGGCTCCGTCGTCCTTTTCCTGCTCGGACGACATGTATCGCGAAATCTCCTCGCGCTGGACTTTCTTCTTGTAATCCTTGATCGAGAAAGCGACCTTCTGCTTTTCGGGGCTGACCTCGACGACGACGACCTTGATCTTGTCGCCGACGTTGTACTTCTTCACCGCTTCCTCGAACATCTCGTCGCGGTTCTCGGTGAGGTTCGACTTGTTGATCAAGCCTTCGATGCCGCCGGCGACCTTGAGGAACACGCCGAAGTCGGTGATCGAGGTGATCTCGCCCTCGACGGAGGATCCGCTCGGATACGCCTGGGCGAAAATCGCCCACGGATCGTCGGAAAGCTGCTTTACGCCGAGGCGGATGCGTCGGGTCTCGGGATCAAGCTCGATGACCATGACCTCGATCTCCTGATCCACGGCAAGCTCGCTCGAGGGATGCTTTACCTTCTTGGTCCAGGAAAGGTCGTCTACGTGGAGGAATCCGTCGATGCCTTCCTCAAGCTCCACGAACGCGCCGGCATTGGTCACCTTCACGATCTTGCGGGTGAGGCGGGTGCCGACGGGATACTTGTTCGTGAGATCCTCCCACGGGTTCGCGGTAACCTGCTTGAGTCCGAGCGAAACGCGTCCGGCCTGGATGTCGTAACCGAGGATCATGCACTCGATCTCGTCGCCGATCTGGACCATGTCCTCGGGCTTGTTGATCTTCTTGACCCAGCTGAACTCGCTGATGTGCGCGAGCCCCTCGATACCTTCCTCGAGCTCGATGAAGGCGCCGAATTCGGTGAGCTTGGTGACCTTGCCCTTGACGACGTCGTTCACGTGGAACTTGTCCTCGAAGTGGAGCCAGGGATCCTCGCTGAAGTGCTTGAGCGAGAGGTTGATGCGCTTCTCTTCCGGGTCGAGGCGGATAACCTTGAGGGTGATCTCCTGGCCCTTCTTGACGAAGTCCTTCGGGCGGGTGACGTGTCCCCAGCTCATGTCGTTGATGTGAAGGAGGCCGTCGAAGCCGCCGAGGTCGATGAACGCGCCGAAGCTCGTGAAGCTCTTGACGGTACCGGTAACGGAATCGCCGATCTGGACGTTCTTGAAGAACGCCTCGCGATTGGTCTCGGTCTGCTCCTCGAGATACTTGCGCCGATTGACGACGACGTTGACCTTATTGTCGGAATAAAGGCGCTCGATGTAGAACATGCACTTGAGACCGAGAAGCTTCTCGGCTTTCTCGACCTTCTGGCTGTCCGACTGGCTGATCGGAAGGAACGCCTTCACGCCAGAACCGAGCTCGACCTCATAGCCGCCCTTGACGATTTTATCGATTTTGCCTTCAACAGGAGCCTTGTCCTGGAAAGCCTGTCTGAGATTCTTCCAGAAAACCTTGACGTCCGCCTTCTGCTTGGAAACGATGACCTCGCCGTGCTTGTTCTCTTTCTTCTCGAGCACGACGCTCACGGTATCGCCGACTTTCGGCAGAACGGTAAATTCGGAAACGGGAATTTTACCCTCGGACTTGTATCCGACGTCGATAAACACCTGATCGTTTGTAACCTGGATGACGATACCGTCAACAAGCTGTCCCTCTTCGAGCGACTGGAACGACTTCAGGTACTCCTCCTGTAATCGTGTCTGCTGGATGTCATCACCGGAGTTCTTCTGTCCATCCTTTGCCACTTCCATCTGATCCATAACCAACCCTTATAAGTGAATTTTGCTTACTATCATGTCACAAACGGTGTCGATGGTCAAGTCCGAAGTGTCTATATAGGTAGCGTCTTCGGCGATTTTCAGGCTGCCTTCCTTTTTATTCCGGTCGACCTCGTCGCGCTCCGCGATCGTTTTTTCGATCGCTTCGAGGGAAAGGTTGCTCGTTCCCTGGTCAAACCGCCTTTTTGCCCGCGATTTCGCCGACGCGTCGAGGTAAAACTTGTAATCGGCGTTCGGGAAGACGACGGTCGTCATGTCCCTGCCCTCGCACACGACGCCGGTATTGCTGGCTACCTCGCGAATCTTCCCGTTGACGATATGCCTGACCTCGACGATGGCGGAAAGCCTCGCGACGATCGCTTCGACCGCGTCGGTTCTCAGATACCGCTCCACGTCCTCTTCGCCGATGTACAGGTGACTGTTTCGGTAATCGAGCGGAACGGTCGCCGCGAAGGCGACGATCGCGGCCTCGTCGGTCAAATCGGGGGTTTTTCCGCCCGAGCCGTCCGGGTTCCCCCCGAGGGAACGAAGGTACGCGAGGGTAACGCCACGGTAAAAACTTCCGGTATTCATGAAGGTCAGAGAGAGCTTTGACGCGAGCATCTTCGCGATTGTGCTTTTCCCGGACCCCGCGGGCCCGTCGATGGCGATAATCATGCTGTATCCTTGTATGCTAGTCGAATTTCCTGTTTTGGGCCAAAAGCTCCGCGATTTCCGCCTCGGTGAGCTCGCGGGTTTCGCCGTACGGGAGTTCCCCGAGCGATACGGGGCCGATTCTCACCCTGATGAGGCTTTTCACGCGCACGCCGAAATGCTCGAAAACCTTTCTGATCTCGCGGTTTTTTCCCTCCACGAGAACCACGCGCACCCTTCTCGACGAAAGCCGTTCGGCGCTCTTGCATCGGTAGAACGCGTTCTCGATCCTGATCCCGTTCATGAACGCCTTGATGAGATCGTCGCGAAAGGGAAGGCTCGCCTCCACGACGTATTCCTTCTCGATCTCGGACGACGGGTGCCCGACGATCGCGGCGAACGAGCCGTCGTTGGTGAATATGAGGGCCCCGGCGGAATACATGTCGAGCCTTCCGACGTTGTAGAGCCGCTCTGCGTAGCGCGCCTTGAGGATATCCGCGGCCACCGGGCGATTCTTCTCGTCGGAAAGGGAACATACGTACCCGGAAGGCTTGTTGAGAAGGACATACCGTTTCGTTTCCTCGCTCTCGACCCGCTTTCCGTCGACGCAAACGACGTCCCCGTCCTTCACGCGCGAGCCCATGCCGGTGACCGTGCTCCCGTTTACCGTCACGCGTCCCGAAAGGATGATCTCCTCCGCGGCGCGACGGGACGCGAGGCCCGCATGGGCGAGGTATACCTGGAGCCTGATCGAGTCGTCTTTTTCCTGTGTGGTCGGTTCTCCCGAATCGTGCCGTTCCATCAGCGGGCAAGCTCGAAGCGGTCGCTTTCGGTCTCGTCGAGCTTCGGAAGGTCGGCGATGCTGTTGAGCCTGAAAAGCTTGAGGAAGTCCTTCGTGGTGCCGAACTGAACGGGCTTGCCGGGAATGTCCTTTTTGCCCACTTCCTTGATGAGATTGCGCTCGGCCAGAAGCCTGATCATGTTATCCGCGGAAACGCCGCGGATCGCCTCGATCTCGGCGCGCGTGATCGGCTGCGAATACGCGATTATCGAAAGGGTTTCCATCGCCGCGCGCGAAAGCCGGTTGTCGTTCTTCTTGCCGTAGCGGTCCTTGAGGCTTTCCCAGAGCTCGCGCTTGGGGCTCAAAGTCCAACCGCCCGATATCTGGACGAGCTCGACGCCGTGATCGTCCGACGAATAGCGGTCCCTCAATATCTCTATTACCTGCTCGATGACTTCCGCCGAAAGCCCGGAAATGCGAACCAGGGACGCCGAGTCCACCGGTTCGGTTTCCAGATAGAGGATCGCCTCGACGAGCGCAGTTTCCTTTTCCATCCTGTACTCCATACCCTTTCACTACCCCTCGACGGTGATTTCCATCTCCTCGACGGAAATCTTTTCCCAGGGCTTGATTTTTATGTCTCCGAACATGCGGTTCTGCCAAACGCTCGCCATGCGGAACTTTACCGCCTCGAGTATGGCCATGAACGCGCATACGATATCCATGAGATTTCCCTTCCTGACGATGAGGTCGGTAAAGAGGCATTCGCCCTTCTCCTCGAGAAGCTCGTTCATGAGCGTGATCTTCTCGTTGACCGAGACCTCCTCGTAAAGGTCGAGGATGCGCTCCGAATTGTAGCTCGACACGAGGTTCGAGAAGGTCTTGAGCAGGTCCCAGGTATCAACCCGCTCCCACAGCTCGTCGTCGCCGAAGGGCAAGGCGCGCTGGATCTTCTTCCGCTCGAACACCCACTCGGCCTCGTTTTCCTTTTGCTCCATGAGCTCGGAGAGCTTCTTGTACTTCTGGTACTCGATGAGCTTGTCGACGAGTTCCTGCCGGGGATCGTCGATCTCCTCGTCATCGCCCGATATCTCGACGGGCAGGAGGAGCCGGCTCTTGATATAGAGGAGCGTCGCGGCCATCGCGTAGAAGTCGGTCAGGCTCGCGAGGTCGGTGGAAACCGAGTAGTCGAGATACTCGAGATACTGCTCGGTGATGTGCCCGATCGGGATATCGTAGATGTTCACCTCGTTCTTTTTGATGAGAAAAAGAAGGAGATCGAGCGGTCCCTCGAAATCGTTGATCTTGAATGTGCTGCCGCTCTCGCGGGACAGCGCGGTGGTCTCAGTTTCCATATAAATCACCTGCCTTTACGACGCCCTGATCGGGGAGTTTCGCGAGCATGCCCGCGAAGGATTCACCCGTTTGAGGATCGGCAGAATCCGGATGAAGCTCAAGGAGCGGAACGAGGACGAATTGCCGCGCGCCCGCCCGCTCGTGGGGTATCGAGAGATCCGGTTCGCGCACGACGAGATCCCCGAAAAGGATGATGTCGATATCGAGCGAACGCGGCCCTTTCGGCGTTTCCCTCGCGCGGTCGCGCCCGTGCGCGGCCTCGATCCGGTGGATCGAGTCGAGAAGCTCACGCGGGCTACCGCCCGAGAAGCCCGAAACCGCGATATTCCGAAAATCGTCCTGATCGGCGTAATCCTGGGGCTTCGTCACGTACAGCGACGAAACCCGGACGTCGGAGAGCACCGACGAAAGGTCGCGGACGGCCTCGCGAAGGATGGCGATCGAGTCGCCCCGGTTCGAGCCGAGCGAGAGGACGACGCGACGCTCCATGCTTAAAAGAGCCCGCCTTCAGGCCCTTTTTCGGCCACCGTTTCGGTTTGCGCCTTGCGGGCCGCGGGCTTCGTCTCCACGACGGAGGCGGATACCGCGCTTTTTCCCATCGCCGTACCCGCCGCTGCCTTCGCCTGGGCGGTCTCCGCGGCGGGCGCCTGACGAAGTTTCTGCCCGGGGAAGAGCTTCTCGCGGATCTTCTTCTCGATAGACACCCGGAACTCGGGGTTGTTCTCGAGGAAGGTGATCGCGTTCTCGCGTCCCTGCCCGATCTTCTCCTCCCCGACGGAGTACCAGGCGCCCTTCTTGTCGATCATCTCGTGCTTTACCGCCGCGTCGAGGAGACTCGATACGGCAGAGATCCCCTTGCCGAAAATCACGTCGAGCTCGACCTTCCTGAAAGGCGGCGCGACCTTGTTCTTCACGACCTTGACGCGGACCCGGTTTCCGATCGCGTCATCCTCTCCCTTGTCGATCGTCTCGATCTTGCGGACCTCGAGCCTGACGGAGGCGTAGAATTTGAGCGCGTTTCCTCCGGTCGTCGTTTCGGGATTGCCGAACATGACGCCGATCTTCATGCGGATCTGGTTGATGAAGATGATGATGCACTTGGACTTGCCGATGATGCCGGTGAGCTTGCGGAGCGCCTGGCTCATGAGGCGGGCCTGGAGACCCATGTGGGAATCGCCCATGTCGCCCTCGATCTCCGCCTGCGGGGTGAGCGCGGCGACCGAGTCGACGACGATGATGTCGACCGCGCCGGAACGGACGAGGCTTTCGGCGATCTCGAGGGCCTGTTCGCCCGTATCGGGCTGGGAAACCCACAATTCGTCGATGTTAACCCCGAGATTCTTCGCGTAAAGGGGATCGAGCGCGTGCTCGGCGTCGATGAAGGCGGCGATCCCGCCCATCTTCTGGGCCTCGGCGATCGCGTGGAGCGCGAGGGTCGTCTTTCCCGAGGATTCGGGACCGTATACCTCGATGATGCGACCCCGGGGGTATCCGCCGATGCCGAGCGCCTCGTCGAGGAGGATACTGCCGGAGGGGACGACCTCGATCCCGGCCGCGTTCGCGCCGGTCCCGAGTTTCATGAGGGATCCCTGCCCGAACTGTTTCTCGATCTGTAGCCGCGCCACCTCAAGGGCCTTGAGCTTATCGCCCATATCCGAGCCCGGATTTACGTCAGTAGTCAACTTTGCCACCTTTCCCTCCCTGTGCACTAGATATAGGCGCAATTCGTGATTCTTGCCCGGATTATACCAAAAAAGACGGGAAAAAAATAGCGTTGCCCGATAAAAGGATGTATTATTTATCCATGGTACAGCCGTTTTTGATCCTGTCAACGAGATCCTGCGTTCCCTACGCGAGATCGGTCGTCGAGGCGATCAACCGCCATCCCGAGCGCATCCTGTTCCCGGACACCATCGATTATCTCGAGGAACTTTCCGTCATGAGCTTCGCCGACGGGGAACTCGAGGTCACGCTGAAAAAATCGGTTCGGGGAAAAACCATTTTCCTGTTCTCCACGGCCGCGAAAAACGGGTTCGGGATCCCGAGCGAGGAATGCAAGATCGAGCTTTACCACGCGATCGACGTCCTCAGGCGTTCCCAGGCGAAAGAGATCATCGTCTTCGAGCCCTATATCTCCTGCTCCAGGTCCGACCGCACGACCAGAAGGAACTCGGTGGGGCTTTGGGTCCATTACAAGACGATGATCTCGCTCGGGGCCGACCACCTCATCACCTATCAGCTCCATTCCGACAAGTCGAAAACGATTTTCGATCCGTGCCTCTGCGCGGTCGACGACGTGCCGGCGATATCGCTCCTCGAAAAGCACCTGTGCGACGCGTTTATCCGCACGAGTGACGCGCTCGAAACGGCCGTCCGTGACGACTGGCTCTTTTGCTCGGTGGACGCCGGCGGCGAAAAACTCGCAAAAAGCTTCTCGACCGCGTTCGGGGCCCAGCTCGTCGTCGCGCACAAACAGCGAAACCATGAAAAGGCAAACGTCGTCGAGTGCATCAATCTCCTTTCGGCGGTGCCGCTCAAGGATAAAACGATCTGGATCGTCGACGACATGATCGACACGGCGGGTTCCGTGTACGGGCTCGTTCGGGAACTCGCCCGGAAGGAGGTTCGCGAGATCAACATTCTCGTCGTTCATCCGGTAATGTCCGATCCCGCGAGCGAACGGCTCCTCGAGCTCCATGACGCGGGGTACCTCAACCGGCTCGTCGTGTGCGACACGGTGGACTGCGTCAAGGCAAAGGAGCGATTGCCGTTCATGGAAACGATATCATCCGCGGACTTGAGCGCGCGGATACTGCTTACAATCGTGCAGGATCGGCAAATGGCCGATCTCATCGACCATTTTTCCCCGTCCGCCTATCTTTCGGGGGATCGCGCTCCGCGCCACTGAGCGTCGGGAAGGGTCCGGCCGGGCCCGATGAAGGTTCCTGATACGCGCTTCCGGGAGGAAGGCTATTCCTTCGCGGGCCTTCCGCTCTGGTGGATTCCCTTTCCTTTGAGGATCACTTTCCCGCCTTCCTGGGATATCTTCGCGAGGATCTCGAGCGGTTTATCGGTGTCGACCGGGAGCGCCTCGTCGAAATGCGCCCGCACGATTCCCTCGAGCGTTTTCCGGGTATCGTATCCGACGAGGAAATCGAGATCCATCGCCGTCCCCGCTTCCTGGACGTTCGTGGCCATTCCCCGCCACACGACCCAGCAATCGAGATACAGGTACGGATCGTCGGCGACCTTCGCGTAGGGATACACGTCCCGTATCGAGTCGAAACCCGGTTCCGCGAGATAGGTCATGAGCAGTCTCGCCTTTTGCTTGATGGGCGCCGAGGCGTTCGAGTACAGGATTCTGTTGATTTCGACCTGCGCGGCGTTGTCGCGGTATTCCTGGAAAAAGCGCTGGGCAGCCGCGTACGAGGCGACGACCGCCTTGTCGGTCAAGACGTACCGATAGGTGCCGCCCATGTCGAGCGCGTCTGCTCGCTCGCCGGCGACAAGGTCCAGGGAGGAGATGTCGGCGCGCGGCGCGCCCGGAAGGGCGCGTTCGGCGATTCGCGGGCCGGCGATCCAGGCAAAACAGGCGAAAAGCGCGACGGCGATCCCGACGCCGATAGCGGCGGGATTCACGCCGGGTCGGGGACGGGGATAAAACCGGGCGATTTTCCCGGTCTCGACGAGCGCCTCGATGGTCTCCGCGTCGCCCCTTTTCCGGATGAAATCAAGGGACTTTCTCGCGAGCGCGTGGTTGGGCGCGTATTCGAGCGCCTCAAGATAGTACTCGACCGCCTGATGGGTATCTCCCCGACGGAGATGAAGCGCGGCCTGAGCGGCAAGGAGATCGGGGTCCCGC
The DNA here is from genome assembly GCA_023438065.1 of Spirochaetota bacterium. Taxonomy (GTDB): domain Bacteria; phylum Spirochaetota; class Spirochaetia; order Treponematales; family Treponemataceae; genus Teretinema. The sequence continues at coordinate 381,662 of JAEXRH010000012.1, forward strand.
ATCCTGATCTGCCGGGCACGCTGAAAATACGAGGTAGCGCCCCCGACGTCTCCGGTATGAAGGCAGGCTAACGCGAGAAAATAGTAAAACTGGAAGGAATCCCGGTATTGCAGGATCTCGGGCTCGAGAAGGGTGATGACGTCATTGTAACGCCCGCGGTAAAAGGCTCTCTTCGCGCGGGTCAATAGGGTCGCGGCCATCGGTATTCGCTAGTCCCCCGTCTGCCGAAGGATCGCGTCGAGCTCCGCGTTGAGCCGATCGAGCTCGTCCTGGGGTACCGATTGGGGGTTCTTCTCGATCTCGTCGATCCGGTCGAGCAAGGCCTTGATCGCGGCTTCCCGGGCATCCTTGTCCCGATACCGCTTTTGGGGAATCGGTTCCGGTTGTCGGGGGACGAACGCCGGACTCGACGAGACCCCTGGCGCCTTTCCGTCCCAGGAACCCAGAACCATCCGTACGGAAAGCCGTTCGTTCGCGCGGATTTCCGCCTCGGGCCAGACGGCAAGGATCGCGGAATCGTTGACGGAGTAGATGGTGTTGAACGAGCGTCCCTCGACGAAGTCAGGGCTCCAGGCGAGGGTATTGAGCCGGTCCCAGTTCGCGAAATACAGCGCGTCCGGGAGGCTTGCGCCGCTTCCCGAGCGTATCAGGGCAAACGGAAGCGTCTTGTTCGCGGACACGATCCAGGAATCGCGATCGACGCCCGCCTTCAGCCTCGTTTCCGCGGAGATACGGTGCCTTACGTCGGTGAGAAAGTGTATCCCCTCGCTTTCTCCCAAACTCGTATCGATAAGCGCCTTGAGCGCGAACACGCCGGTCTTCCCCGAAGTGTTTTCTATATGGGTATCTATAGCGAGGAAGGGTTCGCCTCCCGCGCCGGGAATAGTCACGAACGAAAAGTCCTGCTCGACCTGAAAGTCGTCGGTCAGATTGAAGGTGAACTTGGCGCCTGACTCGGTTTCGGAAAAGACGACGGGTTTGCCGACCCGATCCCGGAGCTTGAATACCCGACCGTTCGAAAGCACCGAAAACCAGCTCGTCGCCGACACGTCCCGGTCGTCAAAAAGGGGTTCATAACGGTTTTTGCCGACGTCGGACAGCCGATAGAGCGAGAAGGACCCGGCTTCGGTATCGAGAACGAGCTTGATCTTCCCGCGGGACAACTCGAAGGTCTCGGCCGACCAGAGCGCGCACGCGAGAAAGGAGAAAAGGAGCGATGCGGCCATTCTCCTGGTCATTGTGCCTCCCCTTCCAGAATCTGGTCGTACATGTTCTGGAGCGACGCGGCCTTGTTCCTGATGGCCTCCAGGGCCTGACGCCGCTTGACGGGATCGTCGGAATTGATGTCGTCCGAAAGGGACGGAGTGTCGTTCGTCGAGGGGACTTTCTGGCCGGCCTTCGCCAAGGCCGCGGCAAGTTCCGCGTTCTGCATCTCGAGCTCGGCGACGCGATCCGAAAGGACGGTAGTCCTCCCCTTCTCGTCGGTAAGCTGCTTCTCGAGTTCGCCGAGCCGGGTATCCTTGAGCATGTCGGAAATCCGCTTTTGATAGGCGGTCATCGCCTGTTCGTAGGTTTTTTCCCGCCTTTGATAATCCTCGATGACGCGCAAGGTTTCCTCGTGACTCGTCTTGAGAAGGCGCAAAAGTTCCTCTTCCTTCGATTTCTGGTCGATCAGCGCTATTCGGTATCGGGAAGCCTCAACCTTCACGGAAAGGGGATACTGATCCCGGACGATCGAGAAGATCGCCCGAGCCTCCTCGAAGCGACCGGAGGCATACAGGCATTCCCCCGTCCAGTAGTATGCGGCGGGAACGAGCGCATGATTGGGCCAGGTGACGAGAAAGCGATAGAAGGTCCTGATGGACTCCTCGTAGCTGCCGAGCAGATATTGCGCGCGGGCCTTTTGGTACCGCACGTCCGGGATGCGCGAGTCCGCGGGAAAAGAGGCGGTAAAGCGCTCGATGTCGCCGAGCGCGGCTTGATACTCGCCGGCGGAGATCTCCGACATGATGAGCCAATACCAACCCTCGGAGCCGCTACCCGGTTCGGTTACGGCCGTCCGAAAGGACAGAATCGCGGTCGACCAGTCCGAGCGCGCGTAGGCGTCAAGACCGGCGGAAAGCGGATCTTGGGAAAAGGCAAGGCACGCAGCAAGGACGAGAACGATACTGGACAGCGTTTTTTTCATGCGTCACTCCCCGGAGATGCCATTCGTGGCGGTGATGTATCAGAGTTCGCCGGTAAAGAAGGCTGAACCGGAAACCACCACGTCGGTACCGGCATCGACTACCGCGGCAAGCGTCTTTCTATTAACGCCGCCGTCTACAGATACTATATACGAGAAACTCGAATCGTGCTTGATTTTTTTCAGGGTCCGGACCTTTTCAAGGCAGCTTTCAATCAGTTCCTGCCCGCCAAAGCCCGGATTCACCGTCATTACCAGGACGAGGTCGACGATCGGGAGGAGTTCGGTGATCGCGGATACCGGTGTGGAGGGAACGATGCTGATACCGGCTTTTTTCCCCGCCGCCTTGATGCGGCTCACGAGCCGGTGCGAGTGGACGCACGCCTCGGGATGGAAGGTAATCCAGTCCGCTCCCGCGTCGACAAAGGGGTCTATATACGCTTCGGGGTTCGTTACCATGAGGTGGACATCGAACGGAAGCTTCGTCAGGGGCCTGAGGGCCGAAATGACCGGAGGGCCGACGGTCAGATTCGGGACGAAATGGCCGTCCATCACGTCTATATGCACAACATCGCCGCCATTCGCCTCGATCTTGCGGATCGAGGCGGCCAGATTTGAAAAATCTGCGCTTAAAATGGACGGAGCCAGTAGAAAAGTTTTCTTCATGTCGATATAGTACCAAACTCGCCAAATACTGTAAATAGAATCTCTCAATTGACTAAACCTCAGGAATGAGTATAATAGAAGTGTATTATGACCAGCGAACCTGTTCAGGGATTATTACAGCAAGTCTATGAGTTGCTCAAAACGGGAGAACTTGAACAGGCAAACAGGGAGCTTGGGGGGATTCTCCAGCAGAATCTCGAAAACAGCGACGTAATATACGCCCTGACCGGCGTCAATTTCTGGACTGACAAGCTGAAGAAGGCAATGAACGCGACGACGGCCTTCGAGCGCGGTGAGTATCTGGTTTCCCAATGGAAACCCTTTACCCAGTATATGGAAAAGCAGGGCCCGGAACGGGAACCGCTGCTTTACGCGATCAAGCACTGCGCGTTCTCCCTCGCGCTCGGGTTTTACCAGACCCTCTATCGCGAGGACGGTACGTCCCGGGATCCGGAGATTTACCGAAAGACCGGCCTTTGCTACAAGGAACTCGGCGATTATGAACGCGCCCTCCAGCTCCTCGAACAGGCGAAGGACGGCGACGGGGATTCGCCATGCATCCTTGCGGAGCTCGCCGACTGTTACGCGCTCTGCGGGGAAACGCGGCTTTCGAAGGTTCTGTTCCGCGAGGCTTTTTTCCTCGGAGCGGGGAAGATCGAGCTTCACTTTCTCGAGTCTGAGATCGTTCGCAGGTTGGTCGCTCAGGTGCACGCGCTCGGATACGGAGGGGCCGAACTCGCCGAGTGGATTCCGGTATACGGCGTTCTCTATAGCGTCCTGAACGTGAAAAGGGAACTTCGCGCGCTGGAATTCGGCAAGCTCAAGCAGTCGATCTTCGCGCTTGAGACCGAGCTGAGGGACGCTCCCGCGGACGCGAGGGCCATCTTGGTGCCGAGATTGATAAACCATTATTTCTGGCTGATCGACCATTACGTGAACGTGAATGACGACAGCGCAAGGATTAACGAAGTCTTATTGAAGATTAAACTACTGGATACCGACGTGTACAAACGGTACACCCTGTAAACCGGATTGCTAGGAGAAAAGAATATGTCTGAGTCGTTGGTGAAATCTGTCCAGGATATGCTGAATGAGGAAAAGTGGACCCGTGCCACGATCAGTAATTATTCTATCGCGAATTTCAAGGATCTTGACGCCATCATCAGGGACGCTCAGGCAGCCAGATGCGTTGACGAGATCAAGACGCTGTGCGACGAGCACCTCGCGCACACGAAGAACAGCATCATAGCCCTCTATCTCTCCGGGATCAGCGCCCTTTCCAAGCAATTGCTCGACGACTCGGCGCTCGTGAACCTCATCAACATCTTCATCGACAACCATAAAACTCCCATCGTCGAGCATCTCGCGAACCGCGTCCTCGAGTTCGGGGAGTCGAAGTTCGCGCTCCGGACCCTCGCCGACTGCTACAAGGAGAGCAACAACGACGCTCTCTACGGCGTATGGGAACGCCTCGTCAAGATCGATTACGACGAGGCAGACATCACCAAGCTCCTTGCCGAGAAGTACGAGAAGGACGGGGACGCCGAGGCGGCCGTCGACTACTACAAGAAAGCGCTCTACCGCTACATCAACCGAAAGCAGGCGAACTCCGTCAAGGAAATCTGGACGCACCTCGTCTCGCTCATCCCGGAGGAAATTGACTTCTTCTATCATGTCCAGCGCAAGATCGCGAAGATCATGGGCGACGACCGCAGCGCCATGCTCATGCAGGAAGTCTACGTCTACTACAAGGACCACCAGGAGTGGAACACCGCGATCGACATCCTCAAGATCATACTCACCTACGACGACAAGGACTCGTGGGCGCGCAAGGAGATCGTCGAGTGCTTCCGCGGGAAATACGCCGGACACAGCCAGCTTGACGAGTACGTCAAGGCCTCGAACCTCAACCAGAGCTGGCGCAACGTATTCGAGGCCATCGGCGAGTTCGAGAAGCATATCTCCTTCGACGCGGGCAATTTCGTATTCCATCGCTCTTGGGGAGTCGGCCGCATCGCGAGCGTGAAAAACGACGAGATCACGATCGACTTCGCGAAGAAGCGCGCGCATACGATGAGCCTCAAGATGGGCGTCAACGCCCTCCAGACCCTCAGCAAGGACCATATCTGGGTTCTCAAGTCCATATGGAAGCGCGAGAAACTCATCACCAAGGTCAAGGAAGATCCGGCCTGGGCGCTCAAGACCATCATCAAGAGCTACGATAACAACTGCGACCTCAAGCACATCAAGGCCGAGCTCGTGCCTTCCGTCCTCACCGTCAACGAATGGACGAGCTGGAGCACCAAGGCCCGTAACATCCTCAAGGATGATCCCGGGTTCGGCGTGAACCCGACCAACATCGACCTCTTCGTCGTTCGCGACCGGCCCATCTCGCTCGAGGAGAAGCTCTTCAACGAGTTCAAGGCGCAGAAGAATTTCTTCGCGCGCATAGACCTCCTCATGACCTTCTCGGAGAAGGCGGAACCGGACTCGGAGTACTTCGCCGAGATGTTCAGCTACTTCGCCGGATACCTCAAGGCGTTCAACCAGGTCAACGAGCAGATCATCGCGAGCTACCTCGTCGTCAAGCAGATCGTCGCGAAGCACCCGCACCTTAACCCCGGCATCCAGTACAACTTTGCCGAGCTCTTCGCCGAGATCGAGGACCCGTCGGTCGTGTACACCGCGATCAAGGACAACGACCTCAAGCGGAGCTATCTCCAGCACATCAAGAACTTCCTTCCCGACTGGTCGGACGTGTACGTCAAGCTCTTCCCGACGGTGCTGTCCGCCGAAATCGTCGACGCCCTCGTCAAGGAAGGCTGCACGGCGAAGGTAAAAACCCTCGCGGCCCTGTGCTTTGACAACTATCGCGACTACCGGGAGGGCACGATCTGGTTCTTCAAGAACGCGCAGGAAGCCGATTGGTTCAAGGAGCTCTCGATTCCGTACGAGAAGCAGCTCATCGCGCTCATCCACATCCTCGACGTTACCTATCGCGAGATCGCCAACCATCGCGAAACCACCGAGAACCGGAAAATCAATCGCCAGGTTCAGACGATCCTCTTCGGCAAGGACAACCTCCTCGAAACCTTCATCCTGAAGAACGACGTCGACACCATCACGCGCCTGTATACCCTCGTCGACGACGTCAAGGATCTCGATCCCGCGATCAAGATGCACCTCAGAAACAAGATCCTGGAGCAGCACAAGGGCTTCAAGTTCTTCGGGTCCGAGGAGAAAACCGTCGTATCCCGCGGTCTCATCGTCACCTCGAAGATGTACGAAGAGAAGAAGAAGCAGCTCCAGAACATCGTCGACGTCGAGATGCCCGCGAACTCGAAGGAAATCGGCTTCGCGCTCTCCCTCGGCGACCTTCGGGAGAACGCCGAGTACAAGGCCGCGAAGGAGCGACAGACCATCCTCAACGCGACCGCTACCCGGCTCCAGGAAGAGATCGACCGCGCGCAGATCTTCGATCCCACGACGATCACCGTCGCGCGCGTCTCCTTCGGAACCGTCGCTCACCTCGTGAACAACGCGACCGGAGAGGAAGAGACCTTCACGATCCTCGGACCGTGGGAGTCGAATCCGGACGCCTTCGTCATCTCGTACATGTCCCCGTTCGGAAACGCGATCCTCAATCACCGCGAGGGTGAGACCGTGAAGTTCACGATCAACGAGCGGGACTATGACTACACGATAAAGGCGATTACGGCCGCCTCGTTCTGATTCCTCATGACCAGGGGTTAAAGATGGCAAAAAAGATCAAAAAGTTTCTGGCGCTCGTCCTTTTGGCCTGCGCCCTTGCCCCGGCGGTTTCCGAAGGCGCCGACATCGTGGTGCTCATGGACGCCTCGGGGACCATCCTTCCCTGGTTCGACGAGATCAACTCGAAGGTGTTGGTCGATATCACGCGAAAATTCGTCCGCGAGGGCGACACCTTTCACCTGATCTCCTTCAACTCCCGCGTCAATCTCGAGATCGTTCAGCCGATCGGGAGCGAGGCCGACGTTTCCCGCGTCGTCTCGCGTTTCATGCTGCTATACCCGCTCGGGCAGAATTCCGATTTTCTCTCCGGGCTTCACTACACCTGGCAATACGTTTCGACTCTCGAGCAATCGCGCGAGAAGGTCGTCATCGTCATTTCAGACGGTATATTCAATCCTCCCGCGGACAGTCCCTACGCTTCCTACAACAACGACCAGGTAAAGGCCGATATCGCGCAGATTTCCCGTCAGATACGCGGCGCCGGATGGAGCGTCTATTACGTGAAGCTCCCCTTCCCCGAGGACGCCGAGATCACCACCCTTGACGGGAAGTCGGTTTCCGTCCCGCAGGACGCGAAGGCGTCCAAAGGCTCGAAGAAGGCCGCGACAACCGGCTCCGACTCGAAAGAGAAAGAGGGCGCGAACGCCGAACGCAAGAAATACGTCGATATCTCCTCCGAATTCGAATCCGCCCTCGACATCGGCGTAAGCGAGCTTCAGCCAGAGTCCGTGCCGAACACCTTCGTCGATTCCCTCTTTTCCATGCCCGAGGTCGCATTCCCCGACGATCTCGGAAAACGAGGCCGCAATTTCGTGTTGCCGCTCCGCCTGAAGAACGTCTCCGACAAGACGGTTAACATGGAATTGACCGGCGTATATTGGGAAGACATCGACGTTCTCGGAAAGAACGCGTTCCTCAATCTTTCTCCCGGCGCGAGCGGAACCCTGAGAGCCGAGATCCGCCTTCCCGAAACGGTAGCGCTCGGCCCGCAGGAGCTTCCCCTCAGCCTTCGCTTTTCGGGCGGTACGCGGGTTAACCCGCAATCGGGAACGGTTCGACTGACCGTCATCCCCTTCTCGCCCGAGATGTTTTTCGTATCGGGCGCCTCGCTCGCGCTCTCGGCTATCCTCGTCGCGATCGCGCTTCTGTTCGTATTCATACTCGTCATCGTCGTCGTGCGGAAAACCGCGCGACCGGTTCCGGACGCCGTCAGCGCGGCGGCTACCGCCGAATCGATGGCTGAAAGGGACAAATATCGCGGGACGGCGAGCGCCGAACCCGCGCGGGCAAAACATGCAGGCAAGCCGTTCGGTTCCCCCGGGAAATCGCTCTTCGGCGAAAGGTCTTCTTCCGATAACGCCGCGCGGGAGGTTCTTTCGAACGCCGCCCGTCCGGAGCGCACGGGGCTTTCCGCGCTATCCGAAATCGATGTCGCGAAAGATGTTGACCGTAAATCGCTCCTCGCATCCATGGCGACGAAGGAAGACAAGCAGATACATTATTCCGTCGAGAGGGATGAATCCGCGGACAGAAACGTCGCGGTCATGGCTTCAGCGCTCGCGGAAGAGCGCGCAGCCCGTCTTTCCGTGCTCACCGACGCCGCGAAGAAATACGCGATTCACGAGACCGCGCGTTCCGGCGCGTCCGCAAGCGAGCCGATCGTAGTCCGCGAAAGCGGCAACGTGATGCTTGAGCTCTCGGTCTCGAACCAGAATACCAATATCGGCAAGCGGAACGTGCACATGATGAGAGCGGGATCGAGACTGTCGATAGGCGGAGGCAGATCGGCGTTCCTCATATTCCTCGTTCGGTTCCCCTCGAACATCGCGGAGATACGCTTTGACGGCAAGCAGTGCAGTCTCGCCATCCTGAAACCCGAATACTTCCCGTACGAGACGGAGAACGTCATCGAGGATTGCGTCGGCCGCGACTTCGTCGCCGTTTCGGACAAGGGCTACGAAGTGGCTTTCACCGTCAAGGTTTACGAAGACCCGGTCGTCAAGCTCAACAGGCTCCTCAAGTCGATCATTTAACCTCGCCCGAATCGAGGATCTTCTTGGCGCGCTTTTGAAGCGCGCCCTGCTTCTCGTCCGCGGCGATCGCCTTGACGGCTTCGCTCATCGACCAATAGCGATTCTTCTCGTAAAAATCCAATCCTATGCTTTTTGTCAGGGTATCCTTGCTCGAGATGAACGCGTTCGCGATCGTCTCCGGGCGAGGGTCCTTGGCCCTCGATAGCGCTTTTCCGAACTCGTACCGCAGCTTTATTTTTTTGTCGTCCTTGACCGCGGCGAGGACGGCCTTTTCGATCACGGAAAAGTCGAACGCGAGGCTTGAGTTGAAAAGAACGTCGCAAGCCTTGGCGCGTTCAGCGTCGGGACGCTTGTCGTCCGCTATGACCGAAAGAAGCCAGGAGCGGGAATCCGCGTCGTCGAATTTCGCGAGGGCCTCGAACGCGCGAACGCGAACGGCGGGAACCGGATCGGTCTTCGCGCGATAGAGAACGAACGGAACGGCCTCGGATAGCTGTCTACGTTCTGCCGCCCCGATCGCCTCGATCCGAACTTTATAGTAAGCATCCTTAAAGCCCTCGAGGATCGCCGCGGTCGCCTCAGGCGCGGTCAGTCCGCCCAAGGCGGTGATTGCGGCGGTCCGTATCACGGGATCAGTTTCCGGAAGAAGATCCGATACGGCGCGCGCGTCTTGCGGGTCCCCGATCTTCCCGAGCGCGGTCGCCGCGGAACCGCGTATTACCGCGTTCTCGTCGGGATCCTTCATGATCTCGATGAGCCTGTCCCGAATCTCGGATGCCTTCATGTCGCCAAGAGCGGCCATGACGTTTTGTCGCACGATGAGTCGCTGTTTCTCGTCCCCCGGGATTTCAGAATCCAGGTAACCGACGAGAAAAACCGCGTCGTCGGGGGTTCCGATCTTCCCGAGCGTCTGTATCGCCGCGTCCCGGTAATCGGCGCTCTCGTCCTCGATGATTTTACGGACGAGCGGCGCCGCCTCGCGCAGGTTCAGCTCCGATACGTACGACAGGGTCTGGCGTGCGAGATCCTTGGGATAGTCGAAGGGATCGGCCAAAAGGTCCAGTGAAAAATCCTTGAGCTGTCCGTTCTTCTGCTCGGCGAAAAGGGCGAGAACGCCCTTCTTGATCGCGACGCTTTTCGTTTTCCCGAACACGTCGAGGAGTTCAGCGGAGTATCCGGTATCCTTCTCTCCCTGAAGCTCCCCGATCAGCGCGACGATATCGCCTTCAAGACCGTACTTGAGCACGTCCCTCCGCTTCGATTCAACCGACTCTTCGGAGAAAGCCGGGGCGGCGAAAAGAAACGCGACAAGGGCTATCGCGACGACGTGACGACTGACGCGGGTTATCATGATTCCCCCCCGTTAAAGCGCTCGAGAAAACGGGCGCGATACTCGAGAAACGAGTCGCTTTCTATGGCCACCCGGATTTCCACCATAAGCCGGTGGAGAAACGCGAGATTGTGATAGGACGCGAGCATCGAGCTCAGGATCTCGTCGTTCTTGTAAAGATGCCGCATGTAGGAGCGCGTATACTCGCGGCAAACCCGGCATCCGCACTCCGGATCGATGGGACCGAAGTCCGAGGCGTACCGTTCCTTCTTTATCGCGATCGATCCGTCCCGGGTGAACAGCGATCCGTTCCGCGCGTTTCGCGTCGGAAGGACGCAGTCGAAGATGTCGATGCCGTTGAGTACCGCGTCGAGAATGTAGTCGGGGGTGCCGATCCCCATGACGTACCGGGGTTTCGCCTCGGGAAGCTTTTCCGCAACCGACGCGAGAAACTCCGTGTATACGTCTTTCGGCTCGCCGACCGAAAGGCCCCCGATCGCGATGCCGGGGGTATCGAGCTCGATGACGCGCTCGACGCTTTCGGCGCGGAGATCGTGGTAGAAGTTCCCCTGCACGATCGCGAAGAGTTTCCCCTGATACCCGTCCCCGGTTTCAAGCCATGCCTTCTTCGCCCGCTTTGCCCAATCGGTTGTGATGACGAGCGCTTCCTTGGCTTTCTTCCACTCCGTGCCGAAACCCGTGCAGACGTCAAGCTGCATCTGTATGTCGCTGTTGAATCCCGCCTGGAGACCCACGACGCTTTCGGGCGTGAGGAAATGCGAGGATCCGTCGATATGGCTTCTGAATTTCACGCCGTCGCGCGTTATCTTCCTGAAGGAGGAAAGCGAGAATACCTGGTATCCGCCCGAATCGGTAAGGAAGTTTTTCTTCCATCCGGAGAATCCGTGAAGGCCGCCCGCTTTCCCGATTATCTCGACGCCCGGCCTGAGGTAGAGATGGTAGGTGTTCGCGAGGATGATGTCGAAGCCGATCTCGTCAAGCCAATCCTTGGTCATGGCTTTCACGGTGGCGTTCGTGCCGACCGGCATGAACGCGGGCGTCTGAACGGGACCGTGCGGGAGATCGATAACGCCCGTTCGCGCCGCGCAGGAGGCGTCCTTGTGTCCGAGCCTGAAAATTGAATCGCTTTTTTGCATAGCCTTACGTCCTCGCGTATCTGAGAATTGCGCTACCCGCGCATACGAACAATACTACCGGAAACCACGCGCCCGCGAGGGGAGAAATATACTCCCATTTCGCGAGAATCATGGTCACCATCTGGGTTATATAATAGAGCACCGCCACGGAAAGGCTCAAGAGAAGGCTCATGAGCATGATGTTCTTCTTGAACCTGCCGCCGAGCGAGATGGAGAAAAAGAGCACGATGAAGATGGTCAGGGAAAAGGAAAAACGTTTGTAGTAATTCGCCATTTGCTCCGCATACGGCAAACCGGCCTTTCGAACGCCGTCGATGAACTTTTTCGCCTCGACGGCCGAAAGCTCGTCTACCGACGTGGTATTCTTCCGGAAGGTCTCGGGGGGTTCCGTAAATTCCCTCGCGGGCGATTCCCTCGCGACGCTCACGGAGCCGTCCGCTGAATCGACTTGATAGGTAACCGCGCCGTCGAGATTCCAGGTCGTTCCGTTCCACGCGGCTATCGGCGCCGTGATAACCGTGCGGATATTCCCCTCGTCGTCGCGCACCACGATCATCACGGAAAAGATCTTTTTTTCCTCTTCCTGATAGTAATCGGCGGTATACACGACCCTCCCGGACTCGGACAGGACGACGATATTCGTATTGCTCAGGGATTCCTGTTGCTGGACGAGTCTCCTCGTTTCCGCGTTTTTTCTCGCGTACGAGTGGATGACCACGCGGTCCTCGAAGAAAAACATCGAGAGGGAGAGGGCGAGACCGAACGCGAGCAACGGCATGACGAGCCGATGCAGCGGATACCCCGAGGTAAACACGACGGTCAACTCGTTTCGCGCGTACATCATGCCCATGGTATACGATGACGCGAACAGCACCGCGAGCGGCATGGAAAACGAAACGCATTTCGGCACGTACATCCAGCCCACTCGAATGACGCTCGCGAGCGAAACCTCGTTCGCGAGGTACTTCCAGAGGTTCGCGAAAAGGTCGCCGAGCTCGAGCAGGAACACGAAAAAAACGAGCGCCACGACGCACACGGGGATGAATTGCCTGAGGAGATATCGCTGGAGAAGCTTCACCGAAACAGCTCCTTTCCGACGAGCAGGACCCCGAAACCGAGCACGAGCGCGTTCGGAAGCCACATCATGAGCGCGCCGTTGAACCCGACCCTGAGGGCGAGGGTCTGCCCGCCGATGAGCACGGCCCAATACATGACGGCGATGATGAGACCGAAGATGAAGCCGACGCTTTGTCCGTTCGTCTTCGACATGAGGCCGATCGGAAACGCGAGTACCACGAAGAAAAAAGCGCCGAAGGGAATCGAGAATTTTTTATGAAACTCCATGCGATACATGTTGAGCTTCTTGGACTCCTTCCCCCCCTTGCGCTTTTGCAACTCGGCATACAGGTCTCTTGAGCTCATCTCTCGGGGACTTACCGAACTCGAGTATGACGAAAGGAGGTTCTTCGCGAGAAGGTTATAGGTGATGTCCTTTGCCTTTATGACGTCATAGTCCCGTTCGTTTCTCTTCCCGATCGAAAGGACGTACGAGTCGTCCATCTCGAGGCTCATGAGCACCGCTGGATTGCTCGATTTCCTGATGGCCGCGTCGGGGGCCGAGATGATCCGCTTGTTCCCGTCCTTGTCGCTGTCGATGATCAGGATGCTGTCCATCGTTCCACCCGATATCACGCCGGTCACGACCACGGAATTCTGGTTTCGCTTGATCGTGTTCGACTCGAGCTCGAGTGCCGGCGTCGAGGTGAGTATCTTGCGATAAAGCCTGTTGAACTGAATGGTGCCCGCCGGAAGGAGGATGTCGTTCGTGATGAACGAAACGGTCGATATGAGCATGCCGACGGCGAGAACCGGGACGATTATCGCGCGGGTCGGGATCCCAAGGGCGTTCATAGAAAGGACCTCACGGTCGGTAACCAGCCTGCCGAGGCCCATGAGCGTCCCGACGAGGGCGGAGAACGGCGCCGAGGTCGCGATGATGGACGGCATCGCGTATACGATCAGCATGAACACGTCCCTAAAGGGCGCGCGTTTCGAGAGAATGTCCTCCGCCATGAGAAGGATCTGGTTGACGAAGAATATCAGGAAGAAAAAGAGGAAGCATATCGAGAAATAAAGGAGCATCTCTTTCGCGATATAGAGAAAAAGGCCCTTCTTCATGCTCACTTGCCCGTGGATCCGTAACCGCCGTCGCCGCGTACGGTGTCGCCGATCGCCTGCGCGACCTCGAATCGTGCCATGGTTACGGAAGCGACGACGAATTGGGCGATCCGGTCGCCATGATTGACGACGAAGGGCTCTGCCCCATGATTGACGAGCACGACGCCGATCTCCCCGCGGTAGTCCGAATCGACGGTTCCCGGAGCGTTGAGCACGGTGACGCCGTGCTTGAGGGCCAACCCGGAGCGGGGTCGCACCTGTATTTCGAAGCCCGTCGGGATTTCGGCGAACACCCCGGTCGGGATCAACTTCCGCTCGCCCGGCGCGATGGTTACGGGGGATTCAAGGAACGCGAACGCGTCCGCGCCGGAGGATCCGGGAGTCTTGTACTCGGGAAGCGTTCCTCCGTCCTTCACGATGCATTTCACCGTTAACGCCATCTTTTTTCGCACTCCTTCGCCCTTTTTTTGTCCGAATACACGACCAATGACGCGGCTGACGGCGCAAAGGCGTCTCGAATCCGCGCGCGTATCGCGTCGACGCCGATTGTCCCGACAAGGGCCACGCACTCCTCGACAGTATACACTTTTTCTCCGAAAAGGAATTGCCTCGCGATGCGTTTCATCCTGTTTTCCGTGTCCTCCGAGCCGAGAAGGAGCTCCCCGATTACGTGCGTCCGCGCGTCCTCGATCTCACGATCGGAGAAACCGTCCCGCGCGACGTTCTCCATTTCGCTAACGAGGAGACTGACGGCCTTCGCCGTAGTTTCTTTCGGCGTCGCAGCGTACGCCCCCCAAAAGGCGGCGTCGCGACCGAAGGTGCATGCGCTGTACACGGAATAGCACAGTCCACTGGTCTCGCGAAGGGACTGGAAAAGCCTTGAGCTTACCGATCCGCCTGTCAGCGCGTTGATCATCGACCAGGCGTACCAGTCTTCTGGAGCGCCGGCGGAGTCGACGGGATACGCGAGATAAATCTGCGATTGGCCAAAACGCGATACAGGCGCGTGACGGCCGGATCTCCAAAGGGGAGGACTCTCGTCCGGAACCGTCTCGATAAATGCCTGGCGTCGGGTAAGTTCCCGAAGGGTGGATTCAAGGCAGTCGGCGTCGAAGTCGCCCGCGACCGCGATGATCGGTTTGACGGCCCCAAGCCGCCCCGAGAGAAAGGTCCGGACATCCTTGCCCGCGATGCCGCGAAGGTCGTCCAGAGTACCGGCGATAGGGCGCGAAAGCGGATGGCCCGGGTACATGAGGGACATCGCGACGTCCGAGCCGGTATCCTCGGGATCGTCGAGGGCGCCCAGGATCTCGCTCTCGATAACCGTACGTTCGAGCTCGATATCGTCGTCGGTCGGGGCCGAGGACCAGGCCATGTCGGAGAGTACGGAAAGGGCCTCGATGGCATAGGCCGCGGGAACGAGGCAATGAAGGCATGTCACTTCGCGTTCCGTAAACGCGTTCGCGTAGCCGCCCGCGCGGTCGAAAAAGCGGGATATATCCCGAGCGGACCGGGAGGCGGTTCCCTTGAAGAGGAGGTGCTCGGCGAAATGGGTAATCCCCGCCTCTCCGGAGCGCTCGTCGCGAGAACCCGTCCTAAACCAAAAACCGATTGCGACGGCTTTCGTCGTCGCAATCGGTTCGGTTATGAGCCTGATTCCGTTCGGAAGGAGACGCTCAGTTAGGGGCATTATCCCCCAGGGCGTCCACGTAGGAAAGGTTGAGCCGACCCATCTTGTCGATCTCGAGGAGCTTGACCGGGATCTTCTGCCCTTCCTTCACGACGTCGGAGACGTTCGCGATTCGCTGGCGGGAGAGCTTGGAAATATGGCAGAGGCCTTCCTTTCCGGGAAGGATCTCGACGAAGGCGCCGAAGTCCATGATCCGCTTGACGGTTCCCTCGTAGACGCGGCCAACCTCCGGATCCTCGACGATGCCCTTGACGGCGTCGCGCGCGGCGAGCGCGGCCTTCGCGTTCTTTCCGTAGATCGTGACGGTTCCGTCGTTCTCGGTGTTGATCGTGACCGAATAAAGCTCGCACAGGGCCTTGATGTTCTTTCCGCCGGGCCCGATGAGGGCGCCGATCTTGTCGGTCTCGATCTTCATGACCTCGATGCGGGGCGCGTACTGCGAGATCTGCGCCGAGGGCTTGGAGATCGTCTTGTTCATGATGCCGAGGATGTGGAGCCGACCGCGCTTCGCCTGGGCGAGCGCCTTCTGCATGATTTCGGTGGAGACGCCGGCGATCTTGATGTCCATCTGGAAGCCGGTGATTCCGTCCTCGGTTCCCGCGACCTTGAAGTCCATGTCGCCGAGGTGGTCTTCCTCGCCGAGGATGTCGGAGAGGACCGCGTACTTGTCGCCCTCGGTGATGAGGCCCATCGCGATTCCCGCGACCGGCTTCTTCATCGGAACGCCGGCTGCGAGCATCGAGAGGGTTCCCGAGCAGACGGACGCCATCGAGGAGGAGCCGTTCGACTCGAGGATCTCGGAGACGACGCGCACGGTGTACGGGAAGGCCTCGCGCGAGGGAACCATCGGCTCGAGCGAGCGGCGGGCGAGATAGCCGTGCCCGATCTCGCGGCGTCCGGTACCCATGCGTCCGACCTCGCCGACCGAGAAGGGCGGGAAGTTATAGTGGAGGATGAAGTGCTCGCGGCGATCGCCCTCGATGTCGTCGAAGACCTGCTCGTCGAACACGGTGCCGAGGGTCGTCACGCCGAGGGACTGGGTCTCGCCGCGGGTGAAGAGCGCCGATCCGTGCGGGCGGGGAAGGACGTCGATGTCGCAGGTGATGTCGCGAATGTCCTCGGTGCCGCGTCCGTCGACGCGAACGCCCTTCTCGAGGATGGTCGTGCGGAGGATGTTGTACTCCATATCCTCGAAGAGCGCCCCGAAAAGCTTCTTCTGCATGTCGTCGGCGAGCTGATCCTTGTACTTCGCGGAAAGGTCGGCCTTGACCGCGTCGCACGCGGCGCGGCGCTCGAACTTTCCCTTGACGTAGAGCGCCTCGGAAAGGCGGGGATAGGCTTCGGCGTAGATCGCGTCCTTGTTCTCGAGGGTAACCTTGAGGGGGGCGAGCGGGAGCTTCTCGAGGCCGCACTTCGCGCGGAGCTCGTCCTGAAGCGTGCACATGACCTTGATGAACTCGCTCGCCTTCTCGAGAGCGCCAAGCATCACTTCCTCGGAAACCTCGTGGGCGCCGCCCTCGACCATGGTGATGCCGTCAGCGGTTCCCGCGACGACGATCTCCATGTCGGCCTTCTCGATCTGCTCGAAGGTCGGGTTGATGACGTACTGACCGTCGAGGTACGCGACGCGCGCGGCGGCGACGGGCCCGTTGAACGGGATATCAGAGATCGTGACGGCCGCCGAGCTCGCGATGACCGCGAGGATGTCGGGGGGATTCGTCATGTCGGAGGAGATGCAGGTCGGGACGATCTGGATGTCACGGCCGAATTCCTTCTCGAAGAGGGGGCGCATCGGCCGGTCGATGAGGCGGGAAACGAGAACTTCCTTATCTTTGGGGCGACTCTCGCGCTTGATGAATCCGCCGGGGATCTTTCCGGCGGCATAATACTTCTCGTTATAGTCCACCGTGAGGGGGACGTAGTCGAGCCCTTCCTGGCAGTCCGACGACGCGCAGACGGTCGCGATGATCGCGGAACCGGCGTACTGCGCGTAGATCGAGCCGTTCGCCTGCTTCGCCATGCGGCCGGTCTCGAGGATCAGCTCTTCGTCGCCGATCTTGTACGTTACTCTGTTAACCATATTTAAACCTTTCGTGTAAACGGTCCTGAAAGAAAAAAAGTTACCTGCCTACACGAGGCAGGTAACCTGACATTACTTGCGGAGGCCAAGTTCCTGGATCAGGCTTCTGTACGTCGCGAGATCGCTGCGCTGCAGGTACTTCAGAAGGCGCCTGCGCTGACCGATGAGGATGATAAGTCCACGGGTCGAGTTCTTGTCCTTCTTGAAGGTCTTGCAATGCTCGGTGAGCTGCTTGATACGCTCGGTCAGGAGCGCGATCTGAACCTTGGTATTTCCGGTGTCCTTCTCGTTCGCACCGAATTTGTTGACCACCGCGGTGGTTTCGTCTTTTGTAAGTGCCATACTTACTCCTTATCTATCATAATCATCATGATAACCTAGAATCGTGCCGCCGCGATTTCGCGTGGATCGCATCGAGCGGAGTCCGGCAATTCCTCGAGTCTGACGGTTTTATCGCCGATTTCGAGAACAGCCCGGGTTTCCGCGCCTTGCGTCGTGGAAATCGTGACGCGATACCGTCCCCGACGGGGAAGTATCTGGGTAAACGAAGCGACGTCGGCCTCGGGATACCGTCCGGTAAGGTCCCATCCGACATCGGTAAAATCCAGCGAAAATGGATGGCCAAGAAGGCGTTCCGCAAGGGCGAAATCGGCGGAATGAATGGCGTTTCGGACCGAACTGGAGCTGATCCTCAGTCCGTCAAGCTCAATCTGCCGAATGGAATCGAAACGAAACCCCTTCTCCCGGGAAAGGCGGTCTATCTCACCTACCCCGGTATCCAGGCGATGCCCGCAGCGAAAGTCATGGCCAACGGCCACATAGCGCATACGGACAGTTTTCACCAGAATATCAAAGAATACACTTCCTGACATTCTACCGAATTCGGCGGAAAAGTCAATCAGCACCGCGAACGCGAAACCGATCTCCTGGAACCGCGAAAGCCTGAGCGCAAGGGTCGACACGTCGCCGGGGTAACTGCCGCCTCCGGTAATCGCGCGGGGTGATCGGCTGAAGGTGACGATCCCCGGACAAAGATCATGCTCGCGGGCCTCGGCGAGAACCGCGTCGAAAAGCGCCTGATGCCCCCGATGGGGACCGTCGAAGCCGCCGATCGTGAGGGCGGTTCCCCGCTTACCCGCGCAAAGCCGTTCAAGGAGCGCGCTCGATTCGTCCGTTTCGAGGAGATCCCAGCGAATGGTTTTCATCCGGCTCCCTCGGCGACGAATTCATACCGCGCGCCATGGGGAGAAAGGCTCACCACGCCCATGAAGTCCTCGCCGGAAAAAACCGCGGAAGGCCCGGTCGGGCAATCAATGAGGTTCGAGCCCGCGTGCCCGGGAGGCGAGAACCACAGGGGACTCGGTTTTTTCCCATGGCGAAAATCGTCCCGATACGCGCGATCGAGCGTTACGGAGGCAAGCCCGCACGAGCGGGCGAAGTCGTCGGTAAGCGGAATGGTCGCCGAGAGAATTTCGGCGGGCGATGGCTGGGGCGGCTTCTCGCCGACCCCGTACACGCCCCTTGATTCAGGCGGAAACGGAGAAAGGAGCGAGTATCCCGCCGCGCGTTCAAGCGAGAACGGTCCGGTTCGCGTTCGACGCAAAGCCTGAAGATGCGCGCAGGTTCCGCAAGCGGCGGCGATATCGCGCGCGAGGGAGCGTATGTAGGTACCCTTCGAGCACACGACCCGAACGGTCACGGATTGCACTGCCTGATCACGCAAGGCCTCGTTGCCCGAGGCGTCTTTCGCGGAAAGGGCCTCAAGGGTATAGACCGTTATCGGACGCGGCTTCATCTCTACGTCCATGCCCTTTCTGACGAGATCGGACGCGCGCTGCCCGTTGACCCTGAGCGCGGAAAACGAAGGGGGCGTTTGCATGATTGAGCCGGAGAAACGAGGGAGAGAGTCCAGTACCGCCTGAAGGATCGGCAAGGGTCCCTCGGCGACGGGGACGCCATCGGGATCGAGGGTATCGGTTTCGACGCCGAAACGGATCTCCGCGAGATACTCCTTGTCCGAATTCGACAGATAGGGAACGAGTCTCGTGTATCTGCCCGCGAGGGCGACAAGGAGCCCTTCGGCGAAGGTGTCGAGCGTTCCGGTATGCCCGATTTTTTTCGTGCCGAGCGCGTTTTTAACCTGCCAAAGGGAGGAAAAGCTCGTAATTCCCGATTGCTTGGCAAGAAGGACGATTCCGTCGACGGGGGGAGTCATGCCGGTGGCTATTCCCCTTCCCCGTCGCCCTCGCCCTTGGCGGCGTCAGGAGCGATCTCAAGCGCGTCGATTTTCTTTACCATGTCGAATCCTTCCTTTATGCTCTCGTCGAACACGAAGGAAAGCTTCGGAAACTGGCGAAGCCTGAGCTTCTTGCTCAGGGTAGTCTGGATGAAACCGGCGGCGCTCTCGAGCCCCTTAACGCCCTTTTTCGTGTCGGCGGCGCTCATGAAGCTCGAGACGTATACCTTCGCGTACCCGAGATCGCCGGAGACCTCGACGCGATTGATGGAAAGGAAGGTGGATACCCGGGGGTCCTTTACGCGCCCCCCGAGTATCATCTGCGATATCTCTTCCCGGATTTGCTCTCCGAGACGGTCTAGTCTGAATTCGCCCATATAGTCCCTGACGGATTACTCCGCCTTGTCCTTCTTCGCGTCCTTGTCTTTTTTGCCTTCGGCCGCGTCAAGGCGCTCGGTATCCTTGAGCTTTCTCGCCACCTCGACCATCTCGATAACCTCGAGCTGATCCCCGACCCGGATATCCTGATAGTTCTCCAGCCCGATACCGCACTCGAATCCCGCGGCGACTTCCTTGACGTCGTCCTTGAAACGCCTGAGCGAGGCGAGCTTGCCCGAGTGGACAACGATGCCTTCCCGGATGACGTGGACGGTCGACGAACGCTTGATCGAGCCCTGAAGGACGTAGGATCCCGCGATCGAGCCGATCTTCGGCACCTTGATGACGTCCCTGACCTCGACGGCTCCGATGACCTCTTCCTTGATTTCCGGTTTGAGCATTCCCTCCATGGCCTGTTCGATCTCCTCGACGGCCTTGTAGATGATGTTGTACTTCCGGATATCGACCTTCTCCTGGTCGGCGAGGAGTTTCGCCTGCGGAGTCGGTCGGACGTTGAAACCGATGATGATCGCGTTCGAGTCGGCAGCGGCGAGCATGACGTCGGAGTCGTTGATCGCTCCGGCGGACGCGTGAATGACGTTGAGCCTGATTTCGCGGGTCGAAAGTTTCTCGAGCGAACTCTTGAGCGCCTCGACGGAGCCCTGGACGTCGCCCTTGATGATGACCTTGAGCTCGCTGACCTCGCCCTCGTCGATCGTGCTGTAGAGGTTCTCGAGCGTGACCTTCTTGACGCTCCGGGCGTCCTCGAAGCGCTTGAGCTCCTGCCGTTTCGACGAAATCTGTCGCGCAAAGCGCTCGTTCTCGGTTACCTGGAAGGGGTCGCCCGCGTTAGGCATGCCCTCAAGACCGAGGATCTCGACCGGCATGCTCGGGTAGGCCTCGTCGATCTTCTCGCCGCGATCGTTGAAGATCGCGCGCACGCGTCCGGAATAAACGCCCGCGACGTAAGGATCGCCGGTGCGGAGGGTTCCCCGCTCGACGATGATCGTTGCGACGATACCGCGACCGTGGTCGATGCGGCTCTCGATGACCTTTCCCTCGGCACGGCACTCGAAGTTCGCGTTGAGCTCGAGCACTTCCGCCTGGAGGAGGATCGCGTCAAGAAGCGCGTCGAGACCGGTTTTCTGAAGCGCGCTGATGTGCACGAACATGGTGTCCCCGCCCCATTCCTCGGGCTGGAGACCGAGCTCTGCAAGCTGTGCCTTCACGCGGTCGGGGTTCGCCTCGGGCTTGTCGATCTTGTTGACGGCGACGATGATCGGAACCTTCGCGTCCTTGGCGTGATTGAGCGCCTCGACGGTCTGGGGCATGACGCCGTCGTCCGCCGCGACGACGAGCACGACGATGTCGGTGATCGACGCTCCGCGGGCGCGCATCATGGTGAACGCCTCGTGACCGGGCGTGTCGAGGAAGGTGATCATTCCCCGAGGCGTCTCGACGGTGTACGCGCCGATATGCTGCGTTATACCGCCGAACTCGCCGGCGGCGACGTTCGCGCTCCGGATCGCGTCGAGGGTTTTCGTCTTTCCGTGGTCGACGTGTCCCATGATCGTGACGACGGGCGGCCGATGAATGAGCTCGGTCGTGCCGTCCTGCTCGCTTTCGATGAGGGTCTCGTCGTAGAGGCTTACAATATGTACGGTGCAATCGTACTCGGAGGCGAGGATAGTCGCCGTATCCGCGTCGATCGACTGGTTCATCGTGACCATCATGCCCATGGACATGAGCTTGCCGATAAGCTCGGAAGCCTTGAGGTTCATCTTCCGGGCGAGCTCGGAAACCGATATGGTCTCCATGATCTCGATCTCTTTCGGGATCGCGTTGGCCTTATCCTGAGCCTTCTTCTTCTGCTGAAGGAGTTTTTCCTCGAAATCGTCCTCTTTCTTGCGCTGATAGACGGGCTTCTTTCCCTTGAAGCCTTTTTTGGCCGCACCGGCCGATCGTCCGTCAAGCGGAAGCGGGGCCGTTCCGCCGCCGGGCCTGCCGGGTCCGCCGGGCCTGCCGGGTCCACCCTGGTAGCCGCCGGGCCTGCCGGGTCCGCCCTGGTAGCCGCCGGGTCTGCCGGGTCCGCCCTGGTAGCCGCCGGGTCTGCCGGGTCCGCCCTGGTAGCCGCCGGGCCTGCCGGGTCCGCCCTGATAGCCGCCGGGCCTGCCGGGTCCACCGGGTCCGCCTTGATAGCCGCCACCCTGGTAGCCGCCGCGATTTCCCTGGTAGCCGCCGCCACCCTGGTAGCCGCCGCCACCCTGGTAGCCGCCGCCGCCTTGATAGCCGCCGCCGCCCTGGTAGCCGCCGCCGCCCTGGTAGCCGCCGCGGTTTCCCTGATAGCCGCCGCTCGACTGATCGCGGGCGCCTTCGCGTGCCTGGGAACCCGAGAAGTTATCGCGTCCGGGCGGGTACTGGCCGGGACCGCGAGAGCCCTGATAGCCGCCTTGGGAAGACGGACGGGGCGCGCCGCGAGAACGATCGGCGAGATTACCGACCTTGACGTTCGGCCTGGGAGGGCTGAGCTCGATGGAGGAGGGTTTGCGTTTCGCCTCGCCCTCACCACCCTGCTCGGGGGCGGGAGCCTGCGGTTTATCTGCCTCGCCGTGATGGACGGGGATTACGTGTACCTGCCTCTTTACGGCATGCGCATCGGACTCCGCCGGAGTAGCGGTTTGAGCCGGGCTTTGCGCGGGAGTCTCGTGGGCGACCGGTTTCTTTTTGATAACGACGACTTTCTTCTTCTCCTGAGCGTCGGAAGCGCTCGGCTGAGCCTGCGATTCCGGGGCGGAGACGGGTTCTGTCTTCTTTTGCTTGTTGAGTATAACCTTTGGTTTCTGGGTATTATCGGTGTCTTCGGCCATATGGTATCCTATTCCTCGTCCTCAAATTCAAAGCTGAGACCAATACCACAATTGGGACAAGTTGTCATATCGATCGTTATCCGCGCGCCACATTCGGGGCATTCATATTCTTCGCCCCCTTCTTCGGTCTCGCCCGCCTGCTCCGCCGTTTCCTCGGCTCCCTGAGAAGCCGCTTGAGGCTCGGCCTCTTCCACGATCTCGAAGGATTCCTTGAGAAGGGCGGAAAGGAGGGCATAGAGCTCGTCGGTCATTCCCGTAATGCCACGAATCTGGTCCTCTCCCAGCGAAAGGAGATCCTCGATCCGCTCGATGTTGCCGTTCTTGAGCACCGCAGCGAGTTCCTCGGTCATACCGGGAAGCTCGGTAACCATGCTTCCTTCGTCGACCATCGCCTCGTCGGAGAAGAGTTCGTTGGCGGCCCGTCGCGTTTCCGCGGTAAGGTCCATCTCGGCGAACTGCTCGTCGGTCTTGACGTCGATGCTCCAGTCCGCGAGGCGGTTCGCGAGCCTGACGTTCAGGCCCTGCTTGCCGATCGCGAGCGAGAACTGCTGCTCCGCGACGACCGCGAGGGCCGAGCGCTTCGCGGTATCGAGTACGACGACCTCGTTGACCTCGGCCGGCGAAAGGGCGTTCTTTATGAAGACGAGCGGATTCTCGTCGTATTTCAGGATGTCGATCTTCTCGCCTTCAAGCTCGCGGATGACCGCCTGGATGCGGACGCCCTTGAGGCCGACGCACGCGCCGACCGGATCGACGTCATCGCGATGCGAGAAGACGGCGACCTTGGTCCGGTAGCCCGGCTCGCGCACGATCTTGTGGATCTCCACGGTCTTGTCGTAAATTTCGGGCACCTCGAGCTCGAGGATTCTCCTGACGAAATCGGGGTCGGTGCGGGAAAGCACGATCTGGAGCCCGGACGGGGTCTTCTTGACCTCGGTGATGAGCGCCTTGATGCGGTCGTTCTGGCGGTAGGTCTCGCGGGGGGACTGGAATTTCTTCGGCATGATGCCCTCGACCTTGCCGAGGTCGACGTAGATGTTTCCGTTCCGCTCGCGCTGGTAGTAGCCGATGATGATCTCTCCGACCTTGTCCTTGTATTCCGAGTAGAGACTGTCCTTCTGGATGTCGCGGATGGACTGGTGCGCGGTCTGTTTCGCGGACTGCACCGAGATCCGGTCGAATTCGCGGGGATCGACCTCGATAAGGAGTTCGTCTCCTTCCTCGCATTCGGGATCGAGCTGAAGGGCTTCCTCGAGCTCGATTTCGAGCACCGGGTTGTAAACACCGTCGACGATCGTCTTGCGCGAATATATCGAAACGTCGGTATGCTCGTCGTTGAAGGTTACGACGGCGTTGTCGTTCGTGCCGTACTTTCGCTTATATGCAGCCTTGAGCGTATCTTCAATCATCCTGAAAACCAGGTCTTCGTCTATGCCTTTTTCCTGAACGAGTTGGCGTATGGCCTCTGCCATTTCTGCGGACATGAAAAAACTCCTTTCGGGTGCGATAGCCGGGCTTACGCCCGGTCAAACAGTTTTGCTTTCGCGATTTTTACAAATGGAATCACGACCGCCTCGCCTGAATCGGCGGCGAGCGTTACGCTTTCGTTTCCGGATTCGAGAATAGTCCCCTGAATCCAGTCCGAAATATCCGTGTTCCATACCTTTACCGTTTTGCCTTTGAAAACCGCGAATTCCGCGGCGTTTTTCAGGATGCGGTCCAATCCCGGGGAGGTCACTTCGACGTACATATCCTGGGATGACAATACCGCCTCGAGCCGAGGCAAGAGCGCGCGATGTACCTTCGTGCAATCCGCGATCCCGACGCCTTGCGGGCCCGTAAGAACGACCTTTACCTGCCATGAGCCCTGGCGCTTAAAGACGTTCAGCTCAACCAAACTGTAGCCCATCCCCCTGATAAGGGGTTCGCAATCCCCGTAGTACGGGACTTTCTCAGGCTCGATATACTCCACTACCCTGCTACTCCTGTAACGAACCGGCTGATATCGAACGGTCCGTATATGAAAAAGGAGCCGTTCGAACGACTCCTGATATTTAAGGATAAAAATGTTCACTAAAGAAAATAGCATAGAACCGTCACAATGTCAAGATTGACGCTTCCCCTAATCGTAGAAAAGGGTCAATCCGCATACCGCTTGACACCCCGCGTCCTTCAAAGCCTCGGCGCACGCGTTGAGCGTGGAACCCGTCGTCATGAGATCGTCGATCACGAGGACGGCCTCGGGAACGCGTTTTCCCGCGATTACCGAGATGCCGCCCCGCATGTTTTCCGCGCGCGCGAGACGACCGAGTTTTTTCTGCTGAAAGGCCGTCGTTCTCTCGAGGCAACGCGACACGGAAATACCGTAACGGCGCTCAAGCGAAACCGCGATGGCCTCGATTTGATCCCATCCCCGCGTACGGACCTTGCCCGGGCGCGGCGGGACGGGAACGACCGTCAAATCCCCCCGCTCGGCGATCGCGCGCGCAAGGCAATCCGCGAAGAGTCCGGTGAGCGCCGTACGCCCTTCCGTCTTCCAGGCGGTAAGAAGCGACTGGACCGCGGGACTATAGGCAAAAAGCGGTATAACGCGGTCGATATGGGTAAGGATCGGCTTTTCTCGGCATTCAAGGCACCGCGCAAACGCGGATACGAGCGGACGGCCGCATTTCTCGCAGCGGCCGCGATAGACGCCGGTATCCGTCGTCTGCACGGGGGGACGCGCCATGACGCGCTCTGCGCAGGATTGACACACCGGGGCGCTTGAAGGGACGTCGCGGCCGCAGACGACGCATTGGGGAGGTATCACGTATCGCGCGAGGAAATCCCTCGCCATGCCGCGGGCTCTGTCCCACATACCGTCATCCTATCGCGCGGCAACGCGTTCTTTGGCTACTTTTCCGCGGGATAGAGCCTCGATTTCCAACGCGTCAGGTGCTGAAGCGCCTCAAGCGGCGTCAGGGTATCGGGATTGAGCGAGAGTATCTCCTCGAGAACGAGTTCTTCCTCGGTAAAAAGCCCGGGCGCTACGGGTGTATGCCTCGGTTCCCCGGGCGGCGACGCGTCTGCGGTTTCCGTCACTTCACGTCGCTCGACGCGGAGACCTTCGAGATAGACGCGCGCGCGCGCTATCACCTCGTCGGGAACGCCGGCGAGCCGGGCGACGTGAATCCCGTAGGAATTCGCGGATGCCCCCGGGCGCACCTTCTTGAGGAACACGACGTTGCCCTCCGCCTCAAGGACGTCGAGGCAGAAATTCGCAAGCCTCGGGTGGGAAGTCCGCGAAAGCTCGTGGTAATGGGTCGCGAAAAGGGTTTTCGAGCCGACCGAGCCGAGAAGATACTCGGTCACCGCCCGCGCGATCGAGAGCCCGTCCTCGGTCGAGGTCCCGCGACCGACCTCGTCCATGATCACGAGGCTATCCCGGGTCGCGGAGCGCAGTATTCGCGCGGTCTCGGTCATCTCTACGAGAAAGGTCGACTCGCCACGCGCGAGGTTATCCGAGGCCCCGACGCGGCAGAAAATCCGGTCGACGACGGAAAGGCGGGCCCGCGCGGCGGGGACGAACGAGCCCATTTGCGCCATGAGGGAGATGAGCGCCGTCTGCCTGAGGAAGGTACTCTTGCCTGCCATATTGGGCCCGGTTATGAGCGCGAAGGACGGCACGGGAGAGTCCGGATCCGAAGAAAGGGCGATGCCGTTCGGGACGAACTCGCCCGAGGGAAGATGGGCCTCGACGACGGGATGCCGACCGTCCTCGATATCGATGGAGCCGTCTATCGTCATCTCGGGTCTTGTCCACGCGTTGACGGTAGCCGCGTACGCGAAGGCCTGGTACGCGTCGACGAGCGCGATAGCCCGCGAGATCGCCATGAGGGATGATACGCGCTCCGCGACGCGGCGACGGACCGCGAGAAAGAGCTCCTGCTCGCACTCGACGATATTCGCGTGCACCCCGTTCAGCTCGGTCTCGAGCTCGACGAGACGATCGGTAGTGTAGCGGTCCCCGTTAGCGAGCGACCTCCTCCGGATGAAATGGGAGGGTACCGACTGGAGTTTTCCCTTCGAAACCTCGAGATAGTACCCGATAAGACGGTTGTACCGGATCTTCAGGGTCTGAATGCCGGTAAGGGCGCGCTCCTCGGCGAGGTAGGATTCGAGAACCGCGTTCGAGTTGTCCCGGAGCGCCTTTAGCTCGTCCAGGCGGGTCGACCATCCGGCCTTGATAAGGCCGCCCTCGTTGAGCGCGACGGCGCAATTTTCGTCGATCGCGTCCGCGATGAGCGCCCTCGTTTCACGCGCGGCGTCAAGATCGTCCCGGCGCACGTCATAGAGGAGCGAGCTCCGGGCGAGCTCTCCCTCGGTCGCGCGCAAAGTCGCGTCGAGCCCGAAAAAGGACTCGAGACTCGATCCGAGCGCGAGGAGGTCCTTCCCGTGGGCGCGATCCATCGACACGCGCGCGCAAAGCCGCTCCACGTCGAGGACCGACGACAGGGAATCCCGAGTCAAGGAGAGAAGTTTCTGCGCGCGGTAAAGGAACTCCACGGCGTCATGCCTCGCGCCGATCCTCGCGACGTCGGTCAGGGGATGGTGGATCCACGAACGAAGCAGGCGGCTTCCCATCGCGGTACGCGCGTGATTGATCACCTCGAAAAGCGTGAAGGCAGCCCCGCCGTCGCCGAGGTTTTGCGTAAGCTCGAGGTTCCTTCGGGTCGAATCATCCAGAGAGAGGAATTCGGTCTCGCCGTACACCCGGATCCCGCCGATATGGGCGACGGCGAATCCGGCGGTAGATTCGAGGTACTCAACGAGAAGACCCGCCGAGGGCACGATCGCGTCGAGCGGGGAGATTCCGAAGGCGCCGAGGCTTTCGGTGCCGAAAGCCTTGCAAAGGCGGTCGTACGCGGTATCGCGGTTAAAGCTCCAGTCGGGGTACTTGTTGACGAGGACAGAGGGATTCTCCGCGAGAATCGCCGCGAGGCCGGGACAGGTCTGCAAGAGAGATTGCTGAACGAGGATCTCGCGGGCGTCGATGCGACCGAGCTCCTTCCTGAGCCGGTCCTCGACTCCCTCCGCCGGAAAGGACGTCGCGGAGAACTCCCCGGTCGAGATGTCGAGATACGAAAACCCGATGGTCAGCCCGCCCTTGCCGGACACCGAGGAAACGGCGGCGAGGTAGTTATTGGTCGAGCCGTCAAGGTATGCGTCCTCGACTACCGTTCCGGGCGTAATGGTCTCGACGACCTTTCGGTCCGCGAGGCCCTTCCCCGGTCCCGGGACTGAAAGTTGCTCGCAGATGGCGATCTTCTTTCCCGCGCGAAGGAGCCGCGCGATATAGATCCTCGACGCGTGAAAAGGTATCCCGCACATGGGATTCCCGCCCCGTTTCGTGAGGGTCAGGTTGAGGAGCCGTGACACCTCCACGGCATCCTCGTTGAACATCTCGTAAAAGTCCCCCAGACGAAAGAACAGAACCGCGTCGCGGTTCTGTTCCTTGATCTTGAGATACTGTGCCATCATGGGCGTGATTTCGGGCATCGTTTCCCTTTCCGGATCGTCGTTGCCTATTGCGTCGGCGCCGATCCGGACGACGAGGTCATGTTTCTGATCACCTTGTCGGTAATGTCGACGGTCGGGCTGTACCAGAGAATCGAGTTGCCTTCCTGAAGGTTAAGGACCATGCTGTATCCGTCGGATTCCGCGACTTTCCGGATTTCCTCGTACAGCATCGAATAGAACGCGTCGTCGCTCGTGAGCTTTTTCTTGAGGGAATCAAGCTCCGCGTTTTTCGCCTTCGTGTAATCGATGAGGAAATTCGTCTTCGTCGAGATTTCCTGCTCGAGCTTCGAAACCTTCGAAACGTCCCGCGCGGCGTCCGCGTCGAGTTTCTGCTGGCGAAGCGCCTTGATCTCGTCGGTCATGCGCTGGATCTCGCCCTGATACTGGCTTTTCTTCGCCTCATAGTCGCGAACGCTTCGGGAGTCCCGATAGAATGTCGTGTAGATGCGCGAGGTGTCGATCACGGCGAACTTGGTGATTTGCTGGGCCTCGAGCGCAATCGGTATGAGCGCGCAGAACGCAACAACAAGTAAGGCCTTTATCTTCATCTTCATCTCCTTGGCGACCGGGCGATCGGTCACAGATTAGCCATGTTGAACGAAAGGACGAAGGTCCAATTCGATTTATCGTCGCTCTTCCACTTGACGTTCCCGTCCTGGATCCTGAACGAGTTCGCGAACATGAGCCTGAGGGGGAATTGCGGGATCAGGAAGCGAACACCGGGACCGTAACTGAAGTAGTAATCGTTAAGGGAGAGATTCGACAGTTCATATATATCCTTTTTAACCGCGACGCCGTCCACGAAAAAATCAAGGGCGAAGGTATTCGGCACTATTGGAACTCTGAGTTCCATGGAATGGCTGATCAAAAGGTCGCCACGCGCGGTATTTTCGTCATACAGCGTCATCCACCCCCGCCCCACGAACATGCCGTCAATGTACATCTTGCTCGTGTCGCTGATGGGGGTATCCTTGTTCGGGAGCTGGAAGCTGAAGCCCGAGTTACACGCAAGCACGGTCTTCAGGTTATACGTGTCCGACAGCGGGAGATCCAGAAGCTTGAAGTATATCTCGCCCTTCGTGTCGTAGCGGGTGAAGAACTCCGTTTCGATCGACGGAAAAAGACCGTGATAGGTGATTTGCTGACTCAGGAACCAACCGGAAGACGGATCGTAATTGATATCCCGGCGATCGAGCGAAAGCCTCGTCCAAATCGAGTTTGCCCAGACCCAATTTCCGTGCTTGTCGCGGATATCCTTGTCGGCGGGACGATAAATCGTGTTGTCGTAGACATTTTGCACGACCGAGAAGGTAACGCCACCCCTGAGGGTCACCATCGCCAGGGACGGGAACCAGCGATAACCGGTCGACACGCCGAGACTATAGGACCATTGCTCGTATTTCATGCGATTGGTGCTGTTGTATATCGACGCGTCTTCATAATCATCGTACGAGGTGTACGGATCCGGTACCATGCCATGCTCGTCGTAATAATCGTCGTCGAATATGGGAAATTCGACGTCTTGGGGCGTATACAGAGTCTTGTGCGCGACCGAAAGGTTGAATGTTACCGTCAAGGGCGAGTTCATGAAATAGTTCTCGGAGTAGCCGAGCGTAAGGCTTTGCGTGTCGGGGGAGACGGTGGTATTCGCCGACACGGTTTGTCCGTTACCGAGGAAATTCTTGTCCTCCCACTGCAGGAAAACGGAGAGCGGGAAGGTCTCGGCGTCGGCAGATCCCGAAAAGGTCACGCCGAACTGAATCGAGGCGGTCGATTGCTCCTCGACGTTTACGACGACGTCGATGAGGTTTTCCTCGGAACCCTGAACCACGTCGGGGGCCACTGTGGAAAAATACCGGAGGTTATAGAGGTTACGGATACTGTCGACGAGCTTTTTCTTCGAGAAAATGTCGCCGGGCGAGATGAGGAATTCCCTGAGGATGACCCGCTCCTTCGTTTTCGTGTTTCCCCTGATCGTTATATTCTCGACGTGACTGCGCCCGCGTTCGACGATCGCTATCTCGTACGAAACGGATTTGCGATCGTTGTCGCGCGTCTCCCGCTTTGCGATGTAATTGGAGGTATAGCCGTTCTCGTAGTACACGTCGGCGATGGCCTGGTATCCAACGTTGAAACTGTTGAGATTAAGCACGTTTCCCGGCTGGAGTCTGATCTTCGCGAGAAGCTCTTCGCTCGTGAAAAGATGATTGCCGGTTATCGTCGTGCCCCCGTAGGTATACGGATCGCCTTCTTTGACGACGAAGGTCAGCTTGAGAAGATTCTTGTCGGGTTCGGTAGTCGTGTCGACGTCCCGAATGACCGACTCGACCACGGCGTCGATGTATCCCCGCTCGTGGTAATAACTCTGGATCGCGACCTTGTCGGCCTCGAGGTCATTCTCGCGAAAAGTGCCGCTCGTAAAAAGCTTACTCTCCTTGAGCTTCAGTTCCTTCTTCAGGGTTCTCGACGCCACGGCCTTGTTTCCCTCGAATTGTATCGAGGACACGACCGTTTGCTTCCCCTCATTCACCGAAAAAACGAGGACGATGGAACCGGACTTGTCCGTAGAGGCCTCGGAGGTAACCCTAACGTTCGCGTAGCCCTTTTCAAGGTAAAAATCCCGTATCGCGCGCTCGTCGTTCCTGCTCTTCAACTCGTTATACACGTCGCCCTCCTTGAGGGCGACCTTGTCGAGGAGCTCCGCGGCCTTAAGCTTCTTGTTGCCGGAGAATTTGATGGATTTCACCACCGGTTTCTCGACGACCTTGAAGTTGAGGATTACCGTCTTCCTTTCCTCGTCGCCGGGAAGGGCGATCGGGGTAATGTCGGTGAAATACTCGAGCGCGTAAAGCTTTTGCAATATGTCCCAGTAGATTTCGTCGCTGAAGTTCCTGCCCTGATACGAGGAGAAAAGCCCGTTGAGCTCGTTCTTCGAGACGCCTTTCAGTCCCTCGAACGTTATCGAGCGAATCGGCTTGTCCTGATACCAGCTACTGTCGAGGTTCGCGGACGCCGGGGGAGTTTCTTCCGTCTGGGCGTATACCGCGCCCGCAAGGCAGGCGAACAGCGCGGCAAGGGCAATTAGTTTCGTGCGCATTACAAAAGCTCCTTCGATGAATCACTATATCATAATCTCGGTCAATATGAAAACTTCCAGGACAGCGTTATCGTGTTGTCCGTGACGAAAAGAGTCTCGGGACTTTCCGGCGTAATTCCCCATCGCAACAGGAAGAAGGGCGTCGTGACCTCAAAACCCAATTCCGGCTGAAAAAGCAAGTTTCCGTAGACGGCCTGTCCACTCGCGGTCTTTTCTTCCGTTTTGGGATCATAATAGCTGAAATGCAAGAGCGCGTCAGCATATATCGCCGATCCCAAATACTTTCCCATATAAACAGTCGTATTGTCGAAATAGTTACCGACGGTCATTTTCCGATCCGTGGAGTTCTGCATGTTCGCGCCGATAATGGCGTTCTGGAGAAGAAGCGTCCGGATCGAGAAGATATCGAGGTTGAGCGCGTCGCGAATGCCGTTTTCCACGTTCCGGAAGACGCTCATTCTCGTGAATATGTCCGACGCCGATATGGCCGCGCTCTGGAAGAGGGTCTCGCGCGAGGTGTCCCCGCTCGCAGCCTGTCCAAGGAGGGCCATGAGCTCCGCGTCGGATTTTACCGGTTCCGAGGTCAAAACGGGCACGAAGGAACTCAAGGGCTGCTTGTTCACCGAAAGTATGATGCGACAGGGCTCCCCGTCCGCGTCGCGCTCGCGAATTTCAGCGCGTACGGTTATGATGGGGTCGAATATGTCCTGGTTCTCGTTAAACGAAATATTACCGTCCCGAAGGTAGAAACTTCGTTTTATATAGTAGATCTCGCCACCCCTGAGCATGGCCTGTCCCTTGAGCTGGAAGTTTCGATTGACCGAATCGAGGCTGATCAAGAGGGGCTTTTCCGCCTGGATCAGACCGCGAAGTATGGGAAAATTGTCGTTAGGCCATCGAAACTCCACCTTCTGCCCGACGTGAAGCTTCAGGTTGACGAGGTTATCCCGGATTTTCGAAAGGGGCGTCGCACTGTCCTGGTTGAGGAATCCCGAGAACACGATCGCGAACGCGCCTTTCTCGAAGGTTATGTCGCCCGATACCTCGTTCGAGGTTCGGGTAAAGGTCATGTCGAGATCGCACGAACCGTATCCTTTCGCCTTGAAGTACCTGTTTTCGGTATCGACGCGAAGCGGCCTTCCCGGAACGGTTTTCGCCAAAAGATGCACGCTCGCGGGCAACCACCGGTCGAACTCGGCGGTCGCGCTCGCGAGAACCGCCCCTTCCTTGCCGGAGATCGCGAGATCGCTGACGTTGAGCGTTTTTCCGTCGGCCTTGATCTCGAACGAGGCCGGCCCGTAGGAATCCTTGAGAAAATCGGGGGCCACGACGACGACGTTGGTCGCGATGAGCGATCCTGCGAACTCTGGATCGCTCAACAAACCGGTAATCGTGAGATCCCCCTCTACCGAGCCGGAACTGAAGGACACGATACCGAGTCCGGTCAGGGGCCAGAGTTTTGGCATATCCACGCGTACGTCGTTAACCGCCACCGAAATCTCGGAATTGGCGACGCTCCCCTGCGCGTTGAATCGTACGGGTATCTCTCCCGTTGACTGGAGGGAAAAGCTTCCGTCATCCAGAAGGTATCCGGTAATCGCGTCGTTTTTGCCGGCGTATATCGCGGTTATGCCGGGCTCATGCACGAATGTCGCCTCGACGGGATCGACGGGCGCGATCGATTTCCAGCGAAGATTCGTGAGCCTCGCCCCTACGGTGAATTTCCGGGCAAGTTCCTTTATGGATCGGGGGGATTTCGCGTCGAACGACGCGTCGAGGGAGACGCCCGCGGTTATCGGCGACCGACCGACGATTCCCGAATACAGCGCGCTCGAAGACGCTTTTCCCTCCCCGAGCGCGTACGTCGCCGCGATTTCGGTAAAAACGTTTCCGTTCCAGGAGGCCGCGGCGTCGTAGACCGAAAGAGTCCCGTCCTCGAGCAGAAACTTGCCTCTCGAATCGACGTCGAAGTCGCCGGCCCGTACCTTGAGCGAGGCCACGTCCGCCGAGATCATGAGATTGTCGGGAGTCCCCGAGACATTCGCGTTGACGGTCGCGAGATCCTCCGGCTGCTGTCCGGGCACGAAGCGCATGAGCGGGATCGCCTTCGCCTCGAGTCTTGCCTCGAAATACCGATCGGTGAAGGAATATCGCCCGTCGGCCTCGTCGACGATGACTTGATCGCGCATCTGCCCGTTCAGGCGAAAGAGCTCCCTCTTGTCGGAACTCTCGAGACGGATCTCCGCCGTGTACTGTCTGTTCATTCCGTCGTCCGATATGCCTAAACCGGCGTAACCGGAGACGGACGAATGGGCGTCGACGATGCTGACGTTCTCGAGATACACGCCGTTCCCGCCGATGGTTCCGTTGAATCGCATGACGCTTGAAAGCGGAAGTTTTTTTTGCACGTCCTCGAGCGTTCCCTCGTCGATGGTCATCCGCCATCCGGACTTAGGCCCATAGTTAAAACGAGACCGGATGGTGCAGGAAAGAAGCGCCGATCCGGCGGGAATCGGGAACCCGTCGACGCCGAACGTGCCGGTGATCCCCCCGAAGTCGTCCGTAACCGCGGTCGCGGCGAGCCCATAATCGCCGTACAGCGAGAGGGAACCGAGGGAGTACATTCCATTGAGCGAGTACGGTATGTCGTTGACGGTAAGGGACGCGTTCAGGATGGTTCCCCCCTGACGGTCAAAACCCGCCGACAGTTCACCGGCGAGCGAATAGTTTCCGTAATCCGCCCTGATCTCTGAAACGTCGACGCCCGCCTCGGTACCTTTGACCGAGCAGAGAAACACGAGCCCTTTTTCCCGCGCCGACGCGAAAACGAGTCGCGGACAATTGAACGAAACGCTTTTCAGGTCTGAGGCGAGGTAGACCTCGGTGGTTATCGCGTAGGAAGACAGGTTCGCGGCCGTGCGCGCGCGCGAATCGGTCCCGCGCGGGGAAAAACCGGCAACGGCGCGAAACAGGTCCGAGGCGCTGATCGAGTCGAAAGCGGCGTAGCCCTGAAGGAATCGCTCGTCGCCGTCGGCGGTAATCGATGCCTCGGCGCTCATGCGAC
The DNA here is from genome assembly GCA_023438065.1 of Spirochaetota bacterium. Taxonomy (GTDB): domain Bacteria; phylum Spirochaetota; class Spirochaetia; order Treponematales; family Treponemataceae; genus Teretinema. The sequence goes on from JAEXRH010000012.1 coordinate 415,953, forward strand.
CCGAGCTGTCGAGCGCGGAGAACGCGAGGTCGGTGCCGCCTTTTCTCGTCGTCGCGGAAACGGTAACCGAGGAGAAGCTCGCCTCGTTCACGGTAAGGGTCGGCGCGAGACAGGAAAAACCGTGGTCTCCCCGCTGAACGTATACGTCGCCCGCGAACGACGCGCCAGACGGAAGGACGAGCCTTTTGACCGACAGGAATCCCTCGGGAAGCTTTCCGGCGATGTCGACCGATCCCTTGAAGTCAATATCGTAATTGCGCCCCTTCACCGAGAGCGCTCGCACCTGTACCGCTTCAGAGGTGCCTTCGAGCGAGACGCGCGCCGTTCCGCCCGAATAAAACGATTCGGGTACCTCGGATTCGATATCGACCTCGTAGCTGACGCCGTTCTCGGGCGAGTACCTCGCCTGGGCCTTTCCCGTAAGGACGAGATCCTTGAGTCCGGCGATCCGCGAATCCGCTCTTTTTATCGATATCCACCGGAGCGGCAGAAGGCGTTCGCACTCGATCTTCGCCTCGATATCCCGCTTCGCGACGTTCCATTCAAGGGACAGGTCGACCGGCTCAAGATCCTGCACCGAGCTGACATAGAGGATCCCGGATCGGTATGAGGTTACGAGCGCGAGACGCGAAACCGAAAAAAGCCCGCTCTCGAGCGATTTCACCACGAGCGTCGAGGATCCTTCGTCGAGAGCCCGATTGACCGTGCCTTTCACGGTTACCCCCGCAACGATCGCGCCGGGGCGCGCGAGGGAGGCCCTGTCGTATCGCAACCGGCTTTGGAGGTCGAAACCTATGCCGCTCCCGTCGAGCGACGCCGTTCCCCGGGAAATATGGGCGGAGATATCCTGCGTAAGGTCCGCGTATCCGATATCGACGTTTTTGATGCTCACGGTCAATGACTTGCTGTCAAGCAGACTCCGACCCTTCTTCCGTTCCCTCCCCGGGCTTTTATCGGAACCGGCGGCAAGCGACCGCAAGAGCCTGATCGCGTTTTGATTCCGGACCGCGTCGAGCTTGACGGAGCCGTTGGTTACGGAAACCGCGCGAATCGCGCGGGAAAAATCGCGCTTGACGAGGGCGGGAAGGCTCGCCGAGAGGGTGACCGACGAGAATTCGGCGATGACCGATCCGTTAGCGGCGTCGGAGACGACGAAATTCTTGACGCTGATCGACTTGAACACCGACGGCGACATCGATTCATAGCTGAACCGAAGACCCGTCGAAGACTCGGCTTCCGCGAGCAAAGAGTCGCGATACCCCTCGAGAACGCGATCAAGTTCCCTCGACAGCGGAACGAGCGCTCCGATGCACCCTACGAGCAGCAAGATGAAGATGAGTAATTCGACGCTTTTTCCAATCGAGGGGCGTTTCATTCCAAGGTAGTATGATATCAGAAAATGCGCTATTATCCTATCATGACTCTACGCAATTTCGTCGTTTTCGAGGGCATTGACGGAACCGGAACGACTACGCAACTGAAGATCCTCCAGGATCGGTACCGGGAGGGTTACGCCAACCCGTCCGAAAAAACCGTGTTTACCTGCGAACCGACCTCGGGCGAGATCGGAAAGCTGATACGAAGGTGCCTGAAGGGAGAAATCGCCCTCGCCCCCGAAACCCTCGCGCGTCTTTTCGCGGCGGACCGGAGCGAGCATCTATACGGATCGGGCGGTATCGTCGAGTCCTGCGCCTCCGGAAAGGCCGTGTTCACCGATCGCTACCTTTTCTCCAGCCTTGCCTATCAGGGCGAAACGGTGGCGCCCGAGCTTCCCGTGGAACTCAACCGGGGATTTCCCTACCCCGATTACCTCTTTTTCTTCGACATCGATCCCGATATCTCCATGGCGCGCGTCGAGAGCCGCTCCGCCGAGCTCGAGATCTTCGAGAAAAGGGAGTTCCAGCGAAGGGTTCGCGACCGCTACCGAACGATCATCGATCAAGCCGCGCTCGAAGAGCCGGACATGAAGGTAATCCGCGTCGACGCGACCGAGCCGATCGATGAAATCGCGGAAAAGGTCTGGATGATCGCGAAGGATCTGCCGATATTGTAAGGGTGAAAACCGCCCGTTTGACGACACGCATTACCCGCCTCGCGTTTATCATCGCGATCCTCTCGATTTTCCCTTCGCTCGAGGCGGGAGCGTACGTCGTCCGCTACAAAGAGCAGTTCTACGAGCTGTATCACGTGCACTACAACCAGTATCCCGACGACACGATGGAGAACATCTACTGGCTCGAGCGCGCCGTCGAGGCCGATTTCTCGAATCCCCTGTACGCCCTCGGAAAGATCGCCAACGAAAAAGACTGGGAAAAGTACCGCTATCTTTTCATGATGCACGTCAATCTCAAGCTCGTCGAGCAGCATTTACGGCTCGGGTCGAAGTGGGACAAGCAGGTCGCGTATTTCTACAACGCCCCCTGGAAAGCGCAAAACCTCGACAGCCTCAAAACGGCCGAAACCTGCTATGAAACCGCGCGTTTTTACTGGAAAGAGGCTAAACTCTGGGCCGAGAAGGCGAACGCGCGCGAGTTCAAGTTCCTTTTCCTGCAGGACCTCCAAAACTGGGAAGACGAGCGATATCGCATCGGAACGGGCAGTCTCGACTATGACCGAACGATATCACGCGAACTTGCCCGACTTTCGAAGGTTCGGTCCGACTTCCTTGCCATGGACGAGAATACTTATTAAAATGCGCCCATGGACACCTTCAATTTTACCGTATCCACCGGCCCGGTCTCGGTGCTGTTTCATCCTTCCCTGACCGTACCCCTCTTTCCGCCCTCGGGCGGGATATACGTCGCGGACTCCAATACCGCGAAACTCCTCGAAAAGGCCTGCGGATACGATCCCGCCGCCCCGCTCGTCGTGATCGAGGCGGGAGAGGCGCATAAAACCCTCGAAAGCGTCGAACGAATCCTGCAGAAGGCCCTCGAATCGGGCCTCGCCCGCGACAGCCTTTTCGTCGGTATCGGGGGCGGCGTCATCACCGACATGACGGCGTTCGCCGCCTCGCTCTACATGCGGGGCGCGAAACTGGAGCTTGTACCGACGACCCTCCTCGCGATGGCCGACGCCGCAGTCGGCGGAAAAACGGGAGTGGACTTCGGCAACTACAAGAATTGCGTCGGGACCTTTTACCCCGCGCAGAAGATCCACGTCGCGGTCGGGGCCCTTTCGACCCTCGACGAGCGCGAATACCGCTCTGGCCTCGCCGAGGTATTCAAGACCGCCCTCCTCTACGCGCCGAAACTCTTTCAGATACTGGCGGAGCGTCGCGACGCCGTCCTCGCGCGCGACGGTGAGCTCCTTCTCGAGCTCGTGAAGCGCTGCGTGCAGGCGAAGGCGCACGTCGTCGAGCGCGACCTTCGAGAGTCGGGCGAGCGCATGTACCTCAATCTCGGCCACACCTTCGGTCACGCCCTCGAAAGCGTCGCGGGCTTCGGCGAGGTCGCCCACGGGGACGCGGTCGCCTGGGGAATCGCCCGCGCGTTCGCCCTCGGGAAAAGGCTCGGCATCACCGACGAGGCGTACGTGGAGGAAACACTGCCCGTGCTCGAGTCCTACGGCTGGTCAAGCGCCCCGATCCACCCGGCCATCGCCGCCATGATCGCGAAGGGAACCATCGCGGAATCCGAGGCGGGACCGCTCCTGCTCAAGGCCATGAAGTCCGACAAAAAGAAACGCGCGGGCGCGGTCAGGTTCGTGCTTCAGCGCGAGATCAACTCCACGCTCGTTACCGAGGTAAGCGACGCCGACGTTTTGGCGGTGCTCGGGTGAGCGTGTACCTCGACTGGGCCGCGACCGCTCCCCCCGACCGCGGGATACTCGCGGAGGCGACCGAGAGCGCGCTCGAGTTCTACGGGAATCCCTCGAGCGTCCATGCCGCTGGAAAGTCCGCGAGGGATGCGCTCGAGGCCGCGCGCGCGCGGTGCGCGAGAGCGCTCGCCGTGCCGCCCGAGTCGGTCGTATTTACCTCGGGCGGAACCGAGGCGAACCACATCCCGATGCTTTCGCTCCTCCAGCGTCCCGTCCGCGGGTCCATAGCCATAAGCGCCATCGAGCACCCGTCCATCACGGAACAGGCTCGCATGCTCGCGCTCCTCGGCTGGGAAACCCTCGTCATCCCCGTCACGAAAGAGGGATTCGTCACGACCGACGCCGTGCTCTCGACGATCAGGGAGGATACCGCGCTCGTCGCGGTCATGGCGGTCAACAACGAAACCGGGGCCATTCAGGATATCCCGGCCATCGCGTCCGCGCTGCTTTCCCTTCCGCGCGGGAGAAAGAAGCCCCATTTTCACGTCGACGCGGTCCAGGCGATCGGAAAGGTTCCCGTCGAGCTTTCCTGCGCGGGAATCGATTCCGCCTCGATAAGCGCGCACAAGCTCCGCGGTCCCCGGGGGATCGGACTCCTTTACCTTCCGCGAAGGATCGAACCCTTCTCGCGGGGGGGCGGCCAGGAATCGGGCATCAGGCCGGGAACCGAAAACCTCGCGGGCGCCGTCGCCCTCGCGCTCGCGCTCGAGCGGCACTGCCTCGTAACCGGGAAAGCGTGCCTTCCCCGCGGTATGGAAGGCGCGACGAAAGAGATGGCAAGGATAATCGCCTCGATCGCTTCCTCCGGTCTCGCCGGAATCGTGCCCCAAGGCAGAACGTCGGTCGATCCCCGGTTTTCCCCTTACGTGCTCCAGTGCACCAACGGGCGCCTTCCCGGCGAGGTGCTCGTGCGAGCCCTCTCGGACCGTGGAGTGTTCGTCTCGACCGGTTCGGCGTGCTCGTCGAAAAAGAAAGGACGCCCCGTCCTCAACGCGATGCGCCTTCCGGCGGACGCGCAGCAAAACGCGTTTCGCGTCTCGATCGGGAACGAAACGACCGACACCGACGCGGACAGTTTCATCGAGGCGCTCGGCGCCGTGATGTCCGCGATGTAACCGACAGGAGAAACCGAATATGGAACATGACCCCCGCGCAACCGCCTGTTATCTCGTCAAGGTGGGAGAGCTCACCCTCAAGGGCGGGAACATAAAGGACTTCGAGCAGCGACTCCAGCAAAACGCCCAACTCTTCCTCGAGGGCAAGGGCGCGCGCGTCCAGATCAGGGCCGGAAGGATGTACATCGACGGCCCCGAGGAAGCGAGCGAGGCGATCGAGTACGCGCTGTCGCACCTCGTCGGCATCGCTGGATGGGCCCGCGCGACCGTCGTCGGGAAGGACGTCGAGCGAATGAAGGAAGCCGTCGTCGCCGAGGCGATAAAGGCCCGAGACGCGGGCCACAAGACCTTCAAGATCGAGGCCCGGCGCGGCGACAAGGCGTTTCCGCTTAACTCCTACGAGATCGCGCGCCTCATGGGCGAGGCGGTATACGAGGCGGGAATTCTCGCCGTCGACGTGCATAAACCCGACGCCCTCATCACGGTCGAGGTACGCGAACGCGTGTTCGTCTACGGTCCCGAGCGCGACGGTATCAGGGGGTTGCCGTGCGGGACCGGCGGAAAGGGACTCCTTCTCCTTTCGGGAGGAATCGACTCCCCCGTCGCGGGATTCAGGATGCTCAGAAGGGGCATGAAAATCGACTCGCTCTATTTCCACTCGCATCCCTACACCTCGGCCGAGGCGCAGAAGAAGGTGGAAGACCTCGCGGCCGTCCTCGCGCGGTACGGCATGGGCACGCATCTCAACGTCGTTCCCTTCACCGCCGTCCAACAGCATATCAGGGACAATTCCCCGCCCGACCACGCGACGGTACTTTTGCGCATGTGCATGATGCGCGTCGCGAACATGGCGTGCAGGGTAACGGGAGCGAAGACGATCATTACCGGCGAAAGCCTCGGGCAGGTAGCGAGCCAGACGATCGAGAACCTCACGGTGACGAATTCCTGCGCGGAATATCCCGTTCTCAGGCCGCTCATCGGCATGGACAAGGAAGAGATCATCGACGTCGCGAAAGACATCGGGACCTACGAGATTTCGATTCTACCGTACGAGGATTGCTGCGTGCTCTTCTCGCCGAGGCACCCGGTGCTTCGCGCGGACCTCGAGCGCGTGACCGAGATGTTCGAAAACCTCAAGATCGATGATATGCTCAAGGAAGCGTTCGAGAAGCGCGAGCACAAGCGATTCGGCTGGATGTAGGGCGCGGCGGGTTTATTCGCCGCCGCTCTTCTTGCCGTCGGACCTGTCCGTCTTCTTCCCGGCGTTCCCCTCGGAAGGAGGCGCTCCCTCCTTCGACTTTTCCGCCGCGTCGGCGATCGCGGCCGTCGCCTTCGCCTCGATCGAGTCGAAATCATTCATGACGTCCGATTCGGGAAAACGTAAACGCGCCGATTTTACCGTTTCCAACGCGCCGTCATACTGGCCGGCGATGATTTGGACTTCCGCGTAATTTCGCGCGAGCACGGGATCGTCGGGATGCCGGTCCATTACGGCCTTATAGAGGACGAGCGCCTCGTCCGCTTTCCCCATCGAAACGATCGAGAAGGAATATGCGGACTCGAGCATCTCGTTCCCGGGATCCTTCGAGAGGAGGGACCCGAAAATTTCGGAAGCCTCCTCCCACTTTCCCGACAGCGCGTACATGCGCGCGAGCCCATAGCGGGCGGCGTTCGCGAACTCGCGCCGTTTCGCGGCCTCCTCGTAATACGGGATGGCTTTCTCGTATTTCCCGAGATCGGCGTAGGCTTCGGCGATCGAGTAGTATTCCGCGGCTATCGTCTGCCTCGTCACGCCGGGTCGAAGCCCGGCGCATGACGCCATGAACGACGCGGCGAAAAGCCATGAGGCGAACGAGAGAATCAGTACCGGGATCCGCTCCCTGCGCATCAATGCGATCCGAGTACCGTCTGCTCGATTTTACGAAGCTGTGAGCGATAGAGCCCGGCGATGTCCGCGCCGTAGTCGGCGACGAGCTGGATGATGTTCCTCGGGGTTTCCTCGGTGTCCTTTCCGTTGATGCGATCGCCCGCGTCTCCCAGCCCCGGCATGATATAGGCGGAAGCGTTGAGCACGGGATCCATCCAAAGGGTATACACGGTGCAGTTATCGAGCGCACGAACGACGCGAAGCGCGCCTTTGAGCGCCGAGATGACGTTGAAAAAGCTGATCGACTTCGGCTTTACGCCGTTATCCATCAGGTATTTTACGACGGTCACGAGGCTTCCTCCCGTCGCGTTCATGGGATCGGCGAAGATCAGGTCCTTTCCGTTAAGGTCGCCGATATCGAAAAAGGATTTATCCAGGTCGAGAATATATTCCATATTGTTTTCTTTCTTCGAGTCGTCGCGCTTGATCTTGAAGAGCGCGAAGGGCGTGACGTACCCGTGAGAGGAATACTCCTCGATCTCCTTCGACATGATCATCGACGGGAGCAGCGCCCCGCGAAGCATCACGCACATGACGGAGTTCTCGATCTTGTAGTCGATGTCCGGGATTTTGTGGACCGCGTAGTTCTGGACCGGGGCGGTAACGGGGGTCTTCACGACGAGATAGTTCTTGTTGTCGGAATGGTTGCGATTATAGGCGAGCCTGAAAAGCATCTCGTACGCCCGCTGCGTATAGTACACGAACTCGTTGTGGCCGGTACGGATGTCACGAAGCTTGGCTATGACCCGTGACGCCTCGGCGTGGCTCTGTTCGTCGGTTTCGAAGGAATACACCTTTATTCCCGGGGCCTCCTTGCAGATGTCCTGCATGATGTGCCCCATCTCGTTATATATGTCGATAACCTTCTTTTCCTCGTTGGCAAGGGCAGAACTGAAGCCCCCGGCGGCGAGTATCTTGAAAGAATCCATTGCCCGCGCGTACAGGCCATCCATTCTGGCAAGATAAGCCTGATCCTTCTCGGTCAGATAGCCATCAAGGGAATCGGCGCCTAAAACAACCTTACTCATACGTTCTCCTTCATCGTTGAATCCCACTGTATCATAAAAAAACCGCCCCGAAAAGGGCGGTTTTCATCGAGCTTATTTGAACCACATCCTGAATCCCGCGGAGATCGGGAAGAAGGGCTTCGTGGTATCCAGGGATGGAAGCACCTCGATACCGAACGAGGGCGCTATCTGTATGAACGGTTCGAAGAAACCGTCCGCGAGAAACATGTTGAGACCGACGGGAACGCGAACGCCCCCGGTGAACACGAAGTCGTCCCCGAAAAACATGTTCGCGAAGAAACCGACCCCGAGGAACCAGTTAAGCGGCACGCTTCCGAGATTGGTGATCTTCTTGTTCACCACCCAGTAATCCCCGGTCAATCCGACGGTGGAATTGTCGTCGATGTACCAATTGACCGCCCAGATCAACGGAATGCTGTCGACCTTAAAGGTCACCGCAAGCCCATGATTGGACATATCATCCGCGTTTCCGTTCACCTGAAGTCCGACGCCGAACGCGAAAGCTCCGGTGGCTGCGAGCAGCATCAAGGCCGCCATCATCACGACAATTTTCTTCTTCATGACACACTCCTATTCATCGCTTTTATCGCGGAATTCCCGTTTTACTGTACCCCAAATAAGGGTCATTTGCAACAATCATATCCCGCCTCTCGCTCGATTAAACCCGCCGAATCACCGTTCCCTGAGGGCAAGCGCGCCCGATGCCCTTCGGGCTACCGCGCTTTCGGGGCAGTTCGCGGCGAGGCTGTTCCAGAGATATTTCGCCTGTTCGCGCTCCCCGTTCTCCCACATGATGGAGGAAAGGACGAGGAAAGAATCCCATGCGCGCTGATCTCGTGCCCACTGCGCAAGCTTCGCGTTTTTTGAGGAGCGCTGCATGAGATCCTCGAATGATGAGTAGGCGTATTGGAAGTCGACCGAACGAAGGTGTTTCTCGAGAACGGTCAAGGACGTGATCGCGGCGAGGACGGCGACCGGGTACGCGCGATCGATACGGCCCGATTCCTGATAATGCCGGGCAAGATCCTGATACGCCTTGAGAGCGACGAGTCGGTCGTTCCGATAAAGGAAAAAGAATTTGGTCAGTGACGGATCGACCTTGAGCGAATGGGTCATCGCGAGCAGCGTCGAGCTCTCCTTTCCGGGCAAGCCGTAGACCGCGTCGTCAGTAAGGACGAGCAAGAGGCATTCTTCCCGCACGCCATGGTCTCCGCGGGCCTCGGCGATATCCGCCATCGCGTACGCTATCCCGTAGCTTTCGTCGGGTATGTCGAGGTTCCGTCGCGCGTCCCAGGCTTTTTTCAGGAAGGTCATCGCGACGGAATACTCGCCCTCGGACTTGTATATCATGCCCGCCAGCGCGTCGGCCTCCGGATACTCGAGGCGCCCATCGAGCCACCCAAGAAGCCGCGTAAGGGAGTTCCCGAAATCGTACGGCTCACGGGTCAGGTAAATCCTGTCGAGAACGGCGATCGCGTCTGCGTTCCCGCGCTTCTTTAGCGCGCGATATACCGCGACGAGATCGTCGCCTGCCTTTTTCGGCTCGCCCGAAAGGACCGCTTTCGACAGTATGTCCCGGTCGCTTTCTATCCTCGCGCGATGCGCGGCGCGGGCGCTGTCGACAAGCCTGAGCGCCTCGTCGAATGACCTTTTCTCATAGGCGTGTTTCGCCTGATCGAGGGTCCTCCAGGATTCTTCGCTCGCCTGACCCGTTGCCGCGGCGTCATGGGCGAATACGAGGATAAGGGCGGCCGCAAGGCATGAGCGCGCTATTGTCTTCGCCTTCACAGTTTTCCGAGCTCCTCGCGAAACGCGTCGTCGGCGGCCTTGAAACCGTCAGCGACCGAGACGGTCCTTACGGTTTCCCCGTGTCTGAATATGAGAACGCTGTCGCCGGCGCCCGTGATGCCGATATCCGCGTGCTTGCCCTCGCCGGGGCCGTTCACGACGCAACCCATCACCGCGACGGTGATTTCCTTGTCGAGGGAAAGAAGTTCCTTTTGCCACCGGCTCACGAACGCGTGCACGTCGAATCCGTTTCTCCCGCATCGCGGGCACGAAACGATCCTCACGCCGGGCTTTCTCCTTCCGCACTCGGTGAGGATCTCTCGTCCGGCAATGACCTCGTTTTCCATCGAGTCGGAAAGGCTTACCCGCACGGTCGAGCCGATCCCCTCGCCGAGGAGCCGGGAGAAGGCGAGCGTGCTTTTAACCACGCCCGAAACGAGCGGGCCTGCCTCGGTGACCCCGATATGGAGCGGGATATCGTGCAACCGCGCGAACGCTTCGTTGCAAAGAACCGTTTCCCGCACGGAGGAAGCCTTCATCGAGACGACGACGTTCCTGAAACCTATCGCGTCGAAGAGCGCGACCTCCCTCGAGGCCGCCTCCGCGAGCGCGGATGCCCGCGCCGACGCGGGATCCCCGGATCCGCGGCTTTTTTCGACGTGATCGGCGAGATCCCTCGGGAGGGAGCCCGAGTTCACGCCGATCCTGATAGCGACCCCCTTGTCGGCGGCCTTTTGCGCGACCGCGCGCACGCGATCCTCGCTTCCGATGTTACCGGGATTGATCCTGATTTTCGCGACGGCGCCGTCGAGACAGCGAAGCGCGAGACGATGGTCGAAATGTATGTCCGCGACGAGGGGCATGCTCGTCATCGAGGCGAGCTTTACGAGGGCGTCCGCGCTGTCGAGGTCGGGAACCGCGAAGCGGACGATGTCGCACCCGAGTTGCTCAAGGGAAACGAGAGCCCTCGCGATAGCCTCGAGATCTGCGCCGACGAGGGGTTCCTTCCACATCGTTTGAACCGATACGGGCGCGTCGCCGCCGATTTCAAGCCTTTTCGTAATGCCGTTTCCGCCAATAGCGATGGCGTATGGCTTCTTGTAGTCACCCATGTTGCGCTTATTATCGGCAAAAAAAGGAAGGTTGTACAGTATCGAAAAGCGTCATACCGCGGGAATGGGATCGGCACGCCTCGGGATAAAGCTCCCCGATGATTTCTGGCATCAAAAAAAGAGGAAGCCTTCAGGGATGGATACCCCGTCCCCGAAGGCCCAACCAGGCTAGATACTGATCATGCCGAAAACCATGACGAAGAGCGCGACCGTTTCGCACAAACCGACGATGGTAATGTACTGGGAAAAGCCTTTTCCGGTCTCGCCGAAGGCGTCGGATCCGGAGGCGCTCGCCTTACCCTGGGCTATCGCCGACATGCCGATCGCCGAGCCCGCGGCGATTCCGAGGCCAAGAAGGAACCAGGGATCTTTCTGCGAAGCCCTCATCACGTTCATGAGAAGGTACCCGTAAATCGTCTGCGTAAGGGGCGCGCCCGCGAACGCGACGAGAAGGAACGGCGCGGGCTTGTTGCTGACGTAGCATCGTTTCCACGCCCCGATGGTGGCTTGACCCGCGATGCCGAGGCCGATCGCGGAACCGATTGCCGAAAGGCCGAGCACGACCGCGGCGCCGAACATACCGAAATTTATCATATCGAAACTCCTAGTTATCGCCCGTTTCGGAGAACGGTTCGTATTTGAATCCCGACCAGGTCAGGCCGAGATGGTTCGAGAATTCCAGCGTGTTGAGCCTTACCCCATGCACGATGACCGAAAGGATATTCATCACGAAATTGAGGCCGTGCCCGAAGAAAAGCACGAGCACTCCGACGAACATGAGGAAGGAACCGAACATCGGTCCGACCATCGAGTTCACGGTGGCGCTGATCGCGGAGCCGGCGAGACCGACGGCCCAGAGCCTTATATAGCTCATGATGTCGCCGAAGACGTTCACGACGCCGAGAAACATCGTAATGAAGTTCTTGAGGCTCTCGACGACGCTTTTCACGATATTGCCCGCGTAGTTCGCGAACGCGAAGTTAAGGACGAATCCAGCGACGATAATCCATACGATCGACTGAGGAAGCGGAAAGCGCTCCGCGTCGACGACGAGGTTAAGGACGACCAGGAACATCCCGCCCAGCATGAGCAGCGAGCCGACCTCGGCGAGGGCTTTCAGGGACCGGATGTTCCTGAACACGCCGATGACGTGCGCGATCGAAAGCTGCGCGAGCGCGATCGAGAAGCAGAAGAGCTTGATGTTCCCCGCGGACTCGGGATTCGCCGAGGAGAATGCCGGAAGCGCGATGTTTCTCAGGAACGCGGGAAGCCGTTCGGGAGGAAGACCGAACCACGTACAGGTTATCGTTCCCCAGGCGATCGTCATCGCCGCGAGATAGAGGAACATGAAAAACGCGGTCGGGACCTTCTTTCCCTTCGCGATGTTGGAGAGGATGCCCGCAAGTGATATCACGCCTATGATAGCGCCGTAACCGCCGTCACCGAATATCATCGCGAAGAAAAGGCCGAAAAAGAGGATAAACCAGCCGGATATGTCGATCTCGTGATAACCGGGAACGATCCCGAGAAAGTCCAGAAGCGGCTTGATGAGGCCGACCGCGGGGTTATTCCTGATCTTTGTCGGTACGAGATCCTCTTCCGAGGGATCGTCGACGAGGAAGGCCCAACCGCGCTCCTTTGCCGCGCCCGTGACCGTCCCGACGTCAGAGACGGGCACGAATCCCGAAAGCCAGGCAAGGCCCGAATTTCCGGCGACCTCCGATTCAATCCCGAACGATACCTCGCGCATCCCCGCGCGGGCGGCCTCGAATTCGAGGTCCTTCGCGACCGACTTTCGCAGGCGGATCAAGCCGTCGACCCTTCCGGAATCGCCCGCCAAAGCCCGCTCGGCGGAATCGATTTCCGCGACGAGAGATGCGCGGTCTTCGCGCATCTTGCCGGTGGAGACGGCAGGGAGCGAAAGAAGCCTCGCGCCCGGGGGAAGGCTTGCCGCGTCGAGCGACCCGCCCGTCCAAAGGACGGCGAAAACGCGCTTTCGGTCCCGCGCGAGCTCTATCGATTGTACCGCTTCCGGGACGAGCGGGAATTCGGCGACCGGTATTTCGCAGGGGCGAAGGTCGATTCCGCGGCTCGCGAGAAACGCGAATGATTCGGGATCGAGCTCTCCCCATGGCGCGAATCGTTCGAGATCCGCGTCGATCTTCCTGATCGCCTCGCGGGCCTCGGAGATTCGCTTCCCGAGCGCGATCGTGCGCTCCGCGAGCGCCATCGACTCATCGTCGGAAAGCGCGGCTTCCTTCACTGCCTTCGCTGCCTTACGGTCACGCGGTACGCTCTTGGCGGATTCGAGAAGGATCGCGCACGCCTGGTCAAGTCGCGTCAGGCGCGATTGCAAATCCGCGAGATCGGCGCTCGAGGCTTCCCGCTTCTCGAGATGGACGACGCCGAGCGCGCGAAGGGCCTTGAGGGCGTCCCGTCGCTCGCGATCGAGCACGAGGATAGCGATTTTCTTCATCGGCACTATCATACCGCGGCCTCCCCGGCTTTCTCGATATTGCGCTTCGATATCTTGCCGCGAACCACCGCCGCGACCTGCTGATCCCCGAGATACACCGATATTCGCTTGATGTTTCCCTTCGTCTCCGGGATCTTGACCTTCTCGAAGAGGTTAACCCGCTGCGTCGTGGTCCTGAGTTCGGCCTCGAGAAGGCGAACCTGCTCGTCGAGCACGCGCGCCTCGAGATCGAGGCTGAGCGCGGCCTCCATCCGCTTCGCTGCGGCGTCTAGCCAGAGCGGCGAGGAATACAGGTCATAGAGACCCCGCGTAAAATCGACGCCGGAGAATACCGGTATCGGAACGCCGGCGATGTTCCCCGTCTGGGTGCGAACCTCGCGCACGGCTATCGTGTCGCGCGAGAACACGCCCGATTCGCCGAACACGGCGATCCAGGATTCGAACTCGGCGTTCATCCGGTCGCGAGCCGCGCGCACCTCGACCGCGCGCGCCTCTATCGAGCGTATTTCCGTCTGAAGTTGTTGCTTTTTCAGCTGGAGCGTCGGAAGGTACCTGAGGTACATCTTCAGGCTTTCCTTCTGGTTCTTCAGCTCGTTTTTCGTCAGCTTAATCGCCATGAATCACATCCCTCAATGACCGCCCGCGAACGGGCGGCGCGACGAACCCGCAGGATCCGCGTTACTTCGGCCAATACTGGCCGATCAGCTCGCTCTTGAGTCCGGTTTCCTCCGGCTTGAAGCACGAGGCGAGTATCGACCATCCGGCGTCAAGCGCGCCCTCAAGGGGAATATTCACCGAAAGGTCCATCATCTGGCGCTCGAACATGACGCCGTACTTGAGAAGCTTCTGGTCCCATTCCGACATCATGAAGCCCATCGACTTTTTCTCGAGCGTGTCACGATACGACGCGTAGAGCCTGATCATGCCGTCCATAAGGGCGCGGTGATCGGGTCTCGTCTTGCCGTTCACGTTCTGCTTCAGGCGGGAAAGGCTTCCGAAAGGCTCGATGCGCCCGTGCTTGAGATAGAACTGTCCCTCGGTGATGTAGCCGGTATTGTCGGGAACCGGGTGGGTCACGTCGTCGCCGGGCATCGTCGTGACCGCGAGAATCGTCACCGAGCCCGCGTCGTCGAAGTCGACCGCCTTCTCGTATCGCGCGGCGAGCTGACTGTAGAGGTCGCCGGGATATCCGCGATTGGACGGAACCTGTTCCTGGACGATCGCGATTTCCTTCATCGCGTCGGCGAAGTTGGTCATGTCGGTAAGGAGGACGAGAACGTCCTTTCCCTCGAGCGCGAAGCGCTCCGCGACGGCGAGGCACATGTCGGGCACCATGAGGCATTCGACCGTCGGATCGGCCGCCGTGTGGACGAACATCGCCGTGCGCGCCATGGCGCCCGCGCCCTCGAGCGTTTCCCTGAAGAAAAGGTAGTCGTCGTGCTTGAGGCCCATGCCGCCGAGGACGATGACGTCGACCTCCGCCTGCATCGCGATCCGCGCGAGAAGCTCGTTGTAGGGCTCGCCCGATATCGAGAAGATGGGAAGCTTCTGCGAGACGACGAGGGTGTTGAACATGTCGATCATCGGGATTCCGGTCCTGATCATCCTGCGCGCCATGATGCGCTTCGAGGGATTGACCGACGGACCGCCGAGCGGAACGGGATTCGCCTCGAGGCGAGGACCCTTGTCGCGCGGGTTTCCCGAGCCGTTGAAGGCGCGTCCGAGGAGGTCATCGGAGAAACTGACGCGCATCTCCTTTCCGAGAAAGCGCACCTCGTCGCCGGTGGAGACGCCGCGGCCGCCCGCGAACACCTGCAATGACACCGTGTCGCCCGCGAGCTTGTTGACCTCGGCGAGCGAGGTACCGAAGGCGGTTTTCACCTCGGCGAGCTCACCGTAGCGGACGCCGTCCGCCTTGACGGTAATGACCGATCCCGTTATGGACTCTATCTTGCTGTATACCTTTTTCATCGTTTACCCCGCGATTCCCGCGCTTGAGCGCCCGGCGATCATGCGTTCCGCCTCTCCGTCCAATCCCTTCGACTTCTCCGCGATCGCGGAGGTAATCGCCGTCTCGAGCGTATTGAATTGCTCGGACTTCCATTGCGCGTAGTTATAGTCGGTAAAGGCAAGACGCGTCCTGTTGAACCAGGAGCGCGCTTCTGCCTTGTCCGTGAACGCGAACGCGGATCCGAGTATCCTGAGGAGAATGCCGAAGACGTGCTTTTGGCGTTCCACGCTCACCGCCGCGTCGACGGGATCAAAGGAGTTCTGCTGGAGATACGACGCGTCGAGGAAATTGCCCTTCAAATACACGACGAAATCGTCGATGCTCGTTCCTTCCTCGCCGACGACCTTCATCATCTGCTCGACCTCGGAACCGCGCCTGAGGAATCTTCGGGCGTAGTCGACCTCGACCGGATCGATGACGCTTTTGTATTTCGACCATGAGTCGAGCGGGTGGATCGCCGGGTATTTTCGCGCGTCCGATCGCTCGCGCGAAAGCCCGTGGAAGGCGCCGACGACCTTAAGGGTCGCCTGCGTCACCGGCTCCTCGAAGTTTCCGCCCGCGGGGGAAACGGTGCCGCCGATCGTGACCGATCCGGTCGAGCCGTCCGAGAGCCTGACGATGCCCGCGCGCTCGTAGAACGCCGCGATGTAGGACTCAAGATACGCGGGGAAGGCTTCCTCACCCGGGATTTCCTCGAGGCGCCCTGACATCTCGCGAAGCGCCTGCGCCCAGCGGCTCGTGGAGTCCGCGAGCAAAAGGACGTCGAGGCCCATCTGGCGGTAATACTCGGCAAGGGTTACTCCGGTATAGACCGACGCCTCGCGCGCGGCGACCGGCATCGACGAGGTGTTGCATATAATGACGGTGCGCTCCATGAGCGACTTGCCCGTGCGCGGATCGGTCAGTTCGGGAAATTCCTTCAGGACCTCGACGACCTCGCCCGCCCGCTCGCCGCACGCGGCGATGATGACGATGTCGACGTCGGCGTTTCGGCTCATCGAGTGCTGGAGGACTGTCTTTCCGGCGCCGAAGGGACCCGGCGTACAGAAGGTTCCGCCCTTCGCGACGGGGAAGAAGGTATCGACGGTCCTGATCTTCGTGGGAAGCGTCTCGGAGGGCTTCAGCCTTTCCGAGAAGCAATCGATCGGGCGCTTGACCGGCCAATGGAAACTCATCCCGACCGTGACGACGTTCCCCTGGGCGTCCTCGAGTTCCGCGACGCGCTCCTTGATCGAGTAGGATCCCACGGGCTTGATGGACTTCACGACGTAGTTGCCGTAGAGGCCGAACGGAACCATTATCCGGTGGGTAAAGGTTCCCTCGGGCACGGTGCCGAGCTGGTCGCCGCGGACCACGCGGTCGCCCGGTTTCGCCGTCGGCGTAAAGGCCCACGGTCGGCTTTCGTCGAGCGGGGCAAGATAGATTCCGCGCTCGAGAAAGTACCCGGCCTGGGAAGCGAGCTCGGGAAGCGGGTTCTGGAGCCCGTCGTATACCTGCCCGAGGAGTCCCGGTCCCAGCTCGACCGTGAGGAGGTCGCCCATGAAACTCACCTCGTCGCCGATACCGATCCCGCGCGTTATCTCGAACACCTGGAGTTGCGCGACGTTACCCCTGACGCGAATGACCTCGCTCTTCAGCTTTTTGTCGCCCACGTGGACGAATCCGACCTCGTTGAGGGCGACGATGCCCTCGAATCGGACGCTTATCATGTTGCCGTTGACGGCGACGACCGTTCCCTTCGTATCCCTCATGCTACTCTCCAAGAATTGCGTTATAGGCTTCTGTGTACGCGGCCCGTCCAGTTTCGGGCGAGAACCTCGATTCCCGCTCCTTTAATAGGAGTGAAAGGCCATACGCGAAAACCGCTTCCCGGTCGAAACCGTGGAGCGAGCCGATATTCTCGATAAAATCGAACCGCGCGCGAACGAGAAAACGTTCGGCGTCAAGCGGGTTCTCGATCGCCGACGCGGCGCGCGCGACCTCCGCGCCCTCGAGCGCCGCGTACACGTTCGACTCGTCCTCTCCCGTCTCCGGGAAGTCGCGACCGAGGGCTTCCGCCCGCGCGCGCGCAAGCGAAAGCCGGAGCGATCGCTCGAACGCGAACCACGCGTCCAGTATCTCCGACCCTGTCGCCCCGAAACTTCTCGGCGGCTCGAGCGACAGTGCGCTCAATACCTCAAGATCCCCGGGCGCGAGAAACCGCGAGGCGAGCTCGCGAAAGCGAGCGTAGTCGATTTGCGCGGCCGTGTCCCGGGTCAGGGTGGGAAGCTGCGACATGAGATAGTAGTGCGCGGACATCCTCGTCAAAGCCCCTTCGAGGCTGATTTCATGATTTCCGCGACGCGCGGGCTCACGTACGCCGAGAAAAGATCGGCGACCGCTTCGGCCGAGAAGTCATAGTAGGCCGCTCCGTCGCCCGAGGCGATGCGGAATCCCGCGCCGAGGCCGCGATCGGCCTTGATCACGAGGCCTTTCGATAGCTCGGCGGTCAACGCGCTTTTCAGCGAGGACTCGAGTTTCGACAGTTCCTGCACGGGCAGAAGGACCGCGAGGCTGTCTTCGCCGGTCGATGCGATCCATTTCTTTACGGTTTCGGGAATGAGCGTCCGAAGGACGTCTGCGTCGTAGCTCGACGAGGTGTCCCGGCTCACGATGGCGCGAAGCTCAGCGGATACCCCGTCCCTGAAGGTCAGGAGGAGGTTCCTCGCCGCCTGCGCGAGGGAGGCCTCCGCCGCCGTCTCGAAACGGGCGGACTCCGCTTTCGCGTCACGGACGATCGCCTCGGCCTCGGCCTTGGCGGCCCGTACGATCTCCGCCGCGCGCGACTCGGCGTCGCTTACTATTCCCGCCGCCCGGGCTTCCGCCGCCTCGACGCCGTCCTTCCTGATCTTCTCGACAAGTTCCTGCAACTGCACTTCCATAAGCTACCTCTCGTGTTATCGCGTCGAATCATTCATCAAAGTCAAAATGCCAAATCGTCTCTTCCCGGTAACGTTCACCCGGCTTGAGAATCGAGTCGGGGAATTGGGGCCGATTGGGCGCGTCGGGAAAATGCTGGGTCTCGAGGCAGAATCCCCCGTTGTTCGCGTACACCGCGCCATCCTTTCCCTGGAGATTGTTCAGGAAATTTCCCGTGTAGAACTGCACGCCGGGCTGGGTCGAGTAGACGGTGAGGGACCTTCCCGATTTCGGGTCATACACGCCGGCGACCGGGTACGGCGACTCGCCTCCCCTGTTTACGGCCCAGTTGTGGTCGTATCCGCCGTTGGAGGCCGCGTAATCCTTCCCGATCGGCTTCGGGGTCCGGAAATCGAAGGGAGTTCCCTCGACCGCGAGAATCTCTCCCGTCGGTATCGCGCGAGAATCGACCGGTACGTAACGATCGCAAAAAAGCTGCACCTGATGGTCGAATACGGAGCCCGCGTCATGACCGGCCAAATTAAAGTAGGTATGATTCGTCAGGCTCACCGGGGTCGGCGCGTCGGTCTTCGCGTAATAGCGAATCGCTATGTCGTTGTCCGCCGTCAGACCGTAGGTTACCTTGAGTTCAAGGGTTCCGGGGAATCCCTGCTCGCCCGCGGGGCTCCGTCTCCTGAAGGCGATGCCGGTTTCCCGCGCGTTCCGGTAGGGTTCCGCCTTCCAGAGCATCTTGTGATAGCCTTTTTTCCCGCTGTGAAGGCAATTCCCGTTTTCGTTCGCGTCGAGCTGCCAGGTTTTTCCCGAAAGCTCGAACTTCGCGCCCGCGATGCGGTTCGCGAAACGCCCGACGATGCAACCGAAAAAGCAGTTATTGCGGGTATATCCCTCAAGGGTCGAGTACCCGAGCGCGACATCCTCGACAGAGCCATCCTTTGACGGCAATTCGATGCTGGTAATGATGCATCCATAATCGGTCACCGAAAAGGACATGGTACCGTTGGATATGGTATACAGCGACGCCCGTTTTCCGTTTGAGAGCGTCCCGAACGATTTCTTCTTGATTCTCACGATTAGTTTCTCCCGAGCAACGTACTCTTTGATTTTATCGGATGACCATGTGCTTTGCAAGGAAAAAAGTCCACTTTCATTTCATTTCATCCCTGTGATATGATCGTTTCGGGAGGAAAACCGTGGACGAGGAGAATCGATACAGCAAACTCGGGGATTTTCTTCGGGATCGGCTTTCATCGGACGACGATCCCTTCGAGGCATGGGATCCGCTAGGGGGGAAACGCCGGGAGGCGGGAAACATACGGGAGCGAGAGCCCCGGCGCGCCGCGCCGCAGGCAAGGAGGCGGGTCGCCGTGCCCGAGGAGCTTGTCGAGGACTTCAGGACGCTCGGGCTTCCGCCCGGGGTAAGCGCGGAGGAATGCAAGGCCGCATGGCGGTCTTTATTGAAAAAACACCATCCCGACGCGAATGCGGGCGACGCTACCGCGAACTCCACTCACGCGCAGATAACGCGGCGCGTCACCGAATCCTATCGAAGGATCGCGGGCTGGTACGAAACCGGCTCCTTTTGAGGTCCCGTCCGTAACGGGCTGCTCAAAAACGGTTTCGGCGCTTACGCCGAAGGACCGTTCTCCGGCGTCGACGCGGCATTACCTTCTTCCTCGTCGCCCGATTCCTCAACCCCTCCCTGCCGATCGGCTTCCAGCCCGTACTCGTCGAGCTTCCGGTGAAGCGTCTTCCGCCCGATGCCGAGCGTTTCGGCCGTTTTCGATTTATTTCCGTTCTGGGCCGAAAGGGTCTGCATGATGATCTCGCGTTCGGCCTCGGCCATCGTCACCCCGACGGGTATCCTGATCGACGGCTTCTCGTCGCCCGATCGTATCGACGGCGGCAAGTCGTCGAGGGTGATCAAGGGCCCCGAGGTCATGACGACCGCGCTCTCGATGCAGTTCCTCAGCTGCCGGACGTTGCCCGGCCAATCGTAGGCATACAGGGCCGATCGGGCCTTCGGGTCGATTCCCTCGACTTTCTTTCCGTTTTCCCGGGCGAATTCCCCGAGAAAGGACGCTATCATGAGCGGGAGGTCATCCTTTCGCTCGCGAAGCGGGGGCACGTGGATGCGCACGACATTAAGGCGATAATAAAGGTCCTCGCGAAATCGTCCTTCGGCGATCTCGCGCTCGAGATCGCGATTCGTCGCGGTGACAACGCGGACGTCGACCTCGAGGGTATCCTCGCCTCCTACGCGCTCGAATTTCCGCTCCTGGAGCACGCGCAGGATCTTTATCTGCACGGTCTGGTCGATTTCGCCGATCTCGTCGAGGAAGATCGTCCCCTGGTTCGCGAGCTCGAAACGGCCGCGCTTGCGGGCGATCGCCCCGGTGAACGACCCCTTCTCGTGCCCGAAGAGCTCGCTCTCGAGGAGCGTTTCGGCGAGAGCGGCGCAATGCACCTTCACGAACGGCTTTTCCTTCCGCGGCGAAAGATTGTGGAGCGCGTTCGCGATGAGCTCCTTTCCGACCCCGCTCTCTCCCGTAATGAGCACCGACGCGCGCGTCGGCGCGACGCGCCTGACGACGTCGAAAACCTTGAGCATCGCCTGGCTTTTCCCGATGATGTGCTCGAAGCTCTTTTTGCCCGCGATCTCGCGCTCGAGTTCCCGGTTTTGGAGCGAGAGCTCGCGGTTCTGCAGGGCGCGCTTGACGAGAAGGGAAAGCCTGTCGAGGTTGAGGGGTTTCGTGAGGAAATCGTACGCGCCCGCGCGCATCGCCTCGACCGCGCTTTCGACCGTTCCGTGCCCGGTGAGCACGATCACCGGGATCCCCGGCGTCTCGGTCGCGACGCGCCTGAGCACCTCCTCGCCGGACACTCCCGGCATCCGGAGGTCCGTTATCACGAGGTCGATATCCGCATGGAGCGCGATCTCGAGCCCTTCGGCTCCGTCCGCCGCGAGGAGCACCTCATAGCCGTCCATCTCCAGGGCGGTCTGAAGGCCCGTTCGTATGTTTTTTTCGTCGTCGATGACGAGTATCGTGAATTTCATCCGTCGAATCGCTCCCCGTACTCAATGAGCTTCTGCGCGCGCCTGAGCACGGGCAGGGTTATCGTGAAACAGGTGCCGTGGCCCTGCTCGGACTGCACGCGTATGTCGCCGCCGTGCTCCTTGACGACCTTGTAGGTCATCGTGAGCCCGAGTCCGGTACCGTCGACCTTCGTCGTGAAGTACGGCTCGAATATGCGGTGGATCATCTCGGGCGGAATCCCGGACCCCGAGTCCTCGACGGTTACGACGAGGGTGTCCTCGGCAATCCTCGTCCTGATCCTGACGACGCCGCCGGGCAGCATCGCGGACATCGCGTTCTTCACGAGATTGATGAACATCTGCCTCAGGAAACGCTCGTCGCCCTGGATCATCGGTATCGCCTCGCCGAGCTCGAGCTCGAGCGACATGCCCGCGGCCTTCAGCTCCTCGGCGAAAAAGTCCGCGAGGGATCGCACGAGCGCGTTCGGGTCGAGCGGCGCGAACTCGAATTTGAGCGGCCGGACCGCGAAGAGGAAGTCGACGATGATCTTGTTGAGCCGATCGATCTCCTCGTCGATCACGTCGAGCGATTTCGCGACCTGCGGGTCGTTCGCGCCGGCGTCTCGGGCGAGCGCCTTCCGGAGAAGCTGGACGTAGATGCTCATCGAGCCCAAGGGGTTCTTGATCTCGTGCGCGACCGTCGCCGCGAGATTCGTCAGGCTCGCGAGGCTCTCGAGCCGTCTCGATCGCATCTCCTCGCTTTTCTTCGCGGTAACGTCCTCTATGGTGATGATCGTGCCGCGCACGCTTTTGCTCCGCACGAGGGGCATCACGGCGATCGCGAGGTATCTCGTGCCCTCGCTCTCCTCGAGGCTGAATTCCCTCCCCGTGACGGCTTCCTCGTTCTCCATCGTTTCCTGCACGAACGCGGAAATCGCGGGGTCCCTGACGCAGCTCCACACGGGCCGGTCCTGTATATCGTGGTACTCGAGCGGGAGAATCCGCGTCGCGGCCTTGTTGTTCTGGACCATGATATGAAACGAGTCGCAGACGATAACGCCGGTCGAAAGGGAATCGAGCACCGCGTCGAGCATCTCGTATTCCTCGGTGACGAGCGATAAAAGACTTTGGATCTGGTCGGAATTCATCCGCGAGGTTTTTTGGAGCGCCCGACGGATAAACTCCCTCATATCCTTTCCTTCATCTCGGCATACAGCGACTCGAGAGCCGATTGCGGGGCGATGTTGAACACGTCAACCGAGTCGACGGCGTTCCTGATCGAGTCGGCCCAAAGCGCGTAGACGGACGTTTCCCGCGCGTCCGCGTTTCCGGTACGGAGCGCGAGCCGGGCTCTCCGTGAAAGGCACGCGAGAAAAAGGTGCCATACGACGGTCGGCTTGCAGCGATTGAGGCTCGCGTTGAGCTCGGCGATCGACCCGATCCGCTTCGCGTCTTTCGCCCCGTCCGCGTCGAGCGCCGTCCTCAATCCCGAAAGGGGCCTTCTCCCCTCGTCGATCGCGTCCTGGAGCACCGAGATAAGGAAGGAATCCGCCGCCGCCGCGATCGTGTCCATCGGAACGGGGAGGAACCGGTAGAAATACGAGGCGAGCGACTCGCCCTCGCCGGCCTCGTCCTGAAACACGCGCGATATGACCTCGGCCTCCGCGGCAGCGGGTCGCTCGGTGAAGGCATAGGTCCGTACGCGCGAGAGTATCGTCGGCATGATCGCGCCGCGGCGCGCGGTGGTCAGGACGAACACGACGTTCTCAGGCGGCTCCTCGAGAATCTTGAGAAAGGCGTTTCTCGCCGAGTCCTGCATGCGATCGGCGTTCTCGATCACGAGAATCTTGCGCCTTCCGCTCGGCGAGAGGCGCGCCCAGGAGGACGCGTTCCTCACTTGCGAAACCGGGATACTGTCGTACATGAAATCGGTTTCGAGTTTCTCGGCGATCTCGGAAAGGGAGGCGACGACCTTGTCGATCGCGGCCGCGTCACCCTCGAGGGCTCGCGCGGGAGAGAGCTCCTCGAGAAGCTCCCCGATATCGGCGAGAAGCGGCGTTGCCTTCTGGGCCCGGGAATCGTCGTCGCCCACGAGAACCGGACTGAAGCGAATCGCGAGTTTTCTCACCGAACGCACGAACAGAAACCGCGTCGCGGGCGTCCTCTTGCGCATGAACGCGGCCGCCGAGGCCCTGATCTCGAGGGAGCCGTTTCGCGGACCCATGACGAGAAGGTCGGGATGCGTGAGTTCCTTGCTCCTCGCGCACGAGCCGCAGGCGCACGTCCACAGCCCCGAGCCCTCGGCGCAGGAAAGCACCCGCGCGAGCTCGAGCGCGGCAGTCAGTTTTCCCGAGGCCTCGGGTCCCGAAAAAAGCATGGAAGGAGGGAGGCGCGAAGCCTCGACGTCCGCGATAAGCAGTTTCGCCGCGGGTTGCGCGATCAAATTCTCGAACATCTTACATAACGCTCCTCGTTAGGCTGGCGCCGGAATCCGTCACGCCGGACCCGTCAGTCCGCGTATGATCCCGTTCCCGTCGGGCAGGAACGGACCCATCAGGCGCATTGCCACGCTGTCTTTCAATAGCCACTCGACGTCGACCCAAGGTTGCGCCTTCAGCGCGACGAGAACCGTCGCTACCAAAAGGACTCCCTCGACGAGACCCAGGAAAAAACCGAGCGCGCGGTCGAGATTATGCATGCTTTCGCCCTCGAAGGCCGAACCGACCAATTGCTGTGTTCCCTTCACGACGAGATAGACGACCAAAAAAACCGCGAGAAACGCGATCGCGCCGGGGTAGACGTCCGCGCCGAGAAAGCGAACGACGAACGGCGCGAGCTTGCCGTAGGAGAAAAGGGCGCACGCGAGGCCGAGGATCGCCGCCGCCTTCGAGAAGAACTCGGTCACGAATCCCGCGAGCGTCACCTTCACGACGACCGCGAGGAGGATGAGCGCGAGAACCGCGTCGAGCGCCGTGACGGTCATCGTTCGGTACCGAGCGCGCGCGCAGCGACGATTCGCGCTATCTCCGCCGCGGGTCTCGCCGAGCCGAGGGCGCGGGAGTTCGACGCCATGGCCGAAATGACCTCGGGATGGGCGACGAGCCCCGAGACCGCATTCACGAGCCGCTCCGCGGTCGCTTCCTCGCCGGTAAGCATCAGGGCCGCGCCGTGGGACACGAAGTAACGCGCGTTCTCGACCTGGTCGCCCCGGGAACTTCCCTTCTCGAGCGGGATGAGCACCATCGGCTTTCCCGCGGCCGCGCACTCCCATACCGTGTTCGCCCCCGATCGCGCGACGACGATAGACGCCGCCGCGAGAACGTCGGCCATCTCGTCCCTGATGAAGGCATAGGGCTTATATCCTGGCTTAAGGGATTCAGGAAGGTTCGGCGCTTCCGTCGCGGCATTTTGCGCGCCGGTCTGATGCACGACGACGAAATGTCCGCAAAGGGTCTCGAGCGCGCCGTACACGATTTCGTTGACCTGTCTCGCGCCGAGGCTTCCCCCGAGCACGAGGAGGATCGGCGTATCGGTGCCGTCGCAGCCGAGAAAGGCCCTGCCCCGCTTCTCCGAGGCGCCGTAAAAGACGGGACGAACGGGATTGCCCGTCACCGTGACCCGCGCGCGAAGACGCTCCGGGAACGCGCTCACGGTCTCCTCGTAGGAGACGAGGATCATCTCGGCGACGCGCGAGTTTATCCTCGTCGCGAGCCCGGGGGAGAAATCGCACTCATGGGTGATGACCGGAATTCCGAGGACGCGCGCGGCGAGGCACGGCGGCACGCTCACGAAACCGCCTTTCGAGAAAACGAGCGTCGGCTTCAGTTTTCGCAAGATCGAGAGGGAGGTGAAAAAACCGCGCGCGATGCGCGCGAGATCGGTAAAATTCCGCAAACTGAAATAGCGCCTGAGCTTACCGGTCGAGATGCCGTAAAACTTTACGCCGTGCCCCTCTACGATGGCGCGGTCCATACCGGTCGCCGATCCTATCCAGACGACGTCGCGCTCGCCCGGAATCTTCGCGAGCTCGTCAACGACGGCAAGCCCGGGAAATATATGGCCTCCGGTTCCGCCGCCGGCAAAGACAATCGTTTCCATGGGCTCAAGTGTATCATGTCGGCGATGTATTGAAAAGCGCCATGAGTTTCTCGTTCCTGAAAAGCCGCGCGTACGCGGGAGCGGACATCCCGAGACTGTCCACGACCTGCGTGTCGGCACCCCGCTCCACGAGCAGGGCCGAAAGGGCCTCGTCGCTTCTTCCCGCGCAGATGATCAGCGCGGTTTGCCCGTCCCTGCTCCTGAGATTGGGGTTCGCGCCGCGATCGAGAAGCGCGCGCGCCATCGCGTAGTCGCCCTTCTGCGCAGCGTCCATGAGGGGGGAATACCCGCGATCATCCGATTGGCGGTCGATGTCCGCCCCGGCGTTAGCGAGCAACGCGACTATCTCGGGGTTTTGCGAGCGAACGGCGAGGGAAAGGAGCGGCGTCCCCCGGGAGTCGGCGATCGAGGGATCGAATCCCGCCTTGATGAAAAGCGATACGGCCTCCGCGTCGCCCGAATTCACCACGAGCACGAAATTCTCGTCAAAGCACGAGAAACCCTTGCTCATGAGTTCCTGCCTCGCCGCGTTCCTCAGATCCTCGCGGAGATACCGGTCTTTCTCCGCGACGAAAAAATCCTCGAATGACTCGGGACCGAGCGCGGTCACGAAATGCCTGAGGGTTTCCGGGATCGCGAGTGGAGAGCCGGTCTCGAGGACGATGACCCTGATCCCCTTCCCGATGCAGTAGCCGACCAGGAAGAAGAATGAAAGCTCGTCGTCTTTCCCGTAGGGCAAAAAAAGCGCATGGGTCGCGTGCTCGACGAGCTTGAGCGGATTGAGGCAATACTCGCGATCCCATATCCTGTCGGTTTCATGGGAATCGACCGCACACGCGTTATCGGTGATAACCCGCGCCGCCGCCTGCGCCGCCTCGCTGTTCTTCGCGTTATGGAATAATGATACCCTCATGCTACCCTCGATAAATACTAGTTTGATTTTCGGCGAAATGCACGCGAAAGCTGATAGACGGAGCGGGTAAAAAAAAACCGTTTCCGCGTTAACGGAAACGGCCTAGGTGCCGTCGGACAGAATTGAACTGTCGACACATGGATTTTCAGTCCATTGCTCTACCAACTGAGCTACAACGGCGTGATGAAAGATTTATACCCGTAAGCGAAAAAAAAGTCAATAAGCCTTGCGCCTTTTTTTTCTGCCTAAATGAGGGCGGGAATGACCATGTTGAACGAGAATTCGCGATCGTCCGCGCGGGCGTCGACGCGATAATATCCTCTTGAGGTTTTCTCCGTGAAGCGGCAAGCCACCACGTCGATATCGCGGTACGAGACGAGTTCATCGACCACGATGACCCGCTTCCCGTACGACAGGGCAAGCTGGATGATATGCGATCCGTTCGAGCCGGGAAGGATCCGCTCCACCTGGAAATCGGGAATCCCGCACAGGCATCCCGCCGTTTCAAAGAGAAGAATTCGCGCGACGTAATCCGATTTTTCGCGAACGGAGCCGCCTTCACGCCCCCGGGACGAAGTCGCCGCCGTGCATTCGAGAAGAAGGGCCCGATACTCAAGAAGAAGCGTATAGAGAAAGCGCTTTGACTCGTTAAGCCCGAGGATCTCCCGGGAATGGGGAATACCCGCCCAGGTCTCGTCCCTGACCGCCCTCGTCGCGACGCGCTCCTCGGCGTGATTTCGCCTGATTTCCTCGATTATCGCGCGCGGCGCGATGCGTTTGAGTATCGCGGAAAAAAGGGTCGGCTTCGCGCCCGAGGCGCATATTACGGAAAGATAGTGCAGCTGGCCGTCGGCCTTGATGACCGCGTCTATCACCGTCGCCTTCGCCTCGATCAGGCCGAGCAGGACGCGCATCCTGAGCGCGCCGGATTCGACGGAAAGAAAGGCCGCCCGCTCCGCGTAAAGCCGTACCTGATAAAGATACTCGTCTCTCAGAATGGCCTGATGCAGCGTGGGGAAATTATCCGATTTGTAGCACTTTTCCGTCGATACCATCTTATACAGTATCGACAATCCCGCTACAGACTTGAACTGTTCATGTCAAGGATCAGCTCGACCTCCCCGAGCGGGAGTGAGAGGGTTTGGGCAATCATTGGCGCGGCGAGTCCCTTGCGGGCCATATCGATGACCCGCTCGCGAACGGGCACGACCGGCTCAACGGGGTTTTCGCTTTTCCTGATGACGGGCCTCGTGTAGATGGTAACCGGTTCCCGTTCGACGGGCTTCGCTTTCGGGGCGGCGGGCGTTTCCCGTTCTTCCTGAATCGGCGGAGGGACGTCGTCCACCCCCGAAAGGACCGCGCGCTCGCGTTCTTTGCGCGCGGTTTCGCGATCGGCCACGAGGATTCTCCGGTCAGCCTCGTCGATGAGGGCGCGAAGGTTTTTTACCCGGCTCTCGAGCAGGGCGACGTCGCGATCGGCCTCTCGACCGAGATCCACGATCAGCTTGTCAACCTCCGAACGCAAATCGCCCAACACGCGTTTCGGGGAAAAACGCGACGTGAGTATTCGGTAAAAAACGACCATCGCGGCGCAATTAATGAGCAGTAAGGTCAAGCTGAGGGCAATGAGGGTTGTCATCGATAGTGTCCTGGGGATTCCTATCCCGAAATATCAATATGGGTTCCGAGGGCGGGATCCTTGATCACTTCCTTTTCCGGTTCCGCGGGCGCTGCTTGCGCTTCTTCTTCCTTTTTATCCTTCCGGTCAGGGGACGACGGCGATTCCTGCCCGCCTTTCTTCCCGTTTTGCTCATGTACCCGTCCGGTAACCTCGTCCCCGGCATCGGTTTGCTGGACGGTTTTAAGCTTCCGCTCGGCCTCGGCGCGATTGGTCGACATCTCCGCGTCGCGTTCCGCCTGCGCGGCCACCTGCTGCTGTACCTGCGCCTTGCCTATCTTCTCGAGCTGGGTATACAGGGTCTGCAGGTCAATTGGCTGAATAGCCACTGGGAACCTTCTTCATGTCCTCGTCGGGTCCCTGGTACTTGCCGTAGCGGATCAGTCCGTTTTCGAGGTAGAACGTGGTTGCCTTACAGTCGGTTCTGACGTCTTCGGTTATGTCCCGGATGACGATCTTGACGCCCGCGAATACCTTGACCGAGGCCGAAACCCGTCCCCGCGTCTTGAGGGTGTTAAGGTAATCCTGAATCTGCTTGAGCTCGGTGTCGATATCCTCGAGTTCGTTTTGGAGTATGTATTGCCGTTCCCCGAGGCGTTTGAGCGAGGCCTCTTTCTCCTCGGAAAATTCCTTTTTCTGCTTCTTGAGGTTCATGAGCGTCGCGAAATTGAGCTGAACCTCCTCGAGCTCCTTCTCGGCGACCTGTCGGTTGGCGGTCAGGGAGTCGAGCCGTTCCTTGCTTCGCGGGTCGAATCCCACGTTGAGGATCGTCTCGCTCGCGCCGCCGAAACTGCCGAGGGTCTTCGCGTGAATTTCCTCCGACGCGCTCAAGACCCCGCCGATGATCGCGGCCCGCTTACCCTGACAGAGAATCTTGCGGTTCGCATTGACCTGCGAATTGATGATGCCGTCGGACACAATGACGAACTCGCCCGCCTCGACGCGGGAGTTCTCGATGAACTTGGCCCAGATAGACTTGCCGGACCTGATGAACCCCTCGCCCTTTCCGGCGACGCCCTGACTCACGACGATATCGCCTTCCGCGTCGAGCTCGGACTTTCCTACCGTTCCCTTGACCTCGATATTGCCCGACGCCTTGACCGAGAAACCGTCCTCGACGTTCCCGCTGATGAATACCGTCCCGAGGAACATGATGTTGCCCGTCTTGAGCGAAACATCCCCGTCTATGTTGAGCACCGGCTCGACGTTGATCTTGTTGTTGAGAATGAGAACCTGTCCGTTCGTTTCCGCGATGATGGTAACCCCGTCCTCGGCAAGTCTCGTGTTCTTGCCGAGCGGAAGCGGGATATCGCGCCCGTTCTTCGCCTCGAGATACTTTCCGGTGACGGTCTTGCCCGCCTTCCCGCGCTCGGCCGGTATCTTCTGAGCGAGCGGTTGTCCCTCGACGACGTTTTGGACGAGATTGAGCTCCTTGAAATCGACCTTGCCCGACGCGGTTTCCTTGAGTCGGATCTTCGAACGATCGATCTCGAAGTTATAGACGATATGGGCGTCCTCGCCGTCCTGGGGCTTGATCCCCTCGGCGACGAGGTAATTCTGCTTGTAGACGGGGCTGTCGACGAACTCACCGATGCGCTTCTCGTCGATGCCCGCGACGACGCGGTTATTCCTGAGAAAGGCGACGATCATGTCGGAGGAGAGATCCGCCCCGCCCGAGCCCGGGGGAGTCGCGTAGAGATAGGCTTTCATATCCTGATCCGCTATTTCCACCGCCATCATCGTGTCGTTGGCGGGATTATGCCGATAGGGCGCGATCTTCGCGTACTCGCCCTTCGCGGCGCTCACGACCGGAACGACCGAATCCTCCGGGATTCCCTGCAAGCCGCGCTCCCGTATCTTGTCCATCGCGTCTCGCGCGGTCGCCGGCTTTCCCTTCCCGATCGGCGGCACGACCTTGAGATAGACGCCGTCGGGGGCGCAGAACACGAAGGCGTTCCCGTTCTTGTCCTCGATGATCGGCGCGAACGCGGATTCCTCTCCCGAGGCCGTTTCATCGCCCCGCTTCGCGAGTTTCCGCTTTTTCTTCTGCATCTCGTAGGCTCGAATGAACCAATTCTTCCGGTTCATCGAGAGAAAACTGCTCGTGCCGCGCTGAAGGATCTCGTAATCGAGTTCCCGCACCTGCACGCCCAGCTGTATCGCCGCGTTCGCGAGCGCCTCGTCGAGGGTATCCGCCGCGACCTCGACGAAAACCCGTGATTGATCCTCCTCGAGCCTGAGGGCCATCGCTTCCCGGATCTGTTCCAGATTGACCATGTTGCCCCCGGCCCCGTTAGAGAATGCCTTTCCTGATGTTGGTGAGTTTCGATCGGAGTCTCAGGTTCGCCTTGGTGTGGAGCTGCGAAACGCGCGACTCCGTCACGTTCAGGACCTGGCCGATCTCCTTGAGGGTGAGATCCTCGTAATAATAGAGCACGAGAACCATCTTTTCCTTCTCCGGCAGCTCGTTGATCGCCTCGACGATCACGCGCTTGATCTCCTCGCGCTCGACGATGACGTCGGGGTTGAGCGACGCGGGGGACTCGATGCTGTCGCCGATCGAGATGCGATCGGCGTCATCGCCCGAATACCAGACGTCGTTGAGGCTCATGACGCTCGTGCCGGAAATCTTGAAAAGAGTCTGCTGGAATTCGTCTTCGCTGACGCCGAGCGAGCTCGCGATCTCGGTATCGCTCGCGGTCCGGCCGAGGCGGGACTCGAGATTGACGATCGCGTCCTCGATCTCGCGCGTTTTCTGGCGGACGGAGCGGGGAACCCAGTCGATCGAGCGGAGCTCGTCGAAGATGGCACCCCGGATGCGGGTTACCGCGTAGGTCTTGAATTTGACGTTCTTGTCCGTATCGAACTTATCTATGGCGTCGAGAAGTCCGAACACGCCGAAACCGACGAGATCGTCGAACTCGACGTTGCTCGGCATGCCTACGGCGACCTTGCCTGCGACGTATTTAACGAGAGGAGCGTACTGCTTGATAAAAAATTCGCGGATCGCGGGATCCCGGGACTTTTTGTATTCAGCCCATAGTTCTTCTTCTGTCTTTTCAGCTAACAGCGCATTCCCCATTTACCACACCCTTTTATGTATATATACCCTTAACCGGTCGGCTTCAACCTTCCCGGGTCAATATCGTCCTGATCGCCTTGGCCATGGTCTCGGACTCTATACCGGAGAGCTTTTCCCCGGCGCCCGACACGCCCGACCTCATGTCACTTCCTGACCCGAACCCGGATACCGAGGAGGGTCCCGCCTCGCCTTCCTCCGACTCCCCGTCGGAATCCCGCGATTCGGGGACGAAGTCCTGTATATCGGGAAGAACGTCGAGTCCGTCAACCGTCGTCTTGCGCTCGCCCTGGACGCCCCCGGGTGTCCCTTTCGGAGGCGTTGACGCGCCGACTGAAGCCGTTCCCTTCTCTACGGGGCTCGCGGAGCGCGCCCCGTATGTCGGTATGAACGCGTTCGTCTCGGCCATCGGCGCAGGCTCCGCTTCATTTGCGCCTGAGAGAAAATCAGGGACCATTTCCCCGATATTGTGGGCATCCTGACCGGAAAAAATGTCACGGTCCGGTTCATTCCCGTCAATCGTGATATTCACCGCCTGGCCAACCGCTTGTCCCTCATCGGAAACCTGCCCGGGAGCGTCGGTCAATTCGGGCAAAAAGCGGGAAATCGCGAATTGAACCGCGAAAACGACGCCGCCGGCAAAGACGGCCAGGATTACGGCGCGAAACAGAAGCGTGATAAAAGAAGCGCCGCTCAGCAAGCCGACAAGGAAGGATAGCCCGAATCCGACTGCAGCACCGATAGCGATGACCTTCGGTTCGAACATTACATCCCCTCCAACAGTAATAGACTATGCGAAAAAATGTTACTGGTCAAGGTTTTTTTGCGAGTCTTATCTATATACGGGGGAAACGGGGCGGGATTGACGCACGATTGGTAGAAAAAGCCCGAAAAGGCTCGAGGAAACGGCCATTCCGGGCTGGTACGAGAATAAAAGCGTTCGTTGCCGCGCTATCGCTACGTCCAATCCCTGCCGAAAAGCTTGCGCACGAATCGGCCAAAGCCCTCGTCCTCGGGAAGTTCCGTCTTTTCGATGCGCGCGACGATATGGCGAAGGCACACCGAAGCCTTTCCCTTCGGGTCGGCGATGTAAAAGGGCTTTTGCCGGAGCACCGATTGCGGCACGAGCGGATCGTCGTAGATGAAGCCGAGATACTCGACCTTGAGATTCAGGAACTGCGCCGCGATCTGTGTCATGCGGTCCGCGACGCGCTTTCCTTCCATCGCGGATCCGACGCGATTGACGATCATCTTGAGATT
Source organism: Spirochaetota bacterium (assembly GCA_023438065.1). GTDB lineage: Bacteria > Spirochaetota > Spirochaetia > Treponematales > Treponemataceae > Teretinema. Next base: position 448,210 of record JAEXRH010000012.1, read on the forward strand.
GATATTGAGGTTGTCGACCTCGGTGGCGATGATCTTGATGATGCCGTACGCGTCGGTGATCGAGGTCGGCTCCGGGGTCGTGACGATCACGACCTCGTCCGCAGCGGCGACGAAACCGAGCACGTTCTTCGAGACGCCCGCGCTCGTGTCGATGATGATGATGTCGGCGTCCGAGAGCGTGTACATCTCGCCGATGAAGGAATTGCGCTCGTCCTCGGTCATGTTCGCGATCTTGGAGAAGCCCGAGGCGCCCGCGACGAGCTTGATCCCGTACTCGGTGTCGAGGATGATCTCGCTCATCTTCTTCTGCTTTCTGATGACGTGGTAGAGGTTATACTGCGGGATCAGGTTCATCATGACGTTCACGTTCGCGAGTCCGAGATCCGCGTCGATGACGATGACCTTCTTCCCCATGTGCGCGTAGGCGATAGCCATGTTCGTCGCGACGTTCGTCTTGCCGACTCCGCCCTTCCCGCTCGTGACCGTTATGATGCGCGTTCGCGTGTTCCTGCGCTCGCCGACATCCTTCGAGTCGCCCGGCGATTCGTCGGTCCGGGTCTTGTCCTTCATGAGGACGCGCAGCTCTTCTGCCTGATCTTCCATGGTTATCTCCATTCAAACGGCGTCTCGGACGCCGGAAAAAGCTCTTCTACCCTGGCGCGGTTTATCCTGAAGCCCTCAAGGTTCGTCAGGAAGCGGACCGTCGAGGCCTGCTCGAAATCCTGGGGCACCCGCTGCCCGGTCGTGATGTACGCGATGGGCTTGCGCTTCTCGCCGAGGACGCTGACGATGTTCCCGACCCGCGTCGTCTCGTCGAACTTCGTGATGATCACCGATCGATACCCGAAGGTCTCGTATTGCTGCATGATCTCGCGCATGTCGCTTGCCTTGGTCGTCGCGCTCATCGCGAGGTGCACGTCGGAGACGGTTCCCGCCGCGTCGAGGAAGTGGCGCATCTCGGCGATCCGCGAGTAGTCCTTCGGGCTCTTGCCGATCGTGTCGATGAGGACGATGTCGACGTCCTGGAACTTCGCCATGAGCACGCCGAGGTCGGCGGGCGTTTCCGCGCAGGAAACGGGGATGTTCATGATGTTCCCGTAAATCTCGATCTGCTGCTTCGCGCCTATACGGTAATTATCGATCGTAATGACGCGAACATTGAGCGGTCTCGAGCCTTTCGCCGCGGCGAGGGAATAGGCCGCGGCGAGCTTCGCCACGGTCGTCGTCTTTCCGACGCCGGTCGGCCCGACGAGGACGATGACCCGGGGGCGCGCGTCGCCCCTGTTGTCGTTGATCGCGATCGACTCGCCTATCCACTCGACCACCTTGTCCTGCACGAGGTCGTAATCGTCGAGTTCCTCGAGGGTAAAGGCGCTTTTCGCGCGGGAAAGGATCGAACGGGTATAGGAGGCCGAAAAATCGTTGAGTTCGAGGAGCTTCTCGATCCGATCGAGGGTGTCGTGCTCCCCCGACGGGGATTCCTGGACGTCGCCCGTGCGATCGATCTTCCGCTCGAGATTCCTTACCGCCGAAAGGATCGTCTCGAGGCCTTCCTTGTCGAGCGCGACCGCGCCGCGCGATGGTTGCGAGGGCCCGCGGGCCGCGTAGGTACCGTCGCGGGACGCGGCGATCGCGTTTCCGGACGCAGATTTCTCGAGGGCCTCGATGTGCGGGGCGACCTTCGTCGCGAGCGCGGGATTCGCCTTCGCCGCGTGCGCGAGGATGCGCTTTCGCTCCTCGTCGAAATCCGCCTGCGGCGCGGTTACCGCGCGCGCCTGTACGGGCTCGCGGGGCGCGAGTCCCCGTATCGGGTCGCGGGAGAGCATGAAGCAGAGTTCGATCGCGTCCCGCTCGAAAAAACCGAGAATGCCCCCGGTCCGGACCTTCTTCTGCCTCAGTATGTGCACGTTCGGCCCGTACTTCGCGTGTATCCGCTCGAGGCATTCATCGTAGGTTTGGGCTTGTTCCGTCAGTATGTCCATCGTTCATGCCTCATCATTCTTTCTTGATCTCCCCGATCGCCTCGACCTTGATGTCGGATGCGATCTCGGGAACCGACAGCACCACGAGATCGGGGATCTCCCGCTCGGTGGAACTTTTCACGAGGATGCGCGCCTCCTCGGGACAGAGGATTATCGGGATGTACCCGGCCTGCTGCACGGAGGCCACGGTCCTCGTCAGGGCGCGTATCCACGCCCGCTGCTCGGCGGGCTCGAGGGCCGCGATCGGCCCGTTCACGGTATCCACGCGGCTTTCGACGATCTTCTGCACGAGCGCGGGCTCGATCGTGAGCACGTGGAGGGTGCGCGCGTCGTCGACGTATTGAAGGCAGATCTGTCTCGCGAGCGCCTGACGGACCTTCTCGACGAGTATCGTCGTGTCTTTCGTGACGGGTCTATAGTCCGCGAGGGTCTCAAGGATGACGACCATGTTCCGGATAGATACCTGCTCGCGAAGGAGCCCCTGAAGCACCTTCTGGATCTCTCCGAGCGAACAGCTCTTCGTGACCTCGTCGACGACCGCGGGATAGTCCTTCCTGATGGTGTCGACGATCGCCTGCACCTCCTGCCGGCCGAGGATTCCCGAGGCATACCGCTTGATGATCTCGGTCAGGTGGGTCGCGATGATCGACGGGGGATCGACGACGGTATAGCCCGCGCGCTCGGCGCGTTCGCGGTTTTCCTCGGCGATCCAGATCGCCGGCAGCCCGAAGGTCGGGTCGGTCGTCTTCTCGCCGGGCAGGTCCTCGGTGACGCCGCCCGGGTTGATGCCGAGGTACCAGCCCATGCGGATCCTCCCGCGCGCGACCTCGACGCCCTTTATCTTGAAGCAGTATTCGCTCGGCTCGAGCCGCATGTTGTCGATGATGCGGATTCGCGGGACGACGAGCCCGAGATCGAGCGCCGACTCGCGCCGGATGCGGGTGACGCGCTCGAGGAGCTCGGCGCCCTTGTCCTTGTCGACGAGCGGAATGAGCCCGTAGCCGAGCTCGAGCGAAAGGGGGTCGAGCGGGACGACGGGGCTGATGTCCGCGGGATTCTCCCCGGTCTTTTCCTTCTCCTTCTGCTCGGCCTTCTCGAGGGACTTCTTGAAGCTCGAGGCCTCGGCCTTGCGGAGGCGCTGCCCTACCCAAGCAAGGGCGGCGGCGAGCGGGATGAGGACGTACCAGGGGAAACCGGGAAGGAGCGCGATGACGAGGAGGGTCGCCGCGCCCACGTAGTAGACCCGGGCGTTCCGGGAGAACTGGTCGGTGATGTCGGAGCCGAAGGTCCCGTCCGAAACGGACCGGGTGACGATGAGGCCGGTCGCGACCGACACGAAGAGGGCGGGAAGCTGCGAGAGCAGGCCGTCGCCGATCGTGAGCGCGGCGTAGGTCCCGACCGCCTGGGCGAAGGGCTCGCCGCGAAATATCATCCCGAACGACAGGCCGGCGATGATGTTGACCACGGTGATGAAGATGCCGATCTTGACGTTTCCGGAGACGAACTTGCTCGCTCCGTCCATTGCGCCGTAAAAGTCGGCTTCCTTCTGGACCTCGCGCTTGCGGGCGCGCGCCTCTTCCTCGGTGATCGCTCCGGAATTGTACTCGGCCTCGATCGCCATGTTCTTCGTCGGCATCGCGTCGAGGGTGAAGCGCGCCGCGACCTCGGCGACGCGGGTCGCGCCCTTCGTGATGACGAAGGCCTGCACCGCGATGAGGATGATGAAGATGACGAAACCGATGACGAGACCCTCGCCGCCGCCCTTGTTCCCGATGACGAAGGTGCTGAAGGCCTTGATCATCTTTCCGTCGAACTTCATTCCCTGCGAGAGGATGAGCCGCGTCGAGGAGACGTTGAGCCCGAGGCCGAAAACCGTGCTCACGAGAAGGAGGGTCGGGAACACCGAGAAATCGGTGGCCTTGCGCGTGTAGAGCACGATAAGGAGAATGAGCAGGTTAAGGACGAGGTTCAGGGCCATCAAAAGGTCGAGAAGGACGGTAGGCAGGGGGATGATGAGCATCATGACGATGACGATCGCGCCCGCCGCCACGAAGAGATCTGCCCTGTTGTCGAATAGTTTCGTTTCCGCCATGCCCCAACCCGCTTACATTTCCCTGATCATGCGCGACTTTCTCGAATCGAGCGCATACACCTTCGCGAGGATGATCGCGAGGGCCTGATAGTACTCATCGGGTATCATATCACCGATTTCGACTTCCGCATAGAGAGCCCGCGCGAGCGGCCGGTTCTCGACCATCGGCACGTTGGCCTCGCGCGCGATCTCGCGGATCCTGAACGCGAGCTGGTCCGCTCCCTTCGCGGTCACCATCGGGGCGCGCATGGTCGCGCGGTCCCACTGGATCGCGACGGCGAAGTGGGTCGGGTTCGTGATGATGACGTCGGCCTTCGGGACGTTGACGGCCATGTTCTGGCTCAAGAGCTCGCGCATCCGCTGACGGAGGCGCGACTTCACGAGCGGGTCCCCTTCCATCTGCTTGTATTCTTCCTTCACTTCCTGCTTGCTCATCTTGAGGGATTCCATGAACTGCCTTCGCTGGAAGATGTAGTCCGGGATAGAGATCGCCAGGAAGAAAAAGGCGGCGGTCAGAAGAAGCCGCGCCGCCATGGAGGCGACGAACGAGATCGATTGCCAGAAGCCCGCGTCGAGCATCGTCACGAGCTTCGGAATCTCGTTCCGGATGCTCACGTACGCGATCGCGACGATGACCGCGACCTTCACGAGGGACTTTCCGAGATTGAAGAGCCCTTCCGCCGAAAAAAGCGCGCGCGAGAAGAACTTGGCGAAGTTCGGTACGATCTTGCTGAATTTCGGCGTTATCGGTTTCATGGAGAAGATGAACCCGCCGTTTTGCAGGATGTTCGCCGCGACGCCTGCGACGAGGGCCGCGAGCGTGATCGGGGACACGAGCATCACGAAATAGCGGAAGAAAGCGGTTATGAGGACGGGATCGGTAATATCGACCGTGGTACTCCGCGTCAGGTAAAAGCGGAGCATCTCGGTGAAGGTCTTGAGCATCCAGGGCGCGAGCGCGATGAGGGTAAGGGTCGGCGCGAGGAGCACGAGGGCGCCGTTGAGCTCCTGGCTCTTCGCGACGCGCCCTTCCTCGCGGGCCTTCCTGATCTTGTACTCGGTCGGGTCCTCGGTCCGGCCCTCGTCCTCGGCGGCAAACCACTGCAGGTCGATGGAAGGAACGATATTGCGCGGTTTGCGCGGCAGACGCGCAAGAACGGGCCACGGCCGGCACGAACCCGTGCTGTTTTCGATTATCGAAAGCTCCCGCATCATCGGATCTGCCTCCCCGCCCGGGCAAGGAGATCCTCGAAAGCCAGGAACCCCTGCTCCATGACCTGTACGAAGAGGTTCACCATGAGCGGAAGCGACACCATGAGAAGGAAGAAGGTCACGAGGATGGTTATCGGGAAGCCTTCGGAAAGGAGGTTCATCTGCGGGGCGGCCTTCGAGAGAAGACCCATCGCGACGTGGATGAGAAAGAGCGTGCCGACGACGGGGAGCGCGATGACCATCGCGTTGAGGAAAAGGGTCGTAAGCCCCTTGAGGAAAAACTGCAGGAAGACCTCCTGCGCCGACACGAGGGCGAAACAGTTGAGGGACTGGAAACTCCTGAGGATCCCGCCGAGGAAAAGAGTCTGGAAACCGTTGATCTCGAGAAACACGAGCATCGCGATGAGGTTGAGGTACTGACCGAGGAGGGGATTCTCGATCTGCGCGAGCGCGTCGTACACTTCCGACGCGCCGAAGCCCATCTGGTACGAGAAGAACTGACCGGCCGAGCTGAAGGTCGAGAAGACCACGCTCACGAAAAACCCGGTCATCGCGCCGAGAAGCCCCTCGCCGACGACGAGGAGGGCGTAATCGACGCTGAACGCGTCGACGTTCCAGCCGGCGGGATACGCCTGGGGAAGCACGAGAAACGCGACGAATCCCGCGAGGGCGACCTTCGCGACGCGGGGGACGGACTGAACCGAAAGGAGCGGGGTCGTGAGGATCATCGCGAAGATTCTGACCGCGACGAGCAGGAAGATCGGGGCGCGGGCTATGATCTCGTTGAACGGGCTCATCGGGTCGTCAACGTACCATCTGCGGGATCATGGAAAAAAGGGCGACGGTGTATTCCCGAAGCGACGCGAACATCCACCCGCCGAGAAGGGCGAGCACCGCGAGGATCGCCATGATCTTCGGCACGAAGGTCAGGGTTTGCTCCTGAATGGAAGTCGTCGCCTGGAAGATCGCGACGACGAGGCCGACGACGAGCGCCGCGAGCAGCACCGGAGCCGACAGGATCAGAATCTCGAATATTCCCCCTCGCATGAGGGACACAACGGTACCCAAAGACATGTTTTCCCTCCCCCTTCGTTACGCCGCGACCCTCTACAGGAACGAGTTGAAAAGCTGCTGCGTCAACAAGCCCCACCCGTCGACCAATATGAAAAGTATCAGCTTGAACGGCATCGATATCTGCACCGGCGGCAGCATGATCATGCCCATCGACATGAGCACGCTCGCGACGACCATGTCGACGATTATGAAGGGTATGTACAGAAGGATGCCGATCTTGAAGGCCACGGTGAGCTCGTGAAGGATGTACGCCGGGATGAGAACCCTGGTCGGCACGTCGGCGAGCGTACGGGGCTTCGCCATCTTCCCCATCGACATGAACATCGCGATGTTCGTGGTATCGTTCGCCATCTGCCGGTACATGAAGAGCCTCAAGGGCTTTTCGGCCTCGGTGTAGGCCGTCTCCACGTTGATCTGGCCGTCCGAAAGAGGCTTGAAGGACTTCACGTAAATCTCGTTGAAGGTCGGCCACATGATGAAGAGCGTGAGAAAGAGCGCGATGCCGTTGAGGACCTGCGTCGGCGGAACCTGCTGGAGCGAGAGCGCGCGCTTGACGAAGTCGAGCACGATCGAGATGCGCAGGAAACTCGTCGTGAGTATGAGGATGCTCGGCGCGAGCGAAAGGATCGTGAGGAACATGAGAAGCTGCACCGAAAAGGCGACTTCCCTGTTCGTCTGCGGCTCGCGCACGCTGAAATCGATGAAGGGAATCCTCGTCGCCTGCCGGTTCGCGTTCATAGAGGTCGTTCCCGACGCGCTTCCTCGCGGGAAGTTCGCCTGGGCCGAAAGGGCCGCGGGCGCGACGACGAGCCATACCAGCATAAAGCAAAGGATCGCGGGCGCTAATTTCTTCTTCATCTCGCCTTTTCGCCTCATTCAAGGCCTCCCGCGGAAGGATTGTCGCCATCACGATCCGAGCCCGAAAGCCGTTCGCGCTGACGCCTGATGACGTCCGCGCTCGAGAACTGCGGCATTGGCGCCTCGCGTTCCCGCGTATCCGATTCTTTTTCCTTGGCGCCCGGGAGAAACTGCGAAAGAATCGACGAGAACGTCGCCTGGGGCGCGGCGGCCTTTTTATCCTGAGCGAGGTTCATCGCGTCGAGGAGTTCCCGGTCGTCGACCTCCGCGATGAGATTTATGGCCTGATCGGTCACGCCGATGAGATACCCCTTGGTGCCGATCGTCACGACCTGAACGGTTTTATTCGGCGCGAGGGTAATCGAGGATACGGACTTGAGATAGGGATCGTTCGCGGCATTGACGACGGTCGTCTTCTTGAGAAGCCAGACAACCCCGTAAATGGCGGCGCACACGATGGCGAGCACGAGCACGACGCGAAAGAGGATCCAGACGCTCGAGGGTCCTTTTTCCTGCTTCGCGCTCGGAAGGGGCGCGTCCGCGTCGAGATATATGGCGGTTTCGTCGGCGGCTTGAGCCCCCGATACGGCGCCATCGGCCGATTCTTGCGCATTTTGCGCGAAAAGCGGCATGGACGCGCACAACGCGACTAAAACGAATAACGAGAAAAACGTCGGTTTCCTAAATGAGAAAAAATGCATTATCCCCCCACCCCGAGAAGAATCGCCCTTACATGTCGGTTACCCGCTCGACCGGCGACAGGATTTCGGTAACGCGGACACCGAAATTTTCGTCGATGACCACGACCTCGCCCTTCGCGATCGGTTTATGGTTTACGAGAATGTCGACGGGCTCACCGGCGAGCTTGTCGAGCTCGATGATGGTGCCCTCGCCCATTCCGAGAATTTCCTTGATGACCTTTTTCGTGCGTCCGAGCTCTACGGTCATCTCCATGTACACGTCCATGATGAGACCGATATTGCCCTGCTCGACGGCGAGCGAATTGAGCTGAAGGTTGGGGAATTGCACCGATTGCACGTTCGGGTTCATGCTCATTACCTGCCCCATGTTACCCATGCCGCCCATCTGGCCCATGCCCTGCATGCCGCCCATCTGGCCCATACCGAGCCCGGCAAGCGCGTCGGGCGCGGAGCCCGAAGCCTGAACGGCGTCGCTCGCGGAGGCGCCGAAAGCGCCGGCGATATCGAGAGCCATCTGGTACGGTATTATCTCCCAGAGAGAGAAAGCCGAACCGTCAAGGTTTACGGGATACGTGAAAACGGAGAAATCGCCCTGCGGAAAGCGCACCATCGCTTTCGGCACGTGAACCGATTCGGCGGGATTGTTCGCGACGCCCTTGAAACCCGCCTTCTCGAGCGCGGTAATTTCTATTCCGACGTGCTGCGCGATCGTCTCGCTGACGACCGATAAGGACATCTCGTCGAGTTCGGCGTTCGTCTCGTTGTTGACGAGGCTTACGACCTTCTGGGCGAATTCGGGCGCGATAACGAAAAGATGATCGCCGACGAGTCCGGCGTTGAAATCTATGACGCAGCCGACGACCATTTCGGGGAGCTTCCTGAGAAAGGAATCCCGCTTATGGGTTTCGACCAACGGCTGACCGAAATCGACCGTCTTTCCGGTCATCGACTCGAGGTTACCCTTGATCGAGTCGATATTCGCGCCGATGAATTTGCGCAATGCGCCTACCTGAGCGTCGCTCAAGCCCTGCGAGGGAGCGGTGGACGCGGCACCCATTCCTCCCATGTCGACGCCAGCGAGCAATGCGTCGATCTCGTCCTGAGATATGGAACCGTCACTCATATGAATCCTCCCCTTCTACCGATAATTCCTCGAATTCTTCCGCCTCAAGATCCGCGAGCTTCTTGAGTACCTGCACCGCGACCTTCTTGCCGATTACGCCCGCCTGGCAAAGGAATTTTTTCTTGCTTCCCACGCTGAGGGTAAACGGATCGCCTACCCGAACGTTCGAAAGGCGAACCACGTCCCCGACGCGGAGATTAAGCACGTCGCGAACGGACAGGTTTATCGTGCCGATTTCCGCGACGACGTCCATGTCGACGGTCGAGAGTTTTTCCTTGAGAACGCCCATGTACTGGGTGGTGGAGCTTCGGCGAACGGAAGAGAACCAGAACTGGCTCGACAGCTTCGAGATGATCGGCTCGATGGTTATGTACGGGATGCAGAAGTTCATCATCCCCTCCTCCTCGCCGACCTTCGTTTCGAGGGTGACGAGAACGACCATTTCCGATGGCGGTACGATCTGGGCGAACTGAGGGTTCGTCTCTATCTGACCGAGCCGCGGGCGAAGATCGATAACCTGGGTCCAGGCCTCGCGCATGTTCGCGAGGATGCGCACGATGATGCCTTCCATGACCGAAGACTCGATATCGGTCAGGTCGCGCTGAACCTTCGTGCCCTGTCCGGTTCCGCCGAAGAGGCGATCGATGATGGAAAAGGTGACCGAAGGATCGATCTCCAGGATCGCGTTTCCCTTGAGGGGGTCCATGTTGATTACCGCGAGGGTCGTCGGGGTCGGGATCGACCGGATGAACTCCTCGTACGTCAGCTGATCTACCGACGCGACGTGCACGTGCGCCATGCTCCGAAGCTGGGCGGAAAGGGCGGTCGTCGTCAGGCGCGCGAAGGTTTCGTGCATGATCGAAACCGTCCTGATCTGTTCCTTCGAGAACTTGTCCGGGCGCTTGAAATCGTAGATCTTGATCTTACGGGTATCGTTTACCGGACGAAAATCCTCGGTATCCGTGTCGCCCGCGCTGATCGCGGTGAGTAGCTGGTCAATTTCGTCCTGCGAAAGAACTTCGGTCATGTACTTCCTTACTGCTCGATGATCTCGTATTTGGTGAAGCGTACGTCCTTGATCTTGGATTTCGTCAGGATATTGTCGTTGATGGCGTTGCGGAGCTCGATCTTGACCTTCTCCTCGTTCCTGAGTTCATCGGCGGTTTTCCACTGGAAATACGAACGAAGATAGTCCTTGAGCTCGATGAGCCGGCTGGAAAGCTCGGTCGGAGCGATCTTGTCGGTTTCTTCGTATCCAAGGGCAACATCAACCACGACCGACGCCGGGATCGGATCGGCGGTTCGGGTCTGAATGGTACCGATCGCCTGGGAAAACCAGGCGAGTACCTCGCGTTGGCCGGTATACTCTTCGGATATGGGGATGGGCGTTTGGCTTTTTCCCGCGCCGCCCATGATATTCACGGTAACTACGACGATGGTAACGATAAATACGAGCGCGCCGAGCGCGATCGCGACCCACTTGAGGAGTTGCGGCAGCATCCCGGCGCCTTTTTTCGAGCCGCCTTCGCCGGATCCGGCATCCGCGCCTTCGAGATTGATGTCATCCTGCTCATCCATGGTCTATCGTCCTTTTTTATAGCACAAATAGTATCATTAAAAATGACCTTCGTCCAGAATAATTATGTCCACGCGTCGGTTATATGCCCTGCCCTCCGCGGTATCGTTCGAGTAGAAGGGTCTCGTGTCGGCGTAACCCGCGACCGAGAAGCGCTTTTCGTCCGCGCCGAAGTCGGCGAGGAAATGGAGAACGTTCACCGCGCGCGCGGATGAAAGCTCCCAGTTGCTCGGCCACACTCTCGTATCGGTATCGCCCGAGTCGGTGTGCCCCTCGATCCGGAAGCGCCGCTTGGCGAGATCGGATTGCGAAAGGAATTGCGCGACGCGGAGGAGCGATTCGCGCGTCTCGTCGATTTTAACGTCCGCGCTTCCGGTTTCGAAAAACGAATCGGCGGCAAGGGTAATCACGAGCCCTCGTTCGTCGCTCGTGACGGTTATCTTGTTCGACTTGATGTCGGGCGCGAAAGCGCTCACCGCGCGCTTGACCGCGTTTCCGAGGGATTTACCCTTTTCCATTGAGGGAAGCGCGTTGATGTTGTTCCCGAGATCCGAAAGCGTGCCCGCGGCGAGCGACTTTCCGCCGCCGGTCATGTCGTTGGAGATCGCGGCCTGCATCGCCTGTACCTGTATGACGTCGGCCTCCGAAGGCTCGTAGAGCATGACGAAAAAGCACATGCATAGCGTGATCATGTCCGCGTAGGTGTTGAGCCATCCCGATGTCGCCGCTTTCGCTTCCCGTTTTTTACCCATGACTTTCGGTTAGTCCTTGAGCACGTCTGACTCGATGGTCTTTCTGTCCCGCGGATTGAGGTAGGTGAGCATCTTCTGGGCGAGGATGCGGGGGTTATCGCCGGCCTGAATCGAGAGGACCCCCTCGATCACCATCTCGCGGGCGCGTGCCTCGCAACTGTTCTGGTAGCCGAGCTTTCCGGCCATCGGGACGAAAAGCCAGTTCTGCATCATCGAGCCGTAAAGGGTCGTGACGAGCGCGACGGCCATGTTCGGGCCGAGCGAGCTCTTGTCCGCAAGGTTCGAAAGCATTCCGATGAGTCCGATAACGGTTCCGAGCATGCCGAACCCGGGAGCGAGGGTCGCCCAAGCGTTTATCAGGGTGATCCAGGTGTTGTGCCGCGCCTCCATCTGGTTGAGCTCGTTTTCCATGAGCGTCCTGATGATCTCGCCGTCGGTTCCGTCGACGACGAGGCGAAGCCCGTTCCGCATGAAGTCATCGTCAAGATCCTGAATCTCGTCCTCGAGGGCGAGGATACCCTCACGCCTGGCTTTTTCGGAGAAGGCGACGAGTTTCTGGACGAGCGTTTTCTCGCCGTAATCGTAGGTCTTGAAGCATCGACCGATAACGCCGAAAATTCCAATGACGTAGGAAAGCGGATAGGTAAGGTAGAGACACATGTAGGAACCGCCGCCCGTGATGAACACGGAGGGGATATCGATAAGTCCGCCGAGCGATCCTCCGAGGTACGCGCCGAATACGACGACGCCGAGACCGCCAAAAAGCCCGATCCACGATGCTATATCCATAGGGCCTCACTCCTCGTTCTTGAACGCGCCGATTTGCCGGCGGTACGCGATGATCCTGTCGATGATGTCGTCCGGCTTTTCGCGGACAACCACGTGCTTTCCCGAGAGCATGACGAGCGTGACGTCGGGATTTACCTCGATGGACTCGATCTGATGGGGATTGATCCAATACTGTTTTCCGTTAAGCTGCGTGACCGCTATCATCTTGAACCTTGTCCTCGCGTATCTACGATTTTGGGCTCGGTCAGGGGCGCCTCTCCGGCTTTTGGCCTTTTCGGGAGAAGCGGCCCCTACGGCGATCCGGGCATTTACGCCTGAATCACCGCATTATACCCCATTACCGCTTCAAACTCAACACGGTTTCAAGAAGGGTATCCGAGGTCTGGATTGTCTTCGAGTTCGCCTGGAAGCCGCGCTGGGTGACGATCATGTCGGTGAACTGCTCGGTAAGGTCGACGTTGCTCATCTCGAGCGCGCCCGCGATGAGCTTGCCCTTTCCCGCGACGCCCGAGACGCTCACGTTCGCGATACCGGAGTTGTTCGACTGCACGTAGGTGTTCTCTCCGGCCTTCTCGAGACCGCCCTGGTTCGCGAAGCTCGCCATCGCCATCTGGCCGAGGGTTCGGTTCGCGCCGTTCGAGTAGACGCCGGTGATGACGCCCGACTGGTCGATCTTGAAATTCTCGAGGTAGCCCATCGTGAAGCCGTCCTGCTCGTACGCCTTGGTCGAGCTTTTCTCCGCGAACTGGGTGACGGTGTTCCGCACGCTACCGATCTCGCCGAGATTGACGTTGAAGGTCTGCCTCGTCGGGGCGCCGTTCGGGTCGGGGTTGGCGCCGAGCACGTTGTAGGAAACCTGGACCTGAACCCTTCCCGCGGGGGCGGTGACGTTACCGGCGCTGTCGACGACTCCCGCGAGGGTGCCGTTATTGTCGAAGTTTACGGTGAACTCGTTCGCCATCCCGTCGGTCGTGGTAAGCCCGACGCGGGTTCCCGTCTGGTCGGCCTGAGTGGGATCGACGTTGACGGTCGCGCGCCACTGGTTCTGGGTTCCCGGAACCCGGGTGAAGGACACGTTGAGGGTGTGCTCCTCGCCGAAGTTGTCGTACACCTTGAACTCGGTCGCCCAGGTCGCGTTCGCGACGTCGGCGGGAGAGGCTCCCTCGGGGAGCTCGGGAAGGCGCTTGTCGAGGTTACACGCGTAGTCGACGTTCGTCGTCGCGCGCGCGGCGATCTTCGAGCCGACGGGGATCACGAGGTCCTCGGTCTGGGTCGAGGTGTTGAGGACGAGCCTGCCGCCGACGTCCCTCGCCTGCCAACCCTGCACGCGCATGCCGTTCGCGGGGTTCACGAGGGTACCCTGATTGTCGACCCCGAAGGTTCCCGCGCGGGTGAAGAAGGTCTTCTCGCCGGCCTTCATCACGAAGAAGCCGTTTCCCGAGATCGCGACGTCGGTCTGGATCCCGGTGGTCTGGAGGGAGCCCTGGGTATGGATCGTGTCGATGCTCGCGATGTTCATGCCGAGCCCGACTTCCTTCGGGTTCACGCCGCCGAGCTCGTCGGTAGGCTTCGCCGCTCCCGACATCTGCTGAGAGATGAGATCCTGGAAGTTCACGCGGCCGCGCTTGAAGCCGGTCGTGTTGACGTTGGAGATATTGTTACCGATGACGTCCATGCGCGTCTGGTGGTTCTGCATTCCGGACACGCCGGAAAAAAGCGATCGCATCATAGTGTTGTTCCCCCGTTTTCTGCGTATACGGTCTTTACCGACGACCAGTCGTACCAGGTGCCGTTCACCATGACCTGCGGATAGTCCCCGCGGGTCGTGGCCGAGATCGTCCCGGATACCCTGTTCTCGCCCATCTCGATGTCGACTCGCTTGCCGACTGACGATGCAGCCTCGCTGCCGGTGAGAAGCGACGCGAGCCGGGTGAAGCCCGAGCTCATGTTCGTCATCTGCTCGAGGCTCGAGAACTGCGCCATTTGGGCGATGAACTGGGTGTCCTCGGTCGGCGCGGTCGGGTCCTGATGGGACAGCTGCGCGATGAGGAGCTGGAGAAAATCATCCTTGCCGAGTTCTGTCTTGGGGGTCCTTCCATTGACCGCAAGCGTTTTGTTGAGTGCGTCGACCTGAAACTGCGTCTTCGTTCGTTCCTGAACGCTCATCGCGGAATCAAGCGTCATAGTTGCATCCATTTTTACCCCGCTTACGCGAATACGTTTATGGCGAATGATCCGGTGTCCCGGTATCCGTCTCTCTTACTATCGACACGTTCGGCGCCGGACATTACATCGGGAATCGCCGACGCGTAAAAGGGCGAGCTTTTCGCCCCCGAGGCATTGCTTCCGCCCGACTCGCCGCCGCCCTGGCCCGCGAAGGCGAGATCGAAGCCCGCGCTCTCGAAGCCGCCCTCGACGAAGGCGTCCTGAAGCCCTGAAAGGCTCTCGTTGAAGGCCTCGTACGCCTCCTCGGAGGAGACGACGATCTTTCCCGATATTCGCCGCTCGCCGGAAAGCTCGAGCTTGATCTGGACGCTGCCGAGCGATTCGGGATGGAGGGTGAGCCTGATGGTTCCCGCGTTGTTGTCGCGGAGCACGATCGCGCCGGTCTTCACGAAGTCGGACGCGTTGTTCCGGAGCTCCTGCGAGAGCATCGAGGCGAAGTTCTTTCCCTCGCCCTCGCGGCGTTCCGCGGCCCGATTTTCCTCGCCCGCGAGCGTTCCGGTTTTTCCGTCGATTCCCCGAAGCGACAGGGTCATTTCGGCGTTCCCGTCGGCGTTCATCTTGACCGTCTTCGAGAAGGGACTGTCTCCCGCGACGGTTTGCGAAGGATCGGCGGTGCGCTCGTCGCGCACGCTTATGAGGGCTTTCTTATCCTGCTTCGAGGATTTTCCGCCCTTGACGCCTTCCAGCCGGTCGTTACCGCGTTCGGCCGGACCTTCGCTCGCGAGCGCCGCCTGGTTGCCCCGGGCATTCTGGAGAACGACGAACGCGATCGGCTGATTCTGTCCGTCGGCGCCTGCCTGGGCGAGTTTTCCCGCGCCGCCCCGCTTCGAGCCCTTCCAGGACTCGGCGAGAGAAAGGCTTTTTTCTTCCTCCGCGCTCGGGCTATCCGCCCAAGAGGGTAAAGCGCCGCTTTTCCGCTCTTGCGGAACCCCGGCGCCAAGGCGTTCGAATAGCTTGCCGTCGCTTTCCGCCCGGCCCGTATCCGCCCCGCCCGCGAAATGCCCGATGCGTCCGGTCGATTCCGATCCGGCCCGTCCGCGGGCGAGCGCGGCTTTCTTCCCGTCCTTGACGGTTTCCTTGTTGTTGAGGGTGTGCCATTCACCCGGGATCGCTTTCGCGTCCCCTGCTCCCCTTCCGGCGATTGCGCGGCCCGACGGGGTTGCCCCGTCAGCCGTACCGTCCCTGGCGCCGGCGATCATCCTTTCGACGATCGCGAGGAATGAAGATCCGTTTCGTGCAGTTTCAGCTCCCGTTTTTCCGCCCATCACGCCGTGGGGCAGCCCGTGAAAGCCCGCCGCGCCCTTCGCGCGGGGGGTGTCCGGTGCCTTTGGCGCCTGAACGTCAAGCGTTTGCGTCACTTACGTACCTCCTCGAAACTTCGTTCGTTCAATGCCTTGCAACGGTCGGCCCGATCACGGGCACAGACCTGCCTTTCAATTGTCGAACGGTATGGATGAAGGATTGAATCATTTTTCGGGCAAAAAAAAAGAATCGGATGGTTCCGATTCTTTTACGCGCCGATTTGTGATGTGCCCCATACGGGAAGACTCGTTTACGGCAGGCTTTCCGGCTTGTTCGCCATCTTGCGCTGTATCTCGGCCGCGCGGTCGGGCGGCATGAGGGAAAACCAATACGCGACCGATGAGGCGCTTCCCGCCTTCTTCGCCTTCGCCTCGACGTTCCTGAGGATGTCGATGATGTCCTGATCGTCCATGGCAAGGAGGTTGTCGACGGCCTTTTTCGGGGGCATGCCGTTCATGTAGTCCGCGATCTGGCCGATGTTCGCGGCGCGGTCGTCCGTTTGCCTGAGCATCTCGTTGAAGGTGCGCTCCCGTTCCTCGACGGAGGCGAGCCGGTCGTCGAGCTCCTGGGCCTTCTGCTCGATCTCGCCTTCCTTTCGATCGAGGTCCTTTTCCTTGCTGTCGAGCTCCTCGGAGCGGAGGTTTATCGCCTCGAGGCGCTTCGCGATGCGGTCCGCGTCAAGGTCGCCGTCCTCGGAGGGAAGCGTCGAGATCCCGGCCCGTGGGGTCATGCCGAAAAGGCGGTACACGGGAGCGAAGACGGAACGCGACTGGACGATACCGAGATAGTCGAACCAGAGAAGGCCACCGCCCGCAAGAAGCGCGATGAGCACGACGAGCACGAAAACCCTTCCGATTGTACCCCGACCAGCCACTGTTCCTCCAATGCAAACCGCCCGGAAAAACTCAGGGCGGCGCAATACGACATTATAAACGCAACGGGCGCGCCCGGGCAAGACATTTTCGCGATGTCCCGCGTCCGGGCGATCGAACCCGTCAGCCTACCTTTTCCAGGAAGGTATAGGCCTGTCCCGCCTTGCCCGCGCGGCCCGTGCGGCCGATCCGGTGCACGTAGTCCTCGTAGGTCGTCGGCTGGGAGTAGTTGATGACGTGGGTGATGTCGGCGACGTCGATGCCGCGCGCGGCGACGTCGGTAGCGACGAGAATGTCGATCTCGCCGGACTTGAGCCTCGAGATCGCGCGCGAGCGCTGGGCCTGGCTCTTGTTGCCGTGGATCCGGTCCGCGCTGAAGCCGCGGGCGACGAGCTCCTTGCAGAGCTTCTCGACCTGATGCTTCGTGTCGTCGAAGATGATCGCCTTGCCGCGGCCCTGAGAGATGAGAAGGTCATGGAGCTTGCCGATCTTGTCTTCCTTGCCCCGGTACCAGACGACGTCCTGGTTGACGCTGTCGGCGGTGACGCCGGTCTTCGTGGAGACGGTCACCGGGTCGCGGGCGAATTTCGCGATGAGCCGCTCGGTCTCGCCCTCCATCGTCGCGCTGAAGAAGAGCGACTGGCGGTCGGGATTGACCTTCGAGAGGATGGCGGTGATGTCGCGGATAAAGCCCATGTCGAGCATGCGGTCGACCTCGTCGAGGACGACGCGATTGAAGCGCGCGAGGTTGAGCGTGCCTTGACCGATGTGATCCTTGATGCGCCCGGGCGTGCCGACGACGATGCGCGGATTCTGCGCGAGGGTCTTGGTCTGGACGTTCATCGAGGCGCCGCCGATGACGAGCGCGATCTTGAGGCCGCAACCCTTCGAGAAGGAAAGCATCTCGGAGACGATCTGCTCCGCGAGCTCGCGGGTCGGGGCCATGATGAGGAGCCGGTTTTCCATGTGGGTGACGAGATCATGAATGAGCGGAACCGAGAACGCGGCGGTCTTGCCGGTTCCCGTGTTCGCGATACCGACCACGTCGTGCCCGTCGAGGACGAGCTGTATCGTCTGGTCCTGGATCGGGGTCGGTTCGCGGTATCCCTTCGCGAGAAGGTTCTCGATGATCTTTTTCTGGACCTTGAAATCGGTGAAGTTGTTCGTGGGGACATACTCCTCCACCTCGACGGCGACCGCTTTCTTGACGAATTTCGCAGGGTCGATGTACTGCTTGACGCGTCCGCCGCGAGCCTTGGCCTCGGCATGAGCGGCCTGTTTCGGGCTGCTCCTGGTACCGCGAAGATGGGGCTGCACGTAGGATGAGGCCCGCGTCTCGCCCGACTTCTCCGGCGAGCGGCGGGAGCTGCGCGGCTCTTCCGCCCGCGCGCGCGGGCGATCGCCCTTTTTCGCCTCCGCCCGGGAACCAGCGGGAGCGGATACTGCGGAACGGGAATAATGGGATGCGCCGGCGACCTCGGCAACTGCGCGCGCGATATCGACTACGGAGGACCGCTGACGACGGGGATCGTTTCGAGAGGTATGCCGGGAATCCGAGGCTGAAGCCGGCCCATGGGGTCCGGTCTTGCCCGCAGGCTTTTTACCGGACTGCCGGGAAGTGCCCGGCGTTGCAGATGTATAAGAAGATTGCATAATTTAACATATAATACCATTTATCGCAAATGAAGTCATCCTGTTGAAGACGTAAAACGTAAAAATCTTCATATATATTGAAAACTGCTCAATTATCCTGAAAACGGGCCTTTTCTCCGAACATGAACGGAATCACCCGCGCGCGGTGGCACGAGCGCGCGTTATCTGCTATACTCGCCCTCCCATGACCTTTGATTACGAGCGAGAGCTCAATCCCGAACAATACGAAGCGGTTTCTTCAATAGAAGGCCCCGTCCTCATCATCGCCGGCGCAGGCTCCGGCAAGACCCGGGTTATCACCTTCCGGATGGCCTACATGCTCGACAAGGGAATCCCGCAGTCCCAAATACTCGCGCTCACCTTCACGAACAAGGCGGCGAAGGAGATGGCCGAGCGCGTAAAGGAACTCACCGGGAAAAAGCTCCAGATGCTCACCGTAAGCACCTTCCACGCCTTCGGGGTCAAGGTCCTTCGCGAGGACATCCACCGGCTCGGCTGGCGGGACAATTTCAGCATCTACGACGAGGTCGACCGCACCCAGCTCATCAAGGAAACGGGCCGCGAGCTCGGCTTCACCGCCGAGGCCCTCGACGTCTACAAGATCGGAGCCCTCTTCTCGCAGGTGAAAACCGGGATGAAGGACTGGGGCGACGGCGCGAACGACCAGTACCGGAAGCTCTACGAGGAATACCAGTCGGGCCTCAAGCTCTTCAACGCGGTCGACTTCGACGACCTCATCGTCCTCCCGATCAAGCTCTTCCGCGAGCATCCCGACGTCCTTTCGAAATACCGCGAGCGCTACAAGTACATCATGGTCGACGAGTTCCAGGACACGAGCCTCCAGCAGTACCAGTTCATGCACTTCCTCGCCGACCGTAACGTCTGCGTCGTCGGCGACGACGACCAGTCTATCTACTCCTGGCGCGGGGCGAACTACGAGAATATCCGCACCTTCGAGCGCGACTTCCCCGGCCTCAAGGAGATCAAGCTCGAGCAGAACTACCGCTCGACCGGCACGATCCTCGCGGCGGCGAACGGCGTCATCGCGCACAACACGAACCGGAAGGAAAAATCCCTGTGGTCGGGAAACGATTCGGGAAAGCCCATCGAGATCTACGTCCCCGAGAACGAGGCCGACGAGGCCGATTTCGTCTCCGACACGATCCAGGAGATCCGCATGGAGGAGAAGCGGAGCTACGCCGACTTCGGCGTGCTCATCCGTGCGAACACCCTCTCGCGCGCGGTCGAGGAGGCCTTCCTCGAGGCGAACATCCCGTACGTGATGTCAGGCGGCACGAGCTTCTTCCAGCGGAAGGAGATCAAGGACGTCATCAGTTACCTCCGCGTCATCGCGAATCCCGACGACGACATCAACCTCCTCAGGATCATCAACACCCCGAGGCGCGGCATCGGGCGGAAGACGATCGAGGAGATCTCGGTCGTGGCGACCGCGCAAAACTGCTCGCTTTGGACGGCGATGAACGCCCTCGTCGCCGCGAGCGACACCCCGATCTCTGAAAAGACGAAGATCGACCTCGAAACCTTTATCAATTTCGTGACCGAGCACCGCTCGACGATGCTCTCGGGGAAAGACCTCTCGAACAAGGTCAGGAAAATGGTCGACGAGATCGACTACTGGAGCTACCTCGTGCAGGAGTACCAGAAAAACGAGAAGGCAGCCCGCTACAAGTTCCTCAATATCGACAGCCTCATCAATTCGATCTCGACCTGGGAGAAGGATCCCGACAACTTCAAGAAATCGCTTTACGACTACCTCAACCGCATCACCCTCATCACCCGCGACGACATGGAAGACGAGGAGGACAAGGGAAAGGTCAACCTCATGACGATCCACGCGTCGAAGGGCCTCGAGTTCCCGGTCGTCTTCATCATCGGCGCGGAGGACGGGATCATCCCGCACGCGCGGAGCATGGAGGAAGGGGACGGGAACGTCGAGGAGGAGCGCCGGCTTTTCTACGTCGCGATCACCCGCGCGCGAGACAAGCTTTTCATCTCGAGCTGCCAGCGCAGGCGGAAGATGGGCGGGGTCGTCGAGTGCTCGCCCTCACCCTTCCTCGAGGAGATCCCTGCAAGCCTCGTCGAGTACCACGAGCCCTCCGAGCCCGTCGAGACCGACGACGCGATCGCGATCCTCGCCAAGATGAAGGCCAAGTTCACGATGTGACGCGAGTCACATCGTGAACCGTTTACCATGTGACGCAAGTCACGTCGTGAACCGTTTACCATGTGACGCGAGTCACGTCGTGAACCGTTTACCATGTGACGCAAGTGGCATCGTGAACCGTTTACCATGTGACGCGAGTCGCGTCGCGTACCGTTTACCGGGGGACTCCTCCCGAACGCGCTCATTGACAGCGCTTTGCCCGGCCGCGTATCATTGAGTCATGGATACTGAAAACTTTCTTCCGAACGGAGAGATTCACGTCGCGAGGGCGCTCGCGTGGACGGGGTATGCCCGGGACGATTTTTCGAAAATCGCGGAAGGCGCCGATCCCGAAGCCTTTCGCACGGACGACCGTCTGCCGCTCTGGGGGATTCTCTACGTCTCGGGCGAGAGCCTCGGCTTCTTCGTGCATCCGGGCTTTCCGACGGGTATCGCGGCCCTCTTTTACGCGGGGAAGGAGCCGGCCCCGGCCATCCACCTGCGTATCCCGCTCGCCGAAGTCCTCGCCGCCGAATCCCTCGGCGTTCGCGAGGCGAAAACCCGGATCGGGAAGTTTCTCGCGAGGGTCTTCCTGAAAAGCGAAAGCGTTTTCTCGCTCTCCTGGAAGGATCGCGCGAGCGGAGCGGATTTCCGCGCCCGTTTCTTCGTCGAGCGCGACGCTCCCGCCCTCGCCGAGGCCGTCAAGAAAGCCCTGGGAGAGCGGGCTCGCTGACCTGAACCCCCGTCTTCCGGAATTCAGCGAATCCGACAGGATCCAGCCGTCGCGTACCGCGTTTCCGAGACCGGCCCGCTAATCCTCCCGAAAGCGGAGCGTGCCGTCCGCGTCCACCCAAAGGCTATAGTCCGCTCCCGCCTTGAAGGTTCTCAGCGTGACGACGCGATGGGAAAGGGAGCCGAGCGCGGTCGGAACCCATTGCTCGGTCTTGACGAGAGCGAAGAGGCGGCGCATCGCCTTTCTCTCGGCGGGGAATATTCTCGATGACTCGTAGATCGCGGGAAAGCCCGAGCGCTCATAGTGCCTGAGCAGGTCGACGCCGGCTCCGGGGATGGTTTGATCGGTATACGCGAGAAACGGGAAGACTATCCAGCCCGAGCCCGCCTTCACGAGTACGCAGTCGATCTTGATTTCCCAGCCCAACCACGAGCGCTCAAGCGTTCCGACGAGATCGCCGTCCGCGGTCGAGAACGATACCCGCGCGCTGACCGTGTCCGTCCCCCGCCCGAAGACGTTGACGGTCACGGGCACACGGTCGCCCGAAAGCGCGAAGCGCGCGAGTTCCTCGCCGATGCGGCCCTGCCAGGACGCGAAAGAAAGATAGTACATGACAGCGATCGCGGAGACGAGCGTGGCCACGGCGACGGCCGCGACGATCATCCTTTTCCCCGCGACGCGCCGATTCATGGGCGTTGCCTCAGAACGGAATAGGCCTCGATCAGGGTATTGAGGGGATAACGCCCCCGGGCGGCGGGACTCGTCGACGGCAATGGCTCCGCGTCGATACCGGTCGAGGGCCGAACGAGCTTCCGGTAGAAATTCGATGCGGCCTCGCCGGTCGTGAAGATTCGCGTGACCGAGGTTTTCGCGAGAAGGGCTGCGATATCGTTCGCGACGGGCTTCCGGATCGACGAGTCCTCGGAGCCCCGAATCTCGCAACTCGCGAGCACGTCCCACAAGGCGATGCCGTGCGAGAGCGCGAGACGCTCCTTTTGCTCTTTCGTATAGGGGAGCGGTTCGTCGAACACCGCCGAGAGAACCTGCCAAAAGCGGTTTTGGGGATTCGAATAGTAAAACCCGGCCTCGCGCGAGGCGACGGACGGCATCGTGCCGAGGATGAGCATGCGGCTTTCCCCGTCGAATACCGGATCGAGCGAATGAAAGACGGGCGCCATTTCCCTCATAGTCCAAGCTCCATTTGATTCTTCGATTTCTTCGATTTCGGGGAGGCGTTACCCTCGCCGGACGCGTTCCCCGTTCCGGACCCGATTTCCGGCTTTTCAGTTCCGTCGAGCAGGGCGAGAAATCCGTCCTCGCCGATTATCCTGACGCCGAGCTCCCGGGCCTTGGCGTTCTTTGAGGAGCCCGACTCGGGATCGTTCGTCACGAGATAGGAAAGCCCCTTTACGACCGAAGACTTGGCCTGTCCGCCGAGCGCCTTGACGCGCGCTTCCGCCTCCGGCCGCTTCATCGAGTTGAGCTCGCCCGTGAAGCAGAAACTCACGCCCGAAAGCGCGCCGCCCGAGACGGGCGCCCGTATCCACACCGAGCCCGAGGCGAGAAGGCTTTCCATCTCGGACCGCGCGGCGGAAAGCCCTTCCTTGAGGGACTTGGCCATGATCTCGCCGAACTGATAGACGCCCGCGATCGCGCTTTCTTCCGCGTCGAAGAGCTTTTCGAGGGTATCATACCCCGCGGCGACGAGCTTTTCGACCATCGTCTCGCCGATCCCCTCGATGTCGAATCCGGCGACGAACTCGGCGAGGGATACCTCGTTTTTCGACCTGAGCGACTTTAGAACCTTCGCCGCGCTCAAGTCCCCCATACGGTCGAGCGCCGAAAGCTCGGAAAGCGTGAGGGTATAGAGATCCGGGATCGAGCGGACGCGCCCCGATTCGTAAAGCCGCTTGATGAGGGTCGCGCCGAAATCGCGCACGTCGAGCACGCCGATCCACTTCTCGAGGCGATGGTGGATGAGCTTCGGGCAGTCGCGGTTCGGGCAGTAAAGCCGCGTGCCCTCGTCGAGCAAGGTCGCGCCGCACGCGGAACACCTGTCCGGTTGCGCGATCGGCGTCGCGCCGCGCGGGTTCGAGACGAGGGCCTCGATCTTGGGGATGATCTCGCCGCGTTTCACGACGACGACGCGGCTTCCGATCATGAGCCCCATGGACGCGATCATGTTCGGGTTCGCGAGATTCGCCCGCTGCACCGTGGTGCCGGCGAGCTGCACCGGGTCGATTCTCGCGATCGGGGTATAGGTCGCGCCGGACTCGCTCCATTCGACCTCACGGAGCGTGGTGACCGCCTCCTCGAGGCTGAACTTGAAGGCGATCTGCTTCTCGGGTCTCGAGCGCGCGAGATCCTCGGGATCGATTGCGCGCCCTTTCACGACGAGGCCGTCTATGTCGTAGGGAAGCGAGACGCGCCTGTCCATGACGCGGGCTCGGTACTCGATGACCTCGCGGGCGCCCGAGCAGGTCTCCGTCGGGACGGTCGTAAAACCGTTCGCGGAAAGCCAGGCGAGTTTCCCGTACTCGTCCGCGAAGGGCGCGTCGCCGGTGAAGGGGCTTCCGGGCGTGCCCGGCGCGGCGTCGTAACAGATTACCTCGAGATACTCGCTGCCCGAGCCGTCCTTTCGCTTCATGAGCCCGTTCGCGGCGTTCCGGCAATTCGCCTTGTCGGGGAAGCGTTCCGACCGGATCGCGCGGGTCATGATCACCTCGCCGCGCACCCCGCCCGAGAAGGGATTCGCGCCTCGCGGCCCCGAATCGCCCGAAAGCTCCGGGACCACGCCCCGCATCTTTCGCGCGTTTCCCGTGATGTCGTCGCCCACGCGGCCGTCGCCGCGCGTCACGGCGCGAACGAAGGAACCGCGCTCGTACTGCAGTTCGAGGCTCGCGCCGTCGAGTTTATACTGAACGATGAATTCGTCGAAGCTCATCTTCGAGGCCCACGCCTCGAAGGCTTCGGGGTCCGCGGCCTTTTCCTGGCTGCCCATCGGGATAAGATGATATTCCTTGGGGAAACCGTCGGTCGACTCGGAGTTGATCGTCGAAAAAAGGAGATTGTCGGGATCGATCGATTTCAGTTCGTCCCAAAGCGCGTCGAACTCGGCGTCGGAAATCTCGGGATTGCCGGTGTAGTAGAGATCCTGATGGTGCCTGATGACGCGCTCAAGTTCCCGCGCGCGGTTTTTCTTCGCCATCTCACGCTACTCCGCGGACGGTTTTTTCTTGAACATAAGCTCGTAAATCTCGTGATTCGCGGCCTTGCCCTTCTCCTCGAAACGGGTTTCCGGCCTCCAGCTCTGACGGGGGGCGAACCCCTCGTACGCGCTTTCGAGCCCGGGAGTCGCGGTCAGCTCGAGATACGCCTCCTCGCCGTACGGTTCCCAATCCGTCGCCATGTAAAGATAGCCGCCGGGCGCGAGCTTTCGCGCCATCAGGTCCGTGCGGGGCCTGAGCAGGAGTCTCCGCTTGTGATGCCGCTTCTTCGGCCAGGGGTCGGGAAAGAAGATATGAAACGCGGACACGGACTCGTCCGGTATCATGCGCTCGAGGACCTCGAGCGCGTCATGCTCGATGATGCGGAGATTGGTCAGGTTCCGCTTCTCGATCTCGCCGAGCAGACGGCCGACGCCCGCGCGATGCACCTCGACGCCGAGATAGTTGCGCTCGGGATTCTCCTGGGCGATGATCGCGGTCGCCTTTCCCATGCCGAAACCGATCTCGATCGTGACGGGCATGGTATTCTCGTACACGTCGGTAAAGTTGAGAATAGACTCCTGAAAGGGCAAGCTCCAGCGGGCGGAATGGATCTCGTAGTCGCGTTTTTGCGCCTCGGTCATCCTGCCCGCCCTGAGAACGTAGGTATGTATGCCGCGAAGAGGGGCGTTATTGTCCTGATCGGATGTATCCATAATTTAAGCTGTATTCTAGCGCATATCGACCGGTGTCAACAATACCCCGGCTTTTCCCGAATCGTTCTCGCAGTAACACCGCGCGACTACCGCCGTCGAAGCGACCGCCTGAAGCGTCTTCACGAATCCCGCGATCGTCCTGTTGCCCGATTCCGGCACCTTCCAGGTATTGACGAGCTTACCCTCGCGGTCATAAAGGAGGATCCACAGGTGCCGAAAGGATCCCGCGCCTGAATTCCGCTCGATCGTCCAGGTCTCGCCCGAGACCGAGAAGGAACACGGCGAGCGCGCGGGGAATTCGACCGATCCCACCTCGAATTCCTGAGTCGACTCGTTCCCGGCGAGATCGGCCACCGTCAAGGCATACCGACCGACGGGAACGCGCGCGCCTTGCGGCCCTGCGAGCGAGGCCGAACCGACCCAACGGTCCTTGCCACGGGAGCGAACCTCGGCCAGCCTTGAGTCGACCGTCCAGGAAAGTTCCGAGTCCTCGTGGGTAATCGTCATGTTCGCGAAATCGGCGGGGCCGTCATCGTCGTCATAGAGGGTAAAAACGGAAAGACGCTCCGAGAAAACCCCCGTTTCCCCCTCGACGAGGAGAAGCTTGACGTTCTGACCCCGTATTTTTGGGGTTCCCGACGAACAGGATGCCAGAAGAATGGAGAAGGCGGCAAGGAGGGAAACTGCCGTGGCGATACCCGATCGCGGAACGCGTCTACGCATGGCCTTACGCGCTTTTTAAAAGCCGAACGAGAGGTTTATGACGGTAAGGTCAGAGTCGCGGAACTGATTCGCGTTCGACTCGAACCTGACGTTAACCTTTTCGCACGCCTCGGAGAGGTACGAAAGATAGTACATGCCGAGGCTCGTGTCTTCCTCGCCCTCGGGTATTTCGCGGTAGAAATCGATGAGCGATTTTTTCTTGAGGTCGGCGTTTTTCTTGTCGTTGATGCTCTCGCGCACGGTCTCCGACTGCTCGTCCTTGTTGTAGAGCGTAACCTGCAGCTTGCCCTGCGTGCCGATCGAGGTCGAGCCTCCCCCGAGCTTCCAGGACAGGAATACGAGTTCGTGCTTTCGCTCGAGCTCGGCGATGACCTTCTTGCGGATATTGGGGTCGAACATGACGGTATTCGGGTCCACCGAGCCCTTGTACATGTTCTTGACCTCCTTGCGGAGGTTGTTGTTCTCGGCGTTGATGACGAGCTCCATGAGCATGAGCGAGATGTACTCGGCGATCTTCGCCTTGTCCATATACTCCGTCAGGCTCGACCGGATCGTCCTGAGGATCGAGTCGAAGCCGTCCGCGTCCTTGAACTTCGTGATGATGAACCACGTGAATGGCCTGAGGTTGTTCATGAACTTCTCGCTGAGGAGAAGCTGGATGTTTTTCTCCTCGGGAAGAAGCGATGTGTTTTTGTTGATGAAGGTATACAGGGGCGAAAGGATCTCCTGCTTCGCCTCGTAGATGATCTTCTCGTTTTTCTTGAGCACGTTCCGGAGGAAGTTGTCGTTGATGTGGGTCTTGTC
The DNA here is from genome assembly GCA_023438065.1 of Spirochaetota bacterium. Taxonomy (GTDB): domain Bacteria; phylum Spirochaetota; class Spirochaetia; order Treponematales; family Treponemataceae; genus Teretinema. The sequence goes on from JAEXRH010000012.1 coordinate 474,768, forward strand.
GTCGATGATGTTCGCGGGATTGAGGCGGTTCCACTTCTTGATGACGTCCGAGCTCAGGATCTGGTTGAAAATATACGCGTCGTACTGGCGATAGAGCACGGAGTAGACGATCAGTTTCGAGAGGTCCATTGTCTCCTGGCGCGACGATACGAACTCCGGTTTCGAGATCTCGATCTTGGAGATGTAGTCGATGAGGAGGAGCCGCTGAACGGTCGCCGGGGTGAATTCCTCGAGAAGGATGCCGTACTCCTCGACGTTGTCAGCGAGCTTGAATTTGAGAAGCTTTTTGTTTTGCCTGATAAAAAAAGTCGATCCTTCCTGGGTAAGGATGATCTTTAACGGCAGGTTCAGAATGCTTTTTTTTTCGCCGGCAGCCATCAAATCCCCCGTTGTAACCTGGCGGGCTCAGTAACAGACTCAGTATATACCGGATATTTTCGTTTGTACAACCTATTTCTTCCGGGGAAGGCGACCGAAAACCGCACTTGACGCCTTATGCGCTCTCCCTCTATTCTACTGAAAAAGATGAGATGCCGCGGATTTCTTACCATAATAACGCTTGCTCTTACGGCGGTATCCCTGTATGCCCGGGATAACAGATCGTTTTCATTCGGACCCGAAACAGGCAAACGCCTTATCGTCACGACGCCCGCCGAAGCCGGAAGCGAGACGGTGGAACGGCTGGAAGCGCTCGCCGAATCCTGGCGACAGAATCCCCCTCCGGTGCGCGTTTCCGTCATAATCACCGAAAACGACTTTTTCGCCCTCCCCCGGGATATCGCCCCGAGCGAGCCAGAGGGAACCGGAGCGGTAATCGCCTCCCTCGCCGAGGAAGAAGACACCGTCGTACTGCTCGTTCTTCCGGGAACTCCGGACTCAGTACGGGTGATTCCCGGCGCGCGCGGCGAAACGGTTCCCCAATGGACGCTCGAAGCGACGATCGCGTCCCTGTCCCGTTCGGGACACCCATGGGTTCTCGCGGAGCGGCATTTAAGCCTCTATCGCCTCGGGTGGATCAGGGAAAACCCGCTTCTCGGCCAGTATCTCCGCGCGGGGATTCCCGCGGTCGCGCTCGAGTCGGGACGGGATCTGTCCGGGGCGATACAGGATTTCGCCCGCGCGATGGCGGACGGAATACCGGAAAATCTCGACCGACACTACCTTGCCTTCGCGACGGGCGACAGGATCGTTTTCGTTTCCGAGCGAACGCTCGTCGCGATCGTCATGATCGCCTCGGCGGCCATACTCATGTTCCTTTTCATATTCAGCTTTCTCTTCGGGAAAACGAGCGAGACGCACCTTCGCGATCTCGTGCGCGTCTGGTGGCTGCCGTTCATCTACCTCCTCGTTACCCTCGCGAGTCTCTACGCGGGCGGCGCGCTCGCGTCCTTTCTCTTTCGGTTCAGGTTCGCCCAGGCGGAATCGTGGACGCTCCTTCCGCACCTCGCGCTCGCCGCGAAGCTGCTCCTTTCATGGTTCGTCATATCGCTCGTCATGGCGCTTAACCAGCTCATCAGGTTTCCCGAGTCGGGCTTCATCTACGGATACATCGCCGGCATTTCGTGCATCGTCAACCTCTTCGCCTTTTCCGCGCTCGACTTTTCCCTCACGCTTCTTTTCCTGGGCGTGTACCTCATCTCGTTCATCGTGTATCACCTCAAGCAGCCTGCGCTCCAGATGCTGGGAATCCTTTGCATGTTCGCTCCCTTTGCCCCGTATCTCGCCATCCTTCCCTCCGCGGACGCGACGGTAATCGCGCCGCTCTTCTCGAACTCGGGCCTCTGGAATCTCCGCATGGCGCTTTTCGTCATGCCTTTCCAGCTCATGCTGTCCCGGCTCTTTCACTCGCTCGGCGCCTTCGGCCGAAGGCATCGTTTTTACCTTCCGGTATCCCCGCTCGTCGCTTTCGCGCTCGCGTTCATCGCGACGGGGCTCGTCCTTTTCATGCCCGCCTGGTCCGAGGCCCACCCCCTTCGCGTCGAGCTCAGGCAAACCCTCGACTCGAAAGGCTTCTCGTCGCGGGTAGCCTCCCTCGCGCGAATCGGAAACCTCTCGCTCGTGGAGAATCCCGCAATGGCCGAGTATCCCGGGATCCCCGCACGACCCGACGCCTTCGTGCGTATCTCCTCGAAGTCCCATACCTTCGTCGAACGCAAGATCACCGAGCTCACCGTCGCCCCCGCGATACCGGCGAGCAAGATCGAGATCACCGTCTCGACCCCGGACGGCGTCGCGGTCTACGACGCGTCGCTGCCTTTCGCGGCCTCGGACGCCGGACGTTCGTGCCGCTTCCTTTCCCGTGGAAACCCGGATCTTCCCTTTACCCTGAAATTTTCCTCGGCAAAGGAGGCTACCCTTTCCGCGCGAGTCAGGGTCTTCACGACGGTAAACCCGCGCGGACTCGGCGTCGCGAATCCGGGACTGAAGGCCGAGTATCTCCTCGAGATCGTCGAAGACTATTCCTTTCCGTTCGAGGCGGGTCGATGAACCCGATCGAGCCGGTTTTCTTTCACGTCGATCTCGACGCCTTCTTCGCCGCGGTTGAGCAGCTCGACCATCCCGAATACCGGGGAAAACCGGTCATCGTCGGAGGGGAGGTCGGAAAGCGGGGCGTCGTCTCGACCTGTTCCTACGAGGCGAGAAAATACGGCGTTCGGTCGGCCATGCCGATGCATCGCGCGGTGGAATTATGCCCCGACGCGATATTCCTCCGGGGGCGAATGAGCCGCTATTACGAAAAATCCCGCGAGGTCATGGCGGTCCTCGCCGACTTTTCCCCGGACGTCGCCCAGATGTCGGTCGACGAGGCCTTCCTCGACATGACGGGCACGAAGCTCCTTTTCGGCGAACCCGAACAGGCCGCGCGATCGCTCAAAAGACAGGTGCATGAACGTACCGGGCTAACCGTCTCGGTGGGAGTCGCGCCGAACCGGTACATCGCCAAGATAGCCTCGGGACTCTCCAAACCCGACGGCCTTGTCGTTGTCCGTCCCGGAGAGGAGGCGGCGTTCATGGCCGCGCTCCGGCTCAAGGACGTATGGGGAATCGGCGAGAAAACGCGGGATCGCCTCGTCGCCGCGGGCCTTTCGAGCGTCGAATCCATTCTCGCCTGCTCGGAAGCCCTGCTCGGAACCGTGATCGGTGAGGCCGGCGGAAGGTTCCTCCATTCGGTGGTACGCGGCCGCGACCCCGGCGTCTTCGAGGGCGAGGCGACGACCAGGTCCATCAGTACCGAGCGGACGTTCGGCGCCGATATCGTCGATCCCGAGTGCATCGAGAACGCCCTCTTCGAGCTTTCCTCGGAACTCATGTTCCGTCTCCTTGACGAAGGTCTTTCGGGGAGGACCGTTCACGTGAAGATACGCTACGGCGACTTCAGGACCGTATCCTGCCAGGAAACCGGCGACCTGACCGTGAACGACACGGGAGACCTCTTCGATCGGGCGACGCGCATCTTTCTCAAGAAATGGGAACGCGGAAATCCCGTACGCCTTCTCGGGCTCGCCATATACAACGTCCGCGAGGGACGCGACGGCGACCAGCGCTCCCTGTTCGACCATGACGGCGCGGACCGGAAAAGGAAGGTCGAGGAAACCGTCCATGCGCTCGCGAAAAAACGCGGAAAACGGCTCGTCACGAGGGGAAGGCTGATCGACCGGGAGGGTGACGAATGACGGTTTCCCGGAACGGAATCGCGCCTTTCCCGCGGCGAGCCGTCGCTACGCTTCTCGGGACGATTGTCCTTATGGTCTCGTTGCCCGCCCAGGTCAATCCCCAGGAAGCTCCGGCACCCGAGGCAACCCCGCCCCCGGAAGCCGGCTCCGAAAAACCCGCGACGAGGGAAATACCCGAAGGACTCGACGCCCAGGCGGCGCTTCTCGCGCGGCTCAGCGGAATTTTCGAGCTCGAGGACCCGACCTCGGTATACGACTTCGACATCGACGACAACGAGGTCGAGTTCGTGCTCGACGGAACCTGGGAAACGCGGCTCGACGGCTTTCTCGACTTTACCATCGGCAAGGACGCGACGACGATATCCTTCACCCCGCCGGTATTCAGCCAGGCGGTCAATCTTTCTTCCTGGGTGCTCATCAACGAAACCTGGTACTTCGAGGCCTCGTTCCAGGAGGAGTTCCGAAAGAACACGGTCGCGGCAGGATACCTCGGCGGCGAGGATGACCCGGTCAAGCACGTTCGCGTCGGTAACTCAAGGATCGTATTCCCCGACACGTACGAGTTCATCGACGTCGGCGGCGGAACCGCGATAGCGCCGGGAGTTATGGGAACGTTCGCGGGCAGTACCTGGAACGCCGACGCGATAGTCCGCTACGACGCGGCGGCCTCGAGGGAACTGGTCCTGTCCGGAATGAACGAGGTCTCCGACGAGTTCATCCCCATAACCGCCTTCGCGCGCGGTAAATGGTTCGTTCTTCCCGAGGCGCCTGTCACCGGGGCCGTTACCGTCTTCGTCACCGACGACGAGGGTCCCTATCGCGACGGTTCGACGAGGGTTCCGGGGCGAAGGTGGAGAAGGCTCGCCCAGGAGGAATACACCGTTCGGGGACCCGACGGGCTCCTCGAGCTCAAGACCGAGACGGCGGGAAGCGTCGCCGTCGCGTACTACGGTTCGTACGCGCTGTCGGTGTCACAGGCGGGCGCGAGCCTCCTCGCGTTCGTCGGCCAAACGAGAGCCTACTTCGACGCGATGCCGGGAACGATGCCGCAGGATTTCCTGCCCGATCCCGCCGATCCGGGCTTTCAGGTCGCGGTCGCCGACCGCTTTCTCGTCGATATCTCGGGCGCTACCGCCCTCCTCGTGCGGGAGCGTGGTCACTTCTCGCCCTTCGAGAACCTTTCCCGCTATCGCGCGGAAAGCCCCGAGCCCGAGCTCGTGTACCAGGGAAACCTTGAATCTCCCGGGAACCTCACCACCGACCAGTATGACGAAACCTACGCGGAGGTCTTTCGCGCCGACGATTACGCCTCCACCGGGACCCGTGATCCCGTAAACAGGTTTCCCCTCGCCCGGGAGTTCCCCCTTCTCTACCTTCCCTCGGGCGGCGGCCAAAAGGCCGACACCGATCTCGCGTTGCTCAACAGGAACCGGAAGCCGATATCCACGATATCGCTCGGCGAAGACGCCATCGCCGGAACGATACAGGTCACGAGAAACGGAATCACCGACGACGCCTTCGATTTCGACGACGAGACCGGCATTCTTACCCTCGCGCATAATCCTTCCATGACGGAGACCGTCCGCATTACCTGGCTGGATACGGACGACGCCGCGCGGAACGCGACGCTCACCGTCGCCGGAGGAGCGCGGTGGAAACCGAACGACAGCTTCTCGCTTTTCTCTGCGAGCTCGTTCCGCTGGAACGTCGCGCGGTCCGGGTATTCCGACGCCGACCAGCAAAGCCCCGGCTCCTTCATCGTCTCCGTCGGCGGCGAGTATTCGGGGGAGAGAACCAGGGCGTCGACGGCGTTCGCGCTCGACGTATCGGTTCCCGACACGACGGGCCTGTACCGCGTCGAGGGAATGGACTCGGGCACGAACGCGTTCTATCCGGATAGCGATTGGTACGAGACGATCGGGGCGGATACGGTCGTGACGATCGGCAGGCCCGCAACGGCGACGACGATCGCGCTCGATCCCTCCCGATACGTTCCTCCGTCGGGTTCTTCCGACGGAGCCCCCCCGACAGTCATCGATTCGTCGATGTCGGGTTCCCTGCTCGTTCTCTCGGCCCGGCTCACCGCGCGGGAACAATGGACCGGAGCGACGATTCTCGCGGGCGAGAAAGCGGATCTTGACCTTTCGGCGGCGTCGACCGTATCCGTATGGATTCGCAATCCCGGTCAGACGGACTCGTTCGAGACCTACCTCCAGCTCGGATCGGGAAACGCGGAAACCGGCGAGGATCCCGATACCGTCCGAACCTGGAAACTCGAAACGCCCGAAGCGGGAAGCGGATGGGTCAAGCGTACGGTGACGCTCGCCGACGCCGATCGCGCATCGCTCGTTTCGGGAGGAAACCTCCGCGTCATCGCGCGGCCGAGCCAGACCGATCCGATAAGCGAGTCGTTGCCGCTTCTCATGTCGCTCAGGACCGGCAGCCTCTCGTACACCGACACGGGTTTCTCCTCGAGGGTCGAGCCCTCCTTCTCGGGGTCCACGGGACGCCTCTCGGTCGACGATACGTTCGATCCCGCGCCGGTCGCGCTCGTGAGTACGGGCGCGGACGAGCCGAGGCGCTTCAACGCGGGAAGCGCGAACGCCGTGCTCGTCGCGCGCTTTACCCCCGAGGACGACACGGAACGCGCGATACTGAGTTCGCATTTCCAGCCCATACCGCTTTCGTCGTACGACGAGCTGTCCTTCTTCGTGTACGCCGACGCCCTTCCGTCCGAGGGAGCGGATAGCACGGTCAGGCTGACCCTCTCGAGACCGACGTCCTCGTCGCGAAAGACCGCGCTCGAGGTCGAGCTCGACGCCTCGGCGCTCCAGGCGGGCGTTTGGCAAAAGGTCACGGTCGATCTCGGGTCACGGCGCGTGTCGGTCGGTGGAACGGAGATGACCGAGTCCCGCGCGCGCGTCGTCGCGCTCGACGTCGACGAGTCCCCGACCCGACTCGAGTTCTCGCTCGAGTCCTGGTCCGCTCCGGTGGCGACGCCTCCCGAGGGCGAAACCGCCTACACGATAGCCTTTGACGAGATCTTTCTCGGGGGAACCGAACCGGTCTATACCTATCGCAATCGGAGCGCGTACTCCTGGAGCCGCGAGGGCGCCATTCTTACCGTCGGCAAGGCCGCGATCCTCTCCGATCCCGCGATCAGCGTCACGGCAGATTCGTCCGTGCGGAAGGACTCGAGCGAGGCTCGCGCGTCGGGAACCGCCGCGGGCGGGATCGGGATCTTCCGGGCGCGGGCCGACGGCACGATCACGGCGTCAAGCGAGACCGAGCGCGTCGCCGACAGCACGAGCCACGCGGTGAGCGTTCCGCTTTGGCCGGTAACCGTCAGGGAAAGCTACGCGGCCGACTTCACGGGTAACGATTTTTCCCGCAAGGACTCCGTCTCGCTTTCGGGGCCGCTCACCCTCGACGCGGCCTCGTCGGTCGACCTCAACGGGCGCAATCTCGCGCGATCGGCCGCATTCAGCGCCTCTCCGCGATTTCCCGTAACCCCCATCGGCGCGTTCACGCTCCGGGGCAACTCGGATTTTTCCCAAACCGGACTCTCTCCCGTCACCGACCTTTCCCGGATCGAATGGCAGGACCTTTGGGCGGATACCTTCATATACTCGCTTTCGACCGGGGAATCCGACGCCACGAGGCGCAAGGGAAGGCACTCGGTGGAGGCGGGATGGAGGACCGAACGAGGGTCGGGCGTTACCGTCTCGGGCGACGCGACATCATCCTATGCCGCGTCCTCCGAGACGACGATCGGCTCGGAGCTCTCGTTTTCCGTCAACGCGCCTGTCAGGATCGGGCTATCGACCCTCACCCCTTCCTGGAAGCGCACCGCCGGCGAGTCCCGATCCGAGGCCAAAGGCGGTTCGTACTTCTCCGACGCGGACTTCCTTTCTGCCTCGGGATCGCGGCTCTCGTATCTCTTCTCAATCGCTCCCGTCGGCGACCTCTTTGATGACGGCATCTGTCGCCGTATCGCCGACTCGGAGGGCGTCCACGCGCGTTCGCTCGAGAATCGCTATGGCATTGCGTGGGCGAGGCCCTCGGTTGGCCGTATCTCGGACCTATGGGTCCCGTCCATGATCGACGCCTCGCTTTCGCGGCAGACCAAGACGGACGCGACGGTCACCGATATATCCGACGAATGGAACGCGAGCGCGAAAGCGGGCATGTCCGCGCTCAATATGGCCGGCGCCTTCGGCGCGCGAAGGATATTCAAGTGGTACGAGCAGGACGAGATAGCCCAGCTTTATTCGTGGAACGGCAAATGGGGAAGGACCTGGTTTACCTGGAACGTCGACACGCTCCACTCGCTCACCCTTCTCTTCCCCGAAAAGGCGAGCCTCGTCGCGGATAACGCGTTTCACTACGATTCTCCCGACATAGCGGGCGACGGTGAGCTTATTCGCGATACGGTGAGATTCGTGTGGAAACGGCCGGGGAAGGATTCCTTCGTCTCGGCGCTCGCCGCGCGATGGACGAAACTGCCCCTCACGACGACGCGCGAGGAAACGGTATCGATTTCCTTCACGCGGGGCGATAACGACTCCGAGTCCGCGTCATTCGATCACGTGCTCAAGACCGGTATCGGGGCGAACGGGGAGATATCCGTGAATACCGGCTTTTCGTACGTCTCGGGAGAGGACATCACGACGATCGGCTTCAGGCTCGGAGTCGGCGGAAAGCTTACCTACTGATCACTCGAGCGGCGCGAAATACCCGGTCTCGTCCCGGCCGGAACGGCTCATGAGATAGGCCTCGACCTCGACGGGAAGGAATTTCCGGCCGAAATCGGTCGGAAGCGTCGAAACGTACGAGATCGCGTACGAGCCGTTCGGCGCGTCGACGATATCGCGGACGACCGCCTTGAGTCCCTCGGCGCGATACACGAAATAGGATTTCCCCCCGGTCGAGTCGACGAGATACTCGTATTCCCCGACCTTCCCCGTTCGCGTGAGGTACACGACCGAGAACTGGACGCCGTTGTTGCTCATGTACGCGGCGAGGTCGTTGAGCCCGTATCGCCTGAATCCCGACTGCGGCACGTCGCCCGTCGAGAGGAACACGACCGCGCGCTTCTTCGACGCGTTCACGAGATCGTTGACCGAGAGTCTGAGCCCGAGGTCGAACGCCCATTGCGCGGCGGCGGGGGCCTTGAGGCGCAGCGCGGACCATTTTCCGGTGTCGGGCGGCCCCGCCCCTTCCTGCACGGGCACGGTACCCGCCGACACGATCCTGAGCGTGCCCTTTCCCTCCATCGCCTGAGCGATCTCGGCGATGGCGTTCCTGATCTCGCCCATGGCCGCGTCCGAGGTCGGGGAGCGGTCCACGAGAACGGTCACGTCGCACGAATCGTTCAGATACGCCGAGCCGGCGAGCTTCATCTTCGTGACGGGCCGGTTCTCCTCGGTGACGAGGAAATTGCTCTCCTTGAGCCCGACGATCGGGTTTCTGTTGCGATCCTCGACGCGAACCTCGATCTCGACGTTCGGGAATTTGTCGGACGACACGCGCTCGATCTGCACGTACATCCCGCCGACGAGCTCGCTCATCCGGGTAACGATCTGGAGCGCGTTCCCCTTGTAGTCGGTGAGGATGAGATTCCCGTTCGCGTCGGGGATGGCCCCGGTCACGCGCGCGGGCGCGTTTCCGAGCCGCGCGGCGTCGAACGAGGCCCCGGAAGCGGGATCGACCATCAAGACCCGGTTGGGGAGCGCGACGAGCAGGTAGCCGTTCCAGACCCTGATCGACTCGGACTGCCTTATCGAGCCCTCGGGAAGGAGGACGCCCGTGTAGTTGCCGGCCGTGTCGAATTCGTGAAGGGTTCCCCTGACGGAGTCCGCGACGAAAACGCGACCGTCAGCGATCGCGATCCCCGCGGGCGCGACGAAGCCGGGAAAGGATTCGTTTTTCTTGCCGAAATTGAAAAGCGGGTTTCCTTCGGGATCGAACACCGAGACGCGGGAGTTCCCGTAATCGGTGACGTAGACGTTTCCCGCGTCGTCGCAGGCGATGTACTGCGGCCCGACGAACTCGCCGAGGCCCCGCCCCTTCTTGCCGAAGGAGGACTTGTACGAGCCGTCGGGCCCGAGAACGCTCACGCGGTCGGCGGCGACCTCGCTGACGAGGAGCCGCCCGTCGCGCAGACGAACGAGGTCGAACGGGCGGTCGAAACCGGTCAAGGGGCCCCGCGACCGGTCGACGACGACGCCGTTGACGTCAAAGCGCAGCAGCTCGTTCGAGCCGTACGCGCTCACCCAAAAGGTGCCGTCGGGACAGGCCGCGACGGACACCGGCTGCCTGAACACGAAACCGTCGGCCGTCTTCCCCGCGACGCGCGTCGCCTCGACGAAACGCGCGGCCTCGTCGAAGTCTGGCCTGATCGTGCGCCGTTCGCGAACGACTTCCATACGGGTCTTGACGAGCATTCCGCCGTAGCCCGAGTCGACGGCGAACTGCCATTGCTCGAGGGCCGCGCCCTCCACGCCGGAGCGGTAATAGGCCTTGCCGAGCCAGTCGAGGATGAGCGGTTCGCCGGGAAGGAAGGAAAGGGCCTTCTCGAATATCATGATCGAATCGTTGAACGCGCCGCGGTAATACGCCTGGACGCCACGGCGGAATTCGTCGCCCGCGAGGGCCCGATCGGCCGCGGTCGCCTCGGCGAAGGCGGGCGCGCTGGCGAGCCCGACGAGAAACGCGAGTACGGCCGCGAAAAAGCCGCGCGCGCCGAATAAGCCGTGCGTCGGTCTCATAGGTACGGGCTCCTTCCGCCCTGCATGATCTCGGCGAGATGGGCGCCTATCACCCGGTTGTCCGGGGCCTTTTCCCGCGCGCGCCTCGTATAGGACTTGGCCTCGACGTTGAGCCCGAGCTTGTAGTACACCCACCCGAGGGAATCGAGATACGCGGGATTGTCCGGCTGGCTGTCAGCCGCCTTTTTGCACATGGTAAGCGCCTTAGTCAGGTCCTTGCCGATATCGGCGAGCACGAAGCCGAGGCCGTTGAGCGCGGTGGCGTTGTTCGCGTCGATGTCGAGCGCCTTCTGGTACCACTCGACCGCCTCCTCCGCGTCGTCGTGCTCGAACGCGACGTAACCGAGCGAGCAGAAAACCTGGGGCGACTCGTAACCGGCCTCGATGAGCTTTTTCAGCTCGAAATCCGCGAGCCGCGTGCGGCCGGTAAGGGTGTATATGACCGAAAGCACCATGCGACACTGATAGACGCGCGCGAGATCGGTATCCGCGGTGACGACCTGCTCGAGATAGAGGAGCGCGTCGTCCCAGCGCTCGAGCCGGGCGTAGCAAAGCCCGACGTAATACGCGATCTCGAGGTTGTTTCCCGGCTCCCCGGCGGGAACGCCGAGAAATATCGTAAGCGCGTCAGCGTAATCGCCGTTTCGGTACAGCCTGATGCCGTCCCTCATCGTGTCAGCCATAATCCCTCCCACAAGGATCTCTCCAAGGAAGCAGTTTACACCGTGAACGAAGGCGTGTCAGTACCCCCCGGCGCGACGACGGGCTGGGCGAGAATCCTCGCCACGGACACGAACCCTTCCTCGACCGCGGTCCAGTCGGATTCGCCGTCCCCGTCCGTACTGACCGTACCGCCCCGGAAAACCGTGCACTTGCCGCCGTCGGGCCCGTCGAACATGACGACCTGCTCGCGATAGATCCGCCTCGAAACCCCGGTAAGCCGGGCCCCGCGGTACAGCGCGCGCGAAAGCGCGTTCACGTTGACGAAGGCCTCGGCGGAACAGAGGGAGACGAGCGAGTCAAGGTTCTCGAGCGCGAAACGCGCGAGCGGCTCCCACAGGTACTCCTCCGTTTTTGACGCGAGGCTGAACGCGATGCCCGGCACCCCGTCGATGACGGCCTGTCTCGCCGCCGCAGCCGTCCCCGAGTACACGATGTCGGTTCCGAGATTCGCGCCCCGGTTAATCCCGGAGACCAGGAGATCCGGGGGACACGGGAGGATACCCTGCATCCCGGCTATCGCGCAGTCGACGGGGAGACCGGAACACGTATACTCGCGGGGTGCCATCTCGCGGAAGGAGAGCGGCTCCCCCAGGGTAAGCCCGTGGGAAACCCCGGAGCGGTTCCGGTCGGGCGCGACGACCCAAACCTCGTGGCGTTCGCGCAAGGCGTCCGCGAGCGAATGAAGGCCCCCGGATTCGTAACCGTCGTCATTGGTAAGGAGAATTCTCATAGGGATCGTTCTTTCACAGAATCCGGGCGCCGTCCGAGGGCGTTACCGCGTAGCGCACGGGCTTGAAGCCGAAGATGCGCTCGTACTCCTCGAGCTTCTGGCAGTAAGTCTTCTCGTCCGACGACCGTATGATCGCGTAGGTGCAGCCGCCGAATCCGCGGCCGGTCATGCGGGAACAGACGAGATCGGGCACGTCCGGAATGACGAACTCGAGGGCGCGCTTGACGAGCCAGTCAAGTTCCGGACAGGATATTTCGAACCGGTCGCGCAATCCTTCGTGCGAGCGGTTAACGATCCGCGAAAAGGTGAAATAATCCCGGTTCGCGAGCGCGTGCATCGCTTCCCTGACGCTCTCGGACTCGCGGATGATGAAGATCACCCGGCGCCTCACCGATTCGGGTATGTCGGTTATCTCCTCGAGTATCGATTCCGAAAGCTGATTGAGGTCCGAAGGCGCGTCGGGATCCTCCTTGACGATCTCGTATGCCCGGATGCATTCCTGGATCCTGAGGGCGAGTTCCTCCCGCGCGAGCAGGCGCGGTACGCGCGAGTCGGTAAGGATGACCGAATACCCTTCGGTCGGGAACGGAACGAGATCGGCGGTCGCGCGGTTATGGTCGGTACGGACGCAATACCCTTTCCGGGCGAAAAGCGCCGTCAGGATATCCGCCCGATGGGCATAGGTCTTGAGGAAATGCACGTTCGCCCGCTCGAGAAGCGCGACGAGCGTCGCGTCGTTAATGGACGGCGCGAAAAGTTTCCTGAGCGCGAGCGCGGTCGCGACCTTGAGCGCGTTCGGGGTGCCGAGCCCCGCGTCGGCCGGTATTTCGGAAAGAATCGTGAAATTGAGCCCCGGGATGGGGATCCCGTACTCGATGAACGAGGAAATGACCGCTTTGGCGGAATTGGCCCAGCGGTCCTCCTTGCGGTATTTCAGGTTTGAGGAGGAAATCTTCTTGCGCTCGCCGAGCGATACGGAATGAAGCCGGTAATTGGAATCGTTCCTGACGGAAATCGAGAGATAGAGGTTATGGTTGATGGCCATCGACAGGGTGTTGCCCTTCGCGAACCAGGTATGCTCGCCCAAAAGATGAAAACGACCGGGGACCGAAACGATTACCTCCGGTGCAGCTTCATATTCTCCGGTATGGAACGAGACTATTTTCTGCATAGAACCATAATACGGTCAATATTGAAACAATTCAACAAAAAAGATTACAATGTTTTCCATTATGACAGTGCCCGCATCGGTTTTATCCGTGCTTTTGTCGGCGATCATGCTCTCCCTCGGCATCCCGAACGAGCTTTTCAAGCAGGGATCGGCCGTATTCGGCCTTCTCTCGCTCATTCCGCTCTATCTCGCCCTCCGGGACTCGAGAAGCTGGGCCCAGGCGGGTTTCCTCGGCGGACTGATGATGTTTCTCGTGCACGTCATGTCGAGTTTTTGGCTCGCCTACTTCAAGGATTTCGCGATCTTCACCCTCGGAGCGTCAGCCCTCGCGTATTTCGGCCTCGGCATCCTCGCCGGCTGGCTCCTCCGGTACGTCCTGCAATCCCCCCGAACCTTGAGACCCTTCCTGTTCGCGGGGGTGTGGCTCGCCTGGGAATGGTTCAAATCGACCGGGTTCCTCGCCTATCCCTGGGGAACGCTCGCGATGTCGAGCCGGGAGCTTTCGGTCCTCATCCAGATCGCGGAACTGACCGGTGTGTGGGGAATCGGTTTTCTCATGGCGCTCGCGCAAGGGCTCGCGGCGGAAACCCTTTTCCCGCGAACGGTAGCCGTCAGGCCCGGCAAGAGCGCACGGCATCCCCTGTACCATCCGTCGTATGCCGTACTGGAGCGGCCGGAAGGCGCGCTCGGGCGATCAGGCGGCAGGGACGCTTCCAGGACGACGCTTCTCCCCTCGGTTCGCGAAATGCGCGGGTCGCTCGCCTTCGCCGCCATCCTTTTCGCCACCGTCCTCTCGTTCGGACTGGCGCGGTTTTCTTTCCCGCCAAAAAGCGAGACGACCCTCAACGTCGTCATGGTTCAGCAAAACTCGGATCCTTGGGCCGGGGGCGGACTCGGGAGAAACCTCCGCGTGTCCCAGCGGCTCACCCGGGAAGCGATCGAGAAAAGCGGCCGGAACGCCGACCTCGTCGTCTGGAGCGAGTCGGTCCTCTCCTGGCCCTACGAGCGAAACAAGCGGTATTACGAAAGCCACCCCAAGGACGATCCCTTCATTCCCTTCATGCGCTCCGTCGGAGTTCCCCTCCTCGTCGGTTCCCCGGTCCTCCTTGACGAAGCGAAGGAGGACTTCGCGAACGCGGTCATCTACGTCGGCCCCGACGGAACCCAGCTCGGCTGGTACGGAAAGATGCAGCTCGTGCCTTTCGCGGAGTACATCCCGTTCGCCGAACATCCCCTTGTCGCGAAGTTCTTCGATTCCCTCGTCGGTTTCTCGAAAGGCTGGATTCCCGGCGAGGAATACACCGTATTCCCGGTCACGAACGCGGAGGGCAAGACCGTCCGGTTTACCGCCCCGATCTGCTTCGAGGACGCCTTCCCCGGTCAAGCCGCGCGCCTTCACAACGCGGGAAGCGACTTGCTCATCAATCTCACGAACGACGCATGGTCGAACACCGAAAGCGCCGAGTACCAGCATTTCGCCATCGCGTCGTTCCGGACGATCGAGCTCCGCACGACCTTGATCCGCTCCACCAACGGCGGCTACTCGAGCGTGATCGATCCGCTCGGAAGGGTTATCGTCGACCTTCCCCTCTTCGTCGAGGCATCCGTGAACGCGATCGTTCCCGTGTATCCCCACGTGAAAACCTTCTACGCCCGCTTCGGGGACTGGTTTCCCGCGCTCGCGTGCGTTCTCGTCCTCATCGCCATGATTCAGCAAGAATTGATTGACAGACGGAGGCGCTTCGGTTAACCTCTGCTATCAGATGGTTAACACCGAACAGGCAACCAGCACCAAAGGAAAGGTTCTCGAAATCCTTCGAAACGCCGATCATCCCGTTTCCGGCTCGGCGATCGCCGAAACCCTGGATCTTTCGCGGGTCGCCGTGTGGAAGGCGGTCAAGTCCCTTTGCGAGGCGGGATACGGGATCGACTCCGGAACCGCCGGCTATTACCTGCGCACGGACCCCGCCGACAGCCTCAATCCCTGGGAATTCGGCGCCGACGAACGGCTCGTCAGGCACGTACCGGAAACCGACTCGACGATGACCCTCGCCCGCGAGGCGGCTCTTTCTTCCTGTCCCGACGGCTTCATCATCGTGGCCGACGCGCAAACGACCGGAAGGGGAACCGGCTCAAAGCGCTGGGATTCCGTTCCTGGGGGGCTTTTCTTTACCATGGTAACGCGGCCGCTCCTCCCGGCGGCCTATCTCCATCGCGAGGTACTCGCCGCCCAATGCGCCCTCGTCCGGGTACTAACCGGGATATCGGGCGCACGGGCTTTCCCGGGATGGCCGAACGATATCCTCGTCATGACGAAGGGCGGCCCGAAAAAAGCGGGCGGAATCCTGGCCGAATCGCTCGTATCGGGAAACCAGACCGTTTTTTGCAATGTCGGCGTCGGGATCAACACCGGCGAGGGTGCGCGCGATGCCGGTTACGGGGCAATACCCGCGGGACGGCGGGAGATCCTTGCCGCGTTCAGGCGGGAGTTCTCGCGTACGCGGCTAGCGGACGATTCACTCGTCGAGGAATGGAACTCGCTTTGCCCGGACGTCGATCGGGTCGTGAGGGTTTTGATCCATGAGCCCGAGACGACGGAGCGCGAGCTCGTATTCCGTGGCGTCGATACCATGGGCTTCGCCCGTTTCGAGTCCCCAAACGCTTCTACGCCGGAAACAGAACGAATCATTCACCGGTATCCTCCCGGAGGCGCATCAATTCTCGATAAAGGCAGGTTATCATGAAACAGAGTTCGCTCAGGTCGGTCTATACCGCCCTCTTCGCCGCGCTCATCTCGGTCGGCGCGATCGTCACGATCCCTATCGGTCCGGTACCGATCGTGCTCCAAAACGCCTTCGCGATCCTCGCGGGACTCCTCCTCGGTCCCCTGCAAGGCGCCGGAGCGGTCGGTCTCTTTCTTCTCGCGGGAGCGCTCGGGCTCCCCGTCTTCTCGGGCGGCAAGGGCGGGTTTGCCGTCCTCGTCGGCCCGACCGGCGGCTACCTCGTCGGCTACTTCATCGGGGCGCTCGTGGCCGGTTACGCGGTCAAGCGCGCGTCGAAAACGAACGCGCTCGAGGCCGTCCCGGTAGTCCTCTCGGCCGCGATCGCGGGCTTCGCGTGCATCTACATTCCGGGCGTCCTCGGACTCAGAAAGGCCCTCGGTATCGATCTCGCGCAGGCGATCCTCAAGGGGGTCGTTCCCTTCCTCTTTGCCGACGCGATCAAGATCGCGATCATCGTCCCGATCGCGTTGAAGGTTCGCCCCGTCATCGAGCGCGCGCTCAATCCCGATGCTTGAGGTTTCATCCCTCACCCGGCGCTTTCCCGGATGCGCGCGCGCGGCCCTCGACGGGGTAAGCTTTCGCGTCGAGAAGGGGGAATGCGTCGTGGTATCGGGCGCGAACGGCTCGGGAAAAAGCGTGTTGATGCACCTTATTGCGGGTCTTGACGCGCCAACCTCCGGTTCCGTTTCGATCGGCAAGGTCGACGGGAGGGAGGCCCGCGTGGGCCTCGTCTTTCAGGACGCCGACGCGCAGATTCTCGGCGACACGGTCGAGGAGGACGCGGCCTTCGGTCCCCTGAACCTCGGATTTCCGCCCGCCCGCGCCCGCGAGCTCGCGCACGAGGCCATTGCCCGCGTAGCCCTCGTCCCGCTCATGAAAGCCCCGGCGAGAACCCTTTCCGGCGGGGAAAAAAGGCGGCTCGCCGTCGCCGGGATTCTCGCGATGGAAGCGGAGATCATCGTGTTCGACGAGCCGTACGCGAACCTCGATTGGCCGGGGGTTCTCCAGGTCAACGGAGTCGTCAAGGATCTCAAGAAGGCGGGAAAGACCGTTATCGTGCTTACCCACGAGCTCGAGAAGGTCCTTGCCCTCGCGAATCGGCTCATCGTCCTTTTCGAGGGCACGCTTGCCTACGACGGAACCCCCGAGGACGCCGTCTCGGGGAGGGTCGCCCTCGAATCCTGGGGTATCCGGAATCCTCTCGGGCGCTACGATTCATGGGAAGACCTCGTATGGGACCAGAACGCGTGAAAGGGAAAAACGTCACCCTCTTCGGATATCGGCCCGCGAACACCCCGATTCATCGCGCGCCCGCCATCGGGAAATTGGCCGCGCTCGCCGTCTCGGGGGTCTGCGCCTTCGCCCCCCATCCCGCCTTTCCCCTCGCTATCGGAGCGATCCTCGTCATTGCGGCGGTCCTCGCGAAAGTACCCCTTTCGTCGCACCGGAGAAACCTCGGCATCGTCCTGGGCTATACTGTCCTCATCGCTGCTTTTCGCTTCATCGGACCGCTTCCCGACGGGGATACGCTCATTGCGGGTCTTGCGGAAACGGGGATCTACGTCTCGCGGCTCGCGATCGCGCTCCTCGCGGGCACGGTCTTCTACGAGACGACGAGTAGCCTTGACCTCCGCAACGCCCTATACGGCATCCAGCGCCTCTTCGCGCGCGCGACGCGGCGCCTTCCGTACCTCCGTCGCGCGGAAGCAGACACGCCGGCATTCGATTTCGCGCTCCTTTTCTCGCTCACGATTTCCTTTATCCCGCGCGTCTTCGAGTCCTGGGATAGCCTCAATCGTTCGTGGGACGCCCGGGGCGGCAAGGCGCGACGAGGCGTCAGGGGCGCCCTCGCCCGCGTTTCGGCGCTCATTCCCCTCCTTATTATTAACCTTCTTGGAGTCGCTTCCGTCACCGAACGGGCGATTCGCAATCGCTCAAGCGACCGTAAAAACTCGCGGTAAACCCTCTTTTTTTCCTTGCCAAACGCTATAAATGGTGCTATAGTCGTCTTTACGGGCCGGATACACCATATCTGGCACCCCACCGATAGAGGTTACACCATGCGTTGTCCCCATTGCGGCAGCTTTGACGATAAGGTAATTGAGTCCCGCACGCTCGCGAACGGGGACAGCATCCGCAGAAGGCGCGAGTGCATCGGCTGCGGATACCGCTTCACGAGCTACGAGCGCATCGAGGAAAAGCCGTTCATGGTGATCAAGCGCGACGGAAGGAGGCAGCCCTTCGACCGCGCGAAGATCGAGCACGGAATCCAGCGGGCCCTCGAAAAGCGCCCGGTTTCGAGCATGACGATCGAGAACATCGTCAACGAGATCGAGGACCAGGCCGTCATGGCCGGCAAGGGAAGCCACGAAATCCCGAGCTCGGTGCTCGGGGAACTCGCGCTCGCGAAGCTCAACGAGGTCGACAAGGTCGCCTACATCCGCTTCGCGTCGGTCTATCGGCATTTCGAGAACCTGGAAGAGTTCATGGAAGAAGTTAATAAAGTGGGAGGGAAGAATGGCAGCGACGAGTGAAGTGACGGATCAGGGAGTATTCCCGGAATGGAAGCATTTCCTGGGAACCTCCAAGGACGACGGGAATCAGACGATCGTCCGCAACGTCGTCAAGCGCTCCGGAGAGATCACCGGGTATGACCGCTCGAAGATCGAACGCGCGATCGGAAAGGCGATCGCCGCCTGCGAGGGAACCGCGAACGCGGACCGCGCGAAGGCGATCACCGACCGCGTCGAGGAGGAGCTCCGCGTCCTGATGGCCGGCCGTCACGCCCATTCCATCCCGGCGATCGAGGAGATCCAGGACATCGTCGAGACCGTGCTCATCAAGCTCGGCGAGGTGCGCGTCGCGAAGGCCTACATCCTCTACCGCGCGCGGCACGAGGCGATCCGCGACACCGAGAAGCTCATGCTCGACATCGACGACACGATGAACGGGTACCTGTCGCAGTCGGACTGGCGCGTCAAGGAAAACGCGAACGTCAACTTCTCGCTCGGGGGACTCATCCTCCATAACTCGGGAACCATCACCGCCAACTACTGGCTCAAGAACATCTATCCCGAGGAGGTCGCCGAGGCGCACCGGAGCGCGGCGTTCCACCTCCACGATCTTTCCATGTTCTCCGGCTACTGCGCGGGCTGGTCGATCAGGCAGCTCATCGCCGAGGGTCTCGGGGGCGTTCCCGACAAGATCACCTCGAAACCGGCGCGCCACCTTTCGACCCTCATCCAGCAAATCGTCAACTTCCTCGGGATCATGCAGAACGAGTGGGCGGGCGCACAGGCATTCAGCTCCTTCGACACCTACCTCGCCCCCTTCGTCAAGAAAGACAACCTTTCGGACAAGGAGGTGAAGCAGTGCCTCCAGAGCTTCATCTACGGCGTCAATACCCCGAGCCGCTGGGGCAGCCAGGCTCCCTTCACGAACATCACCCTCGACTGGAACTGCCCGGCCGACCTCGCGGAAAAGAACGCGGTCGTCGGGGGCGGCGAGATGCCCTTTACCTACGGCGACTGCCAGCCGGAGATGGACACGATCAACCGTATCTTCATCGAGCTCATGCTCGAGGGCGACGCGGCGGGCCGCGGGTTCCAGTACCCGATCCCTACCTATAACGTCACGAGCGACTTCGACTGGTCGAGCCCGAACGCCGAGCTCCTCTTCGAGATGACCGCCCGCTACGGCACGCCCTACTTCCAGAACTTCATCAACTCCGACCTCAATCCGTCGGACGTCCGCTCGATGTGCTGCCGCCTCCAGCTCGACAAGCGCGAGCTCCGCAAGCGCGGCGGCGGGCTCTTCGGCTCGGACGAGTTCACCGGCTCCATCGGCGTCGTGACGATCAACATGCCGCAGATCGGGTATCTCGCTAAGAGCGAGGCCCAGTACTTCGCCCGGCTCGATTACCTCATGGAGCAGGCGAAGATAAGCCTCCAGCTCAAGCGCAAGGTAATCGAGCGGCTCCTCGACGGCGGGCTCTTCCCGTACACGAGGCGCTACTTGAGCCACCTCAACAACCACTTCTCGACGATCGGCATCTGCGGCATGAACGAGTCGTGCCTCAACTTCCTCGGGGTCGACATCGTCAACCCGCGCGGCAAGGCATTCGCGGAGAAGGTCCTTTCGCACATGCGGCAGAAGCTCGCGGACTTCCAGGAAGAATCCGGTGAGCTCTTCAACCTCGAGGCGACGCCCGCCGAGAGCACCTCGTACCGGCTCGCGCGGCACGACAAGAAGCACTATCCCGACATCATCACCTCGGGAGACGACGATCCCTTCTACACGAACTCGAGCCAGCTTCCGGTGAACTACACGAGCGACATCTTCGAGGCGCTCGACCATCAGGAAGCGCTCCAGCGGAAGTACACCGGCGGAACGGTATTCCATATCTTCCTCGGCGAGGCAGTCAAGGACTGGGAATCGTGCCGCGACCTCGTGAAGGCCGTCGCGTCGAACTACCGGATCCCGTACTTCTCGATCTCGCCGACCTTCTCGGTATGCCCGACCCACGGCTACATCAACGGCGAGCACTTCGAGTGCCCGAAATGCAAGGCCGAGCGCGAGGAGGTCCTCGTCGGAAAACTCGCCGAGCTCGAGAAGGAACGCCAGGAGGCGATCGCCCGATAAGCGGCACGCGGTCGGTTATCGACCCGCAAGCGACGATACAAACCGGTCGGGCTGGCTGTCAGCGAGCCCCTCGGCTACCGAATACAAAATTGTCCCGGGAGGGGAGCAAAATGAGAACCGTAGCAGAAATCGACAACGAGATCGCGAACGTCAAGAGCGAGCTCGAGAACGTCCATGGAACCACCACCGAGGTATACGCGCGCATCGTCGGGTATTACCGTTCCGTCCGCAACTGGAACCGCGGCAAGCGCGAGGAGTACGGCCACAGGAAGCTTTTCGTCGCCGACGAGGGAAGGATCGCCTCGCGCCTTTCGTCCGACTCCGCATGCGGCTGCGGCGACGCGCCTTCCGTCATGATCAGGAGCGCTTCCGAAGCCCCGGCCATCATGCGGGCGAGCGAGGACGCGCTCAGGGAAAGCGTCGCGGGTCCCGCGTTCCGCTATGAGCTTTTCACCCGCAAAACCTGCTCCAACTGCCCCCCCGTCGCTGCGTGCTGCGACGCGCTTCCCGTATCGGGAGAGCACATCGACGTCGACACCGAGGCCGGCATGATCAGGGCATCCTCGTACGGCGTGTTCTCGACGCCGACGGTCATTCTCTTCGACGCCGACTCCACCGAGATCGGTCGCGCCCACTCCGTGAAGGAGATCCGCGCGCTGACCGCGACGAGTCCCGTCGAGGCGATTCTCGCCTGATCGCGAGCCTCGATGAACGCGGGTCTCGTAAAGACAAGCCTTGTAAACTTCCCCGGCCGCGTAGCTGCGGCCGCGTTCCTGCCGGGATGCAATCTCCGCTGCCCCTTCTGCCATAACGCCGCGCTCGCCCAGGCGAGCGTGACCACGGGGCCTTCCTCGGAACCCGAGGCGGGATACGTCACGATCGAGGATATCTACGCGCATCTCGAAAAACGCGCGTCGGTCCTCGGGGGGATCGCGATCTCGGGCGGAGAGCCCCTTCTCTCGCCCGCGCTCGTCGGACTCATCGCCAAGGCGCGAAGTCTCGGCCTCGCGGTAAAGATCGATACCAACGGCACGCTTCCCGACCGTCTCAAGGCGATACTCGATTCCCCCGAAACGAGGCCGGACATGGTCGCGATAGACGTGAAGACGAGTCCCGCGCGGTACGGCGAGCTTACGATCGAGGAAAGAACCGGCGCCTCCGCGGGAGAGGCGCTCCTCAGGTCGCTTGAAATCCTTGCGAGGGAAAGAGGGTCGTTACGCGTCGAATACAGAACCGTACTCGTCCCGGGCCTCGTGCGCGAGACGGAAATCAGGGACATCGCCGAGATCATCCCGAGAGACGCCGATTGGCAACTCGCATCCTTCGTCCCCGGCAATTGCCTTTCGCACGCGTTGAACGCCGTCGAGCCCTACGGGCCCGCCGAAACGGAACGGCTTCTTTCGATCGCGAAGGCGCTCGTACCCGGCGCGACGCTCCGGTAGGGACCGTTCAATGACCGAAGGCGCGAAAAAAACACTCAGGGAATCGGGCCTCTACGTCGCGATCGGCGCGCTCGCCTCCGCGACCGACGGCGCCCTCTACCTTGCCTTCACCCGCGCGCTCTCGATCGGGCTGCTCGCCGCGAATTTCATGAGCGTGAACGTCGGCATCACGGTGAGCTTCTTTCTTAACGCGCACGTCAACTTCCGGAAAACGCACCGGCTTCTCCGGCGAGCCGTATCGTTCTACGGCATCTGCTATTTCGGCATGCTCGTTTCCATGGCCACGCTCTACGTCGGCGTTTCCCTGTGTTCCTTCCCGGATATTCCCGTCAAGGGCGCGGCCATTCTCCTTGCCGGCACGGTTCAGTTTCTTTTCAACAAGTTCGTCACGTTTGGCAGGATATAGGGACATCGCGACAACGGGAGGGATACGCGCATGAACAACGTGATCTTCATCGGGCTCGTAAGCTTCTTCATGGACTTGAGCACCGAGATGGTTTACCCGCTCATACCGCTCTATCTCACCGCGGCCTTCGGGACGACGCCGACCCTCATCGGCGTTATAGAGGGAATCGCCGAAAGCCTCTCGAGCGTCCTCAAGGTCTTCTCGGGCTACCTGACGGACAGGTACCGCAAGAAAAAGCCGCTCGCCTTTTCGGGATACGCTACCGGCTTCGCGTACAAGGTATTGCTCATCCTCGCGACCTCATGGGTCGGAATACTCGCCGCGCGGGTGATCGACCGATTCGGAAAGGGTATCCGCACCGCGCCGAGGGACGTGCTCGTCAGCGAAAGCTCGGGCTCCGACAGGCTCGGGCATTCCTTCGGCATCCACAAGGCGCTCGACATGGCCGGTTCCGCCGCGGGCATACTCGTCGCCTGGATTCTCGTCGCGAGGCTCGGATCGTCCGCGAACTACAAGGCCATCTTTCTCTATTCCTGCATTCCCGCCTTATTCGCGCTTCTCATGTTCGCCTTCATCCGCGAGACCTCGTCGACCGCCCCGGCCGCACCCAGGATCAATCTCGTCGCGGGGCTCTCGGGAATCGACGGCAGGCTCAAGCTCTATCTAGTCGTCGTATTCGTCTTCACGCTCGGGAATTCCTCGAACGCGTTTCTCCTTCTCAAGGCGCAACGGATCGGGTTCTCGCCGTCATCGGTCATACTCCTCTACTTCGTCTATAACGCCGTTTCGTCGCTTCTTTCGATTCCGTTCGGGAGGCTTTCCGATCTCGTCGGAAGAAAGGCCCTTCTCGTCTCGGGATACCTCATCTTCTCGATCGTGTACGGTATCTTCGCGTTCGCCCGGACACCGAGCCTCATCGCTGCCGCGTTCGCGCTCTACGGGTTATTCACGGCGCTTACCGCGGGAGTAGAGCGCGCGTTCATCGCGGAGATCGCGCCTGCCGAGTTTAAGGGCACGATGCTCGGCCTCCATTCGACTATCACGGGTATAGCGCTCCTTCCCGCGAGCGTCATCGCGGGTCTCCTCTGGACGGCCTTCAACGATACGGTCCCCTTCGCGTTCGGCGCGAGCCTTTCCGCGTGCGCGGCGGTCACGCTCGCGGTTTTCCTTCGCCCGCGCGTCAAGTAGGGCTTTCGAAAGGGCCGATCCGGTCTCGGTTGTCATGTGGCCGAAACCCGCGAGGAAAAGCGAACTTGCCGATATATCGGTTTACCGGTATAATCAAGAAAAATGGGCATAGTGGACGGCGCCAGGGAGGCATACCGATGAAACGCTTTTTCGTGCCGATTCTCTGTCTTTTCCTGATCCGCGCTCTCGATGCGGAAAGCGTTCGAATCGGCGTTTTTACGCACTATCCCATCGTGATGCAAAGCGCGAGTGACGGCCAGCCTTACGGTCCCGGCGTTGAATATGCAAAGGCGGTGGTTCGCGCCCTTGGATACGAGCCAGTCGTCAAATCGTTTCCGGTATCACGACTCATCGCAAATCTTAAAACGGGTGAACTCGACATGGCGATCAGCCTTGGAAAGACGGATGAGCGAAAGGAGTATTTGCTCTATGCCGACGAGGCGAGCATCGTATACCAACCATCGCTGACCGTTCGTTCCGATTACCCCCTCGACGCCATCACTTCGGTGAGCGATCTCGGAAAGATGAAGATCGGTTATCTTCTCGGCGCGTATCCGGGAAGTTTCTTCAAAGGCGACACGGGCGTTCAATTCGACCTTATCGCCGGGGACAGCTGGATCGAGCAGAATGTCGATAAACTCCTTTTGGGAAGAATCGACGGTATACTCGATCAAAACGACTATTCCTGCATCGCTGCCGCGCGCCGAAAAGGCGTCGAAGATCGGATCAAGGTGCTTCGTCTCCCCGGAGAAGGCATAAAATCGTATATCGCCTTCTCGAAGGCGTCCCCGAAAGGACAGAGTCTCCATCGCGCGTTCAACGCGTTGGACAAGTCGTCGGCGCCGAATCAAAAGGATTTTATCGAAGGTTCCCTCCTTGAGCTTCTTTCACGCTGAAAAATAAAGCGGGGCGATTTTTCGTTACCGCGATTCCGTACGATGCCTCCGCCAGGCATGAACGACTCCCCGTTCTTCAGTACCCTCCGGCGATTGACAGTTTTCGCGCTTTCTTGCATTCTTTCCTTCAATACGTTACGTATCGGGAGCCCTTGGAGGTTCCTCATTTCGCTTTTTTTGGACATAACCATGAAGAAGACCATTCTCGCCACGCTGATCCTCGCTGCCGCGCTTTTCGCCGCGTGCAAGACCGACGGAAAGAAAACCGACGCCGCGAAGAGCCCCTCCGTCGACCCGAGCTACGCGTTCGGCATGGCGATCGGATCGAGCCTCAAGGAAACCTCCGTCGAGATCGATTACAACGAATTTCTCAAGGGCATCAAGGACGTGATGGGAAACAAGAAGACTGCCGTCACCATGGAAGAGGCGCAGAACATCGTCAGGAACGCGATCGAGACCGCGATGGCGAAAAAGGGAGAGGAGAACCTCGCGAAGGAAAACGAGTTCCTCGCCGAGAACGGGAAGAAGAAGGGCATCGTCACCACCGCGAGCGGTCTTCAGTACGAAGTCATCGCCGAGGGAACCGGGGCGAGCCCCGCCGCGAGCGACGTCGTGAAGGTTCACTACGTCGGAACCCTCGTCGACGGCACGAAGTTCGACAGCTCCATCGACCGCAACGAGCCCGCCATGTTCCCGCTTGATCGCGTCATCCCCGGTTGGACCGAGGGCATCCAGCTCATGAAGGTCGGCGGCAAGTCGAAGTTCTACATCCCGTCCAAGCTCGCCTACGGTACCAACGGCGCCGGAGACAAGATCGGCCCGAACGCGACCCTCATTTTCGAGGTCGAGCTCCTCGAGATCAACCCGAAGCAGTAAGCGGCGTGCGGCGCTCGCGACACGCGGGCGCGCGCGATAAGCGAGCAAAAAAAAAGCGAACGAGGCCCGAAAGCCCGTTCGCTTTTTTTTTTGCGACTTCACCGTACGGCGTACGCTATCGACCCTCGAGCATCTTCGCGGCCTTCGCGGTAACGTCGGTGAGCTCGGTGAGGTCGGCCGAGAGGAATACCTTCGAGCCGTCCTTCGCGATCCCGCCGAGCGCGTCGATCCAGCCCTCGGAAAGCCTGAGGTTCGCCGCGACCTCTCCGCCCTTCAGGTTCACGGATTCCGCGACCTTCCTGATTCCCTC
Source organism: Spirochaetota bacterium (assembly GCA_023438065.1). GTDB lineage: Bacteria > Spirochaetota > Spirochaetia > Treponematales > Treponemataceae > Teretinema. Next base: position 500,378 of record JAEXRH010000012.1, read on the forward strand.
GGCCGTCGCCTTCGCCACGGCGACGATTTCGGAGGCCTCGCCTTCGGCCTCGTTGATCATCCGCTGCTTCTGTCCCTCGCTCGTGTTGACCGCTTCCTGATAGGCGCCCTTCGAGAGGTTGATCTTCGTCTCCATCTCGCCGAGGGAGCGCGCGATCTCGGCGCGTTTTTCGCGTTCCGCCTTCATCTGCGCTTCCATCGCGTCCATGATCGAGTCGGACACCTTGATGTTCTGGATCTCGTACCGGGTTACCTTGACGCCCCAGGGGTCTGAGGCCTCGTCAACCGCCTTGACGACGAGCGCGTTGATCTGCTCGCGCGCCTCGAAGGTGCGGTCGAGCTCGAGCTGGCCGAGCACCGAGCGCATCGTCGTCTGCGCGAGAAGGACCGTCGCGTACGCGTAGTTCCGCACGCCGTAGCTCGCCTTCTTCGGGTCGATGACCTGGAGATAGAGCACGCCGTCGACCCTGACCTGCACGTTGTCCCTCGTGAAGCAGTCCTGCGCGGGAACGTCCATCGCCTGTTCCTTGAGGGTCTGGCGGTAGCGAACCTTGTCGACGAAGGGGAAGAGCACGTGAAAGCCCGCCTCGAGCGTCTTGTGGTAACGGCCGAGCCGCTCGACGATGAGGGCCTGCTTGTTCGGGACGACGCGAATGCTCCTGAAAAGGGTGATGATGAACACGAAGGCGAAAACGCCGAGGAGAATAAATAACGGGGTAAACGGGTTCATTTGGCGCCTCCTGCGTGCGGTTTCGCGGGAGTCTTGCCCGCTCCCTTTATGATGTCGGCGACCGCGGCGAGACCCGCGAGCTCGGCGGGATACACGGACACGTCGCAACGCGCGAGAGTCGACTTGAATCGCGCGATGTAGCTTTCCGCGAGCCTGATACCCATGGCGGTCCTCCCGCCGGGAGCCGAAAGGGCTTCGGCGACGAGCGCGAGACCCTCGGCGGTCGCCTGGCTCGTGATCTCGATCGCCTTCGCGCGACCGTCGGCGATGTTGATCCGTCGCTCCTTCTCGCCGAGCGAGCGGTTGATGGCGTCCTGCTTGTCGCCGAGCGAGACGTTGATGATCGCCTGCTGCTGGCCCTCGCTCGACAGGATGTTCGCGCGTTTGATCCGCTCGGCGCGCATCTGGCTTTCCATCGCCTCGAGGATCGTCGAGGTCGGGGTGATGTCCCTGATCTCGTAACGGGTAACCTTTATGCCCCAGTTTTCGGAGGCCTCGTCGAGCGCCTGAACGATATTGTCGTTGATCCCCTCGCGCCCGCAAAAGGTCTTGTCGAGCTCGAGCTTTCCGATCTCGCTTCGCATCGTGGTTTTCGCCAGCTGGGTCACCCCGAAGCGGAAGTTCTCGATTCCGTAACTCGCCTTGACGGGGTCGATCACCTTGAGGTAGAGGATCCCGTCAACCTCGACCTGGACGTTGTCGCTCGTGATGCACACCTGCGCCTCGACGTCGAGCGCGTCCTCCTTGAGGTTTTGCCGGTACGCGATCGAGTCGATAAAGGGCACGAGAATGTGGAATCCCGCCTCGAGGGTCTTCGTGTACTTTCCGAGCCGCTCGATGATGTAACATTCCTGCTCGGGCACGACGACCGCGATCTTGAAAAGGACCACGATGAACACGAAAGCCAATAGATACGCGAGAAATACCGTCATCACTTTCCTCCATATATAAATACTTATTGCGTTGTCCTCACGGAAACGGCGGACGTACCGGGGCCTATGCCTTCGGTTCCATCCGCTCCACGATGTAGGTAAGGTCCTCGCGGGCGACGATCCTCGCGACGCTTCCCTTCTCGCACGTTCCCGCCCTGGTGCGCGCCTTCCAGCTCGTCCCCCGGAAACGGATTCTGCCGTCCCTGACGTCGGACGCGTCCTCGAGAACCTCGGCGGTCTCGCCGATACCGGCATCCTCGACGCCTCCGGGCTTCGTGGGATCGAATATCGTGCCGCCGAAAATCCTCGTGAATCTCCTTCGGAGAAAGACGAGGGACAAGGTCGAAAGAACGATGAAAAGAAGGATCTGCAGCCACAACGCGTCCTGTACGATCGGCATGAAACAGCACGCGGCCGTCGCGAGGGCGCCGAGCCCGAAAAAGAAGATCACGAAACCGGGCATGACCATCTCGAGTCCGATGCACCCGATTCCGATCACCGCCCAAACCAACCACGGCTCATACATGGCGAACCTCCGTCATGCTTTCATTATAACACGGATCAGCTTGACTTTTATCATCTGTTTTTCTATTGTTGAAACGAATTCAGCGCCGTTGCAGGCATTGAAACGAGTCATTATCCTTATGTTTTGGAGAAGCCACATGAAACAGGCGAAAATCGCGATTATCCTTATGGCCATGTCCGCGCTTTTCCTTTCCTGCACGGGAAAGGGAGCCGGCTCGAAAGCGGTATACAAAATCGGCGTCGTGCAGCTCGTCGAGCACGTCGCGCTCGACGCGTCGTACAAGGGCTTCGTGGACGGGCTCAAGGAAGCGGGCTTTGAGGACGGGAAGAACCTCAAGATCGACTTCCAGAACGCCCAAGGGGAACAGGCCAACTGCCAGACCATCGCGCAGAAGCTCATCAACGACCAGGATGACCTTATCCTGGCGATCGCGACCCCCGCGGCCCAGGCCGTCGCGAACCTGACCGACACGATCCCGATCGTCGTGACCGCGGTCACCGACCCCGCGAGCGCGAAGCTCGTGAAGTCGAACGAGGCGCCCGGCACCAACGTCACCGGCACCTCCGACCTCACCCCGGTCGAGCAGCAGATGGATCTCATCAAGAAGCTCGTTCCCGCCGTGAAAACCGTCGGCTTCCTCTACTGCTCGAGCGAGCAGAACTCGAAGTTCCAGATCGACCTCGCCAAGAAAGCCTGCGACAAGCTCGGCATCAAGTACGTCGAGGCGACCGTCTCGAACTCGAACGAGATCCAGCAGGTTACCCAGAGCCTCGTAGGCAAGGTCGAGGCCGTCTATTCCCCCACCGACAACATGATCGCCGCCGGCGTTCCGACCGTCGCGGGCGTGCTCAACGCCGCGAAGATCCCCTTCATCGTCGGCGAGGACGGGATGGTGAAGTCGGGAGGTCTTGCGACCTACGGCATCAACTACTACGAGCTCGGCAAGCAGACCGCGAAGATGGCGGTCGAGATCCTCAAGGACGGGAAGAAGCCCGCCGATATGCCGATCCAGTACCTTTCCACCTGCGATTTCTCCTATAACGCCGAAACCGCCAAGGCGATCGGCATCACGATCCCCGAAGACCTCGTCGCGAAGGCGAAGCAGTAATCCCCCTCGAAATAACTCAAGCATCTCGCCCGCTGCGCGTTCGCGTCGCGGGCGTTTTTTTTACCCTGTTGCGCGATTCCCGTATTTTCATCATCCGGCAAACCTGTTATTATGAACCGTCGCGCATCCCGAAAGGTTTCCCCGCGACGTTGGAGGCCGCATAATGAATGTTTTCCTCGCGATGCAGGGTGCCGCCAGTCAGGGCGTTCTGTGGGGAATAATGACCCTTGGGGTGTACATCACGTACAAGATTCTCGACTTCGCCGACCTGACGGTCGACGGCAGCTTCGCGCTCGGCGGTTCCGTAAGCGCGGTGCTCATAGTGAGCGGAATGAACCCCTACCTGAGCCTTGCCGTCGCCTTCGCCGCCGGTTCCGCCGCGGGGTTCGTCACGGGTTTCCTCCATACCAAACTGAAAATCCCCGGTATCCTCGCGAGCATCCTCACGATGATCGCGCTCTACTCGGTCAATATCCGCATCATGGGCCAGGCCAATACCCCGCTCCTCGGGGTCAGCACGATGCTGAGCGCCCCGGCGGCCCTTTTTGGCCTGAGCAAGACACTCGCTTCCCTCATCATCGGCGTCGCATTCTCGGCCGCGATCATCGCGCTCATGTACTGGTTCTTCGGCACCGAGCTCGGAAGCGCGATACGCGCGACCGGCAACAACGAGCGCATGATCCGCGCGCTCGGGGTCAGCACCGACATGACCAAGAACGTAGCCATCATGCTCGCCAACGGCCTCGTCGCGCTTTCGGGCGCGATGGTCGCCCAGAGCCAGGGATACGCGGACGTCCAGATGGGAACGGGAACGATCGTCATCGGACTCGCCTCGATCATCATCGGCGAGGTCGTCTTCGGCAAGCGATTCTCGTTCTGGTACCTGCTCACGTCCGTGGTCCTCGGTTCGGTCATTTACCGCGTCATCATCGCCGTCGTCCTTCAGCTCGGCCTCAAGTCGACCGACCTCAAGCTCCTTACCGCGGTCATCGTCGCGTTCGCCCTCGCCCTGCCCGTCATTCGGACCGAAGCGAGGAAAAGCAAAACGCGGCGAATCAACCGTCAGCGGTACGCGGCCATCGCGGCACAAGGCGACAGGCCGTCCTCGAACGGTTCGGCTACCACCGAGGGAGGCGCGAAATGATCAAGCTCGTCGGCATATCAAAAACCTTCAACCCCGGTACGATCACCGAGAAGAAGGCGATCATCGACCTTGACCTCGAACTCCGCGAAGGCGAGTTCGTGACGGTCATCGGCGGTAACGGAGCGGGCAAATCGACCCTCCTCAACCTGATCGCGGGCGTATATGAGGTCGACTCAGGGAGGATCCTCTTCGACGGCATCGACGTTACCGACCAGAAGGAACACGTCCGGGCGCGCCATCTCGGCCGCGTATTCCAGGACCCGATGCTCGGAACGGCGGCAAGCATGGAGATCGAGGAAAACCTCGCGCTCGCCGTTCGCCGCGGCGACCGGCGCACTCTGCGCTGGGGCATCACCCGCGACGAGACGTCCCTCTACGCCGAGCGGCTCGCCGAGTTCGATCTCGGCCTCGAGACCCGGCTCACGAGTAAGGTCGGACTTCTCTCGGGCGGCCAGAGACAGGCCCTGACGCTCCTCATGGCGACACTCAAGAAACCGCGGCTCCTCCTTCTCGACGAGCATACGGCCGCGCTCGACCCCAAGACCGCGCGAAAGGTCCTCGAGCTCACCGACGAGATCGTCGAGCGCGAGGGCCTTACGACCTTCATGGTTACCCACAACATGAAGGACGCGATCAAGCACGGAAACCGGCTCATCATGATGAACGCGGGAAGGATCATCTATGACGTTTCGGGCGAGGACAAGAAAAAGCTCGAGGTCGCCGACCTCATGAGGAAATTCGAGAACGTCAACGGCGAGGGCGTGGTCAACGACCGCATGCTCCTCGGATAGACGGGACGGTTTCGTGACCTGCGGACTCCCGCGCGCATTCAAAACAATCCGCCGATCTACGCCCCCGGGTTGCTACGGCAGCAAGGGGGCTGGTCATTAACCGCTACGAAGCCATACTCGAACGGAGCAAGACCAAGCATAAAGAGATCATGAAGAAGATGCGGCATCTATCAAAAATGCAGAAGCCGCGTTTCGACGAGCTCGTTCATCGCTATCACGACGAGGTCTTTTCCGAGATCGATTGCACGGAATGCGGACTCTGCTGCCGCAACCTCGGACCGGTCTTTCGCAATACCGATATCAAGCATATCTGCGCCAGTGTCGGCATGCCCGAAAAGGAATTCCACGAGAAATACCTCGTCCAGGATCCCGACGGCGTCGGCTTCATGCTGAAGGAATTACCCTGCCCGTTTCAGGACGCCGATAACCGATGCTCGATCTATGACACGAGAACCCTGTCGTGCGTCAATTTCCCGCATACCGAATCGGGCAACATCCAGAAGAAACTCGTGGGACTCGCCCTCGATTCGCTGTATTGCCCCGCGGCCTTCATGATCTGCGAGAAGATAATCGACGGCTACAAATAGATTGCCCGGCGCTTCGTCAGCGTGATGCCTCGACGAATATCCTCGCGCACGCGAGGGCGTCGCTGAGCGCCTCGTGATGGGACAGCTCGATGCCGAGGTGATCGCTGACCGTGTCGAGGCGATGGTTTTCGAGTCCGGGCCACTTTTTCCTTGAGCAACTCACCGTGCATTCGAATCGCGGCATGGTGTACTCGATCCCGTAGTGCTCGAGACAGCGTTTCAGCACACTCCGGTCAAAACTCGAGTTATGCGCGACGAGAAAATCATCGCCGATGAAATCCCTCATGCTCGGCCAAATTCCGGCGAAGTCAGGCGCTCGGGCCACGTCACGCATGGTAATCCCGTGAATGGCCGTAAATGACGGGAGGATACCCATGCCTTCGGGCGGTTTCAAAAGCGTCTGGAAGGTTTCGACCACGGCGCCGCCGCGAACGCGTACCAGCGCGACCGCGCACGCGCTCGCACGCTGATAACACGCCGTTTCGAAGTCGATCGCGCAAAAGTCCGGACCCGCAGGTTTTTTTGCCATGGCTATAACAACCTCTCTGATAAATTGCTCGCCGCGCGGACGCCCTACTCCCGGAGCCGCGCGGCATGCGTCGCCCTGTATTGCTTGTATCCGCCGGAAAGGTTTTTGACGTTCGTGAAGCCCCGATTGAGGAGTATGTTCTGGGCCGCGTTGCCCGTCGTTCCCTTGTTGCAATAGGTAACCACCGTCGCGTCCTTGTCGAGCGCCTCGAGGTTTTCCCGAATCGATTCATGGGGGAGGTTTATCGCTCCCGGGACGTGGGCCGAGTCATATTGCTTGGCAACGCGCGCGTCGATGACCGCGTACGCTTCGCCCGAGTCGACGAGCCGGTCAAGTTCCGCCGGGGTGATGAGCGGCCTGCCGCGCGAGATCGCGTTGTCGAGGATCATGCCGGTATACATGACGGGATCTTTCGTCGTCGAGAAAGGCGGGGCGTACGCGAGATCGAGATGAAAGAGGTCCTCGGCCCTGGCCCCGAAGGTGATGGCCGTGGCGATTACGTCTATTCGTTTATCCACGCCGGATTCCCCGACGATTTGCGCGCCGAGCACGCGTCCCGTCGAGGCGTCCGCGATTCCCTTGATCGTCATTTCCGTGCCGCCGAGGTATTCGGGCCTGTCGGGCTTGATGTTGTGGCAGACGGTGACCTCATAACCCGACTCGCGGGCCTCGCGTTCCGAAAGCCCCGTTTGCGCGACCGCGAGACCGAACACGGAGAAAATTCCGGTTCCGAGAACTCCCCGGAACTCAAGCGATCCTCCCGTGATCCGGTCGCCGGCGATGCGTCCCGTTTTGTTCGCCGTCGAGCCAAGAGGTCTCCAGACCTTTTTTCCGGTCACGAGATGCGTATGCTCCACGCAATCGCCGCATGCCCAGATCCCGGGAACGGAGGTCTCCATCTTCGCGTTCGTTTTTATGGCTCCCGCGACGCCGAGCTCGACTCCGCAGGCTTTCGCGAGCGAGGTTTCCGGTCGGACGCCCGCGGCGAGCAGCGTGAGCCCCGAGGATATCCGCGTTCCGTCGGCCAGCACGACGGCGCCGTTCCCGACCTCCGTTATCGAAGCCCCGGTAAACACCTTGACGCCGTTCTTCTCGAGGCGCTCGCGCACGAGAATCGCCATATCGGGATCGAGGCCGGGAGTTACCTGGTCGAGCTTCTCGACGAGGGTTACGGCGATACCGAGCCTGGCGAGGTTTTCGCATACTTCGAGGCCGATGAAACCGGTTCCGACGATCGCGGCGGCGTCCGGCCTCCTTTCCGCGATCCACTCCTTGATTCGAATCATGTCATTGATAGTGCGCAGGACGAAGACGTCTTCGCGATCGGCTCCGGTTATCGCGGGTCGCGCCGCGGACGCGCCGGTCGCGATGATCAGCTTGTCCCAACGGTCGTCGAAGGTTTCTCCCGTTTCGAGATTGCGCACGGTCACGATTTTCCTTTCAGGATCGATTGAAAGCGCTTCATGGCGGGTTTTGACCTCGACCCGGTATTTTGCCCTGAAGAAAGCGGGATCTCTCGGGGTGAGGTCGGAAAGGCTCTTCACCTCGTCGCCGAGGAAATACGGCATTCCGCATCCCGAGTACGAGATAAACCGGTCCCGTTCGTAGACGGTGATTTCCGCGCCTTCGTCGTTCCGTCTGGCCTTCGCGGCCGCGGAGGTTCCGGCGGCAACGGCTCCGATAATCACTATTCGCACGGCAGTCTCCTTCATATAGAAGATCATCTATTCAATAAAAGAGTAGAAAAATGCATACAGGTCGTCAATGCGCGAACGATGAAAAATCGGTTAAAAAACGAAACCTCAGGGCTCCAATCGCTTTTTTCTCTCGGCCACGATGGAGAGATAGCTGCATTTTGCCATTTCGATCACGCAGGGAACGACGAGGGTGTAGATTACCTGCGTGCCTTTTTTTTCCACCGCGAGAAGGCCGACATCATGGAGCAGCGACAGATGCTTCGAGGCGACGGACTTGTTCAGCTTGAGGTATGCGGCAAGATCGCAGACGCACCAGGGATTCTCGGCGAGTTTTTCGAGCATGGCCAGACGATCGGGATGCCCGATTGCCTTGAAGAGTTCGGCAGTCATCGTAAGCCTTTTTTTGTCCGCTTCTTTCATGCCTCTATTGTTGCAATGTTGGGAAACATTGTCAAGTTTGTGGACGGGTTTGCCGTTTTCCTCTTGACATTTAGTGCAATGTTTCCAATAATTGAAACAGACAGGAGACTGACCATGAAAATACAGATATTGGGACCGGGTTGCATGAAGTGCAAGCAACTAGAGTCGAATGCCCGGGAAGCCGTGGCGAAAATGGGCGTATCCGCCGAGATCGAGAAAATCTCCGACATCGACGAGATCATGGAGTTGGGCGTGATGATGACCCCGGGCCTCGTGATCGACGGCGAGGTCAGGAGCGTCGGAAAGGTTTTGACGGTTGACCAGATCGCCGCTCAGTTGAAAGGGGCCATCTGATGGCCTTTTCATCCTCTTGCGGGGAAGATACCCCGACGAAGCTGGTTTATGCGTGCGTGGCGCTGAACGCCTAAAGGATCGAGGAATGGCAAAGAAAGATTACAGTCCAAACGTGGTGTTGCTCGGTCTTGCGGCGGCATTCGTCGCGATCTACTTCATTCCCTGGGAAGCGGCACGGGTCACGACCGGCATCCTCGAGGGCTTCCAGATGCTCGGTGAGTACGCGCGGCAGCACGTGCTGCTTTGTCTCGTTCCGGCGATGTTCATCGCGGGCGCGATCGGCGTTTTCCTGAACCAGCAGGCGGTCATGCGATATCTCGGCCCGAAGGCACCGAAACCGGTCGCGTACGCCGTCGCTTCCATATCCGGCGCGATACTCGCCGTATGCTCATGCACGGTATTGCCCCTGTTCAAAGGCATCTACAAGAAAGGAGCGGGACTGGGACCCGCGATCAGCTTTCTTTATTCGGGTCCGGCGATCAGCGTTATCGCGATCACGATGTCCTTTCAGGTATTCGGATTGAAGCTCGGCATCGCGAGAACGGTAGGCGCGATCAGTTTCGCCGTTATCATCGGCATCCTGATGCAACTTATTTTCCGCAAGGAAGACGAGACTCGACTCGCCGACGAGCGCCTTTTTAAGGCTCCTCTTGACGAGGGCGGACGGAAGCTCTGGCAAACCGTCGTATATATCGGCTCGATGATCGGCATCCTCATTTTCGTGAATTGGGCGTCCTCGAAAGGCGGCTCCCCCGCGTGGGACGCGATATATCGGGTAAAATACGCGATCACCGGGGCCTTCGCCATCGTTCTGGGCTACGCGCTCGTTCGCTGGTTCAAGAGACATGAACTCGCCGAGTGGGGAGCCGCGACGCGCGACTTCGCCCTCCAGATTCTGCCGCTCCTCTTCGGCGGCGTGCTCGTCTCCGGCTTTTTCCTCGGCCGTCCCGGGCACGAAGCCCTGATCCCGAACGCGTGGATTACCGGCCTTCTGGGCGGCAACTCGGTGTCCGCGAACTTCATCGCGGCGATCTCGGGCGCGTTCATGTATTTCGCGACGCTTACCGAAATCCCGATCGTTCAGGGCCTTGTCGGCAGCGGGATGGGACAGGGGCCGGCGCTCGCGCTCCTCTTGGCGGGACCGAGCCTTTCCCTCCCGTCGATGCTCGTCATCAACGCGGAGATCGGTTTCAAGAAGACGTTCGTGTACGTATCGCTTGTCGTCGTGATGTCGACGCTCGCGGGCGTGCTCTTCGGAATGATCGCGTGACAGGTCTTGTCAATAAGGACATTTCATGAATAAACGGAAAGCGGTAATCGGCGGCGCGGCGATCGCGGGAATCATCGCGATAATCGGTGTCATGTGGGTCGTCAAGAACGGAAAGCCCGAAGGCAGTCTCGGCAACGTTCCCCCGACGCCGGCGAAGGCCGCGCTCCTCGACGGCCCCCTGAATCTCACCGACCCTTTCGACCTTGACGATTACCGGGCCGCGGGCGTTCCCGTCATCATCGACTTCGGCGCCGACTCCTGCAAACCGTGCAAAGAGATGGCCCCCGTACTCGTCGCGCTTCATGAAGAACTGAAAGGCAAGGCGATCATCCGTTTTGTCGACGTGTGGAAGAACCGCGACCTTGCGGAAGGTTTTCCCCTGCAGGTCATTCCGACCCAGATCTTCTTCGACTCGACGGGAAAGCCCTTTACCCCTTCCGACGCGATCGGTATCCCGATGACGCAATACTCGACGCGCGATACGAACGAGCATGTCTTCACGACGCATGAGGGCGGGGTTACCAAGGACCAGCTTCTTTCCCTGCTCTACGAAATGGGGATGCAAAAGTGAATAACGCGATTACCGTCGCGCTCGAACACCTTTCCCTCCCGATACAGGGCGGCTTTTGGCTCGCGCCGATACTTGCCCTCCTCGCCGGCGTTCTGACGAGCGTAACGCCGTGTTCGCTCTCGAGCGTACCCCTCGTCGTCGCGTACGTGGGCGGTGCGGCCCGGAAGGATCCGAAGATCGCGTTCCGCTATTCGCTCGCGTTCGCGCTCGGCATGGCGATAACCTTTACCGCACTCGGCGCGACCGCCTCCCTTTTGGGAAAGCTCCTGAATTTCGGGACGGGCGGCTGGCAGTACCTGATTCTGGGCGCGCTCATGATCATGATGGCGCTTCAAACCTGGGGAATCATCACGATAGTCCCTGCGACCTACGCGCAAAGCCGGAATACCCGCCGCGGCTATCCCGGCGCGATCCTTATGGGCGTACTCGGAGGACTGTTTTCCTCTCCCTGCGCGACGCCCGTTCTGGTCGCGCTTCTCGCGGTCGTCGCGCGAAGCGGGAACCCCGCATGGGGCGTTTTCCTTTTGTTACTCTACTCGATCGGACATAGCGTGCTCGTAGTCGCGGCGGGGACATTCATGGGTCTTACCGGAAAGATCGCGAATAGCGGGCGATACGGGCTATTCGCGAAGGTCGTGAATGTCCTCCTCGGACTCGTCATACTTCTCGCGGGACTCTTTCTCGTCTATACCGGCCTTTGATGAACTGCCCTTGCGCGTCTTCGTCGCCCGGATTACGCCGTACGCTTCGGGAACCAGTGCGTTGTCCTGTTCGCGATACGCACGAGATAGAGCATGACCGGGACTTCCGTCAGTACGCCGACGGTCGTCGCGAGCGCGGCGGGAGAGGTCGTTCCGAAAAGCGATATGGCGACGGCGACCGAGAGTTCAAAGAAGTTCGAGGCGCCGATCATTCCCGCGGGCGCGGCGATGTCGTGGTTCAACCTGAGTAACCTCGCCCCGCCATACGCGATGAAGAAAATCAGGAATGTCTGCAAAACCAGGGGGATCGCGATCAGCAGGATGTGCGACGGATTGCCGAGAAGACCTTCCGCCTGAAATGCGAAAAGAAGCACGAGGGTCAGCAATAATCCGATAACGGTCGCATTGTCGAACCTCGGCAGAAACGTTTTTTCAAAATACTCGCCGCCTTTGCGTGTGACGACCAGTACCCGCGTCAAAATTCCTCCCGCGAGCGGGATGACGACAAAAAGCACGACCGAGAGGATCAACGTCGCCCAGGGAACGGTGACGTTGCTCACGCCGAGCAGGAACTTCACTATCGGGATGAACGCGACGAGAATGATGAGGTCGTTGGTCGCTACCTGAACGACCGTATAGGCGGGATTGCCGCGAGTGAGGGTGCTCCAGACGAACACCATGGCCGTGCATGGAGCGGCCCCAAGCAGTATCGCTCCGGCCAGGTATTGGTTCGCCAAATCCGCCGGAATGAACGCCTTGAACGCGATCATGAGGAAAAGATACCCGATCGCGTACATGGTAAACGGCTTGACGAGCCAGTTGGTAATCCAGGTGACATAGAGTCCTTTCGGGTTTTTCCCCACGTTCCTGATGCTCTGGAAATCGACCTTCATCATCATCGGGTAGATCATTACCCAGATGAGGATTGCCATGGGAATCGAGACCTTCGCGTATTCGAACTTGTTCAGGAACGCGGGAACATTCGGAATAAAATTGCCGATCAGGATGCCGGTTGCCATGCACAGGATGACCCAAACGGACAAGTACCGCTGGAAAAACCCGATCCCGGGATTGGTTTTGCTGTCGTTGCTCATGTGATCGTCGCTCCTTGTCAGTTATGCGTATTTGGAACTAGCAGTATGGAACTCTTTGCCTTTCGCGTGACCGCGTGACTCACGCTTCCAAGCAGTATCTCGTTGACGAAGCCGCGTCCCTGCGTTCCCATCACGATCAGGCTCGGTTCCATCGCGTCGGACACCTTGAGAATTTCGATAGCGGGCTTTCCGTGGCACACGACCGTCGATACGTCGATACTCCCGTCAATGGCGAGGATCGCCGCTTTCATCCCGTCGAGCCTGATCGCGTCGACGCGGTCATATTCTTCGATTTCCTTTTTCGAGGATTTCTCGAGCTTGACCATGTCCTGAACATGGACGAGCGTAATTCTGCGCGCGCCGCACGTCGCGAGTTTCATGACGTGATCGAAGGCGGCCGCGGCGTTTTGCGAGAAATCCGTCGGAAGGAGAACGGACTCGGGAAAGGGAGCTCCCCGATCGGGCAGTATGCCGATGGTCTCGGTATCCGCTTTCGTTTTGTCGATCCGGATGACGAGCGTAGGCCGCTCAATATGCTGGATCATCTCGGAGACGACGCCGCCGAGAAGAACGTCCTTCGACAGGGTGCTTCCCTTCGATCCGATCACGACGAGCGATGCGTCCTTTTCCGTCGCGATTGTGTTGACCTCTTTATGGAGCGTGCCGAATACGACCCGAGAGGAGGTTCTGAAACCGTAACCTGCAAGTACTTTTTCTTGCGATTCCAGCAAGGCCGTGATGCGCCGCTCGGACTCCGAGTAGGCGGCGGAGGCCGCTTCCATGGCGCTGACGCATTGCAGAAGCACTATCTCGGACGTGCCCAGCGCTTTGAGGTCCTTCGCGTGCTCTACGATTTTTTTCGACGCCGGCGAGAGGTCTGTCGCGATGATTACCCGTGAATACATAGTATGCCTCCGTCTTGAGTGGTATGACCGCAACGCGGCCGTCGCTGATTTCGGATTCCCGCGCGCTCGAGATCCTCTTTAAACCGCGTGGCCCCGAATACGGGCGTCGTTTCGGTGGTCGTGACCGGGATCGATGCCCGGGCCGCGGCCCCGGTCGAGCAGCACGCGGCCGGTTCGAGAATCTCGATCGTGTTCATTTACAGTGACCCTTCGCCTTTTTACACAGGCATTTGTCGCTTTCATGCGATACGTCTTTGATAAACCGCTCGAGAAACGCGAACGTCTCGCCATTCAGTCGGTAATACGTCCATTTTCCCTCCGGACGGGCAAGAAGCAATCCTGCTTCGACGAGAATGCCGAGATGATGGGAGAGCGTCGGTTGAGTAAGGTCGAAATAATCGAGAATGTCGCAGGCGCAAAGCTCCCCGCACGACAGGATGTGGACGATTCTGGAACGAGTTTCGTCGGCCATCGCCTTGAAGAGCGCGGTTCCGCGCGCGAAGTCGATATCCACCGTTTGCCTCCAACATATAGAAATCAATCTATTTGAATACTATTCCTCAAATAGGGAGATGTCAATATGATCCCAAGAAGACGCGATCAAGCACGGAATGAGCCGCAACCATAACTCATCGAGCGCTCGCAAGGTCGCTTTCCTTGCACCGGAAGTCGACAAGATCATCGGTGAAGAGCATGTATCCGACGTGACTTTGTATTTCGTGCCGTGAAGTATCTCCCGCGCGCGTTCATCGGCTCCCGCCATTCGCACGCGTTAGCCTTCGGTAATTAGCACCGGTCGAACGGTTTGCCGCTTTACGTATCGGAAACAGATCGCAATAGAACGCATATACCATTGAGGTACCGTCTTTGCAGGTTTTTTGTTGATAGCGTGCGGTGAGCGACTTGATCGCGGGGACTTATCAACCGCACAAAAACCAGAGTGCTACTTTCAGTGCTACTCTGAGTCTTAGCGGGTCACACCACCCGTTTTTAAAAAAGTAAAGTCCTTGCGAAGCAAGGACTTTGTACCTTTGATAATTATTAGCGGCAATAGGGCTTGAACCTATGACCTAACGGATATGAGCCGTTTGCTCTACCGACTGAGCTATACCGCCGTGAACAGGAAGAAACATAGCAAAGCGCGCGAAAAAAGTCAAGCGGATAGTCTGCTAGATCAGCATGTTCTCGCGAGCGGCGCGGTATAGCCGCTCGTTCCAGGTCGGCGACTGCATGAAGCGTTCGCGCATGGCGTTGTCGCCGATCTCGTTGGCCCGCCGCTGCAGGCTCTTGAACGCGCGGCTGAGGTAGCCGGCGGTATCCGCGGGAACCACGTCATGCGACTTCGCACCAAGGTCATAGCAGAAAAAATAGTACATTGAGGCGTACGGGTCATGCCGCTCGAACGCGAGTCGCGCGAGGCCCGAGAGACTCGCGACAATCGCGGGGATATCGGCCGTAAGGCTGTACCGGGCGTCGTAGTAGAGCCGCATCGCGCGATACATCCGCCCGGCAACGGAAGATTCGCCCGATATCCCGAAGGCCCTGTCCTCCGCGATCGAGAATCCGCTTTTCCATGAAACGGAAGACAGCGTCCATCCTTTCGCGTCCGCCCGATTCCCCTCGAGCGCGTCGGGGAACCGCGTGGCCGGCAGCGCGCGACCAGAGACGAGCGCCGCCTCGACGATGAACGCCCATGCGTCGGGGACGGTTACCGAACAATCGGCGAGAATTCCCTCGGCGGAGGCGAACCGGTGCTGATGGACGAGCGCGCGGGCATACCAGGCCCTGCAAAGGGTGACGGATTCCGGAATCAGATGGACCGACGAAAGGGAGGCGGCCGTCTGAAAGTAGAGTTCCGCGTCGCGATAATCCCCGAGTTCGAACGAGATGCGGCCCTTCATGAACAGGACGAGCACCTCCCGGTCCTTCACGTAATGATCCTCGACGAGGGACTCGGCCCGTTCAAGGGCGCAAAGCGCGAAATGGAGGTTCCCCATGACGAAATGAGCCATCGCCATGTCGAGTCTCGTGGCCAATTCGCTGTAGGGATCGCGCATGAGAACGGCGTTCTCGAGCGCGTATTCGAGGTACACTACCGCGTCGTCGCCGCAATCGCGCGCGAGGGAAAGGAGCGCGATGAGGGATAGCGCGCGGTATTCACCGGAAAGGACCCGTTCTCGCTGAAAGGCGTGAAGCACGTCCTTCGCGAGGGTCGACGCCTCGTCGTGCCTGCCATCCTCGTAGAGACTTCTCGCGCGCTCGAGGTTTTCCACCGCGACCGCGATCGAGGGATCGAGAAACCTTTCCCGAACCGTCCCGAGCGCCTCAAGGGGATTCTCTCCCCGATAGAGGCAGTTGGCGAGAAACGAGTCGGGAACCTCGAATCCGAGGGACCTGAAGCCCTCGTACAACGGAAAAAGCGGCTCGATCCGGCCTTCCTCATAGAGCGTCCAAAGGAAGCTCGCGAGCTTGCGGTCAAGCGCGACCTTTCTCGCGCTGACCCGCGCGGCGATCGTGTCCTCGAGGGCGGCGTTGAGCGAACGCAAATCGGACGGGTCCGCCAATACGCCCGCCGCGTAAAGCCAGCCCCCGAGCGCCCGTGCGTAATCGCTTCCTTTCCCGAGAAAGGAAAAAAAACGGGGAAGCTCGTCGAGGAACAGAAAATCGACGGATCGATAGAGCAGCCAGGCGAGGTCGGCGATATCATCGGGAAGGGTATCGACTCCCGCGCTTTCGAACGGCGCGGCCTCGAGGGCGCAAAACCTCGCGGCCGGGGAAAGTCGTTCCATGATCGGGATCCACCCATCGGCAAGGGAGGCTCTCCCGAGAACCCTGACGCGGAAAGTCCCCGGTTCCTGACCGGACGCGGTCGCCCGGGCCCTGAAATAAAGATCGAAATAGTCAAGACAGGCGGCGACGCGATACTCGGGCTGGGTTTCAGAGAAGCGGAAACGCGCGAAGACCTCGAGGGCCTTTTTCCCCTCCTCAAACCGCTCGCGATCCTCCTTCCCGAACCCGTCGGGGAGACTCTTCAGGGCGAACGCGGAAGCGATGTTCCGCAACGCCGCGACGGGATCGCCCGCGTAGTCGGCGTAGAGCCTCGCCTCGTTCCTCCCGCCCGCGTTCGCGGACGGCTCGCGCGCGAGGCCGGGAACCGTAAGACCCACGACCCTGACGAGACCCGGCGCGGGGATTCGCTCGGTACGAAGGTAGCCCTCGATCGGTCCGAGACGATCGGGAGAGCCGAAGATGCCCCCGTCGGGAAGTATGACGGTATCGAAACGGGAAAGGGATTCGACGAAGGTTTCCGGGGACGCGTTCGCCCCGGTTTGCTCGATAGTCGCGAAATACTCGCTGAGCCGGTCCTTGTCCCGCTCGAGCGCCTCGAGGCAATCGCCGACGAAACGCGCGCAGGCGAAGGTACTGCCTACCTCCGACTCGTCGAACCGATAGACCCAACCCGAGGCGACGCGGACGGAAGCCCCCCCGTTCTTGCGGACGGATTCCTCGAGCGAGTCGGCGAAGCGCGCGACGACGTCGGGGCAAACCCTGGTGAGCTGTCTGAGATAGCGTAATGAGATGTACACGTATATCATTGGGTCCTCTGGTCGCGGGCGCTATCGCATTGACAGCGTTTGTTCAGGTTGCTAGTATACCCTTGATTATCAGAAAAATCGAGGGCTTTTTCGGGGACAGCGTCCTGAGGGCCCACTCGTCAAGCGTTGAGAAAGGGGAACATCATGAATGCGGCGAAACTGAAAGGAAGATCGCTCGTCAACTGGAAGGATTGGTCTGCCGAGGAGATCAAGTACATCCTTGAACTGTCTCACCGGGTGAAGAAATCGTCCCGAAACGGCGACGTTCACCAGCGTTTCGTGGGCAAGACCCTGGCGATGATCTTCGAGAAGCGTTCCACGCGTACGCGATGCGCCTTCGAAACCGCGTTCGGCGAGGAAGGCGGACACCCCGTGTTCCTCTCGACCCAGGACATTCAGCTCGGCGGCAAGGAATCGATCGAGGACACCGCGCGCGTTCTCGGACGCATGTTCTCGGCCATCGAGTTCCGCGGCTTCAAGCAGGAAACCGTCGAGATCCTCGCGCGCGAATCGGGCGTTCCCGTCTACAACGGCCTTACCGACAAGTATCACCCGACCCAGGCGCTGGCCGACGTCATGACCCTCGAGGAGACGTTCGGGAAGCTCGCGGGTCTCAACCTCTGCTACGTCGGCGACGGTCGCAACAACGTCGCGCGCTCGCTCATCGTCATCTCCTCGAAGCTCGGGATCAACTGCACCGTCGTCACCCCGAAGAGCCTTTCCACCGACAAGGAACTTCTCGACGAATGCGCGTCCTGGGCCGCCGAATCGGGCGCGAAGATCCTGGTCACCGACAGTCTCGACGCCGTCGTCGGCGCCCATGCCCTGTACACCGACGTCTGGGTGTCCATGGGAGAGGAATCCCGTTCCGACGAGCGGCATCGCCTCCTCGGGCCCTATCAGGTCACCGAGGAACTCATGAAGCGCACGGAAAACCCGAAAGCGATCTTTCTCCATTGCCTTCCCGCCGTGAAGGGTGAGGAAGTTACCGTCGCCGTCATCGAGGGGCCGCAAAGCAAGGTCTGGGATCAGGCCGAAAACAGAAAACACACCATAAAAGCAATTATGCTTGCCACAATTTGAAACCAGGATATATAATTAAAGTACTAACATGGAGGTTGGACGATGAAGAAATCGGTGCTCGTACTGCTCTCATTCATTCTCGTATTCGGGCTTTTTGCCGCGATTCCCGCCGCATCCGAAGCCAAGGAATCGGAGTATTACTACGTAAACGTTCAGATCTTGAAGATATTCCCGCATAAACTCGGTTATTACGTCATCTACCGGCGCGCGGGACTCCAGACCGGGGAATTTTACATCCCCCAGAAATGGCTCGATCGCCGCGACAGCCGGGCGGTCATCAACCTTACCGAACAGAACGTTTCCCCGTATCTTTCGGTCATGATGAAAAACGGCGAATTCGACCATGTTCGCATCGTCGCGTCGAAGGATATCAACCATCCGACCTGGGGACAGATAAACCAGAGCGCGCTTGCCGCAGAGAAGTTCAACGTGGAGAAGCTCCCGCTCGACTTCTGATCGCTTGATGCCCGATATCTCCCGCTTCCAGAAAGCCATCCGCGAGGAGCGCCTCGATGGATGGCTTTTCGTTAATTTTGCCCATCGAGACAGGTTAACCGATTCACTCCTCGGCCTCGCGCCCGATGCCGTCTCCACGAGACGGTGGTTTTTCTTCGTGCCCGCGGAGGGCGAGCCGGTCAAGGTCGTTCACGCGATCGAGCCCTCGATACTCGATACCCTTCACGGTTCCAAATCCCTCTATTACGCGTACGAGGAGCTTACGCGCGTTATTTCAACCTTCGCGGGAAAGCGCGTAGCCATCCTGTCCGACCCGACCATCCAGGTCCTTTCGACCTTCGATGCCGCCTCCGCCGAGCTTATCAGAAACCTCGGGATCGAAACCGTGAGCGCGGCGGGACTCGTGCAGCGCGCGCGCGGGATTCTCGATCGCGACGGGATCGCGAGTCACGAGCGGGCGTCCAAAAGCCTCTACGCCATCGTCAGAAAGTCCTGGACTTTCGTCGAGGCGGCCTTCGCGCGGGGCGAAGCACCCTTCGAGGCGGCGATCCGGGACTACATGCTCTCGCTTCTCGCGTCCGACGGCCTCATAACCGACCATCCACCGATCGTCGCCGCCGGGGTACACTCGGGGGATCCCCATTATTGCGTAACCGGCACGGGGAACCGCGTTCGGACCGGCGAGATCCTGCAGTTCGACATCTGGGCGAAAACTCCCGGAGGGATCTACGCGGACATCTCCTGGGTCGGTTTTACCGGATCTCACGTACCGGAGCGAGCCCGCGAGCGATTTTCACTTCTCTGCGACGCCCGAGACCGGGCGGTATCTGCCATCGAGAAAAGCCTCGGCGCGGGTATGTCCCCGACGGGAGCCGGGATCGACCGGATCGTCCGGGAGCGGTTGCTTGAGAGCTTTCCTCCCGAGGCTATCCGGCACCGGACCGGTCACGGCATCGACGAGGAATGCCACGGAGCCGGGGTCAATCTCGACTCCGTCGAGTTTCCCGATACCCGAAGAATACTCGAGGGGAGCTGTTTTTCGGTCGAGCCCGGTATATACTTCGAAGATGAGGGATATCGTACGGAAATCGACGTGTATATCTCCAACGGCAAGCCCGTGATTTCGGGCGACGGCGTCCAAACCGCCCTATTACATTTCCAGGAATCTATCGCATGAAAACAGTACCGCCTGAATTGCTTGGCTTTCTCTCCCGCTATCAAACCTATATTCTCGCAGGCCACCGCGAGCCCGACGGGGATTGCATCGGGAGCATCCTCGCGCTCTCCTCATTTTTGCTCCGCAAGGGCAAGAAAACGATCCTTCTTTCCTCGGGACCCTTCAAGCGCCCGGAGATCAAGAAATATGAAAGCCTTTTCAAGTCCGCCATCGATCCCGAGGAAATGGGCGACGGGACCGCGGTCGTCGTCATCGACTGCTCGAATATCGACCGCGTCGGGGACGCCGCGAAGGGGCTCGACCGCTTCCCTCAAGCGATCATCGACCACCACGCCACGAACGACAGCGACCACGAATACGCCTTCGTCGACGGAACCGCGCCCGCGACGACCCTCCTCATACAGTCCATAATTGAGGCAAGCGGCGACACCCCAACCCACGACGAGGCGAATTTCCTTCTTTTCGGGCTTTGCACCGATACCGGGTTCTTCCGCCACCTCGACGACAAGAGCGCGCCGGCCTTCGAGCACACCGCGAGGCTCGTCCGCGCGGGCGCGAACCCCAAGAAAACCTTCGCGTGCATGAATAGCGGAAAGTCGTTCGGCTCGAGAATCCTAATCTCCCGAATTCTTTCCCGCATGAAGCCCTATTACGGCGGAAGACTTATCGTGTCCTACGAGACGATCGAGGATACCGAGGAGCACGGGCTCGAGGGGCGCGATTCCGACTCGATCTATCAGCTCATTCAAAGCGTCGCGGGCGTTGAGGCAATCGTGCTCGTCAGGCAGGAAACGGAATCCCGCTGCTCGGTCGGATTCCGCTCACTCGACCGGGTCGACGTCAGCAAAGTCGCCTCCGCGTTCGGCGGCGGCGGCCATCGTCAGGCGTCGGGACTCAGCATCGAAGGACTCATCGACGATCTCATCCCGCGGTTCGTGTCGGCCTTCGGCGATCAATTTCCCGGCATCGATCCGTAACGCGATTTGTACGCGGCTTGATCCGGTCACTCCCTCGTTGGTGATACCGCCAGAGGGACTCGAGCGGTGTAGAATGCCCGTTGAATTCAGGAATTCAGCTTTTTCGCCGTCATTCCGCCGATTTTGGCCCCTGAGGTCGCTTTTTACCCCGTTCGACACCCCTTGGCACGAGTTTTGCTCAGCTACCGGCCAAGGAGTGACTATGATCGACGAACACCTGCTTGACGCCGTACGCAACTATCACCGCGAACCCGACGACATGAAGCTTGAAAACGCGGTTCGGGAACTCGGGGCCTTCCTCTACCGGGGACTCGGCCGGTTCAGGATTGATTGCCGAAACGAGGATTCGCGGAGCGATTTCATCGCCTGGCTCTACCCTCGCCTGCCTTCAATCGTCCGCCACTGGGACGAAAGGCGATCCTCGTTCGGTACCTATATTACCTGGGTCGTCCGCCTGTCATGGCGTACCTTTTGGCGCGACCGATACGGCCGGGAAGCGCGCCAGAGGATTCTCGAGGCTGACGCGTTCACGACACTCGTCAGCGAGGAGACGGATCGTTCAAACTCGTCTGACTGGAACGTCTGCGCGGACGGACAGGAGGACTATTTCCCCGACGCGCGAACGCGCCACCGGGGATACGTGGCGCCGAAAAGCGCGAAGCGCAAGGAACTGGAGGCGAGAAAGGTATTCATCCTCGCCTGCAAGGCGGGAAATTTCCTCGACGAGTCCGCGGTCGCCAAGATCGCGAGCCTTACGGGCTACGGGGAAGAGTATGTCAGATCCACGCTCGAGATCATCAAGGAGAAGTGCGCCCGGAAGCGGGAGCTGTTGCGAGGATTGCGGGAGCGCGAAAACGCGTGCTACATCCGCGCCCAGCGATGCCTTTTCGAGATGAAATTCCTCGAACGCGAATCGTCGCGCCACCGAGCCCTCGAGCGTGAATACGAGTATTGCGTCAAAAGACTCGAACGGCTGAGAGCTCAGTCAGCCCGGCAGGTCAAGAGTCCGAGCAATCGTTTCATCGCCGCGACGCTCGGTCTCAGCCGGGGAACCGTGGACACGACCCTTGCGTCCGCGCTTCAGGAAGGGTATCCTGACGAATCATGAAGATATACTTTGCGACGGGGAACGCCCACAAACGGGAGGAACTCGCGAGAATCCTCCCCGACCACGACATTGTCATGCCCGCGGACGACGGCATCGCCTTCGATCCCGAGGAGACGGAAGATACCTTCTTCGGAAACTCGCTCATCAAGGCGCGCGCGCTGTGGGAACTGACGCGCTGTCCCGTCATCGCCGACGATTCGGGCATCTGCGTCGACGCCCTTGGCGGCGAGCCGGGAGTGCGATCGGCCCGCTACGGCTCGGAAACGGGCGCGCTACTCGATTCCGCTGGACGGAACGAGCTCCTCCTTTCGAGGATGCGGGAAATCGGTAATCGCTCGTGCCGGTTCGTCTGCAACATGGTGCTCTTTTTCGGCCCCGACCGGTTCATTTCCGTGCAGGAAACCCTCGAGGGGGAGCTGATCCGAGAAACGCGCGGAACGGGCGGGTTCGGGTACGATCCGCTCGTGCTCGTGCCCGAACTCGGCTTGACGGTCGCCGAGCTTCCTCCCGGGAAAAAGGACGAGCTCTCGCATCGGGGAAAGGCGGCGCGCGCTATCGCGCGGTTTCTTTCCTGAAAACGTGGACATGGGGCGCGGCCTCGCCGAGGTAGACGAGGCCCGCTTCCCCCGCCACATGGCAGAGCGCCTTTTTGCTGTAAAAGGATACGTGGGTTGGATCCTGGCGATACCACCACGAGAGAAACGGGCCATAGTCCCCGTCCGTCCGCGGCGGGAGCGTGTCGACAAGGCGCGTGCCGATGGCCGCGAAGCCTCCGCTCCTCACTGACTCGGATAGCCGGGCGAAGTCCTCCCGGGGTGTCTTGAAATGCTCGGCGACCTCGAGGCAGGTCACGAGATCGGCGCCGCCGGGAAAGCGTTCCGTATCCTTCGCGAAAAACGGGTCCCATCCGCGGGCGTCAAGGCCTTTTTCGCGCATCAGGGCGACCAGGGCCGGCTCCGGACCGCTTCCGTAATCGAAAATCTTCCACGATTCGCAAAACCCCGCGTCGACTATCGACGGAAAGGTTATGACCGAGCCGAAAAACGCCTCGAGATAGGACCGGTACCCGGGGTTTTCCGGGGAATTCTCGTGAAGGGTATAGCGCCGGCGTTCGGCCTCCTCGTCGAGGAGCATGGACGGGTCCCGGAAGATCCCGCCGCAGGTTGCGCACGCCCAATAGGCTGTGCCCGCGGTCGTTATCCGGCGCCCCGTGCCCGACCGGCAAAAAAGGCAAATTTCGTCTTTTTTTTTCTCAAAACCGCTCAAGTTTCATCCCCTGGTTGCCGATAGAATTAACGGAGAAAGAGTACGTGTTTTTTTCGTCCTCGTCGAGAACGGAAGGAACAAACCGCTTTTTCTTCATTTTCGGCTGAACGGCTGCGGGCTTGAGGATTTCCTCAGGCGCGAAGACGCGAGGCCGGACGGGAAGCATGGATGCTTCCCGACTACATATTCCATGGAGGAATAACTATGGTTATCAACCACAACCTTTCTGCGATGTTCGCCCAGCGCGAACTCGGCGTCACCAACGGCCGCATCGGCGGAGACATCGAAAAACTGTCTTCCGGCATGAGGATCAACAAAGCTGGCGACGATGCCTCCGGGCTTGCCGTTTCCGAGAAGATGAGGAGCCAGATTCGCGGTTTGAATCAGGCTTCCCAGAACGCTCAGAACGGCATCAGCTTCATCCAGGCGACCGAGGGATACCTGCAGGAAACCTCCGACATTCTCCAGAGAATCCGCGAACTGTCCGTGCAATCTTCGAACGGGATCTACTCGTCCGAGGACCGCATGCAGATCCAGGTCGAGGTTTCCCAGCTGGTGGCGGAAGTCGACAGAATCGCGAGCTCGGCCCAGTTCAACGGCATGAACATGCTTACCGGCCGTTTCGCCCGTGAAACCGGCGAAAACACGATCACCGGATCCATGTGGTTCCACATCGGCGCCAACATGGACCAGCGCGTGCGCGTGTACATCGGCACGATGACTGCCTCCGCCCTCGGCGTTCGCAATCTCGGAAACGGCTCGATCATGAGCCTCGAGAACGCGGATTCGGCGAATCGCAGCATCGGCGTCATCGATGAAGCCCTCAAGAGCATCAACAAGCAGCGCGCGGACCTCGGTGCCTACCAGAACCGCCTTACGCACGCCGTTGGTGGCTTGAACATCGGTGCCGAGAATCTGCAGGCCGCCGAGTCGCGCATCCGCGATTCCGACATGGCCAAGCAGATGGTCGAGTACACCAAGAACCAGGTGCTCTCGCAGTCCGGTACGGCCATGCTTGCGCAGGCGAACCAGTCGAGCCAGCAGGTCTTGTCGCTTCTGAGATAACGTAGTATACTGTGAAAGGGTTGGAGTCGGTCTTCGGGCCGATTCCAACCAATTTACGGTAAACCTGCCTCCCTGAGGCGGGTTGAACCCGTTTACGGGGTATTTTCCCCCCGCGACGGGTTTGCGCGACGCGACGATCCCCTTCCCTTTCACGAGGCAGGGCCAACGCCGAAGCGATCTTTGAAAAACACCTTCCTTGAGGTGAGCATGTCACGGTATTGACGGTTTCGTTCAAGCCATCAGGCGAAAAAGCGGAACCATCAGTGCCGTGTCCAACGAGTCCGGGTACGGAGGAGGCGCTTTCGTCTTCCGCATCCTGAATTCGTCACATGCGGCGCTCCCGTCGGGCACGGAATGCCTTACGGGGATATTTCAAGGAGGGTCATATGGTAATTAACCACAACATGAGCGCTATGTATGCTCAGCGGCAGACCGGCAACATCGAAACCGGAATGCAGCAGAACATCGAAAAGCTCTCAAGCGGTCAACGAATCAACCGAGCGGGGGACGACGCTTCCGGTCTTGCCGTATCCGAAAAGATGCGCAGCCAGATCAGGGGTCTTAACCAGGCCGGACAGAATATCCAGAATGGCGTATCGTTCATTCAGGCTACCGAAGGGTACCTGACCGAGACGACCGACATTATCCAGAGACTTCGCGAGCTTTCGGTCCAGTCGGCGAACGGAATTTACTCCGCCGAGGACAGGATGCAGATCCAGGTCGAGGTTTCCCAGCTCGTAGATGAAGTTAACCGCATTGCCAGCCACGCACAGTTCAACGGAATGAACATCCTTACCGGAAGGTTCGCGAAGGATTCCACCCAGGGACCGATGCAGCTTCAGGTCGGCGCCAACGTCGATCAGAGCGAGAAGATCTTTATCGGGACCATGACCGCCACGGCTCTTGGTCTTGCCGGAACCCAGGGAACGAATAATTCTATGATTTCACTATCATCCGTTGACGGCGCGAATATGGCTATCGCGTCCCTCGATTCGGCTCTCAAGACCGTTTCCAAGCAGCGCGCCGATCTCGGTGCCTACCAGAACCGGTTCGAGATGGCCTACAAGGGAATCGCGATTGCATCCGAAAACCTGCAGGCGGCGGAATCGCGGATCCGCGATACCGACATGGCAGAAGAAATGGTCTCTTTCACCAAGAACCAGATCCTTAGCCAGGCCGGAAGCGCGATGCTCGCGCAGGCGAATACGCAGCCCCAGTCGGTCCTCAGACTGATGCAGTAATTGGACGCGCGGAAACGCGGGAAATAAAGAGAATTCTGGACGTCATCTCTTGGTTTCTCGACTGGCGGGCGACAAACCCGCCGTTTCCCGGAGGAGGAAGATGCGCCCTTCCTCTTCCCCTTACTACAAGGCCGGAGCGATCCGGTTTATCATACGTACTGGAATGGAGACGCTCACGCGTCGCCGTTCAAAGACGGCTCGCGCAAATGGCCGTTTTTCGCGTATCAGGGATGTTACGCCGCAGTCATCTTTCAAGGAGGTTGCCGATGAGCATGGAAGTAACCAACATCGGGCAGCAGCTAACGGCAATGGATCGCCGTCTTGAAGGTTCAGTCAATTCATCATTACGAAGTACAGCAGTAGCTTTACAGACGGCAGAGAACGCTGCCAAGGCCTCGCAGCCCGAAAAGGCGAACGAGGAGCGGGTTTCCCGAATAGCCGATCAGATTCAGCAAGTCGCGAACGTGTTCGACCGGAAACTGAGCTTTCAGGTCAACAAAGAGCTTGATGAGGTGATCGTCAAGGTAATCGACTCAAATACCGATAAGGTAATCAGGGAAATTCCCTCCGCCGAGATACAGAAGCTTCAGATACGGATCAAGGAGGCATTAGGCCTTCTCTTTGACGAGTCTATATAGCAGTGATCGCTGCCGTAACGCGCGTACCTCAGGTTGGAATATTTGAGGGAGGTCAGTGTGTCCGATATCAGCATCCCGGGCGTAACGGCGAGCAAATATAAAACTGACGAACTCATCGAAGGATTGATGAAGGTTGAGCGCGTCCCGCGAGACCGCGCGGACGCCGACCTGAAGCTTTACAAGAATCAGCAAGCCGCCTGGCGCGAGGTCAATCAACAGGCTTCAACCCTCAGAGACGGGGCAAAGGGCCTGTATTCCTACAACAATCCTTTCAACGAAAAAACCGCGAGCTCGACGAACGAGCGCTCGATAACCGCGACGGCGAACCGCGAGGCGCGGGACCAAAGCTTCAAGATCTCGGTGAGCCAGATCGCGGCCGCGGACTCATTCCTGTCCTCGGAACTTCCCGAAAAGGGCACCGTCCCGAAAGGCGAGTACGCCTTTTCCGTCGGGGAGAAGACGATAAGCTTTTCATGGAAGGGCGGCTCATATCGCGATTTTCTCGACGCGCTCAATCGCCGTTCCGAGGGTACGCTTCGCGGCTCCCTCATCCAGGTAACCCCCGACACGCGGGCGATGCTCATCGAATCGCTGAAAACCGGCTCGAAGGAACGACTGACCTTCTCGAAGGACGCCCTTCCCTTCGCGCTCGCAAGCGGTTTGATCAAGAAAAATGATGCCGTCGCGATCGCGGTAACGCCTCAAAGCGTCGTTGCGCCCCCCCTCACCAACACCCTGACGAGTTTTTCGAGTCCCGCGCGGGCCTCGAGCGGGTACATTCTCGAATACGAGATAACCGTCAGCGATAAACCCTCGGACTCCGTTTCAGTTCAGGAACCGACGGGACCCGATATAGGGCAGCCGGGATCGTTCACCTACCAGGATGTCACCGTTCAAAACTCCGGGCTGGAGATAGCCCTCGGCGAGACGGCGAAGCCCCCCGCGCCGAAGGAACCCGTTACGGATCTCGTCGCCCTTTCCCTCCGTTCCCCCAAAGGCGTCGCCATTCCCCTTCCGGAGATTCCCGCCGACGCGACGAAGCAGGCGGTAAGCGTCCCGCTCGCGGAATACGGTGATGTCGACGCGTTGCTCGTCAATAACCGGAACACCGGAAAGACGATCGCCCTCGAGAACGTGAAGGTCATCGATCCCCGTTCCGCGGGAGGATACATGCCGGTCAATCCCGTTTCGGTCGCGCAGGACGCGATCATGAAATACGAGGGAATCTCCATCACGAGACCGACGAACGACATCGACGATCTCGTGCCCGGCGTGACGATCAACCTTCACGAGCCGACCCAAAAACAGGAAACCATCTCGGTAAAACCCGACACGGAAGCCGCGAAGGAAGCGATCATTGCGCTCGTGGGCACCTACAATCGGGTCATGGCGGACATCAACATCCTCACGCAGAACAAGCCCGAGATCATCACCGAGATCGGGTACTTCACCGCGGACGAGAAAAAGGCCGCCGAGGAACGGCTCGGCATGATGCAGGGAGACACGACGCTCAACGGGCTCAAGGCGTCGCTCCAGCGGATCATGAGCGGATCCTATCCCACGACCGATACGTCAAGGCTCACCATGCTCGCGCAGCTCGGCATCTCGACGAAATCGGGGGCGGGAGCGGGCGTCGAGGTTTCCCGGCTTCGCGGCTATCTCGAGATCGACGAGAAAAAACTCGACGAAGCCCTCTCCTCGCGGATGGCCGACGTCAAATACCTCTTCGGCTACGATTCCAACGGCGATCTCGTCGTCGACACGGGAGTCGCGCAGGCGCTTGACGCGAACCTCACGCCCTACGTGCAAACGGGCGGGATCTTCCCGATGCGCACGCAAGGGCTCGCGGGCAGGATTACCGACACCGAAAAGAAGATAGCTGCCCTCGACCTGCAGCTCGAACGAAAAAAACAGGAACTCAAGCAAAAGTACGGGCAGATGGAAGGGACGCTGAACAGCCTCCAGAATCAATCGGGCGCGATATCGAATTTCAACAAGCAAAACGGCGGAAACTAGACCGCAAGGGGAAGAAGGAATGGACATCACGATCAACGGCAGCAGGATAGACTTCACCATCGAGAACGAAACCTCGCTCGGCGAGGTGCTCGGCGAACTCGAGTCGGCGTGCGAAAACGCGGGTATGACCGTTACCGCGGTCAGCGTCGACGGAAAGCCGATTCCGGCCGAAGAACTCGACGGGTATTTCGCGCTCCCGCTCGAGGGCATTTCGTCCATTGATCTCAATACCCTGGACGCCGCGGGCATCGCCGCGATGCTTCGCGAGTACGGCGACCGGTTGAGCGGGTTCGTCCCCCGTTTACGTGACATCCCGCTGCAACTTCAGACGGGTAAGGACCTTCCCGTGATGGAAACGATCCACGGGTTTTCGGTCGATCTCAGGAATCTCTATCAGCTCCTGCCGCTCATCCCGATAGCGGGAATCGCCCAGGACCGTTCCATCGTCGACGGAATCCCGCTCGAATCCTATCCCTCGGAGCTCGCTCCGGTACTCGCCGAGCTCATCAAGGCGCTCGAGGTCAAGGACACGGTTCTCGCGGGAGACCTTTCGGAATACGAACTCGCGCCGAGAATAGAACGGCTGGGAGCCGTGTTATCCGCTATTTAAAAGAATCTCAGGGGGTAAAGACATGCTGACGCTTTTCGCTGCCCAGGTTTTTGCTTACCAAACGAACGTGCAACCAGGCTACTTCATCGCGGCAGGCATTTTCCTTTTCGTGTTTTTGATGCTGAGAATTTACAACAACCGCACAAAACGCGAAAACGAGAAAAAGACGCCGCCGAAAAAAAGCGCGCCGGCCACGCGCAAGGCCCCGATCTCGAAGGATGACGATTTCGGGCAGATTCCGCTGAAAACCCCCGACAAAAAAGAATTGAAGGAGGTGAGCGAGGAATACGGCCTGAACGACGAGCAAAAAGAGTATTTCATGCGGCTCTGCAACCTGAAACAGATCGGGAGCCCCCGCCGTCTCCTTGGCAACATCAGGGAACTCGACGCGTTTATCTCCGACGCGATCGCGGGCCTTCATACCGCGTCGTCGAGCGAACGGGAGATCGAACGACAGAAAACCCTTCTTTTCACGATACGGGAAACCGTCGAGAACCACAAAAGAAACGCATTCGTCATCACCTCGACTCGACAACTCCAGAACGGACAGCCGTTCACCCTGATTACCGGGAAGCAGGAACACTACCCTTCCATCATCGTGGTCAACTCGTCCGCGGGACTCCTTTGCAAGGTTCCCCGCGACATATTCGGCAACGAGCTCAGGCTTCCCATCTGGTCAAAGGCCCAGGTTCTCCTGTATACCCGCTCGGGGAAGGCTTATCAATTCACGGGAAGGATCCTTCGGTACGAATCCGGCAAGAACGAGACCATGATGCTCATCTCGCACACGAATTCGGTGAAGGAATTCCCGAACCGCAGGCACGATCGAAAAGAGATAACCTCGCCGTGCACCTTCTCGCACGTTACCGTGGCGAACGTGGTATCGGGAAAGCATACCGAGCACAAATTCTATCCGTCGCCGAAGAAATTCCCCGGCACGATCACCGACATCTCCGCGGGCGGCTGCAGTATCGAAACGGTCGCGCCGCAATCGACTGGCGAATACGTGTCGATTCAGTGTATACTTGAGGGGAAGAACGAGGACACGATCATCGGCAAGGTCATCAGGATGAGCTCCTCGAAAGAACCTAACGCGACGATGATGCACATACAATTCGCCAAGATGCCCCGCGCGACGTTGAACCGCATCTTTGCATACATCTATAATTATGGAGACAACCGTAAGTGACGATTTTGGCGCTCAATGACATCATCAGAAAGGAAAACTTCATCTATTATCGCCGGGAGTTTACCGCGAATGCCCTGATCGACCTACCCGGGCGCCAGCATACGAGCCAGATTGAATTCACCATCGAAACCGAGCCTACGGGAAAAAAGGACATACACGTTCGCCTCCTGGAGTCGATCGATTACCCCCTCCTCCCGATCATGGGCAAATTGAAGGAATGCATCCTCAGCCTTGACCGCGAGGGGCGGCTTCCCTAGGTTTGCTTGACCGTTTATTTCGTATGGGATAGTGTTCGTTCATGACATTCATCACGAAATCGAGCGAGGAAACGATCGCCCTTGGCGAGAAAATCGGGTCGATGCTCAAAAAAGGCGACGTGATCGCGCTTCAGGGAACGCTCGCGGCAGGCAAGACGACCATCACGAAGGGAATCGCGCTCGCGCTCGGTATCGACGAGGACGTGACGAGTCCGACCTTCACCCTCATTTCTGAATACTATGGCAGAATGCCGCTTTATCATATGGACGTGTACCGGCTTGACACTACCGAGGATTTCGTCGGTCTCGGAGTGGAGGAAATGCTGTACGGGAACGGCGTGTGCGTCGTTGAATGGAGCGAAAAGGTCATGACCGAACTCCCGCCGAATACCATCATCATCAGGCTCGAGGCAAGGGCCGACGGGGCCCGCCTCGTCACCGTCGATAACTGGAAATACGGAGATCTCACCGCATGAACGTACTCGCAATCGATTCCGTCACCTCGGTCCTTTCGGTCACCGCGATCGGTCCCAAGGGCATGGCAACCGTCGCGTTGGAGGACGGCCCACAGCACGCCGAATCGCTTTTACCGCTCATCGGGAGCGCCATGGAAACGGCGGGTTTTACGGCCCGTGAAACCGGGATCGTCGCCTGCCCCGAGGGCCCGGGTTCCTTTACCGGCCTCAGAATCGCCTACGCCGCATGCAAGGGGATCGCCCTCGCATCCGGAGCGCAACTTGTCCCGGTCCCGACGCTCGGCCGTTATGCCGAATCCTTCAACGCATGGCCGGGGGCCGTAGTGAGCGTACTCGACGCGAAAAAGGAACGCTTTTACGCGCAGGTATTCAGGCGCGGTGTCCCGGTTACCGAGCCGCTTGACCTTGCTCCCGCGGATGTCATGCGGTATCTCGATCCCGCGGAGCGTATCCTCGCGGTAGGCCCGGACGCCGAGAGCTTTGCGGAAGCTCTTTCCGGGACCGTTCCCGGGCTTGACCTCGCCTGGCTTGCCGCGGGAAAGGGCGGAATCTCCGCCTCGATCGCAAAATTTGCAAAAGACCACGCACAGGAGTATACTGATAGGGTGCTGGACCAGGATGGCCCGGTATATGTGAGAAAAAGTGACGCAGAAACAAATACCGCCGGATAACAAACCCGATTCCCTTATTATC
Organism: Spirochaetota bacterium; assembly: GCA_023438065.1. Taxonomy (GTDB): domain Bacteria; phylum Spirochaetota; class Spirochaetia; order Treponematales; family Treponemataceae; genus Teretinema. The sequence goes on from JAEXRH010000012.1 coordinate 531,584, forward strand.
GAGGAACTCGCCCTCGCGGACGATGTTGTGCCCGTTCAGGAAGCGGAGTTGCATGACACCGCCACGCAGCACGAACGCTGGAACGCCGCCCTCATCGACGGAGTGATAAAGCTATCCGACAATCCCAATCTTGCCCTGCTCGTTCTCGATACCGATCTGACGATACTTCATTCCACTCCCAAGGCGACGTTTCTTTTCAAGCGATATTACACCATCGAGCGGAAACCCTTTTTCAACGTTTTTCACCAGACGCTCAGTCAGGACGACATGAAAAACCTCATAATCTCGCTTCGCTCGTATGAACGGGGTTATTCCTGGACGGGAACGCTCCTCCATAAAACCCCGACGACGAAAACCCTCCACACGAGAACGACCTTCGTCCCCTTTTTCGCCGAAGCGCGCAAGATCGCCGGATACCAGGTATTCTTCGAGGACATCACGCAAAGCTATAACCATAACCTCAGGTCGACGTTCAAGAGCATACTCGAGGCGGCAAAACTCAAGGACAACGACACGGGACTTCATAACGAGCGGGTGAGCTATTACTGCAAGAAAATGTCCGACTATCTTTACAGCCTCAAGATGTATCCGCAGATCGATCCCGACTTTATCGACAACATCAGTTTTCTCGCCGCGATGCACGACGTCGGGAAGATCGGGACACCGGATTACATTCTGCAAAAAAGCGGCAAGCTCACCGAGCTCGAATGGGAGATCATGCGCGAGCACACGATCAACGGAACCTTCATTCTCGCGTCCTATCCCGTCCCCATGGCGAAGGAGATCGCGCTCAGCCATCACGAATGGTGGAACGGCTCCGGATACCCGTTCAAGCTCGAGGGAGAGATGATCCCGCTGTCCGCCCGTATCGTCACGATCGCGGACGTGTACGACGCGCTCAGGATGAAGCGAACGTACAAGGACGAGTATACCCACGCCGAGACGATAAAGCATATCATCGCGAACTCGGGCACGCAGTTCGATCCCGCCCTGATCGTCATCTTCGAGCAGATCCACCAGGATTTCGACGATATCTGGAACCTTCTCAGCGATAACGATAGCGGGATTCCCGACGGGCGCGACCGTTCGCACGAATTCTCCGATTCGATATAGCGTTCCTCGCGAAAGTCCCTCCGGACGAAAAAAAAGCGCCTCTTCCGAGGCGCTCCGGTTTATTCCTAGAGTTTGATGTTCGACAGCCCTTCCAGACTGACCGGCGTTTTCGCGGCCGCGCGGTTCTCGCTCTGTATCGCCTCGAAAACCTCTTGCCTGAAAACCTTCACGGTCTTCGGCGCCTCGACGCCTATCTTTACCTGATCCCCGCGTATCTCGATGATCGTTACCGAGATATCGTCGCCGATCATGATCTTCTCGTTCGTTTTGCGCGACAGTATCAGCATCAGCGCCCCCTCGCGGCGGCGATTTCCGCCACAAGGTCGTGCTTGGTCTGCCAACGCGTGTCGGTAAGTATCGCCTGCATCGCCTCGTTGTTTTCCCGGTTGACGATGAGCGGTCCCTGAAGGTTCGCGGTCACCGGCCCTCCGTCGGTCGGGATGGTGATGAGCGAGAACACGAGCACGTCCGAAGGGGTCGCGATCTTGAGGGGCGCGAGTACCGAGTCCTCGATGTCGATCTCGTAGTCCGGCCTGAAGAGGAACGGGTCAATCGCGAGGAACGCGAGCTCGGGCTTCTCGGTCGATTGCACCCAGATAAACGGCTTTTGCTCCGCGTCGATAAGCGCGAATTTGTGATACTGGGCGAATCCGTAAAAGCCCTGAGCGAGGTTGATGATCTGACGGTCGAGCACGGTCACGCGGCCCATCGCCTTAGTCTCGATTTCCATTTAATGCACCTACTTGATATAGTTCAGCAGCGTATTCGAATACAGCTTTCCGGCCGTACTCTGCGTAGCCTGCTGCGTGTACTCGTACATCTTAAGGTCTGTGACCGCTTTTGTAAAGTCGAGATCCATCTCCCTCGACTCCGCCGCCGTGGCGTTGAGCTGCTGCGTGTCGAGTCGCGCGAGCGTGAATTGGGAACGCTCGTACCTGGAGCCGATCGAGGCGAGGCGCGTCGTCAGATTGTCGATCCCGCCGTCGACCGATCCGAGTATCCTGCCGCCGATCGCTTCCTGGTCCCCGGCCATAAGCGCGTCGCGCAGCGCGATTACCGAGTCGAACATCGATCCGCCCGACATCCTTACCGAGTTCGAGACGTTGTACGGCGGGCGCTGTCCCGCCTTGATCACGCCGAGGGAAGAGAGCACGTCTCCGCCCTCCCCGTCGCGGAGCCAGAGCTGGCGCGCGTCGGTCGTCTCTATGTTGAGACCGTTGGTCACCGGGTCGAGGAAGGCCTTCACGCCCGCGCCCGAGTCGTTAATCTTCGCGACGATCGCGTGCACGTTGTCGCCCGCGGTGAGCGGCACGGTCACGCCGTCGACCTCGATCGAGGTGTCAGCCTTCACGGCGTAATTCGTCGCGTCAACCGAGGAGAAGAGGGTTTGTTTTTCCGCCCAGAAGGCGCGGTTTCCCGGTTCGCCGGTATGGAGGTAAGACTGCTCGTCGATCTCCATGTCCTTTCCCGCGACCGACCCGTTATAGCGAACCTGCATGATCACCGGGTTCCCGGCCCCGTCGCGGTCGCCAAGCACGGTCTCGAACGGCTCGGTGAAGCTTTTCGTTCCCGAGAACAGCCTGATGCCGTCGGGACCGGTCGCGTTGCCGTTCGACACGAGTTCCTTGAGAAGCTCGTCGACCTCGGTCGCCATGTTCTTCATGTCTTCGGGGGTGAAGGTTCCGTGGGCGCCCTGCACCGCGAGCTCCCGGACGCGCTGCATCACCTGGAGCGACTGGTTCATGTACCCCTCGGTCACCTTATACTGGTCGGCCATGGTCTTCGCGTTCCGCTCGAATCGATCGAGCCGGGAAAGGTACGACTGGTAGCGGACCGCGTGCCCCGCGGCGAGCGGGTCGTCGCGAAGGTTGAGGATTCGTCGCTGTCCCGAGATCGAGTTATTGAGGTCGCTCGCGCGCGATTCCTGCCTTCTCAGGGCGAATTGCGTGTCGGCGTGCTGGAGGTTGCTGCTAATCCTTCTCATCGAGCGTCTCCTTAGACTCCCATTCGATTAATGACCGTGTCGAGCATGTCGTTCTGGGTCGATATGAACTTCGCTGCGGCGTTATAGCCGTGCTGGAATTTAATGATGTCCGCGAGCTCCTCGTCGACGTTCACGCCCGAGATCGAGTCCCGCATGTCGCGCAATTCCTTCATGATGGCGACCTGCGTCTCGAACGCGCGCGCGGCCTGCTCGCCCTTGAGACCGGCGTTCGCGATCGTGTCGGCGAAGAAATCGTCGAAGGTCCTCGTGTCGCCGACCATGACGGCCGTGTTCCTGATCGCGGCGATCGCGACCGCAGCGCGGTTGTCGCCCGGGTGCACGACGCCGTCCTGATCGGGGAAACCGGCCGCGATCGTGTTCACGTCGCCCGTGATCTCCTTGGCTATCTCCATCCATCCGGCGGGATGCGCGATCGGCGCGACGGCGTACTTGAGTTCGCCGCCCGAAAGCGCGGTGTACGCGTCGGCGCGGTCCCAGGCGTACGCGCCCTCGGGACCCTGTCCCTTGAGGATTCCCGCGTAACCGGCGAGGAAGCGGCCGGAGTCCTCCATTCGCCTGATGACGAAATCGGGATTCCGGACGTCTTTCGCCGCGGTCCCCTTGAGGACGAGTCGCCCTTCGCGGTCAAGGCTCGCTACGACCTCGGCGCCCGAGGCGTTGATCCGCGCGACGACGTCCGACACCATGTCGGTCGGGTTATAGGGAACCGCGACGTCGCCGTCAGCGCCGGAAAGGGTTATCGTCCCCGCGAGTCCGATCTGCTCGCGCGCCGAGAGCTTCGTCGATCCCGAGACGCGGTAAATATAGGACGAGTCGTATTGGCCGTCGCCGTTCCGGTCGTAGTTACCGGCGACGTTATCGATAAAGTTCTGTTCCTTGAAGAAATCGACCCCGGTCTTCCCGTTCGCGCCCATGCCGTCGCGATGGACGGCGTTCACGAGGTCGACGAAGGTCATCGTCATCGTGTCGAGCTTCTGTACCTCGTCGCGGAAATCCTTGTCGCGCAGCTCGATGAGCGCGCCGAGCTTTCCGCCCGCGAATTCCGCGCGATTGCCGTTTTCGGCCCATACGACCTCGGTGTACCCGTCGTTTTCGGGTCCGTTCCGGAGTTCGAAGGTTCGATAGCTTTTTCCCTGCACGAGCTCGAGTCCCGCCGTATGGATGACGAACTCGTCGGGGTCGCGCTGGTCGGTGGTGATGTTGATGAGACCCGAAAGCTTCTCGGTCAAAAGGTCGCGCCGGTCCATGAGATCGTTGGGACTGTCGCCCATCGCCTTGACCTTGACGATCTCCTCGTTGAGCGAGGCGATCTCGCGGGCGAGGTCGTTAACCTGCCTCGTGACGCCCTCTATGTCGCCGTTCAGCATATCGCGCACGCCCTGCAGGCCGCGATACTGTTGATGAATCGCGTCGACGAGGGTCTCGCCGCGCGAGAGAACGGCCTGCCTCGAGGCTCGCGACTCGGGATACGTCGAAAGCTCCTGCCAGGAATCCCAGAACTGGTCCATCCGGTTTCGCACCGAGGTATCGGCAGGCTCGTTGTAGATCTGCTCCATCATGAGGAGGTAATTGTCCCGGGTCTTCCAGTATCCCTCGCCGTTGGACTGACCGACGATGCGCTGGTCGAGAAGCTCGTCGCGGACCCGCCTTATCGCCTCTACGGACACGCCCTGCCCGAGCTGGCCGGGAGTCTCCGCGCGGGAGAGGTCCGGGCGATAGAGGGGTTCGGTAGCCTTGAGCTCCACGCGCTGGCGCGAATAACCCTCGGTCGAGGAATTCGAAAGGTTGTGACCCGCGGTCTCGATTGACTGGCTGTGGGCGAAAAGGCTCCGCTTTCCCATCTCGATGCCGCTGAACGTGGACGACATGATACGCTCCTTGTCAGAATGAACGGTTGAGGACGAGGCTTTCTACCGGCGAGGAAACGATGCCTCCCCTCCGCGAGTAGATCTTCGCCTTCCGTCCGGGCAATACGGTTTCAAGCATGCCGCTTACGACGGCGCGCGCGTTCGTTACGTAGGTATTGAAAACGTCGTTTTCGGTCTTTGAAAGGAGAAGGAGTCTCTTCATCTCGCGAAAGAGCTCGTTGACGCGCTGGCGATCCCCCGCGTCGAGACGGGCGGTTACCGCGTAAAAATCGCGCGAACCCTCGGCGTCCGGAAAAAGTTCCTTCGCGCAGGAAAGCCGTTCCTCCTCGAGGCGGGAGAAAATCGCGGCGTAGGTTTCCGATTCCGATGTTTCTTTCTGGAGAAGAACCCAATCGCGAACGAGGACGCTCTCGTACATCCGCTTTTGGCAGGCGTACAGGGCCTGAAGGATCGATAGCTGATTGCGGAGGATTTCCTCGAGCCGGGATGTCTGAATCGTTGCTTTTTCCATGGCAAAACACTCCTTCATTTCATTATCGGAAGACCATGCGGGGACTGTACGGAAATCGTCTTCCATCCTTGACTTTTTTTTCCCGTTCTGGCACTATGGCTCTCGTCAGTTTTCTTGGTGCCTGTAGTTCAGTGGTAGAGCGCCAGATTGTGGATCTGGTTGTCGTGGGTTCGAAACCCATCAGGCACCCTTCTTTCTTCGCGGAACCGGAGACCGGAACCGCGAGGAAGCGTTCCGCGCAGGATGGGAGCGTTTGCGCCCGTAGCTCAGTTGGATAGAGCGCCGGACTTCGAATCCGAAGGTCGCAGGTTCGATTCCTGCCGGACGCAAAAAAGTCAAAAAGGTTGTTGAAACCCGATTGACAAAAAAAACGGTTTGCTGTATAACAAATAACCGTAACGGATGCAGACGATGCCGCGAAACGGTAACGAATGCAAACGAAACAACGGGCCATTAGCTCAGCTGGTAGAGCAACAGACTCTTAATCTGTGGGTCGAAGGTTCGATCCCTTCATGGCTCAGATCGAACGAAAGTCCTCAGTGATTGACACGGGACTTGAGTTTCGGTAGAATGCTGTCACTTGCGATGCGAACGCCGAGAGGCGATGCGCAAAGACAAGCGAGAGTGGTGGAATTGGCAGACACGCCAGACTTAGGATCTGGTGCCTCGGCGTGAGGGTTCAAGTCCCTCCTCTCGCAGTTCCGCCACGACGAACGGTGCAACAGTAGATTTTGCGGGAATAGCTCAGTGGTAGAGCGCCACCTTGCCAAGGTGGATGTCGCGGGTCCGACTCCCGTTTCCCGCTCTTACTCGGAAGGCGATTCGGTAAAATCCGGATCGCCTTTTTTTATTCAAGGCTAAACGCAGGACCGCGCCCGGCGGTCCTTGAGAAACTTTACAATAGCAAGAGGATGTTCACATGAATCTGAACAAGCAGTTCACCAAGCTTGACAAGTCCCGCGTCCAGCTCGACGTCACCATCGGCAAGGACGAGATCGCGAAGACCTACCAGGAGCTTCTCCAGAAGTATTCCAAGACCATACAGATCCCCGGTTTCCGAAAGGGAAAGGTTCCCGTCGCCGTGCTCGAGAAGAAATACGGCGACGCGCTCAAGGGCGACGCCGCCGGCGACATCATGGAGAAGGCGCTCGGGGAGATCTTCGAGGCGGCCAACGAACACGAGCGCCCCCTTCCCTACTCTCAGCCCGTGATGGACAAGACCCCGGAGTTCGACGTCTCGAAGGACATGTCGTTCACCGTTACCTACGACGTCTTCCCCGAGGTCAAGCTCGCCGCGATCGACGGCTTCAAGCTCGAGGTCCCGCAGGTTTCCGTGGGAGAGGCCGAGATGAAGGAAGAGCTCGAGGCGATCCGCGACCGCAACGCGATCGTCGTCGACCGCGCCGACGGCGACAAGGCCGCGAAGGATAATATCGCGACGGTGAACTACTGCGAGCTCGACGACGCGGGCGTCGCCATCGCGGGAACCGAGCGCCAGGACTTCACCTTCACGATCGGCACCGGATATAACATCTTCAAGTTCGACGACGAGATCGTCGGCATGAAGAAGGGCGAGACCAAGGACTTCACGAAGAAATTCCCCGCCGACTTCGAGGACAAGGACATCGCGGGCACGACGAAGAAGCTTCGCGTCACCCTCACCGCGCTCAAGGCGCGCAATCTCCCCGACCTCGACGACGAGCTCGCCCAGGACGTGAGCGAGAAGTACAAGACCCTCGACGACCTCAAGGCCGACATCAAGAAGAACATGGAAACCGCCCTCGAGAACAAGCTCAAGGAAATCAAGTCGAACGCCCTCCTCGAGAAGATCGTCGAGAAGAACCCCTTCGAGCTCCCCGAGTCAATGGTAGCCGCAGAGCTCGAGTCGCGCTGGCAGATGCTCGCGCAGCGCTTCCGCACCGACGTCGCCCAGCTCGAGAAGCTCATCGTCTCCTCCGGCCAGTCGAAGGAAGAGATGCTCAAAGGCTGGAGGGGCGAGGCCGAGAAAATGCTCAAGAGCCGCGTCGCCGTCGAGCTTCTCCTCAAGGACCGCGCGATCGACGTGACCCCCGAGGACGTCGAGGCCGAGTACGCGCGCATCGCCGAGGGAGCGGGAATTTCCGCCGACGAGGTCAAAAAACACTATGCGGATCCCCGCCGGAAAGAGTATCTTATAGACGACATCAAGGAGCAGCGCCTTTACGCGCAGCTTCTCGAGAAGTGCACGCTTTCCAAGGGCGATAAGGTGGCCTTTGCAGATCTCTTCAAGAACGAGCAGTAACCATGAACGAACAAATGAACAATCTGGTTCCCTACGTCGTCGAGCAGACCGGTAACGGCGAGCGCTCCTACGACATCTTCTCTCGGCTTCTCAAGGACCGGATTGTCTTCATTGACGGCGAGATAACCGACGCGACCGCGGATCTCGCGGTCGCCCAGCTCCTTTTCCTCGATTCACAGAATCCGGATAAGGACATAAACCTCTACATCAACAGCCCCGGCGGTTCCGTGACCGCGGGTCTCGCGATCTACGATACCATCCAGCAGATCCGCTCGGACGTGCAGACCTTCTGCCTCGGGCAGGCTGCGAGCATGGCCGCGATCATCCTCGCGGGCGGCACGGCCGGAAAGCGCAACGCGCTTCCCTCCTCGCGCGTGCTCATTCATCAGCCCTGGGGCGGGGTTCAGGGCCAGGCCGTCGACATCGGCATCCAGGCCCGCGAGATCGTCAGGCTCAAGAAGCTCACGATCGAGTACTTCGCCTACCATACGGGAAAGAGCGAGGAGGAGGTCGCGCGGGACATGGAGCGCGACTACTTCATGTCCGCCGGCGAGGCGCACGCCTATGGCATCGTCGACCAGGTCATGAAGCGGAGGAAGCATGGCAAAACTGAGAAATGACAAGGAACAGACCTGCTCCTTCTGCGGCAAGACCGCGGACGCGGGCAGGAAGATCATAGCGGGACCCGGAGTATTCATCTGCGACCATTGCGTCGACGTGTGCCGCGGCATCCTCGACGAGGAGAACCAGCAACTCTCGACCGAGTTCACCGGCGAAATCCCGACACCGAAGGAGATGAAGGCCCATCTTGACCAGTACATCATCGGTCAGGAGCAGGCGAAGAAAGCCCTTTCGGTCGCGATCTACAACCACTACAAGCGGATAGCGAATCCCTCGAAGACTCCCGACGACGTCGTCATCGAGAAGTCGAACGTCCTTCTCATCGGACCGACCGGCTCGGGCAAGACCCTTCTCGCGCGAACGATCGCGCAGAAGATGAAGGTTCCGTTCGCGATCGCGGACGCCACGACCCTCACCGAGGCGGGCTACGTCGGCGAGGACGTCGAGAACATCCTCCTCAAGCTCATCCAGAACTCCGGCGGAAACGTCGCGGCCGCGGAGCGGGGCATCGTCTACATCGACGAGATCGACAAGATCGCGCGCAAGGGCGAAAACGTCTCGATCACCCGAGACGTCTCGGGCGAGGGAGTCCAGCAGGCGCTCCTCAAGATCATCGAGGGAACGACCGCCTCCGTGCCTCCCCAGGGCGGCAGGAAGCACCCGAACCAGGAGATGATCAAGATCGACACGACGAACATCCTCTTCATTTGCGGGGGAGCCTTCGTCGGCCTCGACAAGATGATCGAGGCTCGCGTAGCCGAGCACCCGATGGGATTCGGCGCGGACATCAAGATCCACAAGGAGCGAAGCCTCCAGGAACTCTACGACCAGATCAGCCCCGACGACCTCATCAAGTTCGGGATGATCCCGGAGTTCATCGGGCGACTGCCGATCACCGTCGCGCTCAACGAGCTCGTGCGCGAGGACCTCAAGAGGATCCTCACCGAGCCCAAGAACGCGATCGTCAAGCAGTTCCAGGCCTCGCTCGACATCGACAAGGTCGAGCTCATATTCGAGGACGAGGCCATCGACGCGATCGCCGAACTCGCGATCAAGCAGAATACCGGCGCGCGCGGACTCCGCGCTATCGTAGAGAAGATGATGATGGAGCTCATGTTCGAGATTCCCTCGATCGAGGGCAACAAGCGGGTCGTGATCACGAAGGACGTCGTCGAGAAATCGGTGAAGCCGTCAATAGAGCAGGCGGGCCAGAAAACGGCCTGAGCGCGGACGATCGCTTGAACGCGGTCCGTTCCCGTAACCGTCGTCGGTGAAGCGAGCGCTTCCCTCTCGGCAGGTTCGGGAGTGGACCGTTTTTTTTTACGTGCGGCCGACGGTCTCGGCCACGCAGGCAAGGGTCTCGGAGGCGCTCTGCCTCCAGTCGAAATTCGTGACCCATTTCAGGCCGGACTCGACGAGGGAAGCCCTGAGCGCGTCGGTTTCGCCCGACGGGACGCGCACGATCCGGGCGATCGCGTTCGCAATTTCATCCGGGTCGTTCTGGTCAAAGTAAAGCGCGGAATCGCCGGCGATTTCGGGGAGCGCGCCTGCGCGGGCGCACGCGACGGGAATGCCGCAGGCCATCGCCTCGAGTACGGGAAGCCCGACGCCCTCCGCCGAGGAGGGGAAGACGCACGCGTCGGCCGCCGAATACAGGTCGGGAAGGTTCTGATGGGGGAAATACCCGGTGAGGAGTATGTCCGAGGCCACGGGAGACTTGATGACCTCGCGGTGCACGATCTCGGCGTTGATTCCGTCGGCACCAGCGAGCACGAGCCGGTGCGGGAGTCCGGTGCGCTGCTTGAAGATGGCGAACGCCCTGATGAGCTCGACGTGGCATTTCGCGGGATACGCGACCCGCGAGGCGTATATGATGTACGGCCGCCTTATGGAAAAGGGGTGGATCAGAACGGCCTCGGTCGACGACTGCTGCCTGGGATAAAAGAGGTTCGTGTCGATACCGTTGTGAATCACGGTAATTCGGGATTCGGGAATGCGGAGGTTCACGAGGTCATCCCGGATAAACCGGCTTGCGGCGATTATCCGGTTCGTCTTGCGAAGCTGCATCTTGAACAGCGACGCGATCATCCCGTCGTCGGAGTTCTTCCAGTTGTCGGAAAGGATGTCCTGAACGACGACCACCGACGGTACGTCAAGGCGCATGGGCAGGAACCGCACGCCCGAGGGAAAGAGCACCGCGTCATACCGCTGTTTCTTCGCGAATGAGGGAAAACCGGTGATATGCCAAAGCCGTTCGGCGAGTTGACTGTCCGATACCGTGACGCCGGTATAGGAAACCGAATCGAGCCCCGACGTATAGGTGAATCGGTCCAGTTCGGGACCGAAGAGGTCGACTCCGTGCTCCGATTCGGGAAGATTGCGAACGAGAGAAAGGACGTACGCCCCTATTCCGGACCGTCCATGGTCACAACCGAAGGTATCGATACCGATTTTCAACAGGATCCCCCATCACGCGGATTAACGAGCCATTATAGCACTTTTTCCTTCCTTATGCTATCCTCATGTACTATGACCACTTTTTCCGACCTTTCCGTCATCCCGGAAATTTGCGCGGCCCTTGAACGAAAGGGAATCACCGAACCGACGGCAGTACAACAAGCCGTAATTCCCGCCTTGCTCGCGGGAGAATCCGTGCTTTTCCAGTCCGAAACCGGCACGGGAAAAACCTTCGCGTACCTCGTCCCGGCTTTCATGAAATGCGTCGGGGATGATAGCGCCGATTCGCCCAAGATACTGGTCATCGCACCGACTCACGAGCTCGCCTCCCAAATCAAGGGCGAGGCCTCGTCCCTCGCGAGGGAAGCGGGCATCCCCGTAACGACGGCGCTCTGCATCGGCGGGGCGCCACTCAAACGGCAGATCGAGGCGCTCAAGGGGAAACCTACCCTGCTCGCGGGAGGCCCGGCGCGCATTCTCGAGCTCATCAGGCTGAAGAAACTGTCCGTTCGCGGCATACGGACGGTCATCCTCGACGAAACCGACCGCATGCTCGCTCCCGAGCTTCGCGACATCCTTTCCGATCTCCTTGCGACCCTCCCGACGGGCGCGCAGTATATCGCCTGCTCCGCGACCCTCAGCAAGTACCATGCATCCCTTCTCGAGCGCATGGTGCCGAAGGCTCAGGGCGCGGCTGACGCGAGCGGGTCGGGGACGGATTCCCTTGCCGCTTCGGGGACGAAGACCCATCGACTCAGGCTCATTACCCTTCCCCCGGAGGCCGTGCTCAGAAGGAACATCGCGCACTGGGCGTTCTACAGCGAGGGACGGGACAAGATAGAAACCCTTCGCCGGTTCATCCTCGCCGAACGGCCGGCGAAGGCGCTCGTCTTTACCGCGATCGCGGGACAGGTCGAGAATATCGCGGCGCAGCTCCGGTTCCGGAAGATTCCGTGCTCGGCGCTCTACGCGAAGCTCGGCAAGCTCGAGCGAAAGAAGGCCATGGACGATTTTCGCTCAGGGCGTACCCAGGTCCTCGTGACGAGCGATCTTTCGGCGCGCGGGCTCGACATCCCGAACGTGACCCACATCATTCAGCTGGACGTGAACGAGAACGAGGATTTCTTCATACATCGGGCTGGCCGTACCGCCCGCGCGGGAAAGTCCGGCATCAACGCCGTCTTCGGCGACGAGCGCGAGCTCAGGAATCTCGCGCGGATCGAGAAGAAACTCGGCATCGTCGTGTATCCGAAGGTTCTGTACGGGGGAAAGGTTCGTGCCCCCGAGGAATTCGAGGACGGGGAAGGCGAAACGGATTAGCGGCGGGACTGCAGCCCGCGTCGCGCGACAGATAACCAGACCGCGGGACGCGTTCCCGTCAAAAGCATAAAAAAAAGGAACCGGCATCCCGGTTCCTTTTCGTTTTATCAAGTAACGGCTTCAGTAGAAGTAATGGAAGCCCGCGCTGATATAGTTATTGAATATCGTGCCGGAGGCGTCCTCGCGCCAATCGGCCAGCTTTTTCGCCGCGGCGGCCTTGATCGTATCGTCGTCGGCGCCCTCGAGACTCTTGTCATGGGAGTAGATCTCGCTCGTCACGTACGGGTTCACGTTCATCTCGAAGCGATACCCGAGTTTGAAGAGCATATGCCCGCCGGTCTTGAGGACGGGAAGGCGGCACGCCACGTCGAATCCGGTTTGCCAAATATACTGTATCGTCTCCTGCGAAAGGAACGGAGTCGAGTAGAAATACGCGTGCCCCGCGTTCGATCCCGAGGAGTTCCGGATCGAGCCGTCGGTGACGTAGGTGCCGGTACCGGTCAGGTATTCCTTGACCCAGTCGAACCCGATGTCCTCGTTGACGTTCGCGTGCCTGATGAGCGTGCCGACGAAATCGACGTCGACCCCCTCGAGCGGGCGAAGCTTTACCTTGAGATTGACGCGGTCGGAGTTCGGGTCGAGGCCCGGCCCGAAATTCTCACCGGCGTGCGCGTAATTCTGGTAATTCGGCTCGCTCGTGTCGAGGGCGTCGCTGGCCTTATGGCTGTAGGTATAGGGCGTTACCATGGTGTAATCGAGCGAGACGAGCGTGAGCATGCCGGACCTGCGCGGGGCGTAGGAAACGCCGAGCTGCCCGCTGATGCGGTACTTCGTGTCGAGCTTGAGCTTGGCCATGTCGTTGAAGCTCAGATCGTCCGCGTTGAGCGTGCCGTCTATACGCAGACCCTTCATCGGCTTTAGGGTGAACATGCCGCCGATGTAGTTGTTGTCGGCGAAACCGGTGTTTCCCTGGCTGATCATATACGGCGAGAGCGGGAGCATATAGAGCATGTCGAAGCGTCCGCCGTAGATCACCGACTCGAGAATCGACACGGACAGCCATTCGTAGGGATGAAAGTCGATGGAGTGCGTCGATATGAATTTTTCCGGATGGTACTTGTAGGGATCGTCGTCCGCGGTCGCGCTCAGCATGTACGAGGAAACGTTCAATCCCCACATCCCGCGATAGAACGCGAAATCAAGCTGACCCGAATGAAGCGCCTGAGGGCCGACTATCGTGCCGTTATAGTGGAACGGGCCGTATGAGCCGCGCATGAGACCGGCGTTGAGATAGCAATTCTCCGTTCCGACGGCGATAGACGAATTGACCGAGGGAAGTATCCACATCGGCCCGACCTTCGCGTTGTCCTCGACGATGTCCTTTGAGCCCCCGTGATACTCGGGAACGAGTTCCTGGTACGGAAGCTTGTTCGTCGCCCAGCCGTCCGCGGAAGCGCTCACGGAAACGATGTCGGTCATGAAGAAATTGAGGTCGAAGGCTATGGCGAGATCAAGCTGCTTGAACGAGTTGTAGCTGTCGATCGCCGCGCCGGTCTTGAAACCGTACGTCAGCACGCGACCGAAAATGCGCTTGTAATGAGCCTCGGCGAGTTGCCGCTGCGTGGCGTCGCCGCGCTCGATGACGCGATTGAGGATCGATTTCACCAATTGCTGGGGGTACGGTCGGGCAGCGGGAAGGTTATTGACGAGTCCCATGGTTTCCCATACGACGAGGTCATCGTAAAAATAGTCAGAAGGATCGCAGGCGACCTGCGCAAAAAGCGCTTGACCGGCGAAAAGTCCAACCGCGAGCGCGATAATAAAGCGGGCTTTCATGTTCTCCCCTTACCTCGTTGTACAGAATCCTGGTGGCGTGAGACCGCGCTTTCTCCAGGGCATGGAAACCGCGGAAACTCAAGCTGAAACACTATATCCGAGATTTCGCGTTATCTCAAGCCTCCATGAGGTCTCCCGTTCAGGCCGACGGGAAGACCGGTCAAGGATCGCTATCCCGAAAACGAGTACAAAAAGTCGCGAACCTCGTCGAGTCCGTTACGGATGCCGAGGGCGTCGATGTTCCGGCGGACCGAAACGGTGAGCGAGGCGTCATTGATAACCCGTTCGGCCTGCGCGAGAATCTCGCTCGGCTTCCGGATGTACCAACCCGCCCCGCCGTACACCGCGAAAAGGACGTTTCCGAGCTCCTGTCCGCGGATGAAGGTGGAAAAGATCACGGGCTTTCCGACGGCGAGAACCTCCATGACCGTCGAGGCGCCGCCTTTCGTGATGACGCAGTCGGCGACGTTGAGAAGATCGGGCATGAAGGACACGAACCCGTAGAGCACGACGTTCGTCGCCTTTCGCCATTCGACGATGAGCTTGAGCTGGCTCATGAGGAGGCTGTTCTTCCCGCATACCACGATGAGGACCTCATCGCGCTTTTTGGACACGAATTCGGACACGATGCGGTCGGCGCTCCGTAAGCCCTCCCCGCCGCCCGCGACGAGAATGAGCTTCCGGTCCGTCGGGAGCCCGAGTCGGCGTTTCGCCTCGAGAATCTCTGTTTCGGAATAGCGGCGATCGTACGCGCGGTTCAGGATGAAGGGAAACGCGTGAACGCGGGAGGGATCGAAGCCATAGCGCTCGATAGCCTCCTTGCGAAGTTTCTCGGAAAAAACGACGAGTTCGGTCCTTTTCTGGTAAAACCATATCGCGTGCGCGGTATAGGGATCGGTAACGAGCGTAATGAGCGGGATTGAGGTATCGAGACGGTCGATCGCGTTTCTCGCGACCTCGATAAGGACCTCGTGAAGGCATACGACCTTGGTAATACCGTTATCCCGGAGAAAGCGATACAGATGGTTTTCGCCGTGGATCGACACGAGATAGGTGCCGAATTTCCGGAAAAAGGAATGCTCAGTCATCCGATAGAAAAGCACGTACCCTGGCTCGAAGTAGTTGGATGAGGCACGGTACCCGTTCTCGAAAAAAAGCCTGCACATTCGCATCTTATCGCTAAAACCGTTCACGAGGAAGGTCTCGACCTCGCCGGGCCAGGCATCTTTGACGCCGTTCGCGAGCGCCTTCGCGGGCGCTATGTGGCCGCCGCCGGTGTTAAGGTATAAAAACGCGATTTTCTGCTTCATATCAGGGAAACAGTATACCTGCAATACCGGGGGGTCGGCAAGCGAAACCTGTACAAATCTCGTCCCGCTCGGTATACTGGTGAAATGAATATCGCACTATTTTCCGACAGTTATCTTCCCACGAAAAGCGGGATCGTCACGGTCGTCATACAGCTCCGTGCAGCCCTCGAGGCCCTGGGACATCACGTCGTCGTAGTGACGGTCGAGACGACGCCAAATGCGAAACGGGAAGAGGACCCGTGCATATTCCGCGTGCCGTCGATCCCGCTCGGGCTCGGTACCGACCAATTCGTCGGTTTTCCCCAAAAGCGCAAGATCGTCGAGTTTCTCCGCGAGCACAATATCGAGATCATCCATAGCCACACGGAATTTTACATCGCCCACGCGGCGAAGAGCGTCGGCAAGACCATGCATATACCGACGATCGTCACGACCCATACCATGTGGGAAGACTTTTACGACTTTTACGTTCCCATGGCCAGGCTTATCCCGGTCAAGGTCATCCGTCGCGTCGTCAAGCGCATCTACAGAAAGTTCTACGCGTTCATCAACGTCTCGTCCAAGGCGAGGGACTATTTCAAGAGCGACTTCATGCTCCCCCACATCCCCTCGGCCGTCATCCCCAACGCGGTGGACACCGAGGCCTTCCTGTCGAGCCATGACACGGCGGAAGATTACGCGCGAATGCGAAAGACCTGGAACATCGGCGAAAGGGACACACTCCTTCTTTTCGTCGGCAGGATCGGCGAGGAAAAACGCGTGCTCGAGCTGCTCGACGTCGCGATCCGAGTCGTTTCCGCGCGCGAGAACGTCAAGGCGCTCTTCGTCGGGAACGGACCCGCGCTCGAGCCGATGCGGCAGACCGTGCACAAGGCGAAGCTCGACGACCGGATCGTGTTTACCGGCTTCGTCAACTGGACCGATCTCCACACCTATTACGGCATGAGCGACGTCTTCATGACCTGCTCGCTTTCCGAAATGCACTCGATGACGATCCTCGAGGCGCTCCTTTCAGGGCTCCCGATTTGCGCGAGACGCGATTCGAGCTATCTCGACACGGTATTCCCGAACGATAACGGGTATCTCGCGGACGATGACGAGGCCGTCGAGCGCGCGATCCTCGAGCTCGTCGACGATCCCGTGAAACGCCGCGCATACGGCGCTCGAAGCCTCGAGATATCGAAAAATTTCTCCATCGCGAAACACGCCGAGAAGACCGTCGCCTTTTACCGGACCGTGCTCCGGTACTATCCCGAGCCGGTCGACGAAGCCGTCTTGAGGGCAAACGTGGAAGGGTAAGCCGGTGACACGCGAAGAAAAGGAAACTCTCTACTCGTTTCTCGACATTGCCGCTCGCGCGCTCGCGGACGGGGCAAGGCCGCAAGGATCGATGCCCGTTTTTTACGACGACACCGAGTCAAAGGCGGACGACGGAACGGGATCCGACTCGGCAATGGACGCGCGCTCGGGAGCCCCGTCCGGCCTCGATAGCCTCGCGGCGATCGCGAATGCCGTATCCTCGTGCGAGCGCTGCGATCTCTGCCGCGGCAGGAAGAACGCCGTCCCCGGCGTCGGCCCGGCTCGTCCGCTCGTGCTCGTCGTCGGCGAGGGTCCCGGAGCGGACGAGGACGCCAAGGGAGAGCCCTTCGTCGGGAAGGCGGGGCAGCTTCTCGACAGGATGCTCGGCGCGATAGGCCTTTCGCGCGCGGAAAACTGCTTTATCGCGAATATCGTCAAATGCCGCCCGCCCGAGAACCGGGACCCGACCCCCGAGGAGGCGGCCGCCTGCGCTCCGTTCCTCGAGGCGCAAATCAGGGCGCTGAGGCCAAAAGCCATCCTCGCGGTTGGCCGCGTCGCCGCGCAAAACCTCCTCAAGACCCAGAACGGTATCGGGCAACTCCGGGGGAACGTCTACGATTACGATGGCATTCCCCTCATGCCGACCTATCACCCGAGCGCGCTCCTTCGCGACGAAAACCTCAAACGTCCGGCATGGGAGGACCTCAAGCGGTTCAAGACCGAGCTGCTCGAGGACGTCGAGCGCTGATGCCCGCCTGGCTCGAGCTCGCATTCAACCTGCCCGTCTACCAAACCTTCACCTATCGAGTCCCCGGAGGAAAGCGGAACGAGGGCCCCGACGCGCGATACGTCGGCCGCCGCGCCGAGGTCGTTTTCGGCGCGAGACGGATCGCCGGTTTCGTCGTCGGAGAGCGTGACGAGCTTCCACCGGGGTTTCCGCTCGCCGAGGCCGACGTCAAGGAAGTCGTCCGAATGGTCGACGCGGAGCCGATCTTCGGCGACGAGGAAATCGCCCTCGCCCACTGGATCGCGCAATTCTACCTCTGCTCGGAAGGAGAGGCGCTCGGCGCGATGCTCCCCTCGGGACGCCGCGAAAGCGACACGGGCGGACTCGCGTTCGACGACTATGAATTCGAGGCCGAGCGCAGGGATCTCTCGGAAGAGCAGGAGCGCGCCGTCGAGGGGGTACTCGATCGGGAAGCGAAAACGCCCGCCTACCTTTTCGGCGTGACCGGCTCGGGAAAGACCGAGGTGTTCCTCCGCGCCGCGGAGGCCACGCTCGAGCAGGGCAAGGGAGTGATCTACCTCGTCCCCGAGATATCGCTCACCCATCAGGTCATCGAGTCCGTCGTGTCGCGATTCGGCCGCCTCGCCGCGGTCCTTCACTCCGGGCTCACCGGGAGCAAGCGTCTCGCGGAATGGATGAGCATCAGGCGCGGAGAGGCGCGGATCGTCGTCGGCGCGCGGAGCGCGGTCTTCGCGCCCGTCGGGAACCTCGGACTCGTCATCATCGACGAGGAGCACGACGGTTCCTACAAGTCCGGCACGACCCCGCGCTATCACGCCCGGCAGGTCGCGATGCGCCGCGCCGCGCTTTCCGGAGCGGCCCTCGTCATGGGCAGCGCGACGCCGTCCCTCGAGGCCTGGTACGGGATGCAATCGGGCTCGATCAGGACGTTCAGGCTGACCCGCCGCCTCTCGGGCGGAGCCGTCCCCGAGATCAGGATCGTGCCGCTCGCCGGCTCGGGCGGGGCCCTTTCCCGCTCGCTCGTCGAGGAGATGCGGCAGGCGAAGGACGCGGGAAGACAATCGATCGTGTTCCTGAACCGCCGGGGATTCACGCACTTCTTCCGCTGCAATACCTGCGGCTTCGACCTCAAGTGCCGTAACTGTTCCGTTCCCCTCACCTGGCACCGTACCGAGGGCGTCATGCGTTGCCACTATTGCGGCTATCAGGCGAAGCCTCCCTCGGTATGCCCGGAATGCGGATCGCTCGACACCGGCTACGCGGGCTTCGGCACGGAATTCATCGAGGACGAGATCAGGCGGACCTTCCCGGATTGCACGGTAAGGCGCGTCGACACCGACAGCCTCACGAAGAAGGACGAGCTCAAGCACGCGCTCGCCGATTTCAGGGAAGGGAAAACGGACATCCTCCTCGGCACGCAGATGGTCGCGAAGGGGCTCAACTTCCCCGGCGTGAGGCTCGTCGGGATCGCGCTCGCGGACACGGGCCTCCATATGCCCGACTTTCGCGCGGCGGAGCGTACCTTCGCCCTCATCGTGCAGGTCGCCGGTCGCGCGGGGAGGTTCTTTCCCGACGGCCGCGTGATCATCCAGACCTGGAGCCCGAAGAATCCCGCGATCGCGTACGCGGCCGCGGGAGACGTCGAGGGTTTCTACGCGTACGAGCTGGGGCAGCGGGAGCTCCTCGGCTTTCCGCCCTTTTCGCGGCTCATCAGGCTCGTGTTCAGGAGCAAAAACGTGGAAATCGCGGCCACGGGCGCGGAAGGCGCCCTCGCTATACTGAAGGGGATGATCCCGCCCGACGCGGAGATACTCGGACCGGCGGAATGCCCGCTGGCGGTCATCGCGGGGAACCATCGGCACCAGATCATCCTCCGGGGGAAGAGCCTCGCGCCGATCGCGCACGCGGCGCGCGCGTTCCTGACCGGTTACAAGCCGCTTCAGTCGCTGTACATCGAGGTTGACGTCGATCCGGTGAGTCTCCTCTAGAAGGCCGCCCTCCCCCGCCGATCGCGCCGCGCGTCGGCGTTCCCCCGTCAGTACCGGACATCCCAGAGAAAGAGCCCCGTCGCCGGCGCGGTAGGACCGGCGAGCTTTCGGTCGCGCGCGTCGAGTATGCGCCTGAAATCGGTTTCGCCCGCGCCCCGCGACTCGAGATCGACGAGCGTGCCGGTAATCGAGCGCACCATCTTCCAGAGGAAGGCGTTCGCGCCGATCTCGAAGACGAGCCGCTCCCCGTCCGGGTAAAAGACCGCCTTGTAGAGGTAGCGCGAGCGCGTGGCGCTTTGGTCGCCCGCGGCCGTGAAGGTCGTGCAGTCGATCTCGCCTGAAAGAGCCGAGGCCATGCGGTTGAGTCGCGCGACGTCGGGGCGCCTCCCGAGATACCACACGTACGGCATCTCGTGCGCGGGGCACCGTTTTCCGCAGAAGATGAAATAGCGATAGGTCCTCGCGCGTGCGTTGAAGCGCGCGTGAAAATCCGCGGAAACCTCGCGTGAATGGAGAACGCGGATATCGCGCTCGAGCAGGGAATTGAGCGCGGGAACGAACCGGTCAGGCGGTATGCGCGCGATATCGGTGTGAAAGTTCGCGACCTGGCCCACGGCGTGAACGCCCGAGTCGGTACGACCCGAGCCGATGAGGGGAACCGGGTGCCCGTGCATCTTCGCGAGGGCTTTCTCGATCTCTTCCTGGACCGTCCTTCCCTTGCCGAGCGCGCGCTCGCTTTGCCGCTGCCAGCCGAGAAATCCCGTCCCGTCGTACGAGACGGTAAGCGCGATATTGCGGAGACAGGGAGAATCCATCTCGCTCATTCGTCGATGTCATCCACGCCCGAGCCCTCGAGTTCGGCGACGAGCCGATCGTAGAGGGAGCGCGCGAGTTCAAGAAGCGGTCCGGGTTTGCTCTTGCTCGATTTCCCGAGGCCGAACATCTTCGCGAGGGATCGACGATGATAGGCAAGGATCTCGACGCGACGCGCCATGTCGTTGCGCGGCCCGTATTTCAGCTCGAGAAGCGCCGAAAGGTAGAGCACCCCGTCGTAGCCGTAGTTCTTGTCGAGATCGGGCCCGAAGGACTTCAGGCTCGCGATCATCTCTTTTCCCGTCGATTCGAGCTCGATCGCCCTTCGGTAGAAAAAGTTCGCCTTGCGATAGAGGAGATCGGAAATGTAGCCGTAGTTTTCCTCGGGGTACTTAACCCCGAGCTCGGCGAAAAGCCAGGCCGCGCGCAGGGCGCATACCCCCTGCTTGATGGTCGGCGAGAACTTCGGGTCGACGTCCTCGTAGCACAGGAGCGCGAGGTAGTACGAGGCAGCGCCCTCGGCGAGCGTCCGGGAACCCGTGTAGCTCAGCTTCGAGAAGAGCCGTTTCGTCGACTCGTACCGCGCCTGCATGTGCTCGTAGATCTTGTTGAGGCTTTCCTTGTCGAGAACGCAAAAGTCCTGGGGAAACGCCGAGTAGTGGCATTTGGGGCAAACCGTCATCGTGTAGACGAGCGGGTGTATCTCGCCGAATTTCGCCGAGGGCTCGTACAACCGGCGAAGCTCGTCGGTGAGGTTACCCGCGATCATCCGCCCGCCGCCCGAGAGCAACTCCTCTCGCTTGAATTTCGCGTTGCAGATCGGGCATTGGGTCTGGTCCTTCGAATAGAAGGTGATCGAGGGATTCTTCTCGGCTTTATTCGCCATGGGCGGCTCCTTCTATGACGACCATCGCGAGCGCGTTATCGCGCTCATGGGTAAGGCTCAGGTGCACGGCGGTCCCGCCCGAGCGGGTAAGGGCCTCGAGCGCGTTTCCGAATAGCTCCATGTACGGCTTGCCGTTATGGTTGTTCCGCACGAGGATGTTCTTGAGCGTTATGCCGCTCAGGCCCGTCCCGACGGCCTTGCCGAACGCTTCCTTCGCGGCGAAGCGGGCCGCGAGGGACAGGGTCGCCCCCGACCCGCGGCTCAACGCGGTGTCGAGCTCTTCCGGGTGGAAATACCGCTCGAGGAGACCGGGGATCGCCTGCCATCGCTCGAGGCGACTCACGTGAACGACATCAAGCCCGATGCCGACGATCATTGGGGTTTCCTCCTCACGGTGATCTGAATCTCTCTCGGCTCGAAGGAAACGACCTCGAACGGGACGGGGATTATGGAATGGACCTCGATTGCATAGTTGCCCGGCGCGCGGATGTTCTCGCAGAGCACGGTAAGGGCGTTCTCGGGAAGGACCCACGGCTCGAGATCCTTCTGCGTCCCCTTGATCTGAATCGAGCCCGACGCGGTCGGGGTTTCAACGGCGAAGGACTCGTCGAGGTTCTCGAAGTAAAACGGGACGCTGTCGAAATTCCTCACGAGGGTGGTCTGGTTTATCGTGACAACGTAGCGAACCTTTCCGTTCCCCGAGACCGAGATGAGCGGGTTTCGGTTCACGAGGACAACGTCGCTCTCGAAGCTCGCGTCGCGCGCGGTAAGGTCGATCTGCTCGGTCGTCATGTCGCGTATCCGCTCGATCGCGGAACGGGGACCGGAAATCTCCACGGTGTCGGGCTTCACGGAATACCCGGCGAACTCGTACCCCGCCTCGGGATAGCCCTTGAAACTCGCGGTCACCGGCACCTTCTTGACGAGGCGATGCTCGAGCCGGAGCACGATCTCGGCGGGCTCCACCGTAACCTCGAGCGGGTCGATCTCGAGCGCGGAACTCTTGAGCCGCGTCTGCAGCGGAACCCTGAACTCGCCCTCCTTGCTGAACGACGAGAGATCCGCGTACACGATGACGTCCTCCTCCTGAACGAGCGAGATGTTGTCCCCCTCGCCGCGGAGGCCGACCTTGACGACTCGCGGATAACTCGACGCCGGCACGAGGTCGCCGTTCGTCTCAATGGAAAGGGGGACCGAAAGATAACGCCGCTCGAGGGTGCTCATGCGGTAAAAAAGAAAGAGGAGGATCGCGAGCGTGAAACAGACGATCTTCGCGGGCCAGTTCTCGAGTATTTTGTCAGTTAAATTCCGAACGGTCATTGCCCGCATCCTCCGCGTGTGTAGCCTCTCCGCCGAGCTCGAGGAGGCCCTCGAGTTGCCTCGTGATCTCGGCCGCGGAAAGGTCGTAATAGAGCTTCGAGTCGTACGCGAGGCTTATCGCCCCGGTCTCCTCCGACACGATCATGACGACGGCGTCGGTTTCCTCGGAAAGCCCGAGCGCCGCACGATGCCGCGTCCCGAAGGTTTTCCTGATGTCCTGCTGTTCCGACAGCGGGAGAAAGCAGCCGGCCGCGATGACGCGGCCGCCCTGTATGATCGCTGCCCCGTCGTGGAGCGGCGTGTCGTGCCCGAAAATGGTCACGAGAAGGCTCGAAGAAAGGTCGGCATTAAGCCTCGTGCCGGTCTCGGCGATGTCCTTGAGGCCGTTACGCCTGATGAGCACGACGAGCATGCCCCGCCGGCGGTTCGAGAGGATCTCCGCCGCGGTGAGCACCGACTCGAGATGGCTGTGTTTCGACCGTTTGCCGATCCGGAGCCAGTCGCTCTGCCCTATCTTGAGGAATATCTTCCTGAGCTCCGGCTGAAAGACGATCGCGACGCCGATGAGAAGCCCGGGCGCGAGGATATTGAGGAGCCACAGGAGGGTATTGAGCCTCAGGAGAAAGGCGATCGCGTAGACGACCAGCAGGGAGATCGCTCCCTTGAGAAGCTGAATGGCCTGGGTCTTGACGAGTATTTGATACGCCGCATAGAGGAGGAACGAGAGAATCGTGATGTCGAGAAAGGGCTGGACGGCGGCGTATATCTGCGCGACGCGCTTAATGAATTCCACGGGTTTCGATCTCCTTGAGTACGCGGAGCGCGTCGCGGGTCTCGGCGACGTCGTGCACGCGAAGCATGAAGGCCCCGCGCTGGACCGCGACGAGATTCGCGGCGAGCGTGCCGGCGAGCCTGTCCTTGATCTCTCGGCCCGTCATCTCGCCGATGCAGGACTTGCGCGAAAGCGCCATGAGCACAGGGTATCCCGCGCCCGCGATTTCGGCAAGACCCGCGAGTATCGCGATATTATCGCCATACCGTTTCCCGAACCCGATGCCCGGATCGAGGATAATCCGCTCACGCGCGATCCCCGATTCTTCCGCGAATCGGGCGCGCGCGAGCAGTTCCTCGAGAACCTCGCGTACCGGATCCGAATACGACGGATTCACCTGCATCGTCTCGGGAGTGCCCCGTTTGTGCATGAGTATGACCGGAACGCCCGCGCGCGCGGCGACGCGGGCCATATCGGGATCGTCGGCGAGCGCAGACACGTCGTTGAGGATATCGGCGCCCTCGGCGAGCGCGGCCTCGAATACGCGCGACTTTCTCGTGTCGACCGAGATCGCCACGTCGCTTCGCTTCCTGATAGCGCGAACGAGCGGAACCACGCGGGAAAGTTCCTCTTCCTCGCTCACGTACGCGGAACCGGGCCGCGTCGATTCGCCGCCGACGTCGATGACGTCCGCGCCGTCCGCGGCCATCCGGAGCGCCGTTTCAACCCCGCGCGCGACGGGATCGGCGCAATCGCCGCCGAGGGACCTGCTTCCTTCCCAAAACGAGTCGGGGGTCGCGTTCACGATCCCCATGACGAGCGCGGGAAGGTCGGTCGAGACGACTCGCCCGTTCGCGAGGGAAAGCGAGGGCATCAAGAAGACCGTCCCTCGGCGACCGCCGCGCGGAGCTTGCGGACCGCGTCGGCGATGTGGGCGCTCGAAAGGCCCGCGGCGGCGAGGATTTCGGCCCTCGTTCCCTGCGGATAGAATATCTCGTCGAACGCGAGGGTCGCGACGTTTACCCCGGGCAACTCGGTCGCGAGAATGGACGCGAGGTGTTCCGCGATTCCGCCGGTCGCGACTCCGTCCTCGACGAGCACGACGTTTCTATACGCCTTCATGACCGCGACGAAAAATGCCTGGTCGATCGGCTTGACGAACCGGAGCACGTAGCTGTCTACCGGATTCCCCTGGCGCGCGAGCATGTTCGAGGCCTCGTGAACCTCCGGGTAGATGCCGCCGGTGGCGACGATGACCGTGTCGAGGCCGTCGCGATGCGCGAAAACGCCCCGACCCTCGACGATCGGGAGCGAAAACGCGTCCTGTTCGGTCGGGCACGCGCCCTTCGGGTAGCGGAGCATCACCGGCTCGTCGCGGCCGAGCGCCCACTCGAGCATGAGGGCGATCTCGCACGCGGACGTCGGCGTCAGGATCGACAGGCCCGGAACGGGCCTGAAAAGCGCGATGTCGAAGATCCCCTGGTGGGTTTCCCCGTCGTCGGGAACGGCACCGGAACGGTCGAGCGCGAAAACGACCGGCAGGGACTGGATGGCCACGTCGTGGATGACCTGGTCGACCGCGCGTTGCATGAAGGTGCTGTAGATCGCGACGACGGGCTTCATCCCGCCGGCCGCGAGGCCGCCGGCGAAGGTGACGGCATGCTGCTCGGCGATGCCGACGTCGAAGAACCGGTCGGGATAGCGGTGCTGGAAGGGCGCGAGGCCGGTTCCCTTCGCCATCGCCGCCGTGATCGCGGCAATCCTTCGGTCCCGGGCCGCGAGCTCGACGAGGGTGCGGGAGAAGGCCTCGGTGAAGCTCGTCGTGTCGAACTTCTCGACCTTGCCGTCCGAGATGCAGAACGGCCCGATCCCGTGAAAAGCCGACGGATCGTTCTCGGCGAGGCTGTAGCCCTTGCCCTTCCGGGTGATGACGTGAACGACGACGGGTTTCTTGTGCGCCTTGACGTCGCGAAGGACCTTCTCGAGCTCCTCGACGTTGTGTCCGTTCAAGGGGCCGACGTACTCGAAACCGAGGTCGACGAAAAGGTTGTCCTTGAAAAGGATGCCCTTCACGCCCCGCTTCACGCGATGGATGACCTTCGCGATCGTCTCCCCCGCGAACGGGATCATCCTGACCGCTCGGTCGATGCGGTACTTGAAGCGCTGATAGGAGGCGCCCATGGTGAGCCGGGAAAGATACTCCGAGATCGCGCCCGTATTCGGGCTGATGGACATCTTGTTGTCGTTGAGGATGACGATCAGGTCGTTGTCCCCCTGGCCGGCGTGGGAAAGCGCCTCGAGGGCCATGCCGCCGGTGAGCGCGCCGTCGCCGATAATCGCGACGACCTTTCCCGCGTCGCCCGAAATGCGCCGGGCGCGGAGGATTCCGAGAGCAGCCGAAATCGAGGTCGAGGAGTGCCCCGTGTCGAACGCGTCATGGGGACTCTCGGACCGCTTCGGGAAACCGGATAGCCCGTCTTTCTTCCTGAGGGTTGCGAACCGCTCGTAACGGCCGGTGAGGAGTTTGTGGGTATAGCTTTGGTGACCGACGTCCCATACGAAAAGGTCGCGCGGGGAGGAGAATACCCGGTGAAGCGCTATCGTCAATTCGACGACGCCGAGATTGCTTGAAAGATGGCCGCCGTTCGTGCCGACGACCTCGATGATCTTCTTTCTGATTTCCTGCGCGAGCTTCGTTGTCTCGGGTACTGTCAGTTTTTTTATATCTTCCGGAGCGGTGATTCCGGGTAGAATGGAGCGATTCATAGGGTGAAAGTATACCATAGTAAAAAGCAAAAAAAAAGACCGTAAAGGCGTGCCTTTACGGTCATTCTGCGTATGCGCGAAACCGGGAGCTCATCGAACCCGGAAAGAAACCTTCCGGGGCCTGGACGCTCGCGCGCCCATTCATCCCGGATATTGTTATTTCTTCTTGTGCCGGTTTCTTCTGAGTTTTTTCTTGCGCTTATGCGTCGCGATCTTCTGGCGTTTTCTTTTTTTTCCGCAGGGCACGTCGGCACTCCTTATACTGAAAGTCCACTAAGTATGCACAATTATGAAAAAACCGTCAAGGGGTCGTCTTTCCCCGGGCCGGGTCCCAAAAGCCGGCAACCGCGCCGAAAAAACCGGCGATGTCGTCCGCGCGCAGGCGTAGGATTCCGGGGATCGGCTTGATGAAGGTTTCCTGCCGCTTCGCGTACTTGCGGGAATCGTTCTTGATCGCTTCCTGGGCCGCGAGGGCGCAAGGCGCGCCGAAAAACTCGCGATAGCCGATCGCCTGCATCCCCGGGTCGGAAGGGCCGTACCCCGCCTTCACGAGCGAGGCGAACTCTCCCTCGAGCCCCGAATCGAACATCGCGTCCACGCGGGCGTTTATGCGGGCGTTCAGCTCATCCCGGGGACGCTCGATCGCCAGGGAGAGGAAGCGGAAACCGCGTCGGAACGAGCACGGGAGGGCGAAGGACGAGAGGGGACGGGACGACGCGTGAAACACCTCGAGAGCCCGGGCGATACGGTATTCGTCGTTCGGGTGAATCCGCGCGGCGGACTCGGGGTCGAGAGCGCGAAGCTCCTCCATGAGCCGATCAGGCCCTTCCGCGCGCATCCGTTCGAGTATTTCCGCGCGGAGGGCGGGATCCGACTCCGGGGTCTCGGGAAGCCCGAAGAGGAAGTTTTTCACGTAAAAACCCGTGCCTCCGAGCACGACGGGAAGCTTTCCGCGCGAAGCTATGTCGCGGCACGCCTCGTCGGCGAGACGGACGAAATCTCCCGCGCAAAACTGCTCGTCGGGGTCGCGAATGTCTATGAGATGATGGGGAAGGGATTCAAGAAGGGCTTTGTCGGGCTTCGCGGTGCCGATATCCATGCCCCGATACACTTGCATGGAATCCGCGCTGATGACCTCGGCCAGCCCGCGGAAGCGCGCGTCGATGCCGAAAGGGACGGGACGTTCGCCGTCGGCGAAAACGGCCTCGGCGAGGGCGGTCTTTCCGGAGGCAGTCGGACCGAAAACCACGAGAACCGGAAGGCCCGGGCCGTCGGGATTATCGGCGGGATCCGACATGTCTATCGCGTTACTGGTTCTCGATCTGGTACTCTACCGTCTTGGTAAAGACCTGCTTCGCGGCGAGCGAGACGACCTTGCCGTCGTTTTCCTCGATCTCCGGATCGCGGACCATCGAAAGCTGATAGGCGCGGCGGATCGACGCGCAGGTAATCTCGTATACATTGCCCGTAAACTCGACGAGCTGCTCTAATGGAAATATCATAATCCCAAATATACAGATTTATCGCCGTTTATACAAGCGAAACTTGCCCCATCGTCCGTATTTGTATACATTTAAGGGTATCTTTACGGAGGTTCTATGGATTTCAGCAACGGTAAACGCGGGGGGAACGGACTTCCCCCGTGGCTTTCGCCCTCGGTCATGCTCCTTACCGTCCTCGCCGTCCTCGCGCTCGTACTCGCGGGAACGGGTTTTTTCATCGTCGACCAAACCGAAGAGGCGGTCATCACCCGTTTCGGCAAATTTCGGGAGACGGTCGGACCGGGCCTCCATTTCAAGATCCCGTTCGGGGTCGATAAAAGCTACAACGTCCCGACCAAGGTCGTGCAGACCGAGCAATTCGGATTCAGGACCGTCAAGGGCGGCGTGCAGACGACCTACGAGAACAACATGACCGGAGAGTCGACCATGCTCACCGGGGACCTTAACATCATCGACGTTGAGTGGATCATCCAGTACCGGATAGACGACCCGAAGGCGTGGCTCTTCAACGTCAACCGCGACGTGCGGATGATGACCATCAGGGACGTGTCCCGCTCGGTCATCAATACCCTCGTCGGCGACCGCGGCATCCTCGACATCATCGGCCCGGAGCGAACGTCCATCGAGACGAACGCGGTGACAATGATGAACGAGAAGCTCGACGAGTTCGGCCTCGGCGTGCGCGTCTCTACCGTGCAGCTCCAGAACATCGTGCCTCCCGCGGGCGTCCAGTCCGCGTTCGAGGACGTCAACAAGGCGATCCAGGACATGAACCGCCTGATCAACGAGGGCAAGCAAGCCTACAACACCGAGATTCCGAAGGCGGCCGGAGAGGCCCAGCAACTGCTCCAGATCGCCGAAGGCTACGCCACCGAGCGCGTCAACCGCGCGAAGGGCGACGTCGCCCGCTTCAACGCGGTCTACTCCGAATACCGGAAGGCTCCCGAGGTAACCCGCAAGCGGCTCTACATCGAGGCGGTCGAGAACGTGTTCTCGGGGGACGAGGGCACGACCCTCGTCGATAAACGGCTCGACAGTCTTCTCCCGGTAAAGAATCTCACGAAACAGGCGGTCGCGGGCCAGCAGGTCGCGGGCGCGCAGGCGCAAGGTGGTACTCAATGAACAACAAGACTCTTCCGACGGTCATCGCCGTCGCCGCGATTCTCCTCGCCTTTCTCGCGAGCAATCCCTTTTTCGTCGTCGACGAGGGGAACCAGGTCGTCATCACCCGTTTCGGCCAGATCGTCGCGTCCACCCCGCAGGCGGGGCTTCACGTGCGCGTGCCCTTCGTCGACAAGGTCATCACCTACCCCGAGACGCTCATGGCGCTCGACGGCGACGATCAGCGCATCCCGACGAAGGAAAATCAGTTCATCGTCGTCGACACCACGAGCCGCTGGCGGATCGTCGATCCCGTCATGTTCTACGAATCCGTGACGACCGTCGACGCCGCGTACTCGCGCCTGAGCGACATCATCGACTCGTCGGTTCGCACGGTCATCACCTCGTCGAGCATCACCGACGTCGTCAGGAATTCCAACCTCATCAACGAGCTCAAGCATCAGGAGAACTTCGCCCTCGGCGGCGACGCCGACGCCGTCGAGATCGGCCAGCTCAACACCGCCGAGAAGGCAGTCTACGAGCCGATCTCGCGCGGCAGGCAGGCGCTCAGCAACGAGATGGCCGAGATCGCGAAGCCCAAGGTCGCGGGCTTCGGCATCGAGCTCATCGACATCGTGCCCCGCCAGATCAAGTACTCCGACGAGCTTACCGAAAGCGTGTACAACCGCATGATCAAGGAACGAAACCAGATCGCGCAGACCTTCCGCTCGACCGGCGAGGGAAAGAAAGCGGAGTGGATGGGAAAGCTCGAGAACGAGAAGAAGAGCATCCTCTCTACCGCGTACAACAAGGCCGAAAGCATCAAGGGACAGGCGGACGCCGAGGCCTCGCGCATCTACGCGGACGCGTACAGCAAGGACCCCGAGTTCTACGCGTTCTGGAAGAGCATCGAGTCCTATAAGTCAACGATGCCGAAATTCGAAAAGGTCCTCTCGACGGATATGGACTACTTCAAGTACCTCTATTCGCCGGGCGGCCGCTAACGATGGAAATCGTATCGTCACGGAAGATAGACGGGAAGGACTCGCTCGTGATCGCGACTGCAATGAGCGAGCGCGACGCGGCCCGTTCCCGGATCGCCCAGGAAATCACGATGCCCGGCCTCGTCCTCGAAGCGGACGGCTCGGCGTCCGAGTGGGTCGCCGAGGGCACGAGGCGCGAGGATGACGGAGACGCCGTATCGATCGTCGGGCCCGGTTTTCCCGGAACGACGCTCCTCGCGTCGGTCGTCTCGGGCGATCCGAAGGAGGCCTGGGCCTTTCTCCATCGCGCCGCGACGGCCGTCCTCAAGGCCAGGGCGACGGGACTCGTCGGCGACGATCGGGTGCGCGCCATAGCGTCGGCGGGTCCCGAGGCCATCGTCTGCGGCGCGGACGGTCGCGTCCTTTTCCTCCCCGCTGATCCCTACGTTCGCGCGCTCGAATCCCACGGGGGAAAGGTCCCCGTCGAAAACCGATCGTTATGGATTCATCCCGACGCCGACACGATCGACGTCGAACGATCCTTCGCCTTCCTCGTCGGGACGCTCGCGTACCGGATAATCGCCGGTCGCGAGCCGTTTCCCGTTCCCGAGCGATCGGGAAACCAGGAGATCGACGGCACCGACGAGGAGATCATCGCGCGCAACGTCGGCAAAGCGATATTCGAGCCGATCCACTTGGCCCGTTGGGATATTCGCGAGCAGGCCGCCGCTTCCATCGACGCGCTCATATCGAGCGAGGTTGCCGCCTCGGTCGATACCCTTCTCGCGTTCGGAGCCGACCTCGATTCTCTCATCGACCAGGGAAAGGCCGCTTCCGGAAGCACCGAGGACTTTTCGCGAAAAAAGAGGATCGCGCAGCGCAAACGGGATACGGCGATCGTCCGCGAATCTTTCCTGCGCCGCCATCACCGTTCGTTCATCATCGGATCGGTCATCGCGTTTTTCGTCGCGATGCTCGCGGGTCTCTACGTCCACGACGTCGCGCAACGGCCCACGACCTTCGGCATGGCGCCCGAAGCGGTAATCAGGGGATATTACGAAGCGATCTCGCGTCTCGATCAGGAGATTCCCGCCGCGTACGCGGCGAAAGGCGTCAAGAACGATTACGACGAAATCGTTTCGCGGCTCTTCGTCTCCGCCAAGATGCGCGAGGCGTACGAGAAGATACACAGCGTCATATCCCCCGTCGCCCTCTTTCGCGGCGAGGATCCCGGCTCGATGACGGTATTCGGGATGACGCGTTTCGACGCGCAACCCGTGCGCAGGTCGACCACCGAGATACTCTACGACGTTTCTTATTATTTGTGGATTCCGGCGGATCCCGGTGCCGAAGGCCCCGCGTCGGCGGAAGCGACCGATAGGCCGGCTTCAGTAACGGGAAAACATCCCTTGAGCATCTATTGGTACCGGGAAACCGTGACCCTTTCGTTTCCCAAGGATCGGTGGCTCATCACGAGAATCGAGCCCAAGGACCGCACGCTTATAAACGGCGACGCCGCGCTCATTCACCCGAAGATCGCCGACGGAACCGCGTCGAGGGAAGGATGGGCTCCGACCGACGAGGAGCTAAAGGCCGAGTGACGTTCACGGTTCCCGACCGTATTCGGCCAGCGAAAAAAAAGACGCGGCAATGAGCCGCGTCTTTTTTTTCGCTGGTCGTTCAGCGTCTCGGGTCCCGGATCACTCCGGTTTGCCCGCGCGCGAGAGCGGCCAGAATCGGAACTGCGCGCTTCCGAGGATGCGCGTGACGGGCACGTACTGCGGGGCGAGATATGATACGTACGCGAGAGACCAAGGGTCTTTCCGGTCTATGGCGATGCGACGCTTCTCGTACGAATGGCGCATGTCGAGGGAGTTGAAGCGGTTGTCGCCCATCATGAAATACGAGTCCGCGGGAATGAAGTTGCCGTCCCCCGCGGGGAACTCCATCATGTTCCGCTGGTCGTAGTACGCCATGAAGAAGGCGTACCCGTTCGCGTTCGAGAGGAGGTTGACCCTGATCGCGTCCTCGTCGAACTGGTTCGCGGTCGCGTTCGCCGCGAAGAGCTCCGCGTCGCGGAGTATCAGATAGCCAAGATCGATCTTCATCATGAGATTGACGTGAAACGCCTCGCGCTCGTACAGGTTTTCCCGCGCGGGGTCGCGAGTCCAATCGGTCATGAACGCGCGAAACCACGCCGCGCCGCCGTTCGTCGTGAGAAGCTTCCGCGCGACCTCGTCGTTCTTCGAGAAGAGATCGAAATAGTCGCGCTCCTTGAGCGGGAAAAGATCCCCGGGATCGGTCACCGTGTCCGCGACGGGCTTGAGCCGCTCGAAGCGCGCCGCTATCTCGCGGCACGTCCCGGCCGCCTCGGCCTCGTCGAGGTTCGCGCGCATCGACTCGATGGAAAGAAGCTCGTCGTAATCCTTCTTCGTCATCGGGATCGTCTTCACGAGCGCGCGCTCGGACTGCGGCAGGACGTCCAGGTTCCACGCGGCCCATCGCGCGTCGTCCGCGACCGGGGCAAACTCCCTGTCGCCCGCGCGGCGCGAATAGAGAACGCCGTCGACGAGCATGAGTTTTTCCCCGGGAACGCCGGTAATCCGCTTGACCAGGGGATCGGCCTTCACGTTTCCCATCTCGTCGCGGTTGATGTTCACCGAGGTGAACGTGAGCATGTATACGAGTTGCGAGGCGAACGACTTCACGCGATCGGCCTTCGTGTCGTTGTAGTGCGGATTCGAGAAGACGACGATGTCGCCCCGCTTGTACGAGCGCATGCGCGGGATTCCGACGTCCGTCAGGGGAAACTTGGGGCCCGAGGGGGTTTTGAGGACGATGACGCGGTCGCCGATCATGAACTCGGGGACCATGGATTCGGAGGGTATCGCGTAGAGCTGGAATATGAAGAGGTTTATGAGGAGCACCAGGCACGCGGCCTGGAGGAGCGCGTCGACCCACTCGAGGATTTGCGCCGCGACCGTCCACCGCGGCTTTACCGCGGGCCCGAGATCGGGATAGAGCCGGGCGACGCGTTTTTCCGAGAGCCTCGCGAGAATCGTCACGTCAACGACGGAAACCGCGAGCCACAGAACGACCGAAGCGAGGTCAAGGATGAAACCGGTCTCGTCGGCGCCGGACCTTCGCACCACGAAAGCCGCGAAGAGGACGAACGGAAGGTACTCGAGGCACTTGCGAAGGACGGAAAGACGCTTGCGCTCGGGACGCCTCGCGAACCGGAACGAGGCGATCGCGACGAGCGCGACGAAGAGGAGCGAAAGGGGAAAGGCCCAGAACGAACCGTCAAACGAAGGAGTAAAACAGGTTGCGGAAAAGAGGGCCGCAAGCGAGGCGCAGACAATCAGCGATACATTCATACATCCTCCAAAGTAGCCGTTCGGGAAAGTATAGCAAAAAGGCGCGAGGAGGGCTATACTGACCGCATCATGGATTTTGACAGAATCAGCCTTCCCGACCCGGCCATCGTCCCAACCCCGGAGGGCGGAATCTCGGTCCCGGGCAAGGCGCTCACCCTGCTCGCGTCGAAGGCCTTTGAACGGCTTTCGTTCACCTTCACCGAAGAGCATCTCTCCCATCTCGTCGCGGTGGCGCGCACCGATACAAACAGCCGACAGGATCGTATGGTTGCGGGAATGCTCCTCGAAAACGCCGTAATCTCGGCGCGGGGCGAGTTCCCGCTTTGTCAGGATACCGGCATAGCCAACGTCTTCGCGTGGAAAGACCAGGGGGTCAGGACCGACAGGGACGACGCGGAGTCCCTTTCCGACGGAATCGAGGACGCATACCGTAACCGGAACCTCCGCCTCTCGACGACCGTACCGTCCTCGCTTTTCGACGAGGCGGACCCCGGCAACAACCTTCCCGCCGAGATCCTCGTAAATGCCTGCCCGCCTCCGGAAGCGGAAGCCGGCGCCGCGTACCGATTCCTCTTTTGCGCGAAAGGCGGCGGATCGTCGAACAAGACGAGCCTCTTCCAGGGCACGAAGGCGATCCTCAACGAGCGGGCCTTCGTCGCGCATCTCGAGCGGGAAATCCCGAAACTCGGGACGGCGGCTTGCCCGCCCTACACCATCGCGTGCGTGGTCGGGGGCTTGAGTCCGGAACAAAACCTCCTCGCCCTCAAGCTCGCGACCGCGGGCTACTTCGACCGGGAACTCCCCGGATGGGACTATCGCGTTCTCGGCGCGAAACCCTTTCGCGACGCGGCGATGGAGCGCACGGTACTCGAGATCGCCGAGGGAACCGGGCTCGGCGCGCAGTTCGGGGGCAAGGCTCTCGCCGTATCGGCGCGCGTCCTGCGCCTCCCCCGACACGGCGCGAGTTGCCCGGTCTCGATCGGGGTGTCATGCTCGGCGCACCGCAACCTCCTCGGGTACGTCGACCGCGAGGGGTTGTGGCTAGAGCGGACGGTATCGGACCCGCTCTCCCTTCCCGGCCTTGCCGACGCGATCGCGGAAACGCGCGGCCTCGCGCTCGCGTCGGTTCAGCTCGCCCTTTCGACCGACATGCGGGAGAACGCCCGGGCGCTCGCGGGTCTCAAGCCCGGCACCGGGGTCGTTCTCACCGGCAAGATCCTCGTCGCCCGCGACGCGGCCCACGCGCGGTGGAGCGCGCTTCTCGCGGCGGGGAAGCCGCTCCCCGACTACGTTACGCGCTTCCCGATTTTCTACGCTGGTCCCGCGCAAACCCCGCCGGGCCGCGCGACCGGAAGCGTCGGGCCGACGACCGCGGGCAGGATGGACGACTACGCCGAGGAACTCATGAGCCGCGGCGCGGCGCTCGTCACCCTCGCGAAGGGAAACCGAAGCGGGAGATGGACCGAGGCGTGCGCCCGCTACGGCGCGACCTACCTCGGCACCGTCGGCGGCGCGGCGGCGCTCATCGCCGACCGGTACGTTACCCGGAGCGAGATCGTCGACTATCCCGATCTCGGCATGGAAGCGGTCCGCCTCCTTGAGGTTACGGGCCTTCCGGCCTTTGTCGTCACGAACTCCGAAGGGAGCGATCTCTACGAGGAAATCAGGGAGGAAAAGTCGTGAACGCGGTTAATTACCGGGAAGCGCTGGAGCGGTTCGAGGGCGACGTGGATATCTACCTCGAGCTCGTCGACACCTTTCTCGAGTCCGGTTTCGCCGACTTCGACGCGATGCGAAAGGAGTTGGGCGAAGGGATGACGAAGCAGGTTTCCTTCAGGGCGCACAAGATAAAGGGCGCGTCGCTCACCGTCGGGGCCGACCTTCTCGCGCGACTCGCGGGCGACCTTGAATCCGCGCTCCGCGAAAGGTTACCCGACGATACCCGCTCGGGCGCGCACGATCAAGATCGTGCGCCCGGGGAATGCGCCGGAATTATCGACGAAATCGAGCGCGCGTACGGCGTAACCGTCCGCGAGCTCGACGCGATCAGGAACGAGCTCCGAAAACGGCCATGAAGTTGCCGTAAACCGCGACCTCAGTCTCCTCGCGCCCTATCCCCCTGATCGACGCGAGCTCGGCGGTTACCGCGCGGATATCCGCCGGCGTCGACACGGACTCTCCCTTGAGCGTCATCCAGGGGGCGTCGGTCTCCGTCAAAATCCTTCCAAGATCCATGGTCGCCGCCGTTTCCCGAAGCGACCGATCCCCGCGCAGGAGCCCTTTCCCGCAGGAAAAATACGCGTTTATTCCCCGATCCACGAGCGATCGGGCCTCGCGCGCCGATCCCGGCCATCCGTGAAACACGACCGCACTCGCTTCCTTGAGCCGTTTCGCGTCCGCGAAAACGCGGTCCAGGGCTTTTCGGCAGTGCACGACGAGCGGAAGCCCCGCGTCGCGCGCGATCGAGAGTTCTGCGTCCCAGGCGCGAAGCTGATCGTCGAGCATCGCGCGGAATTTCCCGTCGAAAAGATCGAAGCCGCACTCGCCGATCGCGACGATCCTTTGTTCCGAGACGAGACGCTCGAGAAAGGGAAGCCGCGCGAGGGACGGCTCCTGCGGGTGAATCCCGAACGACAAAAGGATTTGACCCCGCCAGGCGGTCGCGAACGACTCCTGCCACTCGAATTCCCGCTCCGCGTGCGACGAGGCAACGACCGTCGATCCCGGCAAGGGAACGGGAAGCTCGCCGGTCGCGTTAAAGAGGTCATAGAGGTGGATATGCGCGTCTGAATGCATATACTTTACATTATATAACTAAAGGTCTTTGCGCGCTTCCCGAAAATAAAGTAACTGGAGGGTATCGTGAAAAACTACTATATCAAGAGCAGAGAAGGTTCTGCGGATTACCTGTCAGTTCTCAGCGAATCGGACGAGGGCTGCATGGTCAGGATCTATCGCGACCAGGACGGTTCCGAGAAAATCATCGATGACTTCATGACCAAGGCCCTTTTCGACAGTTGCCTGCGAACCGGATACATCGTCGAAATGGAAGAGAATCGCGCGTTCGCGATCGCGTAACGACCCCATACACAGCGAGTAAAAGAAAACGGACATCGCATTCGTCGACGAACGTCGATCAGGCGTTGAGCCGTTTTTTTTATACCCTCCGCCCTTTTATCCCGGCCATTGGTCGGCATATCAGTGAAAATCCCACAAGAAATTGACAATATATCCTTTCAGGATAATACTTATATCCGTGGGGAGGCGAAATAATGGTCAACTCGCTATCGGAAAAGCTCACGGTTCATTGCGAAAGCCTTGCCCGACTCTGGATAAAGAAGGTTCGCAAGGCGGAAAACCTGAAGACCTATAACGCGCTTTCGGACGATGAACTGGTCAGGATCAACAGCAGGATCTACAAGACGCTCGCGCTCTGGTTCGATAAAGAGATCGACAAAAACGCCATCGGCGCCTTCTTCGTGACTATCGGCAAGGAACGGCGCAAACAGGGATTCGCGATCTCCGAGGTCAGTTACGCGCTGTTCCTTTCCCAAAAAGCCGTGCAGGAATACATCGCCAACGAGAATCTCCTGGACAATTCGATGGCGCTGTACACGATCATGGGACTTTCAAGTCAGGTTGCGGATTTTTTCTATCTGGGTTCCTATTACATGGTAAAGGGATATCTCGAGGATACCTACATAGCCATTCAAAAGAACGAGGCGATGTCAGACGAGAAACTCCGGAAGTATTTCAGCGACGATTTTTTCTTCAAGGATATCGACCGGGAACACTCGTAAGAATTAGCCTGACTTGACATTTTATTCGGAAAGGATTTTACTTTACTTCGCTCTCTCGGGGAGATACCATGAGTTTTGCGGAAACAGGCATGTTGCATAGAGTTATCCTGATACCGTCAATGGCTCTTGCGTGTATCATGACGCCGCTCATGACCCTATTGCCCGGTTTCTCGGTATCGTATATCATATGGTATCTTGCGTCGGCGACCTTCCTGTCGGCGCACTGGTGGTCGCTCGCATCGGCGATTGATTCCCTTTTCAAAGACGAAAAAAACCTCGCGGCGGTAAAACTTGTCATCGCGGCATTCCCCGCCCTTCTCCTTCTGTCGCTCATTTACGTCGCGGCAAGGTCGGAAAGGGATTATATGCTGCCTGTGGCCGCGGGAATAACCGTCCTTGTCGCGACCACTTCGGTCATCTGCGCCGTCAAGGGGTTCACGGGACTCGCGCGGCCTCGACGAGAAAGGATTGACGCATGACGGAACACGTTGAACAAACACTGACGCTCGGCGAAAGGATCAAGGAAGCGCTCGTATACAAGACGGTCTTTACCGTCAACGCGGGCGGTCTTTCGATACCCATCAGCGAGACTGTCGTCACGACATGGATAATCATGGCCGTTTTGATCATCGGCTCAATCCTCCTTACCCGCCGCATGACCGAGGTACCGAAGGGCGCCCAAATTATCGTCGAGGGGCTTGTCGGCGGGTTGAACGATTTTTTCAAGGGACAGATCGGCCATCACTGGAAGCTCTTCGCGCCCTGGCTCGGCACGGTCGCGCTCTATCTCGGCCTCGCCAACCTGGTCGGTTTCTTCTCGCCGCTCCCCGCATTCGGTTTCGAGCCGCCGTTCTCCCTCAAGCCGCCGACACGGGACATCAACGTGACGGCGGCCCTTTCCCTCGTGACGATACTCATCGTCCTCTTTTCCGGGATCGCCATCAAGGGTTTCGTCGGGTGGGCAAAATCGCTCGCGAAACCCTCGCCCGTCATGCTCCCTTTCAACATCCTCGAGTATTTGATAAAGCCTCTTTCCCTGTGCCTTCGACTGTACGGTAACATCCTCGGCGCCTTTATCATCATGGAGCTGCTCGCGATGGTAACCCCGCTCTTCATACCGCCGGTCGCGAGCGTGTATTTCGATTTTTTCGACGGGCTCATCCAGGCCGTCGTCTTCACGTTTTTAAGTACGCTTTATATCGCTGAAGCTGTTGAATAAGGTATCACAAGGAGAGTTCACATGAATCCATTAATCGCGATCGGGGCCGCAATGGCCGTTCTCACCGGCGTCGGAGCCGGAGTCGGAATCGGTATCGCCACGGGAAAGGCCGTCGAGGCAATCGCGCGCCAGCCTGAAGCTAGCGGAAAGATCCAGAGCGCGTTCCTGCTCGGCATCGCGCTCGCCGAGGCGACCGCGATCTACGGTTTCGTCATCGCGATGATGGCCTTGTTCAGCTGACGAATTCCGTACTCAGTGCAGTTAGCGGAGGGATGCAACCATGCTCGAATTCTCGGTGACCTTTCTCATCACGGTCGTGAATATCACGTTTCTCTTTCTCGTGCTCCGCAAAGTCCTGTTCGGAAAGGTCACCAAATTCATGGAAGACCGATCCGCCAAGATCCAGAGGGACATCGACCAGGCGAAGATCGCTCACGAGCGCGCGAGATCGCTTGAGGCCGAACACGCCGCAAGGCTCCAGTCTTCGAGGGACGAGGGCCAACGCATCCTCCAGATAGCGCGCGAGAAAGCGGAACAGGAACGCGCCGCCATAATCGCCGAGGCGAAAGAGGAAGCCGGGAAGATTCTCATGACGGCCCGCGCCGAGATCGCGGCTGAACGCCGCGAGGCGGAGCGCGCGCTCCTGAGGGATACCGCGGAGCTGACGATCAAGGCCGCGACCGCCGTGCTCGAGGAGAATCTCGATTCCGACAGGAACCGAAAGCTCGTCGAAAAATTCCTTGATTCCGTAGGGGTCGCCTGATGCCGAACGTCGCCTCCCGATACGCGAAGGCCCTTTTCGATTCCGGCGTCGCCGAGGGCGGCGGCGCCGAGAGGCGATACGGCGAACTCCTCGACTCGTTCGTGCGATCGCTGGGCGAGATCGGGGAATTCAGGACGGTTCTGTCGTCCCCGCACGTTTCGCGCGACAGGAAAAAGGCGTTCCTCTCGACGATCTTCTCCGATCCCGCCGACGAACGATTCCTTCGCTTTCTCTTCGTCCTTCTCGACAA
Source organism: Spirochaetota bacterium (assembly GCA_023438065.1). GTDB lineage: Bacteria > Spirochaetota > Spirochaetia > Treponematales > Treponemataceae > Teretinema. The sequence continues at coordinate 570,493 of JAEXRH010000012.1, forward strand.
GGGAAGGCTTGAAACCATCGGGCTCATCGGCCTCGACTACAAGGGACTCTTGCTCGCGTCGCAAAACGTCCTTGAGGCGCTCGTCGAGTCGGCGTTTCCGCTCGATGACGCGACAATACGTAAAATCGCGGAAACCTTCCGCGCGAGAACGGGCGCGAACGAGATTCGCGCCACGGTACGCGTCGTGCCCGACCTCGTCGGCGGCATACGCGTCTCGATCGGCAGCGCGATATACGACGGAACGGCCCGATCGAACCTCGACCGACTGCTCACGTCAATGAATACCCAGGGGTTCCACCATGGTAATTAAACCTGAAGAAATCAGCTCCATCATCCGTGAGAAAATCGGCGGTTTCAGGAGCGAAACCGAGCTCAAGACGTCCGGATACGTCATCCAGATCGGCGACTCGATCGCGCGCGTGTACGGCATCGAGGATTGCGTGTACGGCGAACTCCTTGAGTTCAGCAACGGCACGCTCGGGCTCGCGATGAATCTCGAGGAGGATAACGTCGGATGCGTGCTCCTCGGTCCGGATACCGGCATTCGCGAGGGCGACCGCGTCACGAGCACGGGGAAGACCCTCGAGGTTCCCGTCGGCAAGGCGCTTCTCGGCCGCGTCGTCGACCCGCTCGGAAAACCGCTCGACGGCAAGGGCGAGTTCAAGGCCGACGCCTATTTCCCGCTCGAGCGACCCGCGCCGAGCGTCATCGACCGTCAGTCGGTCAAGCAACCGCTCCAGACGGGCCTTATCTCCATCGACTCCATGATCCCGATCGGACGCGGACAGCGGGAGCTCATCATCGGGGACCGCCAAACCGGGAAAACCGCGATCGCGATCGACACCATCCTCAACCAGAAAGGCAAGGACGTCATTTGCGTCTACGTCGCCATCGGCCAGAAAGCCTCATCGACGGCGCATATCATCGAGATACTCCGCAATCACGGCGCGATGGACTATTCGATCGTCGTTTCTGCGTCGGCGTCCGCCCCCGCCGCCGTCCAGTACATCGCCCCCTACGCGGGATGCGCGATGGCCGAGTACTTCATGTATACCGAGCATCGGGACGTTCTCGTCGTGTACGACGACCTGTCGAAACACGCCATCGCGTACCGAACGATGTCCCTGCTCCTCAGGCGGCCGCCGGGACGCGAGGCCTTCCCTGGCGACGTTTTCTATCTCCACTCGCGTCTCCTCGAGCGTGCCGCGCGCCTTTCGAAGGAAGCGGGCGGCGGCTCGATAACCGCGCTCCCGATCATCGAGACCCAGGGCGGCGACATCTCCGCGTACATCCCGACCAACGTCATCTCGATCACCGACGGGCAGATATTCCTCGAAAGCGAGCTTTTCTTCTCGGGCTTCAGGCCGGCGGTAAACGTCGGGCTCTCCGTGTCGCGCGTCGGGGGCGCCGCCCAGACGAAGGCGATCAAGTCGGTCGCGGGCAGGCTCAGGCTCGATCTCGCGCAGTTCCGGGAGCTCGCCGCGTTCGCGCAATTCGGCTCCGATCTCGACAAGGCGACCCGCGAGAAACTCGCGCAGGGGGAGCGCCTCATGGAAGTCCTCAAGCAGGGACAGTACAAGCCCTACCCCGTCGGCGAGCAGGTCATCATGCTTTTCGCGGCGACGAACCAGCTTCTCCTCGACGTTCCCACGTCGAAGGTTCACGATTTCCTCGTCGCGTTCCTCGATTACCTCAATCTCAACGTGCCCATCGTCATCACGAGCATCGAGGAATCGAACGTCATAGACGAGCTTTCCGAAGTCATCATCCGGTCGGGAATCGAGGACTTCAAGCAGATGTGGCTCTGACGCCGCGCGAGGACAAGGGGATTCCATGTCGAACATGAGAGACATCCGAACGCGGATGAAAAGCATCAGGCAAACGCTTCAGATCACGAGCGCGATGAAGCTCATCTCGACCGCGAAGCTCAGGCGCGCGCGCGTTCAGCTCGTGCAGACGGAGCCGTATTTCGACAGGATCAGGGAAACGATGAACGACATCGTCTGTCACGGCATCGACGTGCATGAGGAGTATTTCAGCGCGCGAACCGACAGGGTCGCGGGCACGCAACGCGCGATTCTCGTCATAACGAGCGACAAGGGGCTCGCGGGCGGCTTTAACCACAACATAATCAAGCTCGCCGAGGAAACGCTCCTTCCCGGGGACTCCAATTTCCTCATGCTCCTCGGGAATATCGGCTGGAGACATTTCTCCAGGACGCATATACCGATACTCGAGACCTTTCGCTACTCGACGAGCGTGCCGACCGTGTACGAGGCGAAGGACATCGCCGATTTCGCGCTCGACCAGTACACTTCGGGGACAATCGACGAGTTTCACATCGTGTATACCCGCATGTACTCCTCGGTGAAACTCGTGCCCGAGGCGATACAGGTGCTGCCCCTCGACGTTGACGTGCTCGGCAAGGAGTGCCGGAAATCGGTCTCTTCGGGACATCTTAACTACAGCCCGTCCCCGAAGGCGGTTCTCGAGACCCTCATCCCCAAGTACCTCGCCGGGGTCGTGTACGGGGCGATGGTGGAAAATTTCGCGAGCGAGCACAGCGCGCGCATGGCGGCGATGGACAACGCGACCAAGAACGCGCAGGACATGCTCGACGGGCTCATGCTGAAGTACAACCGGCTCAGGCAGTCGGCGATAACGCAGGAAGTAACCGAGATCGTCGCGGGAGCCGCGGCGCTCAACGCATAGGACAAGGGAGCCAACAATGTCGGACAATATCGGAAAGGTAGTGCAGGTCATCGGACCGGTCATCGATATCCGTTTTAGCGAGGGAAAGGTCCCCGAGATTCTGAACGCGATCCACATCCCGCTCGGGGACGGAAAGATCGTCGCGGAGGTGCTTCTTCACCTCGGCGATCGCGTCGTGCGCTGCATCGCGCTTTCCGCGACCGACGGCCTCGCGCGCGACGTGGACGCGTTCGATACCGGCTCTCCGGTGACGGTTCCCGTCGGCAAGGCGGCGCTCGGCCGCATGTTCAACGTGACCGGCGACGCGATCGACGGAAAGGGCGCCGTTAACGCCGACAAGAGGCTTCCCATCCACCGCGAGCCGCCGGGATTCGAGGACCAGAAACCCGCGACGGAGCTTTTCGAGACAGGCATCAAGGTAATCGACCTCATCGCGCCGTACGCCAAAGGCGGAAAGATAGGCCTCTTCGGCGGCGCGGGCGTCGGCAAGACCGTGCTCATACAGGAACTCATCCGTAATATCGCCATCGAGCACTCGGGGTACTCCGTGTTCACCGGCGTCGGAGAGCGGAGCCGCGAGGGTAACGACCTGTGGCACGAGATGCAGGAATCGGGCGTCATCGACAAGACCGCCCTCGTCTTCGGGCAGATGAACGAGCCGCCGGGATCGCGCATGCGCGTCGCGCTCTCCGGACTCACCATGGCCGAGTATTTCCGCGACGAGGAGGAGCAGGACGTGCTCCTCTTCATCGACAACATCTTCCGCTTCGTGCAGGCGGGCTCGGAGGTTTCGGCGCTGCTCGGCCGCATCCCCTCGGCGGTCGGTTACCAGCCCACGCTCGCGAACGAGCTCGGCGCCCTGCAGGAGCGCATCACCTCGACGAGGAAGGGCTCGATCACCTCGGTCCAGGCGGTGTACGTCCCCGCCGACGACCTTACCGACCCCGCCCCCGCGACGACCTTCAGCCACCTCGACGCGACCACGGTACTCTCGCGCCAGATCGTCGAGCTCGGCATCTATCCCGCGGTCGATCCGCTCGCCTCGACCTCGCGCATCCTCGACCCCTTCATCGTCGGCGAGGACCATTACGAGACCGCGCGTCGCGTGCAGCAGGTCCTTCAGCGGTATCACGAGCTCCAGGACATTATCGCCATTCTCGGCATGGACGAGCTCGCCGAGGATGACAAGGTTACCGTCTACCGCGCGCGCAAGATACAACGGTTCTTCTCGCAGCCCTTCCACGTCGCCGAAAATTTCACCGGCATCGAGGGCAAGTACGTTTCGATAGCCGAGAATATCCGCGGCTTCAAGGAAATTCTCGACGGTAAGATGGACGAGATACCGGAGCAGGCGTTCTACATGGTCGGGACCATCGACGAGGTGTACGCCAAGGCAAAGAACCTGTAAGGCGGCAGTATGGCAAAGACGTTCAAGGTCGAGATCATAACGCCCTACCGCGTGTTTCTCTCCGATACGGCGGAAAGCGTCATCGTCACTTCCGTCGACGGGGAGATGGAATTCCTCGCGGATCACGAGCCGGTCGTCACGCCGATCGCGATCGGGCAGGCCAGACTGCTCGTTTCGGGAACGCGCAAGACCGCTTATTTCTCTGACGGTTTTCTCGAGATGGAGGATAACAAGCTCACGATACTCGTCGGGGCGGCCGAATGGCCCGAGGAGATCGACGTGGAACGCGCGGGACGTGCGCTCGCGCGCGCTGCCAGACGGCTCGCGGACAGGACATTCGCGTGGGAATCGACCCGCGCGTCGCTTGCGTTAAAACGGGCGGAGACCAGGATCAGGATCGCGGGCCTCGCGAGCAAGTCGGACTCGTAAAAAAAAAAGACAGCGCGCGCCGCATATCGCGCGCGCTCCCCTCATGCAAAGATCCGCGATACCGCGCGGAGGGCCTCGTCCCGATCTCCCCGATCGAGCCACAAAATCGGGACGCCTTTTCGCTCCATGCCGCGGAACCAGGTCTCCTGACGTTTCGCGAATCGGCAAATCGCCATGAGGAGCGAGCATGAGTATTCCTCGCGCGACGGTATCTTGCCCTCGAGGTATTCGGACGTGATTCTGTATTCAAGACCGAGCCGCTCGAGCCGTTCCCAACTCGCGCCCGCCTCGTGAAGGCGGGCGACCTCCTCGACAAGGCCCTCGTCGAGTCTCGCGAAGAGACGATCCTTGATCCGCGAGCGGAGTTCGTCGCGGGGATAGCGCACGCCGAGGACGAGCGGTCTGAAGTCGCTCTTGCCGCCACGATGGGCCTGAAATCCGGAGTGGTCTTTCCTTCCCTCAGCGATCTCGATCGCGCGCACGAGGCGCTGCCGATCCTCGAGATCGGTCTTGTTATGGACTTCGCCCTTGAGCGAGATAAGCCGGTTCGCGAGCCCGTCCATCGACAGGGACGAAAGCTCCGCGCGGAGATCGGGATTCTCCGGGACCTCGATGAATTCATATTCCCTGATGATCGAGTCGAGGTACATCCCGGTACCGCCGACGACGACGGGGAGGGCCTCGCGCGCCTTCACCGCGTCGAAGGCATCGCGGAAATCGCGCTGAAAGTCGAAGACGGAATATTCCGCGGAAAGGTCGGTTATGTCGATGAGGTGATACGGGACGTTTCCGTACTCGCCGAGGTCCTTGCCCGAACCGATGTCGAGTCCCTTGTATACCTGCCGTGAGTCCGCGGACACGATCTCTCCCGAGAATTCCCGCGCGAGGCTCACGCCGAGCGCGGTTTTCCCCGTCGCCGTCGCCCCGAGGAGGACGACCGCGTTATACCGGTCGCTTACTACCATATCCTCAGCACGGCGCACTTGAGGTAATCGGACTCGGGATACCCCGCGAGCGTCGGATGGTCGGCGCCGGGTCCCCGCTTCTCGAGTATCTGGACGGTCTTGTGCGCGTCCATCGCGGCGTTCTGGATCATCCGGTAAAAATGGTCGGCCGTGAAAAAGTGCGAGCACGAGCACGTGACGAGAAAGCCGCCTGGATTGAGAATCTTCATCGCGCGGAGGTTGATTTCCTTATACCCGCCGTACGCCTTCTCGATCATCTTGGCGCTCTTCGTGAACGCGGGAGGGTCAAGGACGATGAGGTCGTACTTCTTTCCCTCGCGTTCGCGTTCCTTCAGGAGATCGAACACGTCCGCCGCGGTAGCGGTCATTACGGACGCGGCGCCGTTGAGCGCGATGTTCTCGTTCACGGTGCGCACCGCGTCCTCGGAGATATCCACCGATTCGACCGAAGAGGCGCCACCCTTCCACGCGTTGAGGCCGAAGGCCCCCGTGTGGGTGAAGGTATCGAGTACGTTCATCCCCTTCGAGAGATTCGCGACGAGCATCCGGTTATCCTTCTGGTCAAGGAAGTACCCGGTTTTCTGGCCGTTCTCGAGATCGACCCGGAGATTGATCCCGTTCTCGCGGATGGTTATCACGGGATCGAACTCCGGGCCTATCCAGCCCTTTCGTTCCTCGATCCCCTCGAGACCGCGCACGTGAACGTCGCTTCGCTCGAAAATGCCGTCGGGGGCGACGGTTTCCCTGAGGGCCTTGACGATCTCGTCGCGACGCGAATCGACCGCGAGGGTCAGGAATTGGACGGAAAGAAAGACCTTTCCCGACACGTCGGCGAAACGGTCGACGATGAGGCCGGGAACGAGATCCGATTCCGCGAACACGAGCCGGTAGGAATCGCGCTTCCCGTAGAAACGGTAGCGCGTGTCGAGGGCGGACGCGATCCGGCGGGCGAAAAAGGCCTCGTCGATCTCCTCGTCCTTTTTTCGGGTAAAAAGCCTGACGGTAATCTTCGAGTTCCGGTTTATGATGCCGCGCCCGAGAAACTGTCCGTCCTTGGTGAAGACCTCTACGGTGGACCCCGTCGGGCACTCGCCCTGATAGCGGCCGATCTCGTTATCGAAAACCCACGGGTGACCGAGCCTGATGCGGTCCTCTTCCTTTGCCTTGAGAAATATCCTGTTCATTCCTTTCATTATAATCGTTTCGTTGCCTTAAGCCTACTGGTGTGTTATTGTTAAGTCATGATGCGGATTAAATCCTTTGCCCTCGCGGCCTTCATCGCGTTCACGTTCCCTGCCCCATCGGAGCCGCTTGACGCCTCCCGCTCCGAGATGATCGACGCGGCGCAGCGGGAAATCCTCTCGCGTTCCGCGCTCTCCGTCCCGTCCGCTTCGATCGGCGACTGGAAAACGGTCACCGACGCCGCGTGTTTCGCGCTTTTCAGGAAGACCGAGCTCTATCGGGGTCCCATGCGGCTCATCGTCGTTTCCTCGCGCGAGATCGAGGTTACCCTCTCTCCCGACGGAACGCTCCTCGTGACCACGGGGCTCTTCGATTACGCCGACGATCGCATTTTCGAGCGTGACGCCCTCTCTCCGCGCCGGATGAGAAACCTGTCCGCGGAACGCGAGGAGATCATCGCCCCCTTCATCGCCTCGGAGGCCGCGAACTTCGCGCTCGATCTCGGCATGAAAGCCTGGGACCGCTCTTCGCGCGATTCCGCGTCGGAAGGGTTTTTCGCGTCGCGGGGAAACAACACGCCAGAAGAGATCGCCGAAGCGGACCGTTTCGCCGCGGTCCTCATGGCGACAGCATCCTATCCCAAGCGCTCGTACGAGGCATGGCTTGCATCCTTTGGCGATACCGCCCAATCACCTTCCTCCCCGACGGACGGATCAAACCCTCAAAACGCCGTAAAACCGGGAAGCCCGATAGACCGCTATCTCTCCCGTATGCCGAGGGTATCCGACCGGCTCGCGTCTCTCGCCTCCGTCCGCGAGGACGTCGACAAAACGATCGCCGAGCTCGGTACAGTCCTCGACGGCATCAGGACCGCGACGTCGCTCAAGGAATCCGTTTCGAGCGTCGAGGCGCTCCGGGAACTGTACCGCGATTCACCCTATCTTGCGCGCCTTGAGGCGCTTGCACGCCACGAGCTCTGGCTTGCAGACATCACGCCCGCCGAGGCCATCCTGAAAACCGTCCTCCCGATCGCGCGCCGTACCGAATATACCCCCGGGGTCGAGAGCTGGTTCTCGAAAACCGACGGCGCCGCTCGGGATGCCTTGCCCGAAATTCGCGCGACGCCGCCGGGCAACCTCTCCGCGTACGCCCTCGCCGTCGACGCCTACCGGCGCGCGTTGTCCGTCTCCACCGACCCGACGCTCGAATCCGCGTACGCGACCCTCCTCGCCTATTCGGGAAAACGGGACTCGCGCGCGGAAGCGGTTCGCCTCGCGGCCGAGGCTGCTTCCTCCGAATCGGACGGGATCTCCTTCGTTTCCCGGGCGAATTACGCCGCGATCCTTTTTCTCACCGGGATCGACCGCGTCCGCGCCATTACGCTTCTCGAGAGGCTCGCGGAAGGGACGAGCCTTGAACCCGCGGACGCGGCGTTCATACCCGCGGGAATACCCGGGGATGGACGGGATCTCTCCTTGAATCTCGCGCTCATGTATCGTTTGACGGGAAACGCCGGCAAGTCGTCGGCCGCGATATCGAAACTCCTCGCTCCCGGGAGAAGGAATGACGCCGAAAGGATTTCCTGGCGGCGCGTCAGGATAGGCGATTCCGCCGACGAGCTCATGGCACTGTGGGGCGAGCCCGACGAAATCAGCTACAGCTATTACACGGAAACCTGGTCGTATCCAAAGCTTTCGGCGACCGTCAGCGTCTCGGAAATCGACTTCGGTCGCGCGGTGAAGGCCATCAGGATCGGGTCGAACTCCCCGCTTTCACCCGGGGAAGACATCCGCGTCGGGGACACCCGAATCTCTTTCGAGGCCGCCTTCGGGAAGCCGTTGTGGTTCGCCGACGACGCGGCGGTCTACCGGAGGGGAGCGGACGCGATCGCGGTCGAATACCTCGCCGGGAGGATACGGGGAATTCTCGTCTGGTCAGAATAGCGCGCGGGAAGGTTATCCGTCAGAGGGAATCGAAGACATCGTTCATCGTGAAGACGCCTTGACGGCCCTTTCCCGACGTGTCTTTCGCGACGAGCCACTCAAGCGCGCGAACCGCGCCGAGGGCGAAACCTTCGCGGCTCCGCGCGGTATGGGTGAGCTCGATCGTGTCCGCGGCCGAGTCGAACCAAACCGTGTGCGTGCCGGGAACCGAGCCGACGCGAACGCTCGCGAGATGAAGCTCGTTGGGCTCCGGGCGCCGGGTAAACGAGTCGGTAACGAGCGCGTTCTTCCTCGGCATGGAATCCATGATGCGCCGCGCGAGCTCGAGGGCCGTGCCCGAGGGGCTATCGGCCTTCTGGTTGTGATGGCTCTCGAAGAGCGCGACGTCGTAGTTCTCGAACTCCGCCATGAGGCGCGCGGCCTCGGAGACGATCCGGTAGAAAAGGTTCACGCCCACCGAGTAGTTCGCGGAATGAAGGAGCGAGGATCCCGATTCCCCGACGAGGCCCTTTACCTCGTCGAGGCTGTCGAGCCAGCCGGTCGTCCCGACGACGAGCGGAATCCCGGCGCGAGCGATCGCCCGTATGTTGGAAAGCGCCGCCTGAGGATGGGAAAACTCGATGACACCGTCCGCGCGCGCGGCCTTGATCGCCGCTACCATCTCCCCCGCGTCGGAGGTCACGCACGTCGCGTCCTCGGCCTGTATATCCACCGTGCACACGACCGCGTGCCCGCGCTTCCGCGCGGCCTCGGCGATCATGTGCCCCATCTTCCCGAAACCGACAAGCGCGACCTTCATCCTCAAAGCCCTCCGTCGGCGGGAAGCCCGCCTGAGCCGTCTTTTCCGAAATACGCCTCGTGAAGCACGCGCACGACGCGCTCCGCCTCGTCCGAGTCGCAGATCATGCTGATGTTCACCTTGGACGCGCCCTGGCTTATCATCTGCACGTTTATCCGCTCGCGCGATAGCGCCTCGAAGGTCGCGGCGAGGATGTAGCTCGAGCGCCTGACGTCGCAGATCACGGTAACGATCGCCTTTTCCTTCCTGATGTCGATGCTCGCGTACTTCTCGAGGTCATGCCGCAAGCCCGCCAGGTTCGCCTTCTTGCCGTCGACGGTGAGCGAGACCGAAACCTCGGAGGTCGCGACGACGTCCACCGAGATCGAATGGGTCGCGAAGGCCTCGAATACCTTGGCGAGGAAACCGTACTGCCCGAGCATGCGGGTCGAAACGATGTCGACGAGGGTGACGTTCTTCTTCGAGGTGATCGCGCGAACGGGGGACGGTGTCTTCTCGTGATTCGTCACGATGATCGAGCCGGGGGCCTCGATGTTGTACGAGTTCTTTACGCGTACGGGCGTGCCGGTCTGAAGGCATGGCTGCATCGAGCGGGGATGAAGCACCTGAGCGCCGAAATAGGCGAGCTCGGCTACCTCGTCGTAGGTCGCGATGGGCACGGTCCGCGCTTCTTTCACGACGCGGGGATCGGTGGTGAGGATGCCGTCCACATCCTTCCAGGTCTGCACCTCCTCGGCGCGAAGCGCGGAGCCGATGATGGTCGCGGTGAGATCGCTTCCGCCGCGGCCGAGCGTGGTGATGAAGCCCTTCTCGTCCTTCGCGATAAAGCCGGTCACTATCGGGATAGCCATGCCGTCGCCCTTCTTGCCGGCCGCGTAGGGACCGAGGTGTTTGCGGATATTTTCCCAGGTTTCCGGGAGAAGCTCGGCGTTCGTGTAATTCGAGTCGGAAATGAAGCCGACGTCCCAGGCGTCCTTGAATTCGGCGCGCAAGCCGATCGAATTGAGGTAGGCCGACATGATGCGCACCGAGAGGCGCTCGCCGAAGGTAACGAGGTAATCGCGGGAACGCGCGGTAACCTCGCGCAGCATCGAGATGCCGGTAAGGAGAGTTCTGAGCTCGGCGAGCAGCGGATCAACCTCCGAAACCGAAATGCCGAGATCCTTCGCGGTGTCCTTGTGAAGCTTCTCGACGGCGTCGATGGTAATCGTCCCGTTGAGCGCGGCATCGGCCGCGTCAAGGAGATCGTCGGTAGTGTCGCCCATAGCGGAAAGCACGACGACGGGTCTCCGGTCGGAAAAACCCTTGATGATTCCCGCGACGTGCCTGATGCGCTCGGCATTCGCGACAGATGAACCGCCAAACTTCATTACAATCATGGTGTATCTCCAGTGTTATATTTATTCCAAAGGATTGATGTTGACTGCATAAATATACCAAATATGGGACAAAGGCACAATAGCCCCTGTTCCGAATCGGCCGAAAATGCTAGATTCTTTCCATGAAACTCAAGGAATTCACCCTCGTCATGTACAAGACCCAACCGGCAATCGTCAAACGGTTTGAGGCCGACAAGATAGAAATCGAGCTTTCCGGAGACGTAAAAAAGGTCCGCGAGAAAGACGTTGAATTCCTCCATGAAGGACCGGTACGCTCGGTAAAAGCCGTCCTTTCGGCGCCCCTCGAGCCCGGAAACCTGGCCGAAGCCGCGGATTTCTTTCGCGGCGGGATGACGACCTTCGCGGAAATCGCCGAACTGGTCTGGGGTTCCTATCCGGCCGAATCCGCCTTCGCGGTCTGGAAGGCCATAGCCGAGTCACCCTACTTTTCGGCCACCACCCCGACCGCACCGATCGCCGTACGCGATATCGAGGAAGCGGAAGCGATCATCAAGAAGAATTCCGCAAAGCGGGAGGAAGGAGCCGAGCGCGACGCATTCCTCGCGCGCCTGAAGAAAACCCTCGCGGCATCGAGGATGGGGGCCAAAGGCGAGCTCGCCGAGGGAGGGATTGTCCTTCCCGACGACGGCAAATTCCTCCAGGACGTCGAGGCGCTCGCGCTCGGGAAAACCGAGAAATCGAAGACCCTCAAGGAAGCGGGAATGGCGGAAACGGGCGAGAACGCGCACAAGGTTCTCCTCGCGACGGGCTATTGGCCGCTCGAGCGAAATCCCTGGCCCGCCCGCCACGGAAAAACCCTCTCTTCCTCTCCCGTACCGGTCGAAGCCCCCGACGATACCGACGAACGGCTCGATCTCACCCGTCTTCCCGCGTTCGCGATCGACAACGCCTGGAGCGCCGACCCCGACGACGCGGTATCGATCGACGGAGACACCCTCTGGGTGCACATCGCCGATCCCGCCGCGACCGTCACGCCCGACTCCCCGGCCGACCTCGACGCGCGCGCGCGCGGGGCGACGCTCTACGTCCCGGAGGGGGCGGCCCGCATGCTTTCCGAGGAATCCCTCGCGCACTACGCGCTCGGCCTTGCCCCGATCTCGCGCGCGCTTTCCTTCGCGATCACCTTCACGGACACCGGAGCCGTCGATTCCGTCCAGGTAAAACGGACGAGGATCGCGGTGACGAGGCTCACCTACGCCGAGGCGAGCGGGCGAAAGGGCGATCCCGCGCTCGCGCCCCTTTTCGCGATCGCCGAACGGAACGTCGCGCGCCGTCGCGCGGCGGGTGCGGTCTTCATCGACCTTCCCGAGGTCCATATCGCCCTTGAGCGGTCGACGGCCCCGGGCGAGACGCCCGAGGTCCTCATCGAGAACGTCGAGTCGGAGAGCGCGGCGGACATGGTTCGCGAGATGATGCTCCTCGCCGGCGAGGCCGCCGCGCGTTTCGCGTTCAAGAACGCGATTCCCTTTCAGTACGTGAGCCAGGAGGAGCCGAACCTCCCGGGCGACCTGCCCGACGGAATCGCGGGTGAATGGCGAAAAAGGCGATCGATGCGTTCGCGGAAGGTCGGCACCATTCCCGCGGACCACGCCGGGCTCGGGATCGGGATGTACAGCCAGGTGACGAGCCCGCTTCGCCGCTATGGCGATCTCATCGCCCATCAACAGCTGCACCTCTTTCTCGACGGTAAACCCCTCATGAAGGCGGACGAGATGCTCGAGCGCGTCGCCGCGGGCGATTCCGCCGCGCGGGGCTGCACGCTCGCGGAAAGGGAATCGAACCTCCACTGGATCCTCGTTCACCTCGCCCGGCATCCCGATTGGGAAGCCGACGCCGTCGTCGTCGAGAAAAACGGGGCGCAGTCGACGATCCTCGTGCCGAGTCTCGCGCAGGAAGCGCGCGTGCCGCTCGGTGACGACGTACCCCTCAACGCGACGATTCGCGTTCGCGCGGGAAATCTCAGGATCCCCGAGCAGACCTTCAGCCTGATTCCGGTTTAGGAGATATCATGGGAAAACCCTTTAGCCCGCGCGAGGTGATATTCGCGCCAACCGCGCGGTGCAACCTCGCCTGCGCCCATTGCCGCGTCAACCGCGCGCGCGGAGAATCCGGAAACCGGCTCACCGTCGAGGACGCCGTCGCCTTTCTCGAAAGCGCCGCCGCGGGCGGGATCGACCGCGTCGGGTTTTCGGGGGGAGAGCCCTTTCTCGAGCCCGCCTTCCTCGCCTCGGTGATTTCCCGCGCGGTCGAGCTCGGGCTCTACTTCGACCGCCTCATGACGAACGGCGCGTGGTGGGATACCGAGGCCCAGCTCGAGGACTCGCTCTCGCGCGTTTTCGGCGCGGGCTTTGACGGGACCATAGCCGTCAGCGTCGACGACTGGCACGGCCAGGACCCCGAGCGTCTCGCGCAGTTCTTCCGCGCCGCGGCGACGGCTTCCGGTCGCTTCGACGCGTTCGAGATCGTGAGCGTGCTGTCGAAAACGGGAGAGGCCCCGACCGACCGGCTCAAGAGACTCGCGAAGGCACTCGATTCCGAGCTTGTCCGCGAGAGCGGCGCCCCCATCGCGATCAGGAACCAGGTCGCGCGGCGAAACCGCGAGGCCGGGATGGACGACGGAAGCGGCATCGATATCCCGATTCTCGCCATCCCCTACTCCGCGGGAGCCGACGAGAAAGTGGCGTGGAGCGCCGAACGCTGGTTCACCGACGACTGGTGCGAGGGTCCCGGAGAGGTGTTTTTCGTCCATCCCGACGGATTCGTCGCGGTCTGTTGCGGCTTCGCGAACGAACGCGACGAACTCATCGCGGGATCGATACGCGAAGGGTACGACGCGCTCCTCGCGCGGGCGCGCGCGATGCCGCACGTTCGGGCGTGTTACGAGCTCGGTCTCGGCTCGTATCGCGAGAGGCTCGAGGCATCCGGGACGAAATTTCCCGGCAAGACCCGGGATCAGTGCTTCTTTTGCGACTGGCTCTGCAAGAACGATCTCGCTGCGAAAGAATAACGCACCTGGAAAAACAAAAGCCGTCCCGAGGGACGGCTTTTATTTTTCTCTTGGCGATTAACGCTACGGCTTACTCGGCCTTGACGTCGTCGCAGATGCTCCGCTCGGTTTCCTTGTCGAAGTACTTCGCCTTCTCCATGATGGGCTCGAAGTTGACGGTTTCGCCGATCTGGAACACGAGGTCCGGGGAGCAGCGGGCGATAACCTGCTGGCTCTTGGTCGAAAGATAGAGGTGGGTCTCGGCGCCGAGCGGTTCCTTGACGGTTACCTTCATCTGCATGTTGTTCTTCGCGGCGGGGGTCTTGATGAACGCCATATCCTCGGGGCGGAGTCCGAAATAGACTTCCTTGCCGATGTAGTCCTTGAGGAGCTTCTGGTGCTCGGGCGTCGGGATGAGCTCGAAGGAGCCCTCGTCCGCGACGAGCTGACCGCCCTTCTCGCTGATCTTGACGGAGAGGAAGTTCATGGGCGGGGATCCGATGAAGCCCGCGACGAACTTGTTGATCGGGTGATTGTAGAGGTAGAGGGGAGAGCCGATCTGCTGGACCTTTCCGTCCTTCATGACGACGATCTTGTCGCCCATGGTCATGGCCTCGACCTGATCGTGGGTAACGTAGATCATGGTCGCCTTGAGGCGCATGTGGAGGTCGGAGATCTCGGCGCGCATCTGGACGCGGAGCTTCGCGTCGAGGTTCGAAAGGGGCTCGTCGAAGAGGAAGACCTTCGGGTTGCGGACGATCGCGCGGCCGACGGCGACGCGCTGGCGCTGACCGCCGGAGAGGGCCTTCGGCTTGCGGTCAAGGAGCTTCTCGATGTCGAGGATGCGGGCAGCCTCGTTGACTCGGCGCTCGATTTCCTTCTTGTCGGTCTTGCGGATCTTGAGTCCGAACGCCATGTTGTCATAGACGGACATGTGCGGGTAGAGCGCGTAGTTCTGGAAAACCATCGCGATGTTGCGATCCTTCGGGGGGATGTCGTTCATGCGCTCGCCGTCGATGAAGAGATCGCCTTCCGAGATTTCCTCGAGACCGGCGACCATGCGGAGGGTCGTGGACTTACCGCAACCGGACGGTCCGACGAATACGACGAATTCCTGGTCTTCGACCGTGATGTTGGCGTTATCGACGGCGCGAACGGCTCCGTCATACACCTTGCCAATGCCCTTGAGTTCTACCTTTGCCATGTAATGGCCTCCTGAAAAGAGTTATCTTATAACGACCATTTTATGCGGAAAAAACCGGTCTGTCAAACGAAAAACGCGGCAATCTTCAATATAAGCGGATCGAGCAGGACGAAAATCGCGATCATGAGGATTGCGGGCAGGTAATTCGCCGTCTTGAGTTTCCGCAAGGCCAGGAGGTTTATCCCGATCATGATGACGAGCGCGCCGCCTACCCCCGTAAGCTCCGCGATCATCCGCGGGCTGACCCAGGGCTTGATGAAGCCCGAGGCAAGCGTCAGGAGGCCCTGATAGACAAGTATCGAGAGCGCGGAGAAGGCGGTCCCGACCCCCATGGCCGCCGCGAAGACGATCGCCATAAAACCGTCAAGCACCGATTTCGTAAAGAGCATCTCGTAATCGCCCTCGGTACCCGCCTTGAAGGACCCGACGATCGCCATCGCGCCGACGCAAAAGAGGACGGACGCGTTGAGAAAGGCGTAGGCAAACCGGTTTTCGCCCTTCCCTGATTCCCGTGCCGACCCCGGTACCGCGCCCGCGGTCGCAGGTTTCCGGGCAAACCGCCGCTCGAGAAAGGCGCCGAGGGAGAGGATCTTCCCGTCAATGTCCCACCAGGCCCCGAGAAGGCCGCCCGATATGAGGGAAAGGGCGAGATAGATCGCGCTCTGGCTCTCGAAGGCCATCTTGATCCCGAGGACGAGGGTCACGACGCCGGCGGCCGAACAGACGATATCGGACAAGCTTTCCGTGATCTTCCGCGAAAAAAGGATACCGACGGCCGAACCTGCGAGTATGGCGAGGCAATTAACGATGGTTCCGATCATGGTGGTGTAAAGCTCCTTAAGCCGAGAGTCCGCGGGAACGACCCGCGACCAAACCCTTCAGGGAAAAGAAAAGCGCGATGCCGATAACGGGGAAAACCGAGAAAATCAGGAAAAGCGGAATATAGCCCGCGCCGTCGATGATAAATCCGCCCATGACGTTCCCCAGAACCGAGGCGAGGCCCACCGAAACCGAGGAATAGAGGGTCATGCCGACGACCATGAGCCGCCTCGGCGCGCGCTCGGAGACGAAGACGATCGCGGCGGGATGGAACAGCCCGAAGCAGACCGCGTGGAGGAGCTGCCCCGCGACCGCCCCGCCGAAACTCGGGAACGCGGCGTACACGAGGTTTCTGATCGCGATCGCGGCGAGCGAGAGGACGAGGATACGTTCGGTTCCGTATTTCCGGATAAACCAGCCGGAAAGGAACATGAAGGGAACCTCGGCGGCGGCGGAAAGCGCCCAGAGCCCGGCATAGGACTCGAGATGGAGGTACTCCCGGACGTAGAGCGAGAAGAACCGCTGATACGGGGTCATCCCGAGAAAGCCGAGGAAGATGAGCCCGATTCCCGCCCAAAACGCGAAGGGAAATTCACGGAGCCGCGACAGGACATGTCCGCGCGGCCGCTCGTCCCCGACGGAATCCTGATGGGGCCATGTCTTGAGAAGCCCCGGGATGAGCGCTACGGAAAGCGCGAAAAGGAGCGAGGGAAGCGAGATCCAGAAGGCGATCGAAAACGGTTTGTCGGGATTGACGAGCGTCGAGAACTGGAAAAGGAGGGTTATGCAGACGAAACCGACCGAGCCGATGACCCTGACCTTGCCGTAATTAACCCGATCATCCCCGAGAATGCGGGACACGAGGGCGTCGGCGACGGGGACGGCGCCCTTGAAACCGATCGCGAAAAGCGCAAGAACGGGCACGGCGACCCAGAAACGGTTAAAAAGCACGAGGAGCGGAAGGACGGAGGCCATGAGCACGCCGAGAAGGATCATCATGGTGCCGTAATTTCCCTTCCGGTCGACCTTCGAGCTGACGAAGACCGGGAAGATGAGGCCGGCTGCCTCGAATACCCCCTGAAGGATTCCGATCATCGACGCCGAGTAGCCGAGCCCGGACAGGAGGACCGGGAGGTACACGTTGACGCCGCCATAGACGCAAAAAAGAAGGAATAGGGGAAGACCCATCGCCATGACGCTATCTCCCCTTCCCCGCGCCCGAAACGGAAGTACGCGAGAAAAGATGCCTGAAGCGGTTCTGGCTGGACATGCCCATACGGTCCTCCTTGAACGACGATGCCCCGTAAGCGTACCGGAAGCGAAGAATGCTTGCAAGGCCCTTTCGGCGGGCTTGCCGACGTCTGACCGCGGGCTTTTACGCGTTGAAGGGATTATCATTGAAGAAGGAACGGGAAAGGAGGGAATCATGAGCAAGAATATCGGGCTTTGGATCGATCACCGGAAAGCGAGCATCACGTTCATCACCGAATCGGGCGAGGAAACGAAGCTCATCATCTCGAACGTCGAGCGGCAGCGGCGGCGCCTCGGCGGATCCCCGCTCAAGGGCGCGTTCGAGCGGGTTCGGTTCTCCAACGATATCAACGAAAAACGCAATTTCCGGCTCCATCTTTCGGTGTATTACGATTCGGTTATCGCGAGCGTCCAGAACGCCGAATCCATCCTGATCATGGGTCCCGGAGAGGCGAAAAACGAGCTGAAAGCCCGCTTGGAGGAGAAAAAGCTCGGAGCGAAAATCACCGCGGTCGAGACCGTCGGATTTATCACGGATAACAGGCTTAAAAAGCGGATTCGCGATTTCTACGCGACCCATGGCAGCGTGCACAAAGGCGCGACCCGGCGCCGGTAGCAATTATCGCGAACGCGTGATACGCGTTGTCCCCTGAAAGCGCGCTTTCAAGGGACAACGCTCTTTTATGGTCGAAAGCGCATTTTGCTCAGAACGAGGAAACGGCCTCGATCGGCTCCTCGGCGGGGGTTTCAGTCAGCGCCCCCGATTCGAGACCGAGCGAAGTCTCGTCTGATTCCTCCCCGTCCTTCGCCTTCCTGTCCTTGAACTGGGGCTTGAACTCGACGTGCTCGGCAACAACCTTTATCTTGCTGTAGTTCTTGCCGTCGGTCCCGGTCCAGCGATCCTGCTTGAGCCGACCGACGACGCGGACGCCGCGGCCCTTGTAGCATCCTTTTCCGCACGCCTCGGCGAGCTTCGCCCAGGTTTCAACCTCGAAAAACGAGGTCTCCTGCTCGGTTTCGTCGTCCTGCCGGTAAAAACGGTTCGAGGCGATCGAGAAATTGCACACCGTCGTGCCCCGGGGCGTTTCCTTGAGAGTCGGGTCGCGGACGACGTTACCCTCGATCAGGATTGAATTGAGTGCGTTCATAGCATTTCCTCCGTATTGCGCGTGATTCGGTATCGTCCCCGCGAGAGTGAGCCTGTCGCAAAGACGATCAACTGCCCTTTTATACGGCAGGAATCGCGTAAATGGCAAAAAAAACCGCTCGCGACCTTCCGATATACTTCAGGAAAGTCACGAGCGGCTTAGGAGGCAAACCTTTCAATCCGTCAGGACGCGAACGTTCCTTCGATCCTGCACACGCCCTTCTTTCCGGCGAGGGATACCAGGTTACCCTGGACGACCGCACCGTCGACGGTAAGGGTGAACGCGCCGTCCGCGGAACGGGCGAACCCGTCCCCCTTCTTGAGGAGAATCTCGACCGTCAGGGCGTCGAGGCGGAGCGAGAGCTTGAGCTCGCGGTCGCCCTCGCGGAGAATGGGATCGATTCTGAGGCCGTCAGCGGTATGCTCGATGCCGAAGCCCTTCATGAGCGAAAGAACGAGCCAGGTCGCCGTTCCGCTCAAAAGCGGGCCGATGTTCTCGCCGGTCTCGCTGTTGTTGTACTGGGTGCAGAAACGGGGGTTTCCCGCGATCACGAAGGGATCCTTCATCGTGCGCGCGGGGTACGCGAGATCGATCATCTCCCAGGCCTCGCGAGCGAGCTCGCGCGCGAGCGCGGGATCGCGAACGCGCTTTGCCGCGTCGAAGAACGCGGACACCGCCATCATCGCGGCATGCTTGAATACGGCGCCGTTCTCGCGGTCGCCGGGGAAATACTCGCTCGTCGCCACGCCCGGCACGATCCTCGTGAGATCCATCGGGGAACTGAGCATGAGGCCGTACGGGGTCTTGAGCTTCGAGCGCACGAGGGACAGCATCGTGGCGATCTCGGCGTCGTTCGCGACGCCCGAGAGGACGGACCAGGAGAAACTGTTGAGGAAGAGCGTGCCGCCCGTACCGTCGGTGTCGAGACCGTCCCCGTCGGCGCCCACGAAGGCGAACGAGGGATTGTCGCTGATGAGAAGCCGCGCGTAGTTCCGGCCGATCCAGGCCGAATCGCGAAGGCATTTTTCCAGACGCTCGGCGGTTTTCGCCGACCAGGCCTCGATTTCGGAATCGCCCTTCACGCGCGCGAGAACGGCGAGATCGCGCGCGGCGGTCACCGCGAGGAAACCGTTCATCACGCTTTCGACGCCGCGTGAGGCGTATTTCCCTTCCTTCTTCCAGATACGCTCTTTTTCTGGGCCGTTCACGTAGGCACGGTCGATCTTGAGGCAATCGTTCCAGTCGGCGAGATCAAGAAGCGGGATGCCGTGCGGGCCGACCGAGATCTCGGTCGAGTAGCGCAAGGCGGCGACGAGGGTCGCGAAAAGCGTCCGCTCTGTGCCGTTCCGGTCGGCCGTGGCGGTCTTCGCGGCGAGTATGGAGGAGTCCCCGGTCAGGGCGACGTACCGGCCGACCGCCTGATGGAGCCAGAGGGCGTCGTCGGACCACTTGCCCGGTTCCTTGCCTTCCCAGAAGAAGTTGTGGTTCGCGTAGCCGAACTCGTACACCTGCGAGGCCCATTGGAGAATGAGCTCGCGCACGAGGCCCGATCGTCCCATGGCGTGGAAATAGAGCATCGATGCGTAGAGATCCTGGATCTCGCGAAAGCCCATCTCGCGGTAGCCCTTCTGGGTTTGCGCGAACGAACGGGAGACGAAGCTCTGGTAGAGGACCTGGAACGGGAGATTCTTGCAGCAATAGGCGGAAAAGGCGGGATCGCCCGAATCGATGCGAAGATAGGAGGAAAACCTGCTCTGATAGTCGGTCACGCGATCGAGCGCCTTCGGAATTTGCTGTGGGTCGCGATAGCGCGCAAGGAGTTCCCCGACCTCCCGCTCGAGACTCGCCTCGTCCCATGAGGGGTTCGCCCGGGCGGAAACGAGACCGGTGAAGCTGTCGGCGACGGCCGTTCCGCCCGCCTTGATCGTGAGCTCGCCCGCGAAGGCGAAGAACCCCGGCCCCCTGCGGTTGATCCTGTTGCCGAGGAAGGCAAGCCCCTGGGGCCGCTCAAGCGTGCCCGAGCCGGTAAACTCGGTATAGTCGAGGGAGAACTCGCGCGGATAGCGAGTGCCCGCGTCGTCGTGGATGACGAGGGAACTGAAACGCCGGTCGTCCCGGTCCTGGATCGGCTGATACGAGGGGCTTACCGCGAGCACGTTGCCCGCGTCGTCCCGGAAAAGGCCGCCTTCCATGATGATCGTGCTGTAGAGTACGTCTTCCTGAAGCGCGCCGGGCTTGGAGGGTCCGAACATGCCGGTCGTCACGAGCCTGACGGTTCGTTTCTCCTTCCCGCGATTCCTGACTTCGATTCGCTGAACCTCTACCGCGAGCGGGAGGCCGTCTTCCTGGGGAAGGATGAATATGGAACGGACGATCTCGAGCCCGCAGGAAAGCGCGTAGCGGATCACCGTCCGGTTAGGCAGATGGGAACAGGTCGCCTCGACGACGCGCGGATCCGCGGGATCGGCGGAATAGAAAATCCGCTCCCCGTTCTCCATGAGGTAAAACTGCCTGTTGCAGGGGAATCCGTTCTCTTCCTGCCTGATATCCCACCGGGTCGCGAGAACCTGAGTCGCCGCGTGCGAGCGAAAGCTTCCCCGTCCGAGCCGGTCGACGACGCTCTTGGGTGTCGTCTGAAGCGGGAACGCGTAATTGGAGCGATCCCCCAAAAGAAGATTGACGGCAAAATGGGGTCCCGGGAGCGGGCTTACGAGATCGATGACGTGGCTTCCGTCGGTTTCTATCGCGCCGCCCCAGGAACGCGCGTCCTCGATCGTACGAGCGACGAACGCGGCGATATCACAACCGGGATCGACCTGCTTGACGACCTTCCCTTCGGCGACCAGGAACGCGGGATTGGCGTTTTCGGAAGCGGCTATCAAAAGGGAGTTTCCCGAATCCACTATGCCGCGCGCATATCTCGCAAAATCGGCGTTCGCGAAAAGCGCGACCATGACCGGTGCCTTGAACGAAAGGCCCGACACGCCCGCGACGGCCTGCTCGCCCGAATCCGCGAAAAGCGCGTCCGATGCGCCTTTCACCTCGCTACCAAAGCGTTCCTTGAGTAACCCGATCGGGGTGTTTGTCACCTTTCGCGCCGATACGTATCCTTTCATCGATTAACCTGCCTTCATAGCGATTATATAAAATGAAAGTGTCTCGACTGAGACACTCACAGTACTGTATAGAATAATACCACAGGTATCATTTCATCGCAAAACCCGCTTGAACGGGGGGAGTATTACCGGAAAAAACCGCTTAAGGGAACCGCACAGCGCTACGGGAGATACAGCAGAGCGCATAGCAGTACTTTTAGTATACTCGTGATGATCGACGGAAGGGGAAGGCGTGCGGCGAACGTTCAAAATACGTCGATTGATGTCCGCAGGATACGCGATCAGCCGTGATCCCCTTCAAGTCCGGAAAGGGATTCCCTTTCCAGGCGGGATACACGCGATACACCGCCCTAGCTCGGTATCGACACCACCGACTCGTCGACGGTGAAAAAATCGATTGAGGCTTTGAGGAGCTCAGCTTGCGACGCCAATTCGCTCGACATGGACGACGATTCCTCGGCCGCGGACGCGTTCTGTTGAATTACTTTATCGAGTTGCATTATCGCGCTGTTAATCTGGTCTGCGCCCGCGTTTTGCTCGTTGCTCGCCGCGCTGATCTCCTGAACAAGCTCGGCCGTTTTCCTGATTTCCGGAATCATGGCCGATATTGTCTGGCCCGCCCGTTCAGCGATCAACACGCTTTCGGTCGACAGCGTACTGATCCCCCCGGCCTCTTTCGCGCTCCGCTCGGCGAGTTTTCCGACCTCGGAGGCCACTACGGCAAAGCCTTTCCCGTATTCCCCGGCACGAGCGGCTTCGATCGACGCATTTAAGGCCAACATGTTAGTGGATCGAGCGATTTCCTCAATGATACCTATCTTTGAGGCAATCTCCCTCATGGCGTCAACGGTCGCCGAAACCGCTCGACCGCCCTCTTCGGCCGACTGCGACGACTTCTGGGCGATTCGTTCCGTTTTCTGGGCGTTTTCGGCGTTCTGCCTGATATTCGCGGACATCTGCTCCATCGAGGAGGATATCTCCTCGACCGAGGAGGCCTGCTCGGTAGCGCCCTGCGATATCTGCATGGAGGAGTCGTTCAATTGCGCGCTGCCCCCGGCGACATTGTTGCCGGCTTCCTTTACCGAAAGGATGATCTCGTTCAGTTTCACGGCGGTGTTGTTCAACGCGGCCGCGAGCATGCCGAGCTCGTCGCGTTGCGCCACGTCGATGCGTTTCGTCAGGTTACCCGCCTCTATGGCGACGGCGAATTCCAACCCTTTTTTCAGCGGTTTGGTGATGAGCGAGGTGATGATCATGGCGATCAAGACGCTCATAAAGACCGCGAACAAGGTACCCGAGACCATCACGTATGTCGTAAAGGTCTGCTGCGAAGCCAAGGCCGCGCTTCTTTTTTCCAGAAGAAGCCGTTCCTCGGCGTCGATCTCGGCGAGAACGGAACGCATCGCGTCCATCTGGGCTTTACCCTTGGCCTCCCGAATCCACGTTTGGACGGCCTCGACGGCGGCGACGTCGGATGCGGCTTTTCTCGCCTGTATAACGTAATCGATCTCGTCCCTTTTCCACGTCTCGTACGTCCGGTCAAGATCATCGAGTCGTTTCTGCTGGGCAGGATTGTCCGAAGTCAGATCCTTTAATTGGGCATACGCGGTTTCGTACGCGTTTTCGCCGGCAATAACCGGTTCGAGAAAGTCGCCCGTACCAGTAATGACGTACCCCCGGTAACCGGTCTCGATATTGACGAGAGACAGAAGGACGTCGCTCGCCTTTTGCAGAACGAGATGCGTATGGTCGTTCCATTTTCCGGCGTCCACCGAGGAATCAAGGCTCGCGTAACTGACCGCTATTACGGCGATGAATATGCCTGCAATGATCGCGAAGCTTATGATGAGCTTCCATGCCATCCGTATATTACGTAACCATCCCATAGTGATCCCCTTCGTTTTCGCTCGATATCGGTTTTTCATACCGCTTGACTTAAAGCATAGTGAATACGAAGGGGTTGTCAACGATTTCGCCCGAAGGGTGAGGATTAATGGATAGAACGTCGCGTACGCGAGCCGGGATCCTTACGCCCGACGCCGGGATTCCCCGACGAAAGCGGCAAGCTCAGCGAGCTGTGCCCGTACCCGCTCTGGGTTCGGTCCGCCGGGAAGGTCGCGCGCGCGTACGCAGGCGACGGGATCGAGATGCGCATAGACGTCCTTCTCGATGAGCTCTGAATGGGAACGGAGGCGCTCAACGGGAAGGAGCGCGATATCGGGGACATTGGCGTCGATGCATTCGCGCACGACCCCTGCCGCGACCGCGTGGGCGGTGCGGAAGGAAAGCCCCTTCCGCACGAGATAATCCGCGAGATCGGTCGCGTTCGCGTGTCCCCCGACGCACGAGGCCGCCATGCGCTCGACGTTCCAGTTCGCCGTCGAGATCATTCGCGTGAAGACGCGTACGCACGAGAGCGCGGTGTCGTACGCCTCGAAGAGGCTCGCCTTGTCCTCCTGCATGTCCCGGTTATAGGAAAGGGGAAGCCCCTTCATCATGGTCAAAAGGGATATGAGGTTGCCGTAGACCTTCCCGGTCCTGCCGCGGATTAGCTCGGCGAAGTCGGGATTCTTTTTCTGCGGCATGATGCTCGAACCGGTCGACCATCGCTCGGAAAGATTGATGAACTTGAACTCCTCGGTCGACCAGATGACGATCTCCTCGCAGTAGCGGGAAAGGTGGGTCATGAGGATGGAGAGGGCCGACGCGATCTCGAGGCAATAATCGCGATCGGATACCGCGTCAAGCGAGTTTTTCGTGAGCGAGGAAAAGCCGAGCTCGCCCGCGACCGCGTCGCGGTCAAGGGGAAGGCCCGAGCCCGCGAGGGCGCCTGAACCGAGGGGCATCTGGTCGATCCGGGAGAGCGCGTCCCCGAGCCGTCCGTGGTCGCGAACCAGGGGCCAGCACCAGGCGCACAGGTGATGCGCGAGGGTAACCGGCTGCGCCCGTTGAAGATGGGTGTAGCCGGACATGAGGGTTTCGGTGTGCTTGTCCGCGATCGAGGCAAGCGCCTCGACGAGCTCGACGATAGCCCCGCGAAGCTCGGGAAGCGCGCGCCTGAGGTAGAGCCGCTCGTCAAGCGCTATCTGGTCGTTCCGGCTTCGACCGGTGTGGACCTTTCGTCCCGCGTCGCCGAGACGGTCGGTGAGGACGCCCTCGATGAAGGAATGGATATCCTCGGCTGAGGTATCGATCTCGAGCGCGCCCGACTCAAGTTCGCCGGCGATCTTTTTGAGTTCGGCGACGATCGCGCGCGACTCGTCGGAAGGTATGATCCCGGACGCGCCGAGCATGCCCGCGTGCGCGACGCTTCCCCGCACGTCGTCGAGGGCCATGCGTGAATCGACGTGGATTGACGTCTCGAAGGCAACGGCCTCGGCGTCTGGCCCTTCGGAAAAACGGCCATGCCAAAGCGCCGAATGGTTTCCCCGATCGATTGCTGATTTGTCGGACATCGTGTTACCCCCGAATGCGAGCGTTTTGATCAATAATAGTGAGAAGACGCGTTTTGTTCAACTCCGCCCGGCTAGAGCGTGATACAATCCGTTTAAAAGGGCACGGTATGTATAACGACAATCTCGCAGTCCTCGGGTTCGTACTCATCCTCTGGCTTCTTTCGCCGATCGCGCTTATCGTCGCGTGCGTAAGCATTACCCGCTCGCGCGACACGCTCCAGAAAGAAGTGGAACGGCTCCGCGCGGAACTTCGCTCGCGGGACGGGCTTCCCCCGACCGGAGCAGGCAGCGTTGCGGAACGTCCTGGAGACCGCGCGGATTCCGTCGCCACGGCGGATACTCCCGCGACGACGGCTTCAGCGCCCGAGACCGTCCCGCAAGTCGAGGAACCGACGGTTGCCCGACCGAGCGTCGATCCCGACCCGATCCGCGTTCGCGCGGCCGAAGTCGTCGCGCCGCGGCGGAATACGGTGAATCCCCTCAATGTCGTCTTCATCGTCGGCGCGCTTTTCATCATCACCGCCGGCATCATCTTCGCGAGCACCACCTGGCGGGAACTCGGTACCCTGCCGCGCATCGCGACCCTCGGTTCCGTCGCCGTCCTTTTCTTCGCCGCTTCCGCTCTCGCGAGAACGCGGTTCAACCTCCGCGCGACCGGCGCGGCGTTCTTTACGCTCGGAAGCGTCTTCCTTCCCGTCGCCTTTATCGCCTCGGGACTCCTCGGTCTCTTCGGCGAAGCCTTCGTGGCCTCGGGAGAGCGCGTGTTCCTTCTCTACGCCGGCGCCTCGGCGCTCCTCGGCGCAACTACCCTTCGCGGCGCGCTTCTCTACCGCTCGCGAGCCTTCGCCTGGGCCTTTCTCTCCTCGCTCACCGTTCTGGTCGCGTTCCTCGCCGCCTCGATCAATGCCGGTTTCCCGTCCATTTCGCTCACGCTCGCCGTCTACGCGGCGATGCCCATCGTCGCGATCGAGACCGCGACTCGTCTCGGAAGCGGCATTGCGAGGCACCGGACGCTCCTCCGGCTCGCGAGACGCTTTCGCGCGAGCCCGCTCGCAAAACCCTTCGGACCCTTTGCCGCGCTCAACGTTCTCGCGGCGACCGTCCTTTCCTTCGTCGAACGCGGAGGCTCCCGTGGCACGGACATCACGCTCGTGATCCTCGCTGTGTTGTTCCTTTCCCGCGTCTTCAACGACCGGCGATATCGCCATTCCGGAATCGGGATATACCCCTTCGCGCTCTGCCTTGCGCTCTGGATAACCGGTCTTCCGGGAACGGAGTCCGTTCCCTCCATCTTGCTCGCGTCGGCGCTCGTCATGACCCTCGGTCTCGCGGGCATCGTTCCCGATCGGGCGCGGAAGGCATCGACGATCGCGTCAATGCTCGCGATCGCGTGGGGCGCGGTCACCGCGCTATCGTATCAACGCGAGTGGAGCGTCCAGCTCATCGGCGCGCTCGCCATCCTCTCGATCATCTCGGGCCTACGCGCCCGCTCGGGCGACCGCGCCTTCAGGATGATTAATCCCGTGATTCTCGTCGTCCTCGCGTTCGGCTCGGCCGAGACCTTCGGGCATTCCGCCCCCGGGGCATACGCGATCGCGGGAATCGCGCTTCTCGCCGTCCTTTTCGCGTACGGCCCCTTGGGGCTCCGCTCGAGGGTTTCCGACGCGGTCTTCCTCGTCGCCCTTCTCCTCGATTTCCTTTTTCTCCGCGATCGCGGAAGCGACGCGGGTCAGCTTACCCTCTTCCTCGCGAACGTCGCGGGGGTCCTTTGGGTCGCCAGGCGGGAGCCGTTCGCCCGGTATGCGGCGCCCCACTACGCCCTCCTCGGCTGTCTCGCGACCGAAAGCCTTTTCGCGAGGGACCGCTACGCGGCCGTCGCCTGGTACGCGCTCGTCGTCGCGCTCGGCTCGGCGGAACGGTTTCTCAGGACGCGATTCCCCGTTCCCGAGGCCGCGCGATCGTTCAGGATCGCGATTTCGTTTTGGGGAGCCGTTGCCGTCGTCACGGGTATCGCGGGCTCCGATCTATCGGCGTACCACGCGATGCCCTGGCTCGCCTTCGCCTATTGGCTCGTCTCGTATCTCGCGTCCGACCGGACGAAACCGGTCGATCTGTGGATAACCGGGGGTATCTTCCTCCTCAGCCCGCTTACGAGCGCCCTCGCGGCAACCGAATCGGGGTCGCTCGCGCCCCAATGGGCGCTCTTCGCGCCCGCGCTCGCCTCGCTCGCGCTCCTCGTTCCCGAAAGAGTCCCTCGCATGGTCCGCGACCAAACGGAAAGGACAGTCCTTTTCGCCCTCTCGGTCGGGGGATTGCAGGCGTTGGGCATAGCGGTGTCGATTACCTATCTTGTCTCTCAAGCGCTTCCGCTTTCCTACTGCGTCGCGGCGCTCGCGTTGACGGCGACCGCATACGCCATCGCGCACGCAAAAGGGGCGAGCGTTCTCGGCGCGATCCCCCTCCTGCTCGTCTACGCCTACGCGCGCCGGGTTTCGCCGGATATCCTTCCGTCGCTCTCAGTCGCCTTGACGTCCGGAAGTGCCGAGCTTCTCGAGAACCTTCTTTTGTGCGCGTTTTTTTCCCTGTGCGTCGCGCTCAGCAGGGTTCTCTACCGCGCGCTCTACGAGCGCCGCGCAGGCGCTCGGGTCAGCCTGGATTCTTTCGCGCTCATCGCGCCCGTCGCGCCCGTCGCGCTCGTCGTATCGGGCGCTGACGGTCTCGTCGCGCACGGCGACTGGTGGACCTTCGCGGGTCTCGCGCTCCTCGCCGTCGCGGCGCTCCTTTTCTGGCGCCGAACGGACAAACCGCTGGTCGATCGGGCGGCGCTCAGCGTCTCGCTCGCCTCGATCGCGGCGGCGATCGTCCTTGAGCCGTTCTTCGCCATCCCGAACGTTATCAGCGACGAATGGAGGGTTCTCGTTCCGCTGGCGGCCCTTGTCCTGGCAAGGCGATTCATATGGCGGGGCCACGAGAAAGTACTCGGATGGATCGCGTTCGCCTGGGGTTGCGCGTGCACCGCGTTCCTTTCCGCGCGGGCCTTGTACGGGAGGGACGGCATCGACGCGATCATCCTCGGGTCGCTTTCGCTCGGGGTTTTCGTCGCCTCGTTCTCGCTGAAAATGAAACGGATATTCGTCCTTTCGACGATTACCCTCATCGGGCTCGCACTCTATCTTTCGCGGGAATTCTGGGTAAATCTCGCCTGGTGGATCTATCTTCTTTCGGCCGGCGTAAGCCTCATCTCGTTCGCGGTCGCGAACGAGACCATGAGAAAGCGCGGATCCGGGATCGCCTCGAAGGCCGCGAATCTCTTCGCCGAATGGCGCTGGTAACCGGGGAGTCGCACTCGCCTCCGCTGTCCACGCCCGTCAGGCGCCGCCCCCGCCGGAGCGCCCGGGAGGGCTATCCAGCATTCAGTCGTTTGCCCTGCCGGTATCGGGCTGATACGCGCGGATGATCTCGCAGATATACATGCGGTGATAATCCTTCTCCGGATAGTTGCTCTCTATCCCGGCGTCGAGGAATTTTCGCGGGTCTATGTCCTGCCAATAGATCTTTCTGCAAACGAGGTTGAGCCTCGCTTCCGCGAAACCGACGGCCCCGGGCTCGAGCAGCATCGGGGAAAGCCCCGCGGCGAAGGCCTTGTCGGTGTTCGCCCCCGAGGTGCTTCCGCATATCTGCAGGGACTTTTTCATCGAGGTATCGAAGAAGGAGAAGGTCACGATCGGCTCGCGCTCGACGAACGCGAAGGTATGGCGCGTCGGGCGAATCACGCAGGTGACGGATCTCCGGTTCCAGAAAACCCCGAAACTTCCCCATGACGCGGTCATGGTGTTCCATTCCTCCCGGGCCGTCCCGTGCCCGGCCGTTATGAGCATCCAGTCATGGCCGATCGAGGCGAAGGGTTTGAGCAGCATGTCGAGAGGCGTATTGTCGGCGTCAGTCACGGTAAATAACGGCATGGGAATCTCCTTGATCGTACAACGCAGGTCGATCGATTGCGACCCGCACGATAAGTGTAATGCGTAATCGCGTCGCGGGGCAAGCTGCGGGATCGGCGATCGCCCGCTTTGTGCCGCATGCCCATGAAAAAAGGGCCGACGTACTGTCGGCCCCTGAATCGCGGCGCTCATCGCGACATCACGCCGCGAAAGCGTTCGAAGCGCGTTATTCGGTCGCGCGCTTCTTGGTCTTTTTCTGGACGGCCTGTCCCTCGCCGGTCGCCTGCTCCATCATGGCGCGAACCTTGAGCGGGAGGCCGAAGAGGGTGATGAACCCGTCCGCGTCCTTGTGGTTGTAGAGCTCGCCCGTGGTAAAGCTCGCGATGTTCGCGTTGTAGAGGCTGTAGGGCGAGTGCGAGCCCGCGCCGCGGATCGAGCCCTTGTAGAGCTTGAGCTTCACCCAGCCGGTGCACTTCTCCTGGGTCTTGTCCATGAAGGACATGAGGCTTTCCATGAGCGTGGTGTACCAGCGGCCGTTGTAGATGAGCTCGCTCATCTTGAGCGATACCTGCTGCTTGAAGAAGTAGGTGTCGCGGTCGAGGCAGAGGTGGTCGAGCATCTCGTGCGCGGCGTAGAGGATCGAGCCGCCGGGGGTCTCGTACACGCCGCGGCTCTTCATGCCGACGACGCGGTTCTCGACGATGTCGATAAGGCCGACGCCGTTGCGGCCGCCGATCTTGTTGAGCTCCTGCATGAGCGCGAGGGGCTTCATCTTCTTGCCGTTGACGGCGACGGGGATACCCTTCTCGAACTCGACTTTAACGTATTCGCCGGCCTCGGGAGCTTCCTCGGGAACGGTCGTGAGCTGGAGCATGTGCTTCCAGTTCGGCTCGTTCTCGGTTTCCTCGAGCTCGAGTCCCTCGTGAGAAAGATGGAAGATGTTCTCGTCCCGGCTGTAGGACTGATCCTTCTTCATCGGGACGGGGATATTCCGGTCCTCTAGGAACTTGATCTCCGCGTCGCGGCTGTCCATGTCCCACTTGTCGTCGCGCCAGGCGGCGATGATCTTGAGGTCGGGCGCGAACGCCTTGATGGTAAGCTCGAAGCGGATCTGGTCGTTGCCCTTGCCGGTCGCGCCGTGGCTGATCGCGACGGCGCCGCAGGAACGCGCGTACTCGACGAGAATCTTCGCGATGAGCGGGCGCGCGGTCGAGGTACCGAGGAGATACCGGTCCTCGTACACGGCGTTCGCCTTGAGCGCGGGGAACACGAAATCGGTGATGTATTCCTCGCGGGCGTCGACGACGTAGCACTCGGTCGCTCCGGTGTCGAGAGCGCGCTGCTTGATCTTCTTCCAGTCGTCGCCCTGACCGACGTCGATGCATACGGCGATAACGTCGTAGTCGTAATTTTCCTTGAGCCACGGGATGATGACCGTGGTATCGAGTCCGCCCGAGTACGCGAGGACGACCTTGTCCCGTTTCGCCTTACCCTTCGCGGGGGCCTTGGTCGCGGCCTTCGCCTTCGGCTCGGCCTTCTTCGTTTCCTTCGCGGGAACTTTCGCCGGGCTCTTCGCCTTCGGCGCGGTTTTTTCTTTCGCTGCCATATTTATCCACATCTCCTTGAATTAAAGCCAGTCTCGTTGCGGTCGCGCGCCGTCCCCCATGCGTTTTGTTCGCGGGCGTCGCGGGCGTCGACCGGATCACATTATGCCAGGATTCCCTTCAAAATCTCAAGCCCCGCGTCGATCTCTTCCATCGTGATGACGAGCGGGGGAAGGAACCGGAGGGTCTGTGGACCGGCAGTCGATATGCAAAGGCCGGCCTTGAGACACGCCATCTGGATATCGGAGGCCGTCGCCTTTCCGCCCGCCGTTCCCGTCACGTCGATCCCGATCATGAGCCCCTTACCCCGGATGTCGACGACGCACGGAAGCTTCCAGGCGGCGACCTTCGACCGGATGTAGTCCCCCTTTTCCGCGACCTTCGCGAGAAAGCCGGGCTTCGCCAATTCGTCGAGGACGACGAGGCCCGCGGCGCACGCGAGCGGGTTTCCGCCGAAGGTTGACTGGTGGTCTCCCGCGACGAAGATCCCCGCGGCCCTTCCCTTCGCGAGGCACGCGCCCATCGGCACGCCGCCGGCGATTCCCTTCGCGAGGGTCACGACGTCGGGCTCGAAGGCGAGCGACTCGCTCGCGAGATAGGTCCCGGTCCGGCCGACGCCGGTTTGCACCTCGTCGGCGATGACGATGGCGCCCGCCTTCCGCGCGGCGTCGGCTGCGGCCTTCGCCCACGCGGCGTCGACGAGGTTCACGCCGCCCTCGCCCTGCACGCACTCGATCATGAGCGCCGCGGTGGTGCCGTCAAACGCGGTCTTGAGCGCCTCGTAGTCGTTCGCCGGGATGTGCTTGAAGCCGGGGGTATAGGGCGCGAAACAGTCGGGATGGAACTTATCCTGTCCCGTCGCGGAGAGGGTCGTGACCGTCCTTCCGTGAAAGGACTTGACGAGCGTCACGATGACCCGCCTCGTGCCGGCGGGTTTCCCCGCCGCCTCGTCCGAGGCGGCGCCGCATTTCCGCGCGATCTTGATCGCCGACTCGTTCGCCTCGGCGCCCGAGTTGCAGAAAAACACCTTGTCCATCCCCGTCCGCTCGAGGAGCTTCGCGGAAAACTCGATGCCCTTGTCGGAGTTATAGTAGTTCGAGACGTGGATCTGCTTCGCAGCCTGGTCCGCGATCGCCTTCACGAGCGCGGGGTGTCCGTGTCCGAGGGAGTTGACCCCGATCCCGCTCACGAAGTCGACGTACTGCTTGCCGTCGACATCAACGAGCGTGCTTCCCTTTCCGGAGGCGAACACGACGGGAAGGCTCCCGAGGTTATTCAGTATGTTGCCAGCCATGGTATCTCCTTAAACAATCATCGTGGAGAAACGCCTGAAGGCGTTTCTCTGTATGATCGTGTAAGCGCGCCTCGCGCTTACACGATCATCGTGCCGATGCCGCGGTCCGAGAACATCTCGATGAGAAGCGCGTGCGGAACGCGACCGTCGATGATGTAGGTTCTCGGCACGCCGCCCTTTATCGCCTCGAGGTTGCACTCGATCTTCGGGATCATTCCCGCCGAGATCACGCCGGTCTCGACGAGATTCGGGATATCCTTATGATCGAGGCGGCTGATGAGGCTCGCGGGGTCGTTCACGTCGCGGAGGAGGCCGGGCACGTTCGTGAGCTGAACGAACTTCTCGGCCTTGAGCGCGACCGCGATCTTCGCCGCGGCGGTATCCGCGTTGATGTTATAGCGGTTCATGTCCCCCTGCTCGCCGATCGCGACCGTCGAGACGACCGGGATGTAGCCCTCGCCGAGGAGCGCCTCGAGGAGGTGCGGGTTAACCTCGGTCACGTCGCCGACGAAGCCGAGGTCGACGCCGTCCTTGTCGATCTTCTTCGCGCGAAGGAGGCCCGAGTCGACGCCCGAGAGCCCGACCGCCCGACCGCCCGCCTGGAGGAGGAGTCCGACGATGTCCTTGTTGAGCTTCCCGGTGAGCACCATCTGGACGATTTCCATCGTTTCGGCGTCCGTGTACCGGAGGCCGCCGATGAACCGCGATTCCTTCCCGGTCTTCTCGAGCATCGCGTTGATCTCGGGGCCGCCGCCGTGCACGAGCACCGTCCTGATGCCGATCGTCGAGAGGAGGACGATGTCCTCCATGACGGCCTTCTTGAGGTCCTCGTTGAGCATCGCGTTTCCGCCGTACTTCACGACGATGGTCTTTCCCACGTACTGCTTGAAGTACGGGAGGGCCTGCACGAGAATGTCGGCCCAGTCCTTGTTGTTCAGCCTTTCGCTCATGTCCGGTAATCTCCGTTAATTTTCACGTAATCGTAGGTGAGGTCGCATCCCCACGCGGTGCCCGAGCCCTTGCCGTCGGAGAGTTCGACCCTGATCTTGATCTCGCTCTCGCCGAGAATCGACTTTGCCTTGGTCTCGTCGAAGTTGAGGGGAACGCCCTTATGGAAAACCTCGATCTCGCCCTTCCCTGAGTCGAAGGATACGCTCGTGCCCGACTGGCTGAAGAGCTCGCCCGAGTAGCCCATCGCGCAGAGGATCCGGCCCCAGTTCGCGTCCTTCCCGAAGAACGCCGCCTTCACGAGGCTCGACGAGATGACCGACTTCGCGAGGTTCCGCGCGGTCCTGTCGTCCTTCGCGCCGGAGACCGAGCACTCGATAAGGTGGGTCGCGCCCTCCCCGTCGGCGGCGATCATCCGCGCCATCTCGGTGTTGAGCGCGTCGAGCGCGCCGACGAAGGCGCGATAATCGCCGTTCTTCGACGCGATGAGCCTGTTGCCCGCGAGAGCGTTCGCGAGCGCGCAAAGCGTGTCGTTCGTGCTCGTGTCGCCGTCGACGCTCACGCAGTTATAGGTCCGCTCGACGCTCTCCCGGAGCGCGCTGTCGAGCATCTTCGGGGTGATCGCGCAGTCGGTCGTGATGAAGCCGAGCATCGTGCCCATGTTGATGTGGATCATGCCCGAGCCCTTGGCCATCGTTCCGAGGGTCACCTTCTTGCCCCCGATCTCGACGGTCACGGCGGCTTCCTTGTGCTTCGTGTCGGTCGTCATGATCGCATCGCGGGCTGCGACGTTGCCCGCTTTCGAAAGCCCCTCGCAGAGCTTTTCCATCCCGGCCTCGATCACGCCAATGTTGATCTGCTGGCCGATGACGCCGGTCGAGCAGACGATGATGTCGTCGGCCTTGAGGCCGAGGTGTTTCGCCGCGGCCTCGGCGGTCCTTTCGGCGTTCTTGTAGCCTTCCTCGCCCGTGCAGGCGTTCGCGTTCCCTGAGTTCGCGACGATCGCCTGGGCCCGTCCGTCGGCGAGGTTTTTCTTCGTGAGCTTGACCGGCTCAGCCTTCACGAGATTCTTCGTGAAGACCGCGGCCGCCGCGCACGGCACCTCGGACTCGATGAGCGCGATGTCGTTTTTCGTGCGGCCCTTCTTGATGCCGCAAAGGATTCCGTTCGCGGTAAAACCCGCCGGGGCGCAGACGCCGCCCTCGATAAAAGTCATATTTTGCTCCTTGTGTCTTTCAATGTCGTCGACTCCCTCGAGCCGACCGCGTATCGTTCGCGGCGCGATTCGCTATCCCGCGAAGCGGCGCGTCTCCTTCCTCAACCATACCACGGTTTCGCCGTGCCCCGCGGGCGGTATGGGCTTTCCCCGGTCTTTCTCGAGCAGGGCGAGGCCGCGCTCGTATTCGGGACCCGAAAGCGCGCGAAACATCGAGTAGTTCCGCTCGCGGACCATCCTGATGAACTCGTCGCTCACGACGCCGCCGTCCTTCGATACCCTCACGTCGGAAAGGAGGGGAACGAAGCCAACCCTTCTCGCCTCGCGTTCGATGTCGCCGATATCGGGATACCGCGCGAGCTCGTTTCCCTCAAGCGACGGGAAATACCCGTTATACCACCTCGTCCCGATCTGCGCGTGCGACTCGGTGAGAATCGCGACGAGCCCGCCCGGTTTCAGCGCGGCGTACAGCGTACCGAGAAGGAGGGCGCGATCGCTCACGTGATGGATCACGTCCGTCATGAAAACGAGGCCGAACATCTCGCGCGGGAAACCCGTCGACCCATGGTCGCCCTTCTTAATCTCGAGGTCGGGATTCTTCCTGACCGCGATCCTCCGCATCTCGTCCGAGGGTTCGGTTCCGTATCCCTCGCAGTCGAACCGGGCGCAAATCCGGGAAAGGTAGTTTCCCGTTCCGCACCCGAAATCGAGAAAGGGTACGCCGGACCGGAAATCGAACTTCCGCGCGAAAAGATCGATGATCTCGTCGTCGGACGTCCTCGTATTGTCGTAGGTCAGCGAAGCCTCCGCGTAGTCGGCCATTCACCGCCTCCTTTTCGCGCGTCGCGCGAAACGTCCCCAAACGCCGCTAGAAGGCGGCGGGAACGAGGTCTATGCCCGCGGTCTCGGGGAATCCCATCGCGAGATTCATGTTCTCGACCGCCTGTCCCGCGGCGCCCTTCAGCATGTTGTCGAGCGCCGAAACGATTTCGATCGTCATGCCGCCGTTTACCACGTGAACGGAGACGTCGCAGTAATTCGAGCCGCGCACGTTCCTCGTCGTCGCCGTGGAACCGAGGGGAAGCACCCTGACGAAGGGCTCATTCGCGTAATGCGCGGCGTAAAGCGCGTGGATCTCCTCGGCCTTCACGGGCTTTTCCGGCGTCGCGTAGCAGGTCGCGATGATACCCCGACTCATCGGGAGGAGGTGCGGCGTGAAGACGACGTTCACGGGCTTTCCCGCGGCCTTCGTCATGTTCCGGGCGATCTCGGGTTGGTGCCGGTGCTTCCCGACGTTGTAGGGGGCGAAGGACTCGCCCGACTCGCAGAAATGGTTCGTCTGCGTCGGGTTCCGTCCCGCGCCCGTGATGCCGCTTTTCGCGTCGACGATCACGAGATCGGTCTTGACGAGGTCCTTGGCGAGAACCGGCAGGAGGGCGAGCGTCGCCGCGGTTACGTAGCAGCCGGGATTCCCGATGACCCGGGCCTTCCTGATGGCGTCGCGATTGAGCTCGGGAAGGCCGTACACGGATTCCGCGTGCACGCCGGGATACTCGTAGGACTTCCCGTACCAGGCCTTGAAGGTTTCCTCGTCCTCGTCGAACCGGAAATCCGCCGAAAGGTCGACGAGTTTCTTTCCCTTCTCAACGCACATCGCCGCGTATTTCTCGGCGACACCGTGGGGAAGCGCGGTAAACACGACGTCCGAGGCCTCGACTACCGCGTCGGCCTCGCCGAGCACGCCGTCGGTCTTTCCCCGGAGAAGCCCCCGGAGGTTCGGGTATATGTCGACGATATTCTGTCCCTCGAAGCTCACGGAACTCAGTGAAAGGCGGGCGACCTCGGGATGGGCGACGAGAAGCCTGACAAGCTCAACGCCGACGTAACCGGTCGCGCCAATGATTCCAGCGGTGATCATAAAAAACTCCTGAATGAAATAATCAATGAATGGGCGTACCGCCCATCGATGTTGTCAATGAAAATGGTTTACCGTTCGGTCGCGAACGGGGCGATGAAGGGCTTTTGTTACGCCTGACGGCGACGGAGGGGATGGAGAAGGGAGACCGGGGCGATCTGCGCGTTTTGTAGTGAATTGCCAAAAAGCGAATTCATGTGCTTCTCCTTTAAATAGAAATGATAGTTTGGATTGTACGTCTTTGAGTACGGATGGTCAAGCGGAAGATGCAAGAAGATGCAAGAAAAACGCATTTTCATGCATAAAGTTACCGATTTCCGTATAAACGACACGACCGGAAAGATGGCTCGATCCCCCTTTCCGGTCGCGCGAGGCACGATGTCAATAACTTGCGACGGGAATGCCCATCACGACAATGTCGAACGCGTCGTCGTTTTCCTTGATTCGGTGTGTATACCGCACCCCCGCCTGAATCTCGAACGGAATCTGCAGGGGCATGAAATGAAAGAGGAGTTCGGCGCCCGCGGACATCTGGTCCTCGTCGATGTCCAGGGCCTTTCTCGCGTCGTAAAAGGCGTTAAGCCTGATCAAATCGAAGTACAGAAGCGCGCCGACGGGAAAATCCGGGTAAAGGAGCGGAAGCGAATACTCGGCGCTTGTCTTCCAGGCCTCGAGCGCGTCGGTGCCGTAATACCCGCGCGCGTACGCCATCGCGAGATTGTCGTCCCAATCGTGCCTGCGCTCGTAGGAAGCCTGTACCGTAAGCGCGTCGCGGGGGAAGGCTCCGGGAACCGCGAGGGAGGCCAAGCCGTACGGATGGTTATCCCCGGGACCTTCGGTCGCGACGAACGACCAGGAACCGACGAAGGTCAGACCCCACCTCCCCGACCGGGCCGTCGCGTTTCCGTATCCGGTGACGGTCGCGTCGGAGACCCCGTTCCTAACCTCGCCGCCGCCGGAAACGCCGAGGACCGCGTTCCATCGCGCGCTTCCCGTTAAGCCGCCCGCGAGGGGAAACTCGACCGCGACGGAACCCGAAGGCTCCACCTTCGACTCCCCTTCCCGATCGCGGATGGTCGAACCTCCCGAGAAAACGAGATCGGGGGCGAATCCGCGATATCGATACTGGTAGAAGCCCGCGAATTCCGAGTCGGTGTAATCGTAGGAGAGAGAAAGTCTTTGGCTCGCGATTCCGGTCACGTTATCCGCCTGAAGGTAACCGGTAACGGCCGTGTCGCCGTTCATCGCGGGAGCGAGATACCACCCGTCGATCGTGTTTCCGTCGAGCAACGGGGAGTACGGTTCCGCCTTGGCGTCGGTCAGGGGGAAGTTCTCGGGAAGCCCCTTGCCCGTTCCGGGATCCGAGTCCGCCGCGTCGGCGTAAAACTCCTCGCGGACGACCTTCACCCCGTCGAGCGGCACCCAGGAGGCGCGGGGGACGTCGGCGCGCGCGACGACGGTTCCCCTCGAGTTGGCGTAATCGACGAACGCGATCGAGGTTCCTGAGGGATCCGGTTCCGGCATATACGCGCCGATGGGCCGGGAAACGACTTGGTACCGTTTGCCGGCCGAGTCGATCGCCCATATCGCGTCGATTCCCGAATAGTTCGAGACGTAAAGGATCGCGTCGTCGACGATCGACGGGGTCATGACGTTCTCCCACCGCGCGTCGTATACGAGCGTGGTCGCGCCGTCCGAAAGGGAGAGTTTCCCCAGGTACTTTCCCCGGCTCGCCGCCTTACCCCCTACCCCATTCGACACGAAGACGATCTCCGCGCCCGAAGGCGAGAACGAGAGATCCGTCCAAATCTCGCCTTCGGGAATCGGGTAGCGTTTCAGGATCGACGCGTCGTGCGTCGAGGCGATGACCAGGGCGCACGGCGACGCGTCCGAGAACTCGACGAGGGCGAGCGTCGTGCCGTCCCGCGAGAGCGCGGGCGACAGGTATTTCGAATTCCTGAAAAGCGCGCGTTTCCGCCCGCGCTCAAGGTCGAAAAGGGCGATGGTCGTGGTTCCCTGATCGAATTTCGCCTCGTTCTCCAACTCGTCCCATACCACGAACGCTCCGCCCGAATCGAGCGAGTTGAGGGGATACCCCTTGCACAGGCGTTCTTCCTTTCCGTCCTGGATGGACACGATATCGGTGTTTCCCTCGATGTCAAAGGCGGCCGCGATCACCGCGCCGTCGGTCCGACTCGCGATCGCGACGTGAGCCCGATAAGGCGATTTGCCCTGAGGGGCGAGCGGCGCGATCCCGGTAACGTCAAGGGAGGCGACCTGGTCCATCCAGAACTTCCCGTAACGAGCGGCCATCTCGTGGTATACCGCCGGCGCGCTTTTGCCCGTGGCCTTTTTCGTCGCGAGATGGGGACCGAGCGCCGGAAGGGGACACCAAGCCTGCTTGTTAAGGAAAGTCTCGGGGGCCTTCGCGTCATACTCCGACCGTATATAGGAATACATGAGGTAGCCGAATTCATACATGCTCGGGGTGTACGCGCGATACGAGCCGAGGAGCATCTTGTTGTATCCGTACGCCTTGCCGTCGAGAAAAAGCGCCTTTGTCTGCGCGGTGAAGCGCGGGGTTCTCCCGCGGCCGGTTTCCGAAAGCACGGTCTCGGCCATGACGGCGTCTCCCTCGATCCACCATCCCGGAACCGATATGACGAGCGCGGCCGCGTATTCGCCCACGAGGAACGAGGCGGCGCGGACGACGCCCTGATTGAGCTCGTCGAACTGAAACATGTGCCGGCCCTCGTGCGTTGCCAAAAGGGTGAGCCAATCGCCCGGCATCGAGGAATCGGGAACGGTGTAAAAGACGCTCCGTCGAGGGAGCACGCTCACGTAGCCGTTCGGGCTTATCTGGTCGGGATTGATGATGACGGAAAACCGGTGAACGCGCCGCGGCTTCATCGTCGCCTCCTGAAGCGGCCGCAAGGCTTCGAGCGCGGACGCGACGAAACGCCCCTTCTCCTCGAGCGCTTCGGGAAAGATCACCCGGTAATGCGCGGTCTCCAGGCTCTTCCAGCGGTATTTGCGCGTATTGATCGCGCTCGACTCGATCTGCGCGGCGACGGGCAGCAGCGTGAAAAACGACAGGGCGATGAGGGAGATCGCGCGTATCCTCCACCGACGCTTACGGGTCATGTCCATTTCTCGTCTCCTTACGTTACGTGCTTTCCCTTGAACACCCGATCCCGACGAAAACGCACTCAAGACCTCGACAGCGAATGACGACTTCGCTTTCAAGGCGCGATACGAGGACGTCGCGGAGGCCTCGCCGTCAGAGAGCGAGCGGCCGTCGGTTATCCGCGAGCCGCTTGGAAAGATACTCCCGGTCGAGATCGAGCCTGTCCACGAGAACCCGGGTCTGCTCCGCCGAAAGGAGATTCTGCTCGGCATAGAGGTACACGATCGCGCGCTCGGCGATCGCGGGAACCTTGAGCGCGTTCATGTGCTCGCGGGAAGGACGGGGTCCCTCGAGATACTGCGCGCGGAACGACCGGAAAAGCTCCGAGCGTTCCGGGTCGAACCTGATGGCGCGAAGCTCCGCCTCGAGCGGCGCCGGGTCGCCGACGCTCGCCCGCTCGCCCAGGGGCTTGAGCGTGAAGTAGGTATACTGTTTGCCGGGAAGGTAATGGTGCGCGTCGCACCGGGTGCAGTAGTTCGGCTCGAGAGGATCGTTCTTGTCGCGGTCGCCCCCGACGATGATGAGCGGGTCGAAGAAAAGGGCCGGGCACTCGACGTCGTCGACGACGTAATACCGATAGGTGTTGTACGCGTGCTCGAGGCACTCGCCGTGCTCGCAGTACGCCGAAAGGGGATAGATGTCCGTGGAAGTTTCCATGAGCAGCCGGGCGGTCGCGTTGAAGATCTCGCCGCGAAAATTGAGAAGGAGGGTCGGCATGACGAACACGAGCCCCCGCTGCTCGGCCTCGCGCTTGACGAGATAGGCGAGCCGCTCGTCGTAAAAGGCGGCCTCGTCGAGTATCCAGGTCCCGACGTGAGGATTTTCTCGGATCGTCGCCTCGAGGTCGAAGGAATCCCCGATCGTCGCGATGTTCTTTCCGCAGCGTTCGAAGCCTCCCCGGTACGCGAGCGCGTCGTCGGGATATTCGGAAAAGCGGGTCCGGTCGAGCGCGTTCCGCACGAAGAAGGTGTTGCGCCGGTCGGCGGTGCCGACGCCTGCCTCCGTCTCGAAAAGCTCCTTTTGCGTGCCGCCGCCCGAGGTGAGGTACGCCACCGAAACGCCCTTCTTCCGGGCGACCGCGGCGTCGCGCCAAAGCCTGGCCGCGTATTCCGTCTTGCCCGAACCCATGGGACCGATGACGAGGATTGTGCGCGACGGCTCTATGAAATCGAAATGACTGTTCGCCTCATGGATGGTGACGGACGGGAAGCCCAAGCTCTTATACAATCCGGTGTGAGTGTCCATACCGGTTCAGTATAGCATGGAACCCTTTCCGTGAAAAACAGAAAAAAGCCCGGCGACGCGATGCGCGTCGGCCGGGCCGATCGTAAAACCGATGTAAACGGACGGGCGTCAGGCCTTCGAGAAGGAAAGCCCCTCGTCGCCCTGGCGATGCTCGACCCGTATCGTCGAGCCGTCCGGGAACTGTCCCGAAAGGACGGCCTTCGCGAGCGGATTCTCGAGCTCTGCCTGGATCGCGCGCTTGAGCGGCCGCGCGCCGAACAGGGGATCGTAGCCGACGTCCGCGAGGAAACGCCGCGCGTCGTCCGATACCTCGAGCTTGATGCGCCTCGACTCGAGGCGCGAGGCGACCGATCTGAGCTGTATGTCCGTTATCTTCCTCACCTCTTCCTTTCCGAGCCGATTGAAGGTGAGTATCTCGTCTATGCGGTTCAGGAGCTCCGGCCGGAAACTTTCCCTGAGGAGTTCCTTGATCGCGGGCTTGATCTCGTCCATCGTCTTCGCGGCAAGGATATGGTCCGATCCGATGTTGCTCGTCATGATGACGATCGCGTTCCGGAAGTCAACGACGCGACCCTGCCCGTCGGTGAGCCTGCCGTCGTCGAGAAGCTGGAGAAGGACGTTGAACACGTCGGGATGGGCCTTCTCGATCTCGTCGAAGAGGATGACGCTGTAGGGCCGCCGCCTGACCGCCTCGGTAAGCTGACCGCCCTCCTCGTACCCGACGTATCCCGGTGGCGCGCCGATGAGGCGGCTTACCGAGTGCTTTTCCATGTACTCGCTCATGTCGATGCGGGTGAGCGACTTCTCGTCGTTGAAGAGGAAGTCCGCGAGCGTTCGGGCGAGCTCGGTCTTGCCGACGCCGGTGGGACCGACGCAGAGGAAACTGCCGAGGGGCCGGTTCACGTCGGAAAGACCCGCCTTGTTACGCCTGATCGCGTCCGCTACCGCGGTGACGGCCTCGTCCTGGCCGACGACTCGCTTTCGTAAGACGCTTTCGAGATCGAGGTACTTTTGCATCTCGCTCGCGAGCATCTTTGACACGGGGATTCCCGTCCACGTCGAGACGACGCGCGCGATGTCCTCCTCGGAAACCTCCTCCCTGAGAAGGTGATTGCCGTTTTCCCGGCCGGAAGAATCCCCTTCGCCGAGCGAGGCGATTCGCTTTTCGATTTCCGGTATGCGCCCGTACTTGATCTCTGCCGCCTTGTCGAGGTTTCCCTCGCGCGTGTACCTCGTTTCCTCCATGCGCAGCCGCTCGAGCTCTTCCTTCAGCTTGCGCGACTCGTCGATCCTGCCCTTCTCGTTTTGCCACTGCGCCTTCATCGCGCTCCGCTTCGAGGAAAGCTCGGCGAGTTCCTTCTCGAGCTTGGAAAGGCGCTCGACGGAAGCGACGTCGCTTTCCTTCGAGAGGGACACCTTTTCGATGTTGAGCTGGAGGATCTTGCGCTCGACCTGGTCGAGCTCGGTGGGCTGGCTCTCGATTTCCATCTTGAGTCTCGAGGCGGCCTCGTCGACGAGGTCGATCGCCTTGTCCGGGAGGAACCGGCTCGTGATGTAGCGGTCCGAGAGGGTCGCCGCCGCGATGAGCGCCTCGTCCCTGATCCTGACGCCGTGATGGACCTCGTATTTCTCCTGAAGGCCGCGAAGGATCGCGATGGTGTCCTCGACCGTGGGCTCGGCGCAATACACCTGTTGGAAGCGCCTCTCGAGCGCGGCGTCCTTCTCGATGTGCTTCCGGTATTCGTTGAGGGTCGTCGCGCCTATCGCGCGGAGCTCGCCGCGGGCGAGAGCCGGCTTGAGGAGGTTGGACGCGTCCATCGAGCCCTCGCTCGCGCCCGCGCCGACGAGGGTATGGAGCTCGTCGATGAAGAGGATGATCTTACCCTCGGACTTCTGCACCTCGGCGATGACCGCCTTGAGGCGCTCCTCGAACTCGCCGCGGAATTTCGCCCCGGCGACGAGCGCGCCGAGATCAAGCGAGAGAAGCTTTTTTCCCCGGAGGCTCTCCGGCACGTCACCCGAGACGATGCGCCTCGCGAGGCCCTCGACGATCGCGGTCTTTCCGACGCCGGGCTCGCCGATGAGAACGGGATTGTTTTTCGTCCTTCGGGAAAGGACCTGCATGACGCGCCTGATTTCCTCGTCACGGCCGATGACGGGATCGATCTTCTCCTGGCGCGCGAGCGCGGTCAGGTCGCGGCAGTATTTCTCGAGGCTCTGGAAGGTCGCCTCGGGATCCTCCGTGGTTACGCGCTGGCCGCCGCGAATGTCCTTGAGGGCCGCAAGAAGCGCGTTCCGGTTGATGCCTTTCGATCGAAGGTATTCCCCCGAGGAATCGGGAGAGTCGCACATCGCGAGAAGGATGTGCTCGGTGGAGACGTACTCGTCCTTGAGGGTCGAGGCCTCCTGTTCCGCGCGCGCGAGCGTTTTCCCCGTCGCGGGCGAGATGTAAAGCTCGGCGGATTCCCCGTGCACGCGGGGCTTGCGCTCGAGCCGTTCCTCGAGCTCGTCGAGGAGCGTCATGGGCTGAACGCCCACGCGCTGAACGAGCGGGGGAATTACCCCGCCTTCTTGCGCCAAAAGGGCGTAGAGCAGGTGGTCGTTCTCCACCTGCGCATGATCGCGCCGTTGGGCGATGGAGGAAGCTTCCTGGATCGCCTCGCGGGTTTTAACGGTACATTTATCGAGGTTCATGACTTAAATATAGTCATGGTTTCAGAATTTGGGAAGTTTTTCCGTTTCCGCTTCCTTGTCCTTGGGAAAGTTCTTGTCGATATATTCGAGGCACTGGATGGCGACCTGTTGGGCGTGCTCATACCAAATGCGATAGAGTTCGTTCTCGATTACGTTCGGATACGGCGCTCCCTGCACGTCCGAAACGAGTTGCTTCATGATCTCGTATCCTTCCTGATCAAGCTTTTTCACGCTGATTCTCCTTCCGTGGGTAATTCGGTTCTGATTATACCGTGTATCGCACCAGTTTTCCAGAAAATTCGGAGGGAGAAGGCCCCTTGAGATGCCTCTTTCCGGCGAGAACGGCCTCGCGAACGGACGGCCAATCGTCGAGCATCCTTCTCGCGCATCGCGTGAGATCGTCCCCGGTGACCGAAAGGACGCGCTCGATTTTCCGCCTCCTGACCTCGTCCGATATGCCGTAGAGAATCCTGACGAAGGCGGTAAAGCCCTTGTCCGAGGGCGAACGCGGCTGTATCTCGCGCGAGTAGCAACCGACTATGGTCTTCTCGAGCTCGACCGGATCGATCCCGTTCGAACAGGCGATCTCGAGCGCTTCGCGAAAGGTCTCGAGCGAGTTCGAGGGCGCGGGATCCCGATAGGTAGCGAGCACGAATATGTTCTCGAGAGAGTCGGGATAGGCGAACGCGCCGTACGCGCCGCCGGTCGTCCTGATCTTCTCCCAGAGAAGGCCGTTCGCGAGCCAGTGCCCGAACACGATGTCGACGGGATGCGCGTCCGTGCCGTACTCGGGCGAGGGAAGGACGGCCGCCGCGAAGCCTACCTGCAGTTTTGCCGAAACGAGCTCCTTCGAGGCCTCTCCCGGAAGAGACTCGACGGCGGCGTCCCCGGGCGGGGCGACGAGCGCGAAGAGAGCCGCTTCGTCAGTCGCGAAAGCGGGCCGCTTTCCCGGCGCGCGGAAGTCCGCCGCGTGACGGGAGATCGAGGCCGTCATCGATTCGATGTCGCTTGCGTTTCCCGTCAGGTTCACGATGGCGCCCGCGCCGAGGAGCGCGTCGCGTATCGCGCCGAGCCGCGCGACGAGCCGGTCCCGCTCGTCCTTGGCGCGCACGGCGGAGGACAGCGACCTGACGAAGCGAACTTGCGTAAGTCCGTTCCATATCTCGTCGACGGCGCGCGAGCGGCCGGTCGTGCATGCGGCGCGCGAGACAGCGTACTGGTTACCCGAAGGCGCGAGGGAAGAGTCGAGGTCGTTCCGGTATTCATGGAGGAGATCGACGATTCGCCTGGTATCGGAGAAA
Source organism: Spirochaetota bacterium (assembly GCA_023438065.1). GTDB lineage: Bacteria > Spirochaetota > Spirochaetia > Treponematales > Treponemataceae > Teretinema. The sequence goes on from JAEXRH010000012.1 coordinate 614,655, forward strand.
TCGGCGTTCTTGATGAAACGGAACGCGAGCGCGAGCGCCTCGTCCGAGAATTCGGCGAGAGCCTTCACGCGTACGATGATGAAATCGCGCTCGGCGCAGTCGGGGCCGAGACGCTCGTCCATGACGGAACCCTTGACGGTCGAGCTCGTGAAGAGCATCGTCCCGAGTCCGCCGGTATACTTCGCCGAAAGGGCCGAGGCCTCGACCCAGGAAAGCCCGTCGAGTCCGGAGCCGGTCAGTACCGACGCGAAAAACGGAAGGAGCGGGTACTCGCCGATCGGGATGACGTCGACCGGGATCGCGATATCCGCGTAGGCGATGCCGTTCGTCGGCTGCTCGTGCGCGAGCACGGGGACGCTTCCCGCTTTCCTGAGGTCGGTCGGTATCGCGTCCGAGACGACCGGAAGGTCGCGCTTCGTCAGGTGCGGTATGCGCGCGAGAAACTCGGGAGAATCCTCTTCCCGCTGCTTCGCGAGGAGCGTTGCCTGCCCGGCCAGATGCCGGGCGCGTGCGTCGGAATCGAGGGAAGCGACGAAATCCCTCGCGAGGCCCGAAAGCCTGTCCTCGAGCCGCTTCTCGTACTCGGGGTCGGGATAGACGGTAACGAGGGCGCGATGCTCGTTCGCGATGAACCAGCGCTTGATTAGACCGCTCACGTAGCCGGGATCGCCGGCGATCCTCCGCTTGACTTCCTCGAAGGCGGGAACGTACCTGAGCGTCGCGACCGGCCCGAGCCCGTGAATCCATCCGCGAAGCGACCTGCGCATGAGGGTAAGCGCGAACGGGCCTCCCGAGCGCCTGACCTCGCGATTGCTGAAGTCGATCGACCTGACCGCGGTCTCGATCTCGTCGGGATCGATCCCGCCCGAGGCGAGCAGACCGAGCGAGTCCAGGATGAGCCGTTCAGCGTCAGCGGCCCTTTCGCGCTCGACGCCTCTCAGGCCCGCGCTGAAGCACATGTGCAGGATCTCCGTCTCGAGTCCGCTCGAGGGCGCGATATCCTCGCCAAGCCCCGATTCGAGGAGGGCCTTGCTCAAGGGGGCGCCGTCATGGCCGAGAAGGATCTCCGTGACGAGGTTCGCCTCCATCAGCGCGACGGTGTCGGTCGAGTCGGGCAGAAGCCAGTTGACCATCACGGTCGCTTTCGAAAGATCCTGATCGCTTCCCGCCGGGGCCGGAACCTCGAGCGATCGGGGCGCGTCGAACGGCGCTACCGGCGCGATCGGATCGGGCGCCTTCGCGCTCCCGAAACGCGAAAGGAATTTCGCGTCGAGAAGCTCGAGTTGCCGTTCGGTCGCGATGTTTCCCGAAAGGAAGACGCGGCAATTGGAGGGGTGATAATAGCGCGCGTGAAACTCCCTGAAACGCTCGTAAGTCAGCGAGGGGATCTCGGCGGGGTCTCCGCCCGAGTCGAGGTCGTAGACGGTACCCGGGAGCACCGATTTGAGCGACCAGTCGCCCGCGATCGAATCGAAGGAAGAGTAATTGCCGCGCATTTCGTTGAACACGACGCCCTGTATCGACGCGGAGCCGTCCTCGCCGATCTCGAACCGATGGCCTTCCTGGCGGAAGACCCATTCCTCGATGAGAGGGAAAAATACCGCGTCGCCGTACACGGACATCAGGTTGAAGTAGTCGGCCTCGACCATCGAGCTCGCCGGATACACGGTCTTGTCGGGGAAGGTCATCGCGTTGAGGAAGGTCTTGAGGCTCTGCTTCGCGAGGACGAGGAAGGCGTCCTTGAGCGGGTAGCGCTCGGACCCGCAGAGGACCGAGTGCTCGAGGATATGCGCGACGCCGGAGGAGTCCTCGGGCGGCGTCATGAACGCGTAGGCGAAAAGGTTCTCCTCGTCGTCGTTCCGGAGGTGAAAGACCTCGAGACCCGTCGCCCGGTGCCGCGCGAAGATGCCGGTCGCCTTGAGCTCGCCGAGATCCTCCGTTGAGATGATCTCGAATCCATGAATCACGTCGCCCTTCTTCATCATACCCATATGTCGTCCGTATCCCTTCCGTCGATGACCAGCTTTCCCGCTTCCCAGGCCCTTCGGAGGGTCGAGAAGAACGCGCCCGTGATCCTTTCTGAATCCGCTCGCGCGACCGGCATGGCGAGTTTCTCTTCCTCGAGCACGATCGCCCCGCGCGCGCGGGACACGTTCGCGAGGATCTTCTTCCTGAACGGTTCGTTCTTTCCCGCGACGAGGACCGCGATGTCGCGCTCGGACATCGGCCTGAGGGTTTCCTGGAGGAACCGATCGTCCGCGCGCACGACGTCATCGATGGTAAACAGTCGCTCGCGCAGGTTCTTTCCTAACTCGGGATCCTCGCCGGAAAGCCGGTCGAGAATCGCCTTCTCGCCGGAGCCGTCCATGTGGCGGAGTATCTCCGCGAGCGCGCCGCGCCCGTCGATCGAGTCCGCGGAAGAGACGCTCAGGTTCTTCACCTTTTCGCGCATCGCCTCGTCCACGCGGCGCAGGACCTCGGGGCTGATCGCCTTGAGTTTCGCGAGACGTATGACGGTATCGTTTTTTTCGGCGCTTTCCATGCGCTTGATCGCCTGCGCCGCGGTCGCGGGCTTGACGCGCGAGAGCACGAGGGCCTTGACCGCGGGAAGCTCGTCCCTGATGAGGGAAAGGAGCCGTACGGGATCCATGTCATCGAGATACTCGAAGGGGCGCCCCTCCGCTTCCGGGACGGCCTTGCGGAGCATCTCTTCGGCGCGCTCGGGACCGAAGGCGGCCTCGAGAATCCCCTTGGCCGTGGCGACCCCGCCCGTCGGGGCGGTTGCCTGCGAAAGGAGATGCTCGAACTCCGCGAGGACGACGGCCGCCTCGTCCGGATCGACTCGCCTGATCGAGGCGATCTCGAGAACCACGCGCTCGGTCTGATCCGGCGTGAGCCGACTCATGACCTTGGCCGCTTCCTCGACGCCGATGAGGAGGAGGAATTTCGCGACTTTCCGGTAGGGGCTTTCCTTCCCCCCGGAGCCGGATTCGCGCGGAACCTTGATGAGTCCCTGTTGCGATCCCTGAGCCGGCTTTTCCTGAGCCGTTTCCGCTGGGTCGGGTTTTCGTCGGGCGACGGCGACGCTATCCGCGTCCTCCGGCGGCGTGCCCTTGAGTATGCGATTATACGCGCCGAGGCGTTTATCGTTCAAATTCATCGGTTCATCATACCAGCGCCGTTTTCCGGGGTCAACCGATCGCGCCGATTCCCCTCCCCCGTTCTCCCGATCCACCGGATGCGCCAGTCGGTCTCGTTCGATAGCGCGCGAGCGAGATCGAACGGCTCGCACGCGACGACGGGCGAAACCTTCCCGTCGGGACCCGCGATCGAGAGGCACGACTCGCCGACGGCCTCGACGAGCAGCCGGTAATCACCGGCGCGAGCGGTTTCCGTTCCGGCGTTTCCTCCCGTCGGGCAAACCGTATCCCTGGCCAATCGAACGATCGCGCTCGATCGCTCGACGGCGCGCGCGAAAAGGTCAAGCGCCGACTCGGTTCGGGGCATGCCGTCAGCGGGATTCATCCAGGGGCGCTTTTCGGCGTTCAGCCAATCGACGGCGGGGTCAAGGTCGCAGGGATACAGGAGCGCGACGCCCGCGGGCGTGAGCGCGTCGAGGGTATCGGCCTCGATTGCAGCCGGATCCTCGCTACGGTCGGTGAGAACCGGATTCGTGAGCCGGTAAAAGTCGACGGAATCGACGAACGCGTTCTCGACGCGTTCCCGTACGTCGTCGCCGAGCGCGCGCTCGGGATAGGTGTCGACCAGCGAACGGGCGACGATGTCGACGATCGGGTCGCGGCGCGACGGTGAAAGATCGAAAGGAAGACCGGTGTCGAACTCGCGCGCCTGTCTGCCGTCGATCGCGTTAAGGATCATGACGTCGAGTATTCGCTCGAAAAACGCGTGAACGAGGGAGGGATTGACCGCGGGCAAGCCTGTCCCGTGCGCGAGGGAGGACCTGTTGACGACGTAGGGATGAAGGGCTCGATCGGTCTCCTGATGGGTGACGAAGCCGAGAAACCACGAGACGACGTCGGGATTCGCCGCCGCGCCCGATTCCCGGATCAACTGCGCGGCGTTTCCGCAGAAGCTGCCGTAGCGACCGCGATGGAGCATTCCGGCAAACGCGACCGCGGAGGGTTTTGTCCTCCTTCCGTGCGAGAAAAGGTCGGGCCCCTGACAACCGAGATTGAACGCGGGAACGGAAAAACCGGGAACTGAAACGGACGCGGTTTCCAGCGCCATGCGCCCGACGAGCGCGTGACAGATTTGCGAGGGCACGGGACCGCTACTCGACCCCGCGTTCGAGCGGAACCGCGAGGCCGTTCACGGCGCCCGTCCCGTCGTCGCGCATTCCGAGAAGGGCGAAAGGGACCGCGACGCCGTCGCCGTTCAGGAATTCGACGAGCGCGGCGATCCGTCCGGACGGGGACGCAGGGCGAGACGAGTCCGAGAGGGAACGCACGGCCGATCCGATCCGCTCCATGAAAGCCTCCGCGGGGATTCCCGCGAAAGGTTTCGATGACGGAAGCGTGACCTCGGAATCGGCGTTCCATGACCACGAGAGGGCCATGCCGGATTCCTTGAAAAACGAGAGGAGCTCGCACGTATCGGCGAGCGCGGCGAATTTTTCCTCGGCGAGCTTTACGCGCTTTTCGAGCTTGTACTTGTAGAGCACCGTGTCGAGCGTCGTCGCGAGACTGTCGGGATTGATCGGCTTAAGGAGGTACCCCGCGTAACTGATGTCCTTCGCGCGGGAAAGGGTCGCGAGATCGGGCGAGGCGACACAGAAAACGATCGGGATGTCGAGATGGCGATGCACCTCGCGCGCGACCTCGATACCGTCCATCGCGCCGGAGAGTACCATGTCAAGAAGGATGACGTCGGGCTGAAAGCGGCGCGCGGCGGCTATCGCGGTTTGGCCGTTCTCGGCGATGGATACCACGTCGAACCCCAAACGCATGACCATGCCCTGAAGATCGAGCGCCACGATCGCGTCGTCCTCGGCGATGAGAACCTTTGTCCTGAGGTCGTTTGTTGCGTCCGACATACTTACCGTATACTATACCGTTTTTTCATCCTGCCATCAAGGATGGCCGTCGCTTGACACGCCTTCGTCAGTGTGGTAGTTTCATTACGCATCGGAAACGGAGAAGCCCAGGCGATCGAGCGGCATTTTCGGGTCGATGATTTTTAGGTCGGGCAATAGCGCAGGTGGTTAGCGTACAAGTCTGGGGGACTTGGGGTCCCCGGTTCGAGTCCGGGTTGCCCGACCGAAGAATCATCGAGAGAGCCAAAGCTCTCCGGGTAAAACGAAAAAGACGTCCATAGGGACGTCTTTTTTTTGTTTTGCGGTAACTCGCTTCCTCAATACTCGCTGATAAAATCGTTCATCGGGCTGTCGCTTGAAAGGATCTCCTTATTGATCCGCTCGTTGTCGATCTCGACCTGCCGGAATTCTATCCGGTAATGCCTTCCGACCGTCCGCATGATGACGAATTCGGCCCAGGGATGCTTTACCGGCGGCATGGAATAGCTGATAAAGGGCTGTCCAATGCTTCCCGATGTCACGATCCGGTTGCCGTTCCAGTTTTTCAGCATCTGGACGTGGGTATGTCCGCCGATAAACACGGTGCTTTGCCGTTCCTTGACGAAATCAACGAAGCTTTCCATCGTGGAATCCGGTTTCACGTTTTCCATGTTCGATTTTGGCGAACCGTGATAGCAATAGATGTCGACGCCGGGAACGAACGGAACGGTAAGGTCTTTCTTGAAGGTCTTGATGAAATCGATATGCCGTTGTTCGTGCCGAACCCGCGACCATTCGACGGTATCGATGACCAATTTATCCTTGGTATACGCGTAGATCTTCGCGGGATCGACCATGAACTCGTCGTGATTCCCCATGATGCAGTCGCATTTCAGCGACTCAAGGAGATCAAGCGTCTCGACGGGGCGCATTCCGAGCGTGGAAGCGTCCCCGAGGAATATAATCCTGTCGACTTTTTCTTTCTTGATTTCTTTAAGAACGGATTCAAACGCGTAGATGTTCGCGTGAATGTCCGAGATAAAGGCAATTTTCATGACATTCATTATAACCCGTTTCTGGCTATTTTCCATTTTTTTCGCCGCATTTTATGAGCGCGGGAGGGCGACGGGTATGGTATCATCAACCCATGCGCACCATTTCAATTCTGGGAATCGACGGTCTCGACGCGATCATGAGTCTCGTTACCCGCGCGATCGTGCGGATGGATGAACGAGGTATCCCGCAATGGGATGAAATATACCCGAACAGGGAAACCTTCGCGGCCGATATCGCCGAGCGAAGCCTCTACGGCCTCTCCGACAACGGCGCGCTTGCGGGAATCGTCACCATGAACGAGGAGCAGGATGACGCGTACGCGCACGTCGCGTGGCAATACGACGATCGGAAACCGCTCGTCATCCATCGCCTCTGCGTCGACCCGTCCCATCAGGGAAAGGGAGTCGCGAAGGCGCTTCTGGACTTCGCGGAGGATTACGCGCGAGGGCATGGATACCGCACGATACGGCTCGACGCGTTCACGCTCAATCCCGTATCGCTGTCCCTTTACCGCGCGCGCGGATATTCCGAACGCGGCGTCGTGCGCTTTCGCAAGGGGCTCTTCATCTGTTTCGAGAAAGCGGTCATTACCGGATCTTCTGGTAGAACTGCCTGATATACCGGATCCGTTCGTCGGCTTCCTTCCAGCGAGGGCTGTCGGGGAAGGCCTGCACGAGCGTCTGATAGGCCTCAAGCGCCTTTCGGACGTCGCGATTCGGCCCGTTTGACTCGTACGCCCTGCCGCGGAGGAACCACCCCTCGTCGAGGGAGGTAACGGCCGCGGCGAAGAAATCGTCGAGAAGGGCGAGCGCTGCCGGGGAATCTCCCGCGGCGAGCGCCGTTTCCGCTTTTTTCAGGATATCGCCCGGTTCTTGCGGTATGGCGGGCGTGCCTTGGGCGAAGGAGCCCCCGGGACTCACGGGTGATACGGAGAGCCCTGGTTCGTCGACGACGGATGAGCGCTTTACGGTTCCGGCCTGGGGGGGAGAAATGGGCGATACGCCCTGCTCCGCGCCCATGTCAGCCTTTTTTCCCGAAGCCCGATAGTCGGGCGCGCGAACCCTACCCGTTTTCGCCGTGCCCTGCTCGGATACCGTGACCGCGATGGAATCCTGAAGGAAGCTGTCTTCCAGCACGTCAAACCGCGAGAAATCGAGGATGTACGTTCCCGGTTTCAGCGCCTTGAACGAGAAGAGGGTATCCGCGCGGTCGAGCTTCCGGTTTTCGTACCCTAGACCATTCTGCGCGGAAGCGTCGCCGAGAAAAACCCATCCGGAACCGGGATACCAGACCTCGAGGGTCTGGCCTGCGGGGATCGTGATCTGACGGGAGGGAGGCTGTCGCGGCACGGTGGACACGACGGAAGCCTTTTCCGGCGGCAGCGCGGGAGCGGTCGGCTCCGCGTCCCAGATACCCGGAAGCACCTCGGCCTTTGCCTTTTCGGCGACAGGCTCCTTCACGACGGTCTTTTCGCTTCCTGTCGCGGGAACCTTGGCGCCGGACTTCTCGGGCACGGTCGCTTTCTTCGGGGCGGGAAGAGAAGGTTCCGTCGCGGGAAGCTTCGGTTTCGCGGCTACCTCGGGCTTGGCGGGAACCGGCTCCGGCGGCACGGTGAGCGACGGGTCGGGTTCGGGATAAAAATATAAAAGGCGTTCCGACGGGGGCAGCGCCGGAGGCTCGGCGTCGTCGAGCGAGGGTTTCGCGTCGGGGGACTCGCCGTTCGACGCCGTATCCCCTTGTGCCGTACCGACTGAGGCCTCGGCGGCGGGAAGCTCGGTTGCCGGGAGCGATTCGGCCGGCCCGGTTTCCTCATTCTCGCCGACGGTTTGATCCGATGGAGACGATTGAAGGGAGGCGTCGGGCGATGCACCCGGATCGGCCGGTACCGGCGGCGTGCTGAGGCACGAGAGAAAGGCGAAAAGCGCGACAGCCGGCGCGACGGCAAACCGTAATCGTTTCATGGAACGGACTCCAGCATTTGTTCGACCGTTTTCCTGCCCGCGGACCTGAGTTCCCCGAGCGCCTTCGAGTCGGGAACAGTATACCATCGTTTTATCTCGACGGGCGACCATTTCTCCGCGCGCTCCCGGAAAAGCTGTACCCCGGGCAGCTGCAGAGGCTCTTCGGGAAGCCAGTAGTCGCCCGGTTTGATCGAGAACGCGGCATCGCGATCGCGCCCCTGCTCCTTCGCGCGGGAAGCCGGGATCGCGGAAACGAGAAAAACGATGATGATAAGCGCGAGAGCGACGGAAAGGGCTACGACGACCTGGATGCGGTGAAGCGCGACGAATTCCTCGATCCGTTCCCGATCGATCATGCCTTTTCGGCCTCCGTCGGGATTGAACCGGCGTCATCGGCGCCGTCGGGACCGGTTACCCCGGCGACAACGTCGGCGGGATTGACTTCATCGACGACGTCGGCGACGGCGATGGCACCGGCGACGTCGGGCTCGTCGTGCGCGGCAGTCGCCTCGGCCTCTTGCCCCGCCTCCGTCTCGACCGCGCGGACGACATCGCCTTCAGCAGGCCGGGCGCGCTTAGGCGGGTGCGGCGGGATGACGATGCCTTCCTCGGGCGCGACATCCTCGTCGTCGAAATTCTCGATATCGGGAAGGTTGTCCTCGTTGTGCCTGTCGGCCTCGTTCTCGAGCTTGATCGCGATGACCTTCGTGACGCCCGACTCCTCCATCGTGACGCCGAGCATCGTGCCCGCGCCCATGACGGTCTTCTTGTTGTGGGTGATGACGATATACTGGCTCACGTTCGCGAACTCGCGAAGCGCGTTCACGAAACGGGTGACGTTCTGCTCGTCGAGCGCCGCGTCGATCTCGTCAAGGAGGCAGAAGGGCGAGGGTTTAACCATGTACGTCGCGAAGAGAAGCGAGACCGCGGTCATCGACTTCTCCCCGCCCGAAAGGAGGCTGATGTTCTCGAGCTTCTTTCCCGGCGGCTGCGCGAAGATGTCGATTCCGGACTCGAGCACGTTCGCGGGGTCGGAAAGCCTGATCTCGCCGCGACCGCCGCCGAAAAGCCGGCGGAACATGTTGTGGAAGTTCTTCTTTATCTTGTTATAGGTCGCGAGGAAGAGCTCGGTCGACTCCGCGCGGATTTCCTCGGTGATGCGCTTGAGGTCGTCGCGCGCCTTCTGGAGGTCGGCGATCTGCGCGGTAAGGAAGTCGTATCGCTCCTTCGTCTCGGAGAACTCCTCGACCGCCATGAGGTTGACGCTCCCGAGATCCTTGAGCGAAGCGCGCGCGGAGGCGAGTTTCTCGCGAAGCTCTCCGGCCGGCGTATTGATCGTGAACATTCGCTCCTCGAATTCCATGAGGTCGCGCGAATGGGTCTCGCGGAAGTTTTCCTTGATGTTCCTGATCTCGGTCTCGGTCATCGCGAGATCCATGTGATACTTCTCGAGCTGTCCCTGGATCTTTCCCATCTCGGCGGTGCGGGCCTTGAGCGCGTCCTGCTTTCCCGCGACGTCCGAGTTCCTGCTCGAGATGTCGCTCTCGAGTTTCTCGAGCTCGGCGGTGAGCGTTTTTCCCTTGTGCTCGATCGAGGCGAGCTCGCCCTCGATATCGCTCACCTGCTCCCTTATTTCCTCGAGCCGCTTCGACTCGCCGAAGATCTCGTTCTCGAGCTCGCGGAGCGTCGCTTCCTGCGAGGCGAGCTCGCGCCTGATGAGCCTCGCCTGTTCCTCCGCGGCTTCCCCTTGCGTCTTCATCTGGACGCGGTTGAGCCTGAGACCCTCGAGCGTCTTGCGGTACTCGTCGATCTTCCCGACGAGCTCGGTGTTCTCGGCCTTGAGCGCGCCGATCGCCTCGCGCTTGCCCGCGATGGACGCGCGGTTGAGCCTGATGCTCTCGTCGATCGCGCGCTTCTTGGTGATGATTCCCTCGGGGGAGAGGAACTCGTCGATGAAACCCGGGGTTGATTTCCGGTACGCCTCGACCGAGTCCTCGAGCTTGCCGACGAGGGTCTCGAGCTCGGTGAAGGACGCGACCGCGTTCTCGGCGAAGCGCCTCGTGTCCTGCTCGGACGGGTTATGGAGCTTCGCGAAGTCGGAGAAGATGTTCTTCCGGCCGCCGACGAGGACCCTGATCTGGCCGAGCGCCGCCTCGAGCGCGGTCTCGGCGCCCGAGCGCGAGGCCGAGGAATAGCCCGCGTCGCGGAGTCTCTTGTCGAGCTCGGTGACGATATCCTCGGTGATCGACTGGAGTTCCGTTTCCATCCGGGCGCGGTCCTGATCGAGCGCCGTTATGTCGCCCTCGAGTTGGGCGGCCTCCCGGTCGTTTTCCGATATCCGGCTACCCGCGAGCGCGATGTTGTCCTCGAAGGACTTGATGTTCTTCTCGATCTCCCCGAGCCGTTTCGTGAGGTCCCGGACGATCTCGTCCTGCGCGTCGGCGTCCTCGCGGAGACTTTCGACGCGGGTCTCGACGGCGCTCTTTCGACCCTCGAGCTGGGCGAGCTTCGACTTGACCTCGCCCTCGCGCTCGACGAGGAGTTTTGCCTGCTTGTCCTTCTCGTTCTTCTCGACCGCGAGGCCGTAGATTTCCTTCTGGTAGTCGATGAGCCGCTCTTCCATCGAGTTAACGACGTCCATGTTCTCGGCGAGCGAGGCGTTGATCGCGTCGATCTCGTCCTTGCACGCGTCGCGTTTCTTCCGCGCGTCCTCGATGTCCGCGTTGCGCCGGTCGCGGTCCTGGGTGAAACCTTTGAGCCTCAGGAGCTGGATGTCGAGCTCGTTCTCGAACGCGGTCTCCCTGAGGGCGCGGTATTTGATAGTCTTGTCGGCCTGAACCTTGAGGGTATCGTACGAGCGCTTGACCTCGCCGAGGATACCCTCGATCTGCCGCATGTTCTCCTCGGTCTTCTCGAGCTTCCGCTCGGCCTCGGCGCCGCGCACCTTGAAGCGCGTGATCCCTGCTGCCTCTTCGAAGATGTAACGGCGCTCCTCGGGCTTGCTCGAGAGGATCTGGTCGATCTTTCCCTGCTCCATGACCGAGTACGCGGCCTTGCCGACGCCGGTGTCCCAGAAGAGCTCGCGGATGTCCTTGAGCTTGACGGGCGTGTTGTTGATATAGTATTCGCTCTCGCCCGAGCGGTAGAGCCTGCGCTTGATCGCGATCTCGCTCATGTCGAGGTTGAGAAGCCCGTTCTCGTTCGCGATGGTGAGCGTTACCTCGGCGACGTTGAGCGCCTTCCTCGACTCGGTGCCGTTGAAGATGACGTCTTCCATCTTGTCGGCGCGCATCGCCTTCGAGGCCTGCTCGCCAAGTACCCACTTGACCGCGTCGACGACGTTGCTCTTGCCGCAGCCGTTGGGCCCGAGGAGGGCGGTGATGCCGTCGGAGAACTCGATCCGGGTGCGATCGGCGAAGGATTTGAAACCGAATATTTCGAGGTTTTTCAGAAACACTTTTCTAGGGCCCCTTACGTGGAAAAAGATACGGGTAAATCAGAATATACTGTACCCCAGAGGGTACCCTCCGGTCAATGGAAAAAGCCCGTCAAGTTTTTCGATAAAACGGCCGTAAGAAAAGTATGAAAACCTCCGTTTTGCACTTCTCGGGGGATAATCCGCTCGAGGATACCGTTTTACATGCCCTTTCCCGCGCGGGAATACGCGTAAAAAGGGTTAAAACCCTTTCGAAACTCCATCTCCACGCGGCGACCGGCGCGTTCGACGCGATCCTCGTTGAACGGGCCATCACCGAACGCTATCATGTGAGGGTCTCGCGTCATCTGTGGGACTCCAGAATATCCATGGCGATCATTACCTGGTCGGCCGATGAGTCGGGATCGGTCGATATCGCGTGCTTCGCGCGTCCTGCCTCGGTCACGGGACCGAGGCGCGCGGAGCGAAACGAGAACGCAAGGACGCGGATTCGCGACGCGCTTTCCTCGATCGAGGCGGAAAACCGCCGGTATGACGGCGATCCGGCGCATCCCGACAAAGTCGCGCAAAAGGGCCATTCTTCCGCGGCAACCGTTTCCCTCCCTCCGCTCCCGAAGGGTATTACCCTCCATAAAAAGGCGCGAATCCTCCTCGATATCGTCCGTGAATCCGGCGACCAGGGCGCCGATACCGTACGCATAGCGGAAATTCTCTGGCCGGGAGAGGGGCTCGATCGTAAACGCGATATCCAGTCGTACATGGCGCGCCTTCGGGGCACGCTTGACCGGGCATTTCCGGGGTCCTTCCGCATCGTCAGGTTGAAGGATCGATACATCCTCAAGGATCTCGCTCAATAAAAAAAAGGCCGGATCCCTCACGGGAATCCGGCCTTCGCGGGCGCGATTGACGAGCCTCGTGTCGCGCGGTTACTTTCCGAGCACCGACGCGATGCGCTCGAGCACCTTCTTCCGGTCGAGCGGCTTGACGATATAATTCTTCGCGCCGAGAAGGAGCGCCTTTTTGACGAGCTCCTCCTTGCCGAGCGCGCTGATCATCACGACCTTCGCGTTCTTGTCGAAGGCCATGATCTGCTCGAGCGCGGTGATTCCGTCCATCTTCGGCATCGTGATGTCCATCGTCACGAGATCGACGTTCGGGCACAGTTCCTTGTATTTCTCGACGCCGTCGAGACCGTCCGACGCCGTAGCGACGACGTCGTACCCTTCGCTCGTCAGAATCTGGCCGATCTGCTTGGCGACGAACATCGAGTCATCGACGACCAGGACCTTGAAGGCGGTCCCGTCAGCCCTGAGGCCTTCGGGCGCGCGTTCGTTTATTGCCGGAAAATCCTGTTTAGATATCATAGCGTTCTCCCTCTATCCTACATACGATCGCGAATGGCGACGTTAACTTCCACACGTCCCTGCCCCGTTTCCATCGGAACGATCAGGGCCTCGACCTCATGATCGGAAATCTCCATGTTCTCGCCGGTAAAGAGCGCGGGCGGCGTCAAGTCGAACCGGAATCCCAAATCGTGCAACTTGGTGACGGCCTGCGCGGTGATGAGGTTCGCGAGCTCGGTGATGGTCGCCTTCGCGAGGTCGTCGAAGGACTTGAGCTCCTCGTTGTTCATCTGCGAGGCGATCTTCATCGCGCTTTCCATGCTCATGTCGAATATCACGCGGCCTTCCACGTCGCCGGCGAGGCCGACGAGCGCCGCAACGCCCATGACCGGCATGGAGGTTGACTTTAAATATAATTCACCACGCTTGATTTGTCCGCCCAACACCTCGGTAAGGATATTGTACGCTGCCTCAACGAACGGATTGATATACTCTACACGCATCCTTTTCTCCTTATTGCGTTATTCCTTGCTGAACGCGACCACGTCTCCCTGGACGGTCCTGAGCCACCCCGCGTGTTGCGGCATCGCCTCGTTCCGGCCAAGGATGACGACTCCCGTATCCTTGAGTTTCTCGGTGAAATCGGCCATAAGCGCCGTCTGCTGCTTCGGGTTCATGAACGACAGGACGTCGCGGGCCATGATCAAGTCCATGTTCGGCACCGCGTTCTGATTCGTGCAGTCATGGTACTCGAAAAGAATCATGTCCTTTACGGCCTGACTGAAGGTCCACGCGCCCCCGACTCCCTGGGTAAGATAGGGCTTGTACCGCGACGACGCCATCTCCTCGGGAACCGTGAGCATCGGCGCGTTCGAGATCGCCAGAAGATCCGAGTCGTTCGCGTAAATCCTCACGCGCGAATTCGGAAACCGCTCGCGGAGAAGAACCGCCATGCTGTAGGCCTCGTAGCCCTTTCCGCACCCGACGATCCAGACGTTGATGACCTTGGACTGTATCGCGGGGATCGCCTGCGACACCGCGTCCATGTAGCGCTCGCTCCAGAACTGACCGGTCTCGGGAGAGTAAAAGCGCTCGAGGTACTGCTTCGCGTCTTCCTCGCTCCTGAGCTGGGTGTCGCCCGCGCCGCGGAGATCACGCCACTCGCGGTACCGCTCGGTGACCCAACGCTCGTTGACCTGGGTCACGAAGAACTTCACGAGCGCCCCGAGTCCGTCCCGGATGAAGGAAATGTCGAGTTCGTCGCGCGAGGGAGCCTTGGCCTTCGCGACCTCGGATTCGGTCTTCGCCTCGAGCGGCCGGATGGACTCGACCTCGCCCGCGGCGATAGCCTCTTCCTCCGCCGCGCGCGCGCGCGTACCGAATATCCTCGTCACGTCGAGGAGGATATAGAGCCGTCCCTGATTCTCGACGACGCCGTGGATGTACTTGATGTTGATGTCGCCGAATATCGGGTGCGGCGGCTGGATCGAGCTCTTCGAGATGCCGACGACCTTGTCGATGAGGTCGACGACGATGCCGAAGGTCTGGTCCTCGACGGTAATGATGATCATGTTCTCGACCGCGTCCGACTCGCGCGCCTTCGTCGGGATATTGAAGAAGATGCGCAGGTCGATGATCGGGATGATATCGCCGCGAAGGTTGTACACCCCGAGCACGAACGGGGAGGTGTTCGGAACGTAGGTGAAGCGCCCGGCCTTCGCGATTTCCTTAACCTGCATGATGTCGATCGCGTAGTCCTTCCCCGCGAGGGAGAAGGTTACCATCTTGTAATCCACGATCGCCACGCGCGTTTCCTCGCCCCGGGCTTCCTTTTCCAGTAGTTCGGTTTCCCTGTTATCAACCGCGGACATATCTACCCCTTACCAAACCGACGCCTCGCGCCGTTCGCGAGCCTCGAGTTCCTGCTTGAGACCGAGCTCGAGGAGCTGGCTGACGTCTATGATGAGCGAAACCGACCCGTCTCCGAGAATCGAAGCGCCCGCGATACCCGGCGAATTGGTGAACTGGTCGCGAAGCGGCTTGATGACCACGTCCTCCTCGCCGATGAGGCTGTCGACCATGAGGCCGACCTTCTTTTCCGCCGTGCCGACGATGACGATGTAGCTGAGCTCGGAGGCTTCCGAGCTCTTGATCCCGAAGAGGCGGTTGAGCCGCAAGAGGCTGATAACCTCGTTGCGGACGTTAAAGACCTCGTAATTGTCGATGCGCTTGATCTCATCGGCCTTCACGCGATGGCTCTCGATGACCGAGGTGATCGGTATCGAGTAGACTTCCTTGCCGACGCGGACCAAAAGGCCCTGGATGATGGCGAGCGTGAGCGGAAGCCTGATGGTGAAACGCGAGCCGACGTTCGGCTGCGAGGTCACCGTGACCGTGCCGTTGAGCTTTTCGATGTGCGTCCTGACGACGTCGAGCCCGACGCCGCGACCCGAAAGGTTCGTGATCTTTTCGGCGGTGGAAAAACCCGGTTCGAAAATGAGCTGGAAAGCCTCGACGTCGGTGAGGTTCTTTCCGGGATGGATGATCCCGCGCGACACGGCCTTTCGCTTGACCGCCTCGACGTCGATACCGTGCCCGTCGTCGGCGATCTCGATGACGATCATGTTGCCCTCGTTGCTCGCCTTGAGAAGGATAGTCCCTTCCTCGCTCTTGCCGGCGGCGAGTCGTTTCTCGGGGGTCTCGATGCCGTGATCGATCCCGTTCCGCACGCAGTGCATGATCGGGTCGAGAAGGTCCTCGATGACCGACTTGTCGAGCTCGGTATCCTCGCCCTCGATAACGAGCTTGATCTTCTTGGTGAGGTCATGGGACAGGTCGCGCACGAGGCGCGGGAATCGGCTGAAGATCTGGCTTATCGGGACCATGCGGATCTTCATGACGCCTTCCTGGAGCTCTCCGGTTATGCGACCGAGGTTTTGCGCGGCGGAACGAAACTTGCTCACCGAGCCCTTCATCGAGGTCTCGTAGGTATTGAACAGGTCGAAAAGCTCGCCGTACTCGGCGTTGAGCTCCTTCTTGAGATCCTTGAGGCTGTATCCGCCCTGAATCTGCTCGAGGTATTCGGGGATATGGTCGAGAAGCTTCCGGAGCTTTTCCTTATAAAGGGTTTCCGCCTGCTGGAACTCGCCCAGGAGATCGGAAAACTGGATCGCGCTCTGGTTGAACGAGGCCTTCGTGATGACGGTCTCGCTGACGAGATTGAGAAGATAGTCGATGCGGCGCGAATCGACGCGCAGCACGGAACCGGACTGATGGACGGCGCCCGAGGGCGCTGCCTTCTTCGGGGCGTCCGCCCGCTCCTCCTGAAGGGGCGTTTCCTCGCTCGCCTCCACGACCGGTTCGCTGACCGTCGCTTTCGGGGTTTCCGGGGACGGGGCTTTCACGCTCGCGGAAACGGGTATCGGCGCGGCGACCGGCGCGGATTCCGCGGGTTTCGCCGCCTTCAGTTCAAAGCGGGTCACGTCCGCCGACAGGGTCACGTCGGATATGGAGGCCGCCTTCGTAAGGGTCTCGGGACTCGAGTCGGTCGCGACGAAGTAGATGACCGTTTCGTGGAATTCATCCTGGTAGAGCGCGTCGAAATCGGGAATCGTCTTGAGTACCTGGCCGCTCTGCTTGAGGGCCGCGAATACCTGGATACCGCCGACCGTGTTCATCGGGTTCGATTCGTCGAAACCGACCTTGACCACGAAGACGCTTTGGTTCGGGGGGACCGATTCCTTCAGCTCCAGGATCTCGTACTCGGTAAGGAGCCCCGAAAGGTCTGCCGCGGGAACGGTCGACAAGGTCTCTTTGGGCGACGGGGCAGGCGCGACCGAAACGGGAGCTGCTTTCGCCGGGGCCTTTTTCGCGGGTGCGGCCTTCTTTCCCTCGCGGGCCGGTATCATCGCCTCAAGCGCCTTCTTGACGGATGAAACGTCTTCCTTATAAACGGTTCCCTCCGCGCGGGAGGCGAGCATGGACTTGATTATGTCGAGCGACTTGAGCAGGACGTCGATAACCGGCTCGGTTACCGCGACCGTCCCCTCGCGAATGACGTCGAGAAGGTCTTCCATCGTATGCGTGAAGCCCGAAAGCTCGTGCATCTCGACGGTTGCCGAACCGCCCTTGAGGGTATGCGCCGCGCGGAATATCTCGTCGATCGCGTCGTGGTTTGCGGGATCATTTTCGATTACCAAGATGTTGCTTTCCAGCGTAAAGACCTGCTGCTCGGCCTCGCTGAAAAAATCCTTCAGGAGTTCCTCATTGTTGATATCGAGATAATCACTCATATTACTTCAAGTTTATCCGGTTTTAGGCATTAGTCAAGCCAAAAGCCGGAGTGTTTTCCCGTTTTTGTCGCATCCCGATAGTCCGCGCGCGCGTCTTGGTATATACTTGTGAAAGGAGTAGTCATGAGACCCGCCAAGGCGCTATTGTCCGCACTGTTGATCGTGATACCTGTGTCGCTCTGGGCGAATGGCTTTTCGCTCGCCGGCTTCGAGCTTGCCTCCGTGGGATTCATGCCGGAAGAGGCCGATCGTCCCCTCGTCGTTACCGCGGGTTCCGTATCCGCCCGATTCATTCCCGCGTCATGGATCAATATCCGGGGAGGAGTCTCGTTCCTCCTCGCCGACAGCGAGAAGTTTTTCAGCCCGATCAAGGAGAACGCGACGCCCGGAGTCCTCCTTTTCGACAACGCGTCCGTCTTCATTCGCCTACCCGTCGCGACGCCGACGGGATTGACGTTCTTTACCGGAACCTTCGACGATCCGTCTTCCGACACCCTCTTGCGCGATTGGCTCAAGAGTTCCATTGCCGCGCCCGAATTTCACGAGCTCCCCGCGGGGATGCCCTTTTCAAGCGAGAGCAAAATCGAGGGCTCAGGGCTTCTCGTCGCGACCGTACCCGGTGCCGCCAATTGTGCGACCGGGTTCTACGCGTACTGGAACGGATTACGGGGCTCAGAGTCGATTTTCACCGGGGACGCCCGCGTGGCCGCGGTCGGTGACCTTTTCGCGATAAACGCCTTCGCGGGACTTTCGGCGCGCCCCCAGGACTCGCGCGGCACCTTTCGGGGGGCGGTTACCGCCCTTCTCGCCGGGGAATCCGGCAACGAATTCTACGTATCGATGGGAATCAGCAACGTCGAGCCGGGAGAGTCCGAGATCGGCAGAAAGATTTACCTCGTCTTCGAGCCGAGAATCCGTTGGGAACGGGCCGACCTCGCGCTGTCGTTTTTCTCTTCGCCCGTATTCCCCGAGAACGCCGTTTCCTATATTCCCGACGATAGCGGGAGCGTCTACCTCGGCGCGAACGTCCTTCTCGGCTTCGGGAACCTCGAAACGGACGGCAAGCGCGCGGGAGTCAGTTTTCTCGGGAGCATCAATCCGGAGGATCCCGGTTCGGTCACGCCATTTTCCTTTTCGGTCACACCGTTTTATAGTATGATGGTATCCGACTTCCAATGTACCCTCTCCGGCGCGATCAAGCCGTTCTCGCTCGACGATCCGGGGACGGCGATAGAAATTTGCTTGAGCCTTAAGGCGGTGTATTGATGAAAACGATCCTTGTTCCGTGCGTGCTCGCCCTCTCGCTCCTCGCGTTCCCGACCGCCGCGGCCGAAATAACCCTCGCGACCCAGGCGAGCAATTTCGCGATGGACGACTCGGGCGAGTTCGAGGGCGTCGCGCCGCGCCTCGGCGAATCCGTCTCGGTGAGCGACCGCATATCCGATCGGCTCGACTGTCTTGTCTTTTTCGACCGCGACCCCGCGACGGGAAACCTCCTCGGAGGGAGAGCGCGCTACAGCACCTCGTTCATGGAGATCTCGGCCGGCCCGTCGTTCGGGATACTCAACTCGGACGGCGGCAAGGACGACGCGAAAACCCTCTTTCAGCCCGGACTCGGGATCGGGATGCGCATCGTCATCCCCGGCGTCGTCATCGCGACCGCGGACACCGACTTTGCCCTCCCCTCGGCGTCTTTCTCGAACGGCCAAACTTTCATCCAGCGCGGCGAGCTCGCCGCTTCCTTTTATCTGCCGAACGTGCTGTGCACGGCGAGGATCAGCCAGAGAAACAGGTCCTCGTCCTACTACCTCGGGGACGGGGTTTGGAGCGTGACCGATATCGGGCTGTACAACGAGGCGTTCAAGAAGGGATCGCCGTTCAGGATATCGGTCGATTTCGTCTATCGGATCCAGAATTACTCGTCCTATCTCCTTGCCGATCCCGTCAAGGTGGGGAGCCTCATCCTCGGCACCGGAGCGACCTGGTCGCCGAACGCGAACGCGAGTTTCTTCGCGAAGATAAACGGCGCGCTCTACTCCTTCACCCTCAACGAAAAGGTCTCCGGGCTCGGCGATTTCCGGTATGACCTCTCGCTCGGCGCGCGTTTCGTCACGGCATCGCCGAAGGGCATCGACTAGCCCGCCCGATTCTTTCAAGATTACCATCTTGCGTTAAAAACAAACGCGCGTCCCGTATCGGGGCGCGCGTTTGTTTTTGATCAGGTTCGAGGTGTCGCTCGCGCGGCCCTACGTGCGTTCTCGCGTCCTAGAGCGCGAGACGGGAGAGACGCTCGCAGGCCTCGATTACCTGCTCCCGATGGCCGAAGGAGCTGAAGCGGATGAACGACTCTCCGGCCGGGCCGAAACCCGCTCCCGGCGTGCACACGACGTGACAGCTGTCGAGCACGCGATCGAAGATATCCCAACTTTTCCTGCCGGGGAAGCGGGCCCACACGTACGGGGCGTTATCCCCGCCGAAGACCTCGACGCCCGCGGCGCGGAAGTTCGCCCCCGTAAGGGTCTTCCGGATGATCTTGGCGTTCTCGAGATAGTAATCGGTGAGCGCCTTCGTTTCCGCGATGCCCTTCGCGTCGAGCGACGCGAGGCCACCCGACTGCGCGATGTTCGACGCGCCGTTGAAGATCGTCGTCATGAGCCTCGTCCAGTCGGTCATGACCTTCGTGCCGTCGGCGAAGACGAGCTCCTCGGGCACGATCGTCCAGCCGAGCCTGACCCCGGTAAAGCCGATCGGTTTCGAGAAGGAGCTGACCTCTATGGCGCACTCGCGGGCGCCTTCGATCTCGAAGATCGAAAGGGGCAGCGCGGGGTCGCGGATGAACGAGGAATAGGCGGAATCGAATATGATGACCGAACCCTTCGCCTTCGCCGCCTTCACGAGCGAGGCAAGCTGCTCGCGGGTCGCGACGGCGCCCGTGGGGTTATTGGGCGAGCAGAAGTACACGAGCGAGTTCTCCGGGATCGCCGAGAGGTCGGGGAAAAAGCCGTTCTCCGCGGTGCAGGGCATGTAGGTAATCCCGGCATACCCGGAGCCGTCGGCCTTCACGGGACCCGCCGCGCCGATCATGACCGATCCGTCGACGTACACCGGGTACGCGGGATCCTGCACGGCGACCGCAACCCCGGACCCGAAAAGGTACTGAAGGCGGCCGATGTCGCACTTCGCGCCGTCGGATACGAAAACCTCGGAGGGCTTCACGATCCCCTTGTAAAGCACGGAGGCGATCTTCTCGCGAAGGGCGTTAAGGCCCGTCTCGTCGCCGTATCCGGTATAGCCCGCGACGGTACCGAGGGCGGAAACCTCGGAAGCGAGGCCCTCGACGATGTGGGGGGTAAGCGGCTCGGTGGTGTTGCCGATGCCGAGGCTGATGATCTTCGCCTCGGGATGGGCTTTGGCGTACGCGCTCCTGCGCTTGGCGATCTCGGGGAAAAGGTAGCCCGAGGAAAGATTGGCGAGATTTTTGTTGCGGTTCAGCATAGATACTCCCGGTACGGTTTTGCCGGAGTATAGCAACTATTCGGGAAGCTTTGCAACGGGTGGCGCGTCGAAGGGATAATCCGAAAGCAACCGGTCGAAGAGCGGCTTCATCGCGACCTGGCCGCCCTCGACAGTGAAATGCGCGCCGTCTCCAGACATCGCGCGAAGGGGCTTTCCGCCGGCGAGGGTGACCGTGTCCGAGTACGGTTTTCCCGCGCCCGGAATCGAGTCCTTGAGGGAAACGCGTATCACGGTTTCGGGACTGTATTCCGCGGCGACCTCGCCCTGGACCCGGTCGATGTACTCGAGACTTCGCTCGTAGTCGCGGTTCTTCACGAGGGGCATCCCGATCCAGTAGAGGCGCGGCGTCGAGGATAGGGCAAGATCGATCATCTCGCGACACTTCTCCTTGTACGCGGTCTCCCACTCCGCCGTTTCCTTTTTCAGCACCGCGCCCGACGCGTCGCGGAAGCTCTGGTGGTCGTTCATACCGAGCATCATGACCGCGGCGTCGTAACGCGTTTGCGAAAGGGTGTCGCGCAGTTTCGCGGGCCAATCGTAATAGTCGCTCCGGATAAAACCCGACGAATGGATCGCGAGGATGTCGATCGAAAACCCGGTACCCTTCCCCGCGACGCGCGAGAGCCCCGAGCCGAGCGAGAAGACCTGGGAGTCCCCGAAGAAGAACACGCGCAGGGGATTGTCCGGGGAATGCGGCGCTTCCTGCAGCTCGATTCTCTGGAGCCCCGAAAACCCGGGATCGGGAGTCCGGATGGCGGAATCGGGCGAGATCGGGATCGGGTCGGCAAGCGGAGGAAGCGAGCCGATCATCGCGAGGGGAACCTGCGCGAACCGACCGTTCGGGGAAGGCGTTTCGATCACGGGAGAAGCGGCGGCGCCGACGGGTTTATTCCGCTCCGCGGAGAGGTCGCCCCTCCGGTTGAAATAGCGCGAGTCCCAGTCGGGATGATCGGCAAGTCCCGTCGCGTCGAGAAACGCCGAACGGAACGAGGGTACGTAGCCGTCCAGGCCGATCTCGGCGGAATAGGAGGCGGCCGCGTCGGTCATCGCGAGCGCGATCGCGCGGATCTGGAGGCTCGCTATCCGGGAGGCCGGAATCCAGAGGGACTGCCCGCAAAAGAGGCTAAAGACGAAAAGGGCGACGATCGCCTGGGCGAGAACGCCGTTCGGGCTCGAGCGATCCTCCGCGATTTTTCGCTGCTTCTCTTCCATATTCAGGGTTCCCTTCTCATTCTTCAGAATTGGAAATAGATGAACGGCGCGACGCCCGACATCGACACGACGGAAAGACATGCGAAAACGAGGGCGATCGCGACGCCGCGCGCCATGACGGGAGCCGATACCCACAGATTCCCGAGCGCCTTCCGGGCGCGCTCAGGGAAGGCGTGCATGGCAAGGGCCGAGACGATGAGGACGGCGACGAGCGGGGTAAGAAGCGTCGGGCCCTTCGAGAAATCGGCGAGCGCGGCGAACCACGTCCCCACGGCCTCGAGGGACGGGGCACGAAAGACGATCCAGCTGAGGGTCACGAAGAGGAAGGTCAACGCGACCTGAATCGCCGCGAGGGCGGGCCTTTTACTCCGTTCGTTCCCGTACGAGAACGCGCGCTCGACGGCAAGCGCGACGCCCTGCATGAGGCCCCACACGACGAAGGTCATGGCCGCCCCGTGCCAGAGCCCCCCGAGGAGCATCGTGAAGAAAAGGGCGACGAGGGTTCGGACCTTCCCGAAGCGCGAGCCTCCCATGCTGAAGTAGAGATAGTTCCTGAGCCAGGACGAAAAGGTGATGTGCCACCGCTTCCAGAACTCGGTAACCGAGAAGGACGCGTACGGGCGGTTGAAGTTCGCCGGCGTCTCGAAGCCGAGTAGCAGCGCGATCGCGATCGCCATGTCGCTGTAGCCGGAGAAATCGGAGTAGATGACCACCGAGTATCCTATGGCCGCGAGCGCGACCTCGAGCGAGCCGAAGGACGCCGGATCGGAGAGAACGGGATCGACGAAAAGGGTCGAGAGGAAATTCGCGAAGACCATTTTCTTGACGAGCCCGCTGAGGAACAGGCTCGAAGCGCGCGCCGAGCGGATCGGCTTCGAACCCGGCTCCTGACCGAGGGCCGTCGCCGACTCTATCTGAGGGATGAAGTCGGCGGCGTGAACGATGGGACCCGAGGCGATCTGCGGAAAGAACGACACGTAGAGCGCGACGTCGAGGAACCGCTTCACCGGCGGGAGGGCGCACAGGTACACGTCGAAGACGTAGCTCAGCGCCTTGAAGGTATAAAAGGAGATGCCGACCGGCATGATGATCGCGAGCGCGGGAAACCGGAAGCCGGTCCCGGCGGAAGGGCTCGCCGCCAAAGAGGCGAGAATGCCGTTCGCGGTATCCGCGAAAAAATTATAGTACTTGAAAAAGCCGAGAAGGGCGAGATTGAGGATAATCGCGAGAACGAGCCAGAGTTTTCGCCTGAAGTGCTCGCGCTCGCGCCCGATGAGGAGGCCGAATCCCCAATTCGCCGCGCTCGAGGCGAGCAGAAGAAAGCAAAAGCGCCAATCCCAGAACGCGTAGAAAAGATAGCTCGCCGCGACGAGGAAGGCGCGGCGTTCCGCGCTTCGGCGGAATACGTACCAGTACCCGATGAACACGCAGAGAAAAAAGACTCCGAACGATACGGTCGGAAACAGCATTTTTCCTATAATTGCGCATCGAGCAGAAGCTCGTCAATAGGCTTTCCCGCGGGAACCATCGGAAACACCATCTCGTCGATGTCCATCCGGCAGTCGATGAGGGCGGGCGTCCGCTCGGCCAAGGCCTTCGCGAAGGCGTCGGAGAACTCCGCCTCGGTCGTCGCGCGGAAACCGCGGACCGAGAACGCGTCCGCGAGCTTCACGAAGTCGGGCGGCCGGTCGAGGGTCGTCGCCGAGTAGCGCTTCTCGTAAAAGAGCTTTTGCCACTGCCTGACCATCCCGAGGGTGCCGTTGTTCGCCACGATGATGATGACCGGGATATTGTAGTGCGAGATCGTCGCGAGCTCGTTGAGGTTCATCCTGAACGAGCCGTCGCCGGCGACGTGGACGACTCTCTTGTCCGGGCACGCCACCTGCGCGCCGAGCGCCGCCCCGGTGCCGTAGCCCATCGTGCCGAGCCCGCCCGAGGTGAGGAAGGTGCGTGGATTCGAGAAGGGATAGAACTGCGCGACCCACATCTGGTGCTGACCGACCTCGGTCGTGACGATCGCGTCCTCGCCGACGGCGGCGTGCACGGTCTCGAGCACGAACTTCGGGTGAAGGGCGGTCTTCTTCGCGTACATCGCCGGGATGTGGGTTTTCCACTCGTCGATCCGCTCGTTCCATTTGTCCCGCTTCCGCTCGGGGACCCGTGAGGCGAGCGCGGAGAGAATTCCCTTGATGTCGCCGTTGAGGGACGCGCGCGTGCGGATATTCTTGTTGATCTCGGCGGGATCTATGTCGATCTGCACGATCGCGGACTCGCGGGCGAATTTCGCGGGATCGGATATGACCCGGTCCGAGAAGCGCGCGCCGATCGCGACGAGAAGGTCGCAGTGCGCGGTCGCGGCGTTCGAGGCCTTCGTACCGTGCATGCCGATCATCCCGGTGCACAAGGGATGCCGCGCGGGGAAGGCGGTCTTTCCCATGAGGCTCACCGAGACGGGCGCGTTGAGCCTTTCGGCGAGCGCGGCGAGTTCCGCGCACGCGTCGGCGATCACGACGCCGCCCCCGACGTAGAAAAGGGGACGCTCGGCTTTCGCGAGCATCGCGGCGACCGCGTCGAGCTCCTCCCCCGTCGGAACCGGCACCTTCGCGAGCGAACGGGCGGCGGCGGCCGAAAGGACGGGTTTCCCCGACGCGTCTATCGCGCGGGGCGACCACTCGGTCTCGCGCGCGGTCACGTCCTTCGGGATGTCGATGAGAACCGGGCCCGGCCTTCCCGTCCGCGCGATGTCGAAGGCCTCGCGCACGGTGTCGGCGAGGGCCGCCACGTCGCGGACGATGTAGTTATGCTTGGTGATCGACATCGTGATCCCGGTGATGTCGACCTCCTGGAAACTGTCCTTCCCGAGGAGGTGCGTCGCGACGTTGCAGGTGATCGCGACCATGGGCACGGAGTCCATGTACGCGGTCGCGATCCCGGTCACGAGATTGGTGCAACCGGGGCCGCTCGTCGCGAGAACGACGCCGACCTTGCCCGAGGCGCGCGCGTATCCGTCGGCCGCGTGGGCCGCTCCCTGCTCGTGCGCGGTCAGGATATGCGTGATGCGGTCCGAGTTTTTATAGAGTTCGTCGTAGATGTTGAGGATCGTGCCGCCGGGATAGCCGAATACGGTGTCGACGCCCTGTTCGGCGAGGCATTCGATGACGATCCTGGCGCCGGTCATCTTCATGAAAGGACCGCCCCCGTGTCGGCGCTCGTTACCATGCGAGCGTAGCGCGCGAGAAAGCCCTTCGTGACCTTCGGTTCCGGAGCCTTCCAGGCCGCGCGCCTCGTTTCGAGCTCCGCGTCCGATACCTCGAGCTTGACCGAGTAGGCGTTGATGTCGATCGTGATCCGGTCGCCTTCGCGAACCAACGCGATGGGCCCGCCGACCGCGGCCTCGGGAGAGCAGTGCCCGATCGAGGCGCCGCGCGTCGCGCCGGAGAAGCGGCCGTCGGTGATGAGCGCGACCTGCTTGTCGAGACCCTGACCAGCGAGCGCGGCGGTGACCGAGAGCATCTCGCGCATGCCGGGGCCGCCGCGCGGTCCCTCGTAGCGGATGACGACGACGTCGCCCGCCTTGATCTTCGAGGACATGACCGCCTTGAAGGCCTCCTCCTCTGAGCCGAAGACGCGCGCGGGACCGGAGTGCTTGAGCATCTCGGGAGCGACCGCGGAGCGTTTCACGACGCAGCCGTTCGGGGCGAGGTTACCGAAAAGAATCGCGATCCCGCCCGTCGGCGAATAGGGATTCTCGATCGGGTGAAGGACCGCGGGATTCTTGTTGATAACGCCCTTGATGTTCTGCGCGACGGTCTTTCCCGTCACCGTCGGAAGCTTCACGTTGATGAGCTTTTTCTTCGCGAGCTCGGCGAGCATCGCCTGGATCCCGCCCGCCTCGTAGAGGTCCTCGATGAAGGCGTTGCCCGCGGGCGCGAGCTTGCAAAGGTTGGGCGTCCGCTCGGAGATCTCGTTGATCTTCTTGAGGTCGATCTTGACGCCGGCCTCGTGCGCGATCGCGGGAAGGTGAAGTATCGTGTTCGAGCTGCAGCCGAGCGCCATGTCGGCGGCGAGGGCGTTCATGAACGCGGCCTCGCTCATGATCTTCCGCGCGGTGATCCCTTTCTCGAGCATGTCCATGACGGCCATGCCGGCCTTCTTCGCGAGCGCGATCCTCGCGCCGTAGACCGCCGGGATCGTGCCGTTGCCGGGAAGCCCGAGGCCGAGGACTTCGGTCACGCAGTTCATGGAGTTCGCGGTGAACATGCCGGAACACGAGCCGCAGGTCGGGCACGCGCACTGCTCCATCTCGTCGAGCTCTTTTTTCGTCATCTTGCCCGCGGCTACGGAGCCGACGGCCTCGAACATGTTCGTGAGCGACAGGCGCTTGTCGCCGTACTTGCCGGCGAGCATCGGGCCGCCGGAGACGAACACGGTCGGGAGGTCCAGCCGGGCCGCGGCCATGAGCATGCCGGGAACGACCTTGTCGCAGTTGGGAACCATGACGAGCGCGTCGAAGGCGTGCGCGGTCGCGACGCACTCGACCGAGTCCGCGATGAGCTCGCGGGTGACGAGGGAGTACTTCATTCCCTCGTGGTTCATCGCGATGCCGTCGCAGACGCCGATCGCGGGAAATTCCATCGGGGTGCCGCCAGCCATGCGGACGCCGGCCTTGACGGCCTCGACGATCGTGCCGAGGTGGGTGTGGCCCGGGATGATCTCGTTCTTCGAGTTGACGATCCCGATGATCGGCCGGGACAGTTCCTCGTCGGTATATCCCATCGCGCGGAAGAGGGAGCGGTGCGGGGCACGCTCGATTCCAACCTTCGTTCTGTCGCTTTTCATGATCCATCCTCCAACTTATGCGAAAACTATACCACCGGGACCGTTCGCGCGGCAACCTTATCGGCGGCGCGCGACGGGATTAACTTGTTCAGAGCGCCTTTACCGCCGCGACGACGAGGTCGCCCATCTTTTTCGTCCCGACGAGCCTGTCGCCGAGGGAAGCGCGGTCGGCCGCGGATCCGGCGATATCGCCCGTCCGCCAGCCGTCGTCGAGCACCTTCTCGACCGCGCGCTCGATCGCGGCCGCTTCCTTCTCGAGGTTGAAGGAATAGCGGAGCATCATCGCGCAGGTGAGGATGGTCGCGAGCGGGTTCGCGAGGTCCTTCCCGGCGATGTCCGGGGCCGAGCCGTGGATCGGCTCGTAGAGCCCGGGGCCCGAGTCGCCGAGCGAGGCGGACGCGAGCATGCCGATGGAGCCGGTGATCTGGCTCGCCTCGTCCGAAAGGATGTCGCCGAACATGTTGCTCGTCGCGATGACGTCGAACTGGCCGGGATTTCTGACTAACTGCATCGCGGCGTTGTCGACGTACATGTAGGAAAGCTCGACGTCCGCGTACGCGCCCTTCATCGACTCGGTCACCTCGCGCCACAGACGGCTCGACTCGAGGATGTTCGCCTTGTCGACGACGCAAAGCTTTTTCTTCCGCTTGCGGGCGGACTCGAAGCCGATCTTCACGATTCGCGCGATTTCCGCTTTCGAATAGGTCTCGGTATCCCAGGCGGATTCGCCGTCGGCCGAGCGGCCGCGATCGCCGAAATACATGCCGCCGGTGAGCTCGCGGATGATGAGGATGTCGAGCCCGGAGCCGACGACCTCGGGCTTGAGGGGACACGCCGCGGAAAGCTGGCGGAACATGAGGGCCGGGCGGAGGTTCGCGTACACCTTCATGGCGCCGCGAAGCCCGAGGAGGGCCTTTTCCGGGCGCTTGTCGCCGGGCAGGACGTCCCACTTCGGGCCGCCGACCGCGCCGAGAAGAACCGCGTCGCTCTTGAGGCACGCGTCGAGGGTCGCTTTCGGGAGCGGCTCTCCCGTCGCGTCGAGCGCGGCGCCGCCGGCGAGCACCTCGGTGTACGCGAAGGTATGTCCGTATTTCTGGCCGATCGCGTCGAGGACGCGGCAGCCCTCGCGGACGATGTCCGGCCCGATTCCGTCGCCGGGGATGGTCGCTATGTTCATGTTCATGTCTCTCTCCTTGATTCCGTGGCTCGTTCGGTATTCCCGCGAGCTACAGTATTACTAAACATACTTTAGTAATATTTAACATCTTTGTAAAGCCTGAAAACGCTCAAACGCGTTTTTTTCCGCCGTATACCGCGAAATTGTATCGTTTCCATACTACGTCGACCGGATCGAAGCCTGCCTCATCGAGCCAACCGAGTTGATCGAGAAGGATAGCGGGCCGATCCTCGCGCTCGTAGGACGGAAACCAGATTCCGTCCACGTCCGCCCGGCTCACCGATTCGAGCATGAACGCTCTCCATCGCTCGAGATACCGAGCCTGGATGCCCGGGTCGCCCGAAAGGACGACGTCGGCGTTGAAGAACGCGCCGCCCGGCGAAAGAAGCGCGTGAACCTTCGAGAAAAACGAGCGCTTCGCCCCGTCGTCGGGAAGGTGGTGGAGCGCGAGCGAGGATACGACCGCGTCATACGGTCCCTCACCGTCCCATACGGAAAAGTCCGCCGCGACGTAACGGGTCTTTCGGAAGCGCTCGAGCTTGACGCGCGCCATCTCGAGCATCCGTTCCGACATGTCGAGGCAGGTGAGCTCGGCCTCGGGCCAGCGCTCGAGCACCGCGCGCGCGACCGTCCCGGTACCGCAGCCGAGATCGAGCACCCGGGGTGCGGCGCCATCCTCGAACGGCAGCGCCGAGACGAGGGCGCCGACCATCTCCCGGTAACCCGGGATGAGACGGACGATGTTCCCGTCATAGATCTCGGCCTCGGCCTCGAAGTGCGAGCGGATATCCTCCATCGAGCCCGAGCCGCGCGTGACGGACCCGTATCGCGCGTCCATTACATGTACGCCTTGAACCGCTTCTCGACGTCCGAGATGAGCTTGAACTCGAAGGAATCGACGAGGGCGAGCCAGGACGCCTCGATCAAGTCGGTCGAGACGCCGACGGTCGACCACACGTTTTCGCCGTCGGTCGACTCGATGAGGACGCGTACCTTAGCGGCGGTCGCGCTCTTGGAGTCGAGCACGCGCACCTTGAAGTCGGTGAGCCTGATTTCGCGCACGCCGGGATAGAAGCGCTCGAGCGCCTTCCTGAGCGCGACGTCGAGCGCGTGAACCGGGCCGTCGCCCTCCCCCGCCGTGATCGCCATCTCGCCGTCGACGCCGATCTTGATCTGCGCGAAGGCCGTGCAGGCGATTCCCTTGATCGGCTGCTCCCCGATGATCTTGTAGTACTGGAGGTCGAAAAAGGGCTTGTACTTTCCGATGTTCTTTCGCACCAGAAGCTCGAAGCTCCCCTCGGCGCCCTCGAACTGGTAACCCGCGTGCTCGAGCTCCTTCACGCGCGCGACGATCTGCGCCGCGACGGGCGAGTCCTTCTGCATGTTCGGGTCGAACTTCCGGATCTTCTCGATGATCATCGAGCGGCCGGCGACCTCGCTCATGAGGAAGCTCCGCTCGTTCCCGACGGACTCGGGCGGAACCTGCTCGTACGCCTTCGGGTTCTTGGTAACCGCGTCGATGTGCATTCCGGCCTTGTGCGCGAAGGCGTTGTGCCCGACGAAGGGCATGCCCCCCTCGAGCGAGACGTTCGCGATCTCCGCGACCTTGCGCGCGGACTGGGTGAGCTCCGCGACCCTTCCCTCGGGAAGGCAGCGGACGCCCATCTTGAGCTCGAGGTCGGCGATGACGGTCGAGAGGTTGGCGTTCCCGCTCCGCTCGCCGAAGCCGATGAGCGTGCCCTGCACCTCGGTCGCGCCCGCTTTCACCGCGAGAAGTGAGTTCGCTACCGCGAGTCCCGCGTCGTTGTGGCAGTGTATCCCGACCGGCACCTTGAGCTCCTTGACGACGACCGCGGTCATCTGGGCGACCTCGTCGGGCAGGGAGCCGCCGTTCGTGTCGCAAAGGACGAGAACCGCGGCGCCGCCTTCGGCAGCGGCCTTGAGCGTCTCCATCGCGTACTGAGCGTTCGCCTTGTACGCGTCGAAGAAATGCTCGGCGTCGTACACGACGGTCTTTCCCTCGGATACGAGGAAGGCGACCGTGTCGTGGATCATCGCGAGGTTTTCCTCGAGGCTCGCGCGGAGGATCTCGGTGACGTGGAAATCCCAGGTCTTCCCGAATATCGCGACGCAGTCGGTGCCCGCGGCGAGGAGGCTCCGGAGGTTCGTGTCGTCCTCCGGCTTCATGTCCTTCCGGCGCGTCGAGCCGAAGGCGACCAGGCGCGCGTTCTCGAGCGTGACCTTCTTCACCTCCTCGAAGAACTCGAGGTCCTTCGGGTTCGAGCCGGGGTTCCCCGCCTCGATGAAGGCGACGCCGAGCTCGTCGAGCGCGCGCACGATGTGGAGCTTGTCCTGCACCGAGAAGCTGATCCCCTCGCCCTGCGCGCCGTCGCGAAGGGTCGAGTCGAATATGTGCGTCTTCGAAAACAGTTCCCTTTCGGCCTTCCTGTCCATACTATGCGCTCCTCGTCTTTTCCTGATCGAGCTCGTACGTCATCGCGTTGACCGCGTTGAGGTAGGCCTTGATGACCGACTCGACGATATCCGTCGAGACGCCCGAACCGCGCCAGGTCCTTCCCTCGCGGGCGATCCTGACGTGGCTCTCGCCCTGCGCGTCCGCGCCCGTGTCCGTCGCGTCGACGATCGCGAGCGAGAAGTCCTCGAGCTTGATCTCGGCGCCGCCGATGATCTTGTCGACCGCGTTGAGCGAGGCGTCGACCGGGCCGTCGCCGATCGCGACCTTCTCCACCCTGGAGCCGTCCTTCGTGACGAGGCGGACGATCGAGGTCGAGGTGATCGACGAACCCGAGTTGATGACGAAGCGATCGAGCTTGAAGGATTCGGGGATGCCGACGGAGGATCCGGAGACCATCGCGTCGATGTCGCGGTCCGATACCGTCTTCTTCTTGTCGGCGAGGACCTTGAAATCCTCGAAGAGGGCGTTGAGCTTTTCCTCGCTCACCTTGTGCCCGAGGTACGAGAGCCGCTCCTCGAAGGCGTGGCGGCCCGAGTGCTTCCCGAGCACCATCTTGTTGTGCGGGAGCCCGATCGACTCCGGGGTCATGATCTCGTAGGTCGCGCGGTTCGCCAACACCCCGTGCTGGTGGATGCCCGACTCGTGCGCGAAGGCGTTCTCGCCGACGATCGCCTTGTTCGGCTGGCAGCGCACGCCCGTCGCCTTCGAGACCTTTTTCGAGGCCTGCCAGATCTGGGTCGTGTCGACGCGGGTCGTCATCTCGTAGTAATCCTTGCGGGTATAGAGGTTCATCACGATCTCCTCGAGCGCGGCGTTGCCCGCGCGCTCGCCGAGACCGTTGACCGTGCACTCGATCTGGTCCGCTCCCGCGCGCGCCGCGGCGAGCGAGTTCGCGACCGCGAGGCCGAGGTCGTTGTGACAGTGGACGGAGATCACGGCCTTGTCGATGTTCGGCACGTTCTCCTTGATCGAGCGGATCAGGGCGCCGAATTCCTCCGGGACCGCGTAGCCGACCGTGTCGGGGATGTTGACCGTCGAGGCGCCCGCGTTGATGACGCCCTCGATAACCCGGTACATGAACTCAGGGTTCGAGCGCGAGGCGTCCTCGAGCGAGAACTCGACGTCGCCGCAGAGGTTCCGCGCGTATTTGACCATCCTGACCGCCTGCTCGTACACCTGGTCGGGGGTCTTTTTCAGCTTGAACTCCATGTGGAGCGGGCTCGTCGCGAGGAAGGTATGGATGCGCGGGGCCTCCGCGTCGCGGATCGCGTCCCAGGCCGCGTCGATGTCCTTTTCCAGGGCCCGACACAGGGACGCGACCGAGACGCCCCTGATGTTCCGGGCGATCGCCTGGACTGACTGAAAGTCGCCCGGACTCGCGATGGCGAATCCCGCCTCGATGATGTCCACCCCGAGCGAGGCAAGGCTTTCGGCGACCTCGAGCTTATCGGTGAGGTTCATGCTGCAGCCGGGAGCCTGCTCCCCGTCGCGCAAGGTCGTGTCGAAGATCTTGATTTGCCGTGCCATAGTGGTCTCCTTCATTCAGGGTTTCAGATGGTACGAATCTATCGCGAAATGCCTCTTCGCTCAAGTGTCTTCAGTTTGTTTTAAGCCTTTTTTCATATGTTATATCTGTCTTTATATTGTTTTTTCTTATTTTGTCTGTTATATTAGTCTTATGGAGAGTGACCGAAAGGAAAAATACCGTCATCTCATTGTCGCGGCCCGGAAAACCGCCCGGATCATCGTCATCTCGGGTCTTCACGGCTCCGGAAAATCGGTCATGCTCGATGAAACGGCCCGTTCGATCCGGGAGGAACGCCCGCCGGTCAGGATAGTCAGGATCGTAGGGGGTCAGGACGCGGGAAACGGACGGGAACTCATCCAGACAGCGCGCGCCCTCGGCGTGGGACCGTCCGCCCTTTTCATCGACGAGGCGGACGCGATCGCCGGGATCGGCGAGGCGCTTCAGGCGATTCTCGCGAATCACGCGGCGACGGTCTTCGCGACGGGGCGAAACTCGAAACGGCTCGAGGACGCGCTAGTCCCGACCTTTGGACCCGAAGCGACGAACGAGCTCGCGATCGTCCGCATGGACCCGCTTACCTACGGAGAATTCCTTGCCGCGACCGGCATCGCGGAATCGCGCGCGGCGCTCGACCTGTACTGCAAAACCGGCGGACTTCCCCAAAGTCTCATGGTGCGCCCCGATTCTCCCGACGCCGATGAATTCTCGCGCATGCGGGCTAATTCCTTCATCCTCACCGAGATCGTCGAGCGGCATTCGATCAGGAATCCCGTGCAGCTGCGCGCCCTCCTCGCCCTCGCGGCTCGATCTACCGGGGAAAACCTTCCCGCGCGCGAGGTATGCGAGGCGTTCCGGGCGGAGCGGGTAACGATCTCGCCGCAGGCGGCGCTCGATTACCTCTCGTTTTGCGCGGAATCGGGAATACTCGTGCCGGTCCCGACCTTCGACCTTTCGAGAGGGCGCTTCGCCGATTCCTGCGACGTCTGGTACTTCGGCGACGTCGGGCTTCGCGCGGCTTTCGTCACGCGGCGTTCAGGGGCCGACCTTTCCCGCGCGGAGGAAAATCTCGCCTATCTCAGGCTCGTCGCCGACGGGTGGACGGTATGGCACGGGAAGATCGGGGCATCGGGAAAATCGCGGGAAGACGTCACCTTCGTGTGCGAACGCGGGGGGAAACGGGTCTATATCCAGGTAATCGCGAACGGCGCGACCTCGAGGGCCCGGCTCCGAAAGAGAGCCGCCCTCCTCGCGATCAGGGACGCCTGGCCCCGGTATCTCGTCGACGCGGACGAGGGCGAAGAACTCAAGGACGGAATCGGACGGCTCTACATCAGGGACTTCCTCGCCTCGGGACTTCGCTGACCGCGAATCGGGCTTTCACGCGGGACGAGGGACTTGTCAGCGCGCGAATCTTGACCGACACTGATTACGGAGGGACCCATCCCCAAGATGACCAAACGACAGTGGCCCATTTCGATCATCGTACTCTGCTTTCTGTGCCTCGCCTCGTATATAGCCGTCAACGACTTCGCCTTCCGAAAGGAAACCGAATACCGCGACATACAGACCACGACCTATCGGGCCTACTCGCTCTGGCACCGGTATATCGGCACGCTCAAGGGCCTTACCCTCACGACAAACGCCTTTCGCGACACCCTCGACACCGCCGTCGATCTCCAGAACCAGACTACCGACCTCGTCCGGACGCTCAGGACCGACGCGCGGGGCATGGATCCCGAAATCAGGACCGAGATACAATCGTTCGTCGGAAGCATCGAGGGGAGCGTCCGGTTGGGCCAGGAAATAATCGACAACGGCTATCTTTTCCTCGCGCAGCCGGATCTCCCGAGCGCGTACAGCGAGGGGCGGCTGGGTCTCTCGACCCTTTCGGGAAAGGACGTGAACGCGCTGATGGGAAAACTTTCGGCATACCAATACTACCAGCTGATACGCAGGCTGAAAGGGCTCAACACCCTTTTCGACCAGATACACTCGGATCGACTCGACCTCATCCTCAAATCCATAGGAAACCAATCCGAACGATTGAGCGCGTCCTTTTTCCGCTTGCGTCTTTTTGTGCTCGGCGTTACCGTGACGGCGATCGCGATACTCGTCATCTCGCTCTTCCGCCTCAACCGCTTCCTCGGGAAGATCGCCGTCAGAACCAACGCGGAACTGGCCACGACGAAGAGTCACCTCAGCGAGGTCCAGGGATTTCTCCATAACGCGCAATTCCAGCAGTCCCTCTTCGAGATGGTCGCCGGAATATCGCACGAGCTCAACACCCCGCTCGGCAATTGCGTGAGCGCGGCGAGCTATCTCGAATCGCAAGCCATCCGACTGCGCGACGGAATCGGGAACGGCTCTCTTTCCCGCGACGGCTTCGAACGGGGCATCGCGGAAAGCCTCGAGGGCTTCGGCCTGATCAGGGGCAACCTCGACCGCATGAAAGTGCAGATCGACACGTTCAAGCGCCTTTCAAGCGTGAACCAGGACACGGGAGGCGCGGTTATCCCGCTCTCGGAGTTCATCGAAGCGGAGCTGCCCGCCCTCGCGCGCGAGGTTTTCCCCGGCGCGGAATTCCGCGTCAGGTGGGACCGAAACGGAAATCCGCCTATCCGGTATTCGGATCTCGCCGTCATCTTCGCCCAGCTTCTCGATAACGCGCGGGAACACGCGCGGGCGAAATCGATTACCGCGTCGTTTCGCGTCCACGAGGGGAGCCTCGAGATCGTTTTCGAGGACGACGGAATCGGCATTCCGGACGAGATACTCGCCAAGGCCGCGGAACCATTCTACACGACCGCGCGGGGGAAGGGGCACATGGGCCTGGGGCTTTCGATCGTCGCCTCCCTCATCGGGAACAAGCTCCAGGGAGCAATCAGGTTCTCGCACGGCAATCCCGGGTTCAGGATCTCGATGGGCATACCGCTCAAGTCCCTCGGCTGACGAAAATCGCGTTCCCGCTATTTCGACCGATACTCGCCCCAGGCCTTTTCCATGATCGCGGCGCCCCTTTCCGCCGATATCTCGCCGATCATGACGCGCGCAGAGGTTTCGTTGAGCAGGATGCCGATATCCTTCGGGAATAGCTGGTCGGGATAGAGGCAATACTCATCGAGCGACCCGAGATACTCCTTGACCTCGTTCAATCCCTCGACCTTTACCGATACGCCGGAAGCCGTGGGGACCGCGGGGAAGATGTCGAAGTACCGCTGAACGTTCCCCGCCCGGTTGAAGAACTCGAGGAACTCTATCGCCTCGTCGGGCGCGTTTTTTCCGATGACGAAACCGTTTCCGCCGCCCATCGCGTCGCGAATGCCGCCCTTCCCTCCCCGTATCGCCGGGAACGGCGCGAAGCGCATGACCGGCACGAGGGCGCCCTTTTGCTCCGAAACCTCGGCCTGTATCGCGAGCGCCCATTGTCCCATGAGCTGAACCGCGCACTGTCCGTCCCCCATCTGCCGCGATTGCACGTTGAAGTCGTCCCCGATGCACGTGGACGGGAACAGGCCCCGATTGAAGAGGTCCTGCATCATCTTTCCCGCTTTCACGACCGCGGGATCGGTAAACGCCCTTCGCCCCTCGTGGATGTCCAGGAAGACGTTCGCGCCGCCGAGCCGCATCGAGAGGTACACCCAATAATACATGACCGGCCAGCGATCCGCGATACCGAGCGCTATCGGGGTAATGCCCCCTTTCTTCAAGGTCTCGCACATCGCGAGAAAGGCATCCCAATCGGCGGGGAACGAGGCATATCCCGCCTTCGAGAGCATGTCCTTATTGTACCAAAAACCGACGGCACCGAGATCGTGCGGAAAGCCGTAAATCCTTCCGTCATGGCTGAAAAGCTCGAGCGCCACGGGATTCACCCCGGTTTCCCAGCGGTCGCTTCTGACCCAATCGGTGATATCCCGAAGGTATCCCGCCTTTGCCTGCTCGACCAGGCCGCCGCCTCCCCAACTGTGAAAGATATCGGGGGGATCGTTCGCCGCGAGCTCGAGATCGAGCTTTTGCTTGAACTCGATATTATCGACGACGACGATCTTGAACTCCACGTTCGGATGCGACTCCTTGAAGACGGCGACGATGGACTCGAACGCCTTCTGCGAGGGCTGGTCCATGTTGAGGTGCCACCAGCGTATCGTGACGGGTTTTGAATCGCTCTTCTTGCTCGCCGAGCACCCGTCAAGGACGAGCGTGCCCGCAAGCGCGAAACCGATCAGCGTCAGGGCGACGTATCGCGATCTCATCAGGGCCTCCTTATCTCCGCGCGCGAGGGGGATTCTTTCGATCGCGCGCCCCTTTTCAAGAATAAGCCCTCGAAGCGATTCGCGCCAGCGGCCGTGAAGGATATCCTTGACAAAAGGGAACCGCTCGGCAAAACTTCATGGTATGGTAACCTTCCTCGCGTCGCTTATCCTGATCCCGACGATCGGGTTCATCTCGGTCCTCTACGCGAGGGAGCGCAACAAGGCGAAAACGCTCGAAAGGTTGCTTGCCGAATCGGAAAGGATGGCATCATTGGGGAAGCTCGTTCCCAGCGTAACGCACGACGTCAATACGAGCCTCGGGGTATGCCTTTCCGCCGCGACTTACCTTGCCGACGAAACCAGATCGATCGGAGCGCTTCTTTCCGAGGGAACCCTTAAAAAGTCCGATCTCGAGCGCCATGTCACCCTCGAGCGGGAATCCGCGGACATCCTCGCGCTCAACCTCACCAAGGCCGCGAACCTCGTCGCCGGCTTCAAGCGGATCTCGGTCGATCAGGCCACCGAGGCGCTCGAGGAGTTCGACCTCCGCGAGTACCTCGATCAAATCGTCCTGAGCCTCGGCCCGAAGCTCAGGAAAACACCCCATCGCATCGAGGTTCTTTGCGATCGCGGAATCAGGATGAAAAGCTACCCCGGGGCGCTCTCGCAGATCCTCACCAACCTCGTCGACAACTCGATCACGCACGCCTTCGGCGAAAAAGACTCGGGAACGATGCGCATTCTCGCGGAAAGCGAGGGCGATTGGCTCATACTCACCTTCAGCGACGACGGCGCCGGTATGACGGACTATGCCCGCTCGCGCGCGTTCACGCCTTTTTTCACGACGAAGCCGCACAAAGGGGGCACGGGCCTCGGACTGAGCATCGCGCGAGACCTCGCGCGGAACGCCCTTGGCGGAAGCATAGGGTTCGAGAGCGTTCGAGGCAAGGGAACGATATTCACCCTCAGGATCCCGCTGAACCGGGAAGCGACCGGGGAACGCTCCGATACCGACAATGGAGAGCAACGTAGATGAGCGAGAGAAAGCGCGATTCCGAGGACATGATCATCTTCTCCGAGGAGACCGCGAAGGTCGAGGCCACGCCGACCGAAAAATGGAAGGTGCTCGTCGTCGACGACGATCAGTCCGTCCACGCGGTGACGAGAATGGTCCTCGGCAACTTCACCTTCGCGGGAAAGGGACTCGACATCATGAGCGCGTACGACGACGCGGAAGCGTACGACGCGATAAGGAACAACGCCGACATCGCGCTCATCCTCCTCGACGTGGTCATGACCGAGGAGGACTCGGGCCTCAAGATCGTCAAATTCATCCGCGAGGAGATGCAGAACAGGATGACCAGAATCGTCCTGAGAACCGGCCAGCCGGGCCATGCCCCCGAGAAAAAAGTCATCGTCGACTACGACATAAACGACTACAAGCTCAAGACGGAACTCACCGCGGAGAAACTGTTCGTCACGGTGGTTTCCTCGCTCCGCTCGTACGACGATCTGGTCACCCTCGAATACAACCGAAAGGGACTCGAGCGCATCGTCGAATCCTCGGCGACGCTTTTCAAGCCGCAGTCGTTCAACGATTTCATCGCGGGGGTGCTCATCCAGATAACGGCGCTCCTGCACCTCGGGAAGAACGCGCTGTACTGCAGGACCTCGGGGGTTTCCGCGCGGAAAAGGGAGAATCGATTCATAATCGAGGCGGGAGTCGGGGACTACGCGGGACTCTCGCTCAAGCCCATCGATTCGGTCCTTCCGGCGAACGCGCTCTCGATCATCGATCTCGCGCTTCGCGACGGACGGAGCGTATACCTCGAGAACCGCTTCGTCGCCTATTTCATGAGCGCCAACGGCGTCGAGAACATCATCTACATGGAAAGCTGCGAGAATTTCGACCAATGGGACAAGAACCTCATCGGCATCTTCTGCACGAACATTTCGGTCGCGCTCGACAATATCTACCTGAACGAGGAGATCGACACCACGCAAAAGGAGATCATCTATACCCTCGGGGAGATCGCCGAGGCGCGTTCCCTGGAAATGGGTCACCACGTCAAGCGGGTCGCCGAATACTCGAGGCTTCTCGCGCTCAAGGCAGACCTCCCGCCGGAAGAGGTCGAGCTCGTCTATATGGCGTCGCCCATGCACGACGTCGGAAAGCTCGCCGTGCCCGACGCGATTCTCAACAAGCCGGGCAAGCTCACGGGAGAGGAGTACGAAACGATCAAGACACACGCGAAGGCCGGATACGACATGCTCAAGAACACGAACAGGCAGATCATGTCCGTCGCCGCGATCATCGCGCTCGAGCATCAGGAGCGGTTTGACGGATCGGGATACCCGTTCGGGAAGAAGGGGACGGAGATCAGCGTGTACGGAAGGATCGTCGCGATAGCGGACGTGTTCGACGCGCTCGGCTGCGACAGGGTGTATAAAAAGGCGTGGCCCCTCGAGAGGATCGTGGGATACTTCCGCGAGGAACGCGGAAGGCAATTCGACCCCGAGCTCACCGACCTTTTCGTCGCCTCGATCGACGAGATCGTCGGGATCAAGAACCGGTTCCCGGACTGACCGCGCGGAAAAACCCGACCGACGGGATCAGTCGCCCTTCCGGTAGGACAACGCCTGGAAAAGCGCGACCGTCTTCCCCGATTCGTCCTCGATGACGACCTCGTAGGTTCCGAGCTTCCGGCTCAAGGAGACCTCGCGGGCGCGGGCGTAAAGGGTTCCGGATCTCGCCGCGGCGCAGTAGGTGATCGAGGCGTTCGCGCCGACCGCCGGGCCGCGGCTGTTCGCGGCGAGCGCGAAGGCAACGTCCGCGAGGGCGAAGCTCGCCCCGCCCTGCACGGTTCCGTTGCCGTTGAGATGCCGGTCAAGAATTTCCATCGAGACGACGGCCTCGCCCGGCCCCATCGACTCGACGCGCATCCCGTAATGGTCGGCGACGCGGTCGTTGCCGATGCTCGAAAGGATCTTCCCGTCAAGCATCGCCCGAACCCGCCGTGAGGACGCCGCTCCCGCGGTCCATCGCGGTAAGCCCGGTGCGCACGAGTTCCATGATACCGAAAGGCTCGAGCAGCCTGATGAGCCCGGCGATCTTTCCCTCGCTGCCGGTCGCCTCGATGACGAGCGACTCGACGCCGACGTCGACGATGCGGGCGCGGAAGATGTTCGCCGTCTCGATGATGGCGGCCCTGATCGGGCCTTCGGCGCGTACCTTGATGAGCGCGAGCTCGCGCACGACCGTCGTCGAGGAATCGCACTGCTTGATCGAGACGACCTCGACGAGCTTCGCGAGCTGCTTCTCGATCTGCTCGAGGATGTACTCGTCGCCGCGCACGACGATCGTCATGCGCGAAAGCTCGCTTTTCTCGGTCACCCCGACGGTAAGGCTGTCGATGTTGTAGCCCCTGCGGCTGAAGAG
Source organism: Spirochaetota bacterium (assembly GCA_023438065.1). Taxonomy (GTDB): domain Bacteria; phylum Spirochaetota; class Spirochaetia; order Treponematales; family Treponemataceae; genus Teretinema. Next base: position 654,215 of record JAEXRH010000012.1, read on the forward strand.
TCCGGATACGCGGCTCAGGACTCCCGAATGGTTCTCGACCAAAACGGAAATGACGTAGCGCTTCATCATAGCTCCTTCGAATTGTAGAGCCCAAGGACGCGGAATCCCTGGACGATGCCGTTATCCTGACTTATCTTCTCCATTTCGGCAAGGGCCGCGCGAATGCGCTCGCCCGCGACGACGCTCGAGCCCACTCCCTCGGGGAGCGAGACGTTCGCGTAGAAGCGGTACCGCCAGGGCTCGCCCTGGATCGGGCGAGACTCGAGCTTGGTAAGGTTGAGCCCGTGCTTCATGAAAAGCCCGAGCGCGTGATAGAGCGCCCCCGGCTCGTTCGCGGTCGCGAACGTCACGCTCGCGTGGTTCGGCGACTCGCAGACGATCTCGCCCGCGCGGGCGACGATGACGAAGCGGGTGTAGTTCCGCGGATTGGTCTCGATCCCGGACTTGAGGGCCTCGAGGCGGTAGATGGCGGCGTTCGCCTCGCTCGCGATCGCGGCCTTCGAGAGATCCCCGGAGGCGGCGACGATTTCGGCCGCGCCCGAGGTCGACTCGGTCTCGATGTGCTTCCACCCCGGGTACTTCGCGAGGAAGTCCTCGCATTGCGCGAGTCCCTGCGGATGGGAATACACCGACTCGATCGTCTCGAGCGAGGCCCCCTTGCAGGCGAGGAGGGAATGCTCGATGCGGAGGGTTACGGCCCCGACGATCTCGATGTCCTCGTAGCGGGAAAGGTTGTCGTAGTTTTCGTAGACCGATCCCGCGAGACTGTTCTCGATCGGGAGCATGCCGAAGGTCGCGCGTCCCTCGAGCACGGCGTTGATGACCTCGCGGAAATTCGACACGGCGAGCGACGAGGCGTTCTCGTCGAAGTAGCGCTGCATGGCCTGTTCGGCGTACGCGCCGCGGCCGCCCGCGCACGCGCAAACGACGGGCCCGGTCTTGATCGCGGCCTCGAGGGTGATCCCCTCGCCGCGCGACGCCGCCTTGAGCGAGAGGGCGCCCCCCTGCCCCGCGGGAACGACGCGGCGAGAGACGGCCCTGCCGACGACCGGGGCAAGCACCTCGATGTCGCGCATCATCTTCTCGAACTGGTCGGGATAGAGCGACTGGGCGCCGTCGGACATCGCGCAGTCGGGGCACGGATGCACCTCGACGATGAGCCCGTCCGCCCCGGCCGCGATCGCGGCGAGTCCCATCGGCGGGACCTTGTCGCGCACTCCGACCGCGTGGCTCGGGTCGACGATGATCGGAAGGTGCGTGAGCGACCGAAGAACCGGGATTGCCGAGAGGTCGAGGGTGTTCCGCGTCGCCTTCTCGTAGGTGCGGATGCCGCGCTCGCAGAGGATCACGTCCTCGGTGCCGCTCGCGAGAAGGTACTCGGCGGCCATGAGCCATTCCTCGATCGTGGCGGAAAGACCGCGCTTGAGGATGACGGGCTTCCCGAGCGCGCCGATCTTCTTGAGGAGCTCGAAGTTCTGCATGTTCCGCGCGCCTATCTGGTAGACGTCGACGTAGTCGATCATCGCCGGGATGTGCTCGGAGGAGACGATCTCGGTGACGACGGGAAGGCCGTACGCGTCGCCCGCCTCGCGGAGGATTTTCACGCCCTCGGCTCCCATGCCCTGGAAGGCGTAGGGGCTCGTCCGCGGCTTGTAGGCGCCGCCCCGGAGCATCACGGCCCCGGACTCGGCGACGCGCGCGGCCGACTCCATGATCTGCTCGCGGCTCTCGACCGCGCAGGGACCGGCGATCACGGACACGCGGTTCCCGCCGATCTTGACGCCGCGCACGCTCACGACCGAGTTATCGCGCTTGAACTCGCGGCTCGCCATCTTGTAGGGCTTCGATATCGGTATGACCTGCTTGACGCCGGGAAGGATCTCCACCTCGCGCGGGTCGATGCCGACCTTGCCGACGGCGCCGAAGATCGTCTCTTCCTCGCCCGCGATCTCGTTGACGCGGAGCGAGTTCTTCTCGAGGAAGGTCCTGATGCGGAGCTTGTCGTCGTCGCGTATGTTCTTTTCGAGTACGATTACCATTTGGTTATCCTCATGATGTCTGCGAAGATTCCGGATGCCGTCACGTCGGCCCCGGCGCCGTACCCGCGAATGACGAGCGGGATCGGCGAGTAGTATTTCGTGGTGAAGACGAAGGCGTTCTCGCCGCCCCGGATCGCCGCGAGGGGGGAATCGAGCGCGACCTCGACGGCTCCGACGCGCGCGGTTCCCGCGACGCCGTCTATCGAGGCGGCGAAGCGAAGGGTCTTTCCCTCCGCCTTGAGGCGCGCGATCCGCTCGGAGAACCAGGAGTCCACCGAGGGAAGGCGCGCGAGGAATTCGGCGATCGTGCCGGTCTGGTCGAAGCCCGCGGGAAAGGGCGAATCCATCGCGATGTCAGAGAGCTCGAGCGAGAGCCCCGCCTCGCGGGCGATGATGAGCGCCTTTCGCGCGACGTCGAGACCGGAAAGGTCGTCCCGGGGATCGGGCTCGGTAAAGCCCTTTTCCTTCGCCTCGAGCACCGCCTGCGAGAAGCTCGCGCCCTCGTCGAGCCGGCCGAACACGTAGGACAGCGAGCCCGACATGATCCCGGAGAACGCGATGAGCGAGTCGCCCGAGGTGAGCATGCTCCCGAAGGTGCCGATGACGGGAAGGCCCGCGCCGACGTTCGTCTCGTAGAGGAAACGCTTTTTCGCCTCTTTCGCGACCGCGCGGAGCTCGTGATAGAAACCGAGCGAAAGGGAATTCGCCTGCTTGTTCGGCGTGACGACGTGCATCCCCGCGCGGAAGATGTCGGGATAGCGCTCGGGGAGCGCGCCCGTGGCCGTGCAGTCGACGAACACGGGATTGAGCGGTTTTTCCGCCTTGACGAACTGGATCACCGCGTCGACCGTCGAGGGTTCCGAAGCCGCGTCGAGGGTTTCCTTCCATTTCGCGAGCTTGATCCCGGACTTCGCGATCGCGATCTTCCGCGAGTTCGCGATTCCCCACACCTGGAGGTCGATGAGCGACTTCTTGAGCTCGACCTGCTGGAGCCTGATCTGCTCGAGGAGCTTCCCGCCGACGGTGCCGATCCCGAAGAGGAAGACTTCGATCGTCTGCATCGAGTTGAAGAAGAACCGGTGCGCGATCCTGACGGCCTTGTCCCCGTCCCCGTCCGCGACGACCGTGCTGATCGAGCGCTCGGAAGAGCCTTGCGCGATCGCGTGGATGTTGATGCCGGCGAACGCGAGGGCGGAGAAGAAGGTACCGGCGACGCCCTTGCGCTGCTTCATCCCGTCGCCGACGATCGAGACGATCGCCATCTTCGGGATGACCGAGATCGCGTCGATGAGGTTCTCCCGCATCTCGAGGGCGAACTCCTCTTCAAGCGCCTTCTTGACGGCGTGGGCTTCCTTTCCCTTCACGCAGAAGCTTATCGTGTATTCCGAGCTCGACTGGGTGATGAGGAGCACGGAGACCCCCGAGCGGCTCACCGCGCCGAAGACGCGCGCGGCAGTCCCCCGCTTTCCCTTGAGCCCCGCGCCGGCGACGCTCACGAGCGCCGTGTCCTTGAGCGAGGTGACGCCCCGGACGGGACCGGAGGCGGGATCGACCGGGATGGAGTCCGCGGCCGCGATGCGGGTTCCGCGTGCCGAACGGTTGAAGCTGTTGAGGCTCCAGGTCTCGATGCGGCGCGCGGCGATCGGGGTTATCGTCTTGGGATGGAGAACCTTCGAGCCGAAGAACGAGAGCTCCATCGCCTCCTCGTAGCTTATGTCGTTGACGAGCACCGCGTCGTGCACGATGCGCGGGTCAGCCGAATAAATGCCGTCGACGTCGCTCCATATCTCGAGCTTCGCGGCCTTGAGCCCCATCGCCATGATGGCGGCCGAGAAATCGGAGCCGTTTCGCCCGAGAAGCGAGGGTTTCCCCGAGACGTCCGAGCTGATGAAGCCGGCGGCCAAAAGAACGCGCGGCCCTTTTTCCCGCCAGGGCGCGAAATTCGCCTCGGTCTTGTCGTAGATCGGGTCGCCCTCGGAGAGGCGACCCTCGGTAATGATGTACTGCCTCGAGTCGATGACGCCGACGTCCTCTCCCTTCGCCCGCAGGAGCTCCGCGACGATGGGGACGCACAGGCGCTCGCCCATGCCCATGACGCGGCACTCGATCGATTCGGGGCATTCCCCGAACGAGGCGATCGCCTGGAGAAGCCGCTCGTACTCGGCGAAAAGCTCGTCAAGAGCCTTCCTGACGGAGAGCGAATCGAAACCGGGGACGTTCTTCGCGTGTTCGGCGACGATATCGTCGTGGGTTTTCCTGATCGACGCGACGATATCGCCCGTCGTGCCGAATCCGCCCGTCGATTGTTGACTGGTCGTGACAGTTGAGGTACTAAAATTGCCGGTCGCGGCCGTGTAAAACTGCATCGCGAAGGTAATACTGTCCTGGAGCCTGTTCGACACGCCCCCGACAGCCGACACGATAACACCGAGACGATCAAGCTTCGATCGCTCCTGGATGATATCGACGGAGTTGCACATCCGTTCGGCGCTTCCCATGGAAGTTCCGCCAAATTTCATTACCAGCATACATACCTCTTGTCGCTTGCCCGTTCATGTATCTGAAATCACGAGCGAGTATACCATATCGTATCATCATACCCTTAGGCTAGAGGAAAATGCATATTTATGCAAAAAACCCGTATTTCCATGCCGTTCTGGTCGTGAGTATTGAAGTGGAATAAAACCGTCATCTCGTGGTGGTGGCGACGACGCCGAAGGAAGGCGAAACCCGTATCGCGATGGTAAAATAGGTCAACGCGTGAGCCATTTCTTTAAAACGAAGAGAACCACACCTGGAATCATGGTTTACTTCCCGGTGTGGTTCTCTCATTTTTTGTTTTTTATATTCAGTTATGGGCGCAGTATAGCTTTGGAGAGATTAGATGTCTCTAGAGAACTCTCCCGATTTTATGAAAATCGTTCGGGAGTTATTCCCGAATCATCACGCGAGTCCCGCATCACGGGCGAAATTGAGAAGATCAAACCGGTTCTTCACGTTGAGTTTCTGATAGATGATCGAAATGTAGTTCTCGACGGTCTTTATCCGGATGCCAAGCTCCTGGGCAATCTCGGCATTCGTCATGTTCTTCGCGGCGAGGAGGAACACCCGATCCTCCTGGAAGGTGAGCTCGCTCCGGCGACTCGCCGCGGCGACCGCGCCCCCCTCGAGGATCGGCGCGGACTTATCCCCGGTGTACTGGGAAAGCTGGATAGCGAGGGAGACGCTGTCGAGAAAGAGGGTTCCGTTCATCACCGCGTCGAGCGCCGAGAGAACGTCCGAGCACGGCGAGGACTTGGAGACGTACGCCCGCGCGCCGGCGGAAAGGGCTGACCTGATGTAGCCCGCGGTCACGTGCATCGAGTACACGACGAACGCGGTTCCCGGTGAATGCTCGCGAAGCTTGCGAATGAGCGCGATCCCGTCCATGTCGGGAAGGCTGATGTCGACGATTGTCGCCTCGGGATGCTCGACTGAGTCATCGGAAAAATACTTCAGCGCCTCCCCGCCCGACGATGCCTCGCTCGAGACTCGCCAATCGGAGTTTTGCTCAAGGTACGCCCTGAGACCGGTTCGCAGCATATGATGGTCATCGACCAATACGAGTTTTTTCATTGTCTGAATTGTATCCGTCACCCGTTCGAGCTGTCAACGGAATCGTGATCGTGAGGGTCGTTCCCTCGTCGGGTTCCGAGGAGATCGCAATCTCCCCCCGGAGGATCCTCACCCGTTCCCGCATGCCCTTCAGGCCGAACGCGACCCTCGACCCGGTTTCGGCCTCCCGTCGCGGCATGCCGATGCCGTTGTCGCTGATCCTCATCGTGAGCTTCTTGCCGGACGCGTGGGGCTCGTTGACGATGTCTACCCATACGCTGACCGCGGTGGCGCGGGCGTGCTTGCGGACGTTGCTCAGGGCTTCCTGGACGATCCGGTAGCAGTTGATCTCCTCCTCGTATCCCAGGGTAAAGTCCCCGAAAAGGATACAGCTGCACGGGATCCCGTTCGCGCGCTCGAAACCCGAGCAAAGCCCCTCGATGGCGGCCTTGAGCCCAAGGTGGACGAGCTCGGGCGGTCTCAGTTCCGCGCAAACCTCGCGGATGTGATCGATGCAGGCAGTCTCCGTCCCGATGAGGTCGGAGAACGCGGCGTCCCAGTCGCGTCCCGAACGCGCGATGGCGCTTCGCATCGTCTCGGTCGCGACCTTGATGCACAGGATATCCTGCGCGACGGTGTCGTGAAGCTCCCGGGCGATCGCGATACGCTCGGATTCCTGGGCGTTGATCACGGCCCGCGCGAACTTCGAGGTGTTTGCCTCGTTCCGCTCAAGGCTTGAAAGCCTCATCCGGAAAACGGCTATGAGGACGATAATGAGGACGCACGTGCTCACGAAAATCACTATGACGAACATGAAGGAACGGGCTACCTGCTCCGAGAACCTGATTCGCGTATACATGTACTCGTTCATCGCGATCTGGAGGGAAGACAGCGACCTGAGAACCTCGGTCGGGGTATGGTCCCCGGCGAGGACGTTCACCGCAATAGTCGCGCCCGCCTCGAGATCGCGGAGAATCGTCTCGAGTTCGCGATCGCTCGCGGACATGAACCGGTACTCGGGTTTTCGCCTGAACGCGTCGATGCCCGCGCGGAACTTGAGGATCTCGCGGATAACCCCGGAGCCGTCGGTGATGCGGAAGCTCCGCCCGCCGAGATCGTCGTCGGCATGGGCGATCACCGCGTCGCGCGTGAGATACCACTGGTCGAGGATAGGGTCGAGGGAGCGCGAGCGCGGCAAGGCGGAAAGCGGGGCCGCGAGGACGAGAAGGAGGATGGCCTGACAGATCGAAGACCGTTTCACGATAGGGAAAAGATAGCATAAATACCCGGGAAAAGGTATACTCGACGCCATGTCCGTCGAACCGTTCACCGAAAGGTCTTTTCCGGTCGCGGCCGCCGGAGTCGTCATCGCCGTCGCGGTCAACCTTCTTTTTTCGTTCATTTTTCCGTTGACGCTCGGCTTTCCCCTTTTCATGGATTGCATCATGACCGTCGCGATAACCCTATTCGCGGGCCTCGTCCCCGGCCTCGTGACGGGATTCGCCTACAACGCGATCTGGGCGCTCGTCATCGCAAGCGATCCGCGGCAGGCGCTCTTCGGCCTGTGCAGCATGGCCTGCGCCCTCACGGTATTCGTCTCGCTGAAACGCCGGAAGGAGCGCTGGCTCTTCCTGGATCTCCTCTTGCTTTCCCTGTGGGTTTGCCTCGTCTCGAGCGCGCTCGGAGGAATCATCTCGACCTTCGCCTATCAGGGCATCGATCACTTTCCGAGCGACTACATCATGGCGGGGATGCTCATGCAGGATATCCCGCTCGCGGGCGCGGCCATCCTCGCGCGCATACCGCTCAACTTCATCGACAAGACCGTGGCGGTTTTCCTCGGCTACGGGGCGTTCCTCCTCGCGGGGAACCTTCAGGCGGCGAGGCGCGAGCGGGAGAAGTCCTGAAGGAAGGCCTGAAAGATCGTGAATGGGCACCCCCGGATCACCCCGCGAAGGTCTCACTCCCCGCGTCGCGGGCGGACCAGGGAAGAGCGCACGCGATAGGCCAGTCTCGCGCACGACGAGGCAAGCGCGATACCGACCGCTATGGCCGCGGCGGCGCTCAGGGTGGTGAACGCGGCCGAGGACGCGGCGTCCTGTCGGCCGAGCACGGCGAGGAACATCGTCTCGTACATGCCTCCGCCGGGCACGAGCGGGATGATCCCCGGCACGATATAGACCGTCGCGGGCTTTTTGAGGATGACCGCGAAAACCTCCGACAATAGCCCGACGACGAGCGCGCCCGCCATATACGCGAGGGTCGGGCTCGAAAGGTCGCCCGAGACCACGAGATACGCGAGCCAGCCCAACGCGCCGAAGAGGCTCGTCCAGAGGATGTCGTAGCGGCTGATATGGAAGAAGTACGCGAAGGCGGCCGTCGCGAGAAACGAGAACGCGAGCGCGGGAACCGGCGCGCGCAGGAGCTCGAGGGCCGAGGCCCATGCGGCGCCCGACGGAAAGATCATGATGCCGAACGCGACCCCGAGCGATATCGCCGCGGCGATGACGAAGGCCTCCAGAAGGCGCGCCGAACCGGCGACGAGGTCCCCGGCAATGATGTCCCTGATCGCGTTGACGATCGCGAGTCCCGGGACGAGGGACATGAGGCAGGCGATGCTTACGTTCCCCGAGGAGGGCACGAGGCCCGCGAAGACGGCGAGCGACGAAAGCGCGGAGATGACGAAGCCCCCGACGAGCGACACGATGAACGAGGGAAGCGCGAGCGGGGCCACGGCGAAAAGGACGAGGCGCATGGCGGCGCCTATCGCGAAGGCGAGAGCGGCCTCCCGGACGGTTCCGGCGAACATCAGCGAGAAGAAAAACCCGGAGAGCGCGGTCGCGAACACGACGCCCGCGGGACTATGCTCCCTGCCCGACCTGATCCGGTTAAGGAGGGACTTCACCTGAACGAGGTCATTCGCCCGTTTCCGGCCCGCGAGCCTGCGGGAGAGCTCGTTGATCCGCGCGATCCTTCCGAGGTTGATGGTCCGATCGCTGATCCGCTGGATGCGCGTGTGGCTCGAGCCCTCGCCGTCGACGCAGGTCAGCATGACGACCGTCGGGGTGACGAAGGCCGAGGCGGACCGGGCGCCGAGCGAGGACGCGATCGAGGTCATCGTCTCCTCGGTTCGGTAGGTTTCACCCCCGTTCTGAAGCACGATCATCCCCGACTCGAGGGCGATATCGATGACGCGGTCCACGCCCGCGTGCTGTTCCCGTTTCATAGTGCATAGTAGTACCCCGCCGGAGAAGCGCGGTCAAGCTCCCCCGTCGAAAGGCGGCGGAACCTTGTCCAAAAGCCCGTTTTTCGATATTATTTTCCCGATATTCCGACTACACCGCATACACGAGGGGAAGCACGATGGCCAAGATTGCAATGAAGAACGCGATCGCCGAGCTCGACGGCGACGAAATGACGAGGGTCCTGTGGGGCGTTATCAAGGAGAAGCTCCTTCATCCGTTCATCGACCTGAAGGTCGAATACTACGACCTCGGGCTCAAGGCCCGCGACGACTCGGACGACAAGGTTACCTACGCGTCGGCCGAGGCCATCAAGCGGCTCGGCGTCGGCGTCAAGTGCGCGACCATCACCTCGAACGCCGCGCGCGTCAAGGAATACGATCTCAAGGGACTCACCCCGAGTCCGAACGGCATCATCCGCGCGGAACTCGACGGCACCGTCTTCCGCAAGCCCATCATCGTCAAGAACGTGAAGGCGACCGTTTCCTGCTGGGAGAAACCGCTCGTCCTCGGCCGCCACGCGTACGGCGACGTCTACAAGAACTGCGAGATCGCGGTTCCCGGCCCCGGAAAGGCCGAGCTCGTCTTCACCGGAGCCGACGGCACCGTCATTCGCAAGACCATCCAGGAGATGAACGGCCCCGGCATCCTCCAGGGCATCCACAATCTCGACGCGTCCATCGAAAGCTTCGCGCGCGCGTGCTTCTTCTACGGCCTTTCCGAGAAGATCGACGTCTGGTTCGCGACGAAGGACACGATCTCGAAGACCTACGACGGCCGCTTCAAGGAGATCTTCCAGCGCGTCTACGACGCCGAGTATAAGGAGCGCTTCGAGGAGGCGGGAATAGAGTACTTCTACACCCTCATCGACGACGTCGTCGCGCGGGTCATGCAGTCGAAGGGCGGCTTCCTCTGGGCATGCAAGAACTACGACGGCGACGTCATGAGCGACATGGTCGCCTCGGCCTCAGGAAGCCTCGCGATGATGACGAGCGTGCTCGTCTCCCCCTCGGGAGTCTTCGAGTACGAGGCCGCGCACGGCACTGTCCAGAAGCACTACTACAAGTACCTCAAGGGCGAGAAGACCTCGACGAATCCCGTCGCCCTCATCTTCGCGTGGACCGGCGCCCTCGCCAAGCGCGCGGAACTCGACGGAACGGCGGAACTCGGCGCGTTCGCGAAGCGGCTCGAGGACGCGACGCTCGGGCTCATCGAGGACGGGGTGATGACCGGAGACCTCGCCCGGCTCGCGACCCCGCAGGCGAAGGAAGTGCTCGACAGCTGGCAGTTCATCGAGCGCATCGCCTCGCGCCTGTAAGCGCCCGACCCGGGAAGCGCGGGAAACCAACGCGCGCGCCGTCATCGCGGCCTTTCCGAAACGCCCCCCCACGCATGAACGCGTACGGGGCTCGGTTCGGGAAGGCCGTTTTTTATTGGAAAGCGCGATGTCGATGGTGTACAGTCTTTGTCTATGAAAACACTCTCGATCGCGAGGGAAAGGGGTGCCGCGATGGCAGACATCGGCTACGCGACTGATTCCGACAAGGAAAAGCTCTTCTCGCTCTTCTCCCAGTGGGACGACGAAACCCATTTCGACTACACGGTATTCTCCGAATCGTTCGACCGGATCCTCGCCGATCCCGGCAACCGGATCCTCGTCGCGCGGGAACGGGACGCGATCGTCGGCTACGTCCAGTTCTTTCCCGTCGACGAGCTCGGTTTCAAGCCCTTCGTCGAGATCGCCGAATTCCTCGTCGCGCCGGACGCGCGTTCCCGCGGGATCGGGGCCTCACTCCTCGACAGGATCGAGGACACCGCGCGCGCGAACGGCATCGCGATCCTCAAGCTGAGCTCGCAAACCTTCCGCGAACGGGCCCACGCCTTCTACGAGCGCCACGGCTTCAGGAACTTCAAGAACTCCCGCTTCTACGAAAAGACGCTGTAATCGGGACCGTCGCTCGTCGGGAAGACGCGCACGCGACAGCCTTCCATGCAGGCATTCTCCTGGAAATATTCGAGATCGAGCGACTCCGGGCTGAAAAGGTCCTCGGGGTGCCACGCGAGCTCGAGCACGCTTTCCTCGCCTTCGGCGAGCGCCCTCGTCCATGCCCCGTTGAGCGTAACGACGTTCTCCACGAGAAGGGAAAGGTAGGCCTTGCCCTTCTCGCGGTATTTCGCCGCGAGAAACGCGAGCTGCAATCCCTCCGCCTCCCGATGGGTAAGGCATTCGCCGGCCGTATGCGCCCGTTTTCCCTTCGCGCCCGAGGCCTTCGCGTCCTCGAGATACGCGGCGAAGTCCTGCAGGAACTGCGAGGGCTTGAGCTTGAGCGGGGCGAGCGCCGAGAGGAACCAGGTGACCGCGCGGCCCTGGGTATAGAACACGTCCGTCGCCCGCGCGAGACTCGCCGAGCGCGCGAGGTCCTGAGCGGAGAATTTCGGCGTGGAACGCACGTTATAGGGCGGCTCCTTTTCCCACTCGAGACCGAGTTCCTTTCCCCGATCCGCGAGCGCCGTTCCCGGAAGCACGGCGAGCCTGAAGATCTCGAGGTTGTTCGGGTAGAGCGCGAGGGCGTAGTCGAGGCTCGCGCGGAAGGTCGAGAAGGAGTCGCCGGGAAGCCCGTACATGAGGTCGAGCCCGAAGGTAACGCCCGCCTCGTTGAGAAGGGCGATCCGCTTCGAGAACGTTGCCAAATCCGCGGGACGGTTCACGAGCTTGAGCGCCTCGGGATTCGAGCTCTGAAGCCCTATCTGGAGCGAGCACGGGATGCGGGAGAAGGCGGCGACCGTCGCGCGGTCGAGGAGTTCGGCCCGCGCCTCGAAATTGAAGTGAATCCCCGGCGCGCGCCGCTCGATCAGGGCAAGGAGCTCAAGCGCCCGTTCCCGGGACGCGTTGTAGGTCGGGTCGAGCACGAAGACCCGCTCGATCCCGAGCTCCACGAAGCGGTCGAGCTCCCGCTCGAGCCGGCCGAGGGGAATGGCGCGAACCTTTCGGCTCCCTTTCGATTCGTAACAGTAGGAACACGCGTAGGGGCAACCCCGCGCGAGCTCCCAGAGCGCGCCCCGGTGGGTGCGCACGGCCTCGGAGCCGTCGAGGGTGCCGTCGAGCCAGGGTGACGGGAGAAAGGCCGCGTCCTCGTCGGGACAGCGGGTTTCGTCGGCGCCGGGAGCCCGTGAAGACTGACCGCGCGGCGACTCGCGCGACGGATCGAGGACCGAGCGAACGAAGGCGGCCGACGCGGTTTCCCCCTCGCCAAGGATCTGCCGGTCGAAGGGGCTTTCCCCGGGCATAAAGGGGTTCGCGGTAATCTCGGGACCGCCCGCGAAGGTAAGGGCGGACGGCACGAGGGTTTTGAGCTCGCGGGCAGCGGCCTCGAGCGCGAGGCGATTCCAGACATAGAGGGAAAAACCGACGATCGTCGGCACCCGCGCCGCCGGGGAAGCGGTGTTCGCGCCCGGAGAGGAGTCGTCGGAACGCGAGAGGCGCGAAGCGATCTCGCGGGCGACGAGCGAGCCGATCTCGCGCGGGGAACGGCCCCGGAAGCGGGCGTCTTCAAGGGTAAACTCGAGGAGTTCGGGCGAAACGCGAGCGGAAACCGCGGGATCGGCGCGGAGCGCGGACACGATCGTCGCCGCCCCGAGCGGTACCGCCTGATACGAAGACTGTACCTGCAGGGATATGACGAGAAGAGCCGGCTTCTGTGTATGACTCATGTCGCTGAGTGTACACCGGAACCGGCTCCCGTGAGAATACGCGGAACGGGCGGACCCGAAGGAGCGCCCCCGGGATTTCCTTAGAGAAGGGGGATTCCCGCCTTTTTCGTCGTCTCGATCATCGATTCGGGCCAGACGGAAACCTGGGTCTCGCCGATGTGCGCCTTCCGGAGGAAGAACATGCACAGGCGCGACTGGCCGATGCCGCCGCCGATCGTCTGGGTGAGCTCGCCCGCGAGGAGGCGCTTGTGGAAATAGAGGGTCGAGCGCTCGGGGCAGTCGCGGTACGCGAGCTGTTCCTTGAGGGTATCGGGGCTGACGCGGATTCCCATCGAGGAGAGCTCGAGAGCCTGGCCGAGGACCGGGTTCCAGACGATGAGGTCGCCGTTAAGCCCGCGGTTCCCGTTCCCGGTCTCGGTGATCCAGTCGTCGTAGTCGGGGGCGCGCCCGTCGTGGAGGTTCCCGTCCGCGAGCGCGTAGCCGATGCCGATGACGAAGACGGCGCCGTACTTGCGTGCCGCCTCGGTTTCGCGTTCCTTGGCGGTCTTGCCGGGATAGTCGCGGAAGAGCTCCTCGGCGTGGACGAAGGTCACCTCCTCGGGGAGGATCGGGGTGATGGCGGGGTGGTTGTCGTAGATGAAGAACTCGGTACGCTTGAGGCAGCGATAGATCTTCCTGACGACGTGCTTGAGGAAGTCGACCGTGCGGTCGCTCTCGTACATCGCCATCTCCCAGTCCCACTGATCGACGTAGAGCGAGTGGATGTTGTCGAGCTCCTCGTCGGCGCGGATCGCGTTCATGTCGGTATAGACGCCGAAGCCGGGGGCGAGCGAGAGGTCGGTCACCTTGAGCCGTTTCCACTTCGCGAGCGAATGGACGATCTCGAGCTCGGCCTCGTTCATGTCCTTGACCGGGAACTTGACCGGGCGCTCGACGCCGTTAAGGTCGTCGTTGATGCCCTTGCCGCGCGGGACGAAAAGGGGCGCGGTCACGCGGGTCAGGTTGAGTTCGGTCGAGAGCGCAAGCTGAAAAAAATCCTTGATGCGGATAATCGCCTGTTCGGTTTCCTTGACGGAAAGGAGCGGTTTGTATCCCGCCGGAATCGTGAGTTGTGACATATAAACCTCGTTGTTTTATTGGCGCGTCTTTGCGTGAAAAAAGTATAAACGAGGTACTGGCGTCGCGTCCAGCGGAAACCCCGCGGCTTGGCGCTTGCCACGGACGAGCGGGCCCGGGTAAAGTGAGGGAATGTATACCCCGTTGACCCAGCCGATCCCGAAGAGGGATTTGCCCGATCCGCGTCTCAACCTCGCCCTCATGCGCGCCGTGAGGTTCGTCATTCAGCCCTACGCCCGCGCGCTCAAGTTCCGGGAACCCGTCATGGTCCACGGAAACCGGATGGTGGATGCCTATCGCGATTTCCGTGAGGGAAAGACGCGGCTCATCATCGCCTTCAGGCACGCGTACGGGGACGATCCCCAGCTCATGGCCTATACCCTCCATCACGCCCTGCCCCGCGAGGCCCGCAGGCTGAAGAAACCCCTCGGGGGAATCACCCACGCGCATTTCGTCTACGGAGCCGAGGTACCGCTCTGGTCCGGTCCCTTCGTCCGCTGGCTTCTCCCGAACGTCGGCGCCGTCCCGATAAACCACGTCCACATGGACTCGAGCGGGATGAACCGCATCAGGAAGACCATCGCCTCCGGGACGTACCCGCTCGCGCTCGCGCCCGAGGGCCACGTAACCTACGAAAGCGAAACCGTCGGGGAACTCGAGTCGGGAACGGCGCGTTTCGGCTTTTGGTGCATCGAGGACCTCGCGCGGGAAGGTCGCCCGGAAAAGGTCGTTTTCCTTCCCGTCTCCACCCATTACCGATACGGATCGGGGGATTCCCGCGCGCTTGAACGCGTCATCGGATCGCTCGAAACGGAATGCGGCCTCGGGGGCGGAAACCGGAGGGACCGGTCGATCGGGTCCCTGAAGGAACGCCTTGCCGCCTGCGGAAAGGAAATTCTTTCGATAACCGCGTCCTATTACCGCGAACGGTCGCGAACGGAGATAGCCTGCGACCGGGAAGCCCTCCTCGACGCGGCGCTCTCGGCCGCCGAGGGGATTCTCGCCCTCGAGAGCCGGGGCGACGGCTTCGAGCGGCTCTACCGGGTGAGAACCGCCGCGTGGGATCTCATCATCCGCGACGACGCGGAGGAGATGAGCCCCCTGAGGCTCGACCTCGCGCGCCGTGAGACGGGCGAGGCCTGGTTCGCGATGCGGCATATGGAAACCGCAGAGCTTCTCGCGCACGTCGGCTTCGGCGTGATACCGGAGGATGTCGACCTCAACGGCCTTTTCGAGATCGCGAACAACTACCGCGACATGCTCGGCCGCCTCGCCGGGGGAACCCTCAAAAACCGGGTGAACGAGGTATCCCGTCGCCCGGTCATCGTCACGGGCGAGCCGATCGTCCTCGACGAACTCTACCCGAAATACCGCGAGGACAAACGAGCCGCGCTCGCCCTCGCGACCGGGAGATTACGGGAGGGATTCATCCGCTGCGTCGAGGATTACCGCCGGGAATACCGGTAGCGGCTCATCCGTTTGCCTTCATTCCCTGATCGCGAACTTGCGGCCGATGAGGGCCGCGAGCTCCCGCAGGCGCGGGTCGCGTCGGCCGCCGATCTCGAGGTCGGGGAAGGCGTCGGGCCGTTCCGCCTCGAGCCACCGGTACAACCGCTCGGCGACCTCCTCGACCGGATCCTTCGACCCGCATATCTTCACGATCGCGAGCATCTCGTCCTCGCTGAACATCTTCCATTTTCCGGCCGAGATGACGTGATAGGACGATCCTGAACGCTCGATGCGGAAATCGCCCATCCCCGATTCGGCGGACGCCGTCTTCGCGGCCGTGCCCTTCCGCGAGCCCGCGCGCGAACCCGTTCCCGGCGCGCCCCTGCCCGATTCCGCCTCGAGCGCGGCGGCTTCTTCCTCGCGTACAAGACGATCCACTTCCATATTGTGGAGATGGACCCGCGCCTGCTCGACGAGAAACGCGAGACCTTCCTCGTCGAGACCGTCCATGAGCGACTGAAGCTCCCCGGCGAGCTTTCGGTGGAGCGCCGTTTCCTTCTTCTTTGCCATCGCGATTTGCCTCCGTTCCTGGCGCTCGCGCGCCCCGTTATCGCCCGAGGGGCTTGAGTCGAGAGACGACCGTGAGCCGGTCCTGGTACCATGAGAGCGTCACGGCGAGCGTCACGCCCGAATATCCCGCCGCCTCGGCGCGAAGCTCGACAAGATCGCCGGAAAGGGCGAGCGTTCCCGAGCCGCGCGAAAGGGGGGACCACGAGCCGCCCGATCGTGCCGTTATCGACGCCCTGTCGGTGATATCCTCGCCGGTAACCGCGTCGAGCGCGCGCGAGGAGACGAAAACCGCGCGGGGAGAAGGCTCGAGCGCCGAGAGCCCGAGCGAAACCGGATCCCGCGCGACATCGAAGGGCTCGACCCATACCCGCGAACCCGCCTCGACCGTGAGCCGATACCGTCCCGGGCGGAGAAATACCGCTCGCGCGACAAGGCTTGACGGGTTTTCCCCCGAGCGAAGGGGTGTCGATACCCCCGATTTCCCCGCCCTTTCGGTTCCCTCGCCGGATCCTGCGCGTACGATACTCGCGCGAGCCTCGATCGCATCCGGGAAGCCGGCCGGAACCGACAGCGAGACCGTCACCGGGACGTACCAGCGCGAGAGGGCGAAACGCTGGACGAGGCCCCGATCCCAGGAGAGACGGGCCCCTGCCGCGAGGGCGAAAACCGCGAGCGCGACGGCGACAAAGCGGGCGAAGCGGCGCTTCCGGGGCTGAATCACGAGGTCGGCGCCCTCGTCTCCCGCCACGCAGAGCGCGATAGCCTTCCTCGCCTCGCGCTTGGGATACTTTGAAAGGTAGCGCCTGAGAATCCGTATCGCGGGTGCGAGGTCGCGATAGCGCCTTCGGGGATCGGCCCTGACCGTCTTGCGGACGAGGCGGTCGACCTCGCGCGGAAGGCTCGGGTCGAGCTTCCTCGGGCGGGTATATCGCCCCTTTCGCGCGCGCGCCATGGTTTCCTCGGGCGTCGCGCCCGAAAACGGCTTCCCGCCGGTGACGAGCTCGTAGAGCACGACGCCGAGCGCGTATATGTCCGCGCGCCGATCGACCGAGGCGGGATCGAGGATCTGCTCCCTCGGCATGTACGCGGGCGTTCCGAGGGTCGAGCCGTCCCCGGTAAGATCGTGCGCCCGCGGCACGCCTTTACCGGGCCGGGCGAGAACCCACGTGCCGTCATCCCGCGCCGTTTCTTCGGCTTTGGCGATTCCCGTCGCGGCTATCCCGAAATCCGCGAGCTTGACCTCGCCCTTTCGCGACACGAGGACGTTCCCCGGCTTTACGTCGCGATGGACGATCCCGCGGTCGTGCGCGTACTTGAGCGCGAGGGCGACGTCGAGGACGATGGTGAACGCGATCTCGCACGGGAGCCGCCCCCGTTCGGCGAGGATCCGGTCGAGGGAAAGCCCGTCGACGTACTCGAGCGCGAGATAGTGCGAGGAGCCTTCCTGAAAATAGTCGTAGATATGGACGATGCGCGGATCGTTGAGATCCATGAGGATCTGCGCCTCGCGCCTGAATCGCTCGACGACGGGCGCGTTCCCCCGCGCCGCGAGTTTCTTGATGATCACGTGCCGCTTGAGCGCGGGATGGATTGCCTTGTACACCGCGCCCATCCCGCCGCGCGCGACGAGGGACACGATCTCGTACTTGCCGATTCTTTCCGGACACTCGCTCATGGGACAAGGCTCCTAATGTCCCGCGAGGCGTCGAAGTCGCGGTCCGCGGGGACGAAGGCGACCCGATACGCGTCGGGATCGTGAAGCTGCACGAACAGCCCTCCCGCGCGGAGGGCGAATCCCCCGACGACCGCGCGATGGCCCGCGAAATACCGCGCGCCCGCCACGCCGGGAAGGAAGGCACGAAGCATCGACTCGACGCTTCCCTCCATCGATTGATCGTTTCCCGTCCAGGTGAGTCCCTCGACGACCTCGGGGCTCGACCGCGACTCGACGACCTCGCGGACGGAATACGGGCGCGCAGGCTCGGCGTGCGAGGCCATGAAGCGATCGCCCGTCAGGCACACGGGGAGAGAACGCTCGAGCGCGGCGTACAGCTCGAGGGTTTCCTCGCCGTACCGGTCCTGAAACCAGGCGCGCGTGAGCAGCCCTTCCTCGACGAACTTCCCGAAGGGGTGGTTTCCTCTCCCTTCCTCGTTGAGTACGTTCTCGTGGTTACCCTTGAGAAAGTGCACGCGGTCGGGAAAAGCGATCTTCAGCTCGAGAGCCATCGTCATCGCCGCGAGGCCCTCCGTCATCTCGGCCTCCATCGCCCCGGAGGCGACGGTTCCCGCGAGGTACTCGCGGTACGCGTCGACCCATCGCTCAAACCCTCTCC
This sequence comes from Spirochaetota bacterium, assembly GCA_023438065.1. Taxonomy (GTDB): domain Bacteria; phylum Spirochaetota; class Spirochaetia; order Treponematales; family Treponemataceae; genus Teretinema. The sequence goes on from JAEXRH010000012.1 coordinate 672,269, forward strand.
GCTCCGAATGGAAGGCGTCGCCGAGGAAGACGACGCAAAGATCCCCGGCCGAGAGGGCATCGAGCGCGGTTACGCCGCCGGCGGGCCCGGAGAAAGCCATGTCCATGGCCGCTTTCACGAAACGGGGTCGCGCGTGGATATCGGGCACGATGACGGCGGGCAAACCCCGGGGCAAGCGGACGAGCCCGCCCGGCCTCGATTGACCGTCGAGCGGCCGTACGTCCGGGCTTTCGGCGTCGAGGGTATCGAGCGCCCGCGCGACGAAATCCCGAAGTGCCTCGTCCTCCGGGACGCGTTCCCATTCGAGTACTTGCCGCAGGCGTTTGCCGATATCGCGCATGGTGATTCCCGTATCCCGTCAGGCGATGGTGAGATTCGTCTTGCCGATCACGATCGTGTCCGTCGGCCCGATCCGCACGTATTTGCCGGCCGGTATCGTCTCGCCGTTGAGGAGGGTTCCGTTGGTGCTTTCGAGATCCTTGAGATAATACGCGTCCTTGATTTTCTGGATTATCGCGTGGTGCCTGCTCGCGAGCTTGTTGTCGATGACCACGTCGTTGTCGGTCGCCCGACCGATGGTGATCACGCTGACGAGCGGGATCTTGCCGGAGTCGAACATCAGGTACGACACCTGCTCCTTCTTCACGATCGAGTCGAGCCGCATGCCGATCTTGCTGGTGTTGGCAATCGTTTCGTCCTGCATGTCGATCAGTATACCGCCATTCGCCGGTATCCTCAACGGGAAAAGGAATCTAGACGTTCCCGACGTGCACGTTCCGGAGGCGCGCGCGCGCGATCGCGGAAAGCGCGTACAGCTCGTCCCGCGCGATCGGCGGGGGTTCGCTCATCTTCCAGTCCGGATGATGGCGATTGAGGTGGAGCGGGATATCGGGCGAGATCGTCGCGATCCACGACGAAAGCGCGTCGATCTCCTCGGGGGACGAGTTGAGACCGGGGATCACGAGCGTGGTTATCTCAACGTGGGTCTTCGCGGCCGAAAGCCTGATCGCGTCGAGCACCGGCTCGAGCGAGCCGCCGCACACCTTCCGGTAAAAACGCTCGGTGAACGCCTTGAGGTCGATGTTCATCGCGTCGACGTAGGGCAGGATCGTCTCGAGGGGCTCCCTTCTCACGAAACCGTTCGTCACGACCACGTTCTTGAGAGCGCGTTTCCTCGCCGCGCGGGCGACGTCATACATGAACTCGAATCCGCAAAAGGGCTCGTTATAGGTATACGCGAGCCCGATATTTCCCTCGGGGACCGTTTCGAGGGCGAGCGACACGAGCTCCTCGGGGGAAAAGACGCGATCCCCGCCGAGGTTATCCACCGTCCGGCCCTTCGGGACCGGGACACCCTGCTGGGATATCGCGTGGTTCTGGCAGAAGAGGCAGCCGAGGTTACAGCCCCAACCGCCCAGGGAAAGCACGAAGGAACCCGGATAGAAATGCGCGAGCGGCTTTTTCTCGATCGGATCGAGCGCGAGGGAGGACACGTGGCCGTACGATACCGCGCGAAGCGATCCGTAGCGGTTCGTCCGCACGCGGCACCGGCCCGTCGCTCCCTCGGCGAGCACGCACCCGTGCGGGCAAAGCAGGCAACGTACCTTGCTCTCGGCCATCCGGTCGCCGTCCGCGCCGTACCCGTCGCCTCCCTCCCCGGGAACGCTTTCCTGGAAGAGCGCCTCGTGCATGTCGCTCGTCGCGTCCATCAGCGATACCTCGTCACCCGGAAGCGCCTGATGTCGAACGAGCCGTCGGGCGCGATCCCGGCCTTGCGGCACGCGATGGCGAGCTGCGTCTCGACGGTGTCGACGCCATCGAGATCCGGAAGGAGAAGCCCCCTCCTGAATCCGCTCGAGACGATCACCCCGTACCGTTTGGGGTCGAGTTCGTCGCGGGAGGAGACAGGTTCGCTCGGCTCGAGCACGTCGACGGAATACTCGAGCGAATCGAGTTCCTCGGGTCTGACCGGATCGAAACGGGGATCCTCCGAGCACGCGGATACCGCGTTCCGCGCGATCTCCCCGGCGAGGGTCGCGGCGGTCGGTGCTATCGTGCCGATGCATCCCCTGAGCGATCCGTTCGCGTGAAGCGACACGAAGCAGCCTGCCCGCTCGCCCGTCACCGGCGGAAGCTCCGCGGGGTCGGGTACTTCCCCCGTCGTCACGAATCGCTCGACCGTGAGCCGCGCGATCGCGATCTCGTTCGGTATCGCGTTCATGGATTCTTCCTTTCCGCGAAACCGGCCTCGGACACGCAATACCCTATGCCGAAGGGAGCCTCGTACGAAATGAGCGTGGTCGAGACCGCGCGCGGCTCTTCGGGGAAATCGAGGGTCGCGGCGCGTTCCATCGCGTCGAGCATCATGACGAGCGAGTTGTACCCGCATTCGCCGGCCTTTTCCCGGAAATCGTGGCCGATGGAGCGGATCGAGGCGAGGTCGGAGGATTCGAGGGCTTTCTTGACGCGATGGTCGAATTTCGCGCCTTCCTCGGCCTTCCCGTAGGGACTCGCGTGGGTCACCCGGTGGGACATGTCTCCCGACGCGACGAGACAGACCCGTCTTCCGGTCTCGAAGGCGGCCTCCGCGAGAAGGGAGCCGCACCTCGACAGACTCTCGTGGTCGAATGCCGACGACGAGAGCGCGACGAGGTTGAATTCCGCATACCGCTTCCCGATAAAGTAAAGGGGCACGAGAACCCCGTGATCCAGCTCGTCGGCGAGTCCGTATTTCTTGATCTGGCTGATGTCGATCGAGCCCGCCGGAATGCCCGCGCGGGAAAGAAGGCCCGAAAAAACCGAGCGGAACTCCGTATCCTGCTCGAACGAAAGCCGGAGATCGGGGGCGCCGAAGCTCTCGAAGGTACCCGAGAGGATAGGCTTGTCGTGGATGAAGAGAAAATCGCTGAAAAGGGGCGAATGGGGCGAGATCACCACGAGGGTCTCGGGCGCGAGCTCCGCGACGAGATTCGCCACGCGCTCGCACGCCGCGACGGTAACCGAGGCGTCCCGCTCGCGGCCCTTGCCGACCTCGCGCACGATGATAGGCGGGTGCGGCATCAAAAAACCGGCTTGAATGCCTTTCATGTCGTTTCTGGTTTTCATACCGTAAGTATAAGCCGGCGTGCGGCAAAAAGCACCGCGAAGCGCAAAGGATGAACGAATTACGGCCTTTGTGTTAGACTGATGTCGTATGGACTATTTTACGCAAGGTCAAGACCATCTCACCCGGTTTCGCATGCCGATCGTCTATTCCCGGGCCTGCGCGATACCCAAGCCCGACGAGGAATACTATGCCGTAATCGCGGCGGATCGGGGTTACCTGATCATCGACGACGGAACGGAACTCGTTCCCGTCAAGGCCCCCGCGATCCTGTTCCTGCGCCCCCGGCACTCCGTCAGGACGGTCGCGCTTACCGGGGGAACGCCCCACAGCCTCATCTTCAAGCCCCAGGCGGTCAATACGACCGCACCGCAACCGATCGCCCCGTCAGGGGACGACATCGAGCAGTATTTTTTCTTCAAGCCCTTCAGGGAGGCGGGACCTTCGGGATTCTCGGTCAAGTCGATTCCGTTCGAGCTCGTGCCCGTCATTGACGACCTCTGCTCGAAAATCGACCGGAATCTCAACACCGCGCAGAATGAGTACTGGCCCTGCCTGTCGCGTTCGTATTTCCTCGAGTTTCTCATCCTTATCGAGCGCAATTGGTACATTTCCCCCGACGCCGAAACCAGGGAAGAGCGGCGCGTTCTCGCGTCCTTCGAATGGATCCGGGAGTTCATCAACGCGAACTACGCGAGATCGATTACGCTCGATTCGCTCGCCGCCCGGTTTGCCACGAACAGGACCACCCTCAACCGCCGCTTCAACGAATCGTGCGGGATGAGCGCGATGGCCTATCTCAACACCGTCCGCATCGAGGTTGCCGCCTCGCTTCTCAGGAATACCGAGCTGAGCGTCGCCGAGATTTCCGCTCGCGCCGGGTTCTCGGACGAATCCTATTTCAGCAGGGCATTCAAGAAGAGAAACGGCGTGTCCCCCGTCGCGTACCGAAAGTCCTTCCCGAACCCGTATTCATGAGGAAGAAGCCGGGAAACCGCGCTATGAAATCCCGGCGGGCTCATTTTTACTGACAGAACGCCCAAAAAGTCCTATAATGGGTGTATGGCACTCTCGGCGGACGTACTCGCTCAATTCAACCGTCTGGAACAGTCGGGCGCGCTGGACGCGCTCGGCGACCTCCGCAAGGAAAACCGGGAGCTTGAGCGCATTATCACCGACGCGGCGCTCCTCGTTTCCTATACCGAGATTAACTCGATGCTTGACTTCATGATAGCCAAGCTCCTCGACCACTTTATCCCGCAATTCCTCGGTTTCCTCGTTCTTCCGCCAAGGCGGGATCATCTCAGGCAATACTGCTACCGGAACCTCAAGGAAAGCCGCGAAAGCGTGGCGCCGGTATATTACGAGATCCTCCGACAGCGCTTCAGCCGCGCGCCCCTGTCGGTCTCGTTCGATGAGCTTTCGACCGAACTGGGCCCGGACGTCTTCGGCAAGGATTTTCGCGCTCTCAATCCCGACACGATCTTCCCCATGTTCGGGATCGGCGGGCTTTACGGCGTCGTCATCCTCGGCAAGAAGATCGTCGGCGAGGGATACAGCGAGCAGGAAAAGAAGTACGTCGACCGCATGATCAGGTTTCTTTCGGTCGGAATGCAAAACGGGCTTCATTACGAGAGCTCGATCACCGACCCGAAAACGGGTCTTTTTACCCACGACTATTTCATCCGGAGGATGGACGAGGCGATCGCCCGGGCAAGAAGGCGCGGGACCCACGCGGGAATCCTCATGCTCGACGTCGACCACTTCAAGCGCTTCAACGACACCTGGGGCCACGTTACCGGCGACGCCGTCCTCGTCGCGCTCGCCGAGGAGCTCGCGAGAACGATCCGGGCGGAAGACTGCGCGGCGCGCTTCGGCGGCGAGGAGTTCTCGGTCCTCGTCGCGGATTGCACCCCGCAGACCCTCTTCCAGGTAGCCGAGCGAATCAGGCTCGCCATCGCCGGGATCAAGCTCACCGCGGACGACCAGGAGCTTTCGATCACGGTAAGCGTCGGCGGCAGGATGATCGACGGGAATCCCGGTTACACCTCGCTCATATTCATCGGCGACGCGGACAAGGCGCTCTACCGTTCGAAATCCGGGGGCCGTAACCGCTCGACCATCTACACGCACGGGCTCCTGTCGCGCGCGGGCATGCTTCTTGCCGTAACCTAGCGGAGAAACACCATGAGAAACAACATCGTCTCGCTCTCGAAATCGAACGACCTCTATCAGATCGTCCTCGCGCTCAAGCAGAACCGCAAGAAGCGGAACGAATTGGGGGAGGTCTTCATCGAGGGGATCGAGTCGGTCAAGCAGGCGATCGCCTCCGATCGCGTCGAGCCGAGAAAGATCATCTTCGCCGACTACCGCGCTCTTTCCGATTGGGGAAAGGCGCTCGTCGACTCCGATACCTTTCCCGAGGCGATTTCCCTTTCCCCGGAGCTCTTCGCGGGGCTTTCAGACCGGGACGAGCCGTCGGAGATCATGATTACCGCGCGCGCTCCCCGCGTCCCCCTCGCCGAGGCCCGCCTCGACCGCGACTCCATCGTCGTCGTCTTCGACCGCCCGAGCGACTGCGGCAACCTCGGCTCGCTTATACGAACCGCGAACGCCTTCGGCGCCTCCCTCGTCGTCACGCACGGGCACTGCGTCGACGCGTTCGACCCCAAAACGATCCGCTCGAGCCTGGGCGCCGTCTTTCACACCCCGATCGCGCACGCCGAGTCCTTCCCGGAGCTCGAGGAATGGGTATCGCGCGCGCGGGAGAGGCTCGGGCTTTCGCTCGTCGGCACCGACTCTACCGGAGCCGTCCCCTTGGGCGAGGCGAACCTCGCGCCGCCCGTCGCGATCGCGCTCGGGAACGAGGCGAAGGGGATGAGCGTGAACCTCAAGGGGCTCGTCGACCGGGTCGTGAGCATCCCGATGCGGGGCGACGTGAACTCGCTCAACGTCGCCTGCGCGGGCTCGATTCTCCTTTGGGAAGCGGCCCGGGCGCGGGACGCGCGATGAACTTCCTCGTCACCGGCTCGGGCGGCGCGCTCAGGATACCGAACGCGACCTGCCGATGCCCGACCTGCGCGGAAGCACGCGCGCGCGGCGCCCCGTACAAACGCTTCGGCCAGTCGCTCTATTCGCGCGACATCGCCGCCCTCGTCGACGTTCCCGAGGACATCAACGAGGCCATCAACGCCTTCGGCGTCCCCCGCGTCGACTCGATCTTCGTCACCCACTGGCATCCCGACCATACCGCCGGGATCAGGATCGTCGAGGCCCTCAAGGCCGCCGATCCCGGGCGATGCGTCGAGGTCTTTCTCCCGCCCGACGGTCTCGAGATCGCGCTCAACGGCAATTCCCTCCTCGACTGGTTCGTCCGCTCGGGTTATTGCGTTCTCCGCGATTTTCAGGCGCCCGTATCCCGTTCGGGGGTCACCGTCACGCCGGTCGTCCTCGATAACGGTTTCGTGAACGCGCTCGCCTTCGACTCGCGCGGGAAGCGAGTCGTGCACGCGCCCTGCCACGCGATGTACCTCCCCGATCATCCCGCCCTTCGGCGCGCCGACGCGCTCATCCTCGGCATGGGAAATCCTTCGGAGAAGGAAAGCGGCAAAACCTCGTTCGACGACAACCTCCGCGCGATCGGCGAGCTTGCCCCCAAGCGGGCGATCCTCACCCATATCGAGGAAGAATGGAAGATGGGGCACGACGAGCTCCTCGAGTTCGCGAGCCGGTACCCCGGCATCGAGATCGCCTTCGACGGCATGGAAATACGCGTATAAAAAACGCGCCGGACGTTCACGCCCGGGGCTTGCGTCCCTCGGGCGATCGTTTCCGGCGCATTTCGTCCGTCGCGAGAACCGGGCGGAACTCGCGGCGGGCGGGTCACGCCCCTACCCTCCGCGGCACGGCGTCGCGCCTCAATCGCGCGCGCCGGCTATCGCTCCCGTCACGCCTTTCCCGAACCCTTTGATCCGTCCCGTCCTTTCGCGAACCGGATCGCGAGGACCGCGACCGCGGCGAGCGCGAGGACCGACGCGAAAAGAAGGGCGAGGGATCCCGCGAGCCCCATACCGCGCCTCGCGCGAGCCGGGGAATCGGGATTCATCGTCGAATCGAGCCACGAGACCGTCCACGCGAGCGGCGCGTTCCAGTTGATCGCGACCTCGTTCGTCGAGTAGGACCGCGCGTCGTCCGCGTACCGCTTCGCGCGCGCTACCTTTTTCTCGAGGAAGGAGGTCGCCTCGTCGGTCGGCTTCTCGTTCGGGCCGCCCGAGAGCACGCCGGGCGGGGGCGCGGGATATCCCGCGTCGGGGTCGTCAGCCCACCAGCGATGGTGCGGGTAGTACATCGGGTATTCGCCATAGCCCGAGACGAAACTCTTGCACAGGGCGTTCCGCCCGAGCACGTAATCGAGGCAGGAAACGACGCCGTCGCGGTACGCTTCCTTCCCGGTCAGGTCGTGCGCGTACGCGAGGATGATCGCCTTGTTGAGCACGGAGGAATTCGAGCCCCACTGGTACTCGAAGAAGGGAGCGCGGTAACCGTCCTCGCGTACCTGCAGGAGATACCGGTCGGCGCCGACGAGGAGCCACTCGCGGATCGTATTCATCGTGGCCCGGTCGAGTTCGCTCTTCGTCGAGAGGAGCGAAAGCATCCCGAGGCCAGCCGTGCCGCCCCAATACATCGGGCCGTTCGCGCCGCTCAAGGTCGAGTAGTACTCGCGCGACGCGACCGCCTTCTCGACGCGCTCGGCGTATTCCGCCTTTCCCGTCGCGAGGTAGAGCTCGCTTGCCGCCCAGAAGAACTCGTCGTCCACCTTCATGTCGTCATAGTCGCCGCCTCCGTCCTCGGGAACGTAGTAGAAGAGGACGGCCGGATGCGCGACGGCCGCGGCGAAGGCGCGCTCCGAGGCCGCGAGGCAGCGCTCGGCGAACGCCTTGTCGTAAGCGGCGTATACGCGCGAGGCCTGCGCGGTCGCGGCGGCGAAATTGAGCGTCGCCGCGGTCGAAGGGCGCATCGCGAAGCGATCGTCCGTCCGCTCGGGCGCCTTGTAGGGCAAGGGAAGCCACTTTTTCTCGTGAAGCTTGTGATGGACCATCCCCGAGTCGCTCATGCCCTCGGGCACTTGCATGCCGAGGAAGAACTCGAGCTCCCAGCGCGCCTCGTCGAGAAGATCGGGCACGCCGTTCGCGTTCTCGGGAATCGGGAGCGAGCCGTCGGGGAACACGCGCGGGTTTCGCTCGATGGCGTTCAGGAGCGTCCACAGGGTTATGCCGCCGTTGACGATATACTTTCCGTAGTCGCCCGCGTCCATCCAGCCCTTTCCCGCGTTGATGGTATAGGGCCGCTCGACGTAATCCTTCTGCGGAAAGACGGGATAGTCAAGAGCCTTGATCGCCTCGTCCGAAACGAAGAAAGCCGACCGTGCCCAGGCGTCTCCCGCATACTTCGCCTCGAGCGGGATCCCGATCCTGCTCTGGTAGAAGTAGGCCATCGCGTCCCTGGCAAGAGGAACAAGGACGCCATTCGCGATGTCGAAGGGGAAGCTCGCCGCCTCGCCGACGGAAAGGACATAATCCTTCCCCGCCTTCGAGAAGGACGAGAAATCGATATAGTGGATCGGGTCGCCCGAGGAAAGATCCTTCCCCGCGGGAGCCGTCTTTCCCGACGCGACCGGTTTTCCCGTCGCGTCGAGGAGTTTCCATTCGAGCGGCTTCTCCTCGGCCGAGACCGCGACGGCGAGTTTCTTCCCCGAGGGGAAGTACCCGACCTGATTCACGCGGACCGTCGGGAGCTTGTCGAGGGGAATGACCTTCCGTTTGACGATCTTCGGGAGATTCTGCCGCTTCGGGAGCGGGACGTCGGTTCGGCCGATCTCGTAAAAGACGCCGGTACCGAACACCCGCGGGTTTTTCCAGGAGGAGTCCGAGGTATCGTAGATCGACCAGATGAGTTTCGAGTCGCGGTCCTTCACGGTCGCGCCGTTCGCCTGGGTCTGGATGCCGATCGTGAAGCCGTGATAGGGCTCGATGTTGTTCTCGAGCTTGACCGCGACCTCGACGCCCCACCCGTCCGCGGTCTTGAAGGCCTTCCCGCGCACGTCGTACCCTTCGTCGATATAGCGGACGCCCGAGCAGGAAAGCGCGTCCGGATCGCTGACCGAAAGATTGGTCGCGTTCACGTTCACCTGAACGATGCCCTTCCCGTACTCCTTCGCGTCGAGGTTGCCGGAGAAGTTGAAGTAGAACTCGAACGAGTCCTCGTTCCAGTAATTGCTTCCGTGCTTGCCCGCGATAATCTTCTTGTCCGGCATCGTCATGAGAAGGTAGATCGTGCGTTTGTCCGCGCATACCGAGAATTCATACGCGCCGTTATCCGCGGGATCGCCCGAGGTATACGGGCCGTCGGTGACCGTGATCCGCTCGACGCCCTTCCAGTCCGACGGGTCGCCGTCTATCGATATCTTGACGGGATAGGGGATATAGACGAGTTCGCCTGGCTTGCCCGTCGGGGCGAGCGACGCTCCCTCGGCCGCAAGCGGGATGCTGGTCAGCGATACGAATAACAGGGATAAAAGCGCGAGCGCGATGATGCGTGACAGTCTCATCGGTCATTCCTCCGGTTGATGTGCTTGGAAAACAGTGTATCACCGGTTTGTTGATTAAGGCAATTAATTTCGTGCCGAAACGGGCATATCCGCCATCCGGGAAATCATCGGGGCTATGAGCTTACTTCGCGAGGAGGCCGCTGACGAGGCTGTCGATATCGTCCTGGTTCATGTCGGCCTTCCGCTCGTAGGCGAGCTCCTGATTCGCCGCCCTGAGCTTCCGCAAGAGGCCGTATATCGTCGTAAGGAAAATCTTGTTTCCCGCGGCCGGATCGGTCCTGATGAGCGCGGCGATATCCTCGCGGTTGAGGGCGAACACGACGGTTTTCCCGAGCGCGATAACGCTCGCCGTGCGCTTGATGTTCATGAAAAAGCCCGCCTCGCCGAAAACGTCGCCCGCGCCGAGGGAGCAGATGAACACGTTCTTCCCCTCGTTCTCGTGGACGCTCACGCTTACGGTGCCGTCGAGGATGCCGAAGAAAAGCTGCTCGATCTCCCCTTCCTTGACGATCACCTCCTCGCGGCCGTATTCGATAACCCTGCCGACGGCAAGCAGCCGATCGAGCTCTTTTTCGTCGAGATACCTGAAGGTGATGATGTCGTGCACGGCCTTGCGCCACGCGTTCGCGTCGGGAATGGTCTTCATACCCTCCAGTATACGCGATAAACCGGCATCGTGCAAAAGGCGTGCTATACTCATGCGATAATGCATGAGCATGAAAACGTACCGGCCTTTACCGCGCAGGCGGCGCTCGAATGCTTCGAGCTCGACCGCGCGCTCCTCGATCGCGTCATCCGGGCGGGGCTTTCCCGGGGAGCCGACGCGTGCGAGCTTTTTTTCCAGCGACGGCGAAGCGTCTCGCTCCAGCTTTCCGATCACGCGGTCAGGGAAGGCGGCGTGAGGATCATACGCGGGGTCGGCGTCAGGGTAATCAAGGATGGGCGCGCGGGTTACTCGCATACGGCGGATCTGACCGAAACGGGAATGGCGGACGCCGCGCGCGTCGCGGCGATGATCGCCGACGGGGCGCCCGGGTCCCGTTCCCCGACCGCGGGGACGCGCGTCTTCAGGGACGCCGAAACCGCCCGGTTCGCCGGGCTCTACGAGGAGAGCGCCGACGATCTTGCCGTCGATCGCGCGCGGGCCTGGCTCGATGACATCGACGCTCGATGCCATGCCCTCGACCCCCGGATATCCCGGGCGATCGTCGCCGTCGAGTACTCGGGCGAGCGCGTCCTCATCGCCAATTCGGACGGTCTCATGGTCGCGGACGACCGGCCCTTATTCAGGGCCTATGTCGGCTGCGTCGCCGAATCGGGCGGTCGCGTCGAGGAATGCTGGGAAAGCCTCGGCGCGAGAAAGAACGCGCGCGCGTCAATGACGGCGGAGGTCGCATCCCGCCTCGCGAGCCGCGCGGTAGCGGGAACCGTCTCCCTCTTCGACGCCGTCGAGTCGCCCACGGGCGAGATGCCCCTCGTATTGGCGGCGGGCGGAGGCGGCATCCTTCTCCATGAGGCGATGGGCCACGGCTTCGAGGCGGATTTCATCCGCAAGGGCACCTCGATCTTCGCGGGGAGACTCGGCGAGAGAATCGCGGCGCCGGAGGTGACCGTCGTCGACTCAGGGCTCCTTCCCGAGTCGTTCGGCTCGCTGAAAACCGACGATGAGGGAGCCCCGACCCGCGAGACGACCCTAGTCGAGGAAGGTAGGCTTTCCTCCTGGCTCCATGACGCCGTGAGCGCGCGGCACTTTTCCGTCGAGCCGACGGGGAACGGAAGGCGCGAGGACTATCGCCACGCCCCCCTTCCCCGCATGAGAAGCACCTTCATGCGCCCGGGATCCCGATCGAGGGACGAGATCATCGCCTCGGTAAAACGGGGAATCTACGCCGAGCGTTTTTCGAACGGCGAGGTCGATATCGGCCCCGGCGACTTTTCCTTCTACGTGAAATCGGGATTTCTCATCGAGGATGGGAAGCTTACGGCGCCCGTCAAGGACGTCAACCTCATCGGGAACGGGCCCAAGGCGCTCGGCGCGATCGAGATGGTCGGCGACGACCTGGTCTTCGACGAGGGATGCAACTATTGCGGCAAGTACGGGCAAAGCGTGCCGGTCGGCATGGGGACGCCGACCCTGAAGATCGGCTCGATTACCGTGGGAGGCCGCGCATGACGGAACGGGCGCAACGCGAAGAACTTGCCGCGAGCGCGGTGAGCGGGCTCGGAAAGCGGGGCGTTCGCGATTGCAAGGCGCGCGTCGTCTCGAGCGCGGAGTCGAGCCTCGAGTGGCGGGACGGCTCCCTCGACGCGCTCTCGGGCTCCTCGAGCTCAAGGCTCGAGGTCACGCTCTTCCGGAACGGGCAGTATACCGTCCAGTCGACCGGCGACCTCCGCCCGAAGGAAGTCGCGGGCTTCCTCGACGACGCGGTCGCCTTTCTTTCCCTCATGCCGCGCGACCCCTTCCGTACTCCACCCGATCCCGCGCTCCAGGGCGCGTTCACGGGCGAGCTTGGCGTCCTCGATCCCGGGTCGGCCGACACCACGCTCGCCGAACGGCGCGAGACCATCGCATCGATGTACGACCGCGCCCGCTCGAGCGATCCCCGCGTGGTGGACGCCGTAGCCACGAGCGCCGAACGGCGTTCCGTGATCGCGGTCGCGTACGGTTCCGGTTTTTCCGGCTGTCACGAGCAAAGCGAGTTCTCGTTGAGCCTCACCGCGTCCGCGCTCGCGCCCGACGGATCGAGGCCGGGCGGGAACCGATTCGCCGCCGCGTGTCTCCGTTCGGACCTGCCCGATCCGGCCGTAGTCGTCGACGCCGCGATCGCCCGCGCGGTCGGGCGCATCGGCGAGCGGAAACTCCCGTCCGGCGCGTATGATCTCGTGTTCAGGAACGAGGTCGCGTCCTTCGCCGTCAATCCCTTCGTGGTCGGCCTCAACGGCTGGTCGCTCGACGAGAAGCGCTCCATCTACGCGGGGAAACGCGGGACCGCCGTCGCCTCAAGCGCGTTCACGCTCGTCGACGACCCCACGCTGAGGGGCGGACTCGGCTCTATCGGCTTCGACGAAGACGGCTTTCCGGCGAGAAAGCTGACGCTCGTCGATCGGGGAACCCTCGAGAATTACTATATCGGCTGGTATTACTCGCGGAAGCTCCGCGAGCGCCCGACGACGGGAAACCGCACGAACGCCGTCGTCGTGCCCGGATCCGAAAGCCTCGCGACCCTCATCGCCGGGGTCGATCGGGGCATCCTCGTCGAAGGTCTCAACGGCGGAAACTCGAATCCCGCGACGGGGGATTTCTCGGTCGGAATCTCGGGCTTTCTCATCGAACGGGGAACGTTGACGGTTCCGGTCCACGAGATGGTCGCCGCCGGCAATTTCTCCTCGTTCTTCGCGACTCTCGACGCGGTCGCGAACGATCCCGACACCTCAACCCCGTACCGCGCGCCGAGCCTCAGGTTCAGGGGCGTCACCGTATCGGGGCTCTGAGCGGGCATGCGCGATAGAAACTATGTAATCAAAAGCGTTTGAGTGATCGACGCACCCATTAAAAAAAAGCGGGTTCCGCCGTAATGCGGAACCCGCTCGCGTGTATCACTTTATCCAGAGGGGTCTCGGGACGTAGTGCGTGTGGAGAAGCTCGTGGGCCTTCTCGCTCAAGGGCTTTTCGAGGAACTCGGAATAGATCGCCTTGATCGCCGGGTTCTCGTGGCTCAGGCGGATCGCGCTCGCCTTGTCGTCCGCGTAGATCCCCTTGATGCGCTTCGCGCGGACCTCGTCGGTCGAGCCGTAGGGCTGGCCGCCGCCCGCGATGCAGCCGCCACGGCAGGCCATGACCTCGATGAAGTCGAACGGCCGCTCGGCGCCTTCCTTCTTCGCCTTCCGTACGCGGTTCATGATGTCCTTCACGTTCGCCATCCCGTGGGCGACGGCGACGCGCACCTTCGTTCCCTTGATGTCGATCGTCGCCACCTTCACGCCGTCCATGCCGCGCACCTCCTCGAGCTCGACCTTGCCGAGGTTCTCGCCGGTGACGAAGTTGTACGCGGTCCTGAGCGCCGCTTCCATGACGCCGCCCGTCGCGCCGAAGATGACGCCGGCGCCGGTGTAGACGCCGAGCGGCGAGTCCGCTTCCTCGTCCTTGAGGCGGAGGATGTCGATGCCCGCCTGCTTGATCATCCGCGCGAGCTCGCGCGTCGTGATCGAGAGGTCGACATCGAGCGATCCCGAGGACTTCATGTCCTCCGAGCGCGAGATCTCGTACTTCTTCGCCGTGCACGGCATGATCGCGACCGACACGATCTTCGCGGGATCGATCCCCGCCTTCTTCGCGTAGTAGGTCTTGACCATCGCGCCCATCATCATCATCGGGCTCTTCGCGGTCGAGAAGTTCGGTATCATGTCGTCGTGGTACTTTTCGAGGTAGTCGACCCAGCTCGGGCAACACGAGGTGATGAGCGGGAGCTCTCCCTTCCCGTGCGCGAACCGCTCGACGAACTCGCTCGCCTCCTCCATGATGGTGAGGTCGGCGGAGAGGTTCGTGTCGAACACCTTGTCGACGCCGAGCCTCCTCAAGGCGGCGTAGATCTTCCCGGTGATGATCGTCCCGGGCTCGAGGCCGAACTCCTCGCCGAGGGCCACGCGAACCGCGGGCGCGATCTGCACGACGACGTGCTTGTCCTTGTCCCTGATCGCGTCCCAGAGCTTCTTCGTCTCGTCGACCTCGGTGATCGCGCCGACGGGGCAATGCGCCGTGCACTGCCCGCACTTGATGCACGGGGACTCGGCGAGCTTCACGTCGCCCGCGGGGGCGATACGGGTGCGGTCGCCGCGGTAGAGGAACTCGAGCGCCCACACGTCCTGGAGCTGCTGGCACACGAGGGCGCACCGGCCGCAGTTGATGCACTTCGCCGGATTGAGCTGGACCGAGGGCGTAGAGTTGTCCTCGGGGAGATCGCGCACGCCCGACTCGAAGGGCACGTCGCGGATGCCGAATTCCGCGCAAATGTTTTGAAGCTCGCAGCACCCGTTTCTCGGGCAGCGGAGACAGTCGTTCGGGTGGTTCGACATGATGAGCTGCAATACCGTCTTCCTCGTCTCGACGATGTCGGGGTCGTGGGTGATGTAGTTCATCCCCTCGACGACCGTCGTCGTGCACGAGCGCACCATGCGCGGGCTCTTCTCGGGCCTGACGATGCAGATGCCGCACGCGCCCCAGGCCTTGAGGTCGGGATGCGCGCAGAGCGTCGGGATCTTGACGTCCGCCTCGAGGGCCGCCTTGAGGATCGTCGTCCCCTCGGGAACCGTCACGGGAACGCCGTTTATCTGGCAATTAATCGTTTTCATGTATCCGTTCCCCCTTACTCCACGATCACGGCGCCGAACTTGCACGCCTCAAAGCACGCGCCGCACTTGATGCACCGCGACTGGTCGATCTCGTGCGGAACCTTCCGCTCGCCCGCGATGCAGGGCACCGGGCACTTCCGCGCGCAGACGGTGCAACCGATGCACTTTTCCTTGTCGATCCGGTAGGTGACGAGGGACTTGCACTTCCCCGCCGGGCACTTCCGGTCCTTTATGTGCGCGCGGTACTCCTCGGGGAAGTACTTGAGCGTCGAGAGGACGGGGTTCGGCGTCGTCATGCCGAGCTGGCAAAGGGACGCGCGCTGCATCGCCTGGCCGATGGTCTTGAGGGTGTCGAGATCCTCGGCCGTGCCCGTACCCTTCGTGATCTTCGTCATGATGTTGAGGAGCTTCCGCCCGCCGATCCGGCACGGCGCGCACTTTCCGCACGACTCCTCGACCGAGAAGTCGAGGTAGAACTTCACGACGTCGACGATACAGTCCTCGTCGTCCATGACGATCATGCCGCCCGAGCCCATCATCGAGCCGAGCGCGGTCAGGGACTCGTAGTCGATCGGGGTGTCGAGATAGTCCGCGGTGATGACGCCGCCGGAGGGTCCTCCGGTCTGCACGGCCTTGAAGCCGCGGCCTCCCTTGATCCCGCCGCCGATGTCGAAGATGATCTCGCGGAGGGTCGTTCCCATCGGGACCTCGACGAGGCCGGAGTTATTTATCGCGCCGGTGAGCGCGAAGACCTTCGTTCCCTTCGAGGTAGCGGTTCCGATACTCGCGAACCAGGCGCCGCCCTTATTGATGATGACCGGGATGTTCGCGTAGGTCTCGACGTTATTGATCGAGGTCGGCTTTCCCCAGAGCCCCGAGTCCGACGGGAACGGCGGCTTCGGGGTCGGCATGCCGCGCTTTCCCTCGATCGATTGCATGAGCGCCGTCTCTTCGCCGCAGATGAAGGCCCCCGCGCCGAGCCTGATCTCGATGTCGAAATCGAAGCCGGAGCCGAGGATGTTCTTTCCGATGAGTCCGAGCTCGCGGGACTGTTTCATCGCGACCTCGAGCCGCTCGATCGCGAGCGGGTACTCCGCGCGGATGTAGATGAAACCCTTCGTGGCCCCTTGAGCGTAACCGGCGATCGTCATCGCCTCGAGGATGCTGTGGGGGTCTCCCTCGAGGGTCGAGCGGTCCATGTACGCGCCCGGGTCCCCCTCGTCCGCGTTGCAGATGACGTACTTCCGGTCGCCCGCGGCCTTTCGCGTGTTCGTCCACTTGAGCCAGGTCGGGAAGCCCGCGCCGCCGCGCCCGCGAAGCCCGGAGATTTTCATTTCCTCGATAACCTGCTCGGGGGTCATCGTGAAGAGAACCTTCTCGAGCGCGAGATAGCCCTCGCGCGCGATGTATTCCCTGATGTCCTCGGGGTTGATGATGCCGCAGTTACGCAAAACGATGCGCATCTGCTTCTGGTAAAACTTGATGTCGGCTTCGCCCTTCGCGATCGCGCCCGCGTCTCCCTTGTAGAGGAGCTCCTTGACGGGCCGCCCTTTCAGCAGGTGCTCGGCGACGATCTTCTCCGCGTCCTCCGGTTTCACCTCGACGTAGAAGGATTGCTCCGGGAGCACCTTGACGATCGGACCCTTCTCGCAGAAGCCGAAGCAGCCGGTCTTGACGACCTGCACCTGGCCGGAAAGCCCGTGCGCCTCGCAGGACTTCACGAGATTCTTGTAGATTTCGTCCGCGCGCGAGGACTCGCATCCGGTGCCGCCGCAGACCAGGCAGAATTGGTTAAATGCCATCGGTCACTTCCTTATTTACTTCAGGATATCCTTCGCCGGACGGTCGAAGATATGGTTATCGAGGAGCTTCTTCCCGACGATATGCGTCTTCACGATCTCCTTCGCCGTTTCCGCGTCCACCTTGCCGTATATCGTGTCGGGCATGCCGGCCATCTTTACCTCGACGGTCGGCTCCACGTAACAGAGCCCCATGCAGCCGGTCTGCTTGATCGTCACGCCCTTGAGACCCATCTCGTCGAGGGTCTTCACGAAGGCGGCGAGCGTGGTCTTTCCGCCGGCCGCGATCCCGCACGTTCCCATCCCGACGATCACCTCGATCGCGTTCCCGTCGGTCACCCTTCGATCCATCTCTTTCTGGCTTTCCGCGCGCATCGCGCGGAGCTCTTCCAACGTCATGTCGTCGCCTCCGTTTTCGTTCGCGTTTTTTTGTGCGGTATTCTGGCGGGTTCTCGCCCTATTTTCCCTTGAAGCGCGCGAGAATCTCGGGGAGCTGGTCGGGCACGAGCTTGCCGAACACCTCTCCGCCGATGACCGCGACCGGGGCGAGCCCGCAGCAGCCGACGCACCTGACCGCCTCGACCGAGAACTCCCCGTCCTCGGTGACCTGGTTTACCCCGATTCCGAGAAGGTTCTCGAGCTCCAGGATGATATCCTCGCCGTCCTTGAGGTAGCATGCCGTGCCCATGCACACCTGGATGTTGTGCCTGCCGGGCTTCGTGAGCTTGAAGTAGTGGTAAAAGGTGAGCACCCCGTAAATGCGCGCGAGCGGCGTGTCAAGCTCGCGGGAAAGCGCGATCGCCACTTTCCGGGGAAGATAGCCGTATTCCTGCTGGGCTTTATGGAGGACCATGATGAGGTTCCCCGGTTCGTCCTTCCATTTCGCGATAAAGGCCCGAAGCTCCGGGCTGAATTCGACCTTATCCGCCTGTACCTCTTGCATGATCCCTCCTCGTCATTCCATGCGTCCCGAACGCGGGAACGTTACGTAAATTGTAAAGCCAAACACGCCAAAGTCAAGCGGGATTTACACCCATAAGGGGGCTCCGGCAGGCATGGCCGTTGACCGTCCCGACGGACGGGGAGAGAAAGTCGATTATTCCTTGATGAGCGATAGCCTCTTCCTCGGGGGCCGCGCCGCGCCGTCGCGATTCTTTCGAAGGTATTCGATGAACTCGGCGACGGGCACGCCCCGACTGAAGAGAAAGCCCTGCACCGTGTCGCAGCCGTTGGACGCGAGCCAGGAAACCTGCGCCTCGTTCTCGACGCCCTCCGCCGTTATGGCGAGCCCGAGCGATTTGCTCATCGAGATGATCGCGTCGATGACCGGGGTCTCGTCCGGGGTGTCGCGCGCGAAGAGGTTTCGGATGAAGCTCTGGTCGATCTTGAGCTCGTTGACGCGAATCTTGTGGAGATAGCTCAGGCTCGAGTAGCCGGTGCCGAAATCGTCGATCGCTATCCTGAAGCCCGCGTTCTGGAGGTGAGTCAGGTTTCGCTTCACCTGCGCGTCCTCGTCGAGCATGATGCCCTCGGTTATCTCGAACTCGATGGCCTTTTCCATACCCGGAATCGAGAGTACCTCGCGCGCGAGGAAATCGACGAGCCCCTTGTCCCGAAGGTCGACGACCGACAGATTGACGGAGAAGGAAAGATCCCGCGCGAGCTCACCGCCTTCGGCGCGGATACGGGCGATGTCCGCGACGCACCGCCTGATGACCCACCGGGTGATCTTGCGGATCAAACCGGTCTGCTCGGCCATCGGGATGAAAACCGCGGGGGACACGTCCCCGAACTGCTCGTCGTGCCAGCGGAGAAGCGCCTCGGCGCCCCGGCACCTGCGGTCGTTGATCCTGATCTTCGGCTGATACACGAGGCGGAAGGAACGGTCGAAGTCGGCCTTGCTGAGGTTGTTGAGGATCGAGTACCGATACCGCTGGAGCGTGAGGGTCTCCTCGCTGAAAAAGCGGATCTCTCCCGTCTGCGCGGCCGAGGAATCGAGAAGCGAGATCGCGTTATCGATGATCGTGTTCCCGCCCGCGGCGTCCTCGGGATGGCGCGACACGGCGAGCGCGAAGCTGACCGTGATCGCCCGCCCGCCGGTCGCGTAGGGCTCGGACAGGCTTTCGAGAAGGCTCGACGCGAAAAGCTCGACCTCATGGGAGTCATGGAGGTCGCTCAGCAAGATGAAGATCGAGCTGCTCCACCGGCCGACTATCCTCGTTTTCATCCCGAACCGCTTGATCCGCTCGCCGGTCTCCCTGAGGATGGCGTCGCAGCCGTCGGTTCCGAGGAGGGTGTTGACGCGGTTGAGGTTGAGCATCTTGATCGCGATAACCGAAAACTCGAACCGGGCGCCGCGATAATAGGCCAGGTCGCGCTTGATGGTTTCCTCGATTTTTACCCGGTTCGGGAGCCCGCAGACCGGGTCATTGAAGGCCTGCCGCGACAAATGCTTGAAGATACGGTCGAAACACGCGCAGATGACGATCTCCACGGCGGCCGCGAAACCGATGACCGTGAGCGCGCGCGCGCCGACGTCGTCGGCGTTGTAGATCGATTCGGCGGTCGGCGCGCCGAAACAGAGCCTGACGGCGAAGGATGCACAGTACGCGAGCATCGACATGACGCTGAACCTCAGGCCGAAAAACATGTATACGATCGGGAAGGCGAAGAGAAAGTAGAACACCCCCAGGCCATAGACCCCGCCGGCGTCGATCGCCTGCTCGATCACGAGAAACGCGATCGCGATCCCGTAAAGAACGCGGGTCGCCGGGAGGGTTCGCGTCACCCAAAACGCGACAAGGCCCGCGACGGCGAGGGACATATACCCGACGAGAAGCGCCAACACGGCCGGAACGCCGCGGGATAATACGAGATTGTAGTTGATGAGGGGGACGCAGAAAAGGGACGCGGCTGTCGTGTACATCGCGATGACCGAGATTTGCTCAAGGAAAGGAACCGCACCATCCGAGGGGCGTGAATACAGGAGAAAATTCCCTAACCGCTTGACGACAGGCGATGCCTTCATTTCCCCTCAGTGTATAGGAGAAATTCCCGAAAAGCAATTAAAAAGTGTGTACCGGCATAAGCATGACTGAAAGCTTCCGGTCCTCGCCGCTTCCAACCACTTTTTTCCCGGAAGAGCCCCATTTTGCGCGAAAAGTGTGCTACCGTAGTGTTTGTATCTCCCGAATCTGACCGAAAAGGCGTTTATTTATGGAAGAAATGAACACACGGATACCTTTTGATCTTTCCCAGCGCGAATTCTCGAGCATCGACGAATACCGCAAGAAAAAGAACACCGCCGTCCTCACGATCATGTTCACCGATATCGAGGGATTTACCGCGCTCACCGAGCGGAAGGGAGAGACCTACGTCCACGCCCTTCATGAGGCGCACGACAAGATCCTCGTCGAGACGATCGAGGAAAACGGGGCGGGTTACGTCATCAAGTTCATCGGCGACTCGATCATGGCCGTCTTCGCCGAGCCGACCGCGGCATGCGAGAAGGCCCTCCTCATCCAGCGGAGGCTTGCCGCCTTCAACGAGGCGCATCCCGAGCTCGACGACCTCAAGGTCCGGATCGGCCTCCATATGGGGCAGACCGTCATCGAGAACAAGATCCAGACCGACCTTTTCGGCCGCCACGTCAACAAGGCATCACGGGTAGAAAGCCTCGCCTCGGGGGGACACGTCTATGTCACCTACCCCGTGTTCGACAGCGCGAAAAGCGCGCTCCTCGATACCCCCGGCGCGCGTTCCGTGAGCCACGGAAGCTATTGCCTCAAGGGCATCGACCGGCCCGAGGAGATCTACGAAATCTGGAACGACGGGATCACCGTTCCCGAGCCTCCCCGATCGGCGCGGAAGGCGGGCGCGACGCCGAAACCCGTTATCGCGGCGATCGTGGCCGGCGCCTTCCTCGCGCTCGCGGGGATGGGACTCTTCGCGACCCGGGGACTTTGGCTCGGCACCCGCGAAAACCTCGGCTCATCGCCGACCGGAACGCTCAACGCCGCGGATACCCCGGCCGACATGAAGGAACCCTCGCCCGAACCGGCCGCGAAGGACGACGCCGCGCAGGACGAGCCGAAACCGGTCGCGAAAGCGGATACTCGGAACACCGCGACAACCGCCAAGACCGCCGAACCGGCCGAGGTGCATTTCCTCGGGATGATCGCGCGGGAGCCGATCCTCGATCTCGACACCCCGCTCGCCGTCATCCTCGAGGACGAGTCGACCGGTCTCAAGAAAAGCGTTACCGACATCGCGCCCGGAAAGCACGTCATCCACTACGTCGTTTCCTACATGGTGCGCTACTACGCCGAGTTCACCGTAAAGCCGGGCAAAAACGTCATCCCGATCAAGTTCAAGGAAAGCTACCTGCCGAGCGTCGACATCAACTATAACGTCACCTCTGGAGGCGCGACGGCCGACAGTCTGACCGCGGAGGAAAGCTACTTCCTCTACGACCGGAAGACCCTCAATCGCGTCGACTACGTCGGGAAGGTCCACGCGGACGTGAAGGGAAGGAAAACCGAATCAGGGACGGTCGAGTTCACCGTGAACTATTCCGTGGCGCTCAACGGGAAGGAGGTCGCGGGTGACACCTTTACCGTGACGAGCGATCCCGCGGCGACCGAGTGGACGCACGTCCCCGCGAAAACCGTCTACACCGAGGGCGACCACTACTACTTCCTCAAGTACGAGCACGTCGGCGAGACCATACAGGTCTCGGTCGGCGCGTCGTTCAGGGATTAGCGGGAACGCGCGCGGTGATCGAATTCCTCATCGTTGTAGGGGAAACGCGTTCACACGGCTGAACGCGACATGCGGCGTTTTTTTATCGAATAGTTGGTATACTGTTCTCCATGCGCATACACCTATTGGGACCTTCCGGTTCAGGTACCTCCAGCCTTGGCCGGGCGTTATCGAAAGACCTCGCCGTACCCTATTTCGATTCCGACGATATTTTCTGGGAGAATACCGACCCCCCGTTCACCGCAAAACGACCGTTGGAACAACGGCAGAATTTATTGAAGGAGATCGATTTGACGAATCGATCATGGATTATCGGCGGCTCCATGCTGCAGTGGGGAGATTTCCTCAGGGACAGAATCGATTTGATCGTGTATCTGTACGTGGACAGGGTAACGCGCGTTTCGCGCTTGAAGACACGGGAGAAGGCCCGTTTCGGCGATCGCATCTTGCCGGGTAACGACATGCATGAAAACCATCGGGCATTTATCGCCTGGGCTGAATCCTACGAAGACGGGGGTCTTGACATGAGAAGCAGGATGAGCGAAACGGCCTGGATCGATGAAGCGAAATGCAAGGTGGTAAGGATAGAGCGCGAGATACCGATTGAAGACGAGGTTGCGCTCGTGAGAGCGCGGTTACGGGAAATAACCGGATGAAAAGAGCGTGCAGCGCGTTCATCGTACCCGTATCACTGTGCGTTATCCTCCTCATCATGTACGCGGTTTCGCCGTTCATGACGGCGAAACGAACGATCGTATCGGGCGATACGGGAAATCTCGTGCTTGACGGCAAAGAATATCGCAAGACAGGCGAGGTCGCGGTCATTCCCCATACCGGGAAAGTGACCATCGCTATCGCAGACGATGGTTCCTGGGATTCCATCGTTTCCGAATCCGCGGGCGACGACTGGCGCGGCATGTTTATGAAAGGCAGAAAGATAACGCTCAGTCCCTATTCCATGGCCCGGTATCCGGTAACGCAAGAACTGTTCGCGAAGGTAGCGGGTTTCAACCCCGGTTACTTCAAGAAAGAAAACCTCGGCATAAAGTACACCTACGCCCCTGACGGCGAAGATCCCGACCTGCGTCCCGCGGACACCGTATCCTGGTTTGACGCGATCGTGTTTTGCAACGCGCTCACGACGCTGACGATGGACGAATCCGATTGCGCGTACTATACGGACTCCCGTCGCTCGCGGATCTACGCGCGGGAAGACGTCGCCAGGGGAATCATCCCGTATTTCGACCGGTCGAAGAAAGGCTATCGGTTACCGACGGAAACCGAATGGGAGTTCGCCGCGCGCGGGGGAAGCGCGACCGCGAAGGAGTGGTCTTACGCGTTTTCGGGAACCGGATCGGAGAACGGCCGCATCGTGTACGACACCGACTACTGCTCGTTTACCGACGCGAATCTAAACGAGCGCGGCTGGTATCGGGGAAATTCCGGCGGCGTCACCCATGAGGTCGGAACGAAACTGCCGAACTCCCTGGGCCTTTATGACATGTCGGGCGGCATCTGGGAATGGCTGTATGACTGGTACGACAACACGGTGCCCCCGGGGAAAATCACGGATCCGCAGGGCCCGCCTCGCGGAACCGACAGGGTTTTGCGCGGCGGTTCCTGGTACGATGACGCCTACGCCTGTTGCGTGACGAGACGATTTCACAACGCGCATCCCTCTATTCCGCACTTCTACTTCGGTTTCCGGTATTGCAGAAGCCTGTAATACACCCAACTGACCGCGCGTCGAATCGGTCGTCGAGCGCATAACGCCCGCGCGACCGAAAGTCGATTCGGGGCACGCGGCTCAAGCGCTCTCGACGCGGTTCTTCCCGGACTGTTTTGCCTTGAGGAGCGCCTGATCGGCTCGCGCGACCAGGGCCGCGGCGTTGTCCGCGTTCCTGAATTCAGTCAAACCCAGGCTGATGGTGATGGAGAGCGTTCCTCCCTCGCGCTCGAGGGCGTTCGCCCCCACCGCGGCCCGGATCTTCTCGCAGACGATCAGGGCGTCCGCGAGACACGTCGACTTGAAGATCAGCGTGAATTCCTCGCCGCCGAAGCGGCAGAGGACATCGGTTTTCCGCATCGTTTCCCGGATCGCGCGGGTCGTCTCCTTGAGCACGAGGTCACCGACGGGATGGCCGTAGGTATCGTTGAACGCCTTGAAATTGTCAATATCGAGAATCGCCAGGCTGAAGGTCTCGCCGTATTTCCGCGACTGCTCTACCGTATCCCGCAGATACTCGTCGAAGAAGGAACGGTTACGGACCTGCGTCAGGGAGTCGGTTATCGACTTGTCGTAGGCGGACTCGTAGGAGCTCATCATCCGCTTGCCCCATTCGCCCTGGAAGGCCAAAAGCGCCCCGATGACCAGAAAGTTCGCGATCAGGGAAAAGACCGAGGCCGTCGGAAGCGAGGGGAAAAAAGCCTCGCGCATGAAGACGTACGCCAATACGGTCTCCGCGCAGAGGATGACCGTGGTGTACAGGGTGAATTCCACGTCGAAATAGAGGGACGCGCCCGCGAGAATCACGAAGAGCAGAAAGAGGTTATCGATGTTCCCCTTCTGGACGTACAGGATCACGAACATGTAGGTGATGGCGAAGAAAACGAAGAGGTACTTGAATATCGCGCTCGAGGGCCTCGCGAAATACACGATCAGGGGAAGCGCGAACATGGCGACCGCGAACCCGAAGGTCGTCATACCCACGGAGATCGAGAAATCGGTGAGATACGAGAGGACGCTCTGAACGACGATCGTCACGATGGACGCGTACGCGAGGAGCCTGTTGGTCGTCGCCAGACTCACGAAAAACTTGCGCATGAATCCCCCATCGCGTAAAACCTTGATAACGCGCGAGTTTCATTGTAAACGGTTTTCGCCGCGACGGCAACCGTGAAACGCGCTTGGACGGGAAAACCCGCGGACGAGTCCGTCGTTACCCGAAGTTCCGGATCTTCTGCCAGAAATCTTTCCAGACAAAGTTCGGTTTCCGGCAGAGGTAGATGTCGCGATGCCAGGTCGTCTCCTCGTTCGCGAGGTCGAGGGCGTTTCTGCTGTGCGCGACGACCTCGACCGAACCGAAAAAGCGCTCGAGGAAGGTGCGGTCAAAACCGACGGCGAGGATGACCGCGGGCTCATTGGGGTCAAAGCCCTCGTCGTAAAATGAGTTCGTCCCGCACATGGCCCGCGGAAGACCGTATCGTCTTCCGTAGAAATCGATCGCGCCCGCCTCCCCGTAGTTCGCCGCGAGGATGCCGAAGGTATCGCGTTCAGCGCGTACGAGCGAGTCGCGCACGAGCGCGGCGTCAAAGGCGAGCTCCTCCCACCCGAACTGCTCGGCGTAGGTGTCGTTGATCGAGAGCATGAACGTGAACCAGCGCGAGCCCGCGGGCGCGAGGGGAAGAACGATCGCGGCGGTGCCGATCGCGCTCAGCGCGAGAAATCCCGCGACGAGCGATGCCGCAAGCGAGCGCCGTGCCCGTGACGCGAGCCGCTCGATCGCGCGCTCGGCGAATACGGAACCCGCGGCGACGAGCGGGACGTACAGCGCTCCCGTGTAATAGCCCCTCCCGCGCATCACGGCGAATACGGCCACCGCGAGGATCGTCCAGAGCACGATCGACCGGTAGCGTCTCATGGCTTGATCGCGGAAGAGAAACCATGCGCCGGCGAGAGCGAGCGGGACGGCGGAAAAGCCCATGCAATCGGACAGCTGGTCGCCGAGAAAGCCTTCCGCTCTGCCCCACTCGATATCGCGCGCGTGGATGTGCTTGAGAAAATCCCAGGTGACGAACTCGTGCCTCGCGAGCCAGAGGAGATTCGGGAGGAAGATCGCGATCGCGATCGTGACCGCGAGGGCGAAGTACCTGCTCGCGAAAAGCCGTCGTTCCGGCAACGCGGCGAGCGCGAGAGCCATCGAGACGACGAGAAAGAAAATGGAGTACTTCGTCATCATCCCGAAGCCGACGGAGAATCCGACGCCGATCCAGCATCGCGCGTCTCCCTTGAGAACCCTGACGAGAAAGAAGGCGACGAGCACCCAGGCGAGGTAATCGAAGGCCGTGTACATGAGGACGGAACCCGAGAAGAGCATGACCGGGGCGCAGGCGCACGCGACGGCGGCGAGAACGCGCGAGAAGCCCTTACCCCCGAGATCGCGGGCAATGAGACCGGCGATGAATAGGATCATCGCGTGGGTGAGCGCCGAAAACGCGCGATACGCGACGAGCGACTCGCCGAAAAGATTTCGCGCGACGGACGCCATGAACGCGGTGACCGGCGGGTACGGCACGAAGCCGAAAGCGAGCCGTTTCGAGTCCGCGATGAACTGGAGCTCGTCCCTATGAAAGCCGTAGTGCGCGTTCGCGACCATATGCGCCGCGAAATACGCGACCGCGACCGCGAAAAGCGCGCCATGTTCCGCGAACCACTTTTTGAGTTTCGTCGTCATCGATCCGTCCTTCTCGCCTTTTTTCCGGGGAGGGGGGAGCGCCTCCGTCCGGGCCGTCATGAAGCGTGCCCGTAATCCCGTCGAAAGACGGGCCCGCTCCCCCTCAGGCCGGAACGCGGTTCCGGCCTACCCCCTCGTGTACAACACCCCGCGCTATCGCGATCGTCACCCCGCGACGATGAACCACGCCCTGAAGTCGTCTCCGGTTCATCGCGGGGTCCTTCCGACAGGCGAAATCACTATACACCGAATCATCGAATACAGTTACCGTGATCATAAAAAAAAGCCCTCTCGAGATCGCGTTTGCAAGCGCTTTCTTCGAGGGGGCTCCGAGGCGGGACTCCCGCCGATCGAGGACTTTCAGCCTCGATCCTTCTTTTGCCTGTGATCCCGCGCGCCGCTCAGTCGACGGCGTCGAGAATCGCGGAGAGTATCGTGGGGAAGTACCAGGTGCCTGAGTTCCGGTTGAAGAAACCGTAGAGTTCGTTGTACTTTCCCGACGGGGGAACCTCCCAATTGCCGTTGTCCCAGAGTACCGTCGCCATGCCGTAGCTTGAGGCCTTCCCGACGTAATACGAGAACCAGGCCACGCGGTCGGAAAGGTTGTTCTTGTTCGTCGCGCCGTATTCCCCGATGACGACCGGCATGTTTTTACCGACGACGAATTTCGCGTTAAGCTGGCCCATGAAGGTATCGATGTCATCCTTGTGCGCGGCGGTCAATACCGTGTCGCCCGGATCCTGCATGGCGAAAACGTAGGGGGTATAGGCGTGCACCGAGAGGATGAGCTTGTCGGTCGCGGCGTCGGTCGGGATCGCGAAATGGCCCGAAAGGGCGGCCCAGGGAGAGGCGACGTAGGGCGTGATCATCACGTAGCGGCTCGCGTTGTTGCTTCCCGACTCGCGTATCTCGTCGAGGGCGACCTGCTCGAGCTCGCCGATGATTCCCGCGGCCGCGACGAGCTTCGGGTCCGAGTCGCTCCAGTTCCATTCGTTCGCGGAGCCGACGAGACGGGGCTCGTTGAGGAGCTCGAAGACGAGACGTTCGTCGTAGTTCCGGAACTGGAGCGCGATCTGCTTCCAGACGCGTCGCGCGTACTCGAGCGAGCGCGCCTTGTGCGCGGCGTCCGGGTAATAGAAATCGGCCTCGTTGTCGTGATGGACGTTGACGATCACGAAGAGTCCCGCGTCGAGGGCGTAGTCGACGACGGTCTTCACCCGCGCCATCCATGCTTTGTCGACGGTGAAGGCCTCGTCGACGTGGTTATGCCAGGACACCGGGATGCGTACCGTCGTGATGCCCGAGGACTTGAGGTCCGTCATCATCTTCGCGGTCGTCATCGGTTGGCCCCACGAGGTTTCGCTCGAAAGACCCGACGAGCCCCACGCGTCGAGGGTGTTCCCGAGGTTCCACCCGGCGCCCAGTTCCGCGACGAAATCGATCGCGCTTTTCGTGAAATCCGCGGGATCGGGATTTACCGGTACGGAAGGATACGCGGGCTCCGCGGGAAGATCGGCTACATCCGCGGTCGGGGTCGAATCGGACGCGCAGCCGCTCAAAGCTACGGGAATGGCGAAAAGAAACGAGAATACGGTCAGCACGATGAATACTCGCGCTTTCACTGTGTATGTTGTCATTTGTTGCTCCATTCAACATTATAGCAGTATTTCAGGAAAAGCGCAACAAATGACATTTTTTTTAACAATGTCGTTTATTCGTTGACAGATTGTAAAAGTGGGGAGAAAATAAATCGGCGTCAACTTGAGCATACAATTCCCGCACGGCGCCGATCAAATACCATATTTAAGCATGCGTCACGCGTTTCGCGGGGCGATAGGGGGGTTCATGACGATTCTCTACACGTTATTGGGATCGGTCTCCGCGCTGATCTTCGCGTTCATTCTCGCCCGTTTCGTGCTCAGGCAAGACTCCGGCACTGATAAAATGAAGGAAATATCGGAAGCGATCCAGAAGGGCGCGCGCGCGTACCTCCGCCAGCAGTACAAGATCGTCGCCATCATCTTCGTGTGCCTGTTCGTCCTCCTCGGTATCCTCGCCGCGGTCTTTCACCTGATATCGCCCTTCGTGCCGTTCGCGTTCATCACCGGAGGCTTCTTCTCCGGTCTCGCGGGCTTCATCGGCATGTCGGTCGCGACGAAGGCGAACGCGAAAACCTCCTGGGCCGCGCGGAAGAGCCTCAACTCCGGGCTCCGCGTCGCCTTCTCGACCGGCACGGTCATGGGGATGACGGTCGTCGGGCTCGGCCTCCTCGACATCTCGCTCTGGTACGGGATCCTCAAGCTCGGCTTCGGCCTCGAGGACATCGCGATCCCGCCCATCATGATCACCTTCGGCATGGGCGCCTCCACTATGGCCCTCTTCGCGCGCGTCGGCGGCGGCATCTTCACGAAGGCCGCGGACGTCGGCGCGGACCTCGTCGGCAAGGTCGAGGCGGGCATCCCCGAGGATGATCCCCGCAATCCCGCGGTCATCGCGGACAACGTCGGCGATAACGTCGGGGACGTCGCGGGCATGGGCGCCGACCTCTACGAGTCCTACGTCGGCTCGATCGTCGCGACGATGGCGCTCGGCGCCGCGGCGGCGCTGGCGTCGAACGGCGCTCTTTCGGTGCTCAACCTCATCCAGGTTCCGCTCGCCGTCGCGACGATCGGCGTGCTCCTCTCGATCGTCGGCACCTTCCTCGTCCACGCGAAGGAAGACGCGAGCCAGTCGGTACTCCTCGCCGCGCTCAGGAAGGGCGTGTGGTTCTCGACGATCGGCATCGCGATCTGCAGCTTCCTCTACATCGAGTTCTTCCCCGGCCTCGGAAGCGCGTACCTCGGCATCTGGGGCTCGATGATGTGCGGCCTCGTCGCCGGCAACGTCATCGCGTTCTTCACCGAGTATTACACCTCCGATACCTACAAGCCGACGAAGGAGCTCGCGGACACGACCCTCACGGGCCCCGCGACCGTCATCATCGGCGGCCTCGCGATCGGCATGCAGTCGACCGTCGTCCCGGTCATCACCGTCGCCGTCTCGATCCTCGCGTCCTTCTTCCTTTCGGGAGGATCCTCCAACGCAATCCTCGGCCTCTACGGAATCGGCATCGCCGCGGTCGGCATGCTCGCGACCCTGGGCATCACCCTCGCGACCGACGCGTACGGTCCCGTCGCGGACAACGCGGGCGGCATCTCGGAGATGGCCGGGCTCGAGCCCGAGGTCAGGCACCGCACCGACGCCCTCGACTCGCTCGGCAACACGACCGCGGCGACCGGCAAGGGCTTCGCGATCGGCTCGGCCGCCCTCACCGCGCTCGCGCTCATCGCCGAGTACAACCAGAAGATCGGCGATGCCGCGCAAAACATCCTTCCCGCGATGGGCGGCGTATGCGCGGAGTACGCGAAGCAGAGCTTCGACGCAAACCTCACGAACCCCTACGTCGTCGGCTGCCTCTTCGTCGGGGCGATGCTCCCCTTCCTCTTCTCCTCGCTTACCATGCAGGCCGTCGGCCGCGCGGCGGGCGCGATGGTCCAGGAGGTGCGCAGGCAGTTCAAGGCGGACCCCGGCATCATGGCGGGAACCTCGAAGCCCGACTACGCCGCGTGCGTCGCGATCTCGACGAAGGGCGCGCAGCGGGAAATGGTATTCCCCTCGCTCCTCGCGATCTTCGCCCCGCTTCTCATCGGCGTTTTCGTCGGACCGATCGGCGTCATGGCCACGCTCTCCGGCGCGCTCGCCTCCGGCTTCGTCCTCGCGGTGATGATGGCGAACTCGGGCGGGGCGTGGGACAACGCGAAGAAATACGTCGAGCGCGGCAACCACGGCGGCAAGAAATCCGACGCGCACAAGGCCGCGGTCGTCGGCGACACGGTAGGAGATCCCTTCAAGGACACCTCCGGTCCCGCGATGAACATCCTTCTCAAGCTCATGAGCATGGTATCGATCGTATTCGTCTCGACAACGATGGTGCTTAACGCGCTTTTCATGGCGCTTTTCAAGTAAAGCTCTTTCGCAAGGAGCCTCTTCGTTTCGCCTTTGCCGCGTCCCGGTCCTCCCGGGGCGCGGTTTTTTTTATGGAGCCGTTTCGCGTTTCATGGCGCCTGGCCTCAGATGCGGGCCTTGTCCAGCGCCGCTTTCAGGGTCCCGAGCCCCTCGGCGTTCATCCGGCTGATTCCGTCTACCTGTTGGGCCTCGGACGATATCGACTCGATCGTCGAAATCACCCCGGCGAGATCGCCGTCGACCTTTCCGGCCGCGGTTTTCAGGGAATCGAGGCTGTTCCGCGCGCTCGCGATCTCGACGTCGAGCGATGCCACGGCTTCCCTGAGCGTGTTCGTGCTCGTCACCGAATCGGATACGCCGCGGTTTATTTCGTCCGTTCCCTTCGCCAGTTCGTCCAGTCCATCGATAATCTCGTCCATCGCGCCGGAGACGAGCTCCGCTTCCTTCGCGATCGTCGCGAAGGAAGCGACCGCCTTGTCGTTTCCGTCCGCGGCCTTGCGTATGTCGCTGATCGTGCCCTTCACCGTATCCGTGACGGTCTTCACGCTCGCGCTCGTCTGCTCGGAAAGCTTTCGAATCTCGTCGGCGACTACCGCGAATCCGCGTCCGGATTCGCCCGCGTGCGCCGCCTCGATGGCCGCGTTCATGGCAAGAAGGTTTGTTTGGGCGGCGACGGAGCTGATGACCTTTATGACGTCGAGGATCGCGCCCGTTGAGGACTCGACCGCGCCCATCGAGCGCGAGGATTCGGCGACGACCCGGCTTCCCGCCTCGGTGCTCGACGCGAGTTCCTTGACGGCGCCTTTGCGTTCGCGCGTCACCGCGTTGATGCTCCGTATCGACGCGGTCATTTCCTCGATCGCGGCCGAGGTTTCGTTGATCACGCTGCTTTGCATCTCGGCGCTTTCCCGCGCCTTTGCCGAGCTCTTGCCGATCTTTTCGAGCTCTTCGTCGAGGAAACGGCTATTGCCGTCGAGTTCCCGCATGGAGGTTTCCGCGTTTTTAACGATGTTCGTGGACTCCCTGGCGAGCTGACTCGTGCGCGATGCCGAGTCCGCGAGGCGTTCTCCCTGGGCGAAGGCCTCCGTAGACGCCTCAAGGGCATCCCTGAGTATTCCGAGCTGCCGCATGCTCTGCGCCGCCGACTCGTTCGAAAGCGCCAAAGAACCCTTGATGCGCCCCATGACCCCGTTCATGCACGCGGCGACGGCGGTAACCAGAACGGCGACGATGATGGCATCGTCGTATTGCACGTTTTCGCCGGTCAATCGGGACGCCGGGATTGCCCGCAGAAACAGGTTCGCGAAAACTGCCAGGGTTGCCGTTCCCGGGATGAAGAAGATTTGCCACGGTCGAAACGCGATAAGGAGCGTCACGCCCATCGCGAATAGATTCAGGAACCCGATAAGGTAGAATTCCGCGTACCCGGCGTATCCCGAACGCATGAAGGTCATCGACGAGAACGCGAAGGACAGAAACAGGGAGGTCATGACGCTCGACGTCTTCGCTTTTCCCGCAAGAACCAACGCGGCGAGGGCGGTCATGTACGCGAACATGGTAAAAAGGAGAATCCGCTCGGGACCCTCGGTTCGAATGATGAAAAACACGAGAAGTGCCAGAAGCGACAGCGCGACGTTGACGACGAACAGCACGCGGGCGATACTGACGGTCTCTTTGTCGCAATTCACGTATTTCGCCGTTATGCGGTTCTCGATAATGGATGGAAGTTTCATGCCATAAGTATAGGCATTCGCGGGCGCGACCGCAAATCATTCTTGCGCGCAAACTGACCCGCCGGCAAAAGAAAAGGCCGCACGGTGCCGCGCGGCCTTATTCAAACTGTCTGCATTTCCGTATAGCGTTCAAAACCCGGTCATGCCGGTTACATTCCGGGGAAGCCGCCCATTCCGCCCATCATCTTCGCCTGAAGGCCCTTGTTCTTCGCGACCTTCTTCATCGTAAGCTTCATCTTCTCGTACTGCTTGATGAGCTTATTGACCTCGGCGACCGAGGTGCCGGAGCCTTTCGCGATCCGCTTGCGCCTTGAAGGCCCGATAATAAGGTGATTCGCGCGCTCCTTTCTCGTCATCGACTGGATGATCGCCTTCTGGGACTTCATTCCGCTCATGTCGAGATCGGCCTCGCTCACCTGGCCGGCCATGCCCGGAATCATCTCGAGCATGGACTGGAGCGACCCCATCTTCCCGACGCGCTCGAGCTGGTCGAGCATATCCTCGAGGGTGAAGGTCTCGCTCGCCATCTTCTTCTGGAGCTTCTGTGCCTCCTCGACGCTGACGGTCTCTTGCGCCTTCTCGACGAGGCTGACGATGTCGCCCATGCCGAGGATGCGGCCGGCGATGCGCTCGGGGTAGAATGGCTCGAGGTCCTCGATCTTCTCGCCCGTTCCCGTAAAGAGAATGGGCTTCCCGGTGACGCTCTTGAGCGAGAGGGCGGCACCGCCGCGCGCGTCCGAGTCGAACTTCGTGAGGATCACGCCCGAAAGGGACACCTTCTCGTCGAAGGCCTTCGCGATCTCGACCGCGTTTTGGCCGGTCATGGAGTCCGCGACGAGGATGGTCTCGACGGGATCGACGGTCTTCTTGATGGAAGAGATTTCCTCCATCATTGACTCGTCCACCTGGAGGCGACCAGCCGTGTCGACGATGAGGACGTCGCAGCCGGCTTTCTTCGCGGCGGAAATCGCGTTCTTGGCGACGCGGACGGCATCCTTCGTGTCTTCCCTGTAAACCGGAACGCCGATCTTCTCGCCGAGGACCGAGAGCTGCTCCACGGCGGCGGGGCGCACGAGGTCGCACGCGGCGAGCATCGGCTTCCTTCCCTGTTTCGAAAGGCGCGCCGCGAGCTTCGCGGCGCTCGTCGTCTTTCCCGAGCCCTGGAGCCCGAGGAAGAGGATGACGGAGAGGGTATCGGGACCTTTCAGCTGGAGATCGGTTTTCCGGTCGCCGAGGAGGCTCACCATCCGGTCGTGCACGATCTTGACGAACTGCTCTCCCGGATTGACCGCGCGAAGGACCTTCTCGCCCTTCGCCTCCTCGATCGTCGCGTTGACGAAACGCCTGACGACGCGGAGGTTTACGTCCGCCTCGAGGAGGGCCATCTTGATCTCCTCGACGGCTTCCTCGATGTTTTTCTCCGTGATCTGGCTCTTGCCGCCGATCTTCCTGACGATGTCCGAAAAGGTATTCGTTACTTTCTCGAGCATGGCTTTAAATCTCTATGCCGTCGAGGATCTGCTGGATGAACTCGACGGGCTGGAGCTCCTTGTTGAGAATCTTGTAAAGGCCGTTGCAGATCGGGAGCTTTATCCCCTGCGTCTCCGCGATCTCGTGGACGTATTTGCACGCGATCGCGCCCTCGGGAAGGTAGCCGATCTCCCCGATCCGGGCGATGAGGTCGTCGATATCCTTGAAGCGGTCGAGGATCGCGTTCTCGATGATGTCGTGGCCGAAGCGCTGGTTGCGGCCGAACTTGCTCCGGCAGGTGACGTCGAGGTCGCCGACGCCGGAGAGCGAGGTGAAGGTCTCGGGATGGGTCGCGCCCATCGCGCGCCCGATCGTCTGGATCTCGTTGAGACCCGCGGCGAAAAGGAGGCTTTCGGTGTTGTCGCCGAACACCTCCGACTTTTTCGCGATCGCGTCGAGGCAGCCGAAGGCGATCGCGACGACGTTCTTCGCGGCCGCGCAGATCTGCACGCCGATGACGTCGAGGCTCGAGAAGACGAGAAGACCCTTCGACTTGAGCACCTCGCGGAAGCGAATCGAGTTCATCGGGTTCTCGCTCGCCGCGATGAGGCCGGTCACCTTGCCGATCGCGACTTCCTCCGCGTGGCTGGGGCCCGCGATGTAGACGAGATTCTTGCGATAGGACTCCGGAAGCACGTCCTCGAGGGTTTCGAGGATGAGGCGCGGCCCCTTGTCCGAGGGAATGAAGCCCTTCGTGAGGATGCCGATGCACGTCGAGCCGTCGCGAATGTTCGGTACGTCGAGGAGGCCCTGCATGGTGCGCGCGAGATAGAGCGAAGGACTCGCGAGAATGAGAAAGCCTTTGCCCGTCGCGACGGCCTTGATGTCGGAGGAAGCCTTGAGGTTCTCCGGCGCCTTGAAACCGGGAAGGAATCGCTCGTTCTCCTGCCGCGAGTTGATCGACTCGACGACGTCCTTCTCGAGCGCCCAGATCGTCACGTCATGCCCCTGACGCGCGAGGGAGATCGCCATCGCGGTTCCCCAAGCGCCTGCCCCTATCACTCCGATTGATTGCGTCATGCGGTATGCCTCCAAAAGTCGTTCTTAGAAATGGGCCTTGTTTCCGTCCGTCCAGGAAACGATCTCGCTCGGCTGAAAGAAGAGCTTCAGTTCCCTGTCCGCGCTGTCGGGAGAATCCGACGAGTGGATGATGTTGAGCCCGGTATGCATGCAGTAGTCCCCGCGTATCGTCCCGGGAAGGGACTCGCACACGGCGGTCGGCCCGCACAGGCGCCTTACCAGCTGAATCGCCTCGTCGCCCTCGATGACCATCGCCACGACGGGCCCCGAGGTGATATACGATATGAGCTCCTCGTAAAAGGACTTGCCCTTGTGTTCGGCGTAATGCGTAGCGGCCATGAGCGGCGGTATGGTCATCACCTTGAGTCCGATGATATTGAGCCCTTTCCGCTCGAAACGGGCGATAATGTCGCCCACGATCCTTCGCTGAAGCACTCCCGGCTTCAGCATGGCAAAGGTTCTTTGAATTGCCATATATCCTCCATAAAAATTACAGACGGTAATTGTATTACATTTTCCCGGCTTTGAGAACCGTCCTCGCGAGCACGCAGGCGAGTATCAGGCATCCGCCGAGGATCGCGCGGGGAGAGGGCATCTCGCCGAGAAAGACGGCTACCCATACGGGGTTCATGACGGGTTCGATCATGGTGACTAAGGCGGTGCTGATGGCCGATACGCCGCGTACGCCGCGCCCGAAAAGGAGCGACGGAATGCCCATCTGAAACACGCCCAAAAGGACGAGTCCCGTCATCCCGGTGACGGTCGGGCTCCCCGAGCGAAGAATGAACGGAACCGAGACGGCGAAGGTGATCAGATGCGCGAGCATGAACGAATCGGTCGGGCGTCCGTTTTTTTGACGCCTCATGAAGATCGCGGTAAGCGCGAAGGTAAGGCCGGAGAGGACGGCGAGGATGTTTCCGAGGTTTCCGGAAAGGCTCAAGTCGTCAAAAAAGAAGAGCGTCATTCCCGCGAGCACGCCCGCGACCGCGAGCCAATCGACGAGACCCGCGCGCTCGTCGCCGAGAAGCCAGCGGCCAAGAATGACGATGAACACCGGCTCCGTATATTGAAGGAGAACGGCGTTCGCCGAGCTCGTGAGCTTGTTCGCCGTGATGAAAAGGATCATGGTGAGGCTGTACATCACGGCGGCCATGATCTGGTCGAAGGAAAATGTAAACCTCGGTTTCCGGAGGACGACGAGCATCACGAGAAGCCCCACGAGGCTCCTGACGCCGGCGATCGCGAAGGGATCCCACGAAACCATCCGCACCAGAAAGCCCGCGGTACTCCACAGGACAGAACAAAGAACGAGGGAGGCTATGGCCGTCCCCTTTGAATCGCGCACCATAAGAATGAAAACCTTCGCGCCACGGGCGCTGACTTCGCCCTGCCGAATGTCGGCTGACGGGCTATGCGCCGCTCACGCCCGGAGAAAATACCACAATAGGACGATCACTGCAACCGCTCGAGACCGGTACGGATGGTCAGGCCGGACTTCTGAAGCTTCTCCGCGATCGTCTTGAACTCGGCCATCACTTCCTTGAGCCCGTTTATCATGAGGCTCATCGCGGATATCCCGTCGAATACCCTGCTCGCGATCATGTCGAGCTCGGTCATCGAGTTCGCTATCGACCCCGCGCCCTCGGCCATGAGGCCCGAATCGCGGGTTACGCCCTCGGATACCTCCTTGAGCGCGTTCATGGAGCCGAGAACGTCGCGCGACTCGCGGTTCGACGTGGCCAGCCCCTTCGAGAAACCGGTCATCGTCCGCGAGACGCGCTTGATTTCCTCGGTCATCGAGGCGAACGCCGCGTCGAGCTGACCGCCCGACTCCGCCATCTCGGAGATATTCTCGATGATCTCGCCGATAGAGAGCGCGATCTCGCGGGAGCTGTCGGAGCTCGCCTCGGCGAGTTTGGTGATCTCCTCGGCGACGACGGCGAAGCCCTTACCGGCCTCCCCCGCGTGCGCTGCCTCGATGGCGGCGTTGAGGGCGAGCATGTTCGTCTGCTCGGCGATGTTCTCGATCGTCTCCGCCATGGCGTTGATCCTGGACACGCTGTCGCTGATCCGGGTGATCGACTGATAGGTCGCGGTGAACAGCGACTGCCCGCGTTCCGACGAGGTCACGAGATCCTCGACGATCCTCAGGTCGCCCGACGCCCGGTCCGACATCTCGCCGATGTCGGCGATCATCCCGTTCACGGACGTAATAGAGCTCTCGACCATCGTCTTCTGCTCGTTGATGCTGTCGTCGAGGTGCGTGAGCCCGGAGGAAACCCGGTCCAGGGTCGTCTTCACGCCGCGAACCTGATCCTCGAGAACGGAAACCTCGTTCCTGATGCTTTCGATGAAACCGTCGACGACCTCGAAGGTCGACGCGGTGTTGTCGAGCGACGAGGAAAGGCGCGCGCCGGTCTCGATGCTCACCGAAGCCTCTCCCGCGATCTCACGCACGGTATCGCGCATCCCAAGGATAAACCGGGCAAGCGAGTCGAATCGCGCGGCGCCGCCCAGGGACTCGAGCGCGCGCTCGATATTCTCCCCGCCCTCCGACAAGCCCTCGAAGGACTCGGCGATGATGCGGGACACGCGCGTCGCCTGCCGGGCGTAAAGCCAGGCGACGACGAGCCCGAGCAGCCAGGTAAAGAGTATGATCGCCCCCGCGACCGAGAAGGTCAGCGCGCGATACGCGACGATCGCGCTCGCGAGCGGCGGAAGCGCGGCCTCGATCTCGGCGCGGCTTCGATTTATTTTTCCGGAGAGAAGGTCGGTCGATCCGATGAAAGCGATCGCCCCTTCGCGGGCGGATTGGCCGCCCGTCGACAGCAGCGAGGGAACGGAGCCGTCCTCCCCCGCGCCCGGCCCCTCGAGGGTCGCGATCGAGTCGCGAAGCGCGCGTACGGAATCGAGGAGAAGGGCCGAATCCGCGAGAATCTCGGCGCAGGAGGCGTCGATCGAGCTGATTACGGCCGAACGATCCAGTCTCCTTTTCGCGAACGGGGAAAGGGAATCGACGCGGGAAAGACGGCGCGAAACCTCTCCCGCGGCGTCCTCCATCGCCGGGATCGACGAGCCGAAACTCGCGGAGCCCGACCGGAACGCCTCGGCGCGAAGGTCCGAGAGGGCCACGTCGAGCGCGGTGAACGCGTCGTAGTCGGCCTGAAGGCGCATCGTCGGCGCGGTTACGAGGAGGAAAACGCCCGCGGTGCAACCCGCGAGAAAGAGGATCGCGACGGAAAAAAAGGCGTACCGTATCCCGGATTTCATCTATTAAAGCCCTTTACAGAACATGACAATCTTTTTACAGTGTACGTATGAAATTGCTCCACACGGGTGATCTCCATCTCGGGAAAAGCCTTCATGAACACTCCTTGATCGAGGACCAGAGAATCATGCTCGACCAGCTGGTCAGGGCGCTCCATGACGAGGAGTACGCCGCGCTCGTCGTCGCGGGAGACGTCTACGACAGGGCGGTACCGAGCGCCGAGGCCGTGGAGCTTTTCAGCTCGTTTCTCGCGCGAATCAGGCGCGAATTACCCGATCTCGACGTCTTTATCATTCCCGGCAACCACGATTCGTCGCAACGCCTTTCGTACGCGAACGAGATTCTCCGCGAGCGGCGCATCCATATCGTCTGTTCACCGGAAGATTCGTTCATTCCCATTATAACCGATAAAAACGGCGAAAAGCTAGCGTTGTTTTTGCTTCCGTTTCTCGCGCCGGGAACCCTGTCGCCCGAGCGCGCCCCGGTCGCGCGATCCGATTCGCGGGAGGGCGCGGCAGCTCCGCTCGAGCTCGACTTTTCGGGGTCGGAACCGGGATCGAAGGAGGACGCCGCCCGGGAGGACAGGATACTCGTCTCGCAAGCATCCCTCGCCCGCGAGGCGTCGCGAAGATTCGCGAAAGCGCTTTCGGCCCGCGAGCTCGAGGGAATTCCCGCGATCCTCGTCGCGCACCTCTTTGCCCTTCACGGGACCGAGTCCGGCTCCGAGAGGGTTTTCCTCGGCACGGCCGAGGAGGTCGACCCCAAACTCTTCGAGCGGTTCTCCTACGTCGCGCTCGGCCACCTTCATCGACCCCAGGCGATCACCCCGCGAATGCGCTACTCGGGCTCCCCGCTCGCCTACGCCTTCGACGAGGCCGGAACGAACAAGGCGTTTCTCAAGGTCGAGATCGGGAACGCCGCGAGCGGGTTTTCCGTCGCCGTGACTGAAATACCGGTCGTGCCCTTCAGGAAGGTAACGCGCCTTTCGGGATCGTTCGCCGATTTCTATCAGGGCACGTCCTTCGACGCGCACGCCGCGGATTATCTCGAGATCACGCTCACCGACGACGCCCTCGTCGCGAATCCCATGAATCTCCTTCGCCCCAAGTTCCCCTGGCTGCTCTCGCTCAGGCAGGGCCTGGGGCAGGACGGGAAAGCCGACAATAGAGGAGCGGACTGCGAGGGCTCGAGCGCAGGCGCATTGAACGACCGGAACGAAAGCGGGGCTCGGAACGAACCCGGGGCTCGGAACGAACCCTTGCAGGATTTTTCGCGATTCGAGGAACTGCTGTACGGATTTACCGACCAGGCGAAGCTCGAACTCTTCTCCGCCCTTCTTTCGGAGTGTCCCGATGAAACCTGAGATCCTCGTCGTCAAGAACGTCGGCCCTTTTCAGGGCACGCATCGAATCGATTTCACCGGGCTCGGGGACATGTTCCTCGTGTACGGAAAAACGGGCGCGGGCAAAACCACCCTCTTCGACGCCATCGCGTACGCCCTCTACGGCGAGGCGCAGGGCGAACGGAAAGGTCTCGTCAAGGAAATGCGGAGCCACTTTTCCGCGCCGGGCGACGAGAGCGCGGTGTCGCTCTCGTTCTCGCTTTCGGGCAGACGCTGGCGCATCGCGCGCACCCTCCCCTTCGAGCGTCTCGGCGCGCGCTCGGGGAAGATCCAGGCGGTAGCCGAGGAGGTCACCCTCGAGGAATGGGTTGACTCCCGCTGGAAGGACGTTTCCTCGACCAACAAATCCGAGACCGACGCGCGCATCGTCGACCTCATCGGCCTTTCCGCCGAGGAGTTCTCGAGGATCGTGATCCTCCCCCAGGGCGAGTTCGCGCGCTTTCTCCGGCTCAACTCGAACGAGCGAAAGGCCGTGCTCTCGAAGCTCTTCCCGGTCGAGCGCTACGCCCGCGTGACCGAGCGCGCCCGCGAGCGCGCCCGCGACGCCGCGGCCCTTCTCCGCGATACCGAGCAGGAGATCCTTTCCCTCCAGCAGCGATTCAACCGGCTTTCCTGGGAAAGCGATCGCGGGACGCTCGCGCTCGAGGTCACCGCGCTCAAGGAACGGCGCGACGCGCTTCGCGCGACGATCGGCGAACGGGGAGCGACGCTCGAGAAAGCGCGCGCGGCGGGCAAAAAGCGCGA
Organism: Spirochaetota bacterium; assembly: GCA_023438065.1. Classification (GTDB taxonomy): domain Bacteria; phylum Spirochaetota; class Spirochaetia; order Treponematales; family Treponemataceae; genus Teretinema. Next base: position 712,044 of record JAEXRH010000012.1, read on the forward strand.
GCGGGAACGCGAACTCGCCCGGCGGCTCTCCGAACTCGAGTCGGACGCGCCGAGGGTCGAAAGCCTTCGCGAGAAAGCCGCGCTCGCGAACCGCGCCGCGCCGCTCGCGGTGCGGCTCAAGGCCTGCGAGGACGCCGAGCGGAAGCTTTCCGAAAACGCGAGCGAGCTCACCCGACTCGCCGCGAGCCTCGCCTCCGAGCGCGAACTCCTTTCCTCGCTCGAGTCGGAAACCGACCGCGCGCGCGCGCTCGAGGCCGAGAAAACGGGACTCATAGGATCTCGCGAGCGCTTGCGGGCGGCCGTTACCGTCGCGGAGGAACTCGAACGGGACACGGCGGAACACGACTCGCTCCGGAAACGGCTTGCCGTCGCGACCGCCCGCAAAGAATCCATTGCCGACGAAATCGGCGCGCTCGCAAAAAGGCGCGCGGAGCTCGAGGGCGACCGCGAGTCGCTCGACGCGCGCAACGAGAGGGCCTCGCTCGCCCGCGAGGCGCTCGAAACGGCGCGAAGGATAAAAACCCTCGCCGAGGAGTTCGAGGCCGAGCGAAAGGCGCGCGCCGCGCACGCTGCAGCGATCGAACTCGCCGACGAAGCGCTTGCCGCCGCGAGGCGCGACGCCGATATCGCGAAGGCGGAACTCGCCGACATCGAGCGGGAAGCCGAGGAATCGGCGAACGCGAACGCCGCGGCACGGCTCGCCTCGACGCTCGAGGCAGGGCATCCCTGTCCCGTCTGCGGATCGGTCGACCATCCTTCGCCCGCGAAATCTCCCGAAGCCGCGCGCTTCTCGCACGCGGAGCGAATCGAGTCGGGAAGGCGGAGGATCGAGTCGCTCGCGTTGAAGGCGGTAAACCTCGAGAAGACCCGGGCGGCGCGCGAGGCTGACCTCGCGGGCTGCGACGCGCGGCTCGCGCGTTTCGCCGAACGACTCGCGGCCCTTCGCGGCGACAATGACAAGGCGAACGCGGGCGCGGGCGAAACCGCGCGCGCTGGCAAAACCGAAGACGGGGCGAGTCAATCGGGTCTTTCCCTGCCGTCGGTCGAGGACGCTTCCGAGGCCGTGCGGGCGGCGGCGAAAGCGGCGCAGGACGCGCAGGACGCGCTTTCGCGATCGAGAGGCGCCTGGCGCGAGTCCGAGGACATCTCCCGGAGGCAAGACGCGCTCAAGGGCGAATCCGACGTCGCCGCGCGGGAATCCCTCGAGCTCGAGCGGCTCGTCGCGGGAAAAAAGGCCGAGATCGCGCAGAAAAAGGCGCGACTTCGCGAGGCGCTCCCGGACGGCGTCGAGTCGAAAGATCCGCAGGACGCGCTCGAGCGCTGCGAGGCAAGAATTCTCGAGATCGAGCAGGAGATCAACGCGCGCGCCGACCGGATCAGGGAAGCGCGCGACCGGACGTCCGCTTTGTCCGGAATGATCGAAACCCTCGAGAAGGCAACCGCGGCGCTCTCGGAGTCCCTCAAGGACGATACCCTTTCCCTTGACCGCGACCTTTCCGCCGCGGGATTCGCCGACCGGGCGGCGGCGCGCGACGCGGCCATCGGCGAGGATGAACGCCGCGATACGGAGCGCGCGGTCGCCGAGGCGGACGCCGCCCTCGCCGAGACGCGCGGACTCCTCGCGGACGCCCGAAGCGAGCTCGCCGGCTGGACCGGTCCCGACGAGGAAACGGTTGCAGCGGATCTCGAGCGCGACAAGACGGAACTCGAGGCCGCCGACGCCGAGCTCGAGAAAAGAGCCGCGGCCCTTACCGCGCTCGACGCCCTCAAGGAGCGGCACGACGCGCTCGAGATCGAGCGCCTCGAGCGCTCGGTCGAGGCCGGAAGGTGCGCCGCGCTCGCGAACGACCTCACCGGCAACAATCCGCTCAAGACCGCCTTCGACGCCTGGATACTCGCCATGTACCTCGAGGAGGTCACCGCGTACGCCAACGAGCGGCTCGAGCGCATGAGCGAGGGGCGTTACCGCATCAGGCTCAACGACAGCTACCGAAAGGGCAACGCGTACGCGGGCCTCGAGCTCGAGATCCTCGACGCGTACACCGGCAAGGCCCGTCCGTCGGCGACCCTCTCCGGCGGCGAAACCTTCATGGCGTCGATCAGCCTCGCGCTCGGGCTCGCCGACTCGATACAGTCGCGCGCCGGCGGCGTGCAGCTGGACGCGGTTTTCATCGACGAGGGCTTCGGCTCGCTCGACGAGTCGAGCCTCGAGCGCGCGATCACGATACTCGACGAGATCCGCGGAAGCCGCATGGTCGGGATCATTTCGCACGTGAGCGAGCTGCGCGGCCGGGTACCGAACCGGATCGAGGTCGTGAAGACCGCCGCGGGCTCGAGCGTACGCACGGAACTCAACGCGCAAGGAGAGATATGATGGCGGAAAGCGCACTTTTTACCGATTTTTACGAACTCACGATGGCCCAGGGGTACTGGAAGCGAACGATGAACGGCATGTCGGTCTTCGACATGTTCTTCCGGAAACAACCCTTCTCGGGCGGATTCTCGGTGTTCGCCGGTCTCGGCCCCCTCCTCGAGACCGTCGAGAACTTCCGTTTCTCCGGCGAGGACATCGCCTGGCTCGAGACGCTCGGAACCTTCGAGCGCGGCTTCCTCGACTATCTATCCTCGTTTCGTTTCACCGGCGACATTTGGGCGATGGACGAGGGATCGATCGTGTTCCCGAACGAGCCGCTCATCCGGGTGCACGCGCCGGTCATCGAGGCCGCGATCATCGAGGGACTCATCCTCAACGTGGTGAATTTCCAGAGCCTCATCGCGACGAAAACCGCGCGCTGCGCCCTCGCCTCAAAGGGCGGCTCGATCATGGAATTCGGCCTTCGCCGCGCTCAGGGACCCGACGGCGCGATGAGCGCGAGCCGCGCGGCATACATCGGCGGGGCGACCGGCACGAGCAACGCCCTCGCGGGAAAGCGGTACGGCATCCCGGTCATGGGAACGATGGCGCACTCCTGGGTCATGTCCTTCCCCTCGGAGGAAGAGGCCTTCGACGCGTACGCCAGGATCTATCTGGACAAGTCGGTGTTCCTCATCGATACCTACAACACCCTCGGCTCGGGCGTCGAGGCCGCGATAGCGGCGGGAAAGAGACTCGGTGCCGCGGGAAAGAACTTCGGCGTCAGGCTCGATTCCGGCGACATCCAATACCTCAGCCAGGAGGTGCGAAAGCGGCTCGACGACGCGGGATGCGCGAACGCGACGATCACCGTCTCGAACGAGCTCACCGAGGAGATCATCGAGTCGCTCGTCCTTAATCGCGCGCCGATCGACGGCTGGGGAGTCGGAACCCACATGGTGACCGGCGGAAACGACGCGTCCTTCACCGGTGTATACAAGCTCGCCGCGAAAGCGGGATCCGCTGACGTCCTCGTCCCCACGATGAAACTCTCCGACAATCCCGACAAAACGACCAATCCCGGCATCAAGCAGGTCTGGCGGCTCTACGACGAGACGGGCTCGATCAAGGCCGACGTCCTCTCGCTCGAGGGAAGCCCGGTCAAGGCGGGCGTTTCCGCGCGCTATTTCCATCCGTCGAACGACTATCAAAGCTTCGGATTCGCGGCCGCGCGCGCCGTGCCCCTCCTCTCGAAAAAGATTGACGGGGGAAAGAAAACCGTCCCGCCCGAAGCCCTCGAAACGATCAGGGAACGCGTCCGGGTCGGTCTCGACGAGCTTGACCGAACCTACAAGCGCATCCTCAACCCGCACATCTTCAAGGTCGCCCTCACCGAGGAACTGCGTGACCTGAAGGCGCGTTTCCTCAGGGAATACGGGAAGCTCGACTGACGGCGCGCCGGGGCGCGGCCGACGGACGGGCGCGCCCCGCGATGCCGAAAACCTCCCGGCGGCGGAAAAAAACCGGAAAAAAGCGAACCGGTGACCTATACTTTAGGCATGACATTCGACGATGTACAACTGGCCAGTAACCCATCCGAATCCAAGGACGCGACGCCGATGAACGATCCCGAAAAACTCCCCGATCTCATGCAATCGATCGAGGAGTTCTATCTCCCGAAACACCTCGTCAAGGCGATTTACGATATCGGCCACATCCCGGCGCACTCGCGCGAGGGCGAGGTCGGCGTCGGATTCATCGACATCGCCGACTATACGCATCTGTCGAAGTTCCTCTCTCCGAAGGAGAACCAGACCCTCCTCAACGGGCTCTATACCGCCTTCCAGATCGTGCTCGACCGCCACGGCGGGTTCCTGAACAAGATCGAGGGAGACTCGATGATGTTCCATTTCGACGGCATCATCGACAAGCGGCTTTGGGATCTCGACCACGAGCGGCGGGTGTACTTCATCGCGCGCGAACTTTTCTATACCTGCGTCGAGATGCAACGCGTTTGCATCCGCTTCAACCACGCCGACGACGCATTCCTCGCCGAGGACGCGAGCGAGGAGGCGAAACAGGCGCTTACCGAAGCGTTCGAGATCATCAAGGCCCTTCGCTCGAAGGACGACATCTCCTCTACCCTCTTCGCCTTTTTCCAGATCAGGATCAGGATCGGCGCGAACATCGGCGAGGTCACGATCGGCAATTTCGGGCCCGGCGGATCGAAACACTGGGATATCATCGGGCTTCCCGTCATCAACGCGAAGCGGATGGAGTCGACCGCGCCCATCGGGGGCCTGCGGATCTCGTCGGAGTTCTTCGAAATTCTCAAGAAAAGCGGGATCGCCGACGAGTACTTCAAGGAGTTCCGCGACGAGGCGAAGCGTCTCGGGTGCGTGTATCAGGACATCCGCTGGGACGACCTCTTCCGCTTTCGGGAGGTCGTCCTTCACGAGAAGCACAACGCTTCCTACGAAACCTACAGCGTGCAGGTCTATCCGACCCTTCCCGAGTCGATCGCGCGCCAGGCCGAGGAACTCATCAACCACGGGAAGCAGGGAGCTCGGGAGATCGTCGAGTTCTTCCGGTATTATCGCGGAAACCAATACGTCATCGATTACCTGGAAAGGACCCTCGAATCGCGGGGAGTGAAATTCCGCAAGGACGATATCCTCACGATGATCTCGCCGAAGATCGCGAGCGCGAAACGAGAGACGGGAATACGGCTCAAGCTCTTCAAGATCCTCAGCTACATGGACGAATATCTCGATTACGTGCAGGCGATTCCCGACGGCGCGAGCGACGCCGACTTCAGCGATTACGACGGGTACATGGGGCGCAAGCGCTCGAGCACCCTCGATTTCTACGAGAAACGGAAGAACATGATCCTGCAGAAAACCTATTTCGTCGAGGTCGTCGTCAGGCTCGTCTACTCGAGCATCGAGGCGTCGATACTCGAATGCCAGCTAACGCACATGAGACTCGAGGAACCGAGCGAGCCCGAACCCGTTTGACGCGCGTCCCGTCAGTCGAGCGGCCGGCGCGCGAGCGCGAGATTCACGTGACAGTACCCCGCGGGATTCCGCTCGAGATAGCGCTGATGCCATTCCTCCGCGGGAAAGAAATCCCCCGCGTCCGAGATCTCGGTCGCGACGGGTTCCCTGAAGGCTCGTGAGTCGGAGAGTTCCCTCGCGAGCGCCTCGGCGATCTTCCGCTGCCTGTCGCCGATCGTAAAGATCGCGGAACGATACTGCGTGCCGACGTCGGGACCCTGACGGTCGACCGAGGTCGGGTCGTGCATCCGGAAGAAATGCCTGAGTATATCCCGATAGGAAACCCGCTCGGGATCGAAGACGACGCGAACCGCCTCGGCGTGCCCGGTCTTTCCCGAGCACACCTCCTCGTAACTCGCGTTCCCCGAACCGCCCGAGTAGCCGACCGTAGTGTCGAGCACTCCCGGCACGCGGGCGAAGTAGGCCTCGGTTCCCCAAAAGCAGCCCGCGGCGAGGATCGCGACCGAGTCCTCCTCGCGGACGAACCTCAAGGCGCCCGAGTTCACGCAATACCGCTTGCCCTCGGGCGGAGGGCCGTCGTCGAACACGTGCCCGAGATGGGCGCCCGTTTTTGCCGCGCGAATCTCGATCCTCGTCATCCCGTGCGAGCGGTCCTCGAGCTCGACGACCGCTCCGGGATTCGCGGCACGGGTAAAGCTCGGCCAGCCCGTTCCCGAGTCGAACTTGTCCCCGGACCGGAAAAGGAGATCGCCCGAAATCACGTCGAGATACGAACCCTTCTCGTGGTTATCCCAATAGGCGTTGCGAAACGGCGGCTCGGTCCCGCAGTCGCAGGTGATCCTGAACTGCTCGTCGGTAAGCCGCGCCTTGAGCGCCTCGCGATTTTTCTCGCCATGCACGTCCATAGTCCCTCCCCCGGAAGTCCCGGCAAGACGCCTATTTCTTCGGCCAGCAAAGACCAACCTTGTCCCGCGCGCACTCCCCTGCCTTCCCCGCGGCGCACTGATAGCAGATCTCGTTCGGCGCCCGGTTCTCGAGCTTCCACAGGCGCACGTTGTCGAGGGTAACCCGCGCGATCTCGCCGAGCGCCTCCTCGGTGAGGAAGGCCTGATGCGCGGTGAGGAGCACGTTCGGGAACTGAATGAGGCGCGCGAGCACGTCGTCCCTGATCGGGGAAAGCGACCAGTCCTCGAAGAAGTATTTGTCCTCCTCCTCGTAGACGTCGAGCCCGGCCCCGCGAATCCGTCCGTCCTTGAGCGCCTCGACGAGCGCGCGGGAATCGATGAGCGCGCCGCGCCCGGTGTTGATAAGGATCACGTCGCGCTTCATGAGCGCGAGGCTCTCCGCGTTGATCATGTGCCGGTTCTCCGGCGTGAGCGGGCAATGGAGGCTGATGACGTCCGACTCGCGGTAGAGCTCCTCGCGGGGAACGTAGCGCGCGCCGATGCGATGGGCGAACTCGTCGTCGGGATAGGGATCGTCGAGCAGGACGCGCATGCCGTAGCCGTGAAGGATCTCGGCGAGGATCTTGCCGATCTTCCCCGTCCCGATGATGCCCGCGGTCTTTCCGTAAAGGTCGCGCCCGACGAGTCCGTTGAGCGCGAAGTTACCGTCGCGGGTACGGTTGAACGCGGTGTGGATGCGCCGGTTAAGGGTTTGCAAAAGGGCGGCCGCGTGCTCGGCGACCGCGTGCGGCGAATAGGCAGGGACCCGCACCACGTGCAGCCTTCCCCACACCGCCTCGAGGTCCACGTTGTTGTATCCCGCGCACCTGAGGGCGATGAGCTTGACCCCCGCAGCCTCGAGCCGTTCTACGACCGCGCGATCGACGTGATCGTTCACGAACGCGCACACGACCTCGTGGCCTTCGGCGAGACTCGCCGTAGCCTGGTCGAGTTTCACCTCGAAAAAGTCGTACTCGAAATCGAGTCCCCCGAAGTCGCCCGACTCGCGGGCCCGCTCGAAGTACTCGCGGTCATAGGATTTGGTATCGAAAAACGCGATCCTGATCGTGTTGGTATCGTTCATGACTTACCCCCATTCGATAAAAAGATACACATTAATGTTAGGGAAAGCAAACAAAAAACGAAGCGCAGGGTAAAAAAAACCGGAAACCCTTTCGGATTTCCGGCCTAGCTGGGCAATACTGGGATCGAACCAGTGACCCCTACCATGTCAAGGTAATACTCTAACCAGCTGAGCTAATTGCCCGTACGCGTTCTTGCCGAACGCTCGATTAAATTATCGTTTTTTTTTATTTGCGTCAAGTCCCTTAAAAGCGTATATTTGAAGTATGCTTTCATTAACATAAAGGTAGAAGAAGGAGAAACCATGGGAACCGAACCGAAATTTTACATCTGCAAGAAATGCGGAAACCTCGTCGGGATGATTCACGCTTCCGGCGTGAATATGGTCTGTTGCGGCGAGGAGATGACCGAGCTCGTCGCGAACACGGTGGACGCGTCCAAGGAAAAGCACGTGCCGGTCGTCACCGTCTCGGGCAACGCCGTCACGGTCAAGATCGGCGCCGTCGAGCACCCCATGCTCCCGGAGCATTACATCCAGTGGGTCTACCTCGAGACGGCAAAGGGCGGTCAGCGAAAGACCTTGAACCCCGGCGACAAACCCGAGATTACCTTCGCCCTTACGGCCGACGACAAGGCTATCGCGGCCTACGAATACTGCAACCTCCACGGGCTCTGGAAGGCGGCGATTTAAGTCGCTCGTCTCACGGTACGCGCTCGTGATAAAGGCGGTGATCGGTTCGGCATACGGAACGATTTACCGCCTTTTTTTCCTCTCGCCCACGCTTGACATTTCTTCGCCTATTTGATAATTTATCACCGTCAACGCGACGTCAAGTCGTGAAGACTGAATGCGGCGATGGTGGATTTGGTAGACACGCTAGCTTGAGGTGCTAGTGGGGCGACCCATGGAAGTTCAAGTCTTCTTCGCCGCAAACACCTAAAAGTCCTTACTTTGTAAGGACTTTTTTATTTTTCAGAGCGACCGTACAAACGGAGTTTCTGCGAAATTCGTACCCGTACACACACTTGTACACACGAGTGCGTCAAAGGAGATGAATATGGCAAGAGCTCCGTTTTCCGTTTCTGAACGAACCACGAAACACGGCGTCGCTTGGGACGCTCGCTTCTTCGGAAGCGACGGCGCCGTCATCAAAACCATCCGTATCTCGGACGCGAAGAACCGTACCCAGGCAATCCGTAAAGCCCATAGCCTCCACGCCGAAGGCATCGTCCCGAACGCAGACAACCCCGACGCCCTCGAGTACATCGCGTCGTTCTGGCGGCGCGACAGCGACTACGTCCAGGGGCGAGCCCTCCGCGGCAGGGTCATCTCGAACGACTACCTCTACATCAGCGCGCGCATCGTCGCCAAACACGCGACGCCCTTCCTCAAGGGATTGCGCATGACTGACATCGATCTCAAACGCATCGAGACCATGACCTTAACCCTCGCGCGCTCAGGTGTTGCACCGAGAACCATCAACGCGACCATCCAGGCGATCCGCGTACCCCTCACGTATTTCTCCCGCATGCACCGCCTCCCCAATCCCCTCCAGTACCTCGACAAGCTCGCCGAGAACGAACGCGAACGCGGCATCCTCAGCCTCGACGAACTCTCCCTCCTCCTCAAGGTCCACACCGACGATCCCCGCGTCCGCGCGGCCGTCCTCCTCGCCGCCCTCTGCGGCCTCCGCCTCGGCGAGATCCGCGGACTCAAATGGGAAGACGTCGACCATGAGAATCACGTCATCAACGTTCGCGGCAACTACGTAAACCACGCCGAAGGACTCAAGAAACCGAAGTGGGGCCACACCCGCGTCGTCCCCCTTCCCGAACCCGTCCTCGAATCCCTCGACCGGTGCCGCCTTCTCCCGTACGCCGATTCTCCCTATCTCCTCTGGAACGCCCAGCACATCGAGCACCCCGTCGACTCCGGGACCGTCACCAAGGGCTTCTACGCCATGCTCAAGGAAATCGGCATCGACCAGGACGTCCGCGAAAAGCGGTACCTCACCCTCCATGGCCTCAGGCACCTATTTATCACCCTCTCGCGCGCGAACGGGATCCCGGACTATCTCGTCATGAAGATGGCCGGGCACAAGAGCATCCAGATGACCGAACGGTATTCCAACCACGACACCCTCATCGACTTCAACGACGCGCGCTTGAAACTTGAAAAGAAACTGCGGGTCGAGGAGAAGAAACGGAAGGTGAAGGAGGCAGAGCAAAACCTCGGTACGGAACCAGACCACGAGAACCGGGACACCGCCAACGTCGCGGGATGAAAACGCCCCTTGCACTTTCTGGAATCATACTACATAATAGAAACTGTCATATAATGACAGTTTCTATTATGAACAAGCTAATTAAGACGCTTTTTGAGACACTCGAACATTCCGTCTTTTCGGCGAGCGATATCCAGAATATCGAGCCGGATGATAACGTTCGCTATGCCCTCGTAAAGCGCGCCATGAAGGACGGCGATCTCGTGCAGATCAAGCGGGGACTCTATACTCTGAGCCCTTCCTTGCGAAAGCAACCCGTGAACCGCGCGAGCCTGGCAAACCGACTCTACTATCCCTCATACGTCAGCATGGAATATGCCTTGAGTCGCCATGGCTGGATTCCCGAAGGCGTTACCACGGTAACATGCGCGACCTCGAAAAATCCGGCGGACTTCGATACGCCCCTCGGCCGCTTCACGTACAAACGGATTCCGCAAGCGCTGTTCTTCTGTGGCGTCGAGGCGGTTTCGGTCGACGGCGAGTCCGCCCTGCAAGCGCGCCCTCTGAAGGCGCTTGCCGACTATGTGTATACGCACAAGCTTGAATGGACGGATAGGGAACCGCTCATCGAATCGCTCCGCATCGAAGAGGACGAACTAGAAACCCTCACCGCGGGCGACTTTGAAAGCATCCAGGGAAATTATCGAACCGCGCCCGCGGTGGAAGCGTTCCTTGCGGGACTCAGAAAGGATTTGAAACTATGAATACCGGCATCATCGAAGACCGATTGAAGCGATACCACACGGACTCCGCGGAAACGGAACTCACGGCCATTCGCGAGATCACCCAAGAACTCATTCTCTTCGCGCTCTCCACGAGTGACTTCTTCTCGCACGCGGCCTTTCAGGGCGGCACCTGCCTCCGCATCGTGCATGGACTCAACCGTTTTTCCGAGGATATGGATTTCATCCTCAAAACGAGCGAGAGCTCCTTCTCCTGGCAGCAGTACCTCACGCTCATCGGTACGACGCTCGAGCAGTATGGCTATAGCGTTGAGCTGCAGGACAAATCGCACGCGGACGAAACCGTGAAAAAGGCATTCATCAAGGACGACTCGATCGGAAAGGTGCTTCGCCTCGCGTACGCGAACAGGCAAGGAACACCGCGAAAGATCCGCATCAAACTCGAGATCGACACGAATCCTCCCAGCGGCGGTGAATTCGAAAGCGTCTTTATCGGATTCCCTGCTCCGAGTAGCATCACGGTCGAAACCCTTCCGACGCTTTTTGCCGGGAAAAGCCACGCGCTCCTTTGCCGCAAATACGAAAAGGGTCGGGATTGGTATGATTTCCTTTGGTACATCGGAAACAAAACGCCAGTGAATTACCGTCGCCTTTCTGCGGCCCTCGACCAGACCGGCCCATGGGCTGGCAACAGTCTCACCGTAGACCGCGCCTGGTACATCAACGAGATGAAGAAGCGTATCGGCGAGATTGACTGGAAGCGAGCAACGGATGATGTCGCTCCGTTTATCTCGTCATCGGAACAGAGCCTCCTCTCCAAGTGGAGCGTGGACTTTTTCATCACCGCCCTTGAGCGGTTACCCTGAAAGGACAACAAACATACATTGCCTCTCTCCCCCGGGATTTCTTGATATCCCTCCTCCGTTCGGCAACGTATGTTTGTTCCCAAGAAATCAATCGTCTGCATTCTGAATCTGTTTACCGTAGCGGCGCGGACCTAACCGGCGCTTCAACCTGACTCACTGCGCGCGTTCGCGCTCCGCTCGCAGGTTAAGCGAAGGTTAGGTCCGCGCCGGGATTTCACCAATCCGCTTTGTGAAACCTTCCCGCCCCGTGCTGCTGGTTCCTCGAATTACCCGCGCGTCCCTGCGCGGGTAACCTTCATTCGGGGCCTCCGCGTTTCGGCCATCCTGGCCTCACGCTCCCGGCCCCTCATTCCGAGATCTCTCCCACAGCGAGCGTGGCGGCTTTACCGCATCCATTGCAGTAGTTTCGCGTCTTCTTGCGCGCGACCCTCCGGCAACGACGGGTTTCGTCGGAAGCGATCCTCCGCCTCAGGCGCGTTCGCGCCCTCGGCTCCAGAACGCTTCCGCTTCTGGTGAACCGACGGTTGCCTCCGGGACGCTTTCGTGATAAGAACCTGTGACCGTTGATATCCTTTCAACGGCAAGTTTCCCACCACACTTCTGATCTTCCCCTAAACCCGACCGCGTTCCGCGGTCGGGTCCCGCGCGCCAGATATTTTTACCTTCCGGAAATTACATCGCGGGGGGCGCGCGGTTCCGCTTGCCCTTACTTGCTTTCATCGAGATCCGTCATTCCCGATATGCAATCACAGCTTTTTCTTGTCTCATTTCATCTTATTGTTTTCCCTTCATCTGTCACTAAGAAAAAAGAAGATGATAAAAAGACTCAAACAATATAAATAGCGAATTATCACGTAATCGATTGATCGAACCTGTTACAGCTATTATCGTTCCTATGGCCACACATGACCCGTCACCGCCCATCCGACATGATCGGTCGCAATGACGCAAGAAAGGCCAGCTCATTGGAGTGAACCCAGACAGAGCTGACCCATCAATTACCGCAAAACGATGCCCTTCCAGTACCGCTTCTTGCTATCCCGCCCTTTGCGGAAGCCCATGCTTTCAAGATAAATCGAGAACATCCGTTGACTGTATGGCTCTTCGCCTGCCTTTCGACACCAATCGACGAACGCCGCGTAGAGCTCGCCCGACGGCGTCTTCGCAGACTCGCGGCCTTCGGTTTCACAACTCTCGCCCATGAAACTGTTCACGATGTCCATGTCTTCCCGGTACTCGGTAATCGCCGTCCGCATCTCCTCGGGTTCCCCGAGCCCTTCCTTCTGCCAGAGAAGGCAACCCTCGAGCATCCAGTTGAGAATCCCCGATTTCTCCGAACGGAGCTTGCCCATGAGCTCCGGGTCGCGCTCCTCGCCGGATATCTGTACGGGAAACGGAATGACCTTGATGCGCCGCCAGATACCGTAATCGTTTCCCCTGATCGCCGGGCTCTGGTTCGTCGCCATGAAGACCTTGAAGGTAGGCAAAAATTCGAAGTACTCCCCGTAGAGGAACCGCGCGGTCATGAGATCCTGCCCGGTGATCTGCTTGATGAGCGTCTCGCTCAAGCGCTGGCCTTCCTCGATCTCGTGCGTCGTGACGAACCGCGTACCGCACAGTCGCGCGATATCGTTCGAGATCGACTCGCCCCGCTTTTTCATGAAGGACTCAGGCTGCGCCGTCTTCGCGTAGTTCCCGAGAATCTCGGTTACCACGTTGAGGAACGTGCTCTTCCCGTTCGCACCCGTGCCGAAGAGGATGAACATCGCTTGCTCGCTCATGTCGCCGGTAAGGGCCCACCCGATCGCCTTCTGGAGGAAGGAGATCATGCGCGCGTTCCCCGCCATGACGCGGGAGAGAAACCGGTCCCACTCGGGATGCGTCGCGCCACACTCGAAGCGCACGCTCGCGCACTTCGTGAGGAACGCCGTCCGCATCGGTTCCTTAAGTTCGCCTGTCCTAAGGTCGATCGTCCCGTTGAGCGCGTTGAAAAGGAACGGATCCCGATCGAGCTCTATCGGGTCAATCTTGATGCTCTTTTCAAGCTGCGCGCTCATCAATATCGCCTCGCGCCGCCTCAAGGACTCGCATTTGAAGATCTGCGTCTGCCGCTCGAGCGCTTTCCGGTAATCACCTCCAGAGGCGACCGTGCGACGCATCCCGTGGATGAACTCGGTCAAAAGCTCGTGTATCTCGCAGCAGTCATCCTTCTTCCAGACCGTCCCGTCCCAGATAAACCATTTCTTCCACGCCGGGCAGTACCGAACCTGCTCCGCGTACTTCTCGACAAACTCCCTCCCGAGCGCAAGATCGGTAAATCGGCCTGACCCTCCGACCGGCCGCTTCGCCCCCGTCACGCCTTCCGTCTTTTTTTCCTTCATACTCCCTCCTTGTCGGACGCCTGCATCCGATTAATGGAGCATACCGGTCATAACACGTCACCGGAGCTAGGAATTTTTCGATTAACCGTTGATAGGAGTATGGAAAATTAGATGAGAAACCTCATGATTGATAGGCACTTACGAAAAGTCGTTGTATTTAGTGGCAAGTTAAGCACAAAAGTCGTTGCATAAATGTGAAAATGCCAGGAAAACCATCAAAACGGGAGACCTAACGGATCGGTCTCCCGACTTACACGATGGGGATGATACGAGAGCTAACCTGTTCTAGATTATTTAGTCAGCGGCAGTAGTTTCCTCCAGAAGCTTCGCCGACGCTCCCGCCGGTAGCTCCTGGACATCCCGTAGCTGCCGCTCAATGGCACGCGAACGCACGCCAGCTGAGTCAATTTCCTTACTCGCGGCGTCAAGTTTCTGCTTCGTTTTCTCTAGTACTTCGCCAAACTTGCCGAACTCGGTTTTCACCGCGCCAAGAAGCTGCCAAATCTCGCTCGTCCGTTTCTCGACCGCGAGGCTCCGGAAGCCCATCTGCAAACTTGAAAGGAAAGCCGAAATGGTAGTGGGACCGGTAATGGTGATCTTGTAATCTCTCTGAATGCTCTCGAAAAGCCCGGGGATGCGCAGGACCTCCGCAAACAAGCCTTCGAAGGGCAGGAACATAATCGCGAAATCGGTCGTGTTCGGCGGATCAATATACTTCGTATTGATATCTTTTGCGAACTTTTCGATCTTCGTTCTGAGCGCTTTTGTGCCCGCTTCGATCTCGCCGATATCCCCAATATCGTACGCATTGACCAACCTCGAATAATCCTCGGTCGGGAACTTCGCATCTATCGGAAGCCAGAGAACGCGGGAAGAATCTTCTTTGCTCGGAATCTTCACCGCGAACTCGACAAGATCGTTCGAGCTTTTCTTTGTCTTGACATTCGGCTCATATTGAGCGGGCGTCAATAACTGCTCGAGAATGGCGCCAAGCTGGTATTCTCCGAGTACGCCTTTTGTCTTCACGTTCGACAGAACCTTCTTGAGATCACCGACTCCCGTCGCAAGGGTCTGCATCTCGCCAAGACCTTTCTGCACGAGTTCAAGACGCTCGCTCACGAGCTTGAAGGACTCGCCAAGCCTCGTCTCGAGAGTCTTATGAAGCTTTTCATCCACAGTCTCGCGCATCTTCTCGAGCTTTGCGCTGTTGTCTTCCTGGAGCGCCGTAAGTTTCTTCTCGACGGCATCGCGCATTCCATCGACTTTTCCCTCAAATGATTTGAGCGATAGTCCAAGTTCCTCGCGGTTTTGTTTGCCCGACAGGTTTACCGCATCCTGTATCGCGGTCAGCTTCTGGTCAAGAAGCACGGAGAACTTCGTGAAAGTCTCTGTCAGTTCATTTCGAGCGATCGACGCTGATTTAGCCATCTCTTCGCGGTTTCGTGAAAACTCCTCTCGGAGGACAACCTCATGCTTGTCGATACGCTTTTCGTATTCATCGAATTTCCGGATTACCTGATCCTGTGATCCGTTCGATGCTTTTCTTAAAAGCACAAGAATGAGCAATAATTGAATTACCACAACGGCCAGAATGAGAACAAGGAAAATCGTATTCATGTTTTCAGACTCCTTCTTATTTTAACATAACTGCAAAATGCAGTACTTCTTGTGATATTTGCTTATTCAAATACGTTGAAAAACGTGCATTGTATGCCACTCCAGAAACGGGAAATGGTTTCGATCAATCCATCGTAGCCGCAACGGTTCATCCAGGTGCAGAATTTTCTTCTGATATGACGTAAGCCTGTTCGATACATGAAAAAGTCCGGTCATATCAAAGGTAATAAGACCAGCATCAAAAAGAGCATCGAGTTCCGCAGACAGGAGAAACCCGTTATACACATTGAGACGGTCCGCATCGCAGTCGCAATCAGCCCAGGGCTTTGCATGACTTGCCCGCAGAAGCTCGGGGACATCGATACCCGTAACGGCGCATTGTCCTTTCCAGTAGTGCATGAGCGATTTCCGGTAGACGTCCTGGCCGACGCGCTGGCGGACAAGACGCTCAGTTTCCGTTCCGCGAATACCGATCTCGGACTCGAGAATCTCGGCTACTTCTTTTTCATATTCGACAAGAGGTCGCGTAGGAAGCGAGACGACCAGTTCAGCGTATCGCCTGAGAATTACGCCAAGTATCTGATCGTTATAAGCCACTATCATGCCGTTCAGGAAAAGTTCCGGAGGAAGGTCACGTTTCAGTTCTGCGCTTTCGACCGGTTCGGAGAAGCGTAGCTCGTACCGTTCGGGAAGTGACCCCCGATCGATGATTTCAACGCTTACAGGGTGTCTCCCTGATGCGAGTCGTACGACTTCCGGTCGGCTTTCCATGACGCATTCCCAACCGTTATCAGCGCCTGTTTTCTCGATAAGTGTCCGTTCGAGAGTATTCATAGTATGATCATTCCTTCATATTACTCATATTCGTGTTACTTATCAAATAATCCGTACTATGCGGTATTCAATACTACGCATTTAAGTAGATCACTTCGTATTTCTGTCGCCTTTCCTGCCAAATTCACCGTCATAAAGCGAATGCGATGTCCATCGAGAATAATCGCCTCGTCATATATGGTATCAATTACTGGATGTAGAAGAATTCCCGTTGAATTCATGGAAGGAGGGATATCTTGGTTCTCTTGCGAGCGAAGATATGCATAAATTTGATATACGTAGCCACTTTTTAAAGACTTTTCACGGTACCAACCGGAGGTAACTATATCCGTGAATTTAGTATCGATAATTATCCAGTTATTTGATGCTTTATTCTCGAGGAATATATCCGTTTTCATTGAGGGCATGATATCGTCAATCGCACTGGTTTTATCAGCGATATTCCACGTCAGTTTCTTTCCGCATTGTACATTCCATACTGAACGTTCAAGCGCCTGCGAATAGAAGCCTCCAACGGCTCTTTCAAAAAGCTTTTGAAGCCAACGCTCCTCCCGCTCGGTGGCGTTGAGTGCGTATACACCCGAGGACTCTAGCGGAAGCGCGAGATCAAAGGCAAGGCGTGCCAGGGAAATCATCGTTTTATCCGCGACGTCATTCCGACCGAAGGTTTCAGTAGATAGTTCGATCAGTTCAGGCTTCGGACCAGTAACTCCGAGAGCAGTCAGACGTGCTGAAAGCGCAGAGCACTTAATCCGTATCCGATCGGTGCGCACAATCTGAGTCAGACGCTGTAAGGCCGCACGAACGTATCTGTTGCGCGGGGTGTCTATGGTCAATTCCTCATAATGACAGGCTACTTTCGCCCGTCTCAGCAACTGATGGGACTCCGTCCGGAGAAGATCGATTCTTCCGCGTACTCTGCTGGTGATCGCGTCAGTCATCCGATATCCGGCGGACAGATTGCGCATCAATCGACGCTCAACGGTACCGACAAGCAATTCCGCGATTAAATCCGGTATATCATCTGGGTTCTCTTCAACGCCATAATAACCCATTCCCCGAATACGATAGATATCGGAGGCATAGAGCATGAGAAGCCAAATGTTTCGAATCGGCACGCGACCGACGAATCCGACTGGACTGATTTCCATCAGAATCCTTTTAATAAGAGTTCGCGGGCTTCAGTTGCTTTATCTGGTTGATCAAACCAATACTCGTCAAGAAGAGGTCCGATTTGGGTTTCGATGACCTGTCTATACCAAGAAACTGGATCAGAGATATCGTTCGATGCCGACGGCGTAAAGAAACTATGGCCGATACGGAACTGCTTCCCCAAACCCGGGTCACATTCAATCGTCTCGTTCAATTTCCTGATTCGTGCCTCGATTTCGCTCAACACCCGAGCGTCGACACCGATCCGCTTTCTGACCCACTCTCTCCAGGGATCGCCAAAGGCTGGCTCAAGCGTGATAAAGGCGAAGCGGCGGCGCAAGGCAAGGTCGACCAGGGCGAGCGATCGATCGGCGATGTTCATAGTTCCGATTATGTAGAGGTTCGCAGGTACGCTCACTCGTTCGCCCGGGTATTTCCGGTAACTCAGCTCAAGCGCCTCGTCGGGAGTACGTTTGTCAGCTTCCATGAGCGTGAGCATTTCACCGAATATCTGTGCGGGGTTTCCACGATTGATTTCCTCGACAACCAGAACATGAGCCACATCAGGCTGTTGTTGCGCCGTCATCAGAAGCTCCATAAACGGTCCATCGATCAATGAAAGCTTGCCCTCGACAGTTGGACGAAATCCACGGATAAAATCTTCGTAGGTAAGGTTAGGATGAAACTGAACGGAACGGAGTTTCGATTCGTCTCTCTGCCCCATGAGTGCGTAGCCAAGTCGCTTGGCAAGCCAGGTTTTACCGGTACCCGGCGCCCCTTGAAGCACGAGGTTCTTTTTCATTTTCAATGACGCGAGGATGAAATCGAGCTTTTCACGGGGAAGGAAGCAGCCGGCGTCGATAATCGAATCAAGGGTATACGGTTCGATTACGCGGGGCGTTGTCTGCATTTCGGTATCGTCTTCAATCTCATTGTCCTCACCTGCAACGCTTGATTCTATCTCGGGCTTTGTATACTGCCATGCGGCCAGAGATAATTCCGGAAAGGAATGTACGGGGTATTCTTCTTCTAGAAACCTGGTTTTTAGCGTATCGAGCACCAGAAGATAGTCTTCCGCACTACAGCGACCCTTGGCGCCATTTTTCCCTATCTTTATGTTTAGCTTTGATCGAATGTATTCCTGCGATTGCTTGTCGAGAGTCGGGAATGACCACGGTCGTATCCAGTACAACCCCATTGTGAGATTCCACCCAACGCAAAAGACCCTGGACGTCTCGGCATACGACTCTATAAAATCCGAACGCGTGTCGGCATCGTCAGTTTCACCGAATTCCAGCGCTCGCTGAAACATGTTCCAGAGTTTATCGATATCGCCCTCAGCGCGATGAGGGGTATAGCCGAAAAACATCGATTTTTGCTGATTAAGTACGGGAATGCCGTCAAATCGTTCCGGAACCGATACGGTCACCCCAAGAAATTGGGCGATTTCTCGCGCGGCTTGTTTTCTGTTTTCGTCGGTTGTCCCCCTGTTGAATATACCCATCACGGTAAAAGGGCAAATATCCGTCAGGGGAATTATCGTTCCATCCTCGCGAGCGTCATGGAGGTAACTCATACATTCGACGCGAGTCGCAATATCGTTCAAGCCCTTGATCAATTCGCTTCTGTCATTCCGGTACGCAAGGAGCGCGTCTGCGATTTCTTCGTAAAAAGCAGACCATTCGAATTTGCGGTTCTTGGTGTCAATATCGCCAAAGCGCTGTTTCCAATACGGGGCATTGCGAAATTTATCGATATCCTGCGCTTTTCCATCAAAAGTAAACGCGATTAATGAATCGTTATACCAATCGCCGGGAACGATCTTCCAAACAGTTTTCTGGTACGTGTAAAAATACCATTCACGCGCCGGTTCAACGGGTTTCCATTCTACTTTCAATCTGCGTCCATCGCCCAGGTTTTCGGTTACGATTCCTATTGCCTTGATTGCCATTACCGAAACGGAATTCCCATGGGTTTCAAACGAAAACCCTTTCTTTTTAACATACGCGGCCTTGATAGCGATTCTGTCGCCCGGCTGAATGGATTTTACGTGATCAAGATATCTATCGGTGTAGCCGTTCTCCCAGATTCCATCCGCGATAAATCGCGGCGTTTGGTCTTCTTTGTGGTTATACGCCGCACCGACAAACCAACAGGGTCGTGTTGATAAAAGTGCATTTGCCATGTTCATCCCCCTCGTTTATTACTTTTGATCGGGTGCAGATTTCTTTCAACCGATCCAGATTTCATCTTTCTCCCATCCATCGGGCATTCCTATATGCTTCAATGAGACATCCTCATACCTATGCAACAGAGATCGTGCGCGCTCAAGCCAGTAATCCTTTGAGACGAGGCTTTTACTGATCCATGCGCAGAGATAGAGCACCGAGGCGAGTTCCCGATTGCTAAGATCAGGGAGATTCCATTCCGGGTATTTTCGGGGATTTGGCAATTTGACGGAAATGCCCAGCTTCCAATTCCAGAGTCGGGCATGGTGAGCGCAGCGATTGCGTACGGTGTTGAGGCTGAGGATCCAGGAGAGGACGACTTCTTCCGGCTGGTTCAATGATCGGGCTACGTTCTTTCGTATATCGGCTTCAACGCCTCTATAAAATGACAGGGCCGCGCCGAAGTCCATGATTTCGACGAGGATCCACACGGGAAGGCAGTCATGCAGGTCTCCGTATTTTTTGAAAAAGTGAACGACGGTGTCTTCATTCGATTTTTGGTCGCGGGAACGGCGTGTTTGTTCAGCCAGTTTTTCCTGCCAATGTTCAAAATCATTATACGCCGGATTAAAGTTCGGAAACAGCTTCGGGTCTTTCCATGCGAACGGTCCATGCTTGAGCGAAAAGAAGTAAGCCAGTCTGCTTCGGACGAGTATTTCGATTCCCTCGATGATATCGATAAGGAGGATCCGCAATTCATGATCGAACTCGTACAACCGAAGTATTTGCGTGAGGCTGGTCCCCGGCAGGAAGTTGTCGGTACCATCCCGGAAGGTGTAGAGGTAGGTCGATAGTCGATAGTAATTGATTTGCTCGAGGACGGCGATAAGTTCGGCACGATTGGCGACAAGTCCGCGAGAAAGGAGTAAATCAGCCTGTTCTTCGCAAGTTTTCGCCGGTTTTTCGTACTTCACGCTCGTACCCCGGACAAAAAAATACCCACCGAAGTAAGCTGTCTCCTCCTTGCGGAGGTCTGAAGCCCGGCGGGTCTGCTGAGTTGAGTATCGTATGATTTCAAGCTTGAGTCAAGCCTTTTCTTCATCGCCGCTCCTCTCTGTCCCAGGCTTCCAACCCAAGCCGTTCGCTCCGGTATTCTCCGAAGTCGCGAATCTTCCCGTTCTTCAATACCCTGAAGGTATTCGATGGGTAATCTACTCCCATGACGGAGGCGGTGTCTAGGACGTAGCGGAGTTCGGCGCGGAGGACAGCGCGGCGCGCGGTGTTCCAGGGGAAGGGCGGAAAGCGGGCGGGCTCCCAGGAAACGTTTTTGAGGGAATCTAGTTCCATTTTCCTATTGTCTCCTTATTTTCTATTTTTTTTGCTCTTGACTATGTCTAACTTCTTGTTCAATTTCTTTATAGAATTTCCCAATTCTTTTCATATGCCCTTTGAGTTGCTTCCGGATTTCAGGATCACCCGCAATTTCACTTGCTGTATATGCATACGTAAAGAAGTTTCGTTCCTTCATTGGCGATTCGGTTCCGCGGATTACTTGTTGATGCCGTCTGTTTGCCTCGCCAAGATGACTCAGCTTTTTGTAGACTTTTTTTCGGCCAATAACCTTACCGAATTCTATGGACTTTTGTCTCATAAGATGAAGTCGCCGGTTGAGCTTGTTATAATATTTATTGAGCGTACCCGGTTTGAGCTTGATGGATATTCCATCGAAGGAAAGCCCGAGATATTCTATCGGAGTCAACGTATCCGTATTTCCAGTTTCGCTAGGTATCACCCTGTGTGGCATCCCCTCTTTAACATGGAAAAACTTGGTTTTCTTTTCAGAAATCTTTACCCGCGCATCATGTATATTTGTTTCGAGGATAAACAGCAATTCATCTTCGTTTTCAGGAGGAACCACACAGATCAGGTCGTCTGAGTATCTCCGGTAGATTCCGCCAATCCGGCTCACGTAATCCGTCATGCTTTTGTCAAAATCGATCATATAGACATTTGCATATACGGCACTGATGGGAGAACCCTGTGGCACTCCAACAGTTCCGACTTCTTCGCCATAAGGGTCCTTATTAAGGTTTAATTTTAAATAGAATTGCTTTTTTGCTCTCATTTGCTCTGAAGTAAGTAATTGTGAGGGTTTAGTATTTTTGTTTCTGAGTTCTTTGGTTTTTTTCCCTGTGATTGACGCAATATCATCGAGGTCAAAATACCGAAATCGGGTCATCGACTTGAATATGCGATAATGATCTTCTGGCAATTCCGTTACGCAGAATACTTTCTTCAGTTTCTCTTTCAAGAGCTTATGAGAGAGTGTATCGAAGAAGCTTGTAAAATCTGAAATATAGACAAAGCAATCCTTTTGCATTTGGATAAACCTGAATACTTCTGTCGAAAAGTGCACATTATTTTTTTCAAGGCCTTGCCGATATGCGATTGGAGACTGATCGAAATGATTATCAGCGATGTATTTCTCGTATGCCTCTGCGGTTAGATGTGCGTACCACTGGTAGATATAACGATCCATGTGGCTTGCATAATAAATGTGTCTGGCTTTCCATTCCGGGGGCTGATGTTTGCCTTTACGTTTTTTTGTTTTTAACACAGCGTGCACAAATGGAAGAAATCCGTGCTTGCAAACCCAGTTTGGATTTTTTATGGCTTTAAAAAGGCTGTCGGGCGAACGGATTGCGTCCAAATGAGCATAGTACTTTCGTTTGAATATTGTTTTTTTGTCTTGAGAAGCGAGTATAGAAGGCGGGACCACGGTCATCCTATATGCCTTCTACACTTGTTGAAAACCTGCCGGGTGTATACATCCGACACACCGTGTCCTGAAATGCTTATGAAGTATAATCTAGGAGTGATGCTTATGAACTGTTTCCAGATCATATCGTGTCTCATCGAGGCGAATGCCTTGATTGACTCAATCCATAACCTCTTTCCTCATTCGGAAGAGCTTGATTGAGTATATGCTGGTATATCAGAATTGACAAGCAAAAGATCTTTTTTTACTTCATTTCTCACAGCACGCCCTTTCGTCCCCCGGCGGCGGATCAAGTTCGCTCCGGTAATCCGTGCCATTCTGCATGGCGTCTGCCATCGCGTCATACAGGCGCAAAATGGTATTTTTCGTGCGCAGTTCCCCGTACGTGTTCTGATCCCGGTTGTTGACTATCGGGAATGAATCGAGGATATACTGTGCCGCATCGCGAGGCGTCGGAAAATGCTTGAGAAGTTCCGTTCCGCCTTTTTGCCTCCATTCATCGATCGTACCAAGATACCAGTGGAAATAGGCAGCATCGAGTTCGCACTGAATCATGAAACGCCGATCGGGGTTCCATTTGAACGGAGCCTTTCGCCAACCGACAGCTTCGGCAAAATCGGTAAGGTCATAGGCGGTATAGACAAGCTCAAGCACGCGCGGGAGAAGCCAGGTATAGTTCGTTGCCGTCTGTTGATCCCAGGCACAGTATTCTCCGTAACGCGCGACCGGCACGAGCGGAATCTGATGCCAGATCCAGTGATCAAAATTGGTCCCCGCAACCTTTTGCCGACAACAATAATCATGGACCATAGAATTGGTATCCGCACAGAGTTTGACAACTCCAGACGGGTTCAAACCTTCAAGCAGTGCTAAAGAATGGCCGCATGGTACTTGCGGAAGAATTGCGGTAATACACGTCCGTTCATCCGTCGCTCGTGCAATTTTCCGATACGTGAGAAACCATCTCCCTTCATATCGTTTATTCAAAATGGTCTTGTCGAGATAATACCGTGCCTGTACATACTTTTCGGGATCGGCTAATTCATCATCTGTCATCTCTCTCGGATTATCCCCGCTGCAATCCTCAAAGGTCGCAAACCGGTGATTAAACTGATGGGTAAACTTCGATTCGTAGAGGGGCAAATACGTTTTACCGTCGCCTTCCTTCAGGATGAGTTCGTCCGCCGTCACAAAAAGGCCCGAGTCATTCGACATATTGAATGGTGTTTTCGGCTTTCCGGGCCATTCGTCGGTCTTCTCCTGCAGTTCCCAAGCCGGAATGCGTTTATAGATATACTTCGTCAGTTCGGCCTCGGCCCGGTTCCGGAACGTCGGGCATGTTTTGGTGTTCGGGTTCAGGAGATAGAGTTCTTCCCGTGTCAGGGTAAAGTGACGTTCTGTCTCCTCGAGCTGCTCCATGTTGGTCAGATAGAACGCGAAGTCTGCCTGTGATGATTCAAGTTTGTTACCGGTTACTGCAAGAAGCGCAAACTTATACCGACTGTCAACATCCTTAAATATACTTTCACGATTCTCGAAGTCGTATACGAAGGCAAGTCGCGATTTGTCAACGAGATCCCAGAAGAGATCCTTGTTGTTATCGTCCGTAGCGATTCCCGAGGCAAGGACGTACCCGAGCCGTCCGGTCGGGGCCAGGAGGAAACAGCCATGCTCGGCGAATACGGAATAGAGGTTGATGCGGCTTACGCCGGTCTTCGGGAATCGTGGCCCGTTTCTCAGGTACATGCTCAATGCGTCATGAAAGTGCTGTACCTTCATGTAGGCATGCCAAGCGTCGGGATCTTCGGTTTTGAGCGCTTCGATGAGCACGGTGCGTTTTGCCTTTGTCGGCGCATCGGCGATTTCCTGCTTGATCGACGCGAAATACTCCTCGTCCTTGAGGTTTATTTTGTCCCAGGGTGGATTACCGAGTACGCAGTCAAATCCGCCGACCGAAAACACCTCGGGAAACTCAAGATACCAATGAAAGTATCGATTATCCCGTGCGTCGCAGGCGGCGATCGCGTATACATGAGGTGATAATGGGTCTTCTTGTTGGCCGTTCGCCGCGCGGGAAAGGTCCCCGCTGGTAGGCACGACGCAACCCTTATTCTTTGGCAGGAAAAAGGCCGAGGTATAGAGGTCGCAAGAGCGCTTGATTGACGTGTATTCATCGCTTTCGAGAAGTTTTCGGAATGCGTCGTTTTTCCGCTGTACCGATTCAAGGCTGTCGTTATCGATGTTGGCGAGCCGCCAGTGGAGGGCAACCAGTCCGGCTTCCGCTTTCTCAAGCGGGTCCTCGAAAAGCAGTCCTTGTCCATCGGTTATGGTTTTCTGCTCAAGCGTGTTTTTCTTTATCAGTATCTTTGCGTATTCTTTATCGTCGCCGGGCAGCGGGGCAAGAGCCTCATTGGGAATTCCTTCAGCGAGCACCGAGAGGTCCGTAACGCCCGCAAGGGAATTACCGCATCGCACGTGATGATCGATAAATCCGAGCGGTTTACCCGGTTCGTACCCTTCAAGCCATAACGCGGTGCGGGCTAATTCAATCGCCATCGGATTAAGATCGACGCCATAGAGGCATTGCCCGACGACCTCGCGAAGCGCGCGCCGGTAGTCTCCTTCTTTGGTACCGCCATTTGATCGAACTTCAGCGAGTCGTTCGGCGATACGCCGTGCGGCTGCAAGAAGAAAGTGACCGCTTCCGCATGCGGGATCAATAACCGTTATAGAAAGAATGGCTTTCTCTTGGTTATCCGTTCCTTGAACCATCTTCGCCGTAATGACCGGATCAAGAACGCGCTCGACAAGTTCTTGTACCAGACAATCAGGCGTATAGTAACTGCTCGTTTCTTTTCGCGCATTTCCTATAGTCAGACCGGTTTCCGCGTCGACCCCGACAAAACCAAATGATCGGCTCGCGAGGTCGATGACGGGGACGAGCTCGAGAAGGCTTTCGTAGACGGAACCGAACTCCTCGGTGTCCATGTTCTTGTAGTCGATGAGGCTCCGCGCACCGTCTATGGCCGCCCAGCGGAGATTGCGCATCGCGGAAAGGAGGGCGTTATTCGGAAGGAGGATGCCTTCAAGGTGCGGGCACTGATCGGCGCCGAAGATGCCGCCGAGGGCCGGAAGATCGAGCTTCGCCTCGCCCGACTGGAGGGAGCGGAAAACGACGCGGAGACCTTCCCAGAGGTCGGTGTTGCGGTCAAAGGCGGATGAGCGAAGGGCGCGGTCGCGGAGGCGTGCCATGGAATAGCCCGAGCGATATAACTCCTGCGCCTTCCTGAGCGCGAGATCGAGATTCCCCTCGGCGTCGCCCTGGGTATGGAGAAGGCCGCGTTCCTCGATGGTAAAGAGGAAGAGGAACCGATACACGAGGCGAAGGAGCTCGCGGTAGTACTCGGGGATGGAAAGGGCGCCTGAGCTGATCGCGTCGCTGAGCTCGCGGTTCGCTTGGGTTTCCGGCCCCAGGAACCCCGAGCCGAGCTCGATGAGGGCGCGGGTGACCCCGTTCCGCAAGCCGTCCCTGACGCGGGTGCCCGATTCAAGCCCTTCGGCTCGCCAGAGATCCCAGATATTCGCTGTAGCCCTGCTTTCGTGAAGGATACGCCACATCGCGCAAAAATCGGGAAAGCGCTGTTCGCGCATAATCGTGGCAAGATCAAACTCGAGGTAGGCCGGGCGCACGAGGGAGTCGGAATCGCGAATGAGGCGGATGGAAAGACCGTTCGTTACGAACGCCCAGTCGCGGTCGGGGGATGCGTTGAGATAGCCTTGCGCGAGGGCAAAGGCGCTTTTCTTGTGGGAGCCTTCCCCCGTAACGGCGAAACGGGAATCGACCTTGTCGAGCGGAAGGTTCCAGGGACAGGCGATGAGCGGAATGCCGGCTCTCGCTTCCTGCATGGCAGGCCAGGTCCGCTCGCCGATGGTTTGAGGCAAGGTGTCGCGGATGGCGTGATAGCCGAGCGCGTCGCGGAAAAACTCGGTCATGAAGGCTTTCGTGTGCGCGGCCTCGCGGCCTGCATACGCTGCTGTATCGCTTTCGAATTTCGCCCAGATGGCCCCGGCGATCTGGAAGGCGCGGCCGTACTCGTCGCTCAGGCGGAGGCCGCGGGGAACGGCGTAGTCGGCTGATGTTTGACGGGATGCAAGGCCGAGCGCGGCTTTTTCGAGAAGGTCCGCGACGAAGAGGGATCCTTCCAGGGTTATGGTGTCGAAACTGAATACCATTGATTTGCTTTTCATGGGTTAGAGGTCTCCTGCGGGCACTAGGACGTAGACGCCGATAAGGTCGACCGGGAGACAGGGCGTTACGATTGGCTTGCCGCTTGAAATGCCTGAGGCCGTACGCACGCGGGTATGGTCGTCGCGAAGGGCTTCGGCTCGTTTTCTGGCTTCGTCCGCGAAGCGGTCCGTGTTTCGCGCGTACCAGTCGAGAGACTCTTGCACCGCGCGGGTGATGGCCGCGCGGTCGAGGTTGGCTTCGGGGTGGCGGTCAAGGAGGGCTTCCACGTCTTCCAGTGGAAGGAATCGCGGGTTGGAGCGCCCGGCTACGGCGAGGGCAAGGGATTCTTCCGCCATGAGTTCGTTCGATCCGCCGCGCGTTTCGGCGCGGATCTGATGGCGGATGCGAAGGAGAAAGATACTGGTGACTTCGCTCACCGAGGCGGTTTCGAAGGCGCCCGAGCGGGCGGCTATGCTCGATTCCCCCG
Source organism: Spirochaetota bacterium (assembly GCA_023438065.1). GTDB lineage: Bacteria > Spirochaetota > Spirochaetia > Treponematales > Treponemataceae > Teretinema. The sequence continues at coordinate 738,921 of JAEXRH010000012.1, forward strand.
AGAGTGCTGATTCCAGAATGTGGTCGGCGAGTATTGAGACGAGGGCGTGGCTGCGGTGGATAAAGTTGGCGCCCGCTCCGCACGGATAGTTGAAACCGATGGGGATAGGTTTATCGACGCCATCGTGGGCGAGACGTTCGCGGACGGCGGGCGGGAGGCTTGCGGGGGAAAAGCGCCAGAGCGAGGTTTTCCCCATGGCGTCGGGCCGGGCGGAGAGGCGGGTAAGGGCTTCGATGGTAAAGCGCTCCACGTCTTCGGCCCTGCCGAGAGCCGCCATTTGTTTGTGCCATTCGGGAAGGACTTCGGCGGGCTTGAGGCGGCGCTGGGCAAAGACGGTCTGGTTGCGCTTGGCCTTTTCGAGGGCATCGGTCCATTGTGTATTGATCTCGTCCACGGCCGTTTGCGTGGCCGTGTCGTCGCCGAAATCGAAGGCCCCTTGAGCGTGGTTCTCGGCTCGCTTTTTCATAAGGGCGGCCTTAACGATTGCGAGGCGCATGCGCCGATCATCGTCCGGCATGGGAACAAGGACGCCCAGATCGTTCTTGATTTTCTCTGCCTTGCGAATGATGACGTTGAAAATAAACCCGTCTACCGGGTTGTCCTCGCCGTAGAGCATGAGACAGCGGATTTTTGGCGCCTTTTGGCCGAAGCGGTCCACGCGGCCCTCCCGCTGTTCGTGGCGGGTGGGGTTCCAGGCAAGGTCGTAGTGAATGACGGCGGTAAAGCCGTCCTGGAGGTTGATTCCTTCCGAGAGGCAATCGGTGGCGACGAGAATGGGCCTTTCTTCATGGGAAAGAAGGGCAACTTTTTCGGCGCGTTCCTCGCTTGTGAGCATGCCTGTAACCGAGTCCACGCGATGACCCGCAAAGCGCTTGCGGAGCTCCTCTTCGAGGTAGCTCGCGCTCGCGATATATCGACAGAAAATGACGGGTCGAAAGCCCTCTTTGAGGAGGGCTTCCAGTTCTTTGATAAGGCAGGCGAGCTTGGGATCGTGCGCCGGGCCGTGGAGACTTCGTGCCTTTTCGAGTAGTGCTTCGACGAGTTCTGATTCCTCGATACGCGCGGCCGGGTCCTGGTCGTTTATTTCCAGTTCTTCTCCCACCCCGTCGTCGACGCGGTCTTCCTCGGCGAGGTTCGCGAGTTCTTCCTGCGTGCCTTGGAGTCGTGTGGAAAGGGCGCTTGCGGCGGCGGCGGGAGACGATGAGATACAGCGGAGGAGCGCAAGTGTCGCGTACCACATCATGCGTGCCGCCTCGCCCTTTTCCGACTCTGCCTTTTGGGCAAGACCCAGACAGTACTCACGGGTCTCTTCGAAGAAGCGGCCCCACTCGCCTGAGAGCGTGTATGTCGCTTCGCCTACATCCCGTTTCGGGAAGACTGATGAATCCTGCCACTCGTCGATGTCCTTTCGCCTCCGTTGGACAAAGTGAGCGGCAAGCTCGGCGCGGAGGGGGCTCGCGGTATCGGAGAGGGAGCCCGCAAGCTCGGCGAACTCGGGCTTCAGGAGAGAAAGGAGATTTCCAAATGCCGCGTCATCGCCCGAGTGCGGGGTGGCGGTTAGCATGATGATGTGGCGTTCGGTGTTTTTCGCGAGGCGCTCAAGGAGTGCGAAGCGGAGCTGGCGGCCGCGGCCTGCCATGGTGCAGGTGTGCGCCTCGTCCACGACGATGCACTCGGGGGCGCTCGAGATAAAGTAGTCGCGGTGGCTTTCGCTCTTGATGTAGTCGAGGCTCACCACCACGGCGGGGAAGTGATTGAAGATGGATTCGCCCTGCGGGACTTCGCGCTCGAGACGTGAAACGCTTGAGGCGGTAAGGCTAGCTGCGCGGATGTGGAAGTGTTCCAGGAGTTCCCCCTGCCACTGCTCCACAAGATGGGGCGGACAAAGAACGGCGAAGCGCCTGATCTCGCCGCGGTCCAGAAGCTCGCGCACGATGAGGGCGGCTTCTATGGTTTTACCGATACCCACGTCGTCGGCAATAAGGAGACGGACGACAGGCATCTTGAGGGCCATGAGGAGGGGTACGAGTTGGTAAGCCCGGGGCTCCACCGCGATATGGCCGAAACTGCGGAAGGGCCCTGCCGCAGAACGGAGCTTGAGACGAAGCGCGTCGCGGAGGAGAAGGCCCGAACTGTACGAGCCGGGGCGACCACTATCCGGCGGGGGGAAGGTGGCGCTCTCCACGGGGGTGAGTTCAAGCTGGGGGAGGATGACCTGTATGTCCTCGTCGCTCCCTCCCAGGGGACGAAGGCGAAGGGTATCTGCGTCGTCGTTCGGCTGGACAACCCATTCGCGGTTACGAACCCGTACGAGCGTGCCGGGCGTGAAGCTTTCGGTGCGTGATGCTGTTGCAGTATCCATCAATGCTCTCCGCGTTTTGGCAGTAGTTCAAGGCTTTCGCCCAATATGATGACGGTATACCCCTTGTCCGCGAGCCAATCTTTTTGCAGCGAGCTTGGCGCGGTTTTGAGGAGTGCGAGTTTTTGCGCGCGATAGAGGGCGGCGATAACCAGGCTTCCGTCCATGACGGGGTAATTGAATTCGTCGGGTTGGCGTATGCCCTGCGCGTCGAGAAAGGCGGCAAGGTCGTCGTCGGCAGAGCTGTGACCAGCGCTGTCTGATGTGCGTCCCGAACCGGCGGGTTTACTTGCCGCGCGGAAGTCGGTACCCATCGGCTTGATGTCGCTTCTGGCGAGGGCAACCAGGATATCGAGTGCCTCTTCGTTCCGTCGGTCGATGATCTCATGCTCGGGTTGGTTGTAATAGGAAAGGAGGCAACGGTAACAGCCGGCAACACAGCGGATATCGCCCATGGTGCTTTTGTCTTCCTCAAGATCGGCTCGGGACTCGAGTTTCTCCGGTACCCGGTAGTGCATGATGGAAAGGGCATTCCGGGCGACGCGGGCGAACTCTCCGGGTTCATTGACGAGCCGGGTAAGTACGCCTGCCCCGCCTTCGGCCGCCTCGTAAAAGAGGATGCGCTTGCGGTCTTGTTCGCTTGGCAGAGGTTCCACCGCAAGCTCGGACTCTTCGATCTGAAAGAGCTGTTCGATACTCCGCTTGAGGGCGGCCTGCACGGTGGCCATGACGTCCTTTGACAGGGGAGCCTTCGGCGTAAGGAGCAGGATGTTACGGCAATCTTCCACGAAGGGAACGATGAGCTGTGCCTTTACCTTGCTCTTCTCCACCGGTTCGTTCGCGCTGTCCTCTTCGTCCTGGTCTTCCTTGCTCCAATAGCCGCTCACCGGATTGATGAAAAAGCCGAGCACGCTTTTCTGCTTGCGCCGCTTCCAGCCGCGATTGATGCGCCACAGGAGGGCGGCCGGGGCGTAGACGAGGTCTGCGATAAGCGAGCCCTCATGAGTAAGCTCGGCATCGGACTTAAGAATGTTCCCCGCACGATTGGGGACAAAGCGGAACATGGTCTGCAGTTCGTAGCCCTGCCGTTGACGCTCCTCTTCGTTCGCGGTTATCCGGTCCGCGCCCTCGGTTTCGACGGTCTCGATGCGGTAGAGATTGTCCACGCGTGAATCGCTCGAAAGCTCGGCGTTGCAGTTTTCGCACCGTACAGCGAGGACATCACCGGTATTGTCGACGTCAAGGTGACCGTAACCGCACTCGGAACATACGATGGCGCTTCCGGTAGCAAGACGGGCACCGACACTGATCTGATCGCCCGTGCCGGAGTTGAGCTTGGCCTTGACAACACGATAGATACGTCCGTCGTGATAGATGAGGCTTCGCGGACCGAACTCGGAAATGCCCAAAAAGCGCGGCCGGCTGACCATACTGCCTGAATCCTCTTTTTGACCGCGGTAGGTCTTGCGCGAGGGTATCCAGGCCATGAGGGGAAGGCGCGGAAAGTTGTAGCCCGGAAGGAAGCCCTGACCCGCAAGGTAGCGGTAAGGATAGAAATCGGAGTTTTGCGACGCGCGCGTACTTTCAAGAACGGCGAGCTGACGAACGGCATCATTATACCGTTTTTGGGCGCTCATCTTTTCGTCTTGCTGATAACCATGCCCGGAGGTGATTCTGTATGCCTTATCCATCTGGGCGAGTGTCGCTCGGTGAAGGTTTCGCCAACGGTCGAAGGCATAGTTAAAGGAATCGGGCGCATTTTTAATGATGAGACGTATATAGTCTTCGGTAAACCAGGGGGCCTCTTTTTCGATGTACGGGCGAAGGGCGCGGGCAAAGGAAAGGGCAAGCTCTTCCGCCTCCTTCGCGACATGCGGATCACGAATGCGCTCCTCAATTTCCGGAATAAGCGGATATTCCGGCTGTCCGCGATCAAGGAGTTCCACGATGCTTTCTTTAATTTCAAGGCGCAGGGTGGAAAGCCAGATTGCGTGAATATGGCTTTCAACGAGCTCACGGTTGGAGAGGTCAAGATTTGGAGCCTTCACGATGCCGTGAACCATTTGATCCATGTTGTGGAAAAACCATTGATCGTGGGGACTCATCGAAGAGCAATACGTTATTACGAGGGCCGGCTGACCGGAGCGCCCCGCGCGCCCGCTTCTTTGCGCGTAATTGGCGGGAGTCGGAGGCACGTTCCGCATATACACGGTATTGAGAGTCGAGATATCAACGCCCAGCTCCATGGTCGGCGAGCAGTAGAGTACCGGGAGGCGTTGGAGTTCCGGGGTGTCGGGATGTACCTGCTTCCACCAGTCCTTGTCTTTCGCGGTAAACCGGAACCGGGCTTCAAGGTCCATGCGATCAAGGGATTCAACCTGAGCGGTGTGTTCATGGGACTCGTATTCGTAGAGCCAATGCTTTTGCGAGGAAAGCGTTTGCGCAACCGATTGATAGAGTTGCTTGAAAAACGCGTTACTCATGCCTGTCGTGGCGACACCGTTTGCGGGGATAGTCCACTCTATTGCGCCGGCCTTTAGTGCCCAACCGGCAAGGCCGCGCTCCAGCTCCAGTCTGGAAACATAGCCGTATTCTTCAGCCTTCTCAAGAACCGTTGTAACGAGATCCGCCAGCTCCTGCTGTTTCCAGGTATATATCATGTCGGTATAGGGAGTATTCCTCCAGAAATCCGCACGCTTCAGATTACGCAGAAGGCGGGAGCCGTTGCCGCCGGATACGATCGCGTCATCCCGCTTTTTAAAGTGCTTGGGAACGGAAACAAGCACAAGGTATCGCGTCACGAACAGTTTCTCGTCTGCGCTAAAACTCCAGCGTTCAAGCAAGTGCTGGAACGCAAGGTTCTTCATTTGCTCTTGATCGGACTGGTTTAAATACCGTGAATCGATGCAGAGATTTTTACGCATTTCGGTAAAGATACAGATAAAAAGTTCACGACGGGATCGCGCATCAAGTTCTGAAAGAATTCCGCCTTCAGAGAAATACTCGTCGTGTGCGCAATAGTCTGTTAATCCCGAGTATCCGATAGACAATAGTCCTAACTGTTCAAGCGGCGGATTGTTATACCGCCAGCCCTTTCTGAGATCACGAAGGAGCCGGTATCCAAGAACGAACTTGACGGCACGGTGAGCGTCGGCCGTCTTCAGTCCAAAAAGACGTGGATTCTGCAAAAACTCCCGTTTGATCTCAGGTTCATCCCTCTCGAACCCGAGCGCGCGAAACACATGTTCCGCAAGGTCCTCTTCGGTAAGCGGTCGGTTTGCGGCCTGCAGGGCGGAGAGCAAGGCACTTCGTACCAAGACCAGAAAGAGGAAGTCGTTAAAATGCCCGGATTGCAGGGCCGCGTCTTGTCGGTTATCCGTAAAGCCGAGCATCTTCCGGGGATCATAAGCGCCATCGGGAATCTCTTTGGAGAAGAGTTTTTGCAGAACGCTCAGAGTAATCATGGTCGTAGCCGAGGATCGCCCCTCACCGGAAAGGCCGGTCAGGCGGTTTATGTCCTTTCCGCTCGTTTCGTGCACCATGCCGCACTTGGGACAGAATTTAACATGTCCGGGAAGGTACCAAAACGGCATGTCCCCTTTTCCTCCCTTCGCGTTCAGCTGATAGCGAATCGGAACATCCTGTTCATGGGTCGACGAGACGCGTAAGGTTGCCGCCTTCCAGTCAAGCCAAAAATCGGGAAGGGTTTCGATATCGCCGGTAAACTCAAAGCCATCGCGAAGGGGAAGCATAAAACCAAAGAACTGTTCCATGCCTTTGGGTATGGGATCGCCGATATCCCGGGGCAGCCAACGATCTTCTATACGTTGAACCGGAAAATATTCTTGACCGCACTCGCGGCAAAAATAAGCGGTATAGAACCTGACATCCTCTGATTCCCTGCCGGGCGCATATCGCTGAGCGTCAAGACTGACAAGGCGCTTGCCTTCCTCTTCCAGCGTGCACATAACCTTTCCCGGACCGCTTATGAACTGATGGAGTTTGAAAGCAAAGGGCTTCCTGCCGTTAACATCGATAAGCGCATGCGCTTTCATCAGGAAAGAATGCAGCGTCTGCATTGCAAGCGAAACATCGACACCGGATTCCCTGGCAAGACGTTCCGACGCACTTTGAAGAGAAAGAGGCTGCGCGCGCTTTGGTTTTTCAAGACCTTCGGTTTCAATACCAAGAGTTCGCTCAACCCAAATCGCAAGCGGATCAGAACAGAAATCCTTCATGTCTTTCCATTCGCGAACGCCTTCACGAATACGATCGGCCAGAAGAGAAGTAATACCCGCCATGCTTGCGCGCGGATCGGTTACCGGCTCAAGGGTTTCGCCAATGACGTTTCTCTGTGGAATTTCCATCCCGAATATGAGACTCGCCACGCGGGCCACTACGGCTTGTTTTTCCTCATCGGTCCCCGTGCTGGACATGGTGGCCGAAGTACCGACGCATACAAGATTGTCGGCTTTAAGCCTTTGGCGCAAACGTCGAACCAGCATGGAGACATCGGCGCCCTGACGCCCTCTGTACGTATGAAGTTCGTCGAGAACCAGGAACTCAAGTCCTATACAGTTATTTACGACGGCGGTATCGCGTTCCTGATAGCGAGTAAGGAGGAGCTCCAACATCATGAAGTTGGTAAGGAGTATATCAGGCGGATTTTCAGCTATCTTTTTTCTTGTGTCTGCGTCTTCCTGTCCGGTATACCTTTTGACGGTAAAAGGCTTTTTGTCTTCTTCATAATCACAAAGAAACTTTTCGAGCTCCTCGAGCTGGCTGTTCGCCAGGGCATTCATCGGATAAATCACAATCGCCCGAGTCCGCCTGGTCGGATCCTTCTCGCGCGATTTGAGAATATGGTCAATAATCGGGATAAAAAACGAAAGGCTCTTGCCGGAACCCGTCCCGGTAGTAACGACATAACCTTCCTTTCTCTGCGCGATGGCGATTGCCTCAAGCTGATGAGAGAACAAGGTCATAGTGCTCGCGCGGCCTTCGGGTTTTCCGATCATAAAAAGACGCTCACACGCGGGATGCAAAAGGCCGTCTTTACAGAGTTCAGGTATCGTCGCCGTTCGTTTATAGTTTGAGTTTAACTGAATCAGAGGATCGGGCCAGCATTTTCCTTTGTCATAGCCCTCATCGACGGCTTTTCGAATGTCTTCCGCGTGAATTCGCGTAAAACTGCGGGAAAAGCTTCCATAATCCCCAATTACCGCGTCACGAAAGGAAAAAACATCATCCATGATATATGCCTCTGGTTTTTATTGATAAATATTTCATAGCATTATATCACATATAGCGAGAAAGATACAAAAACCTCCAGTCTACTCCTGATCACCAACTAGCCGTCATAGGACGCTGAGCAGTTGAGTATACAGCACAATACAGTTATATTCGGCGTAATGAAAGCCGGACGAAACGACCCGTGCCCCTGCGGCTCGGGCAAGAAATACAAGAACTGCTGCCTCGGGAAGAGCGGCTTCTCGAACGAGCCGACGGCGATGGAAATGCTCGGGACGCCGAACCTTGCGACAGACGCGCTTAACGACATGCGTCGCATCGCGGGCAATCGGGAGTTCAAATCGGAGGAGGAATTGCAAGCGTTTCTCGACTCCTACATGGCGATCAGAAACAGCCAGCCGATCGCCGATTTCGCGGGACTTTCTCCCGAGGATATCCATATCATGTTCACCGACAGGCGAAAGGCCATCGAGCGGTTCGTAACGATTACGGGGCCTATATCGACGGAAGAAACGCAGGGCGTACCGGTACTTCGCGCCGCGATCTCGTTACTCCGCGAGCTTGAGCGTGGCCCGATCCGCATGACCGCGAGCGGATACCTCGCGCCGGAAGCAGCCGGCCGATGGTTCGACGAGGACTTCGCGCTCGAGGAATCACCGCGGGTGCGAGAGATCATGAGGCCAAAATCGGAATCAGGCTATATCCCGCTCGTTCGTTTTCGCCTCTGCGTGTGCCTCGCGGGTTTCGCCGAAGCGAAATCGAAACAGCTTCGCATTACCGAGAAAGGCCGCGCGATCCTTGCGCGCGAGGACTGGCAAACGCTCTACCGCGGACTTTTCGCGGCCATGATCGATCTCTACAACGATACTGAAAATCCCGTGAACGACCGTATGATGGACGGCGCCGGGGAATGGACGCTCTTCGCGCTTCGACTAATTGCCAAAAGCGAAAACGACGCGATTGCCATGGAAGACCTCTGTACGGCGTACCGGTGCGCGTTCCCGCAAAATTTCGACGAGCTTGACGACGACGATCTTTCGTACTTCGTCTTCGCAGACGCGACCCTCCCTGCGCAGGAACTCGGTATCCTCGCGCAAAACCCGCTTCCCGAGCGAATTGAGGATTACGATGCTATCGAGCGTGAAACGGTTGCGAGGACGGCGTTCGGGAAACAACACGTCGTGTGGAAAAAGTAAGGAGGAAACCATGCGCTTTTCAGATGTATTGTCACCGTTTCGCGCGGTCCTGTTTATCCTGCAGCATGGTTTTTCCCGGAATTGGTATTGGAGCTTTTATTCAACCGCCGCAAAGAAACTGTATAAACCGTTTCGCTATTACAAGAACCATTTGCATGGATACCCCTGCCAATGGAGTTTCAAGGATTCCGCGTTTCCTGAAATCAACGAGTTATTCAAGGAGTGTTCCGAGGAAGACTGGAACGACCCGAGTAATGCGAAAACCTCCGATGCAGCCCGTAAAGCCTGGGATTGGGTATTGAGCGAGATCGAGTACGCGTTGCGGTTCGAGTACGATAACGAGACATTGGATTATGTCGAGATAGATAATCCCGAATACGATAAAACGCATACCGATACCATCGACAGGCAACTCAAACGGGATTTTACGTTCGAGTCATGGCGGTCGGCGATGGACGACCCGCGATACGGAAAAACGAAATATGACAAAACAACTTCAGAGTCGAATATGCGGAGGGCTCAGCGTGGATTTGAGTTGATGGGCAAGTACTGGATGAACTTGTGGGATTAAGATAACCGATTTTTTGCATCGTAACAATCTTTTTGTTACGATGCGGTTTTTATGTTAGGAAAACACGAGGCTACGCGCACCAAACATACGCTTGCGAACCTTTAACTGCGGAGTCCGTTGACATCCTTTTTCATGCCAAGCCAATTATACGTGCGATAGGGGCCATCGCTCAAGTTTTCCAATGGTCGGGAATCTGCGTCGATAATTCTAACGCATTCAGCGCGGAATTCCCTGTTGGCTTGTTAGTCCAGCCTAAAGAATGGACAAGGATCTTGCGAACAATAATCGCCCCAGCGATATCGGCAAAGTCGGCAGGAGAAAACACGTTCCACTTGTCTCGAAAAAAGTATACTTTTCGAGACACTTTATGTAAGAAAAAACAGTTTAATCCGTTTAATCTAAATGTCTTTAATGATTTCCCGGAATGTACTCACTTCATCCCGTGCTGGTACAGCGTTCCCTCTCGAATCAGCTGGCTCGAATGTCGCAAGCCGAGTATCCTCAGCGCCTTTTTCCGCATCATCGTAACGGTCGCGGCCTTCACGTGCATCGTATCGGCGATTTCCTTGACTGAATTCCCCTGAATCGTATACCAAACGTAGAGTCGAAGCTTGGATGTCAGCTCGCAATACCGCAGGTCGGTCTCGCTGTCGCCGCAGGCCATCGCCTTTCGCATCGCCTCGGTCTTGTAACCGCACCGCTGCCGTACCGCGTCGCGCAGGCTCTTGAAGTCCTCCTCGGTATCGACATTCGCGTAGACCACGTCGGCACCCGACCGGTAGAAGCGCTTGCTCAGCCCGAGCGCGAGCGACCCGTACGCATATACGACAATATGCTCGCCCAGCAGCTTTTCGCGTAACGGTTTCATGAACTCCTCTACCGAAAGCCCGACTGTCCGCGCATTGACGACGACCGAATATATCGCGGGCCCCTCAGTATCGATGGAGGCGACGTCGGCGACGCGCTCGAACCGTTCGGAATCGAATATATCGCGGAAGGTCGCAAGAGACGAAAAGTAATCGTCATCGTCGAACCCCAGAAGGAGTATCCGAAAGCGTTCCGTACTCTTTTTCCCCGCAACCGTTCCCGTCAACCCTCCCGTTCTCCTTTCTTCACAGCCCCTCGAAATCATTCACGAAATTGATCTCGAGCTGACCGGAGAAGTCCTTCTTCCCCTCAGCCTCGTCATCCCCGCGTATCCCGAACGCCGCGCGCTCGATGTCGATCGATCCCTTGAGCCACTCCATCACGTTCGCCTGGCTAAGCTCCTCCGGGTCGAACCCGTCGAGTCGCTTCTCCACGATCGCGAGCGCCTTCTCTGTAATCTTCCGGTAGGCCTTTTCCCGCTCCGCGAACTCCTTCTCACGCTCTGCCCGCCTGAGCGCGTCGAGATGCGTATCGTACGAACCGCATCGCTTCACCCAGTCATACTTCGCCGACCACTTGCACCACACCCCGTACCGACTCGGCGGAATCCCGTTCGATTCGATCGCCTTCATGAAACCGCGATCAGCCCCATAATCGCGATAGAGGCAAAACGCGTTCCACGCCTGATTGGTCTCGTCATCGCGCCGTCCCCACGCTTCAAGCATGGCCTCTACCTCCACCCTCAAGAGCTCCGCGAATCGCGTCGCCTCAATACAACCTACGACGGATTCAGATCCGCTAAGTTACCCATTTCTTCGCAACACTCCCCGAAAAACCCGTAACTAATTCTATGCGAAGGTCTCACACCCGCTTTACAGTCTCTCCCATGCGGTTCGCGTACGTTACGCATTCCGCTTTTTCCACCGCGACCGGCATCCCGTCATGCATCGTGATCTCAACCGAAAAGCGCCCGAACCGCTTCGTCTCGAACATCCCGTCGAGCCACTCCGTCACCTCGCGCCGCACCGCCTGAGCCTGACTCATCATAGCGAACCTCCCGCACGCGTTGCCCCGTGCGTATTCCGCGCGAACCACGCCTCGAGATCCGATTTCCGGAACATCACGCGCCCCCCGATCTTCACGTACGGAAGCTCCCCGCTCTTGCACCGCCGGTACACGCTCATCCGCGAACAACCCAGACATTCCATGAGCATCGCCATGTTCACGAACGTCTCAAGCCCCGCATCGCCGCACTTCAACCATCCGCCTCCTTTATGACTCGCACTCAGTTACAAGAAATACCACCAGTACGCGATCCCGTGTTTTACGATTTTCTCTACAAAAAACATGAGCTGATGCAGATTGTTAGATAACAACATGTACAACAGAGATTTGCTCTATAAATCGAAATACAACACCCTGCATCTCCGTATATCAGTAAATCTCATCCCGCGTGACGAGCACTTTTCAAAAAATACCATCACCTAGCGATCCCGTGTTAGTCGGTTTTTTCGACAATATCCATTCATTTGTTGATTTTTTTCGACAGCAACACGAATACAAGCGGGCATCCACGCGACCGAAACGCAACGCCCCTCGCATTTATGAAAAGACACATACACATGAGATACACACGTTTTTTTTGGGAAACAAAAGAGTTGGCCATACTAGCTCGGGACCTAGTGAGGCCTTTTCGCAGATAAAAGCCAAAAATTGTCCATCCGCCCCACTAGCATTTACGAAAAAACCTCATACACACAGGTACACACTTTTTTTTATGCAACATCAGAGTCAGCCAAGCTAGCTCGAAACCTAGAAAAGGTCATTTTTCGGAAAACCAGTGTTTGTCCTTCCGCCCCACTAGCTGTCCGCGCTAACGGGCAAAAAGCTAGTACTTCGACGCACTAACGCTCCCCGGCTGTTTTCGTACACATCGTACACACACGGCAAGATCGGAGAAACTCAATACATACAAGGCCTCGCACTCAAGCGTACTAGCATCGCAATACATATCGGGTGTTCGTAAATTCTGCACAAACGTACACAAAAAAACATAGATTTAACTGAAATACCGTGTTACACTTTGTCATAAAGTGACAAGGTAAAACCTTGACACACAACAATTTATTGACCATTTTTGTGACGAGCTGTAAGGTACTGTTACGAGCGTTTTCGGCCTTGAGGTGCTAGTGGGGCGACCCATGGAAGTTCAAGTCTTCTTCGCCGCAACAAAATCAAAGAACCCTGGTTTTTCCAGGGTTCTTTGATTTTAAACCCGCATTGCCGTATCGTGATGCATGGAGAGAACGAGGCAGAAAGAAGGACGAAGGGCGTACGTCAACGCGCGGAGCCGCCGCGTATGCGGGTCGTTGCATTAGTCATGCCGTTCATTCCTTTTGATCCTTTTTTTGTTGCACGGGGTAACGTTCCGGTATACGATTGATCAGGAATGTTTACCCCATGATACATCAACGAACCGTGAGCATCGGGCAGCGCGGGCTCGCGCAAGGTCGCGAACCGCATAACCGCCGCATCGTATTCCGCTATTTCGCCTTTTCCCTCGCCTTTGGCGTCGCCATGGGCCTCGTCTTTCCGATATATGCGGGTTTCTTCGTCGTCTTCAAGAGCGCTGCTCACCGCGCGATCTTTACCGCCGGATGCGTCGTCGCGGGAATCGCCGTCGGTCTTTTCGGATTTTTCATCGGGAACGCGACGGTACTTTCGGTCGTTCGCGAGATCGCGCGCCGACTCGGGGATCTCGGCTCCCGGGAAGGAGACCTCACGACCGATCTTTCCATCCGGTCGGATGACTGCATCGGCACGCTCGCCGAAAATTTCAACCGTTTCCAGGAATCCCTGAGGACCATGATCCGCGATCTCCTGGCTATCGCCGAGCGGACACAACGGGTCGGTTTCGACCTTTCTTCGAACAGCACCGAAACCTCGTCGGCCTCGACGCAAATATCCTCGCACATGGCCTTGATCCGCGAACAGACCGGCTTGCTCATCGAGGAAGCCGCGAGCGTAGAAGACGCGCGAGCGGGCATCAACGCCGCTGCCGAGGAGGTATCGCGGAACATCGATCGCCAATCCGACTCATTGACGCGGCTTTCGGCCCTCGTCGAGCGGAGCGTCGAGGGAATCAAGCATATCGCGCGCGAGACCGAAGACAACACGAAGGCTATCCTGTCCTCGATCGCCGAATCGGGCGAAACCGTCGACGACATCGCGAGCGTCGCGCGAAAGATCGGCGAAATCGACGCGAGCGTCGCCGGCATTTCCGAGCTCGTCGACGCGATCAACGGGATAGCGGAGAGCATCAACGTGCTCGGCATCAACGCATCCATCGAGGCTGCGCACGCGGGCGACGCGGGAAAGGGTTTCGCGGTCGTCGCCTCGGAGATCCGCAAGCTCGCGGACAGCGCCCGCTCCAACGCGAACGGCATCGTCGGACGACTTGGCGAGGTCGTCGCCCTCGTCGGCGACGGCGTGACGCTCTCGCGCGAGACGGAAACGACGCTTACGCGCCTCCTCGCCGAGACGAAGCGGAACGCCGACAGCGTCAGTCTCGTGACCGAGCGCCTCCTCAGATTCGCCGCGAACGCCGACCAGATGATGGCCGCGCACTGCGAACTCGTACGCGCCTCCATCGACGTGACGAACTCGATGATATCGATGCACGACCATACCGGCGTGATCGAGGAATCGATGCGCGTCCTTCTCGAGACCGCGGAAACAAACGGCGACGCCATCGAGGAGATGACGAGAGGGATCGAGGAAATCGCCGCGAACGTCGTCGAGCTCAACCGCGTGAGCGCGACGAACGCCGAGAACGTGCGCACCCTCGCGGCCATGACCGCCCGGTTCCGCCTGGACTCCTGACCCGGACACGATAAAAAACCCCAAGGAGCCGGTCCTTGGGGTCGCGTCAACGCCGGAAGATGTTCATCAGATCCCGGTGAAGATAAAAAAACGGCGCCTTTCGGCGCCGCTCGTCAGGTTACTTACCAGTTGACACTGTCGAGGTAGAGGGTTTCGGAAGGGGAATTGGCGCTCGCGCCATTCCTGATCGCGACGACGCAGATCGCCGTTACCTTCGTAATGTCGAATCCTCCCGCGGTATAGTCGGAGGTGGCGCTTCCGCCTTCCGCTGCGGGGATATCGCCTACGTACTTATAGGTCGCCTCGGTCCAGGTATCCTTCGCCGTGATGGGAGCCTCTTTTCCCTGGGATTTTTTACCGTCACTGTCGATGAATACGAGCTTGACAGCGGTAAGGTTGCCCGCGGCGGGAACAAGCGCCTTGATCGACACGGTCTTGCCGTTCAGGTTGACGGGAGTGGAAATGCCGCCCTTCGAAAGATCGGTAACGATTGCCCACTGAGCCACGTTGGGGGAATACTTGTTCTGGAGCGCGGTCGCGGTCACCTTGAGGCTTCCGGTTCCCAAATCGTAATTGGTGGCGTCGGCGACATAGACCATGTCGCTCGTCGCGGGGCTACTCTCGCCCCAAGTCCCGTTCACGTCGCCGACATCGCTGGTTAATCCGCCCGCGGCGATAATCGACGCGATGTTCGCGCTTTCGAAATCAAGCTTGGCAGCCGCGGGATCGTCGGTGTTCGGGACATCGGTGTTCGGGGCATCGGTGTCGTTCGAGCTGCCCGTATCGCAACCGGCGAACGGGATGACCGCGCAGCCGAGAAACACGCTCAGGATGACGGCATTCAAGATGGTCTTCTTCATATAAAAATCTCCTTAAAAAAAAGTAGCGAAGCAATTGTGCACAGTATAGAAGCGGGTTTGCCCGTGCTGAGCGCCGATTGGCAGTGTTTTCACCGGTACCAAAGGAACTGTTTTCGCAAACACTCCCTATAGCGTTGCTGCAGGCATGATCTGCCGTTTCTGCACGGAGCAACAAACCGCTATCGGCACCATTGGTGCCGTCTTTTTGTGCAGGAGATTCCTTGCATAGCCACAACAAATCAATACTATTAGTATTGGTGTTCCGCAGTGCCGACCAAAAAAGGCCGTACAGGGAGTAGGGGTATGAAACCGGTGCAATGCCATCAACTCAGACCCGAAACCATTCCCGTACCGGGGGGACGACAGGGATACACCGGCTGAAAACGCGGCGAGCACGCGAAACGGCGCGCGATATAAGGATCGCACGGAGTACATGAGCGAAACGAAGAAAATCGCTATCGGACTCGTCATCAACCAGATCGAGGGAAAGTACCAATCCCAGATATATCGGGGACTGTCCGATTATACCGAGAACGAGGGCATGGACCTCTATGTCTTCGTGGGACGATCCCTGTCATCGCCCTACGGGAACGAGGACCAGCATAATTCGATCTATTCGCTCGCGAAAACGAGGCGCCTGGACGGGCTGGTCGTCACCGCCGGCTCGATCGGCAGCTTTGTCCCCGTATCCGCGGTACTCGATTTCCTCGCGGTTTACGCGCCGGTCCCGATCGTCACGATCGGAATGTCGCTTCCCGGCATACCGTCTATCCTCACCGACAACCGGAACGGCATCCGGGCGATCATGAAACACCTCGTCGAAAGCCATCGGGCCAGGAGAATCGCGTTCGTCGGGGGGCCTGAAACCAGTCAGGAAGCGAACGAACGCCTTGCGGGATACCGCGAGGCGTTGGCGGAAAACGGACTTGAGGAGCGGGAAGCGATCATGTATCCCTGCGACTTCAGTTATCAGGGAAGCCAGCAGGTAGCCGAATCGATTCTCCTGGACGATGGCATCCCGTTCGACGCGGTCATTGCCGCCAACGACGAGATGGCGCTCGGTTTCATGTCCGCCATGAAACGTCGGGGAGTGCGCGCGCCGATCGATTACCTCATTACCGGCTTCGACAACGTTCCCGAGGTCGAGAAATGCGAACCCGCGCTGACGACGGTTTCCCAGCCCATTTACGAAGAGGCGGTTCTCGCGGGCAAGGCCCTCGTGGCCCTGATACGGGGCGCCGAGGTAGCCGAACGCACGATCATTCCGGCGAAACCGATTCCGCGCGGTTCCTGCGGATGCGCGGAGTCGCAGACGGTAATCAAACGCTATCCGGCGCAATCATCGCGTGAAACCGGCGAAGACGACGCTTTCGGGAAAGAACGGCTGCTCGCGTCCCTGAGCGAGGGGCTCGCCGTGAGTGAACCGACACTGCGCAAGGCGAGGGAAGCGTGCGGAGCCCTCTTCGATTCGCTTGCCCTGGACCTTCGATCGCTCAGGGAACGCCCACTTTTCATCCTGGCGCTCCAGGACTGGCTCGACATCACGCGCGAGTGGGACGAAGCCCCGGGTGTCTGGCGGCATATCCTCGCGAGTCTCCAGAACGCGGTCGCGAAAAACACCGAGGAGATGCGCGCGCATCTGTATCTCGAAGACCTCTTTAAAAACGCCTTCGCGCTCCTTGCGAATTACACGGGCCGCGAAGCGGGACGGGCGGTTTTGTCGCTCATGACCTACCTTGAGCGCTTTAACGACCTTTCGCTCTCGCTTGAGGGCGCTTCCTCGGGAGACGACGTCATCGAGGCGGCGTACGCGTGCGCGACGAGCCTCTCGCTCGGCGAAATCGCCTTCTGCTTCCACGCCGAAGGAGCAAGGCCGATCGTGAACGACAATAACAGCGAAAAACCTTACGGCAGGATGCGCTGGCAAGGTCTTTTCCGCGAGGAGGAATTGTTCCCCGCCGAGACCATCGTCCCCGACAGAGCCCTTCCGCAAAAGGCGAAAGCGGGCCAGCGACATATCGTGATCATGCCGATGCAGGGAAAAAGCCTTTCATTCGGGTACATCGCGTTCGAGGGACGCAGAACGGAACCGATACTGTTCGATACCTTCAGGGATTATGTCTCCCGGGCGTTCGAGTCGCTCGAGCGTCAGGAACGCGTGAGGATCGCGGAGAAGTCGCTCGGCGAGGCGATGGCTCGCGTCAGCGAAAGCGGAGATCGTTTCCGGGCGATGACCGAAACGATTCCGATTCCGGTCATGGAGACGACTCCGTCCCTCGCGATTGCGTACGCGAATCGGGCGGCGAGAAATCTCCTCGGGCTCGATGGAAGTCCCGAGACTCTCGCGGCTTTTATCCATCGGGACGATCTGAAAAAGGTCGCTGACGTCATGAAAGAACTCGCGCGGGGAATGTCGCTTGATTTTCCCGGAATCAGGCTCGTCGAGCCATCAAGCCGGCGGCTGATCCCGATTCTCGGGATCGTCGGTCTCAATTACGGTAAGGAAGGACAACCGGCCGGCATTCTGTGGAACGCGCTCGACGTCAGGCCAGCGATATCGGGATTGCTTCTTCCCGATCAACGGTTCTTCGATGACCGCCATCTAAGCGAACGGGAAACCGAGATCGCGCGGCTCATGCTCCAGGGATTCAAGACCGCGGATATCGCCGAAAGGCTCTTTATCGCGGAAAGCACGGTGAAGGGGCACATAGGGCACGTGTATGACAAGTGCGGTGTCTCGAACCGGGCCGAACTCATACAACTCGCCCACGACGAGCAGTCAGAGCGTTATGGTTTCAACGCGTACGTTTTCTCGCTCCTCGACGGGATGCTCGGCCAGGAACGGCATGCCTGAGGCAATGGGATTCCCCCTCACCTTTTTTTGCTGACCGCACCCGAATAACGCGGTATATTTGTAGCATGATCGGCGCGAAGGGAGCATTCCCGGCCGCAGGCGACCGATCAACCGATAAGGGGGGGGGTATGAGCTTGCTGTACCTGCTATCGATTAGCCTTGCCATAAACGGAGTATTCTTCGTCATCGCGGCGCTCCTCAAAACGGACGCGTTCACCGACATCACCTACAGCCTGACGTTCATCGTGTTGACGACGCTTCTCTTCTTGACCTCGAAAACCCTGTCGACCGCGCAGGTCTTCGCCGCCGGGGCGGTTATCCTGTGGGGAATCAGGCTCGGCGGCTATCTTTTTTACCGAATCCTGCATATCAAGGTCGACCACCGGTTCGACGACAAGCGCGACAGCTTCGTGAAATTCGGTTCCTTCTGGCTTCTCCAAGCGATCAGCGTTTGGGTCATTCTCCTGCCCGTGTACGGAATGTTCACCGCGACGGGCGGTCGCGCGGTCCCCCTTGCGGCGCTCATTCCGGGCGCGATCGCGTTTTTCGCGGGTCTCGCGCTCGAGACGGTAGCGGACGCGCAAAAGTACGCCTTCAAGTCGAGGCCGGAATCCAAGGGAGAGTTCATGTCGACGGGGGTGTGGCGATACTCGCGCCATCCCAATTACTTCGGCGAGATGCTCGTGTGGTGGGGGATATCGTTCCCCGGCATCGCGCTCTTCCGCGGTCTTGAGCTCCTTTATTTCATCGGTCCCGTCTTCATCACCCTGCTCCTCCTCTTCGTGAGCGGTATTCCGCTTCTCGAGCGGGAAGCCGACCGCAAATGGGGAGAGCGAGACGACTACCGCGAATACAAACGGCGGACCTCCATCCTCGTACCGCTTCCCCGCGGGAAGGGATAGCCCATGGCTCAGGCGATCGCGACGGTTCTCGCGCTCATCGTGTCCTGGCTCTCGGGATCCATACCGACGGCCTTCATCGTCACCAGGGCCGCTACCGGGAAGGACATCCGCACGCTCGGCAGCGGCAACGCTGGGGCAACGAACGTGTTCCGCGCGCTCGGCGCCCGTTACGCGATTCCCGTGTTTCTCGTCGATTTCCTCAAGGGATTCATCCCCGTTTTCGCTATTCTCCGGGGAGGTTTCGCATTCGCGGTTCCTGAAACCGTCCTAGCCCTCATCGCGGGAGCGGCCGCCATAGCGGGGCATCTCTTCCCGCCCTTCATCGGGTGGCGGGGCGGTAAGGGCGTCGCGACCGGCGCGGGAGTCGTCACGGCGCTCTACCCGCCCCTTTGCCCCGCCTGCCTCGTCGTTTTCGCATCCGTTTTCCTCGTCTCGAAGCGGACATCGCTCGCGTCGATCTCGACGGCGGCGGCGGTTCCGTTCCTCTATGCCGCGATCGCGACGATATCGGGCGACGGCTTCGACTTCCCGCTTCTCTCGTTCCTTACGCTGATTGCGGCGATCGTGATCGCGCGGCATCGGCGAAACATCGCACGGCTCGCGAAGGGCACGGAAGAACGTCTCTTTTGACACGAGGAGGAACCTACGCGCGAAATGACTCGAATTGACGGCATCGTCCTCTACAATTGCCTCGTCTCCGGCTATGAAAGCGTGCTCGAGCGGAAAAAGGCGATCAACGACATCAACGTATTTCCGGTTCCCGACGGCGACACGGGAAACAACATGGCCGCGACCTTCCGTTCGATGACGCAACTCGACGGCGTTTCCCGGTCGGCCTCGCGAACGCTTTCCGCCGCCGCCGACCGGGCGCTCTCGGGCGCGCGCGGAAATTCCGGCATCATCATCGCGCAATTCGTCAACGCGCTCGCCGCCGCCTGCGGGGAACGCGATCGCATGACGATGAGGGAGCTCGGCTCGGCGCTCAGGGAGGCGGCCGCCGCGACCTATCACGCGCTCGAAAACCCGAGGGAGGGCACGATCCTCACCGTGCTCGCCGCGTGGGCAGGCGAGATGGAACGGCTCGCGCACGTTCTCCATGACGCGGAACGCGTTTTCATCGAGGCGCTCGGGGCCGCGCGCGAGGCGCTCGCGAAAACCCCGGAACAGCTCGAGGCGCTTAAGACAGCGCATGTCGTCGACGCCGGGGCCTCCGGCTTCGTCGCATTCCTCGAGGGCATCGCCCGCATGATCGCGACGGGGAAGGTACCCAAGCGAGCCGAAAGCGCGCGCGAGACCGAGATGACCGAAACCGTCCACGACCTTCCCGAAGGCACCGACACGATAACCTATCGATATTGCACCGAGGCGCTGCTGCTCCGCGCGCCGGGCGAGCGCGGCGCAAACGCCCCGCCAAAGGTCTCGATAGCGGAGAGCCTCAGGACGTTCGGGGATTCGCTCGTCATCGTCGAGGGACGCGAAAAAACCAAGGTTCACGTCCACACCGACGAGCCGGCGAAGGTCATGGCGATCCTTCGCGCGTACGGCAGGATCGTCGAGCAGAAGGTCGACGACATGCGCGTTCAGTACGCCTCGTCGCGTCACCCTGTCTCGAAAACGGCGATACTCACCGACTCGATAGCCGATATCCCGCTCGATCTCGTCGAGCGATACCGGATTCACGTAATCCCGATGAAGATTCTGTGGGGAGAGAATGAGTACCTCGATCGCCTCACCCTGACGGGCGATGATTTTTACAGACTTCTCGACGCCGAAGGCGAGTATCCTGGAAGCTCGGTCCCCGACCCGGGGAGGGTCGATCAGGTGTTTTCCTGGCTCGCGAGCCATTATGACTCGATCGTCGCGATAACAGTCGGCAAGCGCCTGAGCGGCTGCTGGCAGGTCTTCGAGAACGCCGCGGCGAAATTGCGCGCGAGCGGGGTTTCTGTCACCGTCGTCGACAGCCGACTCAACTCGGCGGCCCAGGGACTCGCGGTCCTTTCCGCGGCGCGGGACGCCGAGGCTGGCATGAGTCATGAACGGATCGCGGAGCGCCTTGACGCGACGATCGCGCGCGCGCGGATCTACGTGAGCGTCGCATCCTTGCGCTCGATGGTGCGCGGCGGCCGGGTGAGCGCGCTCAAGGGATTCGTCGCGACCGTCCTTAACCTGAAACCGATCGTCTCGCTCGATTCGGAGGGACGGGGCATCGCGTACGGAGCCTCCCTTTCCCAACGGGCGAGCCTCCGCAAGATCGTCGCTCTCGTCGGACGGAAAAAGGGCTCGATCCTCCGATACGCCGTCGTCCACGCGAACGCGCCCGAGAAGGCAACGCGCCTCGCGACCGATCTTGAAAGGGAACTCGGCCGGGGGCCGGAGTACGTAGTCGGGATATCCCCGGTCATCGCGCTCCACGCGGGAAAGGGCGCGGTGGCGGTGGCGTATATCGGGGACGAGGTATCGGGCGATTCGACATCAAATCGAAAGGCGCGCCGTTAAGGGGGCGCGTCGCGCTACCTATCCGGCTCAGAACCGCACGCGAAGCCCCGCGACCGCGTAATTGAAAAGGGCGAAGGTGTACACGTCGCCGCCGCCGTCCGAGCCGCCTTCGAGTACCCGGTAACCGAGCCGCCAGGATACGCGCTCCGAAGGCGAGTACTCAAGGGCGAAAAGAACGTCCTCCGCGCGGCCGAACGGGGTAACGAGCGCGTCGCCGTCGACGAGCGCGCTGAACTCCCGCGCGAAATTCCACCTCACGCCGAAGTTCACGAGGGGCACTACGCCGAGGTCGCTTCGGTGCGCGTATCCGGTAGCGTCCATGATCGCGATATCGGCGCTCCTGATCTTTCCGGTGAGGCCGAGCGATACGGTGACCGCGTCCGCGTCTATGACGTCGTAACGATAGGTAAGGCGGTATGAATCGAAGCGGTAGGTCGATTTCGCGGACGAACCCGCGAGGAAGGTTTTCCCGCGATAGGTCACGTCCTCGTCAAGCGTCCCGCTTCCGTACACGGTGAGCGGGGCTATCAGGACCGAAACCGTATGCCGTCCCGCGAAGGTATACCCGAGCCGAGTCCTGAATGACGGGGCAGGATCCGATCGCAGGTCGTCCTTGAGCGAGATCGAGCTTCCGGTATCGGCGGGGATCGCGACGTCGTTGTAACCGGTGAACGCGACGCCTCCCTCGAAATCGACGAACGCCTGAGCGCCGGCCGCGCCCGCGAGAAACGACAGAAATAACGCGATCGAGAGGCGTACCGTAACGTTTGTTTTCATGGAACCTCCAGGCAGACTGTGATACAGATAATATATATATTTTAATGCTTTCGGAGGAAAACAAATGGAAACAGGTGCACTCAGGAAATCGGGAGGAGTCGCGCTCGCGCTCGGGGGCGTCCTTCTCGCCGGCTACGCCGTCCTTTTCAACGCCTTGCTGCCGACGAGGCTGATGGAAACGGACTTCCCGGCGCTGGTGCTGTCGCCCTGGTGGATACCGGTCTGCGCGACCGCGCTCGTCGCCGTGATTCTTCTTTCGTTCGGGTTCATCGCGACCTATTCGGTCTTGGCGAAAACCTCGGGGCTCCTCGGTTTCGCGGGCTTCGTGACCCTCATGACCGCCTACCTCTTCCAGATCGGCGAGCTCGTCATGGAAACCTTTTACTATCCCGGCATCGTGTCGACTCAGGAGGGGATCGCGCTTTTCAGGAGCGACGCGATGATCGATCACCCCGCCGCGAAGGCGTTCGTCGCCATATTCGTCTCGATGATCGCCATCGGAACGCTCACCTTCTCGATCGCGCTCGTCCGGTCGAAGGCATTCCCGAAGCTCGGGGGGATTCTTCTCGTGATCGGCGCCGCCCTCTACGCGGGAGCGCCTCTTTTCGCGCTCAACATCGCCGGAATCGCTATCTTCGCCCTGGCTTGCGTCATCGTCGGGCGGGCGACCGCGAAGGCCGCCTAGACCGACTTGCCTTACGCGCGCTTTTCGCGCGTAAGGCTCGCGAGCATGAGGCTCCAGAAACAGAGCGCGATGTTGAAAAGCGGCACCTGCAGGTTTTGCGGCATCGCGTAGATGATGCTGACCATCGGGATCCACACGCCCCAGGTCGAGATGAGGACGGTCACGACGCGGCTTCCCATCGATCCCCAGAGTTCGCGGTCCGCGAGCGAGGAAAGACGGAAGCTCTTTTCGAGGAACCAGTACGCGAGAACTTGCGTCCACCCGGCCCACAGGGGGTTGTAGACGAACTGGTCGACGAGGACCTTCGGGACGATGACCGCGGGGCCGTTCCCCGTACCGAAGACGAGGGCCTGAAGCCCGTAGAAGAAGTCGATCTCGATTCCCTTGTACGCCCAAAAGAGTGTTAGGAAGGCCCCTGCCTGCCATGCGGGGACCGCGTCGTGCCTTCCCGCGGACCCGCGGTTCATCCAGGTGCGCCACAACGACGGGATAAGACCGCCGAAGACGCCGGTCGCGATCGCCGAGTAAAGGAATCCGCCCGAGGCCTTCACGCGCCCGAGCCCTTCCAGCGCGCGGGTGACCGGGGTCCAAAGGTAGAATCCCGCGATGATCGCCGAGGCGACGAGCCAGAGAAAGAGGCCGGGGATGGCGTTCTCGCGCGCGGAGGAAAGCCCCGCGCGCGCCGCGGCGCGAATCGCGCCCGCTTTCGCGGGCGCTACGGTATTGCCGGAACCGTTGCCGGATTCATTGGTGTCTTTCATACAGGTTATAAGGTAGCGAAAAGGGCAAGAGGCGTGCAAGGACTATCGCGCGATTTGGCAAGTATTATTTGAGTTTTCGCCACTTTCCGGTTATCATACTCTAGTCACCTATGGATACCGCGAAACGTCGACCCAGGATCGGATTTCAGCTGACCCAGATCTCCCTCGAGTACTGCGCCATGTACATGCAGGAAATCATGCATGCCTGCCGCGACGCGGGCGCCGATCTCGTCGTCTTCGAGGGCGGCTCCCTCCTCGCCCCGCATACCTTCGATTACCAGCAAAACGCGATCTACGGCTACATGAAAGGCGAAAGCGTCGACGCCCTGATAATCCTGACGGCGACGATGAAAAATTTCGTCGACGGTGAGCGTTTCGCTAAACTCGTCGATTCCTTCGGGTCCATCCCCCTCATCAGCATATCCGCGCCGCTTTACGGACACGCGAGCCTCGTCATCGACAACCGGGCGGGCCTCGAGGCCGCGATCCGGCACCTCGTGACCGATCACGGACGGCGACGCGTCGCCTTCATCGGCGGCCCGGCGTACAATCCCGAGGCATGCGAGCGGTACGACGCGTACCGGGACACCCTCGCGCTTTTGGGGATTCCCCTTGACCCGGCGATCGTCGTCAACGGCGATTTTACGGCGAGAAGCGGGGCGAGGGCCGTCGATTGCCTCATCGACGAGCGAAAGGCTAATTTCGACGCGATCGTCGCTGGTAACGACGTCATGGCGATCGCCGCGATACAGGCGCTCCAGGAGCGAGGGATCGGCGTGCCGGCAGACATCGCCGTCGCGGGTTTCGACGACCTCACCCAGGCGTCCTACTCGAGCCCTACCCTGACGACCGTCAGACAGCCGTTTCGCGACCAGGCCAGGGCCGCCGTACGCATCGCCTGCGAGGCGATAGCGGGAACACCGAGCGACGAGCTCATCACCTTCCCGACTGAATTGGTCACGCGTACCTCGTGCGGGTGCTTTCCCCGCTCGATAACCATCCACCGCGCGGCGAGTCACGTCGTCTCCGAATCGCTTGCCGCGCCCGCGAGCCCGAGCGTCACCCGTTTCATCGGCCTGGTCTCCGCGCTCGAAGCCCCCGCGGGCCTGACGGCCGAGGAAGTCGGCGAGTACGCGACGTTACTCTTCGACCTTTTCACGCGAAGGCTCTCGGGCAAGCAGGACGAGCGGGCATTCATGATAGCGCTCCATTCCTTCGCGACCCGGCGAAGCCATACCATAGAGCAGCTCTTTTTCTGGGAGGAGGTCGTCCTCGCCGTGACCTCGTATCTCTCCCGGGGCGACGATTCGGGGGCACTCGTCGAGATGCGCGAGACCGCGCGAATCATTTTGCGCGAATCGCTCATGACCCTTCAGAACCGGAAGCAGTTCAGGCTCCTCGAAGAGTCGACGCGATTTCAGGGGATCATGCAGCTGCTCCTGCTGACGCGGGATCTTTCGGATCTCGTCTCGGTCATTCCGCAGATCGTCAATACCCTCGACGTCAGGACTTTCATACTCGTATTGCACAAGCCGTTCAAGCCGCGCGCGGACGCGCTTCCCCTTTCCGGCATCGAGGGACGCGAGGTTCTCGTCTCGATCGTGGACGGCGCCGTGATCGAACCCGCCGTCCGCAAGCCCGAGGGGAACGAGCTCTTGCCGAACGCGCTCGTCGCCGGGATGCGCGACTACCGGCTTATCGCCGCGACCCTATTCAGCCGGGAGGAACTTTTCGGATACGTCTGCTTCGAGCCCGGAAGCCACAGCCCCGGACTCTATCACAGCATGATCATGGAGCTCGGCAGCGTGATAAAGCGGTGCGTTCTCGGCACCCAGCAAAAACACACCGAGAACAAGCTCAGGAACGCGCTCCAGAGGCTTCGGGAGACGAACCAGCGGCTCGCCGACCAGTCGCAGCGCGACGAGCTCACGAAGCTCTACAACAGAAGGGGTTTTCTCGACCTCGCGACCCACAGTCTCATGTTCGCGCAACGAATGGAAAAGACCGGGATGATGCTCTTCGTCGATCTCGACGGACTCAAACCGATAAACGACACGTGGGGACACGCCGCGGGGGACCTCGCGATCAAGGGGGCGGCCCTCGTCCTCAAGGCAACCTTCCGGCAGATCGACATCATCGCGCGTCTCGGCGGCGACGAGTTCGTCGTGCTCGCGCTCGATTCTCCGTACGCCAACAAGGACATCATCCTCGACCGGTTGACCAACAACATCGAGACCTTCAATTCGAGCGGGGCGCACAAGTGGGTTCTCGCCATGAGCGTCGGCGTTCTCGAGATCGCGAGCGACGACAAACGGCCGCTTCCAGAGCTGATGGAAGAGGCCGACCGTCTTCAATACGAGGAAAAGATGCGCAAGCGCAAGGCCCGGGGACAATCCTGAGGACGTGAGCGGGGACGTCGGCGCTTTCGGGGATTAGCGTTTCGGGGGATCGTAGAAGAGGATCTCGTCGCAGTCCTCGCCCTTGAGCCCCTTCAGGAGATGCAACTCGTCGGTGTAATCCTTCGACGCGATCGCGCTGAAGGGCACGAGTCCGGTATTCGCGAGTTTCCGGTTAATGACGAGCTGATCCTTTTTCGCGAGACCCTGTATCCGGCACGCGAGGTTAATCCCGTACCCGACGTAGTCCCGGTACTTGAGTTGGGAGGCCTCGGCGGATATCTCGTATTTGTATACCTTCTCGGCGACGAGGGCGCCGGCGAGGGCGAGCGAGGGATAGGAGCGGAAAAGCTCGTCGTTCAGGAAATCTACGTAGGTATCGAACACGAGCAGGGCTTCCGAAACCGATTGTGCCGTGGTGGCGTCCCAAATGACCAGGGCCCCGTCGCCGAGAAGCTTGTAGTAGGAGCAACCGAACCCGAACTGGTTGACGCAGGAAAGGAAATTTGACGTGAAGTCCTTGATGAGGCGGAATACGGATTCCTCCGCGTTGCCGCGAAGGAAGTTGCTGAAGTTCCTGATGTCCACGCACAGGACGAGCGCTTCGGGCTTGACCTCGTCGAGATATACGTTATCGAAGATGTCTACCGGCATCTTGCGCAAGCCCAGGAGGGCGGAGGAGTCGATCTCGACGTTCTGGTCCACCGCGGCCACGAACTCGCATCGGGCGCCCATGGCGGCGCTTATCGCGTGGCAAATGGCCTCGTCGGTCGGGAATTCGTCGATTTTCACGCGATGGACGAACGACGGGATCGCCGATCCCGCGTCGGATATAACCAGGGTTCCGTCGCTTTCAAGATCGAGCTGCAGGATGCACGGGTCGCCGGTTTCGGTGTTTTGTACGGTGATTATTCGGTTTTTCAGGGAAAACAGCATGGCCCACTATACCATGATCCCATCTGCCGGTAAATCGATTTTCCGCGAGGCTCGGACCGAATTTGCTTTTCACGATCCCATCCACTAGTCTTGTAGGGAGTTCCGGAGAAGGATACCGCGAAGCATGACGAATATATCCCTTTCGTACGCCCTCGTGATCGTTACCGTATCATTGACCCTCGTCACGCTCATCATGGCTTTGGGCAGGAACGAGCGGCATCTTTGGATATACACCGGCGGTTTCGCCTTTTCCGCGGCGTGCTTTTTCCTCTACCCGCTCCAGGAACTCGGTTTCTCGTTTCTCGGCATCGTCCTTCCGAACGCGTTCCTCATCGCGTTTCACCTTTTCATGGTCTGGGGCATCAGGACCTTTTACGCGGTAAAGCCTACCATGGCGAGGCGCTTTATTGCCTATACGGTCATTTACCTCGCGGCGATGGTACTCCTTACCTATACCTTCCCCGTCTTTAAATGGAGGGCGATCCTGACCTCCGCCGCGATCATCCTTTTCGTCACGGAATTCCTCCGTGTCCTCGCCATGTACTCCTACGGCACCGTCAACGCCATCAGGATCCCGGTGTTCGCGGTATTCCTCGTCTTCGTCGCCTTCCATGCCGCCCGACTCGTCATGACCGCCTGCGGCATGTTCCCGGCGCACGAACTGCTCAGGGAAAACCCGCTCACGACGGTTCTGATGGGTTTCACCCTGTTCATCTCCATTCTCTGGTCGGGCTGCATTCTTCTTCTCGACAACGCGAACCTCGTGAGCGACCTCATCAAGAAAAACGCCATGCTCGAGAATCTCGCGCTCAAGGACGAGCTTACCGGCCTCTTTAACCGGCATTCGCTCGACCAGACGATCGTCGCGGAGATGCAGCGGCAGAACCGCTATCAGGAACCCGTATCGCTGATCATGCTCGACCTCGATCATTTCAAGGACGTCAACGACCGGTTCGGGCACGACGCGGGAGACGCGATTCTCGTCGAGGCCGCGCGCCGCGTTTTGAAGGGTATCCGTTCCACGGATTTTCTCTTCAGGTGGGGCGGCGAGGAATTCCTCATCCTGATGCCGAACACGAATCTCGAGGGCGCAACCCTCGTCGCGGACAAGCTGCGATGCGCCCTCCTCGGGTCCCCGATAGAGCCGGTCGGCACGATCACCGCGAGCTTCGGCGTGGCGGAACGCGTTCCGGGCGAGAGTCGGGAGGATTGGTTCAGGCACGTCGATCAGGCCATGTACCGCGCCAAACGGGGCGGACGGAACCGCGTGGAGGCATGGAAACCGGGTAACGAGATGCCCGTCGCGACCCTTCGCGTCGAGTGGCAAAAGGAATGGAATTCGGGAAACCAGACGATCGATCGCCAGCATCAGGAAATCATCGCGCTCGGAAATTCGCTTCTGGGGCTCGCCGTGTCGAAGGGCAAGCAGGCGGGAATCAGGAAGGCCATCGAGACCCTGATCGTCGCGATACAGAACCATTTCGCCGAAGAGGAATCGATCATCCGGGAGTCGGGCTTTCCGGACACCGAGCATCACTGCCAGATTCACCGGAATCTGTACGCCGAGGCGAGGGAGATGCAGGAAAGCTTTTTAAAGGGAAAAACCGAGCCGACGATCCTCTTCGACTACATCGTCCACAAGATCATCCTCGATCATATCCTGACGACGGACATTCTCTACTATCCCTACATGCGCGAACGTACGCGTAAAACCGCGCGCGCCCAGGAGATTCCCGGGCGCCAATGATCGCGAAACGTCACGGAAAGCGCGCCAAGAGATACTGATAGCGACTTCTCAGGATACCGCTCCGCTCAAGGGTATACGGGGCGTATTTGACCGGCGAGGACAGCAGGGTCACGAGCCTGATGGCCTCGTCGTTCGTCATCTTTCGCGCGTCCTTCCGGTAATGATAGCGGGACGCGGCCTCGATCCCGAACACGCCCTTCCCCCATTCCGCGTAATTGAGATAGAGCTCGAAGATCCGGTCCTTTCCGAGGATGTGCTCCATCTCGATCGCCAGGATCATCTCGACGTACTTCCGGGCGTAGCTTTTCACGGGCACGAGAAAGAGCGTTCTCGCGGTTTGCATGGTAATCGTGCTCCCTCCGTAGAGGGGCCTGCCCACGCGCTTGTTGATAAACCAGGCGTTTTTAAGGGCCGCCGGGATCACGCCGTGATGGCTGAAGAAGGTATAATCCTCGACCTTGATGATCATGTTGCGGGTCCGCCGGGGAATCGCCTTGAGGGGACGGTAGCGCACGGGATGGATCTTCCACCGGAAAAAGGCGGCGCGCCAGGCCATGACGCTCGTGACGGGAGGATTGACGAACCGGTAGAGATATATGGCCGGTATGGTCAGCTGCACGAAAAAAAGATGGACGTACACCGCGAAAAGCGGGATGAAAAGAAGCCTCTTGAGGGACCGTTTGAATCGCATGCGTATATAAGTCTACCCCGAAACGAGCCTCCGTGTGAAGCGTCGCGCAAGAGTGGATCGCCCGGATTCGGCGTTTTGCGTCGAGGCCGTAACTCACTCGCTTCGCGTTATGGGAAGCTCGATCCTGAAGGTCGTGCCCCTGCCCGGTTCCGATTCCGCCGAAAGCCGGCCTCCGTGCTTGTTGACGATTATATCGTACGAGATACTCAACCCGAGACCCGTGCCCTTGCCCGGCTCCTTCGTCGTAAAGAACGGGTCAAAAACCCTGGAAAGGACGTTTTTCGGGATACCGGGTCCGTCATCGGAGATGAGGATCACGACGTAGGCGCCCTCGACGAAGGTTCTCAGGTCGATATGCCCTTTATCGGACCGTTTCTGCTCCCCGATCGCCTGCGCGGCATTGACGAGGATATTGAGGATGACCTGGTTGATCTCGCCGCCGTGCGCGGGCACGTGGGGGACGCCGTCGAATTCCTTCGATACGTCGGCGACGTACTTGAGCTCGTTCCAGGCAACGACGAGCGTACTCTCGATTCCGGCGTTCACGTCGTATTCCTCGAATGACGCGGAGCTTTCCATGCGCGAGAAGGACATGAGATTCGTGATGATGTTCTTGATCCGGATGAAGCCTTCCTCGTTCTCTCCGAAGATATGCGTCGCCTCGTCGAACAGGTACGTGGAATCGTAAGACCTGGCGATCGCCTCGACCTCCGGTATGCCGAGCGACGAGATCTTCTCGCGCATCTCCTTCAGCGATGCCACGTAGGATTTGAGCATGGTCTGGTTGCTCTTCAGGAAACCGAGCGGGTTATTGATCTCGTGGGCGATTCCCGCGGCAAGCTGGCCGATCGAGGCGAGCTTCTCGTGCTGCAGCATGAGATCCCGGGTTTGCGTGAGTTTCAGGTTCATGTCGGCGAGCTCGAGGTTCATGTTCCACATATCCCGCTCGTTATTGATGCGGTCGGTTATGTCCTTGATCGTTCCCTGAATCTCCAGGATCGAGCCGTCCTCGTCCTTGAGGGCGTGGGAGGTCTCGATGCAATAGGCTCTCGTGCCGTCATTCCGCTTCAGGATGACCTCGAGATCGACGACGTAGCCGTCATGGGCGAGTTTCTGCTCGAAGAAATCGTGGAAATCCCCGTTCTCGACGAGTTCGCCCAACCGGTGCCCGATGGCCGCGTCTTTGTCAGGGAGGCACAACAATCGCAAACCCGCCGCGTTTATGTTCGTGAGGATACCGGACGCGTTCATCGTGTATATCATGTCGTGGGCGCTCTCGAAGAACGCCGTGAAGCGCCTTACGCTCTCCGCGAGCTGGCGTTCGGTTTCCTCGCGCCGTCGCGCCTCGACTTCCTTCCGGTAGCGCGCCGCGACGATCTCGGAGATCGTATCGGTTATCGACTTGAAGGAAACGGTCTCGGCCTCGATCCACGGTTCGCCGTTCCGTCCGAGAAAGGCGAAACCGAATCCGGACCCTGAACTGTAGAGTGGCGACGACATCCAATGGGATAGGGGCACGTCCATCCCCGGGGGCGCCCAGTCCCTGAACGTGTCGACCGCGTCGGGGCGGGTATGCCGATCGACGCATTCGCGCCACCGTTCCACCGGTATCTCGATGGGGAACTGCGAACCGGCGAGGCAGAATCGGTGGGCGTTCGCCGCGTTCACGTAAAAAAGCGCTCCGGAAGCGGCGGAGAACGCGTGCGCGATCGCGTCGATCGCGGTCAGGTTCGACTTCTCGGAGTCGTCGGTAAGGTAGATCCGGAACAGCTGCAGGTCGAGTTCAAGGCTCTTGAACAACGGGATCCCTCACGGTAAACCAACCGCCGAGCCCGAGATTATCGAAGACCATGCGTACCTTCGGCGCCATCGTAGAGACGTAGAAACGGATATTCCGCTCCTCCGCGTGAACCATTGCCGCCGACAGGATACCCACCCCCGCGGAAGCGATATACTCGACGTCTCGAATGTCGACATAGAGCGCCGATCCCGGGGTCATGAGGTCGAGAAGCTCGAAGAGAACCGTCCGGAGCCGATAGATGATGTTGAGATTGAGTTCTCCCTTGATGCCCACGATCGCCGGCGTGTTCGGTTCCGCGTACGACCAGTATACCTGAATGTCCTCGATCTCGACCTTCGTTCTCATAATCACCCCTGCCTCGTTTCGGGTCCTCCGCGCGGTTTTTCGGCGGGAACCCGTCGTTATACTATCTTCGCGGTAACTACCGTCACGTCATCCGAGAAAGATTGCGCGCCGGATGTTTCGAGCGCCGCCTCGAGAAGCCGTTTATGGAAATCCTGCCCCTGAGGGACCTTCGCGAGCACGGATTGAAGCTGAATCCCCGATCCGACCTCGACAAGGCCGTCCGTGTAGAGCAGGATAGTGTCCCCGGAACACACGGAAATCCGCAGCTCCTTATGCAAAACCTTCTGGGAGAACCCGATCGCGGAACCCGCGACGGGAAGCTCGGTCGCCGAGGGACCGGAGACGATGAAGGGGTGGCAATGACCGGCGTTCGCGTAGGTCAAGGAGCCCTCGCGCAGATCGAGAAGGCCGGCGAAAAAGGTGATGAGCATGCTCGAGGACGAGCGCAACTCGAACTGCATGCGCTGATTGAGCCATCCGAGAAAGTCGGCCGGGGAAAACTTTCCGCCGATCACGTTCCGGATGTACTCGGGATAGATAACCGCCTTGAGAATACCGGTAACGATCGCGGCCTTGAGGCCATGGCCCGAAACGTCGCCCAGGAGCATGAGATACCGGTCGGGCGCGAGCGAGATCACGTCGTAATAGTCGCCCCCGCAATAGAGACCGGGAACGGGCCGATAGCTCGCGCGGAATTCCACCTTGTCGTTCGCGGGAAGGTTCGGTCTCAGTATCGCCTTTTGAAGTTCGCCCGCGAGCTTGAGCTCTTCTTCGAGCCGCTTCATGTGGATCTCGTTCTGTATCCGGATTTCCCGATATTCCCAAGCCTTCGTGACCTCGCCGAGAAGATAGGCGGAATCCCAGGGCTTGAGCATGTAGCTGAATATCCCGGCGCTCACCGCCTTCACGATCTCCTCGGTTTCCGAGTAGCCCGTAAGGAGAAGCGTAATGATCGAGGGATACAGGCGCTTGACCTCGAGAAGGAAGTCGGACCCCTTCATCTCGGGCATGCGCAGGTCGGAGATGATCAGGTCGATCGTCGCCGCGCGTTCTTCAAGTATCGCGAGTCCGTCCTTCGCGGAAAGCGCCGTATAGATGTCGAGCTTCCGATCGCGGCTCCATTGATGGAGTTCGCGTTTCAGGGCAAACAATATGTTCTGCTCGTCGTCGACGAGGAGAATGCCATGAGAGGCCTTTGCCGCTTCCGTTGAGACTTCCATGCTTTAAGTATAGGTAACGGGGAATCGCGTGCAAACGTTTCCCCGGTTTTTTACCGGCGGTAAAGCGGTTTTACCGGAGGTTTTTCGGCGCTCATCCCGCCAAAGGTCCGCGGTCGTCGCGGAATGGCGGGCACGGGACAAAAAAAAACCGCGGCTCCCCGGGGGAACCGCGGTTACGCTGCGGGACAGTGTCGATCAGCCGACGGCTTTCTCGCCCTCGCGGACGGCGGCGAGGTTCATCGGGATGAACTTCGCCTTCGGTCCGGGGAAGAAGCCCGCGAGGATCTCCTCGAGGGTCTTGAGGTGAAGCGCTCCGGTCGCGCGCGCGAGGGCCCCGAGGGCGACCATGTTCGCGATCTTGACGTTCCCGAGCGAGTCGGCTATCCCGGTCGCGTTAACCTTCACGACGCGGAAGCCCTTCCCCGACGCTTTAACCGCCTTCTCGACGTCGGCGTCCTGCACGAGGGAGGAATTGACGAGCAGGAGCCCGCCGTCGCCGAGGGTTTCGACGCAGACGGCGAGGCTGTCGCCGTTCATGACGACCGCGGAGGTCGCGCTCGTGATGATCGGGCTCGCGATCGCGTCGTCGGAGACCACGCAGTTCGCGCGCGCGATGCCGCCGCGCTTCTCGGCGCCGTAAAACGGGAAGAAGCAGACCTCCTTCCCTTCCTTCATGCCGCAGTATACCCAGATCTGCCCGAGCGAGATGATGCCCTGGCCGCCGAACCCGGCGAATAAGGTCTTTTCGGTCATTTCACGTTTCCTTTCCCGGGGAGGGTGTTCTTGATCTCGCCGAGGGGGTAGAACGGGATCATGTTACTCTCGAGCCATTCCATCGCCTGCACGGGTTCCATGCCCCAGTTGGTCGAGCACGGGGAAAGCACCTCGACCATCGAGAAGCCGATGCCGGCCATCTGGGCTTCGAGCGCGGTGCGGACGTAGCCCTTGAGCTTGCCCACGTTCGCCGCGGTGTTGACCGAGCCGCGCGCGAGGTAGCGCGTGCCCTCGAGGGTCGCGAGCATCTCGAGCACCCTGATCGGGTAGCCCATGCCCGCCTCGTCCGGGTCGCGCCCGCGGGGGGCGGTCGTCGCGCGCTGGCCGACGAGGGTGGTCGGCGCCATCTGGCCGCCGGTCATGCCGTAGATCGCGTTGTTCACGAAGATCGTGGTGAACTTCTCGCCGCGGTTCGCCGCGTGGATCATCTCGGCGGTTCCTATGGCCGCGAGGTCGCCGTCGCCCTGGTAACAGACGACGAGGTGATCGGGAAGCATGCGCTTGACGCCGGTCGCCGCGGCGGGGGTGCGCCCGTGCGGCGGCTGGACGGTGTCGGTATCGAAATAGAGATCGGCCCAGATCGCGCAGCCGACGGGGTTCATGATGACGGATTTCGTGCGGAGGCCCATCTCGTCGATGACCTCGCACAGGATTCGGTGGATGACTCCGTGGCCGCAGCCCGCGCAATACTTCGACTGCACGGGGGCGAGGCTTTCGGGATGCCCTGCTATCAGTTTCATTTACTTGCCCTCCAGGAGTTTTTTCGCGCGATCGTATACCTCTTCCTCGGTCGGAACGACGCCGCCCGAGTGGGAGACGAGGTCGACGGTGCCTTTGCCCGCGGCCGCGAGAATGACGTCCTCGACGAGCTGGCCCATGCTCATCTCGACGGTGAGGAGCTTTACGCCGCGCGCGGCGAGCGAGGCGATCTCGGTCTTCGGGAAAGGCCAGAGGGTCACCGGGCGGAAAAGGCCGACCTTGAGGCCTTCCTTGCGCGCGCGCTGGACCGCACCGAGCGAAACGCGGGCCGAGGTTCCGTACGCGACGATCACGACGTCCGCGTCGTCGCAGGAGATTTTCTCGAAGCGGGTTTCTTCCTTCGCGATCAGGTCGTAGCGCGCGAAGCGGTCGCGGGTCTTTTTCTCGAGCTCGGCCGGAACGAGGTTGATCGAGGTGATGTGACGCGAGGCGCGGCCCGTATCGCCCATGTTTCCGACCGACCAGGAGGACTTGTCGGGAAGGCTTTTCGGGTCGCGCGCGGGCGGAAGGTGAATGCCTTCCATCATTTGGCCGATGACGCCGTCGGCCAGGATGAGGACGGGCATGCGCCACTTGTCCGCGAGGTCGAAGGCGAGGTATGTGAGGTCGGCCGATTCCTGCACGCTCGCCGGCGCGAGGACGAGGACGCGATAGTCGCCGTGGCCGCCGCCCCGCGTCGACTGGAAGTAGTCGCTCTGGGCAGGGGCGATCGAGCCGAGGCCCGGACCGCCGCGCACGACGTTGACGTACACGAGCGGAAGGTCCGCGCCCGCCGCGTAGGAGATGCCCTCCTGCTTGAGGCTGATTCCCGGGCTCGAGGAGCTCGTCATCGCGCGCGCGCCGGTGGCGGCCGCGCCGTAGACCATGTTGATCGCCGAGACTTCGCTCTCCGCCTGGATAAAGACCTTTCCCGGCCCGGTGAGGTGCTCGGCCATATAGGCGATAAGCTCGTTCTGGGGGGTGATCGGGTAGCCGAAATAGGCCGTGCAACCCGCGCGGATCGCCGCCTCGGCGATCGCCTCGTTCCCCTTCATGAGCGTCTTTTCGGTATTCGCTCCCGTCATTTTCCCTCCCCCTCGTCCTGGTAGACGGTAATTACCACGTCGGGACATACCCGGTAGCAGGAAGCGCAGCCGGTGCATTTTTCCATATGTGCGGCGATAGCGGGATATGAACCGGACGAGTTCATCGATTCATCCTTCTCTAAAACCTTGAACGGGCAGGCGCGCAGGCACAGGTAACAGCCTTTGCACCGCTCACGGTCAATCTTGATTGTGCCGTGTTTCATCTTTCGTACTCCTCGTACCGTAATAATGACACTATTTTCAAATATGTCAATCTGACATATTGACAAAAAATGCTCATGTGCATAACTTTACTGCAACCATTTATGACCCTATGAGTCTAACAAGGTTGCAACAATCTTAAAAAATCCCCTGGAGGATATACTCATGGCCATCGAGATACTCGCAACCGGAAGCTACCTGCCCGCGCGGCGCGTGACGAACGATGAACTCGCGAAAACCGTCGACACGAACGACGAATGGATCCGCTCCCATACCGGAATCGGATCCCGGCACTTTGCCGCCGATGACGAGGCCACGACGGACCTCGCGATCAAGGCATCCCTCGCCGCGTTCGAGTCCTTGAGTCCCGGAAACCC
Source organism: Spirochaetota bacterium (assembly GCA_023438065.1). Taxonomy (GTDB): domain Bacteria; phylum Spirochaetota; class Spirochaetia; order Treponematales; family Treponemataceae; genus Teretinema. The sequence continues at coordinate 774,713 of JAEXRH010000012.1, forward strand.
GCAAAAGGTCGCCGAAACCATCGATCTGGTGATCATGAGTACCTCAACGCCCGATTATTATGGCTTTCCCTCCTGCGCGTGCATCGTGCAGGACCGCCTCGGGATCAAAAACGCGGCGGCCTTCGATATCGTAGCCGCATGCACCGGTTTTGTCTACGCTTTAGAGACTGCAGCGGGGATGATGCTGAGCGGCAACCGGCAAAGAGCGCTCGTTATCGGCTCGGACGTCCTTTCACGGATTACCGACTGGACCGACCGCGGGACCTGCGTCCTTTTCGGCGATGCCGCGGGCGCGGTCATCCTCGAGAAAACCGGCGCGCCGTCGAGCGGGGCCGGGAAACGGGGTATAATCCGGTCGGTGCTCGGCTCGGACGGCTCGGGGTTTGAAGCCCTCCTCTGCCGTCGGGGCGGCACGCGAAATCCGTGGAAGATCGGCGAGACGATCGAGAAGTATACCCATCTCGAGATGGACGGCCGCGCGGTCTACAACTTCGCGGTCAAGGCGATAACCGACACGATGCAGAAGCTCCTCGACGAGGAAGGGATCACGATGGCGGACGTCAAGAAGATCGTCCCGCACCAGGCGAACGTTCGCATCATCCAGGCCGCGGCGAAGCGGCTCGGTATCGGCGAGGACAAGTTTTACCTGACGATCGAGAAGTACGCCAATACCTCGACGAGCACGGTGCCCGTCGCCCTCGACGAATACTCGAAAACCGGGGACCTCAAGAAAGGAGACCTCATCATGACCGTGGGATTCGGCGCGGGATTGACCTACGGGGGAAACCTTATCGTCTGGTAACGAAAAAGGCGCGCTTCCGGTCCCGTGGGAAGGGTGGCGCGATCCTTTATTTACCGTTTCGTTATACCTTTTCGGGGATATGCTTCTTTTCGAGCTCGAGAAGTACGGATTCGAGGTCGCCGAAAAACGCGTCCGATTCCGCCTGCATGGAAAGGTACTCGCCGTTTTTCATCCTGGTCTCGAGGGCAATCGCGCTCCGATAGAGGAGACCGATCCCGAGATTCGCGGATACGCCCTTGATCGAGTGGATGAGCCGCCAGGCTTCCTCGCGCTCACCCGCGGCAAGATGCGCGCGAAACTGCTCGTGTGCCGACCTGTAGGTATCGCGAAACTTCACGAGAAGCCGGGAAAGCATCGGCTCGTTCCCGCCCAAACGCTCCAACACGCTCTTCGGGTCCTCAAGAAAGGAGTAACTTTCTTTCATGATTCCCAGTGTACCCTAGATTTTCCGATTTTCCATCTTTTTTCGATTTCCGTCGCTTTTTTTTCGGTATCCGCGAGATCGTCCGGCGACGCCCCTTTTTTCCTGTAACGTCACCCGCGCTTTCGGTCGATTATAAGAAGGGAGAAAAAAATGACCAAACACGCACACGCTTACACGCTCTTTGGCCTCGTCGCGGCCTCGCTCCTTCTCGCCGCCGCCTGCGAGAGCATGCCTACGCCCGTCAACCGGCCCAAGCCGGCCGCCGCAACGGGGCCTCAAAGCCTCGCGGATCTCATCGCCGCGGGAAAGACCGCGGAGGTCAGGCAGCGGTTCAGCTCGACGGATTCCGTGAACCAGAAAAACGCCCAAGGGCAGAGTCTCCTCCATATCGCGGCGCTCAAGAACGACGCGGAAATGACGCAGTTCCTCATAGACATGAAGGCCGACAAGGAAGCGACGGACGTCGAGGGTCAGACCCCCATGCAGGCGGCCGTGAAGGCCGATTGCCTCGACGCGACGCGCGTCCTCGCGTCCGCGGGAGCGTCGATCTTCGCGGTCGACTCCTCGGGAACGACGGTATACGAAACCGCGCGCGCGAAGGGCCGTGACGCCCTTGCCGCGATCGTCTCCAGGGCGACCGTCGCGGAACAGGACTCGAACGGCAGGACCGCGCTCCATCACGCCGTTTCGGGCCTCGACGAGGAAGCCGTCGCCCTCGTCCTTTCCGCGGGCGGATCGGTGTCCGTCGCGGACAACGCGGGAAAAACCCCGCTCGCGGTCGCCTACGCGAATCCCGTGCCCGACGCGAGCGCGCGCATCGCCGCGACCTTGCTCCTCGCGCGCTCCGAGCCCGTGGGAGGAACCTTCTCCTATTTCGAGACGGCGGTCATCAAACGAAACCTCGCGATGCGCTTCGAGGAGGGGAAAACGCCCCTTCATATCGCCTCCGCGGCGGGACACACGGGCTTCGTGAAATACCTCATCGAGCGAAAGGCCCCCGTCAACGCGAAGGACGTGTCGAGCTCCACCCCGCTCCACGAGGCGGTTCGCGGCGGTTACGTCGACTGCACCTCGCTCCTCCTCGGCGCCGGCGCCGATCCCAACATGAAGGATTCCTCAGGAAACACCCCGCTTCACCTGGTCATGCCGGTCGCTACGCGCTCCGAGATCTTCGGCAAGCTCCTCGCCGCTCGCGCCGACCCGAACCAGAAGGATAACTACGGCGAGACCCCGCTTCACATCGCGGCGCGCCTCGGCATGAGCGAGGACATCGTGCGCGCGCTCGTGGCCTCGGGCGCGGACGCGAACGAGCGAAACAAGAAGGGAGTGACTCCCCTTTCCCTCGCTATCGAGCGAAATCAGGCGAGTCAGGCGAATCTCCTCGTACGGCTCGGCTCCGACATTCACGCCGAGGACATCGAGGAAAACACCGCGCTCACGAAGGCGCTTCGCGCCGGGCTCGAGATGACCGAGGCCATCGTCGTCGACACGAACGTGCAGTCGCGCGACTCCCGGGGACGGACCGCCCTTCACGTCGCCGTCATCAACCGGGCTGACCCCGCGATCGTCGCCTTCCTCGTCTCGAAAAAGGCCGACGTCAACGCGCGCGACAAGAACGGGGACACCGCGCTCCACATCGCCATCCGCAACAACGACCGCGCCTCGGGCGAGATCCTCCTCGCGAACGGCGCGGACGTCTTCACCCCGAACGTCTCGGGCGAGTCCGCGCTCAAGGCCGCGCTCACCCGAATGGGCGGCAGGCAGGACTGGGTCCTCAACTCGACCGTGATCAAGAGCGCGGACGGGTCGGGAAACACCCCGCTCCACCTCGCCGCCGAATGGCAGCTCACCTCCGTCGTCTCCCTCATCATCGACAAGGGCGGCGACCCGAACGCGCGTAACGCGAACGGCGAGACCCCGATCTTCAACGCGGTCAAGGCGGACTCCGCCCTCGCGATCAGGACCCTGCTTTCGGGCAGCGGGGACAAGAAGGCGGACGTCAACGCCCGCGATTTCCTCGGCAACACCGCGCTCCACTCGTGCGTGCGCTGGGCGGCGATCGGGGCCGCCGACGCGCTCATCGCGCACGACGCGAAGTCGAACGCGAGAAAGCTCGTCAACGCGCGTAACCTCGCCGGTAAGACCGCGCTTCACGAGGCGGCGCGGACCGGTAACGTGCCGTTCGTCAGGTCGCTCATCGCGGCGGGATGCGACATCAACGCGGTCGACGACACGGGAAAGACCGCGCTTACCGACGCCATCCGGACGAGCCAGACGGAGACGGTCAAGTTCCTCCTCGACCGCGGCGCGTCTCCGGTCATGCAGGACATGTACGGAAGAAACGCGTTCCACGAGGCGGTCGAGAACTCGAGCCCCGAGATCGTGGTCATGCTCAGAAACGCGGGCGGAAACCCCATGGCGCGCGATTCCTGGGGCAAGACCCCGCTCTCGCTCGCCTTCAGGAAATCGGGCGACGCGGTAATGGCCGTAATCGGCTCGAACGTGAACCTCGTCGATTCCGACGGCAACACGCCGCTTCACATGGCGGTTACCGAGCACGCGAGCGACGAGATCCTCAAGATGCTCCTCTCGTCCCGCTTCCCGGTGAATAACCGGAACCGCTCGGGCTCGACCGCGCTCATGCTCGCCGTCAAGTCGGGCTCGGAATCGTCGGCCCGCATACTTCTCGCCTCCGGGGCGGATCCCTTCGCGAGCGACAACTCCGCCTCCTCGGCGGTCACGATCGCGCTCGGCGAGAAGAAGGCCTTCATTCCCGTCCTCGCCGAGTACTGCGCGGACGGCACCGATACGATCGGCGACGGCATCCTCCATTACGCCGCTCGCGTCGGGGACGCGGATACCGTCAAGGAACTGCTCAATCTCCCGAGGATCGATCGCGCCGCGCGGAACGTCGCGGGCGAGACGGCCTACGACGTCGCGACCCGCTGGCAGCGCGCCGACATCGCGGAGCTCCTTCGCTAGCACGGAGACGCGGCGAGAAGGGACAGAACCTTCGCGCCAATAACAAGGCCATCCGGCGAATCGACGCCGGATGGCCTTTTTCTTTTTAGCTCTCCTCGTTTCGCATCGAGAAGAGCGCGACGCCCTCGTTCGGAAACCTCCGCTTGACCTCGGCGATCATCGCCTTCACGGCGGCGACCTTGTCGTCCGGGACGTAGGCGAAAAGGACGAAGTTGAGTTCGGGCCAGGTCGTCGTCCCGAGCTTGCGATCCCGCTTACCCCGTCCCTCGACCTCGGGTATGACGGTATAAAGGGCGCCCTGAATCGATTCCTCAAGGCCCTCGACGATCTCTTCCTTCACGGAACGGTTTGCCACTATCTCGATTCGATGCATATTTCCCCCTCGTCTTTGTCGCGACTGCGCTTCATCCTCGTCTTCCCGTTTTTCCAGCGTTCGTTGACGAGGGAATAGAGCACGGGTATGAAGAACAGCGTGATGAGCGTGCTCGACAAAAGCCCGCCGAAAACGCTCAGCCCGATGGGCTGGAGCATCACGGAGTTCGCCGACGGAAAGAAGGCCATCGGGAACATCCCGAGCAAGGTCGTCAGCGTCGTCATGAGAATCGGCCTCAGGCGCGAAGCCGCGGCCTTGACGCAGGCTTCCTTCATCGGCGTCCCCCCATTCACGAGGAGATTCGTCTGGTCGACGAGGATGATGCCGTTGTTGACGGCGATACCGACGAGCATGACGAAACCGAGCGCGGTAAACATCGACACGAACTGCCCCGTGACGAAATAGATCGCCACGATGCCGATGAGTCCGAGCGGAATCGTGAACATGTTGATGAACGGGTCCTTGAAAGACTCGTAAGTCCCGGCCATGACGCCGTACACCAACAAGAGGGCGAGCGAGATGATCAGGACGAACACGCGGGCGGTTTTCGCGATTTCCTTCCATGAACCCTCGAAGGAAATCGCGACCCCTTCAGGGAGGATCAGGCTTTCGTCAAGGGCCTTTTCGATGCGCTTCTCGACCTCGTTCGCCTTGGTGTTCGTCAGGATATCCGCCGTTATGTGCACCGTCCTCCGCTGGTCTTCCCGGTTGATCGAGACGGGACCGAGGCCCTTCTCGAGACGGGCGATGTTCGAGACCGCTACGCGTCCGCTCGTGCCCGTCACGTAGATCTTCTCGAGATCGGGCACGCTCGATCGGTCGGAGTCCTGGAGATACACGGTAACGTTATACTCCTCCCCCTTCTCGCGGTAGACGGTCGCGACCTTTCCCTTGACGCTCGCGTATATCTCGTTCGCGACGGAGGCTACCGACACGCCGAACTCGTACGCGCGATCGCGGTTGATCGCGACCTCTACCTGGGGCAATCCCTCGGTCGTGTCGATCGCCGCCTCGGATACGTCGGGAACCGATTTCTTCATGACGGCGACGATGTCCCGAGCCGTGGAAAGCGCCTGGTCGAGGTCGTCGGAGCGGACGGCGATATCGATGTCGGCGCCGGTCATGTTTCGCATCATCCCGGCGGAGAACGTGAGGTTCGCCTCAGGGAACGAGTCGAAATGGGAGCGAAGCTTCGCCTTGACCGCGTCCGCGTCGTCGATCTGCTCCTCGGCGTCGGGAAGGTTGATCGCGACGGTGCCGTAATGCGGCTTGCTCGACGAGAAGTACCCCCCGGAGCCGACCGTCGTGATGATCGACTCGTACCCCTTGACCTCGTCCCGCGCGATCTTCTCCAATTGCTGCAGGACCGCGTTCGTTTCCTCGAGGCGAGTACCGAGCGGAAGCTCGACGGAAAGCGTGACGGAATCATCGCCCATCCCGGGGATGAGCTTCACGTTAAGGCGCGTGATCGCCGCGAGGCTCACGATGAAAAGACCGAGAACGACGATCACCGTCGTCTTCCGGTAGCGCAGGACCTTTCGCAACGCGGACTCGTAGGACCGCGCGAGCGCGGCGAGCGCCCCGTCGATCGCGGCGTCCGCCTTTATGAGCGCGGGATGACTCAGTGGCTTTTCGGCGCGCGTCTTGATCGTGAGGAACTTGCTCGAGAGGACCGGCACGAGGAAAATCGCGACGAAGAGGCTCGAAACGAGGGCGATGATAATGGTAAAGATCAAATCGGGAAACAACTGCCCGATAAACCCGAGATCGTTCTTGAAGAATATCATCGGAATGAATACGCAGATCGTCGTGAGGTTACCCGAGAGAACCGACGCGAAAACCTCCTGCGTGCCCAAAACGGCGGCGACCGTCGGCTTGGTCCCGCGTTCCCGATATTGATAGATGTTCTCGAGCACGACGACCGAGGCGTCGACGACCATGCCGACGCCGAGGATGAGACCCGTCATGGTCATCATGTTCATCGTGATCCCGGCGAAGCGCATGCAAAGGAGGGTTATGAGAATCGAGAACGGTATCGAGATTCCCATGATCGCGGTGCTCTTCAGGTTCCTGAGAAAGAGGAACAGGATGAGCATGGCGAGCAGCGCGCCCTGCCAGGCCGAATCAAGGAGCGCGCTGATCGTGTTCCTTATCTGCTCGCTCGAGTCGTACATGATCTCGATCGATACGTCCGAAGGCAGGATTGCCCTTATCTCGTCGAGCTTTCCGTATACCGCGTCGGCGACGCTCACGGTATTCTTCCCGCTCTGTTTCGTGACCGATACGTACACGCCCGCTTTCCCGTTGACGTAGACAAACGAGCTCGTGTCCTCGTAGCCCATGAAAGCCTTTCCGACGTCGGAAAGCCTGACCGCGTAACCGCCCCGCCTCGCCACGACGGTATCGTTGATCTCGCCGACGCTCGCGAACTCGCCGACGGTCCTTACCGAGTAGCTTTTCGAACCCTCGTCGATCTTGCCGCCGCCGAGCTCGAGGTTCTGCGCGGCGAGCGCCGATATCACCTCGGTCATCGTAAGGGAGTAGGCCTCGAGCCGGTTCTGCGAGACCTCCACGCGAACGATCCGTTCGCGGCCGCCCGATGCGCTCGCCTGGCCGACGCCGTTAGCCTGCTGAAGCCGGTCGACGACGTAATCGTCGGCGATCTTCTTCAAGTCCTCGGCGCTTCGGTTACCCCGGATGGCGAGCTTCAGGATCGGCTGGCTCGACGAGTCGAATTTCATGATCTGCGGGCTTTCGCAGTCGTCCGGCAGGGCGCCGCGCACGCGATCGATCTTGTCGCGGATGTCCATCGTGACGACGTCGAGATCGGTGCCGTACTCGAACTCGAGTTTGATGAGGGACATTCCCTCCGACGAGGTCGAGTTGAGCGACTTGAGGTTCGATATTCCCGTGAGGCTCGCCTCGAGGGTTTTCGTCACGGACTTTTCCACGGATTCCGGGCCCGCCGAGGGATATGTCGTGTACACGACGGCAACGGGCATCTCGATATCGGGAAAAAGCCCGATCGAGACGTTCGATACCGCGTAGAGTCCCATGATGCCCACGAGGGCGAACACGACCGCGGCAAGAATGGGGTGCTGGACTACCTTCGAGGATACGCTCATTCACCGTCCTCCTTACGTCCCACATCGCGCACCTTCGCTCCGTCGGAGAGCACGGTGACTCCCTGATGCGCGATCGTTTCTCCCGGCTCAAGCCCCTGGACGACCCGGGACATCCCGTCGACGGTGATGCCGCGCAGTATCTCGCGCTTGGTCACGGTATCGTCGTCGTTCACGACGTACACGAAGGTTTTATCGTAGCTTTGAACGATCGCGCCTTCCGGAACGACCACGGCGTCCTTGTAAAGGGTCGTATAGAGCTTGACCTTCGCGAACATGCCCGAGTTTACCCGAGGATCATGCCGGTCGAACGAGAGATAGATTTCCTTCGTTCTCGAAGTCGCGTCGACGAGCGGGGATACGCGGAACACGGTCGCGGGAAACTCCGCGCCGGGATACGCCTCGAAGGTGACCGTCGCCTTGAGTCCTTTCCCGAGAACCGCGACGTCCCGCTCGGAAACCTTCGCGACGACCTGAAGGTGATCGACGTCGCCGATCTGCGCGACAGCGGTCCCCGTCGTCACCGTGGCACCCGCCTTGAGCGGCCGTGAGGTAACCGTTCCCGTGATCGGCGAGTACACGGGACTGAGCGCGTACCGCTCGCCCGGCTTCGAGGGATCTATCTCGGCGATGAGATCCCCCTTCTGGACGGCCGAACCGAGCTCGACGCGCAACCGGGCGAGCTTTCCCCCGATCTCGGGATATACCGAAACCGTGTTGTCGGCCTCTACGTCGCCGTTCATCTCCAGGTAATCGCTCATGTCCGCGGTTTTCGCCGCGACCGTCGAGACGCGAAACGCGGTATCCTCGGCGCCCGCTCCGGGACGCGGTCCTTTTTTTCCCTTTGGCAGGGCGACAAGCAGGACGATGAGCGCGGCGAACGCCGCCACGAGTATCAGGTTTCTTCGTTTCATTCAGTTCCTCCCGAGCGTCCCGAAGGGCACGCCCGTCGCGTATTCAAGATCGAGCACGGCGGATATGAGCGCGTACTCTTCCTTCATGAGATTCGTCCTCGCCTCGTTGAGCGAGTCTGCGGCGTCCTGCAGCATGAGGATATCCCTCGTGCCGCTTCGATACGCCTCGTTCGTAAGGCTGTAGGTCCTCTCGGCGAGCTCGACGGAGAGCCGATGCGCCTGTAACGACGAGAGGGAACGCTCTATCTCGCGCACGATCGAGTCGCGCTCGATCGCGTCCTTCACCCTGCCGTCGGCGAGCGCGAGCTCGGCGTCGCGCACGGAGTCGCTCGCCGCCGCGATGGCGTTCGCGGCTGACGAGAACGGAAGGTACCCGTCGAGGGCGAGGGAAACGGAGGCCGAAACGTACCCCGCGTCTTCCCACTTCCCGCCCGGGACATCGACCTTCGTCGGGTTATACGAGTAGGCGAGCGAAAGGGTCGGCAAGAGATACGAGCTTTTCGTGACCGATTTGGTCGCGCGCGCTATCTCGAGATTCTTTTCGAGTTTCGCGACCGCGGCGGACATCGGCGCGACGCCGGAAAGGTCGATCGACTCGTCGACGAGCGCGTCCGCGAGCGATCCCGAAAGAGACACCGTCTCGTCCTGCCCGATTCCGAGGAGTCTTTTGAAGTTCGCCATGTCGCCGAGAAGCGCGGTTCGGGCAGCCTCGAGGGTAGGTTTCAGCCGCTCGAGCGACACCCGCGCGGATAGCGCGTCGACCTCGGGAACGAGCCCGGATCGCTGTTTCGCGAGAACCTGATCGTATTGCCGACGGGCGGTTTCGACCGAGCCCTCAAGCATCGTGACGTACTCGCGCTCGTAGAGAATCCCGTAGAAAGCCTTTCGCGCGGACCGCTCGACGTCGCGAAGCGCGCTCTCGCGCGTGATCGCGCCCGACTCGTAGTCGAGTCTCGTTTTCTCGATCGCCTGGACGATGGAAGGCGATACGGATAGGGACGCGCCGAGCGACATCGAATAGGTGTTCGTCTCGGACACGGTTCCCCGCCTCACGGCGCCGGAGGCCGTCACCTTGGGAAGGGCGAAATTCCACGACGTGTCGCTCGCCCGCTTGAGCGCCTCGAACGCGATTTTGCCCCGCTCTGCCGATACGTTTCGCTCGAGGGCCATCTCGACCGCGGAATCCGCGGTTATCGCGATTTCGGCGGCGAGGGAACCGGCCGAAAGTCCGATGCCGGCGACAAGAAAGATTAACTGCTTCATCAAGGGGAATCCTCCCGACGACCGCACCTTTCGTCATAAGCCCACGAGGCAAGGGATGCGGCCATCGTCTATACTGGATAATAGGGAAAGGGCGAAAGCCGAACTATAAACGCGGGATGAAGAAGAAATAACTTTTTGTTATAACCGGTCCCCGGGGGCGCGTTCGCGATTGCGCGACGCCGCACACTCGGTATATGTTCGCGTTGCAGGAGTGAAGAAGCGCGATGAAGGCAAAGATACTCATTGTGGAGGACGTAAAGGAGCTCGCCGACCTTGTCGCCCTCTATCTGGGAAAAGAGGGAATGGAAACGCGCCACGCCGAGACCGCCGAGGCAGCCTTCGCGATACTCGAAACATGTATTCCCGATCTCATCATCCTCGACATCAACCTTCCCGGCATGGACGGCTTCGAGTTCCTTTCGATTTTCAGGAAGAAGAGCTCGTGCCCCGTGCTCATCGTCTCGGCGCGAACCGAGGACGAGGACGTAATTACCGGACTCGGCTTCGGCGCTGACGAATACGTGACGAAACCCTTCTCGCCGCGCGTCCTCGCCGCCCGCGTTCGCGCGATGCTCAGGCGCGCGCAGGAAACATCGACCGCGGACGACGGCGAGGAAACGGTTACGTTCGGGCCTTTCTCCCTTTCCTTGGTCTCTTGCGTCCTCAGACGCTCGGGGGAACGCGTTCCCCTGTCGGCGAAGGAGTTCGAGGTGCTCTCGTTCCTCGCGCGTAATCCCGAAAGGCCACACTCTCCCGAGGAGATATACGGCGAGGTATGGAAGAACGCGTACGGGGACCTTACGACGGTCGCGGTGTACGTCCAGCGACTCCGGAAGAAAATCGAAAGCAACCCGTCCGCCCCGCGCTATATCGAGACCGTCTTCGGCATGGGATACCGCTTTAACCCGTCGGGGGATTCAGAACGATGAGAATCAAGTCGCAATTCGTTTTATTGCTCGCGGGTATTCTCGTAATGCCCCTCCTCTCGATAGCGTTTTTCGTCCTCTACGGATACTATTTGTCGAGCGATCGCACCGAGGTCCCGACGTACGCCCAGATTTCGTCCATAACGAGCGCCGAGATCGACAAGAGCGCGTGGGAGCGGATAACGCGGTACATCGCGCGAAAACCGAAACAGTTCGAGCACGTCGTCCTCGACTCCACGGGGCGCGTTCTCTACTCGACGATTCCCGAATTCGCCCTGCGATACGCGATATCGAGCGACGAGTTTGTCTCGCTCGTCCGGAAGGAGGGGGACCGATACCTGTGGCAGCTCGAGACGGTGGGCGATAGCGAGTCCACCGCGATAACCGTCTTTACGCAAATAGAGCGCCGAAAGCATCGCCCGCCCGATCCTTTCATGAAAATCTTCGCATGGGTCCTGACCCTGATCGGCATGATATTCGCCTTCGCGAGCGCCATGATCGTCGCGATCGCGCGATCGATCTCGCGGTCGGTCACAAAGCTCGAGGAATCGACGCGGAGGATCGCGAACGGGGAACTCGACACGCCGGTGGATATAACGGGAAGCAACGAGATAACCTCCCTCGCGGGCTCGCTCAACCGGATGCGGGTCGCCCTCAAGGAGGAAAACTCCCGAAAGGCTCGGTTTATCATGGGCATCAGCCACGACCTCAAGACCCCGCTCGCGCTCATCAAGGGCTATACCGAGGCGATATCGGACGGTTTCATGGAAGATCCCGCGACGATGGCGAAAACGCTTTCCCTTGTCGAGGGCAAGGTCGATCAGCTCGGGGGCATGATCGACGACCTTATCGGGTACGTCAAACTCGATTCGGGGGAGTGGCGGAAAACCTTTCGCATGGTAGATCTCGGCGCGATCGTCGGGGCCGCCGTCACGAGGATGGCGGAGGACGTACGGCTCTTTGACCGGGAAATATCGCTCCAGTCCGCCCTTTCCGGCCCGTCGCCGGTCTCGATGGACGAGCGGCTTTTCCTTCGCGCGTTCGAGAACATCGTCAACAACGCGATCCGATACACGGAAACGGGAGGGAAGATCCTCGTCGCGGCGCGGGAAACCGGCGCGGGATACGAACTTTCGGTGAGCGACGACGGATGCGGCATCTCGGAGACGGACCTGCCCCACATATTCGAGCTCTTCTATCGCGGCAGCCCTTCGCGCAGGGAGGAAGGCATGGGACTGGGCCTTTCCGTCGTGAAAAGCGTCATCGATTCGCATGGCTGGAAGGTATCGGTGAACTCGCGCCAGGGGCTCGGGACGACGGTCACGATAGCGATTCCACCGTACGATACCCCGTAAGACGCGCGAGTGACGGTCACCGAAACGGGCCGATAATAAAGACTTACGATTCCCGCCGGAGGACCTCGATCATCCTCCTGAAAGGGGAATTTTCCTTTTTCAGCTCGCGGGAACCGCGGGTGATCTTGCACAGGCTCAAGCCCATCTTTCGGGCGATCTCTCGCTGGGTCGTTCCTTCCTCTATCTCGCGCACGAGCGCCCAGCGGGTTGAAACCTCGCGGAGTTCCGTGGGGGTAAGCAGGCACTCGAGGAATTCCGAGATGAGAGCGGGATCGCGCGATCGTGAAAGCGCCGTACACAATTCCTGAAAGGCTTTTTTAGCGAGCTGTTCCGATTCATCGTTTCGTGCGGTATCTTCCATATTATGCAGTATACTTGAACCGGTGCGAAAAAACTACTATTATCATCCAATGAGCGAATCAACGGAATGGATAGACCATAAATACCGGGAAGTCTTTGAAGACGAGTTGACGGGGCTCGAGCGGCGCCGGGAGCGGGATCCGTCCTGCACGGTTTCCGATCTTGAGGGTATTTTAAAGAACCTTTATATAATGGATGGAAACGACTGGATAGGCCGGGGTCAGGTTCAGGACACGACCCTCTCCGCGACCATCGCGGCCTATGAGCATTTTATCGCCGAATGGAAAAAGGAAATCGCCCAATGAGAAAAAGCGGGATCATTCGCACGGGTATCGCGTTCCTCGCGATCGCGGCCCTTTCGTCATGCTCGATCAGGCAGGCGGCCCTCAACTCGGCCGCGAACGCTCTCGCGCCGCCGGCGCCGTCGGTCGCCAAGAGCGCGACCAAGGGCGCGGATCCGATGATAGCGCTTACCGGCGAGAACGACCCCGAGCTCGTCGCCGACTTCTTTCCCACCGCGCTCAAGCTCTACGAGATCATGCACCTCCAGAATCCCGGGCACGAGCGGCTTTCCATCATGACCGGGCAACTCTACGTCATGTACGCGAACGCCTTCGTCCAGGGCCCCGCCGAGCGCATCCCGTTCGACCGCTTTGACGAACAGGACGCGCAATACCGCCGGGCGCAGAATTTCTACGTGCGCGGGAAGGACTACGTCATCGGCGCGCTCGATCACCGCTACAAGGGTTTCAGCGCGGCGGTATTCGGCCAGGACGAGGGCGCTATGAGGGCGACGCTCGCGAAATGCAAAAAATCCGACGTCGACGCGCTCTACTGGGCTGGAGCGGGAACCCTCGGCGCGTTCTCCTTGAGCCCGCTCGACGCATCCTACGTGCCCGTGCTTCCCGGATCGGTCGCGATGCTCGAGCGCGCGGCCGAGCTCGATCCCGCCTTCAACTCGGGCGCGATATGGGAAGTCCTCATGGCCTTCTACGCCGCCGCCCCCGATTCCCTCGGCGGAGGACGCGACAAGGCTCTCGACGCCTACGCGAAGGCGCTCGAGGCATCGAACGGCACGACACCCGGCCCGTACATCGCGTACGCGCGGTTCTTCTGCGTCCCGGCGCAGGACGGGACGGGTTACGACGAATATCTCGACAAGGCGCTCGCGATCGATCCCGAGTCGCAGCCCTCGAACAGGCTCGCGCTCACGATCGCGCACCGACAGGCCGTTTGGCTCAAGGAGCACAAGGCCGACTTCATACTCGAATAGGAGAAAGAAAATGGGCATCAGAAAAATCATCGCGATCGTCGCCGTCGTCGGCCTCGCGTTCAGCGCCTCGGCGCAGGCGAAGATCACGCTCAAGATCGCGTCCATCGCGCCGAGCAGGTCCCCGTGGGACATCGAACAGCGCGCGCTCGCGCAGGAATGGTCACAGATCACCCACGGCGAGGTTTCCGTCATGTTCTACGACACGAACTCCCTCGGCGGCGAGAAGGGCGTCATCCAGAAATTCCGCTCCGTCCGCCCCGGCATGAAAGCCCCGCTCGACGGCGCGATCTTCACGACCATCGGCCTTCACGAGCTCGCCCCGGGCGCCTCGATCTACACCCTTTCCATCCCCTTTCTCATCCGGGATCAGAAGGAACTCGACTCGGTGCTCCTCAAGTACGGGCCTGCGCTCAAGGCCGAGTACGGCAAGGCCGGCTTCGAGATGATCGCGTGGACGAACGTCGGCTGGCTTTCGTTCTACACGAAGGAAAGCTACAAGACGCTCGACGAGCTCAAGAAGCTCAAGATCGCCTCCGCTGGCCTCGACAGCCCCATTCTCGGGGACTCCTTCCGCGCGGCCGGCTTCACGATCGAGGATATCCTTCAGGCGAAACTCCTCCAGTCCATGAAAAGCACGGGCGGCGTGCGCGGTTTCTTCGGCGTGCACATGTACGCGTACGTGACCGGCCTCTCGAAGACCGTCAACTACGCGCTCGACCAGAAACTCTGTCCCGTTCTCGCCGGTCTCGTGATCTCGAACGAGGCGTGGGCGAAGATTCCCGCGCAGTACAAACCCGCGATGCTCGAGGCGGTCAACCGCATGAGAACGCGGCTTGACGCCTCCCTCGACGCGTCCGACAGAAAATACATGGACATGATGAAATCCGAGGGCGTCGTCGCGATCAAGCCGACTCAGGCCGAGCTCGCCGACTGGGAACGGCAGATCGCGCGCGACATCGACACGATCAACCGGTCGACTCCCGGCGCGTTCAACGTCGCGATGTACCGACAGATCCAGGAAACGCTCCAGGCGGGACGGAAATAACCATGGTCAGAAAAATCGTCAACGGGGCGGGAATCGCCCTGCTCGCCCTGCTCGCGGTTTTTCCGCTCGCGTTCCGCGTCGTCGCCGAGCTTACCGGTATCTCGATCCTTTCCTCCGATCTCGTGCAGGTGAATCTCGTGTTCATGTTCGCAGGCATCGCCGGCATCATCACGAGCCTTGAGGGGAAACAGCTCAACCTCGGCGTCATCAACGACGCCCTTCCCCCAAAGGCGCGGAGGTTCGTCGGGCCCGTCCAGACGGCGATCAGCGTCTCCATCCTGTCGGCCCTTTTTCTCGCCTCGTTCTCCGAGCTCTTCATGGCGTTCCCCGACGGCGACAGCGTATGGGGGATCCCGCTCACGGTCATTTTCGCCGCGCTCCCGGTCATGTTCCTCGGAATGATCGCGATCCCGCTGAAGCGCCGCAACACGAGAATCTCCGCGATCGTCGGCGTCCTCGTCGGGCTCTTCGTCGCCTCCGGCCCCATCGCGGGGATTCTCTTTTACCTTTTCCATATCGAATCGCTCCCGTTTCTCGCGAGCGCGTTCGAGCTGTGGATGGCGCTCGCCGACAAGCTTCTTTGGCCGCTCGTAGTTCTTCTCGTCCTGTCGGCTCTTTTCGGCGCGCCGATATACATCGTGCTCGCGGGCATCGCGTACGTCTCGTTCAGCCAGGGCGGCGGGTACGTCGAGATGGTGCCGCTCGAGGCGTACGGCATCCTCACCGACAAGAGCATCGCGGCGATCCCGCTATTCACCCTCGCGGGTCTCATTCTCGCCGAGGGAAGCGCGGGGAAACGGCTTCTCGACGTCGTGAAAAGCTCCGTCGGCTGGCTCAGGGGCGGTCCGGTCATCGCCGCCGTAATCGTCGCGACCTTCTTCACGACCTTTACCGGCGCCTCGGGCGTCACGATCCTCGCGCTCGGAAGCCTCCTCACCGTGATCCTCACCGGTTCCGGCTACTCGCGCGATAACGCCGAGTCGCTCGTCACCGCGTCGGGCTCGATCGGCATGCTTTTCCCGCCGAGCCTCGCGATCATCATCTACGGCTCGACGAACATCTTCTCGGTCGACATCTACGATCTTTTCAAGGGCGCGATCATCCCCGGCGTTCTCATGGCTGCCTCGATGATCGCTATGGGAATCGCGCGCGACAAGACGAGCGCGAGGCTTCCCTTCTCGGGACGCGAGCTTGCCCGATCGCTCGCCGCCGGCGCTCCAGAGCTCTTCCTGCCATTCGCCATCGTCGCCGGCTATTTCTCGGGACTTCTCTCGCTCATCGAGACGGCGGCCTTTACCGCCTGCTACGCCTTCGTGCTCGAGGTGTTCGTGCGAAGGGATTATACCCTTCGCGATTCGCTCAAGACGATCCTCAAGAGCGTCCCCGTGGCCGGCGGCGTTCTCGTCATCATCGGCTCGGCGAAGGCTCTCGCGTACTTCATGATCGACGCGGGCGTCCCGAACATGCTGACCGCCTTCGTCGTCTCCTTCGTCCACTCGAAGTACCTGTTCCTGTTCCTCCTCAACCTCCTTCTCCTCGTCGTGGGATGCCTCATGGACCTCTACTCGGCGATACTCGTCGTCTCGCCCCTGATCATCCCCGTCGCCGAGTCGTTCGGGATCAACCCCGTGCACACGGGCGTCATCTTCCTCACGAACCTCGCGCTCGGGTTCCTCACTCCCCCCGTCGGGATGAACCTCTTCATCGCGAGCTACACCTTCGAGAAACCGATCATGAAGATCGTGCGGAGCATCCTGCCCTTCCTCATCCTGCAGTTCATGATCCTCATGCTCGTGACCTACGTTCCGTGGTTCTCGACCGTGCTCATCTCGCATTGACGGGAAGCCGCAACGTGCAAAACAAAACCCCTCGAGAGAGGGGTTTTGTTTTTCGAACAGGATGAAATCAGCGCGACAGTAAACGCATCCGCCCGCGCGCCCGAGTGTCAGCGCGCCGTGCCGATCGCGAAGAGCTCCCGCGCGTTCGCGAACACGATCTCCGCGAGCGCGTCAGGGCCGATCGCGAGGTACTCCGCGGCGCGTTCATATATATTGCGCACGAGAAGCGGGGTATTCGTCTTCCCGCGATGCGGCGCGGGCGCGAGATACGGAGCGTCGGTCTCGAGGAGCAGCCGGTCGCGCGGCACGTAGCGAACGAGGGAGCGCACGCGCTCGATGTCGGCCTCTTTCCTCGGCCAGCTGATGTTCCCCGGGAACGAGACATACCAGCCCCGATCGACGAACGCGCGGGCCTCCGCGATGCCGTAGGAAAAGCAATGGATAACCCCTCGATCCCAACCCGAATCCCTTATCACGCCAAGCGTCGCGTCGAACGCGTCCCGCGAGTGCACGATGACGGGAAGGCCATGCTCCTTCGCCATCGCGAGCTGAAGGCCGAATAGCTCTTCCTCTCCCGCGAGATCCGCGGTGCCGGGTCCGTCGTCCGCCGACGACGAAGCGCCGTCGGCGCGCGCGGCGATCGCTCCCGGAGCCGAGGGCCCGTTCCAGTACCGGTCGAGACCGCATTCGCCGAGCGCGGCAAAAGACGCGACGCCCGAAGCCTCACGCGTTTTCGCGAGCTCGAGCATCGCGGCGACGTCCCCCTCGAGCGCCCGAAGCGATTCCGCGCGATCTTCGATGACGCGCGCGTCGGGCCAGAGCCCCGCGCTGAAATGAATGAAGCCGGGAACGTCATGAGAGGGAGAAGACTCCGTCACGACGGAAACGCGCTCCGCGAAATCTTTCGGTTTCGTGCCGATGTCGAGGACGAAGCGAAAGCCTTCGTCGGTAAGCGAGGAAACGAGCGACGCGATGTCGACGCCGCGTTCTTTCAAGTGCCGAAGGTGACAGTGGGTGTCGGAAAACATGATTGACCTCCGAGGGATTATCCTATATCCTACCATACGTTGCCGGGGTGGTGGAATTGGTAGACACCAGGGACTTAAAATCCCTTGCCGCGCAAGCGGCGTGCCGGTTCAAGCCCGGTCCCCGGCATGCTTTCTTTCCCTTCCTTCATTCAATCCCGCCGATTCCGCAATCGCTTTCCCCGGTTAATCCGTAACATCGTAAAAGCGCGCGATTATTTTTGCGTTTGGTTGACACAATCGAGACGAGTGGATACTATGCAGGTGTTACTATAAATAGTAACACCCAAGGAGATACCCATGAATCGCACAATAGCAATCGCCGCGACCCTTATCGCCCTTACCCTTGCGCTCCCCGGATGCGCCAAAAAAGAGGCGAAGAGTGGCGCTTCAGGCAAGACCTTTCGCGTCGGCATATCGAAGATCGTTTCGCATCCCGCGCTCGACGCGACCGAAAAGGGCATCCAGGACGAGCTCGCGGCGCTCGGGATCACGGCGACCTTCGACCTCCAGAACGCGAACGGCGACGTGAACACCGCGACCCAGATCGCGACGAAATTCAAGAGCGACAAGGTAGACGCGGTCGTCGCCATCGCGACCCCGACCGCGGTCGCCGCGGCGAACGCCATCAAGGACATCCCGGTCGTCTTTTCGGTAATCACCGATCCCGTCGGCGCGGGCCTTGTCGGCGCGGACAACATGGGACAGGGCAACGTTACCGGCCTCTCAGACCGTCTCGACGTCCTCCAGAACCTCACCCTCTTCGCGCGCGTCGCGAAAATCAAGACCCTCGGCTACATCTACACGAGCTCCGAGGCGAACTCCGCGTCCTCGCTCGCGGACGTGAAGGCCGCGTGCCAGAAGCTCGGGATTAACCTCGTCGAGCAGTCGATCACGAACTCCTCCGAGGTCAAGCAGGCGACCGAGGCGATCGTGAAGCGGGTCGACGGCATCTACCTCACGACCGACAACACCGTCTTCTCGGCGCTTCCCTCGCTCGTCGAGGTCGCCCTCGCCGCGGGCAAGCCCGTCTTCTCCGCCGACACGACCGGGGCCATGGAAGGCGGCTGCGTCATCGCGAGCGGCTTCGACTACTACAAGGCCGGACGCGCGACCGGAAAGATCCTCGCCGAGGTGCTCGGCGGAAAGGCTCCCTCCTCGATCCCGGTCAAGTACATCACCGACCCGGCGGAGACGGACCTCCTCATCGACCTCGACGCCGCGAAGAAATGCGGCATCGAGATCCCGAAGGACCTTATCGCCTCGGCGAGCAAGATCATCGAGAACGGCAAATTGACTTCGAAGTAAGCGAGGGAGTATACTCCCCTACATGATTCAAGGCATCTTTATCGAGGGCATGGTCTACGGGATCATGGCCCTCGCCGTTTTTATCACCTTCAGGGTGCTCGATTTCGCCGACATGACGGTCGACGGCTCCTTTCCGCTCGGGAGCGCCGTCATGGGCGTCCTTCTCATCGCGGGAGTGAATCCCTTTCTCGCGATGGGCCTCGCGTTCCTCGCGGGAGCCGCCGCCGGAGCGGTCACCGCGCTCATCCACGCGAAGCTCCGAATTCCGAGCCTTCTCGCCGGCATCATCACGATGACGATCCTCTACTCGATCAACCTGCGCATCCTCGGCAACCGCTCGTACGTGTCTCTCCTCAAGGTCGACACCCTCTTCAAGCGGATCGGCTCGCTCGCGGAAGGCTTCGTCTCCGGAGAGCTCGCGATTCTCGCCTTTCTCGCCGTCGCCGTCGCCGTCATCCTCATCGTCGTCAACCTCTTTTTCCACACCGACTTCGGCATCGCGCTCGGGGCGCTCGGCTCCAACCCGCAGATGATCACCTCTCAGGGAATGAACCCGGAAACCGTCAAGCTCGTCGGCGTCGCGATATCGAACGGGCTCGTCGGCATCGCGGGCTCTCTCGCGTGCATGTACCAGGGAACCGCCGACGTGACCTCGGGTACGGGAACGGTCGTCGCGGGGCTCGCGTCACTCATGATCGGCGAGTTTCTCGTCCGCTCGAACCGGATCGAGGTGCTCACCTTCCGCGTCATCCTCGGTTCGGTCATCTATCGGGCCATCATGTTCGCGGGAAGGCAGTACGGCTACCAGGTCGGGCTCACGGCGAACGACCTCAAGCTGATCACCGGCGTGCTCATCGTCGCGTGCCTGCTCGTGTCGAAGTACGGGAACGGCTCGATACGCAAGCGCAAGGAGGCCGGACGATGATGCGAATCGAACGCGTCGGCGTCACCTTTAACGCGGGAACGCCGGACGAAAACCGCGCGCTCAAGGACGTCTCTCTCGAGGTCTCGAAAGGCGACTTCGTGACCGTCATCGGTTCGAACGGCGCGGGAAAGACCACGCTCTACAACGTCATCGCGGGAACCTACCCCCCGACCACCGGGCGCATTCTCATCGGCGAGCGGGACGTCACGCGCGAGCCCGAGTTCAGGCGCGCGCGTTACATAGGCCGAATCTTCCAGAATCCGCTTCTCGGCACGGCAGGAAAGATGTCTCTCGAGGACAATATGGTGCTCTGCCACAAAAAGGGCTACAAGGACCTGCGAATCAGCCTCAACGGCCGTCTCCGCGAGCAGTTCCGCGAGCGCCTGCGCGAGCTCGACATGGGACTCGAAAACCGGCTTAAGGACAACGTCGACCAGCTCTCCGGAGGTCAGCGTCAGGCGCTTACCCTCCTCATGGCGGTCCTCTCCGAGCCGGACCTTCTCCTCCTCGACGAGCATACCGCCGCCCTCGACCCGCGCAACGCCGAGATCGTGATGAACCTCACCCGGTCCTTCGCCGACCGCTACGGGCTTACGGTGATGATGATCACGCACAACATGGCGCACGCGATCGAGTACGGGAACCGCCTTCTCATGATGGACTCGGGGGAAATCGTCCTTGACGTCGGCAGGGAGGAAAAATCGCGGCTCACGATCGACGGCATCGTCCAGCGTTTCCGGGACATCAAGAAACGGGAACTCGCGAACGACCAGATGCTTCTCAACCCTTGAGCGGGACCCCGGGCGCTATCACGCGCGCCGGGGCGTCGCGAAAGAACGGTCAGTTCTTCCGTTCGGTCAACGTGCCTTTTACCGCGAGGACGTTCTTCTCGAAGGTCATGGCAAGCAAGCCTTCGTACCACCGGCTCGCCGCGGGATCGCGGACGTCGGGAACGAGCGAGAGCTTCGACCAGTCGAGATCGGCCATAGATGACGGGTTTCCGCCCGCCTTCACGAATTCCTTCTTGAGCATGAATTCGCCACCGACGTTTTCGGCGATCCCGCGCGCCATCTTGCCGCCGGTAAGGACGTCGAACCGCCCGTTCTTGTCGGTCACGAGCTCGTACGCGACGCCGCGGTGGACGAAGCGAACCGTGATCTCCTTTCCCGCGGCGGTCACCGCGAGCGCGTCCGCCTTGGCGATATCGTAGACGCCGATCGGGAACATGCACAAACCCCATAAGCCCCTCGGTATCGCGGCCTTCCTGGTCGCGACAGCGTCATAACGCACGACGTTGAACTCGCCGGTCGAACCAGAAAGGCTCGCGCCCGACGAGGCGTCAAGCTTGTCCTTCACCGAGCGGGATCCGAGACTCCAGTTGAAGTAGTTCGCGCCGTCGGGCCCGGCGACGTTCAAACGCGCGTCGATCGTGGTGTTTTGCGCGAAAAGCGGCGAAAGCGCGAACGCGACGCCGAGCGCGACAATCCCGGTAAGTATCCTGGTGTTCATATATCTGCCTCCTCTAGCCTTGGTACCTGTATTCACTAAAAAAATATCGAATTAATCCGTCGAAGTCAAACGCAATGAGCGCCCGAACGGAAGGGCAATGCTCGAATTTACAATGACGATGCACCGCCGATACCCCGGCCCGCCTCAAGACCTTGCCCGCGCGAGTACCATGATTTATACTACGGGGTATGGATGTGTCACTGGTTTCCGCATCCCTTGCGCAACTCGAGGTCATGCACGCCGTCGCCATCCACGGCCAGAAGATGGCCTTGGATACCGCGAAAAGCGAGGGAGCGGTCGTCATGAAGATGATCGAGAATCTCGACTCAATCAAGGATCCTTCCCTTGGCGGGGGGATAGATCTTCGCGCCTGAAAAGCGGAAACTGGTCACCCATGGAATACCTCGACATTTCAATACCGCTGACCCCGGACACCCCCGTGTGGCCGGGCGATCCCGCTCCGCGCATTACCCTCGATACATCGCTTGAATCGGGCGATCCCGTCAACACTACCCGGCTCGACATCTCGGCGCACACCGCGACGCACATCGACGCGCCGCGCCATGTCATCGCCGGAGGCTCAGGGGTCGAATCGTTCGGGGCCGATATCCTCGTCGGACCATGCCATGTCGCGGATTTTACCCCGCTCCCGCCCGGAAGCGTTATCTCGGCGTCCGCGCTCGAGGCCGCCCGCGTCCCGCCGGGCGTAACGAGGCTGCTCCTCAAAACGGGCAATTCCCGAAGGATCGCCGAGTCAAAAGGAGTCTTCCTCGAGGATTTCGTCGCGCTCGACGACTCCGCGTGCGAATGGATCGTCTCCCGCGGGATTGCCCTCGTCGGGATCGATTGCTACTCGATTACCCCATTCGACCGTCCGATCCCGGGTCACGTCGCGCTGCTCGGCGCGGGCATCGTCATCCTCGAAGGCATTTCCCTCATCGACGCCGAGGAGGGGGAGTACGCGCTGCTCTGTCTTCCGCTCCTCATCCCGGGTTCCGACGGGGCCCCCGCCCGCGCCATTCTCGCCCGTTAAGGCCCGGGGCGGTTGATTTTTACGGCGTGCCGGGGTAGGTTTACTGCCATTATGAATGTTCGAGTCACCGCTACTTCGCTCGTGACGCTCATGGCGATCCTTTCCCTGTCCTCGTGTTTTACCGGAATGGTGAACACGCGCATAAACCGCGTCTACGGCGATCAATCGGTCGATCCCCGGGAGTTTATCGCTCAGGGCAACGTCAATGGCGCGTTTCCCGAGCGCGTCCATATCAAGACGCTCACGCAAACCTTCAATGAATCATACTATTTTCTCCTTTCAGAAAACCGGATCTGGTACAAGTCCATCGATCCCGAAGGGGACGTTCCCGCATGGAGGCTTTTCAGGGAAACGGGGCTTCCCTCGGCCCGCCTCAAGCGGGGTTTCGTGAAACCATCCGCCATCGTCGCGATCTCGGCCGACGCGAACGAGCTTCAGGCGATTTCCGACACGGGGAGAATCTACCAGTACGTATTCGATCCCGGGCTCATGATCCAGGACTACTTCTGGAAGGATCACCTCGGCTGGCCCGAGGGCTCCCCGCTTGTCGTGAACGATCTCGTGCGCGGATTCCGTTCCTGGGCCGTATCGAAGCGGACCTCGTCGGTTCTCTGGTACGAGGATCGGTTCGGCAACCAGCACCATTACGGAACGATGGGCATAGAGAACTCGTATTTTCTCTGCGCGAACGGGCAGGAGATCCGGTATACCGACACGGGGCTTCCCTCCGATTTCAGCCATGCCATCCTCGGGCCCGAACGGGGCCGTTTCGTCGCCGAGGCCCTTTCGGCGAGCGCGTCGACGCTGTTCGTCATCGACGCGGCGGGGGACATGTATACGAGACTCGCCGATTTCGACACCCTCGGCTGCGATCCGCTTTTCTTCCGCTACACCTATCGGGCCCGCGATTACGGTTTGCCCGGCTCGAACTACCGCTCTAATTATACCCCGTGGGGACTTCCCGCCGAGGACTGGAAACGCGAGCCCGCGATACCGCTCGAGGGAAAGGCGCGCGTCACGCGCCGAATAACGATTCTCCAGAACGGAAAGGGAAACCGCGCCCGGGAGCTCCGGGTCGCGGGCCTCGATCGCGAGGGACGGGTCGGCTATTACGTCAAGGGCATCGCGGACGCGACATGGTCGTTCGCCGAGGCGCCGCTCCTTCTTTCCGAGCGCGATTTCCTCGATCCCGTCGCCGCCTCTCGTTCGGGCGTTACCCGGGGACCGTCGTCCGACGCGCGCTATTTCGGGGTCGTTCTCCGTTCGGGCGCGCCGATAACCGATCTCTCGCTCGAAATTCCGGACTTCAACCTGAGCGAGGGTTCCTGCACCCTCCTCGTCTCCAGGAACGGCGAGACGGTCTGGCTCGCGATGCATCCGGTCGACGCGTGGACCTACCTCAAACGCTACGACCCGGGCCGCGACGGCACGGCGAAACTCATGATGGTCACGCTCGAGATTCCGGACGGCGCGCTCGCCTCCGTATCGCGGGAATTCGGCGACGCGGTTTCCGCCCTGATCGCGCCATATGACCGCGAGCCTTTCGCGTTCACTGCCGAGGCGACGGAGGACTACCTCATCGTCCACGAAAGCAAGCAGCGAACGGAAAAGATCGCGTTCTTCTTCTCCACGGAACCTGACGCGATCCGCGTGAATCCCGATATATACCGGAGAATGTCGCTCGGGAACGACGCGCTCATCGCGGAGTTCTCCTCGCCCGAGCTCGAGTTCGATCTCCCCGACTCGGGCGTCTTGAGCCCCGACGAGGCGGACAGGCTCGAGCGGGTTATCGCGCGGAATCGCGAATTCCGTCAGCGCCTCGGCGACTCGATCAGGATGTATTCCTCGTACCGTCTCAGCTCGTCGATATCGGGAAAAACCTACAGCGTCTTCAACGCCTTGAGCCACGTTACCTTTCTCTACCTCATCGATTTCCCGAAGATCAACACCGTCACCCGCCACGGATCTGCGATCATGAAGGGCAACCAGCGAAGCGCGGCCGCGACGGACGACGCGAAGTACTGGATGTACCGCAAGGTCATCGACCTTCTCGACATCAGGATCGAGCTTTACGGCGAGATGCTCAAGGCGTCGCGCGACAGGCTTCCCCCGCCGGAGGCGCGCGCGCGGTATAGCGAGACCTTCCGCGGGTATTTCAGGCTCACCGGGATTCCGGGAACCCTGTCGGGAGTATGGCGAGGGGACGAATCGCCCGTAAGCGGCATTTCGACCGCGGAGCTCTTCGAGAGCGAAATTCCCGAGCTCCTTATCGTTACCCGGGAAGAGAGCCCGAGGATATTCCTCGTCGACTTCAAGACCCTTCCCGCCGACATCTACCGGCGGAGATCCCTCGATTTCACGCGGGATCCGCTTTCCGCCGCGGTCGAGGTAACCCCGCTCATGGTTCCCGGGGTGTCGATCTCGGCACTCATGTCGCCCGGGACAACGCCCGCTCCCGGATCGAACGGGGTGACAGTCGCGACGCTCGAATGGAACGGGACCGTTCTCACGATATGGAAGGCGAGACCCGACGGAGGGCGCGAGCTTCTTTTTTCCTCCCACGAAGGCTAAGAGAACCCTCGATGGCCACGGGCTTTTCACGATAGCGCGCGAGTGCTAGTATTCTGTCATGAAAAACCCCGACAACGCGCCCAACCTGAATCTTCGCCGGCTCACGGTACCGATGTTCATCGAGCAGATAACCGGCGGGCTCACCTCCTTCACCGATACGCTTTTCCTCAGCATGATATCGGACCAGGCGGCGGCCTCCGTCGGCATGCTCGGCCCGATCCTCATGGTCGGGTATTTCATCCTCCCGCAGTTCACCTCCGCGGGAACGAGCGTCGCGTCGCAATATATCGGCGCGGGCCGAGACGAGCTGGTACGGCCCTCGTGGCTCGCGAACATCGTCATCAGCACCCTCATCGGCGCAATGCTTTCCGTCGCGATGTTCGCCGTGTCCCCCCGGGCGGGCCTTTGGCTCGGCATGACGAGCGAGCAAAACTCGTACGCGTTCCAATATCTTTCCGTGATCGCGTTCAATTTCATCCTCGTCGGCATCAGGTTCTCCTACGCGTCCATCCTCTCGTCGAAAACCCTCACGAGCTGGACGATGGTCGCGTCGGTCTCGACGAACCTCATCAACATACCGCTCAACTGGGCGCTCATGACCGGTTTCTGGATCTTCCCCGAGCTCGGCGCGCGCGGGATCGCGCTCGCGACGGTGATCTCGTACCTCGTCGGATTCGCTATCCTCGCGGTGATGGTCCACGGCAGGCTCCGCATCAGGCTTTACGCGCGATCGGTATTCACGCTCACGCGGAAGGTCATCGCGCCGATCCTCAGGATAGGGGTACCCTCCGCGCTCGAGCCCGCGAGCTACACGGTGCAGAATTTCGTGGTCTCGTACCTCATCATCGCCCTCGGCATCGTCGCCATGGGAGCGAATACCTACGTCAATCAGCTCATCTTCCTCGACCTCACCGTCTCATGGGTCCTGACCTCGGGGGGACAGATCCTCATGAGCCACCATCTCGGCGCCGGAAGGGTCGATCTCGTCAAGAGAACCTATCGCAAGATCGCGCTCATCATGTCCGGCTTCGCGTTCCTCAACATCCTCGTGTACCTCGCCTTCAGCCGATTCTTCCTCGGCATCTTCACCGAGGATCCCGAGATTCTCCGCGCTGGCTTCTGGCTTCTCGTCATCGTCCTTTTCATGGAACCGATCCGCTCGATAAACATCCTCAGCGGCGTCGCGCTCAAATCGGTCGGCGACGGGAAATTCTCCGTGATCGTGAGTCTCGTCTTCATGTGGGGCCTCGTGCCCGTCATCATCCTCGCGTCGCGCCTCGGGTGGGGGATCGTCGGCATCTGGTGCTGCCTTCTCGCCGACGAGACGATCAGGGCGGCGATAAACCTGTGGCGGTGGGTCTCCGGCCGCTGGGAGGGGAAGTCGGTCATCGAAGAGCGCGCGCCCCGCGCCGCGAAATAGGAGGCGATCGATGGAACGCGCGACACGCGATCGGAAGACGACTGCGGGAATGGAGTGCCACCCGGCGCTCGCGCCGTTTGCCCGCACGCTCGCCGCGCCGGGAGTGTCGGAAAGGCTCTTCCTTTATGACTCGGGCGGCGGAAGCGCCGCGCTCGAGGGTCAGGCCCCGTATCCCGTCGTTCTCGTGCATGGACTCGGCGACGAGGCAGATACCTGGCGTCACCTCTTTCCGCGTCTCGCCCGCCTGACGCGAACGCTCGCGCCCGACCTGCCCGGCTTCGGGCGATCAGTGGCGAGCGCGCGCGCGACCATGAATCTTCACGCCGAAGCCGTCATCGCGGTCCTTCGGGAGACGGGGAAAGCCGTGCTCGTGGGCAACTCCCTTGGCGCGGCGGTCGCGGAACTCGTCGCCTTCCGCGCGCCCGAGCTCGTCGCGGCGCTCGCTCTCGTCGACGGGGGACTCCCCTCCGCGGGGAGTCTTTCGCCCGCCCTCCTCGCGGCATTCCTCCCGGGCGCCGTCGAGCGCCCGTATCGGGCATGGCGGAGCGATCACGAAGGCGCCTATAAAACGCTCGAACCGTACTATGCCTCGCTCGCAGGTCTGGGTAAAGACGATCGCGATTTCCTCAAAAGGCGCGTCATAGCGCGCGTGGAAAGCGAAAGCCAATGCCGCGCATACGGAAGCTCGTTCCGAAGTTACCTCCGCGAGGCGATTTTCAGGCGATCGTTCTACGCGCGGCAACTCGCCCGGCACGGGATTCCGCTCCTCGTCGCGTGGGGCGAACTCGATCGCGTCATCCCCGTCTCCGCGCGCGGCTCGATTCTCTCGATCAGGCCCGACGCGAAGACCGCGCTCATCCCCGAATGCGGGCACCTTCCCCAGCAGGAAGCCCCCGAGGCCCTGATGGAGTCGCTCGAAAGACTTCTCGCCTCGCTCTAGCGGCTCGGTCACGATCGATGCGCTTCGGGGCTTTTTTCGCCTACACAAGCGCGTTTCTTTGCGCTACTATTGAGATATGCCAGGAATGCGCCTTCGCGCGATCGTGACCCTTGCCGTCCTCGCGCTCTCCATCCCCATGATGCACGCGGAATCCGCGCCCCGCGCGCAGGACCGAAAACGGCCGACAGTCGCCCTCGTTCTCGCCGGAGGCGGCGCGCGCGGCTTCGCGCACGTCGGGGTGATCAAGGTGATCGAGGAACTCGGCATACCGATCGACATCGTGACCGGCACCAGCATGGGCGCGATCGTCGGCGGCTTGTACTCGATCGGCTGTACGCCCGACGACATGGACGCCATCATGAGCGAAACGGATTGGCCCGACCTATTCTCCGAGGAGATGGAGAACATCAGCGAGCCCTATCCCGACAAACGGGACCGTTCGCGCTATTTCGTGAAAACGGCGTTCGACCGCAAGGGGCTGGTCTTTTCGGGCGGACTCCTTTCGGGAAAAAAGGTCCTTCACGAACTTGACGCGCTCTTCCTCCCCGTCCCCGGGCCGACCGATTTCGACGCGCTCCCGCGCCGGTTCCGCGCGGTCTCGGTGGACATCGCGAGCGGCGACAAGGTCGTGCACGACAAGGGTTCCCTCCCCGACTCGATACGGGCAAGCTTGAGCATTCCCGGCGTGTTCGTTCCGTATCAACTGAACGGTCAGGCGCACGTCGACGGTTTCGTCGCCGACAATCTGCCGATCGATCTCGCCCGCGATATCGGCGCCGATTACGTGATCGCGGTCGATATCCGCGACGCGAAGGGCCTCGATCCCGCGGACTATGACCAGAACATCACGAAAATCCTCGCGAGAACGGTCGCGCTCATGGAACGGAGCATCGTGAACCACCAACTCGGGAACGCCGACCTCGTCCTGACCGTCGACACGAGCGGGTATACCACGGTCGATTTCACGAAAACCCGCGAGATCATGGACCTCGGAGAGCGGACCGCCCGGGAAAGCTCGGCCGAACTCTCGACCTTTCGCGACCGGGTACTCGCGGCAGGCGCCGAGCGCCGCTCCGTTTCCCGTCCCGCGACGCCCGTTATCGAGTCCATCGCGATCGAGGGCGGCACGGCGAAAGACCGCGCCTCGCTCAGGCAACTTTTCGAGCCGCTCCTCGGCACCGCCCCGTCGCGAAAGGCGATCGGCGACGCGTTTCATCGGATCGATCGGGACATTCGCTTCGAGTCGGTTCGCGTCCGTCTTGAAAGGAGGAAGGACGCGCCGACCCTTGTCGTGAACGTCAGGGATCGCCCCCTTCGTTCGGCTTTCATTCGCATGGGTCTCGACTACCATTCGACCTATTCCGAGTACTTCATCAACGGTATCTCGGTGACCCCCGGGGCGATCGTTCGCGGCGTACCCCTCAAGGATTCGCGTTTTACGGTAGACGTCGAGGCCGTCGACTCGCCTGGCCTCGACGCGGAGTTTTCCCAATTGCTTTCCGATTATTTCTCCGTGAGCCTCTACGGAGCGACCCACGCTGATCTCGATACCTGGGTCGCGAAGGCCGCCCGGCCGTATATCGAACGAACGAGAACCTCGGCCGCCGGCGTCAGAGTCTCGCTCTATAACCGGTCCGGGGGGGAAGCGTCCATCGGCTGCGGCGTCAATCACGGCAACGCCGAACCCGCGGAAGGCATCGTCGCGGGAGAACCCGCCGAGTCGGCCTTTTGCGCCCTGAGCGGTTTTTCCGTGGATACGCGCAGCTCCCCGATCATGACGCGATACGGGTTTTACACCGTCACGCGCGCGCTCTATGCCCTGCCCTTCGAGGACCGGCGGCGCTCATTCGCGACGCTGGAATCAGTCGGGGGTCTCTTCGTTCCCGTCGGGAACGCGCTGTCGTTCGCCGTTCGCTGGGAAGGGGGAACCGACTTCACCTCGAGGGGCGACGCCTTCCACGCCGCTCCGGCGCGGTTTAAACCCGCGCTCCGGAGCAGAATCCTTTTTCCGGGACTCTTGTCTCAGGCGGAACGCGTCGGAAGCCATGCCCTCGGCGCGGGGATCTCCGCCCAATACGCGCTCAATTCGGACGCGGCGACCAAAAGCCTTCCCGTTTGCGCGATTGCCGCGCTATCCGCGGGAGCGTCGGTCGTAAACGGAAACGACCTCGAGGCGGCGAAAGACCGGTTTCACGTTACCGGCGCGCTCGGACTCGGCATGCGGTTCAATGACGCCTTTGGCATCATGATCCGGGGAGGGGCCTGCCGGAACACGGTGGCGGAGATACTCCCCTTTTTTTCCATCGATCTTGGTTCGATCGGGAAGTAACAAAGGGATGATTATATCGTGAAAAATAGCACCAAACGTGCTATGGGAGACGCGACATAACCGGGAAAATCGTGTAGTATTACGACGAAACGGTATCCCGCACGCCAGCGCGCCGTGGATTACCCAACACCGCCGAAACGAGGACCCTGATGAAATTCAACATTTTTGACCTTTTGCTCCCCCGCGAAACGAAGTTCTATACCATGCTCAACAAACAGGCCGAAACGCTCAACAGCGCCGCGAAGGAATTCCGCGAGCTCGCCGCCAACCTCCACGCCTCGCAAAACGACGCGGCGCTCAAGAATCTCGTGTGCATCAAGGAACTCACGAAGGCCGGCGACAAGCAGGAAAAGGCGATAATCGACGAGCTCGACATGACCTTCATCACCCCGCTCGACCGCGAGGACATCAACCGCCTGTCGATGCTCCTCGACAACTCGCTTGACTTCATCAACTCCCTGAGCCAGATGCTCGACATCTACGCGATTCACCAAATGCCCCCCGCGGTCATGTCGTTCTGCGACATCCTCGTCGGTATCACCGCGGAAAACCTCAACCTCATCGCCGGCCTCGAGGCCAGGAAAGGGCTCTCGCAGACCATCCGCGTCATGCACGAGTTCGAGAAGCGCGGTGACGATACCTTCCATCAGGGCATGGCCAGGCTCTTCGAGTCGGAGTCGCCCGTCGAGATCATCAAGTTCAAGTCGGTGTACGAGTCGCTCGAGGACACGATCGATTCGGTCGATCTCATCGGGAAGACGATCCGAAGCATCATGATCAAGCTGGGATAAGCGGCATGACCCTATCCATACTCCTTTTGGCGGTCATCGCGATCGCCCTCGTATTCGACTTCCTGAACGGATTTCACGACGCGGCGAACGCCATCGCGACGATCGTCATTACCCGTACCCTCACCCCGCTCCAGGCGGTCATCCTCGCCGGTTGCGCGAACTTCGTCGGCTACTTCACCCTCGGGACGGCCATCGCGAAGACTATCGGAAAGGGCGTCGTGCACATCAA
This sequence comes from Spirochaetota bacterium, assembly GCA_023438065.1. Classification (GTDB taxonomy): domain Bacteria; phylum Spirochaetota; class Spirochaetia; order Treponematales; family Treponemataceae; genus Teretinema. Next base: position 805,470 of record JAEXRH010000012.1, read on the forward strand.
CCAGGTTCCCGCCGATTGGCTTTTACCGCTCCTCTTCTCGGCCCTCATGGGCGCGGTTATCTGGAATCTCATCACCTGGTTCTTCGGACTCCCGACCTCCTCGAGCCATGCGCTCATCGGCGGCCTCCTCGGCGCGGCGCTCGTCGCGGTAGGCCCCAGGGCGGTCGTGATCGGCGGGCTTTTCTCGGGCGGTATCGTCCAGATCCTGGCGTTCATCGTCATCGCCCCGCTCATCGGTTTCGCCGGGGCGGCGTTCTTCACGGCGGTCATCTACTTCCTTTTCCAGAAGGTCCGACCCCACAAGATCAAGGACATCTTCCGCTACCTTCAGCTCGTTTCGGCGAGCGCCTACTCGATCGGCCACGGCACGAACGACGCGCAGAAAACCATGGGCGTCATTACCCTCGCGCTCGTCGCCGGCGGGGTCATTCCCGAGTTCAAGGAAGTCCCCGGCTGGGTCGCGCTCGCGTGCTATTGCGCCATCGGCATCGGTACCATGTGCGGCGGCTGGCGCATCGTGAAAACGATGGGCACCAAGATCACGAAGATCCACGCGCTCGAGGGCTTTTGCGCCGAGACCTCGGCCGCCATCGTCCTTCAGGTTACCGGCCATCTCGGCATACCAGTCTCGACGACGCACGTCATATCGGGATCGATCATGGGCGTCGGCGCCGTCGAGTCCGCGGCGAAGGTCCGATGGACCACCGCCCGAACCATCGTCTGGGCCTGGTTCCTGACGGTTCCCGCGACCGCGCTCTGCGCGGCGGTGAGCTTCGCGGTCTTTCGCCTGTTCATGCACCTCGCCTGACCCCTCAGGCGCGAGCCATCCGTCCTGCCGTCCGTCGCGATCGCGACGCGGCATCGGGCGGTTCGGGCCGCTTCCGCGACCCCTGCGGATAGTCCGGTAAATATTTCCGAAATTCCATGTTTTCCCCCTTTGTCGCGTGCTATACAGTAAAGGCATATTCACGCGCAAGGGGTAATTCCATGAAAAAGACAACGGCAATCATTCTCGCCGCCGCGGCGATCCTCGCGGCCGGCTGCGCCAAGGCAAAACCCGTCGAGAGCGCCGCCGCGCAAAAACCGGAGCCGGTCCTTCCGCTCGCGGAGAATACCACCGGCAAGACCCTCATCCAGACCGTGTCGGGCAGCTCGGCCTATCCCCTCAACTCGTACGTCATCACCTCGAGCAAGGGCGAAACCGTCGTCGTCGACCCGACGGAAATGCCGCCGCGCTCGCTCGTCGAGCTCAATCCCGCGCTCATCGCGTCCACGCACGGCCACATGGACCACGTCGACATGAAGTATACCGACTCGTACTCGTGCCCGAAGATTTCGTATTTCGAGACCGACATGAAGACGCGCGACTTCCACGTGTACTCGATCCTTTCGGGCCATAACGGGAACACGCCCGGCAGGAGCAACGTCATCGTGGTGTTCGAGGTAGACGGCCTCAGGATCGCGCATCTCGGGGACCTCGGCCAGGATTCGTTCACCAAGGAGCAGCTCAAGGCGCTCGGCAAGATCGACATCGCCTTCATGCAGTTCGTCAACTCCTATTCGTCGATGACCCTCGAGAACAAGAAGGGGTTCAATCTCATGGACGAGCTCAAACCCACGGTGATCATCCCGACCCATTTCATCGATCAGGCGTTGCCCGTATTCAACGAAAAGTACGGCGATATCGCCGAGTACACGAACGCCCTTTCGGTCTCGCGCGCGGACCTTCCCGCGAAGCCCATGACGATGTGGAGGATACTCAATACGCATCGCTATCTCTAAGGGGAAGCGGCATGAAGTCCCGCGCCGGCCGATGACGGTAATCGGCGGGGCCTGGGAAAAACGAACCCGTCGCTTGGTCCTCCGAGAAACCGCGATGCGGTTTCTCGTGCGGAATCGCTCCGGTCCGTTTTCCCCGGCATCCCGCCGGATTCGTTCGCTCATGGCCGGCGCGGGACTTCCACGTCTTTTTTTATAACCACCGACATATCCTGATACAGTTACGCGGCTCCCCCTCGCTCCGTCCTCCTCGGGGAGGCCTCCGCTACCCCCACTTTGAAGAGAAGAAATAAGATCGGCAGCGAAAGGGACAAACCCCGAGATAACGGGGTCTTATCCCGAGGGTCAGCTTCCCGTGCCGCCCCAGGATTCCATGCCTTTTTTCCAGACGAGGCGCGCGAGGGCGAAGAGGGCGACGCCGATGACGGGTGAGGCGAAGGCGGTCCAGTCGACCGTGCCGGGCCTCAGGAAAAACTGCGCGGGATAGAAGGCGACGAATCCCATGGGAAGAATCCAGGTAAACACGAACTTGAAGGCGGTGTTGTAGATGTCCATCGGGTAGCGGGTGTTGTCGCGAATCCCGTTCACGAACGAGATCACCGAGAAGGAGTCGGTCACCCAAAACGCGGTCGACGCCGCGATGAGCATGAGCGAGGAGATGACCGCGGCCGAGCCGAAAAGGAGCGCGACGAGAAGCGCGACGCGGGAAGGCGACCACGCGACGCCGAGCGCATGCGACGACCACGCGAAAAGCGCTATGGAGAACGGTATCTGGCCGAGCCCCTTCATGTCGATGAGCTCGCTCAGGTAATAAAAGAGGCTGTCGATCGGCCTGAAATAGTACTTGATGAAGGTCCCCTGCCTGACGTGCATCCTGAGCGACCAGATATGCTCGAAGCAGATCTGCAAGGGCGTTTGGGCCATGAGCGAGAACGAGTAGATGAAGATGAGCTCGGTGAAGGACCATCCCGCGAGCGAGGGCATGTTCGTCATGAGCACCCAAAGGCTCGCGATGCCCGCGGAATAGTAGACGAGCATGCCGAAGCTCGACATGACAAAGTCGAAACGGTACTGCATGCGCGTCTTCACGTACGCGGACACGAGCTTGACGTACAGGCCGCAATAAAAACCGAAGCGCTTCATGGTCAGCCCCCGTTTACCGTGAGGTTCTTGAGCGAGAATTTGAAATACGCGCGCGCGACGACGTAGATGACGGCGAGCCACGCGACCTGCGCGAGCGCCCCGCGCGCCCACAGGGCGACGTCGGCCTCGCCCGCGGTCAATATCGAAAGCGGCAGGTTGTACATGTACGCGAACGGGAGGAAGCGAAGGACGGCGGCGAACGCGTCCGGAAAGAAATTGAGGGGAACGAGCGCGCCCGAGAAAAAGAGGATCGAGAAATCCTTCGCGACGCTGATGCCCCATATCGACATCGTCCAGAACGATGTCGTCCCGACGATAAAGTCGAAGAGGAACGACAGGGCGCAGGAAAAGGCGAGCGTAAGGATGAAGAAGGGGACGTTCCACCCGATCGCGAGGTTCGCGTGAAAGACGCCGAAGAGGATCACGAGGCTCGGGACGGTAATCGTGACGAAGCTGCCGGCCATCGTGCCCACCGCGTTGAGGAAGACGTAGCGCATGTAGCCGACGGGCTTGAAGAAGGACATGACGATGTCACCGCTCCTGATCTGGTTGCAGATGTCCCAGTCGGTCCACGTCCTCATGAGCACCGCGATGGCCGTGGCGAGCGAGACGTAGAGAAAGGTTTGATCGAAGGTCATGCCGCGAATGGCCGCCGCGGGATTCGCGTGGAACACGGACTTCCAGAGAAAGTATTGGATCACGATGGTGACCACGCTCGCGACGATCTGGAACGCGACGTGGAACCGGTAGACGAGCGAACTCTTGAGGTTGTTCGCGACGATCATGATACCCGCCCTCATTTGAGCGCCCCCGAGTACACCTTCTCGATGACTGACTCGGTGCTTATCTCCTCGATCTTGACGTCCTTGACCGGGAGGGTGTTGAGCGCCCAGGCCAGCGTCTCTGAAAGGTTTGCCTTGTCCTGATCGATCGTGATGTCGTACCAGTGGGTATCCGCCCGCGACATGTCGACCTTCGCCCCTTCGAAGGCGACGCACGCCTTCGGGAGAAGCGCCGCCATGGTCTCGCCCTCCCCTTCGCGGCAGAGAAGCCTCACGGTGCGGTAGCTCCCGAAGAGCCGGTTGAACCGCTCGGTCTCGCCGTCGTAGATGACGCGTCCCTTGTCGATCATGATGATGCGCCTGCACAGGGCCTCGACGTCGCCGATATCGTGGGTCGTCAGGAGTATCGTGGTTTTCCTCTCGGCGTTGAGCGACCTGAGGAGCGTCCTGATCTGGCTCTTGACCGCGACGTCGAGGCCGATCGTCGGCTCGTCGAGGAAGATGATCGCCGGATCGTGCAGGAAGCTCGCGACGATGTCGCAGAGCATCCGTTGCCCGAGGGAGAGGCTCCTAACCTGCTGGGGATAGAGTTCCTTGAGGTTGACGAGTTCCTCGAAGCGCGCGAGGTTTCTCCGGTACGCCTCGTCGGGAATGCCGTAAATCTCCTTGATCAGCCTGAAGGATTCGCGGACGGGCAGTTCCCACCACAATTGCGTGCGCTGGCCGAACACGACGCCGATGCCGCGCACGAAGCGCACCCGGTCGCGAAGGGGATTCACCCCGTTCACCGCGATCGTTCCCGACGATGGATGGAGAACCCCGGTCATCATCTTGATCGCGGTCGATTTTCCCGCGCCGTTCGGCCCGAGAAACCCGACGATCTCGCCGCGACCGATATCGAGGCTGATCCCGTCGACCGCGCGCACGACGCGATAGTCCCGCGAGAAAAGATCGAGAAAAGCCCCGCCGAGGCCCTCTCTCCGGTTCAGCACCCTGAAATGCTTCTTGACGTTCTCGAATTTGATGAGGCTTTCCGAGATTTCCATTTTTTGACTCCGGTCCCTGAGGACGCTTTTCGATACTCGACCCGTCGTTCCCGCCGATACGGGAAGGGGATGATTCTTATTTATATATATATCTCAAGCATGTTTGTGTATAGTGCCCGAAACTTCGTTGTGAATCCCCCCAGATATTTCAACAAAAAAAACGTCCGGCCTAAGCCGGACGTTTCATGTGTATCGGGCAGGGGGGAATTGCCTTCCAGTCGTGGACTTCCTGTCCACTCCTTTCAGGCCGCGCTCGGAAGCTGTCGGCGCCATCCATGGCGCCTTTCCCTCCCTTCGGTCGGCGCTTCCTCACGTTCAATTCCCCCCAGAAATTTCAACAAAAAAAACGTCCGGCCTAAGCCGGACGTTTCATGTGTATCGGGCAGGGGGGAATTGAACCCCCGGCCTCTTGGTCCCGAACCAAGCGCGCTACCCCTGCGCTACTGCCCGTAAAGGGTCTTCCTTGCGGAAGACCATCTATGTCATCAGGATCCGGTTATTGGTGCCGCTTCAAGGATCCTGCTGCGGCCGAACCATCGCGAAAGCATCGGTTCGTAACGTTTCAATGAAAAAGCCCGTCTGTAACCAGACGGGCTTTAGCGGGAGCGACGGGGCTTGAACCCGCGATCTCCGGCTTGACAGGCCGGCGCGATAAACCAGCTTCGCTACGCCCCCGTGACGTTGATGACTATAATTGAGTATCGAAAAAGTGTCAATATGACTATGCTAAAAAAAGCGACGAATTCCGCCACGAGCCCGCGTTGACACGGACTATCCCGCATGATATCCTGTTTCCTACTATATTGCCTTCAAAAAGGAAGTTATTTCTATGACCGGTAGAAACAATGTGCTTTGGTTCGGAGCTGTTTTCATACTTCTCCTGTCCGTCGTGACCTTCGTATACGTACCGACCAGCAGGCGGACTTTTGACGGCCACGACAACATCACCTTTGGCGAATGGAACGGTAAGCCGATCGAGTACGTTCAGGACAGTTTCTTCGTCCGCCAGCTCCAGGCCATTTCCGCGCAGATGGAACAGCAGGGGCAGCAGATCGATCAATACAATAATTTTCAGATCATGAAGCAGGCCTACGATTCCACCGTCGTCCGCCTCGCGATCCTCGACGATCTCAAGAAAGCCGGATACTCGGTTCCCCTGAGCCTCGTGAACAAGGAACTCGTTTCGTACTACCTCGACGAGAACGGGAAGTATTCGACCAAGATTTTCAACGAGACTCCCGAGTCGACCCGCGTGCTTCAGCGCGCGACCACGACCGAAGAGATGGCTGTCAGGCGTTACGCCGAGGACATGTTCGGCAACAACTCCGGTACCTATGGACTCAAGACGGGAACCAAGGAGATAGAGCTCGTCAAGACCATGTCCGGCCCCGAGCGCAGCTTCAGCTACGTCAGCTTCTCGACGGCCGACTATCCCGACAGCGAGTACGTCGCGTACGGAATAGCCAATGCGGCGCTTTTCGCGAGGCATGACCTTTCCATCATAAGCGTCGATACCGAGGCCGCCGCGAAGAAGGTAACCGATGCCCTCGCGAAAAAGACCATCACCTTCGACGACGCGGTAACTACCTACTCGACGAAATCCGGAGCGGACTCCACGGGCAAGCTTCTCAAATCGCTTCGCTTCGACCTGAACGCCCTCTTCGCCGACGCGAAGGACCTTGAGACCGTGCTTTCTCTCAAGCCCGGCGACGTCAGCCCCGCGCTGAAAACCGGTAAATCCTTCGCCGTCGTTCGCTGCAACGCGGCGCCTGTCGAGGCCGATTTCGCGAATCCCGCCTCCATAGCGGACGTCAAGGACTATATGACCATCAACGAACGCGGCAAGATCGAGGATTATTTCGTCGCCAAGGCGAAAGACTTCTCCTCGGCGGCGCGCGTTTCGGGCTTTGACGCGGCAAGCAAGGCGCAGGGTCTTACCGTGAAAAGCACGACGCCCTTCGCGATCAACTTCGGAAACGCGAGCGTCATCTCGCCCGTTCCCGCGCAGACCAATCCCGAGCTTTCCGCCGCGGCGAAAAGCGAGACCTTCTTCAAGACCGCGTTCTCCCTCGCCCCCGACGCCGTCTCCGATCCCGTAATCCTCGGAACCAACGTCGTCGTGCTCAAGGTCAACGAGGAGAAGGCCGCGGACACGCAGATCAACGAGATGCTTCCCGTCTTCTATAATTACTATGCGGGTTCATGGTCTCAGGACACCTTCGCGGGCGCCATCCTCAAGGACAAGCGGCACGCGGACTCCTTCATGGAAACCTACCTCAAGTACTTCCTTCCCAAGCAAAGCTGATCGTGACGACCGACGATACCGCGCGCGACGGGCCTTCACCGGCCCGGGCGCGTCCTTCGACGGTCGACACTCCCCGTGGACGTTCCGTCCTTTACCTCGACAGATATCTGTATTCGCGCTACGATCCCGAAAAGACGGCGCTTGAAGCCGTCAGGAACGTGCCCTTACGCGAGGGAACCCTCGTGTTGTGCGTATCCCCGATTCTCGGCTACGGGCTCGACCTGCTTCTCTCCCGTCTTCCGGCCGAATCCTTCGTTCTCGCGGTCGAGGCGGACGAGAACCTCATGGCGCTCAGCGCCGCCTCCATTCCCCGGGAAATACTTTCGAACCCGTCTCTCCGGTACGTCAGAACGACCTCCGTCGCGCGAGCCCTCGAGACGGTCGACGCGCTTTCGCAAGGGCCTTTCAGGCGTTGCGTCCGGGTCGACCTTTCGGGCGGGGCCGCCCTGAACGAGCCGTTCTATCGCGCGCTTCACGATTCGATAGACGATTACATCTCCCGCTATTGGAAGAATCGGCTCACGATCATGAAGCTCGGCCGCTCGTACGCGCGGAACTTTTTCTCGAATCTCGCCTCACTTCGGTCGTCGTATGCCATGCCGACGAAATCGGTCGGGCGAACCGTATTCGTGGCGGGCGCGGGCCCCTCGCTCGAGGAAACCATTTCCTTCGTCTCCGAGCGGAAAGCGTCGCTCTATGTACTGGCCGTCGACGCGGCGCTTCCCGCGCTCCGCGACGCGGGAATCACGCCGGACGCCATCGCGCTCGTCGAGTCGCAATTCTGGATCACCAGGGCATTCACCGGATTCAGCCGATCGGGAATCCCGGTCTTCGCCGACCTGACCGCGAACCCGACGGCGATCGCAGCGACGGGCGGTCCCGTCTCGTTTTTCTTCACCCCGTACGCGCGCGCGCGGTTCCTCGATCGTTTCGCGTCCCTTGGGGTCGCGATCCCCGAGCTTCCGCCTCTCGGCTCCGTCGGGCTCGCCGCCCTCGAGCTCGCGCTCGGCATATCATCGAGCGAAACGCCGATTCTTTTCGCCGGGCTCGATTTCTCGTGGGGATCGGGTTTCACCCATTGCCGCGGGGCGCCCTCAGCGCGCGAGGCACACGCTCAAACCACGCGACTGTCGACCTTGGAAGACGCCGCCTGGCGCGAACCCGACTTGATCTCGCACGCGCGCGGAAAGGACGGGGCGATCGTCAGCACCGACCCCGCGCTCTCGGGTTACGCCGCGCTTTGCGTCGCGCGATTCGGCGGTGAAACGCGCCTTTTCGACCTCGGCTCGCGCGGCCTCGAGACCGGGTGCCCGCGAGTATCCCTCAAGGAAGCGGACGCCTTGATACGCGAGCGCGGCTCGGGTACCGAGTCTCCCCGTTTCCGGCTTTCGTTCGATGAGCCCATGGTTTCCGGATTCCTCGCTGAGGAGCGGGAACGCCTCCTCTCGGTTCGCGACATGCTCACCAGGGAGGAACCCGCGGACAGCGTCCGCCTTCTCGGCGAGCTCGCCGAACGCGATTATCTTTTCCTTCATTTCCCCGACGGATATCGCGGCGTTGACGCGTCATCCGCGTTCCTGAAACGGGCGAGAATAGAGCTTGAGTATTTCCTTAAAACGCTTGAAAGGCCGCGCGCGTTCTAGCGCGCGCGATCGGGCGCGGAGCTGCCCGCGCCGGAGGGAGAGGGATCAGTTTTCCTTCGTCTTGAGAACCGCGAGGAACGCCGACTGCGGAAGTTCCACGTCGCCGACCATCTTCATGCGCTTCTTTCCCTCTTTCTGCTTCTCGAGGAGCTTTCGCTTTCGGGTGATGTCGCCGCCGTAGCACTTCGCGAGAACGTCCTTGCGAAGCGCGTTCACCGTCTCGCGCGCGATGATCTGGCTTCCGATCGCCCCCTGGATCGCGATCTTGAACTGCTCGCGCGAGATTTCTTCCTTGAGCTGCGCGCAGATGTGCCGTGCCTTGTCGTACGCGTTCCCCTTGAACGCGAGCTGTGACAGGGCGTCGACCGATTTCCCGTTGATGAGGATGTCTATCTTCACGAGGTCCGTCGGCTTGAAGCCGATCACGTCGTAGTCGAACGAGGCGTAGCCGCGGCTCACGCTCTTGAGCCGGTCGTAGAAGTCGAACAGGACTTCCGCGAGGGGCATTTCGTACACGATCTCGACGCGTTTCTCGTCGAGATACTGCATGTTCGTCTGCACGCCGCGCTTTTCCACGCACAGGCTCATGATGTTTCCGAGATAGGTCGTCGGGGTGATGATGGAGGCCCGGATATAGGGCTCTTCCGCGCTCTCGATCTTGCCCTCCTCGGGGTAATCCGCCGGATTATCGCAGAGAAGCTCCTCGCCCGTGCGAAGATGTATCTTGTACTCGACCGAGGGAGCGGTGAAGATGACCGACTGGTCGAACTCGCGCTCGAGCCGTTCCTGTACGACCTCGAGGTGCAAAAGGCCGAGAAAGCCGCAGCGGAAACCGTGGCCGAGCGCGATCGACGAGTCCTTTTCCCAGGTAAGGCTCGCGTCGTTGAGCTTGAGCTTCTCGAGCGAGTCCTTGAGCTCCTCGTACTCGTTCGTGTCCATCGGGTAAATCGAGGAGAACACGACGGGCTTGACCTGCTTGAAACCCGGCAAGGGTTTATCCACGGGATCCGCGACGTTCGTGATGGTATCGCCGACGCCGACGTCCGCTATCGTCTTGATGCCGGCGATGATGTAGCCGACGTCGCCCGCGGCGAGTTCATCGCCGGGCACGAGCTTGAGAATGAATACGCCGACTTCCTCGACCCGATACTCGGAGTCCGAGTTCATGAACCGGATCGTGTCTCCCGCCTTGATGCGTCCCGTGAAAACCCTGATATGGATGATGACCCCGCGATAGGAGTCGTAGTGGCAGTCGAAAATCAGCGCCCGTAACCGGTCGTTCGCGAGCCCGGTGGGGGCGGGAATGCGCTCGACGATCGCCTCGAAAAGCTCGTCGATGCCGATCCCCTGCTTCGCCGAAACCTTCACGGCCGCGCTCGAGTCGAGGCCGAGGTCATGATCGATCTGCTGGAGGGTTCCGGGAATATCCGCGGCGGGAAGGTCGATCTTGTTTATTACCGGAAGGATTTCGAGATTGTGCTCGAGGGCGAGATACATGTTCGAAAGGGTCTGCGACTCGACGCCCTGCGCGGCGTCGACGAGAAGGAGCGCGCCCTCGCACGAGGCGATCGCCCGCGAGACTTCATAGGTAAAGTCCACGTGACCGGGCGTATCGACGAAATTGAGAAGGTATTTTTTGCCGTCCCTGGCGGTGTACGGAATGGTGACCGCCTGGCTCTTTATCGTGATTCCCCGTTCGCGCTCGATATCCATGTTGTCGGTCATCTGCGCGTGATAAAAACGCTCGTCTATTACCTTCGCCTTCTCGATGAGTCGGTCGGCAAGGGTCGATTTTCCGTGGTCAATGTGGGCAACTATGCAAAAATTGCGGATCAATGCGGGATCGGTCATATCCCGCATAGTATTAGAAATATGAGGGACTGTCCAGTGAGGCCTTGAAGCCTATGAAGGAATCGAGGTAGCCGCTCTTCCGCCGCTTGGTATAAAGCTGAACCGCCACGGTCTCGTTTTTTTCGTCGACGACGACGTCGCGTATCTCGAGAACGTCCTGTTCCGAAAAGCCGGATTCGTCGGCGACGCTTCCCCGGACGATCGACCGGACGGTGTACTTCCGCGACCCGCCGACGCGCTCAAGATCGAAGCCCGCGATGGGCAAGAGCGCCCTGCTTTCGAGGTCGCGGTCGAAGATGACCTTGCCGGGAACCTCGGGTCTCTCGCTGAGCTGAACGAACCAGGTCCGCTCTACCGGCGCGGCGGTTCCGCCGCCGAAAACCCCCGTAAGGCCCGTGACCTTCACGATCGTCTTGGGTATCTCCCGGATGAGGGCGGACTGCAGGTCCTCAAGGCTTTTCACCCGTTTCCCGTTAACCGCGGTGATTACCGTGCCTTCGGGGATTCTCGCGAGCGCGCACGGAGAATCGGGAACGGCGTACACGAGCGTCACCCCCCCGTTCGAGGACGAACCCGGAAGGACGACCGACTTCCCGTAGGCGCCGAGCCATGGATGGGTTACCTTTCCGCCGGCGTAGAGCGCCGGAAGGATGATCCGGAGGTACTCGACCGGGATCGCGAAATTGAGCCCTTCATACGGCTCGATTCCCGCGAACACGACGGCCTGAACGCGACCCGCCTCGTCGACGATCGGGCCGCCCGAGTTTCCGTGATTGATCGGCGCGTCGATCTGAAGGACGTCGCCGAGCGACAGAAGCCGCCGTTTTTGCGCCGACACGATGCCGGCGGTGAGCGTCTGCTCGAGACCGACGGGAGAGCCGATCGCGTATATCCGGTTACCGACCTTGAGATCCTCCGAGGAACCGAGCTGGAAAACCGCAGGAGGCGCGAGTTCCGTCTTGATGAGGGCAAGATCGAGAACGGGATCCCAACCGACGACCTTCGCGGGTATTCTCGTGTCGGGATCGTTCGGCATCTTGATGAACAGTCGCGAATACCCCTCGTACTTCGGGTTAACCTCGCTGTCGATGACGTGATTGTTCGTGATGAGATATCCGCGCGGGTCGATGAAAAACGCCGAGCCGATCACGCGATCGGCGTACCCGACGCCGGACTCGACCCTGAGGCCGCGATCGACCCATACGGTAACCGTGCCCTGTATCATGCGCGAGACGATCCCTGAAGAAGGTGCCTCGTCCTCGGGCGTCGACCGGGCGACCGATTCCAGATTCGCGAGGATGACGTCCCCGGAACTCTTCCAGGACCGTATCCGGCTCTCATGAAGCTTCTCCTCGGACCATCCGGACGGCGCGTTCGACAGAACAGCAAGGGACCGATAGATGACGAGGGCCTTGTTCCAGTCCCCGTTCTCGATGGCCGTATCGAAATCCTTGCGGGTTTTCGATTCCGCGTCGGAATACAGCGAATCCACTTGCCCGATGCCGGCGGTATTGTCCTTGAGGGTCCGCGCCCGCGCGAGGGCAACCACGGGGTCCTTGTCGAGGAGGAGTCTCGTCTGGTCGATCTCGTGAAGTACGCTCCGCTCGCTCGAATAATCGACGAAAGGCTCGCGTGCGGGATCGGAAGCGCAGGAAGAAATCAAACCCGCGAACAGAACGGAAAGGGCGGTCATAAGTAGCACGATCGTTTTATTCATCGACAAGCTCCGCAAAGGTCATTCCTCCGGTTCTCACGGCATCGAGGCGTTTTCCGCCGAGGCTCAGTGAAAGGGTAACAACCGAATCCCCCCCCGCGTTAAAGGCGTCGACCACTTTTTTGGCGATCTCGCGCGAATTCGGGGGCAACGCGCCGATCCACCAGATATTCGCCGACGCGTCGCGTATGACGGTTTTCCGGGCGCCGGCGTATAACACCTCGCGGGGAGAACCGTTTTCCGCCGTGATGGTTACCGGAAGACCGGATCCCGGATGGATCCACCTCGTGTTCTCGACCCCGTCCTTGGTCCGGGTCCAGGTTATCTCGAACGCGCCGTTTTCGTCGGAATCCCAGCGCTTTACGAGCGCGCCCGTCGCCAGGTATTCCTCGCGGTATTCGGCGCGCCTGTTGCCGTTCCGGTCGGCCTCGACGGTCAAAAGGTTTCCGCGCTCGTCGAAGGTCGAAGTGGTCTCGAAATACCCGTCGCGATCGAGATCGGCCTTCTCCAGGGAGGGAAAACCGCGTTTATAGGAAGTCCAGGAAACGAGCTGCCCGTTCTCGCGACGCTCCGCGGAAACGGGAATTCCGTTCTCGAGATCGACGCGCGAGGATTCTCCGTCCGTATAGCAGGAGGCCGATCCCGCGAGAAGACGCTCGGTGAGCGGCGCGGCGGAACCGACGGTCTTGATGGTATAGAATGCGTTGCCGGTAAACCCGAAGTCCTCGCGAACCCACTCGACGGGCGCCCAGGAGAGCGCGAGCGGTTTCATCACGTACTCGCGTCCGCCAGAGGAAACCGCGCGCACCGCGGGATATCGGTCGTAATGCACCACCGCCTTGGGTTGACCGACGGCGATCGTGGCGGGCTCCCCGAGATCGCATGACACCGCGAACTCGGGATACCCGTCCTGATTCGTGTCGAAAGTCGCCTCGACGGGACGCCCGAGCCGATAGCGTATCCGGGAGTCGACGATACCGTCGCCGTCAGCGTCGTCGGTGATCACGCCTTCGTATCCGTCAAGCCGGCTCTCGATCGACGAGCGAACGCTCTTCTTGCCGACGAGCTTGCAAAGGCCGTGAAGCAGGCTCAAGGGAATCCCGCTCTCCTGCGCGGCGAAAAGCTCGGCCTCGGCCGCCTCCTCGCCGAGTATCCCGTACTCGAGGGCATAGACGGTCGACGCGGGGCCGATGGGGTTTCCCGGTCGCGCCTGGGCCGATGGATCGTCTCGCGCCGCGTCCGGTAAGGCGGACTCGACGCCGCTTCGCGAATCGGCTTCCGCGGCACGGAGGCTCGCGGCCGCGGCGAGGTCGTTCTTCCCCATGCCGCGGTAGGTCCTCACGTCGCGGACGCGGCTTTGCGCGTCGGCTTCAAAGGGAACGGCGAGAAGCAAGAGCTCCCGGTCCTCGTTTTCCCAGACATAGAGTCGCGAAAGGATCTTCGCCGCGAGCGGGGCGGCGTCTCCGGTCTTTATCGCGTTTCGCTCGCGGGTAAGGAACACGCGCGCGAAGCGCGCGTCGAAAGGCCAACGCTCGAGCGCGGCGTCCACGGCCCGTCGGGCCTCGCCGGTTCGCTCGAGCCCGTAGAGCGCGAGGACGCGAACGTAATCGGCGTCTGCCGACGGGACCGATCCCGCCTTCCCGAGGAGGGCAAGCGCCTCGGAAAACCGCCTCGTTTCCGCCTTGAGCCGCGCCGCGAGCACGAGCGCCTCGCTTCGGGAGTACGTTCTCCAGAAATAACCGTCGGTCAGGGCCGTCTCGACGCGCTCGAGGATGTCGGCGCGCGCACCATTCCGCGCGGCGAGCGACAAGGCCTCTACGTACGGAAAGTCTGCCATGGCGGAATCGTAGGTCGCGCCGAGCCGGGCCTCGAACGAGGCTCCTTCCCAATCCCCCGCCGCGAGAAGCTCCGTCGCGCGCGATAGCGAGCGAAGGGCAGCCGCCTTGTTGACGGCCTTCGGCGATGAAGCCGATTGGGCGAACGCGAGCCCCCCCGCGAAAAGCGAGATGGCCGCTACGGCCGCGAACGCGGTTCTCTTCGGGGAACGGGCGCGCTTCACTGCTTATCGGCCTCCGCCTGGGGTATTTCGGTCCCGGCGGTTCCGCCTTCCGGGTTGGTTTTCGGCAGCTCGTCCCGCTGCAAGGCGGGAAAGCCGAGGAGCGCGCGAATCTCGGCGTCGTCGAGGGTTTCCTTCGCGAGAAGCTCCTCGGTGAGCGCGTCGAGCTGATCGCGGTGCTCGGCGATTATCTTCCCCGCGAGCGCCTTCGACTCGTCGAGTATCTTCCTGATCGACAGGTCGATGAGACGCGCGGTCTCCTCGGAGTAATCCTTGTGCCGCGCGATCTCCTTCCCGATGAAGATGGGCTCGTCTTCCTGACCGTAGGTGACGGCGCCGAGCTCCTCGGACATGCCGAACTCGCAGACCATCTTCCGCGCGATGTCCGTCGCGCCCTGAAGGTCGGCTCTCGTGCCGGTCGTCGTCTCGCCGTACACGAGGGTCTCGGCGACGTAGCCGCCGTAGGAGATGCAGATGCGGTCGCGCAGCCATCCGCGCGTGCGCGAATAGGAGTCGGTCTCGGGAAGTGAAATGGCCAAACCCAGCGCCTGGCCGCGCGGGATGATCGTGACCTTGTGGAGGGGGTCGGCGTCCTTGAGGTAGTAATGAAGGAGCGCGTGGCCCGACTCGTGGACGGCCGTCATGCGGCGATCCTTCTCCGGCATGACCATCGATCTCCTCGCGACGCCCATGAGGAGCTTGTCGCGCGCTTCCTCGAAGTCCGCTCGGTCGACCTTCTGCTTGTCCTTGCGGGCGGCGAAAAGGGCCGCCTCGTTCACGAGGTTCGCGAGATCGGCGCCGCTCATGCCGGGCGTCGCGCGCGCGAAATGCTGGAGGTCCACGCCCTCGTCGAGCGGGATCTTCGAGGCATGGATCCTGAGAATCGCCTCGCGCTCCTTGATGTCGGGCATCGCGACGACGACCTGCCGGTCGAAGCGGCCTGGCCGGAGCAGCGCGGGATCGAGGACGTCGGGCCGGTTCGTGGCGGCAAGGATGATGACCCCGTCCTTCGTCTCGAAACCGTCCATCTCGACGAGCATCTGGTTGAGGGTCTGCTCGCGCTCGTCGTGGCCGCCGCCGTAGCCCGCGCCGCGGGTACGCCCCACCGCGTCGAGCTCGTCGATGAAGATGATGCACGGGGCGTTGCGCCGCCCTTGCTCGAAGAGGTCGCGCACGCGGCTCGCGCCGACGCCGACGAACATCTCGACGAAGTCCGATCCCGATATGTTGAAGTACGCGACGTTCGCCTCGCCGGCGACCGCGCGCGCGAGCATCGTCTTTCCCGTGCCCGGCATGCCGACGAGCAGGACGCCCTTCGGGATGCGCGCGCCCATCTTGACGAATTTCTGCGGGTTCTTGAGGAACTCGACGACCTCCTGGAGCTCGTGCTTGGCTTCCTCCTGCCCGGCGACGTCCGCGAAGGTGATCTTCTTCATGCCCTCGTACCGGTGCGCCTGGCTCTTGCCGAACTGGAAGGCGCGGTTTCCCTGCCCCTGGCTTTGACGCATCATCATGATGAGGAAGACAATGATGAGTATGGTCGGCCCGATCTGGAGCACGTAATACCATACGGACAGTTCGGCGGGCCCGCCGGTGACGCTTACCCCGTTCTTCGCGAGCAGGTCCATGAGGCCCACGTCGTTATAGGGGATATATGTATAGAAGAAACCGTCCTCGTTGCGCACGTCGCGGAGAAACCCGTGAATCTTGCGCTGGTCGATGATCTTGACCCATTCAACCTGCCCCGAGCTCACGCGCGAGACGAACTCGGTGTACGGGATTTCCTTGCCGTTCTGCCCGTTCCCGTTTCCCGTGAACATCACGAGGAGAAAGGTCGCGAGGATGACGAGAAAAAAGATCAGCCCGAATCTCCCTGTCGCGGGATTCTTTCGGGGGTTCGAGGGCTTGTTGCCGGAATCGTTTTGTGCCATGAGATCCTCAAATTTGAACGAACCAGTCCGGATACCCGAGCGCCCCGCCCCATACGGCGCGGATGACGCCGTCGGTCTCGACGAGCGGCACGAGGTCGCGATCGGATTCTCGCACAGACCATTCGTTCATCAGTTTTTTCAGTGTCTTTCGCCCGCCCGAGGCAGTCGTGACCGAGTCCCCGCTTTGGCGTGTCCTGATCGTCAAGGGGAACCGAAAACTCCCCGGACACCGATCAATATACACCGAATTCCCCTCGGAAAACACCGAAATCGTCCCGAAAGGGAGGGAATACGTGCCGCCAGAGCGAATATATACAAGATACCCGCTTTTGGTGTTCTGCACAATATCCGGTTTCCAGAAATAACGGTCGCCCGAACGGGTAAAGGAAAGGCCCGAACCGTCGATCCTTCGACCGGGACACGCCGGGTCGGCGGCACGGGGAGAGAGAGCATTCTCCCCGATGCTCGCGATCCGCTCGAGATATCCCGAGGGAACGCGATGACGCGGGGCGAGGAGGATGAGACCGTCCGCGAGGAAGCGAAGCCTCACGGCCGGATGCATCGAAAGAAACGCGCGAACGTCGCAGGAGATACCGGAAGAAACCCGGTCCCATCGACAGACGATGAGGCTTCGGCAAAGGTCGTCGTCGAGGGCCGCGCGCGAGGCAGAGCCGAGAACTCCCGTTTCCCATCCCGGGAAGGAGTCGTCGAGAAGGGGTACGAGACGTCGGCGAACGCGGTTTCGGAGATACCGGTCGTCGGCGTTCGTGGAATCCTCGCGCCAGGAGATCCCGCGCTCGACGAGCCACGCGGTCATCGCGGCGTGCGAGATCCCGAGAAGGGGACGGAGGTATATGCCCCGCTCGCGGGCGATCCCCGACAGGGCCGAGCCCGAGGCCCCCGAAAGGAAGCGCATGAGCACGGTTTCCGCGCGATCGTCGCGGTTATGGGCGGTAATGACGCACGAGGCATCCTTCGCGCGGGCGACATCGGCAAAGGCGCGATACCGGAGATAGCGGGCCGCTTCCTCGATGCCCTTTCCCCGCTCGCGGGCGACGGCCGTTACCTCGCCCGCGGCAAGGTCGACCCGCACGCACTCGACGGGCGGTTCAAGGGATCTCGCGAGATCCTCGACGAATGAGGCGTCGGCCCCGCTTTCCGCCTCGCTCCTGACGCGGTGATTTACCGTCAGGGCGACAAGCGTGAAAGCGAAGCGCGCGCGAAGGCGGCTCAGCGCGACAAGGAGGAAGGTCGAGTCCGCTCCCCCGGAGCAGGCGGCAATCACCGTTTTCCCGGCGATCTCCCTGCCCTCGAGCGCGGAAGCAAGCGTGTCAACTGGATCTCGTGTCATTCTTGAAAGGAGTATAGCAAATAAAAAAGGGATCCGTGAATGCCGACGCTCGGTCGGCACGAACGAATCCCTCTGTTTCGCCGGCGAAACGCCGGCAAAGCGGTCACCCTTACTTCGCGGCGGGCGCGGCGGCGGCCGGAGCGGCCTCGGTCGCGGCGGCGGAGGGAGTCTCGCTCTTGGTGAACTTCAGGGTCGCGACGGTGTTGTGAGAATCCGTGAGGATCTTCACGCCCTCGGCTACCTTGAGGTCCTTGACGTGGATGGAGTGATTGAGCTCGAGATTGGAAACGTCGACGATGATCCTCTCGGGGAGGTTCTTCGGGAGGCACTCAACCTCGACCTCGGTAGTACCGGTCTCGAGAACGCCGCCGAGGCGAACGCCTTCGGGGGATCCGGAGAGCTTGAGCATGATCTTGGTGCGGAGGGTCTTCGCGGGATCGACCTCGTAGAAGTCGATGTGGTTGACCTTGTCCGCGATGATGTCGTACTGAACGTCCTTCACGAACGCGATGATGTCCCTGGAACCGTCGAGCTTCACGTCGATAAGGGTACTCTCGGTGATGAGGTGAAAGAGCTTGGAGAATTCCTTCTCGTCGATGTCGATCATGATTGACTTTCCGGCGCCATCGTACATGACGGCGGGAAGACGCTTGGCCGCGCGAAGGCGCTTGGCCGCTCCCTTGCCGGTTTCGGTCCGGGTTCGGGCGTTGAGAACTTTCTGTTCCATAGGGGAACTCCTTACGGCGCGTACCCCTTCCCCAAGGGTCTCCCCCCAGGATCTGAGCGACGCGCGTGATGGCGAGGCCAATACAGAGCCAAGCCTTAAAAAAGCCTTTCGGAAAAGACCCTTTTTAGCTGGGACGGTAGGATTCGAACCTACGGAATGACGGTACCAAAAACCGTTGGCTTACCACTTGCCGACGTCCCAATGGTAGATACGACAGAAGTCGCTCGATCAGGGACGCTACAGGTTCGGGGGTGAAAGGAGGATGTTCTCCGTACCCCGAAATTACCTATAAGTCCGCCGGATCGGCGGCTACAGTTTCCTCAATATTACCGGCCTCGAATTCGGCCAGCACCCTGTCCTGAAGCTTGGTGCGAAAATCAGGACAAATGGGGTGGGCGACGTCCTTGTACTCGCCGGTGCGAATCTTGCGACTCGGCATCGCGATGAACATCCCGGTTTTTCCCTCGATAATCTTGACGTTATGGATAACGAAGCAATTATCGAAGGTAACGGTGACGTACGCCTTAAGTTTGCCTTCCGTGGTGACTTTCCTGATACGGATATCAGTAATTTCCATACTTTTAGTCTCCTTATGCAGCAGAAGCGACAGCAGGCACGTAAATACCCGTATGCTATTGTACTACTGCATTGTGGAGGACGCAAGCAAAAGAAATTTTACACAATGTTTCCAATGCGTCGAAAGCCTTGTTTGGGCGGCTTCGGCCGTTTCGCGATCGGCGAAAAGACCGAAAACCGTGGATCCGGATCCGCTCATCTCGGCAAAAAGAGCGCCCTGATCGACGAGCGCAACGCGCGCGTCCCCGATAACCGGATATCGCGCCTCAAGCGGCGCGGTAAACCCATTCCTGAAAGCCCAGGACTCCACCGGCAAACGGTAAATCCCGGGAAGGTCGGCAACGCCGGGCCATTCGATACCCGACTCCCTTCCCTCGGCCTGCCATGAGTCCACGAGCCCATAGGCTTCCGCCGTTGAACTGTGAACGGCCGGCCAAATAAGGACGCCATGCAGGTCATTCCGTGCGGCGATCGGCGTAACCCGCTCCCCGCGACCCTCGACCACTGCGGCCCCACCCTCGATAAAGAACGGCACGTCGCTCCCGATGCCGGCAGCGAGGCGCGCGAGGGTTTCGCGCGAAAGCCCCGTCCCGAAAAGACGGTCGAGGGCAACGAGGGTAGCCGCTGCGTCGGAGGATCCGCCTCCGAGACCGGCGCCTGCGGGCACCCGCTTGTCGAGCTCGACCGCGATGCCGTCGCGCACACCGGTTTCCGCCCTGAAAAGTTCGACGGCGCGGCTCACCGTGTTCACCGGCGGAAGCGCCATCGACGGCGAGATGACCGCGCAGGAACCGAGCGGGCCCGATACCGAGACAGAAAGCCCGTCCGCGAGGGAAACGAGCTGAAACACGCTCTCGATGCCGTGATAGCCGTCGGCGCGCTTCGCGAGAACCCTGAGATGGAGATTGATTTTACAGGGCGCGGTTACGCGGATGCTCTCTTGCATGCAGGGTGTGATTATACCGAAAATCGTCTTTTTGTCAAAGCGCCCGGAGGGTCATATTCGTTAAAAAAAAGCCTAGGGATAGTTGACAGATACTTACAGTCTCAATTATGTTTTCAGGAGCGTTAACGAACCGTGTTCGCGAGGACACGTATTTTTCAGGGAAACGGACGGAAAAGAGCGAATGTTGACCATGATTGATCTGGAGAAAGACCCTGTCAAAAAGACATACGCGTTTGAGGACGCGTATGACGACTACGAAGACGACGACTTCGACGAAGAATCCGGAGACGATTTCGACGATTTTGAAGATGAAGACGACTTCGAGGATGACGGAGACGTCGAGGACGACTTTGACGATTTTGACGAAGAGGGTGATTTCGAGGAGGAAGACAGCGACTTCGATTACGAAGACGACGACCTCGAATACGACGATTTCGACGAGTAAACCGTCCAACCGCTAATAAAGCGCCTGTTCCCGGGTACGATGCCGGCAACAGGCCTTTTTTTTTGCCCTTATTTCCTTAAAAGATCCTCGGCGCCGAACCAAAGCCTTTCCAGATCGTAGAACGCGCGCGCCTGTGCCGTCATGAGATGCACGACCACGTCGCCGAGGTCGATGAGCGTCCACTCGTCCCCGTCGGGGAGCTTGCGTTTCGTGGGCCTGAGCTCGAGGCCAAGGCCCTTGAGCGCGTCGTACACGTGCTTTTGAAGACCGCGTGAATGGGCCTGGCTCGTCACGGTCGCGATGATGAAATAGTCGGCGAAGGTATTGCTCCCGCTGACGTCGAGCACCATCACGTTTCCGCCCTTATGATCCGCGATGAGGGTTCCGAGCGCGATCGCCGCTTCCCTCGTATTCTTCCTGTTTTCCATAATTCTCCTATCGTATGACGAATCTGCCGTTAAAATCACTGCCGAGGATGATCGTAAAGTCGACCACCGCCTCGGACCCATAGTCGTCCGCGTTGTCGGGAGCCACGTTCGTCGACTCGATGTTCGCGCACTGGATAACCTGCCCGATCGTCGTCGCGACGCCCTGGTTCCCGATCCGGTCTATGATGACCGTTTTGTCATAGTCCGTTTCCCGCGCGTTCCCGACCCGTATGACGTCGTATCCGAAACTCTGATAGAGCTCGCTCGTCGTCCGCGCGAGACCCTGACTCTTGGTCCCGTTGAGTATCTCGATCGCGTAGACCCGCTCCTGCGCGGTCGAGTCCTCGGACGCGAGCCCCGCGAGGGTTTGCCGGATGATCGCCTTCAAAAGCCCCGAATCCTCGAACGGGAAAAGGAGCATCTTTCCGTCGACCTCTCGCCGCGCGCCCGTCACCTTCTGCGGCACGAGGCGCTCGACGTCGATCTTGGAAAGCTCGGTAAGGAGGTCCTTCATCGAGCCCGAGGGGACGTTCGAGCGGATGCACGAGCGCACCGAGGGGAACATCGCGCCGGAAAAAACCGAGCCCGAGTTGTCGCCGAGCGCGCGAAAGAACGCGAGAATCGCCTTTTGCTTGCGTCCCGCGCCCTCGCCGTCCTGGTCGAGGGGATCGCGGTAGGTCACGTAGGTACGGACCTTGTCCCCGTCGAGCGTCACCGCACCCGAGGGCAAGAGCACGCGAGCGGGCTTCTCGACGGCCGATTCCTTCGCGCGCCGGGATTTCTTGCCGCCGTCTGCGGGCTTTGCGGTTGTCGCTTCGGCCGGCGCTGCGTGCGTGGACTCGGCGCCCGCAGTCGCGACGGAGCCCTCGGCATTCACGGCGTTTTCAGGGCTTTCGGCTTTCGCGAGATCTTCCGCCTTGAGATCGACCGGGGTGGGGATGAAGACGTTGAAGCCCGAAAGGAGATCGGCGAGGTGCGAAAACTGGTCGAGGTCGATGACTATGTAAAACGGCACCGAAATGCCGGTCAATCCCTCGATCTCGGTCTTGTAGTCGGCTATACCCTTCTCTGCGTAGACGGCGTCGATGCGGTCAACCCGCTCGAGACTCTTGAGGATGAGCCCCGTCTCGCCGGGGATGTCGAACATCGCCGCCCGCTTGGAGCTGGGATAATAGGCCACGATGTTCGTCGAGACCGGCATCCCGCCGTCCTCGAGGACGACCAGTACTTTAAGAAGCTTGTCGCCCGAAAGCGAGTCGCCGACGGGGTCGGTCCGCATCGCGAAAAACATGAAAACCGCGACGACCACGAGGACGACGAGGATCGCGACCAGGAAAAGAATGCTTCGATCGAGCCTGAATGATCTCATTTTTTCAGCCTTTCCCCGCTTTTCAGGGTTTCAAGGAGGAGCCGCGTGCTCGAGGACACTTCCTTCCCCCGCGACTCGAGGTACTTCACGTTATCCTCGACGACGAGGCGCGTCATGCCGTCGAGGTCCGACTCGAGGATGCGAATCCGGTACTCGGGATCCATCCCCACCCTGCCCGGCTCTATCTTGTCCGCGACGAAAACGATCTTGCCGAGATCGTCCATGTCCGGAGCGCCGAAGGTATGGTTTCTCACCGCGCCGAGCACTGAACGGTCGGTTATCGCGAACATGCGCTCCAAAAGGACGGCCGCCGCGTGCCCGTGAAGGAGGGCGGGCTTTCGCCGCTCGATGTCGCTGACCGGGTTGCCGTCGGCGGTCGCGAGCTCGAGGAGCCAGGCTTCCTTCCCGGACTTGCAGATGTCGTGCGCGAGCCCGGCGAGATAGCCGACGTCGGGATCGACCCCGAAGCGGGAACAGAGCTCGCGCGAAAGTTCCGCGACGCGGACCGAATGCTCGTAGCGCGTCAATGAGAGCGAGCCGATGGCGTAGAGATTGACCTTCGCGGTTACCGATTTCAGTTCTTCAGGATTCATAGAGCGTATGTTCACCAATATACCGGGATACGGCCTCAGGGACAAGGGAACGCCAGGGCATTCCCGCCTTGATCGCCTCCCTGATCCCGGAGGACGACACCGGAAGGAGGGAATTATCGAGCTCGACGTGACGCCAGGGAAAGGGCCCGCATCCGTCCCCGCGACGCGCGAGGATGATGTCCGCGCGCTCGGCGAGCTCGTCCGCCCGCCTCCAGGACGAAAAGCCCGCGACGAGATCCTGCCCCATCACGAGGCCGATCTTCCCCTCAAGCCGGGCACCGTATCGCGCCTCGAGTTCCCCGATCGTTTCGATCGTGTATGAAATACCGCCCCGCGCGATCTCGCACTCGTCGACCGCGAGAAAATCCTCTCCCGCCTCGAGGTTCGCCGCCTTTACCGCGAGCGCGAGCATCGCGAGCCGGTCTTGGGCCGTCGCGCCCGAGGCGAGTTCCTTGTGGGGCGGCAGGTTCGCGGGAACGAAGAGCACGCGGTCATAACCCAAACGCCGCCTCACCGCGAAAGCGAGCGCGACGTGCCCGTTATGCACGGGATTGAAGGACCCGCCAATGACGGCGAGTCTCATTTTTTCTTGCCTTTCTTTTTCCGGTTGAGCGATACCGTCGCGCCGAAGCCGCCGTCGTCTTCTTTGTACACCGGATCCTCGAGCTGGGCCGTCATGAAGTGCGCCTCCTCGGGGGGCGCGAGCATTGCCGAGCCGGGGCCGCCGGCGACGCCCGTTTCGCCTTCGCCATACACGCCATAACCTTGCGCCTCGAGCGACTCGGCCTTCTTCTTCGCCTCGAGTTCCGCGGCCTCGCGGTCGGCCTTCTGGACCATCTCGATGAAGGCGTCGCGGACCTTCTCGAGACCCCAACGGTTATGCACCGAGATCCCGATGATGTTGAGAGCCGGGTATTTCGCGCGAAGCTCGGCGAGCCGCTCCTCCGCGCCGGGGACGTCGAGCTTGTTCGCGATGACGATCCGGTCCTTCTCGACGAGCTCCTCGGAGAACTCGCGGAGCTCGGTCTCGAGCTTTTCGTAGGAATCGAGGAAATCGTCGTCCGAAAGGTCGATGATGAACGCGAGCCCCGCCGAGCGCGAGATGTGCTTGAGGAAGCGGATCCCGAGCCCGAGACCCTCGGACGCGCCCTCGATGATGCCGGGAATGTCCGCGAGGATGATGTCGGTCTCGTCGTCGACGCGAAGGACGCCGAGGTTCGGGATCTTCGTCGTGAACGGGTACGGCGCGATCTTCGGCCGCGCGTTCGTGAAGTAGTCGAGGAGCGAGGACTTTCCCGCGTTCGGGAAGCCGACGAAGCCGATGTCGGCGATGATGTTGAGCTCTACCTTGATGTGCCTCGTCTCGCCGGGCTGCCCCGGAAGCGCCGTGCGCGGGGCCTGGTTCGTCGGTCCCTTGAAGTGGACGTTGCCCCAGCCGCCGTTCCCCCCTTTCAGGAAGACGTAGCGGCCCTCGCTTTCGAGTCCGAAGTCCCGGATGAGTTCCCCGGTATCGGCGTCGCGGATGACGGTGCCGGGCGGAAGCGGGATCACGCAATCCTCGCCGTCCTTCCCGAACCGCTTGTTTCCCTCGCCGTCGCCGCCGGTCTTGCCCTTGAACTTCTGCTTGTAGCGAAGGTGGACGAGGGTGCGGAGGTTCCGCCTGATCTCGAATATGAGATCCCCGCCCCGTCCGCCGTCGCCGCCGGAGGGGCCGCCGTTGGGGATGTATTTCTCGCGGCGGAAGGCAATGCAGCCGTTCCCGCCCTTACCGGAGGAAACCTCGATGGTCGCCTCGTCAGCAAATTTTACCATGCTCGCTCTCTTTCCCTGCGCCCGGGTTCAACCCCGAACGCGTACAATAAAAAAAGCCGGCGTAAAACCGCCGGCTTCAAGACTTCCGGACGACAATACAGGAGCCATTGAAGCCCCGCGATGCCGTACCGCTTGCCTGACTTTTCGTGAAACGTGTCGACGAGACCGGGCTTACGCCTGGATCGGCTCGACCGAGGCGAGGTGTCTGCCCTTGCGCTCGTGGTACTTCACGACGCCGTCGGCGGTCGCGAACAGGGTGTCGTCCTTGCCGCAACCGACGTTGTTACCGGGGTGAATCTTGGTGCCCCGCTGGCGGACGAGGATGGAACCGGACGTTACCGCCTGACCGCCGAAAACCTTTACTCCGAGATACTTCGGATTCGAATCGCGGCCGTTCTTGGCACCGCTACCACCTTTCTTGCGTCCCATATCAATCCTCCAACAATTCGTTCAATCGTTATGTCGCGTTCCGGACTCTAGGCACGATCGATATTCTCGATCCTGAGCGTTACCGCTTCCGGGTACTCCCGTTCGAGGGAAGCGATTCCCTCGCGGAGGAAGCAAGCCGCATATCGGAGAAAGGGTTCATCCTTCCCCGAAAAAGCCGTCACGCGGAACGAAAGCGAGCCGCGGCCGGCCGTAGTAGCTTCGATCGCAGGCCCTTCGTTTCGGGAAACTCCCGGGGAATCATCCCCCGAAGCCCCGTAAGGACCGGCGGCGAGCGCTTCCATCGTCGTCCGGAGGATCGCGGTAGCCGCGGCGCAGACCAGATCCGCGCCCCGCTTCCCCGTCCCCGCGTGCCCCGAAGCCTCCGCGAAAACCAGGTTTCCCGAAGGGTCAAGGCCGACGACGACCGTTATCACGCCATCACGCCCCGACGATGTTCTCGACGGTGACCATCGTGTACTGCTGGCGGTGACCGATGGTGCGGTGATAGTCCTTCTTGCGCTTGTACTTGTAGACGATAACCTTGTCGTCCTTGAGGCTGTCGCCGACGACGACCTGGACCTTGGCTCCCTTCACGTAGGGGGCGCCGACGGTGGCCTTGCCGTTGTCGCTGACCATGAGGACGGTTTCAATATCGATCTTGCTGCCCTTCTCGGCGTCGATCAGGTCAACCTGAATCTGGGCGCCCTTCTCGGCCTTGTACTGTTTACCCTTATACTCGACGAGTGCGTACATCTTGAACCTCTGATACCTTAAGAATTTATCGCAACTCCGGATGCAGTAACGGGTGTACACCGGAGGCACTGTACGATACGTTCGCTATTTATAGCCTGAAAGTCACGGAAAGGTCAAGAGACGGCGCGGGAATATCGAGGCAGAAGGCCGTTGCCGGGGCGAACGTCCCGCTTCGGAGCCCCCCTCAACCGGAAGCGCGAGGATCGGCGCGCTCGTCCCTCCCCGCGACAAGGGTGAAAATCCTTCCGGATCGAGTCCCCTACGCTTGCCGGGGCGCCTTGACGGGACCTATAATTTACCCATGAAGTTCACGGTAATCAAGGCCGACATCACCCGGATTCCGGTCGACGCCATCGTCAACGCGGCCAATTCCCGGCTCGCCGGGGGCGGCGGGGTCGACGGCGCGATCCATCGGGCGGCTGGCCCGGAACTCAACGCCGCCTGCCGCGCGATCATCGCCAAAATCGGCTCCCTTTCCGCGGGCAAGGCCGCCACTACCCCGGCGTTCGGCATCAAAACTGCCCGGTTCATCATCCACACCGTCGGCCCGATCTGGGGAGTCGACCAAGACGAGGACGAGCTTCTCGCCTCGTGCTACCGCGCCTCGCTCGCGGCCGCCCGCGAATCGGGCGCGCGCAGGATCGCCTTCCCGAACATCTCGACCGGGGTATACGGCTTCCCGAAGGCCCGCGCGGCGCAAATCGCCCATGACACGGTCGTCTCGACCCCGGATCTCGAGCGCGACTTCGACGAGATCGTCTTTGCCTGCTTCGACGAGGAAAACCTCGCCCTCTACCAGGCGCTTTTCAGGTGATCTCGATCCCCAAAAAACCGAGGAAGGACTGCGCCTCGGGAAGGGTAAACCGCGCGCGGGCAAGCTTGTTCGTCGCGGGATCGATCGCGTAATCGAAGGCAGAACGGAAATCCGCGCGCTCGAGATCGCACTTCTGGAAGGAAGTCCCCTCGAGCGAGGTGCCGTCAAAGCACGAGTCGCGGAGGTCGGTCTCGATAAAATCGGAATTGCGTATTTTCGATTGCACGAACCGGGCCTTTTTCAGGCTGTTGCCGTAGAAAACGGCGCTTTCGAGAAGGCACTCGTCGAAAGACGGGGAAAACCCGAACCGGTTGCAGTCGGAGAAATTCACCCCGACGAGCCTCGACTTCCGGAACGCGACCGCGTTGAGCGTCGCGTTCTCGAGCGTCACGAGCACGAACTCGCAGTCATCCATCGTCGACGAGATGAAGGACACCCGCGCGAGCGACGTCTCCCGGAAGCGGCAGGACGTAAACGCGCAATCCTCGAACGTGTGCCCCGAAAGCGGCAGATCCGAAAAATCGATCCCCTCGAACCGCTTCCCCGCGTGGTAGTCGTCCGAGGCGAGCTCGGCGACAACCCGCGCCATCGCGTCCCCTTCACCTGCCCTGTTTCCCTTCGGCCCCGCGCCGGTATCGCTCCCCGCGCCCGGAGCGTCGAACGGCAATTCGGGATTCACGGATAGATCTCCCCTTGGGCAAAAAAAGCGACGTCGCCCCGAACCAGAACGCCATCGCGCCCGACGCGGCACTCGATCCGTGAAGGCCTGCCCGTAAAACGCCCCTGCGACAGCGCGATCGCCTCGCCCGCGCGCGCCCTCCCGTTTCTCACGAGCGAGGCCGCAAGCGGGCCCGCGGCGCTTCCCGTCGCGGAATCCTCCACGCGCCCGCCGTTATCCCAGGTGCGGCATTCGAGGGTTTTCGTGTCGAACAGGTACGCGAACTTCGCGCCGAAGCCCGCGAGGAAGGCCTCGAAGTCCGGCCGGTTGATGCGGGCGCGGTCGATATTCGAGCGAAGCGGGATCAGAAGATAGGGTAATCCGGTCGAAACGACCTCGAGGGGATATCCTGAATCGATGTCATCGGAATCGACGCCGATCGACCGGGCGATGTCAGGGACGGAGGATCGGTCAATGGTAGCGAGAAATTCGGGCTCGCCCTGATTCATCGTGACCGCGTACCCGTTTCCCCGCTCTTCGGACTCGAGCGTTACCCGCCGATTCCCGAGCGCGACGACAATGCCTGCGCGTACCAGGTCGGGGAAATGTACCCGATGGATTACCGCCGCCGCGCCGAGCAGGGGATGCCCCGCGAAGGGAAGCTCCTCGTCGACCGTAAAAATGCGCACCGGGAACGCGCCCTCACGCAGGGGATGGATAAAGGAAGTCTCGAACTGCCTGAACTCGCGCGCGATCTCGAGGAAAGCGCCCTCGTCCGTCCCCGCCTCCGGAAACACGACCGTAAGCCCGTTCCCCCCGAGCGGTTTATCGGAAAAAACGTCAACATGATAGTACCGCATCGGTTATCCCCCGTCTCCGGCAATTCGGCCCTATTCCGCTCTTTCAGTTTCTTCTGCCTACACCGGCGCCGATTCTTGCCGGGCCTCCGGGCCTCTTCCTCTTCCCCCGGTGAAGCCGGAATCGGCTCGTCCCGGCAATTTGGCGACACTCCGTTACATCAGATTCTTCCCCATGACAAGCGCCAACTGTTGCCGGGATCAGCCGATTCCGGCGCTTACATGGTCGAGAGGAACGGCACCAACACAAGCTCCATCGCGCTCTTGAGGACGATGAGCGTCGCGCGGGCGAGCTCGAGCCGCGTGCGGGCGAGGTCGGGGTTGCCGGCGGCGATGATCGGGCAGTCGTGGTAGAAGCGGCTGAAGCCCTTCGAGACGTCGTAAAGGTAGGCGGTAAGAACGCTCGGGTCATGGCCCTCGGCGGCGCGCGCGGCGTGCTTCGGGAAGTCGCCGAGGGTCTTCAGGAGCTCCCATTCCGCGTCGTGGGTGAGGAGCTCAGGCTTTACCTCGCCGCCCGCGAGCGCGCCCGCGGTCGCCTTGCCGTCGGGACCGAAGGCGCACTCGGCCTCGGTCTTCCGGAGGATCGACGAGATGCGGGCGCCCATGTACTGGAGATAGGGGCCGGTGTTTCCCTGGAAGGAGAGCGACTCCTTCGGGTTGAAGATCATGTCCTTCGTCGGGCCGACTTGCAGAAGGAAGTAGTGAAGCGCGGCGAGCGCGACCTTCTCGGCGACCTCGGCGGGATCGCCGACCGCTTCCTCGCGGCCCTTCGCCTGGATCTCCTCGAGCGCGCCGTCGCGGAGGCTGTTGATGAGGTCGTCGCCGTCGACGACGGTACCCTCGCGGCTTTTCATCTTCCCCTCGGGGAGGTTGACCATCCCGTAGGAGAGGTGATAGAGGTCCTTCGCCCAGTCGTAGCCGAGCTGCTGAAGGACGTAGAAAAGCACCTTGAAGTGATACTGCTGCTCGCTTCCGACGACGTAGACGAGCTGGTTGAAGTCCCAGTCGCCGTGGCGATAGATCGCCGTGCCGATATCCTGGGTCATGTAGAGCGCGGTGCCGTCCTTCCGGAGGAGCACCTTTTTGTCGAGGTTGATCGGCGCGAGATCGACCCACACCGAGCCGTCCTCCTCGCGGTAGAAGATGCCTTTTTCGAGTCCCTGAAGGATCTCGTCGCGGCCCTTGAGGTAGGTCTCGCTCTCGTAATAGATCTTGTCGAAGGAGACGCCGGTTCTCGCGTAGGTGAGCTTGATGCCGTTCTCGGCCCACGCGTTCATCCGCTTCCAGAGTTCGTGTACCTCCGCGTCCCCCGACTCCCAGGCGCGCAGGAGCTCCTGAGCCTCGGCCTCGGCCTTCTCGGGATTCTCCTTCGCGTAGTCGTTGAACGCGACGTAGCAGTCTCCGACGAAGCGGTCGCTCTTCACGCCCTCGCTCTCCGGGGTTTTCGGCGCGAAGAATTTCTGGTAGGCGAGCATCGACTTGCAGATATGGATGCCGCGGTTGTTGATGATGTTGACCTTGAAGACATCGGCTCCGCAAAACTTGAGGATGCGCGAGATCGACTCGCCGAGGGCGTCGTTGCGGAGGTGCCCGAGATGAAGGGGCTTGTTCGTGTTCGGGCTCGAGAATTCGACCATGATGCGCTTCCCGGCGAGGTTGCCCGGCCGGCCGTACGCGGCGCCCTTCGCGATGATGTCGGAGAGGGTCTTGCCCGCGACGTCGCCCTTCGCGAGAAAGACGTTCACGTAGGGACCGACCTGCTTGACGGTACCGAGCGAGGCGGTCTCGGGGCTCGCGGAGAGGCGCTTCGCGATCTCCGAGGCGATCTGCGGGGGCCCGAGCCTGAGGGCCTTGGCGAACGCGAACATGGGGAACCCGATGTCTCCCATCGCGGGATCGGGAGGATTCTCTGCTGATATCGATTCGGGGCCGATCGCCCCGGAACCCGGTAATTTCTCGTTCTGGAACGCGGTCAGCTCTCGGGCGACGAGCGCCCGCCATTCATCGCGGATTTCGGCCATGATTTCGTCAGTCTCCTGGGTAGTCTCTTGTCCCGCGATTGTAGCCCAAAACGCGAGCGCGTTTCAATGCGTCGATCGATGCCGGATAAAGGCGGCCATGTGGGTGAACCGCTCGGGCCCTTCGCGCCGGTTCGAGCCGTACTCGCCCTCGCACGAGGTACAAACGCCGGTGTCGACGAGATTCTCCGGGCCGATCCCGATCGAGACCGCGAGCGAGCGATTCGCCTCCGCGAGCGATAGCCGATACGGCCACTGGCTCCCCCCCGCTTCCCGCTCCGCGTCGAGGGTTACGCACGAGGGCCCGAAGGCGCGCCCGAAATAGTCGGCCCGTTCCCGGTCGACGGTGTAGCAGCAACTCCGGATATGGGGACCGAGGATCACGCGGAAGTCCGAGGGTTTCGCGCCCCACTCGTCGTGCGCGAGCTCGACCGCGGTACGGAGAATCCCCGTTCCCTTCCAGCCCGAGTGCAGGACGCCGAAGCATCCGGTAACCGGGTCAAAGAGCCATATCGGCATGCAGTCGGCGACCGTGACGCTCGGGACGAGGGAGGGATCGCGGGCGATGATCCCGTCGCCGTCCGGCAGGGAGTCGAACGGGGACGGGGAGACGGCGACCCGGACGACGCGCGAGTGAACCTGGTTCACCGCGAGGACCGTTTCGGGCGCGATACCGAGCGAGCGGAACGCGCGCGCGCGATTGTCGCCGTCTTTGCCCGGCTTCATCGGCCCCATCGCGGCGAGGGTTATCCCGCACTCGGGCGCCGAAGCGACGTTGGCGAACGCGAAAAAGCGGACGGGACTCACAGCGTTTCCCGCTCGACCGCGGCGGCCTCGCCGAGAAGATCGACGGCGCTCTTGACGAGCTGACGGACATGGGCGAGATCCTTCTTGAAGCGCTCGTTGAAATTGCCCTGGATCGACGACGCGTTCGCGAGGGTTTCGTACGGACCGCCGCGCGCCGTGGCGAGCACGCCGCCGAGAACGGAGTCGACGCTGCGAAACGCCTCGAGAACGCGGTTCACGATGCCGATCGCCTCGAGCTCGACCGAGACCATCAGGTTCTCGAGGCGAACCCTTCCCTTGACCGATATCATGCGTTCCCGGTCGATGATCATGAAACTCTCGCCGAAGTCGCCTTTTTCCGAAAGCCGGCGCTCGAACATCTCGAGAACCTGTTGCTGATGCTCGAGCACGCTGAACGCGTCGGTATACTCGACGAGGTTCTCCCGCCGGTAGAAGTCTCCCTCGATGAGGAGGATCTTGAGCGGCTTCATGACGATCGCGGGATAGACGACCGAGAAAAATCCCTTGAGAAAGTTTACGGAAAGTTCGTAGCGGAACGTGAGCGGAAGCCACAGCCCTTCCCAGGGCTTGGTCTGGAGCGCCGGCAGTTTCGGTATCCCGAGAAACGAGACCATCCTCAACTCCAGCATCGCGCGCCGGTGGAGTCTGCTCCACTCCGCCCATTTCTCGTCGAAGCGGCGCTTCCAGGCGGCCTTGAAGAGCGTCAGCCAGTCCTCGGCGAGTTCCGGGTGAGAAGGCTGCCAGGCGACGTCGCGCACGGTATAGCGGACGAAATCGGCGAACGGGATCGCCGACTTCACGCCCCGCACGAGCGAGAGCGCGTCCGCCGCCTCGGCGACGAATTTCTTGCACTCATCCTCGAGGTCGAATTTCTCGTCGGTCATCGAGGCCTGCTTCGTGAAGAGAAAGAGCGACTCGAGAAGGAGAACGGGGACCTTTCTGGCGACGGAGAACACGCCGACGAGTGCTTGCATCTCGTCGCCGATCGAGTCGATGAGGCACGTCTGGCCGAGATCCTCGACGACACCGAAGCGCTGTATCATCCGTTCGAGCGGGAGCGTGGAAAACGCCCGGAGCCATTCGATCGCGAGAGCGGCCTGATGCATCCGCGTGCGCTCGTCCTCGGGCATCGCGAGATAGATCGCGTCCATCTCGCGCAGGAAAGACGCGCGCACGTCGCGGTTCGGCTCCTTGTCGTACGGGACCGAGAAGGGATTCGACGAGGTCGACAGGGAAGCGTTCGTGCTCTTCATGAACAGGGAGCCGAGGACGATGAAAAAACCGCCCTTATCGAGCTCGTACGAGTCGAGAAGCGACGAGAACAAAACCTGCGCCCGACGGAGCTTGACGAGCTCCTGGTACATTCCGTCGGTATACGACCGCTGATGCACCGAAAAAAACCTGCCATAGGCGTGCGCGAGATCCCTGCCGAGACTCGTCACGAGATAGGAAGCATAGAGGCTTGTCGGGGAGCTTGACGCGAAGAAGGCGCATATCGAAAACCAGAGTCTGACGATGAACGGCTCCTCCATGAGTCGCTTCTGGGAGAGGGAGGCCGTCTTCGTTTCGCTCGCGCGCGCGGTCTCGGGTCGCGTCGCGCGAAGGTCCTCGACCTGAAGTTCGGTCACCTCAGCCAATTGCCGGAGCAACTCTTGCCGCTCGGAGGATTCGAGCGTGAGAACAAGGCGTTCGAAGGTATCAGGTGCGTCGTTCATCCTTCCTTAATTATGCCCGATAATGGCCGAAATAACCATAAAAAAAAGCGCCTGACATCGCGTCAGGCGCTTTCCTTTCCGGTCCCTACGGGAATCGAACCCGTCTTTAAAGATTGAGAATCTTTTGTCCTAACCGATAGACGAAGGGACCATGGAGAAGTAAAAAGACTCGATGAGTCTTTTTACTTCTCCCGAAGAAACTCGAACGAGTCGAGTTTCTTCACAGTCGATCAAAAGGCCTTTTCAAGGCTCCCGAAGTTCCTCAACTTCGTTAAGGAACTTCGCTGGACTTTCACCGAAGACTCGCGACGGCATCGCGTTTCTTCAAGTCCTTTTCCGAAGAGACTCGCGTTTAACGAGTCTCTTTGTATCCCGAAGGATTCCGGTTTTTCCCCAGGGAGGATTCGAACCCCCACAAACAGAACCAGAATCTGTAGTGCTACCATTACACAACCGGGGAATGAAGGCGAGGATGAAAGTAGCACGCACGCCTTTTTTTGTCAACGGGGTTCGCGAACGAAACGCGAAAAAAACCGCGTCTTCCGGCTCACTCCCCGTGGTACTCGACGAGCGTCCGCACGGGAACATCGCCGAGCACGGTGGCGTAATTGAGGAACGGGAGTCCGACGACGCCGAAGAACCCGGCGACGGTCGCGCCTCCCTGCTCGAGGACGTTCTTCGCCGCGTTGAGGGTTCCGCCCGTCGCGATGAGGTCGTCCATGACCAGGATGCGCTCGCCCGCTTTCACGTCGGCCTGGTGCACCTCGATCTCGGCCGAGCCGTACTCGAGGGCGTACTTGCAGGCATAGGTCTTTCCGGGCAGCTTCCCCTTCTTCCTGATCAGGATGAGCGGGATGCCGAGACGCTCGGCGAAGGGAGCGGCGAACACGAAGCCCCGCGACTCGATCGCGGCGACCGCGTCGATCTTCTCCTTGCGGTAGAGCTTGACCATCTGGTCGATGCAGTAGCTGAAGGCCTCGGGATTCACGAGGATGCCGGTGATATCGTAGAAGAGGATTCCGGGCTTCGGAAAGTCCGGGATCTTGCGGATGGCGTCGTCAAGGGAAAAGTTCCGTTTCATGACTCAATAGTATGCCACCGGAGGAGTTGCGTCAACGCGTAATCGCGCGCGGACTTACCCGTGCCTTCCGGCTTTCTTGAATCCCTGCACGCGGGCGCTCGCGTTCTCGGTCCACGGGCTTCGGTCGCCGCGCGCGAGATAGCGATAACCGAGGCCGGCGATCATCGCGCCGTTGTCGCCGCAGAGATCGAGAGGCGGGAAGACGCACGTCATGCCCTTCTCGGCGGCGAGCAATTCCCGGAGGCGGGAGTTTGCCGCGACGCCGCCGCCGGCGACGACGGTCGTAAGCCCGGTATCCTCGACGGCGCGGAAAAGTCTCGAGAGGAGGATTTTCACCGCGGTCTCCTGGAAGGCGGCGGCGAGGTTCTCGTTCGTGCGCTCGAACTCGGGATTCCAGAACTGGTCGATCTGGTTGATGGCCGCGGTCTTGAGTCCCGAGTACGACACGTCGTAGCGATGGGCGGCGATGCCCTCGGAGACGTTGCCGGCGCGGTTTTGCTTGTCGATGTTCGGCATCGGGAAGCGCGCCGCCTTGGGATTCCCGTTTCTCGCGAGCCGGTCGATCGCGACGCCGCCCGGGTATCCGAGGTCGTAAAACTTCGCGACCTTGTCGAAGGCCTCGCCGACCGCGTCGTCGATCGTGGTGCCGAGCACCTCGATGTCGTCAAAGCCGGAAACCTTGCAGATGATCGAGTGTCCACCCGAGACGAGAAGCCCGAGGTAGGGATACTCGATGTCGGCCGCGAGATGGGCCGCGTAGAGGTGCCCGAGCATGTGGTTGACGGCGACGAAGGGTTTCCCCGTCGCCCAGGCGAGGGTTTTCGCGAAGGTGAGCCCGACGAGAAGCGAGCCCATGAGCCCGGGTCGCGAGGTCGCCGCGATCCCGTCGATATCGTCCAGGGAAAGGTTCGCCTCCGAGAGGGCCTGCTTCACGACGGGAAGGATCCACTCGACGTGCTTCCGGCTCGCGATCTCGGGGACGACCCCGTTATAGGTCGCGTGAAAGGGGATCTGGGTCGCGACGACGTTCGAGAGGATGGTCCTGCCATCCTCGACGATCGCGCACGCGGTCTCGTCGCAGGAGCTCTCGATGCCGAGAACCTTCATTCATCCATGTCCTTGTCGGTCGCGATGCGCGCGATGGTCGAAAGGGAATAGCCCTGGCTCACGAGCTCGGGGTACATCTCGCTGAGCACGTCCGCGAGATCCGCCGACCAGATGTGGCCGATCATGATCGCGGCGCCCTTCTTCTCGGCGAGCTTGAGGCCGCCGGTGACGGCCTCCTCTATCGATGCGCGATCCTGGGCGTTGTCCAGGAATACCGCGCGTTCCCATATAGTCATCTTCATTTCCCTCGCAATGGCCGGGGCCAGCGTTTTCGCGTTGGTGCGCGAGTCGAGGAAGTAAATTCCCTTCTCGCGCGCGACCGACAGCACGGCTCGCATAGCCTCGTCGTCGGCGGTAATGAGCGAACCCTCGTGGTTGTTGATGCCCGCGACGGGCCAAACCTCCGCGAGATTTTTCCGCACGGTCGCCTTAATCCGGTCGGGGGACATACCCTCGGTGATGGCACCGGGGCCTGGATCCTTTGAACGATTGATCGCCTGCATCGGCTGATGCAGGATGGCTTCTTTTCCGGCGGCGCGAACTCTCCGTGCCGCTTCCCCAGAATACTCCAATCCCGGCAAAACGGCAATAGTGCACGGGAACGGAAGCCTCAGGAAGGGCTCAAGCTGCTTGAGGTTGTGCCCGGCGTCGTCGAATACGAAAACGAGGGTTCCCCGATGCCTGACGGGGGTTGGTCGCTCCGGGGGCGGGGCGGCGGGAACGGACGGGGTTACCGGGCGGGACGGCGCGACGCGAACCGGCTGCCGTTCGGTGCCCGAAGGGTGGCGTCCCGTGGTTGCGGGTTTCTCGGGTATGGCACCGCTCACACGGGCATCGGTCGTCACGGGCTTTGAGGGCGCGGGACGGGGAGATTCCACCGGTTGCGTCCCGGACGGGGATGCGGGCCCGGATACGGGGTTACCGGCGGTCTCTCCAGGCGAAGCCGCGCCGGGCTCGACACGATCCGTTTCGGGGGCTTCAGGGGCACGCATCGCGTCGGGAGCCGGCGAAGGACGCGTTTCAGGGCCGGGAGCCTCGGTCCCGGGACGGGATTCTTCCGTGGCGAGTCCCCCGATACCGAACCGGATCGCGAAAATGCCCGCCGAGATCCCGAAGATCGCCGCGGCGAGGATGATGTTAACGCGAAGTCGCTTGAAATTCAGGGGTTTCCGCCTGCGCCTGCCGTTCCCGCGCGTACGGGATCGACCGGAGGCGTTTTTTTTCCGTTCCATCGAAAATCAGGATAAAGAGAGCGTTCCCCGGTGTCAACCTCAGTTATAGGCGAAGGCGCGCAGTTCCTCGGAACGGCTCTTCAGTTTCCTGATCGCCCGAAGCTCGACCTGACGAATCGTCTCGGCCGATACGCCGTACTCCGCGCCGATCGTCTTCAGGGTATAGGTTTTTCCGTCGTTCTCGAGATTGTAACGCTTCATGACGATGTCGCGCTCGCTCTCCTTGAGCTCGCCGAGGATCTCCATCATGCAATCGCGGGAGTACTGCCGCATGAAGATATCCTCGGGATTGTAGGTCGTGTCGGGAATGAGATCCTTGAGCGACGCTGAATCCTCGTCGTCCAGATGGACGTCGAGGCTCGTGACGGTCCCGGAGTTGAGCATGATCTCGGTGACGTCCTGACTCGAGATACCGAGTTCCTGCGCGATCTCGGTATGCGTCGGACAGCGGGAAAACCGCTGGAACAGTTCGGCCGAAACGCGTCTGACCCGACCGGCGAGCTCTTCCTTTCGGAAAGGCAGGCGGATCAGGCGGCGTTTGTTCGCGATCGCGCGGGTAATCGCCTGCTGAATCCACCAGCAGGCATAGGTTGAAAAGCGAACATTGTATGAAAATTCATACTTTTGGGCCGCGGTAATCAGGCCGAGATTGCCTTCCTGGATAATATCGAGCAGCGGCAGATCCGGAGCGGTATATTTTCGCGCCACGGTTACCACAAGCCGGAGGTTCGATTCAATCAGCTTCTTCCGGGCCGCGAGATCCCCGTCCTGGATACGCCGGGAAAGCTCGATTTCCTCTTCAAACGTCAAAAGCGGGTATTTGCGGATTTCTTTTAAATATTCATTTATGGAATCATGATCGGACATATAATCCTCCGATCACTATAAGCAAGAACCGTGCCAACTGAATTTCAAACCGATACTGCTGCTATATTTCTATGTATAGCATCATTTTGCATTGTAAACGATTAGAACTAATCGGAATAATTGTCTATTTTTTCAGACAGCTTTGCGAGCAAGGTGTATCCTTTTGCATTGTTACCTGTAAACAAAATGCGACAATCCCTGAATCGCTCACCGCAAAGGAGAACCGGCCATCAACGCGGCAAGCACGCACGCGTCCCCGACGAGGTTCTCGATCGCGCAGAACTCATTCGGCTGATGGGCGGTTTCCTCGAGCCGGCTCCATACGACGGGGTTATAACCCGCGTTCCGGAGATAGGCCGCGACCGTGCCGCCGCCGACACCGACGGGCCTCGGCTCGACGCCATACACGGTTCGTATCGCCTTGGCGAGCTCGGAGACGACCGGCGCGTCGACGGGGGTCGCGCGGGATTCCACGGTCTGGAGCTCGGTCCAGGCGATCGAGACCCCGTGAGCCGCCTCGACCTCGGCGGCCACGCGCGAGAGTTCCTTTCGCACGAGTTCGAGCGGATAGCAAGGCAGTACGCGGCAATCCATGTAGAACACGTCCTCGCCGGGAATCGTGTTGACGTTCGGGACGTTCGCTTCCTTCTTCGTCGGCTGGAAGGTCGAGCGGTCGGGCTCGAAAAGGGAATCCCGGCGGTCGAAGAAAGACTCGAGGGCGTTGAGCCTGAGCGCGAGATCGCAGGCCGCGAGATGGGCGTTCGCTCCCTGGTCAGGCCTCGATCCGTGGGTTTGCTTTCCCTTCGTCTCGATCTTGAGCCACAAAAGGTTCTTCTCGGCGACCTCGATCGGCGCGCCGGTTTCGTCGCCTGAGTCGGGGATGACGATGAGGTCGTCCTTGCCGAAAAGATCATGCTCGCGAAGGAGATACTGGATCCCGTGCGCGGAGCCGACCTCCTCGTCGGCGACGAAAAGGAGTTTAACCGGATGGCGCGGCGTTATCCCGTTCTTGACGAAGGAAAGGGCGGCGAAGGTCGACGAAACGAGGCCCTGCTGGTTGTCCTCGACGCCGCGGCCGAAGAGACGGCCGTCGCGCTCGACCACGGTCCACGGGTCGGTTTCCCACTTCCCGAGATCCCCGGGCGGAACCACGTCGAGATGGCTCATCACCCAAATCGCGCGCGAGTCGTCCTTTCCCGGGATCGTCACGACGAGATTCGGCCGCGTCCTCGAGGGAACGCGCGGATCGGGGGAATCAAAGCGGTCGAAGCGGGAAAAGCCCGCCTCCCGGAGCGCGAGGGTAAGGGCCTCGCATTTCGCGAGCTCGCCCTCCCCGCCCGACTCGGGCGCGAGCGCGGGAATCGAGGTGAGGAGCCGCTGAAGGGAAACCATCCCGGGGACTTGCGCGCGGATCCAGGCAAAAAGGGTGTCGTGGTCGTTCATCTCGTTCCTCCCGCGGACATCACCGCGTTTTCGTGTGGTTCTGGCTACTGGAGCCGCTCGGTCGGGCTTTTATAGCGTCGGTATACGGCCCAGGTCGAGCCGATGAGGGTATCGACGTCGGAATGCTTCGGGTTCCAGCCGATGAGCTCGCGCGCGAGCGCGCTCGTCGCGTAGAGGGCCGAGGGATCGCCGGCGCGTCGGCCGACGTAGCGCGCGGGGATCTCCTTCCCGGTGATACGGCGCGCGGCCTCGACCATCTCGGTTACCGTGACGCCGGACTCGCTTCCGAGATTCACCGTGATGCTCTCCCTCTTCGTCGCGATGTAGCGGAGGGCGTCCGCGTGGGCCTTCGCGAGATCGGAGACGTGGACGTAATCCCGGACGCAGGTGCCGTCTCGGGTGTCGTAGTCGTTGCCGAAGATCTGGAGCTCCTTTCGCCAGCCCATCGCGACCTCCATGACGATCGGAAGGAGGTTCTGCGGGTTCCGCTCGAGGCCGAGGACGGATCCCTCGGGATCGTAGCCGGCCGCGTTGAAATACCGGAGCGCGGCGAACTTGATGCCCTTGAGCCGGTCATACCAGCGCAGGAAACGCTCGATCTCGAGCTTGGTGAAGCCGTAGTAGCTTTCGGGGTTGGTCGGATGGCTCTCGTCGATGGGAACGTAGGACGGGGAGCCGAAGACGGCCGCGCTCGAGGAGAACACGACGTTCCCGCAGCCGTGGTCGCTCGCCGCGTTGAGGATATTGAGCGTGCCGGTGATGTTGTTCCGCGAGTACTTCTCGGGTTCCGTCATCGACTCGCCGACGGCCTTGAAGGCCGCGAGATGCACGCACGCGTCGAAGCCCTGCGCGAAGGCCTGATCGAGATCGTCCGGATGCAGGATGTTGCCGGCGACGAATCGCGCGCCTGATTGCAGGTTGACGAGGAGCCCCGAGGAAAGGTTGTCGAAAACCGTAACCTCGTGGCTATCCGCGAGAAGGGCCTTGACTACGTGACTGCCGATGTACCCGGCGCCGCCGATGACCAGAACTTTCATGTTAACTCCTCCAAAGATGCGTTACGGACGATCATGCCGGTGCGCGAACGCGAATCGCCCGGCCCTTGAGGGGAAGGTCACTTGAGGGACTCAAGCGAAACCGAAACCCGTTCCCATTCCTCCGAAAGCGATATCACGAGCGCCTCGAGGCGTTCGATCTCCGCCTGGGTCGCGCGGCTTTTGGCGCCGTCCGAGTAGACTGCCGGGTCCGCGAGCGCGGTTTCCCGGGACTTCTTCTCGGCTTCGGCGGCCTCGATCTCGGCGAGGAGCCGCGCTTCCTCGCGCTCGAGCTTGCGCCGCTCGGCCTTGATCCGTTTATCCTCTTCGCGCGACAGGATCGCGCGCGCCTTCGCGTCGGTTACGCCGCCGTCCGCCCGGGACGATCCCGGGGGAGCGCTTGTATCGTCCTTGCCGGGAACCGTTTCGGCCCCGGCGGCCTCGCGCGCGACGCGCTCCAGATAATACCCGTAGTCCCCCGGAAAGTTACGGACCCTCGAGGGAATTCCCCCGCCCGACGCGGTGAGCTCGAGCACGCGGGTCGCGAGCCCCTCGATGAAACCGCGATCGTGGCTGACGAAGATGACCGTTCCGCCGAAGCCTTTCAGGGCATCGAGGAGCACGTCCTTCGAGTGAAGGTCGAGGTGGTTCGTCGGCTCGTCGAGGATGAGGAGGTTGAGCGGGCGCAAGAGAAGGCGGAGAAGCGCGAGCCGGCTCTTCTCGCCGCCAGAGAGGACGTCGAGCGGCTTGTAGATGTCGTCGCCCCGGAAAAGAAAGGCGCCGAGCATGTCGCGGATCCGCGGTATGAGCTCGGTCGGCGCCTCGCCCTCGAGGAGATCGAGGATGCGCGTGCTTCCGACAATGGTCTCGGCGTTGTCCTGCGAGAAGTAGCCCGCGAGAACGCCCGCGCCGAGGGAGACCTCGCCCGAATACTCGGGATCGACCCCCGCGAGGATGCGGAGGAGCGTGGACTTGCCGGCGCCGTTCCGGCCGACGACGACGAGGCGCTCGTCCTTCTCGAGGACGAGATCGAGGCTCTCGATGACGGGCCGCGAGCCCCAGCGCTTCGAGAGCCCCTTCGTCGTGAGGACGAGCCGCCCGGTGTGCGGCGCGGGGGGAAACCGGAAATGGATCTTCTTGAGGCTCTCGGGAATCTCGATCCGCTCGAGCTTCTCGAGTCGCTTGATCCGGTCCTGGACCATCGCGGCGCGCGTCGCCTGGTAGCGGAACCGCCTGATGAAGTCCTCGGTCTTCGCGATCTCGTCCTGCTGTTCCTCGTAGCGCTTGATGAGCGACTCGAGCTCGACCGCGCGGACCTTCTCGTACTGGCTGTAGGTGCCGGCGTAACGCTTGATCGAGCCCGAAAAGAGCTCGTAGACCTCGTTGATCGTGGAGTCGAGGAAAAAGCGGTCGTGGCTGACGATGAGGAAGCCGCCGGAGAACTCGCGGAGCCAATCCTCGAGCCAGGCGCGCGCCTCGATGTCGAGATAGTTCGTCGGTTCGTCGAGCAGGAGGATGTCGGGCTTCTCGAGAAGGATCTTCGCGAGCGCGACGCGCATCTGCCATCCGCCGGAAAACTCGTCGACGGG
Organism: Spirochaetota bacterium; assembly: GCA_023438065.1. Lineage (GTDB taxonomy): Bacteria > Spirochaetota > Spirochaetia > Treponematales > Treponemataceae > Teretinema. The sequence goes on from JAEXRH010000012.1 coordinate 846,371, forward strand.
ACGGCAAAAATCGGAAAGGTCGAAGCCGAGCCCGAGGAGGGTCTGCTCGGAAAGCGCGCGGCGGCGGTGCCAGCCCGATTCCTCGAGCGCGACCTGGGCCTCGTGATGCTCCTCGACGAGACGCGCGGTCCTGGGGTCGTCGGGGGGAAGCGCGGCAAGCTCGTCGCCGAGGGATTCGAGGCGCGCCTCGAGGCCGATTCCCCGGGTGAAGGCGGTCTCGATCTCGTCGGCGAGGGTCTTTCCCGAATGGACGATGCCGGACTGGGGAAGGTAGGACACGCGCGTTTCCTTCTGGATGGCGCGCTCGCCCGAGTCCGGCTGGATCATGCCGGCGAGAACCTTCATGAGCGTCGACTTTCCGGAACCGTTCGCGCCCGCGAGGGCGGCCTTGGTTCCGGAGGCGAGATTGAGGGAAACGTTAGCGAGGATATCGCGGTCGCCGAAGGCGAGCGAGACGCGTGAAAATTGCACGAACGCCATTGCTTTCCCCTTTACTCGGAGCCGCCGGGCGTGAAGAAGATCACGGTCGGGGAAAGGGATCGCGCGATGACGACGTTATCCTTGACGTTGTTCTCGGAAAGGGACTCGAACTTGAGACCCTTTCCGGAGACCGCGTAGAGGAAATGGGCCCAGCCCTTCGCGTTGTCGAATTTCAGCGAGACGACGCCCTCGTATTCCGGCGCGACGCCGTTCGGGAGGAAACAGCGAAACTCCACGAGTCCGCCGCCGCCCGAGCCCGCGGGCACGATCGAGGGTACGAGGAGCTGAAAGCCGCTCCAGAGAAACCGGCCGTCCTCGAGGAACCGTATCACACCGTAGTTGCCCGAGGAAAAACCGGGCCCCCGCTTGAGGATGGCGGCGAGGAGTTCCGCGCGGCGTTCCTTCTCGGCCTCGATGAGGTCCGCGGGCGTCGCGTCGAGGCTCGTGAAATAGAGCGCGTGCGGCATGCCCGCCGAGTCGGAGTACTGCACGAGTATCGAGTCGCTCTTGCGGAGCTGCACGGAGAGCGTGCTCCCCTCGAAGCGATAGAGCCCGTCGTCCGCCTTGACTATCGAGGTATACGGAAAGGTAACGAGGCCGTCCGCGGTCGCGACGCGCGCGACGCCCGAATCCTTGCCGGGGAAGAAGCCCCACTGGGGATCGACGCGATCGAGGTCGATGCGGTCGTCGGCTATCATCTGGCGGTAGGAGTCGGGATACCAGGAACGGGCGAGAAGGCCGTCGAGCGCCGCGTCGTCGGTCGATGCCACTGAATCGCTCGCCGCGGGAGCCTCGCGCTCGTCGAAAAGCGCGAGATTGTAGGAGAAGCACCAGCCCGAGCCGCCGTCGTCGGTCATGACCTCGAACCAGTCTCCCTTGAGCGGGGCATTCCCGACGAGGACGGGCGTACCCTCCCCTTTGCGGACGATCTTTACCTTCTGCCCCTCGCGGAGGCGATAAACCTGACGCGCGGTATTTTCGGGCTCGGCCCTGATGGGAAGGCCGTCGGCCTTGACCGTCGCGTAGGTGTACCGATACTCCTTGAGCGCGGCGGCGGCCTTGTTCGCGCGCGACCGGGATTTATAGAGGGTTAGCTGCCAGAGGGGAACCTCGACGTGCGTGCGAAAGCCCTTCCCCGCGCCGATGACGTACACCTTGCCGATATTCGACTGGATGAACACCGGAACGACGTCGCCCGCGGCGAGCGCGCGCTCGGGAAGGGACCAGTTCATGACCCCGTACCCGATTTTGCTCGAGCACGCGGCAAGGGCGAGGGTAAACGCGAGGGCCGCAAGGCAAATAGGGACGCGACGGACGCGCTTTCTCTGTGAAATGCCGATCATGGTTCCAGAATACCCTATCGGCGGCTACTTTTCAATCAGTGCCGGATCGAGGAACAGGGCGGCCGCCCAAAAGCAGAGAAAGAAGCGGAACGATTCCTGCTTGTTGAGCCCGGCGTCGAGCGAAACGCCCACGAGCAGGGCCGAGCACATCCCGGTTCTCCCCGCGCCCCGCTCGAGAATCCACCGGTTGAAGCGGGCGTCCGCGGCGGGATCGCGCAAGAAATCCTGGACGATCGAGCGCAGCGTCGCGTCCTCCGCCTTCCTTCGGGCGAAAAACTCGTCGAGGATGTCCTGCAGGATCGGAAGCGCGCGCTTGCGGTCGTTGACGTACCCCTCGTAGGCGTAATAGAAGCGTCGCGGCACCCCCATGAGCGACGAGAGCGCGAGGATGGCTTCGTCGGACACGTGGGGAGGAAGCCTTTCGTTCCGGAGCAGGTCGAGAAGGATCGGTATCGACGCGGCGGTCGCGTAGGTTTCCATCGCCTCGATGCCGCGCACGAGCACGAAGGGATTTTCCGAGCGCGTGAGGAGCTCGCCCGCGAGGAGCTGTCCCCGGGGATCCCCGATCCGCGCGAGCGCGAGCGCGGCCTCCCCCGCGAGCCGGTAGTCGGGACTCGAGAGCGCGGTACGAAGGGGGACTATCGCCTGGCGAACGCCGAAGGAGCCGAGGAATCGGGCAGCGAGCGCGGCCGTCGAGTATTCGCCCGTCTCGAGCTCCGAAAGGAGCGCGTCGCGGAGCTTCCCGGTAAGCCGGTCGAGCGAGGCAACCGACTGGAGCGCCTCGTAGCGGACCGCGAAGCGCGGGGACGCGAGCCGGTCGAGAAGGCTTTCCGCGGAAACGGGGGAAGCGACCTCGCCGAGCTCGGCGATGATCTCGGTCTCCTCGTCGGGGTCCTCGTTCGCGTCGAGCCGCCTGAGGAGGGTGAGCGCGCGCATGTCGCGCGGGGAAAAGAGGACGGCGAGCGTCTCCTTGACCGGATAGCTTCCGAGGTCGAGGAGCGACCGCTGTATCCTGATGCCGATCGCGATCGCGAGAATCGCGACGAGAAAGAAAACCCTGAAGCTCGCGAGGGGCGAAAGCCCGATTCCCCCGAGGAGATCGAGAAACGCGCCGCCGGCGACCGCGCCCGCGGCACCGGTCCCCCCGAGAATGAAGTAATAGGCCATGCTGAGGTCGACGATCGCGTCCTTCGGGACCATCGCGAAGAAATAGGTTTGGGCGGCGCTTTCCTGACCGGCGAAGCCCATGTTCGTCACCGCGGAAAGAACGCAGAGAAAGACGACCGCGAAAACGCCCGACGCGATTCCCGGCGCGACGAGCGCGGGGACGAGGGAAACGAGGCTCATCGCGGCGAAGATGACGTACATCGGCTTCGCGCCGAGCCGGTCGATCGTGAGCCGCATCACCGCGCCCATGAGGATCGCGCCGAGGCTCGAGCATACGGTAAACACGGTAACGAGGCTGTCCGACTGACCGTAGACGGACTTGCAGAAAACGGCGATGAAGGGGCGGGCCATCCCGATGCCGAGCCCGAGGACGAGGTAGCTCAGGACGAAGCGCTTGAAGTTCGCGTCGCGGCCGGCCTCGGAAAAGCGCGAGACGAGACCAGCGATCTCCTCGACGATACCGCGCTCGCGCGAGGTCGCGGGATTTCCGCCGGTTCCCGCGCGCGCGCCCGGGTCGCCGTCGCCCTTGCCGATGTCGGGAAGCCGGTAAAGGAGGCTCGACGCCGCGATCCCGGAGACGATCCCGACGAGAATGGCGAGGTTGTAGGTCTCGATCCCCGCGTTGAGCCTGAGCGCCAGGGCGAGGAGCACCGTCGCGAGGAGCGCGGTCGAGTTGTTGATGAGGGAGAGCCTGACGATGTACTCGCCCCGGTCGCGGCCGGGGGCGAGGCTGCCGATCACGGGGTTGTTCGAGATGAGGCCCATCCCCCGAAAGAGATTGAAGAGAAACACGCAGAAGACGAGGAGAAAAAGCGAAAACGGGGCGAAGCCCGACCCCGCGAGAAACGGGACCGCGAGGAGGGGGACGAGCGACCAGTTACGGTACATCCAGTTGTCCGCGAAGGTCTTCACGAGATTGCCCCGCCTGAGCCAGAGCTTTCCGAGCGGGATCGCGAAAAAGGAAAGATACATGAACGCGCCGAGAAGCCCGACGACCGTGCTCGAGGCCCCGAGCGCGAGGGCATAAAGAGTTATCGTGTTCCCGGTCACGAGGGCGAAGGAGAAGGAATTGATCGCGCTGTAGGAATCGAAGACCCTTCGGCCTCGCTTGATCCGGAACGGGGACAGTTGCTCACTCATCGACTATTATTGTATCTTTTCGACATGACAAGCACAACCATTCCGAAGCGGTCCGAGGTCGCCGAACGCGACCGATGGAACCTCGATTCCCTTTTTTCGGGCGACGGCGCGTGGAACGACGCGCTCGCGCGCTTCTCGTCGATGAAGGACGCGGTCAACGCCTTCCGCGAGGCGATTCTCGCGGGCGATACCCTCGACGCGGAAACCTTCGCGCGCTTCCTCGACGCGTACGCCGAGGCGGGCGAGCTCGGAGAGCGCGTCGGCCACTACGCATTCCTCATGAAGTCGACCGACGAGGGCGACGGGACGAATCTCGACCGCGTCGGCAGGTACATGATGGCGGCGAGCGCCTTCGCCGCCGAGACGAGCTGGGCCGAAAGCGCCATCCAGGCGATCCCGGACGACAAGATCCGCGGGTGGATCGCGCCCGGCTCCGCGACCGGCGCCCGTTTCGCGCCTTTCCGCGTATGGGTCGAGAAGTTCCTCAGGCTCAAGCCCCATACCCTCTCCGAGAAGGAAGAGCGGATTCTCGCGCTCCAGATGGAAGCGAGCCAGGCGCCCAAGGCCGCGTTCTCCGTCCTCACGAACGTCGATCTCGATTTCGGCTCGGTGAAAACGTCCGAGGGCGAGCAACCCTTGAGCCAGACGACCTTCTCGAAATTCCTCGAGAGCCCCGACCGCGCCGTGCGCGAGGAGGCCTACCGGAAATTCTACGCGGGGTTCGACGCGCACAAGAACACGATCGCCACGCTCTACGCGGGGAACGTCAACCGTGACGTCGCCGACGCGCGGATCAGGGGCTATTCCTCCGCCCGCGCGATGGCCCTCTTCCCCGACCGCGTCGATGAGTCGGTCTACGACAACCTCGTCTCGACCGTCCGCGCGAACCTCGCGCCCCTCCATCGGTACTACGCCCTGCGAAAGCGCGTCCTCGGGCTCGACAGGCTCCGCCACTGGGACGTGTACGTGCCGCTCGCCGGCGAGACGAAGAGAGTCACCCCCTACGACGAGGCGGTCTCGCTCATCGGCGAGGCGCTTTCCCCGCTCGGCGAGGAGTACGTGTCGACGCTCACGAACGGGCTCCGCTCCGGCTGGGTCGACAAATACGAGAACAAGGGGAAGCGCTCGGGCGCGTTCTCATCGGGAGGCTATACCGGCCTTCCCTACATCCTCATGAATTACAAGGAGGAGGTGCTCCGCGACGTCTTCACCCTCGCGCACGAGGGCGGACACTCGATGCACAGCCACTACTCCGCGCGGAACAACCCCTTCCTCTCGTACGACTACACGATCTTCGAGGCCGAGGTCGCGTCGACCTTCAACGAGGACCTCGTGTTCCGCCACCTCATGAAGGGGACATCAGACCCCGCGACGCGGTCTTTCCTCCTCTCGAGCCGCGCGAGCGACATCCTCGCGACCCTCTACCGGCAGACGATGTTCGCCGAGTACGAGAAGATAACCCACGAGCTCGTCGAGTCGGGGACGCCCCTCACCTTGGACCTCCTCCGCGCCGAGTACCGGAAACTCCTCGAGACCTACTTCGGGGCCGACATGGCGCTCGAGGAGGTGAGCGATCTCGAGGGTTTGCGCATCCCGCACTTTTACAACGCCTTCTACGTGTACAAGTACGCGACCGGGGTCTCCGCCTCGCTCGCGCTCGCCGAGCGCGTGTGCTCGGGCGGGAAAAAGGAACGCGACGACTACTTCGCCTTCCTCAAGTCGGGCGGCTCGCGCTATCCCGTCGACGCCCTTCGCGTCGCCGGGGTGGACATGGCAAGCCCTGAGCCGGTCGAGGCCGCGTGCCGCGCCTTCGCCTCGCTCGTCGACGAACTCGAACGCTCGCTCGCGAAGTAACCGGACAAAAAAAAGCCGGGGCCCCGTGACCGGACCCCGGCTCTCCATGCGTCATAAAACGTTACTCAGTCGCGCGGGCGCGTTACCAGCCCGATCGCGCGACCCGGAAGCCCTGACCGCGCTCCACGGCGTCGGGCAGGGTTCCGAACCGGCCCCCTATCTGAAGCCGATACGCGTTGCTCGACCAGCTGCCGCCCCGGACGACGCGCTTCGCGTAGGCAATCTCGTCTTCGCCCGAGGGAGAGAACCGGTCGAAGCACCATTCCCACACGCTGCCGCTCATATCGTATATCCCGAGCCGATTCGAGGCCTTGGTCCTTACCGGCTCGGGCCCGTCGCGGAGGAAAACCGCGTATCCCGACGCCAGCGATCCGTCGAAATAGAGCGCGGCGCTCCCGCTCGGGCTTCCGCCGCGGGTCCAGGTCTCACCGTCGATGTACCGCGCGGCGAGCTCCCATTCCATCGAAGAGGGAAGCCTGAAGCCGCGGGAATCTTTCCGGATATACGGCTCGTCGGAAAGGGACGCGAGTTCGAGCGCCGAACGCACGGGAACGGCAAGGCCTTCGTCGGCGTAGTACACCGGATCGAGCGAGAGGACTTCGGAAAGCGCGTTGCACCACACGACCGCGTTTCGCCAGCTGACCTTCTCGACGGGAAAACGCGGGTTCGAGGCGGCCGCGGGCCGGTCGAACGAGTATCCCGTTCCGGCGGAGAGGGCGACCACGCGATCCCAGAGTCCGACGGTAACCTCGGTCTCGGCGAGCATGAAGGGATCCGTCACGACGGTTCCGCCGGGAACGTCGGTGCATTCCGACGGGGAGACGCCCGAGGGCACCTTTTTCAGGACGAAACGTATCGCGCGGCCCCTTCCGTTCACGCCCGGAACGGTAACCGTTTCGGAACCGATGCCCGGATACGATTTTTGGTGAACCTGAAGGAACGGGACGAACTCGGGGAAAACTATGCAAAACGTGAAAACCGCGAGGAGGAAAAGGGGAATCGCGACCGGCACGATCGAGCGAAGCGGAATTTTTTTGTTCATCATCGACTCCTGTATTACATCAGCATAGCATCTTGCCCGGGAAAAAACAAAGGAGGGCGACGCCGGAAACCGGGAAGCCGATAGCGGTAATCGGCAATTTCCGTTATGATAAAAAGCAATGAAGCCTCAATTATCTATCATTTTGCTCGCGTCCGCGCTTTTGCTCTTTCCGTGCGCCGTCCCGTTGTCGGCCGACACGAAAGACGATCTTCTCATCCGCACGGTACCGATCTTTCCCGGAGAGAAAGCCTTCAAGGCGCGCATCGAGGCTGCTTCAGGAGACGACAGGCCTTTGGGCGTGCTTCTTTCAGGCGGATCGGCCCGCGCGTACGCGCACATCGGCGTACTCAAGCGGCTCGAGGAAGCGGACGTCAAGCCGGACTTCATCGTCGCGAATTCCATGGGAGGGATCGTCGCCCTCCTTTACGCCTCGGGAATGGCTCCCGACGATATCGAGAAGATCATCGCGACGACGCCGATGTCCGAACTCTTCAGCCCGAAGCTCCCCGTGGGCGGCGGGATCATGAATCCCTATCGCTTCATGGACATCCTCTACGACCTTTTCGGGGACGTCCGCATCGAGGATTTTCCTGTTCCGGTGCTCATCGTCTGTAACGACCTCAAGACCAAGCGCCAGGTATGGATCACAGAGGGGAGCCTTTCCGAGGTGATGCGCGCGGAGTTCTCGATGCCGGTGTATTTCGACCCCGTCCCCATGGGAGAGTTCATGCTCGTCGACGGGGGAACGACGAACCTCGTGCCCGTGGACGTGGTCGCGAGCTTCACCGACCGGATGATCGTCGCGACGACCTTTTACAAAAACGACCGGATGAACTACCGGAATACCCTATCGATCCTCAACCTGAATTTCTCCATCGGGAAGGAACTCGCCGCGATCGAGATGATCCGCGACTACGACCCCCCGCTCATCCGATGCGACGTCGAGGACGTGTCCTTCATGGATTACGCGCGAATCTCGGAACTCGTCGCGCGCGGCTACCGCTCCTGCGATCGCGAGATCGATTCGATCGTGAAACGAGTCGGGCTCAATCCGCGACCGGATCCCGAGAACCGGGCGGAGCTCTCCGAACGGCGCGTGGCCATGCAACGGCGCATCATGCTCGGCGAGCCGTTCATGAGGCGAGACGGGCGAGCCTTCGCGCGGCTCGCGATCGCCTTTCCCGCGTCCTACGGCTCGAACCGCCATTTTATCGACGACCCCTACGCCGCCTTGTACGCGGTCGCCGAGACCGGCCCGTTCAGCCTTTCCTGCGGACCCTCCTCGAGTCTTCTCGAACTCGAGCCGGCGGGCTCGGCGGAACTCAAGCTCGGGCCGTTCGGGCCGTTATCACTCGATTCCTACGGACGGTATGCCGCGGATTACCGGTACGGTCAAGCGACCGCGCGCGCCCTTTTCTGGCTCCCCTTTCCCGTCGCCTGGATGCCCTTCGTCGAGGGAGAGGCGATCACCGGGGATACCAACGCGATCGAGGACTCGTACGCCCGCGGGGGGCTGAAGCTCTTCGTCGCCGGGCGAAGGCTTCTTCGGCCGGAGCTCGTCGCCTACGCCTTCACGCGGCGTGACGACATCTCCGGGATTGGCGGCGAGGCCTCGCTCGCGATCGCGCCCTGCTATCCCTTCGAGCTTCGCGGGAGGGCGATCGGCCGCTACGGGCTTTCGGGCCCCGATACTTTCGACGTTTTCCACAACGACGGCTATCGCGGCATCATGCCGGAACGCACGTCCATTCCCCACGCGATCGTGAACGGCGAGCTTGCCGTCAACATGGACAGGCTTTCCTTCGCGTTCGCCGAGACCATCCTCCTCACCAGGGTCGACCTCGCGGCCTACGTCGACCACGTCGAAAGCGATTCGCGCGCGACGGCCGCGGGGATTTCCCTGACGACGACCGCGGCGCTCATCGGCCTCGCGCCCCTGAGCCTCACCGCGTTCGGGGGGTGGGATTTCGCCGGGGAAGCGCCCTTCCTCACCTTCAAGGTCGGCTCGCTGTTCGGGGATCGCTAGGACGCGGGGCTTCTGACCCGGCGCCTCAGTGAATCGTTACCTCGCCCGAAAGCCTGAGGCCCGCGCAGGGCTTGAAATAATCGTTATCGAAGCCCTTATCCGTCAAGGCCCCGAAAAAGTAGACCTCCGGGGTAAGGGACACGAGGAAGTCGAAACGCTCGGTCGCGAGCGCGCGCACGCCGAGCGGCGCCGAGAACACAAATCCCTTGAGACTGTCGCCCTCGATTTTCTCCCCGTCGGAGAGGAGGGGATTGCGGAATTCCCATCCCATCATGAACGCGCCAAGACCTATGCCGACATAGGGAGAAAGGGAACCGCCCGCGGAAAACGGGAAATAGCGAAGTTCGCACCCCGCCTTGAGGAAGAGAAGCGAACCGTCGATGGACTCATCGAGATCGCTTCCCGCCGCCGGCTCTATCGTCTTTAGCCCGCCGAAGAACATCACCGCCGTCGTTTCTTCCGCGACGCCGACAAGCACGTCGACATCGAGATCGCGACCCATATCGCCCGAGAGCGCGAGAGACCTGCCTCCGCGAAAGCCCCACGAGAACGAGCCTGAATCGAAGGCGGAAGCGCCGGCAGACGGCTCAGGCGGCGCGTTGTCCCGCCCGATATCATCCCCGCGCGAGCGTCCGTCGCCAAATACGTCGTCTTCGTCAGGAACACGCCTTTCCGGAACCTCGCGGCTCCCCCGATGGCGGTCCTTGCTCTTGTCCATCGCGTCGCTCAGGCTGCCCCGTCGCGCGGGAGGCTCCGTCGTGCAAGACGAAAGGATGACCGTAACGGCGAGGAACGCCGCGGCAGCGACCGATAGGCGCGAAAGAGGCCGTCCTTCCGCGTTCACGCGCCGAGATATCTTCAGGTATTGCTCGATCATCGGGGTAACTCCTTCGTCGGCAGGGGATTGCACGTCCCAAGACCGTCCGGACCCGAGGTCTGCGGACGTCAATAAGGATAACAACGGCGAAGGACGAACGGTAACGCGATTGTCCTTACGGCCAAAACGCCGTTCCCGGACGAATAATCGACGCATGGAAACCGATACATCCGGAATCACGACCGATCGCGACGGGATTTGCGCCGATCCCGTCGGCGAGGAAGCCCGCGCGCGGTTCGGGATACCGTACCTCTATCCCTGGCAGCGGCTCGTCATCGCGAACGTTCTCGACGCGGTCGCCGCGGCCGGGAAAGCGCGCGCGAAAGAGCGGAAGAACGAACAAGGCGATATCGAGGACGACGAAAGCGACGAGGACGGGGCCGATCGCGGGAGGCAGATCGTCATCCTCCCCACGGGAGCGGGTAAATCCCTGTGCTTCCAGGTTCCCGCGCTTTTTTTCTCCGCGCCCACGCTCGTCGTATTCCCCCTCGTCGCCTTGATGGCCGATCAGGCACGCCGGCTCAAGGAACGCGATATCGAGCCGGCCGTCTTCCGCGGCGGTCAGGGCGTCGAGGAGCGAAACCGCGCGTACGCGCGACTCGAGGGAAGCGACGGGAAGCCCGCGGCGAAGGTCGTCATCGCGACCCCCGAGATCCTCGCCTCCGGGGAGATTCTCGAGCGCCTTTCCCGGCGCGGAATCGCCCACCTCGCGATCGACGAAGCCCATTGCGTCTCGGAATGGGGCGACACCTTCCGTCCCGCCTATCTCACCCTTCCGCGGGTCATCGAACGGCTCAAACCGCTCGCGGTCACCGCCTTCACCGCGACCGCCTCCCCGGCTGTCCTTTCGCGCACGGCGGAAGCCCTGTTCGGCGAGCAGGTTCGGGTCGTCAGGGGCGAGTCGGACCGGCCGAACATCTCGTATACCGTTCGACTCTGCCGGGCGAAGGATCCGGCGCTCGTCCGCGAGGCCGCGCGAAGGAAGCGGCCCCTCGTGGTGTTTTGCGCGACCCGGGGAGGAACCGAGAGAACGGCGAATCTCCTCCGCGATACCTTCGACGACGAAGCGATACGCTTCTACCACGCGGGTCTCTCGCGCGAGGAAAAAACCGCCGTTGAGGCCTGGTTTCACGGCCACGCGAACGCGATCCTCACGGCAACTTGCGCGTGGGGGCTCGGGATCGACAAGAAGAACGTGAGAACCGTCATCCATAAGGATCCGCCGCCAAGCGTCGAGGCGTACGTGCAGGAAGCGGGACGCGCGGGGCGTGACGGGGAACCCGCGGAGGCCGTGCTGCTCTGGGGGCCGAAGGACCGAAAGCGGTTTCAGGCGCTCGCGGGAACGCAAGGAGCGCGCGCGGCGGGAATGGTCCGGTTCGCGGAAGGCTCGGGGTGCAGGAGGGAATCGCTTCTCGAGACCCTGGGGGACTATCGCGCGGGGGCCGACGCGCCCGAGGGCGAGCGCATCGCCTGCTCGGGCTGCGACCGCTGCGCGGGAGAGGCGGACGACGAGTGTCGTGACGGCGCGCTCGTCCTCGAATACGTCAGAAGGAATGCCCGCTCGTTCTCGCGCGAGACGATCGCCGACCGGCTGACGACGCAGGGTAACCGCGAGGCGCGGGACGCGGGAGAGTACCCGGCATGGAAAAGAGCCGACTTTATCGGGATTATCGGGGAACTCGAAAAGGAGGGATTGGTTCGCGCGCGGGAGAGGTGGCCCTGGCGAGGCACGATGACGGTCACTCGACCGTCTCTTCGTCCCCGAAGGCCTCATCCTTCGCGCGCTTCCCGCCTTTTTTCCGCGCGGGCTTCGCGGGTTTCGCCTCATTCTCCCCCTCGCCTTCCTGAGCCTCGGGAGCAGGATTCGCCGGCTTGACGCGTTTCGGTTTCGGCTGGGGGACGCGCTTTCGGTAGTACACCACGTAGAACACGATGTTCACGTATATGGCGAGAACGACCGTCACGCCGATAACCGCGGGATGGGTGAGAACCGATGATAGGAGCGTGAAAAGCTGCTGGATTGTCATGCTACCCTCCAGTATCGGCACGAGAGCGCCACCGCTTGACCGTCCCTTCGCTCCGCCGGTAGTATTGATCCATGATTGGAATCGTCGATTACAACGCAGGAAACATCAGGAGCGTCGAACGCGCGCTCGTCTCGCTCGGCGCCGATTACCGGATCTCGAAGGATCCCCGGGACCTCAAGACCGCGGACAGGATCGTCTTCCCCGGGGTCGGCGAGGCCGCGTTCGCGATGCGCGAGCTCCATAAAACCGGCTTCGACTCCTTCCTCGCGGACTCCTTCGCGCAAGGGAAGCCGATCCTCGGCATCTGCCTCGGAAGCCAGGTGATCTTCGACCATTCCGAGGAAAGCGACACGCCCTGCCTCGGCCTCGTCCCGGGCACGGTCAGGAAATTCCCCGCCGACTTCCCCGGGCGCGGGCTCAAGGTCCCGCACATGGGATGGAACGACGTCCATGCCCGAAACGGCGGATCGGACTTGCTCAAGGGCATCCCCGACGGCGCGGATTTCTATTTCGTCCACTCCTATTACGTCGATCCCGTCGACGGGTCGATCGTCACCGCGACCGCCGATTACGGCTTTCCCGTTCCCTGCGGCGTGAGGGTCCGCAATCTCGAGGCCTTCCAGTTCCATCCCGAGAAGTCGGGCGCGAACGGCCTTCGCATCCTCGCGAACTTCTGCGGCGTTTCGGGCGCGAAGGGAGGCGCATCATGCTGAAGAAAAGAATCATCGTCTGCCTCGACGTGAAGGACGGCCGCACGACGAAGGGGGTGAAATTCCTCGATAACGTCGACATCGGTGACCCCGTCGAGATGGCCGCGCTCTACTACGCGCAAGGGGTCGACGAGCTCGTGTTCTACGACATCATGGCCTCCGCGCGGGACCGCGGCCCGACGCTCGACCTCATCTCGCGCGTCGCCGAGCGGGTCTTCATCCCCTTTTGCGTCGGCGGCGGGATCTCGACCGTCGAGGACATCAGGAGCACGATCCTCGCGGGCGCGGAAAAGGTCAGCCTCAACTCCCCCGCGGTCAGGAACCCCGACCTGATCGGCGAGGGAGCGGCGATATTCGGCGCGCAGTGCGTCGTCCTCGGGATGGACGCGAAGCGCGATCCCGCGATGAAGTCCGGGTACCGCGTCTTCGTCAACGGCGGGCGCGTCGCGACCGAGCTCGACGCCCTCGAGTGGGCGATGCGCGCGGAGAAGCTCGGAGCGGGCGAGATCGTCCTCAACTCGATCGACGCGGACGGCACGCGGGACGGCTACGAAATCCCGCTCACCCGGATGATCAGCGAGCACGTCGGCATCCCGGTCGTCGCATCGGGCGGCGCGGGAAAGCCTGAGCACATGGCGCGCGTCCTCACCGAGGGCAAGGCCGACGCCGCGCTCATCGCGTCGATGGTGCACTCGGGCGACTATACCGTCGGCTCGATCAAGGAGCGCCTTTCCGCGCTCGGCGTGGCCGTACGTCTTTGACCGGGCGCGCGACGCGCGCGATCATTACACGAAACTTTCACGCGCGCCCTTTCCCCCGTGTATGAGTCACGATCCGCTTCTGAAATAAAACGGCCACCCGAGCCTTTGAGTCGGGCGGCCGTTTTCATTTCACGGACTACATCCGTCGGGTCCGTCGATATTACCGGAGATCCTCAAGACCCCGCGCGAACTTGATCACGGTCGCCTTCTGGAGATAGAAGGGATACGGGCTCTCGCTCGAGGAGCACAGGTACTTCGTCTCGCCCTCCTTCCGCGCGACCGTGAGGGTCACGGTCTTTCCCGCCGCGAGGATCGCGATCTTTCCCAACGGGCTTTCAGGGATCGCCGTTCCGTCGGGAGCGAAGGAATCCGCGCGGAGCTCCGCGAGGCTTTCGGCCCAACTCGCGGTCTTGTCCGCGTCGACCGGGGAAGCGTTCTTCCCCGCGAGCGGCGCACCCTGCCAGGTCGCGGGAGTCCCCGCTTTCGCGACGGCAAACGCCGTCCGTCTCTTTCCGCTTCCGTCGATATCCCCGATCGCGGCGAAATCGGACTGGATCCGGGTCATTCCCCCGGAAGGAACCTTCCATACGGTCCGGTCGCGAAGGCTTTCCGCGCTTCTGTCGAACCGGTCGCGGAACCGGCTCGACGCGAGGAGGACGTCCTTCCCGCCGTCGATTCGGACGTAGGACTGCTGCGTGGTCGACGAGTTCTTTCCCGCGGCCACGGTCCTCATCGCGGATCCGTCCCTGGACGCCTTCACGATGACCGCGGTCGCGTCGTCGAGCCCGTACCGCGCCCAATCACCCGAGGCGCTTACCGAGCCGAGGGTCTTGATTTCCTTGAGGACCGTGATCATCTCGGCGACCGCCTGAGGGTCGGCGGGGAGCTTTTCATCGCCGATGAGCCATCGGTCCCCGACCTTCGCGAGCGTCGTTACCTCGCCCCCCGCCCGCGCAATCTCGATCCGATCGGGATCGTCGGCGAGCGAGAGCGTTTGGACGGCGTTTCTCCGCCCAAGCGCGGTTTGCAGAGCGAACGCGAGCGCGAGAACGCCTATCGCGGCCAGCAGTATCTTCTTTCTCGTTTTCATCGTCATTCCTCCCCGTTCGTCGCCCGCGCGGCATAACGCGCGGCGATCTTCCGCCTGCGCGCGGAACGCAGTCTCCAGGCGCCGAGCCCGACGAGACCGACCAGGAGCGGAAGGCCGTATAGGTTGATCGCGCGCGCGACGGCGCGCGAGGATTCGGTCGTCCTGTCGAGGGTGTTGAGCGAAAGGCCCTTCGTCCGCATCGCGATGAGGCCCTCGTTCCCGGCGAGGTAGTCGAGGGCGTTTCGCACGAAGATCGCGACCGGTTCCCGGCCCTCGCGGTCCATCACCGCCTGTCCCGTGATCGCGCTCGTGCCCACGACGATGACGCGTCCCGGCTGCACGCTCCGCGAGAGATGGGCCTTCGCCTCGAGCGAGCCGATCGCGCTTTCGCCGTCGCCCGACTTGCCGTCGGTAACCGGCGCCGGGACGGGAGGATTCTCGGCGAACGCGCTTACGAACGATCCCTCGGCGAGCGCCGCGAGAGTACGCGCCTTGAGCTTGTCGCGCGCGGGCATTTCCATCCCGTACGGCATGAGGCTCACGTTATCCTCCATGAGCCAGGAATCGGGCGAGCTCGTCACGAGCGGGATAACCTTTCGATTCTTCAATTCGCCGGAGTCCGCGAGATCGAGCGAGGAAGACTGAAGGAAGATCACGTCCGCGAGGCGCCGCGTGATCTCGCTTTTCCGGTCAAGGCCTTCCTTTCCGACGCGCGGCACGTAATAGAGCTTGACCTCGCTCTGTCCCGGCTGGCGGGCGACGTAGCATTTCCCGTCGAGCACGTAATTTCGCCCGGGCGTGATGCCCCATGCCGAGAGGAGTCGGTCGAGCCCCGAGTCGATCGGGCGATAGGTCGGTTGCCCGCCGTAGTAGGCCATCGAGCCTTCGGGTTGCTTTTCCTCGAAAGGATCGAGGAAAACGAGGAGCCGCCCTCCCTTGAGGACGAACTGGTCGATCCGGTAGAGCTCCGCGTCGGTGAAGGTTCCCGTCGGGCCCGCGATCACGAGGGTCGTTATATCGGGCGGTATATCGTCGGACGCGGTGTTGATTTCCCTGAACTCGTAGGTGTCCGCCGAGATCGCCTTGAACCGGGCCGCGCCCGCGCGCTCGTCGTCGATCCCTTTCTCTCCGTGTCCGGTCACGTAGCCGATCGCGCGCGACGAGGACATGAGCCCCTGAAGCGCCGCGTCGAGCGTGTCGCCGAGCTTGTCGAGTCCCGCGATGCCGTATCCCCCGAAAAGGTTTCTCGCGAGCGAAAGCGGGACGACCCTGAAGCGGTCCCCGTACTCGAGCACGACCGCGAGCACGCCTTGTCCGTCGATCGCCTTGTCCTTTCCGTTCGACCAGGAAACGATCTCGAGGCCGTACTTCGCGGCGAGCGCTTCCGTCTCGTCCTTCGTCGCGGGATCGACTCGCGCGTACTCGACGCGACCGAGGTTTTTCCTGTTGAGCGCGGCCGCCGCGTCGCCGACGATCCCGTCGAGATCCTTGAAACCGCCAAGCCCGATCGAGGCGAAGGATGACGAGGCGTAGAGGGTTACCTTGACCTTTCCCGAAAGCCCCGAGAGGGTATTCGTGCGGGAGACGATCTTCCCGATCGCGGTCGTGAGACGGTACTCGAGGCCCTCGGTCGTCGCGACGTTCCCGATCGTCTCGACCGAGTCGCTGTAGACGATCGCGAGCCCCATGTAGGCGCCCTTCACCCCGACCTCGTTATCCTTGACTTCCTGGACCTGGGCCAACGGTATTCCGTACGACTTGGCGAGCTCCTTGCTCGCTTCCTTTTTCATGTCGAACCGCTCGTAGTCGAACCGGCCGCGCGACGCGCCCTTGTACTCGACGAGAAGGTCGTTGAGGTAACGGCCGACCGCGTTATACGGCGCGGGGAGATCGTCCGAGAAGAACACCTTGATCGAAAGCGGTTCCTCGAGGGAGCGCATGACGACGCGGCTTTCGGCCGAAAGCGAATAGGAGTGATCGGCGGTCAGGTCTATCCTGAGAAAGGACCGCGCGGCGACGAAATTGAGAAGGACGAGCGCCAGGGCGAAGAGGAAGAGGTCGCTTTCAGGCCCCTTGAGCCAGGCGAGAATCTTTCTGATGGTACCCATGTTACGAGGCCCTCCTTCCGTTGACGGCACGTACCGTAAGCGCGAGGAAAAGCGAGGTGAGCGACAGGAAATACACGATGTCCCTCGTGTCGACGATGCCGCGCGATACCGACTCGAAGTGATATCCCGCCGAGAGGTACTCAAGGGGCGCGACGACGGCCGCGGGGAGCAGGATGAGGAAGCGGTCGACCGTCGCGAGGAGGATCGACACCGCGAAGGCCGCGAAGAACGCGACGATCTGGTTCTTCGTGAGCGCCGAGGCGAACAGTCCTATCGCGGTAAACGAGGCGACGAGGAAGATCGCGCCGAGGTAGCCGCCCGCGACGGGCCCCCACTCGAGGTCGCCGAGGGCCGCTGCCGTCGCGACGTACGCGAGGGTCGGGACGAGTATGCTCGCGCCCGAGGCCACGCCCGCGACGAACTTGCCGATCGTGACGTCGAGGGCCGAGACCGGAAGGGTCATGAGGGTCTCAAGGCTCCCGCTCCGCGTTTCCTCGGCGAAGAGCCGCATCGTGATCGCGGGAACGAAGAACGCGAACAGCACCGGAAGGAGACCGAAAAAATTCCTGAGCTCGGCGCGGTTCACGAGGAAAAAGGTCGAGAAAAAAAGGAAACCGGAAAACACGAGAAAAACGCCCGCGACGATGTACGCCACGGGACTCGAAAACCACGCGGCAAGCTCGCGCCGCGCGACGGTAAGAGCGACGGTAGTGCCCCTTTTCATGATTCATTGCCTCCCGCGGTGAGCGTCCTGAACACGTCCTCGAGGCTGTTGCGCTCCATGGACATCTCGCGAAGCGACCATCCCCGGCCTTTCACGAGATCGAAGACCTCGCCGCGCACGTCCGCGTCGCCGTCGATCGAGAGTCGCGCCGCGGCGAAACCCGCCTCCCCCTCGAAGGGAGAGACCCCCGCGACCGAGCGAACGGAACGCGCGGCCTCGGCGAACTCGGACGAAGTGACGCCCGCTACCTGCACGCGAAGGGACGCCTTGTGGCCGAACCGCTCGCGGAGCTCGCCCGTCGGGCTATCCGCGACGAGGGCGCCCCGCGATATGATGATCACGCGGTCGCACAGCGTCTCGACCTCGCTCAGTATGTGGGTCGATATGATGACGGTTCTCGTCTTCCCGATTTCCTTGATGAGCTTTCGCACCTCGATGATCTGGTTCGGGTCGAGGCCCGAGGTAGGCTCGTCGAGGATGAGGATTTCGGGGTCGTGTATGAGCGCATGCGCGAGGCCGACGCGCTGGCGATACCCGCGCGAGAGGTCACCGACGTTCTTGTGCATCACCTCGGAAATCCCGCACGCCGAGGCGATCGCGGGAATCCGGGAAGGGGCGTCGCCGCCCTGGACGCGCGCGACGAACTCGAGGTAGTCCGCGACGATCATGTCGGAATACAGCGGCGCCGACTCGGGCATGTACCCGATCTTCCGCTTGGCCGACTCGGGATCCTCGTCGATCCGCTTTCCGTCTATCCTGATGACGCCCGCGGACGGTTCGAGAAAGCCGGTGACCATCCGCATCGTGGTGGTCTTGCCCGCGCCGTTCGGCCCGAGGAGGCCGACGATCTCGCCTTTCCTGACCGAAAAGCTGACGTCGTCAACCGCCCGAAACGGGCCGAAGTCGCGGGATACCCGCTCAACTTCAATCATTTCCGTAATCTCCTTGCCTGAAAAAGGGCTATCTTTTCAAAAATCCCGAGCGGGCGCGAAGGTTACACCTGTGCGCGCGAAGGTTACACCTGTGCGCGAGAAGGCTACACGCGCGGAACCGGGGGATACTCGTTCGCAAGGCGGCGGGCGCCGCCCGGAGGCGTCACTCGTAGTAGCGCGCCCTGCTCGTCGGGGTTTCGTAGACGTCGACGGCCCGAAGGGGGACGTCCGGAAGGAGAGCCTTGATGCGCTCGAAGATATGGCGCGCGATCCGCTCCGCGCTCGGGTTGTTCGCGAATTCGGGGCGGTCGTTGAGATTCGTGTGGTCGAGTCCCGCGCAAACCTCGCGAAGGGCTCCCTTGAGAACGCCGAAATCGACGAGCATCCCGCCCGGGTCGAGCTCGTCTCCCCGCGCGTGGGCGAGCACCCGATAGTTGTGACCGTGAAGGCGCTCGCATTTTCCGTGGTAATCGGACAGAAAGTGGGCGGCGGCGAAGTCCGCCTCGACGCGTGTCTCGTACATAATGGAAAAGAATAACCCAAAGCATCTTGCATACTCAAGTCCGCGTTGATACAATCCTTTCCATAATGACCCGCAAGAGACTCTCGGCGTTCATTGACGCCATCCCCGCGATCGAGCGCACCGGCTCTGCCGACCCCGACATTACCGATCTCGTATACGACTCGCGCCAGGTAACCCCGGGCGCGCTTTTCTTCGCCCTCCCCGGCCTCCACGCCGACGGATCGAAGTTCATCCCGCAGGCGATCGCGAAAGGCGCCCGCGCCGTCATCCACGACAAACCGCTCGACGCGTACGATCCCGCGATCGCGTATATCCGCGTCGAAAACGCGCGATTCGCCATGTCCCCCGTGTCCGCGGCCTTTTACGACCGTCCCTCGAAGGACCTCGTCGTCATCGGCGTGACGGGCACCGAGGGAAAGAGCACCACCGTGTCGCTCGTCTTCCAGCTTCTCCGCCTCGCCGGCAAGCGGGCGGGCTTCATCTCCACCGTCGACTATTGCGTCGCCGACGAGGTGCTCCCGAATCCCGAGCACCAAACGACCCCCGAGGCGGTCGCCATCCACCGGAAACTCGCCCAGATGCGCGACAACGGTCTCGAGTACGCGGTCGTGGAGTCCTCGTCGCACGGTCTTTCCCCGAGGACGAACCGGCTCGGCGACGTCCTTTTCGACGTCGCGGTCATGACGAACGTCACGCACGAGCACCTCGAATTCCACGGCACGCACGAGCAGTACAAGAGCGACAAGGCGAACCTCTTTCGCGCACTTGACCTGCACGATCACGTAAAGCGGGGAAAGGCCGTCCCCTCCTTCGGCGTCGTCAACGAGGAGGACCCCGCGTCCGTCTACTTCAGGGGCGCGACCGAAAAGCCCGTGTACGGGTACTCCACCTGGGCCGTCGTGAAGCGTGGGCTCTCGGCCTCCGCGATCGAGCCCGACGCGACCGGCGTCGGCTTCTCGATGACCGAACCCGGGGATCTCACCCACGGGGTGAGGATCAATCTGCCCGGCGCGTTCAACGTGTACAACGTCCTCGCGACCGTGATCGTCGTCTCCCGCCTCCTCACGATACCCGTCGCCGCGCTCGTGCCGCTCCTTCCCTCGCTCAAGCCCGTGAAGGGAAGGATGACCGTCATCGACCGGGGCCAGCCCTTCGAGGTAATCGTCGATTACGCGCACACGCCCTCGTCCTTCCAGGCGATCTTCCCCTCGCTCCGCAAGCGGATCGCCGGCAAGATCATCAGCGTCTTCGGCTCGGGCGGCGAGCGCGACACGATGAAACGGCCGGAGCAGGGCCGCATCGCCGCGGACTACTCGGACGTCCTCATCCTCTCTGACGAGGATCCGCGCGGGGAAGATCCCGTCGAACTCCTCGAGATGATCGCGAGCGGTTGCCCGGAGAAGAAACGCCCCGACGAACTCATGATCATACCCGACAGACCCGCCGCGATCAGGAAAGCCTTCTCCCTCGCGGGCACGGGAGACCTCGTCCTTCTCCTCGGAAAAGGACACGAGAATTCCATTATTTACAAAGACCATACCATGCCCTACGACGAGATTCTCGAGGCCAGTAAGGCGCTTGCCGAGGCGGGATGGGACGACATGGGAGAAATGAAATGAACATCGCGATACTCTACGGCGGAAAATCGGGGGAGCACGAGGTCTCTCTCGTCTCCGCGTCCTCGATCGCCCGCAACGTGCCCGGCGAGGGGAATACCGTGCACCTCATCGGCATCACCAAAGCGGGCGCCTGGTATCTCCAGAAACCCAGGATGCTCGAGGAAATCCGCGCGAAGCCCGAGGCTATCCTCTCGATCGAGGAAGACGAATCGCGCCGCGTGACCGTCGTCCCGGGAGGCGGATGCCCGAAAGCCTTCAGGCTCGCGGCGGGCGCGGGAGCGAAAGGACTTCCCGTCGATTCCGACGGCTCCTTCCCCGTCGACGTCGCCTTCCCCGTGCTTCACGGAACCTTCGGCGAGGACGGCACGATCCAGGGGCTTTTCGAGATGGCCGAGATCCCGTACGTCGGGGGCGGCGTGCTCGCGAGCGCGATCGCGATGGACAAGGAAAAGGCGAAGGCGCTCTGGCGCGCCGCGGGCCTTCCCGTCGTGCCCTACGTCGCCGCCCGCGCGGTCGAGTGGGCCAATCCCGCCCTCCGCGAAACCCTCGTCAGGAAGGCGGAGAACGAACTCGCCTATCCCCTTTTCGTGAAGCCCGCCTGCGCGGGAAGCTCGGTCGGAGCGGCGAAAGCGTCGAACCGCGAGGAATTGGAAAAACGCGCCCAGGATGCCTTCCGCTGGGACGACAAGATCATCGTCGAGCCCTTCATCCCCGCGCGCGAGATCGAGTGCTCCGTCACCGGCAACGCCTCGCCCGTCGCCTATACGCCGGGAGAGATCATCCCCACCCACGAGTTCTACGACTACGACGCGAAGTACACCGACCCGAACGGGGCAGCGCTCCGCATCCCCGCGGAAATCGGCGAGGAGACCACCAAGCGGGTCAGGCAGATAGCCTGCGACGCGTACCGGACCCTCGAGCTTTCGGGCCTCTCGCGGGTCGACTTCTTCGTCGACAAACGCGACGGCGCGCTCTACCTCAACGAGATCAACACGATCCCGGGCTTTACCTCGATCTCCATGTTTCCCAAGATGTGCGAGGCCTCGGGGCTTCCCTACGCCGAGCTTGTCGCCCGGCTCCTCCGCCTCGCGCTCGACCGCTTCGCCGAGCGGAGAAGCCTTAAGACGAGTCGCTCGTGACGGTTCCCTTCCTCAAGCTCCAGCTCGCCGGGAACGGCTTCATCCTCGTCGATCTCGCCCAGCTCGAGAAAAACGGGACCCCGCTCGCGATCGAACGGTTCGGCCTTACCGCGCGGACCCTCTGCGACCGCCGCTACGGCGTCGGGGCGACCGCGTGCGTATTCCTCGGGAAGGATAATGCCGCGAGGATATTCGGGGCGCAGGGGCAGGAGACGCGCGAGGCCGATGACGCGTATCTGTGCGCGGCCCGCTACGCGTTCGACTCAGGGAGACTTTCGGGTAAAAGTATCATTTTCCCGACGCCGTTCGGCGAAAAACGGCTCGACGTGCTCGGCGCCCACGAGTTCAGGCTCGCCCTCGGCTCGCCCTTCTCCCTTTTGACCGGAAAGGTCATCGCGGACGGAGGGCAGACGATCGCCGAGACCATCGAGCGCGAAGGGGTGCGCGCGTCCTATTCGGCGATCCACGTCCACGACGACGCGGTCGTCGCCTTCCCCGGCCCCGAGGGGGTCCTTTCCTACGGCCCGTTCAGCGCGCTCGTCCAGAAGGCCTTTCCCGGAAAGCAGGTTCTCCCGGTGATCGCGCGCGCGATCACCCGCGAGACGATTCTTGTCCGTACCGTGCCGAAGCGCGAGTCGGGAGCCTGCACCGCGGCCGTGGCCGCGCTCGTCGCGGGAAAGCTCGAGGGCATGGTCGACGCCGAGGCCATGGTCGTCTTCGAGCAGACCGGCAGCGACGGCCAGCCCGACTCGGCGATCGCGCGCGACCGCGACAACTCGCGGCGCCTCGCGGCGTTTTGGGAGTCGAACGAGCTTTCGGTGATCGGGTCGGGCGGCTATCTTTTCGAGGGGAAGTTCGACCTCAGCGACGAGTGAGTCCGAGGCGGATCAACGATGCCCTTCCGAGAGCAATGATAGTATCCCGAGTATCGTTCCCGAGCCGATCATGATGGATCCGGCGGTGTACGAAGGCTCGATGAACCGCGCGTCGGAATCCCGGACTTGAGCCCAGTAGGCCGCGAACCCGCACAGGAGCGTGCCCGCCCCGACGAGGGCGATCGCCCCGCCTTGCGGAAGTCGCGAGTTTATCCGCGTTCGCGGCTCGGCATAGCGAATGCCCCCGGTATCGGACGATCCTTCCTGAACGGCCGGGACCGCGACCCCCTTCGGAAGCCGCGTGACGACGGCGAACGGATGAACCTTCCAAAAGTCGACGACCTCCGTCGAGACCTTTTGCCTTTCAAGGGGCGGCGACTTCTCGTCCCTGGCCGAGGAGACCCGCTCTACCATCTCGCTCGCGCCGAGCGAGAGGGCGCCCCCGCCCGCGAGCGGGTCGGACATCGTACCCGCGACCGAGCCGACGAGCACGCTTCCCTCGAAGCAAAACACCCGATAGAGGGTGACTGTCGACGAGCCGGACGGGCTTGCCCCGCCTCCGCCGGTCGCGGAAAGCTCGGCCGCGCCCGTCTGTCCCCCGCCCGCCTTCACCGGGATGACGTCGAGCCCGAAATCGGTCCCCCGCACGCCCGCGACGAGGCTTGGCGAGGAAAGCTTGAACGAGGCGTTTCCCCCGAGTTTCGCGACCTTTGCGCGCACCCGGCCATAATAGAGTTCCCCGGATGTCTTGAGACCCATCGCGTCGGAGTCGCACTTGAACGTGGTATTTTCCGCTATCTGTATCGAGGCGTTTCCCCCCGAAAGCGCGATCTCCACGAAGGTCGAGTTTCCCGTCCTGATGATGTCCCCGGGACGGATCTCCGTGCCGACGGCGGCGGGATCGTCGGCGCGAACGGTCACGGTCGCGCCCGAACGAAGCAGAGAAAAGGATCCCCCCTCGGCGTATACGACGGTCGCGAAAGGAGAGGCGGCGAAGAGAAGGCTCCCGAGCGAGAGCGCGTAGACGATGGTCAGTACCCTTTTATTTCCCATAGATATGATATAGTATAAGTGTCGATGAGCAGGAATACAAGCAAGATTGACGTTACAAAAACAGACGCCACGATCAACTCCATCCTGCTCGCGGAAACTCACGAGGCGGTGATCGGGGCGAACCATACCTGCCGTTTCAACCAGAACGAGGATCAGTTCATCGTTTTGCGCAAACCCCTCGAGGTGCCGCACATTCCCGTCCATCACCAGATGGACAATCGGGAACCGCCTTCGGGATACCTCGAAATGATCGCGTCGCTCGCCTCGTATCTCATGGAGGAATGTCCCGACCTCGCCTCGGGAACCTCCTGGTACTTCGATCCCGTCAGCATCCATACCCCGTCGTTCTATCGCGTCGTTCGCGCGGACGGCCGGCTCTATCTCTATCACCTCCTCATCGACCTCGCGTGCAGGCCGCTCGAGTGCGAGATCGTCGAGCAGGGAAGCAACGCGATCACCCATGCGTATCGAACCGGACGACTTTACTTCGAAAGCGACTTCTATCCCATCCTCGAGGCCGAATCCTCGGGCGGAAAGCTGATATTCGACCAGCGAATCCCCTTCACCTGGAAGGGCGAGTCGGGCGAAGGCTACATGATACACGGAATCTGGATGGACGCCGACATCAACAAGTTTTTCAGCAAGCTCGTGCTCCCGCGCGGAAAACGGAACCATCCCTTCTATCCCGTAACCTGCAAGCAGCACTGCGTCACCATGAACGCGTTCGGCCAGAAAAGCCCCGAACCGCTCCATCTCATCCGTTCGTTCCTGGAGCCCGCGCTCGACGAGATACTGGCGGAACTCCAGGAATCGTCCTTCTCGGAGCAATCGCCCCTTTTCCGGAGACTCAAGGACCAGATACCGCGCGAACTCGGCGAACGATGGGCGAACCTCACGGTCAGCGCGGGCCTCAATGAACGCGATCAAAAGGAGTACATCGTTGAATTTTAACAATCCCCCATTCACCACGCGCGCCGGCATAAAGGGCCTCAAGGTCACCGTCATGGGCCTTGGGCTCAACGGGGGAGGCCTCTCGGCGGCGCGATTTTTCGCCGAATCGGGCGCCGAGGTCACCGTCACCGACAAGAAATCCGCGGAGGAACTCGCCCCGTCCGTCGCGGCCCTCAAAGACTTCCCGAACGTCCGCCTCGCGCTCGGCGCCCACGACATCGAGGACTTCCGGAACGCGGACTGCGTGATAAAGAATCCCGGCGTCAAGCTCGAGGGAAACGAGTACCTCGCGGCCGCGCGCTCGATCGAGACCGACGTTTCGGTGTTTCTCAGGTTCGCGAAAGCGCCGATCCTCGCCGTCACCGGCAGCAAGGGCAAGTCCTCGACGGTGAGCGCGCTCCAGTTCGGCCTCCGCGAACTCGGCTACCGGTCCTTCCTCGGCGGGAACATCACGGTCAGTCCCCTTACCTTCCTCGACGAGACCGACGAATCGACCCCCGTCGTCCTCGAGCTCTCGAGCTGGCAGCTCGCCGACCTTCGCGGACGAGGACTCCTCAAGCCCCGAGTCGCGATCATGACCCCGATCATGCCCGACCACCAGAACTGGTACGGCGGCATGGAGCCATACGTCGCCGACAAGAAACTCCTCTACGCCGACCAGGACGATTCATGCCATCTCCTCTGCAACGCCGACGACGAGTGGGGCCCCGTTTTCGCGCGCGAGGCCCGCGCGCGAGGCGCGGCCGGCCCCCGCGTGCACTGGTACAGTTCCCGACCCGCATCGGGCCGCGCCTTCACCGCCGATTCCGACCTCGCCGACGGCGCCTGGCTCGAGGCCGACGGACGCGGTTTCATGCGCCTCGACGGCGCCGTGACCGAAATCCTTCCCGCGGCCCTTTCCGTGCCCGGCGCGCACATGCGTCAAAACCTCCTCAACGCGGCGCAGGCGCTCGTCCTTTTCGGCGCCGATCCCGCAAGCACGGCGGAGGCCCTTTCCCGTTTCCCCGGCATCGAGCACCGCCTCGAGTTCTTCCACGAGGAAGCGGGCGCGCGCTATTACAACGACTCGGCGGCGACCATCCCCGAGGCCGTCGCGGCCGCGCTCGGCTCCTTCGACAAGCCCGTCATCCTCCTTTCCGGGGGAACCGACAAGAACCTCGACTTCACCCCGCTCGCCGACGCGGCGGGCAAGGCGAAGCGCATCCTCCTCCT
Organism: Spirochaetota bacterium; assembly: GCA_023438065.1. Taxonomy (GTDB): domain Bacteria; phylum Spirochaetota; class Spirochaetia; order Treponematales; family Treponemataceae; genus Teretinema. Next base: position 872,024 of record JAEXRH010000012.1, read on the forward strand.
CGCGGGCACCGGCACCGACAAGCTCATGCCGATGCTGAAGGAGCGCGGCGTCGCGTTCGACGGTCCCTTCGATTCCCTCGAGACCCTCGTCGACCGCGCGAAATCCGTCGCGGGAGCGGGAGACGTGGTCGTGTTCTCCCCCGGCGCCACGAGCTTCGGCATGTTCAAGAACGAGTTCGACCGGGGGAACCGCTTCCGCGACGCGGTCAAGGGCAACAAGGCGACCCGTCCGGCGTAACCGAGCGGCGATACCGCGGACGAGAGCCCGCAAACCCCGACGGAATAAGGGTTTGCGGGCTTTTTTCCTTTAAGTTTGCCTGATAGCGGTATATACTGTCGGTATGAAAAAGAACCTTCACATAATCGTCCCGCTCGCCTCGGTCGCCCTGTGCTCGCTCCTCCTTTTCACTACGGTCGACAACAAGGTCTTCGACCTCTTCCTCAGGACGATCCCGTCCCTCGCCGAGAACGACTCCGTCGTGGTCGTGACCATCGATAACATCTCGATCGAGAACGTCGGCCTGTTCCCCTGGCCGCGCGATATCATGGCGGACGCGATCGTGTACCTCAGGGAACTCGACGCGCACTCGGTCCTGTTCGACTTGAGCTACCTCGACAAGAGCCCGGTCGTCGTCAACCCCGCGTACGTGAAGGAGGATCTGCCGAAGGCGCTCGACTACGGGTTCGCCCAGATCGACGGGGCAGTCGCCCAGACGATGGACGCGTTCGCGAACCACCAAATCGGCGCGCGCGACGCCGCCGAATACAAGACGCAACTCCTCGGGATCACGAACGAGGTCAAGAACTCGCTCGATACCTCGATCTCGTACGTCACCCGCGACCTCGACGAATATTTCGCGAAGACCCTCAAGTTCTTCGGAAAGTCCTACCTTACCCTCACGATGATTCGCCCCGGCGATATCGTCGGCAAAGACAAAACGTACGACATGTCGGGCGTCGACCTCGAGTGGCTCGAGTCGCGCGTCGCGCTTTCCGGCGTCACGGGGACGAACGACACCCTCACGCCGGATGACCCCGGAATCGATCCCGCGATACCGGTTCTCCTCAGAAGCGCGTACGGCGCGGGTACGGTCAACGCCGAGCCTGACGCCGACGGCTATCGCCGCAGGGTTCACCTCGTCAGCAGGCATAACGGCAAATACTACGGCCAGCTTTCCTTCGTCGCGCTCGTGGAATGGCTCGGGAACCCCGAGATCGAGGTGACGAACCGCGCGATAACCCTCAAGAAGGCGAAACTCGCCGGAGTGACGCGCGACATTCGCATCCCCCGCGCGCGCGACGGTTCCGTGCTCATCAAGTGGCCGAAGAAGCAGTTCGTCGAGTACAACAGCATCTCGGCCTGGGATCTCATCGGCGCGCAGAAACTCGAGCGGGACATCGTCAAGAGTCTCCAGGCGATGGCCGACGCCGGCTTCATGAATTACTGGAATTCCGGCGAGAGCGGCCCGAATCCCCACGAAACGTGGAGCGAGGCCGAATACGTCAAAAACGAGATCCTCGACCGGGGAGAAAGCCCCGTGGAGTCGATCACCGTGAAGGCCTATCGCTCCGCGCGGCTCGAATTCCTCTCGAAGATGCGCGCGTTCCTCGCGCCAGAGTACGAGGGACGCATCCTCGCGGACATCGACGACGGGGAAACCGCCGAGTACGTCAGGACGACCTTCGCGAGCGTACGAAAGGACTTCGAACGGCTCGAGTCCATGCGCGCGCGGGTCTCGCAAAAAGTCGCGAACGCCGTCTGCATCGTGGGCGTCGACGCGACCTCCATGACGGACGTCGATCTCATCACCTTCGAGGAGCGTTTTCCCAACGTCGGCACCTACGCGACGGTCGCGAACATGATCATCTCTGACGAGTTTCTCGACGACGCGCCGAGGACGCTTTCGCTCCTGATCGCGCTCGCGCTCGCACTCGCGGTCGGCTTCGGCATCAAGCACCTCGACACGAAGCAGTCCCTCATCGCGGGACTCGCCGCCCTCGCGCTCTCGGTTATCGCCCTTCTCGCCGTTTTCATGATCACGAAGACCTACGTCGGCGTCGCGGTCCCCTTCGCCTCGGTAAGCGCGACCTTCCTCAGCCTTTCGGCCATCACCTTCCTCTCGACGATCAGGGAAAAGTCCTTCCTCCGCTCGGCGTTCTCCCGATACCTCTCGCCCGAGGTCATCAACGAGATCATCGCCGACCCCTCCAAGCTGAACCTCGGCGGCGAGAAACGGCACATGACGGCGATCTTCACCGACATCAAGGGCTTCTCGACGATATCCGAGCAACTCGACCCGACCGACCTCGTCAACCTTCTCAACCTGTACCTTACCGCCATGAGCAACATCGTGCTCGAGCATCGGGGAACGATCGACAAATACGAGGGCGACGCGATCATCGCGTTCTTCGGAGCGCCCATTCCCATGGACGATCACGCCACGCTCGCGTGCAAGACCGCGATCAGGATGAAGCAGGCGGAGAATAAACTCAACGAACGCATAAAGCAGGAGGGACTGAGCCCCACCCCGCTTTTCACGAGAATCGGCATCAATACCGGAGACATGATCGTCGGTAACATGGGAACGCCGAACAAGATGGACTATACGGTCATGGGTAACGCCGTCAACCTCGCGGCGAGGCTCGAGGGCGTAAACAAGCAATACGACACGAAAGGCATCCTCATCAGCGAGCATACCCGGCAGATGATCTACGACGACTTCGTCATCAGGCGTCTCGATCGCGTTCGCGTCGTCGGGGTAAACACCCCCTTGAGGCTCTACGAGCTTCTCGCGATTGCCTCGGAGGCGTCGCCTTCCCTCGTGGCGCTTGTCGCCCTGTGGGAGCAAGCGATCGACGAGTTCGAGTCGCGCGATTTCGCGGGCGCGCGCGCGAAGTTCGCCGAAATCGCCGAAAAGGACCCTGATGACCGCGTCGCCGTTCTCTATCGCGACCGCGCTGCCGAGCTCGAGAAATCGCCACCCACCGATTGGGATCCGATCCGTAACCTCACGCAAAAATGACCGGGCCTCGCGCCTTCCGCGCGTCTTACTCCCGCGAACCGGCTTGAATCGCGCCGGGCGAAGTTAACGATCATCGTAAAAAAAAGCGCGTACCACTGCGGTACGCGCTTTTTTTCAGTTCACGCCCGGAATCGTCCGCCGGGCACGCTCATTTCTATACGTCGTCACTCGTCCCATTCAAGGTCATTCGTCGCGTCGCTCGCGCGGGTGGACGCGGTCGACACGTTCGTGGTCTTGTTCTTGTCCGAATCGGTATTGACGGCGCTTTCGCTGATCTTGGCGCCGATCTTGATACCTCCCTTCGCGGTCCCGGTATTCGCGACGAGCTTGTCGACGGTTCCTTTCTGCATCGCCTTGATGGTGACCACGCGCTCGCCCGAGTTCAAGACGAGGGACGAGTTGAGTCCGGTGTTAATGACCGCCTGCGGGGAGAGCTTCATGCCCGGCGTGACGGCTTCCCAGGTTCCGGCGGATACCTCGCGCTCGACCTTCCCCGTCACGGTCTTTACCGTGTAATCCTGCGCGACCGCCTCAGCGTACGCCGCGAACATTCCGACGACCGCCACGAGAGCGAGCGCCAAGAGCATTGCCTTTTTCATAAACGCCTCCATCAACAAATCATACTATAACGCATTAATCGGAAAAAAACATTTTCCGAACTGTCACTTACTTCAAAACGAACCCGAAGAACGAAAGGAGCTTTTCCCATATCCCCTCGGGCCTTTCTCCGATCTCGCCATCGTTCACGGGACCGTCATGTCCGCTCGCCGAAGGCGCGCGGCTCCTTTCGGTATCCTGCCGTAGCGCCGCGACCCCCCTCGCGCAGGCGACGAACGCGGGGCTTCCCTCGGGCGCGATCATCACCACTGCCGTGTCATAATCGATCGTGACGGTTTTTTCAATCGCCTTCGCGCGGGTATTCGCCATCGTCCGGCTCTCGCCCGCCGAGCGCGAAACCGCCGCGTTCGGCGCCTTCATTCCCGATAGCGCCGCCGATCGAAGGCTCTCGCCGGACATAGTAGTTCCCGAGGGAGCCTGAGTCGCGCGTTTGCCCGCCTTCACCGACGAGACATCGCTCCGTTCCGTTTGAGTCCTGGTATTGAGCGTGTCCGTCTCCGAATACCACACGGGGAGGTTCGTCTTTGAGGCCGAGCGGGCGCGATAGAAGGATTCCCGACGAATGGTAGACACGACATTCTCGCCATCGATACGTCTGGCGATGAGCGGATTGCCGAAGATCATCGCATGGGGCGATGCCGTCCCGCCGCTTACCGAGAAATTGAAGGAAATCTTCTTAGACGCGGTATACGACAGGGTTAGCATGTAATACGAGGAGTGTGGCAACGGGAAACCGCTGATTCTGGAGTTGGACACCTCTACGGTTCCCGCCGCGCTCGAGGTCGCGGCGTCTACGCAGGTAGCGGTCAGGGTTCCCGCGTTCGAGTTCCGGTAAATGCCCAGCCCGTTAATGATCGAATCACTGGCGTTGTCCGTGACCGTCCAATGCGGCGAATCGTTGACCCGTAGGACGATGTTCGTGCTCGATTCGTACACGCCGACGAAATAGGCGGTTCGCTCGTTTCCGAGATCGTCCGCGATGGTGATCTTGTGCATCGCGTCATAGGAAAGCCCGGTGAGCGTGGCGCTAGGGGTTACCGACGATCCGTCGACGGTTTCGGTCGCGACATCGCTCACGCTGGCAAGAACGGATGAAAGGTTTATGGTCGAGCCCGAATTCGTGATCCCCCAATTCCCGAAGCTAGGGGGCGTGATGTCCCGGGTAACCGTGAACGACTGCGTCTTCTCATTGCCCAGATTATCGGTCGTCCTGATCGTATACTGAGTCGCGTGGGCGTTGAGACGGGCGGTCCATTTCCCCGCGCTTACGGGCGTGAGCGCGCCGCTGCCATCACCTCCGGTGACCGTGCACGTAGCCGTTCCTGATCCGGTGCCGTCATCCGCGTCTACGGTAAAATCGATATACGAGTCCTTCGTCCGGTAAGTTGTCTGATTGGCCGTCCCCGGCTTGACACCGGAAGCGGGGGGCGTAACGGTTATGTCAGGACCAGCACTGTCCTGGGTTACCTTGACGGTAACGTGATACGAGTCATTACCGATGTTGTCGGTGACGTGTATCTCGTGCGAAGTTCCGTTCGCGTTAATGGACAGGCTACCCGGAATCGTCGTATTGGTGGAACCGCCGTCGGTATAACTCTTCAGTCCCGAACCCTCCTCGGTCCCGGGATAATTGATATCCGAGCGCGCGAAGGCGAAGTTGATATTTCCGTTCTTGGTGAAGTACGCGATCTCGGGAACGTCCGCGACCGTCGAGGCCGTGACCTCGGCGACAGTCGAGGGATACGAAGCCGAAGGCGTCAGCGAGAAAATCGGCCGTACCGAGTCCTTAACCACGGTGATGACCAGGTTTCTCGAAACGTTTCCGGCCCGGTCCCGTGCGTAAATGGTATACGTGGAACCCGCGCTCAAGGTATACGCGGAACCGGTATTCGGCGCCGTCGGGGAAACCGCGTACGCGTCGAAGTTCGTTTCGGTATTCGACAGCGTGAAGGTTCCCGTATTGCCGGGGATATAGTAGGTCTTCGCGGTATTGCCGGACGCGTTCGCCGCGACCGAAGCAACTTCATCGGGATACGAGCCGCTCGGGGGATCTATCGAAATCGCGGGATTAGTCACGTCATAGGTTATCGAATCGGAACCATCCGAACCGGAATCGGTGTTATCGCACGCGTCGCTCAGCTTCACGCCGACGGTTTTCGATCCGGCGCCGGTGTTGATCCTTATGCCGGTGAGCTCGATTGAGGTGCCAGATGCAATCGCGGCGTCAAGGGTAATCGCCGAAGCGGTATGCGTGAATCCGGTCGACGAGCCATTGACCGTCACGGTATCGTCGACGGACGAGAAACCGGAACCCGACAACTCGATCTTCTTCACGCCCGAGCCGACATCGGTTTGTGCTATGGTCATGTCGACAAGCGTCGTGTTCGTATACTCCGCGTTCCATGGAGTCGGATCGGCGAGCGTAACCGTTCCGATATTCGGCGCGGACGAATCGATCGTCACCGAGTCCTGCGCAGTCGCGCCCGAATAGCCGACCGCGTCGGTCAGTTTCGCGGTAAGGGTCTGGACGCTCGCGTCGTCCGATCCCACGCGCATGTTCGACACGGTCAGATAACCTGAGTCCACGCACGGATCATCGAGCGTTATGGTGAGCGACCCGGCCGCATAGACGCAGCTTTCTACGTCGAGATTCCCCGCGTCGGTATTGGCCTTGACGGTAATCGCGTTCCGGTTCGCCGCGGTGTTAAGATCGGTCGAGACGCCGCCGGTGAGCGTGATTATCTTGACGCCTGAAACGTCCGCTGCGCTCATGTTGATCCTGACGGGGATAATTCCGTCCTTGTCATGCGCGCTCCCCGACGCGAGAACGACCGACGAAACGGCGGGTGCCGTCCCGTCAAGGCGCGCCTGAACCGCAGTCCCGCCCTGAGCGTTGTCTTCCGTCACGACGGGATAAGAGGTCAGGTTACCGGCCTTATCCACGACGTAGAGATAGAGCGTCCGCGCGTCGGCTGTATCGAAGTAGCTCGCGACTGAAAGCGGTCCCGCGGATACCGCAGTGACGGTCCCGTCGCCCGTGAAGGCGGTGCCGGACGCGGCAACGGAGGCGCTCGTTTCCGAGGCGGACACCGAAAGAAGGTACTTCGAGACGCCGGAACTTCCGATATCGGAAGCGCTGAAGGAGATCGAAGCGTCGCCCCGGACGAACCGCGAAGTACCGCCGCTTCCGCCCAAATGGGTTTGCGCCATGGTCGTTACGGTCACGGCGGGATAGGTGTCGTCCTTCACGAAGTAACTTCCGTTTCCGAGATCTATCTCCCCGGAAACGTTCCCGACGTTATCCTTGAGGAAGAGGTAGATACTGCAGGCGCTCGCGGTGACGAGGCCCTTGAACTCGGTCGATATGTCGATGGTCGCGGTCGAGGCGGCCTTCCAACCCGGGTCATTATCGTCAGGAGGAGTCGGGTCGTCGCGCTTGAGAATCCAGGATTTCACGCCGGACGCGGGCTGGTTTGAAGCGCCGAGCGGGTCCGTCGGCGTGATCGAGCAGGTGGAGCTCGAGGACACGTTTCGCTGCGTTCCCGCCGAGACGTTGGTGAAAACGACGTCGGTCCCGTACGCCGCGATCGTCGGCCCGACGTCGTCGTACACGACCTTGAGATCGCTCGCCAAAAGGGCGGCGGTCGAGACGGAAGCGACGTTGGGCGTCGCGTTCTGGGCGTTATCCTTCACGACGAAGCGGAAGGCCATGTACTGATACGCGGTATGTACGCTCCAATAGGGAGGCGTCGTCACGCCGTTAATGGTGTTGGATCCTTCGGATACCGTTTGGGTCGCGGAATAGTTACTCAAGAACGAACTACCGTTAAACGCAAAATCGGTCAATGAGCAGTTTGCGAGGCCGCTTCCCTTACCACTGACAAGATCATGGAACGTGATGACGGGCCGGTAAATCGGCGTATTGATATAGTAAAAGTTTCCGTTCTTATAGGCGGATTTCCCGGTTCCGTCGACCACTCCCGTTATCGAGTACGTCGGCGGCGCGGCGTCTTTCTCGATCACGCCCAAGTCATAGGTACCGCGGTTTCCCGCGTTATCGAGCACGTGAAGATACGCATTTGCGGGAGTCGCCGAGACCAGGGCCTGGAAGTCCGCGGTCACGACCTCGCTCACGCCTTCGGTACACGGCTTCCAGCCGGCGGCGTCCGCGGCGGGCTTGGCCGGGGTCGCGGTGAACTGGTACGCCTTGATCCCTGACTTGACGTGCGCGTAGGTATAACCGTCGACGGGATCCGTCGGCGTGAACGAGAAGGACGAACTTCCGTTTACGTACCGCACGGAAGCGTCCTGTCCCAAGTATGTCACATACGACGGACTCGCGGTTGGAATGCCGGTATCGATGGCGACCCTGATGCCGGCAGGGGTCCCCTGATTCCCGACCGCGTCGATTACCGTCGGGGAGAAAGCTGCCGAGGAATATGAACTCATGCTCCAGTAGGGTTGGCTGGGCGTGCAGGGCAAGAGCACGTATCGGCTCGACTCGGAAGCCTCGCTCGACTCCGTCGCCGTATTAATGTATGGGGAAGGGTTGATATAACTGGAACCGTTCAAATGGAAATAACCGAAGGTATTCTTCGTCGACGCGATTCCGCTGCCGGAAAGGTCCGACGCGGGCCGGTCAGTCGCCCGAATATACACGTAAATGGGCTGGGACGCGTAATTCACGCCCGGAGTCGCGTTGGCGCCGACCTCCTCGAAGGCCTGAACAGGAAGCACGTAGCAATTTACCGGACCCGGTATCCCCGGTATGGTCAGGTTCATGAATGTCGCGACGTTTTCGGTATTCGGGTCCGCGGCCTGATACACCGTGACCCGCGCCCCGTTACCGGTATCGGCCGTGACGACGGCAGGCGACATGACGTCATAGATAAAGCCGATACGTTCCTCGTCGCCGACGTTTCCGACGTTATCCGTCGCCGTGATCCCGTAAATCCAGTTCGCGCTCGCGGTTTCCGGCGGGATCGAAAGGAGCGTCCATGTGGTGTTTGCCAAGGTTCCCGCGTAGGCGGCGCCTTGCGAAACCGGTGTCTGAAGGACCCCGCTTGCGTTCCGTGTCTGCTTGTAGAGCTGATACGTGATGTTCTTCAATCCGGCGTTGTTGGTTACCGGATAGTCGGCCGCATTCGGGTACAGATACACTGACCAATTAGTCCTGAAACCGGCGGCCTGGGCGCTTGAAGGATACGCGGTAGCCGCTCCCGCGTTTTTGTAAAAACTGGCGTTTTTTTCATAATTCTGCAAGTAAAGTGTAACCTGCGGCTTCGCGGTATCCCGATAGATGTACACGGTTACGGGATTACTGTTTCCGGCGTAGTCGTAGGGCGTCACGACGAGGGCCTTCGGGCCGTCCACGGCGCCCGAAGCGAAGGAAAGCGAGGCGTTCGCGGTTCCCGAGGTCGTAAGCCCCTCAAGACCGGGGAAGGTCAGGGTTGGAAGCGCGGTATACGTGCCCGCGGTCACCGCCGCGAGCGTCGCGTTCTTGAGCCCGCTGACCGCGCCGGACCCGCGGTCGTTCGCGGTTACGGACAGGGTATTCGTATTGTCCTTCGTGTAGAAAGTAGTGGGCGCCGCCCGGTGGCAATCCGCGCTCGCGCCGTCCCTGAGATTCACGGCCGTTACATCCGGGGAGAGCGAGTCGTAGACGCACTTGTTCGTCGCGCCGACGTTCGTCAACCCTTCGGACACGTTTCCGGCGAAGTCCTTTACCCTGACGGTTATCGAGTGAACGTCCTCGGTCTCGACGACGGTCAGCTTTCCGAACACGCGCCAGGCAGAGGTCGTCCCGATCTGCGCCACCGCGATGTTCGAAACCTGGAGCGGTTCCGCGCCCTGGAGAGCCGAGTTCGCGAGGATCCTGAAATCCTCGGAATCGCCGCCGGCGCTGTCCGCGTAGTTGAACTTCGATAGCCCGATTCCGCCCGCGCCGTCGTCCGCGATGAACGCGAAATAGAAGGTCTTCGTATTCGAGTACTGCGTGGCGTTCGGGTTTACCGGCGTTCCCGAGCCGTTTACGTCCACGGGCGAAGCCGCGCGGAGGAAGAAATCCGACACGGTCGGCCTCGTTCCGTCCTTGTACGCGACGGCCTGAAGCGCGCTTGCCGTGACGTTTTCCGCGTTGTCCATAAGCCAGACATACACGGTTTTGGCGCCGTCACCGGTTCCCTGCGACGCGAAGGTGATCGTATCGGACACGGCGCCCGCGACCGGCGTGTAGGTCTTCCAGCCCGCGTCGCCCTTCGCGGGCGCGGAGCCGAGATTGGTCTCGGTGACATAATACTTCGCGACGCCGCTCATCCCGTCGCTCGCCGTGATCGTGAACGGCACGTTCGCGGTAGTCATGGTGATCTTCTTGCCGCTCACCTCGTCCAACGCGAAGGAAACCGTTCCCGTGGGCGGCGTATTGTCGATCGCGATGAACGATTTCCTGTTCACTATCGAGGTATTTCCGAGATCGTCCATGAGCTGGACATACACGGGCACGTTCGGGCTTTCCGCGGAACCGTAGCTCGATATCGGAAGCCCGACGCTTGTCGTTACCGGGGTCCACGCCGTCCACGAGGTAAACGAGCCGTTCGTGAAGCCGAACCGGTACTTGAGATTCGCGTGGGTCGAGTTGAGCCGGGGAACGCTTCCGCCGCCCGCGTAACCGGCGTCGATTATCGGATCGGTCGCGGGATTCGCTTCCGAGAACGTGATCGTGGAGTTCTTGTTGTAGTATCCCGAGGAAGCCGAACCGGTAAGCTTGATGCGCGCGAGTTGTTCATCGCCTACCGACGGCGCGGCAGTGTCGCGAATGTATTGATAGGTCTTCACATCGGAGGTGTTTCCGTTAATGTCGGTTATCTTCACCGACAGGGTAATGAGTCCATCCGTTCCATAATCGCCAATGGTCACCGGCGTGCCTTCATCGATATACCACGGTTCGATAAGCTTCGCTTTCGTCGAGCTCGAGACGAATCCCGCGCTGGAATACACCGCGACCGTCGGGATGATTTCCGCGTAATCGACGCTTCCGCCCACATCCTCGCCCTTGATCAGGAAGTAAAAGTTTTGCGCGCCCGTTCGTCGCGATTCGGGGGCGCTCGCTTCCGTAAAGACATACGAGCCAAGGGCAGTTCCGCCCGCGAGTTGCCCGAGTTCCGGTAGATTCTGGTCGGTTCCGCTCCCGACGGTATAGGTATACACGTCGTCCGCGGCCATTTTTAGCCCTGAGGAGTCCGTGATGTTCTTTGAAAGGGTTACGGTAATCAAGCGACCGGCCGGAAGCAATACCGCCCCGTCCTTCAGTACCGAGTTTACGTGCCTGATGATCAAGGTTTTTCTGTCGGCGCTCAATATCGGAGGGAGAAAATACTTGGAGGTAAGCGACGTGATATCGCCGCCGATCGTCATGGTCAACGAGATATTCTTGAACAGGCCGTTTTCCCTCGTCGTGTATCCGTCCCCGTCGGTATCGACGCCGAAATCGAACGAGGACGGGTTAATGGGTTTGTTGAAGCTGATACGGATCATCGAGTCCTGCATGGAGCTGTCATTGTACCGATAGGGAAACTCGCCGTCGCGTTTAGGCAACTCCTCGAATATCGCCTTGATGAGTATGTCCGAGCGGTTGACGAGAACCTTCGCGGTGGTTTCCCGCGCCTTGGGGTTCGCGAAGGATACCGCGTTGGGCACCTCGGTCGTGGGACTGCCCGCGTAGAAGGCCGCCCACCTGATGAAACCGCCCGAGAGCTCGCTCGCGAGCAGGTTCGAGGGGACGTTTACCTTGAAGGTCGCCTGACCGTTCGGCGTGACCGACCCGAGGTTGTCGTACAAAGACTGGACGCGGACGACCACCTGCGGGGCGTTCGCGACCTCCACCTCCTCCTCCATCGTTTTCTTCACGTCCTCGTCGCTTTTCATGAAGTTCTTGCATCCCGCGAGCGAAAGCGCGAGCGGGAGAACCAGGGCGAGCGCGAGTAACGCGCGAACGCGAATCTTGAGGGTATCCGTCATTTTTCCTTCCTCCGTCCCTTGTCGGACTGTCCGGGACGCTTGCGCCGTCCCATGAAAGCGGCGGCGACCGCGAGGGCCGCGACGATCGCCGCGATAAGATATCTTTTTTTTCCGTCTCCCGTGACGCCCGACTTGGGCGTCGGCATTGAGCCGCCGATTTCGGTTCCGGCGGTAATCGGCTGGGGCGCCTCGCGCGCGTCGGGCTTAACCGGACGTTCGCGCCCCGAGGGAGACTTGTCCGTCGTCGAAACGGTCTCGGGGCCCGTTCCCCGCGCGAGCTTCTCGCCCGTTTCCTTCCGGGGAAGGACGATATCGCCCGAGGCGGTACGCGCGATTCTTTTGGCGCCCTTGCCGCCCGGACGACGCGCGACGGTGGGCAACGCGAGTACGCGTTCCTTTCCCCCGTCGTCGGTAATGACGAGGCTCGTCGCCTCTACGAGGCTGCCCCGCGGCGCGAGCGCGGTCTCGGTATCCTTCGCGCGCGCCCGCCGCGCCTCGCGGCGCTCCACGGGATCGAGCGCCTTCGGGAGCGACCAGGTCGTCGTGCGAAGCCGCTCGGAGAGCGACCAGGCGCGCCCCTCGACGTCGAGGAACGATCCGAGATACGCGTATCGCCGCCCGAGTCCCGCGTCCCGCGTCCCGAGTTCGGCGTAGAGGGTATCGGAGCGCGCGAACTCGTCGAGCTCGTAATAGGAGCGCGCGGCGCCGAGCAGGGCGATGTCGTTCGCGGGATCGCGCTCGAGTCCCTTCCGGTAATACCCGAGCGACCCCTCGAAATCCTCGTCGAGGAACGCGACGTTCCCGAGATTGACGATCGCGTGCGAGTAGCCGCGATCGGCGGCGATCTTGAACTGGGCCCACGCGTCGTCGAGCATGCCGTATCGGCCGTAAAGGACCCCGAGGAGGTTTCTCGTCTCGGCGGTATCGCGCTTCGCGAGCTCGGCCAGGTACGCGTCGACCTGCGGGCGTATCTCCTTGGCGACGTAGCGGTCGAGCGAGTCGGTGAAGATGCGCGCGGTCTTCTCGTCGTCGGGCAGGCTGAAGCGCGTCACCGCGCCGGGGACGCTGACCGGGCGGTATATCCGCCAGGACGCTTCCATCGGGTAGAGCTTCGCGCCCCCCGCCTTCGCGGCCTCGTTCCATTCCCTCGCGCCCACGCGCCAGGCCTTGGTGAACGGCTCCTTGGTGAGGGTGATCTCGACCGGGATCCACGCGCGCCCGTCCTGGAAGATGAGGATCGACGGGTCGTAGAAGGAAGCGCGCGCCTCCTCCTCCGTGAGCCCCGAGTCGAAGGCCATGAAGATGTGGCCGGGTATGGTCACCAGGGCGGTATCGATGTCCGCGGCCTCGAGGAGCGAGCAGAAGAGGATCGAAAGGTCGTCGCAGTCGCCGCCGCGATAGGTAAGGGTCTGATACGGGAACTGGAGAAAGTCGATCGAGGCGCCGGAGCCCGCGTTGTCCGCGTACGCGCTCGTCGGGTCGACGACGTAGTTGATACCGTACGCGTTGAGGGCGGAGAAGGCGCCGATCGCGTACTGCACGTTTTCGTTGATGCCCTCGCGATACCGGTCGCGGACGATGGTCCCCGAATATTTCGAGAACCAAAGCGCGGCTGGATCCTTCGACGAGACGAAGGCGGCGGCGCGCCGGTCGTCCTCCCAGGACATCGCGTTCCGGTTGTGTACCGGGATCGTGAAGGGTATCTCCGCGCGCCGCTTCGCGCCGAGGCTCCGGTACTCGACGAGGATCTTGCCCTCGGCGTCGACCTTCTCGGTCTGCTCGAGCATCGATTCGCGGAAGAACGCGCGCAGGGGCACGTCGACGGACTCGCCGGGCTTGAGCCGGGCCGAAACCGAGCACACCTTCGACTGACCCATGAACTGCTCGAGGTAAAACGAGGTCGTCACGTCGGTGATCGCGTTCGGTTCCGTGTTCGTGACGCGGACGATCGCGAATTTGTTGTCGTCGTACCAGGAAAAGAAGACCGGGAAGACGGGATCCTGCGATTCCTTTTCGACATTCACCCGGGCCTTTCGCCCGAGGGCTTCGCCGAGATCGACCGTTATCCCGGCGCCGACGGTGAACGCGTTGGTGAGCGGGGACGGCGTGTAGGCGTACTGGGTGAGCCCCGCGTGAACGGTCGCGAGGATCGAGGGTCTGACGTAATAGTTCACGGAAAGCCGCGTTCCCGCCTGCAGGCCGGAAAGATCGACTCCGGTGCGCTTGGCGCGATACATGCCCCCCATCAGGTCGGCCCGCACGTTTACTCGGTCCGCCGGCCTCCACACGAGACTCCCCCCGAGGTTCCCGCCGTAGATCGTCAGGCCGTCGACGTTATCCATCGCGAGCGAGGCGAAGTCGCCCTCGGCGAAAAATCCGAACCAGGAGCGGGGCATGAAATCGAAGGCGGCCGCGACCGAGTACCCTTGCCTGAAAAGTTCGCCGCCGAAGGGCACGCAGACCGAAGGAAGGATTCGAATCCCGGTCGTGAAATCGGCGCGGAGGACTCCCGTCGCGCACAGGGCGCACGCGAGGGCGAGCGGGACCTTCTTTCCGAAGGCCGCGAACCGGCCCGAGCCGGGGAGAAATCCTCGTTTGGTCATCCACTTTCGGATCGCCATGATTTTCCGCTAATCCTCAAGGTCCGCCGACGCGCGCTCGAGACCGACCCTCGCGCCCTTGTTGTCGGGTTCGTTCTCGAGCGCCTTCCTGAACCAGGAAACCGCCGCTTTCGGGTCGCGTTCCAGGATCGCGATGTTCCCGAGATTGACCATCGCGGGAACGGATCCGGTTCCCGCCGAGCGCGAGTACTCCTTCTTCGCCTCTTCGTACATCCCCGCGCGCACGTAAAGCGTGCCGAGCGCGTTGTATTTTTTCGCCGAACCGCCCGACGCGCGGATGTCATCCTTCAGCGCGCGGATCTTCGGCCCGAATTCCTGCGAGATGTAGCGGAGCATGTCGGTCTCGACGGCCGCCGTCAGCGCGCCCTCGTCGGGCTTGTCGAAACGGGCCTCGCTGTTCTTGAACGCCGCGGGGGGATAGGTTTGCCAGGCGTCGGAAAGCACGATGAAATCGACCGTCGCGCTCTCGTCCGCCATCGCCTCGCCGAGGTTCCCGATCGCGTTGTACCAGCTGTTCATGAAGCCCTCGCGGAGGACTGACATGGACACCGGTATCCACAGCTCGTCCCCGATCGTGAGAAGGTTGTCCGTCGCGTTGAAAAGGTCCTCGGCCTCGTCGGGCGGGATCCCGAGGGCGAACGCGACGATGAAGTCGTCCTTGAGCGGGATGATCGCGGTCTTGATGCCGACCGATTCGAGCGAGGCGGCGTAGAGAATCCCGAGGTCGTCGATGTCGCCGGAACGGTACGCGAGGGTCTGGAAGGGATACTGGACGAAGTCGATCTTCGCGGGATCGAGGTGAACGCTCGCGTAGGGGGTCGTTTCGTCGTGCGAGTACTTCACCCCGCCGACCTTGAGCCCCTCGAACAGGTACGCCGCGAACTGCATGTTCCGGTTGAGGCCCGAGCGGAGCGAGTCACGCGCGACTCCGACCACGAACTTCGAGTAATCGAGCACCTCGGGGGCCATCGGCGCGATGAAGGCCGCGAGCACCCCGTTATCGGTCCAGCGGAGGGTATTGCGGTTATACACGTCGATGACGAGGGTCTTCGAGATTTCCTTGCGAACGCCGAGAAGGTCATAGGCGATGACGAGCTCGCCGGGGATCTTCCCGTTCTCGGTGAAGTTGAGAATGGTCGGCGAGAAATCGGCGTAGAGCGGCAGTTCCTTCGTCTGCCGCTTCGAGATGAGCGGGATCTCGCCGGAGGAAAGGAGCGATGAGGTGTAATTGCCGGCGCGAAAGCTCACCGTAAGGTTCCTGATCTCGGCCGATTCCCGGTTCGTGACCTTGAGCGTGCCGATGCTGTTCTGCCGGTACATCCCGGCGAACGCCGGAAAGACCGACTCGTACTGGTCGAATTTGACCGAGACGTTTCCCTGGGAGGTCGCGGTGTCGATGGTAACCCGGACGGTCACCCCGGCGGTGATGCCGGAATACAGGAGCGCGCCGTCGAGTTCCGGAGCCATGAGTTTGAGATAGCCCCCTCCCGCGGCGACGGAGAAAGACGGGGTAAACCGGAACCCGGCCTCGGCCCAGGCCTTCCACCAATAATCCGTGTAGGTATACTGCGTATCCTCGCTGTCTACCCAGTTGTAGATATAGCCGCCGAAGGAGCCCTGCGCCCGGAGAACCATGCGGGAGGTCGGATACGCCCAGGCGGAGATCGCCCCGCCGGCAAGCGCGGTGTTCGCGATCGTGTCGTTGTTGACCTGATTGATCACATACCCGAATTCCGGCCCGACGCCGAAATGCTGGAGGAAACAAAGGTCGGCGTTCATCATGCCGCCGTAGCCGTTTCCGAAAAGGAATTTGGAGGATTCTTCCTGGGGCATGGAAAAAGCCGGCGTCGCTGAAAGCGCGATTTCCAGGGCTCCCGCGAGGAAGCTTGTGAGGATACACAATACGGTAATACAAACAGTTTTTTTCATGGAGCCCAACGGAGCAACCCCTTGTACTATACTAGATAATGGAGATTACCTTCAGAATGGAAATATGTCGTCCTGTTTTATGTTTTCGAACGATTTTTCTTTTTAATCTTTTGACTTCTCAATTAGCACTTTAGTGCTATATTCTTAGCGAAAGGCAGGTATCATGCACGACGCTCAAATTTCCATCTCGGGAAGTCTCATCCTCCTCGGCGTCATTCAGCTCATGTACCGAAATTCCGGCCCGCTCAACCGAAACCTCGCCGTCGCCTTCTTTTCCCTGGGATACATTCTCCTCTATCTTGCCTGGATCACCGAGGGTCCGCTCGCGGTTCCCCCGATCCTCGCGAATACCGAGAGCGCGATAACCTTTTTTGCGGGACCGGCGATCTATCTATCCGTCACCACGATCGTCGGAGAACGGCCAAACCTCCCCGCTCGACATGCGCTCCATTACATCACGCCGAGCATGATTCTGGCGGCGACGATCGCATGGAACGCCATTTCGCTCGCGACCGGCGGCAACGCGGCGCCCTGGGACTACACAGTCCCGAAGGGGACCATTCTCGGGGGACAGGCCTTCAGCCTCGCCGGAAATTTCTGGCTCCTTGGATACGTTTCCGCGACGATCGCGGACGCGCTCGCGACACGAAAGCGGGGACACATCGCTTTCAGCACGCAATACGCCCTTTTCCTCGCGATACTTACCTATCTCGAGCTCATGGCGCTCCTTTTCGTGGCGACCTGCTTCGTGACGGCGCCCGCGATCATGCTCGCCGTCTCGTACCTTTGTGGCGTTCTCGTGATCGTCTTCGGGCTCCTCGGTTTCCGCTATCCCGAATACGTCAACCGCGTGATAAAAGCGGTCAGCGGCCAGAAAAAGCGGCGGGAAACCCTCGAGCGGCGGGGAGCTGAATCCCTCATGAAAGCCCTTGTCGCGCTCATGGAACGCAAGGAGGAATTCAGGAACCCTTCACTCTCGATCGATGACGTGGGGAAAGAACTCGGGGTGAGCGCCCAGCTCGTCTCGGAGCTCGTGAACAGGAAGACGGGAAGCAATTTCCGCGCGTGGATAAACGCGTGGCGCGTGGTCGCCGCGTGCGAAATGCTCATGGAGGACGGGGACGCCTCGATTCTGGACGTCGCCTTCGATAGCGGATTTAACTCAAAATCGGCCTTCAACGCGGCCTTCCATGAGATCGCGGGCAAGACGCCGCGCGAGTTCCGGAAGGCCTTCGAGGCTCTTCCCGACCCGGAGGCCGGGAACATCGTTCAAACCTTGAAGCTGCCGAGCTTCGTGAAGTCGAGCGTCGCGAAGTAGTCGTCGACCGTCTCGCGCCGCCTGATCTCCACGATCTTGCCGTCTTCGCGAAGAAGGAGCTCGCCCGCGCGGAGCTTCGCGTTGTAGTTGAAGCCCATCGCGCGGCCGTGCGCGCCAGCGTCGTGGACGATCACGAAGTCGCCCCGCTCGATCTCGGGAAGCGCGCGCTGGACGGCGAACTTGTCGCAGTTCTCGCACAGGGATCCCACGACGTCGTAGGTATGCGTCGCGGGAGCGTCCTCTTTCCCGGCGACCGAGACGTGGTGGTAGGCGCCGTACATCCCGGGCCGCATGAGGTCGGCCATGCTCGCGTCGACGCCGACGTAGTCGCGATAGATGTGCTTCTCGTGGATCGCGGTCGTGACGAGCCAGCCGTAAGGCCCGGTAAAGGGGCGGCCGCACTCGAAGCAGATCCTGAGATCCTTGAGGCCGTTCTTCGCGATGAGCCGGTCGTAGGCTTCCTTCATGCCGCGCGCGACGTAGTCGTAGTCGACGGCCTTTTGTCCCGGACGATAGGGGATGCCGATCCCGCCGCCCATGTTCACGAACTCCATGTCGATGCCGAGCTTTTCCTTGAGCTCGACGACGAGCTCGAAGAGAATCACCGCGGTCTCGATGAAGTAGTCAGGATTGAGCTCGTTCGACGCGACCATCGTGTGGAGCCCGAAGCGCTTCGCGCCGCGCTTTTTCGCCTCGGCGTACGCCTCGAAAAGCTGGGCGCGCGTAAGCCCGTACTTCGCCTCCTCGGGCTTCCCGATGAGGGCGTTCCCCTCCTTGAGCGGGCCGGGGTTGTACCGGAAGCTGATGAGTTCCGGGATCCCGCCGATCGCGTTCGCGAGGTAGTCGACGTGGGTGATGTCGTCGAGGTTGATGATCGCGCCCATGAGATTGGCGTACACGTACTCCTTCTCGGGGGTCTCGTTCGAGGTGAACATCACCATCTCGCCGGTCATCCCCGCCTTCTGCGCGAGGATCAATTCCGGCATGCTCGAGCAGTCGGCGCCGATGCCCTCGGCCGCGAAGATCTTGAGGATGTAGGGATTGGGGCACGCCTTGACCGCGAAGTACTCGCGGAAACCCGGGAACGCCTGAAAGGCCTTGAGGAAGCGCCGCGCGTGGGCGCGGATGAGCTTCTCGTCGTAGAGGTAAAAGGGCGTCGGGTACTCGGCGGTAAGCCGGGTAAGCTCGTCCTTCGTGAGCGGAAAGTATTTCTCTGCCATGAAAGGTCTCCTGTCGTCGATATTTACGAGGAAATCCTTCCCGCTTTTTTTAAGGAAGCGTGAGCGAACGCGACCGGTTTCGGGCTCGTCGGCGTCTCGCGGCAAGGAGGACCGTTCCATGCGCCCGCGGGGGATATATCCCATTCCCGCTCCATGTCGGCGCGCGGTCCCCTTACGCGAGGCGCCCGTTACGCGAGGCGCCCTGTCGGAAAACCGGGGTTCGCCCTCCCCCTTCGGGAAGGATGGCCCGTATTACGAAATAAAGCCCTTCGCCTTGAGGAGCTCGGCGTTGAGGATGCCGCCGCCGGCCGCGCCGCGAATGGTGTTGTGCGAGAGGCCGACGAAGCGGACGTCGAAGAGCGGGCACTCGCGAAGGCGCCCGACGGACACCGCCATGCCCTTGTCCTCGTCCCGGTCGCGCCGCGGCTGGGGCCGGTTCGGCTCGTGCCTGATTATGATCGGGTTCTTCGGGGCGAAGGGAAGGTCGAGCTCCTGCGGAAGGCCGCGGAACTCCGCCCAAATCCGCTCGATCTCCTCGAGGGAGGGCTTCTTCTCGCCGAACTCGAGGCTTACGCACGCGGTATGCCCGTCGATGACCGGCACGCGGTTACAGTGCGCGGCGACGCGGAGTCCCTCGTAGTTGACGATCTTCCCGTCAACGACCTTGCCGAAGATCTTCAAGGGCTCCTTCTCGGTCTTCTCCTCCTCGCCCCCGATGAAGGGTACGACGTTGTCGATGATGTCGAGGCTCGCGACTCCGGGGTAACCCGCGCCCGAGACGGCCTGCATGGTCGAGACGAACATGCGCTTCACCTCGTAGCCCGCCTTCATGAGCGCGTAGACCGGGATCATGTAGCTCTGGATCGAGCAGTTCGGCTTGACGGCGACGAAGCCCTTGTCCCAGCCGTGCGCCTTCCGCTGGGCATGAATCGCCTCGAGGTGGTCCGCGTTGATCTCCGGGATGAGCATCGGCACGTTCTCGGTCCAGCGGTGCGCGGACGCGTTCGAGACGACCGGGATGCCGAGGCCGGCGTACGCGTTCTCGAGGGCCTTGATCTCGTCCTTCGAGTCGAGCTCGAGGGCGCTGAAAACGAAGCGGCAGCGGCCGACGGCCTTCGAGGGGTCGTTCGCGTCCTCGATGACGAGGTTCGCCACCGCCTCCGGCACGTTCGCGCCGAGGAGCCACTTGGCCCCGACGACTTCCTTGTATTGCTTGCCCGCGGAACGGGGGCTCGCGGCGACGTACGCGACCTCGAACCAGGGATGGTCCTGGAGGAGGTTGATATAGTTCTGGCCGACGGCGCCGGTCGCGCCGAGAATGCCTACGGGAATCTTGTTCGACATATGTTCGTTCTCCTAACGGTGTTAGCGGTAACGCGCTTGAGGGGCATCGCCCTCGCGCGCGGGGTCAGACCTTCGGGCAAGGCAACGCCTTGCGCCCGAGGTCACGGCGTCGCGCGGCTTACAGAAGCCCCGCGGCGGCGAAGGACGCGCGGACCTTCGGCTCGTTCTCCTTCGAAAGCGGCACGAGGGGCAGCCTGAGCGTTCCCGCGGGCAAACCCTTCATGTTCATCGCGGCCTTGATCGGGATCGGGTTCGTCTCGACGAAGGCATCCTTGAAAGCGGGCAGCATCCGGTAGTGCATCGCGCGCGCCTTGGCGAAGTCGCCCGAAAGCCCCGCGAGGGTCATCTCGGTCACTTCCTTCGGCGCGAGGTTCGACACCACGGAGATCACCCCGTCCCCTCCGAGCGCGAGAAGGGGAAGCGTGAGCCCGTCGTCCCCGGAAAGCACGATGAAATCGGGGCGTTTCGCCTTGATGAGCGCGATCACGTCGCCCATCTGGTTGACGTCGCCCGACGCTTCCTTGACGCCCGCGATACTCGGAAGCTCCGCGAGCCGTGCCAGGAGCGGCGTCGATATGTTTTTCCCGGTCCTCCCGGGCATGTTATAGACGATGATCGGAAGCCCTACCTCGCAGCAAGCGGCGAAATGGCGATAGATTCCCTCGTCGGTCGGCTTGTTGTAATAGGGAGTCACGACCAGCGCATAGTCGGCTCCCTTCTGTTTGGCGCGTTTGACGTATTTGACGGCATCGCGGGTGCAGTTGCTCCCCGCCCCGAGAATGACCGGGACCTTTCCCTTCGCCTCGGCCATCACGATGTCGATCAGCTTGTCTTCCTCCGCCTCGTCCAGGGTCGGCGTCTCGCCGGTCGTTCCCAGGGGTACGAGCCCGGAGATACCGCTGTCGAGCTGGAACCGCACGAGCTTCCGGAACCCCTCATAGTCGACGGATTCGTCGGCGTTCATGGGGGTAACGAGGGCGGTAAACGCTCCACGCAGCTTCATCATAGCGCTTCACTCCTTAAAGCAGGACCTGTCCCCGTTCGGGAGAGGTCGATTCTCCTGCAATTTTATACCAGTTTATTACATATTTATTCATTATTACAAGCCCTTGGGGCAGGAAGTCCGCGCAAAAGCGCTATAAAAACCCGCAAATTTGCGATATACTGCAGGCCATGCGGAAGCGGAAAAATTACCTGATCAGCTTTTTCCAACGATTATACATCACCTGGGGCGCGTTCGTCTCGAACGACCTCTTTACCTACGCCTCCGCCGGCGCCTACAGCTTCCTCCTTTCATCCCTGCCGATTCTCCTCATGGTGCTCGTCATCGTCGTGCGTATTCTCCATACCTCTCCCTGGCTCGTGGAAAGCCTCATGGCGGGAAACACCCTGATCGCGGGCTCGATCGACCTCAATCCCTTCATTCTGTCCGTCACGGCGATCAAGTCGGTCGGCGTATTCGAGATCGTTCTCGGGCTCTCGATCTTCTGGATGGCGCGCCGCTTCTTCGCCTCGATCCAACAAAGCATGATCGTCATCTACCGGAAGCGGGGAAAGACGAAACCGATCAAGGAAAACCTCGTCGTCATCGCGGGCGAGGTGCTCCTTCTCATCGCGATATCGGCGACGGTGACCTTCTTCATCGCGGGCAACACCCTCGTCAAAACCGCTCTCTCGCAAAAGCTCATTCCCCCGTTCATGCTCGAGCTCCTCCAGAACCTGTTCAGCCTCGTGCCGATCGGCATTCTTTTCGCCTTTCTCTTTCTCGTATACCTCTTCACGCCGCGGACGAGACCCCGCGCGCGGGTAAGCTTCTTTACCGCGCTCGCCTGCACGCTCTCCTACACGGTGATCCAGTCCCTGCTCGGGTCTTTCATCGACATGACGAAATACAACCTCGCCTACGGGATCATGAGCAACGTCATCGTCATCCTTCTCGACGTCTACGTCTTCTTCTTCCTGTTCCTCTTCTTCGCCCAATACCAGTACGTCACGCAATTTTTCGAGAGTTACCTGCTCGCGCGGCTTTACCTCCTCCCCCCGTACGACGACCCGTCGCCGTTCATGCAACTCGAGCGTATTCTCTTCGCGGCTCCCCCGCATTTCACGGACCGTTACCAGATCGTGAAGCGGTCAGGCGACGTCATATTCTCCATCGGGGAAGACACGACCGAGCTCTATTACGTCTGCCGGGGAATCGTCCGGATCACCATGCCGGCGCAGGTCGTCGAGATGGGGCCGGGTTCGATCTTCGGGGAGTTCTCGAGTTTCATCGGCGGGAACAGGACGGGCACGGCGCGCGCCGAGACGGACTGCCTCCTGCTCAAGATGCCCGATACCCTCTTCCAGGAAACGATCGAGGTCGACGGGGCGATGAGCCGCCGAACCCTCAGGATGATCGCGGACTACGTTCGAAAAAACAGCAAGAACCCGCTTCCCGATTACCCGGAAGTGTGATAGCGTGAAAACAAGGCTTTTAGGCAGAGGTACAGCATGTGTGGAATAGTCGGCTATATCGGCGACGGGGACGCGACCCCCGCCCTCATCAACGCGCTCAGGAAGCTCGAGTATCGCGGCTACGATTCGGCGGGCATCGCCGTGCTGTCGAAAGACGGGCTCATGGTAAAAAAGGCCAAGGGCGCGCTCCGGTTTCTCGAGGAGAAACTCGCGGTCGAGATCGTGCGCGGAAGCATGGGCATCGGGCATACCCGCTGGGCAACGCACGGTGAGCCGAGCGACCTCAACTCGCACCCGCATACCGACGTCTCAGGAAAGATCGCGGTCGTCCACAACGGCATCATCGAGAACCACGGAAAGCTCCGCGCCATGCTCGAGAGCCACGGAGTCTCCTTCAGGAGCCAGACGGACACCGAGGTCGTCGCGCACCTCATCAACTACTACTATAACGGAAATCTCCTCGACGCGGTTTTCGAGACCCTCAAACGAATCGAGGGCTCGTACGCGCTCGGCGTCATATCGGAGGACGATCCGGAGAGGATCATCGCGGTCAGGAAGGACTCTCCGCTCGTCGTCGGGACCACGGCGAAGGCGAACTACATCGCCTCGGACGTCCCCGCGATACTCGAATACACCCGCGACGTCTATTACCTCGACGACCGCGAGGTCGCGGTTCTTTATCGCGACCGCGTCGATTTCTTCAATTACGAGGGAGAGCGCGTGGCGAAGTCGACGAAGCACGTCGATTGGGACGTCGCCGCGGCGGAGAAAGGCGGCTACGCGCATTTCATGCTCAAGGAGATCCACGAGCAGCCGAAGGCGATCGTCGACACCCTTCGCGCGCGGATCGTGAACGGAAAGGACGGAAAGTCGGTCAACCTCGAGGAGATCGGCTTCGACGAGTCCTGGGCGAACGCGAGGCGCGTCGTCATCACCGCGTGCGGCACCGCCTGGCACGCGGGCGTCGTCGGGAAGTACGCGTTCGAGCGCTTCGCGCGGATTCCCGTCGATATCGACATCGCGAGCGAGTTCCGCTACCGCGACCCGATCTTCGACACGAAGGACATCTTCATCATCATCAGCCAGTCGGGCGAAACGGCGGACACGCTCGCGGCGATGCGCATGGCGAAAAAGTCGGGGAGCCGCATCATCGCGATCACCAACGTCGTCGGCTCCACGCTCGCGCGCGAGGCAGATCTCGTCATGTATACCTGCGCCGGTCCCGAGATCGCGGTCGCCTCGACCAAGGCCTTCACGACCCAGCTCGTCTGCCTCTACCTCATAGCGCTCCAGTTCGCCTTCCTCCGCGGGACCGTCTCGCAAAAGGAACTCACCGACGCGCTTACGGCGATCGAGGGAATCCCCGAGGCCGCCGAAAGGATCCTCTCGGAAAAGGACGAGATACAGCGTTTCGCCTCGAGGCAGTTCAACAAGACGAAGGCCTTCTTCATGGGGCGTCTTTTCGATTACGCGATCAGCCTGGAAAGCGCGCTCAAGCTCAAGGAAGTGAGCTACGTCCACTCCGAGGCCTTCGCCGCCGGAGAGCTCAAGCACGGGCCGATCGCGCTCGTCGACAAGGACACCCTCATCGTCGCGATATGCACGCAAGAGGCGCTCTTCGACAAGATGGAGTCGAACATCAAGGAAGTGAAGGCGCGCGGCGCGACCGCGCTCGTCATCACCTACGAGGGAGTCACGGAATTCGACTCGACCGCGGACGAGATCTTCCGCATACCCCGGACCATGGGAGAGCTCGCGCCGATCCTGTCGGTTATACCGAGCCAACTCTACGCCTACTATTGCGCCGTCCTTCGCGGGCTCGACCCGGACAAGCCGCGAAACCTCGCGAAGTCGGTGACGGTCGAGTAAGCGGCCGGCGTTGAAAGGAGGTACGATCCGGTGAGCGTCGCGTTCCTCTGCCTTTACCTCGCGACCCATGCGCTGGGATTCGCCGGCATCGCGATGGTTATCTCCATCGCGGTCTACGAGCGCGATCCGCGCGACGTCCGCTATCTCGTCTTTCTCATCGGCTTCTTCCTGTACGTGGCGCTCTCGCACGCGACGTTCGTCTGCGCGGCGTATCTCGGCATGAGGGACTATTTCCGCGAGCCCTGGTACTTCGCCGCGTACATGGCCGCCACGACGATCGTCATGGCCTCGTACAGCGTCCTTTTCCACGCCCTGCCGAAAACCCGGCAAAGCGGTCGACGACTCGCGAGGCTCCTCGCGTTCTCGTGCGTCCCGGTCGTCCTTTTCGCGGTCGGGTCTCTACCCGCGCTCTCCGCGGCCGACGCGAGGATCGTCCTCATGCGACTCGCGGCGCTCGTCCTCGCGGCCCTCCTCGCGTACTCGATCGCGTTCATGGTCAGGAACATGCAAAACGCGATAGACGCGGAGTGCGCGATGATGATGCGGTTCACCGTCGCCGCGAACTCCCTTTTCATCGTTCCGTTTCTGTTCGAAAGCTGGTATAACCTCGGCGACGCGCGTCCCGCCATCCCGATGAGCGCGGAGACCGTCTATTACCTCGCGCTTTCCGTCGTCAACGTCGGGTGGCTCGCCCACGGAGTGCTCGTCAAAAGAGCCGGAAAGGCAGACGCGGATTTCTCGGCCCGCGAGGTCTACGCGCGGGCGACTCTCGCCCCGGAAACCCTTACGGACCGCGAGAAAAACGTCCTCGCGTATCTTCTCCTCGGGCTCGGGAACAAGCAGATCGCGGCGCATCTCGAGCTTACCGAGTACGTCGTGCGCAACCACGTGTCGGCGCTTCTCAAGAAATCGGGAGCCCGAAACCGGGTCGAGCTCGTCGAGCTTTACCGCAAGACCCTGTCCCGCTGAGCGAGATCCGCTTCGACGGGCTTCGCGTCCTCCTCGCCCGAACGCGCTTCCAGGGCGTGAATGAGCGCGGCGCGGCTCGAGACCCCGTATCGCGTGAAGATCCGGTAGATCGCGCTTTTCACCGCGGCGAGCTTGACCCCGGTCGCGTCGGCGATCTCCTGGTTCGTCGCGCCCTGCCTGATGTACGCGACGATTCTCAGTTCCCGCTCCGTGAGGCCCGAGTCGAAAAAACCGGCAGGGCCGTCGTCGCAAGGGGGAGGAAGGCCCTGTTCCCCTTGCGCGCCCCCGGACCCGGCCGGCGAGGCGGCCGCCGCGCGGTCCTTCACGAGAAATTCCCCGCCGATCACGAACGCGCTCGCGACGAACATCACGAAAAGACACACGTTGACGATGCAGAAGGGATCGAGGCTATAGGGCTCGTCGTAATAGGAGAACCATTGGGCGACGCTCAGGATGACGTAGAGAACGCCCGCGTAGAGATCCGAGTGGATCATCGAGCGGACAAAACGGTTTTCGATCGAATGCAACCGGAGGAACAGGAAAACGAGGACGCCGTCGACGCCGGCGAAGGCGTAGTACATGATGACGTCGACGAGCAGAAGCCTGAGTCCGGCCGGATGATTCGCGCCCCCGACGGCGAAGAGAAGCGGAATGAAGAGAAGCGGGATACCCGCGAGAACGCCGGTCACGAGAACGTTGACGCGGACGCGAGTCGGCATCACGAGATGAAGGGAATTGCACGAGAGAAAGCCGAGAAAAAGCGCGGTCGTTACCATGTAGAAAACGTAAAAGGCGAGCGTCGACTCGATCGCGGCGTACCCCATGAACTGCTTCGCGAAGTACGAGCCGTTCCGGATCAGCATGAAGCCGATCGCCGAGACGAGCCAGCCCTGATAGAGATTGAGCCACCGGGGCCCGCCGCGAACGCGCGCGTACGCGCAAACCGCCACCCCCGCGAAGGCCGCCGAATACGTGAAAAAATAAAGAAGGAGAAATATCGTCGCTTTCATACGGCACCGATCAGTATATACCGCATTTCGCGCGCGATCAGACGAAAAAAACGGTAAACCGGTTTTTTTTCGCCGGACTACAATTCCATCTTGCTGCCGATCTCGACGACGCGGTCGGGCGGAATGCGGAAGAAGTCGGTGGGGCTTACCGCGTTGTTGAACATGAACACGAAAAGCCGCTTTCGCCACCAGGCCATGCCGCGGAGCGCGGGATTGAGCGCGATCGTGTCGCGTCCCATGAAATAGGTCAGCTTCATCGGATCGTTGTCAAAGCCCGGTATACCGAGCTTATCGAGCGCCTTCGGGACGTCGGGGGTCTCGCTGAAGCCGAAGGCGACGGTCGCCTGCCAGATGCCGATCCCGTAGGAATCGAAGGTAAAGCGGCGCGCGTCGTCGACGTAGGGCTCGTCGGTCGTGAGTACCGAAAGGAGGATCGTCGTCTCGTGGAGTACCTTGTTGTGCTTGAGGTTATGGAGGAGTGCCTTCGGCATGCCCTTGGGATCGCCCGAAAGGAAGACCGCGGTCCCCGGCACGCGCAGGGGCGGATGGGCGACGAGGCCGGGGACCATGAGCGCGGGGGAAATGCGGAACTTTTCCATTTTCTTCCCGAAGAGCTTTCGGCCGTCGACCCAGGTCTTCATGAAGAGGAATAAGGCTAACGCGATGGCGATTACGACCCAACCGCCATGCAGGACTTTCATCGCGTTCGCGAGGAAGAAGGCTGCGTCGATGACGAGGAACAGGATCGCGAGGGGAACGAGGACCGGGAGTTTCACGCGACCCGATTTCCGGGCGAGATACACCATGAGGCAGGTCGTGATGATCATTGTCGCGGAAACGGCGATCCCGTACGCGTGAGAAAGGTTTCCCGAGGTCCTGAAGGCGAGAACGAGGGCGACCGTGCCGACCATGAGAAACCAGTTGATCGCGGGCACGTACACCTGGCCGATCGTCTCGTCGGAGGTATGCTTGACCTGGATTCGCGGCCAAAGCCCGAGCTGCACGCTCTGGCGCGCGAGGGAGAAGGCGCCCGTGATGACCGCCTGGCTCGCGATGATCGTCGCCGCCGTCGCGAGGACGACGAGCGGGAGGACCGCCCAGCCGGGAGCGAGCCGGTAGAAGAGGTTGTCGACCTCGCCCGGGTGGGCGAGAAGGAACGCGCCCTGGCCCGCGTAGTTGAGGATGAGCGCGGGATACACGAGGATGAACCAGCTCTTCCTGATCGGCGAGCGGCCGAAATGGCCGAGATCGGAGTAGAGGACCTCGGCGCCGGTCATCGCGAGGAAGATCGAGCCCATGACCTCGAGGCTCGCGCTTCCGTTCCGCGCGATGAAAAGGACCGCCTCGAGGGGATTGAGCGCCTGAAGGATGGCGGGATTATGCGCGATCGCACGCAGGCCGAGGACAGTGAGTACGACAAACCAGAGGACAAGCACCGGGCCGAAGACGCGGCCCATCTTGCTCGTGCCGCGCGACTGGAGGGGAAAAAGGAGAACGAGGACGACGAGCGCGAGCGGGACGACGTAGGGACCGAGGGCCGGCGTGACGACGTTCAAACCCTCAATCGCGGAAAGGACCGAGACCGCCGGGGTGAGCATACCGTCGCTATAGAGGAGCGCCGCGCCGACGATCCCGAGGACGCCGAGGAACCCCGCGCGCTTCGCGTGGCTCTTCGGAACGTGCCGCGAGATGAGGCTCACGAGCGCGAGGATGCCGCCTTCGCCCTTGTTGTCGGCCCTGAGCACGAAGCCGAGGTACTTGACGCAGACGATGAGCGTCAGCGTCCAGAAAAGGAGCGACACGATCCCGATGATGGAAGCCGGGGAGACATTGGTCCCCGAGCCGACGAGAAAGCTCTCGCGAAGCGCGTAGAGGGGCGAGGTGCCGATATCGCCGAAGACGATGCCGATCGCGGCGACCATGAGGGCGAGGCCCTTTCCGTTGACGTTCTTTTCGCTCATTATCCCAGATTCTACCGGGCGGCGAACGCTTGTGCAAGGGACGCCGGGGCCGGTCGAGGGCCTTCACTTTTCCCCGGTTTTCTGTAATACTGGGTCATGGCACACGAAAAAATCGTCGTTCTTGACTTCGGAAGCCAGTATGCGCACCTCATCGCGAAGCGCTTCCGCCTCATGGGTTTCTATTCCGAGATAGCCCTCCCCTCAAGCCCCCTCGACGCGCTTTCCGGCGCGAAGGGCATCGTCTTTTCCGGCGGACCCTCCTCGGTCTACGAGGAAAACATCCCGGCCTTCAATCCCGAAATCCTCACGCTCGAGGTGCCGATCCTCGGCCTCTGCTACGGGCACCAGCTGCTCGCGCAGGAGTCGGGAGGCAAGGTCGAAAACGCGACGGTCGGCGAGTTCGGGATCGCCCACCTCCTGCGAAAATCCGGCGACGGGAAAGACCTGCCCGCGTCCCCGCTCTTCGACGGGATCGACTTTCCCGCGCAGGTGTGGATGAGCCATCAGGACGCCGTCGTCGTCCCGGCCCCGGGCTTCGAGACGATCGCGACGACGAAGGACTGCCCGTACGCGGGCCTCCAGAACCTTTCGAAAAAACGCTTCAGCCTCCAGTGCCACGTCGAGGTGAAGGACACCCCGGACGGCGACCGTATCCTCGCGAACTTCGCCAAAATCTGCGGGATGGAAAAGAACTGGAGCCAGGACCGCGTCCTCGAGGTGATACTCGAGGAGATCCGCGCGACCGCCGACGGACGCGCAGTCGCCGATTGGGTCGGCACCGGCGCGAAAACCGTCCTCATGGACGGCCGGAAGCGCAAGGTGCTCCTCTTCCTCTCGGGCGGCGTCGACTCGACGGTCGCCTTCGCCCTCCTCAACAAGGCGCTCGGCCAGGACCGCGTGCTCGGCCTCCACATCGACAACGGCTTCATGCGAAAGAACGAGAGCGCGGTAATCGCCGACCGCTACCGCGAGTTCGGTTTCTCGAATTTCATCGTCGAGGACGCGAGCGAGACCTTCCTCAAAGCGGTCGCGGGCGAAACCGACCCGCAGAAGAAGCGAAAGGCCGTCGGCGAGACCTTCATCACCGTCAGAAACGAGGTCGTCGCGCGGCTCAAGCTCGACGAAAACGAATGGCTCCTCGGCCAGGGCACGCTCTACCCGGACATCATCGAGTCGGGCGGCACGAAGAACGCGCACGTCATCAAGACCCACCATAACCGCGTCGAGGGCATCCAGGCCCTCATCGAGAAGGGACTCATCATCGAGCCCCTGAAGGATCTCTACAAGGACGAGGTGCGTTCGATCGGGAAGAAGATCGGGCTCTCCGACCCGCTCGTCTTCCGCCATCCCTTCCCCGGCCCCGGGCTCTCGATCAACGTCCTCTGTTCGGACGGCTCCTTCCCCGACCGCGACGCGTACGGGAAAACCGTCCGCGATATCGCGAAGACCGACCTTTCGTCGATTCTCGCGTCGTGCGAAAGCGGCATCCCGGGCGACGGAAGGGACGCGCGCGCAAAACCGGAACTTTCCGCCGTCGGCGCGCTTCCCGTGAAGTCGGTCGGCGTGCAGGGCGACTTCCGGACCTACCGCTTCCCCGCCGTCCTCTCGTTCAGGGACCTCTTCGCGCGTTTCCCCTCGTGGGGCGATCTCGAGAAGGCCTCGTCCTTCATCACGAACTCGAGCAAGGACGTCAACCGCACCGTGCTCGAGCTCTGGGTCGCCCCCGCCGCGACGGAAGCGCTCGCCCTGCAAAAGGGATTCTGCGACAAGCCCCGGCTCGACCAGACCCGCGAGGCGGACGCGATAGTCCTCGAGGAACTCAAAAACTCGGGCTGGTACCACAAGATCTTCCAGCACCTCACGATCAACCTCCCCTACGCGACCACAGACGACCGTTGCTCGATCGTCCTCAGGCCCGTCGTGTCGGAGGACGTCATGACCGCGAGGTTCGCCCACCTCGACGTCGCGCTCCTCAAGCGGATCGTCGACCGGATCGCGGCGCTCGGCTTCGTCGACGCGATCTATTACGATATTACCAACAAGCCGCCGGCGACGTTCGGCTGGGAATAGGCAGAAACGGCGAAGCCGTTTCTGCCGGAGAATTTCGGCGTGCGCCGAAATTCTTCACGAGGCAATACGGGAAGGGAAAACCTTTCTTACGATGAAAGGTTTTCCCTTCCCGGGCCCATCCTTTTCCAAAGGAACGAAGACGAGGGAATTTAGTTCGTACATCTCGTCTCTTCGTCAGGGTTTACGCGCGATCGATCGCGCGTTGCGCGCGATACTCGGCGGCGAGGCGAACGCCCGTCGGGGTTGCGCAGCAACCGCCACGGGACGTGCATCGAAGCTCGGGCGGCAGGGCCCGACCGACCGAGTCGGCGGCGTCGAGCGCCTCGTGAAAGGGCAATACCGCGTCCGATCCGGCGAGCGCGAGCTCGGCGAACGAGATCGCGTTTCCCACGCAGGCGACGATCCTGCTCAGGCAAGGTTGCTCGAAACCGCCCGGTATCGGGTCGCACGGCAAGCCGATAGCCGCCTGCATCGCGAAACTTGCGGCGTTTTCCGCCTCGAGCGCCGTGCCGTCAAGGCATTCGACGAGGGCCGCCGCCGTCATCGCCGAGCATACCCCGCATTCCCCCGCGCAGCCGATAATTTCGCCCGTCGGCGCTGTTCTTGAGTACGCGATAGCGCCGACGCCCGCGGCGACGAACAAGCCCCGGACGATCGCGTCGTCGGAAAGCCCGAGCTCCACCTGCGCCGCCCGCAACGCCGAAAAAAGATACCCTCCGCCGGTGCCCATCGGGCCCGGAACGATCGGCACCCCGCGAATCTTCGCGTTGACCCCGAGCGCGAGCTTGAGCGCGTGCGCATGCACCGCGCCCGAGAGGCGCGCGCCTTCGGCGAGACGCGGCGCGATAAGAAGGTCGTCGCGCCGCGTGAACGGGCTCGCCGTTCGGGAAGCGAGCGGGGAATAGGCCGCGCCTACCTCGTCGCGCATGAGCGAATGAATGTTACGCATCCCGGCGACGACAGCATCCTCCGACCATCCGGAAAACCGGCGCTCATACTCGATCGCGACGTCCGAGAGCCGCTTTCCCGCCGCGTCGGCGATCTTCCTCCACTCCGTCATCGTGTCAAAAAGACGATCCGCCCGCGCGGGCGTCGCGCGAACCGGGAGAACGGGCGCCATGACGAGCGCGGAGTCGGGCGGATCCGACGGGCGCTCGAGCGTCGTGAACCATCTCATGGTCCTTTCGCCCGAACGCGAGGCGCCGCCGCCAAAAGCCCCCTCAGGCGCGTAGGGATCGCCGTCGAAGGTGAACGTCACGAAACTTTCGCCCTCGAGGTCGACGGCGAAGCCCTGCACGGAGAAGACGCGAACCAAGCCGCCGCCGACGGACGCGCCGACCATGACGACCGTTCTTTTCGCGCCCGAAAGCTCGACGCGAACGGCGTTCGGGTGGTCGCACTCGACAATGGGCTCGAAGGCGAATCGTACGGAGATTCCCGATTCGGCCGCCGTCTCGCGCGCGTCGAAGAACGCCGGGTCGGCCGGGTCAAGCCCGAGCGCGCCGGCGACGAACGCGATGTCCTCGTTCATTTGCCCGAAGGTTCCCGCGAACGAGCCGGCGGGATCGAGCGTGAACGCCGCGCCGACGGGCCTTTCGCCGAGGAGGCTCGCCGCGAGCAGGGAAAGCCTGCACGGGCCCGCCTGATGGGAGCTCGAGCCCGGCTGCATGATCGGGCCGAACACGTCGTTGAAAAAATCAGGATATCGCGGGACCATCGCCGAGTTCCCCGCCGTACGCGCCATGACGCGCCGAACCGACCGCGCGCGCGTTCCGGTCTCGGGCCCTCGCGGCAGACCAGACCGCCGCGCTTCGAACGCGCGCC
Organism: Spirochaetota bacterium; assembly: GCA_023438065.1. GTDB lineage: Bacteria > Spirochaetota > Spirochaetia > Treponematales > Treponemataceae > Teretinema. The sequence goes on from JAEXRH010000012.1 coordinate 904,273, forward strand.
GTCGCCGGCCCGGCAAGACGCGCGGCGAGCGATAACGCGAAGCAAAGGACGAAATACGCGAAACCGGTGAAAAGGAAAATCTCCGTCGGATGGACGATCGTTCGGGTATTGACCTGATTCGCGACGGTCGTCAGCTCGGGCACGTTCATGATATACGCGAGCGAGGTATCCTTAATGAGCGACGCCAGCAGCGCGACGTACGACGGCGCCGCGTTTCTGAAGGCCTGCGGGAGGAGAACCGCGCGGAGCGTCTGCGTTTCCGAGAGTCCCGACGCGACGCCGGCCTCCCGATGTCCCCGCGGCAAGGCCTCGAGCGCGGCGAGGGTCGAGTGAAGCACGGCTCCCGAGCTGAACCAGGCGAGCGAGAGCACGACGGAGAGAAATCCCGGTATCTCCACGCCGAAAACGGCGGGCACGAGAAAATACACCCAGAAGATGACGAAGATGATCGGGATCGCGCGGACGAAATCGGCGACGGCGAGGATCGCCTTCCTGAGCGATTGAGGTCCAAGCCACGCGGCGATCGTCGCTCCGACGCCGACCGCGAGCGAGAGGACGCCCGCCGTTACCGCCATGAAAACGGTGAGAAGCATCCCTCCGAGTTCGCCCTCGGCCGTGCGACCCGCGAGCAGATAGCCGATGTTCTCGGTGATTACCGAAAGGTCAATGGGCATGCGCTCTCCTCCTTCCGGACATAAGCGCCCGTTCCAGGACGAACCCGATAGCGAGATAGAGAATCGTTCCCACGGCGAACGCCTCGAACGCGCGCGAGTTGAAACTCTCGATCGAGCGCGATTGGTAGGTAATCTCCGCGAGCCCGACGCTGCAGGCTATCGAGGACAGTTTCATCACGTTGAGGAATTGTCCAACGATCGGCTCATACGCGTTCGTGAGCGCTTGCGGCAAGAGCACCGAGAAGAGGATCGTCCCCTCGCCGAGCCCCTGGGCGCGCGCGGCCTCGCGTTGGCCGGGAGACACCGCGTTCAGGCCCGCGCGGAGTTCCTCCGACAGGAACACGCCGCCGAAGAGTCCGAGACCCCACGCGGACGCGAGGAACTCGGGCGACAAAATCGATACGTTTCCCGGGAGGGCCGCCCACGGATGGTCGGCGAACGCCCACTCGCGAAATCCCTGCGGGAGGATGCCGAAGCCGACGAAGTACCAGACGAGCAACTGGACGAGGAGCGGCGTATTGCGGAACACCGCGACGAAGGAAGCGGCGAAGAACCGCGCGGGCGAGAGGGGCGAAAGCCTCATCGCCGACAGGGCGATCGCGGTGACCGCCGCGAGGGCGCTCGCCGCCGCGGTTACCGCGAGGGTGACGGAAATCCCCCCGAGAAGCCACTTCGCGGGCATCCCGGTCAGGACGGCCGACCAATCGAGCATGATGGGCATGTCAGGATCCCTCGTGGAGCGGCGAAAGTATCTGCCCGAGGAATTTCCGCGCCCGGGGACTTCTCGTCCGCTCGAAAAATTCCGCGGGCGCGGCGTCCTCCTCGATTCGCCCGCCGTCGATGAACACGATGCGGTCGGCGACGGTTCGCGCGAAACCCATCTCGTGGGTGACGACGACCATGGTAATCCCCCCGTGCGCGAGGCCCTTCATCGTCGCGAGTACCTCGCCGATCATTTCCGGGTCAAGCGCGCTCGTCGGCTCGTCGAAGAGGAGAACCTCCGGTCGCGTGGCGAGCGCCCGCGCGATCGCGACGCGCTGCTGCTGCCCGCCGGAAAGTTCGGACGGCATGCTCCCCGCCTTGTCCGCGAGTCCGACCCGTTCGAGGGTCTCGAGGGCGCGCCTTTCGGCCCCGTCGCGCGGCATCTTGAGCGCCTTGCGAAGCGCGAGCGTCACGTTCCCGAGCGCATTCAGGTGCGGATACAGGTTAAACTGCTGAAAGACGAAACCGACGTTCGTTCTCAGGCGACGAAGCGTTTCCCGATCGGCGTTCGTGGAATCGACGCCGTTCACGAGGACAGCCCCGGCCGTCGGCGTCTCGAGGCGGTTAACCATCCGGATCAGGGTTGATTTCCCCGAGCCGGACGGGCCGCACACCACGACGGTCTTTCCCCGTTCGAGGGATAGGTCTATCCCCCGAATGACCTCGTTGCTGCCGTACGCCTTGCGCACGCCGCGAAACTCGATCGCGGGAGCCATCGTCGAGCTCATTTTCCCGCTTCGATCTTGAATCCGCGGGGAACGCTCACGATCGCTCCGGAGCCGAACCATTTGTCATATATCTTAGCCGCGGTCCCGTCCTTCTCGGATTGCACGAGCACGCCGTTCACGAGGTCGAGCAGCGCCTTCTGGTTCTTGGGCACGCCGATGCCGATCAATTCGCTCGAAAGATAGTCCTTGAGGATCTTGTACTTCGCCTTGTCCGGGGAGCGGGCGAGCGCATCGACGAGAATCGAGCCGTCCTGGGTAAGCGCCTGCACGTTACCGGCGCGAAGCGCGGCGAACGCGAGCGGCAGGTCGTCGAAGGAAATCGCCTTGACGTTCGGAAAGAGTTCCTTGAGCCGGTTCTCCCCGGTGGTCCCCTTGACCGTCGCGACGCGGGCGGTCGCGTAATCTTCGAGCTTATCGGAGGAACCGACGGGCACGAGCACCTGCTGCCCGGAGATGAAATAGGTATCGCTGAAATCGATGACCTTCGCGCGTTCGGCCGTGTTCGTCAGGTCGCCGACGATGATGTCGGCCTTGTTCGCCTGAAGGTAGGGAATGCGGTTCGCGGGATTCGTCCCGACGATCTGAAGCTTGACGCCGATCTTGGCCGCGATTAGTTTCGCGAAGTCGACGTCGTACCCGACTGTTTCCTTCGTTTTCTCGTCGATGAGCCCGAACGGCGGGTTCTGGTCGATGACCGCGACGCGGATAACGCCGGCCTTTTTGATATCGGCGAGCTGATCGGCATGAGCCGGATTACCCGCGATTACCGCGAAGATCAACGCCGCGATTGCGGGAGCCTTTTTCAGTACTGTCATAGTATCCTCCAGGTTTGCGCTTTATATGCGCCTTTCATAACACACAAATACTAGCGTGTTAGTAGTATATGACCACAGGAGTTAATAATTGTCAATATCTTATCATAACTATATGTTTTATATATTTTAAAAGTATCTTTGAATCCGGAAACAGAAGTGCCCAGAACGTGTAGCCCACGAGTAGCCCCGGTATTGGCCAAGGGGCGTCACTTGATGGTATACTTTTCGACGAAACGCGATACCACGACGTTACATTTATATCAGGAGTCAAACGGAATGCGATCCGCCAGTCAAACGGAGAATAAAGAGAAGATCCGCTGCGCGATAATCGGGACGGGAAGGATCGGCTCGAGCCTCGAGACGGACCGGCTCAGGGAAAAGCCCGCGAGCCACGCGGGGGTGATCGCGCGCAATCGCGATTGCGTTCTCGTCGCGGGCGCCGATCCCGACGGCGACAACCTCGCTTCCTTCGGGCGCCTCTGGCGGCTCCCGCGCGAGGCGCTTTTCCCCGACGCGCGCGCGATGATTGACTCTGTCCGGCCCGACATCGTCCATATCGCCTCCGATACCGAGGAGCATATCCCGCTCCTCCGTCTCGCGCTCGAGCGCGAGGTTCCCGTCGTCGTCCTCGAAAAACCGGTCGCGCAAACCCTCGACGAGGCCACCGAAATCCTTCCGCTCGTCGACGAGGCGGAATCGCTCGGCACGAGCCGCGTGGTCGTCAATCACGAACGGCGATTCGCCCGGGACTACCGGGCCGCGCGCGACATCATCCGGTCGGCGTCGCTCGGGCCCCTCCTTTCGATACACGCGCGTCTCTACATGGGAAAGACCAAAACGCCCGCCGACGTGCTCTGGCACGACGGAACCCATCTCGTCGACATCGTCACCTTTCTCGCAGGACCCTGGGAGGCGAAAGCCGTTCACGGGATATCGGGCGCGCGGGAAGGGAATTTCTTCGCGTTCGGGGAAACCCTCGCCGCCGGGACCGCGTCCGGACGATCGGAAGCGAACGCGCCGCCCGTCTCGATCGTCATCGATTCCTCGCCGGGGCGCGACCACCTCGCATTCGAGCTCGACCTTTCGTTCGCCTCGGGCAGGCTCAGGATCGGGAACGGGATCTTCGAGGTTTGGGAAAGCAGGCCATCGCGCCTCTATGAAAGGTTTCGCTCCCTCGAGCTCGTCCGCGGCAGGCCCGGCAAGGGATGGGGAAAGACCGGGTACTTCTCGCTCATGATGGAGCATGCCGCGGCGCTCTATCGCGACCCGACCCTTCCCGGCGAATCGACCTTCCGGGACGGACTTTCCGCGATCGGGATTCTCGCGCGCATCATCGAACTCGGAGGCAGCGCCGGGGGCGAGTGACCTCTTTTTTCCCGGCTTCTATGTTTTCGTCCCCCATCCGTAGTATATTTTAGCCTATGCGCAAACACTGCCGTCCCGACCCCTTCGGATACCAGTACCCGTTCATCACCGCGAGAATAATGCTTTTGCTCGTCGCGATCCCGGTTCTCATCACCTTCTTCGAGGAATTCCGGGGGCCGTCCGTCCATGCGGCCTTCATCCGCGTTCGCGGGATCCTCGGGACGGGCGAATCGTTCGGCTTCTTCTGGCTCTATATCGTCGCGGCGGCGGCGCTCGTCCTTTTATACCTGAAGCCGGTCGTCAGGCTCTATTGCTCGTGCGGACCCCGCTTTCGCGCGAGCGAGCGGGACGCCCGGCTCGCCGTCAAGCGGCTCAACAAGCTCCATCTCTTCGTGATCACGGTCGCGACGATCGGTTTTTTCGCGGGGGAAATGAGGGCCCTCATCGAGATGGCGGAAGCCGCGAATCCCGAAACGGTAAACCGGCACGTCCTTTTCCTCAAGGCCCTTTCGAAGGGTCTCCTGAGCGGAACCCTCATCTCGTTCAACCTCGAAACGATGCTCTACCCCGCGAAGAAAACCGCGCTCGAACTCGCCCCGGGCGCGAAGATCTCCAAGACGTCGCTGTTCCGGAGGGTCGCGCTCATCGTCGCCGTCCTCATCTTCTTCATGATCTCGCAATTCACCTCGGCCGTTTCCGAGTCCTTCGCGCGCGTCGACGAGTCCGGAAACATCGTGCTTTCGGGAAAGGCGATCGCCGATTACTTCTCCCCGAACGATGACGACGACATCGACCCCGACGGGCGGGAGAACGGGATCTCGCTCGTCCATCGCGCCGAAAAAAGAACCGGCGACGGCACCGTCAAGATCACGATCAAGGGACGGCCGCCGAAAATGGAGGAGATCATCTCCGTTCTCGACGTCAAGATCATGCTGTTCTGCGCGTTCGCCCTCATGCTCCTTCTCCAGATCAGGCGGATGATACGGTTCCCCGTCGACTCGATGCGCGATCGCCTCGAAATCCTCAACTCGGGCGAGATATCGGGGATATCGACGATCGACGTCATCAACAACGACGAGTTCGCGAGCGTCCTCAACGAGGTCAACGCGCTCATCAGGAAACAGCGAAACGAGCTCGAGTGCTCGAGCGACCGGCTAGAGGATATCGTCGCGCGCGCGGCGGACCCGATACTCTCGTTCGACGGCGACGGCAAGATCGAGGTATTCAATCCCGCCGCGGAGCGATTCTTCGGATACGCCGCTTCCGAGATGGAAACGCGCGGCCTTCTCGATCTCGTCGAGCTTCCCCGCGACGTAGAGGGCGCTTGCGAGGGCTGCACCCAGGCGAAGGCGCTCATCGACTACCTCTATTCCGGCGACGTCGGGATCAGGCGATTCACCGGGATCAGGAAAGACGGCTCGCGCGCGCCGTTCGAGAGCAACGTCAGCATGTCGACGTCGGGGGATAAGGTCATTTACACCGCGATCCTCCGCGACGTCGCGAAGCAGGTCGCGATCGAGGAACGGCTCGAGGAGGCGAAGACCGCGGCGGAAAACGCGAACCGGCTCAAGACCGAATTCCTCGCGAACATGAGCCACGAGCTCCGGACCCCGCTCAACGCGGTGCTCGGGTTCACCCAGCTCTTGAGCGCGGACCGCAACCTTACCCCGGGACAGCTCGAGAAAATCGGGATCGTCTCGCGCTCGGGCGAGCACCTCCTATCCCTCATCAACGACATCCTCGACATCTCCAAGATCGAGGCGGGAAAGGCCGAGCTCCACGAAATAGCGTTCTCGCCAGCGCGGTTCGTCGAGGATATCCGCGAGATGTTCGAACTTCGCTGCAAGAAGGCGGGGCTCGGCCTCTACGTCGAGTATTCGGGGCCGCTCCCCGACCGCGTGAAGGGCGATCTCGGCAAGCTCAGGCAGGTCATGATCAATCTCGTCGGGAACGCGGTGAAATTCACGGCAGAAGGCGGCGTCGGCATCCTCGTCGGGATCGACGGCGGCAAGATGCGTTTCTCGGTTACCGACTCGGGAAGGGGAATACCTAAGGACGAGCTCAAGGCGATCATGGAGCCGTTCATCCAGTCGTCGGTCACCGACAACGAAGGGGGCACGGGCCTCGGGCTCGCGATCTCGTCCCGCTATATCCGCATGATGGGCGGCGAGCTTTCCGTCGAGAGCGAGCTCGGAAAGGGAAGCACGTTCAGCTTCGCCGTCGACCTTCCGGAAACGGACGAGACCGCCTCGGACAGACCGAGCGAGCCGGTCGCGGTCGCGGTAAAGAAGGGATGCGAGGTCACGGCCCTCGTCGTCGATGACAAGGAGCTCAACCGGCTCGTCCTCAAGGAGATGCTCGAGACCGCGGGCTTTTCCGCGATCGAGGCCGAGAACGGCAAGGTCGCCTGCGAGCGCGCGGAAGAAATCCGCCCGGACGTCATCTTCATGGACATCAAGATGCCCGTGATGGACGGCTACGCCGCGGTCAAGGCGCTCAAGGACAATCCCGAAACGCGCGACATCCCGGTCTTCGCGCTCACCGCGAGCGCGTTCACGAACGACGAGAAGCGCATCCTCGAGTCGGGCTTCGACGGCTTTCTCGCGAAGCCCTTCAAGCGCGCCGACCTTTTCGCGCTCATACGCGAGAAATCCCGCGTCGAGCTCGAGTACGAGAGCGCCCCTTCAGCGGCGATCGGGCCCGTGCCCGACGGGGAACGGGTCGATTACGCGCGCGCCGCGCGAGCGCTCGGAAAGGACGGGATCGAGCGCCTGTCCGGTTTCGCGATCATCAACGACTTCACCGCCATCGCCGCGCTCGCGCGCGAGATCGAGGGTGAGGCGCCCGATTTCGCGTCCGTCCTTTCGTATCACGCGAAAAACTTCGACGAATCGGCCCTCGAGGGCATACTCGCGTCGCTTGAAAGAACGCGCGGAGAGACCGTAAACCGGGGGTAAGGAACAATGGCCGTGACAAAAGAAGAAAACCGCATTCTCGTCGTCGACGACATCGAGGAAAACCTCAAGGTTCTCTCCGAGACTCTCATCGAGGAAGGCTTTTACCCCCTCCAGGCGAAATCCGGGGAACGCGCCATCCAGATCGCGAAAAAGGCGAAGCCCGATCTCATCCTTCTCGACATCAAGATGCCGGACATGGACGGATTCGAGACGATAGCCGCGCTGAAATCCGATCCCGACACGGCCGAGATCCCGGTCATCTTCATCTCCGCGCTCAACCAGATCGAGGACAAGGTGCGCGGCTTCCGCGCGGGCGCCGTCGATTACGTATCGAAGCCCTTCCAGAAGGAAGAGGTCGTCGCGCGCGTCGGCACCCATCTCCGCCTCCGCGCGGCCCTGAACGCGGTCGAGCGCGAGCGGGAAAAGTCGGACGCCCTCCTCCTCAGCATCCTTCCCGCCCCGGTGGCCGCCGAGCTCAAGGAAACCGGCAAGAGCACCCCCCAGTACTTTCCCGAGGCGACGGTCCTCTTCTCCGACCTCGTCGCGTTCACCGAAAAATCGCGCACCCTCGGACCGGAGCCCCTCCTCGCGGAACTCGACGCGATCTTCAGCGCCTTCGACGGGATCATGCGCGCGCGCGGGTGCGAGCGAATCAAGACGATCGGGGACGCGTACTTCGCCGTCTCCGGAATCCCCACCCCCGATCCCGCGCACGCGAGGAAGATGCTCGACGCGGCGCTCGACATGGTCGCCTGGCTCCGCGCGCGAAACGAGACGGCGTCCGTGAAGTGGGAGATGCGGCTCGGCATGCACTCGGGCTGCGCCATAGCCGGGATCGTCGGGACGGACAAATACGTGTACGACGTCTTCGGCGACACGGTGAACACCGCGAAACGCATGGAGACGAACTCGGAACCGATGCGCGTCAACGTTTCGGCCCGGACCGCCGAGATCCTCGGACCGTCCGTAAGCCTCGAGCCGAGGGGAAGCATCGAGGTGAAGGGAAAGGGCCTCATGCCGATGTTCTTCGTCCGCGAGAGCTGAGCGCGAGAGCCGCGCCATCCCGGAATCAGGCGGTCAACGCCCCCCAAAAAAAAGACGGAAGACGGTGACAGGCGGAATCGCCCGCCGTGTTATATATAACGTACAGAAGGATATCCCGTACAAATGAACGCAACCGAAACCATCACGATGGACGATTTCGAGGAGCTTTACGAAAAATTCGGCCCAATGGTGCTCAGGCGCTGCCGTCATCTCCTCAAGGACGAAGACCGTGCGCTCGACGCCATGCAGGACGTCTTCGTCCGGATCATGGAACGGAGAGAACGGGTATCGTCGGTGTGCTCGAGCTTTTTCTACACCGTCGCTACGACCGTTTGCCTGAACAAGATCCGCTCGGACCGTCTCAGGCGGGGTCCCTCGGCCGACGACATGGCCGATTTCATCGCGGACTCCCGTTCGGCGCACCATGAGGAGCAAACCGACGCGGAACTCTTTCTCGAAAGGCTCTTCGACGACACGAGGGAAGACACGCGCTGCATGGCCGTCTTCCATTACGTGGACGGGCTGACCCTCGAGGAAACGGCGAGGATCATGTGCATGTCGGTATCGGGGGTTCGAAAGCGGCTTTCGTCGCTTCGAGTCAAGGCAATTACGTCAATCGGAGAGTGATATGGGCACGCAGAAGCTGTATTACGAACAGGTATATCTCGGGGAAACGCCGACCGTGAACGGTCCGGAATCGGTCGACGCCGGCGCCGATCAAGGGCTATCGGAGGCCTTGGGCGCGATAGAGCGCTCGAACGCCGAAATCCTCGCCGCGTATCCTGAGAGCACGGTGCGAAAGCGCGTCGAGGCACGGCTCAAGGCCCGGGAAGGTAAACCGTCCGGGGGAACGGCGCAGGGCAAACCGCGCGTCCTCAGGTTTCCGGCCGCGATGGCCGGCCTCGCCGCCGCGTGTTGTGTCCTCGCGGTCTCCTACCTTTCGCTCAACGGCATCGCCGCCCGGGACTCGCGTTCCGCGCTCGCCGTCGCGACGGAGGGCTCCGCCGGCATCCGCGCAAAGGGCGTCGGCCCCCGGCTTTTCGTCTACCTCAAGGAAGGGGACGGCGCGCGGCTACTCTCCCCCGGAACGCGCGTCTCCGCGGGCGACGTCGTGCAGATCAGTTACGTCGCCGGCGGGGACTCCTTCGGCGCGATCGTCTCGGTCGACGGCGGCGGCGTCGTGACCCAGCATTATCCCGAATCGGGCGACCTCGCGGGCGAGCTTTCGCAATCCGGGGAGGTCCCGCTCGACTTCTCCTACCGGCTCGACGACGCGCCGCGTTTCGAGCGATTCTTCCTCGTGAGCGGAAACGCGCGTTTCTCCGTCGAGTGGTTCAGGAAACGCCTCGCGGCCGAAAACCTCTCGAGGGAAATCGCCCGCGAAACGCTTTCGGAAACGGCCCTCGCCGCGCTTTCCGACGCGCTCCCCTCGGGAGCCCGCATCACCGAGATTCTCCTTCGTAAATGAGAGGCACACTGATGAAACGGATCAACATCGCTCGCCGCGTCGCCATGGCGCTCCTTCTTTCCTGCTCGGCGGCGCCGGCCCTCCCGGCCGAGTCTCCCGAGACCGCCGGCTTGCCGGTTGAACGGTACGCGCTTTACGTCTCCTCGAACGACGGAGGCCCAGACCGGGAAACCCTCAAGTACGCGTATACGGACGCGACGAGACTCGCGCGAACGCTCGGCGAGATCGGCGGTATCAGGGGCGAAAACAGCCTCATTCTCTCGAACCCGTCGCCCCGCGAGATAAACGACGCCTTCGCGGACATGGCAAGCCTCGTGCGAAAGAACGCGGGCCGCGCGAAGCGCACCGAATTCCTCTTTTACTATTCGGGGCATTCCGACGAGAAGGCCTTTCTCCTCGGAAGTAACCGGTATCCCTACGCCGAACTCAAAACAGCGATCGATCGCGTTCCCTCGGACGTGCACGTCGTCATGCTCGACTCGTGCTATTCGGGAAATTTCGTCCGCGCCAAGGGAGGCTCGCGCCAGCGGCCCTTCCTCGTCGACGATTCCACGGTGGTCCAGGGTCACGCGTATCTCTCCTCGAGCTCCGGGTTCGAATCTTCCCAGGAATCGGACATGATCCAGGCGTCCTACTTCACCCACGCGCTCGTCACGGGCTTGAGGGGAGCCGCCGACGCCTCGGGCGACAACAAGGTCTCGCTCAACGAGCTGTACCATTACGCGTTCAACGAAACCCTTTCGAGCACCGAGCTCTCCTCGGCCGGGCCTCAGCATCCCTCGTACGACATCACGCTCGTCGGCTCGGGCGACCTCATTCTCACGGACCTTTCCAACGCCGAATCGGTGCTCCACATCGGCTCCGCGTACCAGGGACACTTCTTCATCCGCGACGCCTCGGGACAGCTCGTATCGGAGCTCAACAAGACGGGAGGCACCGAGATCGCGCTCGCGCTTCCCGCGGGGACCTACGCGATAACAATCGTCAATCCGGCCTCGACGACTCAAGGGACCGTCACCGTCGCGAAAGGAGAACGGCTGAGCCTTTCCGGGCAATCCTTCGTTCCCGTCGCGCGTTCTGCGGTCCGAACGCGCGGGGACGCGGACGGGTTTTCGGCAGAAAGCGGCGTGACCGACGAGCCGATCGAATGGACGACATTCTCGATCTCGGGCTGGCCCGGCTTCGCGTATCCCGCCAACGCCAAAAACGTCAACTTTGCCCTCGGCGTTCTCTGGTCGAGCCAGGACAACATCGGCGGATTGCAGGCGAACCTCATCGGGGGAACGATCCGGGACGACCTGCAGGGCGTGCAGGCTTCTTACGTGGTGAACTACCTCGAAGGCAACATGCGGGGCGTCCAGATAACCTACGGACTCAACATCGCGAAGGGCGAATACGCGACGGGTCTCCAGTCGGCGAGCGTACTCAACTACTCGCGCGGTTTCTTGAAGGGAGGCCAGCTCGTCGGGATCGCGAACGTGGCGAAAGCCGGTTTCCACGGCATTCAGGCCGCCGGTATCGTCAACTCGGCGCGCGACGAGAGCAAGGGCATCCAACTCGCCGGGATCACGAACGTAGCCTCCGAGGTGCATGGCGCGCAGGTCGCGGGCATCGTAAACGTCGCGAAAAGCGTGCACGGCGCGCAGATCGGGCTTATCAACGTCGCGAGGGAATGCGACGGAGCCGCGATCGGTTTGCTCAATTTCATCGGGAACGGGATCATGCAGCCGGGCGTATACGTCGACTCGAACGGCGCCGCGTTCTTCCAGTATCAGGGCGGCACCGAACGGTTCTTCACGACGTTGCTCGTCGGCACTAAAATCGCCGATCCCGATTTCGTCGAGACGGGCTGGGGCTTCGGAACGCGGCTTCCGATCACGAAGAAGCTCTCCTGCGACATCGAGATACTCTCGAAACGCCTGCATCGCGACGGAGACGATGATAAGGAATACGACATAGACAGCGAAAGGGATTTCCGCGAGGCGGTTAACGACAGCGGCAAGGGTCATATCCCGTCGCTTCGAATGACCACGCAATACGCGTTTGCCCGACATTTCTCGGCTTTCTGCGCCGTCGAGGCGGAGATGCTATTCGAGGGATACAACGACGAGGCGTTCACCGATTACGGTGCGAGTCGTCCGAGACTGGAGATCGTGCGAGGAGGGTTCTCGATTTACCCGAATTGCTCGCTCGGCCTGAAATTCTGACCTGACGAACAGAGGTAACACGATGAAAAAAATCTCATGCTTTCTTGCCGCGGTATCGCTATGCGCGCTGGTCAACGCGGCGGAGCTCGCGATAACCGTCCTCGACGGAGACCTCGGAAACCCGATCGAAGGCGCGCGAGTCAGCCTCGCGGGCACGAAGCTCTCCGCCGAATCGGGCGCTGACGGGGTCGCGAGGATACCGGTTCCCGATTCCTTCCGCGGGGGCACCGTGACGGCCCGCTCCATGGGCTACCGCGCGGCGAGCGTTCAGCTCGTCGCCGGTCAGCGCTCGGCCGAAATCGGACTCTCCGTCGCCGACGTATTCCAGGGAAACGAGCTTGTCGTCGAGCGATCCGCGCCCGACAAGACTGACGCGAAATCTGGCATCTCGCACGTCATGAGCAACAAGGACATGGAGACCACGGCCGAAATCGGCCTCGTCGAGGACGTCATGTCGTCGGTGAAGACCCTTCCCGGCGTCGGCTTCTCTGGAGGTTGGGACGCGCAGCCGTCGATCCGCGGAGGGTACCCCGACGAGATGGGATGCGTCCTCGACGGCATCTACGTCATGTTCCCGTACCATTGGGGCGGCGCCTACTCGATTTTCAATCCGTCGATGGTCGGCTCGGTCAAGATGTCGCACGGCATCTTCTCGGCCCGCTACGGCCGGGCGATGTCGGGACTTCTCGAGGTCTCGACCATCAAGCCCGCCGAGACCGTCAGGTTCAACGCGAGCGTCGGGACAACCTCCCTCGACGCCTTCGCCCAGATACCGTTCGGAAAACGCGCCGGTATGTTTTTCGGGGGAAAGATCACCTACCTTGAGACCCTTTCATGGTTGAACGACGCCATGGGAACCGAGCCGAGCCTGTCGGAGACGATGCCCACGATGCCGTACATCAGGGACTTTTACCTCAAGACCTATTTCAATCCCGATCCCGCGCTCGAGTTGAGCTTCAACGGCTTCCTCGGCACCGACGGAGTCGGCGCGCACAGCGACGAGACGGAAGACGGCACCACAAACGTGTTCGACTTCGACTACTCGTACTATCAGGGCTTCGCGGGGCTCAACGCCCGATGGATGCCGACCGAGAAGATACTCCTCCACGGGATCGCGGCGTACAATTTCAACACGATGGACATGAAATTCGCGTTCGCCCGCTCGGGCTTCCACGAATACGGACAGGCGTTCATCGACGAGTTCGACGGTACCGCGTTCGATCCGGACGGCGTCGCGGACGGTCTCATCCAGGGACAGAATGGCTACACCCTGACCGATTTCGACAACGACGGACACTCCGCGATCACCGTCCATCAGGCACAGGGGAAGCTCGAGACGGACATCCAGGTAACGGGGAGCGACGTCGTCTCCTTCGGGTCCGAGGAGGTCTTCCAGTTCACGACGTACGACGAGAGCTTCAACATGTGGTACGAATTCTACGGAAACGGCTACCCCGAGCTCAAGCGCGAGAGGTTCTCGGCCGACATCGACGGCAACCGCGTGCTCAACACCTCGGCGTTCGCGCTTTGGAGCCACGGTCTCGAGGATGACCCGATCAAGGGAGAGCTCGGGATTCGGGCGGAGCACTTCTACCTCTGGAACGACGGCTTCGACCTCAATACCTACCCCGTCCTCAACCCGAGACTCAGCGTCCAGTGGACGCCGATACGGAACACGGACCGGTTCGACGCGCTCACCTTCTCCGCCGGCACCGGATTCTTCTCGATGTTCCCGATCAACGCGATCGCCGCGAGCGACGACTTCAACATCGACGACTTCGACGTCGGGCCGAACCGCGCCTGGTACCAGGTGATCGGCGCGGAGGCGAAATTCCCGAACGACTGGACGTTCAAGATCGAGGGCTACTACAAGCGCTATTACAACAGACTCTACATGGTCGAGGACAACCGCGCCGACGAATCCGTGTACTACGCGAAAACCGACGGAACCGGCGACGCCCTCGGGTTCGATTTCCTCATCCAGAAGAAAAACGGCCGCAAGATCGACGGATACCTTTCCTACTCGTTCGTCTGGGCGAATTACCGGAACCCCATGGATCCCCTCTACGCGGGACAGACGACCATGTCGGGCGAACCGCTCGACGCGTCGTATTACCCCGAATTCCACCGGTTCCACAGCCTCAATCTCATCCTTAACTGGAAACCGCGCACGGGGATGATCCTCACCGTCAAGTCGAGCCTCGCGACCGGAAAGCCGAGGCCGAAGGAAGGAAAAGTCGTCGCGTACGCGGCGACCATCGACAATCCCGACGGGACGAGAACCGTCGTCGAGCGCTATGCCCGAAGGGACTCCTACGACAACTCGCTGAGGACGAGCATCTCGTGCCCGGTCGACGCGCGCTTCGCGCTCTCCGGATACTACCGGCACTCGAAGCTCAAGTGGGAGTACTACGTCGGCGCCGAGGATATCTTTGTGAACCTCTACCGGCCGAAGACGAACAAGCAGCTTGACTCGTTCACCGGCGAGGAAACCGCGGACTCGGACAGCGCGGACTTCAACATCGGCATGCCGGTTGTATCTTTCGGCTACAAGGTCAGTTACTGACAAAGGACGGCTCGATCATGAAACGAATCACCGCGGCCCTCGCCGCCATCGCCTGCGTTCTCGTCGCCTCATCCTGCGCGTCCGCGCCGACGGCCTTCGACCCCGCGTCGCGGGGCAAGCCGATCGATTGCGCGGTAACGCTCCTTCCGCTCGCGGACGGCGACGAGGGATCCTTTACCCTCTCGGGCGCGTTCCCCGAACGCACCGTCATCGAGGGCACGTACGCGAGGGAACCATCGGGGGATATCGCGCTCGAGACGGGGTCGCTCCGCTGGTTCAGCAACTGGAAAGACGGATGGACCGAGGCGCGCTTTGAGTTCCCCGGCAAGCTCAAGCTCGCCCGATCGGGCGACTCATGGACGCTCGCGGTCGTGGAGTCTCCCGTCGCCGGGATTCCCACCGAGGCGGGTATCCGCTATCGCGACACGGTGCTTCCCCGCGACGCCGCGCTCAGGCAGATGGCGAATCGCTGGGACCGAATCGTCGCCGCCTCCGCGTTGCTGAAAAAAGCGGAGATCTACGCGGTCGGCGAGGAAGGCTATCCGCTCCTTGGCGACGAGAAGGGTAAAAAGGGAAGGCGCTCGTTCAGGATCGCTACCGCGCGTTACCTCTTTCCCGAGGTAGCCGGATGGCCCACGCGCGAACTCGAGGATACATACCGGAACGCCGGGACGGCGCTCGCGGACGACATCAGATGGAATACCGCGTACAGCCGTGACGCGTTCCCCGAGGAGTTCCGCGCGATCCGCGACAGCGGCACCCTCTTCCGCGACTGGGAAGAGGCGAGCGAACTCTTCTACCTCGCGTGCTGGAACGGCGAGATTTTCGCGCGGCTCGTGCGCGAGGCGCGGATCACGGTTCTTGAAGCCGGAATACCGCGTAAATGAGAAAGAGCGCGTTCCCCGCGGAACGCGCTCTTTTTTTTAACGGGGACGACCCATCCTGAAGCGGACTGCATCCCGTGGGGGCAGTCGCCGCCTCATCGAGCCGACGGCTTTCCCGTGATCGAGTTCTTCAGGTTATAGAGATAGCGCTTGATCTTTTGGCTCGCGGTCTTCTCGAACTGGTCGATGAGCTCCACGCGGTCGATGCGCGACATCCGGTTCACGTTCTCGTTCACGAAGAACTTTATCTCGTTGAGGAGTTCCTCGCGCTTATAGGCCATCGCGTGGGAAACCTCGCTCATCGCCCCGGACATCGCCGCGCCCACCGCCTCGGTCATCGTCTGGGACTGGGCGCCTTCCGCGAGCGCCCGGCGCCGGGCTTCCTCGGCGAACTTCTCCTCGTCGATCTGCACGAGCGCGACGAGGGACGAATTCTCCCCCTCGACGACCAGGGACTCCGCGACGAGCGGGTGCTGGTTGAGGACGAATTCGATGTCCTCGGGATAGATATTCTCGCCCGAGGCGCCGAGGATCATGTTCTTCGAGCGGCCCTTGAGCGCGATGATCGCGCGCCGACCCTTGATCGAGCAAAGGTCGCCGGTCCTGAACCAGCCGTCCGCGGTCAAGACGCTCGCGGTAAGCTCGGGATCGCGGTAATAGCCCTTCATCACGTTCGGCCCGCGCGCGGCGAGCTCGCCGATGCCGGTTACGGGATCGGGGTCAAGGATGCGTATCTCGACGCCCGGCATCGCGGCCCCGATGCAACCGGGTATCGTATGTTTCGGTCCCGCGCCCGCGAGCAGGGGCGAGGTCTCGGTAAGCCCGTAGCCGATCGCGTACGGAAAGCGCGCTTCCTTGAGGAACCGCTCGACGACGGGATCGACCTTCGAGCCGCCGATGCCGAAAAACTTCATCCTGCCGCCGAAGGTCTTTTTCAGGGACTTTCCCGCGATCCGGTGGAATACCTTCCTGAACGGGGGCAGCGCGTAGAGCGCGCGCACGAGCGGCTTCGCCGTGAAGGTCGGCACGATCTTGTTCTTGTAGATCTTCTCCATGATGATCGGCACGGAGAGCATGATCGTCGGCCTCACGGACTTGAGGGCGGGCAGGAGGGTCGTCACCGTCGGCGGTTTCTCGAGATAGTACACGCAGGCGCCGTTGAGGAAGAACATCAGGAAGCCGATCGTGAACTCATAGACGTGCGACATGGGGAGGATCGAAAGCCCGACGTCGAATTTGTTGATTCGCTGGAAATGCTGGCCGCCGATCGCGGTGAACACGAGGTTCTTGTGGCTGAGCTCGACGCCCTTCGAGCGGCCGGTCGTGCCCGAGGTGTAAATGATGGAAGCGGTGTCGTTCTCGCCGACCGTAAACTCTGGCGCGGATCCCTCGCGCGAGGAGGTACCGTCAAGTACCGAAAGGGTATCGAGCCTGATAACGCTTGAAAGGCGTTCCCGAACGCCGGAACTCACCCGATCCGCGAGCCGGTCCGTCACGAAGAGGCTCGTCGCCCCCGAATGCGCGAGGCAGGTTTCGACCTCTTTCGCGCTGAAGTCGGGCAAAAGCGGGACGGCGATCGCGCCGAGGGTCACGACCGCGAAATAGGCGATGCCCCAATTGGGCGAACTCGTCCCGTAAATCGCGACGCGGTCGCCCCGCCCGATGCCGAGGCCCCACAAAAGATCCCGGGTTTCCCGTATCCGGTCGCCTACCTCGGCGTAGCTGAGGGGTTTACCCGAAGCGAACGCGAGCGCGGGTCGATCCGCGAACTTTTTGAGACTGTTCGCGAGCATAGCCGGGAACGTATATGAACCAAGATCGTTAAGCGTCTCCATGAAAACTCCTCAAATTGCGCAACGAGAGTCGAGCTGTTCTATGTGTATGATACTATGGAATGGCAAAAAGTTGCAGAAATTAGAGTGATTTTACATGACATTTTTCTTTGGACTTGTCATCTTTGCATGAATACCGCGATGCAATACCATTAAAACGACAAAGGGCCGCCTGACGGGGATGTCAGACAGCCCTTTCCGGGATAACGAATCAAGCCACGATGCCGGTACCTTCGGGCCCCGGCATCAACGCACAACGCGACTTACCAAACGCTCTCGCGGATAAAGGTATCGTTCCGGTCGTACCCGACGGATATGATGCCGACCTTGGTAGCGCAGTACTCCTCGATAAAATCGACGTACGCGCGAGCCTCGGCGGGAAGGGCGTCGTAGGAGCGGCATTCCTTGAGGCAGGTTTTCCAGCCCTTGAAATGCTTGAGCACGGGCTTCGCGGCATTGAGATCCTCGATCGAGGCGGGAAAATCCTCGGTGACGACGCCGTTGATCTCGTAGGCGACGCAAGCCTCGATGTCGTCGAGGGTGTCGTACACGTCGAGATGGGTGAGGACGAGGTCGTCGATGGAGTTCGAGCGGCACGCGTAGCGAAGGGCGACGAGGTCGAGGTAGCCGCAGCGACGGGGTCGGCCGGTCGTGACGCCGTACTCGCGGCCCGTCTCGCGGACGTAGTGATAGAGCTCGCTCTGGCTGTTGACGTCGAATTCGGTCGGCATGGGGCCGTTGCCGACGCGGGTCGAATAGGCCTTGAACACGCCGAGAATCTTGTCGATGGAACGGGGACCGATGCATCCGCCGATCGCGGCGCCCGCGGCGCTCGAGAAACCGGAGGAAACGTAGGGATAGGTGCCGAGATCGAGGTCAAGCAGGGCTCCCTGGGCGCCCTCGAAAAGGACTTTTTTCCCGCGGAACTTCCAGAGCTCGCTCGTGAGGTTCACCTTCATCGCGAGCAGGCGATCGAGGAAGGGCGCGAGGAAGGCGCGGTCTTCCGCCTCGAGATCGTCCATCTTCTCCTTCCAGGTGAGGTCGGCGAGCCTGATGCCGTCGCGCTCGCTCTTCAGGGCGTAGGTGGTCCCGATTCCGCGGCCGGTCGTGCCGATCGGGCGCTTGCGCGCGGCGTCGCGCTTCTTGTCGAGCTCGCGGTAGCGGGGAAGGACGATATGGGCGCGGTCGGAGATGAATACCCTTCCCTCCCAGGAAATGCCCTTGTCGGTGAGCATCTTGAGCTCGGTAAAGAGGGCTTCGGGATCGATAACCATGCCGGCGCCGAGGTACACCGTGTTTGCGGGATGGAGGATTCCGGACGGAACCAGATGGAGCGCGTACTGGACGCCGTTCGAGACAATCGTGTGCCCGGCGTTGGCGCCGCCGGAGAATCGCACGATACACTGGGATTCGTTGGCCAAATAGTCAACGATCTTTCCCTTCCCTTCGTCGCCCCACTGGGCACCGATAACGACTACGTTCATGGCTACCTGCTTGATTTCAAGAGTGGTCAGGCATCTCCGATGCGGCAGTCAGGTCTTGCGCATGACTTTACCGGAGTCCCGACGGCCTGATCCTAGCAGATATCGGCCGTTTCTTCAATTCCTCAAACGGTTTCCGCCGCGAAATCTTCGATCGATCCGCGAAAAAAAGGGGAAAACCGCCGCTACCGCGACGGGTTGGCGAAAGATGACGCGGGCTTCGGGATCGCCCGCGGGCGAATACCCGGTTTCCCGGGGAAGCCCGCAAGACGTCCGTCAATAGCGGGAGTAGTTCGGCGCTTCCTGGGTGATGGTCACGTCATGGGCGTGACTCTCGCGGAGGCCCGACGAGGTGATACGCACGAAGCGGCGATACTTCTTGAGGTCCTCGACGGTGCGGCAGCCGCAGTAGCCCATGCCCTTGCGGAGACCCGAAACCATCTGGTGGAGGTAGCTCTTGAGCTCGCCCTTGTAGGGCACGCGGCCCTCGATACCCTCGGGAACCGGGGTCTCGTCCTTCGCGATGCCGTAGCGGTCGCCCGAGCCGTCCTTGATCGCGCCGAGCGAGCCCATGCCGCGGTATTCCTTGTAGATCCTGCCGTCGAAGATGATCTCGCGGCCGGGAGCCTCCTTGAGGCCCGCGAAGAGGTTTCCGATCATGACCGCGTTCGCGCCGGCGCCGATCGCCTTCGAGATGTCGCCCGAGAACTTGATGCCGCCGTCGGCGATTATCGGTATGGAGGATTTCGAGGCCTCCTCGGCGCATTCGCACACCGCGGTGAACTGCGCGGCTCCCACGCCCGATACGACGCGGGTCGTGCAGATGGAGCCCGGGCCGACGCCGACCTTGATCGCGTCCGCGCCCGCGTCGATGAGGTGCCGCGTTCCCGCGGCGGTCGCGACGTTTCCGCCGATGACCGGGAGGTCGGGGTATTCCTTCTTGATCGCGCGAACCGCCTCGATGACGCCCTTCGAGTCGCCGTGGGCGGTGTCGAGGACGACGAAGTCAACCTTCGCGCCGACGAGGAGCGGGAGGCGGACGGACCAGTCGTTGTTGCTGATCGCCGCCCCGACGATGAGCCGGCCCTTCTTGTCGCGCGCGGCGCGGGGGAACATCTCCTGCTTCTCCATGTCCTTGACCGTGATGAGCCCGGTGAGGTGGCCGTCATGGTCGATGACGGGGAGCTTCTCGATGCGGTGCTTGTCGAACTTCTGCCGCGCGTCGTCGACCGAGGGTTTTCCCTCGGTGACCACCATGTCCTTGGTCATGACGTCCCGGACGAAGAGGCTGTCGTCCCTGCAGAAACGGAGATCGCGGCCGGTGATGATGCCGACGAGCTTTCCTTCCTTGTCGATGACGGGAAGGCCCGACACGTTATAGCGATGCATGAGCTGCTTCACGTCGCCGATCGTGCGATCGACCTCGACGGTCACGGGGGACTCGATGATCCAGTTGAGGTAGCGCTTGGCGTTCGAGACCTGCTCGGCCTGAACCTCGGGTTTGAGGTTCCGGTGAATGACTCCGGCCGCTCCCTCGAGGGCGAGCGCGACCGCCATCTTCTCCTCGGTGACGGTATCCATCGCCGCCGAGATGACCGGCACGTTGAGCTTTACGTCGCGGACCAGGATGGTGCTCACGTCGGTATCGCGGGGCAGTACCTCGGAATATCCCGGCTCGAGGAGCACGTCGTCGTACGAAAGAGTCTCTTTCAGTTGGATCATATCTCTATCCCTCCATTGTAAAAACGTTTGTCGATCCGGCGCGCCGTCGTTTCGCCGTTCGGCGCGGCGCGGGGCGCCTGACCCCTAATTGCGAAAAACCGGCCGCACGTGGGGCCGGTCATGTTCTCACTTCGCTGCGGCCCGCATGAGGTCGCCGTACTTTTTCGCGAGCCGCTCAGCCTTTTCGGCGGCGAGTCCGCGGTAGCGTTCGGGGTTCGCGAAGAAGCCCGCCGGGTCCGCGACGCCGAGCTTCTCGAGCTGGCCTTGAATCCGCGCGAAGGCGTCCGCGTTTTTCTTGAGCGCCTCGTAGAAGGTAATGCCGTTCGTCTCCGCCTCGAGCGTGATCTTCCTGATCACCTCGTGCCCGTCGGAAATGCCGGACTCCGCGAGAAGGATGTACGCGGGCTCGGCGAGGACGCCGCCCTTTACCTTTCCGCCGGCGTTCGCGAGGTTCTTCGCCATGCCCTCGCGGTCGGCCTGGAGGCCCGAGACGACGCTCTTCATGCGCGAGACCGCGAGCGTGAAGCCCGCGAGATAGTCCGCGACGAAGCGCTGGCTCGCGGAGTTCGTGAGATCCCGCTGGTGCTCGGAGATCTGGTCCATGAAAAAGGTCACGACGCGCGGCGCGAAGGCCTTCCAGAGGCTCTTCACGTGCTCGGAGTTCCACGGGTTACGCTTTTGCGGCATGGTCGACGAGCCGACCTGGGTCGAGCTGAAATACTCGAAGACCTCGCCGACCTCGGAGCGCTGGAGGTTGCGAAGGTCGTCCGCGAGGTTCGCGATGACGCCGAACGCGACGTTGCACTCGAGAAGGAGACGCAGGAGGTATTCGGGCTCGACGAGCTGGGTCGAGTGCTCGGAAGGCTCGAGTCCGAGGTAGGAAAGGTAGCGGCGCTCGAGGTCCTCGGGATCGCGGACGATCATGCTCGTCGCGTTGTAGGCCCCGACGGCGCCGGCGAGCTTTCCGGCGAGACCGTCGGCCCTCGCCTCGATCTCGAGGATCGATTTCCCGAGGCGGCTCACGTACTCGGCGATCGCGAAGCCGAAGGTTATCGGGACGGCGTGCTGGCCGTGCGTGCGGCCGACCTCGGGGGTCTCGGCCTCGCGCTTGGCGATCTCGCAGAGCTTCGTCTCGAGCTCGCGAAGCTCGGGAAGGATGACTTCCTTCACGCAGTCGCGCACGCGGACGGAAAGCGCGGTATCGAGGATGTCGACGCTCGTCGATCCGAGATGGACGAGCGGCGCGACCTCGGCCGGCACCATCTCCTTGAGGACGTTCACGAGCGCCCTGATATTGTGCTTGGTTTTCTCCTCTTCCGCGTACACGCGAGCGGGGTCGATCTCCGTCGCGACCGCGTCGAGCCGTTTCTCGAGGTTCGCGTCGAGCCCGCCCCGCACGGCGAGATGGGCCTTGACGAGCGCGATCTCGGCGCGCGCGCAGGAAATGATCGCGGCCTGTTCCGAAATATGGGAGGAAAGCCTGTCGAAGACGGCGGACTCGGAAAGGGAATAGCGATGGTCAATGGGGGAGATATTGAGGAAGATATTGCGTGTTTCCATAATATATACTGCCAAAAACTTGTATCTTTTGTCAAGTGATGGTATTTTGAAATTACATGAATCTCCTGCACAAACTCCGGGAAACCAGCAGTGCCGTCTTGCCCATTTGCGCCATCGTGATCGCGCTCGGCATGACGATCGCGCCGCTCGGTCCCGCCCTCCTCGGCTCCTTCGCGATCGGTTCCCTCGTGCTCATCGCCGGCCTCTCGCTCTTCCTCACCGGCGCCGACCTCGGGATCATCCCCGCGGGAACTCACATGGGCGCGAAGCTCACGAGGACGCGCAACATGCCGTTCATCCTCGCTGCGGGACTCCTCGTCGGCTTCGTCATCACCGTCGCGGAACCTGATCTTCTCGTGCTCGGCGGCCAGGTCGAGGACGTCACCGGCTCGATCCCCTCGCGCTCGCTCGTACTCGCGGTCGCGATAGGCGTGGGAACCTTCGTCGCCGTGTCGCTCGCGCGGGTTCTGCTCCAAATTCCCTATAGAATAGTACTGATCGTCGGCTACATCGCGGTCTTCGCGCTCGCGGGAACCGTCGGCGAGGTATTCGTCGCGATCGCGTTCGATTCGGGCGGGGCCACGACCGGGCCCATGACCGTCCCTTTCATCATCGCGCTCGGCATCGGTATCGCGGCCGTCCGCGGCGACAAGAACGCGATCGAGGACAGCTTCGGCTACACGGGCATCGCCTCGATCGGGCCGATCCTCGCCGTCGCCGCGCTCGGCGTCATCATCGGTAACGGCGGATCGCAGGATGCCGCATCCCGCGCCGTCGAGGCGAGCGCTGCGGCGGTACCGCAGGGAGACGCCGCCTTCTCGCTCGCCCGAACCCTCGGGGGACTCGCCCATGAAGCGCCCGAGGTCGCACGCGACGTCTTCGTGGCGCTCATGCCGCTTTACGCGATCATCATGCTCTTCCAGGCGTTTCTCCTCAAGCTCCCGCCCCAGCAGCTCAAGCGCGTTTCGCTCGGCTTTCTCTACGCCTTTCTCGGCCTCATACTCTTCTTCCTCGGGGCGGACACCGCCTTCGTGCCCGCGGGCAGGGAGCTCGGCGTCGCGCTCGGTTCGCTCGGGTATCGCTGGATTCTCATTCCGATCGGATGCGCGCTCGGCGCGGTCGTCGTGTGCGCGGAACCGGCGGTTTGGGTATTGACCGAGCAGGTAGAGGAAGCGTCGGGCGGCAACATCAGGAAGCCCGTCCTGCTCACCGCCCTCGCGATCGGCGTCGCGGTCTCGGTCGGGCTCTCGATGTGCCGGGTACTCTTCGGATTCAGCATCTGGTACCTGCTCGTGCCGTTTTACGTCGCCGCGATCGCGCTGACCTTCGTCACCCCGCCCCTCTTTACCGCGATCGCGTTCGACTCGGGAGGCGTCGCGTCGGGACCGATGGCGAGCACCTTCATCCTCTCGCTCACCTTGGGCGCCTCGGTGGCGTCGGGAGGGGATCCCGCGCGCGACGGGTTCGGCGTGATCGCGATGGTCGCGGCGACGCCCCTCGTCGCGATACAGATTCTCGGGTGGCTCTACTCGATCAAGGAAAAACGCGTCGCGAGGGAGGAAACCGCGCAATGAACTACGACTGGCAGATACTGACCATGGTCGATCACGGCATGGGCGAGCGCCTTGCCGCGCGAACCCGCGCCGCCGGCGCGCGCGGGGGAACGATCCTCGTGGGAAGGGACGAGCTCCCCTCCAGGAGTCTCCGCGCGCTCGCGCTCGCCGACGTCGAGCGGGACGTGCTCGTCACGTTGGTCGGCGACGGCGAGCTCGACGCGATTCTCGGCGCGATACGCGACGCGCCGATCTATAAAAGACGGAACCACGGGTTATCCATCGCGATTCGCACAGGAGGAAAGGGAATGATCGGAGATTCGGGACACGTGCTTCTGACGATAATCGTCAACCGCGGATACGCGGACGACGTCATGAGCGCCGCGCGAAAGGCGGGCGCGACCGGGGGGACGATCCTCAACGCGCGCGGCACGGGAAAGCCCGACGACGAGAAATTCTTCGGCATAACGATCGTTCCCGAGAAGGAAGAGGTTCTCATCGTCGCCGACCGCTCCGTCGCGAAGGCCGTCGAGATCGCGATACTCACCTTGCCATGTCTCTCGACTCCCGGCATCGGTATCATGTACTCGAGCCCGGTGGAGCGATTCATCCAGCTCGGGAAGATGTGACGGGACGCGCGGGTCGCGCGAGAGGCTATATCCGTTCGGAGATGACGCGGAGGATGTGGTCCCTTCCCGTTTTTTTCGACGCGGAGGTCATCGGGATGAGGTCGGCGCTCCGGTTGAAGAAGGCCGACCACTTGAAAAGGGCGTTGCGCGCCTCGTTGGCGCTGAGCTTGTCGGCCTTCGTCCCGACGATCACGACCTCGATCCCGAGCTTCTCGAAATACTCGACCGTGTTCCGCTCGACCTCCCCCGGGAGGCGGCGCATGTCGATCAGGAAGAACAGGGTCTTGAGTTCCTTCCGCTCCTGCGCGTAGTCGGCGAGCATCCGGTCGAACGCGCGGTTCTCCTCGGCCGATCGCTGCGCGTATCCGTATCCCGGCAGGTCCGCGAGCACGAACGCGCCGTTCACCTTGAAAAAATTGATCACGCGGGTCATGCCCGGGCGCGAGCCGGTCTTCACGAGCGATTTCCGGCTCACGATCATGTTGATGAGGGACGACTTGCCGGCGTTCGACCTTCCGAAGAACGCGAACTCGGGAAGGCCCGTCGCGGGGTACGAATCGGGCTTCGTCGCGCCCTTGATGAAATCCGCCTGCGTTATCTTGATCATTCCCCGCTCCTTTCGCCGTCGCTGCCTTCAGTATAGAGGAAATGCCCCGCGAGTGGAAGCGGCCGGGTATATCCCGCCTCACCTCCCCGTCATCGCGTCGACGTTCGCCTTTCCCGCCGGCACGAAGGGCCACACGTTCTCGCCCTGTTCGATCCGGCAGCGCACGAAGCGAGGCCCCTTACCGCCGAACGCGACGCGCTCCCATTCCGGGGACGCGGCGTCCACGGACTCGATCCCGAAGCCCTCGGCGATCCTCACGAGATCGGGAGACCGCTCGTAGATGCAGGCGGAATAGTTTTTCGCGAAGATGAGCTCCTGCTGCTGCCTGACCATGCCGAGCGCGGCGTTGTCGAGCACGATGACCGTCACGTCGAGGCCGAGCTCGGCGAGCGTCGCGAGTTCCTGCACGTTCATCATTATCGAGCCGTCACCCGAAAAACAGATCACGCGCTTTCCGGGGTTCGCGATCGCGGCCCCGATCGCCGCGGGAAGGCCGAAGCCCATCGTGCCGAGCGAGCCGGAGGTCAGAAGCTGCCGCGGTCTCGAAACGGGGAACCACTGGGCCGTCCACATCTGGTGCTGGCCGACGTCCGTCGTGACGATGAGTTCCTCGGGGTTGCCGCCGAGGGCGCGCACGCGCTCGGGGATTGAGGCGATAAAGAGGGACGGATGGACGGATCCGAGCGCGCGACTCGACCGCTCGGCGTCCCCGCGGTAAGTCTCCGTCTCGGCGTCGCGAAGGCGCGAAAGGCCCGCGATCCATTCCGCGCGCGCGCGCGCGAGCGACTCGCCCCCGCCCCCGAGCTCGAGCACGCGAGAGGCGATCACGGGAAGGACCGACTCGGCGTCCGCGACGATCGGGCAATGCGAGTGAAGGATCTTGTTCACCTCGGCGGCGTCGATGTCCACGTGGATGATCCGGGCCCCGGGGCAAAACTGCCTGATGAGGCCGGTCGCGCGGTCGTCGAAGCGGACCCCGACGGCGAGCACGACGTCCGAGTCGTGCATGGCCCGGTTCGCGGCGGCGCTCCCGTGCATGCCGACCATCCCGAGGCGAAGCGGATTGTCCGCGCTCACGCAGCCGATCCCCATGAGGCTCGTCACGACCGGCACGGGTATCGCCGAAAGAAGGCTCGCGATCCCCGAAGCCGCCTCGGGCGAATTGCAGCCCCCGCCCGCGTAGAGAACCGGCCGCT
Source organism: Spirochaetota bacterium (assembly GCA_023438065.1). GTDB lineage: Bacteria > Spirochaetota > Spirochaetia > Treponematales > Treponemataceae > Teretinema. Next base: position 930,323 of record JAEXRH010000012.1, read on the forward strand.
CGGCGGACGCGAGGATACGGGCCGCCTCGTCCACGGCGCGAACGAAGGACTCTCCCTCGGTCCGGAACCGCTCGGCGCGGGGACGTATCTCGCGCGGCGCGGGCCAGGACTCGAACGAGACGCGCTGGAGCTGGACGTCGCGCGGAATGTCGACGAGGACCGGGCCCGGGCGCCCGGAGGCGGCGATCTCGAAGGCCCGGGGGATCGCATCGAGGAGTTCCGCGGCGGACTTCACCATCACGCTGTGCTTGGTGATCGGGAACGAGAGCCCGAAGGTATCCGCTTCCTGGAAGGCGTCGGTTCCGATGAGATGGGTGCTTACCTGGCCGGTAATCGCGACGAGGGGAATCGAGTCCGATCTCGCGTCGGCGATCGCGGTAAGGAGATTCATCGCGCCGGGTCCGCTCGTCGCGACGCAGACCGCGGGCTTTCCGGTCGTGCGGGCTATCCCCTGGGCGATAAAGCCCGCCGCCTGTTCGTGGCGCACGAGGATGTGGCGGATACCGCTCCGCGCGAGCTCGTCATAGAGGGGCAAGACGGAGCCGCCGGGAATTCCCGCCAAAACGGTAATCCCGTGCGCCTCAAGCAGTTTCGTCACGATTTGCGCGCCCGTTGCCTCGATCATAGAAACCTCCCGGTTAAAAAAAAACCCTCCGGTCTGCCGGAGGGTTTCGGTTCGCTACTGAAACTCACGCTCGCGACAGACGACTTCTCGACCCGGTAACGACTACCAGTACGACGAGGAGAAGGACTACGGCGAGCGCGAAGAATGCATTCATATTCACATATTACGTATATTTATGCACTCTGTCAAGCGTTTTCGATATTCCGGAACGCGGTTTCGGTAATCTCCTTCTCGACGGGTTTCGACACGAGGCCGGTCACGAAGTACGCGATCGTCGATACGGGAAGCGCGACGATGATCGGGTCGACGTTCGCGAGCGCCGGCGCGAGAACGGGTTTCCCGAAAAGCGCCTTGCATAACCCGAGGGGAACCGCTTCCTTCGCGTGCATGAAAAAGAGCCAGAACAGGCTCACTGCGACGCCCGTCACGAGGCAGGTAATCGCCGCCGCCCTGCTCGTCTTCCTGAGATAGAGCGCGCCGATGTACGACGGAAGGAAGGCTGCCGCGCACAGACCGAAGAAGATCGCCGTTCCGGTCGCGATGATCGCGGTCCCTCCGGCGAAGAACTTCGGGAGCGCGTAGGCGATGAGGGTCGAAAGGATGATCCCGACGCCCATCGCCATCCGGTTGATCGCGACGGGATTCTTCCCCTTGACGCCGCAGCCCTTCTCGAGTACGTCACGGCCGAAGGCCGTGCCCATCGTGTGGAACTGGCCGCTTAAGGTCGACATCGCCGCGGCGAGGAGGGTCACAAAGAAGAACGCGGTAAACCAGTGCGGCATCGCGCGGTCTATGTAAAGCGGGATGATGTTGTCGATCCGCTTCTCTCCGGCGAAAAGCGCGATCTTCCCGACCGTCTTCATGAAGTACACGTTCGAGAGCGCGCCGACGGTGAACGCGACGCCGGTCATCATGCAGATGAAGATGCCGCCCGCGACGACCGCGCGGTTAAGCTCCTTGCCCGACTTCACGGTCATGAAACGGACCGTGAGCTGGGGCTGGGCGAGCACGCCGATACCGACGCCGAGCACGACCGTCGTGACGAGCTGCCACCAATAGGGCGAAAGGAATTTCGGCATCGCGGACCAGCCTTGATGGCCGTTCGCGCCGAAGGTCTCCTTCGCGACGGGCGCCATGTCGGTGAGCGCGCGATGCGCGGCTCCCGGCCCGCCGAGGAGCCAGTAGGTGTAGACGAGAAGGAAGGTCATGCCGAGGAACATCAGGACGCCCTGGAAGGCGTCAGTGTACATGACGCCCTTCATCCCGCCCATGACGACGTACACCGCGACGATCGCGACGAAAAAGAGGAGCGCGACCTCGTAGGGAATCGCGAGGGTCTGAGCGGCGAACTGGACGCCGCCGATGATGACCGAACCGGCATAGAGGGGCATCGCGACGAAGATGAGCGCGCCGCCCGCGGTCTGGAGGAACTTCGACCCGTAGCGCTTACCGAGCAGCTCGGGGAAGGTGTGCGCGTCGAGGTTGTGCCCCATCTTCCGGGTGCGGCGGCCGAAAAGCACGAAGGCGATGAAGATGCCGACGAGGATGTTGAGGAAGGTCAGCCAGATGATCCCCATGCCGTACACCGAGGCGGCCCCGCCGAAGCCGATGATCGCCGAGGTGGAGATGAAGGTAGCCCCGTAAGAAAGGGCCATGACGAGGGGATGAACCTGCCTTCCGCCGAGAAGATAGTCGGTCGAGTTTTTCGTCGACTTGTAGCCGTAAAGGCCGAGAAGGACCGTGATCACGAGGTACGCGACCACCATGACCGAAAGTACGATGACGCTCATTTATCCGCCCCCTCGCCCAATTCCGGGTCGCGCTTTTCCCACTCCGCTTCCTCGCGAGCCTCGTTCGCGAGATCCTCTTTCGGTTTGTTCCAGTTGATGACGCCGTACGCCACGCAGAGAATCACGGACCCGATGGTCAAGCCATACGCGAGCGTAACCCACGCGTCTCCGAATGCAGACATATATTCCCCCTTATAAGCATGGGGACCGAGGCGACTGAGCCCCGTGCCCCCTGATTCACGATTACACCCGATAGATGCCCTTCGCGAGGACCGAAAGGAAAAAGTCCCACTCCTCGAGATACGCGTCGCGGCACAGTTCGCTCTTCCGGAGCGTCGCGAGGTTCTCGCTGAAATCGTTGCGGGTCTTCACGAGGAGCCACTTGATGAGGGAAAGCGCGCGATCCTTGCCGCACGAGATCGCGTCGTAGTCGGCGTCCGCGTAGAGGCCCTCGAAATACCGGTCGAACACGGCTTGGCCGTGTCGCTTCATGTCGCGCCGCTCCGCCTGCTCGGCCTTCACGAGAAACGAGATGACGTCGGGTTCCCTGATAAAGAATTCCACGGCCACGGAGGAGATAAAGCGGGTTCGCTCAAGCGGGTCGGCCGGCATGGTACCGGAGGAGGTACCGTCCCTGATGTGCTTTTCCATCCTCCCGTAGGAATACTCGAGGGCATAGCGGAAAAGATCCTCTTTCGTCTCGATGTACTCGTAGAGGCCCCCCTTGGAAATCCCGGCTCGCCTGACGATAGCGTCGAGGCTCGTTTTGTCGAAGCCGGAAAGGGCGAATTCCTCGAGCGCCGCGCGCATGATCCTCGTTTGTTTTTCCTCGGCGAGATTATAGAAGGTTTCTTTCATCGTTCGTACCCGGAAACCGGGATCCTTTCGCGTGAGCGTCGTTGCGGCGGTACAATACCGTGTATCTTCCAAAACCGACTGGCCAGTCGGTTTTCATCCATCGTAACCCGCCATTCCGGCGCCTGTCAAACAAAAAAGGCGCCGGATGAGTCCGACGCCCTGCAAAAAGCTTGCCTGTGACCGCGAAAACCCCTTCACCCTTACGGAACGCCGCGGTGAAACCGCCCGTACCAAAGGAAAAGAGCCCGTTTACCGCTCCCCGAGATACGCCTTCCGAACCCGGTCGTCCCTGAGAAGCTCCTGACCGGATCCCTCGAAGGAGATCGCGCCGGTCTCGAGAACGTAGCCGTAATCGGCGACCTCGAGCGCGGCGTGGGCGTTCTGCTCGACAAGGAGCACGGTCGTCCCCTTTCGGTTGATCTCCCGGATGATCTCGAAGATCATCTTGACGACGAGCGGCGCGAGCCCGAGCGAGGGTTCGTCGAGCATGAAAAGCTTCGGGTTCGTCATGAGGCCGCGGCCCACGGCGAGCATCTGCTGTTCCCCGCCCGAGAGCGTGCCCGCGGACTGCTTCATGCGCTCGCGGAGCCGGGGAAAGAGGTCGTAGACCATCTCCCGGTCCTTTTTGATCCCGTCGCGGTCGCGCCGGGAGTACGCGCCGAGAATGAGGTTCTCCTCGACCGTGAGGTTCGGGAACACGCGGCGTCCCTCGGGCACGAGAACGATGCCCCGGGAGACGACGTCCTTCGTCGCGAGCCCGGCGAGCGCCTCCCCGTTCCAGGAAACCGTGCCCGCGGCGGGCTTCACGAGGCCGACGATGGACTTGAGGGTCGTGGACTTTCCCGCGCCGTTCGCCCCGATGAGGGAAACGATCTTCCCGTCGGGAACCTCGATCGAAACGCCCTGAAGGGCGTGAATGCCGTCGTAAAAAACCGATATGCCGTCAAGTTTCAGCATCACTCACCCCCCAGGTAGGCCTCGATAACGCGCGGATTCGCCCTGATTTCCTCGGGCGTCCCGTCGGCGATCGTGATCCCGTACTCGAGCACGTACATCCGGGAGCACACCCCCATGACGACCTGCATATGGTGCTCGATGAGGAGGATCGAGATCCCGAACTCGTCCCTGATCCGGTGGATGAAGTCCATGAGCTCGAACGATTCCTGCGGGTTCATGCCCGCCGCGGGCTCGTCGAGAAGGAGACAGCGCGGTTCCGTGGCGAGGGCGCGAACGATCTCGAGGCGGCGCTGCTTTCCGTAGGGAAGCGAGGTCGCCTGGTCGTTCGCGTGCTCGGCGAGCCCTACCTGCTCAAGGAGGTGCGTCGCGCGAGAGCGAAGCTCCTTTTCCCGCTTCGACTGTCCGGGAAGGTGCAGGACGGACGGGAGGAAGTGGACGCCCATCCGGAGATTGCCCGCGACGAGAACGTTCTCGAGAACCGTCATCTCGCGGAAAAGCCTGATGTTCTGGAAGGTGCGCGCGAGGCCGAGCTCGGTGATCCGGTGCGGTTCGAGCCGGGTGATGTCGACGCCGTCGTAGACGATATTCCCCTCGCTCGGGCGGTACACGCCCGTGATCATGTTGAACGCGGTAGTCTTGCCCGCGCCGTTCGGGCCGATGAGCCCGACGATCTCCTTGTCCTCGACCCTGATGTTGAGGTCGGTCACGGCGGTGAGCCCGCCGAAGCGCATGGTCGCGTGGTTCGCGGAAAGCATCATTTGCCTCCCTTCGCGCGGTCGCTCGCGCCCGCTTTTCGCCTCGGGAGGAGCCCGATGTCGGAGAGCGTGTCCCACGAGAATTCCTTCGTGCCCATGAGTCCCTTTTGCCGGTAGATGACGACGATCATGAGAAGGAGCGAGAAGACGACCATTCGGAGCCCCGGAAGCCCGTCCGTTTGAAAGACGATAAGGTTAAGGGGGCCATCGAGGAAGCGGAGCGCCTCCATGAGGACGGTAACGACGATTGAAGCGATTACCGAGCCGGTTATGCTCCCGTTACCGCCGAGCACGACGATAAGGAGGATGTTGTAGGTAAGCCCGAAGACGAACATCTTCGGGTCGATCGTCGTCATGAGGTGTCCGAGGAGGGCGCCGCCGATTCCCGCGATGAAGCTCGAGGCGACGAAGCTGACGATCTTCACGTGCGCGACGTCGATGCCCATCGAGCGCGCGGCGATCTCGTCGTCGCGCACCGCCTTGAGGGAGCGGCCGTACGCCGAGCGCGTGAGCGCGAACATGAAGAGGACCGCGAGCGCGGCGAAGGACCACACGACGGCGGTCGTCGAGTATTTCGGCAGGCCCTTGAGCCCGAGCGCGCCGTTCGTGATCCGTTGCGCGTTCGTGATGAGCACGCGGACGATCTCGGCGAAGCCGAGGGTCGCGATCGCGAGGTAATCGTCCCGAAGGCGCAGGACCGGCGTCCCGATAAGCCAGGCGAACGCCGCGGCCGCGAGTCCCGCCGCGACGAGCGCGAGGATGAACGGAAGCTGGACGTTCGCGAGAACGGGAACGATGGGTGCGAGGAAGAAGTTGAGTTCCTTCTGCGCGGGACTCATGGTCAAAAGCGCGCACACGTAGGCGCCGATCGCCATGAAGCCCGCGTGCCCGAGCGAGAACAGGCCGGTGAACCCGTTGAGGAGGTTCATGGAAAGCGCGAGTACGACGTAGATCGCGCAGAGATTGAACACGCGAATGGCGAAATTGCCGGCGAAAAGCTCCATCGAGACTATGAACGCGAGCGCAAGGACGCAAGCGCAGGCGGTGAGCGCGTTTTTCTTTCCGTTGGTAATCATGTCACACCTTCTCCACTTGGTTCTTTCCGAGGAGCCCCGAGGGCTTCACGAGCAAAACCAGGATCAAAACGACGAACGCAAACGCGTCCCGGTATCCCGTGAGGTCCGGAAGGAACGCGATGATGAGGATCTCGAGCGCCCCGAGGAGGAAGCCGCCGAGAACCGCGCCCATGATGTTGCCGATGCCGCCGAGAACGGCCGCGATGAAACACTTGAGTCCGGGCATGATGCCCATCGTCGGGTTGAGCTGGGGATACTTGAGCGACCAGAGAATGCCGCCGAACGCGGCGAGGAGCGAACCGAGCCCGAAGGTGAACGAGACGACCCGGTTGACGTCGATGGCCTGCAGCCGCGCGGCGTCGAGGTCGGTGGAGACGGCGCGCATCGCCATGCCCGTCTTCGTGCGGTTCACGATCCACAAAAGGAGCGCGAGGATCGCGAAGGTGAAAAGCGGGATCATGAGGCTCACGGACACGACGGAAACCGAACCGAGGTGGACGACCCGGGAGAACATATCCGGAACGACGAACCCTTTCGGCCTTCCGCCGAAAAGGACCGTCGCGAGGTTTTCAATGAGGAACGAGGCGCCGATGGCGCTGATCATGATCGATATCTTGGGGGAATCGCGGAGGGGCTTGTACGCCACGCGCTCGAGCGCGATACCGAGGATCGCGGTAAACGCGATCGCGACGAGAAACGCGACCCACCAGGGCAAAAGGACGAGGGTCACGAGGTAGAAGGCGAAATACGCCCCGAGCATGAATACGTCGCCATGGGCGAAATTGATGAGTCTGAGAATGCCGTAGACCATCGTGTAGCCGATCGCGATAAGGGCATAAAGGCTTCCGAGCGAAAGAGAGTTCGCGAGATGCTGCAAAAACAACGAAAAAGTCATTTCGGTTCCATGTGAGTCGCGGGGGAAAAGGATTTCCCTTCCCCCGCGGTACAACGCCTCGCCGCCTTCGGCCCGGGGCGAGGAGCCTCAAGCCCCCCGTCCCTCAAGTCGCCAGCGCTCGCGCGAGGCGCCTTGGGCTTAGGGATTCACGACGGTGAGGTACGTGAATTTTCCGTCCTTAACGGTCTTGATGAAGGCGCTCTTCGTCGCGTCGCCGTTCGCGTCGAGGGTGATGGAACCGGCGGCCCCCTCGAATCCCTTGGTCGCGGCGATCGCCTCGCGGATCTTCACGGTGTCGAGCGAGTCGGCGCGCTTGATCGCGTCGAGCGCGAGGAGGTATCCGTCGAAGCCGAGCGCGGTGACCGCGGCGGGCTCCTTCGAGTACTTGGCCTTATACGCGTCGACGAAGGTCTTCGACATGCCGGAGGTCGCGCCCTCGACCGCGAAGAAGGTGGAAAAGAGCGCTCCCTCGACCTTGTCCTTGCCCACGTCGATGAACTCCGGGGTCTCCCAGGTATCGCCGCCGAGGAACGGGACGGTGATGCCGAGCTCGCGGGCCTGCTTCATGACGAGCGCGCTCTCGGTGTAGTTGCCGGGCGCGAAGATGACGTCGGGCTTGAGCGACTTGATCGTCGTCAGCTGGGCGGTGAAGTCCTGATCGCCGGTGTTGTAGTTGAGCACGGAAAGGATGCAGTTCTCGTTCCCGGTGAGCTTCTTGAAGTTATCGGTGAAGAACTTCGCGAGGCCGACGGAGTAGTCGTTCGAGACTTCCTGGACGATGACGGCGGTCTTCGCCTTCGCGTTGTTGAACGCGTAGTTCGCCATGACGGTGCCCTGGAAGGGGTCGATGAAGCACACGCGGAAGTAATAGTCGTTCCCGAGCGTCACGAGCGGATTGGTGCAGGAAAGCCCGATCGCGGGGACCTTCGCGTCGAGAACGATGGGACCCGCGGCCATCGACAGGGACGAACCCCAGGAGCCGAGGATGACGGAAACCTTGTCCTTGTCGACGAGGCGCTGAGCCGCGTTCGCGGCCTCGACCTTGTCGGACTTGTTGTCCGCGATCACGAGCTCGACCTTGTATTCCTTTCCACCGACGGTGACGGTCGGGTTCATCTCGTTCGCGAGTTTGATACCCTCGACTTCCATCGCGCCGCCGGCGGCGTTCGCGCCGGTCATCGGCTCGAACACGCCGATCTTGATGACGTTACCCGCATTCGCGCCGGATTTGGCGCAACCGGCGAGGGTAAGCATGGCTGCACTGAGTGCAACCAGGATTAATTTAGCCTTTTTCATGTAGCCTCCTCACACAAAAAAACGCCGGAGTACTGATTCCGGCGTCATTGTTAACCGAGCAATTATATAGCGTTGCAATTACTTGTACAAGTTACCGAAAACAATTCATTTTCTTTTTGTCGCGAAATACACCCCGCAGGCGAGCACGAGGAGCCCGCAGATCAGGAGCGCCCAGGTCGTACTGTCGAATTTCAGACCGCTCTTGCCGAACAGTTTGGACATGCCCGAGGAGAATTTATTCCCGATCATGTACGTACGCTGAATTCCCGCGCCGACCATCCCCCCGCCGAGGGTCGTTCCGATAATGCCAAGAAGTCTGTTCATCTTTTCCTCCTGAAGAACCGCGTTTTTTTTCTGGAATCCCGGCAAATCCGTCGATGCCGCGTGAGTCCCTTACGGCAAGTATATAATAAAAACCGCGTTGTCGCGCTTTTTTGTTCGGAAAAACCGGGAATATCTGATACAATTACGTGTGGAGCTGCATGGCATGTCGGTTTCCGGAACAAACGGGCACTCGCTGCCCACCAACAGACTCTTCTCGTTCGCGAATGACGCCGACGCGGCAACGATATTGGCGTCAAGCGAAACGCTCGCGTTCGGCGCGGGAGATACCGTTTTTTCCTTCGGCGAAAAGGCCGACTGCATGTACGTCGTCGTTTCCGGGGAGCTGACCGTCGTCAAGCCGGTCGCCTACGAGAACTCGCGCGAGATCGCGAAACTCGTGTCGAACGACAGCCTCGGGGAACTCAGCATGATATCCGGCGGCTTCCATACCGTCACCGCGGTCTGCGACGCGCCCTCTATCCTCTTTCGTTTTCCCGCGAACGGCACGGGCTTCCGCGCGTTCCTCGAGAAAAACCCCGCGACGGGCTCCCGGCTCCTCCATGCCCTTCTTTCCGACATCGCCGCGAGAACGCGACGGGCGAACGAGCTCATCAAGGAAAACTCCCCGCATATCCAGGAACTCAGGCGTCAGGTATATCAGGACAAGCTGACGGGAATCCACAACAAGACATGGCTCGAGGAAATGCTCCCGCAAACGCTGAAGGAAAGCGCCGGAAAGCTCAGCCTCATCATGATGAAACCGGATAATTTCAAGCTCGTCAACGACGCCGCGGGGCATGACGCGGGCGACGGCCTGCTCGTGCACATCGCGCGGCTTATCCCGGCGGTTCTCCCCCGGGGGCTTCAACCCGTCCGGTACCTCGGCAACGAGTTCGCCCTCATGTACCCCGGAAAGGGAAAGGATGACGCGCTCGAGCTCGCGGAGGCCATTCGCGAATTCTACAACACCCTCGACATCTCGCGATACGTCCCGAACCCGGGCTTCAATCTCACCGTCAGCATCGGCATCGCCTCGGCCCCCGAACACGGGCTCGACGCGGAAACCCTCCTCGACAAGGCCCATCGACTTCCGCTCGAGGGTCGGTCCCGGGGCGGAAACATGATCCTGTTTCCCGAGGACCTCGGCGGGGAGGCCCCATGCTGAACCGGCACGAAACACTCCTCAAGTCCATCAGCATCTTCGCGGATCTCGCCGCCGACGAACTCGCGGTCGCGGTCGGCCTCATGAGGGAAATCGTCGGAGAGCGCGGAACGACCCTCTTCCTCGAGGGAGACGAGGGCAAGGAGATGTACATCGTGCTCGAGGGCCGCGTCACCGTCACGGTAAAGGTCGCGGAAACCGGCGAGGAGATCAGGCTCGCGGACATAGGCGGCGGCACCTTCTTCGGCGAGATGTCGCTCGTCGAGGCGCTTCCCCGCTCGGCAACCTGCAGGCTCGCGAAAAAAAGCGTCCTTCTCGCCCTCGACCAGGCGGGACTCGCCGAACTCATCGAGAATCATTGCGTCATCGCCGAGAAGATGCTCTATCGCATGCTCACCACGACGGCGAGCCGACTGCATAACACGAGCGCCCTCCTTTCCGACATGGTGCAGTGGGGCGAGAGCGCCCGGCTCCGCGTCATCACCGACGAGGCGACGGGGCTTTTCAACCGTCGTTTCCTCGACGAAACCCTCGAGACGGACTTCCGGAAGGCGGTGTCGGGACATACCCCCTTTTCCCTCGCGATGGTCGACATCGACCGTTTCGGCGCGATAAACAAGGAACGGGGAGAGGCCTTCGCCGACAGGGCGCTCAAGGCGGTCGCGGACTCGTTTCGCGCGAGCTTCGCGAACGGGGAGATTCTCGCGCGGTACGGCGGCGACGAGTTCACCGTCCTGTTCCCCGACGTCAAGGGCGACGAGGCGCACGCCCGCTGCGCGCGCGCGTGCGAGGCGGTCAGGTCGATCTCCTTTCCCGACGCGGAGGACTTCAGGATGACGGTGAGCGTCGGCATCGCGTCCTACCCCGACCACGCCCAGACGGTCGAATCCCTTCTCGAACGCGCCGACAAGGCGCTCTACGGCGCGAAGGAGGAAGGCCGCGATCGCGCGACCCTCGCGCACAAGGGCTCGAGGCAAAAACACAACATCTTCTCGATCGCCGAGCGAAACCGGGTCGTCTCGAGGATCCTCGACGTCGTTCAGGAACGCGAACGGTTTCTCATCCTCGGCCACGAGCTTCCGGACGAGGACTGCATCTCGTCGCTCGTGTCCATGGCGCTTCTCATCGCCAAGTTCGGGAAAGACGTCACCATCTATATCAGGGACCAGATTCCCGATCAACTGTCCTATCTCGCGAACATCTGCTCGTACAACAAGATACCGATCGTCCAGGGAGCGACTTGGGGCGAGAAGCAGCCCGACGCGATCTTCGTGCTCGACACCCCGAAGCCCGAGATGATCGCGCTCAACGAACGCATCCAGGGCTTCCTCGCCGATCAGTCGATCCCGGTCGTCGAGTTCGACCATCACCTTTCGGCGGACGCCGCGTATTCCGGATCGCAAGGACTGTGCCTCGTCATGCGCGCGTCGAGCACCTGCGAGATCATCGGGTTTTTCTGCTGCAAGCTCGCGGACCGCGCCGACATCCTCAGGAGATTCAGGATTACCGAGCTCTTCTCCCGCAACATCGTCCTCGCGATGCTCACCGGGATGATCGGCGACACGAAATTCGGGATCACCATGAAAACCGACCGGGACGCCTTCTTCTACCGGTTTTTCAGCGACAAATTCGCGACGATACTCCAAAAGGCGGCGCACCGTAACAGCGGCAACTACTCGTCCATGGGAGACATCTTCAAGACGATGGAATCGCTTTCCTTCGAGGAAAAGGATCTCTATCAAAAACTCCTCGAGAACGCGCATTACTCCGGTCGGACCGGGTACGTCGTGCTCGACTCCGAGGAATCGCAGAACTACCTCAGCCGTTCCGATTACAGCCTCTTCGTCAAGGTCATCAAGTCCGTTACCGATTTTCTCTCGGAGAAGTCGGGGACGATCGGGCTCACCGCGTATTACGACATGGACGGGGTCTCGGACCTCGTGCAGTTCAGGATCAGGACCTCGCGTGAGGTTTCGGGCATCGACCTCCGGAGCATCCTTCTCGACTTCTCCATAACCGACGGCGGCGGCCATCCGGGGGCCGTGGGATTCCGCATAAAGAAGTCCGAGATCGGCGACTTCGAGGCGTACGTCAAGGACCTTCTCAAAGCGCTCGAGACCGTGTAATATCCCGAACGCCCATGAAAACGCCGCGCCCCGACGGGGGCTTCAACCGAACAATGGAAGGGATACTCGCCGAAATCGCGGCCGAACGCCTCGCGCCCCAAGAGGCGCCGACGCTCCTCCTTCATTCGTGCTGCGCGCCCTGCAGCACCGCGGTGATCGCGACCCTCGCGTCGCTTTTCAGGGTCACGGTGTTTTACTATAACCCGAATATCGACGAAGAGGACGAATACCGCAAACGCGCGCGCGAACAGGAAAGCCTCATCGCGAGAATGCCGACGCCGATCCCGGTTTCCTTTCTCGAGGGAGAGTACCTGCCGGAAGACTATTACGCCGCCGTCGCGGGCCACGAGACGGATCCCGAAGGCGGCGCGCGATGCGGCCTTTGCTATCGGCTCAGGCTCGAGAAGACGGCGCGGCGGGCGAAGGAAGGCGGGTTCCGCTGGTTCTCGACGACGCTCACGGTAAGCCCGCTCAAGGACGCCGCGCGGATCAACGCGATCGGCAGCGCCCTCTCAGGCGAATACGGGGTTCCGTGGCTGTGGTCTGATTTCAAGAAGAAAGACGGATACCGCCGCTCGGTCGAGCTCAGCGCGGAGTACGGCCTGTACCGCCAGAATTACTGCGGCTGTTCGTTCTCCCGGCGCGACGGCGGCCGGGATGCTTCATAGCGGGGACAACGTCCCCGCGTCCTTTACCGGAGCCGCTCGCGCGCGACGGTCGGCTCGAAGGTAGCGCGCTCGTACGGCACGCCAAGGAGCCGGGCCGCCTTCTCGAGCGCCTCGTCGAGGTTCCCGAAAATATTGTCCTTCCCGAGCGTCTCGTCGAGACCGGACTTCGCCGCGAGCATGAACGGCTGGGTGTGGATATCCGAGACGAGGAGCGTAATCCCCTTCTTCTTGCAGTCGCGCGCGAGCTCGGCGAGCACGTGAATCCCGCCCGCGTCGAGGTAGATCGTGCTTCTCATGCGAAGCACGAGAACCTTGTATCTGCCGCCCGCGCCCAGGATCACCGACTCGAACTTCTGCACGGTACCGAAAAAGAGCGGACCCTCGATCTCGTAGACGAGCACGTTCTTCGGGATCTTCCGGAGACTCAGGCTGTTGTCGTCGGGACCGTCCGATCCGTTCGCCATCTCGATCTCGTTCTGGATCTCCTTCACCGTCGAAACGTCGATCATCTTCCGGATGAAAAAGAACGCCGCGAGGATGAGGCCCGCCTCGATCGCGACCGTGAGATCGATGAATACCGTGAGGAGGAAGGTCGTGAAGAGCACGGCCGTATCGGACTTCTGGCCCTTCATGATCGCGCGCATCGCGGGAATGCCGGCCATGTTCCAGGCGACCGAGACGAGGATCGCCGCGAGCGCGGGAAGCGGGATGTAGACCGCGAAACGGCCGAGGAAGAGAAGGATGAGAAGGAGCGTGATCGCGTGGATGACGCCCGCGACCGGAGTCCTTCCGCCGTTCTTGATGTTCGTCGCGGTCCGCGCGATGGCGCCCGTCGCGGGGATTCCCCCGAAGATCGGGCTCACGACGTTCGCGATCCCTTGAGCGACAAGTTCCATGTTGGAGTTGTGCCGCGCGCCGATCATGCCGTCCGCGACGACCGCGCTCAGGAGCGACTCGATCGAGGCGAGGATGGCGATGGACACGGCGGGGGAGAACATGTCGCGGATAAGTGAGAGCGAAAGCGCGGGGAAGGTCGGCGCGGGAAGCGAGGTCGGTATCGAGCCGAAGCGGCTTCCGATCGTCTCGACCGGGATCTTGAGGAGTAATACGGCCGCCGTCACGACGACGATCGTCACGAGCGAGCCAGGAATGCGCTTGTTCACGCGGGGCCAAAGGAGGATGATCGCGAGGGAAACGAGCGCCGTCCCGAGGGCCCAGGGATTGAAGGTCGACGCCGCGCCCGCGTAGGCACCGATCTTCCCGACGAAATCGCCGGGAACCTTCGCGACGGTAAGACCGAAGAAGTCGCCGATCTGCGAGGTGAATATGACGACCGCGATACCCGCGGTAAAGCCGGTGATGATCGTGTACGGGATGAACTTGATGATCCCCCCGAGCTTGAAGATCCCGAGGAGCATGATCATCACGCCCGCCATGATGGTCGCGGTCATGAGGCCTGAATAGCCGTATTTCTGGATGATTCCGTACACAATGACGACGAAAGCGCCGGTCGGTCCGCCGATCTGCACCCGGGAACCGCCGAAGGCCGAAATGATGAATCCCGCGACGATCGCGGTAAAAAGGCCCCGCTCGGGGGTGACGCCCGACGCGATGGCGAAGGCTATGGCGAGCGGAAGGGCGACGACGCCGACGATAACGCCGGCGGACAGGTCGGTAAAAAACGCCTTGGGGGAATACCCTTTCAGCGAATTGACAATCTCAGGTTTCATGATGAAAAACTCCAGGAAACGTCGGCGTCGCGCGTCGGCGCACAGGCTTACGGCCTCGATTTTGACGAAGATTTTGCGCCTTTTGCGTTTTGATGTCAATATATCGCTTTTACTGCGGATCAGTCGCTATTCCGCAAGCGATAGGTCACACACGGAAGCCTCCGTTGCCGCGATGAGTCCTTCCGGAGCGATAACGAGCTGCTGACCCCGAAGGCCGGCGCTGACGTAGACCGTGTCATAAAGCCAAACCGTTTCGTCAATAAAGGTCCTGAACCGCTTTTTCATCCCGACGGGCGAGCAGCCTCCCCGGATATACCCCGTCAGGGCGAGAAGTTCCGTTGGTTTCACGGGGACGATATCCTTCGCACCGCTTGCCGCACGCGCCTTTTTCAGATTGACCTCGACGGTCGCGGGTACGCAAAACACGCAAATCTCGTTGTCGTTCGTCCGCATCACGATCGTCTTGAATACCCGCTCAGGGTCAAGACCGAGCTTCCCCGCCGCGGTTACCGCGTCGAGGTGCTCCTCGTCCACGTCGTACGAATCGGTCGAAAAGGGAATACCGAGGGTTTCCAGGATGCGCATCGCGTTGGTTTTCTTGAGATCGGACATGGGAACGATGATAGCGCAAGGGTCGGGCGAAAGACAATGATCTATTGTCGGTATACCTACCGGTAGGTATACTAACTCGTCTCTACCTTACCTACCGGTAGGTATATGATCGTATGTTATCGCTACCTACCGGTAGGTATACTATCGTATATCAACGCTACCTACCGGTAGGTATACTACCATATGCTAGCGCTACCTACCGGTAGGTATACTACTATATGCTAGCGCTACCTACCGGTAGGTAAACCACGTTGCGCTGACCTATCGGCAGGTATCCCCTCATGAATCAACTCAACAAAAAACATCATCTATGATACAATGCCCGCATGCAGGATTTCGTCCATCTTCACCTCCACACCGACTACTCGCTCCTCGACGGGGCATCATCATACAAAAAGCTCATCGCGCGCGCGAAAGCCCTCGGGCAAAAGGCGATCGCGATCACCGACCACGGCAACATGTTCGGCGCGCTCCGCTTCTACCGCGAATGCCGCGAACAGGGGATCAAGCCGCTCATCGGCTGCGAGTTCTACGTCGCGCCGGGAAACCGCGCGGAGCGCGGCGGGAGCGAAAACCTCACGAAGTACTATCACCTCATCCTGATCGCGAAAAACGAGGAAGGGTATCGCAACCTCATGGTACTCACCTCGAAGTCCTTCACCGAGGGAATGTACTACAAGCCGCGCATCGACGAGGAGCTCATCAAGGAGTACTCGGGCGGGCTCGTCTGCCTTTCCGCCTGTCTAGCGGGACAGCTCCCGCAATACCTCCTCGACGGGAAGCTCGCCGAGGCCGAGGCGCTCGTCAGGCGTTATCGCGGTTACTTCGGGGCCGAAAACTATTTCATCGAGCTCCAGGACCACGGAATCAAGGAGCAAAAAGAGGTCGCGCCGAAGCTCATCGCGATCGCGCGCCGGCTTGGCGTGCCGATGGTCGTCACGAACGACGCGCATTATTCCGAGCGTAAGGATTATATCGCGCAGGACATACTCCTGTGCATCGGGACGAAACGGGTCAGAAGCGAGCCGAACCGGATGAAATTCGACGGCGCGGAGTTCTACGTGAAGGACGCGGACGAAATGGCCGCGCTCTTTCCCGGTTATCCCGAAATGCTCTCGAACACGGTGCGCATCGCCAACATGTGCGATGTCTCGATCCCGAAGCCGGGCCCGATCCTTCCGATCTACGAGATCCCGAAGGAGTTCCCGGACAAGACCGACTACATAAAGCACATCGTCCACGAGGGCCTCAAGAAGCGCTATCCCGTCGTCACCGACGAGATCATGAAACGCGCTGACTACGAGCTATCGGTCATCATCAAGATGGACTTCGTCGGCTACTTCCTCATCGTGTGGGACTTCATCGATTGGGCAAAGCGCCACGGAATCCCCGTCGGCCCCGGCCGCGGCTCGGGCGCGGGATCGATCGTCGCGTACGCGATGGCTATCACCGACATCGACCCCCTCAGGTACAAGCTCCTCTTCGAGCGGTTCCTCAACCCCGACCGAATCTCGATGCCTGACTTCGACGTCGACTTCGACTTCGAACGGCGCCAGGAGGTCATCGAGTACGTCCGCGAGAAATACGGCGACGAGCAGGTCGGGCAGATCATCACCTTCGGAACCCTCAAACCGAAGGCCGCCATCAAGGATGTCGCGCGCGTCCTCGAGATCCCGCTTCCCGACGTCAACATGATCACGAAACAGGTGCCCGAGGACCTCAAGGCGCATCTCATCGACGCCTTCGTCCCGAACCCGAAGTTTCAGGGCTCGGGCCAACTCGCCCCGCTCCGCGAGGACCCGCGCTACAAGGAGCTTTTCGACATAGCGCTCGCGCTCGAGGGAGCGAACCGCAACACGAGTCTCCACGCGTGCGGCATGGTCATCGGCCGCACGAAGCTCACCGACTACGTCCCCGTATACAAGGACTCGAAGACCGGGAAGATCGCGACGCAGTACACGATGGACCTCATCGAGGACTGCGGGCTCGTCAAGATGGACTTCCTCGGTCTCAAGACACTCACCCTCATCAGGCACTGCGAGGATCTCATAAAGAAGCGCGGCGGCGATCTCGCCAATTTCTCCGTGAAGGAGATGAGCGACGCGGATCCGGCTACCTACAAGATGCTCAGCGACGGGAAGAGCACGGCCGTCTTCCAGTTCGAGAGCCAGGGTATGCAGAACATCCTAAAGCGCGCGAAGCCCGACAAGATGGAAGACCTCATCGCGTTAAACGCGCTCTATCGCCCGGGCCCGATGGATTTCATCGACCAGTTCATCGAGTCGAAGTGGGATCCCTCCAAGATAAAGTATCCCGATCCCTGCCTCAAGGACATCCTCGAGGAAACGTACGGCGTCATCGTCTATCAGGAGCAGGTCATGCAGGTAGCCCAGCGGATCGCGGGCTACTCCCTCGGTCAGGCCGACTTGCTCCGCCGCGCGATGGGAAAGAAGAAGGCCGAGATCCTCGCGAAGGAAAAGATCCCCTTCATCGAGGGCGCGGTCAAGATGGGCTTCGACGCGGCGCACGCCGAGGAGATCTTCGAGATCCTCGTCCCCTTCGCGGGCTACGGGTTCAACAAGAGCCACGCCGCGGCCTACTCGGTCGTCGCGTATCACACCGCATACCTTAAAGCGAACTTTCCCGCGGAGTTCATCGCGGCGAACCTCACGAACGAGATCACCTCGACGGACAAGCTCCCCGAGTACATCGCCGAAGGTCGCAAGATGGGGCTCACGATAGACCCGCCCGACATCAACCGCTCCGACGCCTTCTTCGGCGTCGTCGACGGGCGCGTCGTGTACGGACTTCTCGGAATCAAGGGCTTGGGCGAGCAGGCCGCGCGGATGATCGTCGAGGAGCGCGAGAAGAACGGGCCCTACGCGTCGTTCATGGAGTTCCTCGAGCGGGTCGACCTTCGCACGGTCAACAAGCGCGCCCTCGAGGTGCTCATCGAGACGGGTTCCTTCGATTGCCTCGGGGCTTTCCGCTCGACGCTCAAGGCGAACCTCGAGCGCGCGGTCGAGTACGTCTCGCACAAGAAGGAAGCGACCCAGTTCGGACAGGTCAGCCTCTTCGAGGACTCGGGCGTCCAGGAATTCGCCGAGTTCAAGTTCGAGGAGCTCGAGGACTGGCCGCAGATGGAAAAGCTCCGCATCGAGAAAGAGCTTATCGGCTTCTACATCTCGGGACACCCGCTCGACGCGTACCGGAAGGCATTCGACCGCGCGTCGACCTTCGACGTCCGCTTCCCCGAGCGCGCGCAGAAGGAGAAGGTCTACACGATCGTGGGCATGATCAAGTCGATCAGGCCCTACCAGACGAAAAGCGGGAAGTGGATGGCATTCGGCGTTTTCGAGGATTTCAACGGGACGATCGACCTCACCTTCTTCCCGAATACGTGGGACAAGGTGCGCGACAGGGCCGTCGCGGACTCGGTGTGGGGGTTCTCCGGCAAGGTAGATACCGGCCGCGATACCCCGAGCTTCCTCGTCGACTCGCTCGTGAATCCCGAGGAACTCCAGGCGAAGTCGATTCGGGAGGTTCACATCAAGCTCGAGCAAGTCGCGGCGAGCGAAACGCACCTCACGCCGCTTCGCGACCTTCTTTTCGAGTCGTCGGGATCCTGCGCGGTATATTTTCACCTCGACATTCCCGGAAAGCCCTACGTCGTCAAGGCCGCGAACCAGATCCAGGTACCCGCGAACGACGATTTCATGGAACGCGTGACGGAAATGCCCGGCGTCGTCCAGGCATGGAAAGAATAGTCAACCATAAGGAACCGAATGATGCTCAAATCGATTTTCTACATGGCAAGCTCGCTCATCTCGCTCTACTCCCTGCTCTGCGTAATCAGGGTACTCCTTTCATGGATGCCCGAGATCCAATACTCGCAACCCGGCCGGATTCTCGCGAGGATCTGCGATCCGTACCTCAACTGGTTCCGCCGATTCTCGTTTACGCGCGTCGGCATGATCGACTTCTCCCCCATTCTCGCGATCGGCGTCCTCTCGGTCGTGGCGCAAATCCTTCCCGGCATCGGCATGACCGGACACATCAGCGTCGGCATCATACTCGCGGGGATTCTCGACGTCGTCTGGTCTTTCTTCAGCTTCTTCCTTATCATGCTGATCGTCGCCCTCGCGATACGCCTCGTCTACGATCTCGTGAACCGCTACGGGTCCGCGCCCTTCTGGACGATGCTCGATCGCTTTCTTAATCCCTCGATCGCGCGCGTCTGCTCGCTTCTCGCGAGAGGGAGGACGCTCCCCTACCGGACCGCGCTCGCCCTCACGCTCGTAATGACGACTCTCTCGTGGGTAGTCCTTCACTTCGCGGTGGTCTACATGCGAACCCTTTTCTATACCCTACCCTTCTAGCATGCTGGTCGCCGAGATCCGCGTCCCGGTTTCCCGCGTCCGCGGCGTCGGCCCCGCGACGGCCGAGCGATTCAACGCGCTCGGTGTCGCGACCGTCGGGGACCTTTTGACCTTCTGGCCGCGCGATTGGGACGACCGAACGGTTCGCGTTCCCCTCGCCAGATTCGACTCCTCGCAGAAGATTACCGCGCTCGCGACCGTCGTCGCGCACGACTGGTTCGGATTCGGCCGCATGCGAATCCTCAAGATAGTGATCGAGGACCAAGACGGCACGAGGGCGGAGCTCGCGTGCTTCAACCGACCCTTCCTCGAGCGGCAGTTTCCCGTCGGAAGCGAGATCGCCGTCCACGGCTCGTTTCAGGTCCGCTACGGGGCGATACAATCCTCTGCCTTCGAGATAGAGAACGCGAGCGATTCGCCGGCGAAAGTCCTGCCGGTCTATCCCCTGACCGCTGGACTTACACAGGCGCAGGTCAGGAAGGCCGTCGCGAACGCGCTCGTCGAGTACGGACGGGGAATCGACTCCGAGCTCCCCGAAACGGTGCGCGTCGCGCGCGGCATCCCGGGCAAGCGGGAGATCCTTTCCCTCATGCACGAGCCCGCGAGCCTCGCCGAGGCCGCCCGCGCGAGGGAAGCCCTGATTTTCGAGGAGCTGTTCCTTTTCGAGTGCGCGATCGGGCGGCGATCCCTTGAACGGCGAGGACGACTTCCCTCGATCGAAATCGACGTCGACGATACCGGCGAGGGAAGCCGGGCGAATGACCAGAACCGCGACCCTCTCGACCCGTCAGGCGCGCAAGGCAGCGCGACGCTCACCCCGCTTCAGGCCCGTCTTGCCTCGCGCCTTCCCTTCGCGCTCACGAGGGACCAGGTGCGCTCGCTCGCGGCGATCAACGCGGACCTGTCGAGCCCGCATCCGATGGCGAGACTCCTTCAGGGGGACGTCGGGTCGGGAAAGACGCTCGTCGCCTTTCTCGCGTGCCTCGCGGTGGTCGAGGCGGGCGGTCAATGCGCCATCCTCGCGCCGACCGAGCTTCTCGCGCGCCAACACGCCGAGAACGCCGCGCGTCTTCTCGAGCCGATCGGCGTCAGGCTCGCGTTCCTCACGGGCAACGTCAAGGCGGCGGGACGTTCCCGGCTTCTCGGCGAACTCAAGGAAGGAAACGTCGACATCGTCATCGGCACGCATGCCCTTTTCTCCTCGGGAGTCGACTACCGCGATCTCCGTCTCGCCATAGTAGACGAGCAGCACCGCTTCGGCGTGCTCCAGCGTTCCGCCATTCTCGAGAAAGGCATTGCCTCGAGCCCGACGAAGGCCGAACCGCATCTTCTCATGATGAGCGCGACCCCGATCCCGCGCACCCTCGCCCTTTCGCTCTTCGGCGATCTCGACGTCTCGGTGATCGCGACGATGCCTCCCGGGCGGAAACCCGTCGTCACGCATCTCGCTCGGATGGGTAACGAGTCGAAGGTGTACGAGTTCGTGTCCCGGGAGATCGCCGGGGGAAGGCAGGCGTACTTCGTCTATCCCCTCATCGGGCAAGGGGACGACGATTCCCTCAAGTCGGCCGAGGAGATGTTCGGGCGCCTGACGCGCGAGGTATTCCCCGGGACGAGCGCGGAGCTCATCCATTCAAAGGTTAGCGAGGACGACCAGAGGAGGATCATGGGCGCTTTCCGCGAGGGAAGCGTGCGCATCCTTGTCGCGACGAGCGTCGTCGAGGTCGGCGTCGACGTGCCGAACGCGACCTGCATGGTGATCGAGCACGCGGAGCGATTCGGGCTCTCTGCCCTTCACCAGCTGAGGGGGCGTATCGGCCGCGGCGAGCGCCAATCCTGGTGCTTCCTCGTGTACGGACAGAACCTCACGGAGGACGCGAAGGCGCGGCTCAAGGTCATGCACGAAACGACGGACGGCTTCGCCATCGCCGAGGAAGACCTTCGAATCCGCGGCCCCGGCGACGTCGCCGGGATCGAGCAATCGGGCTACCTTTCGTTCTCGATCGCCGACCCGATACGCGACGCGGCGATCCTCGAAAGCGCGCGGGAAGCGGCCTTCGCCTTCCTCGAATCGGAGCGCCGGGCGTAAAAAAAACCTCCCGCCAAGCGTGCCGCTTGCCCGGGAGGCCTCTTTATTCGACTGGGGAAAACCTCTCTATTCGCTTATGCCCGCTCGAGCGACGCGCCGATGAAATCGCGGAAAAGCGGATGCGCGCGATTCGGGCGCGACCCGAATTCCGGGTGAAACTGAACGCCCACGAACCACGGATGCCCCTTGAGCTCGACGATCTCCACGAGATTCCGCTCGGGATTTTTCCCGGTCAGGAGCATGTCCGATGCCTCGAATTGGGGACGATAGAGATTGTTGAACTCGTACCGATGGCGATGCCGCTCCATGATATCGTGAAGCTTGTAGGCCCTCTCGGCGTGACTTCCCTCGGTGATCACGCACCGGAACTCGCCGAGCCTGAGCGTGCCGCCGAATTTCACTCCCTGCTGGTCCGGCATGAGGTCGATGACCGGATACTCGCTCGCCGCGTTGAACTCCGAGGAATTCGCGTCGGCCATGCCGAGGACGTCCCGCGCGAACTCGATGACCGCGATCTGCATGCCGAGGCAAATCCCGAAGTACGGGACGCCTTTCTCGCGGGCGTACTTTGCCGCGAGGATCATGCCCGCGGTTCCCCGGTCACCGAAACCTCCCGGCACGATGATTCCGTTCGCCTTCGCGAGAAGCTCCGCGGCTTTCGCGTCGTCGGTGATCTTCTCGGAATCGATCCAGTCGATCTTCACGCGCGCGTTGTGGTGGATGCCGCCGGCGGTCAGCGCCTCAGCGACCGAGAGGTACGCGTCATGAAGCTCGACGTATTTCCCGACGAGCGCGATCGTCGTCTCCCGTTCGGGGTTGTAAAACCGCTGTACCATCGCCTTCCACTCGTCGAGCGCGGGAGTCTCGTCGTGAATGTTGAGAAGGGCGCACAGTTTCTTTCCGAGCCCTTCCTTCTCGAGCATGAGCGGAACCTCGTAAATGGACTTCGCGCTCAGGTTCTCGATGATCGCGTCCTGCGTGACGTTGCAGAAAAGACCGAGCTTCTCGCGGATCGAGCGCGAGAGCGGCTTCTCGCTTCGGCACATGATGATGTCGGGCTGAATGCCGAACCCGAGCAGTTCCTTCACGCTGTGCTGCATCGGCTTGGTCTTGAGCTCGCCGCATTCCTTGAGGTACGGAAGAAGGCCGAGGTGCACGAAGGCGCAGTTGTCCTTCCCGACGGCGTACTTGATCTGCCTGATCGCCTCGATGAACGGAAGGGACTCGATGTCGCCGACGGTGCCGCCGACCTCGGTGATGATGACGTCCGCGTCGGTCTCCTCGGCGGTCTTGAGGATGCGGCTCTTGATCTCGTCGGTGACGTGGGGGATGACCTGGACGGTATTCCCCTGATAGCCGCCCGCGCGCTCGCGTTCGAGTATCGCCTGGTAAACCTTGCCCGCCGTCGTGTTGTTGAAACGATGGAGCTGCACGTCGGTAAAACGCTCGTAGTGGCCGAGGTCGAGATCGGTCTCGCCGCCGTCGACGGTCACGAAAACCTCGCCGTGCTGGAACGGGTTCATCGTGCCCGGATCGATATTAAGATACGGGTCGAATTTTTGATTGACGACCTTGACCCCCCTGCTCTTCAGAAGGAGACCGATCGAGGCGGCCGTGATGCCCTTGCCCAGCGACGAAACGACGCCGCCCGTGATAAAAATAAACTTCGCTTTCATGACCTCTCCCCCATTCGTCCCCGGTACGGACATCCGCGACTGACGCGGTATGCAGCGTGATTTTAAAAAAAGACAGTCCAGGCGCAGTGCCTGGACTGACCCCGTCTTTGTGGACAGTTGACTCTTCAACATGCCAGAAAGGAGCCCCTTTTTCAAGGGGTTTTTCGCGCCCGACGTGCGTTTTTTTTCGGAAAACGGCCTTTTCCGTATAGGCTAAAGCGCGCCTTACGGTGTATCCTTGTCGGGTTTTGGAGGTACTGCAATGGGGCAGACGATCGGTTTTGACAACGAAAAGTACATAGCGGAACAGGCGTCCTACATTCGCGAACGAATGAGGAATTTCGACGGTCGCCTGTATATCGAGTTTGGGGGCAAACTTCTCGCCGATCTCCACGCGGCGCGCGTCCTGCCCGGCTATGACCCCAACGTCAAGGCCCGCCTCCTGAAGGAGCTCCAGAGCGACGCCGAGATCATCGTCTGCATCCACGCGGGCGCCATCGAGGAACGGAAGATACGCGCGGACTACGGCATTACCTACGACGCGGAGGCGATGCGCCTTATCGACGACCTCGGCGAATGGGGTCTTTCGGTTTCCTCGGTCGTCATTACCCGCTGGCAGGGGGAGCCCGCCGCGAAGGCGTTCATGACAAAACTGCAAAACCGCGGCATTCGCGTGTATACCCACGAACCGACCCGGGGCTATCCAACCGACATAGACCTCATCGTCTCGGAGGACGGTTACGGCGCGAACCCCCGCATCGAGGTGACGAAGCCGCTCGTCGTCGTGACGGGCCCCGGCCCCGGCTCCGGCAAGATGGCCACCTGCCTCTCGCAGATCTATCACGATACCCGCCTCGGTCAGCGCGCGCTCTACGCGAAATTCGAGACCTTCCCGATCTGGAGCCTCCCGCTCAAGCATCCGGTCAACATCGCGTACGAAGCCGCGACCCTCGACCTTCACGACGCGAATCTTATCGATCCCTTCCACCTCGAGGCGACGGGAGAAACGGCCGTAAACTATAACCGCGACGTGGAATCCTTCCCGATTCTCCGCGCGATCCTCTCGCGCATCCGCGGGGGCGAAACCCTCTACCGCTCCCCGACCGAGATGGGCGTCAACCGCGCGGGTTTCGCGATCGTCAACGACGAGGTTTGCCGCGAGGCCGCGAAGCAGGAGGTGGTGCGCCGGTATCTCCGTTGCGTCAGCGAGTACGCGGTCGGTATCGCCGACAAGGCCCAGTTCGAGAAAGCCGATTTATTGATGAAAGAGCTCTCCCTCGCGCCCGAGTATCGCAGGGTCGTGCCCGAGGCCCGTACGGCGGCGGAAAACGCGCGCACGGCGGCGGAAAGCGGCATGGACGAGGAACGGAAGGGGCTTTCGGTATACTGCGGCGCGGCGATCGAGTTGCCGTCGGGCCAGATCGTCACCGGCAAGAACTCCACCCTTCTCCACGCGGCGACTGCCGCGATTCTCAACGCCGCGAAGAGCCTCGCGGGAGTCCCGGACGACATACCCCTTCTCTCGCCGCTCGTCATCGAGTCGATCGCGAGGCTCAAGCGGGACGTGTTCCACCGGAAAAACGCCAGTCTCGACGTCGACGAAATGCTTATCGCCCTTTCCATCGGCGCGACGCTCACCCCCATGGTTCAGGTCTGCGTGGATACGCTCACCCGCCTTCGCGGATGCAAGATGCACCTTACCCACGTCCCGACCCCGGGAGACGAGGCGGGATTGAGAAAGCTCGGGATTAACCTGACCGCGGACACCCTGTTCGCGTCAAAGAGACTGTTCGAGGAATAAAAAAGCCCGCCGTCAGGCTTTCAGCGTGCCGTCGAGGACCATGCGGACCGAGTCGATCAGCTTGAGTCCGCGGTCCATGCTCGCCTTCTGGAGGAACCGGTGCGCCTGCGACTCGGTCATCTGGTTTTGCTCCATGAGAATCGCCTTCGCGTTGAGGATGAGAATCTTCTCCTCGGCCGGCCGCTCGGTCGGCTTGTGCTTCCCGGGAACCGCGGACCCGGCAGACGCTTTCTTCGCGGCGGCCTGTTCCACGGTCTCGATCGCCTGGAGAAAATCCATCCCGTTGACGGGATACGAGACCGTAGGGAGATCAGTCCGCTCGATCAGGTCCCGCTGATGCGGAAGAACGAGAACCAACATCGCCAAACGTCCGTCCAGGACGCCAAGAAGGCTCTCGGCGGTCATGTCGGGAAACTGGAAACCGCACACCACCACCGGGCTCGTGCAAAAATCCGCGACCCTGGCCACGTCGGCGCCCGTCTTGCAGGAATACTCGATCGTGTATCCACCGCGCGTCAGGATCGACGTCGCCCAATTGGTGAGAAGCGGGTTAGAAAAGGCGATGATGATGCTTTTCATATCAATACTTTGTCAGGTACGACTCAATCTCCCAAGGGGTAACCTTCGAGCGGTATTCGGCGCATTCGCGCTCCTTCGTCTCGATGAAACGCGCGTAGATATGATCCCCGAGCACTTCGCGCGCGAGCGGATCGGCCTTCATGCACTCAAGAGCCTCCTCGAGGCTGCCGGGAAGGGTTTCGATCCCCCGACTCGAGCGCTCCGTCTCGGAAAGCTGAAACACGTTCGCCTCCGTCGAGGGCGGCGCCGTCATACCCCGCTCTATTCCGTCAAGACCCGCTGCGAGTATTATCGCAAAAGACAGATACGGATTGCAAGTCGGGTCCGGGGATCGAAGCTCGACCCGTGTCGATTTTCCGCGCGCGGCCGGTATCCTGATAAGCGGGCTCCGGTTCGACGGGGACCACGCGATATACACCGGGGCCTCGAAGCCGGGAATGAGCCGTTTATAGGAATTGACCGTCGGGTTGGTGATCGCGGCGATCCCCTTCATGTGCTTAAGGACGCCGGCGATATACTGCTTCGCGATCGCGCTCAATCCCAATTGATCCGTGTCGTCGCAGAAAGCGTTTGACGCGCCCTTCATGAGCGACATGTTCGTGTGCATCCCCGAGCCGTTCACGCCCTCGAGCGGTTTCGGCATGAAAGACGCGTGAAGCCCGTGCCGCTGGGCAATCGTCTTGATCGTCAGCTTGAAGGTCATCACGCGGTCGGCGGTCACGAGCGCGTTATCGAAGCGGAAATCGATTTCATGCTGTCCCGGCGCGACTTCGTGGTGGGAAGCCTCGATCTCGAAGCCCATCTGCTCGAGCATGAGGACCATCTCCCGGCGCGCGTTCTCGCCCTGGTCGGTTGGCCCGAGGTCGAAGTAACCCGCGTTATCGTGGGTCTCTACCGTCGGGAAGCCCTTCTCGTCGGTCTGGAAGAGAAAGAACTCGAGTTCGGGGCCGACGTTGAAGGTGTATCCGAGTTTCTCCGCCCGCTCCAGCTGCCGCTTCAGGATAAAACGGGGCGATCCCTCGAAGGGGGAGCCGTCCGGGTTATGCACGTCGCAAATCAGGCGCGCGACCTTGCCCTGCTGCGGTCTCCAGGGAAGGATGGTAAAGGTATCGAGATCGGGATACAGATACATATCCGATTCCTCGATCCTGACGAAGCCCTCGATCGAGGAACCGTCGATCATGCACTTGTTGTCAAGGCACTTTTCGAGTTGACTCGGCGTGATCGCCACGTTTTTCAGTTGTCCGAGTACGTCGGTGAACTGCAGGCGAATGAACTGTACGTCATTCTCCCGAACCAGGGTGACGATATCGGACCGTGTCATAATACCCATCTCGTGCCTCCAGGATTTTCCTCAAAAAAAAAGACGTACCTGCACTATATGCGCAGATACGTCGTCGATCTCGTGCTTTCGATAGTATACTAACGAAAGGGTTCGCAAGAGTCAAGCATATTTATGCGTTAATACCGGGCATGGTTGTATAAATATTAACTTCCCGCAAGAATGACGCCGGACATCGCCTCATCAAGCGACGGAATCGTCTTCCAAACCAACGCCGTCAACTCGGGAGTCGGCGGAACGAGATCAGGAACGAACACGGTCAGCATCCCGGCGGAAAGGGCAGCCCTGAGTCCCGGAGGGGAATCCTCGAACACGACGCACCGCTCCGCGACCGGATCGCCGAGACGGGCTTTCGCGAGGAGGAATATATCGGGCGACGGCTTGCCTCGCTCTACCTCGCTTCCGAAGGCGAACGCCGAAAAAAAACGCGTGAACCCGGCCCGCTCGATCATCCACCGCGCTGACTTTTCGCTTGTCGAGGTCGCGAGCGCGACGGGTATCCCCGCTTCCGTAAAGTATTCGAGAAGCCGCCTTGCGCCGGCCTTTTCAGGGGGTCCAGACTCTTCCATGCGCGCGCGCATCCAGGAGGCCGCGAGGAGTGAAAACCGCTCGTACGGAAAATCCTCGCCGAGCGCATTCAGCACGTGCGCGCGGGTATCGCGGGAATTGCGGCCCACGCACGCGAGAAAAAGGGAATCGTCCATGACATAGCCGTTTTCCCGCGCGACGGTCTGCCAAGCGTCCCGGCAGAGCCGCTCGGTGTCGAACAGAAGGCCGTCCATATCGAAAATCGCCGCATGTATCATGCGGCGATTATATCGGGAAAAACCGTTCTTGATCCACCGTCCGTTTACCGACGCGACGCGCGGCTCACGCGCTACGCACGACCGGCGTCAGGCCACGTACGCCTCGAGCCGATTCATCCGCTGCGGATTCTGGAGGCGCTTGATGGCCTTCTTCTCGATCTGGCGAATGCGCTCCTTCGTCAGGTTGAACTTTACCCCGATCTCCTTGAGGGACATCGCGCGGTAACCCGACAGGCCGTACCGATAGCGGATCACCTCGGCTTCCTTCGGCGTGAGGGTATCGAGGATTGCGTCGATATCCTCGCGCAGATTGGCGGATACGACATAGTCCTCGGGCTGCTCGTACCGGCTATCCTCGATGAAATCGCCGATAGTCGACGAATCCCGCTCGACGTTGACCGGCGAGTCGAGGGACACCATATCGCGGGAGATATTCACGATATCGCGTACGTGATCCTCGGTCATGTTGAGGAGACCCGCGATCTCCCGAAGCTCGGCTTCCTCGGTCCGGTTACCGTGGACGACCTTGCGTGCCTTGTCTATCTGAACAAGCTCGTTCGCGCGGTTAAGCGGGAGGCGGATCATGCGGGATTTCTCGCATATCGCCTTGAGAATGGCCTGCCGGATCCACCAGACCGCGTAGGAGATGAAATGATAGCCCTTGGTCGCGTCGAAACGCTCGACGGCGTTCATGAGCCCGATATTCCCCTCGCTTATGAGATCCATGAGCGGCAAACCCTGGTTCTGGTATTTCTTCGCGACGTTTACCACGAACCTGAGATTCGCGCGCACGAGGCGATCCTGTGCGGTCTTGTCGCCTGCGGCGGCGGCGATTGCGAGAGTATATTCTTCTTCCCTGCCCAGAAGCGGGATTGCGTTGATTTCCTTCAGGTATGTGGAAAGAATGTTGCCTTCGAACGATACTCTTTGTACTGTAGTATTAACCATAATGATCCTCCACAAAAATTTGATAGTTATTACAAGCAATATCCATGCCAACTTTTACGTATTCTTTTTAAGTTCAACACTTTCTCATAATTCCTTATCTTGTATAGATTTAATACGCATTTGCTTATCACCCTTTGAATCATTGCGCCGTATATCGGGTTACCAGCCATTTACCTGTGAGTAATTTTGACACAAAACGTACAACAACCGTCATTCCTGGGGCATTATGGGCCAAAACAACCATCTGTTTCTTCTTGACCCGTGGATTCGTTTATACGTATATTAGTGGCTGCAGGAGGATATTCATGAAACTCAAGCCATTGGCAGATCGCGTACTCGTAAAAACCGACAAACTTGAAGCTAAAACCGCCAGCGGAATCATTATTCCCGATACCGCCCAGGAAAAAACGCAGACCGCGGTTGTCATTGCGACCGGAGACGACAAGGAAAAGATCAAGGTCTCCGCAGGACAGAAGGTTATGTATGAAAAATACGCGGGTATTGCCGTCAAGATCGACGGTGAAGACCATCTGGTTCTGAAAGCGGCCGATATCATCGCCGTAATCGAGTAACCGACCTCTCGGAAACCATTAAGCCCGTCCGGCCTGGCCGTTGACGGGCTTTTTCATTGTATGGGCGCGCATCAAGCACGTTTTCCGTTATTCTCCGGCTTCCAGGGCGCGAAGGCGGGCTCGGGCTTCATAATTCGACGGATCCAGGTCACAGGCATACGCAAAAACCTTTCTCGCCCGCTCGAGGTCGTGGAGCGCGACCAGATACTCGCCCGATTCACCGATAAGCCTGCTTTTTACCCGGTCGTTCGGAGCCAATCCGGCGGCAACGCCAACCGATTCCTCCGCACGCGCATAGTCTCCCGCTTTCGCGGCAATGCGCGCGATATTGCCCAAGGCCGCCCAGGAATCGGTTTCGCTCGCGGCGATCTTCGAAAACTCGGATTCGGCCGTCGTCAGGTCTTGCCGGGCCGCGGCCTCAAGGCCAAGATAAAAGGGATCAGGCCCGTTCGGACTCGCGCGATTGATGGAGAACGCGGTCCCGAAATCGCCTTCCACCGCGAAAAACCAGGTGGCGTACCGATAGAGCACGGGATTATCCCGGTACGCTTCGATGAGATTCCACATCAACGACGAGGAACGAACGGCGTTTCCGTCGCGTGACAGGCCGAATCGGAGTTCTTCGAGTCTGAGCCGAACGTCCCCGCCTTTTTCTATGGCCGCGAGCGCCCTCGCGAGGGTTGTCGTCGCGTCTTCCTCGGTAAACCTGCCGTCATGGAGGGAGGCTTCCATGCCCAAACTGAGAAAGCCCGCCGACCGAAGCGTCTTTTTTACCGGATCGTCGGGGTCGTCAGCATCGTCCCGGTTGTTCGGGTTCGAGGGCTCGTTCCCCGCGTATCCGACTGAGCGCACGATTCGCGCGACGGCGGGATACCAGGCCGGAAACAACTCGGTACAGCGGATGAGCGAGGCCCGCGTGGTCTCGCTCTCCAACGCCGTCAGAGCGATATCGTAATAGGGGATTGGCGAGACATCGGGCATACGGGAGATCATCTCAAGCCATGCGGAACGCGCGCGTTCCTTGTCGCCACCAAGCCACGCGGCATCGGCAAGCAGCGAAAAACGCTCAAAATCGAGGAGCGGATCGGAGGGATCGGGGAAAAAGGCCATCACCCGATCAAAGTCGCCCGCGTCATAGGAAAGAAGCGCCCAAAAGACCGACTCAATCGGGGCGGGCTCACCCGTTTGAGACGAGTTATCCGTCGTCGAAACCGCGTCGGTAAGCGCAAGCGCCTCGGAAAACCGCCCCGAGGCCGCGAGAAGGACCGCGGCATTTCGCCTGAAATCGGGATTCCCCGTCACGCGATAGCCGTCGATATACGCTTCGGGTGCGGGATACGCGGCTCCGGCCGAAAGAGCCTTTGATATCTCGGCATAGGATATGAGAGCGGGATAGGTTGACCTTTCGAGCCGGGCGGAAAGTTCAAGAGCCTCGTCGACGGAACCGAGCTCAAGGAGGGTATCCATCCTGCACGCGATGATCCCGTCGCTTGAGGGAAGGGCCTTCATAGCCATATCGAGGGTCCTCGCCGCCGCGCGGAAATCTCGCAATCCCCGTTCCCGCTTCGCGATAGATAACCAGTTACTTGCGCTCTTCGCGTCTTTCCGAAGGCTCGCCAGGGCTTTGCGGGCCTTGACGTCCCTGCCGGAGACGAGGAATGAATCGATTTTTTTCAGCCGTGACGAGAACGAGGCATCGTCGGCTCCGCGAGAGCAGCCGCTGAACGTTATAGCGAGAAACACGAATGCCATAACGAGAGGGAGCGTACTCCCCCCGCGGCTGAGCCCGTTCACTGCACGGAACTTCCCTTAAGCTTCTTTCGGATACCGTCCAGTACCGCGTTGACGAATTTATACGATTCGTCCGAACCGAATTCCTTGCAGATATCGATCGCCTCATCGATGACGATTGACGGATGCATATCCTGCTGATAGATAAGGGAATATACGCTCATGCGCAGGATCGCGAGATCGACCTTGTTGAGTCGGTCAAAATCCCAATTCGTGATGTTTTCCTTGATAACGCGGTCAATTTCGGCGATATGCTCGATCGCTCCGGCGATAATGAGGCGCGGGAAGGTTATGCCCTCGTCGCCGAGCTTTTCCCGCTTTTCTTCCTCGACCCAGCCGAAATCGAGGAGATCGGCCAGCGGTATTTTTGAGGCGTCCCAGGCGTACAGGGCCTGGAACGCGAGTATTCGTCCTTTCCTTCTTCCTGCCATCAAATTACCACGTCAGGACTTTGTCGAGCTCGGCGCCGGACTTCAGGATCTGGAAATTCTCGCTCTTGCGAAGCTCGTCGATAATCTGCTGAAGGGCGGCGGTCACGGCGTTGTTCTGGGCCTGCACGATCATGTTGTTCTTGATGTACTCATAAACCGTGACGGTCGTGCCGGGCTTGATTACGTCGCTTAACTCAAGAATTTTCGAGGGATACTTCTCGAGAACGATGAAACACTGATAATCGGCCGTGGTTTCGGACACGTCGGAAACTTCGTTAATGCCCATGCTGAAGATCTTGAGAAGCGCGTCCATAGTGATGCCAAGCTGCCTGGAAGCCGTCTCGTTCTTGTTTACGTAAAGATCGCCGGCCTGGAAACCGGAACTCGCGGCCTGCGCCCGAATCTTGAGCTCGCCGGTCGAGGCGGGCTTCTCGCGGAGCTGCTTCTGGTATTCCTGCGCCTTTATTTTCGCTGCCGCGGCCGAGTCGGCGGTGTCTCCTTTCGGGACGACCACGAGGAAAAGTTTGACCATGTCGGTCTGAAAGAAATTCTTCTTCTGAATTTCGTAAAACGACCGGATATCCACGTCGGAGGGAGGAGCGAGACTCTGGAGCTCGGCCTGCTTTTTCATCATGACATAGCGCTGGGCCATGATTTGGCTCTTCAGGAAACTCTTGTACTCGGCGACGGTCATCCCGTTTTGCTGTTTCATGAAATCGTCAAGAGCCATGCCGGTCTGCTGCTTGATCATCGAGGCGAACTCCGCCTCGGTGACGTTCTTCCCCACTTGCTGGGAAATCATCTGGTTGAAATTCTGGTTGACCTCGGAATCGGCGACCTTGAGACCGTCTTTCTCCGCGGCCTGCACGACCAACCGCTCGTTGATGAGCATGTCCAGGACCTTCTTTTTCTCGTCGAGGGTCATCATGCGATCGCGCTCCATCTGATATGCCTCAACGCGCGACTTGAGCTGCTTGAGCGTAATCGGCTCGGTTTTATTGAGCTTGACGTTGGCGATCGCCTGTAGATCGGTCTGAGCCGAAATGGCGCTGGCCATTACCAGGATTAAAGCAACGCTGACCACTGAACGCTTCATGTATTACCTTCTTTGTCTCTCGCGAGGTTGTGTATACTCTAGAACAAGTATTTCCGGTCTAAAGTTACGAGATCGTCATTTCTCGAGAACGGCCCTGATCCGGCGAACGCCCGCGGACGAGGACTGTTCCTTCTGAATCTTGAATGTTCCCATGCCGCCGGTCCTGTCAACGTGCGGGCCACCGCAAACTTCCTTCGAGAAATTACCGATGGTATAAACCTTCACGAGGCTTTCGTATTTCTCGCCGAACAGCGCCATGGCGCCTGAGCGTTTCGCGTCATCCAGGGACATCATCTCCATGGTGACAGGAAGGTCCGCCTTTATCTGCTCGTTGACGATCCGCTCGACGGCCGCGATTTCCTCGGCGGTCATCGGGGCAGGATGGGTAAAATCGAAGCGCATTCGCTCCGCGGTGAGATTCGAACCCTTCTGCGCGACGTGATCCCCAAGGACCATCCGAAGCGCCTTCTGAAGGAGGTGCGTCGCGGTATGGTACGCGGTCGTCTGCTCGGAGTGATCCGCGAGTCCGCCCTTGAACACCTGCTCGCTTCCCGCGCGGGAGAGCTCCTGGTGCTTCTTGAACGCCTCGTCGAATTCCTCACGGTTGACGGTAAGCCCGCCTTCCGCGGCAAGTTCCTCGGTAAGCTCTATCGGGAAACCATAGGTATCGTACAGCTTGAACGCGAGCCGACCCGACATGACCTTCTGCGGGTTTTTCTGGAGGTTCGGAAGCAGTTTATCGAATTCGGCCTCGCCTTTCTGGAGGGTAACGAGGAACTTTTCCTCTTCGGCCTTGAGTTCGGCCAGAACGAAATCGGCTTTCTCGCCAATTTCGGGATACGGGCCCTTGTACATATCGATGGCGACCTGGGCGACGTTTCCGAGGAATACGCCGTCGATCCCGAGCTTTCGTCCATGACGAACCGCTCGCCTGATCAAACGGCGCAATACGTACCCGGCGCCGACGTTCGACGGAGATACGCCCTTCGCGTCCCCGAGGATGAATGTCGCCGCGCGGGCATGATCGCAAATTATCCTGATCGAAACGTCGTCAGCCTCGTTGCCACCATAGCTCTTGCCGGAAACGGTTTCGACAGCCTTGATGAACGGGATGAAGATCTCGGTCTCGTATACGGATTTCTTCCCGGAAAGCATCGCGACGGTTCGCTCGATGCCCATTCCGGTATCGACGCATTTCCGTTCCAGCTTCACGTACGATCCGTCTTTCTGCTTGCTGTATTGCATGAACACGTCGTTCCAGATCTCGATGTACTTACCGCATCGGCATCCCGGGCGGCATTCAGGGCCGCATAACGGCTTGCCGGTATCGATGAACATCTCGGTATCCGGTCCGCACGGTCCGGTTTCGCCGGCGGGACCCCACCAGTTATCCTCGCGGGGAAGATAATGGATGCGCTCCTTCGGAATCCCGAGCGCGTTCCAGATGGACGCGGACTCCTCGTCGCGGGGAACGCCCTCTTCTCCGGCGAATACGGTAACCGACAGCTTTTCCACGGGTATATTGAGATACTCAGGACTCGTCAAGAACTCGAAACTGTAGGTTATCGCCTCTTTCTTGAAATAATCACCGAGCGACCAGTTTCCGAGCATCTCGAAACAGGTAAGATGACTCGCGTCGCCGACTGAATCAATATCACCGGTTCGTATGCATTTTTGATAATCAGTAAGACGCTTTCCGGCGGGATGGGGCTCACCCATTAAATAAGGAACAAGCGGGTGCATACCCGCGGTCGTAAACAATACAGTGGGATCATTGTCAGGAATCAGGGATTTTCCGGAAATCTCGGCATGGCCCTTGCTTTTAAAGAATTCAATGTATTTCGAACGAAGTTCATTTGCAGTCATAATCATTGTATAGTAGATAATGAAGGTATTTTTGTCAACGAGATTGCGCGCTTCGAGAGATGCGCAATTCACCGATACACGTAAAAAAAACCGGACCCTCTCGAGCCCGGTTTTTTCAAGAAATTAATGCTTATTTCTCGAGAGAATCCGTTGATCCCATAACGGGAGCGGCAACGGGTGATGTTTTGACGTCAGAAGCGACAGCGGGCTTCGCAACAGCCTTCTTTGCGGCGGGCTTCGCGGCTGCCTTCTTCGCGGCGGGCTTCGCGGCTGCCTTCTTCGCGGCGGGCTTCGCGGCTGCCTTCTTCGCGGCGGGCTTCGCGGCTACCTTCTTCGCGGCGGGCTTCGCGGCAGCCTTCTTCGCGGCGGGCTTCGCGGCTGCCTTCTTCGCGGCGGGCTTCGCGGCAGCCTTCTTCGCGGCGGGCTTCGCGGCAGCCTTCTTCGCGGCGGGCTTCGCGGCAGCCTTCTTCGCGGCGGGCTTCGCAGCAGCCTTCTTCGCGGCGGGCTTCGCGGCAGCCTTCTTCGCGGCGGGCTTCGCGGCAACCTTCTTCGCGGCGGGCTTCGCGGCAGCCTTCTTCGCGGCCTTTACTGGCTGCTTGTCGGCCTTCTTGGCAGCGGGCTTCGCGGCAGCCTTCTTCGTAGCAGGCTTCGCAGTTTTGGAACTCTTTGCTGTTTTTGCAGCAACCGTCTTCTTGGCAGCAGTTTTTCCGCTCTTAGATTTTGCATCTTTCGCCGGAGCTGCTGCTTTCTCTACCTTCTGTTCGGGCATACGACCTTCCTTTTCGGCCTTGTCCAACTCGATCTGGGCGATCGAAAGCAGGGCTATCGGAACCGAATATGATGAGCAGGAAACGTAATCGAGTCCTGCGTCCATACAGAAACGAATATTCTCGGGCCGGGCTCCATGTTCGCCGCAAAGCCCCTTCGCGAGATCCGGCCTGACGGTCTTGCCGCGTTTAACCGCGATCTCGATGAGCTCGCGGACGCGAGGATCGAGAACGGCAAACGGATTTCCGTCGATAAGATCATACATCGTGTAATCGGGCATGAACGAATTGAAGTCATCGCGCGAAAGACCGAGCGTCGTCTGGGTGAGATCGTTTGTCCCGAACGAGAAGAACTGCGCATAGCGGGCAATCTCGTCGGCGCTGAGAGCCGCCGCGGGAAGCTCAATCATCGTTCCGATCTTGTAGGCAAGCGGTTTCGATGCGGTCTCGGCCCTGACTGAATCCTCGATCGCGCCGATCCCCTGATAGGTATGCCCTTCGATCTTCTTGCCGTATACGATTTGTTTCAACTCGCGGAAATTCATGACGATGGGCACCATGATTTCCGGATGGACGGCCACCTTTTCCTTCTGGAGCGCGTATGCGGCCTCGAAAATGGCCCGAACCTGCATTTCGTAAATCTCCGGATAGGATATAGCGATACGGCAACCGCGATGACCGAGCATCGGGTTGATTTCCGCAAGGGCGTCGATTTGTTCCTGAATCGCCGATTTGGAGATCTTCGCGCCCTTGGAGGACAGATGCTTGATGAACCCGTCGAGCTCCGCGGCGTTATGGGGCAGGAACTCGTGAAGCGGCGCGTCGAGCAGCCTGATTGTAACCTCACGACCGGCCATGGCCTTGAATATGCCGTAAAAGTCCTCGGCCTGCATCTTCTGAAGCCGCTTGAGAACCTTCGAGCGTTCCTCGCGATCCTGCGAAAGGATCATCTCGCGGAATACGTTAATCCGCTTTTCGTTGAAGAACATGTGCTCTGTCCGGCAAAGACCGATTCCCTCGGCGCCGAATTTTACCGCGAGCTGCGCGTCGCGGGGACTGTCCGCGTTCGCGCGCACGTGGAAATTGCAGACGAAGGAGCGGGTAAGCTTGATGAAATCGAGGAGACCGGAGGTTTCAGGATCGGGCTCGATCAGCGAGGCCTTTCCGAGGAAGACGGTAGACGCGCCATAGTACGGCACGTTGAGCGTGACATAATCCCCTTCATTGATCACGAGACCGTCGACGGTCGCCTTTTTCCCTCTGATGACCATATCAGGGCGAACGAGCGATATCTTTCCGTATTGACGCGCGACGACCGAGGCGTGGGCCGAGTACCCTCCCTCGTTTGACAGGACGCCGGTGGCCACCTCGATCGCCTTGACGTCTCCGGCGTAGGTCGCCGGCATGATGAGGATACACCGGGTATCCTCGCCGTTTTGCCGCGCGACGCGCTGCGCGTCGATCAGGGAATCCGCGGTGAAATACACGCGTCCGACCGCGGCACCCGGCGCTCCGGCTATTCCGCCCTGAGTCTTCTTGAGATCCTTGACGCTCGTCACGTCGATGACCGGATGCAGGATCTCGTTGAGCAGGCCGGGTTTGACGGTCTTCACGACGTACGCGTCGTCAACGACCTTCCGTTTGTTCAGGTCGAGCAAAAGCTTGATAAGGGAGATCGTGCTCTTCGACTCGACGGATTTCTGCTCAATGAGCCAAAGCCGCCCGTTCTCGATCGTAAACCGAACCTGCCTGATATCCTTGCTGTCATCCTCGAGAAGCCAGGCGATCTGCTGCAGTTTCTTGAGGAAGGCCGGGGTTATGGCATTGATATCCTTGCCGACCGCGTTGATATCGTCGAACTTCTCCTCAAAGAATTTCCCCTGGAGCTTTTTCTCGCCGGTAACGATGTTGCGGCTGAAGAACGAGCCGGAGCAGGAACCTTTTCCGTAGTTTCCATAAACCATCGGCTGGATGAGGATCGCGGTATCGCCGTCATTCTGGTCGTCAAGGCGCAAAAGGCGGCTGATCTCCTGCATGGAAATCTCGAACTGGCGTTCGGCGGTATCGAAGAATCCGGCGGGCAGAAGCGGAGCGAATTTATCCATGATCTCGGCGCCGGAAAGCGACACCTTTCCGCTTTTCAGGGTTTCGTTGATTTCCTTGAGCGCGCCGTTAAAGGCCTCGAGTTGGACCGGTTTTTCCTCGATCTCGGCGCACTGCTTCTCGATAAGAAGAATTCCCCGGAGAAGGAAATACACCTCGTGCGCGGCGAAATTCGATCCTACCCATTTCTCGAAACCGGCGATCGTGCTTTTCGCGAGACCGAAGTTGTGAAGCGTGGGATAGTTGGCGATCGCGAGATTGGGAGATATGACGATCTTGACCAGAAGCGGGTTCTTCGAATCTCCGAACGACTTGCCGACGAGGGCGCTGCACTTCTCGAAATACGGAAGCGACATATGGCAAATGGGCTCGCTCTCGAGCGAGGCCGCTATCGTGGAGTCGAAAATGAAACCGGGAAGTATCGGCAGTCCAAGCTCGGCGAACTCGTTGGCCTGCCTGCCGCGAATACCCAGAAGGCCCTTATCGACCTTTTTTCCGACGGTTTCCTTTTGGCTGAAAAAATGGACCGCATTAAGGTTATTCATACATCGACTCCTAGAAAAGGTTCATTACCGTATCGGGAGAACCGTGAAGGAACGCCTCGAACTGCGGACTTGCGCCCTGGCGGAAATAACGAGAGAGCTTCGCGAGATCCTGGATGTTCTCGCCCGCGACCGCAAACTGGATGCAGCTTCCGTGCTTGACCTTTCCCCATTTGAAAAGGGTATTGATGTCGACGATTCGCTCGCCGTCGTAGTATACGAGTACCTGAAGGTTCGGGTATTTCGAGTTATAGCTCCTGATGATCCGCTTCCACGCCTCGACGTTACCGTTATGGAACAGCTCGTTCGATACGACGACCGATACCATCGCCGACATCTTGGACTGCGCCGGGGCGGCCGTCACCGGGGCGGGTGCCTGAATCGCGGAGGTCGCAGAAACCTGCGCTACCGGAACGGTGACGACGGGGGTCGCGACCGCGGCCGCTTTCGCGCGAGGTGCCGCTTTCGCACGCGGCGCCGACACGCGCTTTTGCGCGGGTTTTGCGGGAGGCTCGAATGAATACGAACCGTTCATGAGACTCGCGGGAATTGCGGCTCCGCGGCCTTCAAGCAAGTCAATCATGACGGGAAGCAAGGCCTGTACCTTATCGGCGGTAGCCTTACCCTTTTTCCTGTCGCCTGCGTAGAGCACGACAAGCTCGTTTTTCCGGAACCCCGCGATAACGGCGGCGCTTTCGGGATTCTTGGGATTGAGCACGAGAAACCCGAGATCGGGGTGATGGTACCCGATAACGACATCGAGCGCCTTGCACTTGCCAATGACCGTGGATACTTCGTCGGCATTGAGCGCGACAGAAGCGAGGTTTTTCGATACGACCGAATACCCCCACTTTTCCACAAGGAGCATATTCACGACTGACTGTACCTGCTCAGCCTCGATCTCCTTGAGCGTCAAAAGCGAATTTATTTGATCTGCGATGTTGTCTTTATCACCGCAGGAATCGAGCAAATCAAGCGTTCTATTGATGTGCCTGACCGATGTGTTGAAACCATCCTTGGTTGCCAGACCAATATAGAAATTGGACGATTTGTTCATCCTTTCCTCCTTGAATGAGATATCAGTATACCTCATTTTTGGAATTTGACCACGAAAAAAAATAACCCCCGAAACCCAGCGTTCTTCTGTATTTCGGGGGTATTACGTTAAATCATAGGTGGCTCATCAGATCTCTCTGATGCCCCTCCGTCCTTTCGACGCAGGAGCCTTACCTCGGCGACCGCGACCGGAATCCACGACGCCGGCCTTTGCGCTCTTCGCGGGAGCCGCGCGTCCGCCGCGTTTGGCGGAAGAAGCGACGGCCTTCGGCGCGGAGGGAGCGACCACGGCGGGAGCGGCGGGCTCTTCGTTCAGCATATCAAGGTACTGCGCGCGACCATTGGGCTCGCCGGCCTTGGGATCCTCTTCGGCACCGGCGGCGAAGGTCTGCGCGATATCCGCGCGGACGGTCGAACGGCGGCGGCTGAACGACGCGAACGCGGCGTCCTGGAAGCCCTTCGAAACGCCATGAAGGAACTCGTTGAGCACGTTCGCCATACCGTCGAGCGTGGCCTTCTTGCGCTTGATCGAGGTGATGTCCACGTCAAGAAGGAGTCCCGGCTGGAGGTGGAACGGATTGATGATGTAGTCGAACTTGTTGAACTCGGTCTCGAGGAACGCGAGGCGCTCTTCCATGACGCGGCGCTCGATCGGGTACTGATAGTCGTACATGTTCTTGAGCTTGTCGCGCATGATGATGAGCCGCTTGCGGATCTTGTCCTTCTCGTAGATGAAGGTGCGATTCATCTTCTCGACCTCGGTCTCGGCCGGCTTAACGAACGAGATCTCGTCCCAAACCTTGGCGATGTCCTCATACACGGGAGATCCGCCGACGTCCTTGACCTTCTTGATCTTGCGCTTGTAGATCTTCGCGAGATCGTTGAAGTCGGTGACGCGGGTGAGGAACTTGGAGTCCTCATAGCGGGTATTGAGAACGTCCCAGAGGTGCTCGACCTCGGTCTCGAAGGAGCGGATCATCACCTCATAGGCCTTTCGTTCCTCCATGAGCTGCTGCTGGTCGTAGTAGCGGAGGCGAATGGCGTAACGCTCGTCCGGGAGAACGGCGCTGTTGGTGTCGTCGTACTCGCGGAGGATGAGTTCGCGGGCGTTCTTGAGGTTCTCGATGTACTGATATCCCATCTTGGAGGTATCGAGGATCGAGGTGAGCGAGTTGATCGCGGTGTTGAAGCCGCGGTTGCGGATATTCTCGGTGTCGATGATCTTCTTGAGGTTCTCGCGCACGTTGAGCTGATCGAAGGTCGCCGGGTCGATCTCGGCGCGAAGGTTGTTGATGCGATCCATCATGTCCTTCGCGATGACCTCGTAGCGGCGGCTCTTGGCGTTGTCAATGTCGTCGTCGGTGAAGTCTTTCACCTTCCGCATCTTGGCGAAGATGATCTCGCCGTCGGAGAGCTCCTCGAGCCCCTGGTCGATGCGCTCGTCCTTAAGCTTCTCGATCGCCTTGTCGATCTCGTCCATGTAGTGCTTGGCGATGAGATCCTTGATGAGGTACTCGACGGTCGCCTGGTACTGGAAGATCGGGCTGATGAGCTCGGAATCGAGGATATTGACGGAGAGCTTTACGTCGGTGACGGTCTTCGGCTTGTAGATATTGTCCTTGAACGCGCACTTGACGATCGAGTAGGCGTTTTCGCCGCGGACGAACGCGCCGACGTCGGTTTTCTGGCGAAGAAGGCTGTTCGTGAGGGTCTCGAGGTCGTTCACGCCGCGCTGGATGTGTCCCTGCAGGTGACCGTACATGTTGACCATCGATTTCTCGATTTCGCCGGTATTGAACTTGTCAGCGCCGCCGACTTCGTCGAGGAGGTTGGCGATCTCTTTCGGGGTATACCGGTTGAGAACCTTCATTTCCTCGCGATCGACGAATCCGCGAACCTTTTTCACCATCTCGTCTTCAGCCGTTACCATGTAGCGGTTGAACATGTTCTGGTAATTCTGGTTGAAATAGTTATAGAGTTTTTCCTTGACGCCGCCCATCACGTCGAGGCGCTCGAGGACTTCCTTCGGGAGTTTGGCGTTCAGGTGATGGAGAACCTTATTTGTTTCCTCTTCGAGGAGCTGGTTGACTTCCTTCTGCTGATCGCGGTAATCCTGCGCGAGAGAGTTCCTGGAACCGACGGCGCTGGGTTTTTCCGGATGGAATACGTTAGGGCTGCGGGGCAGATCGATGCTTCCCATATGAATGTCTCCTTATATCAATAAGTCTCGTTTAACGTGTTCGTCTGACAATCTCATTATAAACATCCTTGATATTATGTAAAGCAATTTTTTTTTTTTTTGATATGCAGAATTCCTTATAATGGTATAAACTGGAAAACGGAGAGAAAACGATGAATAAAAGCAGCTTTACGGCGTCCATACTCGCGTGCGCGCTCGCGGTTTTCCCCCTTTCGGCCGGGGAGCGCACGATTCCCGTCGACATGTTCATCATGATTGACAAATCCCTGTCGATGGCGGAGCCGGGCAAATTCGAAAGTCTCCATGACTGGGTTCGCAACCAGCTTATCGGCCAGATGCTCATAGACGGGGACTGGGTTACCATCTACCAGTTTTACGGCGAAGCGGACAACATCCTCACGACCGAGGTTCAGTCGGCGGGCGATCGCGACCGGATCGTCGCCGCCATCGATAAAATCAAACCGAACGGAAAATTCACCGATATCGGCCTCGCGCTCGATACCATCAAAACGGCGCTCGACGCGCGGGGGGAAACCGACCGCCTGAAGGTCCTCCTGCTCCTGACCGACCTCAAGCAGGAAGCCCCGTGGACTTCCCGCTACGCCGGCTCGCCCGACAAGTTCGAAAGCCCCTATCTCGCCGAGGCCCGTATCGTCCAGCACGATTCATGGTACGAGATCACCGTCGACATGGGGATCCAGGACAGGGTCGTGTCGGCAAGCCGCGATCTTTTCGAGGCAATCGCGTCCGCCGACGACAAGCGCGCAACGACGGCATCGACCGACGAATCCGCGGACGGTACGACAGTCGCCGGGAACGCGTCCCGGGACGGCTCAAGCCCGTCGCAAAAAGCCGATGTCGCGGCGGGAACGGGTCTACCCCTTTCCGCCGTTCTCATGCTAGTATCGGGAATCCTTCTCGCCGGCGCGGGAGCGTTCGCGATCGTGCGATATCGCCAAAGCAAGCGGGAAGACGAAGAAAACCGTTAACGGGATACCCATGAAGCGTACAGTCCTCATTATCATCACCGTGTGCCTGGCGGCCCTTTTCGCGTGGCTTGCAATCAACCGTACCGTACTTTCGCTGTCGACCGAGACGAAAAAGTCCGCAAGGACGGTCATACCCTCGGTAGACGGCGACACGGGCCCAAACGACGGCCAAAAAACGGCAATGACCGAATACGACGAGACAAAGCAGCAGCCGCTCATCGTTCTCGGGGAGGACGAGAGCTTTATCCAGGCGATCTCGGTCGATCTCAACCGCGACGGAACGCAGGATCAGATATGCGCGATCAAGAAAACCTCCGAACCGAACGTATATCTCATTCCCTCGCTCCAGAACCCCGTGACCGGGGAATTCACCCGGCTCCAGGCGCTCAGGACCGGGATAACGCAAACGAGGACGCTTCTTTTCTATTGTTTGGACATCGTCGGGGACCGCTCGAACGCCCTCGTATGCTCGGGCATGACCGCCGACAACGTGCAGCTTCTCGTCGTCTACCTTCCGGTGCTGGAAACGGACGGAAAGACGGGTTTTACCCCCGTGGCCGACCTCCGTTCCGACGGACCGATCTCGATTCAGGAAGTCGCCCGGCCGGACGCGTATAACCTCGGCCTGACCGCCGGCGAAAGCTACCCGATCATTACCTACAATTCGGACCCCGATTCCCCCGACACGCTCAACCAGATCGAGCGGGTATACCGCTGGGATCGCGGCCTCAAACGGTATGAACTCGCCTCCGAATCGCGCATCACCGGCAAGAAGATCGAAACGCAGATGATGCGAAAGCTTCAAGGCGGAAACGTACGCTCGTTCGAGGGTTTTCTGGACGGGTTATGGTACATACCCTCATCGGGCCCGAAGGATTTACCCCGATCGATCTATTTCAATTCCGACGCGAAGGAAGTGATATTCCATACCGGCTCGACGGAAGAGATATTCGTCAAGGAATCGGGCTCGACCCGGCGTTTTGGCGTCTTCATGATCACCAGAAACCGGTCGATCGAAAGCATCAGGCGTTTCATCGACGTCGAGCTGACCGGCCCCGATGAAATCCGGGTCAGCATCAAGGAGGACGTCAGGCTCAAGATCGGCGTCGCCTCGAACTGGGACGGGGTATACCGCAAGATGGGCGAAACCGGGTCGCCCCAGGAATCCGCGAGCGATTTTACCGCCAAAAAGCTTCTCGCGCTCATCGGGCAGGGGTCGAGCGAATGGACGAGCCCGGACGGGCAAACCCTCGGGTTCGCGAATCAGACCTATGCCATGTCCCGGCCAGCGGGAATCGATTCCGGCGTCTACGCGATCATAGAGGTCGGCGGGAAGCCGGTATTGCAGTGCAAGCCGGACCGCGCCGGGGCAAAATCGACTTTTTTCCTGGTGAATGCCGAACCGAATACGGGAGCGGGCGGAGCGCGGCCCCGACTGACGCTGACCGAGGTCGCGGTTTCAATGGGAGGCACGAACTTTGTCGGCGCGCCCCCGACCACCTTCGAGCGGATACGCTGAGGCTCGATGTACTCCCGATAGCGGTCTCTACCGGTCGTCGGAGACGAGGTAGCTCTCGAATCCCGCGTCCTTGAGCCGCGCGGCCGCGTTCCGGTCCCGATCCTCCGGGACGAGGACGGCAAAATAGACCGTGCCGCTCGGTCGCTTTTCCGCGCGCACGACGGTCTTGAATCCGAGCTTTCCGAGCCGCGCGACAAGCTCGTCCGCGTATTCCCGATTCTTGAAGAAGCCTACCTGCTGCCATTCTCCGGATCCTGAATCCGTCCCGGCGCCCACTTTAGCGGGCGAACCAGCCGTCGCGGGCCCGACCGGGTCGTCGCTCATCCGCGACGGTGAACCTTCCGCCGTCGCGTTCGTCGGGCGAAGGGACGGGGAAACCGCGGTTGAACCGTGATCATTCTGATCCTTCGGGAGGGCTTTCGAGCCCGCGAGGGCGAAAGCCTCGACGGAAGCGGTATTCCTCCCCATCAAGTACCAAAACGGCACCGCCGCCAGGCTCATGGATCCCGACGCGACGGCGGCTTCGGGGGACTGGGGATAGGCAGAAAGAAGCCGATCCTTCGCGCCGGAGTCCCCTTCGGACCACCAGAGGGTGAAAAGGAGGGCGGGCGCCCAGGGCTCAAAGCCCTTCCCCTGGGACAGGGAACGGATCAGGGATAACGCTCCCTGGGCATCGCCCGAGGCAAGCTCGATCCAGGCGGCGTATACCCGGGAACGGGCTAGAAGACGATCGTCGAAACAGGTAACGAGAACGGTTCTCACAT
Source organism: Spirochaetota bacterium (assembly GCA_023438065.1). Lineage (GTDB taxonomy): Bacteria > Spirochaetota > Spirochaetia > Treponematales > Treponemataceae > Teretinema. Next base: position 974,513 of record JAEXRH010000012.1, read on the forward strand.
ACCCGTCGGCGGTTTTGGCGTCATTCGCGGAGAGGGCCGCGCGGGCGGCGTCGAGCAACAGAGAATCGTCGCGCGCGGCAGGATCGGCGTTTGCCGCGGCCGCGTAATGCCGGGACGCACGTTCCGGCAAGCCCATGCGTTCCTCGTAGGACGCGAGGGCTGCGAGAACGGCCTTTTTATCCTTTGGATCGGTCATCTGCCCGGCCCCGGACTCGAACGAGGCGAGGATCTTCGTCCGATCCTCCCGGGCGATCGCGGCGGCAATGACCTTACGGGCACGATCGGACATCGGCAGGGATTGACCGTATACGGAGCTTTCGCCGGGCTCGGCCGGGACGGAAACCGGATCCGCGCCCGATTTGGCGCCGGTGACCGCAATGTCTGCTTTTGGGGCTGCGCCGTCGGCCGCGAACGAGGGCGCCATACAGCCAATGAAACAAAGGAGCGCGACGAGCCGCACCGGTCTCGCCGTTCCGGTCGCCGCCGGGATAATCCGTGAACCCATGGACTCAGTCGATGTCATACTCATCCGATACGCCCGAGCGAATGCGATCCGCGTTCCACGCGCGCGCTCCTTTCCCGGCACCGTTCCGTTTCCGTCCCTTCGCGAGCGTCGCCTTTGACCCGAGTCCGTCGCCTGACCGCGAACCCGGAGGGACTGTACCGGTCCCCTTCCCTTTCCGGGCGGCGCGAGACCGATGAACGATCAAAAACGGAAGGACGCTGACGGCTCCGGCGAGATACGCGACCAAAAGACTCACGAAGACGGGAACGTTTTTATATTGATAGAAAACGAATGAAACGTCGCAGCGGTTGTCGAGATTGAAGCCGATAAAAAAGGTTATCGCGAAAAGGATCGCGAGAAAGGCGATAAGTTTCCAGGGCATGGGCGCCTCCCGAGCGCGCTTCGTTCCGCGGGCGAGGTATCGGCCTAATGGCGGATACCGCGTGAAACCCAACGGAGGAAAGCCGACTAGTCCACCGAATTTTCAATCATTTTCGCACGGAACGTCCTCCCGCGCAAGCAGGTGAGCTCGGCCTCGACGAAATGACCGATGATGGATTTGTCGAGAATGCCGTCGAACACGACCATCTCACCGAGTTCGGTATGCCCGAAAAGCTCGGCGGAATCGTTCCGGGAGGTAGACTCGACGAGGACAAGCACCCTCTTGCCGACCTGGGCCTTCATTATCTCGGCGCTCACCCGATGCTGAAGCTTGATCACGCGATCGAGCCGTTCCTTCTTGATCTCCTCGGGTATCCGGTTTGGAAGGGAGAAGGCTTTCGTTCCCTCGCGCGGGTTGTAATGGTACATGTACGCGGCGCCGAAACGAACCTGCCTGACGAGCTCGAGGGTTTCCCCGACGTCCTCCTCGGTCTCTCCGGGAAAGCCGACGAGTATGTCGGTCGAGAGGGTGACGTCCGGGATCCCCGCGCGCACGCGGTCGACGAGCGCAAGGTACTCGGCGCGGGTATAGCGCCGGTTCATCGCCTCGAGGATACGGTCGGAGCCGTGCTGGACGGGAAGATGGATGAAGCGGCAGAACACGCGTTCGCGCGCGATCACCTCGATGAGCCGGTCGGAAAGATCCTTCGGATGGCTCGACATGAAGCGGATCCAGCGGATGCGTCCCTTCCGCTCGACGCGACGCGCGATGCGCTCGAGAAGCGAAGGAAAGTCGACGGTCTCGCCCGAGTCGGGATCGGTCCAGCGATAGGAGTTCACGTTCTGCCCGAGAAGGGTCACCTCGCGGACGCCCGCGTCGGCGAGGGTATCGAACTCGTCGAGGATTTCGGGCATCGGGCGCGACACCTCGCGGCCCCGGACGTACGGGACGATGCAGTAGGTGCAGAAGTTGTCGCACCCGTTCATGATCGGCACGAAGGACTGGAAGGAGCCTTTCTCGTAGGAGGTGCTCGCGAAGCGATAGGCGTTGACCGGCTTTTCCTCGGTCGGCTCGTAGGGAACGCCGAGCTCGATCGAGCGGAAGATGTCGGAGAACTCGCCGCGCTCGAACATACCGACGACGAAGTCGAGGTTCTTGAATCTCTTGCGGAGATCGGCGCGAAGCCGTTCGGCCATGCAGCCCATGACGATGACCGAAAGGGGTCGACGTTTCTTCATCGAGCAGTAATGGCTGATCCGGGTAAGGGCGCGGCGTTCCGCCGTGATGCGGACCGAGCAGGTATTGACGACGACGAGATCGGCGACCTCGGGATCGGGCGACTCGGACCAGCCGCGCTCGTCGAGGAGGCGGGCGACGGAGGAGGACTCTGCCTGGTTCATCTGGCAGCCGTAGGTTTCGAAAAAATAGGTCATGGGGGTTACTCCGCTTTGGAACTTCCGGACGCGAGGTGCCGGGGCACGCCGTGTTCCGCGTAGGCGAAGGCGCTGTGGTTGTGGATGCTCTCGAAATTCTCGGCCTCGACGGAATACCAGGGGAAATCACCGAGGCGGGGGATCGCGAGAATGACGTCGCGCACGAGATCCTCCACGAACTTCGGGTTGTCGTACGCTGCCTCGGTCACGTACTTCTCGTCCTCGCGCTTGAGGAGGGAATAGACCGCGCTCGAGGCGCACTCCTCGATGAGGCTCACGAGATCCTCGATCCAGAAAAAGGGACCGAGCTCGAGCTTGACGCGGACGACGCCCCGCTGGTTATGCGCGCCGTAGGCGCTGATCGCCTTCGAGCAGGGACACACGGTCTGCACGGGGACGGCGACCGACACGAAGAAACTCCGGGTCGGGGCGCCGCTTCCCGACGCGTCGCCGGGTTCGCGGCGGAGGTCGGCGACGGACGATCCGTTCGCCCGCGGCGATCCGTCGGTAACCCCGTCGCACGCCGGGCTCGCGACCATCCCTTCGTACGAGCATTCATAACTCATCATCGCCGACTGGCCGGAAACGGGCGCGGGCTTTTCGAGAAAATAGGGAAAGCTCAGCTCGCCGAAGGCGCGCGCGGCGTCGAGCGAGGCCCTGATTTCCTCGAGCATGTCGAGGAAATGCGGCATCGAAAGGCGTTCGCGATGCTGGTGAAAGACCTCGATGAAACGGCTCATGTGCGTGCCCTTGAAATGCCTGGGCAGGTTCGCGTAGAGATTCACCGTAGCGGTCGTGTGCTGGATGCGGTGGTCGCGGTCAAGGACGTGCACGGGATACTTCAAGCCCTTGATGCCGACCTTCTGGAGCGGGACATCGCGGTCGTCCCGTTCACTCTGTATATCGATCAATGATTCACTCCTCCCGTCGGCCGGGGCGCCGCAAAACGGCGGCGCCATCACGGCAAACGGGGTTTATTTTTCCGTCGCGCGCCGGGCGGCGAGCAGGGTATTTTCCATGAGCATGGCGATGGTCATCGGGCCGACGCCGCGCGGTACGGGCGTGATATACGACGCGACCTCGCAGGCCGGCTCGAAATCGACGTCGCCGACGAGCCTGAAGCCTTTCTTCGCGGTCGCGTCCTCGACGCGGTTGACGCCGACGTCGATGACCGCCGCTCCCGGCTTGATCATGTCGGCCTTGATGACGCGCGGCTTCCCGATCGCCGCGATGAGGATGTCGGCCTGACGCGTGTACGAGGCGAGGTCGCGCGTGCCGGTGTGGCAAACCGTGACGGTCGCGTTCGAGTCCTTCCGCGCGAGGAGGATCGACAGGGGCTTCCCGACGATGTTTGACCTGCCGACGACGACCGCGTGCGCGCCTGCGGTCGCGATCCCTGCCTCGCGAAGGAGGACAAGGACCCCGTGCGGGGTGCACGGGAGGAAACAGGGCCGGTCGATAACCATATTCCCGACGCTGACGGGATGAAAGCCGTCGACGTCCTTCGCGGGATCGATCGCCATGATGACGCGGGCCTCGTTGATGTGCTTCGGAAGGGGAAGCTGGACGAGAATGCCATGAACGCTCTCGTCCGCGTTGAGCCGCGCGATGAGGGTAAGGATCTCGCTTTCGGTCGTCGTCGCGGGGAGCCGGAAACTCCGGTCGGCCATGCCGACCTCGGCGAGCGCCTTTTCCTTCCCGGTCACGTAGGAAACGGAGGCGGGGTCTTCCCCGACGAGAACGACCGCGAGACACGGCGTCGTTCCGCGCGCCTTCAGTTCCTGAACCGACTCGGCGACCCGCGCGCGAACCGACGCGGCGACGGCGAAACCATCTATGACGACTGCACTCATGTTATACCTCCAAGTATCTCCGGAAACCGGGGCGAGACGCGCACGTGTAACGGGACGAACGCCTTCTTTGTTGTAACACGTACCGTCGTTGATAGACAATAGCGGAAGGAATGAGGTATAGTGTGACAATGAAACGTTTGATCTGCATCGCGGTCCTTGCCCTCGCGGGACTTTCCATGGCGGTCGCCCAGACCGAGAACACCCCGGACGAGAAGCCGGCCCCCGCCCCGGAACAGCCGGATACCGAACTTGACTACCAGCCCATCCGAAAGGGCGATCAGTTCATCAAAATCGACGTCGGCATCAGCAAGGGACTATTCTATCTTGCCCCCGAGGGAATCGTTACCGAAACGAATCTCAAGCTCGGCGGAACCGCGAGTCTGGGATTTTCCCGCTTCATCACCAACAAGATCGCGCTCGGCGGCGAGATGAGTTTCAGCTTCAACACAACGATAGGAAGCAATCTCTATTTTTACCTGCCGCTCACCTTCAAGGGAACCTATGAGCTCGTGTACCGGCGCATTCACGTACCCCTGTCGCTCGGCGCGGGTTTCGCGTTTCAAACGCACAACCACAATAACTATTTCGGTCCCATCCTGAAGCCCGAGGTCGGCGTGTATTTCCAGTACAACCCGGAGTGGACGATCGGTCTCATCACCGCGTGGAACTGCATTCCCCAGTTCTACGACAATTCTTCATTTAACAGGACCGGCAACATTCTCGACGTGAAAGCCGGCATTCGCTACCATTTCTGACGGGACCGAGGAGCCATCCATGACAACACAGAACCATACCGTGATACACGTGACCGCGCGGTCGGCACTCGCCCTCCTGGCCCTTTTCGCGACGCTCGCGCTCGCGTCATGCTCGAACGAACCCATTTTCTCGACGATCCAGAACGAGATAAAGCTGAAGGATCCTTCGATACTCGGCACCATCTCGTCGATGGAGTCCGCCGGCGGGGATCTCTACGCCGCCAACGGGTATATCTATCGCCGCGTTGCGGGCGCCGGAAACTGGCGCAAGATCGGCATGCCGAGCGGCGTGGGACGCTGCGCCAAACTCGCCTCGGACGGAACGAACCTCTACGGTCTTTTCACCGAAAGCAATTGGACGACATTCCATTCCGTGCAGCGCTATCAGGCAGGCTCATGGGCCGTAGTGACTGGCCTTAATTCCATAGACGAGATCGGGAGCGGTAACGGGCGCATATACGCCTTCATCGAGCTCCCGGGTGGGTCGTCAGACCATTATTACAACGCGTACGTCACCTCGGGACCGGGATCGTTGTCGTTCGAGGCTTCGCCCGTGGCTGCATCCATCGGCATCCCGACCGGCACCGCGGGCGATTACTTCGCGACCCAGTCGGCCGTTTACCACCTTTCCGGCGCGACAGCCACCCAGCTCGCTTGGACCACCCTCGGACGAACCCCTGGCGGGCTTTGCGGGGTAGTCGTCGGAGCGAACGGGAACGTCTATACCGCGAACTACGGCAACGCCTACCGCTGGGACGGATCCGCGTGGACCTCGCACTCGCTCGATCTCGAGAACGATCCCGCGACGGGGATCGAGATACTCCAGAGCGCCACGAAGAATCTTCTCCTCATCAGCTGTGGCGCGGGCTACGGCGAGGTCAGCCTCGGCGCCTCGGGAGAGCTGGGTTCCTATATGAACCCCGGAGCGACGAGCCTTTCCACGACGGATCGCGCGGACGAGGACCAATACGACAGCAGCGTCGGGCTCTATTACCTGACCGGGATCTTCGCGTTCACGGACCCGGTTCCCGCCGATGACGAATACGTGATCTACGCGAGCGTGACGCACTATAAGTACAATGGCCTTTGGGGTTACTACGACACGACCCAAAGCGAGTGGAACCGCGAATAACGCGGCAAGCGCGCGCGAACCCATCACTCGCGCGCGACTCCGCGGCAGGTTCGCCCGAACGCCGAACGAAACCCGCTCGGCGGCGGCGAAAAGGAACGTCAGATCGTGGACCTTTTTTCGGGTAGCGCGGCGGGACAGCATGAACCCCTGGCGGCGCGCATGCGGCCGCGCAATCTTGACGAGTACGTCGGGCAGGATCATATCGTCGGGCCCGGCCGCCTCCTCAGGCGGGCAATCCAGGCGGATCAGCTCACCTCCGTCATCTTCTACGGGCCTCCCGGCACGGGAAAAACGACCCTCGCGCGCGTGATCGCGAACCACACCAAAAGCAACTTCGTCACCCTGAACGCGGTCCTCGCCGGCGTCCAGCAAATCCGCGACTCGATCGCGGCCGCCGACGAGCAGCGCAAGCTCTACGGCAGGAGAACGATTCTCTTTGTCGACGAGGTTCACCGCTGGAACCGCGCGCAGCAGGACGCCCTCCTTCCCTGGGTCGAGAACGGCACGATCATCCTCGTCGGCGCGACGACCGAAAACCCGTTCTTCGAGGTCAACAAGGCGCTCGTGAGCCGAAGCCGCGTCTTTCAGCTCAAGGCGCTCACCCGGGACGACCTTCTCGCCGCCGCGCGGGCCGCCCTCGCCGACTTAGAGCGAGGATACGGCAAATGGAAGGTGGAGTTCGCCCCCGGAGCGCTCGAGCACCTGGTCGACACGGCGTCGGGAGACGCGCGAAGCCTTCTCAACGCCCTCGAGCTCGCCGTCGAGACTTCTACCCCCTCCTGGCCCCCCGCACCCGGGGCGAGGATACTGATCGACCTCGCGACCGCCGAGGAGAGCATCCAGCAGAAGGTCGTCCTCTACGACCGCGACGGCGACTACCACTACGACGTCATCAGCGCCTTCATCAAGAGCCTTCGCGGGCGCGATCCCGACGCGGCACTCTACTGGCTCGCGCGCATGGTCGCCGCCGGCGAGGATCCCGGATTCATATTCCGGCGAATGCTCATCTCGGCGTGCGAGGATACGGGACTCGCCGACCCGCACGCGATCACGGTCGTCGAAAGCTGCGCCGCGGCCTTCGACCGGGTCGGCCTTCCCGAGGGCCGCTATCACCTCGCGCACGCCGCCCTCTATCTCGCCACCGCGCCCAAATCGAACAGTTCCATGGCGTTCTTCGACGCACTCGCCTCGGTCGAGCGCGAGGACACCGAAGTCCCGAACCACTTGAGGGACGGGAATCGCGACGCCGAGGGTTTCGGGCACGGACAGGGCTATAACTATCCCCATACCTACCGCGAGCATTGGGCCGCCCAGCAGTACCTCCCCGACCCGCTCGTTGGCCGCGTGTTTTACTCCCCGTCGACCCAGGGGTACGAAGGCTCGATCCGCGAGGGGATTCTCACCAGGCGGGAACTCCAGATATCGGCGATTCTCGAAGACACCGGGCTCGGCCTCGCCGACGCCTCGGGAACGCCCGATGAAACCCAGGAAGGCGCGTATGACCGCTTCTTTTTCGGCATGGAAGGCCGCACACGGGAGTTCCGCGCCCCGAGGGGCGAGATCCTCACCTTCAGTCCGGGAGGGACGAAACGGGACGAATGGACGAAACGGCTCGATTCGGGAAAATCGGCGACCCTGCTCGAAATCCGGAACGACCTCGTCGCGATTGCCGGCATCGAGCGGCATCACCGCGTCCTCGTCTGGGGCGCGGACGACGGGCTCCTCGTCTGGGAAGCGGGTCGCCTCGCGCCGGAGGGCTTCGTCACCGGGCTTTGCCGAACCGATCGCGCCCGGGCGATTCTCGAGCAATACGCCGAGAGCCTCGACGAACTCGACAGGCCCGCGCTCGCGGTCATGGGACGGGAAACCGAAGCGACGACCCTCCCCTACGACCGTATCGTCGCGCGCGATCCCGGTACGACCGAGGATGCGCTCGTCCGCTTCGTCGCCGACGCCTTCGCCCGTTGCGCGGAAGGGGCACGAATCGCCTTCTCGGCCCGAATCCCCGCGCGCGGGATGAGACTCTCGGCGCTCCTCGCCGAGGGAGACCCGCTCCGCCTCGCCGCCTCGAAAGCCGAGGAGAAACTCTATTCCGACGCCTCGATCCCGCTCTTTGCCTGGAACGGGAAGACCCTCGCCGCGGCCCTGGAACGGGCGGGTCACTCGGTCCGCGCGGAGACGCGAGATTTCAGCGAACCGCGCCGTATCGGGCAGGATGACCTCGCCCGATGGCTCGATGCCCCCGAATCACCCTACGCCCAGGCGCTTCGTGACGGTCTCGGGGAAACGGACTTTACCGAGTATCGAACCCGACTCGCCGCGGCAGCAAGGGGCGGCCCCGTCGAGTGGGCGCAGGAAATTCTTTTTTGCGCTGTAAATGCGCGTTAAAGTGATATATAGTTCTTAATAAGGAGGAAACTTTGACAATCCTTGAAAACGTTAGACCGCGCCTTGCGCTCGCGCTACTTTTCGCGGTATCGCTCCCCTTGATTTCCTGCGCGACCGGACCCTATGTCCAGAAGGAATCGGGCGTGCTCAAACTCGTCGACCTCATCAACGAAGGGGAAGTCACCGAGATAGACGGCCTCACTCCCGCGCCCTTCGCGCTGGACGGGGAAACCCTCTATCTCGAAAGCGACGTCGCGACCTTCTGGAAAAACCTCAAGGCGGCGTCCTTCGCGATGTCGAGCCCGCGATTCGTCGGCGCGAACCATCTCGCCCCGGACTCGTACAAGACCTTCGCCGATACCTTCGACATGAAAAATTTCTTTGAAAAATACACCGGCAAGGACACGTCCCTCGCCGTCGTGGACACGAAGGAAGGCCGTTACTATCTCCTTCTCGAGCGGAAGGTACAGGGATATCCCAGGGTACGCGGGCTCAAAGGACCGGTACGATGATAAATTCCATCAAGCGCATGGCCGCCTTCGCGGCGCTCGCCTCCATCGTCTCCCTCGGCGCGTTCGCCCAGAAAGCGAGCGTCACCTATGTCGAGGGGACCGCGAACATAAAGTCTTCGGCCGGAAGCCTCCGCGCGGCCGACTTCGGTAGCCAGGTGACATACGGGGAATCGGTGATCACCGGCAAGGACGGTCAGGCCGAGCTCAAGCTCGAGAACGGCAGCACGATCCGGATAGCCGAGAATTCGGTGTTCAGCTACTCGAACGTCGGGACGGGAAAGGAAAGCCGGCAGGTACTCGCGACGACCGCGGGCAAGGTCGCCTACAAGCTCAACAAGGCGGCGGGCAAGTCACCGCTCATCCAGTCGAACAGCATGGTCGCCGGAGTCCGCGGAACCGAGTTCACGGTCCTTTCGGGCCGCGACGGCTCCTCGCTCATCGAGGTTACCGGCGGCATCGTCGACGTCGAGTCGCAGGGCACGCTCGTGACCCTCGTCAAGGACGAGGGCGTCGAGGTCGCGCCCGGCAGGGCCCCGGGAGCGAAATATTCCCGCCCCGGCCGCGAACTCGATTTCTCCGACTGGAACAAGGGCAAGATCGACGCCTTCCTCGCCGATCCCGTGGCGGGACTCGCTGCCGTCGAGACCCAGCTCGCCGGATATCAGAAGTCGCTCGTGGACATGAAAAAGCCCTACGCCGAGGCGACCGCGACCTGGAAACAGGCGGCGGCCGACTACAAGCCGATTCTCGAGAGCAAGGACGAGGCCGCCATAAAGAAATTCCAGGACGAGCGGCTTTCTCCCGCGCAGGATAACCGCGCGGCGCTCATCCTCACGATCCGCTACCACGCGCTCAACTACCTGTCGGTGCGCCGGTTCGTCATGAGCAACATGTACATGGAGATGAAGAGCCGCTATCCGGCCGATCGTCCCGCGAACGTCGAGACCTTCTTCAAGAACTACGCGGCGATGCTCGCGAAATACGAGGACGGTATCGTCCCCGAGCTCAACAAGAACGACTATTGATGCATGGAGGAATTAGATGAACAAAGCAAAACTGATCATTCCCGCGATCGCGCTCGTATTGCTCGCCTTCGCGCTATCGAGCTGCAAGCTTCCCGAGGAGCGGACCGCGCAGGAGTGCATGGACCAGTTCGCCGACGCGGTGAACTCAGGAGATTTCGATGCCATTAACGATTGTCTCCATCCCTCCGCTGATGACAGTTCGACCTCCAATGCGGTTTTCTGGGAAACGTACTTCGGTCCCGAGACCGGAAGCGGCGACTTCAGCGCGGATGTCAGCGGAACGATGGGAACGGCTTACTGGGACGGGTTTACCTACACCTTCCTCCTCAAGGAGGAGGACACCGATTACTTCTCGATATATGAAGTCAGAAAAAACGGAGAAGTTTTTTTTAACTGATCGTCGCCGCACGTTGCGAGAACCGCCCCCTCAAGCGGGGCGGTTTTTTTTCCGGACGCGCGGCGGCCCGTCAGGTTACGGGAATCGTCGCGACGACCGATGAAGGGGGCACCATGAAGCCGAAAAAAATCCCGCTCGCTATCGGGCTTGCGCTCATCATCGCCGTCGCGCTCGCGGCAACCTCCTGCAAGCCGGAGGATCACGCCCGGAGCGCCGTCGCCTGCATGAACGGATTCGCCGGCCGGCTCAACGCGGGGTCTTTCTCGCTCGGCGAGTTCGCCCATAGCGAGGCGACTTACGCGCGAAACGGATGGGCGTTCGAGCGCTCGTTTTGGGATACCTATCTCGCGGGCGACGGCTCGTTCTCGTACGCGATGACGACCGAACTTTCCGCGACCGCTACCGAGGCGGGCGTGGGTTACGCCATTACACTCGCCGAGGACGAGCCGGGCGTGTACGCGATCAGGACGATTACCCGGACCTCGGACAGTTACGTTTTTTTCGAGTGAGGGCGCGCGCCCGCGTCGTCAATCCTCTTCTTTTTCCAGAAACTCAGGCTCCTCGACCTTGAGGAAGCGTTCCTCAAACTCCGCCTCGGGGCACGGCTTCCCCAAAAGATACCCCTGAATCTCGTCGCAACCGAGACGCTCGAGTATCGCGAGCTGTTCCTCGGTCTCCACCCCCTCGGCGATCGTCCGGAGATTGAGCGCCGTCGCCATCATGATGATCGCCTGCACGATCAACTCGTCTGTCTCGTTCTGCACGATATTGTCGACGAGCTGTTTCGCGATCTTGAGGTAGTCGATCTCGAACTTCTTGATATAGCTCAGCGATGAATACCCCGTGCCGAAATCGTCGATCGAGCTCGTGACGTTCAGCCGCGAGAGCGACGAAAAGATCTCGACGATGAAGGCTTCGTCCTTCATCGCGACGCGCTCGGTAAACTCGAGATTGACCCAATCCGGCACGACGCGATTCTCGTCCATGAAGGCCACGAGCTTCTCGAGAAACCCGGGATCGTCGAGCTGGTGCGGCGAGACGTTGATTCCCATCAGGAGATTCCTGTCATACCGAAGGTTCCAGTCCGCGATCCGCGCGAACGCCTTCCGGCATATCCAGTCGCTCAGGGCAGTGATCACCCCGTTTTCCTCCGCGACGGGAATGAACTCGTCCGGGGTGACGGGCCCGAGCGAGGGAGACCGCCACCTGACGAGCGCCTCCATCCCCACGAGCCGGCGCCCGCCCGTCGCGAACTGGGGTTGATACACGAGCGAGAATTCGCGGTCGAAATCCGCGTCCCTGAGCGCGAAGTCTATCTGGTGGGTCCGCTCGATACCGGCGATGAGCGCGTTGTCGAAGAACGAAATCCCGTTGAGCTTTCGTCGCTTGGCGATATACATCGCCATGTCCGCGTGCCGCATGAGGTCGCTTCTCGACAGCGCGTCCTCGGGCCACGAGGCGACCCCGACGCTCAGGCTCGCGTGCACCGAGTTGTGACCGACTTGCACGGGTTCCGAGGCAAGATCCATTATCGTGCGAAGGAGCGCGGTTATCGTCTCGCCCTCGCGCCGTTTGCAGATGACGCCGAATTCGTCGCCACCGAGCCGGGCAATCACCGTTCTGTCGTTCACGGTCGATTCGAGCCGTTTCGCGACGATCCGGAGGACGTGATCGCCCGAGTCGTGGCCATAGGTGTCGTTGATGGTCTTGAACCGGTCGAAATCGAGGATGAGGAGCCATATCCGGTCATCCTTGCCCCCGCCGGCGATCCACTCGTCAGCCGTCTCGAGAAAGAATTTTCGGTTGAAAAGGCCCGTGATCGCGTCGCGCTTCAGGAGATTCTCGAGCGTCTGGTTCATGATCCTGAGCTCGCGCGTCCGGTCCGCGATCGTCGCCTCGAGCATCCCGGTTTGCCGGGCCTTGTCCTCGAGGGCGATATCACAACGGCGAAGCTGGCCGTTGAAACGGGTGATGACCTGATGGACGAGAATGATGACGACCAGAACCGCGATTCCGTAGCCGGAGAGTCCGCGCACCAGGATCGCGAGCGTGGGGACAAGCAGCAGGAAGAGACTTCGGTTTATCATCGCGATCGAGGTATCGACCTCAGGTTTCGCGAACACCGGATCCTTCGGGGAATCGAGATACAGCACGGACGCCACGCCCATCATCGCGATCGAAAGCGTGTAGACCGCGTCGACGACCTCGTTCGGATAATAGGTGGCGTTGAAAAGCGAATACGAGTAAAGGATGTCGGCCATGGTGAAAAAAACTATCCCGAAAAACGCGATCGTCAGGTACAGGGGGATTCGACGCGGATTGATGGAAAGGAAGACGGATACGGAAAGGGAGAAAATGATCATGTCAAGCGCGAGCGCGAGATACGCGCTCAGGATTACGTGGAATCCCAGGGCCGAAGGATCAACCCGGATACGAAGGAACGTGAAATAGACGAAGGCGCACAGGACGAACAGAATCCCCGTGGCATCCACCACGAACTGACGGTTCATCCAGCGGCGTCGCTCGCGAAACGCGAATAACGCGACCCCGGCAAGAAAAAAGAGGTTGGTCGCAAGGTAGAGATACGCGAGAAGGACGCTTTTCGCGGGATCACCCCCGAACACGTTCGCGGTGAGACCCCAAATCGATTCCGAGATCGCCCAGAGAAGCGTGGCGAGCGCGAACGATGACCAAACCAGCGTAGATCGATGACGTTTGCGCGAGGAAATAGCCAGAAAAACGGTCACGATCCAGGAAATCAGCGGAGAAACGATATCGCCAAGCCACCCGATTCGGGTAATCACGATTATGCAATAGACCACCCACAGCAGTGCGACGAGGTTGAGAAGCGGCCATGTCTGCTTTTTGTGCATAAGATCTCCCTTTAATACTCTATTCTATCCAGTGCTTTTTTTCCAATAAAATCACCATACCGGTTCGGGTATCGAAAAAGCTTGACGATTGTCGATTTCAGATCAATACTGGATATGTTTTGTGAAGAAACATATTATTTCTTTATAAGGAAGAAAACAATGAAACGAATCATGCTGAGCGCAGTGCTCTCTGTTGCCGCCATGTTTGCGCTGTCGGCGCAATCCTTCAACGATCCCGATAAGTGGTTTGCTTTTGACGACAAGGCGAATGGCGGGAGCTCGGCGATTACGAAAGCGACCTCCATGGAAACGGTCGGTGGCAAGGAAGTGGTCGCGGTCGCGGTAACGGGATCGGTTACCACGAAGTATCAATACGGATTCATCGGGTTTGGAGCCGATCCCAGCCCCGAAACCCTCGCGTTCATGAAGACTGCGAAGGGTATCCGCTTCCAGGCGGTTGGCGACGGAAAAAAATACCGCGTCAAGATCGGCACCTCGGTGATCACCGATTATGACGATTACGGTTTCGTGTTTACCGCTCCCGCGGGAAAGCCCGTGACGGTCACCGTCCCCTATACCTCCTTGACGCAGGAAGGCTGGGGCGCGAAAAAGAAGTTCGATCCCACGAAAATCACCAAGATTCAGTTCCAGACGGTCGGTCAGCCGATCCCGTCCGTATCGGTCAAGGTCATCGGCCTCGAGGCGTATTGACCCCGGCGCGCGGCGCGATAATCCCGCGCGGTTTGGTCTCAAGGGCTCCCGTTCGGGAGCGGCTTGAGACCGTTTTTTTTTCCGCGTTTTTTCGGTTTCCGCCTTCTCCAAAGCCCTTGAAACGATCTTTTTTTATCAGTATCATTAGGGTATTCCAATCCAGGAGCGCTTCATGAAACTCATATTCTTGGGACCCCCCGGCGCCGGTAAAGGCACGCTTGCCGCGCTCGTCGCCGAATCATACAAGATCCCCCATATTTCGACGGGAGAGATATTCCGCGCCGCGATCCGCGAGAAAACGCCGCTCGGACTCAAGGTTCAGGCCATCATCGACGCGGGCCAGCTCGTTTCCGACGACATCACCATCGAGCTCGTGCGGGAACGGCTCGCCAAGGACGACGCGAAAAAAGGTTTCATCCTCGACGGCTTTCCCCGCACCATACCGCAGGCAGAGGCGCTTGCCGGGATTATCAGCGTCGACGCCGCGGTGAATTTCGACATCGCGGACAACGACGTGGTCTCCCGCCTTTCCGGGCGCCGCGTCTGCAAGACCTGCAGCCAGAACTACCACGTCGATTACATGAAGCCGAAAGTCGACGGGAAGTGCGACAAGTGCGGCGGCGATCTTTTCATCCGCGAGGACGACAAGATCGAGGCGATCACCAAGAGGCTCGAGGTGTACCGCGCGCAAACCGCCCCGCTCATCGATTTCTACCGGAAGAACGGCAAGCTCACCGACATCGACGCGCGACCCGCGAGCGGCATCGTGCTCGAGTCCTTCAAGAAGGCCTTCCCGCAGTAAGAGCCAGATACCGACCCTTACCGTTTCCCCGGGGACGCGGTTATCCGTTTCAAATTCAAAAAGCCGCCGGTTAGTCCGGCGGCTTTTTGAATTTCCTTTTACTTTCCGGGGAGAAGAGGCATTCCCCCCCAGGCCAGGTACCGGGCGAAACGCCCCTAATCGGCCCCGGCCTCGCGCCGCGCGCCATTTCCGCCAAGAACGAGATATCGATCCGCGGGCACCCGCTCGAGGTATTCCCCGAGAAGCGGAAGGATCTCCGCCGTGGTTTCGGCGTTCTGTATCTTCATCTTGATGTGATGGGCGAACGAGAAATTGTCGCAATAATAAAAGAAGAAACGGTGCGCGCGGGAGATCTGGAACTCCTCCGGTTGCGAGCGCGCGAGGTGTTCGAGAAAAAACGACGCGACCTCGAGGTGATCCACCATGAGGCGTCCCTGATCCCCGCCCGGACCCGATACGCCCGCGTCACCGGCCTCGAGTGCTTGCCTGAGCTCGCGGAATATCCAGGGTTTTTGCACGGCGGCGCGGCCAATCATGAGGCCCGCGCACGGTACCTCTCGCTCGTACTCGAGGGCGTCGGTCGCGCTCGCGATGTCGCCGTTACCGTAGACCGGCACCGGAAGATCCCCCGCGAGCCGGGCGACGAAAGCCCGCCGCGCGGGACGACTGTACTTGTCGCGCCTCACGCGGGGATGAAGGGTCAGCATGTCGGCGCCCGATTCGACGAGCATCCGGCAGAAGCGGAGAAGGCGGTCGTAGTCCTCGTTCTCGCCGAGCCGGAGCTTGACCCCGAGTCTGCGGGACGCCGGCCGCCCGGGAGCGAGCGGAACCGCCGCGCCGCGGTCGATCGCCGAGCGCACGCGCGAGACGAGATTCGAGACCTCGTCATGCGGCTTCGACATCCAGGCGATCCCCGCGCCCGAGCGCGCGATATCGGGAGCGGAACAACCCATGTTGAGGTCGAGCCCTATGCCGCCGTACGCGAGAAGCATCCCCGCGGCGCGGGTCATCGATTCCGCCTCGCTCCCGGTCAGCTGCCAGACCATCAGTTCCGGGCACGGTTCCGTTCTCACGTACCAGGGCTCGAACCGCCCGCCCCTCACGAAGGTCGGCGCGTGGATCATCTCGGAAAAGTATTCGTCGGGGTCGCCCCATCGATGGATGAGAAGGCGAAGGGCTTCGTGGCTCAGCGTGGCCATCGGCGCGAGTGCGAGTTTCATAGGGTATCCCCATTCTATCGGGTATATCTCCGGTTGCCAACCGTCCCTCTCAAGCGGTATATTTGACGAAATATCGTACCGGAGGCAAACCGTCATGCACGCACACGCAATCAGCGACACCGTCAGCGCGATCCACGCGAATATCGAGACCACCGCCCGCTTCGAGGGAATCTGGCCGATCCCTCACGGGGTTACCCTCAACTCCTACGTCGTTAAGGGCGAGAAAACCGCGCTCGTCGATCTCGCGAAGGACTGGGCCGGCTCGATCGCGCAGTTCGAGAGCCAACTCGCATCCATAGGCGTTTCCTTCGAGTCGATCGACTACCTCATACTCAACCACCTCGAGCCCGACCACACCGCCTTCCTCCTCGAACTCCGCAGGCGTAACCCGAGCATCGAGATCCTTTCGACGACGAAAGGCATCTCGATGGTCCAGAAGTTCTTCAAGATCGCCGAGGGCACGCGCGCGGTGAAGACCGGCGACAGCCTCGATCTCGGAAAAGGGAAAGTCCTCGAGTTCTTCGAGACCCCGAACATCCACTGGCCCGAGACGATGATGACCTTCGACCGCGCGGACGGAATCCTCTTCTCCTGCGACGGCTTTGGCTCCTATGGCTCGCTCGGGGACCGCGTCTTCGACGACGAGTTCACGGTCGAGGAACACGCGTTCTACGAAAGTGAATCCCTCCGCTACTACGCGAACATCGTCGCGAGCTTTTCATCCTTCGTCGCGAAGGCCATTGCCCAACTCGGAAGCCTTCCGGTCAAGGTCGTCGCGCCGAGCCACGGGATCGTGTGGCGGAAAAATCCGCTCGAGATCGTCAACCGCTACGCGAAGTACGCGGGCTACAACACGGGCGCGGGCCTCGAGCGCGAGATCTGCGTGATCTGGGGCTCTATGTACGGCTACACCAAACAGGGACTCGACGCCGTCATCAGGGGAATCGAGGCGGAGGGCGTGCCCTATACCATCCATCAGGTACCGGACGAGGACTCGAGCTTCGTGCTCGCCGACGCGTACAAGGCAGCGGGCCTCGTGCTCGCGATGCCGACCTACGAATACAAGATGTTCCCGCCGATGGCCCACGTCCTCGACCTCTTCGAGCGCAAGCACTTCGTCGGGAAGAAAGCCCTCCGCCTCGGCAGCTGGGGCTGGGTCGGCGGCGCGAAAAAGGAATACGAGGAGCGGATCGCCGCCTTCAAGTGGGAAAGCGTCGAGTCCGTCGAGTGGCAAGGAGTTCCGTCGAGCGAGGACCTCGCCCTCCTCGAGGAACGCGGGAGGGAACTCGCGCGACTCGTCAAAGCGTAACAATATGCCATGCCGGAAGAGAACCTTTTCGCGAAAAGGTTCCCTTCCGGCGACCATCCTTCCAAAAGGCGCCGTTCACCTCGCGGCGCCTTTTTCATTATACCCGCGCCGCGCCCTTTTCCGCGACGGTCGCCGTGATATCCCGTCTTTTCAGCCCGTCAGCCATGAGCGCTACGCACAGTGCCGCGACCGCGACGTCCATGACCGGGTATGCGAGAAACAGGCCGTTGAGCCCCATCCGCGCGGGAAGGAGCATGATCGGCACGAGAACCCCGAGCGAGCGAAAGAGATTCACCCCGAGCGCCCGCGCGGACTTTCCCGTCGCGAGAAAGTAGCTCGACGCGACGAACTGCACGCACGCGATCGGGAACGCGGACAGCGTGAAAAGGAGCCCGGTTGCGCAGAGCCCGACGAGAGCCGAATCGCCCTTCGCGAAAAGACCCGCGAGCCGCGCGCGGAAAACGACCGCGAGGGCGCACTCGACGACGCATATCGCGAAGGTAAACGCGAGCGAGGCCAACACGGTACGCCTGACCCGGTCGGCCTTGCCCGCGCCGAAGTTATACCCGATGATCGGCTGTATCCCCGTCGCCGTGCCCTGAAGCGGCATGATGAGGAGGAAGTACACGCTGAAGACCGAACCCGCGACGGCGAGCCCGAGGTCGCCCGCGATTGAGCGCACGATGTTGTTCGTCACGAGCGCGAGCGAAGCGCCGAGGAAGTGCATGAAAAAAGGCGCGACGCCGATCGAGAGGGTTTTCACCGCGATCTCGCCGTCGAAAGCGAGCGACTTCGCGCCGAGCGGCATGGCCGTTTTCTTCCCGAGGAAATGCGCCCCGAGCCAAACGGCGAGGACGGTCTGGGTCGCCACGTTCGCGAGGGCGATCCCGGCTATCCCGAGCGGAAACGCGAAAAGGAAGACCGGAGTGAGCGCGGTGTTTATCGCGAAGCTGATGACGTTCGTGAGGAGGGCCTTCCCCGGCTGTCCCTCCGCCCGGATCGCGCCGTTGAAGGTCGTGTTCCATATCGCGAAGACCGATCCCGGAAGGTACACCCTGGTAAACGAGAGCGCGGCCTCGAGCGACGGGCCGCGCGCGCCGAACGCCACGAGTACCGGTACCGCGAAAGCCTCGAACACGACCGTGATGGCGATTCCGAGGACGAGGCCGAGCGCCGTCGCGCATCCGAGGGCGCGAGAGGCGCGGTCCCGGTCTCCCTTCCCGAGGACGATCGAGATGAGGGCAGAAGAACCCGTCCCGACGAGCATGATGAACGCGAGCTGGATCATGACGATCGAATTCGCGACGGTGAAGCCGGCAAGGGCCTCCTCGCCGAGAACCTTCCCGACGAAAACGTTCCCGACGATCCGGTTAAGCCCGTAAATGACCATGCCCGCGATAGCCGGCGCGGAATACTTGACGACGAGGGCGCTCACGCGCGCCTCGCCAAGCCGTTTTATCCTTTCCATCGTCAGTTCCCCTTCATTGCCTTTTTCGTTCTATCATGTCCACGACGCAATCCGAATGCGCGAGAAGCTCGCCGGCCACGACATCGACACTCTCCCCGCGGCACCGCTTAACGACGTATTCCTCGATCATGAGAAAAACCGGGTACTCGTAGAGGCGAGCGAGCGACAGCGCATCGCGCTCGACGACGAGGCCCTTGCGCATCATCGCCGCCAGGGCTTCCGCGACGTACCGCACGCACAGTTCGCGATGCGCCCGCCACGCCGATTGAGCCCGCTCGTCGTCGAGACGCTCCCGAATGAGCACGAGATAGGTCTGGGCCATGACCGGGTCATCGACTCTCTTGCGGAAAAGCTCGATCCCCTTACGGAAAAAGCCGCGGGCATCGCAATGGCCGAAGATACGGTCGAAATCTCCGACAGCCGGCACCGAGGCGCTGAAAGCCGCGTTAAACCGCTCGATAATCGCCTCGAGAATCGAGTCCTTGCTCGGGAAGTGACTGTAAATCGAGGCGTCCTTTATCCCGACCTCCCTCGCGATATCCCGTACCGATACCGCGTTGTATCCGGCGCTCGCGAAGAGCTTGAGCGCGGCAGCGACGATCCTCCCTTTCGGGCTGTCAAGATCGAAGCAGGACTGCCCGTCTTTCGGTACGATCGTCCTTCGATTATTGTCATCCATGCATGGATGCTAGCTAGCGTTCGCTAGCTTGTCAAGAGTTGGATTTCGGTAAAAAATTACATTCCTCTACAGGACCAGAACGGCACAGAACGCTATCGTATGATATACTGTCGCCGGAGGAATTCATGAAAACACCTACCAGGATAATTCTGGCGATGACGGCAGTACTCATCGCATGCACGGCGTGCTCCTCGCCGCGCAAGACCGCTGATACGCAGAACCTTACCTTTGGCGTTGCCGTGCAGACCGGCGACGTACTCACCCCCGCGTCGATCAAATTCATCACCAGGCATTTCAACGCGATCGTTCCCGGAGACACCGGCAAATGGATGAATATCCACCCCAAGAAAGACTTCTGGAATTTTTCCGATACCGACCTCATGGTCGCCTTCGCGAAAAAGCATAACATGAAGATGAAGCTCCACTGCTTCGTTTGGCATGACCAGAACGCGCCGTACGTCTTCTCGGCAAAAAACCGCGAGGACGCGATCGCCATCCTCGACGAGCACATCACCGGCGTCATGACGCGCTACAAGGGAGTAATAACCGAGTACGACGTCGCGAACGAGATATTCAACGAGAACGGCACGATGCGCGATACCTTCTGGCTCCGCACGATCGGGCCCGATTACCTCGACGTCGCCTTCACCATAGCGCGGAAGGCCGATCCCGACGCGAAGCTCCTCCTCGTCGACTACAACACCGAGTACGCGGGAACCGCGAAGGGCGACGCGATGTACGAACTCGTCAAGGGAATGAAGGAACGCGGCGTGCCGATCGACGGCGTCGCGCACCAGCTTCACTGCATCGGGGAACTCCCCTTCAACGAGGCGGCGCTCCGGGAAAACGTGAAGCGCATGAACGAGCTCGGGCTCTATACCTCGTTCTCCGAGGTCGACGTGCGGATCAAGGTGCCCGCGACGGCGGAAACCGAGAGAATGCAAAGCGACGTATACGCGACGCTCATGAAGGTCGCGCGAACCGAGAAAGGCGCCGGAAGCATGTATCTCTGGGGCTATACCGACAAGGCGAGCTGGATACCGCGCGCGTTCCCCGGCTACGGCTCGGCGACCATCCTCGACGTGAAGATGCAACCGAAGGCCGCGTACCGCGCGCTCATGCTGGCGCTTGAGGGTAAGTAACGCGCGTTCGGCGGCGGCTGCCACCGTATCGGCGTAAACAGCGAACCGTTTAATCGACCGCCCGGAACCAAGCTTTCCGGGCGGTTTATTCATTCTCTTTCGTGAATCCCGAAACCGAACCGCCAAGGGCGTTTCTCGCCCGGACGCCATATCAAACAGCGAATCGAAGTCCGAGACCATGGACCCGCACCTCAATGCGCGTTAGGCGAATTAACGCGCGCCTATCGTGATCACCTGCCGAATCCGTTCCCTTTCCGCCGAAAAACGAAGGTACACCTGTTCGCGCAGTGTCCTGGTTCATATGTTACCGGCCTTGGAGTAAAAGCGCGGGGCGAAACCCGACCGTGGAGTATCGTGACGATTAACGGATAGAACGGCGCGTCGCGCGCCGAGCGACGATACTTTCTGGATATATTGACTTTTTTTACCTTTTTTTTTATTGATGAGTTATTGTCGCCCTATTGCTTTCACGACACGTGAGCGTCATCAAAAGGAGAAAATAATGCATCAAAGAAAAACCCGCTTGCTTTCTCGCGATTCAGTAAAGCCTTTTATGTATTTTGCCATCGTTGGACTTATAGCTATTGGTATGCTGCCTTCTTGCGGTCAGTCATCGGATGCGTCAAGCGATGGTCCCGACGGAAACGGGTCGAACGTAATCGCGTTGGTTTCAGCTCCTGCAAACCCGAACGCGCTGGAAGCGCTAGCCCAAGTGCGCCTTTCGAATGGTCAGGATTTGACCCTTATCGGCGAAGAAACGGCGGACGAAATTGAATTTCGCGGTATAAGCGCGAAACGGGCCGATGGAGGGAAGTGGGTGTACCTCACGGATCCAGATGACGCCGGAGCCTTATTCTATGGAGTAAGCGAAAGCGGCGTCAAGGAATCCAAGGTGCTAAAGTTCGATATCCCCGATACGTCCACCATCGCCATTACCGCTCTTGATTACGATTGGACCGATGGCGAGAGCGTGGTCGTTGCCTCAGCCGATTTTGACGTCCCTGAGACCAAAAGCAGCGCGTATCTCATGACGAAGGCCAGAAGCATTATCGAGGATACAACCGACACAACCGACGTTGAGAGATCTCTTTGGGACGCGTTCAGGACGGCGATTGATCGTAAGGCGCATTTTGTCGTCTATTATGTCCATGCCCTGGTCGACAAAATCAACGAGGAACTCGACTTGACAACATGGGACACGGTCTTACAAGGTTTTCAAACGAGTTCCGAGGCAATCACTGCCCTGGAAACGGCCCATGCAAAAGGCGATTTCGAGCCTGCGACGGTACTGACTGAACAGCAATCCCAGGAACTGACCCAGACAGCCGAATCCGAGACGTCCATGGCCGATGGCTCTTCTTTGACCTCGCGAAAATCGGTGTTTCTTCAAGTAGTGTCCGGTGGAGATCAGGACGGATTTGCGGGCGCCCGTTTGGACGCACCCGTCGTGATTTCCGTTACAGACGACGAAGGCGCGGCGATAGTCGGCAAAACTATTACCGTAAAACAGGAAGACGAGACTCGAACCGATCTCGTGACCGACGAATCCGGGCGAATTACTTTCCCATGGACCCTGGGCGCTTACGTCGGCGATCAGAAACTGACTATCTATTACTCCGACATACTCGGGGCTTCCGGACGAACGATCATCATGGTTAAAGCCCTCGCCATTGGCGACGGTGATTATATGAGTTGCACGATTAACGGGGTGAAGGTTCGGTATGACCCCGGCGTCAACCCTAACCGTTGTATGCTCAATAAATACCCGAGGCCCGGCGATACCGTCTTTCGGTACGAATTCCGATACCCCCTCGCGTTCGATAACATGACCATCGTGGATAACAACTATACTGCCAAATTATGGATCATCGTCCCGAACCTCGGGGAGGGAAGCTATTCCACGCCCAATCAGTGGGCCCCAATGGTCGAGGTCGATCCGTCCAACGGATTAAAGGGCTTGACGGGGTTAAACGGTGACCCGTATACCTATTACTATCAAAGCTCCCATCCGGCCACGGAAACCGTGAGCATCACCGTCCATGAGGACGCGACCAAGTATTGGGGCGATTTTTCCGCGTCGATGAAGGACAACGCTGATGGCGCGGTGATGAACGTAACGAATGGCAAATTCGTTAAAATGAAATAGTCTTTCCGCTTGATCGGTTTCGTTACCGTGACCGATCAAGCGTTCCCGGGAAACCGCGAGTGCCTTCGTGGTCGTTCTCCGCGCACGCGTCGAATATGGCGCAGGGAACGGCTGTTCCCGCGAAGATCCGGATCATCCCCGAAACGGCGGGTATTCGGATAACGCGTACTGTCTTCCTTGCATAATGCGATTAAAGCGCGGAATCGGCCATTCGCGCCGCGGTATACTTACCGGTAGGCCTAAGCGAGGTCAAGTCGATTATTTGCTATACCTACCGGTAGGTATAGCAAAGGTCAATTTGAATTATCACTCTACCTACCGGTAGGTATACTGCCCTCGGCTTATTCTTGTCGAAACAAAGAAAAATCGATACAGTAGCTTTCATACAGCAGATACACCACAGGAGACATAGAGATGGTCAAAGCGCTCGAGAAGAATCCGAAATGGCAGGGACGAAAGGGTCCGGTCGTGCTCGTCATCATGGACGGTGTCGGTTACGGGAAATATAAGGAAGGCGACGCCGTCGCCGAGTCGCATATGGAGGCGCTCCAGGCATTCCAGAAAAACTGCCCGACGACGAAACTGAAGGCGCATGGAACCGCCGTCGGACTCCCCTCGGACGAGGACATGGGCAACAGCGAGGTCGGACACAACGCGATCGGCTGCGGGCGCGTGTTCGCGCAAGGGGCGAAGCTCGTCTCGGGATCCCTCGAGACCGGCGCGATGTTCCAGGGCGATACCTGGAAGAAACTCGTCGCGAACGTCAAGAAGACCGGCGGCAAGATGCACTTCATCGGCCTCCTCTCCGACGGTAACGTCCACTCCCACATCGACCACCTCAAGGCGATGCTCGAGCAGGCGAAGAAGGAAGGCGTGAAGACAGCCCGCGTCCACGCCCTCATCGACGGCCGCGACGTCGGCGAGACGAGCGCGCTCGACTACGTCGATCCCTTCGAGGCTTGGCTCAAGGATCTCAACAAGGACGGGGTCGACTATCGCATCGCTTCCGGCGGCGGACGCATGTTCATCACGATGGACCGCTACAACGCCGACTGGTCGATGGTCGAACGCGGCTGGAACTGCCACGTCCTCGGAAAGGGTCGCGCGTTCGGATCGGCCCACGAGGCGATCGAGACCTACCGCAAGGAAATCCCCGGCATCATCGATCAGGACATCAAGGAGTTCGTGATCGCCGAAAACGGCAAGCCCGTCGGCACGGTCGAGGACGGCGACTCGGTCATCTACTTCAACTTCCGCGGCGACCGCGCGCTCGAGATGACGGCCGCCTTCGAGACGAAGGACGGCTTCGACAAGTTCGACCGCGTCCGCGTTCCGGCAGTCGAATACGCCGGCATGATGGAGTACGACGGCGACCTTCACATTCCCGCGCAGTACCTCGTCACCCCGCCCGCGATCGACCGCACCATGGGCGAGTACCTCGCCGCCTCAGGCGTCCGCTCGCTCGCGATCAGCGAGACCCAGAAGTACGGCCACGTGACCTACTTCTTCAACGGCAACAAGCTCGGCAAGTTCGACGAGAAGCTCGAGGAATACGTCGAGATCAAGAGCGACGTACTCCCCTTCGAGCAGCGCCCCTGGATGAAGTGCGCCGAGATCACCGATTACCTCCTCGAGGCGATCCCCTCGGGCAAGTTCGATTTCATCCGCCTCAACTTCCCGAACGGCGACATGGTCGGCCACACCGGCGTCTACGAGGCGGTCATCTGCTCGATGGAGGCGATGGACCTTCAGCTCGCGCGCCTCAAGAAGGCGGTCGACGCGGCCGGGGGGATCATGATCCTCACCGCCGACCACGGAAACGCCGACGACATGTTCGAGCACGACAAGAAGACCGGCGCCGTTTCGCGGAAGGGCGACGGCAGCGCGAAGGCGAAGACGAGCCACTCCCTCAATCCCGTTCCCGGCATCGTCTACGATCCCTCGTACAAGGGCGAGTACTCGAAGACCCTGAACGAAGGCCTCGGAATCTCGAGCGTCGCGGCGACCTGCATCGAGCTTCTCGGTTTCAAGGCGCCCGCCGACTACGACAAGTCGATCATTAACTGGAACTGATCAGGCGAACGGCCGACGCCGCGAAGGCCGTCAGTTCGTAATGCCGTCGTTCCCCGCAGAAACAAAAGACCCCTTGAGGCGTTCGTCCTCAGGGGGTCTTTCTTTACGCGTGCGCGATAACGTCATTGATCGCGAGTTTTTCGCTTCGCGAGTTTTTCCCGATACTGAAGAGCGTCCGCGACCGTTATCAGCTCGGAAAGGCTTCTTCTCTCCTGGGCAGTGATCGATACGATCCCGATGCTCATTGAAAGATCCCATTGATTGTCGTTGCACTCGTTAAACGTCTTGATGTTCTGATTGAGCCGTTCGATCATGATGTCGCGGGTATCCGAAGGTGAATCGAGGGTAAGGATGACGAACTCATCTCCGCCGAGTCGCGCGACGATATCGACCTGCCGGAACGTCGCCTTGAGCACGATCGCGGCCGCGACGATCGCGTTGTCTCCCGCCTCATGCCCCCAGGTATCGTTGATCCTCTTGAGCCCGTCCATGTCGACGAAGATAAGGAGGGCTTCCTTCTTCATGCGCTGGGTGAACTTGAGGCTCTGCTGCGCGATGTCAAGGAAACCCCTTCGATTGAAGAGTTTAGTCAGCTCGTCCCGCTGCGAAAGGTCCGCGAGTTTCTGATTCGTCTCCTTGAGCTTCTTGAGCGCCGCCCTGAGTTTGGTTTCCGTCCACTTCTGCTTCGTGCCGAGCGCGCACCGCTTGATGGCGCTGCCAAGCTCGAGAATGAGACTGTTATAGAGTTCCATCGAGAACGATCCCGGGGCGAAACAGACGTACCCGTAAAGTTCCTCGAGGGCGAAAAGGGGGGCGACGATCCGGCATTGACCCTCAGGCTGTCCGTCGAATTCCTCGGGGAGAAGCAGGGATCCCTCGACGGATACGGGCAAACCCGCGACCGCCTTTCCATCGCGGATCGCGACAACGAGTTTTCGACCGCGCGGAACGCCGGTAAGCGGACCGTTCAGTTTCGTTTTCACGGTATCGTGAATGACGAGGGAAAAATCATGGATATCGATCACCTCCGCTATCTGCGGGATAACCGCGTAGAGGTCGCCGAGTTCACGGGTCAAAAGAAGGAACTGCACGATCCGCTGAATCTTCTCCGTTTCCTCGATGAGCCGGTAGTGAACGCGGTTATGAAGCACCGTGCGGGCCTCGCGCAGTATGATGCGCGCCTTTTCCCGACCCTCGAGCATCTGCCTGTCCCCTTCGTTGAGCCGACCCTTGATCGAGGTGACGACGGCGATCGCCTGCTCCCAGAAAAAAAGACGTGAAGGATCGTTTTCCGGCCGGGACGCGAAATCCTGGACCGATGCGAGAAAGGCACGCTTCGCCTCCTCGTTCTCCGGGCGGCGTGAGAAGAGGGCATGCAAGAAGGTTGCCCCCTCGATGAATTCCCCCTCGCCGAGGCTCTCGGGACGCGCCAGCTTGCGAAGCTCGGCGATATAGCCGTCAAGGCCCCGATCGGCGATGTCGGGCGGAAAGGAACGAATGAGCTCGACGACCCGGTCGAACCGCTCGAGCGAGGTCGGCAGGCATCCGCAGGACGCGCGTTGAACGAGAACGCAGGGAAAGTCCGCCCGTTCGGCGAGCATGGGGCTCGAAACGGATCGTATCGCCAGTTCGACCGCCTTGAGACTCAGCGAGCGATACGGCTGACGAACGGTCGTGAGCGGCGGGCTCGCGTACATTGACTGAACGATATCGTCGAAACCGACGACCGATACGTCGGCAGGGACGCGGATACCCCGCTCGACGAGGGCTTGCATCGCCGAAAGAGCCATGTTGTCGTTCGCGCCCAACACCGCGTCGAAACTCGCCTTCCGCTCGTCGAGGAGCGTGGTTATGGCTTTCCTTCCGGAGCGAAAGGTGAAGTCCCCCTGGCACACGAGATCGGGATCGAAATCGATTCCCCACGCGGCGAGGGTCTCCCGATACACCGCGAAACGCTCCTGAGCGTCGGGGTTATTCTCGAAGCCGCGGATGAAGGCGATGCGCCTTCTGCCGTGAACCTCGACGAGATGTCTGATCGCTTCCTCGATTCCGCTTCGGTTTGTCGCGTAGACGCTCGGGCAATCGGGCAGGATCTGCGAAAGGCTTATTATCGGTATTCCCGCGAATTCCGCGAGAAACGAGACGAACTCGTCCTCCGTGACGTAATTGCGCAGGGTTCCGGTGGTGATCACCAAGGCGTCGACGGTCGACGGATTGACGTACCGATAGACGTTGTTGAGCTGGTAGTCGTACGAGTGGGGATTGCGGAGGGAACCGCCCCCGAAGATGACGAGATCAACGTCGGCCTCGCGACATGCCTCCATGACGTAGGGCAAGAACATCTTGCAATATTCGTCCCCGATGTGAGTCACCTGAAAGCCTATTCGGTATCGTCGTCCGTTCTTTGTCATGCTCATTTCATTTTTTACTATAAAGGACTTTCGCGCAAAAAACAATCGAAACCGGTTCCCGGACGTGTCCGCGCAATGCTCGGGCTCGGGTAGTCCCTATACTCGATTGACAAAACGGGCGAAACGGTCATACTCGGAATCATCATGACGGAAATAGAGCTCAAGGCGCGCATAGCCGACCCTGAATCGACCGAGCGCGCGATTCGCGCCATCGCGGAATACGTAAGCGATACGGTAAAAAGCGACGTGTACTGGAAATGCGGTTCCTCCACCGGGGCGGTTCTTGACCGACCCGCGCGATACGCCGCTTTCGGCGCGATGCTTTCCTTCGCGTTCGCCCTCATCGCCGCAATAACCCTCGCGTTGGGCGCCGTGAAGGAAACGGCGATCATGATCTGTCTCGGGGGCTGCGCGACCGTCGCCCTTATCACCGGAATCGGATCGTTCTTTCCGGGTAAGGGCGCCGCGCGCGCCAGGGTCGCCTCGGATCGCTCGACTGCGCCGGTCGCCGACGTCCTCAGCGCGACGGGAAAGGAAGTCCGGCTTCGGGTCAGGGATGAATCCGGAAGGTGCGTGGTTACGTACAAACGGAAGGAACTCAGGGGCGATATCGAGGTTAACGACGAGCGGGAATTCGCGATCGACGACCGGGCGGCTTTCGAGACGCTCATTCGGGATCTCGGTTTCGTTCCCCATATCGCCAAGGAAAAGCGAACGAAGACCTTCGCGTACGCGGCCCCCGGCGGAACCGAGGTTTCGATAGAGCTTTCGCTCGTCGCGGGGCTCGGGTGGTTTATCGAAGTCGAGATTCTCGCGGACAATCCCGACGAGGCCGCGACCGCGCGGGCGCGCGAGACGCTCTTCTGCACGCTCGACCGTTGCGGCGTCGAGCGCTCGGCGATCGAGACGCGGTACTACACCGACATGCTCGCCGCGCTCAGTCGAAAGACGACGTGACGGCGCGGGACGCGAGCGGGCGATCGACCCACTTACCGCTCAGGTAGAACGCGAGCGTCGCGGCGAGACCGACCGCGAACCCGACGACGACCGCCCACCAGATACCCCGGGTTCCCCACTGCGAGGAGAATACTACCGCGAGCGGCACGCGCACGATCCACATCGAGGTAAGGGTCGTGAGCATCGTGAATACCATCGCTCCCGCTCCCCGCAAAACCCCGGACAGGCAGAACATCAGTGACTGCGCGAGATACGCGAAGGCCACGATCCTGAAATACTCCGCGCCGATCCTGATAACCTCCGGATCGCCCGAGAAGAAGGCGACGAACGATCCCCCGAGAAAATAGAGCACGGCCGCGAGGGATCCCGAAATCACGAAGGTCATGAGAAGCGCGTACCTGAGCCCGCGACGGACACGATCGATTCGACCGGCGCCGAGGTTCTGCCCGGTGAAGGACGCGACCGCGAGGCTGACGCTCATCGCCGGCATGACGGCGAAGCTGTCGAGCTTTCCCGCGACGGAGTATGCCGCGGCGGGATTCGTCCCGAACTGGTTCACGACGCCGGTGAGGGTGGCGAGACCCGCGCCGACGAGTCCCTGCTGCACGCCCGAGGGAAGTCCGAGCCTGACGATCTCGCGAAACGTGTCCCGGTCGATTCTCGCGCCGGCAAGACTGAAACGGAAAGCGTCGACCCTTCTCGCGAGATACCATGCGGCCCACGAGAATGAAACCGCCTGCGCGATTACGGTAGCGATCGCTACGCCCGCGACGCCCCAGCCGAACGCGATCACGAAAAGGAGATCGAGCGCGATATTGAGGAGAGTCGAGATGACGAGCGCGATGAGCGGCGTCTTCGAGTCGCCGATGCCCCGCAAAATCGCGCTGAGGACATTGTAACCGAAGCTCGGAAGCGTTCCCGCGAGCACGATCCTGAGGTAGAGCACCGCGAGGGGAAACGCGTCCGCCGGCGTGCGCATGGCGCGGAGTATCGCGGGCGCGAGCGCGACCCCGACGACGGCGATACCGACGGAAAAGAGCGCGGTGAACGCGAGCGAGGTGTCGACGACCGACTGAAGGCGTTCTTTATCGCGCGCGCCGAAGCTCTGCGCGACGAGCACGTTCGTCGCCATGCCGAAACCCGTTACGAGGGCGACGAACACGAAGATGACGGGAAACGATTGCCCGACCGCCGCGAGCGCCTGTTTTCCGACGAATTGACCGACGACGGCGCTGTCGACCATGTTGTAGAGTTGCTGGAACGCGTTCCCGAGCAGCATCGGGAGGGCGAAACGGAGGATCAGCCCGCCCTCGTTCCCGTTGGTGAGGTCTTTCATCGAGTCAAATGGTAGTCAAACGGAAACGGCCGGTCAATAGGTCCCGGGATCGAGGCTCAGGGGCTTGTCGTCCTTCTCGCCCGAGGTAACGAAGCCCATCGTCGCGAACGCGAGCGCGAAGAAAAACGCGCAGAGAAGGAACATCGATCTCATCCCGAAGAGATCGATGATCCCGCCGAAGAACGACGGGGCGACGATCGCGGCGAGTTGCGAGAAGGTATAGTAAAGGCCGGTATACACGCCGATGTTGCTGAAATGCGCCATCTGCCAGAGCATGGGGAAGGAGTTCGCGACGATCGATATCCAGAAGATGCCGAACGCGAACATGAGGCCCCAGTAGGCGAATTTCGCCGAGGACCCGGGAACGAGGCCCGACCGGGTCGCGGGCTCGAGGAGGTATACCAGGATAATGACGAGAGCCGTCGCGACGAGCGATATCCTGATCATGCGGCGGCGACCCCACCTGCTCGCGGCGTAGCCCATCGGGATGGCGGCGAGCGCGGAGGCGATGCCGACCATTCCCATCGCGAGCGGACCCTGCCCGGTCGTCAGGCCGAACGAACGGATGCTGTACTCGGTCAGGAACGGCATGACTCCCTGATAGGCGACGAACCAGAAGAACAGGCTGAGAAGCACGAGGAAGGCGCTCTTGTCCTTCGCGAGCAGGACCATGCCGATACTCCTGAAAAACGGGACTTTCTCGCCCGCGGTCTCCCCGTCTTCGGATACGCCCTTCTCGCGCACGAACGCGAAGAGGAACACGACCGCCACGAGCACGAACGCGCTCGCCGCGGGGAACGCGAGGACATCCTTCGTCGCGCCGATAAGCGGGAGCGTCGCGTCGACGTCCATCAGGCGCGCGAGGAAGACGGTACCGACGATCGCCGCGATATTCCCCATGGTGTTGATGACGCCGTTCGCCTGCGAGCGGTATTCCCCGGGAACGCTGTCGGGCATGAGCGCGACGATCGGCCCGCGGACGGACTGCTTGAGGGCGTTGAGAATCACGAGAAGGCCGACGAGCGCGGCGAGCGAGCGAGCGGCCGCGTAGGGGATCAGCGCGAACGCGCAGGCGGAAAGCGGCAGGAGGGTCACGATCCAGGGCATGCGCCTCCCGATCGGGGTTCGCGTGTGGTCGGACCAGACCGAGACGAGCGGTATCAGGAAAAGGGCGAAAAGATTGTCGAGCGACATGAAAAGGCCGATGACCCACTTATACGGTATGTATCGCGCGAGGAAGATCTGCACGTAACTGTCGTACAGAGGATCCATCATGCCGACGGTAAAGAAACCGAAACCGATCAGAAAGGTGAGCGGCATATAGTGCCGAAAAGACCTCGCGTGTGCTTCCATCGCGTTACCCCTTTATCTTTGAAACGATCGGATGATAGTATAGCATGAAAGGGGGCTCGAGCATATGCCGAAAAAAGGAGATACGGGTAAAGGGACGTTACCCGACGGATGGCCGCGCTTTCTCGCGCACCGGGGCGCCTCCTCGCTCGCGCCCGAGAATACCCTCGCGGCCTTTTCCCTCGCGCGAAAGCTCGGCGCGAAAGGCGTCGAGTTCGACGTGCATCTCGCGCGAACGGGAGAGTCCGTCGTCACCCACGACCATCGGCTCGACCGCGTGGCCTCGCTTCCCCTTCGCGTGGAGGACCTTTCGCTCGCGGATCTCAGGGAGATCGACGTCGGAAGCTTCTTCGGCAAATCGCGCGACGCTACCGTCGGCTCGTCCTTTCGCGGAGAGCGCATCCCGACCCTCGACGAGGTTCTCGAAACCGTCGGGGCCGACTGCTTTTGCGACATCGAGCTCAAGGCGACGGCGGGGAATGCCCGGGCCCTCGCGGGAACGGTCGCCGAAACCCTCGCTCGTCACGGCAGGACGAACTGCATCGTCTCATCGTTCAACCCGTTCGCCATCCTCGCGTTCGCGCGGGCGAGCCGCGTTCCCACGGCCGCGATCTATTGCCCCTACCCCTCGGTACCCTTTTTCCTCCGCCATCGCGAGTGCCTGTACCTCTCGGGCGCGGACGTGAAAAAGCCGGCCCGCGAGACCGCGCTTTCCTCTCCCCGGTTCGAGACGGGATCGAGGCCGGTCATCGTATGGACGGTAGATTCGCGCGAGGAAGCCGAACGGCTTTTCTCGGGGGGCGTGAGATCGATCATCACGAACAGGATCGAGGATTTCGTCCGGGATGATTAGCGCGCGGAGCGTGTAATGACGAAGACCGCGCACTTCTTTCCGTTAACGAGGATGTCGGTGCGAAAGCCTTCCTTTCCGGCCGAATCCGAGAAGGCGGGTATGCCCGCGAGGGCTTCCTCGAATTCGCGCTTCGCGCCGGTAAGCACGCAGGCCTTCCCCGAGGGCGCGAGCACGCGATCGAATTCCGCGAGCATCGATCGATACAGCTCCGCGAGCGAGCGGGCGCGCCCGAAGGATGAGCCTTCCCACTCGCCCCAGGGGGGATCGGTCACGATGGCGTCGACGGACCCGTCGGGGCAGTACGAGAGCTCGAGCGCGTCGCAGCGATGG
This sequence comes from Spirochaetota bacterium, assembly GCA_023438065.1. Taxonomy (GTDB): domain Bacteria; phylum Spirochaetota; class Spirochaetia; order Treponematales; family Treponemataceae; genus Teretinema. Next base: position 1,006,555 of record JAEXRH010000012.1, read on the forward strand.
ACCGACACGCGCGAGCCGTTCCCTGCGAATCGCCGTTCGAGCTCACTCGCGAGGTCCGCCGACGCGTCCGAGGCGTGAACGGTCGCCTCGGGAAACACCCGCGCGAGCGCGTCGGGGATGGCGCCGTGACCGGCGAAGGGATCGACGAGAATCCGCGCTCCTTCGCCGATACCCGCGAGGGCGATGGCGAGCCTGCAGATCTCGGGCCGGAGCTCCCCTTGCGCGAGGCGCTTCTCCGCCGATTGCTTTCTCGTCAGGCGAAGCGCGAAGCACCCGTAGCCCTCGCGCCGCGCGATAAACCAGAACTCGATCCCGGGGCTGAACCGGTCGCTCGCAAGGCCGGTGCCTTCGGAAACGAGCCGCTCGGCGGCCGCGGTTATCTTTTTGTCTACCGATTCGAAGGCGTTCTCGCGCGAGAACCGCACGCGAAAGGAACGGGCGCCGCACGCGCGGCAGGCGGCGGCGACGTCGTCCATGCGCGCGGTCTCGGCCTCCCTTACCATGTCGAAAAACGACCGGGGCACGGCCTTCCATTCGCGGATAACGAGAAAGACATTGTTGAAGGATTCGATCGCCGCGGCCTTGTCGAACCGGCCCTGATAGTCGAAGAGAACCATCCCGCTTTCGACCCTGACGACGCGCGAGCCGACAACGCTTTCCGCGAGGATCTCGCCGATTACCGGCTCGAACCCCGCGGCAAAGGTCGCGAGATACCTGCGCTGGGGCATGTCCTTACCCGATCAGCCGATCTCGACGGCGACGGTGATCGCGTCCATGAGCGCGGGAAGCGAAAGCGGTTTCTTGAAGAATTTGTCAGCGCCGAGGCTATACATGCTCTCTTCGAGCCCGGTCTCCTCGAGCGCGGTTATTACCATGACGTAGGGTTTCCCGAACGCGGGATCGTTCTTGATCTTCCGGCAAATCTCCTGACCGTTCACCCCGGGAAGCGCGAGATCAAGGAGGACGAACCCCGGTTTCTTGTCGATAAGCTGAACGCCCGCGTCGAACCCGTCAAAAGACTGATAGATGGTAAGATCGGGCATCTTCTTTTCCATGTACGCGGCGATGGCGTTATTGAGTCCCTGATCGTCATCGATGATGATGAGGGATTTCCAGTTTGCCTCGGGTTCGTCGTCAAGCAACTCATCGGGAACCCGCATTCCCCGCTTGTTGATGAAATCGAGCAGATCGTCCTTATAGACGCGAAACTGACCGCCGGGAGTGTTGAAGGCGGTAAGGTGCCCTCCCCGGATCCAGTTGATCGCGGTCTGGTTAACGACCCCGCACATGTTCGCGACTTCGAGAGCGGAATATATCTGAATGCGTTTTGTCTTGTTATCCTTGTTCATAGTTTCCCAATATTTCGCTTATCACTATAGCCCAAATACAGGCTCAACTCAACAGAAATTCATTCATCGGGCGCTTTTTTTGCCATTTCCATGGCCAATTTACCCGAAAAACCTTTTCGTATCAAAGATGTCCGTATTTTTTCCTCGGTTTTCCCCAGGCGACGGAGTTTTGCCGCGGCGCGTTCACACAGGGCCCGCTCGTCGGCATCGACGAAAAAACCCTCCAGAGCCCGCTCCGCGTCGCAGGATCTCACGCCGCGGGAGAGTAAACCGGCAAGAAGCTTTCGTTTCCCCTCGCTCTGGTGAATCACGCGCGAGCGAAGCCAGGCCGAAGCATACCGCTCGTCTGAAAGCTTCTGCGCCGACTCGAGAACATCAAGCGCCATCGCCGCCTCGTCACGCGAAAAGCCCTTTCGGGAAAGCCGTTCCTCGAGCTGTCTCCGGCAATATTCCGAGCGGGAGAGATAGCCCATCGCCGTCCGCTCCGCGAGCCAGGCGCGCGACGCGAGAATGATCCCTTCCGACGCCGACTCGGGAACGATCCTTCCCCGCGACCCGGTATCGTCCGCGTCGGGAACCAGGGGGCCCGCCGTCCCGATATCGGCGATCGCCGCGAGGGCCTCGGCAGAGAGGTATGCATCCCGGACGTAAAAAAAAGGGCCTTCCGCCGGGTGTATCTTGAATACACCCGTAGAGGCCCTTTCGATTCGCCTGATGACGAGAAGATTAGCGCTTGCTGAACTGGAATCTTCGGCGAGCACCGCGCTGACCGTACTTCTTTCGCTCGACCATGCGCGAGTCGCGGGTAAGAAGGCCGTTTGCCTTCAGGGAAGCGTGGTTGGTCACGTCGACCTGCGCGAGGGCGCGGGCGATACCGTGGCTGCACGCGCCGGCCTGACCGTTAAGTCCGCCGCCGATGACGGTAATCACGATGTCGTACTTCGTATCGTTCGCGGTAACCATGAGGGGCTGGCGCACGACTTGAACCTGCTCGGGGGTCGCGAAATAGGCGTCTACTTCCTTGTCGTTGATAAGGAGCTTTCCGTTTCCTTCGCGCACAAACACGCGGGCGATCGCGGTCTTGCGGCGACCGGTTCCCATTCCGATATTCTTGATCACGTTACTTACTCCTCAATTACACTTCGACGGCTTTGGGATTCTGTGCCGCGTGCGGGTGATTGGCGTCCGCGTACACCTTGACGTTGGTCAGGAGCTTCCGTCCGAGGGGTCCTTTCGGAAGCATGCCCTTGATCGCGAGGGTGATCGGATCCTCGGGGTGCTTTTCCATGAGCTTGTTGAAGCTGAGGGCCTGGAGATGGCCGACGAAGCCGGTATGGTGATAGTAGATCTTTCCGTCAGGCTTATTTCCGGTCACGATCGCCTTTCCGGCGTTGATGACGATCACGTAATCGCCGGTTTCCTGGTGGGGGGCGTAGGTCACCTTGTGCTTGCCGCGCAGCATGTACGCCGCTTTGGCCGCCACGCGTCCAACCGGGAGACCTGCCGCGTCGATGATAAACCACGCGCGGGGAGCGTCCTGTTCCTTAAGAAAAATTGTCTTCATGTACGTACCTATATAGAAAGTCTTGGTAAACGGGATTCAAGCATCAACCCCGTTTGTTTTGCGCAAGCGGCGTTTACAACGCCGCGTCACGCAGATAATGTGGGTTATTTACTATATAAAAAAGGGAATAATCCTGTCAAGCGCCTCAAGGGGCATACCGGGCACGGAATCAGTCGTTTTTCACGCCGTTCGCGCGCGCCTGGGCCTCTTCCTTGCGGGCCTCTTTCTTGTCCTTCAGGTCGGCGATGCCGATAAAGATCGCGACAAGACCGATAAAGGCGGCAAGAATGGGGAGGCAACCGCGGAGGAACAGGAGAATATCCTTGCCCCAACCGAGACCGAAACCCGCGACGTCGGGCGGCAAAGCCGCATACACGGTGAACGCGATCAAGATAAGTCCGACAATCAATGCAACCATTTCTCGCCTCCTCACGCCGTTCAAAAGCATGAATACTTATGTAAAATATACCGTCATTTTCGCACAAAAGCGGGGTATGGTCAACTAAAACGCTTCCCGGTATACTCTCTGTCAATCATGACACGCCCCGTTACCCCAAAAGTCGATTCAAGGAATGCGAAATCGGCCCGTACGCCGACGCATCCACCCCGAAACACCCGCCGGAAACGGGCACTCTTCGCGCTGCGCGCGGCTTTTCCGGTAACCGTGCCCGTCCTCTTCGGCTACATCGCGATCGGCATACCCTTCGGACTCATGCTCGTAAAGGCGGGGTATCCCTGGTGGCTCAGCCCGCTCATGAGCCTTCTCATGTACGCCGGGGCCGGACAGTATATCGCGGTCGGGCTTTTCGCCGCGGGTGTTCCCCTTTCGGCCATGCTCGTCACCATGCTCGCGGTCAATATCCGGCACATCGTGTACGGGCTTTCGCTGATCGAGCGCTTCAAGGTCGCCGGGAGATGGAAGGGCTACCTCGTCTTCTCGCTTACCGACGAGACCTACGCCCTCCTGACGGGGGTGAAGGTCCCCGAGAACGTCAGGCCCGCTTCCTTTTACGCGAGCGTCGCCGTGCTCGACCAGTCGTACTGGGTGATCGGGAGCCTCATCGGCGCGCTCGCGGGCTCGCTCATCCCCTTCTCCTTCGCCGGGATCGACTTCGCGCTCACCGCCTTGTTCGCCGTTCTCCTCATGGATCAGCTCGTCCGTACGAAGGATTTCGTGCCCGCGATCATCGGCATCGCGTGCTCGGCGGCCGCGCTCGCGGTCGCTGGGCCGAAGAACATGCTCATAGCCGCCCTCGCCGCGTCCCTCGCCGTACTCGCCCTCGTGAAAGGGAGGAAAGAATGACCAGCCTTCAATCCGCGCTTCTGGCCGTACCCCTACTCGCCCTCGTGATCCTCGCGACGAGAGCCTTTCCCTTCGTCCTCTTCTCCCGGCGCGACCCGCCCCGGATCATCCGCTTCGTGGAGCGGTTCATCCCGCCGATGGTCATGGCGGTGCTCGTCGTCTACTGCCTCAAGGACGTGGAATGGGCCACCTGGCCGTCGGGGATCAGGGAGCTTTCGGCGCTCGCGCTCGTCGTCCTTCTCCATCTCTGGAAAAAAAACGCCATGCTCTCCATATTCGGGGGCACGGCGTTCTTCATGCTCCTGCGCGCGGTCGTGTAAGGCCGCCGGAGGGTTTCCTCGGTTCCGTCAGGCAAACTTCTTCGTGACGAGGGCGATCGCGCCGAGAACCATGAGATGGCTCGAAAGGACGCTCATGTACTTGAGGATGGAAGAGACGCTCCGGAAGGTCTGGCCGCCGGAGATCGGCGCGACGAAATCGACGAGCACGATGTTCGCTATCCACAGGATGATGAAGATGAAAAGGATCATGTCGGTGACCCGGAGGTCCGTGGTGAAGAGCTCCATGATAAGGAAAAATCCCGCGACGATCTCGGACACCGAAAGGACGATCACGAGCAGGGTCACGACCGAGGGATTCCTGAAAAGATCGTTGAGAAACCCGATAACCGCGGCAAGATCGCCCGCGCTCGAGTTCATGAGGCCCGTCACGCCGCTCACCAGAAGGTAGAGGGCCACCGCTATCTGAAGGATTACCAGGCCGATGCTTCGTTTCATGCGTTCGCTCCTATTGACCGCTTCGCGCCGTTCGGGGGATTTTGCACAGGACGCGCGAATCGGGTATGATATGAACTATGTTATACCGTCATTTCCCCAAAATAGCAAACGAAGAATTCTCGATACTCACCCTTGCCCTCGCGCCGCGAAACGCCCCGGAACGGGCCGCGCGCGAAAGCGATACGTCCGTGACCGTTCCGCCCGCGCCGGCGAGGAAGCGGCACGCGGACCTCGTCGCCGAGCCCGACCGGACGGCGGGGCTTCTCGCCCTGGCGGCCGAGCGGGGAATCAACCTCGTTTGGGCGGGTAACGACGCCGCGCGCGCGCGGGAAGTCGCGGAAACGATCGCGCGCGCGGGCCTCGCGAACGCCTTCTGGCGCGTCATCGAGTTCACCGGCACCGCCCCGGAGGCGCTCACGACCTTCCTCGCTGAGGCGGGCCGGACGGAACGCGACATCCTCCTCGTCCGCGCGACCGGCGCGGAGGAGGCTTCGACTCTTGAAACGGCGGGCGTCTTCCGGGCGGCGGAACGCGCGCGCGCGGGCGGCGTCGTCGCCCATGCGGGGTGGAGCGCCCCGGCCGACGCGCGGGCGATCCTCGCCTGCCTCGACGCCTTCCCGGGCGCGGACCTGTGGGCGTGCGAGTACGGCTACCCCGACTTCGGCATCGCGGACGCGATCGGCGCGGCGGCCGCGCGGGAGCTATCCTTCATATCGCTCGATCCCTTCGCGGGCGGCGCGCTCGAGCGGGTACCGCCCGCCGTCCACGAGGCCTTTCGCGTCGCGAGCGTTCCCCGGTCGCACGACGAGTGGGCCCTCCGCGGGGTCTGGGAATCGCAGGACCTCGTTTCCGCCGCGGTCTATCCGGAATCGGTCGAGGATCTCGTCCGGAAAGCCATCCTCGCCGAGGGCGGGCGGGCGAACAGCCTTCCCGCGAAGGAACTCTCCGTCCTCGCCGAGGCGGCGGCGCTTTTCAGGAGCGGAAGGAAGTGAGAAAACGGGGCGTTTCGGATATTTCCCCCCAGATCGTATTGACAGAACACGTCAAATCCCGCAAAGTCTGATTTACGAGAGAAGATCCAAACGAGACGCCCGAACCCGAGCGCGTCCAATCGGATTCAGGATGACGCATGTCGTTTATAGCTCATCGGCCTTCCGGGAGGGCAAAGAAACAGATTGAAAGGGTGTGATATTTCGATTGAACACGTGGCGAAGTCCTTCGGGAACTTCCACGCTCTTGAAGACGCTACCATATCGATCAAGAAGGGCGAGTTCTTCTCGCTCCTCGGGCCTTCCGGATGCGGCAAAACGACCCTCCTCCGGATCATCGCGGGTTTCGAGACCCCGGATACCGGGATCGTGACCTTCGACGGAAAGAACATTATCGGGATTGACCCGAACAAGCGACAATCCAATACGGTCTTCCAGAACTACGCGCTTTTCCCGCACCTTTCGGTGTTCGAGAACGTCGCGTTCCCCTTGCGGATACGGAAGGTCGACCAGAAAACCATCAACGCGAAGGTGATGGAGTACATCCATCTCGTCCAGCTCGACGCGCACGTCAACAAGAAGCCGAACCAGCTCTCCGGCGGGCAGAAGCAGCGCGTCGCGATCGCCCGCGCGCTCATCAACGAGCCGAGCGTTCTCCTCCTCGACGAGCCGCTTTCCGCGCTCGACGCGAAGCTCCGGTCGAACCTCCTCGTCGAGCTCGACAAGATCCACGACCAGATCGGGATCACCTTCATCTACGTCACCCACGACCAGAGCGAGGCCCTCTCGGTTTCCGACCGCATCGCGGTCATGAACCAGGGAAAGGTCCTCCAGATCGGCACCCCGTTCGAGATCTACGAGAGCCCCGCGACCGAGTTCGTCGCGAAGTTCATCGGCGAGACGAACCTCTTCGACTCGCGCGTCGTCGAGTGCGTGCCCGACAAGAACGACGAGTTCATGGTAACCCTCGACGTACCCGAGCTCGGGCAGAAGATCAAGGTCACTGACTATGACGAGACCAAGCCGGGCCAGCAGGTGAGCTTCACCGTCCGCCCGGAGAAGGTCAGGATCACGCTCGAGGAGCCGCAGTCGAACAGCAAGGAGCTCAACGTTTTCAAGGGCGTCGTCGAGGAGCCGGTATACTCGGGCTTCCAGTCGAAGTTCTACGTCAAGCTCGAGAACGGCGCCGAGGTGAAGGTCTTCAAGCAGCACCAGAACTACCTCGAGGACGGCCCGGACATCGCGTGGAAGGACTCGGTCTACGTGTCCTGGAGCGCCAACGACGGCTACATCGTCGAGGTGATCAACCAATGAGCCGCGCGAGGCTTCTTTCGCGCCGTAACTACGGCGCGGCCTACAGCTTCCCGATGGGCGCCTGGTTCACCCTCTTCTTCCTGCTTCCGATCGGCATCATCGTTACCTACAGCTTCATGCAAAAGGGCGTGCACGGCGGCGTCGAATGGAAGCCGACGATCGACGCGTACATCCAGATGTTCAACCGGAGCTACGGCAAGCTTTTCGTCCGCACGCTCTGGGTCACCTTCATCTCGACCGTGATCTCGATCGCCATAGCCCTCCCCTGCGGCTACGCGATGGCCCGGAGCCGCTTCCAGACCATCCTCCTCTTCCTCATCATCATCCCGTTCTGGACGAACTCCCTCATCAGGATCAACGCCTGGATCGCCATCCTCGGGAACGAGGGTTTCATCAACTCGACCCTCCTCCGGTTCGGGCTCATCACGGAAAGCCTCCCGCTTCTCTATAACCAGGGCGCGGTTATCCTGGTGCTCGTGTACATGTACCTTCCCTACGCGATCCTGCCGATCTTCACCGCGATGGACAAGTTCGACTTCTCGCTCCTCGAGGCCGCCCGCGACCTCGGCGCGACGAAACCGCAGTCCATGTTCAGGGTACTCCTCCCGAACGTGCGGGCCGGCATCGTGACCGCGATCATCTTCACCTTCATCCCGATCTTCGGCGCCTACACCGTTCCCCTGCTCGTCGGAGGGAAGGACTCCTACATGATCGGAAACATCATCGTCGATCAGGTGACCAAGGTCAGGAACTGGCCGCTCGCGTCGGCGTTCTCGATGGTCATCACCGTCGTGAGCACCGCGGGGGTCCTCTGGATGATGGGCACGAGCGCCCGCGAGGCAGCGCGCAACAAGGCCGTCCAGGGCAAGCAGGAGGGCGCGCTGTGAGCACTCGACCGGGATTCAACGTATACGGGCAATTCGTCAGCCGCCTCTCGAAAAAAAAACCGACCTCGGAACCCTCGCGCCACGCGCGGAGGGCGTTCCAGAACCTCAATCACGGCTCCCTTTCGAACACGATGCTCACGCTCGCGATCGCGTTCCTCTTCCTCCCGCTCGCGGTGACCGTCTTCTACTCGTTCAACGGCGCGAAGAGCATGGTATGGACGGGATTCTCGTTCCGCTGGTACGAGAAACTTTTCTTCGGGTCGGAGAAACTGTGGACCTCGTTCGGGAACAGCGTCATCATCGCCTTCTCGTCCGCCGCGGTCTCGACCGCGCTCGGCACCCTCGCCGCGATCGGCGTGAACTGGTACCGCTTCCGCGGCAGGATCTACATCCAGACGATCAGCTTCCTCCCGATGGTCCTCCCCGAGGTCATCATCGGCATCTCGATGCTGATATTCTTCTCCGCGGTGAACATTCCCCTCGGTATGTTCACGATATTCATCGCCCACACGACCTTCTGTCTCCCGTTCGTGTTCCTCATGGTGCTCGCGAGGCTCGACGAGTTCGACTTTTCGATCATCGAGGCAGCGCACGACCTCGGCGCGAACGAGAAGCAGACGCTCTTCAAGGTCATCGTGCCCGCGATCATGCCGGGAATCCTGTCCGGATTCATGATGGCGATCACCATGTCCCTCGAGGACTTCGTCATCACCTTCTTCGTCTCGGGCCCCGGCTCGACGACGCTGCCCCTCTACGTGTTCTCGATGGTCCGCTACGGCATCTCGCCGGTGATCAACGCCCTTTCGTTCGTGATGATCCTCGGGACGATGGCCATCGCGTTCGCCCTGAGAAATTTCCTGAAGAACATAGCCGCCTCGAAGTAATCCGCCCGGGGCGGGACGAAACCCGCGACGCAAGGTACCCCGGGAGTTTTCCCGGGGCCTTCACTATACGTATCGTAAGTAAGGAGGCTACAAAGCCATGAACGCAAAACGTCTTTTTTCCGTCGCGCTCGCGACGGTATCGGCGGTTCTCCTCGCGCTGTCCGTTACCGGCTGCGGCAAGGGAGCAGGAAAGACCCTGTATCTCTACAACTGGACCTATTACACCCCCGATTCCGTCATCGAGAAATTCGAGAAGGAATACGGCGTCAAGGTCGTATACGACGACTACGCTTCCAACGAGGACATGTACGCCAAGCTCAAGGCGGGCGGTTCCGGCTACGACATCGTCATCCCCTCGGGCGACTACGTGTCGATCATGAAGAGCCAGGACATGCTCGAGAAGATCGACCTCGCCAAGATCCCGAACGCGAAATACCTCAAGCCCGAAAGCCTCGCGAAGGCGACCTACGACCCCAAGATGGAATATTCCGTCCCCTATTACATGGGAGCGGCCGGCGTCGCGGTCAACGTCGAGAAGGTCCCGAACTTCGAGAAGAGCTGGGACATCTTCGGGCGAACCGACCTTGCCGGACGGATGTCGATGCTCGACGACATGCGGGAAGTCCTCGGCGACGCTCTCGCGTATCTCGGTTATTCGGTCAACACGACGAATCAGGCGGAGCTCGACAAGGCGTACGAGCTCGTTAACAACAAGTGGAAGCCCAATCTCGTCAAGTTCGACGCCGAGGGATTCGCGAAATCCTTCGCCGCCGGGGAGTTCTGGGTCGTCCAGGGCTACGCCGAGGCCGTCTACGCCGAGATCCCCCCCGAGATGAAAGGCAAGGTCGCGTTCTTCATCCCCGAAAGGGAGGGCGGACCGATGTATATCGACAGCATGTGCATCCCGAAGGGCGCGAAGAACATCGAGCTCGCGCACCAGTTCATCAACTTCATCCTCCGGCCGGACATCTACGCCGAATTCCTCGACGCGTTCGGGTTCCCCTCGACGATCCACGCCGAGGCCGCCGCGCTCCAGAAGGTCACCCCGCTGTACAGCGCGGAGGCGATCGTGAACTGCGAGCTCAAGGAAGACCTCGGCGAGAATCTCGAGATGTACAACCAGGTTTGGCAGAAAATTCGTTTTACAGAATAGACCATAACAGGGTATAATTGGCTACCACCGTATGATCATCGACCACTTTTACCGCAACCTGCTGGAGAGTCTTCCCCACGTCGTTCTGGTAGCCACCCCGTGCAGGGATCGGGATTCCGATCCCCACGATTTCCTCGTGGAATACGTCAATCCCGCCTGGGAAACCGTCTCGGGTTCCCAGGTTCAAACGATCCAGGGAAAGCTGCTTTCCGCGACGGTCTACGCGGAAAGCAGAATCCCCTGGCGGGAGATGGCGAACGCCGTCTGGACCCAGGGGAAAACGGTCCATCATACCCTCTATAGCGAGATAGTCGACAAATGGCTCGACATCACGATCGCGCGGCTCGAGCCCGACCATCTTTGCCTCTACATCCACGACGTCTCCGAGCTGAAGCAGGGAGAGACGAGACTCAAGGAGCAAAACCTCCGGCTCTCGGCGCTCTCCTCGGAGCTCGCCTCCTCGAAAAACAACCTCAAGGCGAAGCTCGAGAATATCGAGAGCCTCAACGCCAATCTCGAGCAACTCGCGTATTTCGACCGGCTCACGAAGCTTCCCAACCGCATCCGGTTCGTCGAGGTGCTCGCCAACGAGCTCGAGACCGCCAAGCGCGCGGAGTCGAGCTTCGCGGTCGCGATCTTCGACATCGACAACCTCAAGACGCTCAACGACTCGCGCGGGCACGAGTCCGGGGACGAGCTCCTCAGGCAGGTCGCCGAGCGGCTTGTCCGTTTCGGGGCCGAGTCGGTGCAGGCGAGCCGCTTCGGCGGCGACGAGTTCCTCCTGATCGTCCGCGACTACGAGCACGACGCCGAACTCCTCCATCGGGTGAACGCCATACAACATACCTTGAGCGAGCCTTACATGATCTTCGACGCCGAGGTCAAGTCGTCGGCGTCGATCGGCATCGCGACCTTCCCCGAGGACGCGCGAACGGTGCAGGATCTCCTGAAATACGCCGACATCGCGATGACCGACGCGAAGCGGCGCGGCAAAAACACCCTCTCGCTCTTCCACTCGGTCATGCAGGAAAACCTCCTCGCGAGGCTCAACATGGAGCAGCGGATGTTCCGCGCGTTCGAGGACGAACGGTTCCAGGTTTTCTTCCAGCCCCAGTTTGACGCGGAGTCCAAGCGGCTTCGCGGCTTCGAGGCGCTCGTGCGCTGGTTCGACGAGAAGCTCGGCTACGTGAGCCCCGAGAAATTCATCCCGATGGCCGAGGAAACGAGGATCATCATCCCGCTCGGGCGATGGATACTCTCGACCGCGTGCCGGACGATGCGCGACTGGAAGGAGCGCTTCGGGTTTTCCGGCATCATGTCGGTGAACGTTTCCCCGGTGCAAATCCAGCAAACGGGCTTCATAGACGATCTGAGGGCGGTGATCGAGGACACGGGAATCGATCCCGAGACGCTCGAGATCGAGATTACCGAGGGAATCCTCATCTCGAATTTCCAGGACGCGGTGAAAAGCCTTCAGGAGATACGCGATCTGGGGGTAGGGATTTCGCTCGACGATTTCGGAACGGGATACTCTTCCCTGAGCTATCTTCAGTTCCTTCCGCTCACCACGCTCAAGATCGACAAGTCGTTTATCGCGAACATCACGAAGGACAAGAGCATCGAGTACGATATCACCGACGCGATGGTGAACCTCATGAACAAGCTCGGGCTCGACACGATCGCCGAGGGGGTCGAGACGGCGGAGCAGCTGTCGGTAATCCAGCGGATCAACTGCAAGACGATACAGGGCTTTCTCACCGGTCGCCCCATGCCGGCGGCGGACTGCGAGCGGCTCATCGCCTCGGGCGCGTACGCCGTCTAGGGTCGACGCCTACTTCCGCCCGTCCGGCACCCGATACTCCACGTACCTGACGCATCCCCGCTCGATCGCCTTCCGGAGCGAGCGCTCGACCGCGCTCTGCCGCGAATCCCCCGTCTTTACCTCTATGAACACGACCTCGTCGACCTCGCCGCGCGACGCGCCCGCGAAGGATATGAAATCGACCGGTTTTCCCACGAAGCGAACCTCGGTCGGGTCGCCGGGAAATCCCGGGAGGTACGGTCCGAGCTGCTCGGAGAACTGTCCGCCGAGAACGGCGCGGGATCGCTTGACGGCGTCGCTTCGCTCGGACTCGAGCCGTTTCCGGAAATCGCGCTCCGCCCGGGCGCGGCCGAGCCGGACGCCGAGCTTGACCCCGACGAGGAGGAGGATGGCCGCGGAGAGCGCCGCGAAAGCGAGCCAAAACGCGAGCGGAAGGGAGGGGCTCACCGGTCGAGATCCCCGGCGTGACCCCATCGCTGGAGCGCAAGCAGCTCGGGCCGGTACTCGAAATGCATATTGTCCCACAGAAGCCACTTGCCGCCCCAGATGAAGCCCTCGTCCTCGTAGGCCGCGATGACGGAAGCGGGCGGCATCCATCGGCGCTCGAGGGGAATGAGCATCCATCGATCGTTGTAGTAACTGATCCAGTTCCAGTAGATGTTTTTCTTTCCCCAGTTCTTCGGGAGGATGTCGATCGCGATACCCCAACTGTGGTTGCTCCTCGAGGGCGAGTCGGCGATCTCCCTCCAGTTGTAGCCCTCGATGCCCGAGATGGAGGCGATGAAGGTCTTGACCTCCGGGTCAGTGAGGGCGAGCTCGTAGATCCTCCGCTCGACCCGCTTGAGCGGCTCGACGATCCGCTCGTGAACGGAAACGCGGGCGCCGAGATAGTCGAACCGGACGATGTGCGACTCGATCTTCCGCCTCGTCGCGCCGTCGTACAGGGAATCGTAGAACGAAAGCTCGTAGGTCGCGGAGTTGCTCCGCGATTTCGCGAGCACGTCCGCGTTGAGCCGCGCGATCGTCTCGTCGGAGAAGGTCGCGGGATCGGGTATGTCCACGGGATAGAGGTAATCGACGTACGCGCGCCAGCGCGCAGGGGTCGCGAGGAGCCGCTCGGGAAGGAGACGGCCTTCGGCCCAGTAGAGGCGTTTCTCGCCGATGGTCATGAACCAGTCGCGTTTCTCCGGGTCGTAATCGACGCCGCCGATGCGGTCGGGATAGGAAACCACGAGCGCGCGGAGCACGAGCCAGGGTTTGTCGATGATCTTTTCGGTGGGGTCTCCGGCGAAGAGCCGCGCGGAGACGAGGCAAAGGCCGAGGCAGACGGTCAGGATTCGCTTTGGCATGTCGGTTCCCAGTATATCGATCGCGCGCGTTTTCCGCAATGCCGCCCTACTCCCCGTCGCGCGCGGCCTCGAGCGCCTTGAGCCGCGCGTCGTCGAGCCTGACGGAAAGATTCCTCTCGTTGGAGGGAAGGACCGTTCCCTTCGGCGCGTTCTTCGCGCGGCGGAGGTGCTTCACCTGGGTGTAGTAAAGGTCGGCTTGCCCCGCCTTCCGCGCCTTGGAGTAAAAAACCGCGAGATTCCCCGCGTCAAGCATGATCTCGAGCGGCACGGTTTTCCCGGGACGGTTCTTCACGAACACGTACCCGCCCGGCCAGTCGCGGGTATGAAGCCAGAGATCGGAGCCCTTCACGTGACGGCGGAGGAGCTCGTCGTTCTCGGCGGCCGTGCGGCCCACGAGCATGATCCAGCCGTCCTTGCGGAAGGTAAGCCCCGGATACCGCTTCTCGATCTGCTGGCGCGGGGTGTTCTGCCGGCGGAGCGCCTTCTGGATGACGAGGGGATTCGGCTCGGCCTCGAGCGTCCGGAGCTCATCCTTAAGGGTCTCGATCGTGCGCCCGGTGCTCGCGATGTCGTCCTCGAGATCGGCGAGCCCCGACACGGCCTTCCGGTATTTTTGGTAATAGCGCGCGGCGTTTTCCTGCGCCTTCGCCTTCGGATCGAGCTCGATGCGGACGGTCGCGCCATCGTTCTCGTAATCGGCGACCTCGATCGAGGCCATGCCCGGCTTGATCGCCCAGAGGTTCGCGGTCAAAAGGTCTCCCTGCCTCCGGTAGAGATCGGCATGGAGGAAGCTTTCGCGCTTTGCCTCGAGCCGGTCGAGCGCGGCGGCGAGGCGGGCGTGCCGGGCGTCGAAACGGCGCCGCGCCTCCTCGACGAGGGCCTCGCGCGAGAGGGTTTGCGCGTGCTCGGCGTACCAGCGGTCGATCCGTTCGTTGAAGCTCCCCTCGCCGGGAAGTTCCCTCGCGGTAAAGGTCTTCGCGGGAATCCCGGCCGGGCCCGTCGCGTCGCGGGGTTTCGGGGTTTCCCAGACGCCCCCGGAGACCTCGCCGCGCTTCGGCCTCCGGTAAAACACGTCGAGGATCGCGAGCTTGTCGTCGGTGACGACGACGTTCGCGGCTCCCGACCAGAGCCTGATGAACATGAAAAGCCGCTCGTCTCCCCGGTCGAAGGTCACGCGCACGATCCGGTCGTTTCCGAGCTGGACGGCCTCGACGACGCGCGCGCCTTTTATCCTCGCGCGGCAGAACTCCATGAAGCGGAGCGGCTTGTCGCTCCGGGGGACCTTTCGCCTCGTCTCGTGGATGCGGCACACCCCGGGAGCGAGCGATACGAGGACGGTTTTCGAGACGCCGCCCGCGGAGGACTTTTCCCCGGCCTCGTCGGGCGCGGTACCGGAGACGGGGATACGGGCGTTCGCCGCGTGTCCGCCCTTGTACGCATAAAACGCGATCGCGTCGAACGACGGCTGGACGACGTTCTGGATGAAAGCGCCTTCAAGGTCGAGTTCGGAGAGGATAAGGTCTATTTCCGCGCAGTTGAGCGACATAATGGGGGCACTATACACCGGATCGGCAAAAGGTTCACCGGGGTATCGCCCCTGCCGGATCGAACGCCGCCCCGGGTAATGGGGGGGGGGACGGCGGCCGGCGCGTGCGCGGGGCGTGGCGACGGGGATCAGCGACCGTCGAGCGACCGGGAAAACATCCACTCGAAAAGCCGTTCGTCCCGATAGCAGGCCGACGGATCGTGGCCCATGCCGGCGTACTCGCTGTATTTGAAGGTCTCGCGGCCCGAACGGGTAAGGGTAACGGTCACGCGGTCATGGCCCGCGATCGTGTCGGCGACCGAGGTCTCCGAGGCGGACGCGTTGCACGGATACGCCCGGTTCCGCGCGAGAGCGTCGCGCGCGACCTCGACGCGGGTCGCGGTATCCTCGAGCCCGATATGATACCAAAGCGCGGTCTTGGCCGCTATCGCGTCGCCGAGGTCCGATTCGCTTTGACCCGCCACGCGGACGATCGCGGCGAAGTGCTTTCCGCCCGAGCGCATGCCGCGCGCGAGGGGAAAACTCCCCGATCCGCCCATCGAGAAGCCGGTGAGGTAGACCCGGTTCGCGTCGACGCGATATCCTGCCGCGATCGCCGCGTCGATCCACGCGGCGAGGGCTTCCCCGTCGGCCTCCCCGTTTTTCTGGTAATCGAGGGTGAACGCGGGATACCGGCGGGCGACCGCCGCGTATTCACCGAGTCCCTCGCCCCAATATCCCGACACGACCAGGGGATAGAGCCGTTCCGCGTTTTCGGGTTTATCGTAACCCCACGGTCCGGCAAACCCGAGGGAATCGAGCGTGAAGCTTTCGGGCGCGTCGGCCTCGGTGAAGGACTCGACCGGGTTAAGCTCTCGCTCGGGATCGCTCGGCTCGTTACCGGAGCAGGCGACGAGCGAGAAGGCAACCGCGAGCGAGAAGACCATCGCGAGCGGGAAGGCGCGAGCGTCGAAGGGTATGCGTTTCATCATGACGTTCCTTGTGGATTCGCGAGGCGAGTCAGAATAACCTTGGCGAACGGATTCCGTCATGATACCGCGCCGCGAGCGGAAAATCAGGGGCGGCGAAAAAGGAGCGGCTTTACCGGCCCCTTAAAAAAAAGCGGAAACCCTCTATCGGGTTTCCGCGAAGGGGTATCGGCCTTCCGGCGCGCGCTCAGGCATCGCCGGAGGCCAAAGGCTCCCCTGTTCAACGATCACGATTCGTCGTCAGATGGCGATTTCGCCTTCCTCGCCGGTCCTGATTCTCACGACGTCCTCGACGTTATATATGAAGATCTTTCCGTCGCCGATCTCGCCGGTGCGGGCGGCCTCGATGATGATCTTCTTTACCGAGTCGACCTCTTTGTCCTTGACGACGAGGTCGATCATCACCTTCGGAATGAGGTCGAGCGAGTATTTCTCGCCGCGCCAGGACTGGGTGACGCCTTTCTGGGTTCCCTGACCGATGATGTCGGTCACCATGATCCCGTGATAGCAACCCGCTTTCTTGAGCGCCTCGCGAACCTCGGCCAGTTTTTCCGGCCTCACGATTGCCTTAACCTGCTTCATCTGGATCGCCTCCTTACTTATTATCGTCCGCGACGGTCACGGAATACGAGAGTTTGTGCACGGCGAACTCGGGATACGCCTGGTTTCCGTGCTCGCCGATATCGAGTCCCTCGATCTCTTCCTTGAGGGATACCCTCATGCCGATCGTCTTCTTGATGACGAACCAGGTCAGAAGCGAGGCGCCGAACACGAAGGCACCGACCGCCACGACGCCGATTGCCTGAGCCTTGAGGAGACCGAAACCGCCCCCGAAGAAGAGGCCGTTGGCGCACGCGGTGCCGCCGATCCCGTCCTGGGCGAAGAGGCCGACCGCGAGGGTTCCGAGAACGCCGTTACCGAGGTGGACGGCAAGCGCGCCGACCGGGTCGTCGAGCTTCATCCGGTCGAAGAAGATGACGGCGAGCACGACGAAGACGCCCGAGATCGCGCCGAGGATTATGGAACTCGGGACGCTCACGTACGCGCAGGTCGGGGTGATGATCACGAGGCCCGCGAGAAGGCCGTTGATCGACATGCCGAGGTCGGGCTTCCCGATCACGATGACCGAGGTGATCGTGGCAGCGAGGATCGCGACGATACCGGCGGTGTTGGTGGTCACGAGGATGTGGCCGATCGCGGTCGGGTTGAGCGCCATGGTCGAGCCGGGGTTGAAGCCGAACCAGCCGAACCAGAGGACGAATGCGCCGATGACGGCGAGCGACATGTTGTGACCGGGGATCGGCTTGATCTTCCCGTCCTTCGTGTACTTCCCGAAGCGCGGCCCGAGCATGATGACGCCCGCGAGCGCGGCCCATCCGCCGATAGAGTGCACGACGGTTCCGCCGGCGAAGTCGAGCATGCCCATCTTCGCGAGGAAGCCGCCGCCCCATATCCAGTGGCCGACGATCGGGTAGATGAAGATCGTCAGGACGAAGGAGAACAGAATGAAGGAAAAGTACTTGATGCGCTCGGCGACGGCTCCCGAGACGATCGTCGCGGCGGTTCCGCAGAACACGAGCTGGAAAAAGAACTTGACCCACAGCGGTACGCCGGCCCAGCCGATCGCGGAGTACACGCCCGAGTAGGCGTCCCCGACAGCCGGGGAGTTATCCGCGCCGGATACCATGAACAGGCCTTTCTGTCCAATGAATCCGTTGCCGTCTCCGAACATCAGTCCCCAGCCGAGCACGAGAAAGCCGAGGGACGACACCGCGAATACGATGAAGTTCTTCGAGAGGATGTTTACCGCGTTCTTCTGGCGGGCCATGCCGGTCTCGACGGCGGCGAACCCGAGGTTCATGAAGAACACGAGAATGCCCCCGAGAACCACCCACAGGGTGTCGAGCATTACCTGAATGTCCATAGTATGCCTCCTATGAAAAAAAAGGCGAAGATGCCGGAAAAGCCCCCAGGGCTTCCGGCGTCTTCGCCTCGATTCACGAAAAAAAGGCGCCAAGAACACACTGCGTGATCTTGGCGCCATTACCTGATGGATAAAACGTACCAAAAGGTTTTCTTTTGGTCAACCCTTTTATGCATATTTATGCGTTTTTTTTAATTCTTGCTGTATTTTTTTTCATTTTAAAAGATTCTTCCATTCCTACCAAAAGTCTTGCCCCAATCCTTTTTTTACTGATAAACTGCGTACCATGAAAATCAGCGAGATTCTCCAAAACAGGAAACTCAGCGTCTCTTTCGAGATATTCCCGCCGAAACAGGACTCGGGCTTCGACGCGGTCATCGGCTGCGTCGACGAGCTTGCCCGATACCGTCCCGACTTCATCAGCGTCACGTACGGTGCCGGAGGCGGAACCTCCGCGAATACCGTCAAGATCGCTTCCCATATACAGGAAACCGGGATTACCCCGCTCGCCCACCTGACCTGTCTGTCATCCTCGAAAACCGAGGTCCGCGCGATCATCGAGGAGATGAAAAAACGCGGCATCGAGAACGTCCTCGCCCTCCGCGGCGACCGGCCGAAGGATCCTTCCTTCGTCCCGCCGGGGGATTACGCGAACGCGAGCGACCTCGTGCGCGAGATCAAGGCCGCAGGCGATTTTTGCGTCGGCGGGGCGTGCTATCCGGAAGGCCATCCCGAAAGCGGGCATAAGGATCGAGACCTCGACAACCTCAGGCGAAAGGTCGATTCCGGCCTCTCCTTCCTAACGACCCAGATGTTCTTCGACAACAACATGCTCTACAGCTTCCTCTATCGCGCGCAGGCGAAGGGAATCACCGTTCCCGTCCTCGCGGGAATCATGCCCGTCACGAACGGCGCGCAGATCAAGCGGATGATGGAACTCTCGAACGCGTACCTACCGCCCAAATTCCTCGCCCTCGTCGACCGCTTCGGCGACAACCCGGACGCCATGAAGCAGGCGGGGATCGCGTACGCGACCGAGCAGATCATCGACCTCATCGTGAACGGAGTGCGGGGCATCCACATCTACGCGATGAACAAGCCCGACGTCGTCGCCCGGATCATGGACAACCTTTCCGAGATCATCAAGGAGGCCCGATGAGCGCGGCCTCGGGGAACCGGGGAGCGGCCTTCCGGGAGGCGCTCAGGAACGGATTCGTGTTTCTCGACGGGAGCATGGGAGCCCTCCTCCAGTCCTCGCGCGACGAGGTCGGAATCGACTGGAAAACGCCCGAGGAGCTCAACCTCTCGAGACCCGACATCATCCGGAAGATCCACGAGCGATACCTCGACGCGGGCGCGAACGTCGTCCTCACGAACACCTTCGGCGGAACGGCCGTCAAGCTCGCCGAGTACGGCCTCGACGCGGACCTCGTCGCGACGCGCGCGACCGGGATAGCGCGCGAGGCGGTCGCGGAGAGAAAGAACGCCTTCGTCGCCATCGATCTCGGCCCCACCGGGAAACTCCTCGAACCCATGGGAAGTTTCACCTTCGACGAGGCCTACGAGACCTTCGCCCGCCTCGCGCGCGCGGGCGAAAAGGCGGGCGCGGACCTCGCCGTCATCGAGACGATGAGCGACCTCTACGAGCTCAAGGCCGCCGTCCTCGCGGTCAAGGAAAATACCTCGCTCCCGATCGTCGCCTCGGCGACCTTCCAACCGAACGGGCGCATGCTCACCGGCGCCGATCCCGCCGTCGTCGTCGCGACGATGGAAGGCCTCGGCGTCGACGCGGTCGGCTTCAACTGCGTCGGCGACCCCGCCGAGGTGAAGGCGCTCGCCGCGGAGTTTTACCGACACGCGAGCGTCCCGGTCTTCGCCGAACCGAACGCCGGAATCCCGGTCGTCGAGAACGGGAAAACCGTGTTCAGGATCGAGCCGGAATCCTTCGCCGATACCCTCGTCGCGTGCGCGGCCTCGGGCGCGCGCGTCCTCGGCGGTTGCTGCGGAACGACCCCCGCGCACATAAAGGCGATGGCCGCGCGCGTCTCGACCCTGGAGCCCCATCCCGTCACGGAAAAAGGACATACCGTCGTGACCTCCTGGAGCCAGGCGGTCGCGATCGGCGCGAAGGCGGGCTCGGGAACGCCCGCGAGCCCGGTCACCGGACCCGTCATCGTCGGCGAGCGGATCAACCCGACCGGAAAGAAGAAATTCCGCGAGGCCATTCTCTCGGGCGACATCGGCTACGTCCTCGCCGAGGGCAAGGCGCAGCTCGACGCGGGCGCGCACGTCCTCGACGTCAACGTCGGGCTTCCCGGGATCGACGAGGCGGCCGTCATGCTCGAGGCCGTCAGGGCGCTCCAGCGGACCTACCCCGCCCCGCTCCAGATCGACTCGAGCGAGCCCGCGGTCCTCGACCGCGCGCTCCGCTACTACAACGGCAAGGCCCTCGTCAACTCGGTGAACGGCAAGGCCCACGTCATGGAAGCGGTGTTCCCGATCGTCAAGAAATACGGCGGCGTCCTCGTGGCGCTCGCGCTCGACGAAGACGGCATCCCGCCGACCGCGGAGGGACGACTCGCGATCGCGAGAAAGATCGTCGAGACCGCGGAGCGACACGGCATCCCGCGGAAGGACATCGTCGTCGACACCCTCACCCTCACGGTGAGCTCGCAGCAAAAGGAGGCGATGGAGACCGTCCGCGCCATCCCGCTCGTCAAGAATACCCTCGGGGTGAAGACCATCCTCGGCGTCTCGAACATCTCATTCGGCCTTCCCCAGCGCGAGATCGTGAACTCCGTGTTCTTCGCCGCCGCGCTCAACGCGGGCCTCGACGCGTGCATCGTCAATCCCCTCTCGCCCCAGATGATGGCGACCTGGCGGTCCTATCGCGCGCTCTCGGGCCACGACGAGAACTGCCTCTCCTACATCGACGCGTACTCGGGCGAGGCAGCCCCGGTCCCGGGTCCCGCGATCCCGACGGCCGCGAGCGCAGACGCGGGGGGAAAGAAAAGCGCCGCGACGCCGGGCGCCGCGAGCGCTTCCGCGGGATCCATCGCGGACGACGATCTTCGCGCCCTCATCGTCGGCGGGCTCCGCGACCGCTCGCGCGCGGCCGCCGAGATCCTTCTCGGGACGAAAACCCCGATCGAGATCATCGACGGCTATATCGTGCCCGCGCTCGACGAGGTCGGCCGCGACTTCGAGAAGGGAAGGAAATTCCTCCCCCAGCTCCTCCTCAGCGCGGACACCGTCTCGCGCGCCTTCGAGGCGATCAAGGAACATCTCGAGCGCACCGGGACGAAGACCGAGCCAAAGGGCACGATCCTCATCGCGACGGTCGAGGGCGATATCCACGACATCGGAAAGAACATCGTCAAGGCGATGCTGGAGAATTACGGGTACTCGGTCGTCGACCTCGGGAAGGACGTTCCCGTCGAGACGGTGGTCGAGCGCGCCCGGACCGTGAAGCCCGGGATCATCGGCCTTTCCGCGCTCATGACCACGACCGTCGCGAGCATGGAGAAAACGATCGTCCGCATCCGCGAGGAGGGCATTCCGGGCCGCGTGATGGTCGGAGGGGCGGTCTTGAGTCCCGAGTACGCCGAGCGCATCGGGGCGCACTATTACGCGAAGGACGCGATGGCGTCGGTCGCCATAGCGCGCGAGGTTTTCGGGAAATGATCGCCGACGATAAGGGTTACACCACGCGCGATACGTCGATCGTTCCCGTTTTCTTTCGGACGGTTTGCCATCGCCCGACGCGAAAGGCCTTTTTCAGGTATCTCGGAACCGTGATGCGGGACTTTTTCTGGCTTCAGTTCTCGGTGAAATTCGGCTTTCGAAAGATCCCGATCATCAGCGTCGACCATCCCCTCGACGAGACGGTGCCCTTCCTCCCGGGAAAGGTATCGGTCTATCTCGACTTCGTCGCGTACTGGATCAGGCCGCTCGGTTACATCGGCAAGCGATTCGGGCGCGACGCGCAAATCGAGTACACGAGGCGCTTTCTCGAGATCGTCGACCGCTGCTACCGCGACGCGGCCGAGGTCTACCGGTTCCGGATGACCACGACCAAGCGCCCCCGCTACCTCAAGGGAAAGTTCCTCACCATCCATCTTTTTGACCCGCATTACCTGTGCGTGCCGAGCCTTCACGTGATCATCGTCGTTCTCGCGTACACCTTTTACCGAAAGGCCTTCGCGAAACTCGGCATGGAAGGCGACGAGGCCGACGCGCTCAACGCCGAGCTCTACGCGGGAGCGGTCGAGATCGCGGAAACCGTGCTTTACATCAAGCAGCACAGCGTCAACTGCATTCCTTCCGCGCTCTACGCGCTTACCAGGATCACGCCGGAGGAGGTTACCCCCGTCGAGGTCACCCGCTTCATAGGAAGCCTTTTCGCCGACGCGCCCGAGGTCGGGAAAGAGAACGCCGCGCGCATACGCGAGCACATCTCGTTTCTCTACGAGGAGCTCTTTCTCGAGGGATGCCACGACGACAGCTGGGTCACGCCGATACAGAGACTTCTCAATCGATACGCGGCCGAGGGTTTCTTCGGCAATGCATAAAGGGAATAACGGATATCAAGCAATGAGAATGACGATTGCGCGATGCACGATCACGACTGCGGCGATTCTTGCCGCAAGCCTATCCGGATGCGGAGGCGAAGGAGAGAAATTGGACAACGCAATTCAGGGAAACTCCCAGACGGTTACGATCGCGACGACGGCGGCGGATTGGTCCGCTCCCGCGGGAATGGCTCTCGTATGGAGCGACGAGTTCGAGGGCAGCTCGATCGACACCTCGGTCTGGAGCTATGAAACCGAGGCGACCGGCTGGAAAAAGGAATGGAACTCCGAGCTCCAGGATTACCTCGACGACGGCACGGGCGGCAAGAACGCCTTTATCGTCAGGGACGGAGAAAACACCTGCCTCGCGATCAAGGCGACCAAGACGGGAACCTCGTCATGGGCCTCGGCGCGCATGATCACCAAGGGCAAGAAGCACTGGAAGCACGGCGTCATCGCCGCGCGCATGAAGCTCCCGAAGGGACAGGGGATTTGGCCCGCTTTCTGGATGCTTCCCGAAACCGGGGCCTGGCCCACAGGCGGCGAGATCGACGTCATGGAGATGATCGGCGGCGGCGCGGGACGGGACAACCTTACCTACGGAACGGTTCACGGTCCTGGCTATTCGGGACCTCAGGGAATTCAGGGAAGCGTGATCCTCGCCTCGGGCGATTTCTCGGACGCATATCACGTCTTCGAGGTCCGATGGCAAGCTGACGGGATCTCCTGGTACGTCGACGGCGCGCTCTATCACGAGGTAGCCGCGTCTCGCGTGCCGGGAAACTGGCCCTTCAACGATTCCGATTTTTACGTGCTTTTCAACCTCGCGGTCGGGGGCGGCTGGCCGGGAAATCCCGACGCCACGACCGTCTTCCCCCAGACGATGCTTGTCGACTGGATTCGGGTATATCAATAAGGGACAGGCGCCCGGGCACTACCGGGCGCGCGTCATGAAAAACAAAGCCGACCGTCATCGACGGTCGGCTTTGTTTTTCTCTTTTGTGATGGTTATGATAACCGCGCGCTCGGCGAGCTCACGGTTTCTTTTTTTTGTACGCGGATGCGCCGCCCGCGCTCGGGTGCGCCGGGCCCCTGAAGCCCGCGCCGTCGCCCTTCGGGCCCCTTGAGTAGGTGCGCGCCATCCTGTTGGGCATGCCGCCCTCGTCCCTGTCGCCCGCTTCGCGAGAACCCGCTCTATCGCGGTCCATTCGCGGGCCCCTCGGGCCGCGGTCCTGCCGGTCGCCGCGATCGCCGCGATCGAAACGATCGCCACGATCGCCGCGATCGAAACGATCGCCACGATCCCCACGATCCCCGCGGTAGCCGGGGCGGAATCCCGGACGGGGACCGGAGTGGAAGTCACCGCCTGAATCCTTGACGTCGACGTGCATATGCGGCACGTTTCTCCGCTGCCGGGAAAGGTCGAGCGCCGCGGTAGCCGCGTCGGCGGGAAGCGTCGCGAGAGAGAACGCGTCCATGACCTCGATCCGGTCGACGAGCCGTTCGGGAAGCCCGATCAGATCGCGGAAGAACTGGGCGATCCCGCGCCGGGTCATCCCGTCGCGCCGACCGAGCCCGATATAGAGCCTGAGGTGCGTGCGATCCTGCGCGCCGCTCCTCATCGACTTGATGTCGTTATAGCGCTCCGCGGAGAGTTCCTCCCCGTACTGAAGCGCGAGCATGGCCGAAAGGACGTCGACGGGATCGCGCCCTTCCGAGATGCGGTCCGCGAACGAGCGGAAATCCTCCGCGGCCTTCCGTAAGCGCGCGGAGTCTTCCCCGGCGTTATCGGCGTTTCCCGATACGACGGAATCGCCCGACGCGTCGGTTGCGGGGACGGCCGAAACCGCCTCGCCGATGATACCCGCGAGCGCGCGCTCCGCCTGGCCCATGAGCCGTTCGCGCTTGAAGGAAAGCACCTCCTTGATCGTCGGTACCTTTCCTTCCTTGAGCTCGCCGCGCGCGTTATGCCTGAGGTAGCCGAGACGCCGGCGCTCCTCGGGCCTGACGAAGGTGACGGCGACGCCCCGCGATCCCGCGCGGCCGGTCCGTCCGACGCGATGGGTGTAGGTCGGGCCGTCGTAGGGAAGCGCGTAATTCACGACGTGCGTGAGCCCCTCGATATCGATTCCCCGCGCGGCGACGTCCGTCGCGACGAGGATCTTGGTCTTTCTCGCCCGGAAACGGCCGAGGATCTTCTCGCGCTGACTCTGCGCGATGTCCCCGTGGAGCGCGGCCGCCTGGTAATGGCGCTCATCGAGCTCCTTCGCCACCGCGTCCGCGTCCGCCTTGGTCTGGCAAAACACGAGGCCGTAGAAATCGTCGGCCGAGTCGATGAGACGCACGAGCGCCTCGGTCTTGTCGTCCTCGCGCACGAGCCAGTAGAACTGCTCGGTCAGGACAGGCTCCTCGGGCCGCGCCTCCTCCTCGACGATCTCGTACTCGCCCATGAAGTTGGACGCGATCGAAAGGATCTGCGGCGGCATCGTCGCCGAGAACATGAGCACGCGCGCGTCCGGGTTCGCGCGGCCGAATATCGCCTCGATGTCCTCGATGAAGCCCATGTTGAGCATCTCGTCGGCCTCGTCGAGGATGAAGTACTCGATCTTCGAGAGGTCGAGCGAGCCGCGCTCGAGATGGTCGATCACGCGGCCGGGGGTGCCGACGACGATCTCGACGCCGGTACGAAGCTTGCGCAGCTGGTCGACGATCGAGGCGCCGCCGTAGACGGTGACGGTGCGCGGCCAGGTCTCGGTCCGGAAGGAGTCGAGCTCGGCAGTCACCTGCATCGCGAGCTCGCGAGTCGGCACGAGCACGAGCGCGCGGGGGCAATGCTTGTCGCCGCGAAGCTCCTGCACGAGCGGAAGGCCGAACGCGGCGGTCTTGCCGGTTCCGGTCCTGGCCTTCGCGATGACGTTGGCGTCTCCCGCGAGAAGGCGCGGGATCGCGAGCACCTGGATCGGCGTCGGTTCGGTAAAACCCTTTGCCTCGACGGCCTTGAGCACGACATCGTCGAGCCCGAGATCCGCGAAGGAAATGCCGCCCTTCGGCTCGTGAGCCTTTTTCGCCTTCGGTTCCGGGGGAATGGTTTCCGTCGCGGCCGGCGCTGCGTCCTGGGTAATCAGAACGGAATCGTCCCGATCCTCGGGGCGCGAATCGCCCTCGGCTTCCAATGAGAATGAGTCCATGACTGTTCCTTAGGCGGTCTCTCTTGACCGCGCGCATGTGATCGGCGCGCCTTGCCTGAACGATATCGCGAACGCCGCGAACGGCCGAGCGATCACGAGGCTGCTATCCTCGAGACCCTTGATAATTCGTTTATTCCGTGTGCGATGGTCCGTTCGTCGGCGGATGCCGGTTGATAAACGCGGGATGCTTTCGTGTCCCGCTCCTCGGGACGGATAGGCCCGCTTCGGGGGTATCCGCCACAACTCTCTATCTGACAAACGTCACTATAGCGTAAATAGAACACCGTGCATAGCGCGGCAAGGCGCATTATGTGACATTTTATGCGGTTTTTTACATTTCCCCTGATGTATGTATTTAAATATCAAAAATGACGTTCCCAATGATTGACCGTATCGCGCGCCCGGGAGCGGCCCCGCGCGAGGGATTGAAGCGGAATCGGGGACGGCGCGGGAGCGATGGCCCCGATTGGAGCGGAAAGCCCGGCCCGCGCGCGAGCGCGGGCGCGCCCCCTTCCCGACAAGGCCATCCCCGCGACCGTGCGCGCTTTCCCGCTTGCCAACTTGGCCGGTTCGGTCCTATTATGGGGTATGTACAGTTACACTAAAGACGATATCATGAAAATGGTCGCCGAAAACGACGTCCGCTTCATCAGGCTTCAATTCACGGATATATTCGGGACGCTCAAGAACGTCGCGATCTCGGTTTCCCAACTCGAGAAGGCGCTCAACAACCGCTGCATGTTCGACGGCTCGTCGATCGAGGGCTTCGTGCGCATCGAGGAATCTGACATGATCCTCAGGCCCGACCTCAACACCTTCTGCCTCTTCCCCTGGCGCCCCTCCCCGAACCGGGTGGCCCGGCTCATCTGCGACGTGTCCACGCCCGGCGGAACGCCCTTCGCCGGCTCGCCCCGCCAGGTCCTCAAGAACGTCATCGAGGAATGCCGGAACATGGGGTACACCTTCAACGTCGGCCCCGAGCTCGAGTTCTTCCTTTTCCACACCGACGCGGAAGGCGGGCCGACCCTCAAGACCCTCGACAACGGCGGCTACTTCGACATGGGCCCGATCGACCTCGGCGAGAACGCCCGGCGCGACATGGTGCTCACCCTCGAGGAGATGGGCTTCGAGATCGAGGCTTCCCACCACGAGTGCGCGCGAGGCCAGCACGAGATCGACTTCAAGTACTCCGAGGCGCTCGAGGCCGCGGACCGGATGATGACCTTCAAGATGGCCGTCAAGACCGTCGCCCAGCGGCACGGACTCCACGCGACCTTCATGCCGAAACCGATCTACGGGATCGCCGGCTCCGGGCTCCACCTCAACATGTCCCTTTCGCAGGGCAAGAAGAACGACTTCGCGAGCGACACGGACGCGAACGGGCTTTCCCCGCTCGCCTACCACTTCATCGCGGGAATCATGAAGCACATCAAGGGAATCACCGCGATCGCGAACCCGCTCGTCAACTCCTACAAGCGGCTCGTTCCCGAGTACGAGGCGCCGGTGTACATCGCGTGGTCCGCGCACAACCGGAGTCCGCTCATCCGCGTTCCCGACGCCGACGAGCACGCGAGCCGCGTCGAGCTCCGAAGCCCCGACCCCGCCGCGAACCCCTACCTCGTGCTCGCGCTCGTCCTCGCCGCCGGCCTCGAGGGCGTCCGGGAGAAGCTCGTGCCCCCGCCCTCCGTGGACGGGAACATCTACGCGATGACGGCGGGAGAGCGAAAGCGGCGCAAGGTCGAAAGCCTTCCCTCCGACCTTGACGAGGCGATTCAGTGCATGAAGAAAGATCCCCTCGTCAAGCGCGTGCTCGGCGAACATATCTTCGAGAAATACATCGAGGCGAAAGAGCTCGAATGGAAAGAATATAAAAACTGCGTTTCCCAGTGGGAGATCGACAGCTACCTCGCGAAATATTGACGGAACGCGGGGAGGAAACCGTTTTTATCGAAAGGTTTGCGTACCGCGCGCCCCGACGTA
>JAEXRH010000015.1 GCA_023438065.1 Spirochaetota bacterium
TCAATCAGCGTTTAAGGGGGCTGCCGAAAGGCAGCCCTTTTTTGTTTTAGCTGCCCATTCCGTGAACTCCTGTCGCTGCGCGACAGGAGTTCGGGCAAATAGCCCGCTTGCGGGTTATTTGCCCCGCGGGACGGAACGGCTAAGCCGCTCGCGCCGAAGAGATTGACGCTTGAACCAAGCGTGATTACTATCCTCCCCGGAGGACGAAAGCGATGAAAGCCATAATCACCGGAGCGAGCAGGGGCATCGGGAAAGGGATAGCGATTTCCTTAGCGAAACAAGGGTATGACGTGTACGTAACCGGTCGGTCGAAAGAGGACCTCGCGCGGATTCGCGACGAGATCGAGGCGATCGGCCAAACGTGCGCGGTATTGCCTTGCGATCACTCCGACATGAACTCGACCGTGAAACTCTTCCAGTCCATCGAGGATATACGGTTCGACATTATCGTAAATAACGCGTGGGGCGGTTACGAGAGAATGGTCGAGAACGACCAATACACGTGGGAGAATAAATTCTGGGAGCAACCCGATCATCGATGGATCTCGATGATCGACGTTGGCGTCCGGACGGCGTTTTTGTGCAGCCGACATTGCGTGAAAAAAATGATCGAGGCACGGAAGGGTTTAATCGTTAATATCTCGTTCTGGGCCGCGCGAAAGTATATGCAAAACGTGATTTACGGCACCTCAAAGGCCGCAATCGATAAAATGACCTCGGACATGGCCGAGGAACTCAAGATGTACGACATTCCGGTTATCTCATTGTATCCCGGCCTCGTCCGTACGGAAGCCGTGCTTCAAAACGCGCATTTTTTCAATCTTGAAAACTCCGAATCGCCGGAATTTGAAGGTCTCGTCATCGGCGCGCTCTATCGCGATAGCGACAAAATGCTTAAAACCGGCAAGGCGCTCACGAGCGCCGAACTCGCCGACGAGTATCGCATAGTCGATATTGACGGAAAACGAATAAGGGAAGAACGATTAGTCACATAGGGAGTACCCCTCTCGATTCTTTCTCGATCTCGCTACCGCGGAGCCCGCGGGCGCTGATGCCCGGCGACGCGCGCGTCACGGTCCATCAATCGTGCTTCAATGCCGTTATTGCCGACGATTTGAAATATCACCCCATGAGCCACTATAGTTAAGCTATGGCAATTTCCATGAAGACGATCATGACTCGTTCTATCCGTCGGTGCATTGTATCCCTCGCGTTGTTCTTCTTCGCGTCGGGCGCGGCCAGGCTTTGCGGGCAAAGCGTCACCATGTACGCCATCGTATACCCGCCCTACTCCATCGTGAATGCCCAAACCGGGGAGGTCTACGGACTCGCCATTGATCTTGCCAGGGCTGCCGGTAAAGCGGCGGGAGTCAACGTCGTCATCGAGACCGTCCCCATGGCGCGAATCGGCCTTAGCTTCGCCGAGAACGAGCACGGCGCCCTGATCGGGCTGAAAAACTGGGTTAAGGATACGAACGTCGAAACGGAAGCGCTCGATATTCTGAATCTTGGTTTCGTTTTTTATTACAACAAGAACCGGTATCCTCAAGGTATCGCATACAAAGCGCTGTATGAATTGAAACCGTACACGATCGGAAATATCAGGGGAAGCGCGACCATGGAGACGCTGGAGGCCGCGAACCTGAATCTGCACTTGGTTCCGGAGGTACCCCTGCTTTTCAAGATGCTGGTAACGGAGCGGATCGATTTGGCGGTTGGCGGAGACATTACGGGAAGACTCGTCATCCGGGATCTGTATCCGGACAAAATGTCCCAATTGGAAAGCACTCCGCATCCTTTTTTCACGACTCAGGTGTGCGTTATCTTCAAAAAAACCGACGTTGAAACGACATCCCTATTCAAGGAGGGCTTTCGCGCTATCCATAAAAACGGCGTCTATCAGAAGATTCTCGAAGCATACTGCCCGCCGGGAGTCACGACAAAAAGCCTGATTCCGCAATATATGTATGATCTCGTGAAGTAATAACGATCGAAGGGAACGCGTTACCCGAGAGCGCCGTAAAGACCTTCGGGGAAGCGAATCGCCCGAATGCCCTCGATGAACGGGTCGAGGAGCGCGGGGTCGAAGCTCACGCCCCGCTCACGCTCCATGATGGCGAGGGCCTCGTCGAGGGACATCTCGGACTTGTACACGCGCTTGCTCACGAGCGCGTCGAACACGTCGGCGATCGAGACGATGCGCGCCTCGAGCGGGATATTCTCGCCCGCGAGCCCGTGCACGTACCCGCCCCCCGCCCATTTCTCGTGATGATAGAGCACGATATTCTTCGCCATCTCGTCGATCGCGCGGTCGTCGATAATCCGGTGGCCGATGGTCACGTGTTCCTTTATGTGCTCGAATTCCTCGACCGTGAGTTTTCCCGGCTTGTTGAGAATCTCTTTTCGCACGCCGACCTTTCCGATGTCATGGAGCGGGGCATAGAGCTTGACCATCTTGACGAACTGCTCGTCGACGCCCGCGCCCTTGCCGATGAACTCCGAAAGAAGCGAGATCCTGCGAACGTGATTACCGGTCTCCTCGTCGAAATAGAGGTTCGCGTTCTCGAGAGCGGCGACCATCGCGTAGGTCATGCTCTCTATCTTGAGGCTCAAGGTCTCGATCATGCGGCGTTGCCTGAACGCCATGCACGCGTCCTTGATGGTCAGGATCATGTCCTGCCAGTCCCAGGGCTTCGCGATGTATCGATAGAGGGCATTCGCGTTCACGAGCTTGACGATCGCGTCGATGTCGGCGTATCCGGTGAGGAGGATTTTGTGCGTATTGGGAAGGCGCCGATGGATTTCGACAAGGAGTTCGTCGCCGGTCATGAGCGGCATCCGTTGGTCCGAGATCACCACGAGGAGATCGCCGCCATCGGCGACGATCGCGTCGACAAGGGCGGGAACATCTCCCGGCGAATCGGTTATCTCGATGACAATATCGCGAAAGAAGGGATCGATCTTGAGTTCCTGTTTCAGGCTCTGCACGACGACGCGCTCGTCGTCAACGCAAATGATGTATTCCTTGGCCATAGCCATACCGCCTTACGCCTCCGCGAGCGAATCCTCCGTCGCGGCCGGAAGGATCACCGTGAATACGGTCCTCCCCGGCTTCGATTCGAACGTTATCGAGCCCTGATGGGCCTCCACGATTTTCCTGCAGATATCCAGGCCCAGACCCATGCTGTCGCCGTGTTTCTTCGTGGAGAAGAACGGCTCGAAAATCCTGTCCTTTATGGTATCCGGGATTCCGTAACCGCTGTCCTCGACCGTCACGACGGCCTTTCCGTCCTTGATCGCGGTCGCGATCGACAACGTGCCCCGGAATTCCATCGCCTGAGCCGCGTTTCGGATGAGGTTCATCCATACCTGCGACAGTTTGTCGGGCGAGCCGATTACCCGCGCGGAACCGAAATCGGTGCGTACCGCGATGCCGTGCTTGAGCATGTTGTGCATGAGCGTGAGAACCTTCCGGATGTCCGCGTCGATGTCGACGAGCTGTCCCCTCTCGGACGACACGGGAACGAGATAGGACTTGAGCGCGCCCACGACGCCAGCGGCCTTTTCTGCCGACTCGCCGATGACCTGGGCCATCCGCCGCGCGACGACCGGCTCGCAGGCGACGTCGACGATCGCGAGGTCGCGATCGGTGCCGAAAAGGTCGATGAACTCCCCGATCGAGGCGGAAAGCCCCGAGTCGCAAAGAAGGTTCGCGATCGAATCGGCGTCTTTCACCCCATGGCGGGAAAGGGTTTCGGCCGTCTCGCGGAGCGCGACTCGGGAGGGAATCGGCAACACGAGAGACGCGTTCTCCCGTACGCCGACCGTCACGATCGCGCGAAAGAGTTCAAGCTCGCGCGGGGAGAGTGAAGCGATAAAATCGATCAGGACGGGGGTCTTCGCGTCAAAATACTCCAGGATTATCCGGCCGGAGGAATTGATCGCGCCGAGCGGGGTGTTGAGCTCGTGCGCGACCCCGGCAGCAAGCTGTCCGAGGGCGGATAGCTTTCCGGACTCGATGAGTCGATCCTGCAGGAGACGCTGTTCGGCGAACGCCGTCTCGAGTTCCGCGGTCCGCTCCCCGACGCGTTGCTCAAGGAGCTTGTTCATTCCCAGGAGCTGTCGATTCTTGATCTGGATGCTGTCGGCCATCTCGTTGATCATCTTGATGATCGCGTCCATATCGAGATAGCCGGTTTCCGGTATGCCGCGGTCGTACCGTCCGCTCGAGATCCCGCTTATCCCGTACATGAGTTTCGCGAAAACCTCGTTAATGCGCCGCTGAACGAAATGCTGGTTCGCCATCGCGCTCACGAACGTTACCGCGGCAAGCATGAGGATAAGGGTTAAGGTGATGCCCTGAATCAACGCGAATAGTTCCGCGTCGCTGAAGACCATGCGAACGGTTCCGAGACTCATGAGCTTGTGGACGATCGTTCTCTCCCGGGGCTTGATGATGGAAGACACGCGCTGGGGTTTTATGTCCAGGACCGTGCCCGACACCTCGGACTCGATGACGATGCCCGACACGCCCCGTCCCGACGCGACGATCGCCTCGCCGATGTTCCTGACCTGGTTGTCGTCAACGTTATAGAGCGGCTCGACGAGAATATCGGCGATTTCGTCCGCGGTCTTGTCGGCCTTCTTGTCGAGATCGGCGATCATGAACCAGGTGATTATCGCGAGGGAGAGAAGCTGCACGATGACTATCGTCACCGTCGAGATCACGAGAGACATTCGATGGCTGAGGTCCATGAGGTTCAGGGTGGCGTTCCGGTGCGATTCTTTGGTTACCATGAGTGATTCCTTTACCGGTTGAGTACCTCGAAACCCCGGGTTTATTGCCGGAAACGGGCCTACTATCAATCATAGAAGCGGACGCGACTCCCGTCAAATTCGGGCGTCGCGCGCGTCGGCCGGATACGGCGCTCAGTCTTCCGCGCTCGAGGCCTGTCTCCTGAGCGCCCGATCGAGATTCCAACGGGCCGCGGCATCCTCCGGATTTTCCGCGAGCACGTCCCGAAAGGCCGCCTCGGCCTCCTCGAAACGCGAGTCGGCGAGCCTCGTTACCGCCGCCTCGAATCGCTTCCGCGTCCCCGCCTTGGCCTGACGCGATTCCGTCGAATCCTGGTTGAAAACCTCGAAAACGCCGATCTGCTCGGCTTTTCCCTTGAAGTTCGTCGAGCCGATATACCGCGCGGAGAACGCGTCGAGGTCCTCGAGCCGGTTATACACCTCGCGGCTGATGAGGAGCCGGGCGCCGACCTCCTTGGTCATCGTCTCGAGCCTCGAGGCGAGATTGACGGAATCGGCGATGACGGTCGTCTGCATCCGCTCGGCCTCGCCGATGGTTCCCATCATCATGGTTCCCGAGTGGATTCCGGTTCCCGTCGCGATCGGGGCCAACCCGTCGCGTTCGCGATCGAGGTTCATCTTCCTGATTTCCTGAATCATGTCGAGGGCGCATAAAACCGCGTCGTCGACCCTTCCGGGGAAGATCGCCATGATCCCGTCGCCGAGATACTTGTCGATGAAGCCGCCATGACGCCTGATGATGGGCGCTATCCGCGAAAGGTACTCGTTGAGGAAATTGAAGGTTTGTTTCGGCGTAAGGTGCTCGGAAATCGCGGTAAAGCCCCGGATATCCGAGAACATGATGGTCATGTCCTTCTGTATCTGGTCGCCGAGCCCGACGTCCATGATGCTTTCCTTCGAGAGGAAGGTGAGGAAGGCATCTGGAACGAAGCGTTCCATCGCCCGGTTGAGCGCGATGAGGTGCTCCTGGTAACTCTGGATCTTGTCGGCCATACCGTTGAAATTCCGCTTGAGGTCGAAAAGTTCCTTGATTGAGGTCGTGAGGGTCGCGCGGGAGTTGAGGTCCGCGTCGCCGAAGCGGCGAACCGCGTCGGTAAGAAGGATTATCGGCTCGCTGATCCGCCAGGCGAGTATGAAGGAGCCGAGCACGATGAACAAAAGAAGGATGCCGGCGATCATGAAGGCGCGCGTGAATACCGAGGCGATGAAGCTCGCGTAATTGGCGTCCGAGATGTCGACGCCCAAAACGCCGAGAAACCGCCCGTTTTCGCGGTCGAAAATCGGGGCAAACCCCATAAGGGAGTTCGTGCCGTAATCGGGATCGCGAACGAACCGGTCTCCGACCCTCGGAACCTTCTGGTTCAGGGCGGCGATGGTCTCTTTTTGGTCGTGAATGTCGTAATCGAGCCCGAAACCGGAGATGGTCGCCTTCACGGAGCCGGTCTTTTCCTCCTCCGCGCGAAGGCGCAACACGTCGGCGTCAACCACGAAGCGCGCGCGATCCGGCCTCGTGGACGGGACGAGAATATAGGCGTAAAGGATGAGCGAAGGATTGGTACTGCGAATCTTGTTGAGGTAGTTCGATACCATGAGATACGCCCCGCTCCCCTCGACTCGCCGGGCGTCCCCATCCGCGAGATTGTCGCCCATTTGGTCGATGAGATACGACAGATTCTCGGTATTGATGCCTTCCGCGCCGAGAATGGCCGTGGCCATCAGGCGATCCTGGGTTTCAAGGAAGAGTCTCCGCTGAAGGCTCACATAGAGTCCGGAAAAGATGACCGAAAGAACGATCAAGCTTGAGACGACGAGTATCGTCGCGATGTAGACGCGATATTTAATTTCTTTCATGACGCACCTTTTGCCATTCATTTTGGACGACAACGAACGGTTTGTCAAATGCAAGATTTTTGAGGAAACGGAGAAATGTCCTTCGCGTCGATAACGGGGCCTAGAGAGAATCGATCGGGTACAGAACGTCCTCTTTGATGTCGATGAATCCCTTGTCCTGAAGGTTCTGGATGTTCTCGATCTTGACGAGGGGATTGTCCCGATTGAACGCCAAAAAGGCCCTGATCTTGATGCCGTCCTGGCCGGGAAGGAGCGATTCCTTCAGGGTCGATAGCAAACTTTCTTCATCCGGTGTCATGGTTCGATACCTCGCGAGCAACTTTATCTATATAACCGAAATTATCAGTTTCTTTTTCACTGATGTCAACCGGTTTATCGGAAGCCCGCGAGGATCACCGTCAGAGGCGTGGATCCTCGTGGAGACTCGCGCCGTTCGTCCTGATGACATTGCGATACCAGGCACCCGAGTCCTTGATCGTGCGTTTCTGCGTCCCGTAATCGACGTGGATGAGCCCGAACCGCTCCTTGTAGCCTTCCGACCACTCGAAATTGTCCATGAGGCTCCAATGGAAGTACCCCGCGATGTCGGCGCCGTCGCCTATCGCCTTCTCGAGCCCGAGAAGGTAACGGCGAGTATAGTCTACGCGCGCGGGATCGTGGACCTTGCCGTCGAGGGAAACCCAATCGGGAAGGGAGAGCCCGTTCTCGGTTATGATAACCGGCTTCCCGTACCGCTCGTGCAGCATTCTCGGCGCCCAGCGCAGGACCTCGTCGTCGACGAACCACTTGAGCGCGGTCATCGGGAAGCCCGTCCCGTGCGGTACCTCGACGGGATTTCCCCGCTCGTCCGCCCTGAATCGGCGACCGGAATAGAGGTTGATCCCGCAAAAGTCGATCGGTCGGTTTGCTTGCTCGAGCCCCTTTTGCCAGCCTTCGGGAAGATCCTTCTCGATCGCGGCGAGAAGCGGGGCTTCGTATTTCCCGAGGAACACGGGATCGGTCATGAACGAGATCGTCCAGATGAGGGGCTTGCCGGGAGCGTAGCCGAAAAAGGCGCGGCGGGCCGCCTCGATATCCTCGGGTGACTCCGTCGCGGGGAGCGCGGTCTGGGCGGTCGGGACGTACCCGATGTTGAAGTCGGAGCCGCCCACGGCGCGAAGGGCGTCGACGCCCTTTCCGTGCGCGACGAGCATGTTGTACACAGCGCGGACGATGTCATGCTGCGGGAGGCGGTATCCCGGCGCCTGACGGCCGACCTCGAGCCCGAGGCCGATAAAGCACTGGGGCTCGTTGAAGGTCATCCAGTTCTTGACGCGGTCGCCGAGGGTTTTCGCGACGACCGAGGCATACTCCGCGAAGGCGTCGGACATCCCGGGATTCGTCCAGCCGCCCTCGTTCTGGAGGGAATGGGGGTGATCCCAGTGATAGAGGGTTATCCAGGGATCGATGCCCGCCTCGAGAAGGCCGTCGACGAGCCGTGAGTAGAAGTCGAGCCCTTTCCGGTTTACCGCGCCGCGACCCGCCGGGATGACGCGCGGCCAGGCAATCGAGAAGCGATACGCGGGAAGCCCGAGCTCCTTCATCAAGGCGATATCATCCTTCCATCGATGGTAATGGTCGCACGCGACCTTCCCGGTGTCCCCGTTATGGGTGTTTCCCGGAGTCGCCGAAAAAACGTCCCAAACGGATTCCGCTCGCCCGTCCTCGTCCCACGCGCCCTCGATCTGATACGAAGCGGTCGCCGCGCCCCAGACGAAATTCGATGGAAATGCCATAGATACTCCTCTCGTGGTGATACCACAATCGTAACGGGACACGGATACGATCGCCAGTCCCGCTTTCATGAATACAGTATAGTGACGTTGGAAACAATTGTGAAGGCCTTCCTGTCCGATTCCTGACCCTATCGGTATTTTCCCCCAGGGTTTCGCCGTGAATGAAAACTGGCGAAATCGCGGGACATTCACCAAACCGGTGTCCCTTCCGCCGGGAAAAGGGTCGCATAGACAGATAGCACGTTTTGCGATAATTTTACCCGTATGTTGACCTTCCTGAAGCGGCTTTTCGGCGCGTCCCGCGTCGAGGAAATCGATCCCGAGCTCATAATCGAAGAATCCTGGCAAACCGACTTTCGCACGCGCGACACCGCGCGTTTTCCCGAGGAAACCGGCGACGCCTATTCAACGCGAATCGTCGATTCCGGACTCCGTCTGACACTTTACCGGCCGAAGGTTTTCGCGTGGACGGTCGATCCCCTCTATCGCTATCGCGACTTCGTGCTCGAGGGCCTCGTCGCCTTCCCCGGAAATGATGAAAGCGCGATCGCCGAAAGCGCGGCCGGTTCGGAAGCCGGGCGCGCCGGAGGCATGGCCGCGGGATTTCTCTTCCGCTACCTCAACGAAGGCACCTTCTACGCGGTGCTCGTTTCTGACCGGGGAATGGTCAGGATGGACGCGGTCGTCAACGGCACCCCCATACCCGTTCTCGGGTGGACGGAGACGAGACGCGGATCCCCCGAGGTCAACGACGCCTTCTCCGAACAGGCGCCGTACGCGAACGACGACCGCACCTACTCGATCAGGATAATCGCGCGCGCTACCGGCTTCACGATCGTCGTCAACGACGCGTGGGTCGCCGAATGCGCGGACGACACCATACAGGCGGCGGGAAAGATCGCGTTCGCCGCGCAAAACTGGGGTTCGGGCGCGGAGGCGATCCTCTCGGCCATCGCGATCGATTCCGCCGCGATCGACGTCGAGACCGCGTACGCGCGGTGGAATCAGTATATCCCGATCGGCGCCGAGGCTCGCGTGTCGCTCGCGAAAACCTGGTACGCGATGGGAAAATACGTTCCCGCCATCCTCGAGCTCAGACGCGCCTGGAAGGAGCGGCCCGCGGACGCCGAAGAACGGCTCCTCGCGGGGCAAGCCTTCCTCGCCGAGCGACTCTACGCCGAGGCCGAGGAGTCGATCCGGGACGCGCTCGCGCTTGACGGCACGAGCGAGGCGGCGATCGCCGACCTGGGGGGACTTCTCTACCTCCAGAACAGGTTCGCCGAGCTCGAGGAACTCCTCGTTTCCGCGGACCGCGCCTCGATCGACCGCTCGCCGTTCCTCTCGAACCTCGAGGGACACCTGCTCTCGTGGAAGGGCTTCCGCGCGGAAGCGGCCGGGTCCTACCTTCGCGCGGCGAACCTCGCCGACGGGCAGGGGCTCTTTTACCTCCACGCGGGAAACGAGCTCTCCGCGAGCGGCGACCGCGCCGGGGCAGTCGACGCCTGGCTCGACGCCGCCCGCGCGTTCCTCGCGGCGAACGAAACCGACGACCTCGGGGACGCGGTCGAACGACTGCTCGAGAACGCGGGAAACGACCCGCGCGCGCTCGCCCTCGCGGGAAAGCACCGATACGCGATCGGGGACGAAAAGGCGGCCGCGGGATTTCTCGACCGGGCGATCGCGCTCGGGTCGGAGGATTCCGCCGCCTGGTACCTTCGCGGGATGATACACTCGTCGCGCGGGGAGGCGAACAAGGCCATCGATTTCTTCAGGAAGGCGTCGACGCTCGAGGAAGACTTCGGCCTCTATCGCTTGCGGCTCGCCGAGGCGCTCTTCAACGCGGGCGAGGATTGCTCAGCCGAACTCGCGCGCGCGATGGAAACCTCAGGAGACTCCGGATGGACCTGGAATCTCGCCGCGCTGAAGGCGCTCTCGGAAGGGAATCTCGCGGAGGCCGAACGCCTCGCCGTTCGCGCGCGGGAACTCCTTCCCGGGGAGCTCGCCCCGCTCGTGAACCTCGCCGAGACGCTCAGGAGAGCAGGCCGGCTTGACGAGGCGATTCCGCTCTTCGACCGCGAGGAATGCGAGTCCCTCAAGGCCCTGGCAAACCTCCTCGTCGAGGACGGCAGGCACGAGGAAGCCGAGGACCTCTACCTCAAGGCCCTCAAGCAACGCCCCTTTGACGCGGAACTCCTGACTGACCGGGCGGCAAACTGCCTCGAGCTCGACCTTCTCAGCGAGGCGGACGACCTCCTCGGACGCGCGATCGAGATCGCCCCGACGCCCCGGATCTACCGGCTCATCGCCTACCTTTCCGGGAGGAAGGGCGAATACGCGCGCGCGGAGGTCGCGCTCCTCCGCGGTCTCGACGAGTTCCCCGAGGCGACCGACCTTCTCTACGAGCTCGCGTCCGTGTACCACGCGACCGGCAAGCGGGACAAGGCGACGGAAACGGTCAGGCGACTGCGCGAACGGGACCGCTCCGACCGTGCCCGGGAGCTCGCGGAGGAGATAGAGGACAGCGCCACCTATGCCCTTTCGTGCGCGTCCTGCGACCGACACTGGAGGATACCCAAGGACATCCCGCCGCAAGGATCGCTCAGGATTACCGCCGAGCCGCCGGACGACCTTCCCGCGGGAACCTGCCCCCGGTGCGAAGAGCACTATTGCATCGGCTGCGCGCGGAAACACCTCGACGAGGACGGGCGCTTCCGTTGCGCGAAATGCGGGGAACGTCTGAAACTCGTCAATCAGGGAATAATCTGGACGCTATCACGATGGCAAGAAGCCGAAGCGGCGACCGCCCGAAAGGAGCGCGAAACCGGCGAGAATGTAACGCGGATGTAAAAATCAGGCGGGTAAGTCCCGCGACGAGCCCTGTGGACGCAAAAATACGCTAAAATCGAAACCGCATGCACCACAAGAGCAGGCTCACGTTCTTCATACCGCTCATCATCCCGATAATCGCCACGCTCGCCTGGAGTCAGTTCAACTGGTTTCAGGAACTCAACCGGCGCGAGTCGAGGCGGATCATGACGAGCATGATGGGATCCGCCGGGGACTTGTCCCTTCGTCTCGCGGAGGAGATCAGCCTCCTCCCGTCGCTTTTCAAGGCGGATACCTACGATCGCGCGACCGTCGACCAAATCCTCGGCGAGCGCTACCGCTTTTGGATGGAATACGCCCTCGAGCCGGGGATGCTCAAGTCGATACGTCTTCTTGACGCCCGGAAAAACGAGGTCTATCGATGGACCGGCGACGGGCTTGCCCCGATTCCCGATCCCGTCAGCTGCAAGTCGCCGGGCAGCGCGCCTTCCGACCGGTCAACCATCCTGATACTTTCGCCGCTCCTCCACAACGGGGATCACCTCCTCATGATGGAATACGCCTTTGACCGGGACCTCATCGTCACGAGGCTCATTCCCCTCCTCGCGAAAAAGTATCTCGACGAGACGGGTCTCTACCGGTACAGCATCGTCGACGGCGACACGGACACGGTTCTTTTCGCGTCGGACACACTCGTCATGACCGAAACCGCGGGCCCCGATCTCGAGGTTCGCCTCATGAATACCGTAATCCGTACGGCCCACGACGACGCCAATGCCACGGGCGCGGGTACCCGGGGAGGGGAAATCCTCCCGCAATGGCCGGTAAAAACGCCTGACGACCGCCGGCGCGACGAGTATGGATTCCCGTTGCCCCCGTCGGAACGCTCGATCGCGTTTTCGAGCCTCGACCTCGGGAATATACTCCTCAGGATCTACAACCGCGACGTCTCGCTCGCCAGCCTTTCCCGCAGGACTTCGATCGTCAACGCCGTCATCAGCCTCGGAACCTTCGCGCTCCTCGCGTTTCTGTTCGGCCTGCTCGTACGGACGGGCAAGCGCGAGCGGGATCTCGCCCAACGCCAGCGCGAGTTTATCGCAACCGTTACCCACGAGCTCAAAACGCCGCTTGCCGTCATCTCGTCGGCGGCCGAGAACCTTACGGACGGCATCGTCAGCGACCGGGACAAGATCACGGAATACGGAAGCGCGATAAAGAAGGAAGCGACACGCCTCTCGCGCACGATCGACCACGTGCTCCTCTACTCGCGAACCCACTCGGGCGCGGGAAGGAAAGACGATATTCTCGCGGTATCCGCTCTCGTCGAGGCAGCGCTGAAACTCACCGAGGAAGAACGGGCCCGGATCGGCATGACGACGGAAGTAGTTCTCCCGGAGCCGGACCTGACGGTTCGCGGGGATCGAATGGCCCTCGAGTCGGTCCTCACCAACCTCGTCCAGAACGTCGCGAGACACGCCGCGTCGGGAAAATACCTCAGAATCGAGGCAATGCGAGAAATCGCGCGGAAAAGCGGGAAAAAAAACGAGGAAGGCCTCATAATAAAGGTAGTGGATAGGGGTCCCGGCATTCCCCCGCGCGAGCAAAAGACGATTTTCATGCCGTTCGCCCGAGGGAAGCGCGCCATGGACGAGCAGATCCCCGGGAACGGCATCGGCCTCAGCCTCGTCATGCGCGTCGTTACAATGCACGGAGGAACGGTATCCCTCGAGAGCAGACCGGGAAGCGGGACGACGTTTACGGTTCGCGTTCCCCGAATGAGAGGAGTTGACCATGCCTGGCAAGATTCTGATGATTGAGGACGAACACGGACTCGTTTTGACCGTCGGGGACCGGCTCGTCGCGGAAGGATATGAATTCACGTCGTGCATGAACGGGATCGACGGAGAAACGGTCGCGCTCGCGGGCGGCTACGATCTTCTCGTCCTTGACGTGATGTTGCCGGGAAAAGACGGTTTCGAGATCTGCAAGTCCGTGCGCGACTCGGGTTCGAGGGTTCCCATACTCATGCTCACCGCGAGAAACTCCACGGAGGACAAGGTTTCCGGGCTCAAGCTCGGCGCCGACGACTATCTCTCGAAGCCTTTCGAGATGGCCGAGCTCGTGGCGCGCATCGGGGCGCTTCTCCGGCGCGCGGAGACGCTTTCGAAATCGAAAGGATCCGGGGAGCTCGTCATCGACCTCAAACGCGGCGTAATCGCCGGGAAGGACGGAGAACACCCGCTTTCGGCCCAGGAGATCAAGCTGCTCGACTATTTCTATCGCCACAAGGACGCGATCATCTCGAGGGAAGAGCTTCTGAACACCGTGTGGGGATACGACTCGAACATCACCACGAGAACGATCGACGTGCACGTGGCGCGCCTCCGCCAGAAGATGGGCGACGTCAAGGACGTCACGCGCTACATCCATACCATCCGCGGGATAGGCTACAAGTTCACGCCTCCGGCCGGCTGAGAAAATCGGCGGGCCATAGCCCCCGCTGAAGGACCAACGGTCCTTCGACCGAGGGACACCCGCACGCGCGGCATTGGCGCGGCAAGGCCTCGGAAAGCTTCCTGAGATACGCCGATCTCGAGATATTCGACCCGCCGAACCGGGCCATGTGGTCGGTATAGACCTGCGAGTCGATGAGCGTGCCGCCCATCGAGTCGAAAAATTTGGTCGCGAACGCGGCGAACGCGGTCTTCGAGGCGTCGGACACGCGCGTGAACATCGATTCCCCGAAAAAAACCGAACCGAGAAGAACTCCGTAAAACCCGCCAACGAGCTCTCCCCCGATCCATGCCTCGACGGAATGGGCGATTCCCTCGCGATGGAGAGCCACGTACGCCTCGATCATGTCGTCGGTTATCCAGGAGCCGTCCTGACCGGGACGCGAGACGAGCGAGCAAAAACCGATAACGCGCTCGAACGCGGTGTCGCAGCGGATCACGAACGGGCTTCGCTTCATCGCGCGCTCGAGCCTGCCGGGGACGTGAAAGGAATCCGGAAGGATCACGAAACGGGGATCGGGAGACTGCCAATAGAGGGGATCGTCCTCGTTGAACCAGGGAAAAATACCCTGGGAATACGCGGAGACGATCATGCCGGGAGAGAGATTTCCCCCGACCGCCACGACGGTTCCCTCGATATCCTCGGGATCGGGAAAGGTAAACCAGTCGCCGATCTCGAGCCAGGGGAAGTCGGGGTCGCATCGCGTCTCGGCGTCGTAGACGCGGGGACGACGGGCCGACATCAGCTCGACCCCGCCACGCCGGCCTTCGAATCGTCTGAGCGTGCCGGGTCTGCGCCGTCCGACGGCTTGGAAGCGCGTTTCCGTTTCGGGCGCGCCTTCGAGTCCGTCGCGCCCGGCTCGTCAGGCCTTGGGTCCCGCTCGTTCCCGGGAACCGCGAACACCCTGATGCCGTCGTTCGAGGCGGGGTCGACCGCGCAGCGGGCAAGCCCTCCCGAGGAAAGCTCGCCGAAGAGAACCATGTCGACGAGCGGGGTCGTCACGAGATCCTCGATCACGCGCGCGGCGTTGCGGGCGCCGAATTCCGGGGAGTAACCCTTTTCCGCGAGGAGCGAGACAGCCTCGTCCGAGACCTCGAGCGAGACGCCCTTGTCGGCGAGTCTTGACCGAACCGCGTCGAGCTCCTTCCGCGCGATCGATTCCATGATCTCCTTCGAGAGGTGCCCGAAGCGGACGACCGCGTCGAGCCGGTTCCGGAACTCCGGCGTAAAGGTCTTCTCGACCGCCTCCGAGACGGCTTCCTCGGACACCTCGCGGAGCCCGAACCCGATCATGGGCTTCCCGATCTCGCGGGCGCCCGCGTTGCTCGTCATGATGAGGATGACGTTCCGGAAATCGGCCTTGCGGCCCTGATTGTCCGTCAACGTCGCGTAATCCATGATCTGGAGAAGGATGTTGAAGATGTCCGAATGCGCCTTCTCGATCTCGTCGAGGAGGACCACCGCGTGCGGCTGCTTGCGCACCGCGTCGGTAAGGAGTCCTCCCTCCTCGAAGCCGACGTAGCCGGGAGGCGAGCCGATGAGGCGCGAGACGGTATGCTTTTCCTGGTATTCGCTCATGTCGAAGCGGTGCATCGCGATCCCGAGCACCT
The DNA here is from genome assembly GCA_023438065.1 of Spirochaetota bacterium. GTDB lineage: Bacteria > Spirochaetota > Spirochaetia > Treponematales > Treponemataceae > Teretinema. The sequence continues at coordinate 15,392 of JAEXRH010000015.1, forward strand.
CGGCGAGCTTGCGCGCGAGCTCGGTCTTGCCGACGCCGGTCGGTCCGACGAAGAGGAAATTCGCGACGGGCTTGCCGGGCGCGCGGAAGCCCGCGCGCGAGCGTTTGACGGCCTTCACGACCGCCATTACGGCCTCTTCCTGGCCGAATATGGAGCGGGACAGTACCGGCTCGAGCTCGCGCAGGCGGTCGGTCTCGCCGGTGGAGACCGAGCGTTCGGGGATGCGCGCGATCTTCGCGACGACGGTCTCGATGAGCGCGCGGTCGATGACCGGTATCGCGTCGAGGATGCCCGGCCGATGCGGCTTCCCCTGCGCGTCGCCGTCCTCGGGCGTCGCCGTTTCGGAGCGCGCGCCCGATTGCGCGACTTCCGCGTGCGCGTGCGGCGCGGGAAGGTCTCCCGCGGAGAGAATCCTCGGCACCGGTACGCCGGCCGCGATGCGCGCCCGGGCGCCCGCCTCGTCGATGATGTCGATGGCCTTGTCGGGGAGGCGCCGCTCGGTGATGAACTGGGCGGAAAGTCGGACCGCCTGCTCGATCGCCTCGTCGGTATAGGTGACGCCGTGGAATTCCTCGTAGCGTTTCTTGAGCCCGCGGAGGATAGCGATCGTGTCTTCCTCGGTAGGCTCGGATATGTCGATCTTCTGGAAACGCCGCGACAGGGCGTGATCCTTCTCGAAATGCTTGTTGTACTCGTCGTAGGTGGTCGAGCCGATGCAGCGGATCTTCCCCGAGGTGAGGACCGGCTTCATGAGGTTCGACGCGTCGAGCGTGCCGCCGCCGGTGGAACCCGCGCCGATGAGGGTGTGGATCTCGTCTATGAAGAGGATGACCTTCTCCTTCCTGAGGAGGTCGTCCATGACGCGCTTCACCCGCTCCTCGAAATCGCCGCGGAATTTCGTTCCCGCGACGAGGGATCCCATGTCGAGGCTGTAGATCTCGTAACCCCACAAAAGGGGCGGAACCTGCCGCGCGACGATGCGCTGGGCGAGGCCCTCGGTGATCGCGGTCTTTCCGACGCCTGCGTCGCCGACGTGGATCGGGTTGTTTTTCATCCGCCGGCACAGGACCTGCACCGTCCGCTCGAGCTCTTCCTCGCGCCCGATAAGGGGCTCGAGCTTGCCCGCGCGCGCGAGCGCGGTGAGCTCGACGGTGTAGCGCTCGAGAATGGATCGTTTCTGCTGGCGCTGTCGTCCCCCGCCCGACTCGTCCGCGTCGGGAAACTCCGTACCCTCGGGAGACTCGCCCGCCTCGCCTGCCTCGGATTCCCCGCTCATGGGGGGCATATCGCGGGGTATACCCCTGATTCCGGCTGAATCGGGGGTATCCGAAAGATCCGCGTCCTCGTCCGCGGTCCCCCCGCCACGAGGACTGCGGGTCTCCGGGTCGTCGGCCCCGATCCCGCCGTGGCTTATCACCTCCAGGAGGACGAGACGGTCAAGTCCGCCGCGGCGCATGTAGTAAGAGCAGTAGTTCTTGTTCTCGTCGATGAGGCTGACGAGGATATCCGAGATCTCGAGCACCGGCTTTTCGGCGTTCTCGCAATGGAGCACCGCGCGCTGGAAGACGTTCTGGAACCCGACGGTCTGGAGCGGCTCGCGCCCGGTGAGGACCGGCATGTTCTTCCGGAGATACTCGTCCACGCTGTCGTGGATGTAGGCGATGTCCGCGCCGCACAGGGACAGAACCTTGAGCGCGGGAGGATGATCCATGACCGCGAGAAGGATGTGCTCGGGGGTTACGTACTCGTGTCCGCGCGTCCGCGCGTCCTGCCATGCCTGGTCCAGGACCTTCTGGACGACGGTGCTGATCTTTATCTTCAACTTTGCTCCATCACGCAGCGAAGAGGGAACCCGTTCTGGCGGGCGACCTCGTGAACCTGCAGGCAACGGGTCGCCGCGATGTCATAGGTATACGACCCCACGACCCCGCGACCCTTCTTGTGGACGTCTTCCATGATCGCGTAAGCGTCCTCCTGCTTCTTGTGAAAAACCGCCATCAGAACCGCGATGACGAAATCCTTGGTGGTAAAGTCGTCGTTGAGCAAAAGAACCCGGTACTGCATCGGTTCCTGCAGCTCCTCGGAGAGACCGGTCTCGCTCACGATCTTGCGTTCGAATTCCATACACCATAAAAATACTCCAAAAGACGCGCGGAAACAACAGTTGCGACGCTTGAAAACCGAAGGTTTTCCGGGCATTATGAATCCCATGAAAACGATCGTTTCCTGGAACGTAAACGGTATCCGCGCGGCGGAGAAAAAGGGCTTTCTCGACTGGCTTTCCGCCGAATCGCCCGACGTGCTCTGCCTGCAGGAAACCAAGGCCCACAAGGGACAGGTGACCCCTGAGCTCGCCGAACCCGTCCTCGCGTCGGGAAGCTGGAAATCCTGGTGGAGCTCCGCCAAGAAGGCGGGATACTCGGGAACCGCGATCTATTCGAAGACGGAACCGCTCGACGTCAGAACCTCCGGCTACCCCGAATTCGATGACGAGGGCCGGGTCGTGATCGCCGAATACCCGGAAGCGGCCGTCATCTCGGCCTATTTCCCCAACTCGCAGGAGGCGGGGGCCCGCCTCGGCTACAAGCTCGAGTTTTGCGCCGCGATGCTCGAGACCTGCGACAAGCTCGTCGCGCAGGGCAAGAACGTCATCCTTTGCGGCGACTACAATATCGCCCATAAACCCATCGACCTCGCGAACCCGAAATCGAACGAGGGTAATCCCGGCTACCTTCCCGAGGAACGCGCGTGGATGGATCGCTTCATCGGCGCGGGCTACGTGGACACCTTCCGCGCCTTCTGCCCGGACCCCGCCCAATACACCTGGTGGAGCTACCGCTTCCACGCCCGCGAGAAGAACATCGGCTGGCGGATCGACTACCAGTGCGTCAATCCCGCCTTCATGCCCAAGGTCGAATCCTCGGTCATCCTCAAGGATATCGCCGGAAGCGACCACTGCCCGATCAGGCTCACCCTCAGGTAACGACGATGAAAATCAAGTACAACGCCCCGACGACCCTCACCTTCGCCTTTTTCTGCACCCTCGTGGTCGCGCTCGACCAGTCGCTCTTCCACGGCCTCACCCGGGCGTTTTTCACGGTCCCGTCGTCGGCAGCCTTCGACCTCTCGAACGCGCTCAACTACATGCGGCTCTTTACCCACATCGCGGGCCACGCGGACTGGAACCACCTGCTCAGCAACATGGCGTACGTGCTCCTCCTCGGTCCCATGCTCGAGGAAACCTACGGAAGCCTGACGATGTTCCTGATGATCGTCGTCACCGGCTTCGTCACCGGCGTCCTCAACGCCTGCTTCTTCCCGAATCCCCTCCTCGGCGCCTCGGGCGTCGTGTTCATGATGATTCTTCTCGCCTCCTTCACCAACCACGGGAAGGACGACGTGCCCCTGACCTTCATCCTCATCGTGATGCTCTATCTCGGGCGCGAGATCATCCAGGCCTTCAAGGGCGACGACATCTCGCAGTTCGCCCACCTCGCCGGAGGCCTGTGCGGAAGCCTTTTCGGCTTCTTCCAGCCCTCGCGCCCCGCGCGCAAACGGTCTGCCGGGACCGCCCTCCCGCCGACGAAGATTACCGTCAAGGGAAAGCCCGCGACGCAGGCCAGGGCGGGCGCGAGGAAAACGGGAGCGAAGGCCGCTTCGTCCGCGCGACAGGCGAGCGAGGACACGACCATAATCGACCGCGCGACGAGAAAGACCGCTACCGCAAAAAAGGCCCCGAGCCCGGGTACCCGCGGCGGGTCGGACAGTCGACGGAAAACCTGAGGGCTTCCCTCGAGCGATTGAAGACCTTCCCCCGTTCTGCTATAGTCTCCCCATGCTCGACAGACTTGAACGACTCAAAGCCCGCTTCACCGAGGTGGAGACCGATATACAGAACCCCGACCTGATTCGCGACGCCGCGCGCTACAAGGAAACGATGCGCGAGCACGCGTACCTTTCCCGCCTCATGGAAGAGTACCGGCATTACCGCGAGACCGAGAAGGGGATAGCCGACGCGAAGGAACTCGTCAGGGAGGCCGACGACGCCGAGATGCGCGAGATGGCGAAGGAGGAGCTCAAGGAGCTCGAGGCGAAGCTCGCCGCGAGCGAGGCGGCGCTCAAGGTCCTCCTCATTCCGCCCGATCCCCTCGAGGAAAAGAACATCATCATGGAGATCCGCGGCGGCACTGGCGGCGAGGAAGCGGCCCTTTTCGCGGCCGACCTCTTCCGCATGTACGCGCGGTACGCCGAATCCAAGGGATGGAAGTACGAGGTCATGTCCTCGAACGAGACCGAACTCGGCGGCTACAAGGAAATCACCTTCTCGATATCCGGAAAGTACGTGTACGGCAGCCTCCGCTACGAGTCGGGCGTCCACCGCGTCCAGCGCGTCCCCGAGACCGAGGCCTCGGGCCGCATCCAGACGAGCGCGGCGACCGTAGCGGTGCTCCCCGAGGCCGAGGAAACCGAGATCGAGATCAGGCCGCAGGACCTCCGCATCGACGTCATGCGCGCGGGCGGACCCGGCGGCCAGTGCGTCAACACGACCGATTCCGCCGTCCGCCTCACCCACATCCCGACGGGCATCGTCGTCATCCAGCAGGACGAAAAAAGCCAGATCAAGAACAAGGCGAAGGCGATGCGCGTCCTCAGGACCCGCCTCTTCGAGCTCGAGGAGAACAAGAAGAACGCCGAGCGCGCCGCGAACCGGAAAAGCCAGGTCGGCTCGGGCGACCGCTCGGAACGCATCCGCACCTACAACTTCCCCCAAAACCGTCTCACCGACCACCGCATCAACCTCACCCTCTACAAGCTCGACGCGGTAATGCAGGGCGACCTCACCGAACTCGTCGAGGCGCTCGCGATCGCGGCGCGAGAGGAGCAACTCAAGGCGCAGGAAGACTAAGCTCCCGGGAAACCGGCACGTCGTGCTCGCGCTTCGGCGCGAGAGGAGCAACTCAAGGCGCAGGAAGACTAGAACCGCCTTTTCGTTGGCACGATCGGAGAAACCTGCTAGGATTTCCTCATGACCGCACACGAGGCCAGGAAAATCGCCGCGGAATACCTTTCCGATCCCCGCTCCCCGACGCACGGCGCGCTTTTCGCGCCCTGGGCCGCCGAGGCGCTCGCCGCGCGGATTGCGCGCGGGGACAATCCCGTCTGCGGGACAATACCCTCCCCGACCCCCCTCCTCGACGCCGAGGTCATCCTCGCCGCCATCCTCGGCCTCTCGCGATCAAGTCTCGCGGCGCACCCGGAAACGCCGATGAAAGGCCGCGCGAAAGACTATTTCCGGGCGGTCGCGCTCCGCGCGACGGGCTATCCCGTGGCCTACGTCACGGGAATCAAGGAATTCTGGGGACTTCCCTTCGCGGTCACCCCGGCCGTCCTCGTCCCGAAACCCGACACCGAAACCCTCGTCGCCCTCGCGGAGGAGCGGATCCGCTCTCTCGTTGGAGAGACCGCCGGGCGCCCGATTTCCGTTCTCGACGTCTGCACCGGCTCGGGCTGCGTCGCGGTCTCGCTCAAGCATGATTTCCCGGCTCTCGAGGTCGCCGCGACCGATATCTCGCACGCCGCCCTTGAAATCGCGCGAAGGAACGCCGTCACGCTGCTTCCCGCGGGAGCAACCTCGCCGATCGCCTTCTTTGAAGGCGATCTCCGCGAGGGCCTTCCACAAAACCCGGACGGCTGGGACCTCATCGTCTCGAACCCTCCCTACGTACCGGACCCGGTCGCCGGCGAACTACTCGCGGACGGCCGGGGAGAGCCCTTACTCGCGCTCGCGGGAGGCGCCGACGGACTCGACCTTGTGAGGCTTCTCGCGCGCGTCGCGCGGGAGTCGCTCCGGGCAGGGGGTATTCTCCTTGTCGAGACGGGAGAGTATAATGCCCAAGAGGCTGCCACCTCGTTCCGCGCCGAGGGATTCGCGCGCGTGACGGTACATCGGGACCTTGAGGGTCAGGACAGAGTCGTTGAGGGAATAGCGCTATGAATCATGAACTTGAGGCGTTCTTCGCGGACTTTCCGGCATACGGCGGGGATGATCGAGTCCGCATCCAGGCCGCGTGGGATTTCATGGAAGGGCTCAAGAAAGAGACCTGCCGCGAATGCGGCGAGTCCTTCATGGCGCATCCCCTTCGCGTAGCCCGCATCCTCGCGCACCTCAACCTCGACGCGGATTCCATAATCGCGGCCCTCCTTCACGGGTCGCTCGAGAGCCTCGGCCTCTCGCATGAAGGACTCGAGGAGCGCTTCGGCAAGTCGGTCGCGAACATCGTCTCGGGCGCGTCCCGTATCTCCGGCGTCAAGATGGGGAACAAGACAGTCCACGAAGCCGAGGCGATCCGCAAGATGTTCTTCGCCATGGTCACCGACATCCGCGTCATCCTCGTGCGCCTCGCGGACCGGCTCGACAAGATGCGAAGCCTCAAGCAGTTCCCCGAGGACGCGCGAAAACCGTTAGCCCAGGAGACGATCGACATCTGGGCCCCGCTCGCGAATCGGCTCGGTATCTCCTCGATCAAGGACGAACTCGAGGACCTGAGCCTCAAATACCTCAACAGGGACGCCTTCGACCAGATCAAGGCCCTCGTCGCCGCGAAAAAAGGCGAGCGCGCGGGATTCCTCGAGAACGCCGAGCGCGCGATCACCGAAGCCGCCGGCAAGGCCGGCATGAAAATCTCGGTCAAGTCCCGCGCGAAGCACTTCTGGTCGATCTACCAGAAGATGAAGAGGCGGAGCAAAGCGACCGACGAGATCTACGACCTTCTCGCGATGCGCATACTCTGCGAGACCGCGAACGAGTGCTACGCGATGGTCGGCATCGTCCACACCCTCTGGAAACCGCTCGACGGCCGGTTCAAGGACTACATCGCGATGCCCAAGCCCAACGGCTACCAGAGCCTCCACACGACCGTCATGGCCGACGGGGGCAGGCCGCTCGAGATCCAGATCCGCACCCACGAGATGCACCAGGTCGCGGAGAACGGCGTGGCGAGCCATTGGCTCTACAAGAAGGGCGCGAGCAAGGAGATCGTCGACGCCGACTCGGTCTCGATCATCAACCAGCTCAAGGAGCTCTCGAAGGACCGCTTCACCGACGAGGATTTCCTCGCGCGCATCAAGAGCGATCTTCTCGGCGACTCGATATACGTGTTCACGCCGAAGGGCGACATCGTCGAACTCCCCGCGGGCTCGACCCCGATCGACTTCGCCTACAACATCCACTCCGCCGTCGGCGAGAAGATCGTCGGCGCGAAGGCGGACGGGGCGATCATCCCCCTTTCACAGGCGCTCAAAAACACGCAGGTCGTCGAGGTCATCACGCACCCGCAGGCGCACCCGACCCGAAACCAGTACAACTCGGTTCGCACGGCGAAGGCACGGCAGAAGATCCGCGCATGGCTTCAGGAGCACGAGCCCGCGGGCGACTTCGAGAAAAAGATCGAGACGGAAAGCGAGCGCGCGGAGGTCGAGCGCGGCCGGTACGGCCACCACAAGGGAACGCTCCTCGAGGAGGAAGGCGCGGGCAAACCCGAGTTCGACGCCGCGGTCCTCAAGATCCGCGTCGGGGACACGACGAATTTCATGATCAAGTTCGCCGCCTGCTGCAAGCCCGTCCCGCCGGTCGCGATCACGGGTTACGTCTCGCGCGGGCGCGGGATCATCATCCACCGGAGCGACTGCACGAACCTCGCGCGCATCCCGGACATCGAGCACCGGAAAATCCCGGTCGAGTGGGAGGCGCCCGCCGACCCCGACGAGCCGCCAAGAAAGAAGAAAAAGAAATAAAAAAAGCGAGAGGGGAACCTTTTCACGGAAAAAGGTTCCCCTCTCGCGCTCACCCTTCCAAATACAAACGCGCGCGCTTACCTGACGTCGAGGATCTCAATCGCGAAGGGCTTTACCGCGGCGAGAAGGACGTCCTTATCGATGCTCCCGACCTTCAGGATGCACATCTTGTTCGTCACGTCGCAGCCTTCGCACACGACGAGCGAGATGATGTTTCCCGCTTTTTCCGCGACCGCGTGCGTGACCTTCTGGAGTTCGCCGGGCCTGTCGGGAAGGTACATCGTGAGCCGGACTCCCGCCTGGCGCGCGCCGAACAGGTTGATGAAAAGCCGGTAGAGATCGCCGTCCGAGACGATCCCGACGAGGGCGTCGCCCCGCATGACGGGAAGCGCGCTGATCGAGTTGTCTACCATGATGCGCGCGGCCTCCTCGACGACGACGCTCTCGTCGATCGTGATGACCTTCTTTTGCATCACCTTCTCGACCTTGAGCTTCGAGAGGAGGTAACTGAGCTCGTACATGTCGAGCGTCGTCGCGACGGACGGGCTCGCGTTGATGAGGTCGCGCTCGGTCACGATCCCGACGAGCTTGTTGTCCTTGTCGAGGACCGGAAGGCGTCCGACCTTTTCTTTCTTCATGAAGGCGCGCGCGTCCGGGACCGACATCTCCGGATGGATATACAAGGGGTTTCGCGTCATCACGTTCGATACCATCATATGAAAGCCTCCTTGAAACTTCGTTGGTTCAATGCCTTGAAACTTCGTTGGTTCAATGCCGTATCACGCTCGCTTGTAAGTATAGCATATCGCGCGCGAACGCGCAAAAAGCTCGTCAGCCGCCGAGATACGCCTCGCGCACCGCGTCGTCCCGGAGAAGCTCGCGACCCGCTCCGGACTTCACGATCGCGCCCGTCTCGAGGATGTACGCGCGCGTCGCGATGGAAAGGGCCTTGAACGCGTTCTGCTCGACCAGAAGGACGGTCGTTCCCGCCTCGTTGATCGTCTTCACGATATGGAATATCTCGTCGACCAGGATCGGCGCGAGGCCCATCGACGGCTCGTCGAGGAGAAGAAGCCGCGGTTTCGCCATGAGCGCGCGGCCGATCGCGAGCATCTGCTGTTCCCCGCCCGAAAGGGTTCCGGAAACCTGGCGCGAGCGCTCCTTGAGCCGGGGGAAAAGCCCGTATACCCGCTCCATGTCGCTCGCGATGCCCGAGCGGTCCTTTCTCGTGTACGCGCCCATGTCGAGATTCTCCCGCACGGTGAGGTTCGCGAATATGCGACGCCCCTCGGGGACCTGCACGAGCCCCGACTTGACGATCGCGTCGGGTGCCGACTGGGTAATGTCCACGCCGTCGAAAACGACCGAACCGCCGGTTTTCCTGATGATGTTCGAAATCGCGTGAAGCGTGGTCGTCTTTCCCGCGCCGTTCGATCCGATGAGGGTGATGATCTCGCCCTCGTTCACCTCGAACGAAATACCGCGAAGCGCCTTGATTGCGCCGTAATGCACGACGAGGTTCTCTACCTTAAGCATCGATCATGGCCTCCTCGCCCAAATACGCCTTGATGACCGCGGGATTGTTCTTGATCTCCGCGGGGTTGCCGCTCGCGATGATGCGCCCGTAGTCGAGCACGACGAGCCGCTCGCAGATGCCCATCACGAGCTTCATGTCGTGCTCGATGAGGAGGATCGTGAGCGCGAACTGCTTCCTGATGAAGGCGATGAGCTCCATGAGCTCCTGCGTCTCCTGCGGGTTCATCCCGGCCGCGGGCTCGTCGAGGAGGAGAAGCCGCGGATTCGTCGCGAGGGCGCGGACGATCTCGAGCTTCCGCTGCTCGCCGTAAGGGAGGTTCCGCGCGAGCTCGTCCTTCTTGGAGTCGATCCTGAAAAGCGCGAGGAGCTCGAGCGTTTTCGCGCGGAGTCTCGCCTCGTCCCGGTAAAACCGGGGCGTCCTGAAGATCGCGTCGAGGGGCGTAATCCCGCGCTGGGCGTGCATCCCGATCAGGACGTTGTCCTCGACCGAGAGGTTCCCGAAAAGCCTGATGTTCTGGAAGGTTCGCGCGACGCCGATCTTCGACAGCTGGTACGGTTTCATCGCGTGCGCGTTATGGGTCTTCCCGCGCGCGTCGGTAAAGCAGATGGAGCCCTCCGTCGGCGTATAGACCCCGGAAAGCATGTTGAACACCGTCGTCTTTCCCGCGCCGTTGGGCCCGATGAGACCGACGAGCTCGCCCTGCTTCAGCTCGCACGAAAACCCGGAAACCGCCCGGAGGCCGCCGAACACGATCGAGATCTCGCTCGCGGAGAGGAGCACGTCGCTCATCCTGCAGCCCTTGCCGCAGGCGTCGTTCTTACTTCGCGCCATCGTTCGCCCCCTTCGCGCGCATGACGCGCCGCCACGTCCGGGTAAAGGACAGTTCCTTCATGCCGAGAAGCCCCTGGGGACGGAAAAGCATGACGAGGATGAGAATCACCGGGTAGATGAGGAGGCGATATTCCTTGAGGAACCTGAGGAATTCCTGGAGATAGGTGAGCGTGAAGGCCGCTATCACCGAGCCGGTGACGCTGCCCATTCCGCCGAGCACGACGTAGATGAGATAGTCGACGCTCCGGTTGAAGGAGGAGAGGTCCGGCTTCACGAAGCCGATGAACGGCGCGTAGAGCGCGCCGGCGGCTCCCGCGACGAAGGCCGCGACAACGAAGCCGGTCATCTTGTACTTGAAAACCCCGATCCCGTTCGAGTTCGCCGCGATCTCGTCCTCGCGGACCGAGAAGATCGCGCGACCGTAGGTCGACCTGAGGAAATTCTGGAGAAGCGCGACGGTCGCGACGAGCGCGCCGATGATCACGATCCACGCGAGGTCCGCCGACGCGGCGAGTATCGTCGTGAACCGCTTGCCGTTTGCGCCGCCGGTGATTCCCTTGAGGTTCACGAACACGACGCGGAGGATCTCGCCGAACCCGAGGGTGACGATCGCGAGGTAGTCGCCCGAGAGCTTGAGCGTCGGGAAACCGATGAAAAAACCCGCGACGGCGGCGAGCGAGGCGCCCGCGATCGCGGCGAGCGGAAGCGGCAGATGGAGGGCCTGGGAGAACCAGATGCAGGAGTACGCGCCGATCGCCATGAAGCCCGCCTGCCCGAGGGAAAGCTGGCCGGTCACGCCGCAGATGATGTTCACGCTGATCGCCATGATCGCGTTGAGCCCCGCGAGGGTGAATATCTGCGCAGTGTACGCGTCGATGATCCCGACCTTGATGAGCGCGGCCGGAAGGAAAACCGCGAGCACGGAAACGCCCGCGAGCACGGCGAAATCGCGGGTTTTATCGGAAACTTTCATACCTTCACCCTGACCTTTGAGCCCATGATTCCCGTGGGCTTCACGAGAAGGATCACGATGAGGATCGAGAACGAGATCGCGTCGGAGAACTGCGACGAGAGAAAGCCCTTCGTCATCGTCTCGGCTACGCCGAGTATGTAGCCGCCGAGCATCGCGCCCGGTACCGAGCCGATGCCGCCGAGAACCGCCGCGACGAAGGCCTTGAGGCCCGGCATCGCGCCCATCGTCGGGTCGATCTGCGGGTACGCGGTCGCGAAAAGGATGCCTCCCGCCGCCGCGAGGACCGAACCGAGCGCGAAGGTAAACGCGACGATACGGTTGACCGAGATCCCCATGAGGCTCGCGGCGCGCATGTCGAACGAGACGGCGCGCATCGCCTTTCCCGTCTTCGTCCAGTTGATGATGTAGTTGAGGACGAGCATGAGCGCGATCGAGACGAGGATGACGATCACCTGGATGTTCGAGACTCCGAACGACCCGATCGGGATCATGACCGTCGGCATCGTGGGGAACTGGCGCGGGTTCGGGCCCACGAAGGGGAGCACCCGGGCGCCGTTCTGCAGGATGAGCGAGACCGCGATCGCCGTGATGAGCGAATTGAGGCGCGGCGCCGACCTCAAGGGTCTGTACGCGAAACGCTCGATCGTGATCCCGGCGATCGCGCACACGATCATCGAGGCGACGAACGAAAGGGCGAGCGCATGGGGCGAGGGCCCCATGGCGTGAAGTACGTAAAAACCCGTGTAGGCGCCGACCATGAGCACGTCTCCGTGCGCGAAATTGATCAGCATGACGATGCCGTACACCATCGTGTATCCGAGCGCGATCAGCGCGTAGATGCTCCCGAGGGAGATCCCGTTAATCAGCTGCTGGAGAAAAATGACGAGCGATTCCACCGTTATAAAACTCCTCGATAGTACTCTTCAGTATACCGTGATATCGATATTTTTGAAAGTCGCAAACGGTGCACGAATTGAAGCCCCGCTTAAAAAAAAACCGGAAACGCTCGGCCGATCTTATGCCTGAGCGTTTCCGGGTCCCGGTACGGCGCTGGTCGCGCCGGTAAGGCTTAGGGGTTAACCGTGGTGTTGTACACCGGGGTAAGCTTTCCGTCCTTCTTGACGATCTCGAGCATGACCGCGCTCTTGGTCGGGTTGCGCTTCTCGTCGAAGGTGAGGTTGCCGGTCACGTAGGCGCCCGAGGTCTTCTCGAGGGCGGCCTGGACCTTCACCGGGTCGGCGGAGCCGGCGGCGGCGATCGCGTCCTTGATCACGTACATCGCGTCATAACCGAGCGCGGCGAACGCGGTCGGGGTGGCGTTGTACTTGGCCTTGTACTTCGCGACGAAGTCGACGACCTTCTGGTCGGTCGAGTCGGGCGCGTAGTGGTCGGAATAGAAGCCGTTGAGAACCTCGTCGCCGGCGTTGTCGACGATTCCGCCCCATCCGTCGGCTCCGACGATCGGGGCCTTGATGCCCTGCGCGCGGAGCTGCTTCGCGATGAGCGCGACGGTCGAGTAGTAATCGGGAAGGTACACGACGTCGGGAGCGGCGTTCTTGATCTTGGTGAGCTGGGCGTTGAAGTCCTTGTCGCCGGTGTTGTAGCTCTCGGCGGCGACCACGGAACCGCCCGCGGCCTCGAATCCCTTCTTGAAGTTCTCGAAGAGGCCTACCGAGTAGTCGTTGCCGACGTCATAGAGAACGGCGGCTTTCTTCGCGCCGAGGTTCCCGGACGAGAATTTCGCACCGACGGTTCCCTGGAAGGGATCGATGAAGCATACGCGGAAGACGAAGTTACCCGCGTCGGTGATGCTCGCCATGGTGGCGGCGGGAGCGACGACGACGACCTTCTGGGCCTGCGCGAGCGCGGTAAAAGCCTGGGTGCAACCGGAGGTAAGCGAGCCGATGATGATCTTCGCCTGATCCTTGGTGGTAAGCTTCTTGTAGGCGTTCACGGTCTTCTCGGCGTTGCCCTCGTCGTCCTCGGCGACGAGCGCGAGCTGGCGGCCGTTGACGCCGCCCGCGGCGTTGATTTCCTCGACGGCCATCTCGACGCCGTTCTTGGCCTCGACGCCGTACACGGCGACAGGACCGGAAAGCGGATAGATTCCGCCGATGGTGATGGTACCGGAATCCTTCTTTGCGCATCCGGCGAAAGCGAGCGCCGCGACGAGCGCGAACGCGAACGACACCTTGAGCATGGTGCTTTTGTTCATGGTTTACTCCTCTTTATGAGAGATCTTGTTGAAAATATAGTTACTTCGGGGGGTGACTGTCTATATGATTCACGAGGGAAACATCCTCAATTCCGCCGGATAGGGCGATTATCCGCCGACGTACGGGATCAAAAAAAAACCGCCCCTTGTCGGGACGGTTTTCTTTTCGCCGGCGGCGTGACCCGGTGGGGGTCCGTTTCGTCAGACGGCCTTGCCGTTCTTGATGGCGGCCTTGCAGACCTTGCAGATCTTCGCCTTGGCGCCGTTGATTTCCTGCTCGTAAAGAACCTTTATCTGGTCCTTCTTGCAGACGGGGCACGTTCCGCGCCCATGGTTCGGGGTGGAGCGAATGCCCTTTCCTCGGTGTGCTTTCGACATAGCTTATTCCTCCGATTTCGCGGGAGCCTTGGCCTTTTTGGCTGCGGGCTTCTTCTCGCCGTCGGCTGCCTTCTTCGGGGCGGCCTTCTTCGCGGCGGGCTTGGCGTCGGCCTTCTTGTCCTCGGCGCCCTTCGGCTCGGACTTCTTGGCCTTCTTCTCTTCCTTCTCGGAGGTGTCGAGCTTGTAGTCGACGAGCTCGAGGATCGCTACCTCGGCGGCGTCCCCCTCGCGGAAACCGAGCTTGAGCACGCGGGTGTAACCGCCCGCGCGGTCCTTCATGCGGGGACCGATCTCGGTGAAGAGCTTGGCGAGCACGGCTTCATCGGAGATAAAGCGCGCCACCTGGCGGCGGTTGTGCACCGTGTCGACCTTCGCGCGGGTAATGAGTTTCTCGGCGGTCCTGCGCACTTCAAGGGCCTTCGGCTGAGTCGTCGTGACGCGCTCGTACTTGAAGAGGGAGGTTACCATATTGCGGTGCATCGCGCGGAGGTGCGACGCATTGCGCGAAAGCGGATTAAAGCCGTTTCTATGCTTCATCTGTTTCTTCCTTCTGCTTGGGCAGCTTGATAGAGTTCTTCAGGTGACTGTAATCGGTCATGCCCAGTCCGAGGTTCCATTCCTGGAGCTTCTCGCGAATTTCCTGGAGGCTCTTCTTGCCGAAGTTCCTCGTCTTGGCGATGTCGTCCTCGGTTTTCCTGGTCAGCTCACCGATCGTCCTGATGTTGGCGTTCTTGAGGCAGTTCGACGATCGAACCGAGAGCTCGAGTTCCTCGACGGGGGTGTTGAGGAGCTGCCTTACGCGCTCGTCTTCCTCGTCGAAGTCGTCGTCCTTGCCGATCTCGTTCTCGTTGAAGTTCACGAAAATCGAGAAGTGATCCTTCGCGATCTTCGCGGCCTCGGCGAGGGCGTTCTCGGGGGAAATCGTCCCGTCGGTCCAGATCTCGAGCACGAGCTTGTCGTAGTCGTTTCTCTGGCCCACGCGGCACGGCTCGATGGCGTACTTCACCTTGATGACGGGGCTGTAGATCGCGTCCATCGGGATGGTCCCGACGACCTCGATATAGCGCTCGTTGACCTCGGCGGGAACGTAGCCCCGACCGAAGTCCACCTGCACCTCGAACTCGACCCTGCCGCCTTCCATCATCGTGAGGATGTGGGCAGGCTTGCTGAGGATCTCGAGCTGGCTGTCGCGCGCGAGCTGGTCGCTCGTGACGGTCACCGGGCCCTTGAATTCGTACAGGAAGGTGTCCTGCTCCACGTCCTCGGGAAGCCGCAAACGAATCTGTTTCAGATTATTGAGGACTTCCAGGGTATCTTCCACGACGTTCGGAATCGTCTCGAATTCGCTGGAAATATTGTGGGGCACTCCGTCCGCGTCATACGAGGTGATCTTGACCGCCGAAACGGCATAACCCTGTATGGACGAAAGGAGCACGCGCCTGAGCGTATTTCCGACCGTGGTTCCGAAACCGGTTTCGAAGGGAGAAGCCACAAATTTGCCGTAATCGGACGTCGAGACATCGTGCTCGAAGGTGAGTCCCTTCGGCTTTTTGAATCCTTTAAGCAGATTTTTGCGGGCCATTCGAACTCCTCTTACTTAGAATAGAGCTCGACCACGAGCTGTTCTTTAATGTCCGCGAGATCGGTAACGTCGACGCGCCGGGGCACGGAGACGAACGTTCCCTTGCAGGCATCCGCGTCAAGGTTGATCCAGGGCATAACGCCGGACTTGGAGACTTCCTTGAGGGCGTCCTTGATCACGTTGAGCTTCTTGCTCGCTTCCTTCACCTCGATCACGTCGCCGGCCTTAACGATATAGCTCGGGATGTTCACGGGCTTGCCGTTCACGAGGATGTGGCCGTGACCGACGATCTGGCGGGCCTGGTTGCGGTTCGCGGCGAAGTGCATGCGGTACGCGACGTTGTCGAGTCTGCGCTCGAGGAGACCGATGAGGTTCTCGCCGGTAACGCCGGGCATGCGAAGCGCCTTCTCGAAGAAGATGCGGAACTGCTTCTCGAGCATGCCGTACATCCTCTTGATCCGCTGCTTCTCGCGGAGCTGAACGCCGTAATCGCTCCTCTTGCCGGTGCGGGCCTTGGGGTCCTTTCCGGGTATGGGGCGCTTCTTGTTGATGGGGCACTTGTCGCTCTTGCAGCGGTCGCCCTTGAGGAAGAGCTTCTTCTGCTCGGCGCGGCAAAGCCTGCAAAGGGGTCCTGTGTATCTAGCCATCTATCTCTCCTTCGTCAGATGCGCCGTGTCTTGCGCGGGCGGCAGCCGTTGTGCGGGATGGGGGTGACGTCGCTGATGGACTTCACCTTCAGGCCGAGGGCTCCGAGGGAGCGGACGGCGGACTCGCGACCGACGCCAGGACCCTTTACGAACACGTGCACTTCCCGGAGGCCATAGGTAAGGGCCTTCTGGACCGCAGTTTCGGCGACAGTCTGGGCCGCGAAGGGCGTAGACTTCTTTGCGCCGTTAAAACCGAGACCGCCGGAAGAAGCCCAGGACAGGGCGTTTCCCTTGAGGTCGGTTATGGTGACGATCGTGTTATTGAACGTCGCCTGGATGTATACATTGCCTTCGTATACGCTCTTTTTTTCTTTCCGTTTCTTTACGGTTGCCACGTTAGTAGTCCCTCCAATTACCGATTACTTCTTCTTGCCCGCGACGGTCTTTTTCTTGCCCTTTCGCGTGCGAGAATTCGTCCGGGTGCGCTGACCGCGGACGGGGAGACCCTTTCTGTGCCGGAGACCCCGGTAACAGCCAATGTCCATGAGACGCTTGATGTTGAGACCGATCTCCGTCCGGAGGCGACCCTCGACCTTGTACTCGGTATCGATAACCGTGGTAATGGCCTTGAGTTCGTCCTGGGAGAGATCGTTCATCATGCGCATGGTGTCGATCTTGGCCTTGGCGCAGATATCCTCCGCGGACTGGCGACCGATACCGTAGATGTAGGTCAACGCGATGTTTACGTGCTTGTTAGGGAGGTCGACTCCCGCAATTCGAGCCATTCTATACCTCCATCAGCCCTGGCGCTGCTTGTGCTTGGGATTGATGCAGATGATCCTGACGATTCCGCGCCTTCGGATGACCTTGCACTTATCGCATATGGGCTTTACGCTCGTTCGTACCTTCATGATAAATCCTCCGAGAAAGGGGCAGTATACCCCTTTCTCAAAATTCTTTCTACAGGTTGCGAGACCTGATCTTTCCTTTTTTCGTCAGACCCTCGTGGTGGTGCATCTTCAGTTGCGCCTCTACCTGACTCATGGTATCGAGATCGACGCCGACGAGGATCAGGAGGGACGTACCGCCCATCAACATGGAAATGGTCTGGGGGAACCCGAACATGTTCTGGATGATGGTGGGAAGCACCGCGATGAGCGACAGATACAGCGAACCGGGAAGAATCAGACGATTCAGGATCCGCTGCATGTAGTCTTCCGTCTTGTCAGTGCGGATGCCGGGAATCGAGCCGCCGTTTTCCCGGATCTGCTTCGCGATTTCAGTGGGGTTCAGGGTAACCTGAGTGTAGAAGTACGCGAAGAAGACAATAAGAAGGACATAGAGAACGTTATACCAGATTCCGTGCGGCCTGAGGAACATCGCGAGGCCGTTGAGCCACTTGACGTTTTGCCCCATGCTTCCGGCGATCTGGAGGGGGAAGGTCAGGAATGAGGAAGCGAAGATGACCGGGATAACACCGGACGGGTTGATCTTGAACGGAATATAGGTATTCTGTCCGCCGTACATCTTTCTTCCGACGACCCTCTTTGCGTAATGAACCGGTATTTTCCGCTGGCCCTGCTGCTCGTACACGACGAGCGCGACGACCACCGCGAACATCGCGAGCGCGAGAAGGACGAACACGAGGTTGAGTTCCCCGCGCTGGACCAACCGGCCGAGCTCGACGAGCGCGGTCGGAAGCCGGGCGACGATACCGGCGAAGATCAGCATCGAGATACCGTTTCCGATGCCCCGATTGGTGATCTGCTCGCCGATCCACACGGTCACCATGGTTCCCGTCGTGACGGTGAGCATGGCGATGAGCGTGTACGCAGTCCGGTTGATGACGATGGCGTTCGGGATGCTCGCCGCGTACACGGTGACCGCGTACGACTGGATGAGCGCCACGACGATCGTGGTGATCCGGGTCCACTGCTGGATTTTGCGCCGGCCGCCATCTTCCTCCGCGATCTTTTTGAGGCTCGGGAAGATGATCAGCGCGAGCTGCATAAGGATCTGGGTGGAGATATACGGCGTAACGCCAAGCATGAATATCGCGAAGTTCGAGAAAGCGCCGCCCGCGAAGAAGTCCATGTAATCAACGAACGCGTTTCCCTGAACCTGCGACTTGAAGAACGAAGTGAGGGCGTGCGGGTCGATCCCGGGCAACGTCAGTATCGAACCAAGGCGAAAGATAGCGAGCATTATCAGCGTGAAGAAGATCCTCTCGCGCAGTTCCTTGATCCTGAACATGTTTACTAATGCATTGTTTGCCATTTTTTCTGCACCCAATCCCGTTTATTTGGCGTCCGCTGCGGGAGCGCCGGTATCGACCACGGTACCGCCGGCCTTCTCGATCTTGGCCTTGGCCGAGGCGGAAACCTTATCGACGGATACGGTCAGTTTCTTCGTGAGCTCCCCGTCGCCGAGGACCTTCACGAGGGATACCTTCTTGAGAAGGCCCTTCGCGATGAGGGTCTCGACGCTTACGGTCTCGCCCGCCTCGTAGCGGGTCTCGATCTCGGAGAGATTAAACACCTCGTAATCCTTGCGGAACAGGTAGTTCGAGAAACCGCGCTTGGCGATGCGGCGGTACAGGGGCATCTGACCGCCCTCGAAACCGACGTAAACCTTTCCGCCGGAACGCGACTGCTGACCCTTGTTTCCGCGGCCGGCGGTAGTACCGCGACCGGAGGAGGATCCGCGTCCGACGATGCGCTTTTTCTTGTTAGCCCCTTCCGGAGCGTACAGATTAAAATCAGACATTTACTTGGTCTCCTTGACTTCGACCAGGTGCTTCACGGCGGCAACCATCCCGAGGATCGGGGCAGTCGCCTCGTGCTCTACCGTCGAATTGAGCTTCTTCAAGCCCAGAGAACGGACCGTCGCCTTGACTTTCGGCTTCTGGCCGATGGTGCTTCGGACGAGCGTAACGCAAATCTTTGCCATCTTGTTAACCCCACAGATCCTTCAGGGTCTTGCCCCGGTTCTTGGCGACAGACTTCGCGTCCATCAGCTTCTTGATGGCCTCGAAGGTCGCGCGGATGACGTTCACGGAACTGTTGGCTCCAAGGCTCTTGGAAAGCACGTCCGTGGCCCCAGCGGCCTCGAGCACGGCGCGAACCGCGCCACCGGCGATAAGGCCGGTTCCCGAGCAGGCGGGCTTGAGAAGGACGGAAGAGCTCTTGAAGTCAGCCTGAATCTCGTGCGGGATGGTTCCGTTCTTTATCGGAACGTACACCATGTTGCGCTTGGCCTTGTCGATGCTCTTGCGGATGGCCTCGGTGACGTCGTTCGCCTTGCCGAAGCCGAAGCCGACCTTGCCCTTCTGGTCGCCCACGACAGTGAGCGCCGAGAAGGAGAAGCGGCGTCCGCCCTTGACGACCTTCGCGGTGCGGTTGAGCTTGACGAGTTTTTCGACGAATTCCTTCGGCTCTCTCTCTTTGTTGTAGTCTTTGTGCTCCATAACCACTCCTAGAAGGCGATACCCGCGGAGCGGGCACCGTCAGCTATGGCCTTCACTACGCCATGGTAGAGATAGCCGTTTCGATCGAACACGACGGTGTCGATCTTCTTTTCCTTGAGGCGGCGGCCGATTTCCTCGCCGACCTTCGTGCCCGAGGCGACGTTCGCCTTGAGCGCGGAAAGGTCCTTCTCGAGCGTGGAAACCGCGGCGAGCGTGGTTCCGGCGTCATCGTCGATCACCTGGACGAACAGGTTGCTGTTCGAACGGGTAACCGTCATGCGCGGGCGGGCGGCGGTGCCGTGGAGCCGCTTGCGGATGTGCACCTTTCTTTTGAGCCGCTTTCTGTCTTTATCGTTAAGTTTCTTGAACATGTCCCTAACCCTTATTTGACGCCGGACTTTCCGACTTTCCGCTTGATGACTTCGTCTTCATAGCGAATTCCCTTTCCCTTGTAGGGTTCGGGACCGCGAAGTTTGCGGACTTCCGCGGCGAACTCGCCAACCTGGTCCTTGCGGATACCGGAGATGGTGATCTTGCCCTGCGCGTCGGCGACGACGGTGAGACCCTCGGGGATTCCCGCGATGAAGTCGGTCGAATAGCCGAGATTGAGGACAAGGAGCTTGCCCTGTACCTCAGCGCGGTATCCGACGCCGTTCACCACGAGGCTCTTCGAGAAGCCCGAGCTTACGCCGACGACCATGTTATTGAGAAGGTTCCGGTAGAGTCCGTGGTTCGCACGGGACTGCTTGGCGTCATCCTTCCTGGTCACGAGCGCCTGGGCGCCCTCGACCTTGATCTCGACGGAGGGATCGTAGGACTGCGAGAGCTTGCCCTTGGGACCCTCGACGGTGAAAGAATCAGCCGCGACGGTTACCTTGACGCCCGCCGGAATGGCGACGGGGAGCTTTCCGATTCTTGACATCGCTATCCCCTTACCAAACCTTGCAGATCAGCTCGCCGCCGACCTGCTTCTCCTGGGCTTTCTTACCGGTGGTAACGCCCAAAGAGGTGGAAACGATGACCGTACCGTATCCGTTGAAAACACGGGGGAGGTCCTTGTAGCCGGCATACACGCGGCGTCCGGGGGTCGAGACCTTCTCGAGCCCGTGGATCACCGGGGTGTTCTTGTCGTCATACTTGAGGAAAACGCGGATGCAATTGGCGCCATCCTGGTTAACCTTCTTGAAATTCTTGATATACCCTTCGGTCTTAAGGATCTTGACGATCTCAAGCTTGAGTTTGGAGGCGGGAATGTCCACCTTTTCGTGGCGGGCCATTACCGCATTCCGGACCTTGGTTAGCATATCTGCTACGGGATCTGAAACGCTCATTCTCTTCCTCCCTACTACCAGCTCGACTTAGTGACGCCTGGGATCAGGCCCTCACTAGCCAACTTCCGGAAACAAACGCGGCACATTTGGTATTTCCGGAGATATCCGCGCGGCCTGCCGCAAACCCTGCACCGGTTGTATTTCCGGGTCGAATACTTCGGGGTCGCGTTAGCCTTATTGATCATCGCTGTTGTAGCCATGAATTCCTCACTTCCTGAAGGGCATACCGAACTTCGTGAGGAGGGCTTTCGCCTCCGCGTCGGTCCGGGCGGTGGTCACCATGTTGATATTCAAACCGGCGATGCGTTCGATCTTGTCGAAGTCGATCTCCGGGAAAATGATCTGTTCGGTGATACCGAGGGAATAATTGCCGTGGCCGTCGAACCCGTTCGGGTTGATGCCGCGGAAATCCTTGACGCGGGGAAGCGCCACGTTCACGAAGCGGTCGAGGAACTCGTACATCTTCGCGCCGCGGAGCGTCACCATGACGCCAATCTCCTGGCCCTCGCGAAGCTTGAAATTCGCGATGCTTTTCTTAGCCTTGGTCTTTACGGCCCTTTGCCCGGTGATGAGCCCAAGGTCGGTCGCCGCGGCGTCAAGGAGTTTCTTGTTCGCGATAGCCTCGCCGATACCCATGCTGATCACGATCTTGGTGAGCTTCGGGGTCTGCATGGCCGAGGTATAACCGAGTTCCTTGAAGAGCTCGGGCGCGATCTTTTCCTGATAGACTTTCTTAAGCCGAGGTATGTAATTACTCATTACAGCGCTTCTCCACATTTCCGGCAGACGCGAGTCTTCTTGTCGCCGTCGATTTTGTACCCGATCTTGGTCGGTCCGCATTTCTTGCAGACGATCATGACGTTGGATACGTGAATCGGAGCTTCGATCTCGACGATGCCGCCGCGATCCTGCTGACTGCGCTTCTTCATGGCCTTCTTGACGAGGTTGGCCCCGGCGACGATCACGCGATCCTTATCTCGGATGACGCGAACGATCTTTCCGCGCTTGCCTTTGTCCTTTCCGGCGATGATCTCGACCGTGTCGTCCTTCCGGATCTTGAATTTCTTTTCCATTCTTCAATCTCCTTACAGAACTTCCGGAGCGAGCGAAACGATCTTCATGTAGTCCATGTCGCGAAGCTCGCGAGCCACGGGCCCGAAAATGCGCTTGCCCTTGGGGTTCTTGTTCGCGTCGATGATAACGCAGGCGTTGTCGTCGAAGCGGATATAAGTACCGTCGGGGCGGCGATATTCCTTCGAGATGCGGACGATGACCGCTTTCTCCACGGAACCCTTCTTGATCGTCGAGGTCGGGAGAGCGTCCTTGACCGCGACTACGATGATGTCACCGATGCTGGCATACCGGCGGTGCGAGCCGCCGATTACCTTGATACACTCGACGAGCTTCGCGCCCGAGTTGTCGGCAACGTTCAACCGTGATTGCATTTGAATCATTTGCTGCTCCTCGTTTACTTAGCCCGCTCGACGATTTCAACAAGCCGCCAGCACTTGTCCTTGCTGACCGGCCTGCACTCCTGGATGCGGACGGTATCGCCCACATGCGCGTCGTTCTTCTCGTCGTGCGCCTTGTACTTCTTGCTGCGAGAGACGTACTTCTTGTACAGTCCATGAAGTTTCTTGGTCGAGACCTGGACGACGACGGTCTTATCCATCTTGTCGCTGGTCACGATCCCAACAAACTCGCGGTTCCCGCTCGTCTTGACTTGTTCTTCCACGGGCCTGCTCCTACTTGTTTCCCTGCGCGGTGATATCGGCGAGCCGGATAAGGGTATTCAGCTTGGCGATGTCGCGGCGGATATTCCGCTTCTGCAGGGGATTTTCCAAATGTCCGATAACCTTCTGGAAACGGATATCCATGTACTTCTTGTTGAGCTCGTCTCGCTTGGCGACCATTTCGGCGTAAGACATCGCTTTAAGTTCTTTCTTCTTCATCTTATGCCTCCATTACTCCTGCGAGGGCTTCTCGGCGAACTTCGTCTTGAACGGAAGCTTGCTTCCGGCAAGATGCATCGCCTCGGCCGCGAGCTCGCGATCGATGCCGGCCATCTCGAAAAGGATGGTACCCGGCTTGATGACGGCGACCCAGTACTCGGGGGCGCCCTTTCCCTTACCCATTCGAACCTCAAGCGGCTTCTTGCAGAAGGGCTTGTCGGGGAATACGCGAACCCAGAGCTTTCCGCCGCGCTTTACCTTGCGGTTGAGCGCGACACGAGCGGCCTCGAGCTGGCGGTTGGTGAGCCAAAACGGCTCGAGGGAAACGAGGGCGAAATCGCCGAAATCGATATTGTTTCCCCGGGTAGCGTTGCCTTTGACCCGGCCGCGCTGTACCTTCCGGTATTTTACTCTCTTCGGGCTAAGTGCCATGATTTAACTCCTTCCCGCGCCCGCGCGATCACCGCGGGGGCCGCGATCGCCGCGGGGGCCGCGATCGGACCTTTCGGACCGCTCGCCGCGCTCGTCGTGGTCACGGCGAGTCTTCTTGAGGAGCGCGCCTGCGTCCTCTTTCTGCTCGTGACCGTACATCATCCCGTTGTAGATCCATACCTTGACGCCGATGGCGCCGTAGGTGGTGTGGGCCTCGGAGAAGCCGTAGTCGATGTCCGCGCGAAGCGTGTGGAGAGGAACGCGTCCTTCCTTATGCTCCTCGGTGCGGCTCATCTCGGCGCCGCCAAGGCGACCGGAAACGCGGATCTTCACGCCCTGGGCGCCGGCTTTCATCGCGGACGAACAAGCCATCTTGAGAGCCTTGCGGAAGGATCCGCGGTTCATGAGCTGGCGCGAAACGTTCTGCGAAACGAGCGAGGCGTTGGTCTCGGAGCGCTTGATCTCCTTGATCTTGATCTGCACCTTCTTGGTGAAGCTCTTCTGGATCTCGACCCCGATCTGCTCGATGTTCGCGCCCTTCACGCCGATGATCACGCCGGGGCGCGCGGTATGAATGACTATGGTCACCCGCTGGGGGTGGCGAACGATCTCGATCTCGGCGATGTCCGCGTTCTTGCACTCGGGCAGGGCCTGCACCATCTTGCGGATCTTGAGATCCTCATGAAGGAGATCGGCATATTCGCGGGGATCCGCGTACCAGCGAGACGACCAGGTCTTGTTGATTCCGAGTCGAAGTCCGATTGGATTTACTTTCTGTCCCACTTTATTCCCCCGCCTTTTCGTCGACGACGACGGTGATGTGACACATCCTCTTGAGGAGCGTGTCCGCGCGGCCGCGACCGCGGCACCAAAGCCTCTTGAGGCGCGGGCCTTCGTCAATGCGGATCTCCTTGACGAAGAGCATGTCCTCGTCAAGCTTCTTGTTCCGGTTCAGGGCGTTGGACGCCGCGGACTTCATGGTCTTAGTCAGGAGACGAGCGCCCTTCTGGGGCATGTTCTCGAGAATAGCCATGGCTTCGGAATACGACTTAAGTTTCAGCACGTTGGCCACGGGGCGAACCTTGGTGGGCGACGCGATGAGAAACTTGGAAGTGGCTATATATCCGGTTTTGTCAGCCATTATATCCACCTATCTCACTTACCTGTTTTCTTGTCTGAACCCGCATGACCGCGGAAAACCCGGGTCGGCGAAAATTCACCAAGCTTGTGCCCGACGAGGTTCTCGGTGACGTACACCGGAATCCACGACTTGCCGTTATAAACAGAGATGGTATTTCCTACCATTTCAGGGATAATAGTCGAGCAGCGGGAATACGACTTGATCATCTTCCGGTCGCTCGCCTTGTTCATCTCGATCACTTTCTTGTAGAGGCTCTTCTCGATGAAGGGGCCTTTCTTAACAGATCTTGACACGGTTCATCTCCCTCTTACTTGCGTCTCGAAACAATGAACTTGTTCGAGGTCTTCCGCTTGTTGCGGGTCTTGTAACCGCGGCACGGCTGTCCCCACGGGGTAACGGGATTGCGTCCCTTACCGCGACCCTCACCACCACCGAGCGGGTGGTCGACGGGGTTCATGGACATACCGCGAACGGTCGGCCTGATACCTCTCCACCGTGAACGACCCGCCTTACCGAGGCTGGTGTTCATGTGATCCTCGTTGCCGACTTCGCCGATCGTGGCGTAGCAGCGCTTGTGCACCAATCGCATCTCTCCGGAGGGGAGCTTGATGGTAACGTACTCCCCTTCCTTCGCCGCGACCATCGCGCTCGCTCCGGCGGAGCGGGCCATCTGGCCGCCCTTACCGATGGTAAGCTCGATGTTGTGCACGGTAAAGCCGACCGGGATGACCTCGAGCGGAAGCGCGTTCGCGACATCGAGGGTCGCGGTCTCGCCCGACATGATCTTCTGGCCGACGATAAGCCCCTTGGGGGCAATGATGTAGCGCTTGTCGCCATCGGCGTAGAACACGAGCGCGATGTTCGCGCTGCGGTTCGGATCGTACTCGATGGTCTTGACGGTTCCGGGAATCCCGTACTTGTCGCGCTTGAAATCGATATCGCGGTACTTCTGCTTGTGACCGCCGCCCTGATGCCGAACCGATATCCGGCCGCCAGCGCCGCGACCGCCGTGGGACTTCTTGCCGCTCGTCAGGCCTTTCTCCGGCCTGTCTGCGGTAATCTCGTCCCTCCTGAGGTCGATTCGCGTTCTGGTACCCGCGGTCATTGGCTTGTATACTTTAAGAGCCATTTGGTTCCCCTTGTCTCACGCGGACTCGAGCGGCGTTACACGCCCTCGAAAACCTTGATTGTCTCGCCAGGCGCAAGCCGAACGATCGCTTTTTTCCAGCTGGAAGTGCGGCCCGGTCGCCCGCGCACGCGCTTGATCTTCCCGCCCACGTTCATGACGGTGCAGTCGATGACCTTCACGTCAAAAAGCTTGCGGACCGCTTCCTTGATCTCGATCTTGCTCGCCTTGGGATCGACGCGGAACACGTACTTTCCCTCTTCGCGGAGCACGTTCGACTTCTCGGAAAGAACCGGCTCGATGAGGATATTCTCGTAAGCCATTACTCGGCCCCCTCTTCAACACCGTAAAACCCGGCGAGGTTCTTCGCAGCCGACTCGAGCATGATGACCTTCCTTCCGTAGAAGAGGTCATGCGCGCGGAGCCTGTTGTAAGAAAGGAAGGACAGGGTCGGGATATTGCGCCCGGCCAGTCTGATCCTCGCGTCGTCGTCCTTGAGCACGATGACGGTCCTTTCGCCCTGGGCGAAGTTATTGAGGATCTTGACCAAGTCCTTCGTCTTGCCGCTTTCAACGGTAAAATCTTCAACTACGGTAAGCCGATCGTCCTGCGCCTTGAGGCTGAGGATCGACTTCATCGCGAGGCGCTTCACCTTCTTGGGAAGGGAGAAGCTATAATCACGCGGCTTGGGCCCAAAAATGGTTCCTCCGCCGACGAGAATCGGAGACTTCGTGTCACCGCGGCGCGCATTACCGGTACCCTTCTGCTTGTACGGCTTCCTGTTGGTGCCATGGACCTCCGAACGGGTCTTCGTGCAAGCGGTTCCGACGCGCAGATTCGCTAATTCATTGTTGATGGCGTAGTAGATCACGTCTTCATTGACCGGAAGGCCAAATACGTTATCATCGAGATTTATCGTCCTCAGTTCCTTGCCATCGACCGAATAGACTTTCTTTTCCATCGTCTTCTCCTGTCGTTAGAATTCTTTCTTGACTGCGGACTTGATGATCAGCGTACAGTCCTTGTTTCCGGGTACCGATCCACGGACCATGACCACCTTAAGTTCGGGGTCGATCTTCTGGATCTTGAGATTCTGCACGGTAACGCGCTCGCGCCCCATTCGTCCGGCCATCTTGATGTTCTTGAAGCAGTGTCCGGGGGTCGTGCTGTTACCGGTACCACCGGCGTCGCGGTGAAACTTGGAACCATGCGACGCGCGTCCACCATGGAAGCCCCAGCGCTTCATGACGCCCTGGAAACCCTTTCCCTTGGAAGTGGCGGTTACGTCGAGGAATCGGGTCTCGTCAAAGAGCTCGATTCCAATCTGATCACCGACGGCAACCTCGCGATCGAAATCGCGGAATTCCTTAAGGTGCCGTTTCGGGGCAATACCCTCGGGAAACTGGCCTGCGTAGGGCTTCGAGGTGCGGGACTCCTTGAGATCGTCAAGGCCAAGCACCACGGCGTCATAGCCGGCGGTTTCCTCTTTCTTGAGCGACACGACGGTGTTGGGCTCGACGTGGATCACGGTTACTGGAACCAGATTACCGCTTTCGTCAAAGACCTGCGTCATGCCGACTTTCTTTGCTATCAGACCTATCATTCTGATTACACTCCTTGGTACGTTATCCCCTGATCCGGGGGACCGTCTACCCAAATTGATTACTGCTTGATCTCTACGTCTACGCCCGCGGGAAGCTCAAGTTTCATGAGCGAATCCATTACTTCCGCGGAGGGTTCGATGATATCGATCAGGCGCTTGTGCGTCCGCATTTCAAACTGTTCGCGCGACTTCTTGTTGACGTGGGGCGAGCGAAGAACGGTCACCTTGTTGATGCGGGTCGGAAGCGGGATCGGTCCCGAAACCTTCGCGCCGGCCTTCTGGACCGTCTGAACAATCGCTTTCGAGCTCTGGTCAATCAACTCAACGTCGAATCCGCGGAGTCTCACGCGGATCTTTTCCTTAGCCATTTTTCCTCCAGACAGACTGAACGCGGGGCCGGGAGATCCCTGACCCCGCGACGCGGGCGATTTACCGCCCGCGAAATAGTCCGTTCAATTATTAGCCGATGATCTCGATAACCTGACCGGAAGCGACGGTGCGGCCACCCTCGCGGATAGCGAGCTTGAGACCCTTCTCCATCGCGATCGGGTGAATGAGCTCACCGATGATCTTGACGTTGTCGCCGGGCTTGACCATGTCGACGCCGGCCGGAAGGGTGATGGTTCCGGTGATGTCGGTGGTGCGGAAGTAGAACTGGGGGCGATAACCGGAGAAGAACGGGCTGTGGCGTCCGCCCTCTTCCTTGGAAAGAACGTAGATCTGGGCCTCGAACTTGGTGTGCGGGTTGATCGAACCGTTCTTCGCGAGAACCTGTCCGCGCTCGACTTCCTTCTTCTCGACGCCGCGGAGGAGGAGACCGACGTTATCGCCGGCCATACCGCTGTCAAGAAGCTTGTTGAACATCTCGATGCCGGTGATGACGGTCTTCTTGGTCGGCTTGATACCGACGATTTCGACTTCCTCGTTGAGGTTGATCACGCCGCGCTCGATACGACCGGTAACGACGGTACCGCGTCCGGAGATGGTGAAGATATCCTCGATCGGCATGAGGAAGGGCTTGTCCTGGGCGCGATCCGGATCTTTGAAGTAGGTATCCATGGTGTCAAGAAGTTCCTGGATGCACTTGGTGTCCTCGGGACCGGCTCCGTCGGCCATGGCCTTGAACGCGGATCCCTTGATGATCGGGGTCTCGCGGGGGAAGCCGTAGGAGGCGAGAACGTCGCGAATCTCTTCCTCGACGAGCTCCATGAGGTCCGGGTCGTCAAGAAGATCGACCTTGTTCATGAAAACGACCATCGAGGGAACGCCTACCTGGCGCGCGAGAAGGATGTGCTCGCGGGTCTGGGGCATAACCGAGTCGGGAGCGGAAACGACGAGGATAGCGCCGTCCATCTGGGCCGCGCCGGTGATCATGTTCTTGATGTAGTCGGCGTGACCGGGGCAGTCGATGTGCGCATAGTGGCGCTTCTCGGACTGATACTCCATGTGGCGGGTATTGATGGTAATACCGCGAGCCTTCTCTTCCGGCGCGTTGTCGATTTCATCATACTTGAGCGCCTTGTCGCCGTACTTTTTCGCGCAGTAACCGGTGATCGCCGCGGAAAGAGTGGTCTTACCATGGTCGACGTGACCGATGGTTCCAACGTTCATGTGGGGCTTAGTTCGTTCGAACTTTTCCTTTGCCATTTGATCCTCCTGAAAGATTATAGGCAAGCAATAAAAAAATATTCTCGCTGTATCAGCAAACGTCGACACCCGCACGGAGCGTCGCGTTTTACTTGAACGCGTGATCTGCCAATCGCCGGGAAGGATGAGTTGGAATGATTGATCAAGAGGAAGACGATCGCGCGGGACGCGAAACCGTCAGTTTGACTGAAACTGCCCATAGTTTATTCGGGCAATTTTGGCCGGAACCACCTGATCACCACCAAAACATCCGTTCTGATGACTGGTTTGGTATCCAAAGGAGCCTGGCGAGCATTTGCTCGCTTCGCAGTCCCAACGCCGACCGAAGGTCGAAACGACAAGACAGCGATCCAATCACCCTTGATACCTTTTATATATATCAACCGCCAACGGCGTTTGAACACGACATCAAGGGCTGCGCAATCCTTCCAGGCAGCAAAGCTGCCGGTTTTACGGTCGCGCCCTGGACTCTCAAAGAACACCGAAATATCCACCTTTTAGGACAGATACTTCAATATAGACACGTTTTACACGGTTCAAAAGAAATAGTCAAGAGACCAACCTCCCTCCTTGAGTTTTATGACGTTTTTTACGTTTATCGCGTGGAATCGGAGGCTTTATCCCGCTTCGACCGGATATCCCCGTGCGAATTGCCCGTGTCTGCTACGAAACCGGTTTTCCACACGAGTGACAGGACGTCGCGAACCAGCTCATAAGCGTACCGCAGGATGCACAGGTATACCGCTCAATCACCCGCCGCTCAAAAGCCTCGAGTCCCCGGGATTGAAGGAAACGCATGTCGTCCTGTACGTTCTTGTGGTAGGGATACTTCGGATCGTTCATGAACCCGGTGAGCGTTTCACAGGGATTTTCGGGGCATTCGGCGCAAATCCTGAATCCCTTGCCCCGGGCACAATCCTTGATCACGCACGAGGCGCACCAGGGGGTGAGTCGGTCTCCGTTGCAACCGTCGCAAACAAGGCTCGCTCCGGTGGTCTCGTCAACGAGCGGCGTTCCAGCCTTGGTCGCCTGATACGCCTTGCACGCTCCGCAATAGAGCCCGCAAGAACCGAGGGTTTCGTCGGACATCATGCACTCCTTTTTTATCGCTACGCGTTTCATCAATGCCATTGGCCTGTAAATTCCGCTCAATATCGTCAGGGATTCGGCATCGGCGCAAATCAGATCCAGCACGAACGTGTACGCGGGCCCCTGTTGATATGCCATTATAGCGCAGCTTTTCCCGATCGTAAAACGCAGGTAGACAAAACCCTTTACGCCAGAAAACGGCAAGTCGCCGCGCATCACGCCATTCCAGGGACAAAGGAGCGATTACCCGATCCTGCAGTCAGATGTTACGCCTTAAAAAAGGTGTGGTATTATTACCTGCGCTTTATTCATACAAGAATACGTGGAGTACCCCAATCATGACATCCATTCTATTGAAAAGCGGAACATCACCCTTCCAAAGGGTATCGCCCGTCATCGCCTTCATCGAAAACGCCATTGATACCAATTCGGGAAACCTTCTTTTCATGCATACCGCGCATAAACTGTTATCCGCGCCCGGCGTGCAAGTAATCACCCAGGGCGACAAGATCCGACTCCATGATCCCAAGTATATCTCGGAAAATTTCTCTCGATACGTCATACCACTCTCAAACGCATTTCGCGTGAGCAACATTTCCAATCTTGAAAACATGACCTCTTTAATAGAAAAATTGACGATTCCCGTCACCATTCTGGGTGTCGGCGCGCAAGCTCCGGCGAATTATTCTTTATCCAAGCTTTCAGCGCTCGAAAAACCGGTAAGGCGTTTCGTTAAAGCGGTATTGGATCATGGTCCAAGCATAGGAGTGCGAGGCGAATTAACCTACGATTATCTCAGGAATCTAGGTTTTCGGGACATTGAAGTAATCGGCTGTCCGTCAATGTTTTATCGGGGACCGAATCTATCGATCAGAAAGAAAACCGCGAGGTTAACGCATGACGATCCGGTGACCTTGACCTATTCCCCGTATGTAGAGGATTTGTACGACTTTACCGTTCGCCAGTATGAATCGTTCTCGAACATCGTATACATCCCGCAAAACCAAAAGGATCTGGCGCTTCTCCTCTGCGGCCCGAAACCTTTAAAGATACGAAACAAGGCAGTCCACTACACCTACCCGTACTACAGGGATATGAAAGCGCTGCTTTTCCTCGATCCGAGAAGCTGGATGGAGTATCTTTCTACCCGATCGTTTACCTTCGGCACGCGAATTCACGGAACCATCGCATCCTTGCAAGCCGGAACGCCGGCCTTTCTCATTGCGCACGATTCGAGAACCCTCGAATTGGCACGCTATTTTCAAATACCGCACATACTTCTGTCGGATGCGCTCAAGGACGATAACCCGTTGGAATGGCATGAACGAGCCGACTACACCCCCCTGATGAACGCGCTTCCGGAAAAATACGCGATTTTCAGGAATTATATGAGAACACACGGACTCGATCCTATCTTCGACTATCCTGACGAGGTTATACGGTATAACGAAACGCTGGATGGCTTACCGTTTCAACCGCCGGTTACCGGGGTGCCCTCCGATAAGCGCGGTAATACCGCTATCCAATTCATGAAATCGTGGCGCTATAAAATACCCGCAGTATATAAGTCTTTACACGGCACTCACTTGTAATTACCCGCATAACGTCATCGATAACCCGGAAAAGCATAAAAAAAGGACCCCGTTTGGGGTCCTTTTCTCGAAGCGGCGGTAGTCTACCAGCGGTAGTGGGCAAACGCCTTGTTGGCATCGGCCATCTTGTGGGTATCTTCCTTCTTCTTGTATGCGGAACCGGTGTTGTTGAACGCGTCAACGAGCTCCGCGGCAAGGCGCTCGGCCATCTCGTGACCGGAACGACCGCGCGCGGCGTTGATGATCCACCGCATTCCGAGCGCCTCGCGGCGGCTCTCGCGGATCTCGATCGGCACCTGGTAGGTCGCTCCGCCAACGCGGCGGCTCTTGACCTCGACCATGGGCTTCACGTTGTCGAGGGCCTTGAGGAACACCTCGAGCGGGTCCTTGTCGGTCTTCGTCTTGATCTTGTCCATGGCGTCGTAGATGATGCGAACGCTCGTGGCCTTCTGGCCATGGAGCATCATGCGACCGACGAACTTGGAAACGACCACGCTGTGGTACTTCGCGTCGGGGGCAACGGGCCGGTCAATCGACTTGTTTTTTCTTCCCATTTTAGCCTCTCCTTACGCCTTCGGGCGCTTGGCTCCGTACTTGGAGCGACTGCGCTTACGATCGGCGACGCCAAGGGTATCCTTGGTTCCGCGGATGATGTGATAGCGAACACCAGGAAGGTCCTTGACGCGTCCGCCGCGGATGAGCACGACGGAGTGTTCCTGGAGGTTGTGACCGATACCGGGGATGTACGCGGTGACCTCAATGCCGTTCGAAAGGCGAACGCGGGCAACCTTGCGGAGCGCGGAGTTCGGCTTCTTCGGGGTAACGGTCATGACGCGGGTGCAAACCCCGCGGCGCTGGGGGCAGGCCTGGAGGGCCGGGCTCTTGGTCCGGTTCTCGACGGCTTTGCGACCCTGCTTGATAAGCTGGTTTATTGTAGGCATCTGCCTTTTCTCCTATATCTGATCCGGGCAGCACCCCGGATGTTTCCCAAAAAGACGCGGGGCCATTGTATCGGACACCGCGTTTTCATGTCAATGACTTCAGGCCTTGGCCTGAAGTCCCGGAGAATCGGCCCAAAGGCCCATTCTCCACGAATCGTCTAGTCGTTGTCGTCCTGCTCGAACTCGGCCTCGTCCTCGATGGTCTCGGTGGCCTTCTCGAGCTTGCGTCGTTCGAGGATCTCGTTCATCTGGAGATCGAGGTCCGCGTTGTTCTGGTCGAAGAGCTTCACGTTGCGGTAGGTCCTGATTCCGGTACCGGCCGGGATCAGGTGACCGATCGCGACGTTTTCCTTCAGTCCGCGGAGGCAGTCGGTCGCCCCGGCGATCGCCGCGTTCGTGAGGACGCGGGTGGTCTCCTGGAAGGACGCCGCCGAGATGAAGGAATCGATGTTGAGCGACGCCTTCGTGATTCCCTGAAACATCGGGCGCGCGATCGCGGGCTGTCCGCCCTCGTTCATGACCCGGTTGTTCTCCTCGTGGAACTTGTACTTGTCGACCTGCTGTCCGTAGATGAAGCGGGTATCGCCGACCGCGACGATCTCGACCTTTCGGAGCATCTGGCGAACGATGACGCCGATGTGCTTGTCGTTGATCGATACGCCCTGGAGGCGGTACACCTGCTGAATCTCGTCCATGAGGTAGTTCTGGAGCGCGTTCTCGCCGGACACCGCGAGGATGTCGTGCGGGTTGAAGGCGCCGTCGCAAAGCTGTTCGCCGGCCTCGACGGTGTCCCCGTCGCGGACGAGAAGCCGCTTGCTCATCGGCACGAGATGCTTGAATTCCTTGCCGTACTGGTCGCGAACGATAAGGACGCGCTTTCCCTTGAGGATACCCTTGAAGGAAACGTTACCCGAGATCTGCGCGAGGACGGCGGGGGACTTCGGCTTTCGGGCCTCGAAAAGCTCGGAAACGCGCGGGAGACCTCCGGTGATGTCCTTGGTCTTGGCGGATTCCTTGAGCATCTTCGCGATCGTCTGGCCGGCCTTGATCGACGCCTTGTCCTCGACGAGGAGGTACGCGCCTCCCGGGAGGTAGTAGGAACCGATCGTGTTACCGGACTCGTCGGTGATGAGGATGCGCGGCTGCTTGGTCTCGAGCTGGAACTCGCTGATGCGCTTCTCGATCTTGCCGGTTTCCTCGTCGAGCTCCTCGTTGAGGGTGGAGCCCGGGATGATGTCCTCGAAGTGGACGTAACCGTTGTACTCGGAGATTATCGGCTCGGAGAACGGGTCGAAGGTCGCGATCGTCTGCTGCGCGGCGACGAAATCGCCCGCCTTGATGATGACCTCGGAGCCGTTTCGGATCTCGAGCTTCTGGTCCTGGCTGACGAGATAGACCTTCTTCCCGCGGATCGCGACGTACGCGATGTCGCTCGCGAGGACTTCCTTCCCGTCGTGGGTGTAAAGCGGTTCGCCCTTGAGGATGCGGTGTCCGTCCTCGACGAGCACCTTGTCCTTGGCCCCGAGCTCATACTCGCGGACGACCTTGTTGACGACCATCGATCCCTTTCGGGTGAAGAGCCAGTTGCCGTTGTCGAGCATGACGTGGGTACCGGCGATGTCCTTGACGATGACCGGGTACTTGAGAAGGATGCGGTTTTCCTCGCTGATCTTGGTCGCCGTACCGCCGACGTGGAAGGTACGCATCGTGAGCTGCGTTCCCGGCTGGCCGATCGACTGCGCGGCGATGATTCCGACCGCCTCGCCGATCTCGATGATCTTGTTGTGCGCGAGGTTGCGGCCGTAGCACTTCACGCAGACGCCGTGCTTGGACTCGCAGGTGAGGACGGTGCGGAGCTTGACGCTCTCGACGCCCGACGCCTCGATCTCGGCGGCCTTCTCGTCGGTGATGTATTCGTTGACGTCGATGATGACGTCCTTGGTGATCGGGTGCACGACGCGCTCGAGGGTGTAGCGGCCCGTGATGCGGTCCTTGAGCGCCTCGATAATCTCGTCTCCGTCCTTGACGGCGGCGTACTCGATTCCGTTGATCGTACCGCAGTCTTCCTCGTTGACGACGACGTCCTGCGCGATGTCTACGAGTCGGCGGGTGAGGTAACCGGCGTCCGCGGTCTTGAGCGCGGTGTCGGAAAGACCCTTACGCGCGCCGTTCGTCGAGATGAAGAACTCGATAACGGTGAGGCCCTCTTTGAAGTTCGAGCGGATCGGGAGCTCGATGATGTCGCCGTTCGGCTTCGCCATGAGTCCGCGCATACCCGCGAGCTGCCGGATCTGGTTGCGGCTACCGCGCGCGCCCGAGGTCGCCATCATGTAAATGGTGTTGAACCCGTCCTTGTCGCCCTCGAGGGTCTTCATCATGATATTGGTGAGATCCTCGTTCGTCTTCGACCAGACCTCGACTACGCGGTTATAGCGCTCGTCGAGGGTGATGTGACCCTGCTGGTACTGCTTCTGGATCGCCTCGACTTCCTTGTTGGCCTTCTCGATCATCTCGCCCTTCTCGGGCGGGACGAGGATGTCGTCCATGGAAAGGGTCGCGCCGAAGAAGGTCGCGTACTTGTAGCCGGTGGCCTTGAGCTTGTCGAGCATCTGGACGGTGAGCCAGGGGCCCTTGTCCTTGTGGACCTTCTCGATGAGCTTGCGGATCTGCTTGTCGTCGAGGGTGATGTTCGTGAACGGCACGCCGTCGGGCATCTCCTCGTTGAAGATGAGGCGGCCGGGCGTAGTCTCGACGATCTCGCCGCGGTACTCGACCTTGATGAGCGACTGCCAGCCGACGGCGCCGGACTCGGCGGCCATCATGGCCTCGTTGTAGTCGGTATAGCGGTGGCCGGTGCCCTTCCCGTTCGGCTTGATCTTGGTGAGGTAGTAGAGACCGAGAACCATGTCCTGCGACGGATAGACGATAGTCTTTCCGTTCGCGGGGTCGAGGAGGTTCCGGCTCGAGAGCATGAGGGTCCAGCATTCCATCTGGGCGGCCTGGGTGAGCGGAACGTGGACGGCCATCTGGTCTCCGTCGAAGTCCGCGTTGAAGGCCTTACAGACGAGCGGGTGGAGGCGGATCGCCTTTCCCTCGACGAGCACGGGCTCGAACGCCTGGATACCGAGGCGGTGGAGGGTCGGCGCGCGGTTCAGCATGAC
This sequence comes from Spirochaetota bacterium, assembly GCA_023438065.1. GTDB lineage: Bacteria > Spirochaetota > Spirochaetia > Treponematales > Treponemataceae > Teretinema. The sequence goes on from JAEXRH010000015.1 coordinate 50,830, forward strand.
GGGGTGCTCGCGCACGACCTCGTCGAGGATCGCGAAGACCTCGGGGGATTCCTGCTCGACGAGGAGCTTTGCCTTCTTGATGTTGTAGACCACGTCCTTGTCGACGAGTTTCTTCATTATGAAAGGCTTGAAGAGCTCGAGGGCCATCTTCGTGGGAAGACCGCACTGCCAGAGCTTGAGCTCGGGGCCGACGACGATAACGGAACGACCGGAATAGTCGACGCGCTTTCCGAGGAGGTTCTGCCGGAAACGGCCCTGCTTGCCCTTGAGCATGTCGGAGATCGACTTGAGCGGCCGGTTCGAGGCGCCCTTGATGACGCGTTTCCGCTTCGAGTTGTCGAAGAGGGCGTCGACCGCTTCCTGGAGCATGCGCTTCTCGTTGCGGATGATGATGTCAGGCGCGTTGAGGGTCATGAGCCGCTTGAGGCGGTTATTGCGGTTGATGACGCGGCGATAGAGGTCGTTGAGGTCGGAGGTCGCGAAGCGGCCGCCGTCGAGCTGGACCATGGGCCTAAGCTCCGGCGGGATCACCGGGATCACGTCAAGGATCATCCAGGACGGCTTGTTGGTCGAGGAACGGAAGTTCTCGACGATCTCGATCCGCTTGAGAAGTCTCTTGTCGCTCTTTGCGCCCTTCTCGATCATCTTCGCGCGAAGCTCGGCGGCGAGCTCGTCGAGATTGAGGTTCTCGAGGAGGGTCTTGATCGCCTCGGCGCCCATTCCGGCTGTAAAGGAGCCGCCGTAGCGCTCGTTCGCCTCGTGGAATTCCTCCTCGGTGAGGAGCTGGTTCTTCTTGAGGTCGGTGTCGCCCGCGTCGATGACGATGTACTTCTCGTAGTAGAGAATCGAGCGGAGGGCCGCGACCTGGAGGTCGAGGAGAAGGCCCATGCGGCTCGGGACGGAGCGATAGTACCAGATATGGGAGACCGGGGCGGCGAGCTCGATGTGGCCCATGCGCTCGCGGCGAACCTTGAAGTGCGTGACCTCGACGCCGCAGCGATCGCAGATGACGCCCTTATAGCGGATCGACTTGAACTTGCCGCAATAGCATTCCCATTCCTTCGTCGTTCCGAAGATGCGCTCGCAGAAAAGTCCGTCCTTCTCCGGGCGGAGGGTGCGGTAGTTTATCGTCTCCGGTTTCTTGACCTCGCCGTACGACCATGCGCGGATGGTCTCCGGTGAGGCAAGCTTTATCATAAGACTGTCGAAATCCTGAATCTCTCTCATATCGTTTCCTTTCTAAAAAGGCTCTTCGTTACCAAGGAACCGTCCCCGCGGGATCCGCGCGTTTGAAACGCGAAACCCGCAAAGTCCGCCCATTTTCAAAGTTCGCCGCTTCCAGTTCGCGGAGTTTACCTTCGCGAGAAGGTAAACTCTTGAACTTCCAAAGCGCATCGCGCTTTAGAAGTTCGAACCCGCTTTCGCGATCAATTCCTCGTCGCGTTCGGTGAGCGGTATCTGCTTGCCCTTCGCGTCGTAGATCGTGAAGTCGAGCGCGAGACCGCGGAGTTCCTGCACGAGAACGTTGAAGGACTCGGGAACTCCCGCCGCCGTCGAGGGCTCGCCCTTGACGATGGACTCGTAGATCTTCGAGCGGCCGTTCATGTCGTCCGACTTGATCGTCAAAAGCTCCTGCAGAGTGTTCGCGGCGCCGTACGCCTCGAGCGCCCAGACTTCCATTTCACCGAGGCGCTGGCCGCCGAACTGGGCCTTACCGCCGAGCGGCTGCTGGGTGACGAGCGAGTACGGTCCGGTCGAGCGCGCGTGCATCTTGTCGTCGACAAGGTGGTGCAGCTTCATGAAGTAGATGACGCCGACGAATACCGGGTTATCGAACGCCTGGCCGGTGCGGCCGTCGCGGAGCGTGACCTTCGAGTTCGTCGGGAAGCCCGCTTCCTTGAGCTTGGCCTCGATCTGCTCGTTCGAGGGCGACTGGAATACCGGCGACTCGAACCACTGGTCGAGGAACTTTCCGGCGAGGCCGAGTTCCGACTCCATGATCTGGCCGATGTTCATTCGCGACGGAACGCCGAGCGGGTTAAGGCAAATGTCGAGCGGGGTGCCGTCCTCGAGGTAGGGCATGTCCTCCTCGGGAAGGATGCGCGCGACGATACCCTTGTTACCGTGGCGTCCGGCCATCTTGTCGCCCTCGCGAAGCTTGCGCTTCGTGGCGATAAGGACCTTCACGACCTCGTCGACGCCCGGGTTGAGGTCGTCGCCCTCGGTTCGCTTGAGGCGCTGAACGTCGATGATGGTTCCCTCGACGCCGTGCGGCACGCGGAGCGAGGAGTCGCGGACTTCCTTCGCCTTCTCGCCGAATATCGAGTTGAGGAGCTTGAACTCCGGGGTCGTCTCGGTCTCGCTCTTCGGGGTGACCTTTCCGATGAGGATGTCGCCCGAGCGGACCTTGGCGCCGATGCGGATGATACCCTCGGCGTCGAGGTTGTCGAGGCTCTTCTCGCTCGTGTTCGGGATGTCGCGGGTGAGCTTCTCCGGGCCGAGCTTGGTCTCGCGGACCTCGGTGACGAATTCCTTGATGTGGATGGAGGTGAACATGTCCTCCTTCACGACGCGCTGCGAGATGAGGATGGCGTCCTCGTAGTTGTAGCCGTTCCAGGGAACGAAGCCGACGAGGATGTTGCGGCCGAGCGCGAGCTCGCCGTGATAGGTCGCCGGTCCGTCGGCGAGCGGGGTGCCCTTCTCGACCTTCTGGCCGGGGAGAACGACCGGGCGCTGGTGATAGCAGGTGTCCTGGTTCGTGCGCTGGTACTTGAGCAGGGGATACTCGTCGCGGATCGCCTTGTCCTTGACGCCCTCGGGCTTGATCACGACCTTGTCGGCCGAGACGAACTCGACGACGCCGGGGCGCTTGGCCTTCACGAGAACGCCCGAGTCATAGGCGCACTTCCCTTCCATTCCGGTGCCGACGCGGGGCGGTTCGGGGAACACGAGGGGAACGGCCTGGCGCTGCATGTTCGAGCCCATGAGCGCGCGGTTCGCGTCGTCGTGCTCGAGGAACGGGATGAGCGAGGCGGACACCGAGATGATCTGCTTCGGCGATACGTCCATGTACTGCACGTCCTTCGGGGCGCGCGTGGTATAGTCGCCGTGGCGGCGGCAGGAGATCTGGTCGGTGGTGAACTTGCCCTTCTCGTCGATCTCGGTCGAGGCCTGCGCGATGTAGTACTTGTCCTCGTCCATGGCCGAGAGGTACTCGATCTCGCGGGTGGTCGCGCCGTTCTCGATCTTCACGTACGGGGCCTCGAGGAAGCCGTAGTCGTTGACGCGGGTATAGTTCGCGAGCGAGACGATAAGACCGATGTTCGGACCTTCAGGCGTCTCGATCGGGCACATGCGGCCGTAGTGGGTATAATGGACGTCGCGGACCTCGAAGCCGGCGCGGTCGCGGGAAAGACCGCCGGGGCCGAGCGCGTTGAGGCGCCGCTTGTGGGTGAGTTCCGCGAGCGGGTTAACCTGGTCCATGAACTGGGAAAGCTGGCTCGAGCCGAAGAACTCCTTGATCGCGGCCACGATGGGCTTTATCGAGATGAGGTCCTGCGGCTTGATCGTCTCGGTTTCCTTGAGGCTCATGCGCTCTTTCGCGATGCGCTCCATGCGGGAGAACGCGGTCTTGAGGGTGTTGGTCATGAGCTCGCCGACCGAGCGGACGCGGCGGTTGCCGAGGTGGTCGATATCGTCGATGGACTCGTCGCCCACGTACACCTTGATGAGGAACTTCATCGTCGAGATGATGTCCGGCTTGACGAGGGTATAGTCCGAGACGGGCTCGGCGTAGTCGAACTTCTTGTTGAGCTTGTAGCGGCCGACGCGACCGAGGTCGTAACGGCGGGTCGAGAAGAACATCGATACGAGGTCCTTCTCCGCCGACTCGACGGTGATCGGCTCGCCGGGCATGAGCACGGAGTAGACCGCGGAAAGCGCGTCTTCCTTCGTGGGCTCGTCGCTCTCGGCGTCCTTCCCGGAGTAGCGAATCTCCTCGCGCTCGAAGCAGTTGATGACCATGGGCGAGTTGAGCGAGCCTTCGGCCTCGAAGTCGATGACGGTGATCTCCTTCACCTTGTTCATGACGAGCTCGTCGACGTTGTGCGGGTGCATCTTCTCGCCGGCGCGGTAGAGCTTCTTCTCGGTTCCGTCCTCGGCCTTGATGAATACGGCCGTGGCCAGCACCTTGCCGACGAGCTTTTCGCGCACGGCGCGGTCGTCGGAGACCTTCACGTTAGCGGTCTTATAGAAACAACGGATGATGTCCTCGCGGGTCTCGTAGCCGAGCGCGCGAAGGAACAGGGTTCCGAGGATACGCTTCTTCCGGTCGATCTTGGCGTAGATGAGCTCTTTCTTCTGGTCGATCTCGAACTCGAGCCAGCTTCCGCGATACGGAATGATTCGGCTCGAGTAGATGCCCTTCTCGTGACTGAAGATGACGCCCGGGGAGCGGTGGATCTGCGAGACGACGACGCGCTCGGCGCCGTTGATGATGAAGGTCCCCCGGTCGGTCATGAGCGGGATATCGCCCATGTATATGTCTTTCTGACGGATCTCTCCGGTCTGCTGGAATATCAGGTTTATGCGCGCCTTGAGCGGCACGGCGAAGGTAAGACCCTTCTGCTTGCACTCGAGCTCGGAGAATTTGATGTTCTCCTCGTCGAGTTCGTAATATTCGTACTCGAGCAGCATGTCACCGTTCGGGCTTTCGATCGGAAAGGTCGAGCGAAAGACGTCCTCAAGGCCGACTTCCTCCGACGAAGGTTCAGCGGCGGACTTGTCGCGCTGAAGGAATTTCTCATATGACGAAAGCTGAATATCAATGAGGTCGGGCAAATCCATGAAATTACGGATATTTTTGCCGATATACTGACGGTTGATCGCCTGGTTTCTTGCGAACATCCCATACCCCCTAAAACGGTAGACTAGCGCAATCGAAAACGCGAACGTTTTTCATTAACGCCCGGGAATCGCGCGGTATTCCGCGCAAGCCCCTAAAGACTGCAAAAAGGCTCCCGCGCGTTTCCGCGCAGGAACCTTTCGGGAAAAAAAGGAAAAACACGGTCATGAGCCGGCGAACCGGCCCCGACCCGGTCAAAATCAGGCAATCTCGACGATACCACCGGCGGCGGTGATCGCTTCCTTGATCTTGGCGGCTTCGTCCTTGGAAACGTTCTCCTTGAGGGTCTTGGGAGCTCCCTCGACGAGATCCTTCGCTTCCTTGAGGCCAAGGCCGGTAACGGTGCGGACTTCCTTGATGACGGCGATCTTCTTGTCGTCGGCGGAAAGCCCCTTGAGGGTGACGGTGAACTCGGTCTGCTCCTCGGCGGGAGCGGCGGCGGCGGCGCCACCGGCCATCACGGCAACGGGAGCGGCGGCGGTAACGCCGAACTTCTCTTCCATCGCCTTCACGAGCTCGGAAACCTCGAGCACGGTCATGCTCGCGATCGCGTCCAGAATCTGATCATTGGTTAAAGCTGCCATATTATCTTCTCCTTACGGAATATCGGTCGGTTCGGGGATGTCCCCTTGCCGAAGCCCATCCTTCGCCATACGGCGACGTCGGGCATTTTTTGTCACGTCCAGGACGACAGCGACGGGCGACTCCCCTTTCGGTCGAGCAACCCTTGAAGCCTGGCCGTGTTGGGTACGTTAGGCCTCGGCCGCCTTCTTGTCGGCGACGGCCTGCAGGGTGCGCGCGAGCTTGGAGGTATTTCCGAGCATCGCGGACATGAGCATGGAGATGAGTTCCTTCTTGCCCGGGAGCTTGGAGAACGCCTCCATCTTCTTCGCGTCGTAGATCTCGCCGTCGATGAGTCCGCCCTTGATGACAAGCGCGGGGGTTTCCTTGGCGAAATCGAAGAGAATCTTCGCGACGGCGTTCACGTCCTCTCCGGCGAGCGCGACGGCGGTCGGCCCGAGGAGATAACCCGAAACGTCGGCGGTCTTCATTTCCTCGAAAGCGATGCGCGCGAGGTTGTTCTTGACGACCTTATAGGAGCATCCCTTCTCGCGGAGCTGCTTGCGGAGATTGGTGATCTGCTCGACGGTAAGGCCGCGGTACTCGGTGAAGATGTACTCGGAAGAGGCCTCGAACTTCGCCTTGATGTCGGCGATGCCGGCGGTCTTGGCGGCCTGCAGTTTCTTAGCTCTTACTGCCATGATTACTCTCCTACCTTGTAGTCGACCCACACGCCGGGGCCCATGGTCGAACTGACCGACACGGACTGCACGAAGTCAGCCTTCGCGTCGGAGGGCTTCTTGCGCATCATCTCGGCGAGGAAGGCCTCGACGTTCTCGGCGACCTTGGCGGCATCCATGGACACCTTACCCACGGCGAGGTGGATAACGCCGGTCTTGTCGGCGCGGAACTCGGTCCGTCCCTTCTTGAGCTCGGCGATCGCGGCCGCGATGTCGTTGGTGACGGTACCGGTCTTCGGGTTGGGCATGAGACCCTTGCGTCCGAGGACCATACCGAGACGACCGACGTCCTTCATCATGTCCGGGGTGGCGACGGCGATATCGAAATCGAGCCAACCGCCCTTAACCTTCTCGATGTACTCGTCTGCGCCTGCGAACGTGGCGCCCGCGTCGAGAGCCTCTTTCGCGCGCTCGTCCTTACAGAACACGAGGACTTTCTTTTCCTCGCGGAACTGATGGGGAAGAACGACGGTGTCGCGGACGGACTGGCTCTTGCCGAGCTTGAGGCTCACGTGAACCTCGACGGTCTCGTCGAACTTGGCGAACTTGAGCTCCTTGACGAGCTCGCAGGCCTTGGCGAGTTCATACGACTTGGCGGTGTCGTACTTCTTGAGCGCGTTGCGATAGTTTTTTCCGTGCTTCATATTAGCGCTCCACCTCAACGCCCATGCTGCGGGCGGTACCGGCTACGATCTTCTTCGCGGCCTCAAGGTCGTTTGCGTTCACGTCCGGCATCTTGATCTTCGCGATTTCCTCGAGCTTCGCCTTGGAAAGGGTCGCGACCTTGTGGGTCTTGGCGTTCTCGGAAGCCTTCTGGAGATTGCACGCCTTCTTGATGAGAACGGAGGCGGGCGGGGTCTTCAGGATGAACGTGAAGGTCTTGTCCGAGTAGACGGTGATGACGACCGGGATAATGAGCCCGGTTTCCATGGACTTCGTGCGATCATTGAACTGCTGCACGAACTGGGGAGCACTGACGCCATGGGGACCGAGCGCGGGGCCGACGGGAGGAGCGGGTGTCGCTTTTCCGGCGGGGCACTGCAGCTTGATGAGGGCAGTGATCTTTTTCTTTGCCATAAGATACTCCTATGTGGTGATAGCGAGGAAGGAGCGACGCCCCTCGTGGAGAATCCGACCAAAGGAAGGATTCTCCATGAAAACCGGTCGGTACGACCGGTTTTCCTCTCCCATATGTAAAGACATCGAGTTCCGCCAGGGGCGGAACTCATATCCTACAAGCTAGATCTTTTCAACCTGTAATAGATCGACTTCAACCGGCGTTGCGCGGCCGAATATTCCAACCATCACGCGAAGCTTGTTCTTCTCCGCGTTAACTTCTTCAATCGTACCGGTAAACGAATCAAACGGACCGTCAATGATCTTGACCGTCTCGCCAACCGCGAAGGACTGCTTCATGCGGGTGGTCTTCTCTCCCTTGATCTCGCCGGCCTTCTGAAGGATAGCCTTGGCCTCGTCGGGAGTTATCGGCTGGGGGCGAACGCCGCTCGGGGTACCGACGAAACCGGTCACGCCCTGAATCTTGCGGATCGCGGAACAGGTAGCCTTCCAACCGAGCTCAGGAAGTTCCATTTCGATAAGGATATATCCAGGAAGGAATTTCTTGGTGACACTCCGCTTCTTTCCATCCTTCACCTCAATGACTTCCTCGATCGGCACCTTGATGTCGACAACGACGGAACCGGAGATATCCCCGGTTTCAATGAGAGAACGAATGGTTCTTTCGATTTTATTCTCATACCCGGAATAGGTATGCAGAATGTACCAACCCCTTGCCATCTAACAGGCCTAGAACAAGAGATTCATGCCGGCGACGAGGCCGGCATCGAGCAGACCAAGGATCGCGGCGATGATGATCGTGGAAACGATGACCACCTTAACGGATGAAATGACGTCGTCGCGGGTCGGCCAAACGACCTTGCGAAGCTCGGCGACACATTCCTTAAAAAACTGGACGATCTTCGACATGCCAGTCCCCACTATTCACAAGATTCGTACCGAACGCGCGAACGGCAAGGACGCGCATCCCGGCGAGCCGGAGCGCAAGCCCCGAAGTCACCATTTTTAGCAGGTCAGGCAGGACTCGAACCCGCAACATTCGGTTTTGGAGACCGACGCTCTACCATTAGAGCTACTGACCTGAGTTCGCCAAATAATCGCTTTCCGATTATTTGGCGAACTCCTGGACTTTTCCGGCAAGCCGAACAAGTCCATGTACCGTGCGGAGTTTTATTCGGCAAGCCTAAAAAACCCCACACGAGCGAAGCCTCCGGAAGACCGGTAAACTTCATATATTGCAAGAGTTTACGGCTTTTAACCGACAACCCTATTTACGACTAAAGCCTTCCGGTGAAACCGAAAGGCTTCCTGACCAATACACCGAACGCTTACTTGACCTTCGTTTCCTTGTGAAGGGTGTGCTTCCGGTCGAACGGGCAATACTTGCTCAATTCGAGCTTTCCCTGGGTGTTCTTGCGATTTTTCTTGGTCGTATAGTTCTTTCGCTTGCACTCGCTGCACTGCATAGCGATGATTTCAACAGAAGTCTTCTTTGCCATGACGGAATCCCCTTATAATTGGATGATACAGCTCCCAAACAGAATCGAACTGTTGACCTCAACCTTACCATGGTTGCGCTCTACCGACTGAGCTATAGGAGCAATTTAAGCGCGCATCGACGGTTCGAAGATGCTTGGCCACTATAGCGAAGGATTCCGCCTTTGTCAAGCGAAGAAACGCGCACGTTGAGATATTTACGCCAAAAACCGATAGGCAAAAACCGCAAGTCTTACTATATTTTACCCATGAATTGGGCATTGGTGCTATCAGGGGGCGGCGCACGCGGCCTCGCGCATATCGGCGTTCTCGAGGCCCTCGAGGAACTGAAGGTTCCCCGCCCGTCGCTCATCGCCGGATGCTCAATGGGGGCCATCATCGGAGGCCTTTACGCGACCGGGATGAGCCCGTTCGAGATGCGAAAATACCTCGGGACGCGTTTCGACGTGACCGATTTCATGAGCGACGCGGCCTTTACCCTTCCCCGAGGACCCCTGAACAAGGTATTCCAGATCGGACAGGGGGTTAAAAACCTCTTTTCGGCCGACGGAATCGACTCGGGCGACAAGGTACGCAATCTCCTTCTCGAGCTCACCCGCGGGGCGGAGTTCGGCTCGACCGAAATCCCCTTTTTTTGCAACTCGACCGACCTCTGCACCGGGGCCGAGGTCGTGCTTACCGACGGACCGATCGCCGAGGCGATGCGCGCCTCGGCGTCGTTTCCCGGGATCTTCTCGCCCGTGCCAAGGGACGGCATGCTCCTCGCGGACGGCTACCTCCGGAACAACACCCCGGTCTGGATCCCCCGAACGCGCGGGATCAGGCACGTATTCGCCGTGTATCTCGGCCGCTTTACCCGGATCGACCGGTCCCGGCTCAAGAACGCAGCGGACGTCGTCCTTCGATCCTTCGATTGCGCCGTCTACGCGCGGAAACCGCGCAGGCGCGACATCCCGACAGCGTCGATCCTCGTCGACAACGACCGATCTCCCTTTGACTTTGACCGCCCCGACCTCCAGATCAACTTCGGGTACGAGGCGGCGATGGCCCAGGGACTCGTCATAGACGCATTTTTCGCGAAAGGACCGCGCGGCATGAGCGCCCGCCGGTCGCTCGCCCATCACGAACGAAAAGGAGCAACGCATGAGCAACCTTGATGACCGGATCGAACGCATCCTCGCGAGCTACGAAACGACGGGGGCCATCAACCTGACCGACTGCCAGAACTTCCCGAACCGCGAAAGCGTCATTTCCGCCCTGAACGACCTCGAAAACGTCATATTCCCGGGATTCCGCGAGGACAGCGACCTCGACCGCGACACCCTCCGCTTCGTGACCGGCGAACGGCTTCACCGGATCGTCCGCAGTCTCACGAACGAGGTGCTCAAGGCGATCAAGTACATCTGCATGATGAATAACCGCGACGGCTCGGGCTGCTACAAGTATTCCGAGCAGATCGTCCTCGCGCTCATCGACGAGATCCCGGAATTCCGCCGGCTCGCCACCGGCGACGCCCAGGCAGCCCTCGACGGGGACCCCGCCGCGCGGAGCGTCGAGGAGATCATCCTCTCCTACCCCGGCCTCGAGGCCCTCCTCGTTCACCGGATCGCGCACTTCCTCTACGGAAAGGGCGTACCGATCATCCCGCGGATCATGAGCGAATACGTCCACGGAAGGACCGGCATCGACATCCATCCCGGCGCGACGATCGGCGAGGGCTGTTTCATCGACCACGGCACCGGCGTCGTCATCGGCGAGACCGCGAGCATCGGCAAGAACGTGAAGATCTACCAGGGCGTCACCCTCGGCGCCTTGAGCGTCCGGAAGAACATGGCCGACAAGAAGCGGCACCCGACGATCGAGGACGGCGTGACGATCTACGCGGGCGCAACGATCCTCGGCGGCGAGACCGTCATCGGCTCCGGGAGCACGATCGGCGGCAACACCTGGATCATCGAATCGGTCGAGCCGGGCTCGAAGGTTTTCAAGAACCAGGGATGAGCGAAACGACCGGCAAGAAGGACAGACCCGAAGACTCGTCGAGCGGACACACGCAGGGAAAAAAGCGTACGCTCCCCGTCGGCGTAAAACCGCTCGACCTCGTCATCGTCACGGGCATTATCGCGCTCACCGTCCTCGCAGGAATCCGTATTTACGGGAACCGGGGCGACGACAGTCGCCTCGTCATCGAGGCCCCGACAGGGCGTTGGATTTATACGCTCGACAAGGATCTCACCGTCCCGATCCCCGGGCCGCTCGGCGACACCGTCGTCGAGATCGCTGATGGAAAGGTACGCGTCAAAAGCTCGCCCTGCCCGAACCAGACCTGCGTCGCCGCGCGCGCGATCGGCACCCCCGGAGACTGGAACGCCTGCCTCCCGAACGAGGTGATGATCCGGGTGGAGAATGTAGGGGAGAAAAAGGACGGGGGGATTGATGGGTTTGCGGAGTGATTTTTTATATGTGTTGTCTGTATACCTACCGGTAGGTAGTATTATATGGCTTCACTATACCTACCGGTAGGTATAGAGTGTGTCCTCTTGTATACCGACCGGTAGGTAGCAAGGACCATAACAGTCCGCCGAGTCGTTAAAAGCACTCATGGGGAAGAAAAAATGCAGCAATACCAAGTTCGCTGATTCCTCCCGAAAGCGTAATTCTCTCCACTTTTCTTGCCGATACTTCAGATAGGTGAATCCTTTTTCTACGATATAAATGTTTTGAAATTCGTGGAGTGGGGAGTACAATTAAAGTCAGGAGTTCCAGACCATGAAAAATCGCGGATTTTCTAAATATATCCTCACGGCGGCGGTGTTTTTGGCGCTTTCGGGCGGCATGGCGTGGGGGGCGGCGTATACATGGACGGGCGGCGGAAGCGGAGTCTGGGAGCTCGCGGCAAACTGGGGAGGCGGCGGATATCCCGTCGCGGGCGATACGGCGACGATCAACACAGCGGCGGTAATCACGACCTCGACGCCGATAACGGTATTTGCATTAACGATCAACGCGGGCGCGACACTGAACCTCGGAAACACGCTTACGGTAACGGGCAACACGAACAACCCTAACGAGAATTTCCGCGTTGACTCGACGAACGTAACGATTAACACGAATGGCCATGCCATCACGGCAGGCTGGACGGATTTCGGAAAGACCGTCGCATGCTCACTCAGTCTCGTCGGAACGGGCACATGGACCACAGCCACGCTCGATACGAATCAGACGACGAACAATTACGTCACGATGACGAATGGCGCAAAAATCGTGGTGTCGACGCAAGCGTATTTCGACCAGACTGGATCGACGGCAACTTTTTTTAGCGGCGACGGGAGTTGCTCCATCACCCTTCCAAACAACGTCAATGCGTCCCCTGACGTCGTCTTCGATGGCGTATCGGTAATCTACGGAGGCAATACATATACGGTGTCCCATACCGGGGCGGCGGCCCTCGGACAGACCATAAGCATCAGCATTACGGGAACACCGGCAGGAAGTTCAACCTACCGTTATCAAGCAGAGGTGAATAGCGCCGGGGCCGCCGATACATACGTCCTGGATGGAACGATAAACATCACGGGAAACGTCGCACCAACCGATTTGACCACGACAGCGGGCAATCCGTATACGACAACCCTCTTTTTTCAAGCCGTCGACAACAACAGCGATTATATCCTTCTCACTTTTTTTGTACCCGGGGGAACGAACATCCCGATCGGAACGTTACGTTTTGTGAATAACACGAGCGCGACAACGTGGATAGGAGGCTTCGGCGGAAACGAATGGAACGACGCGGCGAATTGGACCGGAGGAGTACCCACCAACACCAGCACGGTCGTGATTCCGCAACTCGTTTCCGGTAATTATCCAATAGTCACGGGGACAGCACCCACAGCCGCGACGATAACGATTAATTCAGGCGCAAGTCTCACGCTCAATACCGCCAACATTAATGACACGACAACGGTTACCAACAACGGAACAATCTATCTCGCCGGAACGCAGACCATCTCGGGAACTCACGTCAACGGACCCTCGAGCACCATCGTCTACACGGGAGCAGCCGCCAACCCCACGGCGTGGGGAACGAGCTACCGAAACCTCACCGTGACAGGGACGCTCACCCTCGGGGCGACCTCCATCACCGTCGCCGGAACGCTCGAGAACTCAGGCACAATCGTGGTTAACGGAGCGGGAACCGTCAATAAATCTGACAACAACAGCGGCACGTTCCAATACTCGACGGCGGCAGGAACCATCCCTGCGCTCGACGGATACAATACGCTCCAAATCACCACCGGAACGCACGCGCAATCGAACAATCTTTCCGCGGTGTCGCTCTCCATCGGAGGAGGCGCGGCGCTTCAGCTGGGATCGCGCGCGCTATCGGTGACCGGGGCGTTCACGAACGCGGGAACGCTCACGCTCGATACCGGATCCGCCACCGTCGGCTCGATAAACAATTCCTCGATCGTCGAAATCAATGATACGGGCACGATCAACCTCTCGGACAACGACAGCGGGATCTTCCGGTATTCGGGAACGAGCGTCTCGATACCGGCGCTCTCGGGTTATCAAGATCTCGAGATCACCGCGGGGGCAAAATCGGCATCCGGACCGTTGACGATAAACGGCAATCTCAGCCTCTCGGGCGGAGCGACGACGAGCCTCGCGAGCGGAACTAATGCCGTTCACGTATACGGAAACGCGACCGGAACGGGAAGCGAAACCTGGACGGCGGGAAGCGGAACGGTCACCCTTGACGGATCGTTCTCGGGCATCGCGTTCTCGCAAACGGGAGGAACGCTCGCGCTCAACGGTGCCGTACCGTCATTCGCGCCGGGAGGAAGTCTCGGATCCCTTGAAATCGGAGGAACGGCGAACGTCACGCTCGGCGCACCCATTACCGTAACGGACAACCTGACGGTACTCAGCGGCGGAAGCCTGGACGCAGGCGGGCAGATTATCACCGTGAACGGGAACTGGACAGACAGCGGAACGTTCACAGCCGCTGGAGGAACCGTAATCTTCGCTCCAGACGGGGCATCAGCATTGATTACCGGAAACACGATATTCAACGATCTTTCATCGACCTTACAAGCCGGTAAAACGCTGACGATCGCCAACGATATCACGGTACAGGGATCGCTCACGCTGTCCGGCACCGGAACGGGAGCGGGAACCAGGCTCTTCATTAACGGAGCAGGCTCCATAACCCTGGCGAGCGACCAGGCCGGAGGAAGCTTCCTGTCGGTCGGTACAAACATCGACATCATCGCGGGTCATACCTATACCGCATACCAGAGCGTTCCGACCAGCCTTCCCCGAGCGGCGAACTGGAACCTCATGGCGAACACGGCAGGAAACCCGGTCTGGACCGGAACGCTCGGAACCAACTGGAATGCGGGAGGAAACTGGGATTCAGGCGCAGTCCCGGGACCAGGAGAAAACGCCACGGTCGGCAATCCCGAGGTCGCAGGCAACAATCCCCAGGCGACCGCCGCCGTCACGACCGGAACAATCAACGTTCTTGCCGCAGGCAGCGTGGACTTTCATGGAGAGACGATCACCGTCACGGCGATTAACAATTCAGGGGTCATCGCGCTTGACGGCACCGCAGGACAGGTCACGGGATTGCCCACCATTGCGAACGACGGAACGAGCGCGGTTACTTATACCGGCGCCCTGGCCACGCCGATCATGGGCACCTCCTATCAGAACCTGACGGTGATAACAGGGGCAATTCTCTCCCTTGGCGGGACAACGATCAACGTCGACGGAACACTCGCCATAAATGGAGGGCTCAACCTGAACGGCGCCGGCTCTATTACGAACATCGGAACGATAGATAACCTCGGGACCATCGAGATATCCTCGACCGGGACGATACCAAAATCGGATCCGGATAGCGGTACATTCCGTTATGCGACGGCGACCGGATCGCTACCCGCACTTGACGGCTACAATGCGCTCGTCGTCGCGAGCGGGACATGGACGGCGACCGCTGCACTATCGGCAACCGGCATTTCCGTCTTATCGACCGCATCGCTTGACCTTGGCACATTCGGACTCAATGCATTTACCGGCACATTCTCGAATAGCGGAATCGTGAGAATATCCGGAAACCCATCAATAGGTGGCACTAAAAGCAATGTCGCAGGGAGCACGGTCGAGTACTACGGTACCGGATGCGCCCCTGCATGGGGTACAGGATATGCAAACCTCAGTATCACCGGCGAATTTATCGCCGGGGGCGCACTCACCGCAACCGAAGCCATTACCGTTTCCGGTACCGCAAGCGCGAGCTTTAACGCAAACGCCGCAGGGCAGACAACGGAATGCGCAACGGCGACTTTAAGCACCACCGGGTCTCTCTCGCTCGGAAACGATGCAGGTGACATATTCAGGGTCACCGGTGGTGCGTTTGCAACACCAACAGCGTCTGGCCTTACCCTTGCAGGAACGCTTACCGCGTCGGGGGGAATCACCCTTCGCAATATCAATACGGTCGCGGCAAATATCACCTTCACGAACGGGGTTACGCTCGCGGAACCCGTCACGCTCGCGCTCGGTACGAGCACGCTCACGATCAACTCCGGAATCACATGCACCACGAACGACTTCGAAACGACGTACGCGGCCCCCGCAGGCCTCGTGACCGTTTCCGCCGGGGCGGCGATCACCACGACAGACGGGGCACTCACCTTCGCGAACCCGGTTACCCTTGGCAACGGCGCGTCGATCGCATCGAGCGGAAGCGGAACGATTAACCTCAACACAACAGGCACGACGAATATCGGAACTGGCGCGAGCGTCGCCTCCACTGGAACAGGTAAAATCACCTTCGCGGGAACAGTCATAAACAATGGCGCGGTATCCGCGGGAAATACGGGCGCTGCTACGGCGATCGAGTTCGGCGGCGGCTACTCCGGCACCGGAGCGATCAACGGAAACGGAACCGGCGATCCGGTAATCCTCTTCAGCGGCGCCGGCGCGGCTATCTCGATTGCCACGATCGCCCCGGCAGGCGACACGGTCCGTTTTTCGGGAGCAAGTCAGAGCATCACCCCCGGAGCAAGCAATACATATGCCAATGTCGAATGCTCGGGATCGGGAATTTCATTCGGAAACAACGCTTTCACGCAGGGCACAACCGCGAACTTTACCGTATCGGCGGGAACCGTCTCGATCGGGACGGGGCAGTTCATAGCGGGAAACCTCATAGCGTCGGGTGGCACTTTCACCCAAACGGGCTTGAATGCCGGAACGCAAAGCGCGACGACGGTCACTGCATCGGGAGGATCCATCGAATGGGATGCCAACAGTAACGGCGGAACGCTTTCGATCGGCGGCGGGATTACGGGCACGGCGGCCACCATCCTCTTTCACCAAAAGTCAATAACCTTTACCGCCACCGGAACGCTTCAAGACGCATACGCCATTTACGCGGGGACAATCGGCGCGGGCACAGTCACCTGTCACGCGGTCTTCCGCGATCTTACGATCAACAACGGAGCGACGCTTATCGCCGACGGCGGTATACGCGTGACGCGAAATCTCACGTTGCAAGACGGAAGCGCCTATACCCCGGGCGGAAACACGCTCACGTTGGGTGGCACGGGAAGCGAAACAGGTAGCGTTTGGGACAACCACGGTACGCCGATATCGCTCGGCGCCGTCGACATCAATGCGATAAACGGTCCGACCATAAAAACCGCGCAAACCCAGCTTTCTTTCTCGTCACTGGCGATCAGCGCGGGAACGTTCGCTTCCGGCACGAACACGATAACCGTCGCGGGCAACGTCGATTCCACGGCGGGAAGCTGGACGTCAAGCGGCCTTATCGACGTCGGGGGCAACCTCGCCTTCGGCCCGGGAACCGGCTCGTTTACGGCGGGAATCGGCAGCAGTCTCCAGGTCGCGGGAAACCTCACGTTCAATACGGTGACCGGCGGAACGAACTGCGCGGTCACCCTCGACGGCACGGGAAACCAGCAATTCACGACCAACGCGGTCTCCATCGCGAGTCTATCGCTCACCACCGGCGGTGCCAACGCGATCCGCGTCACCGGCAACCTCACGATCGCGGGAACCGGCGCCCTTGCCGTAAACGCCGGACAGACGCTCGATCTCGATACTGACGACGCGAGCCTGACCGTCGGCGGCCTGACGACGAACAACGGAGCGATCACGGGCGGGGCGGCGGACATCATTTTCACGGGTAATTATGCCGGCGGAAGCGGTTCGTTTACCGCGCCCGCCGCACCCAACGTAACCAGATTCCGCGGAAACGCGACGTTTAACGCAACAACCTCGACCCTGACCCATAACAACGGAACCGTCATCTTCGACGGCGGCGGCGCGCAAATCCTCGTTCCGGGAGGCGACCCCTTCAACGCGCTTACCGTGAGCAAAGCGACCGGAACCTTTACCGTGGACACGAACGCGCTCACCTGCGACGACGCGCTTACCGTGACGAATAGCCAGGGGTGCGCGTTCAACATGAACGTCGATGTCGACACGCTCATCCTCACCGCGACCACGGGAACGATCGCGTTCAACGGCGACCTTGTCGTCAACACGGGACTCACGAACGCGGGAGGGAATTTCAACCTCACAATCGCCGGAGCGACGAATAGCGTCGCCGGAAACACGACGATCGGAACGACGGGAACGCTCACCATATCGAACGGATGTACTTTCTCGAACGGCCTGACCGCGACGGCGCCGGCGAAAACCGTTACGGGAACCGTAACGGCCACCGCGGGCGACATCGTCCTATGGACGGCCGTCCCGCCGTCGCCCGCGACGGCGATATCGGGAACCGCCGGCTTTACCGGCACGGCCGCGATCACGCTCGGCGCGATCACCTCGGCAGGAGGCGCCGACAATCTTACCGTCACGAACGGTACGGGAACGGTGACCTTCAACGCCGCGATAGGCGCCATGGGCAACTATCTCGACGGGCTGACGCTCGCCATGGGCGGGGCGGGAACGGTGACCTTCGCCGACGGCGCGACGGCCTACGTGACCGCCTTCAATCCGGGCGGCGGAACCTACGCGCTTGCGATAAACAGCAACTCCGCGACCTTCACGAACAACGTGAGTTTCACGAGCTCCGGGAGCCTCACCCTCGGAGACGACGGATCGGGTTCCGACACGCTCACCTTCGCGAACGGCGTTACCGCGACGAGCCAGACCAAGAACGTCGCCGCAGTCATCCAGGCTACCGCGGGAACGATCGATCTTGGCTCGATGCCCACGAACGTCACCGCAAACGCGCGAATAGGCGGAACATCGACGGGACAAATCACCCTCGACGACGTGAATATCTCGCCAGGGGCGACGCTTACGCTCGGAAACGGCGCGGCCTCACCGGTCACCGCGGGCGACATTACCGGCGCGGCCGGCGCGAACCTTACCGTCAACGTCGCGGACAACGCCGCGAATCCCCTGACGAGCATCGGGAATATTTCCGCGATCAACGTCTTTACGGTGACCCAGTCGAGCGGCGTGCAGACGGGTACGGTCGCGGCCGCGACGGTCACCCTGACCGACACCCGAAACGCCCAACCGATCGACTTTACCGGAACGGTTACCATCGGAGCGCTGAATACGGCGCCACTTCAGGGTTACAACGTCAGGTTCCGGGATGATGGAACGATCGGCGGTGCCACGACATTCAGCAATACCGGATCGTTAATCATCGATAACGGACTCACCTTCTCCAATGGCGTTACCGCGACGGCACCGACTAAAACCATTACCGACACCGTTACCGCGACTGCCGGCAATATCGACTTCGGCACTACCACGACAGACATCGCGGGAACGGCCGGTCTCACGGGTGTCGGGACGATAACGCTCGGCCCGATCAGCTCCGCCGGCGCCACGGACTACCTGACGCTCACGAATACTACTGGGTCGATTGGCTTGAACGGTAATATCGGTTCGGCGGGCGCCGAGCTCGACGAACTTTCCATCTCAAAATCCGGCGGAACGGCGACCTTCGCGGACGGGCAATCGGTCTATGTTGTCTCGCTGCAAACCAACTCGGCTATCTATGGCATCACGATCAATTCAGACACGTTTATCGTCTCGGGAGCCGGATCCACGAGCTTCCTAAACTCCGGAACCCTGTCGCTCGGAAACGGAACGCTTGATCAATTTACGTTCGCAGCGGGACTGACCGCGACGGATCCCTCATCGACAACCCTTACCGGTACGATCCTGACCTCAAACGCCCCCGTCAACCTCGGGGCTCTCGCGCTTGGCGGTACGTCGATTATAAATACGGTAAACGCGGGGACCGGCGGAAACATTTCCGTCGCGGCGATATCGAACTCGACCGCGAGAGACCTCACGCTCACGGCGGGAACCGCCGGCGATATCGCCGTCTCCGGTTCTGTCGGAAACACGACGGCTCTCGGAGCGATCTCGATCGTCTCGGCAAACGACGCGACATTCGACTCGACGATAAACGCGGCGAGCCTCACGCAAACGGCGGGAACGGGAACCACGACCTTCAGCGACAACATCACGGTGAGCGCCGCGGGTACCGCGGTGGACATCGCGAATTCCGCGATCACGCTCGACGGCCTGACCGTTTCGTCGACGAACGCGGGGAACGGCCCCCTCGTCAACGCCGTCAGTTTGAGCGGCCCGGTCGCGTTGACTGGCGGCCCTACCGCCCTCTCGACTGTATCGGGAGGAATAGTCTTTTCATCGACAATCAACGGAAACCGGGCGCTCGCCATCACCGCGGGAACGGGCCTAACAAAGTATCCCGTCTCTTGCAACGACCGTATCGGCGGGCTTGCCGGAGTTGCAAATAAGCCGATCTCGCTCACCGTCACGGGGAGCACGGTTAACCTCCACTCAATTGGCGATACGGCGGTCGTTCCGCAATACGGCGTCAATGGCCCCGTAACCATACAAGCAACGGGCTTGGTGACGCTTTTTGAGGACGACTATCGTTCGACCGGCGCGCAAGCATGGACATCCCCGGTCGGCGTTGTCTATCG
The DNA here is from genome assembly GCA_023438065.1 of Spirochaetota bacterium. Classification (GTDB taxonomy): domain Bacteria; phylum Spirochaetota; class Spirochaetia; order Treponematales; family Treponemataceae; genus Teretinema. The sequence continues at coordinate 70,629 of JAEXRH010000015.1, forward strand.
CGCGAACGCGAGCGGCACTTGGACCGCCGGCGGCGCGGGTATCACGCTCACCGCCTCAAACACCGATCTTTATCTCGATCATGTAAGCTGCGCGCTCCGCATAGACGACAGCCTCACGTGCAGGAACCTGTTCTTTTACCGCGGCTCGCTCGACGTATCCTCATGGACGCTCACGACTTCCGATGACTTTGTCGTCTTCGGAGCGAACTACTCACCAAACGATGGCGACTGGACAGGGGCCGACAATCGCCTTGCATACTATTTCACGGTAACGCCGTCGTATTATCCGGCTGGCTGGACCTATAGCGCGGCAACGCACGTTCTCGCCCTTTCCGGGCTCCCCTCTGAATATGCCGCGTTCACCGACCTGAACGGCGCATCGATCACGATCGGAACCCCGGCAGGTTCTAATCCGAACGGCGGCAACCTCTACGTAAACGGCGCCGATATCAACGCCGGGAACGTCTCGCTCAACATATCCGCGAATGGCAATTCGCACCCCATCCCGAACGTCTCGACCAGCGTCTCGCAGGATCAATGGGGCATACCCTACGCCGTAGTCTTTAATCTCACCGTCGCGAACGCGAACGCCACGGGAGGCTACGTCGCCGCCGCTGTACCGGTACTCGATCCCGACGGCGCTGGTCCGCTCATCGCGGAAACAAACCAAAACGTGTCATTCGGACCGGGGAATACGGGCAACTGGCAAACCGTGCGTCCCAATATCGCCACAGTCCAAACGGTCTATGACGACGTCATCGAGGTCAATTTCAACATACCGATAGAGAACTCGAACGGAGAGATCAACACGGTAGTCTCCGCGGCCGCCGCGGCTATCGCGAACGGCTCTGCCTGGTATACGGAGACATTCCCCGTTCCGACTCCGCTCAAGTTCGCTAACGCGTATTTCGATCCAGACTGCACGAACGTACTCGACGGTACCGACGGGGACGTATCGACGATCTACCTCAGGGTAAACCAGACTAACCCCAACTACCGCTGGAATACCGACGCGACGGGCACGAGCATTGGCGACGCTGGCAGCACCGACCGCGGGCGCGGGACAACCGCCGCCGGGCACCGGACAACGCGACCCGACCTCTCTTTCCTGAAGGGTTTGTTTTCCGCGGCGAACGGCAAGACGATGTGCGCGAATTACGGGGCGAACACGGCGCCCGCCTTTACGGCAACCACCGACCACTGCGCCCCGGTACTCGTCGAGGTCTTTACCGGCCAGGAAGCGCACGTAACCGGCATCGACGACGCGGCGAAAAACCCGTACGACGCGCATAACTTCATCGAGTTCCGCTGGTCGGAACCCGTCACGATGGCGACGTCGGGCCCCGCGGTCGCCGATAACGCGGTTAACCTCCAGGTGGACGCGGCGTGCGGCGCCATAGCGCAAGTCGGCCCGAATATCGACGTCGCGGGATTCGCCACGATCCCCAATGCGCGTCTTTCATGCGGCACGCGCGCGCATAACACGACCGTGGGCACTCCGAGCAATTTGGTACACGCGATATACCGGAATTTCTCGCTCGACGGGGTCACGGCCGCCGCCGACCAACCGCAACGACTCCGCGTGTCGATCGCGGGTTGGGCGGATGCCGTCGCGACGCCCGAGTATTACTGGTATTGGCCCGGATACATTCAACCCGGAGCCGAAACCCCTTCAGACCTTGGCGCCGTTTCGGATTCCGCGACCGGTTACGTGTTCACGGACACGGCTACGACCCCGAACGCGCTCGAAACCTTCGGCGCGGCATCCTACGCCCGCGCTACCGTCACCGTCCAAAACGATCCCGCAGGCCTTTACGGCCCCTGGGACGTGACCGGACCCGCGCCGGCGGCGTTCCGCTCGGCGACCGACGTATGGAGCGACCCGGTAACGGTCTACGAAGCCGTCCCCGACGCGACGGGTGGTCTTATCGACCGGATCGAGATGCACTTCTTCGATAACGCGGTCGATTACAGCACGACGACCGACTCGTACGCATGGTACTCCAGGCGAGGCTGGTACGACGCGACTGACGCCACGAAAACCATTCTCGGCCAAACCTCGGCGGAAGCCCCGGAAGCGTTCGGCGGTTCCCGACCGGAGGATCCGCCCGTGAGCGAGTGGGTCACCACCTCGGGAGGCATCAGGGAGTCATCGCTCAACCAGGCGCTCGCCGCGTTCAGGGTCTTTTACAACGGCGCGATCATGGTGGCCATGCCGAACGAATACAGCACGAACGTGGGCAGCAAGCTCCTCGCGCCCTTGACGAACCAGAACGTCGCGGGCGACCCCTACTTCATGCTCTTCTGGTCCGCCCCGGGCGGCTCGGGCTACCAGATAGCGGGCTCGTCGATCACGCTCTCGTACAACACCGACGGCAATCCGACGACGGGCTACGTTACCGACCTCGCGGGAAATCTCATGCAGTCGTTCTCGAGGATTTCGTGCGTCGACCGCACGCCCCCGAGGATGACCTTCACGCTCGCGGGCGTAAACCGAACGGATCTTTACGTCCTCTTCTCGAAACCGATCGACTTCGCGAGTCCGGCAGCTATCGCTTCGGGCCTCGAGGTCAACCTTTCGGGAACGCCGGTCGCGCTTTCGGGATTGCCCGAGGTGAGGTCGGCGAATAACCGCGCCTTCCTCTACCGGCTCGCGACGCCCGTTACCGCCGCGAACCTCGTCAATCCGGCGAGCACCGTCGCCATCGCGTGGGATGGCGGCACGATTTTCGATCCTGTTACCGGAACATGGACACAGACTTCCTATTTCATCGACGAACTCGGAAACTACGCGGTCGTCGGCGACAGCCACCGGCTCTCGGACATCGGCGTCGGCCTCGCGGACGTGCTCTACGGGTCGGACGGCGTCAACGAGCCGGGACTCCTCGGCACGGAAGGCGGCGGCGCGCTCAGGTCCGAGAAGTTCGACGGAACCGGGAGGCTCCTCGACAAGGACATCACCATCGCGACGAAGATCAACCTCCCCTCGGCCCCGGGATCGCTCTCGCTCTTCTACGACGTGAACCCGGACGCGAACACGATGCCGCTCACCTTCAACGAGGCGAGCGGTTCCTCGCTCGAGCTCTGGCTCCCCTCGGTCATCTCGGGCTTCAACCGCTCGGGCAACCAGGACGCGCGAAACCTGAGCCCGGTCGAGACGACGAACGACAAGCTCTTCAGGAACTTCCTCATACCCGAATCGGACGCGGAGGTCGTGCCCGGCGCGAAGGTACAATTCGTCCTCCAGTACGAAGGGCTCTTCTGCGCGCGGCTCACGGACGAAAGCGACATCACCTCGCTCGCGCCCTGGAGCTTCGTCGTCGCCGAGACCCGCCACCAGCGGGGCGGCGTGACGATCCTCAACAACGTGATCGACTCGGACAAGCGCGAAAAGACCATCGTCCAGGTCGAGGTCCCGAAGACGGGAACCATCGTCATCCAGGTATTCACCCTTGACGGCAATATCGTCAAGGTGCTCGAGCGTGGCAGGAAGGGAGGCGGAACCTACTCGTACTACTGGGACGGCACGAACGGCGCGGGGAATCCCGTGGCGCGCGGCATCTACTTCATCCGCGTGGTCGGGCCGGGCATGGACGAAATCAGGAAGGTGATGGTGGTAAGGGACTGACGGGGTTAGAGCCCGTCAGCGAGATAGACGAGTTCGGGCCGCGCCAAAAGGACGCTGCCCGGGCGAGTCTGGTTAAAATCGAGCACGAGGGAGAGCACGGCACCGGTCGCGCTTTCCTTGAAGGCGAGCGCTCCGGGCTTGAGGGTCGCCGTCAGTTTATGCCAACCGGTCTCCTCCGCGTAGGTCACGGAGGTGGTCGAAAGACTGCTTTCCGCGGTCGGCGCCATCTTGACGACGAAGGCGTCGACGGGATAGGGGGTCTGGACGGTTGTCGCGAGCGGGTCCGAACGAGCCCACACGCTGAACACGTAGGTACCCGACTCGAGCGGCGCGCCGGAGCGCTCGATCGTGTCTTCCCGCGTTAAAAGAAGCCTCAGTTCCATATTACCGCTTCGGCCGACGCGGAAATTGTCGACGTAGAAATTATAGAGCGGGTTTTCGTCTTGGGTCCGGAACTCAATTTCCGGCGCGTACGTGTAGCCATTATTGATCGTGTACCGCGCGTAGCCTTTCACCCCCGAACCGGTGGGACTGGCGATAATGCTTTCAACCCCGTCGACATATACCTTCGCGGTATAGGTCGCTGAGGTATAGCGAAAGAAGAGGTTATACGCGGTATTCGTCAAAAATCCGGGATATCCCGTGCGCTCTTCGGTCGTGTAGGTTTGCGATTCATTGAGGTCAAGATCGATCTTCACGCAGGCCGTGCCGAACAGAAGGGGTGTCGCGACCCTCACGGCCGTTCCGATAGAACCCGGCGTTTCGGCCGCCCATATCTCGGCAGTCGCCTCGAAGTTCCCCCCGTTTATCAGGTTCGCGACCTCGAGCCGGTACACGGGAGTCGCGGCATCGAGCCCGTCCGCCGCGCCGTAGTCTGCGACCGTATCACCGGTATCAGTGAGGGTCAGGTAGTCGTAGCCGTCCCACTCGGCGTCGCGATAGCCGCAATCCCAGCTTCCCGTCGCGACCGCCAGGGGGTCAAAAGGATTCGAGCCGATAAAGCGATCGAATTGCACGCTCGCGCTGTAGTCGACGTCGGGATAGTCCTTCGACTCGAACAGGGCGCATCCGGCGACGGTCGCGGCAAGAGAAAGCCCGAGCGCGAGACCGGGCGCGAAACGCCTGGCCCGCGCGAAGAGGCGAGGTACCGTTGAGGAAAATCCTGTCAAGACCCGTATCCTTTTCATGGCTTCGTCCTTCTAGTATACCCCAACTCCCGATTATTGACAAAGATACCAAAAAAGCGGATTCTACCGTCCTAATGAGTATCGACAACAGGCTGGCTCCGCGTTTCCGCGATTTCGCGCGCGCCAGGATCGACGAACTGTGCAGGCTTCCCGGTTTCCTGGAAGACGTGAGCAAAACCGGATGCAAGGTGCGTTTTTCGCACGTTTCCGCGATCGATACCGACCGCGAATATACCCTGACCGTCCTTCCCGCCCTCCGTTCCGGAATCGGCGAATTCAGCCTGACCGTCAAGCCGCAATGGGTTCGCCAGGCGGGCGACGCCGTCGAGATCGGGTTCGGGGTGCTTCACTGCCCCGGAATCTGCAGGTTCCTCCGCTATGTCGAGATACTCGCCGAGCTTGAAACCGACGAGGAAGTCCAGGAAGCGTACATGTGAACGCGCTTCCCGGCGTCGCGTACCTCGCAATCAAGGATTACCAGAGAAACCTGTATGACGAGCTTTCCGTCGATCCCGCGCGTCCGGGCAAGGGCATTACCGCCTGGGGCGATCTCGTCTACGTCGAACGCGCGCCGACGGAGCCGGGGGTCTACCCCTTTTGGCAGCGGAACGTCCTCGAAAAGCCCTTTACCGCCGAATTCACGAGCGTCCGCGAGGCGTCGGATATCCTCCGCGGCATACAGCGAAACTGGGCCCATTATCCCGTGGCGTCTTTCCGCCGCGCCGAGCTCATCGCCGAAAAGCTTCCATATATAAACCTCAAACCGCGCACCTTTCCCTGTCACATCCCCCATAGCCCCATGGGGATGTGGAGCCTCCTCGACGACCACACGCTCTTTGCTTCCGCGGTTACCACGAGTCCCCTCCCCGCGGGCGAGATCCGGTTCGTCGAGGATCACGAGAATCCCCCGAGCAGGGCCTATCTCAAGATGTACGAAGCCCTCGCCTGGGCGGAATGGGTGGGAGGTTCTGCGGTTGAGGCTGAGGACACTATACCTACCGGTCGGTATACTGCCCCCACGACAACTGTACCTGCCGGTAGGTATACAAACCTCCTTCCCGGCCCCGGAAGCCGCATCATCGACGCAGGCGCCTGTCCCGGCGGCTGGACCTGGGTATTCGACCTTCTTGGCGCGACCGTCACCGCGATCGACCGTTCCCCCCTCCGCGACGACCTCATGGCGAAACCGAACATATCCTTTATCAAGCACGACGCCTTCACCCTCAAACCCGAGGACCTCGGCCCGCAGGACTGGGTCTGCTCGGACGTGATCTGCTACCCGCCCCGCCTCCTCGAGTGGGTCGAAAAATGGCTCGAAAGCGGCCTCTGCGACAACTTCATCTGCACGATCAAGATGCAAGGCGCCGCCGACCACGATACCACCCGCGCCTTCTCCCGCATCCCCGGAAGCCGCGTCGTCCACCTCACCGCGAACAAGAACGAGCTCACCTGGATCAGGCTCAAGCCGTAACGTCCCGTAGCTGTCCTTCATCAGGACATCAGGAAGGGGAAGCCTCCCCTTAGGCGCTGCATTACCACGCTCGAGGCGCGAATAGCGCTTCAAGCGTGGTAATGCCACGCCAACCCCTCCTCGATACAATTCCACGAGAAGTCGCCTTTTTTCTGGAATTATCGTTCCAGATATGCTATGCTTGCCGTATGGGCAGACAACGGGAATTTGACGAGGGCGCGGTCGTCGCCGCGGCGATGCGTGTATTTTGGGAACTCGGCTACGACGGCGCCTCGATGGCCGATATCCTTTCCGCGACAGGCTTGAGCCGCTCGAGCCTCTACGGGGCCTTCGCCGACAAACGGAGCCTCTTTCTCCGCACGGTGACCGCCTACGCCTCGCGCTCGACCGAGGCCCGCCGCGTGGCATTCGAGACTCCCGAACGACTCCCGGAAACCCTCGCGACCTACCTCCGCTCCCGGGTAGACGCCCTCGCGAACCCGGAAGGCCATCCCGCGGGCTGCTACCTTACCGCGATCTCGGCGACGCTCAATACCGCCGACGACGAACTCCGCGAACTCGTGCTCGGTCTCACCCGCCGCTCGGAGGAGGATATCTTCGCGGGCTTCACCCGCGCCCTCGACGCTGGCTCGATTTCACGGCGTTCGACCGCCCGCGAGTGGACCGCGCTTTTCCTCGGCCTCGTCTGGGGACTCAACGTCGCGTCCCGCATGGGCCGCGACCGCGCCGTCATGGATGACATGGTCTCGGGATTTCTCGCCGCGCTCGAGCCGTGAGCGCGCTTTGTCGCGGTATCGCCCTGTTTTGCGCTTTTCTGGAACGTTCGTTCCTTTATATCGCTATCACGCTCATTACAAAGGAGACCAACATGAATCACCCATCCTTCGACTATGCCCGATGCTCAGCCTGCGGGACTTGCGCCCGCTCGTGCCCGCTGAGGCTCATCGGGGCCAACGAGACCGGCCATCCCCGCTTTCGGGACGACGCGATCGCGTGCATGAGCTGCGGTCACTGCGCGGCGGTTTGCCCACGCGAGGCGATATCCCTCGCCCGTGACGGCGCGCCCCCGAACGTCACGCCATGCGGCTCCGTGATGCGCGCCGCCCCTCACCCAGCCGATACCAAGGCGTACGCGGCGATCCTTTCGCACCGGAGCCATCGCGCTTACACGAGCGTGCCCGTGCCGCGAAACCTTATCGAGCTCGCGATCGAGGCAGCCCAATACGCGCCATCGGGTAAAAACGCGCACGGCATCGAGTGGACCGTCTTCGAGAATGCGGACTCGATTCGGAAAGCCGGCCTTGCCCTCGCCGCGCGGCTCAGGCAAATTCCGGAAAGGGCAATCCGCTACAAGTACGTCCCCGCCGACGAGGACGCGGTCTACTGGGGCGCGAGCGCGCTCGTCGTCGTTCACGGCGATCCCGCGGCCTCGCTCATCCGCGACGACGGAGTCATCGCGGCCACCGTCTTCGACTACGCGGCCCAGTCCCTCGGCCTCGCGACCTGCATGTCCGGTACCGCCCAAAACGCCCCCGACCTTATCCGCGAATTCGCGGGCATCCCGGCCAGCCACGACATCCATGCCGTCATCATGGTCGGTCATCCCGTCGAACGCTTTCTCCGCCTTCCGCCCCGTAAACCGGCTCGGATAACGTGGCGATCGTAGTGTCAGCCCCCATATTCGATCCGGACGAGGTGGGGAGCGGATAAGACAGACGCGCGATCGCGGTAACGCATGGCCACAGAGAGTATACCTACCGATAGGTATACACTGCCGTACAATCGCGACCCCAAAAAGCACGCCCGGCCAGAACGCCCCCGTTTTTCAGCGCTTGCGTGCCGCGACTATCCCCCTTTTCTTGATGTGGGCAACGTGACCGCGTGGCTCATGGAGCGCCCGGAGGACGTGGACGATTCGGCGGAGCGTGGATTACGCAGAAAGAAATCACGCACAGGCGCCGATTCTCGTCCACGACATCGCGCCCCAAAAGCCACGCGGGGAACTTGCCCCAAGGAGTGGGGGTAGCCCGGGATCGCCCCGGCCCCAGGCCGGGGAAGCCCGGGCGAGGGGGAGCCGCGAGAACTCTTCTTGATTACAGGACGGGCAACGTACGCTCAGGGGCGCACAGGGCGGTTGGCGGCGCGGACGATTCGGCGGAGCGCGAATTACGCAGAATGACATCACGCAACGACGCCGATTCTCGTCCGCGGAGCCCCGCCCTGCGTGACACTGAGGGGAACTTGCCCTGCTCCCCCTTTTATGGAATACTTGCGGTATCTTACGCATGGCGGGCGTATAAACCGCCGGAGGTTTCCATGGCTGACGTCGTTTCGATCCTTTCCGAGTGTCGGGCCCTGCTCACGGGGCATTTTCTCCTTTCGTCGGGGAAGCATTCTTCGCAGTATTTTCAGTGCGCGCGGCTCTTGCAGTATCCGGACAAGGCGGCCGAGGTGGTCGGCATCGTCGCGAAAAAGATCGAGGACGAGATCAAGGCGGGAAAGCTCGAGGTCGACTCGGTGATCGGGCCCGCGATGGGCGGAATCGTCGTCGCGTACGAGCTCGGGCGGCAGCTCAAGAAACCCGCGTTCTTCACCGAGCGGAACGACGAGGGCGTGATGACCCTCCGCCGCGGCTTCGAGATCGAGCCGGGCGAGAAGATCGTGATCGCGGAGGATGTCGTCACGACGGGAAAATCCACGCTCGAGACGGCCGAACAGATCAAGGCGCTCGGCGGAGTCGTCGTCGCGTCGATCTGCGTCGTCGACCGCCGGCCCGCGGACGCCGCAGAGCCCTTCCCGTGGCCCCTCTTCGCCGCGCTCCGCCAGCCCGCGGTTCTCTGGGACTCAAGCGACTGCGAGCTCTGCAAGGAAGGAAAGCTCCCCGCCGTGAAACCGGGCTCGCGGAAGGTGTTCTGACGGGACACCCGGTCGACAGGGCGAATCCCGCGTCGCGCGGGGACGCCTGTTTCGACACAATCATCCTATATTAAGCCGGCGGCCGATTGGTCGCCGGTTTTTTTTTATTTCGCGGAATCTTGAAATCGGAATAACCTATGATACATTCAATGGAGTACGCAATCTAATCAAGGAGAAAGTATGACACAAAAAAAATGGCTTATCGGCGTCGTCGCGATCCTCATGGCATCGCTTCTCGGCATCGGCTGCTCGACGGGGAATTCGGGCTCTGACGACGATGACATGGGAGGCGGCGACGATATCTCGGCCCTCGTCGGCACGTGGAAGTCGACCTACGAACATCAGGGAATTCTTTCTACCGACTTCGAGGAAACCACGTTCACCGTCTCGGAGGACGGCAGCTTTTCGCGCCTCTCCGTCACGACGACCGTCTATGAAGACACGGGAGAGGAAGAGTATTATAGCTACGCGTGCAAAGGAAAGCTGAAACTTTCCGGCGACCGCGTCACCCTCTCGACGACGAGCGAATACGAGGGCGACGAGACCCTTGAAGCGCTCCCGACCTCCGGATGGGTTCCGGTATCGTATTCCGAATCGATGCCGATTTATGAACATGACGGAAAGATGTATAACGCGGTGTACACGCGCCAGGGATCCGGCACCGGCCTGGTGGGAACCTGGACTACCCTGGTGACGTATAAAGAACCCTACGAAGGCATGACGCTCGTCAACGAAAGCACCAACACGCTCACGTTCACCGATGATACCATCACGGAATATTCCCGCGATTTCGTCTACCCCGCCGGGTACAGGGACGAAGGGGAGATCGAAGATGAAGAAAGCGATACGTATCCGTATTCCTCGTTGACCGCCGAACAACTTACCATCGACGGCACGGTAACCTGGAGGTACATCATCGACGGAAATGTACTCCTGATTCTCCGTGAAGGCGAGACCGCATACGAAAAACAGCCATAACGGCAATCAGCGGAAGGGCTCCCTCGGAGCTTTTCCGTATGACTCGGGGGCGGGCGCCGTTTTCGGCGCGCCGCCCCTTTCTTTTTCCCCCGTGAAGTGCTACAAGTTAATTGTATGTCGAAACAATTAACGCAGGCGCAACTGTCGCGAGCGATGCTCATCAGCGTGTTCTCGGGCGCGTCGTCGGTCGTCTGGCAGCTCGTCTGCTCGATCCAGCCCATCTTCAACGTGTTTTTCCAGAACTACCTCGGGGCGTCCGCGGGACAGCTCGGGCTCCTCGTTTCGATCATACAGGCCGCGGCCGTGTTCCAGATCCTCGGCATCTTCCTCTACGGATGGATCGGCAGGCTTAAGCCCATCTTCATGGTCGGGCACATCGTCCATCGCTCCCTCACCGCGATCATCGCCTTTATCGCCTTCTACGTGGCGCGCGGCGGGTCGAACGAGCGGGGAATCATTATCATCATCGTCGCGATGGGGCTTTCCTGGTGCTTCGCGAACGCGACGAGCGCGTGCTGGTGGGGCTGGGTCGCGGACCTCTTCCCCGAGAACATGCGCGGCAGTTTCTTCATGCGCCGCTCCTCCGTCATCCAGATCGTCAATATCGCCTGGTTCTTCCTCGCGAGCACGATGCTCGACCTCTTCCCGAAGGAGAACGCGCTCTACGTGTTCGGCGTCATCATCTCGGTCGGCGCGGTAGCGGGCATCCTCGATATCGTGAGCCAGATCCCGAACCCCGAGATCCTCCCCGACGGGAAACCCGAGTTCGACTCCTCGACCGCCTTCGAGCCCCTGAAAAACCGCGATTTCGTGAAATACGCGACCGCGATCGGGCTCGCGACCTTCTCGATGAACCTCGTGAGCCCTTTCCAGTCGCCGTACGTCGTCGACCCGAAGCATATCGGCGCGCCGAATACCTGGCTCGGGATCATGCAGATCATCAGCCAATCCCTCTGGGTCCTCGTCGCGCCCTTCTGGGGGACGGTAATGGACCGCTGGGGCCGAAAACCCGTCGTGATTTTCGGGACCCTGCTCGTCGCGGGCTGGGTCGGCTATCTCTTCCTCACGCCCGGTAACTACTTCATCGTCCTCCCGCTCATCTCGGCGATGTGCGGCATCCTCGCTCCCGCCTTCTGGGAAGGCTCCTACCAGATGATGCTTTCGCTCGCGCCGGTGAAGAACCGCGTCTCCTACGTCGCCTGGTATCTCGCGATCGTCGGTCTCGTCTCGGCGCCGGGCTCGCTCGCCGGCGGGCTTCTCTCCGACGCGCTTAAGGGATTTTCGCTCTCCTGGGGACCGTTCACCTTCGGGAACTTCCACGTCGTGCAGTTCCTCTCGATCGCGCTCTGCGCGGCGTGCGCCTTCCTCATCTCCCGCGTCCGCGAGGGCTCGGAAAAACCCTTCGGCTTCGTGATCAGGCAGATCGCGAATCCCGAGATCGTCAGGACCTACCAGCAGCTCGATTCCCTCGCCCGCGCCCCCTCGGCTACCTCGAAGGCGGAAACCCTCAGGAAGTTCGGGCGTCTCTCGGGCGAGCTTCCCCTCCGCGACATCATCGACCGGCTCGACGATCCCGACGCCGCGGTACAGGAGGAGGCCGCGCGCGCCCTCGGGCGAATCCCCTCGAGCCAGTCGGTCGACGCGCTCATCCTTCGCCTCCTCGACCCGGAATCGGACATTCGCGTGCAGGCGGCGCGCTCGCTCGGGAAGATCGGGGACCGGAAGGCGGTCGGCGCCCTCGTCGGGTGCCTGTGGGAATCTGACGGAGAGCTCCAGAAGGCGTGCCTCGAGGCGCTCGCGGACATCGGCGACGAGGAATCGATCAAGCAGGTCATGACCTTCCTCCGCGAGAGCCAGACCGACCGCATGAGGCAGATCAGCTCCGCGGCGGCCGCCCGGCTCGGCGTCTTCGAGGCGGCGGGGGACATCTTCCCGAACGTGTTTTCCGCGGCGACCTCGCGCGCGAGGAAGCAGTACGCGATCGCGATGGCGAATCTCCTCGGGAGGCCGGGAGAGTTCTACCAGTACGTGAGCGGGAACGCCGAGGTTCTCGGGAGCCGGCAGAAGCGGCTCGTCGCGCGGCTCGGGCAAAACATGCAGGACGTATACGCGCGCCAGCGGAAAAAAGGAAACCTCAAGATCGAGGCGATCGAGGCGATCCGCGTCGCGCTCGAGGAGGACCGGAATCTCGACGCGCTCGCGGGCATGATCGCCTTCTCGAACCGTCTCTTCGCGGACATCTTCGGCGAGGGGGTCGGGCGCGACATGCTCTGGCGCATTGACCAGCCGCTCGGCGTCTTCGCGTGGATGATGGATCAGTCGGAGGAGTGGCTTTCGAGGCGCGAAGGAGACTCGAACGCGGCGTGCCCCGACGACGCGGAAATCGCGCGACTCGTCACCCTCCTTTCGGCGTTTTTTCTCTCGGGGTATTGATCCCTCTCGCTAGCCCGCAAGGAACCTCACTCGTCCCATTCGCATACGGCAGGAACCGAGACGGTGGCGTTATAGTCGTTCCATGAACCGCTAGTCAGCATGATGACGTAATGCTCGCCGGAACCGGCGTTATTCGGTTCGCCGATACTCCAATTGGTATAGGGCCTCGGCTCGCCCGTTACCCAGACAAAGGTTCCTTCCGTCGCGGCGTCGTTCAACCCGATAAAACCGCCCGAGGGGTACGAGGCGAGAAGGGACTTCACGAAGTCCTTTTCCGCGGCGTCCGAGATCGTCGCGAGATGCCCCGAAAGCTCCTCGCACTTCGCCTTCCCGACGCTCCAGGTCATCATCGGGGTAACGATGAGATAATGGTGGCCGTTCGCCGAATTGAGCGTTGCCGTCGCGGGATAGGGGGCGCTCCGCGTTACCTTCACCTGATACTCTTTCCGGTCGGTTCCGTTCGGGGCGGTAACCGAGACGGTTATCGTCGTGTCGCCGACGGGAAGGGTCACGGGTTGGGCGGGCGATATAGACGCGGTAGCGTCCGACATCGTCGCGCTCGCAGTGACCGTTATCGTCTTGACGGAGCCGGCGACGGCGACGGTATACGCGTAGTGACCCGGGCTGAACGCGGGCACGAGGGTTCCCGCGCTTACCGTGAGCGCCGAAAGGGACGCGAGGCTCGTATCGGCGGATGGCGCTTCCGGGACCGGGACTTCGGTTTCCGGAGGCGGCGTAACGGGAGCCTCGGCTTCGTCACTCGGTCCGGCCGAACCGCATCCAAGGACCGCGATTGAAAGCGCGGCGCACAGGCAGGGAATCATGATCGGGTTTATTTTCACGGGCGGATCCTTTTTCACGATAGGAATGGAACGCGCATAAACGGCGCTCGTTGTCTTATCGCATGATACACCCGCGACGCGGTCTTATGGGGTAAAAAATCGGTATCGGTCATGAAATGGGGCGTCTCCATACCCGTAAAGACCGGTCCCGCCCATAAATACTTCCACTCTCCTCCTCCGATGTGCTATACTCGGCCTCGTTATGGGCATTGACTCACGTAAAATCCGGCAAGCCGGAAAACTCTTCAGGAAAACCGTCCCGGGTCCCCGCAATCCCGTAAAGACCGCCCGGGCGAATTTTGACGCCCTTCTCGGGACGGTCATCCTCCCGAACAACATCGACCGTCAGGAGGTCGACGTCGGTCCGGTCATGGCGGATTTCCTCGTTCCCGAGCTCGCGATGGGGAAGAAAACGATTCTCTACGCCCACGGGGGCGGTTTTACCGCGGGTTCCCGCTTCGCGGCGAGGAACCTTTGCGCCTCGGTCGCCCATGAATGCGCGTGCCGCCTTCTTCTCCCCGAATACCGGCTCGCTCCCGAATACCCGTACCCGACCGCGCTCGAGGACGTCTATCACGCCTACGCATGGCTCCTCCATCAGGGGGTATCCGCCGACGACGTGATCTTCGCGGGCGACGGCTCCGGCGCGAATCTCGCCGTGTCGCTCGTCCATTACCTGAAGGCCCGCTCGATCAAGCTGCCGTCCGCGGTCATCGCGCTGTCGCCCTGGGTGAACCTCTCCTGCGACACGGAGGCGTACCTCGCGCGAAAGAGCCCCGACCCCATCCATACCCGCGAAAGCCTGTCCGCACAGGCCGCCCTCTACGCGGCAGACGGAAGCTTCGCGAACCCGAACGTATCGCCGATCAACGGGGATTTTCGCGACTTTCCGCCGCTCTATGTCCAGTGCGGTTCCGAGGAAATCCTCCTCGACGACGCGAAACGACTCGCGCACAGGGCATCCGCCGCGGGAACCCCGACCGTGCTCGACGTCCGCGAGGGCATGTGGCATCTCTTCCAGGCCATCGACTCCCTTACGCCCGAGGCGCACGTCGCCGTCAAGGCGATCGGCGCGTGGGTCCGGTCGGGAATGCCCTCGGGCGGCGCGATCGGCGACGGAAACGAGTCCTGATGGAGCTCGTGTCCCCGGCCGGGAACCTCGAGAAGCTCACCTACGCGTGGGAATACGGGGCGGACGCGGCCTACATCGGGCTCAAACGGTTTTCCCTCAGGGCGAAGGCCGATAACTTCCACGCGGACGAGCATGAACGAATCGCGGCGCTCAAGGCCGAATACGCCGCGCGCGGGAAACCGAAGCGTCTTTTCTGCGCGCTCAATATCTCCTTTCATAATTCGGATTTCCGCGCCTTTCTCGACGACATCGACTATTTCAGGCAGTACCCGATCGACGCCTTCATCGTTCAGGACATCGGGCTCGTACGGACGCTCTCGCGCGAATTCCCCGGCGTCGCGCTCCACCTGAGCACGCAGGCGAACTGCGTGAACGCCGAGGCGGTCAAGGCGTACCGCGACCTCGGGTTCTCGCGCGTGGTGCTCGGCCGCGAGGCGAGCCTCGCCGAGATTCGCGAGATCAAGGACGAGGTCCCGGAGATGGAACTCGAGTGCTTCGCGCACGGCGCGATGTGCATCGCCTATTCGGGCCGCTGCCTCATGAGCGCGTACCTTGCCGGAAGGAGCGCGAACGCGGGACATTGCAGCCATTCATGCCGGTGGGATTACCGCGTCCTCGAGGAGCGCGCGCGCCCGGGCGAGTACTTTCCCGTGATCGAGGAGGACGGCTATACCGCGCTCTTCTCGTCGAAGGATCTCAACATGATCGACCATCTCGCCGAGATGAAGGCGGCTGGCGTCGACTCGCTCAAGATCGAGGGTAGGATGAAGAGCCTCTATTACGCGGCGGTCGTCACGCGCGCGTACCGGAAACGGCTCGACGCGCTCGAGGGACGGTGCGCGGAAAGCGAGGCCGCGCCTTTCGTGAAGGAGCTCCGTAACGTCGCGCACCGGGAGTTTTCCACCGGGTTTTATTTTTCGAAGGATGACGCTAACCGGACGACGGGCGGGGAAACGGCCTCGCCTTACCTGCTCGCGGGCACGATCGGCAAGGAACTCGACGTCGACGAATGCGATTTCGGGGCCGCGCCTTCGGGAGGTTCGAATCCCGTCGAGCCGCATCGCGGCGGATTCCCGACGAACGGAAACGCCAAGCCCTTTCCCGTCCCCGCCCTGCTCCCCCCGAAACCCGAGGGATTCCGGGACTTCCGCTTCGATTCGATGAACAAGATGGACGCCGGTACCGTCCTCGAGTATGTCGGCCCCGACGTCGTCTCGATCGAGGACGGGGATTACGAGCTCCTCGATCCCGAGACCGGGCTCGCGCGCGCCTGGATTTCCCACGGCCATCCCTGCGTCCTCAGGACGAACAAGGATATCGCCGAGCGTTTCATCGCGCGTTTCCGCGACGAGGCTCACGACGGGAACGATATCGCGGTCACGGGCGAGGAGCCTCGCCCGCCGAGGGACCGGACGCCGAAAGCCTCCCGTCCCTGATCACCGGATATCATTCTCCCCGCTTCGGCATCCTGTTGAGGTCGACGATCTCTCCCTTCACGGTAAAGATCACCCATTCGCAGATCGTGGTGATGTGGTCGCCGAGCCGCTCGAGATCCTTCCCGATCGAGATGAGCCGGTAGACCTGGCGCATCTCGTCCTCGCCCTTCGGCTGGAGCATGAGGAGCTCGCCGATGAGCTCCTTCTTCTGCGCGTCGATCTCGGCGTCGCGCGCGGCGGTCGCGACCGCGAGCGCCTCGTCGTCGTCGATGTACGCGGTAAGCGAGTCGCGGATCATCGCAGCCCCGTTCCGGGCCATCGCCGCGATCCTCGGGACGAAACGCGGGAACATGTTCTTGTCGCCCTTAACGCAGAGCTTCGCGAGGTGCGCCGCGTAATCCCCGACGCGCTCGAGGTCGGAGACGACCTTGATCGAGGTCACGATCTTCCTGAGGTCGCGCGCGACCGGGGCCTGAAGCAAGAGGAGCATGACGCTTTCCTGCTCGATCGCGACCTGGAGCTCGTCGATCTTGCGGTCGGTCGCGATCAGCTCCCGCGCGGCCTCGACGTCGCCCGAGACGAAGGCGTCCGTCACGTCGAGAACGTATCGCTCGACGAGGGTACCCATGTACATGATCTTGCCGTAGTATTCGGCGAGTTTTTCGTTGAACTGCGTTCGTGTGGTCATTGTGTCCGCCTTCCTTGATATCAGCCGAAACGACCCGAGATGTACGCCTCGGTCTTCTTGTCGCGGGGATTATAGAACACGTCACGCGTGTTGCCGGTCTCCACGAGATAGCCGCAACGGCTGTCGTCGATCATGAAAAACGCCGTGCAGTCCGAGATGCGCGACGCCTGCTGCATGTTGTGCGTGACGATCACGAGCGTGTATTTCTCCTTGAGCTGATAGAGGAGATCCTCGATATGCGCAGTCGAAATGGGATCGAGCGCGCTCGTCGGCTCGTCGAGAAGGATGACCTCGGGCCTCACCGCGAGGGTGCGCGCGATGCAAAGCCGCTGCTGCTGCCCGCCCGAAAGGCCGAGAGCGCTTTTCCCGAGCCGGTCCTTGACCTCGTCCCAGAGGGCCGCGTCGCGAAGGCTTCGCTCGACGATCTCGTCGAGATCCACGCGCGCTATCCGCGCGCCGTGGAGCCGGGGCCCGTACGCGACGTTGTCGTACACGCTCATCGGAAACGGGTTCGGCTTCTGGAAAACCATGCCGACCTGGCTTCTGAGGTCGAGGACGTCGTACGCGGAGTACACGTCGAGCCCCTTGTAGAGGACCGTTCCCTCCACGCGGGTTCCCGGTATCGTGTCGTTCATCCTGTTGAGCGCGCGCAGGAAGGTTGACTTGCCGCAGCCGGAAGGCCCGATGAACGCGGTGATCGCGTTGGCCTCGATATCCATGTTTATCTTGTCGAGGGCGTGGTGGCTTCCGTACCAAAAATCCATGTCCCGAACGGAAAATGTATTCATGAGACGAATCTACTTTCGGCCGGTTACGACAGCGTGAGGGGTTCGTTAATTTTCGGTTAAAAAAAAGGCCCGCCGGGAGGGCAAAAACCTGACCCCCTGGCGAACCTTTTACCGATCGCGGCGCCGGACATGGCCGGCCTCCCGCCCTCGCGATGCGTCAGTCCTCGACGTAGTGACCGAACTTCCTGATCTTCTGGTTACGATACCGGACGAGAACCGCGGGATTCCTCGGCATGAGGTCCTTGAGGTCGCGGACGATCACTTCCTTGATGGCCGCGCTCGACGCGGCGGGATCGAGGTGCGCGCCGCCCGCGGGTTCCTTGATCACGCCATTGCAGACCTTTAACCCGTAGAGGTCCTCGCTCGTGATCTTCATCATCCCCGCGGCGTGCTTCGCCTGGGAGGAATCCCTGAGGAGGATCGACGCGTAACCCTCCGGCGAGATCACCGAGTACACGGCGTTCTCGAGCATGTAGATCTTGTCCCCGACGCCGATGCCGAGCGCGCCGCCCGAGCCGCCCTCGCCGATGATCACGCAGATGATCGGGGTTTTCAGCTGGCTGAACTCGCGAAGGTTCATCGCTATCGCCTCGCCGATTCCCCGCTCCTCGGCGCCGAGGCCGGGATACGCGCCCTGGGTGTCGATAAGGGTGATGATCGGCCGGTGAAACTTTTCCGCCTGCCGCGCGAGCCTGAGCGCCTTCCGGTAGCCCTCGGGGTTCGCCATGCCGCCGTTTCGCGCCATGGTTTCCTTGAGGTTGCGCCCCTTCTGGTTGCCGATGATCGTCACCGCGATCCCGTCGATGAAGCCGATGCCGCCGATGAGGGCGGGATCGTCGCCGAAGTAGCGGTCGCCGTGAAGCTCGATGAAGTCGTCGCAGATGTTCGCGATGATGTCGAGCGCGCGCGGGCGGTCGGGATTCCGGGCGAGCTCGACGCGCTGCCAGGCCTTCGCGGAACTCGAGGTCTCCGCGACCTTCTCGGCTATCTTTTTAATCTCGTCGGATATGTCGATGCCGGCCTCGAGGGCGAGCTTCTCGAGCTCCTCGATTCGCTGGCTGACTTTCTTGGAGTCGCTCATGACTTCCCTCCCGCGGCCTTCGCGGCGCCGCATCCGTGGGCCTTGAGGAGCTTCACGAACAGGGAACGCTGCTCGGCCCTGCTCGCGATGATGTCCACGAAGCCCTTGTCGCGCTGGAACTCGGCCCGCTGAAACCCTTCGGGAAGCGACTGCTTGATCGTGCCCTCGATGACGCGGGGACCGGCGAAGCCGATGAGCGCGCCGGGCTCGGCGATCGCGACGTCGCCGAGCATCGCGAAGCTCGCGGTGACTCCGCCCGTCGTCGGGTCGCACAGGACCATGAAAAGCGGTATGCCCGCGCGGTCGAGCTCGGCAGCGGCGGAGGCGGTCTTCGCCATCTGCATGAGGGAGAAGATTCCCTCCTGCATGCGCGCGCCCCCCGAGGTCGCGTACACGATGACGGGATTTCCGGTCTCGAGTCCCTTCATCATCGCGCGGGTGATCTTCTCGCCGACGACGGAGCCCATCGAGCCGCCCATGAAGCTGAATGACATGAGCGCGAGAACGACGGGCATTCCCTCGATCGAGCAGGTCCCGGTCACGACCGCGTCCGACATGTTCGACTTCCTCGAGGCCTCCGAGAGTTTTTCCTCGTAGCCGTCCATGTCGATCGGGTTCCGGCTCCGCATGTTCCTGCAGAACTCGGAGAAACTGCCCTCGTCGGCGAGATACGCGATCCGCTCGGCCGGTTCCATCCTGAAATGGTACTGGCACGCGGGGCAAACCTTGAGGTTCGCCTTGAGCGCGGCGGCCTCGATTTCGGCCTTGCAGACGGGACAGGCAATGGTGTCGCTCATAGCGTCGCCTCCAGTTTTGCGTAGAGTCCGGTACCGAAGTCCCCGGACCGGAATGTAGCGTCGGAAAGAATCTTCCGTTGCGTCGGGATATTGACCGCGACGCCCTCGATCTTGAGCTCGTCGAGCGCCCGGATGAGGCGCGCGAGCGCGTGCGGCCGGTCGACGTCCCACACGATGAGCTTTCCGACCATCGAGTCGTAATGCGGCGAGACCGTCGCGCCGTTATAGAGGAAGCTGTCGAAGCGGACGCCGGGCCCGCCGGGCACCTCGAGCCGCGTGACCTTGCCGGGCGAGAGGGCGTTGATGCGCGCCTCGATCGACCAGCCGTTGAGCGTGACGTTGTCGGGATCGATCGACATCCTCTCGCCGAGGCAGACGAGGATCTGCTCCCGGATGAGATCGGTGCCGGTGACGAACTCGCTGACCGGGTGCTCGACCTGAATGCGCGCGTTCACTTCCATGAAGAAGAACTCGTTCCCCGCGACGAGGAACTCGATCGTCCCCGCGCCGCAGTACTTGAGGCTCCCGAAAAGGTTTCGAGCGCCGTCGCTCATCTTCTTCCGCATCTCGGGGGTGACTCCGGGCGACGGGCTTTCCTCGATGAGCTTCTGGTGGTTCTTCTGCACGGAGCAGTCGCGCTCGCCCATGATGGCGACGCCGCCCTTGCCGTCCGCGATCACCTGAAGCTCGACGTGGCGCGGGTTCTGGAGGTATTTCTCGATGAAGACGGTGCCGTCGGCGAAGTTCGCGAGCGCCTCGGTGGACGCGATCTTGAGGTTCTCCTCGAGGTCCTCGTCCTTCCAGACGATGCGCATGCCCTTTCCGCCGCCGCCCGAGGCGGCCTTGATGATGACGGGGTAGCCGCACGCGCGCGCGACGGGAATCGCCTCTTCCTTCGTGGCGATCGGGCCGGGAGAGCCCGGCGTGATCGGGAGGCCGTACTTCTTCGCGGTCTCGCGGGCGACGACCTTGTCGCCGAGCATGTCGATGACCTCGGGATCGGGGCCGATCCAGATAAGGCCGGCCTTCTTCACCTCGCGGGCGAAGTCGGCGTTCTCGGAGAGGAATCCGACGCCGGGATGCACGGCCTCGCAGCCGGTGCGCACGGCGGTCGTGATAAGCGCGCCCACGCTGAGGTAACTCTGCGCGGACTTCGCGGGGCCGATGCACACGGCGACGTCGGCCATCTTGACGTGAAGGGCGTCCTTGTCGGCCGTCGAGTAGACGGCGACCGTCTCGATGCCGAGCTCCCTGCACGTCCTGATGATCCTCACCGCGATCTCGCCGCGGTTGGCGATCATGAGCCGCTTGATCATACGGGCTTGACCTCGAAGATGGGCTGATCGAACTCGACCATGTCGCCGTTGTTGACGAGGATCTTGACGATCTCGCAGTCGAACTCCGCCTCGAGGGCGTTCATCATCTTCATCGCCTCGATGATGCAAAGCTTCTGGCCCTTGGCGATTTTCTTCCCGATATCGGCGAAGGGCGGAGCGTCGGGGCTCGCGGCGCGGTAGAAGGTCCCGACGATCGGGCTCTTGATGAGCTCGTTGCCCGAGGCGGCTCCGGTCGTCGCGTGCGGCGCGGGGCTCGCGGTGTGGGGCGGCTCGTGCGACGAGACCGCGACCGAGGGCGCGGCGGCGGGCGCAGGCCCCGAAACGGGGGCGAAGGCGATGGGCGCGGAGGCGACGAAGGCCTCCTTTCGGCGCAGTTCGAAAACGTTCCCGTTCTCGGACAGCTTCATCTCCACGGCACTCGACTTCTCGAATTTGTCAAAGAGTGCAAGCAGCGTCTTTTCGTCCATTGGTGTCTCCTGGTTAGTTATATCGCGTCCATGCGCGGCACGTCGGCTTCGTAATCGATGCCGGCGACGTCAAAGCCGTTCGCGGCGAGGAAATCGTGGCGATAGCCGGCGAGGTCCCCGACCTGGGCGAAGTTCTCCTCGTTCACGGTCTTCATGCGCGCGTCGACCTCTTTCTGCACGGCGGGATCCATCTCCCAGTCGTCGATGCGGATGAGGTGGTCGGCGTCTACGGGAACGGCAGATCCCGCGTAGAGGCGCTCGGCGTAAAGGCGCTCGATCTGCTCGATGCAGCCCTCATGGGTACCCTTCTCCTTCATCACCTTGAAGAGGAGCGAAAGGTACATCGGGATGACCGGGATGACCGCGCTCGAACGCGTCACGAGGCCCTTGTTGACGGACACGAAGGCCGATCCGCCGATAGTCCTGTTCATCGCCTCGTCGAGCGCGCGGGCGGTTTTCTCGAGGTGCTTCTTCGCGCCCCCGATGGTGCCGTCGCGGTAGATCGCGTGGGTGTGCGTCGGCCCGACGTAGGAATACGCCACGGTCACGCAACCTTGCGCGAGAACGCCCGCGGCGGTGAGCGTCCTGATCCAGCGATCCCAGTCCTCGCCGCCCATGACCTTCACGGTCTCGGCGGCCTCGGCCTCGGTAGCGGGCTCGGCGGTCATCGTCGAGAATTTCCCGGTCATCGGGTCGATGGTCACGCCCGCATAGGGTTTCCCGAACGGCTTCAGCACCGAGCGGTAAAGGACGCCGGTGTCGGGATCGGTCCTGACCGGGCTCGCGAGGCTGTAAACGACGGCGTCGAACTTGACGCCGAGTTTCTTCGCGGCCTCGATGACTTGCGTCCGAACCGCGTCGGAATAAGCGTCCCCGTTGATCGTGATCGAGGGAATCGATTCCTTTGCCGCCGCGCGGTCGAAGGCGAGGTTATTGTACCAGCCGGGGGTACCGCTCTTGGTCTCGGTCCCTTCCTTCTCGAAGGAGACGCCGACCGTCGCGGCCCCGTAGCCGAAGGAGGAGACGATGCGGCTCGCGAGTCCGTACCCCGTCGAGCAGCCGAGAACGAGCACGGCCTTGACGGGTCCCGAGGCGTGGCTTCCGCCCGAGACGGAAGAGCCGGGCTTCCGGCCGCGCGCGGCGTTCTTACCGCGCACGTACGCTATCTGGTTCTCGACTTCCTTCGCGCAGCCGGCGGGATGCGCGTTGATGCAGATATTGCTCCTGACCATCGGTTTCACGATCATGTTACTTTCCTTCCTTCGGGCCGACGAGGCACATCCACTCGGCCTCGGCCGCGACCTTGTCGCCGACGTACGCGACGCCGGACTGCTTGATCATCCGCGCCGAGACGCGGAGATTCTTCACGACTATTTTCACCTCGTCGCCGGGGCGAACCTGGTTGCGGAACTTTACCTTGTCGAGCGTCGCGAAAAAGAAAAGCGAGTCCTCGCCAAGGACGCCGCGCTTCACGAGACCGGCGCCGCCCGCCTGGGCCATCGTCTCGCAGAGGATCACGCCGGGGACGACGGGATACTCGGGAAAATGACCCTTGAAGAAATACTCGTCCGCCCCGAAGACGTGACGCGCGACGATCTCCTCCTCGTTCGTGACGTCGATCGTGTCGACGAAAAGAAAGGGATCGCGGTGCGGGAGTAACGCCTCTATCCCGGCGCGCTCTGACGCGCGCACGGCGGGAAGCGAGAGATCGACCGGATTCCCGGCTGCGTTGATCGGATCGCTCATTCCTTGTACTTCCTCATGACGACGACGCCGTTATGGCCGCCAAAGCCGAGCGAGCCCGAGGCGACGCAGTCGATATTCCCCTCGACGCCCTTGTTCGGGACGTAATCGAGATCGCAGCCGTGCTCGAGGTCCGGGTTCTCGAGGTTGATCGTCGGCGGGTAGAAATCGTCGCAAATCGCCTTGATCGAGATGATCGCCTCGATCGCGCCCGCCGCCCCGACGCAGTGGCCGGTCATGCTCTTGGTGCTCGACACCTTCATCTTGTACGCGTGATCGCCGAAGGCGAGCTTGATCATCTGGGTCTCGGCGGGATCGTTGATCGGGGTCGAGGTTCCGTGCGCGTTATAGTACTGAACGTCGGAGGGTTTCACGCCCGCGTCCTCGAGCGCCCGCGTGATCGCGAGCGCGCCGCCGGAGCCGTCGGGATTCGGGCTCGTGATGTGGTAGGCGTCGCTCGAGCCGCCGTAACCGGCGAACTCGGCGTAGATCTTCGCGCCGCGCGCTTTCGCGTGCTCGAGCTCCTCGAGGATGAGAACGCCCGCGCCCTCGCCCATGATGAAGCCCTCGCGGTCCTTGTCGAAGGGGCGGCTCGCCTTCTCGGGATTGTCGTTGAAACCCGTAGCGAGCGTCTGGAGGACGTTGAAGCTGCCGATCCCGAAGCCGGTGATCGCGGCCTCGGTGCCGCCCGCGACGCAGACGTCCATGCGGCCGGAGCGCACGAGGTCGAGCGCCATGCCGAGCGAGTCGGTGCTCGAGGCGCACGCCGTGGCGAGCGTCCAGGAGACGCCCTTGATGCCGTAAAGCATGCTGATGTTGCCCGCGCCCTCGTTCGAGATGAGCATCGGGATGGAAAGGGGCGGGATTCGCTCGTTCCCCGACTCGAAGTACTTCTTCATCGACGCCTCGATGACCTCGAAGCCGCCGATGCCGTTTCCGATCATGATCCCGGACTTCGCGGCGGAGATCGTCTCCTTCGTGAAGCCCGAGTCCGCGATCGCCTGGGCGGCGGCGACGTTCACGAACTGGCAGAAGCGCGCCATCTTGCGGGCTTCCTTCCGGTCGATCCAGGGCGCGGTCTCGAAGTTCTTCACCTCGGCCGCGATCTTCACGGCGAAATTCGTCGCGTCGAAAAGGGTGATGGGGCCGAGGCCGCTCTTGCCGGCGCGAATCGACGACCACATCTCGTCAACGGTATTTCCGATCGGGGTAACGGCCCCGAGGCCGGTCACGACAACGCGTCTTTTCATGCTCCCATTCCTCCATCCACGCCGATAACCTGCGCGGTAATGTATTCTGACAGATCCGAGGCGAGGAAGACCGCGGCGTTCGCCACCTCGGTCACGTTCCCCGCGCGCTTCATCGGGATAGTCTCGAGCCAGGCCTTCTTCGCGTCCTCCGGGATGACGTCGGTCATCTCGGTGACGATGAAGCCGGGCGCGATCGCGTTCACGCGCACGCCGCGGCCCGCGGTTTCCTTCGCGAGGGCCTTCGTGTAGCCGATGAGCCCCGCCTTGCTCGCCGCGTAGTTGACCTGGCCGCCCTGCCCGTGAAGGCCGACGATGCTCGAAAGGTTCACGATCGACCCCGCGCGCTTCCTGATCATGTCCGAGGAAACGATCTGGGTGACGAGAAAGGTCCCGGTGAGGTTTACGCGAAGAACCGATTCCCAGTCCTCGAGCTTCATCCGGAAGGAAAGCCCGTCGCGGGTGATTCCGGCGTTGTTGACGAGGACCGAGAAGCCTCCGGAGGCTTTGACCGCGTCCTGGATGACCGGTTGCACGGATTCGGGGTTCCCGATGTCCGCGACGAGCTCGACGTAGGTCGTTCCCCGCTCGGCGGCGTACGCGGCGAGTTCCTTCGCGGACTCGGACGGCTTCGTCGCGAGGCCCCATACGGCCGCGCCTTCCTCGATGAAGCGGCGGGCGATTTCCTTTCCTATTCCGCGGGAGGCGCCCGTGACGAGCGCCGTCTTACCTTTTAAAAGCATATGTCTCTCCATTCTCAGTGTGCGTTTTTTGCCCGGACCCGTTCACGCGCCGAGGAACTCGGCGTAGGGTTTCGCGGTTCCGGCAAGCTTCGAGTCGGACCAGAGTCCGCTCAAGACCTTCCCCGGGCCGACCTCGACGAGCGAAAGATTAGCGCCCTCGCCCGCGAAGAACGCGGCGATCGCGGCTTCCTCGTCGGTCCACCGGACGGGATTCGAGATATGCAGGATCGCCGAGCGCTTCGCCTCGGCGCCGTCCGCGACGCGACTTCCGGTGACGTTCGAGAAAAGGGGGATCTTCGGGTCCGCGAAGGCGACGCCCTCGAGGGTCTTCGAGAAGAGCTCCCCGGCCTTCGCCATGAGGGGCGAATGGAAGGGGCCTGCGACCTTGAGCCTGAGCGCGCGGCGGGCTCCCGCCGCCTTGAAGGCGGCCTCGGCCTCGGCAAGCGCCGCGGCGGTGCCGGAAACGACGGTCTGGAGGGGACTGTTGTAGTTCGCGCCGAAAACGCCGAGCTTCCCGCCCGCGCCGCCGCCGATCGAGGCGAGCACCTCGTCGACCTTCCCGGGAGAAAGCCCGATAACCGCGGTCATGCCGGGACAACAGGAAGACAAGGTTTCGGGGTCGGGATCGACGCCGCCTGAAGCCTCTTTCGCCCGGGCGACCGCTTCGGCGGTGAGCTCGTCGGCTACGAGCTGCATGATCCTTCCGCGCTCGACCGTGAGCGCGATCGCGTCGGTCTCGGAGATGACGCCCGCGACGGCGAGCGCGGGATATTCCCCGAGGCTGAAGCCGGCGCAGGCAGAAGGATCGATACCGCGCGCGGAAAGGGCCTTGGCCGCCGCGAGGGAGGCGACGGTGATGGCAACCTGACTTACGTCGGTTCTCTTGAGGGTGTCGGGATCGGCTGCAAGGAGCTCGCGGATATCCTTTCCGAGGATCGCGGTCGCGGCGTCAAAAAGCGCGCGGACGCCGGGAACGTCGCTTTCGTAGAGGTCCATCCCCATCCCGGTGAACTGGGCTCCCTGTCCGGGAAATAAAAAAACAGGCACAGTGTTCCTCCATCATGACAGTTAACGTCAAATCGTCACGAACATGAACAGGCTCATTGTACCTTTTTTATGACAAAAGTCAATAGTTATGTCGAAATGACAACACCCTGCACGGCGAGGGATACGGCGGCCTTTACGTCGGTTACGCCCGGATGGTCAAGGATCGCGATCCGGAAGATGGCGGACTCGATCAGCCCGTAAAAGAGGTCATTCGCGTCGCGCACGTTCCCGATCCGGAATTCGCCCGCGTTCTTCCCGGCGATGAGGATCTGGGACAGGAGATGGCGAAGCCTGATCGTCCGGCGCTTTACCCGGGAATCCGGATCCTTGCCCGTTTTCTGGGCCTGCAGGAGATAGGTCAGCACGACGTTGAACAGGCGGCGATTTTCCGCGCAGCGATCGAGAATCGTGTGCATGACCGACTCGAGGCGCTGGCCGTGGGAAAGCTCCTCCGTGGCCATCGTCGCGCGAAGGTCCTTCTCGACCCCGTCGGTCAGCTGCTTGATGCTCCAGGTGAAGATCTCCCGCTTGTTCTTGAAATAGAGGTAGAGCGTGGTTCGGGTAATGCCGCAGCGATCGGCGATCTTCTGGAAGGTAGCGTCCTCGTAGCCTTCGTCGATGAAGACATCGAGGGCCTTTTCCAGAATCTCGAAACGCCGCTTTTCATGCTCGACGACAATCGCCATAACTTGTTATCTCCCCTTCTCGTACGTGTAAAAGCAGGTATCGAGGTTCCCGCTCTTGAGTTTCCGTTTCCTGTCCGCCTTCTTCCCGATGGCGTCCTCGAATTCCGCGTGACTCGTTATAAAGCCAAATTCCCAGCCGGGAAACTCGCGAAAGAGGCGATGCATCGAGCCGTAGAGCGCTCGCGCGGATTCCTTGTCCTCGAGCCGTTCCCCCCAGGGGGGATTCGAGAGAAGGAGCCCCGAATCGTAGGGCGCGGTCAGGTCTTCGAACGAGGCCTCGGCGAAATCGGGACGGGGGATGCGCGCGTCGATCCCGGCGTCCTGGAGCGCCTTCCCCGCTATCGAGAGGGCGCGTTCGGCGTTTCCGCGCGCCGAAACCAGCACCTTCGGATCGATATCGCTTCCCGTCACCCGGACGAGACAGTCGGTCCTGATCGCCTTGGCGGCCGCGAGCCGCTCGCCCGCCATCATCGCCCGGGCCGAATCGCCCGAAAAAGGCGCGAGGGACTCGAGGGCGAAGCTCCGCCCGAGTCCGGGGGCGATATTGTGCGCATAGAGCGAAGCCTCGATCGGGATGGTGCCCGACCCGCAAAAGGCGTCATGAAGCGGCGTCTTCCGCCGCCAGGAAGCGAGCTGCAGGAGGGTCGCCGCGAGGGTTTCCCTGATCGGCGCCTCGCCGCCGGCCGTGCGGTACCCGCGCCGGTGGAGCGGCATGCCCGAAAGGTCAAGGAGGACGCTCGCCTCGTCGCGCTCGACATAGACCCGGATCGTCGCCTCCGCCCCCGTTTCCGGGAGCGCGCTCATGCGCCAGGCCGCGCCGAGCGACTCGTAGATCGCCTTGTGGGTAACGCCCTGGACCGAATGCTCGGATGAAAGCTTGCTCCCGCTCGTGCGGACCTTGTCGACGAGAACGCGGACGTCCTTGCGAAACCAGTCCTGCCAGCGAACCGCCTTGACGCCCTCGAAAAGGGCCTCGAAGTCCCGCGCCGGAAAACGCGCGAGCCGGGCATAGACGCGGTCGGCCACGCGGAGCGAAAGGTTCGCGCGATACGCTGCCTTGAAAAATCCCGCCTCGCCGAGAGACTGTTCCTCGACCGAGGGAAGAAACGCGACGCGACCCACCGGAGCCTTGCCGGAAGAGACCGTTTCGGGTACGAAACCGAGTTGTTTGAGCTCGTTCGCGAGGACCTTTTCGGCCCCAATCGCGCACGGAGCCACGAAAGTCATCATTGGTTTATTATAACAGTAATGCGAAAAATGTAAAGTTGACGTCTTTAATCGGTAGAAAACGGCGCGACGACGAAGAAACCTTCCTGATTACAGCCATCCGACATATACCCAAACGCTGCGCCCGCCATCCTTTTCCTTGCAAAAGCCCCCGATCGGCACTACCCTGAAGGTATACGCATGCTCAGGAGGAATAGATGCTCGAGACGGGGGCTATCGCCGAGATAGCGCTGCTGTTCGCGACGGGAAACGACTTCGACGCGCAGATGGGCAAGGCCCTGTCCCTCGTCGGAAGCGCCCTCGGCGTATCGCGGGCGTACCTTTTCATCGATTCCGAGGACGGGACGGAAACGACCAATACGCACGAATGGTGCGCGCCCGGGATCACCCCGCAAATCGACGTCCTCAAGAACGTCCCCTACTCCTCGATTCCCTCATGGAAACGCTCTCTCGAATCCAAGCCGTTCTTCGCGGCGAGCGACGTCTCGACCCTTGACCGGGATCTCCGCGCCTTTCTCGAGCCCCAGGCGATCAAGGCAACTATCGTCGCGCCGCTCGTCGTGGACGGCCGACGCTCCGGATTCTTCGGGTTTGACGAATGCACGACCACCCGCGAGTGGTCGATAACCGAGATCGAGACCATAAAGACCATCACGGCGATCATCTCGGGCTCGTACGCGCGAACGACCCTCTCGCGCAAACTCGCGGTATCCGAGGAGAATTTCCACACGCTTTTCGATACCATCGACGACGTCCTCGTGATCGCCGACCTCGAAGGCAATCTCCTTTACGCGAACGCGAGCGCGACGAGAAAACTGGGTTGGACGCTCGACGAGATCGGCAAGATGAGGGTGCTTGACCTTCACCCCAAGGACAGGAGGGAAGAGGCGGCGAGCCTTCTCGCCGCCGTTTTCAGAAAGGAACGAAACAACTGCCCGATCGAGCTCCAGGCGAAAACGGGCGCGCGCATACCGGTCGACACCCGCGCGTGGTTCGGCTCCTGGGACGGAAAACCGTGCATCTTCGGCGTTTCGAAGGATCTTTCCGCGGAACAGGAGGCGCTCCAGAAATTCGAGCGCCTTTTCGACGTCAACCCTGCCTTGATGGCGGTCACCGACGCCGAGACGCGGAAGTTCGTCGAGGTAAACGAGGCCTTTCTCAAGACGCACGGGCTTGCCAGGGAAGAGGTTATCGGGGTCCCGAGCGGGTCGCTCGATCTCTTCGAGGACGACGCGGCATGGCGGGCGGTGCGCGACGAGATTCGCTCGAAGGGATCCGCCCGAAACCGCAAGCTTACCCTCAGGAAACGGGACGGCTCCCCGATCTACGGCCTCTTTTCCGGGGAGATCGTGAGAACCCAGGGTAAGGAATATGTCCTCACCGTCATGGTCGACATCACGGAAGAGGTCACGCTCAAGCGAGCCCTCGAGAACGAACATCGGCGTCTGTCCAATATCATAGAAAGCTCGCGTCTCGGAACGTGGGAATGGAACGTGCAAACGGGCGAGACCGCGTTCAACGAGCGATGGGCCGAGATCATCGGCTACGCCCTTTCCGAGCTCGAACCGGTATCCATCGAGACATGGGAACGCTTCGCGCATCCCGACGACCTCGCCGAATCGGGACGCCTCCTCGAGGCGCATTTCCGCGGCGATACGCCCTTCTACGACTTCGAAAGCCGCATGCGGCACAGGAACGGCGAATGGGTTTGGGTTCACGATCGGGGAAAGGTCATCGAATGGACCGACGACGGGAAACCCCTCCGGATGTTCGGTTCGCACGCCGACATCACCGAGATCAAGGCGATGCAGGCGAAGATCGCCGAGCTCGCGATCCGCGATCCCCTCACCGGGATCTACAACCGGCGATTCGTTTTCGACCGGCTCAAGACGATCACGTTCGAGTACGCGCGAAAGAAACGGGTCTTCTCGGTCGCGGTCCTCGACCTCGACCGCTTCAAGAACGTCAACGACACCTGGGGACATCAGGCGGGCGATTTTGTCCTCACGGAATTCGCCGGGATCCTGTCCGCAACCGCGCGACAATACGACATCGTCGGTCGCTACGGCGGAGAGGAGTTCATCGTCGTCGCTCCCGGCGCGACCGAGGACGAGGCGCGAGCCTATCTTGACCGCGTCCTCGATACGGTCCGGGCGCGCACCTTTGACTGGAAGGACGGCCCGATCAAGCTCACCTTCAGCGCCGGTTTCGCGACCGCGACCGAGTTCGCGGCCGACGAGCTGACCGTCGAGGGCATCGTCGCGCTCGCCGACACGAGGCTCTACGGCGCGAAGGAAGCGGGCAGAAACCGGATCGTCGGGCCATAAGCCCCGTCTCGCGGCCCCGAAGTCCGTACCATCAACGCAGCCTCGCCGATTTGCGCGAAATATCAAGCCCTCGCGAAAGGCTCGCGGTATACTCAAAACCGTCATGACAATCTACGAACAGATACAAAAGAGCGTCGATTTTCTCGAGGATCGGATCGCGCACGGCGCGTCGATTCGCGGCGAGGGCGACGCGGCACGAACGCTCGCCGCGCGCGAGGCGGGGATGTCCGACCGGAGCTTCGTCACGTGGTTCCAGGCGGTAACCGGCGTCACCTTCGGCGAGTACGCGAGGCGCCGCCGGCTCGACCGCGCGCGGGTTCTTCTCGGCGACGCGGGATCGAGCGTACTCGACATCGCCCTCGACTCCGGGTACCGGAGCCACGAGGCGTTCACTCGCGCCTTCGCCGACGAGTTCGGCGTTACGCCCGCGGACTACCGGAAGGGCCGGCCCTTCCGTCCGGGACTCGAACGACTGGCGCTCATAAAGGAGATGTACATGGGAATCATCGTAAAGGAACTCGCCGACATGGCGGCGGTTTATTTTGACGGCTTTTCGCCCGAAAGCGAGACGAAGGCGCACATCGCGCTCGACGCCTGGCGCGCGAACCACCCGGGCTCGGGAAAGCCTCGCCGCGTGTTCGGGCACAACATCGACCGCACGGGAAACCTTTCGTGCGATCCCGACAACGAGGGGTATCGCCTCCTCGCGACAGTCGAGCCGGGAGAGGACTCAGGCGGCGCGCCAGCGACCCTGATCCGCGGCGGAAAATTCCTCGTGACCGGGATCGAGGGTAACTTCGAATCCGATCCCTCGGGAAAGTGGATCGTCGACGGATGGAAACGGATGAACGCGCTCATCGCGGAAAAGGGCCTCCGCCCCCACCACGCGCCGCGCTGGTTCGAGGAGGAACTCGAACCCTCGAAGCCAGGAAACCTCAGGCTCGACCTCTACCTCGAGATCGGGGAGTAAAGGGAGTGGAGACGACGATGAAACGATTCGAAAACCTCGATTTCGGGGTGTTTACCGCGCGCGACGTCGAGGCCATCGCGCCGATCATGAAACGCGCGTTCGACGAGGACACGAGACGACACACGGTGAAACCCGCGGGAGGCCCGCCGGGCTACGACGACGGGAGCTTTCTCAGACAGTGGGCACTCCACCCCGATAGCGATTCCTTCAGTATCTGGAGCGACGGGACGCCGATCGGCGCCGCGATCGTCTGGCCGAAGCCGACGGGGGAGAACTTTCTCGGCTGTCTTTTCCTCGATCCCGCGCGGCAGGACTCGGGGCTTGGCCTTATCGCCTGGCGGTTCATCGAATCCGAGTACCCCTCGACGGTCCGCTGGCATACTGAAACGATCGCGACCTCGAGGCGCAACCACTACTTCTACGTGAACAAGTGCGGCTTCAGTATCGTGCGCGTCGAGGGAAAAGGCGAGGAAGCGCAGTACGTCATGGAAAAGAGGATGCGAGCCTGAGGTACCGGTTCCCGCGCGTCAGTCGGTCTCGACGACGGGAACCGCGAGCCTGAATATCCCGTAATCGGCGGAGCACTCGGCGAGATCGATGAGCTCGAGATGCCAGGGATGGGGGAAGCGGTTCGCGGACGAGGGAACGAAGCCGTCGAACACGAGACGATAGAATTCCAGAAGCTCCGAACTCCTCAGCGAACTCGGATGATTCCTGATGATCCAGGAAAAAGAGACGTAACGGCCGGAGGGCACCGTACAGGGCTGTAGCCCGGCTCGCACGGCATCGGCGAGCCGCGAGCCGACCTCGAAGCCCGCGAAATACCGCCATGACCCGGGAGAATCGCCCCGGCTCACGACGGCGGTATAGCGCGTCGAGGAAAACGCCCCCCCCCGACGGCGGCGTCGACGGCGGACCACGCCTCGTTCGCGAGCGAAGTAGCCGACTCGTCCCCCGCGTCGGCGCCGAAGGTCCGCGCGAGCCCGACGATCTGGTAGCAGGGAACCATCGTCGTCCGGGGACGCACGAGGATGCCGTTCTCGCCGAGCGCGGACCAGGGACGCTCGCGGAGCGACTCGGCGATCTCGAGCACGGGACGCTCGCGACGATACGCGCCGGGCGTGAGGCCGAACAGCTTCTTGAACGCGCGGATATAGCTTTGCTCGTAGTCGAAGCAATAATCAAGCGCGATGTCGACGACGCGACGGTCGGTCCGGAGAAGATCCTCGAGACTCGCCGCGAGGCGCCGGGCGCGAAGGTATTCGATAAGCGGCTTCCCGGTAAGCTCGTGGACGACGCGGTGAAGGTGAAACGGGGAAAGACCGACGCGGGCGGACAGGGTCTCGAGGTCGAGCGGCTCGTGGAGATGGGTTTCGACGAGGGAGAACACCGCGGTGACGAGTTCGGCGTAGGTTTCCATGACTTTCCGAAAACGCTACCACGAATCGGGCGGAACCGCAAGATCGGTTAGGCGCCCCGCCGTGCCTTCGCGCTACCGTAATCCCATGAAACATATCACGCATTCAACCCCTTCAGGCAGAGTCGCCGGCCCCGGCCCGACTATCCTTATCATCATCGCGATCACGCTCTTCATGGCATGCGCATGCCGCGCGCGAAACGGGACCGGACCCGTCCCGGTCGCCGACGTGACGGGCCCCGCGACCGCGCTCGTCAACCTTCGCCTGATCGACGGCGTCTCCGACGCGCCGATCGAGAACGCGGCGATCGTCATCCGCGGAAAGACGATCGTCGCCGCGGGGAGGGTCTCGAAGGTCGCGATACCCGAAGGCGCCGCCGTCATCGATCTCGCGGGCGCGACGGTCATGCCCGGCCTCGTCAATGCGCACGTCCATCACGGCTACGTCGAGGCGAACCTCCGCGCCTGGGCGCGCGCGGGCGTGACGACCGTCCGGGATCTCGCGAACCTCGAGGGAGACTGGCGCGAGGGAATCGCATGGAGGGACGCGCGGAGGGAGAACCCGGAGTTCGCGCGGCTCTTGATCGTCGGGCCGGGCCTCAAGGTCCCGAACGGCTACGGTACCTACGCGGTGAACTCGGTCGAGGAAACCGAGCGGGTCGTGAACGAGCTCGCCGACCGCGGAGTCGACGCGATCAAGCTCACCTTCGAGGATGGCTACGGCGGCCGCGTCAGGCAGCCGAAGATGACCGAGGAGGAATACCGGGCGGCCGTCCGCGTCGCGCACGAGCGGGGACTCACGGTCGTCGGGCACGTCACCTCGAGCGACAACCTCGCCCTCCTCATCAAGATGGGCGTCGACCAGGTGGCACACATGCCCTACGAGACGGTCCCGAAGGCGCTCATGAAAAAGACGATCGCGAAAAAACTCCCGATCATGACGACGATCACCGTTTTCGACGGGTACGGCGTCGGCTCGGGCGCGAAGGATAACCTCGCGCGCTTCCATGAGGAAGGCGGCGCCATCATCGCGCTCGGCGACGACTTCGGCGGCGGGGCGGGACGCTTCGACTATATGCCTCTCCGCGAGCTCCAGTGGATGAAGGGCGCCGGGATGAGCGAGATGGAGGTCATCAAGAGCGCGACGAGCGTCGCGGCCGAGGTTTGCGGCGTCTCCGGTCTCGTCGGGAAGATCAGGCCAGGACTCCGCGCGGACCTCCTCGCCGTCCGCGGCGACCCCCTTGCCGACCTCAAGGCGATTGCCGACGTCCGGCTCGTCATGCGCGACGGCGTCGTCATCAACGACGGAACCGGACGGTAACCGGATGGAGTCTGGCGGAATTATCGTAAATTCCGCCTGGGGTAAAGACATTTCCTTATCAGGAAACGATTTGCCCCGGGACTTTTGTTGCGGATCCCGCTCGCGCTGACTATACTTAGTGTATACAAGCGTTGTCGAATGAAACGCTCATGGGTCCCGTCAGGATGGCTGGATCTTTCGGGTCAGGAAAGACACTGCTGACCCGCTCGCCTCTCGGCCCCCGAAACGGGACTTCGCCAGTCCCCATGAGGAGGCCAATCATGCGTATGAAGAAAACCATCATCGCGGCGATTTTCGCGATCGCGGCGAGTATCGCGTGCCTCGGGTGCGCGAACGAGGACGCGGCGACAACTACCGTGAGCTTCGTGCTCACCGATTCGCCCGTCGAGGCTTCGACCATCAAGGCGGTTAACGTCACCGTAAGCGGCGTCGCGATCAACGAGTCGGGTACCGCGGAGGATTCGGAATCGTCATGGCTTTCCATGACGCTCGACCCGCCCGTCTCGGCGAACTTTCTCGATCTCCAGGGAGGAGTCGTTCAGTCCCTGGGCGATATCGGAATGACCGGCGGGACGCAGATCAACCAGATCAGGCTCATGGTCGATTCGGTGACCGTCGTCGAGTCCGACGACAGCGAGCATCAGGCGACCCTTCCCTCCGCTACCGGATTCAAGATCGTCAACGCCTTCTCGATTCCGCGGTCGGGTACCGTAACCGTCGCCATCGATTTCGACGCGCGCAAGGCGATCGTGAAGAACAGCAACGGATATACCGTCAAACCGGCGATCAGGGCCGTCATTACCGGGGAGGCAGGAAAGATCTCCGGTTCGGTCGGCGCGACCGGGGCGACCGCCGTGTACGCCTACGTCGGGGGATCCTACGATGCCGTCGAGAGCGAGATCGACCCCGACGGTTCTTCCTTCCCGAACGCGTATTGCTCGACCTTCGTGAAGGATGACGGGAGCTACGTACTTGCTTTCATGGATGCGGGAAGCTACGACCTGATAGCGGTAGACGGGTCGGGCGCCGTCGTCGGAACGCTCGACGCAGTGGAGGTAGTCTCCGGAAGCACGACGGAAAACCGGGATTTCTGAGTCCGGAAGCGAAGATCCGGCGCGACGCTTTCCCTATCGAAGCGGGTACTCGACCTTCCAGGCCTTTTCCGCGCCCGACGGCGTCTCGGCGATTTCGGCGAAGGTGACGCCCGGAAGTCCCGCGCAGCGGTTTTTCACGTTGTCGGTCGCGAGGATCTCCCAAGCCTTCGCGATGTCCTCGCCGAGCTTGCTCGCCGCGTTCACCTCGGCCCCGAAAACGTCCGCGTCGCCGATTCTCAGGACCTTTCCGAACCCGAGCCCCACGCAAAGAAGCACCTTCTCCTCGTCGGCCTTGTCGACGTTGTAGACCGCGAGCGTCCGCTGCATCTCGACCGCGCCCTGGACGGCCTTCGCGACGTTCCGGAAGATCACGAGGAAACTGTCCCCCTCGACCTTGAGGAGGATGCCGTCGTGCTCCTCGATGACCGGGATCAGGAGCCGCTCGGCCTCGTGGATCGTCTGCAGGAAATGGATGATGCCGAACTTCGCCGTGTTGCGCGAAAAGCCGGAAAGGTCGGTGAACATCACGCACCATTCCTCGCCAAAGAGATCCCAGATCCGCCCGTCGATCTTTTCCTTGTCCGCCCCGGGCGCGAGTCGCGCCTCGATGAGCTTTTCGAGCCGTTCTTCCGAGGCGCTCAAGATTATCGATCGTTTCGTTTCCATACGGGAAAGTATCCCACGCGCCTGACTGGCTGTCAAACCGAATATCGCGGGATACCGGCCGGGCGCCGTGATATACTCCCGGGCATGAACGATGACACGCTTGCCCGGCTCGCGCGCGCGGAGCCGACGGTTCTCGCCGCGATGATCCGGTATAACGGCGGCGACGCGCGCAGGATCGCGCACGCGATGAAGGTGTGGGGCTACGCGAAGGCGATCGCGGAGCTCGAGGGACTCGATTACGCCGTGCGCGAGACGCTCGCGTACGCCGCGATTCTCCACGATATCGGCATCCACAACGCCGAGCGGATCCACGGCTCTAATGCAGGGAACTTTCAGGAACTCGAGGGGCCGCCCGTCGCGCGCGAGATTCTCGCGCCGATCGGCCTTCCCGGGGACGTCGTCGAGCGCGTCCTCTTTCTCGTCGGGAACCATCATTCGTACGGCATGGTCGACGGCGCGGACTTCAGGATCCTCGTCGAGGCCGACTTCATCGTGAACGCCCAGGAAGACGCGCTCGACGCCCGCTCGATCGCGGCAGCCCGCGAGAACGTGTTCCGCACCGCGGGCGGGATCGCGACCCTCGACGGTCTTTTCGCGCCCTGACACCGGGCGAAGGGGGAGCGATTGACCCGCCCGGAGCGGGCGCGAGCCCGCTCCGGGCGCGGCAAGCGCGCGGGGGAAGGCTTTCCCCCGCCCATTACGATTACTTCTTGTCGCCCTCGCGGATCTCGACGCGGCGGATCTTGCCCGAGATGGTCTTCGGGAGTTCCTTCACGAACTCGATGACGCGCGGGTATTTATAGGGGGCGGTCACCTTCTTGACGTGGTCCTGGAGTTCCTTGACGAGGGCGTCGCTCGCGGTGTAGTTCTTCGTGAGCACGATCGTCGCCTTGACGATCTGGCCGCGGTCGGGGTCGGGGACGGCGGTGATCGCGCACTCGAGGACCGCGGGGTGCGTGAGCAGGGCGCTCTCGACCTCGAAGGGGCCGATGCGGTAGCCCGAGCTCTTGATCATGTCGTCGTTCCGGCCGACGAACCAGTAGAAGCCGTCTTCGTCCTTCCAGGCGGTGTCGCCCGTGTGGTAGATGCCGCCCGCGAAGGCCTTCGCGGTGAGCTCGTCGTCGCGGTAGTAGCCCGCGTACATCCCGAAGGGCTTTCCGCCGTCGATGCGGATGATGATCTCGCCCGTCTCGCCGGTGTC
This sequence comes from Spirochaetota bacterium, assembly GCA_023438065.1. Taxonomy (GTDB): domain Bacteria; phylum Spirochaetota; class Spirochaetia; order Treponematales; family Treponemataceae; genus Teretinema. The sequence continues at coordinate 107,499 of JAEXRH010000015.1, forward strand.
GCACGAGGAGCCGTCGGGCCTGACGATGTCGAGGACGTAGCCGGGCGAGGGCTTTCCCATCGAGCCGGGCTTCGGCTCCATGCCGGTGAAGTTGCCGAGGACGATCGTGAGCTCGGTCTGGCCGTAGGCCTCGAAGAGCTTGAGGCCGGTAAGCTCGAGGAACTTGTTGTAGACCTCGGGATTGAGCGGCTCGCCCGCGATCGTGCAGTAGCGGAGCGCGGAGAGATCGTACTTCTTGAGGTCTTCCTTGATCATGTAGCGGTAGATCGTCGGCGGCGCGCAGAAGGTCGTCACCTTGAACTCGGCGACCTTCGCGAGGAGTTTCTCGGGGACGAAGGCGTCCATGTCGTAGACGAACACCGCGCTTCCGGCGATCCACTGGCCGTAGATCTTGCCCCACATCGCCTTCGCCCAGCCGGTCTCCGCGACGGTGAGGTGGAGGCCCCCGTCGGTGACGTTGTGCCAGTACTTCGCGGTGATGATGTGGCCGAGGGGATAGGTGAAGTCGTGCTGGACCATCTTGGGATTGCCGGTCGTGCCCGAGGTGAAATAAAGGAGCATGATGTCCTTGTTGCCCGCGGCCTTGGTTCCGGTCGGGCGCGGGAATGTCGTGGACGCGGACGCGCATCCCTCGTGGAAGCTCGACCATCCGGGTCGGTTCTCGCCGATCGTGACGAGTGTCTTCACGGTCGGGGAATCCTTGAGCGCCTCGTCGACGCGATCTTGCAAATCCTTCTCGTCGATCGTGACGACGGCCTTGATACCCGCGGCGTTGTTCCGGTACACGAGATCCTTCACCATGAGAAGGTGGGTCGCCGGGCACGAGATCGCGCCGAGCTTGTGGAGGGCGAGGTGCGCGACCCAGAACTCCCAGCGGCGGCGGAGGATGAGGAGGACGGCGTCGCCCTTCCCGATCCCGAGCGAGGCGAAGTAGTTCGCGCAGCGGTCGGAGAGTTCCTTGAGCTCGGCGAAGCCGAAGCGCCGGTCCTCCCCGGCGTCGTTCGTCCACACGAGGGCCTCGCGCTTCGGTTCCTCGCGCGCGAAGCGGTCGACGACGTCGTACGCGAAGTTGAAGTTCTCCGGGATCTTGATTTTGTAGTTCGCCATCAGGTCTTCGTACGAGTCGTAGTCGCGGCCTATGTAATCGTATAGCAGCATGTCGGTTTCCTTAATCGTTGGGTTTGTATCGCCGTCCGAGGGCGAGTTCAGAATATGCAGGCAAGGAAGCGCGCGCTCTTGCCGTTGAGGGCTCTCATCCCGTGCGGGATGCCTGAGTCGAAATAAAGGGAGTCGCCCTCGTTCAAGGTGAATTCCTTCCCGTTGAGGCTGACGACGAGCGAGCCCTCGATCACGTAGTCGAACTCCTGCCCGAGGTGGGTGTTGAGGTGGATCGGCTCTCCGGCCGGCTTCGGCTCGACGGTGACGAGGAAGGGCTCGGCCTTGCGGTCCGCGAAGGTGTACGCGAGGCTCTTGTACCGGTAGTCGAGCCGGCGGTTCACGGTGACGCCCGAAGCGCGCCGGGTGAGGCAATAGCCGTGGAGGTGCGGCTCCTCGCCGGTAAGAAGGGTGTTGAGCTCGACGTTGAAGCGCTTGGCGATCGTATGGAGGGTTCCGACGGGGATGTCGGTCTCGCCCCGCTCGAACGAGTCGAGCTCGCGCTCGGTAATGCCGCATTCGGCGGCGAGGGTGGCGGCGGATATCCCGCACGCGTCGCGAAGCCCGCGAATGCGTTCCCCGATCGCCTTGATTTCATCAGTCATGTCACGCTCCTTCGCGCAGATACGCGTAAGGTCGCCCGAAGGCAACCCGTAATCTTAAGCTGGCCTTCACAGTATACCGTATGTTTAAAGAAATGGCGAGATGGGGTATTATTGAAATCCTTAAAACGACGCGACTAAGGAGAGACCGATGATCAGCGAAATGCCGAATCCCTTCCCCGATTCCGCCTGCTTTTTTTGCGGCAAGGACAGTCCCGGCGGGCTCCGCCTCCGGTTCTTCCGCGACACGGCGACGGGCGAGGTTTCCGCGGACTTCGTGCCCGACATGCGTTTCGCCGGCCAGGGAACGATCCTTCACGGCGGGATCCAGGCGGGCATCCTCGACGAGATCATGGGATGGACGGGACACTCCGCGACGGGATCGCTCGCGGTGACGGTGAAGCTCGAAACCGAATACCTCGCGCCGGTGTACATCGACGGGAACGCGATCAGAATTTCCTGCGTCCTCGTCCGCGACGAGGGAAAGACGATGATCCTCGAGGCGCGGATCACGGACGCGCGCGGTACGCTCTGTACCCGCGCGACGGGCCGGTTCCACAAGGTCAGCGCCGAAAGGTACGACGCGCTCGTCAGGCGTTCCCCGCCGGAGGAGTAGTTACCCGCCTGCCGCGCTTCACGCCGCCGGGAAACGGGTGCGCCGCGGGGCGCGCAAGTCGCCGCGGGCAGCGTGTCTCCCCCAGCGCGCGGATCGAAACTTTTGTCTTCCGGTAGTTTTGCCAGCCGTCGCGGGCCGTGCTATAGTGATAGGGCCATGAAAGTGCTCTGCATCGTTTTCACGCCAGCAACCGGAACACTCGGAAGCCTCACACGCGTCCTCGCGCTCGCGCGCGCGTTCGTGGCGAAAGGACATGAGGTCGAATTCTGCGCGGCCGGGCACGCGAGGGAGCTCATCGAGCGAAAGAAGTTCCCCGTCCGCATCATGCCGGAAGCGAGCCTTCTCGGTCTTCCCCGTCCGCTCGCCCGGACGCTCGAACGGCACGCGCAAAGCTTCACGCTTCCCGCGCGCGACGGTCAGACCGTGGGCAGTATATGGTTCATCTACTGGCTTACCGGGATGATGCGAAAGCGCTATCTCTCGCGTCTCGTGGACGCGCAGCTCGAGGCGATCCGGGACTTCAAGCCCGATCTCATCGTCACCGAGATGGACCCGGGCTCCTACCTCTCGTCGCGCATCGCGGGGGTCCCGATCGTGACGACCTTCGCGAAGATCGCCTCGTACGGATCGGGAGGGCGATTCTGGCGCCGCGCGCGAAGGACGATGGCAGCCGTGCTCCGCGACCATGGTGTCGAGCCTCCCGCGGCCCCCGAGGAACTCATGACCGGCGCGGGAGTGCTCGACATCATCCCGTCGATTCCCGCCCTCGACGGCTCAGCCGAAACGGAAAACATCGTCTACGTCGGAAACATACTCGAGCCCGTCCGCGACGAGCGTCTCACCTTCTCCGCGGCGCGCGGGAGCCGCTACGTCTTCGTGTATTCGGGTACCGGATCGATACCGATCGGAAACCTCAGGAAGGTACTCCCCGCGGCCTTCGAGGGGGCGCCGGGCATCCAGTGCCTCGTCGCGGCCGAGTCCCTCGAACGCGAAGAGCGCGTCGGGAACGTCTTTTTCGCCCCGTGGATCCCGGCCGCAGAGATCCTCCGGCAATGCGAGCTCGTTATCTGCCACGGAGGGCTCAACACGATCACCCAGAGCATCGAGGCGGGGGTTCCCCTCCTCTGTTTCCCGGGGGCGGTCTTCGAGCGCCGCTACAACGCCGAGATGGTAATGAAAAACGGCGCGGGGATGATGGGAGAGATTTCCGATTTCAATCCCGAGTGGATCAGGAAGCAATACGACCGAAGGGGCGATTTCGCGCCCGGCGTCAACCGTCTCCGCGGGGACTTCGCCCGCTACTCGGGAGCGCCGTACGCGGTCGAGCGGATCATCGAGTGGTCGAAGGCGGGAATCCCGGGCTAGCGGGGCCGGACCGTCCGGAGTCCCACGTCGGGAAACGGGAAGTAATACTCGGGATTGTTGATGTTCTGGTAGAAGTAGGTCGTCGGCACGGGCGCTGACATGAACGATCCCCCGCGCCAGATGCGATTGCTCGTCTTGAGCGCCGAGTCCTTCGTCCGATCCGCGATTATGACCGGCCGGAAGGTCTCGGTGCAGAACTCGCTCACGTTCCCGCTCATGTCATAGAGCCCGAGTTCGTTCGGCTTGAGGCCGCCGACCTCGTGCGCCTCGTTTCCGGAATTGAGAGCGAACCAGGCGACATCGTCGAACCCGTCCGCCCCCGAGAACCGATGGCCCGAGGCTTTCGATCCCCCTTTCGCGAGATACTCCCACTCCTCGTACGTCGGCATCCGGTATCCGTTTGCCGAGGGAATCACGTCCCACGAGTCCCAGTCATACGCGAGGGAAAGCCCGTTGGCCTCGCTCAGCACGTTACAGAAAAAGGCCGCGCCATACCAGCCGATGTCGGTGAGCGGCATTCGGGCGGACATATCGGGAACCACGAGAGCTCCATCCCTGAGCGCGATCCGGTCCCGCCGGATCGAGAGATCAAAGACAAAGCTCGCGTATTGCGGGAAAAGCCCTTTTCGGGGATAGATCTTGCCGTCACGAATCTCGGCGAGTTTATGCGACAGCGCGTAGCTCATCGCGGGAGCGAACTGGCCCCACGTAATCTCGAAGCGGGAAACGTTGAGGTCGCCGACGGACGCCTCGTACCGGGCGCAATACGCGTCGTCGCCGACCGTGAGCGAGCCGCCCGGGACGGCGATCTCGTCGACCGGGATCGCGGCTTGACGCGCGCACGAGACACAGGCGAGACCGGCGAGAAGAAAGATGATCGTTACATTTTTCATGTCACCATATTCGGGCCTGCGATCCCGCCCGTCAAGCGAATTTCCGCGGAAAGAAGCGACAAACGCCGCCCCGACGCGTCAGGCGCCGACCTTATAAAAAAAGGACGCCGGGTGCGGGACCCGAGCGTCCTTCTTCTCATGTCGCCGCTTGTCGCCTACACCTTCACGAGGCAGTACTTCCTCGAGCCTAACCTGAGCCTTTCGGCGTGATTGAGACCGTGAGCCCAGTCGGTGTCGGGATGCACGTGGCCGAACTTCTCGCCCTTGCCCGAGTAGGACTTGTCGGTGAGCGCGGTCCCGTTAATCGCGGGGGCCGCGTTTACGGCGTCGACGCAGGCCTGATCGAGGGCGACCGGATCCGCCGAGGCGAAGATGCCGATATCGGCGACGACGGGGGCGTCGTTGTTCGGCCAGCAGTCGCAATTCGGCGAGACGTTCATGACGAAGTTGACGTGGAAGCTCGGCTTCCCGCGAAGAATCGCCTCGGTGTACTCCGAGATCCGCTCGCTGCATACGCGACTCGCGTTTCCCTCGCTCGCGCGGGCGGCCTCGAACTGGCAGACCGCGACGCACTGGCAGCAGCCGGTGCAGAGGTCGTGGTCGATGACCGCCTTCCTTCCCGGACCGAGGGTGACCGCCTTCGCCTGGCAGTTCTTCACGCACAGGGAACAGCCGGTGCACTTGTCCTCGTGGATCACCGGGTGGGACACGTCGTGGAGGAATTTCTTCCCCGAGCGGCTCGCCGCACCCATGCCGAGGTTCTTGAGCGCGCCGCCGAAGCCGGTGAGCTCGTGGCCCTTGAAGTGGTTGAGCGAGACGACCGCGTCAGCCTCCGCGACCGCGCAGCCGATCTTTGCCGTCGAGCAATGGATACCCCCGGTCACCGGCATCTCGACGAAGTCGTTCCCCTTGAGGCCGTCGGCGATGACGAGGTCGCAGCCGGTCGCGTCGTAGGAAAAGCCGTTCGAGAACCCGGCGCGCAGGTGATCGTACGCGTTGTGCCGCCTGCCCGAATAGAGGGTGTTCGCGTCGGTGAGAAAGGGCTTTCCGCCGAGCTCGCGCACCAGGCGCGAGACGACGGCGACGTACGGGGCGCGAATCCCCGACATGTTGCCCGGCTCCCCGAAGTGGATCTTGAGGGCGGTATATTTGTCGGTCAGGTCGAGCGCGGTGAAACCCGCCTCGCGGAGCAGTCGATCGAACTTCTGCAGGATGGTAAGCGAGGGCGTCGTCCTCAAATCGCTCCAATAAACCTTCGAATCAGCCATGTCGGTAAGCCTCCCTTTGCGGTATTCGTTCATTATAATTGATAATCGAAACAAATCAAGGTTCCCGAGCGAAATCCGGCAGAACCGGCTACGGGGATTTTACCGATCCCGGGCGCCCGACTTTTTTGACGAGCCGGCAAGATCGGGATACAATAGGCGTCATGCGATATTTCCTTCTCGGTCTTCCGTACGCTCTCCAGCTTCTGTGCATTCTCCACATGTACCGGAACGGCCGCTCGGGCCAATGGCTCTATATCATCGTTTTCGTCCCGTACGTCGGCGGGATCGCCTACATCCTCCTCGAGGTATTGCCGGCGCTCCGCATGGGCACGTCGCTCGCCGGGATAACCGACATCGTCGCGCGGACGATCAACCCGTCGGCGAAAATCGAGCGTTACCGCTCGCAGGCGGAGTATACGCCGTCCTTCTACAACCGAAAGCTCCTCGCCGACGAGTACCTCGCGTCGGGACTTTTCCCCGAGGCGATCGCGACCTACGATACCCTCCTCGTCGGGGCAGAGCGGAATAATGCGCAATGCCTCCTCATGAAGGCGAAGGCGCTTTACGGCGCGAAAGAGTACGCCGAGGCGTGGCGGATACTCTCGGATCTCGAGAAATCGGGATTCCCCTTCGCCAAGGAATCCGAAATACTTGTCAGGCTGAAAACGGGGGAACACATCCTTGAGCCGGCGGATACGAGGCGCGCATACGAGGAGGCCCGATCCCGGTTCAACAGTTTCGAGATCCAATACTACTGGCTTGACTATCTCGCCCGCTCGGGCGACCTCGAGAAGGCACGCGCGGTCGTCGCCGAGCTCAAGGACCTCAGGGAGCATCTCCGCGCCAACCGGATCACCTTCGAGCGGGCATGGCTCAACCGCGCGCTCGCCCTCGGCCGAGGCCTCGGCAAGGGCGCGTAAACGCGGGTCAAGCCCCGAAAGGCCCATAAAAGCCTTGCGAAAGCCAAGGGGTAACGGTATTCTTAGGCTCATGACATCGACCTTCGAGAAACTTTTTGAATTCGCCAAAAGCCGTTACAATCCCCGCGAGATCACCCCCCTCATCCAGGCCGGAGAGGTTTCGGCGGCCATCCTCACGAAAGCGGGAAACGTCTATACCGGCGTGTGCATCGACACCGCGTGCACCCTCGGCATGTGCGCCGAGCGGAACGCGATCGCGAACATGATCACGAACGGGGAAAGCAAGATCGACAAACTCGTCTGCTACCTGAAGGACGAAAACGGGAACGATATGGTCGGAAGCCCGTGCGGGGCCTGCCGCGAGTACCTCATGCAGCTCGATCCCGACTCGGGCGACATCGAGATCCTCGCCGACCTCGCGACCGGACGGACCGTGCGCCTGCGCGAGCTCATCCCGGACTGGTGGGGCGAGCGCCTTGTCAGGGCCGCGAGCGAAACGGCGGGAGGAAACCGATGAAGGCCGAGTTCATCCAGAAAAAGGGAAGCTGGCGCGACGTCGCCGACTGCGCGAACGTCACGATCCACAAGGACGCGGGAACCGCGGAACCCTCTTCAAAATGGAAAAAGCGGCTTCTCATGAGCGAGCACTCGCCGATCAGGGAACTGACCTACGACTTTAAATGGACGGATCTCAAATACTGGGTGTCCGTCCACTTCGTCCGGCATAAAATCGGGATCGAGCACTGGGTGCGCACCCAGCGCTCCGACCGAACCGGCGTTTCGCGCGACGAGCTTCCGCAAGGATCGGAGGTCGAGCATCGCGTCCAGGTAAACGCGCAGGCGATGATCGCGATCTCGCGGAAGCGCCTGTGCGCCTGCGCCTCCCCCGAGACGCGCGAGGCCTGGGAAGCCCTCCTCGAGTCGATCAGGGAGAGGGAACCTGAGCTCTACGCCGCGTGCGTGCCCGACTGCGTCTATCGCGGCTGGTGCTACGAGTACAAGAGCTGCGGCTGGTTCAGGACCGAGGCGTTCCGGAAGCGGCTCGAAGAGTACCGAAGCGGGATCAACGAGTAACGAGCCCTTTTAAAGCGAAAACCCCAACACTTTCCCCTCCTTGACCGTATTATTGACATATGGAGCTCACGTTCGAATATTTGCACCGCGAGTACTACCGCAAGATGGTCGCGTACACGTCGACGTTCCCCCGCGTGAGCGGGGCCGAACGCGAGGAAGTCGCGCATGACGCGCTCGTGCACGCGTACCTCGCGCGGGACAAGTACGATCCTGCCCGCCCGCTGAACGCATGGGTCTACGCGGTCGCGAGAAACCATATACTCGATTTGCTGCGCTCGCGGGGCCCCGACACGGTACCCTACGAAGACGCCCTCGGAGTCGCCGAGGAAGCTCGTTCCGGCGGCTCGGACGAGGAGGCGGTTCTCGTCGTCGCCGTGAGGTTCGAAATCGAGCGGATGGATGACCGGGACCGGAGGATAGCGATGCTCGTGTTCCTCGAGGGGATGACGAGCCGGGACGCGGCCAGGGCGCTCGGGATTCCGGCGGGAACGATACGCTGGAGGGTTCACGAAATCAGGCGGCGCCTCGCGAAGGCGCTCGCGGAAAGGGGGATGAAGCAGTGAATAAGCGCGAAAAGGCGATGATCGACGATCTCGCGAAAAAGGCCATCGCGTCGGTCGTCGAGGATATTCCCGATGACGGCGCGCCATTCGAGGCCGCGTACCGTCTCCCGACGCTGCGCCGCGCGAAAGGCCCGGCAGACCCGTTCGCGTTCGTCGCGTGCGCGCTCGCCCTCATCCTGGTCATCCCGCCCGCGATCGGCGGTAACCGGACGACGGTCGCCGATCTCGCGACGACCGCCTGCGCGGCGGGAGTTTTCGACGGAAGCGCCGAGTTTACGGCGATGGCGATCTCGCGCGGCCGCGAGCGCCTCGCCGGTCAATCGGAAAGAAAGCGCTAACGCGCCAAGGAGTATGCAATGCTGAGAAAGATTTTCGTCCCGTTTTTGGTGAGCGCGGCAGGTATCGCGTTTACGCTGTGGCTTTCGGGCTTCATCGGGTATGCGGGTTTCGCGGGGCTCGTCGACCTGCCGAGCTTTCTCGTGTCGATCGTCGTTCCCTACGCGCTTGCCTCGATCGGATTCGGCCTTTCGGGAACGATGGCGGCCTATCGAGTCCCGTTCGACGCGGGAGCGGAAAGGAAAGAGCTCGCGAAGGCGCGCGCGTACTTCAGCTGCCTGACGCGGTATATCGTCGCCTGGGCGGTCTTCGCGATCGTCACGGGCTTTATCGCCTTGCTCGTCGCGTCGGCGGGAGACGGCGCCGCGATGGGGCGAAACATCGCGGTCTGCATTCTCTCCGCGCTCTACGCCGCGGCCATCCCGATTCTCTTCGTGATCCCGTTTCAGGCGGCCATCGACGGCCGCCTCGCGGAAACGGATTGACGAATCAGCGGATCGCGATTCCCCGCATGTCCGCGAGCGAGGCATAGCCCTTCCGGAGCATGAACGCCTCGAGTCCCGAGACGATCTCCTCCATCGCGCGCGGATTGGCGAAGGTCGCCGTTCCCACCTGGATCGCGGTCGCGCCGGTCATGATGAACTCTACCGCGTCGCGCCACGTGGCGATCCCGCCGAGGCCGATCACCGGAACGAAGCGGCCGTCGCCGGCCGAACCGGAATGCTCGGGATCGCGGTCGGGGTGACACTCGCTCACGCCGAGAACGATATCGCGAAGCATGCGGAGCGCGATCGGCCTGATCGCGGGCCCGGCGAGCCCCGCCGTCACGTTGTCGAACGAGGGCTTGCCCCGCTCTATATCCACGGAAAAAGACTGAAAGGTATTCACGAGGCTCAGGGCGTCGGCGCCCGCGTCGACGACGGAACGCGCGACGTCGACGAGATGGGGCGCGTTCGGCGAAAGCTTCACGACCAGGGGCTTTTTCGTCGCCTTCCTGACCGCTGCCGTGATCGAGCCCGCCGCGTCGCAGTCGAGCCCCCAGGCCATGCCGCCCGCCTTCACGTTCGGGCACGAGATGTTGAGCTCGATCATCGGGACCTCGGTCGCGTCGAGAAGGCTCGCGCCATCGACGTAGGTTTCCATCGTCGAGCCCGAGAGGTTGGCGATCACGACCGGACCGAGCGAGAGCATCGACTTGAGCTCGTGCGCGATGAAATGCGGGATGCCGGGATTCTCGAGGCCGATCGAGTTGATGAGCCCCGACGGGGTCTCGACGAGTCGGAGCCCCGTATTCCCCGGCTTCGCCTGGAGGGTAAGTCCCTTCGAGCACACCCCGCCGAGCGAGGCGACGTCGACGACGCGGCCGTACTCGGTCCCGTAGCCGAAAGTCCCCGAAGCCGCGATCACGGGGTTGCGGAACGTCACGCCCGCGATCGTCGCGGAAAGGTCCGGTTTCATCAAATCGCTCACAGGATCACCTCCGCCCCGTTGAAGACGGGGCCGTCGACGCAGCAACGCCGGTTCCCCGCGACGGTTCTCACCGTGCAGCCGAGGCACGCGCCCGCGCCGCAAGCCATGCGTTCCTCGAGACTGAGGAACGAGACCGGCAGGGCGGAGCTTTTTCCGGGCGCCGAACGCGCGTCGCGCGCGGCCGCGCACGCGCCCTGAACGTACCGGAGCATCGGCGTCGGCCCGCACGCGTACACGAGGTCGTATCGCTCGGCCTTGAACACCGCGGGGAGCATCCCCTTGACGCCCGCGGAGCCGTCCTCGGTCGTGATCGTGACGTTCGCCGCGCGCCCCTCGATGCCGTCGAGGCCGTAGGGCGCCGAGCGGAAGGAGGCGTAAAAGTCGAACGAGCCGGTTTCAAGGAAGAAGGAGAATCCCGCGACCGGAGCGACGCCGATCCCGCCGCCGACTAAGGCGACGCGAGGCGCTCGCGACGGAGAGGCTGGAAGCACGCTCGACGAGACGAGCCCGTTCGCGACGAGCTCAGCGGGAAGAACGAAGCGGTTCCCGATCGGGCCGAGAAGGTCGAGCTCGTCCCCCGATCGGAGCGCGCAAAGCTCCTCGGTCCCGCGACCTTTCTTGAGGATCAGGAAGACGACCTCCCCGCCCGAATGCCGATACACGCTGATCGGTCGCCCGAGAAGCACGGCCGAGGGCCGCGCGCGGAGCATGAAGAACTGGCCCGGCTCGGGCGCGGGAATGCCGGCGTCCGACGCGGCGCCGTCGTTCGCCGCCTTGCACGAGAGCTCGAAGACCCCCGGGGCGATCTCGCGGTTCGACGAAACGCGCGCGACGAGGGACGCGCGCGGGAAGGGATCATGGGAGGATGCCGTGCACATCTAGCGCGCGCCTTCCGAAAGAAGCTTTTTCGCGCCGAGAAGGTCCGCCGTCGCCGCGAAGGCCGCGCGGGAAGCGGACTCGACGATCGAGTCGAGGGTAAGCGAGCCCGATTTCATCGGAATCTCGAGCGCGGGATCCTTCTTCCACGCGGTCAGGATCGCGCGCGAGGAGTTCACCGTGCCGCCCGCGCGGTCGAGGAGGGTCGCCGCGATCCGCGCCGCCCCGCCCTGCGCGCCGTAACCCGGTATGAGGAAGAAGAGCCCCGGGTACCGGTCGCGGAGCGCGCGCGCGTCCGCTTCCTCGGTGCACCCGACGACCGCGCCGAAGGGCGCGCAGCCGGACGCGGTAAAGTCGCCGAAGCGCTTCCCGATCTCGGAGAGCCCTGAGCCGACCGCGTCGAGGACACGGATCGGCTCTTTGCCGACCGCGTCGAGGACGCGCGCGGCCGGGCCCGATCCGGTCGCGCTCCCCGCGAGCTCGAGCCACTCGATGTCCTTCATCCCGGGGTTCGAGGTGCGAAGGAGCACGAATGCCCCCTTCCCCGATCTTTCGACGTATTCAAGAAAGGGCTCGAGGGTCTCGAAGCCCATGTAGGGATTGAGGGTCACGATATCCGCCTCGAAGTCCCCCTCGAAGTGCGCGCGCGCGTATGCCTTGGCGGTGTCGGCGATGTCGCCGCGCTTCACGTCCGCGATCGCCGGGATTCCCGCGGCCCGGACGGCCTTGAGCGTCTCGGCGTAGGCCTTGAGCCCGGCGAGCCCCATCGCCTCGTAGTAGGCGATCTGCACCTTGAAGCACGCCGCGTGAGGCGCGCACGCTGCGACGAGCGCGCGATTGTACGCGAGGACGGCCTCGGCCGCGTTCGGGTACATGCGGAGCACCTCGGGTGGGAGGTAGGAGGGATCGGTGTCGAGCCCGACGCACAGGGGCCCCTTCTTCGCGCACGCCTCCTTGAGGCGCGCCATGGCATACGTTTTATCGTTCATGGGGCGGATTGTACCGGAAAGCGGCGACAATTTCCAGACGACGGACGGGTCGCGCGAGGGAATGGGCGTGCCCGGCGGGAGCCTCCGGCCCCCGCTGGTCGCGCTGTACGCGAGTACGCGGTACTCGCTTCCATCGCTCACGCGAAAGAAAACGCTTGCCTTTTCGCGCACAGTGTAATACATACTGTATTACACTGTATTATGGGGATCAACCCCGCGAGGAGGGAAACGCATGACCACGGTCAGACTCGACGACGCGCAGGAGCGCGCGCTCGCCGCGGTGGCGGCGCGGCGCGGCATCTCGAGGTCGGAGCTCATCAAGGTCGCGCTCGACGAGCTTTTCGCCCGTGAGCGGGCGGAACGATCCTCATACGAGATCGGAATGGGTCTTTTCGGGAGGCACGGTAGCGGCCGCCGCGCGCGGACCGGGGGTCGCAATGCTTGAGCCGATTCTCGCCGACGCGTCCGCCCTCTCGGCCCTCTTCGACGCCGACGCCGATACGCACGAAGCCACGGTGGAAATCCTCCGCGCGCGCCCGTGCCGGCTCGTCGCGCCGCCTTCGTCCATCGCGAGGACGCTCGACGCGCTCGCGTTCTCCCGCGAGGCTCAGGAGGATTTCCTCTCCTGGGCGCGCGCTGGCGGCGTCTCGATCGAGCCCGTTTCGGTCGAGGAGCTTCTTTCGCCCGGGGGAACGCGCTCGAAATCGCGCGCGGATCGCTCGGCGGAAAGCCTCGAGCTCGAGGTCATCGCCGCGCGGACGGGAATCAAGGCGATGCTGACCGTCGGCCGGGGACCGAACGGCGCGGGGGAAATAGCGCTTGCGCGGGTATCGCCCGCGCTTTTCAGGGAGAAACCGCAATGAGAACGAGAGACAGGCTCGCGGCTGCGTCGGTCGCGATCGGGCTATCCGCGCTCGCGGGTCTTTTCGCCAAGGATACCGCCCCTCGGCGGAAGGTTCAGGATCCGGTCAGACCCTTTCCCTACGAGGAGAGGGAAATTCGCTTCAGAAACGCGAATGACGGCACCGTGCTCCGCGGCACGCTCACCGTTCCGCGCGGCGCGGGACCCTTCCCCGCCGCGATTCTCGTAAGCGGCTCGGGACCGCAGGACCGCGACGAGGAGATGCTCGGGCACCGACCCTTCCTCGTCGTCGCGGACTTTCTCACGCGGCGCGGATATGCCGTCCTTCGCTACGACGATCGACATTTCGGGATGCCGGCCGAGAAAGGCTGGCGATACACGACGGCGGACTTCGCGCTCGACGCGAAAGCGGCCCTCGAGACCGCGCTCGCGGAACCCGGGATAGACCGGTCATTCGTCGGGTTTATCGGGCACAGCGAGGGCGGCGTCGTGGCGCCGATGGTCGCGAGCGGGGACGCGCGGGTCGCGTTCATCGTTTCGCTCGCGGGAATGGGCTTGAGCGGTCTCGAGACGGGGAAACGGCAGTGGGTTTCCATGGCCGCGGACTCGCGGGCGGCCAGCTACTCGACCGCGGCCTTCGATCTCATCGTCGCCGAGCCGGATAAAAAGACCCGGGAAAAGAAGCTTCGCGCGCTTCATCGGTCGGTTTACGGGAACGACGCGAAAGCTCGCGCCGAGTTCAGGCAAACCCTCCCGCTCGTCTCCTCGGAATGGAACCGCTTCATGCTCGCGCACGATCCCGCCTCCTCCTGGAAAAAGGTATCGTGCCCGGTGCTATCGCTCAACGGCTCGTACGACATCCAGGTCCCGGCAGCCGAGAATCAGGGAGCGATCGCGGCCGCGCTGCGCGAGGCGAATAACGGCGACGTTACCGTTACCGTAGTGCCCGGCGCGAATCACCTTTTCCAGACGGTATCCGACGGAAACGCGAAACCCTACGCGGAGTTGATCGCGGAATACGCCTCGTGCGAGGAAACCTTCGCGCCGGCGGTCCTCGAGACGATCGCGGGTTGGCTCGACGCGCGGCGCCCGCGCTAACGCGCAACCGTCACGAGAGAGACTCGATACCCGGCGAATCGGGGCAAGACTTCGGCCCGTCGGTGTCGGATCACGGCGCGCGGAACTCCGTTCGCCGCGAGTACCAGGAACCGAGAGCCTTACTCCCCGCGCGCGTAGACGAGCGCGCCGCGCTTGAAGGTCGCGAGCACGACGCCCGTAAGAAGTTTCCCGGCTAGCGGGGTGTTCTTCCCGCGCGAATGCCAGTCGGGCGATTCGGGGTCGACGGTGAAAATGGCGTCCGGGTCGACGAGGACGAGATCGGCCTCGTACCCGACGCGGAGAAGGCCGCGCTCGAGGCCGAGTATCGCCGCGGGATTCGCCGCCATGAGCTCGGAGAGTTTCCGCAGGCTCACGCGTCCGGTCTTCGCGAGCGCGGTATTCACCGTCGCGAAGGAGACCTCGATCCCGGAAAAGCCGGGAGCGCCCGCGGCCTTGTCCTCGGCCGTGTGCGGGGCGTGATCGGTCGCGATCGCGTCGACGGTTCCGTCGAGGATGCCGACGATCAGGGCCTCGCGGTCGCGTTCGCTCCGCAAGGGCGGGTTCACGATCTCCGGGATTTCGTCGGTAAGCGCGAGGTGGTGCGGCGTGACCTCGCAGGTCACCGCGAAGGCGCGCCGGGCATCACCGTTCGCGAAAGGCTCGCCGTCGGGGGCGAGTCGGGCAGCTTCCTTCGCGCGGCGAACCGCGGCGACCGCGCCTTCGGTGCTCGCGTGCGCGATATGGACATGGCAGCCCGCCCCGCGCGCGAGAAGGAGGTTCCGTTCGGTCATCGCGTCCTCGGCGAGGGAGAGAAGCCGGTTCGCGTCCGCGATGTTCCGCGCGACGACCGCGCGCGGCGCCGCTCCCGGCGCGGCGAGGCGGCCGGGCGGCAAGCCCTCGCTTTTCGCGGCCTCGAGCGCGGCGAGCCTGCAGGGCCGCGCGGCAAGGGCGAGCTCGGGATCCTCGCAGTGGCAGGAGACGATGACGCCGCGAGCTCCGCACGCTTCCATCGCGCGGAGCATCACCGCGGCCGAGGCGAC
The DNA here is from genome assembly GCA_023438065.1 of Spirochaetota bacterium. Lineage (GTDB taxonomy): Bacteria > Spirochaetota > Spirochaetia > Treponematales > Treponemataceae > Teretinema. The sequence goes on from JAEXRH010000015.1 coordinate 122,626, forward strand.
CTCGCGGCCGTCCTCCGTCGCGACGGGAACGAACGCGCGGTCGAGCGACGCGAGCGCCGAGACGTCCGCGCCGTCGAAGCCTCTCGTGAGGCTCACCGCCTGGAAGGCGTCGATGAGTCCCGCTTCCCTTACCCGCGCGACGACGTCGCGCGCGGCTTCTTCGGTAGAGATTACGGGGTCGGTGTTCGCCATGAGCACGACCGTGCCGTACCCGCCCGAGCACGCGGCGCGCGAGCCCGAGACGAGGTCTTCCTTCCGGGTAAAGCCGGGATCGCGAAAATGCGCGTGAAGGTCGACGAACGAGGGCATGAGGACCGCCCCCCGCGCGTCGACGGCCTCGACCCCGGGATCGGCGTGAAGCCTGTCGAGCTCGCTTCCGTATCCCGCGCTCGGGAGATTTCCGGCGAACACGCGCTCTATCCTGCCGTCGCGGACGAGGATCGCGCCGGGAGAGTCAAGGTCGCGGTCGACGAGCCGCGCGTTGTGGACGAGGAGCGTCTTCCGCGCGCCTGCGGCCCCGGGGGCGATCGGGTAGAACGCGCTCACAGGAACTCGCCGATCCCCGCGCGATAGAGCTCGTCGCAGTACGCGCACGCGTATTCCGCGCGCTTGCGGTCGACGATATGGAAGACGTGCGGGATACCCGCCTCGGAGCTCGTGATGCACCGGGGATTCCGGCACTTGATCACGTTCTCCACCTTTTCGGGGAGGGTGAGGGTGATCTTCCGCGTGACGTGCTCGTCCTCGACAACGTTCACCGTGATGTTCGGGTCGATGAAGCCGAGCACCGAGTAGTCTATGTCGATGAGATTATCGATCTTGATGATGTCCTTCGTCCCCATATGGTCGGACGTGACGTTCATGATGAGGGCGACCGAGAAGGGAACCCGGTCGAGCTTGAGCCAGTTGAAGATGCGGAGTCCCGTCCCCGCGCGGATATGGTCGATGACGAGCCCGTTCTTGATCTTCTGCACGTTCATTTCTTCTTCCCTCCCCGGAGCGCCTGCGCGATTCCGCCGAGCGCGCCTTTCGCCTTGTTCCCCTCGGGGATGGCCGTGCCCTTCGCGGCCGCGACGTCGTCCTGCGCGCCGGAGGCGCGGGTTACCGGCGCGTCGACCGCGCCGAGCAGCGCCGCGATGAGCGCCATGCGGGCGTACATGCCGTACTTGACCTGCTTGAAGTACGCGGCGCGCGGGTCGGAGTCGACCTCGGTCGCGATCTCGTTGACGCGCGGGAGCGGGTGGAGCACGGTGAGGTCCTCGCGCGCGAGGCGCATCTTCGCGGCGTCGAGGATGTAGCTGTCCTTGAGCCTCACGTAGTCCTGCTCGTTGAAGAAGCGCTCCTTCTGGACGCGCGTCATATAGAGGACGTCGAGGTCGCCTATCGCCTCCTCGAGCCTCCTCACCTGGGTGAAGTGGACGCCCGCGGGCTTGAAGACGCGGCTCACGATGTAGTCCGGGATCTCGAGCTCGGGCGGGCTGATGAGCACGAAGCGGTTATGGGGATAGCGCGACATCGCCTTCGCGAGGGAGTGGACGGTACGGCCGAACTTGAGGTCGCCGCAGAGCCCGATCGTGAGCCCGTGGGTCTTTCCCTTTATGGAGCGGATCGTCAGGAGGTCGGTGAGAGTCTGGGTCGGGTGATGATGGCCGCCGTCGCCCGCGTTGATGACGGGAACGTCGCTCACCTGGCTCGCGAGAAGGGCCGCGCCCTCCTTCGGGTTCCGCATCGCGATGACGTCCGCGTAGCAGGAAACCGTCCTTATCGTGTCCGTGAGGCTTTCGCCCTTCGTCGTCGAGCTCGCCCCGGGATCGGCGAAACCGAGGGTCGAGCCGCCGAGCCGCTGCATCGCGGCCTCGAACGAGAGCCGGGTCCTCGTGCTCGGCTCAAAAAAAAGTGTGGCGAGGACCTTGCCCCGACACACTTCCGAATATTTCGCTGGATTCGCGACGATGTCCTCCGCGAGGCCGAAGAGCCCTTCAAGCTCCTCGACCGTGAGGCTTCCCGGTTCAATGACGTGACGACCCTTCAGCATTGCGCGCTCCTTCACATTTTTTTCGAAACCGCGGCTCCCGGGAGCCCGATGTCCCGGCGATAGAACATTCCGTCAAAGGAAACCGACCCGAGCGCCTCGTACGCGCGCGATCTCGCCTCGTCGACCGTCTGCCCGAACGCCGAGGACGCGAGCACGCGCCCGCCCGAGGTCACGAGCGAGCCCCGCTCGTCGGCCTGCGCGCCCGCGACGAAAACCTTCGCGCCCGCGCGGGCGACCGCTTCCTCGTCGATCGTGAGGGGAAGCCCCTTGGGATAGCTTCCCGGATAGCCGCGCGAGACCGCGACCGGGGCGCACTGGTAGCCCTTCTTCCAGGCGAACGGGAAGGAGTCGAGCGTCCCGTCGACGATCGCGCCGCACATGCGCGCGAAGTCGAAATCCATGAGCGGGAGCACTGCCTGGGTCTCGGGATCGCCGAGACGCACGTTGTATTCAAGAAGCTTCGGTCCCTTCGCCGTCACCATGACGCCGAAGAAGATGAAGCCGCGATAATCGAATTTCTCCGCGACGAGTCCCTTGAGGGTCGGCTCGAGGATATCGGCCCGGAAGCGCGCGAGGACGGCCTCGTCGACGCCGTCGGCCGGGGCGATCGCGCCCATGCCGCCCGTGTTCGGTCCCTCGGCCCCGTCGTTGAGCCGTTTGTGGTCGCGCGCGGAGACGAAGGGAACGATGGTCGCCTTGCCCTTCGCCGCGAGCTCGGGGGTCACGCTCACCGCGGCGAGGATCGAGACCTCCTCGCCCTCGAGATACTCCTCGATGACTACCTTGTGCCCGGCGCCGCCGAGGCTGTTGTCCACCATGAAGTCCCGGATCGCCCGGACCGCGGTCTCCGCGTCGGGGGCGACGACCACTCCCTTCCCCGCCGCGAGCCCGTCGGCTTTCACGACGACGGGTCCGTTTATCTCACGCGCGCGCGCGATCGCCTGGTTCGCGTCGGTATAGGTATCGCTCGCCGCGCACGCGACGCCGTATTTTTGCATGAACCGTTTCGCCGTGTCCTTGCTCGCCTCGAGCTCGGCTCCCGCCATCCGCGGGCCCACGACGCGAAGACCCGAGTCGGCGAGCCTGTCCGCGATGCCGGCGGCGAGGGGATCCTCGGGACCGACTACGACGAAAGAGCCGGCGGGAGCGCCTTCAAGCTCGCGGACGCACGCCTCGACGACCGAGGCGGTCTCCGACACCGGGATCGGGACGTTCCGGCATTTCCGCTCCGACGCGGTCCCCCCGTTTCCGGGGATGCAAAGGACTTCTTCAATGAGGGACGAGCGGGCGAGAGACCAGGCGATCGCGTGTTCGCGCCCGCCCGAGCCGATGACGATGGTTTTCATAGTTGCCCATAATATGCCGAAGCGGGCGGTCACTGCAAGGGTTTTTCTACAGCGCGTCGCCGAGCGCGGTAAGGATCGCGACGAGGACGCCCGAATCCTGGGGCACGATCGTGCGCCTCAAGCCGTTCTTGAGGTGGACGATGAGCGCGGCGGGATCGGAACGGTCGACCGCGGAAACCTCGTCGAACATGACGACCGTTCCGTTCCATACAAAACCGGTTTTATGTATCCCGGAAAGGCGGCCAAACGCGATGTCGCGAAGCGCGATCATGAAGCACAGGACCGAAAGCACGGAGACCGCGACCACGATCGCGATATCGAGGTCGCGCGCGAGCGCCGCGATCGGGAGCAGGGGGCACGTGAGGAGAATTCCGTGAAACTGCCGCAAGGATTGCCCCGGGAAGGGGAAGGATACCGGCCCGAGAACGCGCGCGAGTCGGCTCGTCCTGATCCCGTACGAAACCGCGATCGCGAGAAACGAAAGAAAGACGGCGGAGAGAACGATGATTGCGGTTCGGGCCATGTCCCCTATAATATGGGATAAAACCGATGAACACAAGGAGAAGCGGCATGAAGGAAATCACGAGCGTTCTGGTCGCGGGCGCGGGGGCTATCGGCTCCATGGTCGCCTGGCAGATCCATCGTCACGAACCCGCCACGGTATCGGTACTCGCGGGCGGCGAACGGGCCGAGCGCTATCGGAGGGACGGCTTCCTCGTCAACGGCGAACGCCTCGATTTCCCCGTCGCGCCCGTCGAAGGCCGCGGAACCCCCGACCTCGTCATCGTCGCGTGCAAGGCGCATCACCTCGACGCGGTCATCGAAGACCTCAAGAACTGGATCGGGCCCGACACCCTCATCCTCTCGCTCCTCAACGGGATCACGAGCGAGCAGATCATCGCCCGGGCGTACGGCGAGCGGAGGATTCCCCTCGCGATGATCGTCGGCACCGACGCCTGGCACGGCGGCAACGTCACCGCCTTCACGAAAACCGGCACCATCTGGTTCGGCGACCCCGTCCCCGGCGAGCGTTCGCCCCGGATCGACGCGATCGAGTCTTTTTTCTCGCGCGTCGGGATCGCGTACCGCGTGCCGGAGGACATGAGAAACCGGCTCTGGTTCAAGTTCATGATGAACGTCGGCCTCAACCAGGTGAGCGCCGTCCTGAGGCGGCCATACGCGATATTCAAGACGGGAACGCGCGTGCGCGAGGCGGCCGATCTCCTCGAGGCCGCGATGCGCGAGGTCATCGAGGTCGCGCGCGCCGAGGGGATTTCGCTCGGGGAGAGCGAGATCGAGGAAGTGTACCGAACCCTCGACTCCCTCTCGGACGGGGGAAAGACCTCGATGTGCCAGGACGTCGAGGCGGGACGGAAGACCGAGGTCGAGCTTTTCGCGGGAACGGTGATCGCGCTCGCGGCGAGGCACGGCATCCCGGTCCCGGTGAACGAAACCCTCGGGAAGCTTCTCGTCGCGATCGAACGGTCGTATTGACGGGGCGCGCGGCCCGGCGAGCGGCAGGCCCTTAGAGGCTCTTGAGCTCGATCGACGCGACGGCGAAGGGCTTGCCGTTCCCTCCGGTTATCTCGGCGACCGCGTACTTGCCCTCGGCGAGCGCGCCCGGGTTCACGAGGGTCGTGGGCCCGAGCGCGTCGATCGCGGCGGACTCGTGGATATGGCCCGAAAGGACGAGGAGCGGTTTTTTCTCCTCGATGAACGACCGGATGAGCGGCGAGCCGACGTGAACGCCGGGGGCGACCGCGTCGAGCTTCGTGTCCTTCGGGGGATTGTGCGCGATGACGACGAGGTTGTTCCAGGGTTCTTCCCCGGCGACCGGGGCGCGAACAGCCTTCGGCGCGGGAGCGAGGGCAACCTTCGCGGCCGCGTGCGGGGCGCCGGGTATTTCGTCGAAGCGGGCTTCCTCGTCGGCGTACTCGTCGTCGCCCTCGGGATCGTCCTGCCAGGGAGCGCCGCCCGAGGCCAGGGACGCGAGCCTGAGATCGCCCACGAGATCCTCGTCGGAGCGCTCGTTCGGGGTGGTCCCGGTGAATTTCGAGCCGCCGCCCGAGCCCGCGAGCATGAGCCCGCTGAAATAGGAGAGCGAGCCTTCGACGCTCATGTCGTATTCCTCGACGGTTTCGCGGAAGGACGGGTCGTCGCAGTTCCCGGTCACCGCAAACACGCGGTCATGGAAGGCGGCGAGCCGCTCGAGAAAGGGCATGCCGGTCTCGGGTTTGCCGTACGCGGCGAAGTCGCCGCCGAAAAGCACGATATCGGACGCCTTCGCGACCTCCGCGAGGGCATCGAGTTTGTCGACGGCGCCGTGGCCGTCGGAGATGATGAGCACCTTCATGCGCATTCCCCTTATTCAATCGTCAGGTTAGGATCGCCGCTTGTTCGCGCTGCGCGTCGCGCGGCGGACGGCGGTTTTAAGACGGACGGGATCGAGCCCGCTTACGGGATCGCCTTCAGGACCTCAAGGAGCCTCGCCATGTCCTCGGGCATGCCGACCGTGATGCGGACGAAGCCGGAAATTCCCGGGATGTCGAAATGCCTGATAAGGAACCCTTCCTTCCTCGCGCGCTCGTATATCTCCCGCCCCGAGACGGTCGACTTCCGCGCGAACACGAAGTTCGCGAGCGAGGGAAGCACGTCCCATCCCGACGAGCGAAGGCCCGAGGCGAAGGAATCGCGCGTCGAGGCGATCTCGCCGTTGATGCGCTTATAGTACCCCGAGTCGTCGCAGGACGCAATCCCGATTTTTTGCGTGAGCGCGTCGACGGGAAAGTGGTTGAAGGAGTTCTTGACGGTGAATATCGCTTCGATAACCTCGGGATTCGCGACCACGAAACCCAGTCGCGCGCCGGCGAAGCAAAAGCTCTTCGAGAAGGTCCTGATGATGACGAGGTTCCGGAACTCCGAAAGGAGCGGGATCGCCGTCTCTCCCCCGAAATCGATATAGGCCTCGTCGACGATGACCGCCCGGTCGCGCGAGTAACGCTCGAGGATCGAGCGAAGCTCCTTGATCGGCATGTAGATCCCGGTCGGGGCGTTCGGGTTCGGGAAGATGAGCCCGCTCGAGTCCCCCGCGAGAAGCGCGTCCGGGTCGATCGAGAAATCGGCGCGAAGGGGGGCTTTCCGCACAGGAATCCCGTAGTAGCCCGCGTACACGGGATAGAAGCTGTAGGTATGCTCGGGGAAAACCACCGGGGAACTCGAGTCGAAAAAGGCGTAGAAAATGAAGGATAGGACCTCGTCGGAGCCGTTCCCCGCGAAGATCATGTCGCTCGTCACCCCGAGGCCGAGCATCCGCGCGATCGCCTCGCGCAAGCCTTGCGCGTCGGGATCCGGGTAGAGACGAAACGCGGACGGGTCGAATTCCCGCAAAACCTTCCCGACGGCGGGCGACGGGGGGTAGGGATTCTCGTTCGCGTTGAGCTTGACGTAGGTGCGGTCCTTCGGCTGCTCGCCGGGGACGTACGGTTTCAGTCCGGCCAATCGTTTTGCGTACATGATGCGACGAGCCTACATCTTTTTCCCGTCCGTGAAAAGTGCGACCGTCGCGGGAAACGAAAGATCCTCGACCCTCCGGACCGCCGAAAAGGAGGACGCCGCGTGCGAGGCAAGCGAGCGAGCCGCGCTGATGCGCTCGTCGCGGGACAGCGAAAGATCGAATTCCGTCACGATGTACCAGCGCGCGGGGACGGACGCTCCTTCCCGGGGGCTGACCGTCGCGAGAACGGCGACGAGGGCGCTATTCGTCCCCGTAACCGCCTCGAGGACGCGAGAGCCCCGAATCCTCGCCTCGAACCACCTGCCCTCGCGGAATACGAGCGGTTCGCTGACGGCCCAGGCGCGGAAGCTTACCCCGCGCGAAGCGCCGATGGGCCGCGCGACGCCGCCCTCGATCCGATACCGGGCCGCGAGCACCGGAATCCGGTTCGCCCCGAAGCCCGGTACCCCGAAGGAGGGGACAGTGCCCTCGACTAGTATCGCCTGAGCGGAAGGGGGCTCCGCCGCCGCGAAAGGATACGACGCGATCCACGCCGTTGAGAAAAGGAGGATAATGCGGTAGAATGGTTTCATGGCGACACCAACCGAGATTCCCGTCCTTCTCCGGCTCTATACCGGAAAGCAGAATTCCCCTACCGTAATCATACAGGATTTCTGCGATTACTTGCAAAAATACGCTCGCCATTACATGCAGGAAGCGCCCGATCTCGTAAAGTATCTCGACGACACCTTCAATATCGTCCAACGCGAGATCGACTCGCTCGAGGCCGCCGGCAAGGTTCTCGTCACGATAGACGCCAAAAACCGGAAGTCGATCTTCGTCCCGCAGTTCTTCGTCGACCGGATGGTACAGCGGTTCAGGGACATCGACGAGCGGCCCGAGGTACCCTTCCCCCTGTCGACCGAGCTCCCGCACGGCTTTCCCGGGACCTTTCTCAAACCCGTCTATATCACGAGCGATTTCGCGGCCCTTCTCGAGTCGGGCGAGCGCACGAACGCGTATCTCAACCAGCTCATGTTTCCCGACGAAACCCCGCCGCTCGTCTACCCCGCGTCCCTGTCGCCCGAAAAACTCCTCGACGTCGCCCTCTCGAAGATCAGGCTTTTCCTCCACAAGGACGAATCGCGCGATTACGTCCAGAAGCGGATGATGATCGCGAATCCCGGCAAGGAACTGACTATCAAGAACCAGCTCGTCCAGTTCCAGACGAGGCCGTCCGAATCCCTGCGCGCGCTCAAGCACTCGGGAGAGGCGTTTCTCTTCTTCAGCTACCTGTGCTCGTTCATCAGGCAGGATTTCGCGAAGAAAACAGAGAAGACCCCCGAGGAGACCGCGCTCATCCAGGCGGTGTATATCACCGAGTACCTCAATAACTACTACAAAACCCGCGCGCAGGCGGATCTCCAGCGCGAGACGGCGCTCAAGAACCTCGATCTCTGCTTCCAGAAGCCGCCGTACTTCTTCGACATGGAGACGATCTCGCGCTTCACCGACTCGCGCGGCGTGCCGCTCCTCGGTCAGTACAAGAACACCGACCTCGAGTCCTATATCCGCGAGAAAACCTCGGAAAACTCGTCGACCATGCTCCCCCCGCTTCTCGTGTTCAAGACCGCGAACGGCAACCGCTATTTCATCCACAAGGACAAGGTCATTCCGCTCGTGGTCAAGCTCTGCAACGACGGCCGAAAGACGATCAAGGACTCGTTCATCAGGGAATGGTACCAGCTCCTGAGCTCGTACCGGCAGGAAAGCGCGATGAAAAACCAGGGCGACTTCGAGCGGAAGGTCGAGGCCCTGTGCAAGGATACCACGCCCGTCCTCCACGCCGTCCTTACCGCCTCGTTCATACCGCTTCTCCCGCTCGAGACCACCGGTCCCGACCAGGATTCCCCGAACGGGTTCAGGATGTTCGACCGGGGAAAGCTCCTTCCCTGGAGCGAACTCCTCATGCTCGACCGGCAGGAACTCCTCACGGACGCGCGCATCATGCTCCCGTTCTGGTTCACCATCCCGATCATCTCGTCGATCTTCGCCTTCTTCAGGCGGCCCAAGGAGCGGAAGCCGAAACAGGTCGCGCGGCGGGCGCGGGAACCCGATTTTGAGGAGAAGGAAACCGAGGAAAAGGGAAAGACCGCGAAGGAGATCCGGGAGCAGCGGAAGGCCGAGCTCCGGGGAGCCGCCGAGCGGCTTGAAAGAAAGTTCGTCCCCACGGGATCGACCCTCGAGCGGGAGATCTCGGCCCAGCTCGACCTGTGGAACCGGACGCTGAACGCGCAGGTCAAGGAAAACCTGACCGAGGACGTGAACTCGCTCGTGAGGGACTACGTCCGGAGGATCGTCAAGACGATCAAGGCGCAAACCTTCGACGAGGCCCGCGTCACGAACCTCGCCGAGACCCTCGTCGACACGCCGAACCTCGCGAAGATCAAGAACCGCGACGCGCTTCTCGCCTACGTCGAGCTCTATATCATCGACCTCGTGCGAAAGGTCAACTAGGACCGATCGCGCTTCTTGCCGTCGCCCTGGCGCGGCGACTTCCCGCGCCGATTCGCGCCGTCATGGTCGCCCTTCGCGGGCGATCGCCCCGTTTCGCGGGTTTTTCCCCGCGCGGCGCGCCCTTCCCCGGATCTCGATTCCCCCGAGGACTTTCCCGGCTTCCCGTCGGCGGACGGGCGCCCCTTTCGCTCGACCTTGCGGAAATTCGCCCGCTCGGTCATCTGCTTGAACTCTTCCATCTTGTCCGGGTCGTAGAACCCGTCCTTCCAGTTAAACCGCGAAACGTCGGGCAGGGACTGTCCCTTCCGGTAGGAATCCATGATCGCGCGGTAATCCTGCCTGCGCACGCGGGTCTTCGAAAGGTCGACGATGAAGCGCCTGAACCCTTCCTTCGCGAGAGCGGCGGCCTTGTCCGCGATCGAGAACGGCAGTTCCGGGAACACGAACGAACCCTCGTCGGTCGAAAGGACCTTGAACGCCCCGCCCTGACGGTCGGAGAAGAAGGTGAAGTTGTAGTCGGCGGGCAATTTGAACCGCATGCGGAAAAGCGCGGGATACGCGAACGCGGTTATGATCGCGCGGCTGCGGATCGCGGGATCGAAGGTCTCCTCGAGGTTCTTGCGCGAGTTCTCGAGCGGGCTCACGACAGCCTGCAGACCCTGTTTTTCGAGCCAGTCGACGGACCAGCGGTTGAAGGCGTAGAGATAGGGTCCCGCGACGAGGCAAAGACCCCGGTTTCGGAGCATGCCGACGTGACCGGGATTATTGAGCATGAAATGCGAGTACCCGTTCTCGATCAGGGCGTCGAGGGTCGTCGAGAGACCGTCCTCGATCGCCTGGGGAAGGAAGGGGTCGAGGGAGATGATCGTCTCGCGCTTCGAGAAGGGAAAGGCGCGCAGGCCCGTCGACGGGGTCTCCTCGCTTCCGCCTTCCTTTCCGTCCGCCCCGTCCTCGTCGGGCGATGATTCCGTCACGGTCGCCTTCCCCTTCCGGGAGGGTTCCGCGGCCGAAAGCCCGAGAAGGGCCGGGACCGTTTCGCGGTTGAGCTCGACGATCACCCGCACCGGGCGATCGGTCAGTATCGTATAGACGTCCTCGACGGTCGAAACCTGGACGTACACCCCCTCGGGGAGCGGGGAAAGCTTCGCGAGCCGGGAGGCCGAACCGCCCGCCTGGGCGCGCGGGCTTGCCTGGTCCGCGACCTTTCGGGTCTTTCCCTTGGTAGCCTCGCCGTCCGCTTTCGCCGGGCGATCGGCCTCGTCCGATCCCGTAAAGGGCCTGATCGACTGAAGCTTCTCGCCGCCCGGCTGGGACCGGTAGCGGGCGAGGTCGTTCGCGATGACGTGGGGGTAGCGCTTCGTCATTCCCTTCGTCTGGAGGAGGTACACCGAGTCGCCGGTCGAGAATCCCTCGGGCACGTCGATCCAGCGACCGGACCCTTCCTCGCGAACCTCGCGGACCTTGTGGCTCTCGCGGCCGGAATCGTCCTTCCGGTGAAGCCGGACCGAGTCGCCCGCGTCCGGGTCGTACGAGCCGCCCTTGAGGAGCGCGAACCTGCCGTCCTCCTCGGTGCGCACCCGGTCGATCTTCCCGAGGAAGATCCCGGTGCCGCCCGCCTGGTCGGGATTGAGGACGCCGTCGGCCTTCGGGGAATCGAAGAGGAAGCGGGTCTTCGCGCGGGCGAAGTCGTTCGCGAGCATCCGCCGCGCGGTCTCGGCGGCGGCTTTCCGGTCGGACTGCCAGTTGTCGAGCATGTACCGGTACGCGGCGACCACCGTCCCGACGTATTCGGCGCTTTTCATGCGCCCCTCGATCTTGAAGGAATGCACGCCCGCCTCGACGAGTTCCGGGATGCGGTCGATGAGTTGCAGGTCGTTCGGGGAGAAGTAATACCCCTGTCTCGTGCCGCCCGAGACCTCGGCGGAGTAGAGCCTCCGGCACGCCTGGGCGCACATGCCGCGGTTCGCCGACTTGCCCCCGAGGAAGCTCGAGAAAAGGCAGAGGCCCGACTCGCTCACGCACAGGGCGCCGTGGACGAAGGTCTCGAGTTCGCAGGAGGTTCGCGCCTTGATCTCCCGGATCTCGGCGAGGCCGAGTTCTCGGGCGAGCACGACGCGGGAAACCCCGGAGCGGCTCATGGCGTTCGCGGCGCGGGCGCTCGCGATGTTCATCTGGGTCGAGGCGTGGATGCGAAGCGCGGGAAAGTGCGTCCGGGCCATGTTGAGTACGCCGAAATCCTGCACGATGAGCCCGTCCGGGCCTATTCGGTTAAGATAGGAAAGGAAGCGGTACATGCGCTCCGTCTCGCTCTCCTCGAGGACGGTGTTGACGGTCACGAGGATCTTCTTTCCTTTCTTGTGGAGGGCCTCGACCGTCGCCTCGAACTGGGACCACGCGAAGTTGGAGCTCCTGAGGCGCGCGTTGAAGCTCTTTAAACCGAGATATACCGCGTCGGCTCCCTCGCCGATCGCCGCGTCAAGCGCCTCCGGGTTCCCGGCCGGTGCCAATAGTTCCGCCATGCATACCTCCAGTATTCAAGCCCTATACTAGCGTGAAAACGGGTATTATGCAAACGAGCGGCCAGACCCGCCGGCACGGGCTCAGCGCGGGGCGTTCGGAAGGCCCGGAGAGCACTTGCCGGTCGCGCAGACGATCCAGTCGGCGGCCGTATCGGTGTCGGTAAGGACGCTGTCGCGAGCGAGGGTTCGGGTCGGGCTCATCCCGACCGCCCGGGCGGCGTCGGATACGAGCGGACCCGGTTTCCAGGCCCCCGCCTGCGCCGCCTCGCGCGCGGCATCCTTGAGCGCGTCGGAGGGCCAGTCATCCTTTCCCTCCTCGGCGCAAAGGAGCGCGTCGAGGATGGCGCCCCCTGAGCGTTCGCGAAGGAGGACGACGTTGGTTTTCTTGAAGGGAGAACGGGCCTGATCGTCCCAAAAATCCCGGGCCTGGGGAGAGGAGTTCGTGCCGCCCGACTCGTCGAGACCCTTGAGTTCGTTCACGAGTCCTTCCTCGACCGAGCGGAAATGCCATACGACGAACTCCCCTTCCCGCACCTCGACGGGGGGAAATTCGCGGATCGAGGCGTCCGCGTTCGCGCTATTGACGATCTGGACGCCGCCGAGGTTCCCCGCGGTAAGCGCGACCATCTCGAGGTATTCCACCTTCGGTTTCGAGTAGTCCATGCGGACCTCGCTGAGCCTCAAGCGGGGAACGCGATCGTTGAAGCCGACGAAGGGAGACGCGAAGGAAAGGGTGTTTCCCCGCGCGTCCGCGACGACGGCGGAAAGCGCGGCCCTTTGGCCGGGCCCGGGCGGATCGGCCATGGTGAAGCGCGCGAGAAGCCCGCCTTCCGCGGATTCCCAGGTCACGGCTACGGGCGCCATCGCCGTTTCCTCAGACCCCGCGGATGGAAGGACCTCGGCCGACACGACCGTGACAGGACCCGAAAACGAGACCTCAAGACGATCCCGCGCGACCGCGCGAACCTCGCCGAGTTTCGGGACCTCGAGATCGCCGCCCCAGAGCGTGACGATCGCGCCGTCGGCAAGGCTCGCCGAGCACGCCGGAAGACAAATCGAGCACGCCGCGAGAAGGGAGAGCGAACACGCGACCGGAATCAAGCGACAACCCTTCATGTATTTCTCCTTACCGGGCTTTTCGCGGGGACTGTCGCCTTTTGGCCTTTTTTTTGGTATCTTTCCGCCATGAACCACACCGTCAGGGCGCTTGCCCTCCACCGCGATATCGCCGCGCCGCGCGAGGGGCGCGCGGTCGACGGCACCGTCGCGATCCTCGCCTACCGATCGCTCGTGGCGAAGGGAGACCTCGAGCCGGCGCCGTCCGAACATCTCGCGCGCGTCGATGCCGCGAATGAGCCGGCGACGATCCGCGCGGGCAGGTATCTCTTTACCCAGGGACTCCTCGGCCGCGGCGAGCTTGCCGCCCGGGATCCGGACCGCGCCGCCTCCGAGCCCGAGTGGCGCGACGCGGCCGAGGCCGTCTGGCTCGAGTCGCTCTGGCGAAACCAGGCGTTCGCGAGCGACCTCTTTTACGTCCGTATCCTCACCGAGGACGGGAAGACGGTCTTTCAGATATTCCGCGAAATCGAGGCGGGCGAGTAACGGCGCGATACCGTGCCGACGCGCGTCGACGTGACGCGCCCGAAACGCGAAGAAAACCCGTTTAAAACGCGAAAACCCCGGCGACACCGGGGTTTTCTGTTAATCTCCTGTTTCGGACGCCGGTTACAGTCGGCAGGTCTCTACCATGTAACGGATCGAGTCGCCGTTCTTGTCGACGGCGGTTTTCTCGACGACGAATACGAGAGACTTGCCCGAATCGTCCGTCACGATCCGTTTCACGAGATAGTCCTTGACGCCCGGCCGCTTGAGGGCAGGGGTCCCGACGGTCTTCGAGACCTTCTTTCCCGCGGCGTCGGTGACGGTAACGAGTATGTAAAACGAGGATCGAACGTTCTTGCCGCTCCCTTCCGAAAGGGTGCGGACGGACACCGCGTATTCCTTGCCGGACTCGAAATCACGGAACGAAACGTCCTTGAGGGCAGGCTCGTTTTCGGCCTGCACGTAGAGAGCCCGTCCCTGTCTCGCCGCGTCGATCGACTGTTTCGCGAGGAAGTCCGCGGCTCGCGCCTGAACCTCCTGGAACGCGACCTTGCCGTCCTTGCCCGCGTTCGCCTCGCCCGGATCGACACGGAACTTGCCCCCGGGGATGAAATCGTTTTTGGCGACGTCTACCGCATAGAGGTCCGCGAACGCGCGAAAGTCGGCGTCGGTACGACCGAACTGGCCGAACGCGAAGCGAGCGCCGTCCGGGGAAAAGCCGAGACTCACGAAATTGGCGACGTCGCCGGCGAATAAGGCGGCGGCCGAAAGGGCGAGAATGAGCGAGAAAGCGAGTTTGCGCATGGGTATCTCCCTGATATTTCCTTGCCATGAATATCGACAAAACGCGCGGGCGACTTGAGCCTCGACGCGCTCAGGCGCTATACTCGCGTGCATGACCCTCGCGACCAGGAACCGGTTCATCAGGGCGGCAACCGTCGTCTCGCTCGTTTTCGCGATCGCCTCGATCGCGAGCATCGTCATGATACTCGCCCATCACGGCTTGCCCCGGACGCCGCCGGGACATCGGCCGCTCCAGGCGCTCGACTCGTTTTTCCTGACGTCCTGGAATCCCCTCGCCTCGATTCTCGCGATCGGGATCTTCCCGCTCCTCTCCCTCGCGGGGCTCCTCTACGTGCTCTTCGCCTTCGAGAAGACCCAAACGGTCGAGATCGTATTCGTCACCGCGGCGATATTCCTGCTTTCACTCGAGTCGATCCGGATGTTCGTTCCCCTCTATCGCCTCTGGGTTCACGCGAATTTCTTCACGCAGGCGATATCCCGCGCGGTGATCTTCTGCAGGATATTCATCCTGCTCGCGCTCCTTTCGAGCGCCATCTTCACGACGAGCGGGACCATCCAGCAGGTCGGACCGAGCATCTTTCTCCTCGCCTTCTTCTCGCTCAGCCTCGCGAACGTGATACCGATCAACACGGGATCGATGACGACGACCTTCCTCATCCCGACGGGATTCCGCGGCTCGCTCATCTCGTTCCTTTCCCTCCTGGGAATCCTTACCCTCGCCTCGTATCTCGTCCTCGGAAAGACCCGCGGGGTAGTCGAGTACGAGGACGCCGCATGGGGGCTTTTTCTCTTCCTCGTCGGATACGCGCTTCTCGCCCTCTGCGACACCTGGCTCTTTCTCGGCGGGGGAACCCTCCTCGTAAGCCTCGGCGCGTGGCTCTACCTCGACCGTATTCATCGATTTTACCTGTGGCAGTAAGAAACGCTTGTGTTCGGGGCGTCAACGGATCATCTGGACGAACGCCGCGATCGCGATCGGTATGACGAGGTTGTCGTAGTCCTTGAGCGGCAGGATCTCGATGGCCATCGCCAGAAGCGCGACGGCGATCGACTCGATGAGCCTGCCTGACATGATGAAGGAAGCGAGAAAGACGGCGATGAAGCACGCGGTCGAGCCCTCGAAGGTCTTGCCCCGCGCGCCGGGAATCGGGTTCCTGCCCCAGAGCTTCCCCGCGAGGCTCGCGATACCGTCGCCGAAGGCGAGGGCGAAAACGCCGTAACGGGCCGCGTCCTGGGGAAACAGGAGAAGCGAAAAAAGCACGCCGAGCCCCATCGTTACCGGGCCGAGCACGAACCTGCCGTCGTCGCGACGCCGGGCCGCGTACGAGGTGACGCGCGACACCATGGGAACGGCGTTGCCGCCGAGCCGTCGATACTCGCAAATGACGTATACGGAAATGACGGACGCGAGGGCGAAGACAGTCCAGGAGAAATTCCAGGAAGCGAAGGCCGGAACGAATCCCGCGCAAAAATGGATCCCCTTGCGAACGGTCTCCTTGAGAAGATCGTTCACCGTGGCGTTCTGCGAGATCCGCCGATACCGAAAATTCGCGACTACACCCATCCTGCAGCTCCTCGCTTATGCAAGTATAGCACACGGAAAACAATCGCCAAGGATAAAGGTTTCCGGGTGACGACCTATGTATGTTGAAGGGGTGAGCCGGTGACTGGAGTTGGCGAAGAGCGCCAACGCTGCCGCGTGAAGCGCGACAAGCCCGTTTCTTTAAAAAAAACTTGTTTTTTGGACGTTACTGGGTTTGAACCAGTGACTTCTACCGTGTGAAGGTAGCACTCTACCGCTGAGTTAAACGTCCAAAAAACAAGTTATGTAGGTAGAAAAGGGCTTGCGCCGCACTCTACCGCTTTAAGGCGCTTCGTCATAATAGCAAGTATGGCGATGTTTTGCAAGCGCCGGATTCCGGGAGCCGCAGGCGGATTACTTGAACGGGATCTCGCCGTCGAGCGTCCGCGGGATGTCGGCGTAGATCTCGGTCTCGAAGCCCGAACGGGGATGGGTGAGGTTCTGGATGTTCCCGTTCGCGAGACTCGGCACCGGGTTCCCGAATTCGTCCTTCAGCCGGACGAGGGTCTCGGGGTTCCGCGTCAGGGAGTCCCACGCGCGGGCCGACTCGGCGAAGAGGGCCAGGGCGCGCGCGTTCTTCCGGGAATCCCCCGTCCTGAGCGAGACGCGGTTGAGCGCGACCGCGAGGTTGTTCGACACGCGCATGTAGGCGTCGACGAAAGCCGCGTCGTCTATCCTGACTTGCGGGAACACGATGCCCTTCCGCAAACGCTCGGCGTCGAGGTCGTCGATGAGGGTGCCGTAATAGCCGGCGGCCGCGTAATAGTCGCCCCGGCGGAAAAGCGCGTTGCCCAACCCCAGCAGCAGGTTCCTGTCGAACGGGACCTCGACATGGGTCGAGATGAAGGAGTTCATCGCGGCCTCGAAATCCTGGTTTCGATACTGAATGTAGCCTATCCGATAGCGGACCGACGGGGTGTCGTTAAGCTCCGCGCGAGCCTTTTCGTAATGGCGGAGGGCGCTCGCGAGATCTCCCGTGACGAAATACTCGACGTCCGCGTAATCGGCGTACAGCTTTCCCACCCGGGGATCCTGCGAGACCGAGCGATTTGCGCGCTGCTCCTCGTAGAGCGTGATTCCCTTTCCATAGGTCTCGAGGGCCCTGTCCTTCATCTCGTCCTTCTGGTTCACCTGGATCTCGCCGAGAAGCCTGAAGGAGTCGACCCACGTGAGCATGCGGCGCGGGGACATGACGGGGCCCTCGTCGAAAAGGCGTATCGTCTCCGTGAAGGCCTTCGCGGCGAGACCGTCCTTGTAGTTATAGAGGAAGAAACGGCCGATGTTGTAGTTCGCCTCGGGAGACCGCGGATCGGCCTTGACCGCCCGCTCGAGTAGCGCGCGCACGTCCTCGATCTTCGCGATGAGGGCCTCGGAATCGCCGGGCTTCGGGTGATAGCGCTTGTCGAGGAGATAGCCGCTCAGCTCGATGAGGTCGGGAGCGCCGATCTTCGCGCGCCTTTCCATGAAATGCTCCTTGAGCGGGAGCACCTCGGCGAGCTTGTCGGTGCGGATGAAGAAACGCATCATCCGCGCGAGATAGGGATCCTTCGACCCGTAAAGCTCGATGAGGGTCGCGTAGGTCTTCCGCGCGAGCTCGTATTTCGAGGCGTCCTCGTCGGCCCAATCGAGGTAGTTGTCGCCGAGAAGAAGGAGCCCGTCGGGGTCGTTGACGTAATTGTCGAGCACGCGCCGCCTGATGACGCTCTCGGCCTTCGCGAAGTTGCGGAGATCGGTCCGGAGCATCTCGGCGTACTCGAGGCCGCCCGCCTTGTCGTTATGGTAGCGGTCAAGGAGACGCACGTACATCATCTCGGCCGTGATGTACTGTTTCTTCGCGCGATAGGCGCGGGCGTAGCGGAAATACCATCGCTTCTTCTCGACGTGGCGCACGGCCTCGTCGAAAAGCGAAAGCGACTGGGTGTATCGCGCGTCCTCGATCGCCTCGTAGCCGCTCCGGTAGAGGCTTTCGGCGACGAGCGGCTCGTAGATGAAGGTCTTCCCGAGGATGATGACGCACGCGAAAAGCGTCGCG
The DNA here is from genome assembly GCA_023438065.1 of Spirochaetota bacterium. GTDB lineage: Bacteria > Spirochaetota > Spirochaetia > Treponematales > Treponemataceae > Teretinema. The sequence continues at coordinate 140,556 of JAEXRH010000015.1, forward strand.
ACGATCCCGAAGAGGGTCGCCGCGGGAAGGATGCGGTTCATGAAGACGTACTTCAGCGACGACTTTTCGCGCTCGTACTCCTCGACGCTCTTCTTCTCGAAATCCTTCGGTATCGGTATGCTGCGGCTGAGCAGGTCCTCCATCGTCCGCGCGACCTTCTTGACGGGTACGCCGACCAGGACGCTGTGGACGAGCTCCATCTTCTGGATCTCGGTGCCCGAGTCCCCGGCGATGAATTCCTCGATCGCGATGCGGAGGTTGAGGGGAAGCGCGCCGAGGTTGTCGAGGAATGTGCGGAAGTCCGATTCGGAGACGGAAAGGGGAACTTCCTTCTTCGCGCCCCTGCGCGGCGCGCCCGAGTCCGCGGGAAATCCCGCCTGAGGCCCTTTCTGGCTCGGGGCGTTGAAGTCCGAATAACCGGGGATATGGAATTCCTCGTCGGCCGCCCCGGCGATGCTCGACTGGATGAACTCCTCGTCGAGGCTGAAACTGTCGAAACCGTCCGCCTCGGCGGACGCGGCGTCCTCGCCCGCTTCGGGGCCGACGGCGAGATCGTCCGGTATCGTGAAATTGCTGAAATCGTCCAGGCCGCCCGACCCTGCGGCACTCGAGCCGAAATCGGGATTGGGAACGCGAATGTCAGCGAACGGGTTTTCACCCCCGTCCGCGATGGTACCAAACGGAGAACCTGAGCCCTCGAGGCCGGGTATCCCGAAATCGTCGATTCCCCGGGCGCCCGCGCCCGAATCCGACGACTCGCCAAACGAGGCAAGAAGATCGTCGATCGACGCCTCTCCCGCAACCGGGGGACCCTCGATCGGTTCCATGCCTTCCATTGCTTCGTCGGTTACGGTCGCTTCGGGGGACATTTCGAAACCGACTTCTTCTATCGGCTCGAGCGAAAGTTCCTCTCCCGGCTGCCCGGCTTCGCCGAAAGCCCGAGAAAAATCCTCCGGCATGGAAAACCCTTCCGGGCCGAAGGCGTCGGGAGGAGCTGTCCCGGAAAGATCCGAAAGTTCGGGGATCGCCGAAAACTCGGGAATGGCGGCTTCGGGAACGGCAATTTCAGGCGGGGTCTCGAAGGACGGTGTAAAATCCATGGCCTCGAGCTCAAAGCTTTCTTCGGGTTCGATCCCGGACGGTTCGGCTTCCCCAATCGATTCGATCGGCTCCATTGGCTCTACCGATTCTACCGACTCTATCGACTCTATCGCATCGGTCTCGGGGACGGAAAACGACTCGAGATCCGCAAGGACTTCCGGTTCGGGGGAGGGTTCCACACCGAGCGAGCCGAGATCGAGGGACGCAAGGTCAAAATCGGGAAAAGTCGCCCCGGTTCCCCCTTCCTCGTCGATCCCGGGCACGATGGACTCGTCGCGGGATGATTCGATATCCTCGGCAAAGCCCGCGAGAAGCCCCTCGGGAACGAGGCCCTGATCGAAATCGGAAACGGGCTCAGGTTCGGGAACGACGGGTTTCACGGAAGTTTGGACTGCCGCGGGACGCGACGGTTCTGCCGTCATCCCGGGGGATGTCTCGAGCGGGAGGGACGCGAGCAGGTCGTCGAAACCGCTCAGGTCCCCGGCCTCCTTCGGGCTTTCCTTCGCGCCCGGCCCGGAGCCGAGGGTTGAAAGGAGGCTGTCGACGTCCAGCTTTTGCGCGGAAGCCTCGGCCGAGGGGGGGCCGGGCAATTCCTCATACGTCTCGCCGCGCGCTGCGGTTACCGCGCGTTCGTCGCCGAGTCGGCTGAGTTCATCCCTGAGGTATTCGAGTTCTTTCTTTCCCGGCATGCTGTCTTGGTTTTTCCCTACGTCACATCATCGGAGCGATTCGCGCCGACCTTAACGGGCACGTAATGTCTCAAGAGTTTGAAGGATTTTCCGACAATTGTAAAGAAGATCATGAAAAGGATTTATCTGGCGCTTGTCGCCGCCATATGCGTCGCCCTCCCCTCGTGGGGCGGGCAAATCGAACAGACCCAATACACGAAACTCGTATCCCGGATCTCCCGCGTCCAGGGACCGATCGTCGACGGCAAGTACGTCATCTTCACGGCCGAGGGTTCCGCCCGCTTTACCGGCATCGCCTTCGATTTCGAAAGCTACCGCACGATCCATCCCTTCCAGCGGATCGTCCGGCGCGACCAGTACGGCAACCCGGAAAAGGACGACGCGGGAAAGCCCCGTGAGGTTATCCTCTTCTACATCGCCGAGATCCCGCCCGAAACGAGGGAAATCCGGTACCGCATGGTCGTCAACGGCCTGTGGTCGACCGATCCCCTCAATCCCGCCATCGCCTACGACTACGACAACGGGATGGACGTATCCGTTCTCCCCGTCGCCTACTACGAGGTGTTCAGGACGAGCAACGTCTCGAAGGGCGAGGTGCGCTTCGCGTGCGAGGCCGAGCCGGGAAACGTCGTGACCCTCGCGGGATCCTTCAACAACTGGGACCCGTTCATGTACGAGATGACCGAGGTGAGCCCCGGACGGTACGAGCTCGCGCTCCCCCTGCCCCGGGGAACCTGGCACTACGCCTATTTCATGGGAACCGAGCAACTCCCCGACACGACGAACCGCAATCGCGTGTACACGAAGGACGGCCGCGTCGCCTCCGTCGTGACAATAGACTGAAAGTCACAAAAAAAGGGGCGCGATGTCGCGCCCCCGATTCTAACCGCGCGCGCTCCCCGGCGCGCGACCCTGTCCCCCCGAAAGACCTAGGCTTTCCTCCGCTCCATCGCGAGCTTGACGGCGTTGTACGCGCCGTTGTACATCCCGTTCCGGTTGTTCGCGACGATCTGGTTACAGTAGAGCGACGGAAGATCCACGTCCTCGATGAGAAGCCCGAGGGTCCGGTGAAGCCCGGTGACCGACGCGGTCTCGATCGTGCCGTCGCCGATCTCGGAGCCGCGGATCGCGCCCCAGGCCTCGTGCCTGCCCACGCGCTGGATGAAGAGCTTCGGCACGGGATAGAACGAGAGCTCGCTCGGCTTCGTGATCATCACGTCGGCGATTCGCATGAGGAGGTTCGTCGCGTACACCGCGCTGTAGAAGTCCGAGTGGAGGAACACGTGCACGCCCGAAATCCTTTCGGTCTCGCCCGCCTTGATGAAGGCGCGCGACTCATTCCAGTCCGAGTGCATCGTCCACTCGATTCCGGCGGCGCGAAGCATCAGCTCGAGGTCGGCCCACCGGCCCTTATGGTCGCCCATGTTGATGAGAAGCGCGACCTTCCCGTCGGCGATCGCGCCCTTGCACGTCCGCGCGATGTCCGCGAACCGCAAGACCTGCGCGCCCGCTCCGCCCATCGTGAGAAGGAACCGCCTCGTCTCGCCGTCGCGGATGCGCCTGAGGCGCCGCTCGTTGTCGATATCGATGTTCGAGACGATCTCGTGGTCGATGTAGTGGCCGACCATCCGGATGTCGTCAGCGGGCATCGTGTGGTCGAGGGTCATCTTCGCCGTGCCCATCGAGTGGAAGGTCCGGTAGCCCATGTAGGCCGACGGCGACTGCACGAGATGGAGGCTCCCCTCGACGACGTGAAAGGCGATCGGGTAGTTGTCCGGGATGATCGTGACGACGTCGGTCATGCCGGCGTTCACGGCCGCGTGCCCGGTCCACGGGTGCGTCGAGAAGAAGGGCATGTTTTTCGGGATGTCGTGATAAAGCGGGACGAAGATCCGGGAGAGCGCGTCCTCCTCCGCCGAGAACGAGAGCTTCTGCGCGGCGACGCTCGTCACGTAGTCCCAAATATGCTTGTCGAACCATTTCGAGCGCTGCGAGATGCGCGAGCCGAGGTTATAGAGTCCCTCGAGGTGCCTGATCGTCTGGGACGCCGCGGACTCGGGGAACGACATGAGGTCGAGCCAGTAGGGGACGTAGCCCATCGAGTGCGCGGCCGAGGCGAGCGCGAGCGCCATGCGACAATGCCCGAAGCCCATGCGGATCGTGCCGATCACGATGCCCTTCTTCGGGTCGAAGATCGGGCCAACGGCGCCCTGCACGTCCGACCCGTCCCGCTTTCGCTCGCGGATGGTCATGATGCCGAAATCCTCGTAGCCGAAGCCGTCCGGCCTCGAGACGAGGGAGGGATACTTCCGTTCGTCATAGTCGAATTTTGCCGCGTAATGGCGGAATCTGCGATCCGCCTTGCGCACGATGTTTCCGGGAAGAAGGTTCCCGTAAAGGGTTCTGTCGCTCATAAATCCATTTTACTCCCGTCTCGGGCTCAGCGCCACAAAAAACGGTTGCAGCGCGCCATCCTTCCGGCCTATGATCGATCAACGGCAAGCCATGAAAGCGGAACGACTGCTCGCGATATTGACCATCCTCCTCAACCGGAAAAAAGCGACGGCGGCGTACCTCGCCGAGCGCTTCGGCGTATCGGTCCGCACGATATACCGCGACGTCGACGCGCTCGCGGGCGCGGGACTCCCCGTCTTCGCGACGCCCGGCCGCGACGGCGGCTTCGAGCTCGTCGAGGGATTCACCCTCAACGCCCAGCTCCTCGAAACCGGCGAGATCGAGAAGATCCTCGCGGGCCTCGGAAGCCTCAAGACCGTGCGGGGCGGACCCGAGCTCGACACCCTCATCGAGAAGTTTACCCTCGCGCTCCGCGAGTCGGGGAAACGCGGCGTGAAAACCCCGGGGAACCGGCTCTTCATCGAGCTTACCCCGTCCATGCGCGAACGGCGCGCCATCGCCGAGATAGACGCGAGCATCGCGCGGGGAACCGTCCTTTCGATCAGGTATTCCGACGGAACCGGTGCCGAATCCGAGCGCGAGATCGAGAGCGCGGCGCTCGTGTTCATGTGGCAGTCCTGGTACGTCTGGGCCTGGTGCCGGCTTCGCGCCGACTTCAGGCTCTTCAAGATATCGAGAATCCTCTCGACGAGGGAAACGGGCGGGAAACGGGAAAAGACCGACGTCGAGGTGGCGAGCCATCCCTGGGCGCGCGACTGGGAGACCCGCCCCTTCGAGCGGGTTTCCTTCACGGCCGACAGGACCGCCCGCGCCCGGCTCGTCGAGTTCTTCGACGACGAGTGCGTCTCCGACCTTCCCGGCGGCGCCTCCCGCGTCGAGGCCTACCTTCCCGTCGACGAGTGGGTCATATCCTTTCTCATGGGCCTTCCCGGCGCGGTTTCGGTCGCCGAGCCCGAATCGCTCAGAAAAGCCATCCTCGAGCGGGCTCAGGTCCTCGCCGACGCGAACATCCCGAATCCCTCCCGCGCGTGATTTTTTTCAAGGAACCCTGACAGGGGGTGTCAGGAAGCATGCGCGATACTCCATTAATAATCGAAGAAACCTTCCAAGGAGGCATGAGATGGAAAAGATGATTGCGGTATGCGGGCTTGACTGCGCTTCGTGCGGGGCGTTCATCGCGCACCGGACGAACGACGATGAACTCAGGAAAAAGGTTGCCGCGGAATGGACGAAGTCGTTCAACTTCGCCTTCGAGCCCGCCATGATCAACTGCACGGGCTGCCTCTCGACGGGCGGCGTCCAGATCGGGCATTGCGCCGAGTGCGGGATGCGGAAATGCGCCGTCGGGAAGGGACTCGCGAACTGCGCCGCGTGCGACGGCTATCCCTGCGAGACCTTGGGGGGCTTTCTCAAGGCGGTTCCCGAGGCGAAGGCGAACCTCGACGCCCTGAGCGGACGTTAAGCGAACAGGTTTTTCAACGTCCGCTACGGAAGGAGCCCGTATTCCTTCATCCGGGTGAGTAAGGTCCGCCGCGAAATCCCGAGCTCGGCCGCGGTGCGCTCGCGGTGGCCGCCGTTCCTCTCGAGGGCGGCGATCACCGCGCGCTTTTCCGCCTCGCGCACGCTTACCGGCCCGTCCGGGAGGGCGTGCCCGGTCGCGGGACGGACTGCATCGGCCGGGGATAACCCTTCCGAACGGGAAACGGCGACGGCGGGAGAGGCGGACTCGCGCGCGCCCACGAGCCGCTCGTCGAACGAAAAGTCGCCGGGCTCGAGGATCGGCCCGTCGGAGAGGATGACCGCGCGCTCGATGCTGTTCTCGAGCTCGCGGATATTCCCCGGGAACCGATACGCCTCGAGGAGCCTGAGCGCGTCAGGGGATATGCCCTCGACGCGTTTCCCCGCCTCGCGCGCCGAACGCGCGAGAAAGATCCCCGCGAGGGTCGCGATGTCGCCCTTCCGGTCCCGCAGCGCCGGCAGGCGAATCCTGATGACGTTGATCCGGTAATAGAGATCCTCGCGAAACGAGCCCTCGGCGACGGCCTTCTCGGGATCGCGGTTCGTGGCCGCGAGGATGCGCACGTCGACCGGGATCGGCCGCGTTCCCCCGACGCGCGTGAGCACGCGTTCCTGGATGACCCTGAGGAGCTTCACCTGCATCGCCTGCGACATCTCGCCGATCTCGTCGAGGAAGAGGGTTCCGCCGTTCGCGAGCTCGAAAAGCCCGGCCTTTCGGGCCTCGGCCCCGGTGAACGCCCCCCGCTCGTGGCCGAAAAGCTCGCTCTCGAGAAGGTTCTCGGGAAGGGCGCCCACGTTGATCGGGACGAAGGGTCCCGCGGCCCGCGACGAAAGCCGATGAATCTCCCGCGCGACGACTTCCTTGCCGGTACCGCTTTCCCCCGTGATGAGCACGGTCGAGGCCGACGGCGCGACGCGCTTGACGAGATCGCGGACCGCGCGCATCGCCGGATCTTCCCCGAGCCAGGCCTCCCGCGCGCGGTCCCCGCGAACCTGCGCCGTCTCGGCGAGCGAGAGCCCGACGTGCGCCATCCTGATGAGCCGCGAGTCGGCGATCGCCTTCTCGAGCCTGATCGCGAGCTCGGTCGGGTTAAAGGGCTTCACGAGCCAGTCGACGGCCCCGCGCTTCATCGCCTCGACAGCCTCGCTAACCTCCCCGTGGGCGCTCATCATGATGACCGGGATCCCCGGCCCCGACTCGCGGATGCGCGCGAGAAGCTCGAGCCCGTCCATCCCCGGCATGCGAAGGTCGATCACGCACGCGTCGAAAACCTCCCGCTCGAGCGCCGCGAGGGCCGCGTTCCCCTCCGCGGCGAGAATGCAGGAAAACCCGTCAAGGGCGAGGAATTCCGCGAGGGACTCGCGCAGGTTCCGCTCGTCGTCGACGACGAGCACGCGCCGCGAGTCAGCCTTGGGATCCATGCCGTCATCGGCCATCTCCAGCCCCCTTTCGCGCCGGTAGCGACGCGGAAAACACGCTGCCGCCGCCCGACCGCGCCTGATACGAAAGCGATCCGCCCGCCTGTTCCATGAAACGCCGCGAAAGCGCGAGCCCGATACCGGTGCCGCGGGCCTTCGTCGTGAAGAAGGGCTCGAAGAGGCGGGTCCTGACGTCCTCGGCGACGCCGGGTCCCCGGTCCGCGACGCTGAAGGTCGCGAAGCCCTTTCGAACCGAAAGGGAAAGCTCGGGAGGTTCCGCGCCGCTTCCGCCGTCCCGGCTCGCCTCGCCCACGGCCTCGCGCGCGTTCGCGATGAGGTTGTCGAGCACCTGCGTCATCCGCGCGGGATCCACCGTCACCGAGACCGCGGGGCCGTCGTAGGGAACGATCGATATCGAGCCGCCGTACCGCGCGGCAGCGGACGCGAGGAAGGTCGCGGGATCCATCGACTCGGGATTCCCCGCCGACGAGGAGAGAAAGTCCCGAAGCCGGTCGGTCAGAAGCGCGAGCCGGCCTGCCTCCTCCTCGATGACGCCGAGATTCCGGACGCGCTCCTCGGGCACCGTTCGCCTGAGGGTCGCGCACTGAATCGCGATGACCCCGAGGGGGTTCTTGATCTCGTGCGCGAGGGTTCGAGCCGCCTCGCCGAGCTGGACGAGCTGCGCGGTCTCCCGCTCGCGCTCCCGGTAGACGACGACCCGCCGCGCGTACGCGAGGAGAAACCCGACGATCGCGAAAAAGAGGGCGAGAAAGAGGCTCACGAAGGCGAGCGCGAGCCGTCCCTGGCGGAGCATCTGAGCGACGCCGTGGTCGATGAAAACGAAAGCGGCGTTCGAAGCGGCCAAGGGACCGGCCCCGGGGGGAAGCGGGGCGGAGTGCCGCATCATCCCCATACCCTGGCCATTCCCGGGACCCGGGCCCCACGGCGCGTCCGTTCGCCTGTCGTCGCGCATGCGGGCGCGAAGCGATCCGGAGGGGAGGTCCTGCATGCGCATCCCCGGTCCGCCGCCGGTGCGCCTGACGATCGTGAGCGAGGAGCCCGATAGTTCGGCGAATCCGGGAAAGGGGATGGACCCGGGATCGACGATCCGTTCGGGCGCGCTGCCGAAACGCGCGAGAGAAGCGCCCGAACCGTCATAGAGACCGAAGCCGTTCACCCCGGGCCAGGCGGAAGGATCGAACCGTATCGACCAGGCATACTCGTCCAGAAGTCCCACCATCACCCGATACACCTGGAATTCCATCCGCGCGCGGTTTCGCTCCATGACCTGACGGACGAAGAGGAACGCGAGCGTGAGGGCGAGCGCGAGCGCGAGCGCGACGAGAACGGCGAGTATCTTGAACGATCGATCGATTTTCATCGGGTATGCCTTGTCACGATACGAGTGTATCCCCCGGAACGGGGCTCGCGCAAGGATCGCGCGAGCCCTTCCCCGTGCGGTACCCGCCTACCGTTCGCGTCGGCCGCGACCGTCGCCCCGCCTCGGGCAATCGAGATCCCGTCCGTCGCGGGGACCGCCGCAACCTCCGCCGAAGCGGCCCATGCCGCGACCCATCATCGGGCGTCGAACCGTCGAAAGGTCAATCGCCTTGCCGTTCACCCAGGCCTTCGTCGGCATGATCGCGAGGGCATCCGGGATTCCCAGGTCGGCGGGGCACTCGCGCGTATACCCTTCGGCCTTGATCGTGTCGCCGGCCTTGACGCCGTTCTCCCAGGCAAGCTGATAGAACGGTCCCGGGGGAAGAACCCAGGTCTTTCCGCTTCCCTGTATCGTCGGAATCGAATCGCTGATGACGAGCTTTCCCTCGACCGTCACCGTGTCCGCGACTCCTCTCGCGAAGAGAACCGTCGCCGCGGAAACCAGCGCCGCTATCATGAGTGTCTTTTTCATTGCAGACTCCTTTGCGCGCATCGGCACGCATCGTTATTAAGCAAGAACCATGCCAGCTTTTTACGGGTGTTTTTCCCGATTTTTGACGCTTTTTCACGGTAAAGCATGCTACCCGAAAATTCCGGGCAACACTTTCTCCGCTTTTACGGGAAAAAATTGCGCAAATGACGCTTCTCGCGGGGTATTCCTATTCGTGGTTTGACAAAAAGCGATATTGCAAAGATAATGCGAGTATATATCCCGAATTCAGCCTGTAATGAAAAAACAACAACACGTCGATACATTCCTTTTTTCTCTCGCAACGGCGGTAATCCTCACGTCATTTTTTTTTGCGTTCGTACCCCGGAAGCCCGCCGACCCTTCCGAATCGGGCATCGCTGAATTCTCGGTTTTCAAGGACGACACGAGATCCCTTGAACTCATGGACGTCATGCGCGCGCGCGCGCTGTTCGAGCGAAAGGAGACCCCGCGCTATTTCGATCGCCATACCAAGTCCGTCGTCTGGCTCAAGCTCAAGATAGCCCAGTCCGTCGAGCCCGGAGCGGCGAGGTTTCTCCAGATCCCGAACGTCGCCCTCGAGAACATCACCGTCTATTTCCCCGAGACGCCGGGGATCCGCGCCGGGCGTACCGTGCCGTTCTCCAAGATTCCGCTCGCGAGCCGCTATTGGAGCTTTTCGATCCCGCAAAACCTGACCGCCGAGGACGAGGTGTACGTCCGCGTCGAAACCACGTCCATCATGCTCGTTCCGGCAAAGGTCATCACCTTCAAGGAACTCCTGGCCGAGGATTTCCGCGTCGTTCTCTATTACGGCGTGTTCTTCGGGATGCTCATCGCGATCTTCTTCGTGAACGTCTTCTCGTTCATCGTCGTCAAGAACAGGAATTTCCTGATCTACGCCCTGTATCTCCTGTCGCTCGTCGTCTATCACGTCTCGGTTCACGCGTTCCTCTACTACCTGCCGATTCCGTTCGCCGTCCAAAGCGCGATCCTCTGGATCGGACTCTGCGGCGTCGGCGTGTTCATGATCTTCTTCGCGAAGAAATTCATGAACCTCCGGGAGACCCTGCCCGCGGTGAACCTCATTCTCGACGTGAACCTGAGCCTCTTCGTGGTCCAGGCGGTCGCGGCCATACTCGTCTCGACCCGAATCGCGAACGCCATCGGCTACGTCACGGGGCTCCTCGTTCCGTTCGTCATCCTCTTCTCCGCGATCGCGCGCTACCGGAGCGGCGACCGGCACCTCAGGTTTTACATCCTCGCGCTCTCGGCGATGGTCTCCGGCACCCTCATATGGGCGGGAGCGGCGTATCTGGAAACCTGGATCAGCGCACACCATTTTTTCATCGCGGGAACCACGCTCGACTCCCTCCTTTTCACGCTCGCGATCTTCGACCAGATCAAGAGCGAACTGACGGAAAAAGAGGTGCTGGGGGCGAGGGAACAGTATTACATCGATCTTTCGAGAACCGACGCGCTCACGGGCCTCTACAACCGGCGCTACCTCAACGAGCTCATCAAGCGACTCGGCGCCGACGAGGAGCTTCCCGTGGTGTCGTCGCTCATCATGCTCGATCTCGACAACTTCAAGACGATCAACGACACCTACGGTCACCTGATCGGGGACATGCTTCTCACCAAGACCGCGACGAAAATCAAGAAGCACATCCGCAAGACCGACATCGCGTGCCGCTACGGCGGGGACGAGTTCCTCATCTATCTCCCGGGCGCGAACGCGAGCGTCGCGCACAGCATCGCCGACGGGATCAGGCGCGACATCCTCGACGACTTCTCCTACTCCGAGGAAGGCACCGAAATCAGGCATACGATCAGCATCGGCGTGACCGAAAACCGCGTCGACGACACCTTCGACGGACTCTTTCTCCGCGCGGACGCCGCGCTCTATCAGGCCAAACGCACCGGACGGAACAAGATATCCATCCTGTGATCGCGCTCGGCGCAAGTTCCTTGAGCGCGAATGCAGAGAACCCGTCGGGCGGGATCCCGGCGAATCCCTCTTTCGTTGACAGCGCAACCATTTGAAACTATCATGTGATAGGTTTTTTACCGCGCAATGGAGGAGGATTTACCATGAAGATACGCCGTATCGCCGCAGTCGCCGTTTTCGGCGCACTCGCGATCGTCACCCTGGCCGGCTGTTCAAAGAAGGACGGCGCCGCCACCCAGAAGAAAACGAAGATCGTCATCGCGTCCGACGCGACCTGGCCCCCGATGGAATATCTCGACGAGAACAAACAGATCGTCGGCTTCGCGCCCGACATGCTCAAGGAGATCGCCAAGGCGACCGGAGTCGAGCTCGAGATCCGCAACACCGCCTGGGACGGCATCTTCGCCGGCCTCGCCTCCGGTTCCTACGACGCCATCTGCTCGTCGGTGACGATAACCGAGGAACGGAAGGCGACGATGGACTTCAGCGCCCCCTACGTCAACGCCGGCCAGGTTCTCGTCGTGGCAAAAGGCACGACCGGGGTCACGACCATCGCCGACCTGAAGGGCAAGAAGCTCGGCGCCCAGATCGGGACGACCGGCGCGATCGAGATCGGCAAGGTTTCGGGCGTCACCCTCGCCTCCTACGACGAGGTCGGTCTCGCCTTCGAGGATCTCGCGATCGGCCGCATCGACGGCGTCGTCGCCGACAGTCCCATCGCGGCGAACTTCGCGCTCCAGAACCCCAAGTTCAAGGAAAAGCTCATGATCGTCGGAAAACCCTTTACCGACGAATGGCTCGGCATCGCCGTCCGCAAGGGCGATGCGGAAACCCTCAAGATCCTCGACGAAGGACTCGCGAAGGTCAAGGAATCCGGAAAGCTCGACGAACTCGCGAAAAAGTGGCTTCAATAGATGGCGAGACAAGGCAAGAATGAACCGCCGGTGATCACGGTCTCCGACGGAACGCTGATACCGACCAAGGGAGACAAGGGGGTCCTTTCCGCCTGGAACATCTCGTTCTTCGGCGCGATCGCGATCCTCGTCGCCCTCCCGTTCCTCAAGCCGGATCCCTACTCGAGGATTATCCCCTTCGCGCGCGACGGCATCGTCGTCACGCTCCTCGTCACCCTCGCCTCGATCGTCTGCGCGCTCGCGATCGGGCTCCTCGCGGGGCTCGGCCGCATCTCGCGAATCAAGCCGGTGAACCTCGTCGCGACCATCTACGTCGAGGTAATCCGCGGGATCCCGCTGCTCGTGCAGCTTTTCTACATCTATTACGCCCTGCCGCCCCTCATCAAGGCGGCGGGACTCGACCGCTTCGTCCACCTCGACGGACCGTCATCGGCTATCCTCGCGATGTCGATCTGCTACGGCGCCTACATGGCCGAGATCTTCCGCGCGGGGCTCCAGTCGCTCCCCAAGGGACAGATGGAAGCCGCGCTCGCGCTCGGCATGAGCCGGGGCCAGGCGATGCGGAAGGTGATCCTCCCGCAGACGATACGCGTGATCCTTCCCCCGATCGGGAACGAGTTCATCGCGCTCCTCAAGGACTCGTCGCTCGTCTCGATCCTCGCCGTGTCGGATCTCCTCCGCCGCGGCAGGGAGTTCGCGTCGACCTCGTTCATGTACTTCGAGAGCTACACCGTCGTCGCGCTCGTGTATCTCGTCATGACCCTCTTCTTCTCGCGGCTCGTCGCGATGATGGAAGACAAGTTGAGGCACCATGGAACCAATCATTAAGATATCGGGCGCCCGCAAGAGCTACGGGACCCTCGAGGTCCTCAAGGGCATTGACCTCGAGGTAAGGAAGGGCGAGGTTGTTCTCGTCATCGGGCCTTCCGGCTCGGGAAAGAGCACCCTGCTCCGGAGCATCAACCGCCTCGAGCACCTCGATTCGGGCGACATCGTCGTCGACGGACACAGCGTCACCGATCCCTCGACCGACATCAGGCGCGTGCGCGAGGAGGCTGGCATGGTCTTCCAGAGCTTCAACCTCTTCCCGCACCTCGACTGCGTCGGGAACATCATCCTCTCGCCGATGACGGTGAAGAAGGTCCCGAGGGCGAAGGCGATCGAGCAGGCGCTCGCGCTCCTCGAGAAGGTCGGGCTCCGCGACAAGGCGGGCTCGTTTCCCGACCAGCTCTCGGGCGGGCTGCAGCCGCGCGTCGCGATCGCGCGCGCCCTCGCGATGAACCCGCGCGTCATGCTCTTCGACGAGCCGACGAGCGCGCTCGATCCCGAGATGATCAAGGAAGTCCTCGACGTCATGACCGACCTCGCGAAGGAGGGCATGACGATGCTCGTCGTCTCCCACGAGATGGGCTTCGCGCGCGCGGCCGCCAACCGCGTCGTGTTCATGGATCAGGGCGAGATCATCGAGGAGGCGCCGCCCGAGGAGTTCTTCTCGAACCCGAAGGAGGAACGCGCGCGCCGGTTCCTGGATCACATCCTGTAATGGTAAACTCGCGGCGCGGCAGCGCGCCGGTTCCTGGATCACATCCTGTAATGGTAAACTCGCGGCGCGGTAGCGCGCCGTAACCTCGATCGCATCCGGAAAAGCCGCGCGTCCGGCGATTCAACCGTTCCCCTTTGGGAACGGTTTTTTTTGCCCCTCGCCGGTTTTCTTTTGCCTTTCCGGCGAACGGTTTGTATACTTGGGATAACAAGAGAACAAGGAGATACACCATGGCAAAAATAACCCTCGGGGGAAACCCGATAGAAACGACGGGAACGCTTCCGGCGGTCGGCTCGAAGGCGCCTGACTTCGTGCTCACGAAGGAAGACCTCTCCGACGTAACCCTCGCGAACTTCGCGGGAAAGAAGAAGATCGTCAACATCGTGCCGAGCCTCGACACCGGAGTCTGCGCGGCGAGCGCGCGCAAATTCGACCACGAGATCGCCTCGCGGGCCGACGCCGTACTCCTCACCGTGTCGGCGGATCTTCCCTTCGCGATGGCCCGCTTCTGCAAGGCGGAAGGGCTCGCCAACGTCATCTCGCTTTCCGAGATGCGTTCGCGCGATTTCGGGAAGGACTGGGGCGTCGCGATCAAGACCGGTCCGCTCGCGGGGATTCTCTCCCGCGCGGTAGTCATCCTCGACCAAAACGACGTGGTCGCGTACGCGGAGCAGGTCCCCGAGATCAAGACGGAACCCGACTACGCGAAGGCCCTCGCGGCCCTCGACGCGATCAAGTAAGGGGAGGAAGATCGGGGTTCGCGAGGTCGGGCGAAAGGAAGGCCTTGCGCGTTTACGCGTCAGGACCGGCGCCCGGGGCGAGACGTTTCCGGTATTCGGTCGGGGTCATTCCGGCATGGGCCCTGAACGCGGCGTTGAACACGGATTTCGAGTTGAAGCCCGAGGCATACGCGACATCGAGCACGGAAAGCCCCGGTTCCCGCTCGAGGGTTTCCTTCGCGCTCATTATACGGAAGGAATTGACGTACCACGCGAAGTTCTTGCCGCGGTAGATGTTGATGATCTCGGAAAGCTGATGCGCAGACAGTTCGACGCGACGGGCGAGATCCTCAAGCGACAATTCGCCGTTGAGGTAGGGTTTCTTTTCCGCCATGAGCGTTTCGAGGCGCGCGAGGCTCGCTTCGGCCTTCTCGCGCGAGAGATTCGACCGTTCGTACCGGATGTTTCTCGCCGCGGCCCGGATGAGCCTGAAGGTTTCGGGCGATCGGATCGTCAGAAAGGATATCGCGAGAACGGACGCGATCTCCACGAGCCAAAAGAGATACAGGACAAGCATCACGTCAAAGTAACGGCAGACGGTCATGCCGAGCACGAAAAGGACGTTGAGGCACACGATCCGGTAGAAAAGGAGAAGCGGTCGCGGTACATCCCGAAGGGGACGGAGCTCGATGCCAAGGGAGATCGCGAGGACGAGGAAATTGAGAAAGAGCCAGGCGTAACCGAGGCAAAACGCGTCTTTCCACGTCAACCCGAAGGCGACAAGCAAATACCCGAGCGCCGCGACGATCGCCATCGTGATCCAGGTAATCCTCTGCAGGAAAGGCTCAAGCCCTCTCGGGGAAAGCCATTCGCACGCGAGCGCGATACCCGTGGGTACGAGGGCGAGAAGCGAAAGAAACGCGACGGCGTTCGCGAAGGTCGGCGCGCCGGGGCTAAAGAAGCAGTACCCCGCGAAGATGCACATGAGCCCGAAATCGGCGAAGAAGGCTATGGAAATCCAATGCGTCGATTGCTTTCTCCTGACGCAAAAAAGCGCGAAGGCGAAATTTACGAACACGACTCCGTAGGAGAATATGATCAATTGAATGACGCTATCGATCGTCATACCGCGACTATATTCGCTCGAGCGCCTTCTGACAAGAGAAAAAAGCCGCCCGGACGAACCTCCGGGCGGCCACACGGGGCCGGACTCGCGAACCCCGCGAGGTTCAGAACTTCACGCGGAAGACGACCGGGATGCTCACGCGGGTAAAACCGTCGCCCTCGCCCGGTTTCCAGTACTCGAGCTTGCAACCAGCGTCGATCGTCGCGCCCTTACGGGGGCTTACGGTGACGCCGGGACGGACGGTCACGAGGTTGCCCGTGAGGTCGTCGGCATAGGCGTCGCCCGAGACGTTCGTGTTCGCGAGCATGAAGGCCGGGGTCACCGTGTCGTTGAGCCTGTAGGCGAGGTTGACCATGTCGTAGAGAATCATGGAGTCCTCGCCGAGGGTGACGTTGTTGTGCGTTGTCACCGACATCGCGTCGGACACGGCGTAGCGGGCGCGAAGCTCGCCGGCGTTGAGGTTCTGCGCGTCGTCCTCGGCGTTCCTGAAGCCGGAATAGCCCACGACGAGCGAGAGCTTCTCGACGGCGAGGATCTCGGCGAAGGCGCCGATCACCGTCATGTCCTTTCCGCGCATGGAGACGGTCGCGTCGAGGTTCGCCGTGCCCTCGACCCTGTAGCCGACCCGGGCGGCGAAGAACTCGGCGGCGTTGTGGGGGTCTCCCTTGTCGTTGCCCGTCGAGACGCTCGCGACGCCGTTTTCGAACGCGTAGTCGAGGGCGAACTCGGCGTTCCAGGGGGTCAGGTTGTCGGACTCGTACGCGTTGTTGATGAAGCCCTCTTTCTTCGCGTCGAGCTTCATCGGGCCGTAGTAGAGATCGAAAATCCCGCCGAAGGAGCTCAAGTCGCCGGTGACGCGCGACGCGTAACGATGTTCCCACTCTCCCGCGGAGACCTTGAGGTCGCCGAACTTCATCCATCCATAGTAATCGTAGATCGAAAGGGGGCTGTCGCTCGCCTTCGTCGTCGAGTAATCCTTCGCGAACTGGCCCTGCACGGCGACGTAGGCGCCCGCGTTCTCGTCCTTGTACTCGGCCCCGAAGATGTCCTTTCCGGGGAGCGCGACGCCCGAGTCCTCGAGCGAATCGTCGCCGTCGAGATAATGGGTGACGAGATTGCCCGTTACGCGGGTCTGCAGAATTACCTTCGGGTCGGCGGCGAAGGCTGCCATGGCGATCGGCACGAGAGCGAGTGCCGCGATGATCCTTTTCATGTGTTCCTCCTGTTTCCTTTGTACGACCGGAGGCCACGTCGGCCCCGGTTCGATTACGAGGAGGAATGTAGCGTCGCTACGTGAGATACGCGTTAATGTCGGGTGAAATGAGCGTCAATATCGCGTGAGAAAAAAGGGATCACTGATTCCGGGCGAACCACTCGACCGCGAGCTGTCTGAGCTCCTGCGTTGATCCGCAATGGAGCTTCGCCTTGATGTGCTCTTTATGGGTATCGATCGTCTTGGTGCTCAAGTCGAGCTTCGCGGCGATCTCGACGGTTCCGAGCCCCTTGCCGATGAGCGAGAATATCTGGAGTTGCCGGTCGGAGAGCTTCGAGATCGAGGCGAGCCAATCCGCGTCGGGCTCCGCGTCGCGGGCACCCGGAGAGTAGTTCTCGAGCCGCGCGCGCTCGGCCGCGGAAAGCCACACCTCGCCCGCCATGACCGTGCGGATCGCGTCGAGAACCTTGCTCCCCGCCTCTTCCTTCATGATGTAGCCAGCCGCCCCCGCGCGAATCGCGCGCTCGGCGTAATAGCGCTCGTCGTGCATCGAGAGCACGAGGACGACCGCGTTATCCTTTCGGGACTTGAGGTCGTGGATGAGCGAAAGCCCGTCCTCGTCGCCGAGGTTGAGGTCGAGCACGACGAGATCGGGGGACTTCGAGACGAGCATCGAGAGGGCCTCTGCCCCGTTCTTCGCCTCGCCGACGACGGCGAAACCCGGTTGGGAGCCGATGAGCTGCGCGAGCCCCTTGCTGAATATCGGGTGGTCTTCGACGATCAATACGGATGTTTCGGGCATGGGGGCAAACCTCCTCGGTGACGGTGGGGGCGTCTGCGGGTATTGTACCAAAGAAATCGGCCGACGTGCTATACTTCGTCCGTTACCGTCAGGGGGGATGCCATGAGAATCGCGCTGTATCTCAACATACTCGTCGAGGAATACCAAATCGCGGTGTACCGGGGAATCCGCTCAAGCGCCAACGAGCTCGGGATCGAGCTCGTGTGCGTCCAGGACGAGGCGAGACCGGGCATCCCCGAACGGGGAATCGAGAGCTTTCCGCTTCCGCGCTTCCTTCACGTCGACGGTGTTCTCATACTCACCTCGGTCATCGTCGGCGGCGACGAGCGCCTTTTCGCGAAGTCGATCCGCGAACGCTTCTCCGGCCTTCCGGTCGTCGCCGTCGGTAACGACATACCCGGGATTCCCTCGATCAGGATCCGCGGGGAGAAGGCCATGCGCGAGCTCATGGCTCACCTCATCAAGGAGCACGGGTACCGAAGGTTCCTCTATATCGGGGGCCACCGCGACCATCGGGACAACCGCGAGCGCGAGACGGCGTTCAGGGAATCGATCGAGGGGGCCGGTCTCGAGGGAACGGTAGTCAACTCGAACTTCACCGAGGAAGGGGCCGCGAAGATCGTGCGCGCGGAGATCTCCCGCTCGAAACGGATCGGGATCGCGCCCCCCGACGCGATCGTCGCGGCGAGCGACAACATGGCGATCGGGGCGCTCAAGGCCCTCCGCGAGGCCGCCGACAGCGAATGGCAGGCGTGCGCGGTCACCGGGTTCGACGACATTCCCCAGGCGGCGCTCGAGGTTCCCGCCCTCACGACCGTCAGGCAACCGTTCGCCCTCGCGGGAAAGATCGCGGTCGAGACGATTTCGGCGCTCGTGCGGGGGAAAAACGTCGTCGGAGAATCCACCATCGAGTCCGCGCCGGTAATCCGGTCGTCCTGCGGCTGCGGAGACTTCTCCCCGCGAAGGAAAACCTCGCGCGACGCGATCACGCACAAAAGACGAGCCTCGATCGAGGACGCGCTCGCCGCGCCCCGCGAGCAGATATCGCGCCTCCAGCGCCAGCGCGCCCGGAGCGAGCAGCTTCTCAGGACCGTGAGCGTCTTCGGTCAACGGCTCTCGACCGTCGCCGAGGTAGGGGAAATCCCGCGCTTCCTCGAGGATTTCCTCGTCGAGATCGGCGCGCGCGCCTTTTACCTCGGCCTCTTTCCCTCGGGCAGCCTGACCGTTCCCGATCGGTGCTTCCCCGCGTTCTCGTTCGAAAACGGGGAGAGGACGCGCGTCCACGAGGGGGAGACGGAAAGA
Organism: Spirochaetota bacterium; assembly: GCA_023438065.1. Lineage (GTDB taxonomy): Bacteria > Spirochaetota > Spirochaetia > Treponematales > Treponemataceae > Teretinema. The sequence continues at coordinate 159,177 of JAEXRH010000015.1, forward strand.
CTCGAGGATTTCCTTTCGACCGCGCTCGATTCGAGGACGGAAGCGAGCAGCTCGCGAAGCGTGTACCAGCTCGTCGCGGGAACCGAGATCGTGGGAGTCGCGGCGTACGAGGTCGAGGACGACGCGCTCCCCCACGTGTACGCGAGCGCGGTCTTCGTCGCGAACGCGATCAAGCGCCTGCGCGCGCTCGATTCCGAGAAGGAGCATTCCCGCAAGCTCGAGATCGAGGTCGCCATCCGGACCAAAGACCTCTCGGAGACGAACCGAAAGCTCGAGGAGGAAGCCGAACGGCGGCGCGAGGTCGAGGCCGAGGTGCTCAGGATCGGCGAGCTCGAGCGGCAACGATTCAGCCTCGATCTCCACGACGACATCTGCCAGCGACTCGCGGGGATATCGATGTTCTGCAAGAGCCTCGAGCCGACGATCGCGCTGGGCGACGCGAAGAGCGTCCGCGAGGCCGCGAACGGGGTCGCGGAGCTCTCCGTCATGATCGACGAAACCCTTTCGCGAACGCGCCAGTACGCGCACGATTCCTTCCCCGTGGAACTCGACGCGCTCGGCCTCAAGGACGCGCTCGGGACGCTGTGCCGCACGACCGAGCGCCAAACGGGCTGCGTCTGCGATTTTTTCTGGAACGCGCCGCCCGAGTCCCCGCTCGATCGCGCGCGGGAAATCAACGTCTATCGAATCGCTCAGGAAGCGCTCGCGAACGCCGTCCGCCACTCGCGGGCGACGGAGGTCGCCGTCACGGTCGAGATCGAGACGGCTGAACGGGGAGACCGTTTCCTTTTCGTCAGGATACGCGATAATGGGAAGGGAAACCCCGAGCTTGAAACGGAACAGAGCGTCCGTGCCGGGGAAAAGGACGCGAGACAGGGGCTCGGGCTCCGTTCCATGCGGTACCGGGCGCGGCAGATCGGGGCAACCTATCGCATAGCATCGTCCCTCGCTGAAGGGACCCTCGTCGAACTGGGTATAGCCCTCGGGAAGGGAACCGGGCGATCGTAAGCGGAGACGCTGCCCCCGCTTTCCGCCGGGGGACGATTATGGCGGTTCCGCCGCAAATTATGTTAATGTTGCTTGACATTTTACCCGATTAACACTATGTATGGCGTGAGGTAAACATGAATACGCGATGGATATGGCAACAAGCAATCTCTAAGGAAATTTTCGAGCAAAAATACTGCCTCTCGGGCGAGCAATCGGTCGAGGAGGTCTTCCGCGGCGTCGCGGCGGAAATCGCCGCGGTGGAAGGAAGCCCCGCCGCCCGCGCGCGCTGGGAGGAAGCCTTTTACGACGAGCTTGTCTCGGGCAGGCTCCAGCCCGCCGGGCGCATCCTCGCGAACGCGCGGCCGGCGAGCCCGATGAAAAACTACAACAACTGCTTCACGATCGACATCGAGGACGACCTCGAGAAGATATACGATTCCCTCAAGGAAGACGCGATCATCAGCAAGATGGGCGGCGGCGTCGGTTTCGACATCTCGAAGCTCCGCCCCCGCAAGGCGCGGCTCACCCACGGCGGCGAGTCCTCCGGGGTCATCTCCTTCCTCCGCATCTTCGACCAGTCAGCGAAGACGATCATGACCGGCGGCCAGAGGCGGAGCGCGCACATCGCGCTTCTCGACGTGTCGCATCCCGAGATCGAGGACTTCATCACCGCGAAGAAGGGCGAGGAGAACAAGGAACTCACCCAGTTCAACATCTCGGTCAAGATCACCGACGCCTTCATCGAGGCCGTGAAGGCCGACGCTGACTGGGACCTCGTCCACGGGGGAAAGGTCTACAAGACCGTCAAGGCCCGCTACCTCTACGACCTCCTCGCGCGGAACGCCTTCGTCCACAACGAGCCGGGGATCTTCAACGCCGACACGGTCGAGCGGTTCAACAACGGCTACTGGGCCTTCAAGATGGACCGCGTGAACCCGTGCGGCGAGCTCGTCATGCCGCCCTACTCCCTTTGCTGCCTCTCGTCGATCAATCTCGTCTCCTTCGTGCGCGACCCCTTCACCGACGCCGCGCGCTTCGACTTCGACGCCTTCGCGAAAACGGTGACCGTCGGCGTCCGCTTCCTCGACGACGTCCTCGACGCGACGGCGTACCCCCTCAAGAAGATCGAGGACTTCTCGCGTCAGTGGCGCAGGATCGGGCTCGGCTTCACGGGCTTAGGCGACGTGTTCGCGATGCTCCGCATGCGCTACGGCGACGAAGCCTCCCTCGCGATGGCCGCGAAAATCGGCGCGGCGATGCGGGACGCGTCGTATTCCGCGTCGAGCGACCTCGCGCTCGAGAAAGGATCCTTCCCCGCCTTCGACGCCGACAAATATCTCGAGGCGCGCTTCGTGAAAACCCTTCCCGCGGGAATCCGCGAAAAGATCCGGAAGCAGGGGATGCGGAACGTCCAGCTCAACACCGTCGCGCCGACGGGAACGACCTCGCTCTCCGTCGGGCAGAACTGCTCCTCCGGGATCGAGCCGATCTTCGCGCTCTCCTTCAAGCGCACGATCCGCACCGGGGTCGGCGACGAGACGAGAACCGAGGATGTTCAGGACTACGCCTGGCGGCTCTGGCTCGACATGCGTTCGCGCGGCGAGATCGCTGATACCGAATCACGCGCGGGCGAGTCGGGCGAGATCGCGCCGCCTTCGTACTTCGTCACGACCGGGGAGATCGATCCCTATCGCTCCATCGACATGCAGGCGGAGTTCCAGAAGTACGTCGACCACAGCATCTCGAAGACCCTCAACCTCCCGCACGGCACGTCCTTCGAGGAGTACAAGAACCTTTTCATGTACGGTTACGAGAAGGGACTCAAGGGCTTCACGACCTTCAACCCCGAGGGAAGCATGAAAGGCATCCTCGAGTATTCGGACAAGAAGGAAAACGCGATCAAGCGGCGCGTCGCCCCCGAACGGCCGAGCGACCTCCCCTGCGAGATGTGGCGGATGAAGGCGGGAAAGAAGGAATTCCTCGTTATCGTCGGACTCCTCAACGGAAGCCCGTACGAGGTCTTCGTCATCGACGATCCCGACGGCCGCGTTCCGCTCCCGAACGGGCGGAGGGCGATCGTGCGCAAGGTCGAGAAGGGCCGCTATGACCTCGTGTACGCGAACGGCACGGAGGAGACCGCCTGCGAGAACTTCACGCGAGCATTCGACTCGGTCGACGCAGCGCTCGCGCGCTTCATCTCGATGGCGCTCCGGCACGGCACGCCGCTCCAGTTCGTCGTCTCGCAGCTCCAGAAGGACACGAACTTCGCGGACGCGGAACGCGGGATCGCGCGCGCCCTCAAGCACTACCTCAAGGACGGCGAGGAGGTGATGACGAGCGACGGCACCTGCCCGGAGTGCGGCGAGAAACTCAGTTTCCGCGACGGTTGCGTCACCTGCTTCGGCTGCGGCTACAGCAAGTGTAACTGACGCCTTTCGAGCTCGAGGAGGAAACGCTTCTTCTCGAGCCCGCCCGAGTAGCCGGTGAGGTCGCCCGAAGCGCCGACGACGCGGTGGCACGGGATGAGGATCGCGATCGGATTCCGGTTGCACGCCATCCCGACCGCGCGGGCGGCTCCCGGCTTCCCGATCGCGCGCGCGACCTCGCCGTAACTCGCGGTCTGTCCGTACGGGATCGCGCGGAGCGCCTCCCAGACATCCCGCTGGAACGGCGTTCCCCGGGGAGAGAGCGGAACGGTGAAGGCCGTAAGGGTGCCCGAGAAATACCGGTCGAGCTCGCGCGCGCATCGAGCGAGAAGCGGGTCGGTTTCGCCCGTTGAAGGGGGAACGGAGCCCTTTTCCGCGAATGAAAGCGATATGATGGCGTTATCCTCCCCGAGAACCGTCACGATCCCCAGGGGACTTTCGTACGCGAGTAACGACATGGTATCTCTCCCTTTCAAGCCATCGCTCATGGTATACTTCAATCAAAACATACCGTCCCTCGGGCGGTCATTGCAAGAATCCGTCGCGCGGCGCGAACGCCGCGCCGTCGCGTCGAGGAAAAGACATGAAGACCCGATCCCTCCGACCCCGCGCCTTGCGCGCTTTCGCGTTCCTTCTCGCGCTCGCCCTCACCGGATGCGCCTCGACGCCCGCGAGGAAATACTACCCCGCGAGCGACGCCCTGCTTCCCGGCACGGAGCCCGTGATGAACGCGCCGGGCTTCTGGATATCGCGGCATCAGGCCCCGGATGCCCTCATCCTCGACGAGGCGGGCATCGCGGAACTCAACGCCCGAATCAGGGAGAAAAAACTCGTGCGGGATCTCGCGACCTGGGTCCCGCCCTCGGTCGAGGAGCTGAACGAGGATATCGAGGGGGCATTCCGCTGGGTCGCGGGCCTCAGGGTATACGAGCGCTCGGGTCGCCGCGTCGGGAACCACTTTCTCGAGCCGCTCAGGGAAGCGGTATCGCGCGGCGAGAAATTCGCGAAGGCCCGCTACGGTTTTCTCGCGCGAAAGGCGGACCTCCGCGCGCTCCCGACCGACGCGCCGCTTTTCGACGGGCCGGGCGATCCCGCCATCGACAATCTTCAGGCGAGCAGTCTCGAGGCGGGAACGGCGCTCGTCATCCAGGCGACGACCGGAGACGGGGCGTGGCTTTACGTCACCGGGGAACGGGCATCGGGCTGGGTACGCGAGGAGCGCGTCGCCTTCGCCTCTCGAGAGGCCTTTCTCGATCGATACCTCAAGCCCGGCACGCTGACCGTGATCGCGGCCAGGGCGGAACTCTGGGAAAACCCTGAGCGCACGAGACTCGCGTACCCGGTTCGAATGGGCGCGCGTCTCGTCCCCGCCGAAGCCCAGGCGGCAGGCGACGAAGGTTCGCGGGAGGCAACGCCCGCGGAGAATCCGTCGACCGTCGTTCCCGTCCTCATGCCCGAACGCGATTCAGCGGGAAACCTTTACGAGCGGCTCCTTTGGGCGTCCCGCGCCGACGTCGTCGAGGGTTTTTTGCCCTTCAGCGCGAGAACGGTATACGTTGAGGCGTTCAGGCTTCTCAACGCGCCGTACGGGTGGGGCGGCTCGTTCGGGGAACAGGACTGCTCGCAATTCCTCTGCGAGATCTTCTCGACGGTCGGCCTTACCCTTCCCCGGAATTCCTCGAAGCAGGCGAAGGCGGGCATACCCGTTCGGGGCTTTCCGGAAACGGGCAGGGACGACGCGGCCGCGCGGGAATCGCTCCTCTCGGGAAACGCGCTTCCCGGCGCGACGCTCCTCCGCCTACCCGGCCATATCATGCTCTACCTCGGCTCGGTGAGCGGAAAGCCCTACGCGATACACGCGACCTTCGGCTACCGCGAGAAGGGCGCGTTTCGCGAGCGGGTCAGGCTGGTCAACCGCGTCGTCGTGTCCACCCTCGATCTCGGCAAAGGCAGCTCGGTCGGTTCCCACCTCGAGCGGCTCACGGACGCCACCGTCCTCGGGATCGACGCGGGAATTTGCCCCGTGACCGAGGGAGGCATTACACTTAGGTAAGAGGTGGCACGATGAGCGAGAAGTTTAGGCTCTTTACGAAGATTCTGATCGCGGAACTCGAGGATCTCGAGGACGACATCGCGAACTGGGGAAAATACCTCGACGAGAAGCATCACGCCGAGAAGGTTACCGAGTACGTGTTTCTCCAAAACTCGGCCTTGCTCGGGCAGGAACTTTCGGGCGTCAAGAAACTGATCGAGGCCATCTCGCGCGAAAGCCCGCCCGAGGAACTGAAATACTGCTCGGACCCCGCGTACATCCGCGATTACTACGCCGCGCTCGTGCGAAAGGAAACCGAGTTCTACGAGTTCCAAAAGGCGATCGCGTACCTGGTCTTGAAGAAGATCGACAAGGTGCGCGACTACCTTTCGGAAAACGGGCGATAGGAACCGTCCCGCGCGCGGCGCGCTTCAGTCCCGGTCGACGCGGCGAACCGCGACCCAGGCGATGAACAGGTCCCTGGTCTCGAGCCCGCTTTTGTCGAGAATCTCTCCCATGTGATATTTGACCGTCCGCTCCGCGCATCCGAGCCGCTCCGCGACGAGCCGATAGGTAAGGCCCGAAACGACGAGCGAGGCGATCTCGCGCTGACGGGCAGACAGTCCCGCGATCTCGGCCACGACCTCCTCGACGCCCCGGACGGGTCGTTCCGTTCCGGCCTTCGCGTCCCCCGGTAAACCCGCGCCGCCCGCCGAATCCCCCTCGAGAGAGCGTCTATCGCGTTTCGCCGCCGAAGGCAACCAGCCTACCGGCTCGCCCGCGCGCGGATAGCCGAGAAAGACTATTGAAGCCGCCAGCGGTACGGAAACGAAGGCAATAGCCGCGCCGAGGGCGTTCCCGAGATGCGGGATCTCGATCCCGACGAGCCACAGCGAGTCTCCCGCGTACATGATCGCGAAGCAGACGAGAAACACGGCGAGGCGGACCCGTTCGCGTCCGTAATGACGGGTAATCCCGACGAAAAACGCGACCACGGCCGCCGAGAGGACCACGCGGCAATAAAACACGAAAAAACGCCCGATCGCCGCGCGGCGCGCGACGAGAACCGTTCCCTCGGGAGACACGGATTCCCAATACCAGTGGAGAACCGGATCGAGAAAAAGAATCGCGGTACCGGCGACAAGGGGAAGCGCGACGAGGAGGGAAACCGCGCGGGGACTGAGGCGAGCAAAGCGAATCCCGTTCATCTCGAGCGCTATCCACACGAGCGGCGGACATACGGCGAACCGCGCGACCATCAGAACGGTATTCCAAAACCAAATCGCCCTGAGGTCCCCGGACAACCCGGCGAGCAGGAGGCTGAGGAGGATCGACTCGAAAACGGCGAGAAGCGCGATGAACGGCTTGCTGGTCGGTCCACGATCGCCCGCGAAGGATCGAACGATCATGGAATGATAGACTAAGGCCGCCGCGATGAAGATCGCCGGAAAAGAGATCGGGATAAAACGCATGGAACCACTATAGCACGCGACGCTGCCGGATTTCCCGGGATTGTCACGGTTTCAGGGCGAGGCCGAGATTCGCCATCATGTTCGCGACCGTCTCGAGCCCGAGCGCGTCGTCCGCGGCGGTTCCGACGACGGTGCCGCCCGAATGGCTGTACCCGAACCCGTCGCCGATCGCCTTCATCCCCTGTTGAAGGATGAAGGTGTGGATGTTGGCGAGGGTCGTCTCGAGTCCGCCGTTCCGGAAGGCCCCGCACGCGATCCCGCACCCGACCTTCCCCGCGAGCTCGAGTTCCCCGTGCCAGGAAGGCCTCAAGGCGACGGCTCGATCCATCATCGTCTTCATCTGGCCCGAAACCATGCCGAAGCACACCGGCGAGGCGAGAACGAGACCGTCGCACCAGCGGAGCGACTCGTAGATCGCGGTCATGTCGTCCGCGTGCGCGCATCGCCCGCTTTTCTGGCACTGCCAGCACCCGATGCAGGGATTGATCCGCTTGTCCGCGAGCGTGACGTAGCGAACGGTATGGCCGCCCCGGGTCATGATATCGAGCGCGTATTGCAGCGCGTACGCGGTATTGCCGTTTTTGTGCGGGCTTCCGGATATGCCGAGAATGTTCATCGCTTGCCTCCCGTTCCGCAAGGGGATGCGCCATCCCCGGTTTAGAGTATAGCGGTTTTCCGGGAGAAAAGGGCGTCGACGGCGGCGGAATAGGCCTCCAGGGTCTTCGCCCGGGAGATCGAGTCGAGCTCGCGTTTCCGGTCCGGGAAGGAGTGACCGAGATAGGACCATATCTCCTTCATCTTGTCGAGCGCGTGGGCCGGTCCGCAAAGGACCTCTCGATAGGCGCGAAAAAGGTCGTCGTGAAAGGCCCGGAGCGCCGCCTGTTCGTCCGCGGGAAGCGGGAGCCCCTTGATCCGCGCGGGGAGGAAGGGATCGCGGATGGCGGCGCGACCGATCATCCATTCCCGGACCGCCGGGAAGCGGCCCGCGAGCCGGGAGATATCGGCGGGGGTTTCGATGTCCCCGTTATACCCGACTGGATGGGCGCAGAGCGCGAGGGCGCGCGCGAAGCCCTCGAGGTCGACCGCGCCCCGGTACATCTGGACGCCGAGCCGGGGATGGATCACGACGCGCGCGAGCGGATACCGGTTGAGGACCGGCATGAGCGCGAGGATCTCCGAAGGGTCCTCCCGTCCGAGCCTGAGCTTTACGGACAGCTCGAGGCCGAGGCTCGGGATTACCGCGTCGAGAAACCGGTCGATTTTATCGGGATGGGGAAGCAGGCCGGAACCCCGCCCTTTTTTCGCGACCATGGGATAGGGACAGCCGAGATTCCAGTTGACCTCCCGGTGGCCCATATCGGCGAGAACGCGCGCCGAATCGAGAAAGCCCGTGCTGTCCGCGCCGAGGAGCTGCGGAATGACGGGCACGCCGACCGGGGGATCGGGAACGAAATCCTTGAAATGACCCGATTTCGCCCGTTCGGTCGTGACCGCGAGGACGAAGGGGGCCACGGCCTCGTCGAAGCCGGCAAAACGGGAGAAATACGCCGATCTGAAAACGCGATTGGTGACCCCGTGAAGGGGCGCGAGGGAAAGGGTCAATCGCCCTTCCCCGCATCGGCCTTGAAGGTGTCGCTCATCACGTGCTCGGAACCCGGCTTGTGGTAATGGAAGACTTCCTCCGACCAGTGTATGGCCCATTTCCCGATCGGGACGATGATCTCGCGGAGCTCGCGGCCGCGCTTGGTCAGGGCGTATCCGTCGAGGGACCGCTCGATAATGTCGGATTCCCGCAATTCCTTGAGACGGCTGTTGAGGATGGAAGGCGAGACGCCCCCGCATCGTTCCTGGAGATCGCGGAAGGTCGCGGGCCCGGAACCGAGATTCCACACGATGCCGAGCGCCCATCGCCTTCCCAGAAGGTCGAGGAGCGCGTTCATCGGGGTTCCGGAATCGGAGCCTCGAACCTTTTTTCCCGGTTTCGGTAATGCCATACCGGGATAATACCGCGATATCCCCCGCGATGAAAAGCGGCGTCCCGCGACGGGAGCGGGACGCCCCGCCGTTACGGGCGTTCCCGCGCGGCCTTTACCTCGGCGTAGGTCTTCCCCCCGAGGCCGATATTCGTGCCCCCGTGCTCGTCGATGAACACGACGAAGGCCTGTTCGGGAACGCCGGTTACCTTGACCGCGGCGTCGGTCACGTTCTTGATGAGATCGGCCTTGGTCCGGTCGTCAATCTGATGCAGGGCGATGGAAATTACGGGCATACTGTCCTCCTGATTGCTTCTTATTTTGTAGCGCGCTATCTATTTTATAGCATACTACGTTTTCAGTAGCAAGAGGGGAAATAAAAAAAGCCGGAAACCGATTCGCGCGATGGGGGGAGCGAAATGCCGCGCGAAGCCGCCGAAGGACGGCTTCACCCCGCAAGGTTCGTGAATCCCGGTAGCGGACTGATCACTCGATAAAAAAGCGCTCCATCGTCGTCCAGCGGCCCATCTCCCAGGAGTCGAGTCGCCAGCTTCCCATGCGGACCTGGGTAACCTCGCCCCGGAAGTACCGCCTGACGGTCGCGTTCGAGTCCCCTTCGTAATCGACGTAGCCTTTAACTTCATAGGTAGAACCCGTTTTCTTGGCGGCGAAGGTCCATTCGGTTCCGAGCGCGGGGAATGCAGCGACGCCGGGCGTTCTCACCTTCTCCCGCATGAAATCGCACATGATGATCCAGGCCGTCGACGAATTGTCCTCGAGCGCGAGCGCGGGATCGGGCGTCTCGGGAATGGAGAAGTCGTTGTTGTTTTCCGGCTTGGTCCAGTTGCCGGCTCCCCAAATCATGTAGCAGGCGCCCCCCACGACGAGGGCGAGGATTCCCACGTGCAGGATGTTGAAGTTAAGCCTGAACCGTCTCCTGACGGGCTCGTCGGTCTCGGGGAGCGGGCAGCTGCAATTCGCGCATTTCCGGTCGATTCCGTTATTGGAATACCCGCATTTCGGGCAAGCGGTTACCATGAGCGTACCTCCTTTTTCGTTGCAGTATACACGCACCGGGCCCCGCGCGGCATCCGCTTTTTTTCCGACGCTTACGTGCCGATACTCAAGCCATGCGCCCAATCGAACATAACAGCCCCATCCGCGTCGCCTGGAACGTCCTGATCCTCTCGGCCATCCTCGCGTTCCTCTTCATCATCGCCTATCGCGTGGTATTCAGGACCTTTTCGGCAAGCGCGCTCTACTACGCCCTCAATATACTTTTCTTCGCGGACATCGCCTTCAACTTCGTGACGAAGGTAAAGCTCGGCCACGTGAGGATAGAGACCTTTCCGGAGATCAAGCGATATTACCTCGCAAGCTGGTTCCTCGTGGACGCGGTCTCCGCCTTCCCGTTCGAGATCGTCCTCCTCGCGGTTTTCGGCGGCATCCCCCCGATGGGCCCGACGTACTACGCGTTTCTGTTCCTCCAGTCGCTCACCCTCCTCAAGCTCCTGAAGGTCGGGCGCATCTTCAAGGAACTCCAGGAGGCGATCGACATCCTTCCCGCGGTGCGGCGCCTCTCCCTCTTCGGGTATTGGCTCGCGGCGGGACTCCATATCATCGTCATGGGATGGATCGCCATCGGGGGAACCGAGCAAGCCCGGGCGCCCCTCGACCAGTACCTCCGGGGGCTCTATTGGGCGATCACGACCATAGCCACGATCGGGTACGGCGACTACGTCCCGAACCACGACAGCAACGCCCAGATCGTCTACACGATCGTCGTCGAGCTCTTCGGGGTCGGCATGTTCTCGTACGTGATCGCGAACGTGTCGAGCCTCGTGACGAATCTCGACGTCTCGAAAAGCGCGCATCGCGAGCGGCTCGAGCAGGTTACCGCCTTCATGCGGAGCCAGCGGGTGCCGACCGAGCTGCAGGAACGGGTGCGCGACTACTATTCGTATGTGTGGGCGAAACAAAAGGGGGTGGACGCGACGAACGCCCTCGAGGGGATACCGCAAAGCCTCACGCAGGAGATCCTGCTCTTCCTCAACCGGGACCTCCTCGCGCGCGTGGAGATCTTCAAGGCCGCGGACGAGCTTTTCCTCCGCGAGTCGGTGCGCCTCATGAAGCCCGTCGTGTTCCTTCCCGGCGAGTACGTGATCAGGCAGGGCGAGTTCGCCGACTGCATGTACTTCCTCGCGTCGGGTTCCGTGCGCGTTCTCGTCGGGGACGCCGAGGTCGCGCGACTCGGTCCCGGTTCGCCGTTCGGCGAGACCGCGCTCATCACGAACCAGTTCAGGAACGCGAGCGTCGTGTCGGCGGATTACGGGACGGGCTATCGCCTGGAAAAAAGCGACTTCGAGGTGCTTCGCTCGAAATACCCGGAGTTCGACCGGCAGGTCGAGACCATCGCGCGCGCGCGATCCGCGCCTCAGGCGTAGCGGATACCGATCTCGCGCCCCGAGGCCTCGCGTATCCCCTCGCGGATCGCGTTCGAGGTTCGCTCGGGGGAATCCTGGGACATGGAGCGATTATGCTCCGCGTGGACGACGTACCGGTCCTTTCCCTCGCCCGCGATCGCGATAAAGCCGTTCTTCACCTCCGCGATCGCGGTTATGGAATCGTAGGGAAGCTCCACGGTTTTCCCCTTCCGGGAGAGGACGAGCGCCTCCGGCCCGAAGGCTACCGAGGAATAGGCCGAAACCCAGCGCATGAGATAGTCGACCGACATGCCGAAGGCCATGATCTCGACGACGAGGAAGAAAAAGTCGTTCTTGAAAAACAGGTCGTACACGATAAGCGCGGCAAGAATCGCCAAGAGGCCGACCAAAACCCCGATCGTCACCCGCTTTTTGGCAGTCAGCGTATGCATCGTATCCATACAATATCCCCCTCGTGAAGCGCATCCCGCGCCCGTCACTCTAGCATGAAAAGCCCTCGTTCGCCAGACTTCCCGTTCGAGGGATCGCGGACGCATGACGGGAGAATTTTCCCCGCGAAAAGCGGGCAGAACGAACGCCGATCGATTATCATTAAAGGCGCGGCGGAAAGGCCGCGTGGGCGCAAGGGTATTGCGCATCCCGATGATTTGGAAACACGAGCGAGGGAACCGAAGCCATGGAAAACACGAATCAATACCTGACGTTTACCGTGCATGGGGAGGAATACGCCATCACGGTAACCCATATCCGCGAGGTCCTCGAGGTGCCGAAGTTGACCGTCATCCCGCGAATGCCCGACTTTATGCGAGGCATCATAAACCTGCGCGGTTCGGTCGTCCCGGTACTCGACCTCTCGCTGAAATTCGGTCTCGGGAAAACCGAGTTTACCTCGGGGACGGCGATCATCGTTACCGAAATCCCCTCGGGAGAGGGAGACGAGATTCTCAATATCGGTCTTCTCGCCGACACGGTCCATAAGGTTATCGGCATCGAGGCAGGCCAGATCGAGCCCCCGCCCCGGATCGGGCTCGCGATCAACACCGCGTTCATCAAGGGGATGGGCCATGTCGACGACGCGTTCGTCGTCATACTGGACGCGCAAAAACTCCTGACGTCCGACGAACTTGCCAGCGTCGAGGGCGTCAACCCGGAGGCGCCTGACGTTACCGGGATGGCGGAAGAGGTACCCGTCGGGGACGTTCCCCAGGAAACCCGCGCGTAGCCGCCCATTGCACCGTCTCGTCACCGAACGCCCGGTAGTCGGAATCGACGGCCGGGCGTTCGGGTAAATCTCTAAAAAAGGTAATTCTGCCCCCGCTATCATTGATATTTCCGCGTTTTGTAGTATCGTTTTACCGGAGGACTATCTTGTTCGAATGGTACGATGATCTCTAATTTCTCCACATCTCGTGCTATACTGAATACCGTTCTCCTGAGCGCCTACGTAACGGGAATCCGTCGCCCGCTCAAGGAATTCGTCCGCTTTGCCGATACAGTTAAGGAGTTTCTGGCAAAACGCACGTTTGATTCTCGTTAACAAGGTGAAATAATGGATAAACAAGAGTTTTATCGTCTTCTACAAAGCGTTCCAAAAGCGGAAATACATTTGCATGCCGAAGCGATAATCGGTAAAAAATCGATCAAAACTCTCTATAAAAAAAACCTCGACAAGGACATGTCCGATCAGGAAATCAGCAATATCTTCACCTACGGGAATCTTTCCGAGTTCATCGAATCCTTCCTCGAGATCCAGCGACTCTTCAAGTCGCCCGAGGATTTCAACCTTCTTTTCGACGACATCATCGTGTATCTCGAGGAAAACCACATCGTCTACTGCGAGCTTTTCCTCGCCCCGTCCACCTTCATCCGAAACGGGCTTTCGTACTCAGAAATTCTCGCCGTCTTCACCGGCCGCATCGACGCCCTCTACCGCGAAAAGAAAATCGTGATCAAGCTGCTTATCGACATATCGCGAACCTTCGGCTACGACAACGCCCTCAACAACTACGTGCTCGTGAAGCAGAATCCGTCGCCGCACATCATCGGCATCGGGCTCGGCGGCGACGAGAAACGCGGAGCGGCGCGGCTGTTCGCGGACCTCTTCCAGCAGGCGAAAAAAGAAGGCTTCCACGTCGTCGCGCACGCGGGCGAGGACGCCGGTCCCGAATCGATCTGGGACGCCATCAACTACCTGAACGTCGAGCGGATCGGGCACGGCATCGCGGCGATCGCCGACCCTGAGCTCATCGATTACCTTAAGGAAAAGCAAATTCCCCTCGAGATCTGCATCACGAGCAACGTGTTCACGAAGAAGATCGTGTCGGCCATCCAGGATCACCCGATCAAGGAGCTGTTCGCGCGCGGCGTCTTCGTGACCCTCAACACCGACGACCCGACCTTCTTCAACATCTCGCTTCTCGACGAGTACTGGAACCTCCATCACGAGCTCAACTTCGGTCTCGACGACGTCAAGCGCGTGCTCGTCAACGGGTTCGAGGCGTCGTTCCTCTCCCCCGCCGAAAAGCGCGCGTACGTCAAGAAGCTTACCGAGGCATGGGAAACCGCCCTGGCCGCGGTCGCGCGATAGCCCGTTCCGGGTTATTTCTTCGGAATATAGTCGTCGACGTCGAACTCGCGGTCCTTGAAGTAATACTTCCGGTCCGCCTCGGTTATCTTCCGGATCGCCCGGCAGGGGTTTCCGGCCGCGAGCACGTCGTCCTCGATGTCCTTCGTGACGACGCTTCCCGACGCGACGACGACGTTGTTCCCGATCTTGACGCCGGGGTTTATCGTGACGTTGCCGCAAATCCACGTGTCGTTCCCGATCGAGACCCCGATCCCGTACTGATAGCGGGACCGTCTCGACTCGGGATGAATCGGGTGACCCGCCGTGAATACCGACACGTTCGGCCCGAACAGGACGTTGTCCCCGATCGTCACCCGCCCGCAATCGAGGATCGTGCAGTTCGAGTTCGCGTAGAAATTCGCGCCGACGGAGATGTTCGATCCGAAATCGCAATGGAACGGCTGGTCGATGCAAACCCAGTTACCCGTCTTCCCGAGAATCTTCCGTATCAGCCGGTCGAGCCTTTTCGTCTTATGCGGTTTCGTGTGGTTGTACTGGTATAAAAGCGACTTCGTTTTCCGAATCTCGTCCAGCAAACCGTCGTACCATCCCTTGAACGGAAGCCCCGCGAGCATGCGCTCTTTGTGATTCATGATTTTTAAACTCCTTCGACGGCGCCTCGACGCGCGTCATTCCCTCTACCCGGCGAAACCGCCGAGCCTCGAATAGCAATGTCCCGGCTCGCGCGCGAACGGCGAGCCCAGTATCATGCGATGAATGCGCTTAACTTCCGAATAGCCCATCGAAACGAGGAAGTCGCGCGCGGCCCCGTTTTCCACGGGGACGAATACCGGCTTATTCTCGCGAATCCTTTTCCCGAGGAGCGCGAGTCCTGCTTCCTCGGTGAGCGCCGACACGCCCCCGTCGCCGAAATCGGGAAGATAGAATCCCGTTACCGCGCCGTCGGCGACATACGCGTATCCGTTTTTCAGGAGAGGTCGAAGGAACGCCGCGCGGTCTTCCCCGGAGGTTACCCGGTCTATCGCCAAGGCGCCGTCGAGGTATCGCTCGCCGACGCGAACGATCCTCGCATCCCCGAAATCGCCGAACGTCCGACCCTCCGGTTTCGCGAATATCGCGTAGAGGGACTCGTCGACGAACCCGACCTTCCGGTACAGGGGATAGCCGTCGTCCGTCGCGGTCAGGGTGATGGTCCCGCAGCCCATGCCCTCCCGAAGGCACCGTATCCTGTCCTCCACGATCATCGTGCCCAAACCGCGCCGGCGATGGTCCTTCGAGACGATGATATGCGCGAGCCAACCCGTTCCCGTAAAGGAGATGCCGGTCCCGATACCGGCCAAACCGGCTCCTGCGTCGACGGCCTTGACGCAGCGGCAATTCGGGACCGACAGGTAATGTTCGTGTACCGCGGTGATGTCCGACCAACCGTCGGGCTTGACGGCGTTAAGCCTCGCAAGGTCGTCTCGCTCAAGATCGCGCAACGCGTATTGCCCCATGCCTTCCCCCATTCGCGCGCCCGAGCAGCCATCGGGGCGGCGTCCCTGGCGCGCCTGAATCGGTTTCAGGATAGCCCTTTGCCCGGGGCGACGCAAGGCCTTTCGCGTTCACGCCATGACCGATCGGACGTCCCTTGCCGCACTCAATGCCAATGGGGAATAATGGGATACGATGCCCGCAAGCATCGCGAAACACGATTCACGACTGCCGTTTCGGAGGAAAAAATGAGCGAACAGGACTATGCGGTTACCTGCTTCACGGACGGGTTTAATTGCGCGCAGGCGGTGTTAAGTTCCCATTCGGAGGAATTCGGCCTGACGAGGGAAATGGCCTTCAAGGTCGCCGGCGCGTTCGGGAGCGGGATGGGACAGATCGGCGGGACCTGCGGCGCGGTAACCGGCGCGCTCATGCTGATCGGGCTCAAATACGGGAAGTTCATCAAGAGCGATACCGAGTCGAAGGACCGCGCGTACGCCTGCGTAAAGCGCTATACGGACGAGTTCAGGAAAGAGCACGGATCGATAGAATGCACCGACCTCATACGCTTCGACCTGAGCGATCCCGAAGCGCTCGCCGCCGCGCGGAAGGCAGGGGTGTTCCAAAGCGTATGCCCGAAGCTGGTCGCGTCCTCGGTGAGGATAGTCGAATCATTGCTTTGAGGTAGAAGGGTCGACAACCCGCGCGCGGAGGCAAACGCCCCCTATCGGTCGCGATATCCTTCCATGAACTCGATCGCGTTGCCCTCGGGATCGCGGATGAAACAGATCTTGAATGTCTCGTCGGCCGTTGAGCGGTCGATCGTCCGCTCGACGGGAATGTTTTTCCGCCTCAACAGGGTCATGAGGTTATCCATCGAGTTGATTCCGACGGCGAAGTGCTTGAAGGAAGAACCGTCCGCGCGTATCTCGTCGCGCTTTCTGAACAGCTCGATCCGGAAATTATCCCTGCCGAGAATGAAGAACTCGTCGTCGGCTCCCTCGTTGAAGACGCGCACGCGCTTCACCGCGAGAACGTCGGAATAAAACCGTTCCATGGCGCGAATGTCGTCGCAGTAAAACGCGACGTGCCCCAGCTCGAGACCGAGCACCTCGCTCGATCCTTCCTTGCAGCCGACGGCGATCCATCGGCCCTCGTTGTCCTCGAACACGAATTCCCTGTTGCCGTAATCGGCGAGATCAAGCTCCTTGACGATCTTGACCTTCTTGCCAGCGAGCTCGGCATAGAGCCACGCCTGGTTCGTCGAGATGAAATACGCGTCGTACCCGTAACCGTGCGTCTCGCGATTCGGCGCGATTTTCCCGAGGCCCGACCTCGTCAGGACGATCTCGATCGAGTCCCGATAGAGACAGATATGCGGCTGGTCGGAGTCAAGATAGCACACCGCGCGAAAGCCGATGCCCTCGTAAAACGCCTTGGTCTCCATGAACGCGGAGGACGGGAAAACCTGCAGACAGGACTGTAAACCGTTATTCATAGTCTCCTCGAGGGCGAGCGCGGCGCCGCGGCGACGCGTCGGCCGATATTCGTTATATCCTTACTTTTCCGCCGCGGCAAGCTGAATCGCGAGACCGGCGAACATGGCCGCGAAAACCCTTTCCAGTTTTTTCATCGTCGAGGCGCGCGGCGGAACCGCCTTGCCGATGGCGCCCGCGAGGATACCATACAGCGCGAACACCGCCAAGGTCATGCCCATGAAAACGCCTGACAGGGCCACGAGCGATCCGTTCGCGTTCCCCGAGCCCGCGGGAATGAATTGCGGCAAGAACGAGAGGAAAAACAGCGTAAGCTTCGGGTTGAGGAGGTTGATCGCGATTCCCCTCCAGACGATCCGCGGCGCGTCGCGCTTCTCTCCGGACGCCCCCAGCCTCGTCATGCCCGCGTGGCGCCAGGTCTTGATCGCGAGATAGGCGAGATAGAGACAACCCGCGTACTTGATCGCGACGAACGCGCGCGCGCCCATGTGCATGATCGCCGACAGCCCGAGAAAGCACGCGCATAAATGCGGGACGATCCCCAGCGTGCAACCGATCGCCGCGTAAACGCCCGCCCGAGCCTTTTGCGTCAGCCCGACGTTGATCGTGTATATCACCCCGGTCCCCGGAATGAGCGCGACGACGAGGGAGGTGACGAGAAACTGAAACGAGATCATCGGCTATCCTTTTCGCGGGCGATCCCGCGCCTTATCGTCATCGGTCCAGCGTCCTCCTGACCTCCCGGGCCTTGATCGCCTGGATGGTTCCGTCCGACCGCAAGACCCCGATCACCTCGTTGATCTTCCGGAGGTCCTCTGCCTTGCTCAGCGACTTGCTGAACGCGAGATATACGTCGATGGAAAACGTCAGGCGGGTTTTGCGCACGACTCCGGCGAGGCCGAGCTCCTCCAGGAGCGCGTCACCGCTATCCTCGATCGCGATGACCGCGTCGATCCTTCCTCGACCGAGTTTCTGGAAGTTCGCCTTCTCGCAGACGTTCCTTTCCTCCCTGACGATTCCCGAGGCGAGCCGCGCGTCAATCGCGTCTCCATAGCTCCAGGCCCGGTTGACGCCGACCGACATGCCCGCAAGATCGTCGAGACTCGCGATTTCCCGCGCCCCGACCCGCTGATAGACGGCGAAGGTCTCGGTGTACATCGCATCCGAAAAGTCGAGCCATGACTCCCGTTCCTCGTTCTTGATCAAGCCCCCGATTCCCGTTGACGTGGTCCTGCCCTCATGAAGGGCTCGCTTCCATGGAAGCGGCACGAGCTCGACATCCCGTCCGAGGCGTCGGTATATCTCCCTGACGATCTCGGGGTACAGGCCCGCCGCCTCGTTATTGCGCGTATACGCGTACGGCGGGTTCGCGTTCTCGAAGTACATCCGGTCCTGAGCCGAAACGGAGACGATCGAAAGGGCTATCATGAAGAAAGCTAGCGCGTTTTTTCTCATAACCACTCCCTGCTAAATAACCGTCCATCCCCATCGTGATGGCAATTCGCGATTGACGCCGGGAGAAATCACTCTCTTCGATCCCGCATATACGGGATTACTCGACGCTCACGATCTCGGATTCGAGCGTCTCCCGACCATCGTCTACTTCAGCTCGATCGTTCGCTTCGTGCCGTCTATAACGCATTCGAGAAGCAACCCGCTTTTATCGAGCAACAGGATATCGGTGAGCCTCCGCCCCTTGTACCTGCCGACAGGCCTGCCGTTGATTTTCACGATCTCCGTGCCCGGGCGAATGCCCGCCCTGATCGCCTTTCCGCCTTCGAGGACGGAGGATATCACGAACCGCTCTCCGTCCTTTTGCCATCCGTCAATCCCGTAATCGTTGTACCGGGCATTCATCCTTCCGCATAAATACCAGAAGCCCTTTCGGCCGGGATAGAGATTGGCGATGACGAAGCGATTCCGATAGCGCATCAGCGCGGGAGAAGGGCCCCGATTGTCGATCACCAGGTCAAAGTGCTTGAGGTAGTCCAACCCGAGATTCCCCGAGCGCATGAAAATCGTCCCGTTATCGAGCGTGCTCAAGGGGTTCGAGTTTCCCGTGATCCCCGTGAATACCCTGAAGCCGTCGTCATAGCGATCGATATTCACCCGGTAGGATTCATAGGACTCGTTAAACGACACGATCCGCTCGTATTTCTCGCGGCTGATGCAGCTCGCGGAGGGAAGCGGAAACACGATATTGATCGGGGAGCCGGTATCGATCAGGAAGGGAACCTTCATCCCGTCTATCTCGCAATCGAGATACGGGTGGGATTGCGAATTGAAATAAATCGGTATCTGCCGGGAATAGCCTTTCGGTTCCGTCCTGTAGAGGTTTATCCGGCCCGTGCTGAACGACAGCTCCACGAAGTAGCCCTTGAATACCGACAGGCCGATGATCCCGTCGAACCCGACCATTTTCGTGTCCCATGACAGGGCGAAGGTCGAGACGGGTATCGGGGTTTCGCCGATTGTAATCGAGTCAAGCGAATACGCCTTGCACGTCTTTACCGATCCCAGGAGGTATATACGATCATACGGCCGCGTGGTTTCCTTCAATGTCGTGATTTGCGTATTCGTGATGATCCCTTCGCAACCCGTATCGAATAAATACGTTCCGGGCACTCCGTCGATTACCGCGGTGAGAACGATGCGATTATTCTCGAGCGTGAAGGGTATCGAATACTTCGCGTCGACCGGCTTATTCGCGGCCGTACAGGAAACGAACAGGGCGACGATACCGAGAAGGGCGAGCGCCTTTATCGGGTTCCGGGAAAGATTCATGAGAATGTACTCCTTACTTTTTGTATTAGTGTATCGCGTTATTGGCCGTTTGAAACGCCGTTTTTTCTTGTCGGGAATATCGAAGAGGTATCGTCCGAGCAGGGGAATTACCCCCGGCCCACACCAGGGCGCGGCCGGACCGCACGATCGAGTCCTGTAACTGCAGGACTCGGCTTCCAGTCGGTGCCGTCCTGGCACCTCCCTCCAGCCCGCCTTCGTCCCTAATCCGACATCCTGTCGGGTTGCGCTTCCTTTCGGCCGCGCCGGGACTACGGTTCGAGTCCTGTCCCTGCGGGAAATAAAAAAAACCTGACCGGAAAACCGGTCAGGTTTTTTTTCTAGCAGGGACAGGACTCGAACCTGCGACCTCCGGGTTATGAGCCCGACGAGCTGCCAACTGCTCTACCCTGCGTCGTGTTTGGTTAATATAGTAATTATTGGCGGTATGGTCAAGAGGGCTAATTGCCGTTCTATGCAGTTTAGTGCGGTTTTTTACGGGTTACTGAAAGATTCATCGCCAAGAAAAAAAACCCGGCAGGTAAAAGGAGGAGTAAACCCTGCCGGGAACTGCGATAAGGAGGCATATCGGAGCCGTGCTCATTCAGCATCGATATACGAATACTAAATGGCCCGGGCCGAAAAAGGTTACGTGAAATGGAGATTTATTTCTCCCCGAAGGCGGGAATTCGCCGTTTCCAGCGCCCGGAAAAGTACACCGGAAGGGCGACCGCGAGACCGAAAAGCCAACCGATCCCGTAGCACCAGCCGATCTCGTATTTGCCGAAGAAATGATCCAGCAGGTAAGCCGCGGGCATTCTGAGGATCATGAATGAGGTAAACGACGCGACAAAGGGCCACAGGGCCTCTCCCGCGCCGCGAAGGGCGGAGTTCGTGATGAACAGGGCCGACAGAAGGACGTAGCAGGGCATGAGCCGCCACAGGACCTCGGATCCCGCGTGGATGACCTCGGCGTCCGAGGAGAAAAGACCCATGAGGAAGGGAGCGCCCCAAAAGACGCCCGCGCTGATGACGACGCAGACGGCGGCGCTCATCGCGTGGGTGGCCCAAAAGCCCTGACGGACGCGGTCAAGGCGGCCCGCGCCGCAGTTCTGGCCGGTGAAGGTGGTCATCGCGCTCGAGAAGCTCGCGATCGGCAGGAAGGAGAGCGAGTCGATACGGCCCGAAATCCCGAAGCCGGCCATGTACTCGCTTCCGTGACCGTTGACGAGCCGCTGGATCGCCATGGTCCCGAGGCAGAAGAGCATGTTCTGGACGCCTCCGGGAAGCCCGATCCGGGTCGCCTCGGCGAGGATGCGGGGATCGAAGGTAAACTCCACGGGCTTGAGGCTCGTGAGCTTGAGCTTCCGGACGATGAATACGGTTCCCATGATAAAGGAAACGACCTGGGCGATGACCGTTGCCCAAGCGACGCCCGCGACGCCCCAGTGAAAGACCATCACGAAAACGAGATCGAGGACGATGTTGATAACGACGGAGACCGCGAGGAAGACGAGCGACGATACCGAGTCGCCGAGCCCCTGGAGGATACCCGCGTTGAGATTGTAGCCGAAGTTCCCGATCGTCCCGAGGAAGATGATCGTGAGGAAGGTTTCCGCCATCGAGAGGGTGATCCCCGCGGGGGTGTCGAGGAGCAGAAGGAGGGGCCGCGCGGCGATGACGCCGAGGACGGTCACGAGCAGGGCGCCCGCGAACGCGACGACATAGGCGGTTTCCACCGTGGCGCGAAGCCGCGCGCGGGCGCCTGAACCGACGAAACGCGCGACGACGATCGTCACCCCGAGGGCGATGCCGGAAAAAAGGGAGAAGAGGAGAAAGCTCAGGATACCGGTCACGGCCACGGCCGCGAGCGCCTCCTTGCCGACGAAGTTCCCGACGACGAGCGCGTCCACGAGGTTATACGCCTGCTGGAGCACGTTGCCCGCGAGAAGGGGAATCGAAAATTTCAGGATGAGGCTCGCGGGGCGTCCCTCAATCATGTTCTGCATTCCTCAAATGGTAGCGATTCCCGTCCTGAAGGGCAATGAGAAAACGGGGGAACCGACAGGCGCCGACACCAAAAAAAGGGCGCGCGAGGGCGTTATCGCGGGAAAGAAAGCATCCGATACTCAATGCATGAAGAAGTACCCGTTTCCCCGCCCGAGCCGCACGCGTTCATGCCTTATCGCCGCGGTCGTCACAGCCCTCGTTTTGGAGGCCGCGTTCGCGCCGCCCGCGGCGGCCGAGCGTTTCCGCTTCAAGTTTTCCGACGGGGACGCGTACCGGATCAACTCGGTCGTGCGCGAGAACGTGTACGTCAACCGGAAGCTCTCGCATCAGGCCGAGATCACGAACCGCGTCACGATGGAGATCTCGGACGTGAGGGAAGCGACGGAGACAATACCCGAATCCGCGCTCGCGACCTGTACCTTCATGACGAGCGAGCGCAACACGAACCGCGCCTTTTCCTGGGGCCGCGAGTACCCGAGCGTCTTCAGGCGCGACGCGCTCGGCAACGTCGAAATCGGCGACGAGTACTTCATGCCCGTCGTGCGCGGCGTTCCCGTATTCCCCGACCGCGACGTGCAAAAGGGCGAGACCTGGACCGCGCGGGGAGAGGAGGCGCACGACCTCCGCGAGGGCTTCGCGATCGAGACGCCCTTCAAGGTTCCGTTCACCGCGAAATATACCTATCTCGGTAAGACGACCCGGGACGGCAAGGAATACGACCTCATCAGGGTAGAGTACGAAATCTCGTTCGACACGCCCGCCGCGGGGGGAAGAAGACCCGAGGCGCTCAGCCTCGACGACTACCCCGTCACCGTGATGGGCTACTCGATGCAGGATCTCCTCTGGGACAACGGGCGCGGCATCCTCGAGGCGTCCGAGGATAACTTCCACATCCAGCTCCGGCTCGCCTCGGGAACGGTGATGGACTTTCGCGGAACCTCCGAGATGACCGTCACCGAGGTCAGGCAGATCGACCGCGCGGGCGCCGTGAAGGAAATGAACGGCGAGATCCGGAAGATGGGCATCCCGAACGCGAGTGTCAAGGACACCGAGGAAGGGATCACGATCAGCCTCGAGAACATCCAGTTTCAGGCGGACTCGGCGAACCTCCTCCCCTCAGAGAAGGAAAAGATCACGAAGATCGCCGCCCTCCTCGAGCGCTACCCCGACAAGGAACTCCTCATCACGGGCCACACCGCGCTTGCGGGCACCGCGGACGCGCGCCAGAAACTCTCCGAGCGGCGCGCGGAGGCCGTCGCCCGATTCCTCGTCGAAATGGGCGTCCGCAGCGAGTACAGCGTCTACACCCGCGGGTTCGGCGCCGAAAGACCGGTCGCCCCGAACGACACCGAGGAGAACATGTCCAAGAACCGCCGCGTGGAAATAACCATTCTCGAGAAGTAGCCGGAGGCGCCGCCGAACGGGTTGGCGCCCATTCGTCGCACCGACGGGGGATCGACTCAAGATCGCGGATGATCACTCAGGTAAGGGGATGTTCGTTCAGCCAGCCGACGCACTCGTCGAGCATGAGGCCGATATTTCCGATCTGGCAATGGTTCTGCGCCCGGTCTCTTTTCGTATAGACCCGGTCCGTCACGGAAGCCGCGTGCGTGAAGAGTCTCAGCTGAATCCCGTGCATCTTGTACGGGATGAAGTGATCGTTCCGCCCGGTGAGGTAGAGGACGTGCTGGGTTATCCGCTCGCAATGAAGGTTTTCCGCGTTCAGGTTGAGCGAATACTCGAACGCCTCCAGGGGCGGAAGCCCGGTGATATGCGCGAGGTTCCTCGTTTGCCAGCCCTGTATGCTGTTCTTCGCCGCGACCGCCTCGAAGGAGGCCGCGGTGTATTTCCTCATACGCGTGATGAAGAACATCATCAGGGAACGCGCGAACGCGGGAGGAATTCTCGAGTAGTCCACGGCGTGTCCCGACGCGATCACGTTTTTTATCCGCGGCTCGAACGCGGCCGCGCGCAGGCAAAACCATCCGCCCATCGACAAACCGAACAGAGAGGCCTCCTCGATCCTGAAATGGTCCAATACGGCAGCGACCGGCCTTTCCCATCGATAATCGAGGCGCAAGCCCTTTTTCAACAGCGTCGCTCCCTGCCCCGGACCCTCGAACCCGATGACCTCGAATCCGTTCCGGGCGAAATGCCTCATGACGAGGTACCACTCCTCGATAAAGGAGTCGAAGCCCCCGTGGATGAGGAGGGTTCCCTTCTTCGTCGATTCAGGGTGCATCCTGATCGCCGCGAGCGACGCGCCTTCATAGGGGATTGAGGCCCTTTCGAACGAGTCATCCCGGACCGCCTTGCCGAAACGGTCCGCGAATCGGTCATAATAGAATTCTTTCCCCGGCTCGTCAGCCGGCATGGTATAGAACTCGACCGCTCGATAGGCGAACGCGGCGTCGAGAAGCCTGCCCTCACCGTCCGCCTTCTCCGCGAGAGCGAGCATTTCCGATTTCCAGGACGCGAAGGAATGAATCTTCCCCGCGACTTCCTCGATGTCCTCGCGCCTGAGAAGCCCGAGGGAATACCATCGATTCAATTGATAGTTGTAGGTCTTGTCGCGATGAAAACGGACAAAGCCGATCGGAAACGCAGGTTTCTTTTCCATCATATTTCTCCTTCTTTTTTTTCCAGGAGCTGCTTCAGGTTGTCTCCTTCGATCCGGACGTGTCGGTTATGGTCCGCGATCAAGCGGTAGATGTTTTCCTTGAAGAAGGTTCTGGCCAGCAAGCCGAACTTCAAATGGGTAATGGCCGTGAACTCGGAGGCGTCGCCCTTCCCCTCGAGACGCCATTCGATCCTGTCGGTGATGAGCGAGACGGGTAGCGAAAACCTCATGACGACCTTTCTTAACGGGATCGCTTCCGCGATCACGCCGCGGTATTTGACGAGTTCTCCGGCCATGTACTGCTCGGAATAGAGCGTCGCCCCCTTTGAAAGCGGCTCGCCGCCCGTCCAAAGAAACACCCTGTGTTCCTCGGGATGCCAGAATGCATAATTCGTTTCAAGGTTTTCAAGGAACCGCCACACCTTTTCGACGGGCGCCGAAACCGTTACCGAATGCGTGAGGGTCATCCGAGCCGAAAGCGGCGGACGATCCCCGCACGCGTCAACCGAATCCCGCGTATCGCCTACCGTTTTCCGGGCCGCACGTTCGTTATGTCCCATAGTCACCTCACTGTTTCGTATTACGTTTTTTACCGTTCCAGAAGACCGTAGAAGTACATCGTTCGCAGCTCCTTCTGGAAATCCCCGTATTCGGGGAAGATAGTCTTCCAGCTACCGTCTTTGACGATTTCCGTGAGTTTCTCGCTGACGAGCCATATCAGCTCTGGCGACAGGTCCCGCCTGATCTCGCCCTTTTCCTGCGCGGAAACGATGTTCGCGAGATACCGTTTTCTCACCTCGCCCCGAAGATCCTCGAGCGAAAGGACCTCCTCGATGAACTCGCAGCTCATTCGGGCGAAAAACTCGATCCTCCAACGGGTCATGAGTTCGACCTTCTCCGGATAGCTGACGTCCCGCGCGCTGATCTCGTCGAACACGGCAAAGCCGGTCTCGACAAGGGCATCCCTGATCTCCTCCGCGAGCTGCTTTTTGTCCCTGAAATATTTATAGAAGGTTACCTTGCTGACCCCCGCCGATTCGCAAATCTCCTCGACAGTCACCCGCCTGAGTCCATACTTGAAAAACAGCGTTTTCCCCGCTTCTACCAACTGCCCCCGCGTCTTTTGCATACCTTCGCTCATACCATGTCCCTTCTCTATCTAAACCCCGCAGTTTACGTTTTATTACTTCTAGTACGTTTTTCGTATAGTCATACAGTATTAGTAAACTTCCTGAAAACATCTGTCAAGTGAAAAAACCATGCCCCGGCATGAGAGCAGGAAAACCCCGTTTTTATTCCTCTCTTGCTTTTGAAGTGGGGGTAGCGAAGAAACGTTTCCGCGCCCCAAAGCGCGGAAACTTTCGCAGCGAGGGGGAGCCATTACGCAAAAACTTCCATTGTTGGGGTAGACCCGCATCTCGGATTCGACGCGGCGCGGGACGCCCGGAAATCCAGGGCCGAACGCTTCCGCAGTGAGAAAACCGAAGGTTTTCTCGCGAGGACTCAGTGAGGTCCCTGGTTTTCCAAGGCTGGGCCCCGCGCCGCGTCGAATCCGTGGAACAGTGCGCTCCCCCACCAATATTGCAAGTTTTTGCGTAAAATGGTACATATAGTGTCATCGGGGACCAAACAATGACATATTCTGAGCCAACGGATCTTGCCATCGTCGCCTGTCCGGGCGGCGAGAAATTCGCGGACGAGACTATCAAGCATTTGAACCATATCTATAGCCGTCGATTCCGCCAAAAGAGCGACGTCCTCGCCAAGCGATACGAAAACGATAAAACCGACCTGATCAAGCAGATCAATTTCTTCAACGACCTACAAACTTCAGACATATGCATCCGCGGGGACATCACGAAATTCCGGGCCCCGGACTTCAAGGTGAAGGCCCGCTTCACCTGGTTCATGAACGGCGAATTCAAGACCGAGATCCTTGACTGCATCCGCGGCAAGGACGTTTTTATTTTCCAGGACGTGGAAAACCATCAGGTTCTCGACCTCAACGAGGGAAAGAACAAGCTCGCCCTCTCGATCAACGACCACATCATGAGCCTCCTCGTGACGATCGACGCGGTCCGCCACGCGGGCGCGAAGCGCATCACCCTCGTCCTCCCCGTCTACCCCTACAGCCGCCAGCACAAGAAGAAGGGACGCGAGGGACTCACCGCGAGCCTCCTCGGGCACCTGTTCGAGAACCTCGGCGTGAGCCAGATCATCACCCTCGACATCCACTCGCGCGAGATCGAGAACGCCTTCCACATCGCCCGCATCGAGAACCTCCACGCGAGCTACCAGATCATCCGCGAGCTTTCGCGCATCGTCGACCTCACGAGCGAGAAGGACGATTTCGTCGTCGTGTCCCCGGACACGGGCGCGGTCGACCGGAACAAGTTCTACGCGACGGGGCTCAAGAAGCCGCTCGCGATGCTCTACAAGGAGCGGGACTACTCGGTGGTCACGCAGGACGCGAAGGCGACGAACATCAAGACGGTGAAGCTCCTCGGCGACGTGAAGGGGAAGGTCGCCTTCCTCGCGGACGACATGCTCGGCACGGGCGGCACGCTCCTCAAGGCGATGGAGTTCCTGAAGGGCGAGGGCGCGACGAAGATCATCGCCGCGATCAGCCTCCCCTTCTTCACCGGAAACGCGATCGAGCAGTTCGACGAGGCGTACGCGAAGGGCAACTTCTTCCGCATCATCGGCACGAACGCGGTCTACCACGAGGAACTGCTCAAGAAGGAATGGTACATCAAGACGAACGTCTCGGGGCTTTTCGCGCAGGTGATCTCGCGCCTCCACCACGACCAGTCCCTCTCGGACCTCCTCGACAACCGCAACATCATCGAAAAGCTCGTCAAGCAAGACCAGGCCGACGAGGCCGAGTGACGGCGCGATCCCGATGGAACGCGTAGCGCTCGCCTGCGACGTCGGGACCTCGTCGCTCAAAACCGCCCTCCTCGACTCCGCGGGTCGCGTGCTCGCCTCCGCGCGCGTGCGCTTTCCGGAAGCGAGGCGAAGCGCGCGCGACTGGCTCGTCGCGTTCGACGGGGCGGTTTCGCTCCTTCAAGAATCGCTCATGCGGTCAGGCGGTTCGATCCCGGGCCGCGATCGCGCGTTCCCGCCCAACGCGATCGCGATCTCCGGTAACGGGCCGACCCTCGTCGCGGTCGACTCGCGGCTCGAGGCGGGCCCGGTGCTCCTCTGGAACGACGCCGTTCCCGGCGCGATACGGGGCTCAGGCTCGGTCGCGGGCGAAAGCCCGGCAAGCGAATCCCTTTTCATCCCCCGCATCCTCGCCTACCGCGACCTCTTTCCCGCTCCCTACGACCGCGCCCGCTATCTCCTTTCGGGTCCCGAGTACCTCGCCTGGGCGCTGACCGGAAACGCGGCGACTATCCTTCCCGAGCCGCGCTTCGAGGCGGCGTACTGGACGAACGGGTCGCTCGCGCGCGCGGGACTCGAGGGTTCGCGCCTTCCGCCCTTCGTCCCGATCGGGCACGTCATGGGAACGGTGAGCGCGGCGCGTCTCGCGGCGCTCGCCGGAACGGGCGTCTCGCCGGATCGGCTCGCCGCGCTCGAGGGGATTCCCGTCGTCGCGGGCGGACCGGACTTCGTCGTCGCGCTCGTCGGGACGAATACCCTTTCGCCCGGCACCGCGTGCGACCGCGCGGGCACGAGCGAGGGGCTCAACGTCTGCACGGGAAGCCCGGTCGCGCGCCGCTCGATCCGAACGCTTCCCTCGGTCATGTCAGGTCTTTGGAACGCTTCCTACCTCCTTCCCGACACGGGCGCGTCCTTTCACGCCTGGAGGATCGGCTCGGCGCGGCGGGCGAAGAGCTATCCCGAGATCATGGACGAAATCGCGCGAAGCCCCATCACCCCGAAGGCAGGGGAGGCGCTGCACCCCGGCCGCGCGGTCGTCGAGCGGATCGGCTTCGCGGTCAGGCGCGGCGTCGAGACCCTTCGCGAGGCGACGGGCTTCGACGGCGCCTTCGCGCTCTCTGGAGGGCAGGCCCGGAACGAGACCTGGAACCAGATGAAGGCCGACATCACGGGCGCCACCTTCGCGCTCACGTCGACGGCGGACGGCGAGCTCATGGGCGACGCGATAATCGCCTTCGCCGCGCTCGGGTCATTCGGCTCGGTCCCGGAGGCCGCGGGCGCGATGGTCCGCGTCGCGAGGCGCTTCGAGCCCGACCCGGACAGGCACCGCGCCTACACGGAGAAATACCTCAAGTCATGAAAGTTTACGGGATACCCGACGCGCTTCGCGCGATCATCTTCGATATCGACTCGACCCTCTACACGAACGCGGAGTACGCGCGCGAGCAGGTCGACGCGCAGGTCAGGCACTTCGCCGAGCTCCGCGGGATGACGCACGACGAGGGCCGCTCCGCGGTCGACGGGTTTCGCGCCGCGTACGAGCGCGAGCACGGAAAGAAGATCAGCCTCGGGAACGCGCTCGTCCATTTCGGGGTGCCGATAGCCGAGAGCGTCCGGTGGCGGGAAACCCTTATCGAGCCCGCGCGCTATCTGTCCCGCGACGACCGACTTCGCGAGACGCTCGTCGCTCTCGGGGAACGCTTCACCCTCGTCGCGGTGACCAACAACCCGACCCTCCCCGCGGGGAAGACCCTCGACGCGCTCGGGGTTCGCGACCTCTTCCGCGACCTCATCGGGCTCGACACGACCGGGGTCTCGAAACCGCACGAACTCCCCTTCCTTACCGCGAGCCGCTCGGCGCGCTGTCTGCCGGGGGAATGCCTTTCGGTCGGCGACCGGTACGACATCGACATCGCGCTCCCGCTCGAGCTCGGGATGGGCGGCATCCTCGTCGACGGCGTCGAGGACGTGTACGCGCTCACCGGGCTCCTTTCAGGCTATCCGCTCCCGTAAGCGTTTTAAAAACCCATCGAGTCGAGAAACAAATCCTGAAAATCGGGATGATCGGCGAGGCTTACCCGCTCGCACGAGGAAAGGATCGCGTCGAACCGCGCTTCCAGGGACGGGTCGCGCGCGAAAAGGGACGCGCCCGCGAGCGAGGCGTTCCCGACGGATACGGTCTTCCCGGCGAACTCGCTCGGGAAGAGGCCGATCGCGAGAGCGCTCCGCTCGCGGAGATAGAAGCCGAACCCGCCGGCGACCCAGACTCGCGAGACGTCGCGCGCGCGGAGCCCGGCGGTCCTGAGGAGGATCTCGATCCCCGCGCGGACGGCCGCCTTAGCGAGCTGAAGCTCCCGCACGTCCGAGGCGAGAAGCCTCACGGTTCCCGCCGGATCGAGAAAGACGCCCGAGCCCGAGCACACCGGGGAGAGGGCGCCCGAGGGATCGACGAGCGAAAGAGAGAGCGCGCACGCGACGAAATCGACGAGACCCGTCCCGCATATCCCGCGCAAGGGCGCGTCGCCTTGAGGCGCGTCGCCTACGAGGTCCCAGGCGAACCGATTCCCCTCCACGCGGACGGCGGACACGGCGCCCTCGACGCTTCCCGTCCCCGACGAGATCGAGCCGCCCTCGAAGGCGGGACCGGCGGCCGCCGACGCGCACCAGATGCGCCCGCCGCTCGAGAGCGCCATCTCGGCGTTGGTTCCGAGATCGATAAAAAGCTCGGTCGAGCCGCCCGTGCCCGAGTCGAGCGCGGCGAGCCCCGCGACGACGTCGCCCCCGACGAAGGCGCTCACGCACGGCACGAAGCGGACCGGGATCGCGCGATCGACGCCGGGCGCGATAACGACCGCGGCTTCCGCTCCTTCAAGGACAGGGGCGAAAACCTCGCCGAACGGCACCGAGGGAAACCGCGTCGCGCTCGGGGTAAAGGGCGCGCGCGCGAAGCCTTCGACCGGAAGCCCGAGAAAGAGATGGGTCATTACCGTGTTCGCGGCGACGGTAACGGAGCCGACATCGGCGCCGCGCGAAGCCGAGACGGAAAGGAGGGACGAGATCCCCTCGAGCGCGTCGCGAAGGACGAGCCGCCTCAGTTCCGCGCCGTTTCCCGAAAGGGAGGCCGTCACGCGGGAGACGACGTCGGCCCCGAAAACCCGCTGTCCGTTGAGGCGCGATTCCCGCGCGAGCACCTCGCCCGTTCCGGCGTCGAGAAGCTCGAAGGCGACGGTCGTCGTTCCGACGTCGATCGCGACCGCGAGCGGGGAGGCGGAAATCTCGCGCGGGACGGAGGTTCGCGCGCGGTCGGCCGGGATCCGGTACGCGGAAACCGCGCGATGGGCGATGTTCCCCTCGAACCGGACGCGGCACGGGCCTTCCGGAACGGCGCGGCACGCGAGCCTCGTCCCGTTCGCGATCTCTCCCGCGGAAAGGCTCCGCGCGTCCTCGCCCGTCGGCGCGGGGATCCCCGAAAGGAAACGTACCCGGCATTTTCCGCACGTGCCCCGGCCCCCGCACGGGCTTTCGGGGAGCGGCGAGACCCCGGAGCGCGAAAGAAGCTCAAGGGCGGTCGACCGCCCGTCGCCCGAAAGATCGACGGTCACGCGACGCCGTCCTTTCCCGCGTCGGGATCGCCCGACTTGAGCCAGAGATCGAGCGAAACGAGGCAAAGGACGGGCACGATGAGATACGCGCCGAGGGAAACGGGAAAACCCGCCGAGAGGGCGAGATTGAAGACGGAATGCGCGAGCGCGGCGACGGCGAGATAGCGGCCGCCCTTCCATCCCCTCGAGAGGGAAAGGGAGGCGATCATCGCGGTCGCGACGTGAAGGGGTACCGCGAAAAGAAGTCTCGGAACGAGCGAGGTCGCCGCGCGCGTCCCGTAATGGAGGGTCTCGAAGGAGGCGAAGGAAAGGGAAACGAGGATGGCGATCGAGAGCGCGGCGCGCGTCCGCGCACGCGCGCGGAAGGACGGCCCCCCGAGGCGATGGACGCACGCGATCGCGAGAAGCTTCGCGACTTCCTCGACCAGGGCGACTCTGAGGACGGCGTCGACGGCGACCGATCCGGGAAAGGTTCGCGCGAAAAGGGGAGCGAGGGCAGCCTCGGCGACGGCCGCGACGACGACCGCGAAGAGCGCGACCCCGA
The DNA here is from genome assembly GCA_023438065.1 of Spirochaetota bacterium. GTDB lineage: Bacteria > Spirochaetota > Spirochaetia > Treponematales > Treponemataceae > Teretinema. The sequence continues at coordinate 190,513 of JAEXRH010000015.1, forward strand.
TCGCGAGGACCGACCCCGCGAGGGAGCGCGAGCCCGAACGGGCGAGCCAGGCGACGAAGGCCGCGAGAGGAAGGAAGGTCAGGGCGACGAGGGCAAAAAGCGTCATCGCCAGACAGGATACCGCGCGCGTTCCCTTTAACACAAGCGCTTTTTCGGGTATAGTTCGGGCCATGGAAAAACGCCGCGTCATCGTCATAACGGGCATGAAGCATACCGGAAAGAGCACCGTCGGGTCTCTTCTCGCCGCCCGGATGAAATCCGCCTTTCACGACACCGACCTGGTCATCGCCGAGCTTTGCGGGAAAACCCCGCGGGAACTCTACGACGAAGGCGGCCCCGCGCTCATGGCGGAAAAGGAAACGGAAGCGGTACGGTCGCTTTCCCGACGGTACGCGAACCCCGGCTCGCGGTGCGTCATCGCCACCGGCGGGGGGCTTTCCGACAATCCCGAGGCGCTCGCCATCCTCAAGGAAAGCGGCACCCTCGTCTGGATAGACGCCCCCTTCGAGACCGTGTTCTCGCGCGTCATGGCGAGCGCGCGGCGCGACGGCAGGCTTCCCCGCTTCCTTGAGGGCGGGGACCCCGAGGCCCTTTTCCGCGAACTTTTTCTCCGACGGACGAAAACCTATGGTACAATGGCCGATATCCGCATCGAGGCCGGTTCAAAGACCCCGGATACGATCGTGCGGGAGATAATGGACAGAACCTCGGAATGAGCAGAGAACGGATTTACATCGTTGAGGATGAACGGATAATAGCCATAGACCTCCAGCGGCGTCTTGAGCGCCTCGGGTACCGCGTATGCGGCTCCGCGGCCTCGGGCGAGGAGGCGATCGACGGGATCAGGCAACATCGCCCCGATCTCGTCCTCATGGACATCGTCATCCAGGGCGAGATGGACGGCATCGAGGTCGCCTGCGCCGTCAAAAAAGAGCTGAACGTTCCCGTCATCTTCCTTTCCGCCTACACCGACCAAAAGACCCTCGAGCGCGCGAAGGAAGCGAGCCCGCTCGGGTATATCCTGAAACCGTTCAAGGAACGCGAGCTCGCGACCCTCCTCGAGATGGCGCTCTATAAAAGCGTCGTCGACAACAAGGTTCGCGAGAAGGAACAGCTCTTCTCGGCCATCCTCAACTCCACGACGGACGCGATCCTGGTCATCGGCCGAAGCACCGAGATCGTGTTCATTAACCCCGAGGCGGGGCTGATCCTCGAAACGAGCGATTCGGGCGCCAAGGGGCGCAAATTCGGGGAGCTCTTCAGCCTCTCCGACATGGAAACCGGCGAGCTCTTCCAGATGCCCCGCTTCTCCGACCAGATCAAGGTCCTCAAGGCGCGCAACCTCAGGCTCACCAACTGGAAGGGAAATTCCTTCGTCGTCGAGATGACGGTCAACCGCGAGATCTCGGCGAGCGACCGCGACGAGAATTTCATCATCTCGTTCAAGGACATCTCCCGCCTCCACGAGATGTCCGACGCGATCAAGTACCAGTCGAGTCACGACGCGCTGACCGGCCTTCTCAACCGCAACGAACTCGCCGCCCGGATGAACGCGACGCTCGCGAAGCACCTGCAGTCGCCTTCGTCCGTGAGCGCCATCTTCGTCGACATCGACCATTTCAGGCTCATCAACGACTCGTGCGGCACGCAGGCCGGCGACCTTCTCCTCAAGGAGACGGCGGCGCGCATCCGCTCATTCGTCTCGGGCTCGGGCTACGCCGCGCGCACGGGCGGCGACGACTTCGTGCTCGTCCACTGCGCCGACCCCGCGTTGCCCGAAAACACCCCCGAGCGAGTCGCGCAGCGGCTCGTCACCGAAACGAGAACCTCGCCCTTCCGCTGGGGCGGGAAGGAATTCCCGATCACCCTGAGCGTGGCGATCGTCCCGATCGATCCCCTTTTCAAGACCGAGCACGACGTGATGATCGCCGGCAACCAGACCGTCATCGCGACGCACGAGTCGGGGGGAAACCACTATACCGTCTTCGCGCGCTCGGACGCGAGCGGCTACGGGAAAACCTCCATCGGCGAGTGGATCACGATGATCCACGACGCGCTCATCAACGACCGCTTCAAGCTCTACTACCAGCCGATCGCGCCCCTCGTGCAGAACGGCCATAAACCGAAGATCGAGATCCTTCTCCGGATGGTCGATCCCTCGGGCACGATCATCCAGCCGGGGGAGTTCATACCGATCGCGGAACGGTACAACATCATGCCCTCGATCGACCGATGGGTCGTCAAGCACGCGTTCGAGGCCTACGCCCGGATGCGAAGCGCCGGAGACCCGCTCGCCGACTCGGTGTTCTGCGTGAACCTCTCGGGAGCCTCGCTCGCCGAGGAAACCATCATATCCTTCATCATCGACGCGTCCGAGGAGTACCGGGTCCCGCCTTCGCAGTTCTGCATCGAGGTAACCGAGACGAACGCGATCCTCAACCTGACCTCGGCCTCGCGCTTCATCTACATCCTCAAGGAACAGGGCTTCACCTTCGCCCTCGACGACTTCGGGTCCGGATTCTCGTCCTTCAACTACCTGAAAAACCTCCCGGTCGACTATCTCAAGATCGACGGGTGTTTCATCAGGAACATGGACCGCGACCCGATAGACTACACGATGGTACAGGCGATCTCGAGCATGTGCAGGGTTCTCGGGCTGTCGACGATCGGCGAGTTCGCCGAGAACGAGACGATAATAGGAATGCTCCGCGAGATAGGCGTCGACTACGCGCAGGGCTACGGCATCTCGCGCCCGATACCCCTCGAGTAACCCCCCGTCCGTGGAGTTTTAAGGCGGCACGCCACTCGGTCGAGAGGAATTCTGTCCCTGGCTGCGGAAAGACAATACGGGTGGTGGTAATTTCGCCGGAACGGCGAAATTATCAAGCGATTGACCGCGTGCGCGGTCAATCGCCCAGGCACGTCCCCACGTCCCGCGCGGTCTCGATCATGCGATGGTCGAGGGGAACGGTCTTGATCCTGTTCGCGACCTGTTCAAGGGGAACCCCGACGAGGCGGTTGTCCCTGAGGGCGACCATCTTCCCGTAATCGCCCGCGGCGAGCATGTTCGCGGCCGTCGTCCCGAACTGCGAGGCGAGAACGCGATCGTACGCGACGGGCGTTCCCCCGCGCTGAAGGTAGCCGAGCACGGTGACGCGGCTCTCGATCCCGGTCGCCGCCTCGATCTCCCGCGCGACGCGATAGCCGATCGACGCGGACATCTCCGCGCGCGACTTCTTGAACGCCTTCCTGTCGAGCTTCGATTCGGCGACCGACAGCGCGCCCTCGGCGACGACGACGATCGAAAAGGTCTTCCCCGCGCTCGCGCGCGCCTCGAGATGGCGGGCGATGCTTTCCATGCTGTACGGGATCTCCGGCAAAAGGACGATATCGCCGCCGCCGGCGACGCCGGAATAAAGCGCGAGCCATCCGGCCTTGTGCCCCATGACCTCGATCACCATCACGCGGTTGTGGCTCGACGCGGTGGAATGAAGCCGGTCGATGCCGTCGGTCGCGACGGTGAGCGCCGTGTGAAAGCCGAAGGTGATGTCGGTCTCGACGATATCGTTGTCGATCGTCTTCGGCAGGCCGATGACGTTGAGCCCCTCGTTCTGGAGGAGATAGCCGGTCGTGTTCGTGCCGTTTCCGCCGAGAACGACGAGGCAATCGAGACCGTTTTTCTTGTAGGTGTCCTTGATCATCCCGACGGCGCAGGGGCTTCCGTCTTCCGAACACCAGGTCTTGTCCTTGAAGGGTTTTTCGCGGGAGGTACCGAGGATGGTCCCGCCGAGGGTGAGGATCCCGGAAAAGTCGGAGGGGGCGAGCTCCCGGGCGCGGTTCTCGATGAGTCCGCGGTAACCGTGCTCGAAGCCGATCACCTTCATGCCGTAGACGTCGATGGCCGTCCTGGCGACTCCCCGGATCGCGGCGTTGAGCCCCGGAGCATCGCCCCCGGAGGTAAGGATTCCAAGGGTTCTCGTTACGGATTTAGGCATCGCGCGTCTCCTCAGTTAAAGTCGATTATAACGGCTTTCGCGCCTTTTTCAAGCGACAATTTTCTGATACTGTAACGACTATCATGACTTCGACCCACAGGCTTCTCGCCATTTCCCTTTTCATATCGGCCCTTCTCCCGTTTCGCGCGCTCGCCGACGAACCCTTCCTCGTCGGCGCCGACTCAGGTCTCTACACGGTCTCGTCCTCGGGCACATCGCTCCTTTGGAGCAAGAACGAGATCCGCAAGATCGTGCGCGCCGGAAACGTCTGGTACTTCCTGACCGGCGGCGGGGTTTTCGCGAGCTCGAGTCTCTCGGTTTTCGAGGAACGCAACGCGGGGCTTCCCGTCAAGGTCATCAAGATTCCCTCGCAGGGATCGAAGAACTTCGCGCGCGAGGTCCAGGAACTCAAGGACCTCGAGGCGAGTCCCGACGACCCGAACGTCCTCATCACCGCGACCAAGGACGCGGTCTACGTCACCCGCGACGGAGGAAGGACGTGGAAAAACGTCGGGATCAGCGCGGCTACCGCGGGGGTCAAGGCCGTCGCGATCCTCAACCTGCCCGATTCCTCGGGAAGACCGGCGCTCACCGCGCTCATGTCCCACCCGATCTTCGGCGTCTCCTGGCGAAACCTCGACGACCCGAAGGGAGCCTGGGCCGATCTCAACGACGGTCTCGAGCGCGTGCCCTCGATCAAGTGGCCCGACGAGGTCGCGGACCTCAGCGCGGCGAAGCGCGGCGGACAGACGGTCCTTCTCGCCTCGCAGACCTTCATGCCCCGGATCTATCGCCTCGACTGGAAGGCGAAACGCTTCGTCGGGGTATGGGCGGGAACCAATCCCGTCGACACCGTGGAATCACTCTCCCCGACCGACGCTTCGGTCGTGTTCGCGGGTCCCTACGGCGTCCGCGAGGTTCCCCTCAACCTCGCCGCGGCCTCCGCGACCGGAAGCCCGGCTTCCGCGGCGACCTCCTTCACGGTATCCCTTCCCGCGCAAAACCCGACGGCACAGGTCCTTTCCGACTGGGCTCCGCGGCTCTCGTCGGTTCCCGCGAAGGTCCTTTCGACATGGATCCCGGCGAACCTCACGAAGGGACGGGGAAGCCTCGCGCTTTCCGAGCTTTGGCTGCTCTCCCCGGGAACGAGGGGTACCCCGTACTCGACGGCCGCGACGAGGCGAAAGGGGAACTACATCCCGGTCCATCAGGTGACGACGGATTCGGGCTACGACCGGCATCTCAAGACCCTTCGCGACAACGGGCTCAACATGCTCGTCGTCGACATGAAGGACGATTACGGAACCCTCCGCTACGACGCGAGGGACCCGCTCGTGCTCGCCAAGGGCAAGACGGGCAAGGGCATCGCGCTCGAGCCGTTCGTGGCGAAGGCGAAGGCGAACGGGATCTACCTCGTCGCGCGCATCGTCGTTTTCAAGGACCGCTCCCTCGCGCAATGGGGCGGCGGCAGGTACGCCGTGTGGGACGCGAAAGCGCAAAAGCCCTGGCAGGGTTACGAGTGGATCACGGTAAAGACGGAGCCCGCGGCCACGGAAGCGGCGGCTGACGCGCCTAAAGCCCCGGCGATCGGCGGCGGGGCCCCGGCGATCGCGGCGACGACGGGCGCGGCGGCGCAGGCGGGAGCGGGACAGAAACCCGCGGCAAGCGCGACGGAAACGGTCAAGAAACTCTATGACGAATACTGGGTCGACCCCTATTGCGAGGAAGTCTGGGAATACGACGTCGCGATCGCGAAGGAACTCATCGCGCGCGGCTTCGACGAGATACAGTTCGACTACATCCGCTTCCCCACCGACGGCGAGAACCTTTCCGAGGCGAGCTACCGTTGGCAGGACCCCGGGATGGACAAGGAGAGCGCGCTCATGTCCTTCCTCTCGTACGCGCGGCGCGAGATCAAGGCGCCTATCTCGATCGACATCTACGGCGCGAACGGCTGGTACCGGACGGGCGCGCGTACCGGGCAGGACGTCGAGCTCATCGCGCGCTACGTCGACGTCATCTGCCCGATGTTCTATCCGAGCCATTTCGAGCAGGGCTTCCTCGCCCAGGCGCCCGCGGCCGAGCGGCCCTACCGCATCTACTATTACGGCTCGTACCGAAACGCGATCATCGCCCGCAACCACGTCATCGTCCGGCCCTGGGCCCAGGCGTTCTACCTCAACGTCTCTTACGATCGCGCCTGGTACGGTCCCGATTACGTCCAGCGCCAGATATTCGGGGCGAGGGACTCGATAAACGAGGGTTACACCTACTGGAACAACAGCGGGCGCTACGAGGATCTCCGGCCGGACGTCGGGGTCTCCGATCCCTACCCCTGGCAGGCGCCTGAGGCCGCGTTCGGCCTGATCGGGCCGATTTTCGGAACGAAGTGAGGTTTCATGATGTATGAGCTTTCCGCCGCCGCCCAAGCGGCTTCCGTTCCCTTCGAGGCGATTCTCGCCTGGGGCCTCGCGGTAATCCGCGCGCTTCAAGCCCACTCGAGCCCGGCGCTCACCCTCGCCGCGCGCGCGATAACCTTCCTCGGCGAGCCCTGGCCCTATCTCGCGATCCTGCCATTCGTATTCTGGTGCGTTGACGAACGGCGCGGGTTCAGGCTCGCGGCCTCGGTCGTGGTCGCGACCGGCGTGGTGAACGCGTTCAAGGTCGGCCTCTCGGTGCCGCGCCCGGGAACGCTCGACCCGACCGTCCAGCTCGTCACGCCGCCCGATCCCTGGTCAACGCCCTCGGGCCACTCCGCGGGCGCGGCGACCCTCTGGCCTATCCTCGCGCTCGGGTCCCGCCCCGCGGGCAAGGGCCGCGCGGGAGCGCTCGCCGTCGCGCTCGGCATTCCCTTCCTCGTGGGCGTGAGCCGGGTGTATCTCGGCGTTCATTACCCGACGGACGTGCTTTTCGGCTGGGCGATCGGCGCGACCGTGTCCCTCCTGGCGCTCGTCGGGATCCCGGCCCTCGTCCGGACGCCGCTTTTCGCGCGATCGGTCGATCCCGAGGCGCGGGGTTTCCTCGCCGGGCTTCGCCGGTCGCTCGAGGCGCATCGCGAGGCGACCGGACGCTCGGCGCGGTCGTTCAAGCTCCTCGCCGCCGCGGTCGTCGCCTTCGCGCTCAACGCCGCGTGTCCGGAGGACAGCTCGATGGGCGGGGCGTTTTTCGGCCTCGCGGTCGGGTACATCCTCCTCGCCGACCGAAAGGAATCCCCGACCGGGCAACCGAAGCGCTTCTCGGCGAAAGAAGGCGGTCTCGCGCGAAAGGCCGGGCGCCTCGCGCTCGGGCTCGCCGTCCTTGCCTTGCTCTACGTCGGCCTCAAACGAGTCCTTCCCGGGGTTTCGAGCCCGTATTACATCCTCGCGCGCTTTCTCCGGTACGCCCTTCTCGGGCTCTGGGCGAGCTGGGGAGCCCCGCTCGCCTTCCTGAAGCTCGGCCTCGCCGGCAGGGCGAAACCGGCCGAATAGACGAATCCGGTTACTTCCTCGAGGCTATGAACCGGTCAATGACCGCGCGAAGCTCGCTTTGGGTGTCCGCGTAACGGAGCACGGCGTCGAGATACCCCGCCGGCTCCCCGGTGTCGAGCCGCTCGCCGGCGGTCGGGCAATACACGACCTTCCCCGCGTCCATGAGCTTGTTGAGGGCGTAAATATGAAAGTACTCTCCCGCTTCCCTTCCCGCCCGCTCGGCGTCCGCGAGATGGATACGCCAACCTTCCTCGAGAAGACCGAAGAACTCCGGGGTATAGAGATACCGGCCGATAGATACCTCATGGCTCGGCTCGCTCCCCGGGGCGGGCTTCTCCACGATCCCGGTCACGTGCCTGCCGTCCTTCCCGATCGAGAGAACCCCGTAGCGGGACACGTCCCCCGGCTCGGTGATCGAGGCCATGACGGAACAGCCGGTTTCCCGATATGCCGCGACAAGCTGGGCCGCGAGCGGGACGGACCCCATATGGAGGTCGTCCGGATACGCCACGACGCACGCGTCGTTTCCGACCCAGGACTTCACCTGAAGGAGGGCATGCCCGGTCCCCATCATCCGCTGTTGCCTGACGAAGGCGATATTCGCCTTTCCGGGGGCGATGGCCGCGAGCTGACGGGCTTTCCCCTCGCGCTCGAATACCCCTTCAAGCTCCACCTCGCGGTCGAAGTAGTCCTCGAGCACTTTTTTCCGGCGCGATGATATGATGACGATGTCGGTTATCCCCGAGGCGACGAATTCGTCCACGATGAACTGGATGGAGGGGACGTTGACGAGGGGGATCATCTCCTTCGGGATGGTCTTGGTGACCGGCAAGAAACGGGTGCCGTACCCTGCTGCGACGATTATTCCTTTCATGGGCTCAGTGTACCCGCTCGGGAATCATACTGTCAAAGCCCGCACTTGACGGCGGCGCGATTCCGGCTGAAAATTGAGGGTAGGACAACCCTATCATATAAAATACCGTCCAGGAGGGCCCATGCGAGGCCGTTTGCTGAACTTTTTGCTCCTAACCTGCGCGCTCGCCGCCGCCCATCCCCTTGATGGCTTGAAAATCGTGTATCCCAAGATACTCCTGATCAATTCCTATAATCCCGAATTCGCCTGGACAAGGGATCAATACCAGGGAATCATGCAACGCCTCGAGACGCTCAATCGGGAATACCTCGTCTATACCGAGTATCTCGACTGGAAGCGAAGTCCGACCAAAAAAAACCTCGACATCATGTACGATTTATGCCGGAACAAGTATACGGGAAAGGATATCGACCTCATCATCACCACGGATGACGAGGCGCTTCGGTTCGCCCTCGACCACCGAAAGGAGCTTTTCTCCGACGCCCCGATCGTGTTCGCCGGAGTCTATCGCGAATCCGCTGAGATATTGCTTCGGGACAAGGATCGCGTCACGGGCGTATTTCAGGACATGGACATCGAGGCGACCGTCAAATGCGCCATCCGCATCAACCCGAAAATCAATCGCGCCTACGTCCTCAACGAGAAAACGGAATCCGGGATGCAGACCGAGGAACTCTCGCGCAGGGCGATCGCCCGACTCCTGCCGAACATCCCGATCTATTCCCTCAGCGATCATTCCCTTGAGGAAGTCGAGACGATCGTCCCGACCCTCGACAAGGACAGCCTGTTCATCATCGGCTCCTACTCGATCGAGAAGAACGGTCAAACCTTTACGACCGAGAAACTCACCTCCCGTATCAGCAAGGTAAGCGCGGTCCCGGTCTACCCGCTTTTCATGCATACCTTCGGCGGAGGCTCGCTCGGCGGCATCATGATCAGCGGGATCCTCCACGGCGAGAACGCGGGAAACCTCGCGGTACGCTATCTCGACGGGGAATCGTTCGACACCCTTTCCCCCCTGGGGCAAACGAGCTTCGTCACCGCGTTCGATTATTCCGCGCTCAAGCGCTTCGGCATTCCGCTCTGGTCGATTCCCAAGGGCGCGACGATGATCAACCGGGATCCCCCGTTTTTCATCCGGTACAAGGCGGAGTCGCTCTTTATCCTCGCGATCTTCGTCCTCCTCGTCGGCGCGGTGCAGCTGCTCCTGCTCCTCAACCGGCAATCGCGCGACCTCGCGCTCACCGACCAGCTCACTGGCCTCCCAAACCGTTCCGCGGTTTTAAGGATCGCGGAACGCATGATCCGCTCGACCGAGCGATGGAACAAATGCGGAGTCATGTTCATCGACATCGACAACTTCAAGTTCATCAACGATACCTTCGGCCACGAGACGGGCGACCAGGTGCTTCTCTTCGTCTCGGAAACCCTTCGGTCGATCCTGACCGACAACATGAAGATCGCGCGGTTCGGCGGGGACGAATTCCTCATCATCCTCGAGAACACCTCCTACGACCGCATCGAGGCTTTCGCCCAGTATCTCCACGCGACCCTCGCCAACAAGACGGTCATAGCGGGCGTCGAGCTCTACCTGACGATTAGCTCGGGAATTTCCGTCTACCCGGATCACGGGCTCCACTTCAGCGAACTCTACAAAAACGCCGACGCCGCGATGTTCAAGGCGAAGTCCGCCGGGAAAACGCGTTTCATGTTCTACAACAACTCCATGTACCAGGAGCTCAAGCGGCGGATGGACCTCGACGCTGCCATGCACTCGGCCATCGCGAACGGCGAGTTCAGCGTGACATACCAGCCGAAGATCAACCTCCGCAACGGCTATCTTGACGGAGTGGAGACGCTCGTCAGGTGGACGAGCCCGAAAGAGGGCACCATCTCCCCGACCGAGTTCATCCCGATCGCCGAGGATAACGGCCAGATCGTGGAGATAGGGCTTTTCGTCATGCGCTCGGCGGCGCGGTTCGTGAAGAAGGCGAGCGCGTTTCACGAGGGCAAGTTTTCCGTGTCGGTCAACGTTTCCGTCAGGCAGCTCAACTCTCCCGGCTTCCTTCGCGAGCTCATCGATATCGTCAGGGACGAGGGCGTGGAACCGAGCCAGATCTCGCTCGAGATCACCGAATCGATACTCATCGAATCCGTACGGGAGATCGCCGAGACGCTCAAGGTACTCCGCGAGGCGGGATTCGGCCTTTCCCTCGACGACTTCGGCAAGGGATACTCCTCGCTCACCTACCTGCGCAGGCTTCCGGTCAGCGAGGTGAAGATGGACAAGGCGTTCATCGACGACATGTTCGAGGACGAGCGAAGCCGAAGCTTCACGATCTCGATCATCCGCATCTGCCACGATCTCAACCTGACGGTCGTCGCGGAGGGAGTCGAGACCCGCGAGCAGGTCGACTTCCTCGTCGCGCACGGGTGCGATTTCATCCAGGGTTACTATTTCTCGAAACCCGAAAGCGAGGACCACATCATCTCGATAATGGACCGCAAGTTCCTCTCGGGCGGCGAGTTCTAGCCGATTCGTTGCCTCGAGCGATCCCTTCGGGGTATACTCCGGATCATGAGACCTTCCGAATACGACCTTGAGGACCCGATCGCGGCGATCGCGACGGCCCTCGTTCCCTCGGCGCTCGGCGTCGTGCGCGTCACGGGCAAGGGCGCGATCGAGCTCGTCGCGCGCGCCTTCTCGCGCCCTGACGCGCTCCTCGGCGCGGCCGGGGGAACCCTCGTCCACGGATGGATTCTCGCTCCCGCGCGCCCGGGTGAACGCGAACGCGGCAGGGTCGACGAGGTCGTGCTTTCAGTCTTCCGGGCGCCCCGGAGCTTCACCGGGGAGGATTCGGTCGACGTCACCGGGCACGGCGGGATCGCGACCGTTCTCGCCGTCTATCGCGCGATAATCGCCCAAGGGGCGAGGCCGGCGGAGCGCGGCGAGTTCTCGCTGCGCGCGTTCGCGAACGGCAAGGCCGATCTCACGAAAAGCGAGGCGACGAGGGAGATCATCGAGGCCCAGACCGACGAGGCACGCTCCCGCGCGGCGCTCCGGCTCGCAGGCTCGCTCGCGGCCGAGATCTCGGGCGTCCGGGACGACATAGTCAGGGCGCTCGCCGCGATCGAGGCGGAAATCGAGTATCCCGAGGACGAGGAAACCACCGCAGGGGCCTTCGACGACGAGCTCGTCGCCCGCGCGCGCGCGCGGCTCAAGTCGCTCGAGTCGGCGTGGGCGGCGGAAAAGCTCTATCAGGACGGCGCGCGCGTCGTTCTCGCGGGGAAAACCAACGCGGGCAAGTCGAGCCTCTTCAACGCGCTCCTCAAGGAGGACCGCGCGATCGTCTCCGAGGTGCACGGCACGACCCGCGACTGGCTCGAGTCCCGCGCGGATTTTCTCGGCATTCCCGCGAGGGTGTTCGACACCGCGGGCTTGAGGGAGGCGGAGGACGCCATCGAGGCCGAGGGCATCGCGCGGTCTCGAACGCTCGCGGGGGAGGCGGACCTCGTGCTCTATCTCGTGGACGCGACGGAGGGTCTCTCCGCCGGGGATATCTCCTTCTTCTCGTCGAGAGCCTCCCGCGAGCCGCCGGTCATCCTCGTCTGGAACAAGTCCGACAAGCCGGGCGCGAAACCGGCGAGCGCCGCGGGCGCGGGGATCGACGCCGTCGCGGTGAGCGCGAAAAGCGGCGCGGGAATTTCGGCGCTCGTCGAGGCCGCGGCCCGGGTCTTGAAGGGAGAGTCGGGCGAGGAAGAGGCGGGGCGGCGGACGGCGGCGGGAGGGACGCGGCCGTGCGCGCCGGGAAGCGAGCGGCAAAAGGACGCGATTTGCCGGGCGCTCGGCTTTCTCGATCACGCGTCGGACGCGGCGAGGGAAGGCTTCCCGATGGACGCCGTGGCGCAGGATCTCGAGGACGCGCTTCTCGCGCTCGGGGAGATTACCGGGGAGACGACCTCCGCCGACATCCTCGACGCGGTCTTCTCGGGATTTTGCGTGGGTAAATGAGCGGGATCGCGGACGGGAACCCGCGCGTTCCCGTCAGATGATGCCGAAGATGCCCCGGGCGCCGGCCTTTACCCATGCGCCCTGGGAGCGCGCGGGATTCTCCGCGTGAAGCCGCGCGGCGAGCCACTCGAGATTGAGCGCGTCGTCGACCGGGTCGAGACGGGCGAGGAAGGTCTGAAGGGCGGGATTGCCGGTCGAGCCGAAAGCGGCGGCGGTTTCCTCAGCGAGCGCGACGAACGCGCCGCGCGCGACCGCGACGACCGACTCTGCCGAGAACGGGAAGGTTCGCGCAGCCGATTCCCCGCGGGTTCCCGCGCTCCCGCCTTCGCTCTCGCGCACGGCCAGGGTCAGCCGGCCCCGTCCCTGGGCGACGAACAGGGACCCGATCTCGTGAACAAGCAGCAGATACCCCCGAACGAGCCGGTCGACGGAAACCGAGAGGGCCGATCCGTCGGCGCCGTCCGCCTGTCGCGCGAGCGCGCGAGGGTCGAACACGATTACCGCGTGATCGAGCCCGCGATGGGCGTTCTTGAGCGCGACGGCGACCGTCCGCGCGGAAAGCGCCGAGGGGCGGTTCCACGCGACCACGGAAACGCCATCCCCGGGATCGTCGGCGAGCCCGGATTCGCCCGCGGCGCCCGACAGGAGCGAGACCGACCATCCCCGCGATCCGAGCGAGCGCGCGAGGGAAACCGCGAACGGAGCGGAGGCATCTGATATCATCACGGACATACTCATGGGACGGTCAGTATAGCGATTACGCGCGCGGGAGCGCAAGCCGGGACCGAAGGGTCGGCCCCTTTCGCGGTCAGGACTCGTTCTCGAGCGCGGACGCGAGAGCCTGCCGCAACTCGTCGACCGTATAGGGTTTCGGGATCACGCCCCGGAACCCGTACTCCCGATAATGCGAAAGAACGGGATCGTCCGAATAACCCGACGACACGAGAAGGATCGCGTCGGGATTTACCGAGAGGATCTCGCGCGCGCAGTCCACGCCGTCGACCCCGTTCGGGACGATGAGGTCGAGCACGCAAAAATCGAAGCCTTCGCCCGACTCCTCGGCTTCCCGAAACCGGGATGCCGCGACGGAGCCGTTCTCGGCGAGGACGACCTCATAGCCGAGGGAAGAGAGGATCGAGCCCGCGGAATCCTGCACGAGCGGGTCGTCGTCCATGAGGAGAACCCTCTTTCGGCCGTCCGCGACCTCGATCCGCTCGGGGACCGCGACGGAACAACCCTCGTTCGCGGCAGGAAGAAACAGGTAGAATACGGTTCCCTCCCCCATCACGCTGTCGAAGGAAATCGCCCCGCCATGGTTCTGCATGACCGAGTATACGATCGAAAGCCCGAGCCCGGTGCCCTTGTCCTTCGTGGTGAAAAACGGCTCGAAGATCCTCGCGCGCATGGATTCCGGGATCCCCGGGCCCTGGTCCTGTATCTGTATCTCCACGAATCTTGCCGGCGGCAACGGCTTCGAGTCGAAATCGATCGGGCGAGACTTCGCGGGAACGGCGGCGAAATTCCGGTTTCGCGCGCGGATCGTTATGATACCGCTCCTTTCCATCGCGTCGCAGGCGTTCCGCACGAGGTTCGAGACCACCTGATTGACCTGGATCGCGTCGACATTAAGGGGCCACACGTCCCGGTCGATGTCGAACATGCACGCGACGGAGGTGTCGTTGACCGCGAGCATCGCCGCCTCGGTAACGAGCTCCCGCACGTCGTAAACCCCGAGAACCGGCTTGCCGCCCCGGGAAAACGCGAGCAGCTGCCTCGTCATCTCCCTTGCCCGCATGCACGCGGTTTCCGCCTTCTCGATCGGCGAGCGGGCATGGGGATCGACGACGCGCATCTTCGCGAGACCGACGTGCCCGAGGATGACCGCGAGGATATTGTTGAAATCGTGCGCGATCCCGCCGGCGAGAATGCCGATCGTCTCGACCTTTTGCTTGCGCGCGAGCGCCTCGCGAAGCTCGTCCTGCGCGGTCACGTCCGCGACCGAAAGGAGCATCCGCCCCTTCTTGTTGAGGTCGAAGGAAACCGCCGAGAGCCGGCACTTCCTCGTTGCCCCCGGTCCGACCCGGACCCGCGCGTCGAACTCCGGGACCGCGCCCTCCGTCATGATCTTCTCGATGAACGAACCGAAGGTCATCCCGTCCGTCTCGAAGCCCACGTCCGCGAGACTCATCCCGACGAGGCCGCTCGACTCGCGCTCGAGGATGCTCTCGATCGCGGGATTCGCGTCGGTGACGGTAAGGCTTTCGAGATCGACGATGAGAATGCCGGTAGGGTTGAATATGAACATCCGGGAGAACTTGCTCTCGGAAAGCGCGAGATCGCGCGTCGCGTACTCGCGGTCGGAAATTTCCTTGATGAGCTGCCGCGTGATGCGCAGGTCGGTCGCCGAGACGATGTAGCCCGTCGTGACCCGCTCGAGGTTCGAGAGGCACACGACGCGAAGGTCGACGGGGATCTCCTCGCGCGTCGCCGTCGCCACGCACGCGTCGATCGACGGCGTTCGCGCCGGCCCGAGCCCGCCGTCGTGCCAGGCGTGCCGCTCGAGCCATTCGCGCCGCGTTCCCGGCGAGAGGTCGCCGACTACGACGATCCGCTCGATCCCGTTTCCGTTGACCGAGTTCGGCGAAAAGCCCGTCAGCTGGAATCCCCTCCGGTTCATCCTGACCACGCGCCCCTGGGCGTCGAGGATCATCACGAGATCGAAAACGTTGTCGATGATGAGCTGGTTCTCGAGATTCGTCAGCTGGGTAAAGATGTTGAGGTAGTTCACCAGGAAGTGGATCGTCGCGAACCAGAGCGCGAGAAGCCAGAAGAGCCCGGTCATCGTATGGAGAAACGAGACAATGGCCCCGACGCCGAACGCGCAAAACACCATGAGAGTCCATTCCCCGTCGCGCCGCGCCCGCTCGTCGGTGGCGGAGCGGATCCAGGGGATCATGAAGACGAGGGTGAGCGAGGCGCAAACGGCGCCGCCCGAGGCGGCGAGGAGCGCGAGACCGAGCGGGCGGGGCGCGATCGCGGACAGGGCGGCGAGAAGGAACGGCAAGGCGTAGGAAAGCGGAAAGAGGCGCGAACGCCGGACGGAGGTCATCTCAACGAGAAACGAGAGATACAGAAGACCCGACAGCCAGCAGAAAAACGCGGTGACTCCGACCCAGAGGGGCGACTCGTCGGCGAGACCCAACGGCACGAGCGCGTAACTCGAGACCGCGAACGCCGTCGAGAGCCCGAGACTCGCGAGTTTCAGGTGAATCGAGCGTTCCTTCGGGTAGCGGAGATTCGCCGTTCCGAGCGCCGCGAGGATGAGGACGGGAACGGCGGTATTGAAGCAAAAGATCGGGGACATATCCACCTTCCGATTGACGGGAACCGGACCATCCGGTATCCTGAATGCCATGAAAATCTGGATCAAATACCTCGTGGGCATCCTCGTCGGCATCGCGTTCGCGCTCGTCGCGCCGCACCAAAACGCGGCCTTTGGAGAGGTCACCAAATACCTGTCGGACGTCGCGATCCAGTTCGGCCGCTACGCCCTGTACCCCGTGGTCTTCTTCAGCTTCACGATCGGCGTTTACGAGCTCAGGGAAAGCAAGAGCCTTTTCCGGCTCGGATCGATAACGACCGCGATCATAATTATAACAGCGATTCTCCTCGCCGTCACGGGTCTCGTCACCGTTCTCGTGCGGAATCCCTCGCGCATCCCGATATTCGTCGAGGGCGCGACCGAGACCGGCAAGCTCGGCGTAATGGAATCCCTCAGGCAGCTTTTCCCCTCGAGCGCCTTCGAGGTTTTCACGAACGGGCTTTTCATCCTGCCGCTGTGCCTCTTCGGCGGATTCGCCGGCGCGGGCTGCGCGGTCGACCGGGACGACGCCAAGGCGACGCTCACCCTTTTCGACTCCCTCTCGCGCGTCTCGTACGCCGTCATGTCCTTCTTCGTCGACATCCTCGCCCTCGGCATGATCGCGATCTCCGTGTACTGGCTCATCCAGTTCCGCGCGATGGTCGCCTCGAAGGTCTTCGTCGACTTCATGATCCTGCTCGTCTTCGACCTCCTCCTCCTCGCCTTCATCGTGTACCCCGCGATCCTCCGCTCCCTGTGCGGCAAGATCAACCCCTACCGAGTCCTGTACGCCTCGATCGGCCCCGTGCTCGCGGCCTTCTTCTCGGGCGATTCCAACATGGCGCTTCCCGTGAGCCTCCGCCACGCGAACGAGAGCCTCGGCGTTCGCCGCCGCATCTCATCGGTCACGATGCCCATGTTCTCGATCTTCGGCAGGGGCGGCACCGCCCTCGTCGTCACCGTCAGCTTCATCGTCATCCTCAAGTCCTACTCGAGCCTCGGCATCGCCGCGGCCGACATGCTCTGGCTCCTCGGGGTCGCGATCGTCCTGTCCTTCTTCCTCGGGCGCTTCCCCCAGGGCGGCGCCTACGTCGCGCTCGCGACCGTCTGCGCGCTCTACGGCAGGGGATTCGAGGCGGGCTACCTCATCCTCAAGCCGGCGGCCTTCTTCATCGGCTCGGTCGCCTGCGCCATCGACGCGCTCACCGCGGTCTTCGGAACCTATCTCATCGCGAAGCGGTGGGATATGGTCAACCACCGCGACCTCCGCTTCTTCATTTAAG
Organism: Spirochaetota bacterium; assembly: GCA_023438065.1. Classification (GTDB taxonomy): domain Bacteria; phylum Spirochaetota; class Spirochaetia; order Treponematales; family Treponemataceae; genus Teretinema. The sequence continues at coordinate 207,505 of JAEXRH010000015.1, forward strand.
GGGGAATCAGCGGGCCGACGGGAATCGGGCGATCGTCATCGGGCAAGAGTCGGCGCCCTTGACGTCTCGACAAGCGATCAACACTCACTCGACGAATTGCCCTCTTCCGTTCTCCCGATTCCCGCGCCACCCCTCACCAAACAACGGACAAGGGAACATCTTGGTTCCCCCTGCCTCCAAAGGCCCGCCTCGCGGGCCTTTTCCGTCACCCCCTTATCCCGCCCCCGCTCACTTCATGCTCGCGTCCGATGCCTGTCAGAACGCACCCTTTTTTCTGGATCCCCGGCTATGACCGTTACCGAGCGTGACCGCGTTTCCCGGCTCAAGGCGAACCCGCAGTCGGGGAATCACGAAGCTTTTCGACTCAAGGCGAACCCGCAGTCGGGGAATCACGAAGCTTTTCAACTCAAGGCGAACCCGCAGTCGGGGAATCGCGAGGATCGGAAGAGGACAATTCGGCGATTCAGTGAAAAACGCCCAACGCGACCAAAGAGGCGCCGATTCTTGTCCGATGACGATCTCGCGATTCCCCATGCGTATCGATTCTTGTCCGATGACGCTCCTCGCGATTCCCCTTGCGTGGACTCTCGGCGACGGCTTATGCTTAGAGTATGTTCAAGGATTTTCCGCAAATACCGGAGATGCCGAAGATAACGGTCGCTCCGGGCGACCAGCACGCGACGAAAGACGCTTGCGTCATCTCCACGCTTCTCGGCTCGTGCGTCGCCTGTTGCCTCTGGGATCCGGAGACGAAGGTAGCGGGAATGAATCACTTTCTCCTCGCCAACCGGCGCTACGCGCGCGAGATGCCCGTAAGCCTCACCGAGGCGGGACGCTACGGCGTCCAATCGATGGAGATGCTCATCAACGCGATGATCAAGCTCGGCGCGGACAAAAGACGCCTTCACGCGAAGGCGTTCGGCGGAGGACAGGTGCTCATCAGCCTGTCAAAGGACAATTTCAATTGCGTCGGTAACGTCAACGAGCGGTTTATCCGCGAGTTTCTCAAGGCAGAAGGCATTCCGCTCGATTCCGAGGACCTCGGCGGCGAGCTCGGCCGCGTCATCCGTTTCCGGACGGATACCTACACGGTCTACCGCCGTTTCGTCAAGAAGACGGCAACCGTGCTCGTCGAGACAGAGGAAAAACTCTACTGGAAAAAGAGCATCGCGCGCCACGTCGCCGATGAAAAAGCGCAGAAGAAGCGGGAAATCCTTTTCTAGGGCGCCTGCCGGACGCGCGAGACGCGCGACCCCGACGGCTCAGGGACGATGCACGACGTCGCGCGGTTTCGAGCCGTTCGCGGGGCCCACGATTCCGCGCGCCTCCATGTCCTCGACGAGCCTGGCGGCGCGGTTATACCCGATCTTGAGCTTTCGCTGAATGTAGGACGCGGAGGCCTTCCCCGCGAGGAGAACGATCTCGAGCGCCTTGTCGTAGAGGGGATCCTCCCCGTCGGAGAAGAGCGCGGCCTCGACGCCCGTGTCGTCGTCATCGTCGACGAAGATCTCCTCGTCGATGTACTCGGGCTCCCCGAGAGTCTTCACAAGCTCGACGACGCGCTCGACCTCCTCCTCGGAGACGAACGCGCCCTGAATGCGCACGGGGAAAGGGTCGGTGGCGCTCGCGTAGAGCATGTCACCCTTCCCGAGCAGCTTCTCCGCCCCGACCTGGTCGATGATGATGCGACTGTCCATCTTCGACGCGACCATGAACGCGATGCGCGTCGGGATATTCGCCTTGATGAGACCGGTAATGACGTCGATCGACGGCCGCTGGGTCGCGAGCACGAGGTGGATGCCGACCGCGCGGCTCATCGCGCAAAGACGCGCTACCGTCGACTCGAGTTCCTTGCCCGTCGTCGCCATGAGGTCGGCGAACTCGTCGATGATGATGACGATGTACGGGAGTTTTTCCGTCGCGATGTTCCGTTCCTTGATGCGCTTGTTGTAGCTCTTGATGTCGCGCACGCCCATGCCGTCGAGGAGCGCGTACCGGCGCTCCATCTCGCAGAGGCTGTACTGCAGGGCCTGGAACGCCTTCTTCGACTCGGTGATGACCGGCGCGAGAAGATGCGCGATATCGTTGTAGAGCTTGAGCTCGACGATCTTCGGGTCGATGAGGATGAGCTTCACCTCCTCCGGAGAGCGCTTGTAGAGGATCGACAGGATGATCGAGTTGACGCACACCGACTTTCCCGAGCCGGTCGAGCCCGCGATGAGGAGGTGCGGGGTCGACGCGAGATCGAGAAGCTGGGCCTCGCCGGTGATGTCCTTGCCGAGCACGACCGGGATCTCCATCTTCTTGGCGGCGGGAGTGTCGGTCTCGATGAGCTCGCGGAAGCTGACGATCGCGCGCTTCTGGTTCGGCACCTCGATGCCGACCGCGTGCTTTCCCGGGATGGGAGCCACGATTCGGACGCTCGAGGCCGCGAGCCTGAGCGCGATGTTGTCCTGGAGCCCGACGATCTTCGAGAGCTTCACGCCCGGCGCGGGGAGAATCTCGAACATCGTGATGACCGGGCCCTTCTTGATCCCGGTGACGTCAGCCTCGATACGGAACTCGTTGAGCGTGTCCTTGAGGGCCGCCGCGGCGCGGCGGGTCGTGTCGTCGACGATCCAGTACTCGCCGTCGGGATAAGAGTTGAGGATATCGTACGGAACGCAGTAGGGAACGCGGGGTTTTTTCTTGAAGAGCTTCGCGACGCTCGCGATCGCGCCGCCGTTCGCGGGATCGCACGGGGTCGCGGCGTCCGCGTCGGCGCGGGAAACGGGCGGAACGGAAACCACGGGAGGAAGGTCGATCTCCGCGCGGTCGTCATCCCCGGCAAGGTCCTCGTCGGGCAGCTCGTCGGCGTCGACGTCCGCAAACGGTTCGTCGGCGTCGAAGTCCCCTTCCTCGTCGACCGGGATATCGTCAGAACCGGGCTCGTCCGCGACCGTGAGGGCGGAACCGGAGGGCGGCTCGACGTAATCGTCCATGTCGCTCGCGAGCAACTCGTCGATGATGTCGCCGTCGAGAATCTCTTCCTGTAGCCCGGTTTCCGCCTCCCCGCCAAGGTCGTTTTGGTCGTAGTCGAAGGAATCCGCGCCAAGGGAATCGGCGGCGTCGGCGTCCTCGACGAAACCCGAGGCATCGAGATCGATGCCGTCGTGACCGGGAATGTCCCCGGCGATGGCCTCGACGACATCCACGGGCCGTTCAAGAACCGTCGCGGGAGTCGACCCGTTCGCCGCGGCGGAGACTCCCTGGTCAACCCAGTTCTCCACGACGGGAAGGTCGAACGGAGCCCGCATCTTCTCGAAATCGACATAGGTCGGGCTTTCCGCCTGAACGGGCGAGCGATCCGTCACGCCCGCCTCCCGCGTTACCGCGGGCTCGCCGGCAGGAGCCGCAACCGCGACCTCGCCCGGGTCGACATCGTCCGTCCCGAAGGACTCGCCGGACGCGGCGCTTTCCCCGGCGCCACCGATCCCGTCGGCGAAGGACGGGGTCTCGACGCTTGGCGACTCCGCGTAATCCGCGGACGACGAGCCGATCGCGCGATCGATCGTCGCGTCGAGCGCCGCCTCTCCCGAAAGGGCGACGTTCCCGGCTGGCGTGATATCCGCGACCCGGCTGTCCTGGCGGGCGGGGCGAGCCTTCGCGACGATGCCGTCCGCGACGAGGAGAATGAGGAGGTACTCGATGAGGATCGCGAGGGCGATCGAAACCAGAAGGCCGCCGATAATCGCGCCGCGGGAGGCGGAACCGGAAAGCGAGACGGCCAGATGCCGGACGAGTCGCTCCCCGAAGGCGAGCGTGAAAAACGGGATGAAGGAAAGCGCGAGCACGACCGGGGGCCTCGCGGTCTTCGCGGGCAGCATAAGGAGGATCGAGGCCGCCAGGAGAAAGCACGGCACCAGGAACGCGGTGAATCCGTACGCCGAGAAAAGGACGTGGCCCGGAATCGCGATCGCGGGCAGGTCGCCCCCGAGGGAGAGAAAACCCGCGAGAAGCGACGCGCCCAGGAACGCCGAGGCGAGAAAAACCAGGGCGCCGGCCCCATAGGCGCCGATCCGCCGTCTATCCGTAGAAACGTCCATATCCATCGTCAAAACACTCCAGGAGCCGTGAGTAGGCGTCAGATAAGCGCGAAATACGCGGCGAGCGTAATACCGGCCGGGATCAGATAGAGCGCGAACCAACCGAGCTTGCCCTTATTGATCAGACCGATGAGGAATTTCAGCGCCAGATAACCGACCGCGAAGGCGGTCAGCATGCCCAAGGCCAGGGGAACCGCGTCGACGGCCCCCTTGAGAGTATCGGCATCTTTGAGCTCCAGGATAAACGCCGCGAGGATCGCCGGGATCGAAAGAAGGAAGGAAAACTCTCCCGCGGCCTTGCGTTCCACGCCCGAGACGAGGGAAGCGGAGATCGTGATCCCGGAGCGGGAGATTCCCGGCGTTACCCCGATACCCTGCGCGACGCCGACGATGACGCCCTGAAGGAGTCCAGGCGCGGCGCGGGGCTTTTTGGGAACCCAGCGACCCGAAACGAGGAGCATGACGCCCGTTACCACGAGGCAGCAGGAGATCCAGAACGGCGCCATGTTCTCGACGACGTCCTTCAGCGCGAAGCCGATCGCCCCGGTGAACGCGGTCGCGACGACGAGCGCGAGGATCGTTCCCCGGTCGGCCCGGTCCTCGTCCCCCGATTTTCCGGTGACGACGCGGACGAGCACGAGACAGAGTTCGACGATCCGCTTCCGGTACACGAGCAGCACCGCGAAGAGCGTCGCGAGATGGAGCATCACGTCGAATAGGAGCGGCACCGAGGCCTGGCCCAGAAAATACGACGCGATGGCGAGATGGCCCGAGCTCGAGATCGGCAGGAATTCGGCGAATCCCTGGATCGCCCCCAACATGATCGACTGAAGAATGGTCATGAAACGCTCCTTGCGCGGGTATCAGAAAAGCTCCCGGACCACCTGACCGGGCGATTTTTGGTAGTAAAGATAGCCGTAAACCGCGGCGGCCGCAAGCACCTTCCGGCCGTACTCGCGGGTCTCGGCATAGGGCAGGCCCTCGAGAAAGACGTCGTCCGCGAGGCCCGCGCCGTCCTTTTGCCAGCGGCGGACCTTCGTGATCCCGGCGTTATAGGCGAAAAGCGCCGGAAGGACGCGGCCGTCCATCCGCTTGATCATGTCCGCGAGAAAAAACGCGCCGAACCTGACGTTCGTCGCCGGATCGTCGAGATCGTAGCTCGAAACGCCGAGCCTCCGGGCGATATCGCCCGCGGTCGGCCGCATGAGCTGGGCGAGACCGACCGCTCCCGCCGGGGAACGCACAGCCGGGGAAAAAAGGCTTTCGCTGCGGATCATCGCGTAGAGGAGATACTCCGGAAGCCCGTACTCCTTCGCGGCGGCCGAGATCTCGGCGAGCCAGGGGCGGGGATAAACGATCTCGAGATCCGCGTCGGATACCGGCCCGTCGTCCTCCCTGAGCGCGGCCGCCATGACCCTGATCCCGCTCGCCCATTCCCCGTCCGCCTCGAGCCGTTTCGCGATATCGCGCGCGACGGCGAGCGGAAGCCCCGGATACCGCGCGAGCGCCTCCGGGTATACCCGCCCGGGCAGCTTGAAGTCGATGAAGCCGGAAAGGACCTTCCGCGCCTCCTCGGGGTCGGTTTCGACGGCGAAGGCCGCGCGCCGCGCCCGATAGAGCGAGGAGGGATCGGCGACCGGTATGCCGAGCGCCTCGGCGGAAAGCACGCGATAGTAAAGCGAGCCGTGATCGCCCTCGAACGCCGCGCGATAGGCATTCGCGCGTTCCTCGCCCTCGAGGGAGCCCGACCGCGCGGCGAGATACGCGATCCGGGCGAGGGTTTCGCCTCCCCCATGCCCGGCAAGCCCGCGGTACAATCGCTCGACCGAGCCCATATCGCGCGCGGCGACCCGCGCGACGACGAAGGAATCGAGTATGTCCGAAAAGAAGCCGGGATCGGACCAGCGCGCGGCGCATTCCGAAGCGGTCTCGAGAAAGGCGCCGGGGTCCGACGACTCCGCGTTCTTCAGCATGTACCAGAGGGCGACGTCCGCGTCCCCGTCGGCGGCGGCGAGCGAGAAGGCGGTCTCAAGGCGCGAACGCGCGGCTTCGCGGAGACGCTTCGACTCGCGCCGTCCGGCCGCCTGAGCCGTATCGATCCGGTCGGCGGCGGCCATGAAAAGCCTGCCTGAATAAAACGCGAGAACGTAGGGGGATTCGCCCGATTTCCCGGCTGGCCCCGCTTCGCGCTTCGCGCGGAGCGCGTCGAGAAAGACCGCCTCGGCGGCGGGATCGGCCGAGCCGTAGAGGGCGGCCTTGCAGAAATCCGAGAGGACGGGCCGATTGAAGGCCGCCTCATGGCCCGCGGAAAGTATGGCCTTCGAACCGACCCACGCGCTCCCGTAATCACGCCTGAACGCGGAAGCGCGCGCGGCGGCGATGCCGTACAACTCCTGGGGAAGCCCCGCGGGAAGGTTCGGGACGAGCGCGACGAGCGATTTCGTCATGGCCCGACCGTAGAAGACGGACGCCGTCTCGAGCGGTCTCGCCTCGCCCGATCCCGTCTCGAGGGCGAGCTCGAGCTCAAGGCCCTTCACGGCTTCAAGCGCGCCGGAGAGCCGGCTCGCTTCCGCGCGAGCGCGCGACTCCTCGCCGTTCCGCTTTCGGGAAGCGCCCTTCCGGCCGGCTTTCGCGATCCTGTCCTCGAGGTACTCCCTGAAGTCCCGACAGGAGGCGAGCCGCTCGCTCGCGGTCCCGACGCCCGTCAGGGCCTCGAGGCAGAGCAAGCGCCAGGGCTCTTCCCCCGCGTCCGCGCCGGCCTCGAACATTCGCCTCGACTCGGGCGCCTTTCCCGCGAGCGAAAGATGAATCCCGACATAATAGGGCGCGCCCTCGCCGAGCATCAGGATCGAGTCGTAGCGGGTCGGTTCGACCCCGTCGAGAAAGGAATAGTCCCGCGCCGCGAGGGAATCCATCACGGACGAACGCGACTCGCCCCACAGAAAGGAGCCGTCGCACGAGGAAAGGATGAGGATGAGAAAAAGGGAAAGAATACCGGTTCCGGGCCGTGAGGTCCGGAACGCGGCGCGGCCGTCATTTCGGCGGGATCTTGATGTAGGTACCGGCAATGATAAGGTTCGGGTTTTTGATCTTGTTGTGCTTGGCGATCCTCGGATACAGCCAGGGGTTCTTGTAATACGCCTCGGAGATATCCCAAAGGGTATCGCCCCATTTGAGTTTGAGCTTGATTTCCTTCGCTTCGGGCGCGGGTTCCGGCTGCGCGGGAGCGGCGGGTTCCTCGACGACGGTAGCCGCGGGAGTCTCGGCGGCGGGAGCCTCGGCGGGGGGCGGGGTCACCGGTTCCTCGGCCGGGGGAGTCGTTTCCGCGCTCTCGACGGGAGGCGGGGTCGGTTCAACCGTGGGAACGGCCGGGGCCTCGACGACCGTCGCGGGGGCGGCGCGGGAAGCGAGCATGGTGCGCGCGGACACGAGAAGCGCGAGCACGAGCGCGGCGACGCCGATAACGAGAATCAGGATGCACAGCCACGCGGGCATGAAGATGCCGCTTTTCCGTTCGTTTTCGTCATGCATTTCATACAGTCCTTCGGGAGCATTACCCGGAATCGCCCCCTGGATGACAAGATTCTCATGTTCCGGGTCATCGCCAAGGTGAACCGACGTCTCGATCGGCGTCAGGTCGAAGTCTGGAAGGTTATAGAGGGACTCGGACTCGAGGGTCTCGAGCGATACGGTAAGGACCTGCCGCGTGCCCGACTCAAGGTCGACCGCCTCCGCGGAAAGCTCGTTGCCCTCGTCGAGGGTCAGCGTCAGCTCGATCGTGGGATCGCCCATCTTCCGCGGCAAAACGTCCTCGATGATGAGCGTGCCGACGTAGGTCGCGTCGTCGATGGTCCCCGTCTCGCTCCGGAAAAGGTTGATCTGGACGCTCGACTGGTTGTCGCGGACCGTCGTCAATTCCAGTATCTTGCTCGAAGGGACGCCCTCGTCAAGAACCGGAAAGAATTTGCTGTCTGCGAGCTTAATGCCGATCGAAGCGGTTGCCATGACATACCTCTCGTAAGCGATCTATCCCATAATCTAGTACGCAACGGAGGCGCTTGTCAATGTTGAAGTTGACAGGCTCCGGACCTCCGATCATAATGTACAATATATGAACTTCAGCTTCACCATCGTCATCGTCGCGATCGTAATGCTGCTCGCGATACTCGCCCTGTCCTTCCTCGGCAGAAGACACGACGCGGCGAAGCCCCGGGCGCGGCGAAAACGGGATCGCGCGAGCATCATCCGCGACGCGACGCGGCGTCTCGCGCAAAACCCCCGCGATCCCGAAGGGCTCCAGGCGATGGGCGCGCTCTACTATCAGGAACAGGAATGGGAGAAGGCGTACGCGGCCTACGAGGTTCTCGTCGACCTCGCGCCCTCGAATCCCAAGCTCGACGAATTCGAATGCTCGCTCCGCTTCGGCGTGTCGGCCGTCAAGACCAATCGACTCCAGGAAGCCATCAAGGGCTTTCTCCTCGCCCGCAAGATCAAGACCGACGACTTCGAGGTAAACTACAACCTCGGCTACATCTGCTATCTCCAGAAGGAATACGAGAAGGCGATCCCCCTTCTCAAGCAGGCGCTCCTCCAGGACACGGAGAACGTCCTCGCCCAGCGCTATATGGGATTCAGCCTCCACAAGGCGCACCGGTACCGCGACGCCCTCGCGTACCTCAAGAAATCGCTCGACCTGCAGCCGGACGACAAGGAAGCCCTTTTCGCGATGGCGGAATGCCTTTTCGAGTCGGGAGCGGTCGATCGGGCGCTCAAGATCTTCATGCACCTGAGGCCGGACCCCGCCCTCGGCCCGCAGTCCGCGCTCTATGCGGGCATCATCCACGCCCAGACGAACCAGCACGACAAGGCGATCGTCGACTTCGAGATAGGTCTCAAGCACCTGAGCATCCCGCAGGACATCGCGACGGACCTTCGCTACAAGCTCGCCATCACCCTCATCAAGGCGCAGGACATCGGCAAGGCGCTCACCACCCTGAAGGAACTCCAGAAGATTACCCCGGGCTACAAGGACGTGCCCGCGCTCATCGTGCGGTATCAGGAGCTCAACCAGAACAAGAACCTGCAGATCTATCTCATGTCGGTGCAAAGCGAGTTCGTCACCCTTTGCCGGAAGATCGTCGTTCAATTCTTCCCGGGCGCGAAGGTCAAGATAACCGACATCTCGGTATTCGCCGACTATTCCGACGTCGTCGCCGAGATCGACACCCCGAAATGGTCCGATATCGTGATATTCAGGTTTTTCCGCTCGCAGGGATCGGTCGGAGAGCTTTTGCTTCGCGACTTTCACGGGCGCATCAAGGATCTCAAGGCGGGCAAGGGCATATGCCTTTCCGCGGGCGTGTACTCGGAGGAATCGAGGCGATTCACCGAGGGACGTCCCATCGATCTCTACGACAAGGATCGGCTCAACAAGATCCTCAACGCCATCGACACGGGAGTATCCCTCAAGGGATAGGTTTCTTTTCTATTACCACGAGGTTCCGTTCCTCATGACCGAGGAACGGGACCGTAACGGGCCGCGCTTCCCACCGACCCACGCAATCCGACACGGCAATCATCTCTTCCTCGATCCGTTCCCTCCGCGCTTTCCAGGCGGCGAGGCATCCGGCTTCGCGTTCCGCGGTACCGTCGCGCGCGAGCGAAAGGAGCGTGCCGAGCATCGGGCGCTCAAGGGGCCTGAAGGCGCGGAACACGACCACGTCGAACGCCCCGCGGGGGGCGCGTTCCACCTCGGCGTTCAGGACCGACACGTTCGAAAGCCCGAGAAGGGCGACGCAGTTTTCGAGAAAGGCGCAACGCTTGCTCATGCGCTCGATGAGGGTTACGCGCACCGAGGGAAAGAGGAGCGCGAGCGGTATGCCGGGGAAGCCCGCGCCGGAGCCCGCGTCCGCGAGCTCGAGAGACGGAACGGATTCCATGCCCAGCGCGGCGCGGCGCGCGAGCTCGCGGGCGACATCCTTCCACGGGGCAAGGCTGTCGAGCACGTGTCTCACCACGAGATCGGCCCGGCCCGCCTCGCTTCCGGTATCCGCGGCGACGAGGTCGAAGGCGGCGTTGAAAAGCTCAAGCTCGTCGAGATACCGGTCAATGAGCGGGACGAGGCGATGGGGAGAACTCACGGCCACGGGAGAGAACTCGCCTTCCCGGGCGGGAAGGCCGAGCTCGAGGAGCCCCTTCGAAAGAAGCTCCCCGGGAGGGAGGGGGAAGCGAACCGCCTCGACGGTTTTCGGCGTCGTCGCGCCCCGAGAGCGCGAGCCCTTCCGGTCCATCGTTACTTCCGGTCCTTGAGGAGGGCCGCGAAGGGATTGTAGGTCATGCCGTCATCCTCGCGCTCATTCCGTCCGCCCGGGCGCTGTCCGCCCGGGTTGCCGCGATTGCCGGAATATCCGCCCGAGTTCCCGGGGCGCGACTGATCGCGTGCGCCGTGCGGGGCGGGAGCAGCGCCTTCGCCGGGCTTCCGCGCGACGACGACGCGGCGTTTCCCGTCGCCATCGGGCGAACGGGCTCCGTCATGGGAGCCGTGACCGCGCTGCGCGCCAGGACCGCCGGAGGCGCTCTTGCACGAGAGGCTGATGCGGCGGCGGTCGGGATCGAGCCCGATGATCCTGCATTCCTTCACGTCGCCGACCTTCACGACCTCCATCGGGTCTTTCACGAAGCGATCGCTCATCTCCGAAAGATGGAGGAGCGCGGTTTCCTTGAGGCCGATGTCGACGAAGGCGCCGAAGTCGACGACGTTCTTGATCTTGCCGGTGACGATCATCCCTTCCTTGAGGTCCTCGAACGAGAGGACGCCCTTCTGCATGATCGGTTTCGGGAAGCCGTCGCGCGGGTCGCGGTTCGGCTTCTTGAGTTCCTCGATGATGTCGGAAACCGTCTGGTCGCCGAGCTCGAACTTCGCCTTGAGCTCGGTCCGCGTCTCGCGGGAAACCTCGCTCTTCGACTGGACGAGCTCGTACACGACGCGGGCGGCCGCGTAGTTCTCGGGATGGACCCAGCTGTTGTCGAGGGGATCGGCGCTCTCCGGGATCTTGAGGAAGCCCGCGCACTGCTCGAAGCTCTTCGGCCCCATGCCGGGGACCTTCATGAGATCCTCGCGGCTCGTGATCTTGCCGGTCGACTCGCGGTACGCGACGATCTTCTTCGCGAGCGCGCCGTTGATCCCCGACACGTACCTGAGGAGGCTAAAGCTCGCGGTGTTGAGGTTGACGCCGACGTTGTTGACGACCGAGCCGACGACCTCGTCGAGGGTCTCGGAGAGTTTTTTCTGGTTGACGTCGTGCTGGTAGAGTCCGACGCCGATCGACTTCGGGTCGATCTTCACGAGCTCGGCGAGGGGATCCTGGAGGCGGCGGCCGATCGAGATGGCGCCGCGGATGGTGAGGTCGAGCTCGGGGAATTCCTCTCGCGCGATGTCGCTCGCGGAATACACCGAGGCGCCGTCCTCGTCGACGACCGTGTAGAGGACGCTCGGGCAATGCTCGTTGATCACCTTCGACACGATCTCCTGCACCTCGCGCGTGCCGGTGCCGTTGCCGATCGCGACGAGCTGCACGTCGTAGTCCTTGATGGCCTTGAGGATCGCGGCTTCCGCCTCGGCGACCTTGTGGTTGTAGATGACGAAGTTGCCGAGGTATTTGCCGGTCGCGTCGAGCGCGGCGCATTTCGTTCCGGTCCGGATGCCGGGGTCGACGCCAAGGATGCGGGTGCCCTTGATCGGCTGCTGCATGAGGAGGTTCTTGAGGTTCTCGCTGAACACCCCGATGCCGTGGTCGTCGGCCGCCTCGGAAAGGTCTGACCTGATCTCGCGCACGACCGCGGGGGAAAGGAGGCGCACGACGCCGTCCGCGACGGCCTCCTTGCACCACTCGTTGTTAATCGCGTATTTCCGCGAGATGCGCTCGATCGCGCCGTCCACGTCGACGTCGATCTTCACGTCGAGGGCCTTGTCGCGCTCCCCGCGGTTGATCGCGAGCACGCGATGCGGCTTGATCTGGTTAAGCGGCTCCTTGTAGTCCCAGTACATCTGGTACACGCTCGTCTTCTCGGCGGCCGCGTCGCCGACGCCGGTTACGACGAACTGCCCGCTCATCATGTAATACGAGCGCACGTCCGCGCGGTTTTCGGGATCCTGGGCGACGCGCTCGGCGATAACGTCCATCGCGCCCTGTATCGCCTCCTCGGCCGAGCCGACGGAAAGCTCGGCGTTCTCGGCGTCGACCTTTACGTACGAAGGCGCGGCGGCCTCGATCTCGGCCTTCGAGCCCTTCTCCATGAGGTCGGCGAGCGGCTCGAGGCCGCGCTCGATCGCGAGCATGCCGCGCGTCTTCTTCTTTTTCTTGAAGGGGAGCCAGATATCCTCGAGTTCCGCGAGGGTCGCGGCCTTCATCACGTTATCGTAAAGCCCTTCGGAGAGTTTCCCCTGGGCGAAGATTCCCTTCGCGATCTCGATTCGCCTCGTCTCGAGATTCTGATAGCTCTTGAACAGATGGTCGCAATCGCGTACCTGGACCTCGTCGAGGGAGCCGTGCTTTTCCTTGCGGTAGCGCGAGATGAACGGGATCGTGCATCCCTCGGCGACGAGCGAGACGACCGCCGAAACCTGTGCCGGCTGGATCTTGAGTTCCGTGGCGACTTTCCTGAGGATCGCGACCTCGTTGACGGCGAGCGCGTCGATGCTTTCTTGCGTGAATTCCATAAGAAGGCATTTTACCTGAAAACACGGGAGGGCGGCAAGCAGAAACCGACACGCGAGCGTCCAGGCCGCCACGCTCTTCGCGGGACCCCGGCGCATTTCGATTCTACCCGGCGCGCCCGGCCGGCCGAGGAATACCCCGGCCGACGTCGTTCGCGCCGGGGAAGAAACGCGCCTAGAAGAGAAGCCACTGACCGGCCGAGATCAGCGCGTAATTCTCGTTATTCGTGTTCCCCGAGAAACTCACGTTCCGCGCGTTGACCGTTCCCTCGACCGCGATCGCGCCGTTCCCCGCGACGTCATGCACGTTGTTCGTGATCGTCGCCTGATAGAGGTACGCGATCCCGCCCGACATCACGTAGATCGCGCTACCCTCGTTCGCGCGGCAGGAGTCGACGGTGCCTCCGTTCATGTTCAGGGTACAGCCGGTCCCGACGATCATTCCGCCGCCCTGCCCGGAGAGGCCTTGCGTCGTCTGCCCGACGAGTTTCGAGCGATAGCCCATCGTCAGGCTCGTTGCGCTTCCGCTCGCGAGCCGGACGAAAGACGCCATCGGTGCGGAAACCGCGGAGCAGTCGAGGGTGATTTTCTCGACGGTAAGGCTCCCGCCGGAGCCAACGTCGATGAAGGGATTCCCGGAAAGGAAGCTCGTCGAGCCGACGTTCATCGTCGCGCTCGTGTACGATTTCATCGATACGTCCTTTCCGTTGATCGTGAACATGCCGAGACCCGAAAGCGGTTCCGTCACGTATATCTGCGCCGAGGTGATCGCGGGCGTGTTGTTGATCGCGGTAATCGCGCTCGCGAGAGTAACGGGCGAGGCCGGCGTCGAACCCGTGCCCGCGCCCGACTGCGACACGAAGAACACGGCGTCGTCATACGCGGAGAAATCGCCGAGCGACAGGGTAATGCCCTCGGTTCCGACGAAGGAGATGAGACCCATCGTGCCGTTGGTAAGGTAATCGCCCTGATAGGGCACGATCGTCGCGATATCGACCGAATCGAGACTCGAAAGGCCTGAATAGTGGCCGCCCATGTCGATCTGCGCCGACACGCAATAGACGGTGCCCGCAGAAAGCGGAACCGGAATCATCATCCGGCCGCTTCCGGTTGTCGGGTCGAGAGTCATCGTGGCATACCGAACCACGGGGAAGGTTTCCCAGGACTGACCCGCCGCGGCCGCGGTCAGGGCGGCCGAATCATATACCCCGAAAAGAAGCTTTCGCCCGAAAAGCGCGCTATTGCCCTGCCCGTCGAACGAGACGGAAATCCCGCCTCCCGTGTTTTGGTAATTCGCCATGACGGTTCCCTCGAAATCGAGGTACTGATAGAGCTCGATATACCCCGAGGTCCCCGCGAGCGCCGCGACGTCGGCGGAAGCGATGGTCCAGGCAAGTCCCGAAGGGAGACTCGTGCCGCTCCGCGTCACGTGAACGGCCGCCCCGTCACGCGAGTAAAACGCGAGGGAATGCACGATACCCGAGGCCTCCGTTTCGGCGGTCATCGTGCACGTGAGGGTACCCGTCGTCACGGGCACCGTGACCTGTATCCCGGACAGCCGGTAAAACCGGCTTGATCGCCCTGCGGAGGAATACGTCGCGGAGGAAGCCGCGGAAAGATCGATCCGGTCGCCCTCGCGGATGTTCGGGGTGAGGGTAACCGAAAGGGAATTTTCTCGTCCTTTTTCGATGGTCACCGCAAGTCGCTCGCCGAAGCACGCCTTGCCTTCGAACCATTCGTCGAGGGCCGTTTTGTCGACGCTTTCGGAGATGAACTCGAGAAACCGGGAATCGGGGAGGGACAGGAGCTCCCGAAAGGTGTAGTTTCCGCCATACACGGCAAAGGACGGCGAGCCCGCTTCAAAATCCTTCGCGGAGGCCAGAACCGCGATCCGCTCGTATTCCCCGGGAGCGATCTCGTTCGTGACGAAGCGGTTGCCCGCCGTTACCGTATACGGGCCATAGAGCTCGCCCGCGGACCTTCCGGCGATTCCGACCGTCCTGATGTACAGGTGGTTGACCCCCGGCATGACTGCTCGGGTCACCTGACCGGAGGAATTCTCCGCCAACGTCGCCAATGAAAGGGACACGGTAGTCCCCGAGGGGTCTTTCCATGAAGGCGAGAGGCCAATCCCGCATCCCGCCAGAACACTGGCCGCAAGCGCGCACGCGACGGCCGTGACGTATTTTCGCGCATTCATAGTCCCGCCTCCCGATCGTATCGGCCAGCGCTTCGCCCGAACGCACGGAGGACACGCGCCGGTCATTCCGGCCGTTCGCGTCGAGACGAAGAACGGTCCTACGGAAAGTATAGGTCGGGGAAATGCGGACTACAACGCGGGAGACGGACTACGGTGTAAATTTTCGACCCGTCGGATCTTCCGTCACTGATAGTAAAAGAGGTTCAACGAACTCTCGCCCGCGGCGATATACTCGACGTAGAGCCAGGACGTGCCGGTCTCCGGCAGGTTGAAAAGTACCGCGTCGGGGAGATCCTCGGGGATATGATGGTTAAAGTTCTTGGTTTCGAGAATCGAGCCGTCGCCCCGGTAGAGCGACACCGTGCCCACGTAGGTAATGCCTCGTCCCTGATAATTCGAGAGCATGACATAGATCTTCTTCGCGCTTCCGGCGTCGAGCTTCACGAACTTCTTCTGGACCCGTCCCGCGGAGTCGGAACACGACGGAAGCGCGCCGACGGACGATGAAAACACCGTCGCGGACAGGGGGATGAGCCGGGCGCCCAACACCCTTTTCCCGAACGACCGGATCGTCGTCTTGCCGAACAGGGCCACCGCGCCCGAGTCCCCGAAAAGATCGCCGGCGACGGGTGACGACGCGGTGCGATCCCAAAATTCCGCGGGATTCGCGGCCACGACGGGGAGACCCGCCGCGTGAATCGGCTTCAATCCGCCTTTCTTCCGCGATCCGTTCGCGGCTTCCGGCTCCCCGGAAACGGCCAGGGGAACGGGCGTGTAGAAGATCGCGAGATGCTCGTATTTCCCCGCGGGGATACCGGCTATCTCGAGATCCTTTCCCGGAACGACCGCGAAAGGACCGAAGACGGAAGCGTCGCCGTCGATGCCGGATTGTAGGTACACGAAACCGCCCGCGGGCTCGATCGGCTCGGGCACGTGGTTTTCGAATCCGCTGTTCGAGTACCGCGGAACGGAGCCCGGAAGGGCGTCGAAACGCACGACAACCTTCGTCGTGCAGGAAACAAAAAGGACCGCGCTCAGGGCCGCGGCCACCGTAAGCGCGCGGGAAACGCCCGCGCGCGCGACTTTCGTTGCTCTCATCGTTATAAACCCCAACTGTGTGCGGGGATTATAAACCGGAAGGGAGACCGGAGACAAGCGCCGGGGAAACGGCCCTACGGAACCTTCGTGATGTTCACCACGAAAACGGAGGTGGCGTCGGTGTTCCCGGAGAGACACGTTTGAGCGTCAATAAACTCGGCGTACACCGAAGGAAGCGAGTCGATGAACACGCCCGCGCCGCTGCTGAGCCCGTAATCCTTCGAGACGTGGTTGCCGGATATCGAGATCGATTCCGCGATCGAGCATTCGCCAACGGAATCCCCGGCGAAATAGATCCCGCCGCCCGAACGCTCCGCCCGGTTCTCCCGTATGGCGACGTTGCCGCCGAGGGTAAAGGACTGGCTCGATCCCGCGAGATACATCCCGCCGCCCGAGCCGGAGGCGAGGTTGCGGGATACGGAGCCTCCGTCCATCGCGATCGATCCCCGCGCGGTTTCCGCGAATACTCCCCCGCCGTTTTCCGTCGCGAGGTTCCCGTCCTCGACGTACTCGCCGCCGATAACGCCGGCTTTCATCCGCAAGGCGGCGTTCCCCGCGAGATAGATGCCTCCGCCTGCGCGCGCGGCGTTCCCGGACACGTGGGCGGTCGAATCCTCCGGAAAGGAGACGACGCCGCCCGAGGCGAAGATCCCGCCGCCCTGCCCACCCGCCTCGCGGGCGTCGTTATCGGACACCGTGCCGCCAAGGAAGGTGAGAACGCCCGCCTTCGAGTAGACACCCGCCCCGCCCTCGCCACGCGTGAGCGAGACGCGGTTGAAGCGGACGGAACCGCCATGCATCGTAAAGGCGCCTTTGGCGACGTACACGCCGCCGCCCGTAGGACACGCGTTTCCGGAGCCCGGCGATGAGCCCCCGATGGAACCGCCGAACATCGTCACGGTTCCCCCGTCGAGATAGAGGGCGCCACCGGGCACCGCGGCGTCAAGGTTGACGCCCTTGACGAGAGCGGCGTCGTCGCGAATGACGAGCGAACCTTCCCTGACCTCGACAAGGGGACGGCTTCGCCCGATCGGGGAAGTGCCGCCCGAAAGAACGATGGAATCGCAAAGGGCGAGACGCCCGCCCCTGACAGAGACGAGGGGCGCGTCCCGATTCGAGGACGAGAGAATCGCGTCCGCGCCGTCCGCGCCAAGGGCGACGTCGCGGTCGACGGTCAGGGTTCCCGGATACGAAACGCCCGCCGAGAGCACGATATAGCGCGGTTCGGATCCGCCCGAAAAAGCCTTCGCGAGCGCGCTTTCCGTCGCGACAGAGACTCGTCTCGCGAGGTCGGGCAGCACCGCGATCGATACCCCGTTCACGAGCGTGAGGTTGGAGCCGATCGAAACTCCCCAGTTCGGGGACCCGATCCTGATCGCCGACTCGGCGAGGAAAACGCCGCCGGCCATCCTCGAGGCCTGATTGAAGGAGACGGCACCGTTCTCCGCGAGCGCATGGTCGAACTTTCCGCCCGAGGCGACATAGGCGCCGCCGCCGAGGCTTCCCGCCTGGTTGCGGAGAATGCGCGCGTTCGCGCCGATCGCGAGGGAGCCTCCCGGAGCGACGTACGCGCCGCCGCCCTGAAGCGCCCGGTTTCCGCCGGAAAGGGAATCGCCGCCGATGACGGCCGCGGCGCTTCCCGACGAACGGACGGAAAGGCTTCCCGCGACGTAGACGCCTCCTCCCTGAAGAGCGGCGATATTCGAGGAGACCGAGCCGCCCGAGATGACGCACGCGGATTCGGGGCCGACGTAGATTCCCCCTCCCGCCGCCTGCGCCTCGTTATGCGAGACGGAACCGGAGGCGAGAGTGAGCGTAGCCTTTCGCGCGAGCGCGATTCCGCCGCCGCCCGAGTCCGGCGACGCGGCCTTATTGGGATACCCGGACCGGCCGATCGCGCCCGTGCCGTCCACGACAACCGATGCGGCATCGGAAGCGAAGATCGCCCCGCCCGAAAGGGCGGAACACCCCGCGATCGAGCCGCCGCTGACGGAAACCAGGCCCGCCGACGCGGCTATCGCCCCTCCGGAATCCCGGGCGCGGCAATCGCCGATGGAGCCGCCGATCATCCTCACGGAACCCCCCGCGAGGGAAATGGCCCCGCCCGATCCGGTCAGGGCCTCGCACGCGTAAATCGCGCCCCCCGACAAGAACATCTCGCCCGCGCCCGCGGCCACGGCGCCCGCATCCGCGGCGGCGCATCCGCGGATCGCGCCCGAGTTCATCGTCATCTTCGCTCCCGAACCCAGGAGCGCGACCGCGCCGCCTGACCCCGCTGCAAAGACGTTGTCGGAAAGCTCCGAGCCGGCGGCCATCGTGAAGGAACCGAGCGAGACGGCGACGAGCGGGCCGCCCGAGGGATTCTCCTCGCCGCCGCCCGCTATCCGGGCGTTCTCGAGCGTCAGATCGCCCCGCGTGAGCGTTGACGGATCCCCGACCGAGATAAACGCGAAGGGGAGTCCCCGCGCGAGCGCGATCGTATGCGCAGGTTCCCCGACCGATACGATCTTCACGGATTTCGTGACCGAATATCCCCGGGACGGCGAAAGGGAAAGATCCCCGGTCAGGATGATCCGCGCGGGGCGCGACGCGGCAATCGCCCGATTCGTCTCTATCGCGGAAAACGCGGCGCCGAGGCTCATCGGGTCGGACGCGCTTGCGCCGGATCCCGCCGAGTCGTCGTCGCCGACGTAATAGTCAAACCGCGCAGAACGCCCGTCAATCGCCGCAAGCTCGAAAGAGATCGCGAGTTCAGCTCCCTGGTATTCGACGGAGAGAAAAAGCTCGTCGGGTTTGTCCGAGGGGTAGTCCGCGACGAGCGCGACGCTCCGCCCGGGAGCGAGCGGGGCCGGAACGGGATTCGCCGTCCCGACGACCTCTCCGCGCGCGGAAAGAAGGACGAGCCGACTCACGCTTCCGGTAAGATCGGACGAGAGGTTCGTTACCGAGCATTCCAGACGCGACACCGAGAGCGAGGGATCGAGCGCGGCTCCGATGCGCGAAAGCCGGATTACGCGCCCGCCCGCGGAAGAGGCCGCGGGGGGAAGCGCGAGGCTTCCGCCGGAGACGCCGAGATCCGCGACTTCGTCGGCGAGGGGAATGAGTGAGGCGTTCAGCGAAAGGGCCTTTCCGCCTTCGACGACGACGTTCGCGAGAACCCCGAAGGCCAGGGAGTCGTCGCGCGACCACGCGGAGGCCGCGTAGGTCTCGAGCGCCCAGGCGAAGGTGGGCGACCCTTTCGAGATGACGATCGGTGACATATCGGGCTTCGCCCGACTCGCCCTGATCACGTAGATTTCGGGATACGTGCCGGCCGGAAGGCTTGACGCGATATAGATGCTGTCGGATTTCGCGGAAAGGGGACCATAGAGTTTCGCGTCGGAGAAGGCCCCGGTTTGAAGATAGACATACGTTTCCCCGTCCGCCGCCCTGCCGTCCGATAAAGACGGAAACCGGTTCAACACGGAGGGCGCGGCGATCTCGACGGAGACCTCTGCGGAAGCCTTGTCGGCAGAAGTCGATGTATCGAGGCCGACAGAACAGGACGAAAGCGCAGAAACGATCAAGATTGCCGCCAAAAAGTTACCCGCGGTTTTCCTTGTCATCCGAGGCCTCCTCTGACGCATAATCGCCAATACTTCGATTATATACCGAACAAACCAATACCTACAATATTGATAATAAAAAGTCGCGCCCCCCCCGCGGCGAGAATCGACATTGCGGGAGTTTTCAGGATAGAATACGGCAAGAAACGCGCACGAAGGAGGACCAGATGCCCGTAAAGATTCCCGCAACCCTGCCAGCCGCCCGGATACTCACCGAGGAAAACATCTTCGTCATGGACGATCGACGGGCGATGATGCAGGACATCAGGCCGCTCAAGATCGCGATCCTCAACCTCATGCCGACCAAAGAGGTTACCGAGACGCAAATCCTCAGGCTGCTCGGCAACACCCCGCTCCAGATCGAGATCACCCTTCTCGCGATGGCGACGCACGAGTCGGCGAACACGAGCAGGGAGTACCTCGACGCCTTTTACCAGACCTTCGAGAGCGTCAAGGACACCAAGTTCGACGGTCTCATCATCTCGGGCGCGCCGGTCGAGAACCTGCCCTTCGAGGAGGTCGACTACTGGCCCGAACTCGTCACGATCATGGACTGGAGCCGGACCCACGTATACAGCACCTTCCACATCTGCTGGGGCGCGCAGGCCGGGCTTCACCACCACTACGGAATCAACAAGCACAAGCTCGAGGACAAGGCCTTCGGGATCTTCAGCCACCGAGTACTCAATCCCAAGCACAAGCTCGTGCGCGGTTTCGACGAAACCTTCCTCGCGCCGCACTCGAGGCACACGACGATCCACAAGGAAGACATAGCGAGGGTAAGCGAGCTCGAGCTCCTCGCCGAGTCGCCGGAGGCGGGCGTCTATCTCGTCGCGAGCCGCGACGGACGGCAGGTCTTCGTCTCGGGACACGGCGAGTACGACGCGGACACCCTCGCGCGCGAGTACAATCGCGACGTCGCGAAGGGGCTCAAGATCGAGGTGCCGAAGAACTACTATCCCGACGACAATCCCGCCCACTACCCGCCCGTCATGTGGCGCGCGCACGCGAACCTTCTCTTCGTGAACTGGCTCAACTACTTCGTCTACCAGGAAACGCCGTACGACATCGAGAAGATCCATTAAGCGCGCGTCCCGTCAGGGCGCCGGCCCGGGTTTCGGCGCCGCGGCCGCGAGGGAATAACCCCTAGCGGCCGGAGCCGCCCGGGCTCACGAAGACCATGTTCGGGTACCGCTCGCGCATGAACTCGTCCGGGAAGCGCTCGTCGGCGAGGCGCGTCACGGCGTTCGCCGCGGGAAGCCCTTCGCGCCGGGAAGACC
The DNA here is from genome assembly GCA_023438065.1 of Spirochaetota bacterium. Lineage (GTDB taxonomy): Bacteria > Spirochaetota > Spirochaetia > Treponematales > Treponemataceae > Teretinema. Next base: position 228,489 of record JAEXRH010000015.1, read on the forward strand.
ACCGGTATACGGCCACCGAGGAAACGAGCGAGTCCGCGAGCAACAGCGAGAAAAGGACGATCGACAGCGCCTTCCCGAGCCTGACCGGGACGCGGGCGACGATCCTCGAGAGCGCGGGGCACGCCTCGCGCACCCACAAGAGGCCGAGAAAGCCCCAAACGAGGGCATAGAGCACGTTCGTGCGCACGTTCACGTTGAGCCGCATGGCGCTGTATTCCCAGGACACCGAGTGAAAGACGAGCTCCTGCGCGAGACTCGCGAGGTACTCGAAGGCCCCGCCGAGAAGCACGTTATCGACGAACACGCGAAGGTCCCGGCTCTTCTCGCGCCTCGTGAAGAACGCGGACATGATCACGGCGCCGAATCCGTACACGGGGTTGAACGGCGTGAACAGCAACCCCGCGCGTCGCTCAAGATAGCCGCGCGTCACGACGCACCAGAGCGACTCGATCATGACGCCGAGAACGCCGGCGACGAAGAAAATCCAGAAAAAACGATAGAAACCGAAACGCTCGGCGAACCCGGTCGAGAAGGCGTCGATGCCGGGCGCTTCGGCCCCGGGCTCCTCGGCCCGGCGCTTTCTCAACGCGCCGAGAATCCTGAAACCCTCGAGCTGCAGCGGATGGCGGGCGTTCTTCATCGAGGGGAACGCCCGGAAGATACGGAGCATCCCGCCGGTATGCGCGAGCGCTTCCTCGAGCCGCGCGGCGAGGCGACCCAGGGCTCCTGTCGCGTCGGCGAGGGCCATCGTCCGCAACTTCGCGAGGCTTCCCCGAAGGTCGCGCTCGTTGAACCATGCGTCGAGTCCGACGCTCTCGCGGAGGCGCTCGGTGAGCTCCTTGAGGGCGACGAGCTTCTCGCCGATGTGTATGAGGGTCTTGAGGGTAAGGACGAAATCGACGGCGAGAACCGAGGCGATCGCGAGGGCGATGGTATCGAGGGTTTGTTCCGGAAAAACCGAGAGGAAGGCGACGATCCGGGGGTGGACGAAATGGACCGCGAGCACGCCCATAATCCCGAAGAGAAGCGAGTTCCGGAGGCACACCCGGCCGTGGAGATTGAACCGGCGATCGGAGTAATCCCACCACTTCGTGGAAAACACCGCCTCGAGAGCCCAGCTCGTCAGGTACTCGAGAACCGTGGTCCAGATCACGGACATCGCGAAGAGGATCGCGAGGTTTCCCCGAAACGGGGCGAGCAGGTATATGACGATGAGGGCGCCGAAACCGTATATCGGGCACAGCGGCCCGTGCAGGAAACCGCGATTGACGAGCTTTCGCTCGACTATGAGATAGCAATAGGCGACTTCGCTCAGCCATCCGATGAAGCTGTAGACGACGAATACGAGAAACGCGAACGACAGGCTCACTTTCATCCTCCAACGTTTAAGTATACTGAAAAACGCGGGGAAGAGGCCTGTCGTTCCGTCACTTTTCCGCTATTCGCGTCAGGGTCGCGCCATCCTGCCGACCCGCGAGACCGCGAGCTTCGCGAGGGTGTTTATCGCGAGGATAAAGAACACGAGCACCGCTCCCGAGGCGAACGCGCGTTCGGAGGCGATGCCCTCGGCGATTATAAGATAGATATGCACGGCGAGGGTCCGCGTCGAGTCGAAGAGTCCGGCGGTCAGGTTGTAGTTCGAGCCCATCGTGTAGATGAGGGCCGCCGTCTCGCCAAGGGCGCGCCCCGAGGCGAGGATGACCCCCGCCGAGATCGCGGGGAAGGCGGCCGGAAGGACGACTCGGAATACCGTCTGGACCCGCGTCGCGCCGAGCGCGAGACTGCCCTCGCGGAAGGAGCGCGGCACCGCCTTGAGCGCCTCCTCCGCGGTCCGCACGATCGTCGGAAGGATCATGAGCGTCAGCGTGCACGCGCCCGAGATGAGCGATATCCCCCAGCCGAACCCCTGCACGAACACGAGCATCCCGAACAGGCCGAAGATGATCGAGGGAACGCCGGCGAGGGTTTCGGTGCCGAGCCTGATGAGGCGGACGAGACGGCCCTCGCGGGCGTACTCGACGAGGTACACGGCCGCGAAGAGTCCCGGCGGAACCGCGAAAAGAAGGGTAAGCGCGATCATCGCGAGGGTGTTGAGGATGATCGTCGAGATCCCCCCGATCTTTCCGGAATCTTTCGGGGCCTCGAGGATGAACGCGAGGCTCAGGTTCCTCCCCGACTCCTTGCGGGCGAGACTGAGCGGCGCGAGGCCCGCCTCCACGACGCGGTTCGCGGGGACGAAGCCCGCGGCGCCGGGGGTCGAGGAAAGAAGGGCGTAATACTCTTCGGACGTCGAAGCCTCGATAACGCGCGCGCCATGGGCGCCAAGCCCCTTTTCGTCCGAGGACCCGCGATAGCCCGCGCGCTCCGCGTAGGCGCGAAGGGGATCTCCCGCGGGCGGGATCACGACCGTGACCGCGAGATTTCTCCCGTCGAACGCGCTCCAGTCCGCGACCTTCCCAGCGACGATCCGGTGGACCGCGGATTCCTCGATCGTGCCGATCCTCCGGTTTCCCTCGAGCTCGATAACGGAGGGGTTCACCGCGAACGCGACCGTCCGCAGCGCGACGACCTTCACCCGCGCCGTGAGCGCGGGGTCGAGGGAGGCGAAGGCCTTTGCGTCGACGAGCGCGCACGCGCCCTCGGTCACCGCGACGGTTTCGACCGTCGTCGCCGCGTCGCCGGGATACCCGACGAGCTCGCCGACATAGTCCGAACCGAGCACGCTCATGCCCCGCGAGGCGACCGCGTCGTCCATGAAGGGATAGAGGTCGACATCCTGTCCGTCCGTCTTCTTCCAGGTCGTGTACTCGTCGGTGAAGAGGTTCCTGACCTCGTCGAAGGGAAGGACGGAAAGCCTCACGCCGGGATGCGCGACGAACACCGCGCCGTCAAGCGAGTCGCTCTTGTCCGAGGTGACCGAGTACTCCCTCCGGGCGCTGAAGAAGAAACCGTTCCACAGGATGTAGCCGAGGATCATGAAAAGGCACGCGATCGTGAGCGCGGCCGAGAAGCGCACGAAGGAAACCTGCGCGAGCTCGCCGATGCGGATCTTTCGTTTCATCGCGTTTGCTCCTTTACCGCGTTCTTGAGCGCGATCTGGATGAAGAGGTTGAGGCCGAGGATGAAGGCGAATAGGACTATCGCGGTCGAGAAGAGCGCCGTCAGGTGCGTTCCCTCCGCGTAGGACATGTCCGTGATGATGTTCATCGTGAGGGTACGCACCATCGAGAAGGGGCCGGTCGGCATGATCGGGGCGTTCCCGCCGACGAGGAGGACCGCCATCGTCTCGCCGAGCGCGCGACCCATGCCGAGCACGATCCCGGTAACGATGCCGGACCTCGCGGCGGGAAGGAGCACCCCGACGATCGTCTGCCACTTGGTCGCGCCGAGCGCCCAGGAGCCCTCGCGGAGATCGTTCGGCACGGCGCGGAGCGACACCTCGGTCATGTTGATGATCGTCGGCAAGGTCATGATCGCGAGTATTATCCCGGCGGAAAGGACCGAGTAGCCGCTCCCTCCCGAGATCTCGCGCACGAGGGGAACGACGAACGCGATGCCGAAAAGCCCGTAAATGACCGACGGGATTCCCGCCAGGAGCTCGACCGCGGAACGAAGGAAGGACCCGATCCTGCGCTTCGCCATCTCGGCGAGAAAGATCCCCGTCGATACCCCGACGGGGACCGCTATCGCGAGCGAGAGGAAGGTGACGAAAAACGCCCCGACGATGAACGAGAGGATCCCGTATTCCGGCTTTGCGGCGTCCGAGGGATTCCACTCGGGCGAAAAGAGGAAATGAAAGACGGAAACCTCGCGGAAAAGCGGAAGGCCGCGATGGAAGATGAAGAGCGTCATGAGAACGACGCTCGCCGTCGATATGAGGGCCGCGGCGAGGAACGCCCGCTCGAGGCCCGATTCAAAAAGCCGCTTTACTCGTGTCACGCGCACCTCGATCGATACCGAAAATCGACGCGCGCCCGAAACGGGTCAGGCGCGCGAGGCATGCGGGGAGGGAACGTGGGTTCGCCGCCCCGAAAGCCTTCCGTTACCTGAGCGGGACGAATCCCGCTTCCTTGACGATGATCCTTCCCCGGGGGGAGAGGACGTAGTCGATGAACGCCTTCTCGACGCTTCCCGCCTTCGCCTGCCCCTTGGTCGCGAGGAAGAGACTCCGCGAAAGGGGATACGAGGCATCGAGCGCCGTCTTCACCGAGGGAAGGACCCCGTTGATCGAGAGGGCCTTGCCGCCCGCCTTGGTCACCTCGGAGATGAAGCCGAGGCCGACGTAACCGACCGCGCCGGGGGTAGTGGCGACCTTCGCGGCGACCTCGCCGTTTTCCTTCGCGACGAGGGCGTTCTTCGTGAACGAGAGCTTGCCGGGATCGAGCACGATCTCCTTGAAGGCCCCGAAGGTGCCCGAGGTCTCGTCGCGGTTCACGACGACGATCTTCTCGTCCTTGCCGCCGACCTCCTTCCAGTTGAGGATGGTTCCCGCGTAGATCCCGGCGAGTTGATCGCGCGTCAGGTTCGCGACGGGAATATCCTTGTTGACGACGACCGCGAGCGCGTCGCGCGCGATCGCCACGGGAACGAGACCCGCGTCGAGCTCCGACTTCTTGAGATCGCGCGAGGAGCCCGCGAGGGTGATGGTCCCGTCGGCGAGCTGCTTGAGGCCGGTTCCCGAGCCGAGGCCCTCGTACGAGATGCGGGCGTCGGGGTTCGTCTTGACGAACTGCTCGATGGCCGCGTTGGCGATCGGCTGCACGGTGGTCGAGCCCCCGAAGGTGAACTTTCCGGAGAACTTGTCGGCGGCGAAGGCGAGCGTCGAGCCCGCGACGAGCGCGAGGCCGATGGCGACGAATCTTTTCATGAAAAACCTCCTCAAGGTTTGGTTGCCTTGAAGCTACTCGCGCTCCGTGAGGCCGCGATCATTATTCGGTTAAAAATCCGTTAATTCGCCCGCGGGGAGCGACAAACGCGCGTGAAGCGTTGTAAGTTTTTTACATGAGCAACGAACGAATACTCGTCGTGGACGACGAGGAACCGATCAGGGAATTACTGGGCTACAATCTGGAAAAAGACGGGTTTCGCGTATCCGCGAGCGCTTCCGGGGAAGACGCGCTCAAGTCGGTCAGGACGAATCCGCCCGACCTCATCCTCCTCGATCTCATGCTCCCCGGGATGAGCGGCCTCGACCTTTGCAGAAAACTCAAGGCGAGCCCCGAGACCGCCGACATCCCGGTGATCATGATAACGGCGAAAACCGAGGACGCCGACGTGGTCCTCGGCCTCGAGCTCGGGGCGGAGGACTACGTGACGAAACCCTTCTCGACGAAGGTGCTCCTCGCGCGGGTCAGGGCCGCCCTCCGGCGACGGGAGCGAAAGATAGCGCCCGCGGAGGACGCGAGACTCGCGATCCACGGCATCGTCATCGACCCGGAGCGGCACGAGGTTTTCCTCGACTCGAAGCCGGTCGCCCTCTCGGTGACGGAGTTCGAGATCCTCGGGTATCTCGTGCGCAATCCCGGGAGGGTGCTCTCCCGTACCCAAATCATCAGCGCCGTCAAGGGCGAGTCCTATCCCGTCACCGAGCGTTCCATTGACGTCCAGATCCTGAGCATCCGGAAGAAGCTCGGGGACCGCGCCGAAGTCGTCGAGACGGTGCGCGGCATCGGCTACCGGATGAGGGACCCCGAATGACGGCGCGCTCGGGTCGGGCTCCCCGCACCTGGGAGTACCTTTTCGCCGCGACGGGCACCGTGCTCCTCGTCGCGATCGCTGCCCTCGCCGCGGTGAGCCTCGTCGCCGTGAGGCGCACCGCCCTCCGCCAGAGCGAGGAAAACCTCCGCCAGTTCTCGTACGCGGTCGCGCGCATGCTCGACACCGAACCCCGGCTCCTCGATCCCGCGGAGCTCCAGCGCTTCTGCGAGAACCTCGGGAAGGAACGCGAGTTCCGGGTCACCTTCGTCGACGCGGCGGGTACCGTGATCGCGGACTCGGGAGCCAACCCCGCCTCGCTCGAGAATCACGCCACCAGGCCCGAGATCGCCGCGGCCCTCGCGGGAGAGGAGCGCGCGGCCGTCAGGGCGAGCAGCAGCGTCGGCAAGCGGATGGTCTATTACGCCGTCCCCTACCGGGGAAACGCCCTCAGGCTCGCGATGTCGGTCGGCTACATCGATTCGGCCTCGCGGACCATCGCGGGGGTCCTCGTCGCCGCGGCCCTCGCGATCTTCGCCTTCGCCGTCGCGGTAACCCTCCTCGCCACGAGAAAGATCACCGTCCCCGTCTCGGCCCTCGCCCAGACCGCGCACCGCTTCTCCGACGGAAGCCTCGACCTCAGGATCGACGCGACCGGCTTTCCCCGCGAGCTCGCCGAGCTCGCGGACACCCTCTCGATCATGGCGGCGCGCCTCGACGAGAAGATCCGGGCCCTCGACCGGCAAAACCGGGAAACCGGGGCGATCCTATCGGGAATGAACGACGCGCTCATCGTCATCGACCGCGACCTCCGCGTCGAACGGGCAAACCCCGCGGCTTGCGAGCTCTTCTCGCTCGATCCCGAGTCGGCGCGGGGCATTCCGCTCATACAGGCCGTAAGGAGCGTCGAGATCGTGGACCTCGTCGCGCGCGGGGCCCCGCTCGGGGACAGCGAGACCGTCGAGCTGAAAACGCCCGCGGGCGCTAAGAGCCTCCTCGTCCGCGTGAGCCGCCCCGGGGACGACGGGCTCGCGATCCTCGCCTTCGGCGACGTCACCCGGCTCAAGCGGCTCGAGCGGGTCAGGCAGGATTTCGTCGCGAACGTCTCGCACGAGCTGAAAACCCCGGTCACCTCGATTCAGGGGTTCATCGAGACCCTGAAGGACGGCGCGATGGAGGATCCGGCCGCGGCCAGGAAGTTTCTCGACATCATGGATCAGCAGAGCGCGCGCCTCGCGGCCATCGTGGACGACCTTCTCGCCATATCGCGGCTCGAGCAGGCCGAGGGAACCGAGATCCCCCGCGAACCGACGCGGATCGCGAATCTCTTCGAGGACGTGCGGACCCTGTGCGCGGATATCGCCGCGAAGAAGGGAACGACGCTCGTCTTCGATCCCGGCGAGGGACTCGAATGCGCCGTCAACCCCGGTCTCGTCGAGCAGGCGATCGTGAACCTCGTCCTCAACGGGATCAAGTACAGCCCCTCGGGCGCCCGCGTCGCGGTCACCGCGCGACTCAAGGACGCCCCGGAGGGGGGACTCAAGGACGGAAAGACCCTTGTCGTCGAGGTCGCGGATAACGGGATCGGCATCTCGGAGAAAAACCTCGAACGGGTATTCGAGCGATTCTACCGCGTCGACGCGGGACGGAGCCGCGAGCAGGGAGGGACGGGACTCGGCCTCTCGATCGTCCGGCACATCGCGCTCGCGCACGGCGGCACCGTCTCCGTGAAAAGCGTCGAGGGGGAAGGAAGCGTTTTCACGATGGAGATCCCGGCGTAAGGGGAAACGGCCCTGAGCCGGGGGACCGCGAGGGGACAATCGCGGCGTTTTCTGCTATAGTTCGGGGTATGAAAGCATCCGCAGGTTTCTCAGTCGTGTACCAAGACGACGCCATCGTCGTTCTCAATAAGCAATCGGGCCTCCTCGTGGCGGCCGACCGGTGGGACCCCGACGCGCCGAGGCTCGACGTCCTCGCGACGAAGGAGCTGTGCGGCGAGGGCGAACGGCTCTACGCCGTGCATCGCATCGACCAGGACACCTCGGGCCTCGTCATCTACGCGCGCACCGACGCCGCGCACCGGACGCTCAGCATGGCCTTCGAGAACCGCGAGGTCGGCAAGACCTACCATGCCCTCGTGCACGGCCGCCCCGACTGGGACGAGCTCGAGGTGACGGAACCCCTCCGCGCCGACGGCGACGCCAAGCACCGCACGGTCAGGGACAAGAAAAACGGGAAAGACGCGAGAACGCTGTTCCGCTTCATCGGGTCCTGCGGGCCCTATAGCTGGATCGAGGCAAAGCCCGTGACCGGCAGGACGCACCAGATCCGCGTCCACCTCGCCCTCTCCGGGCTCACCATCGCCTGCGACCCGCTCTACGGTAACGGAGAGCCGCTCCTTCTGTCGAAGATCAAGCGATCATGGCGCGGGGACGAGTTCGAGGAGCGGCCGATCCTCGACCGGCTCGCGCTCCACGCGTGGAAGATGCGCGTCGCCCACCCCGTGACGGGAGAGCCGATGGAGTTTACCGCGCCCTACCCGCGCGACCTCGACGCGACGAGAAAGCAGCTCGCGAAGATCTTCGGAACCGACCCCCTCGCGTAACGCCGCCGGTCAGGCGCGCGGGACGACCTCGAAGCCCGCCCCGGAGAGCGCCCCGACGGCGCGCTCGAGCGAGGTTTCCTTCAGCATGAGATAATCGGTGTCGAAGGTCGAGAGCGTGAAGACGCTCACGCCGGCCGCGGCGAGCGGCGCGCAGATCGAGCTCATGACGCCGACCATCCCGAAATCGAGCGGTCCCTCGACCATGAGCATCCTCCAGCCCGGTTCTTCCCTCGGCGCGCGCGGCGCGCGCGAGGTTTCCCTGACGACCGAGATCTCGTCGGCGGTCCGCGTCACGCTCGCGAAGCCGGGTTCCGCGAATATGTCGGCGGGAATCCGCTCGTCGGCGCCGAAGCGGCACACGGAAAAAGTCCCCGCAAGCAAGATGAGTTTCATCGTAAGGCGTTCCTTGACCTACAGTCTGATCACGATCGCGTCGGTCTTCGGGTCGCGCTCGGGGTTCTTCCGGTCGGGCATCGGTACCTCGACGAGACTCCCCGACACGCATTTCGAAAGATAGTCCGCCGCCTCGTAGGTTCCCGAGAGCATCACCATCCCGAGCGCGGAGCAGCCGTAACGGCCCGTGTGGTAATCGGGGAGCCTGATGGGATCGGAGGTTACGCGAACGGCAAGCCCGCTGAAAAGGGACGCGAGCCGGGACACGGTCTCCGAATCGGTCGACGGCGCGGCGACCTCGTCCGCGGGAGCGTCACCGGCCGGGGCGCTCGAGCGCGCGGCGAACACGAAGGAGAGCGCGGCGCGGTCCTTCGAGAGGCCCGAGTCCTCCGAGAGCTTGTGGAGCCGCGCCGGGGCGTCGGCGGTATCGAGGACGAAATGGCACCACTTCCCCTTCTTGAGGCCGGGAAAGGGACACACGAGCGCGTGGGGACACGGGGACGCGACGGAAAAACCCGAGCGGATGAACGCGTCGCGAAGGAGCGAGACGAACCTGGCCGCGCGCGGCACGCCCGGCTCGACGATAAGAATCGAGGCGTCCCCGTCGGCGTAGCTTTCGAGGTCCTTCGCGTGGTGCTTCGCCTGCTGCTCGAGCGGCGCGGGATTGTCCCAGAAAAGCTCGTTGAACATGTTCGCGCTCGCGACGAAGGCGACGCGGCGGCGAAGGGACACCCCGCACTCGCCCTTGACCCTGACGATCTGCCAGGGCTCGTCCCCCGTCTTCGCGGCGAGCGAGAGGAAGAGCTCCTCGCCGAGGGAGAGCGAAGCCTGGGAGATGTCGACGCAATACCAGGTAAGTTTCGCCTTGCGCAAATCGGGCCGGGCCATCCAGAGCGCGATCGGGAGGGTCAGGGGACCCGAGCCGAGGTCGACGGCCGCGTCGCCGTCCTTGAGTTCGAGGGTAAGACCCGAGAAAAGGCGGGTAAGCCTGACGAGGTTCCACCACTGAAAGTAGCGGACGTAGGCCGAAAGGGTCGCCGGCTCGTTCATGTAGCCGACGCGCCGGTCTCCCCGCTCGTCGGTGAGCGCGTGGGAGAGCTCGCGCACGTCCTGGGGCAGCGCCTGGAGGCGCTTGCTGTCGAGCGGGAGAACGGCTTGCGCGATATCCCAGAACGAGTCGAGAAGCGCCTTCGTCTCCGGGAGGAGATCGGCGAACACGGGTGCGAGTTCCCGGGGCGGCGCGAAGGAAGGCCGTCGGCTCTTGCGGGCCTCGGGCGCGCCGTTCCCGTCGCGGCGCGGGGCGCGGGAATGGGCTTCATCTCCGGGCCGGGGCCGGTCGAAACGCGCGGGACGATCCCCTCCCGGGACGCGCTTGCCCGGCGCCGCGGCGTCGCCGCGGGCGAAACGCGCGGGGCGATCCCCGCCCGCCGCGCGACTTCCCGAAACCGTTCTGTCGTCACGGCCGAAACGCTCGCCCGAGCCGGGGCGCGTGCCCGATCGGGCCGCGGGCCGACTCTCGCCCGAGGGACGCCCGCGGGACGGGCCCTCTCCCCGGCGCGGAGCCGCGGGCCCTTCGGGTCGGGAACCGGGCCGCCGCGAGCCTACCCGGGATTCGCGCTCGCTGCGGTCGCGCTCCTTCGTTTCGGAGCCTTTTTTGTCGGCGCGCGTTCTCTTCGAGACGATATTCTCATAGAACGGCTTATTCGCCGTCCCGTCGTTCTTCTCTGCCATCTTCCCCATCCTTCCGTTTCTTCACGATCGCGTAGAGCCCCATGAGCTCCGCGCGCACTTGCCCGACGGCCTCGCGCGCGCTTGAATGGCGCGCGTCCGTCAGTTCGGCGACGAGCCTCTCGCCCGCGCCCTCCAGGGTGTACTTTTTTTCATGAACGAGATATTTCAGCCGCTCGATGAGCTCGAGGTCGCGTTCCCCGTAGACGCGCCGTCCCTCGTCGTCGCGCCGCGGTCTCAGGAAGGGAACCGCGTCTTCCCAGTAGCGGAGCGCGTGGGCCTTCACGCCCGTGATGCGCTCGACGTCGCCGATGCCGTACTCGGCCATTCTATCGCCTCCGCGGAAGGCCCGGACTCACTCGTCCCGGTCTTCCCACTTCTTCCGGCTGCCCTTCACCTCGACGACGACCGGGATGCGGTCGAATCCGAGGTCCTTCCTGATGCGATTCCTGATGTACGACACGTATGAGTCCGTGACCGCTTCGGGGCGGGTCGCGAACACGAGAAACTTCACGGGATTCGTCTGGGTCTGGACGATGTAGCGGATCTTGAATTTGTTCGCCCTTCCTTGCGGGGGCGGCGAGGCCGCGACCCAGTCCGAGAGCGCGAGATTGAGCGCGCTCGTCTCGATCTTCCGCGAGAGCTGTCCGTAGAGCTCGATCGCCGTGTTGAGGAGCTCCTTGATCCCGGTGCCCTCGAGCGCCGAGAGCGCGAGGATCGGGGCGTACTCCATCTGGCCGAACATGACGCGCATGTTCCGCGACGCGTCCTTGAAGGTCTTCTTGTCCTGGTCCATCGTGTCCCATTTGTTGAGCACGAATATGACCCCGAGGCCCTCGGCCGTCGCGTGCGCGATGATCTTCTTGTCCTGCTCGGCGAGCCCTTCCTTCGCGTCTATCATGTGGAAGACGACGTCCGCGTCCTTCAGGGTCTTTATCGCGCGATTCACCGAGTAGTACTCGATGTCTTCCTTTACGCGGCTCTTCCGCCTGATACCCGCGGTGTCGAGCACGCGGAACGTATGGCCCCGGTACGAGAACTCGCCCTCGACGACGTCGCGCGTGGTTCCGGCGATATCGGAGACGATCGACGCCTCGGTGCCGGTGAGCCGGTTCGAGAGCGTGGACTTGCCGGTGTTCGGCTTCCCGACGATCGCGATCCTGATCGCCTTCTCCTCCTCGCCTTCCTCGACGCGCAAGAAGTCTAGCCGCTTCGTGATCGCCTCGCCGAGCTCGATGATGTTGTCCCCGTGCTCGGCGCTGACGAAGAGAACCTCGTCGAAACCGAACCGGAGGAAATTCCACGCGTCCGCCTCGCGACGCCCGCCCTCGGTCTTGTTGACGGCGACGAGAAGCTTGTCGCGGTAGGGCCTGAGGAGCTTGATGAACTCCTCGTCCTCCGCGGTCGCCGGTCCCGCCTCGAGAAGAAGGAGGATCTCGTCGGCCTTCTTGAGCGCGTTGAGGGTCTTCTCGACGACGAGCTCGTCCATCGCGGCGTCGGGGGTGCCGGCGACGCGGTCGAGCTTGAAGCCGCCGGTGTCCATGACGCGGACGGGCTTCCCGTTTATGAAGGCCTCGTCCTCGATCGGGTCGCGCGTGACGCCGGGCGTCGGGTCGGTGATCGCGCGCCGCTTCCTGAGGAAACGGTTGAAAAGCGTCGACTTCCCGACGTTCGGGCGACCCACGATCACGACAAGGGGCTGGTTCCGGTAGGTCTTGTCTTCGTCGAAGACGCGTTCGGCGCCGTTCGCTTCGGCGGGAATCGGATTCCCCTCGCCGCCGGTCATATCTTCCACGATCCTGTCTTTCTTCTTCATTCTCTCACCGTTCACCTTCGAGCTCGCAGGCCTTGAGTTTTCCCTGTACGAGCTTCCTGATCTCCCGCGCCGTCGAAAGGCCGGTAACCGCGCGCGCGAGTTCCTCCGCGTCCGAGACCGAAACCATGCGAACGAGCGCCTTCACCTGCGGGATCGCCGCGCTCGACATGCTGAAATTACGCAACCCCATGCCGAGAAGGAGGAACGCCGACTCCGGGTCGCCGGCCATCTCGCCGCACATCGAGACCTCGACCCCGTTCGCGCGCCCCGCGTCGATCGTCGTCTGGATGAGCCTGAGGACCGCGGGATTGAGGCAGTCGAAAAGGTGCGCGACCTTCGGGTTCTCCCGATCGACGGCCATGGAATATTGCGTGAGGTCGTTCGTGCCGATCGACATGAAGTCGACGCGCTTGGCGATGAGATCGGCGCAAACGGCCGCGGACGGAACCTCGATCATGACGCCGCACTTGCACTCGCGCGCGTACGGAAGCCCCGCGCGCTCGAGCTCGGCCTTCGCTTCCTCGAGCACCTCGTACGCCTCGTCGAGTTCCTCGACGCAGGAGATCATCGGGAACATGATGCGCAGGTCCCCGGCGACGCCGGCGCGAAGGAGGGCGCGGAGCTGGGCGCGAAACGCGTCCCTGCGGTCGAGGCAGTAGCGGATCGCGCGCCATCCGAGCAGGGGGTTCTTCTCGCCGAGCGAGCGCTGCTCGCCGATCATCTTGTCGCCGCCCGCGTCCAGGGTCCTGATCACGGTCGGCTTGCCGGCCATGCCGATGACCGCGGCGCGGTAGGAGGCATATTGGGTCTCCTCGTCGGGAAGGGAATCCGAGCCGAGGAAAAGGAATTCGGAGCGAAAAAGACCGACGCCCTCGGCGCCCGACTCGATCGCGTCCCTCGTCTCGCCGGGAAACGCGATGTTCGCGCGGAGGGTCACCGCGATCCCGTCGCGGGTTACCGCGGGCTCTCCCGCGAAGCGCGCGATCTCGAGCGCTCCCGCCTTGCGAGCGATCGCCTTCGCGCGCGCGGACGCGACGAGTTCGGGCGAGGGATCGAGCGTCACGATGCCCGAATCCGCGTCGAGCACGGCGACCTCGCCGTCCGAGACGGCCTCGAGGATCCCCCTGACGCCCATGATGGCCGGCATCGCCCAGGCGCGGGCGAGGATCGCCACGTGACTCGTCGCGCCGCCTTCCTCGAGCACGATGCCCGAGATCCCGGCGTCGCGAAGGGCGAGCGCCTCGGAGGGTTTGACGTTCCGCGCGACGACGATGGAGCCCGAGGGGATGAACCGGCTTCGGGGCGAGACCCTCGGCGCCGATCCGGTTGCCCGGGAGAAACCGTCGCTCAGGAGATGGCGCATCACGCGGCCGAACGCGTCCTCGATATCGACGGCGCGCTCGGAAAGATAGGCGTCGCCAGAGGCCTTAAGGGACCCCGAGGCGACGTCGACGCGATCCTTGAGGATCGCCTCTATGTTGAAAAGATCGGCGTCGAGCGCCTTCCGGATCATCGGGATGAATTCGGGATCGGAGAGCATCATCAGGTGGGTATCGAGTATTTCGCTCCGCTCGCGTTCCCGGTTTCCCCGAAGGAGGTCGATCTCGCCGCGGGCCTTGTCGACCGCGGACTCGAAACGGCGCCAGTGCGCGTCCGCGTCGCCCGAGTTTATAGCGTAACGGGGTATGGTCGTTGCGTCGTCGTCGAGGAGTCGGAAAACCGGTCCGCTCGCGACGCCGCCGGAAGCCGACAGGCCTTCAAATATTCTCACGCGGTAGAATATACCCCAAAAAAGCGCCCTTGCATACAGCCGGAAATCGGCGTATCATGGCCCCTATGGCCGAAAAAAAGAGGAAAAAGAAACCGGCGTCCCTGGGCTGCGTGTTCTGGATCGCCTTCATCCTGCTGATCATCGTACTTTTCTTCTTCAACAAAAAGAACATCGGGAACGTCCTCGAAAAGACCGGCGCGCGGGATATCCTCGCGGGCAAGAAGCCCGTGGCGGAAAAAACCGCTGACGACCCGAAGGACGGAACGACGGCCGTCAACCCGGAGAATACCATAGCGACGAACGGGACCGCGGACACGGACAGCGGCGCGAAGGCGGGCGACGGCAGCAAGGAAGTCGAGACGGCCAAGCCGACGACCGCGAACGACGCGCCGGCGAACGTGAAACCTGAACCGGCGAATGACGACGGGAAGGCGGCCGGCAAGAGCCCGAAGCAGGCCCCGACCCCGGAAAAAACCAAAACGACGGAAAAAACCGCGAAGCCGGCGGCACCGACGGGCAAAACGGCCGCAAAGCCCGTGGCCGAAAAGGTCGCGCCGACCCGAAAATCGACCCTGTACTTCGTCACGATCGACCCGGACGGCCGCGTCGTCAGGAAGGAAGTCACCCGGGAGATCACGGTCTCCGATTCGCCCCTCACCGACGCCCTCAGGGCCCTCCTCAGGGGTCCGACCCCGCAGGAGGCGGCGAAAGGCTATCGGTCGCTCATCCCCGCGGGCACGAGGATACTCTCGGTTCTCGTCCGGTCGGGCGTCGCGACAGTCAACGTGAGCGAGGAATTCCAGTTCAATCAATACGGGATAGAGGGGTATATCGGGCAGCTTTCCGAGATCGTCTTCACCGCGACGGCCTTTTCCACGGTCACGTCCGTCCAGTTCCTCATCGAGGGTCAAAAGCGCGAGTATCTCGGCGCGGAAGGGGTATGGATCGGAACCCCGCTCTCGCGCGATAAATTCCAGTAACCGTCATGGCGCTCGGGCGTCGAGGCCCTTCGGACCCGATCGCCCGCCGCCCCTAGTTCCCCTCGGGGATGTCGACGCGCCTCACGGAGAGCGCCCGGCCCGTCGTCGCGGAAATCTCGACGATGAGGCCGCGGAGCGCGCTCGGGCCGCCCGCCTCCTCCAGCCGATACAAAACCTGCGAGACGTTTCGCCTGATCGAGATCGCCGGGTCCCCGCCGATCACCGAGCGGGTTGGCCCGGTCATGCCGAGATCGGTCATGTACGCGGTACCCTTCGAAAGAATCCGCTCGTCGGCGGTCTGAACGTGGGTATGGGTGCCGACGACCGCCGCGACGCGCCCGTCGAGATAGAGGCCGAGGGCTTCCTTTTCCTGGTTCGATTCCGCGTGAAAGTCCACCAACACGATCGGCGCGCGATCCTCGCTTCCCCACGCCTCGAGGGCGGCATCGGCGGCGCGAAAGGGGCAGTCGATAGCGGTCATGTCCTCGCGGCCCTGAAGGTTGAGCACCGCGATCCTCGCGCCCGCTTTCTCGACGACGATCGATCCCCGGCCGGGAAGGGCGAACTGCCCCTCGAGCCGGGGAAAGTTCGCCGGCCGGAGCACGGAGGGAAGCTCGTCGAGCACCGGCCAGAAGTCGCGTTTCTCGAAGGAGTGGTTGCCGCCGGTGATCACGTCGACCCCCGCGGCGAAAAGGGCCTTGGCGTCGTCCCCCGAAAGGCCGATGCCCAGGGTCGCGTTCTCGCCGTTCATCGCGCAAAAGTCGATTTCCTCGCGCGAGAGGAAGCCCGGCAGCAGGGCGGCGACGCACCGAAGCCCGGAGACGCCGAACACGTCCCCGCCAAGGAAAACGCGCAATATATCGTTATTCTTCATCGGTATAGACGGCCGTTCTCAAGCTATTGACGATCCCTTTCCGCCAGGGCACTTCCCGATCCTCGAGGGCGTGAACCGTCCGCTCGATATCGTACGGGATGCGGATTACCTCGAAGGAAACCCGCTCGCCTTCGACCTCGAGCAGGCCGAAGGACGCGCGGTTATCCCGGTCGAGGGGCTTCCCGAGGCTTCCAGGGTTGAAGATATGGGCCTTCCCGACGGAAACGGAACGGGGGACATGGGTATGGCCGCAGAGATAGATAACCTTCCGGGAAACGTCGATCTTGTTCTCGTCGATCGTTTCCTCGTCGGAGCCGTGGCGGCCGTGGATCATGTCGACGTGATAGGCTCCCGCGTCTTCCTGATGGCGGATCTTGAGATCCTTAAGCCACTGGATATTGCCGGGCGAAAGCTGTCCCCGGGTCCAACGGCAGTGGATCACGCCGTCCGGGCTCCCGAAGTAGGGATTGTGGTCGAGCGCGTGCTCGTTGATGATGTACCGGTCGTGGTTGCCGGCGAGATAGACCCTTCCGGGAAAGGCGCGCAGGGCGTTGACCGTCTCCTCGGGAAAGGGCCCGAGATTGACGTAGTCGCCGAGAAAATACACCGGCGTCCCGGAATGTCCTCCGGTCTCGTACCAAGAGAAAAAAGATTCCAGCGCGGGAAGATTGGCGTGAATGTCCGAAACCAGCAGAACTTTCATTAAGGTTCCAGTATATCCCAATTCACGGCGGTTAGCAATTCGTAAACCGCGCGAAAAACTCCCCTTGCCGTCGCCGGGGCGCGAAGGCTATAGTAGGAAGAGCATGAAAACGACTGCGGGCGTCCGCGCGGCGCCACATTCCGCGAGCGAAACGACGCGATCTCCCTTATTCCGTCTTCTTGCGACGAGTCACGTCGCCGTTCTCTTCCTCGCGACGCTCGCGTCATGCGGTCTTTCCCGCATGCCGTCGCCCGTTGCCGACCCTGCCGCGCGAAAGGGCGATTCGTCTCCCAGGGTCATATCCCTCGCGCCGGCGTCGACCTCCATCCTCATCGACATCGGCGCCGCCGACCTTCTCGTCGCCACGGATACCTGGTCGACGAGGCTCCCCGACGCGCCGAAGGGGCTTCCCTCCTTCGACATGATGCAACCCGACGTGGAGCGGATAGCCGCGCTCAAGCCGGATATCCTTCTCGTTTCCGAGATGACCGAGGCGGGCAGCGGCGTCAATCCCTTCAAGCGGCTTGAGGGGCCGCGCACGCGCGTCGTCGTGCTGAAAACGAGCGCGGACCTCGCCGGGATCGCGAAGGACGTCGAAACCGTCGCCGCGCTCGTCGGACGAGAGAAAGAGGGCAAGAAGGCCGTCGAAAGGATGGCCGAGGCTGTCGAGAAGATCAGTGCAGTCGCCAGGACGATCCCGGAAGACCGGAGAAGAACGGTCGTGTTCGAGATCGAGAGCGCGCCCTGGATCTACAGCTTCGGGAAGGGTGTCTACCTCGACGATCTCCTTTCGCGCGCGGGAGCGGTCAACGCGTTCGCCCGCGAGAGCGGATGGATCGCGGTGAGCGCCGAGGCGGTCGCCAAGGCGAATCCCGACGTCATCCTCACGAATGTCGCCGGGGACGATCCCGTCGCCGAGATCCGCGGAAGGCCCGGCTGGAGCGCCCTCAAGGCGGTCCGGGATGGGCGCGTATACCGAATAGACAACACGGCGAGCTCGCAGCCCGCGCCATCGTGCGTAAAGGCGCTCGCCGAGATAGCGGAGGCAGTGTATCCCGAATACTTCAAGTAAAAGGCCGCGACGCGCGTCGATCCGGCCGGCAACGCGATCGCTCCCGCTCCCGCTCGGCCCGGCCCTCGCGTTCGCGACCGCCGCGAGCCTTGCCGCGATCATGGCCGGCACGGGCCTCGGCACCGTCGCCGTCTCGCCCTTCGACTGCGCGCGGATCGTCGCGACGCGAGCCGTCGGTCTCCCCGCGCCCTCGGATATCGACCCGATCGCGGCGAGCGTCGTCTGGGACCTTCGCCTGCCCCGCGTCCTTTTCGCCTGGCTTGTCGGCGCGGCCCTTTCGGTCTCCGGCGCGATCATGCAGTCGGTCCTCAAGAACCCGCTCGCCTCGTCCTTCACCCTCGGCGTGTCGTCGGGCGCCTCGCTCGGGGCGGGCGCGATCATCCTCTTCGGGGCCTCGCTCCCCCTCGCGTCGATCATCCCCCTCCCCCTCGCGGGTTTCGCCGCGAGCGCCCTTTCGATCCTTGTCGTCATCGCCTTCGCGCGCGCGGTCGATCCCGGACTCTCGAACAACACGGTCATCCTCGCGGGGATGGTTTTCTCGCTCTTCGCGAGCGCGATCCTCACCGTGCTGTCGGCGGTCGCGAAGGCCGAGCTCGCGCGACTCGTCTTCTGGCAGATGGGGAGCTTCGCGCTTCACGGCTGGACGCCCGTCGCGATCCTCGCGCCCGCCCTTCTCCTTTCGGTAATCCTCCTCCTTTTCATGCGGCGCGAGCTCGACATCCTGACCTTCGGCGAGGACGAGGCGGCCGCCATCGGCGTGCGCGTCGCGGGAACGAAGCGGGCGCTCATCCTCGTCGGCTCCGCGCTCACCGGCTGCGCGGTCGCCTTCGCGGGAGTAATCGGTTTCGTCGACCTCGCGGTTCCCCACGCCGTGCGGAGGGTCGCCGGCCCCTCGCATCGGGCCGTCGTACCCCTTTCCGCGCTCTCGGGCGGGGCCGTGATGGTGCTCGCCGACCTCGTCGCGCGGACGGCGATACCGCCTCTCGACCTTCCCGTCGGGGCGATCACCGCCTTGCTCGGCGCGCCCTTCTTCGCCTTCGTCTACGCCCGATCGCGCGGGGTCTCCCGATGACGGGCGGGACGACGCTTCTCCGCGCGAACGGAATCTCGGCGGGATACGGGGGAAGGGACGCGATCGCCGACGTTTCCTTCGAGCTTCGCGCGGGCGAGCGACTCTCGGTGATCGGGCCGAACGGCTCGGGGAAGACGACGTTGCTTCGCGTCCTCGCGGGAACCGTGCCCTATCGCGGCTCGCTCGCCGTCCTCGAACCGGGTGCCGGCGGAACGACCGAAACGGAACGCTCGCGCCTCGTCGGGAAGGCCTCGGCCCGGGAGTTCGCCTTTCTCGCCCAGATATCGGAAGTCTACTTTCCCTTCACCGTCGAGGAAACGGTCATGCTCGGCCGGTACGCCCGCCAGAAGCGAACCCTCGCGTCGAGCCCGTCCGAGGCGGACCGGGCCGCGGTCGAGCGGGCACTCGACACCTGCGGACTCGGGGACCTGCGGGCCGCGCCGCTTTCCCGCCTCTCCGGGGGCCAGCTTCAGCGCGCCTTCCTCGCGCGCGCGTTCGCCCAAGACCCGGCGATCCTCCTTCTCGACGAACCCTCGAACCACCTCGATCTTCGCTATCAGCTTTCCGTTCTCGATTCGGCCCGGGATTGGGCCGCGCGACCGGGCGTGGACGGCCGTCCCCGCGCCGCGATCGGCGTCCTCCACGACCTCTCGCTCGCGCTCCGTTTCGCGGACACGGTCATCCTCCTCGACGGTGGAAGGATCACGGACTCCGGGGACCCGCGAAGCGTCCTTTCGGGGGATGCGTGCAACCGCGCCTACGGAATGAACGTCGCGAAGACGATGCGCGATCTTCTCGAAACCTGGTAAGTCTGCTATCATGGACGCCATATGGTACACCGAATAAAACACGAGATACCCGACATTCACCCGTCGGCGTTCGTCGCGCACAGCGCCGAGGTCGCGGGAAAGGTCTCGCTCGCCGAAGGCGCCTCAGTCTGGTTTTCCGCGTCGGTACGCGGCGATATCGCCCCGATCATCGTCGGCAAGTACACCAACGTCCAGGACGGCGCGATACTCCACTGCGACGTCGGCCACCCCACCGTCCTCGGCGACGGGGTTACCGTCGGCCACGGCGCGATCGTCCATTCGGCCATCGTCGGCGACAACACGATCATCGGGATGGGCTCGATCATCCTCGGGGGCGCCGAGATCGGCGCCGACAGCATCGTGGGCGCTGCCGCGCTCGT
Organism: Spirochaetota bacterium; assembly: GCA_023438065.1. Classification (GTDB taxonomy): domain Bacteria; phylum Spirochaetota; class Spirochaetia; order Treponematales; family Treponemataceae; genus Teretinema. Next base: position 248,386 of record JAEXRH010000015.1, read on the forward strand.
CACCGGCGGAAAGAAATTCCCGCCGCGTTCGCTCATCATAGGATCCCCCGCGAAACGGGTACGCGCGCTCACCGACGAGGAAGTCGCCGCGAACCGCGAGAACGCGGCGCACTACGCCGAGCTCGCCAAGAGCGCCGGCCACGACTACCAGGACGCCGAAACCCTGTGACCGTCACCCGCATCGTCGAGAACCTGCCGGCCCACGTCGTATACGGCGCGCCGGGCTGGCAGGAGCTCAACCTCAAGACCGTCATCGCGAGCGACCTCATGAGCGACGTGCTCGTGACCGTCAACGATACCGCCCTCATCGTCACGAGCCTACCGACCGAGCAGACGATCAGGAGCGCGGACGTCATCGGGGCGGCCGCCGTCCTCCTCGTGAACGACAAGCTCCCGACCAAGGCCATGAAGGCGCTCGCCGAAACCTGCGGCATCACCGTGCTCGCCACGCCGATGCCGATGTACGAAGCCTGCGTTACCCTTGGCTTCCTCCAGCAGCGCGATGCATAGGCGCGCGGAAACACCGGAGGCGCTCGCCCGCGAGATCGCGGCCTCCGCTCCCGACTCGGGCACGCTCTCCTCTCCGACGGCACTCGCGCGCGCGGAGGGCCTCTCGCGCGCGAAGCTGCGCAGAATCGCCGTCGCGGGGGAAACCCGGTATCAGCTCGAAACCGTCAGGGGCACCAAGGCCTTTCACGAAAACCTCGACGCCGAGGCCCTCGCGGGCGCGCTCGAGGCGCTCGTCGGCGCGCGCTTCGCTCGCGCGGAATTTTCCTCGAAAGCGGGAACCATCGCCGTTCTTACAAACCGGCGCGGGGAGCTCTCGGCGATCAGAAAGCCTGCTCGCGCCCCCGTTCCGGGTCAGTCCTCCTGCCGCGAGGACCCCGTACCGTCAAACGGACGAAACGCGCCGACCCCGGATGAATCTCTCGGGACCTCGTCGCATAACCGCGCGAAACGATACATCCTTCCCGAAGGGACGCCCGTGCCCTTTCTCGTCGACCTCGGCGTCATGACCGGCGACGGGAAGGTCGTCAGGGCGATGTACGACAAATTCCGCCAGGTCAACCGTTTCCTCGAGTTCATCGAGGACGTGGCCGACGACCTCGTCGCGGCGGCGGGGAAGGACGCCGGGGGAAAGCCCGCGCGCGAACTCACCGTCGTCGACTTCGGCTGCGGCAAGTCTTACCTCACCTTCGCGATCTATCATTACCTTTCCGCCGTGCGGGGGTTTCCCGTCAGGATCGTCGGCCTCGATCTCAAGGAAGACGTTATCGAGCGCTGTTCCGCGCTCGCGGTCAAGTACGGGTACCGGGGCCTCGACTTCGCCGTCGGCGACATCGCGGGCTACCGGGGCCTCGAGCGGGCGGACATGGTCGTGACCCTTCACGCCTGCGACACCGCGACCGACGCGGCCCTCGCGCAGGCGGTCCGTTGGGACGCGTCAGTGATCCTCTCGGTCCCCTGCTGCCAGCACGAGCTCAACGCCGCGCTTTCCGGCGCCGCGATCGAGAGCCCCGCGAAAGACGCGCTTAAATCCGCCTTCCGGTACGGCGTCGTCCGGGAACGCATCGCCGCGCTCCTTACCGACGCGATGCGCGCGGAGCTTCTTTCCGCCGCGGGCTATCGCGCGCAAATCCTGGAGTTTATCGACATGAGCCACACGCCGAAAAACCTGCTCATCAGGGCGGTCCGTCACCGGGCCGCCTCACCCGCGCGCGAGGCGGCAAGCCGCGACTACCGCGCGATCCGCGATTTTCTCGGGACGGCCCCGGCCCTCGAGGCGCTCCTCGGCGAGGCTACCGACGGGGGAATACGCTGATGGCGAAGATACTCGTCGCGATGTCGGGGGGCGTCGACAGCTCCGTCGCCGCGAAGCTCCTCATCGATCAGGGACACGAAGTCGCCGGCGTCACCCTCAAGCTCTTCTCGGACGAGGACATCGTCCTCGCCGAGGAGGCGACGAGAACCTGCTGCGCCCTCTCGGACGTGCAGGACGCGCGAAACGTCGCCTACAAGCTCGGCATCGAGCACTTCGTGTTCAACTTTCGCGAGATCTTCGCGGAAAGCGTGATCAAACGCTTCGTCGATTCCTATCTCGAGGGGAAAACCCCGAATCCCTGCATCGACTGCAACCGCTTCGTGAAATTCGACAAGCTCATCGAGCGCGCGAAGCTGCTCGGATACGAATACGTCGCGACCGGGCATTACGCGACCGTCCGCCGGGATCCGGCTTCGGGTCGATACGTCCTCGGCCGCGGCGCCGACCGCTCGAAGGACCAAAGCTACGTGCTCTACTCGCTCACCCAGGATCAGCTGGCGCACACCCTGTTCCCCCTGGGGGGCATGGACAAGGCGGAGGTCAGGCGAATCGCCGAGACAGCCGGCCTCGTGAACGCGCGGAAACCCGACAGCCAGGACATCTGCTTCGTCCCCGGGGGAGACTATACCGCCTTCATCGAGAAGGCGGCCCCCGGCTCGGCCCGGCCCGGGAAGTTCGTCGACGTCGCGGGTCGCGAGATCGGCGAGCATCGGGGAGTGATCCGCTACACGATCGGCCAGCGGCGCGGGATCGCCCAAGCCTTCGGTAAGCCGATGTACGTCGTCGCGAAGAACGCGCGCGACAACACGGTTACCCTCGGCGAGGACAAAGACCTCTTTTCCGCGAGCCTCGTCGCCCATTCCGCCAACCTGATCCCGTTCGAGCGCCTCGAGGGGCCGATGCGGGTGACGGCGAAGATACGCTACAACCAGACCGAGCAGGGGGCGACGATCAGGCCCCTGCCGGACGGGAATATCCTCGTCGAGTTCGACGAGCGCCAGCGCGCGGTCGCCGAGGGACAGGCCGTCGTATTCTACGCCGGCGACCTCGTCGTCGGCGGCGGGACGATTTGACAAAAACGAGAACGCGCACGTACACTGACAACGTAACACCCAAGGAGAACGCGCATGATTGAGCAGGAAGACGCGATCGGGAAGGTCCTTTACGAGGACGCCGACCACAAGTTCATTTGGCTCGGAACCGACAACCGATACAGCAAGGGCGTCATACAGACGATGCAGTACCTCATCATCGACCGGGGGCGCGGAACCCTCCTCGACCCGGGCGGAGTGCACCTCTTCTCGCGCGTCGTGGCCGCCGTCAGCAGGTACATCTCGATCGACAAGATCGACACGATCTTCTTCTCCCACCAGGACCCGGATGTCTCGTCCGGGATCGCGCTCTGGCTCGGGGTAACGAAGGCGCGCGTATACGTCTCCGCGCTCTGGACGCGATTTCTCCCCCACTTCGGCATCGTGGACACCTCGCGCGTCCTCCCCATCGAGGACAAAGGCGACACGCTCGCGCTTCCCTCGGGGGCGAGGATACGCTTCGTCCCCTCCCATTTCATGCATTCGCCCGGGCATTTCAGCCTCTTCGACGAACGCTCGCGAATCCTCTTCTCGGGCGACATAGGTGCGGCCGTTTTCGGCGACGGGGACGAAAGCGTCTTCGTCGAGGACTTCCAGCGCCACGTCCCGCTCATCGAGGGTTTTCACACGCGCTACATCGCTTCGAACGCGGTAGCGAAAAAATGGTGCTCGATCGTTTCCTCCCTCAAGCCCGAGATGATCGCGCCGCAGCACGGCGCGATCTACCGGGGAGAGACCGTCTCAAAATTCCTTTCGTGGCTTTCCGCGCTCCGCTGCGGGGTTGACCTCGCGGACCGATTCTACGGTCAGTGACCGGGACGAAGGAGACGAAATAAATGGAAGCGCACGAGATTGAAAGCAATTACGCGGACGCCCTCGAGAGATTCGCGGTCGGGTACAACAAGAGCGTAATCCTCAACGCGGTCACCGTAAACTCGCTCGGGATCCTGGACGATGCGATGGAGCAGGTCGAGCGCGGTCTCGCGACGATCGTGAGCGCGTTCGAGGAAATGCGGGCGACGAGCGAGAGTACCTCGGAAAACTCGGGTCGAATCGACGCCATGATGCGCGAGATCCTCGCGAAGAACGGGACCATGGACCGTGATATCGAGGAGAGGATGACCGACATCGAGCGCGCGGCGGCCGACGCGAAGGCGATAGGCGCGCTCTTCGACGAACTCAAGGGCAAGACCGAAAGCGTCGCGGGGATCACCGGATCGATTCAGGACGTCTCCGACAGGACCGGAATCCTCGCGATCAACGCCTCAATCGAGGCCGCGCGCGCGGGGACGGTCGGAAGGGGTTTCCGCATCATAGCCAACGAGGTCAGGAACCTCGCGACGCAAACGGGGGACTTCGCAAAGCAAATCGAGTCGAGCGTCGGGGAGTTTCAGACGACGGTCGAGACGATCTCGGCGAAGATGAACGAATTCAACGAGCTTTTCTCGCGGTTCCGCTCCTCGTTCACCGGCGTGCTCGAGAGCTTCAGCGACAACGCGAAGACGATCGACCGGGCGGGAAACTCCCTCTCGGAGATAACCGGAGCCATCCGCGAGGAGGCCGCCGCGCTCAACGACGGGCTCGCCTCGCTCGAGGGCGTGAACAACTCGATGCGCGACACCCACGCGATTCTCGGCGTCATCCAGTCGAGCCACGGTTTCCTGGATCAACTTCTCGACAAGGGAAGGACCGAGCCGGACTGACCTCCATCATGCGGATACGATCGGGGCAAAGCCATCACCTCGCGTCGTTGACCGAAAGCTGCGAGAAAACGATGCCCTGATCGGCCGCCATGACGCGAAGGTCGTTCGCGGTCCGCGAGAGATGCTCGCCCTGACGCGAAAGCTCCGATATCGACACGGAAATCTCCTCGAGACGGTCGCCGGTCGTGTTGGACATCCGCTCGATCGCGTCCATGTTCGCCTTCACGCCGGTCCCGAGCCGAGAGAGGCCGCTCGCGGTCTCCCTGATGCTTTCGACCGCGTCGCCCGATTCCGCGAGAGAATGCGCGATGGAGTCAAACGACTTTTTCGCGAGGATCGCCTCCTCGAGGTTCTTTCCGACACGCGTGGCCCCGGTCGCGCTCACGTCCATGATCTTGTTCATGTTGACCGTTATGTCGACGACGATATCCCTGATGCTTTCTGCGGTTTTCCGCGAGTTTTCCGCGAGCCCGCGCACCTCTCCCGCGACGACCGCGAAGGCCTTGCCCGCCGTTCCCGCCCGCGCGGCCTGGATAGACGCGTTTATCGCGAGTACGTTCGTGCTCTCCGAGAGCCCCTCGATGACTGCCGCGAAGTCACGGACCTTCCCGAGCTTCTCGTTGAACGCCGCGAGTTCCGCCCCGATGCGGTCGATCGCGTCCTTGAGCGCCTGCGTCTCGCGGAAGGTCTCGTCCATCGACCCCGAGCCGCGGGAAGATTCCTCCGCCATGCCGGAGACGAGCCTTGAATAGGAAGATACGGTGGACTCAAGCCCGGCGATCATCCCGTTCAGGGTCGACAGCTCGCCGTCGTTCGCCGAGAGGCGACCTTTCTGCTCGCCGATATCCTCCTTGATGCCGAGGATCGCCTGTCCGATCTGGTTATTCGCGCGGGACGATTCCTCGGCCGCCGCGGCGAGGGTTTGGCTCGAGTCCGCGAGCCGCCCCATATTGTCGATTACCGTCGTGATTATCTCGCGGAAGCTCGAGGGCTCGGTACTGAAGGTCGTGACCTTCAGCCCCGCGTCGACGGCGGCATTGATCGCGCCCATGATATCCGGATCGATTACCGTCAGCGAAAATCCGTCATAGCCGCGCTTCACGAAGGACTCGATGACCGGGTTCACGAGCGAGGCGGAGCCAAAGTCGTAATTCGTGTGAAAGACGTCGACAAGCTCTATCTCGACGTTATGCCCCGCGAGCGTTTTCTTGGCGGCCTCGACGCCCGCGACGAGCGACGCGAAGAAGTCCTTCGTCGTGGGCAGTATAACCCCGAAACGGTAGCGCTTCCCCGATCTGGACGGCTCCGCGCGCGTTTTGAGCGAGAGCTCCTCGTCGCGCATGACCCGCTCGTCGCGCGCGTCGTCCCAATACGTCCGGTAGTTCCCGGAATCGACGTAGATCGGCTCCATGAAAAGCTTCCGCGAGAGCGGGGTCCACGAAGCCTCGCAGGCGTTATAAAGATGAACGATCGCGTTATGGGTCTGAATCACCGGATTTTGCTCGACGATGCCGCTTATGAGCCCGCGCTTGAGAAGGGCAACGTTCTCGCGCGACGCGTCGAACCCGACGATCTTCACCCGGGTGACCCCGTCCTTCGCGAGACCCTCGGCCACCACTCCCGGGGAATACCCGTCGGTCGCGTAGATGAGACTCAAGTCCGGGTGGAGCGCGACCAGTTCCCGCGCCTTCTCGATCGGCCGCTCGGGCGCTCCCGTCGTCTCGACGTACGGCAGGTTCTCGATCGCATGGAAATGCTCGCTGAGGTAATCGTGACACCCCTTCATGCGAAGCACGTGGCTCACCTGGGTATGGTCCGGAATGAAGTAAGCGACCTTCCCCTTGCCGCCGAGCAACGCGCCTATCCGCTCGCCGGCGACCTTCCCTTCCTGATAGGAATTCGCGCCGACGAAGCAAACGCGTTTGAGCGGAACGTTCGTGATGCTGTTGAAATCGTCGACGCAGGCAATAAGCCGTTTTTCGAGCGCGGAGGCTTCGGGATCCCGGGCGGTGACATCCGGCTTGCGCAAGCGGAAGCGGAGATCCCCCGACGCGAAAGCCGAAAGGCCGTGTCCGAGCTGTTTCACGAGCTTCGTGAGCACGTCGCTGAAATCGCGCGAACGCGCGACATCCCGGCGACGGCGGCCGATAACGAGCGCGATATCCCAGGCAGATGCCGAAAAAACGAGAACCGCTATCACAACAGTCAACGGCATCGGAAACATTGCAAAAAAAAGAATGATCGCCAGAAACCCGGTCAAGACCGGGAGCGCGAAAGGAGCTATCCGTGTCAAGAAAGGTTTATAAGCCATGAATAAAGCATAATCCTCTTACCGGCATAAAGCAAATCGACCAAAAGCCTTCAGGCCGCGCGTCGAACGCCGCCATGACGACAAGGGAAACCCGTCCTCATGCAGAATGAGGATCCGCGAGAGGTGTTGAAGCGATCGGGAAGCTAGCCCTTCGAGGCCTCGTTGACCGAAAGCTGCGAAAACACGAGGCTCTGGTCGGATGCCATGACGCGAAGATCGTTCGCGGTCCGGGAGAGATGTCCCCCCTGTTCGGAAAGCTCGTTAATCGAAACCGAGATCTCCTCGATCCGGTTCTTCGTCGCGTCCGCCATTCGCTCGACCGCGTCCATGTTCGCCTTGACGTCCGAGCCGAGCCGGGCGAGCCCGCTCACCGATTCCCGGATGCTGTCGACGGACCTGCTCGATTCCGCGAGCGATCGCGCGATCGACTCGAAAGACTCACGGGCGACGAGCGCGTCAGAGAGGTTTTTCCCGACCCGTTCGGCGCCGCGCGAACTCACGTCCATGATCTTGGCCATGTCGTCCGTGATGCCGGCGACGATATCCCTGATGCTCTCGGCGGTGTTTCGCGAATTCTCCGCGAGGCCCCTGACCTCGCCGGCGACGACCGCAAAGGCTTTTCCCGCGGTTCCCGCGCGCGCGGCCTGTATCGAGGCGTTGATCGCGAGCACGTTCGTGCTCTCGGAAATGCTCTCGATGACGGCGGCGAACTCGCGAACCTTCGCGAGTTTCTCGTTGAAGGCCGCGAGTTCCGCGCCGATGCGGTCGATCGCTTCCTTAAGGGCTTGGGTCTCGCGCCAGGTTTCGTCCATGGAGCCCGACCCGTGCGCCGATTCCCCGGTCATCGCGGATACGAGTTTGGAATACGCGTCGAAGGATCTCTCCATTCCGGAGATCATCCCGTTGAGCGTCGCGAGCTCGCCCTCGTTCGCGGAGAGCCGCTTCTTCTGTTCCCCGATATCCTCCCTGATCCCGAGGATCGCCTGACCGATCTGCCCGTTCGCCCGCGCCGACTGCTCCGCGGCCGCGGCGAGGGTTTGGCTGCTTTCGGAAAGGCGGCCCATGTTGTCCATCACGGTCATGATGATCTCGCGGAAGCTTGACGGCTCGGTGCTGAAGGTCGTAACCGTAAGCCCCGCGTCGACCGCGGCGTTGATCGCGGGCATGGTGTCCGGGTCGATCACCGAAAGCGCGAAACCGTCGTAGCCGCGCTTTACGAACGACTCGATCACGGGAACGACGAGGGAAGCCGCGCCGAAGTCGAATTGCGTATGAAAGACATTGACGAGCTCGATCTCGACATTGTGCTCCGCGAGCGAGGCCTTCGCCGCCTCGACGCCCGCGACGAGCGTCTCGAAAAAGCCGGTCACTGTCGGGAGAATGACCCCGATCCGGTATCGTTTCCCGGACTTTGAGGGCACCGGCGCGACCATGAGAGACCGCTCCTCGTCCCGCATGATCCGCTCGTTTCGCTCGTCGTCCCAGTAATTCCGGTAATTGGACTGATCGACATAGATCGGGGCCATGAAAAGCTTCCGCGAGAGCGGGACCCAGGAAGCCTCGCGCGCGTTGTAGAGATGCACGATCGCGTTGTGGGTCTGTATCGTCGGGTTTTGCTCGATGAGGGCGGTAAAAAGACCTTTCTTGAGACGATCGATGTTCCCGTTCGTCGTGTCGTACGCGACGATCTTCACGCGTGAAAGCCCCGCCTTCGCGAAGCCCTCGGCGAGGGCGCCAGGGGACCATCCGTCGGTGATATACAGGAGACTCAGGTCGGGATTGTCGGATACGAGCGCGAGCCCCTTCTCGAGGGCGAACGCGGGGTCTCCGTTCGTCTCGATGACGGGAAGGTTGACGATCTGGAGGTAATGCTCGCTCAGGTAATCGTGGCAACCCTTCATCCTGAGCACGTGGTTCGTCTGAGAAAACGACGGGATCATGTATCCCACCTTGCCCTTGCCGCCGAGCATCTCTCCGATGTGCTCTCCCGCGACCTTTCCTTCCTCATAGCCGTTCGCGCCGACGAAGCATACGCGTTTCAGGGGCACGTTCGTGATGCTGTTAAAGTCATCGACGCAGGAAAGAAGCCGTTTCGCGAGGGCGGCCGCCTCCGGGGAAGTCGCCTCGACCGCGGGTTTCCTGAGCCGGAAGCGGAGGTCGCCCGAGGCGAAGGCGGAAAGCCCGTGCCCGAGCTGTTTCGCGAGCTTGGTAAGTACATCCCCGAAATCGCGCGCGAGCACGGCCTCCTCGCGACGGAGCGAGACTGCGATAACGAGGCTTCCCCCCGCCGCGACAAGGATGCAAAGCGCAAGCGCGATGGCGAGGGTTTGCGTAAACATTGTCGCGAGAATAATCATCGCGCACAGGACCGCGATGGCCGGAAAAGCGAACGAAAGAAACTGTGTCCAAAAGCGTCGGGTATCCATAAATGTATAGTAGTCGTCTTTTGCAGTATGGTCAAATCAGGTATAGTACCTACCATGAAACTTGACCCCGCCATGATCGCCATGGACCTCGACGACACGCTCCTCAAGCATGACCTTTCTATATCGGATCGCACGGTCGACACCCTTAAAAAGGCGTCCGAACGCGGCATCAAGCTCGTTCTGGCCTCCGGCCGCTCGCCCGAGGCCATGATCCCGTACGCGAGGCGCATCGGCGTGGACCGGGTACAAAGCTGGCTGGTCTGCAATAACGGCTCCGAGATCATCACCTCCGACACCGGAGAGCGCATATACGAACGCCGCCTTCCCGAGGAAGTCGCCCTCGAGGCCTACCGGCTTGTCCTCGCGGCCGGCCTTTCATGCCACGTCTACGAGAACAACGTCATCCACGTATCGAGGGAAACCGAGTATTCCCGGCGCGACTGCATGCTTTCCGGGCTCAAGCCGATCGTGCCCGAGGACTACGAGAACCTCATCAGGCGGGGGGTCTACAAGCTCGTGATCCCGGGAGACCCCGAGTACATCGTACCGGTCGAGGCCGAGTTCAAGGTGATCTTCAAGGACCGCGCCACCGTCTTCGTGAGCAAGCCCTATTTCCTCGAGATCCTCCCCTTCGGGGCGGGCAAGGGCGAGGCGCTCGCCTACCTCGCGGCAGAGAAGCTCGGGGTAACTTCGGAGCGCGTCATGGCCTTCGGGGACAGCATGAACGACGAGTCGATGATCCGCTATGCCGGGATGAGCGTCGCGATGTCCAACTCGCGACCGGAAATCCTCGCGCTCGCGAAACACGTCACCGACCTCGACAACGACGCGGACGGCCTCGCCGACTTCATAGAGAAAACCGTGTTATAAAAGCACGCACACAAAGACTCGTCGCGGTAGCCAGGCACGACGCTAGAGCGCTGATCCGGTCAAGTAATACACGTGCTCGGAATTCGTCATTTCCGTTAGCGTTCCGTCCAGGGAAGCCCCCGAGCGCATCGCGGACCAGAAATGAGTCGGCTCGCTCGACGCGCCATATTCGCAAACACCGGAAAGGGTATCGCCGGAAAACGTGCCACACGCGTCGCCCTGGAACCCTTGCGCGTCCCCGAGCACCAGCGCAACGACCTCCGATCCGCGGGTAAACAGGATCCAGTCTCCCGTGTCGGCGTCATTCCAATCGGTATAGGTGCCCCGATAGTACGCCACCGAGGCATCGTCCCGGTCAAGCATACGGAAAACGCCAAGAAAGTCCGCGCCGTCGAAAATCATCCCGTAATGAACGTCGAAGCCCTGACCGGTCGGTTCTGATTCGTTGACCGTGATCTGAAAACGGATGTCTCCGTCGTCGCCCGTGACGATTTCCTCTCCGTCGTCCTCGAAGACGCTGAAAAGGGAATCGAGGGTTTGAGGGGTCCCGCCGTACGGAGTGCGGACGACCTTCGCGGCGGAGCCCGAAACGGTAACCGTAACCGTCCCGTACTCCCATCCGCCCGCATTCCTGATCGAGTAAATCCCGACCATATCATAATGGGCGTCGGGGCCGTCGTCATCGGACGTGGAACCGCAACCTGCGAACGCGAGCGCGAGGACGGCGAAAAGCGAAAAAAGAATCCGATCGGTTTTCAAGCTGTATATCCTTTCTTTATTGCGGCGTCAGGATGAAGGTCCCGTTCGATATCGTCGCCTGTACCTCGCTTCCCCCGGCACCGACAAAATTATGCATAACCGTGCCCGTGATCGTCCCGTGAATCGAGCCGTCCTCCTCGACGTCGCCGGTCAGCGTCTGCTCCGCGAGGGCCGAGGCGGTACCGATGATGTCTCCCGTGAGCGTGACGTCTAATAGTGTAGTAGCGCTACTCGTGCCGGTCACTCCGGCTTTCGCGGGTATTGCGAGATTTTCGTAATCGCGCGTGATGCCGAAAGCCTCTGAATAACCCGAAACATCAACGTAGCCGCCGCCGCCCGTGGGCGTCGCCCGATACTTCGCCGTCAGCGTGTAGGTTCCCTCTATCACAGGGGGTAAAGAGAGGGACTCGGAGTCGGTATAGCCGAGATATTCCGCGGTGATCTTCGCCTCGGCGCCGAGGGAATACTCCGCGTACCATCTGAAACGGTTCTCGACGACGCCTGAGCGCGATTCGCGAAGGGTATCGCGGAAGGACACCCAAGCCGGGTTTCCCGCCGAGAGGTCGAAGGATTTCACCAGGCCAGAGCCCGTCGCCGTGATCGGGTCCCACCCGAAGGTTTTCCGGTTGGCGAAAAGACACGAGACGACCTCCGAACAGCCCGCTACCGGGGAAGCCGGCAGGGTTACCGTCAGCGGCGTCGAAGGAGCAGAGCCCAAATCGATCGCGCGCCTGAAGGCGTCGAGCGAGGGCGAATAGGCGATCGCGTCGAGATAATCGGTATCAGGAAAGCCGCATACCGTCAGGTCAAACTCCTTCGTGCCCCAGTCCGCCTGAACGACCGAGATGTGCACGGTCTCCCCCGCCGGAACGAGCCTGTCGAGAAGGGTCTGATACGAATGGTTATCGGCGTTATACACGGCCGATTTGACGCCGCCGACGTAGATGTCGACCGGGACGCGCTTTGACTCGTCGTAGAAAAGCACCTCGGTGTATATCTCGGTGACGAAGTCGAATCCGCCGGCCGCGACGGGGCCGTACTCCTCGCCGCCGCTCACTTGAATAAGGCAAATCTCGCCCGTCCCGTCCCCGTCGCCCCCGTCGTCCCCGCCGCCCGAGGAGCCGCAGCCCGAGAGAGCCAGGGCCGTTATCGCGAACGCAACGAAAAGAACGCCAAACTTTCTGTCCATGATTTTCCCCTTTTTTTATTTTTTTGTATCCGTATAAATAGCACGATTCCATCGGCTTATCACGGAAGGAATGTAAAAAGTCAAAAACCTCGACAAGTCGAAACTCCCGATTATGGTGTATACTTTTTCCATGTTCTCCATCCCGATCAACCAGGACAACTCGCCCGAGGCAGTGCTCGACATCCTCTTCAAGCTCAAGGTGAAGGACGTGATGACCCATCCCATCCTGACCGCGCGGGCTTCCGACCCGCTCCGCCTCATACAGGAGGTGATGAAGAAGAACCGCATCACCGGCGTGCCGATAACGGACGAGCGAGACGCCCTCCTGGGGATAGTGTCCATGGACGACATCGTCAACGCGCTCGACAACGGCTGGATCGACGACGCGGCGGGCCTTCACATGACGACGAACGTGATCGTCCTTCAGGACACCATGAGCCTCTCCTTTTGCGTCTCCTACTTCAACAAATACTCCTTCGGCCGCTTCCCCGTTCTCGACGGCAACGCGCGCGTCGTCGGCATCGTCACCGCGTCGGACGTCGTGTCGACCCTGCTCGTCGCGCTCAACCGCGAGGTCGAGCGTCTCGAGCACGCGGCGCCGCCCGCCCCGGGAGAGGGAATATCCCGGCCCGGCCGTACGGAGGGCGAACGCATTATCGAGTTCAGGACCGAGCCCTTCAACTTCGAGATCGCGGGGCAAGCGTCGACCGAGGTCAAGCGCATCCTCAAGGCCGCGGGCGTCGATCCCGCGATCACGAGACGGATCGGGATCGCGAGCTACGAGCTCGAGATCAACCAGGTCATCCACTCGGAGGGCGGGGTGATGCGCTACGTGATCACCCCCGAGTCGATCGTCATCGAGGCGGCGGACTCGGGACCCGGCATCCCGGACGTCGAGAAGGCGATGACCGAGGGCTTTTCCACGGCGACCGACCGCGTGCGCTCGCTCGGCTTCGGCGCGGGTATGGGACTGCCGAACACGAAGCGCGTCTCGGACGAATTCACCATCGAGTCGGGCGCGGGTCGGGGCACCACCGTCCGCGCCAAGATCAACCTCGCGAAAAAGGACGAAGAATGAAGATAGACGAACTTTCCGGGCTCCTCGAAGCCCGATGCGCGCAGGACAGTTACGAAAACCGGGAGATCGCCGGGGCCTACACCTCGGATCTTCTCAGCGACGCGATGGCCAACGCGGTCGAGCACGGCGTGCTCGTCACGATCCAGGCGCACAAGAACACCGTCGCCGTCGGCACCCTCAAGGATCTCGCGGCCATCGTCGTCTGCAACGACCGGCCGATCCCTGACGACATGGTCGCCTCCGCGCGCGCGGAAGGAATCGCGCTCTTCGTGACGCCCTTAAGCCAATACGCGGTCTCCGGCCGGCTCTGGGGCGTCCTCGGCGAATGACGATCAGGGCGGACCTGCACCTCCACTCCTGTCTCTCGCCCTGCGGCGACCTCTCCATGTCGCCCCGGACGATCGCGCTTCTGTGCGCGGAACGCGGGATCGCGCTCGCCGCCCTCACCGATCACAACAGCGCGCTCAACTGCCCCGCCTTCGACGCGGCCGCGCGGGAAGCGGGGATCGCGGCCCTCTTCGGCATCGAGGCTCAAAGCCGCGAGGAGTGCCACGTCCTGTGCCTCTTCCCGACCCCGGAGCTCGCCCTCGCGCTCGGCGAGGAACTCTACGCCCTCATGCCGCCGGTGATGAACGTCCCCGAGAAAACCGGAGACCAGGTGTACGTCGACGAGAACGAGGACATCGCGGGAGAGGTCGACAAGTACCTCGTCACGAGCGCCGACCTCGGGCTCGAGGAGCTCGCTTCCCGGGCGATCGCGCTCGGCGGGGTCGTGATACCGGCGCACGTCGACCGGCCCTCCTTCTCGCTCACGAGCCAGCTCGGCTTCGTGCCCGATGGCCCCTGGGACGCGCTCGAGGTCGTCAGGCTCGATGCGCTCGACGGCCGACCCGCCTTCGACACGAAGGGCTATCCCCTCGTAACCTCGAGCGACGCGCACTTCCCCGAGCACGTCGCGCGCCGGGCCTTCGACCTCGACATCGCCGACGATCGCCTCCTCGACGCCTCCGGCCGCGTGAACATGGACACCCTCAGGGCCGCCCTGGCCCGCCGCCCCCGCTGACCCGCGATCACGCCGGCCGCGCCGGGCGAAAAAAAACGCCCGGGATTATCCCGGGCGCCCTCATTCAAACGACCGCCCCTCATCGAGGCGGAAACGGAAACCGATCAGGCATTGTAGGTTCGCTTTACCTTTCGCGTCGTCGTCATCTCGAGCGGCTCGGCGAGGATCGTCACCTTCGAGATGCGCTGATACGGCTGGAGGGTCTTGTTTACCGCGTCGACGATGTCGCCGATCGCGAGCGAAACCGAGTCGTCCTCGGTCGAGTCGCCGCGCATGAGGTCAAGGCGCTTCAGGAGGTCGTCGGCGGGATACACGAGCGCCTCGATCCCCTCGCTCTTCGTCGCCTCGTCCATCACGTAACCGCGGACGGTGATCTGCTCGATGTCGTTAAAGTAGAGCTGGAACGCGTTCTCGATCTCCTCGGGGTAGACGTTCTTCCCGCCCTCGGTGACGATCATGTTCTTCGCGCGGCCGCAGAGATAGAGATAATACTCGTCGTCGAGCCGGCCGAGATCGCCGGTGCGGAACCATCCGTCGGCGCTCAAGACCTTCGCGGTCTCCTCGGGCATGTTATAGTAGCCCTTCATGACCATGGGCCCTCGAATCGCGACCTCGCCGACGCCCCTCTCGTCCGGATCGATGATCTTCATCTCCATGTGCGGCGGGAAGTAGCGACCGACGCTCTCGATCTTGAACCGCTCGACGGGATTGAGCGCGACGATCGGCGAGGTCTCGGTGAGACCGTAGCCCTGGATGAAATCGATGCCGAGCTCGTTATAGACCCGGAACACGCTCGCGGCGAGCGGCCCGCCGCCCGAGATCGCGATCCGCACGGTGGAGAGTCCCGCCTTCTCGAGAACGGGCGCGAAAAGTTTCTTCCCGGGATTCATCCCGGTGATCTTCTTGACGAGGTACGAAACCCCCATGAGGGTCTTCATGATCGCGTAGACCACGGCGCCCTTGTCCCTGATTCCCTTCATGATCCCCGCGAGTAGCTTGTTGAAAAGGAGCGGAACGCCGAGAAGCATCGTGACCTTCCCCTCGCGAAGCTCCTTGAGCATACGGGAGACCGCCATGCTCTTCGCGAAGACGATCTCGGCGCCGACGGCGAGGGCCTCGAGAAAGACGGCGAGCATCGTGTAGGAATGGTGGATCGGGAGGAGGGCGTAGAACACGTCGGTGTGGTAAATGTCGAGATTCGACTGGGCGATATAGCAGTCCGAGACGAGGTTCCGGTGCGTGAGCATGACGCCTTTCGGGGTGCCCGTCGTGCCCGAGGTGAACATGATCGCGGCGAGGTCGGTCTCGACCGCGCGATCGGCCTTCGAAAGGTCGCCGCCCGAGAGGTTGTACACGTACTCGCCGGGATAGGCCTTGCTGAGGGAGTAAACCCGGCCTGACCCCTTGAAGTCGCGGAAATGCGCGATCTTTTCCTCGTCGACGAAGAAGAACCGCGGCTCGGCGGCCTTGAGGAGGTTCTCTATCTCGGGATCATGGAGACCGTAGTCGATCGGGACGATCGTCGCGCCGGCGAAAAGGGCGCCGAGGTACACGACCGCCCATTCGGGGGAGTTCTTTCCCGACACGGCTATCCGGTCGCCCTTTTTGATCCCTTCGCCCTGGAACCAGGCGGCCAGGGTTTCGACGCGCGAAAGGGCCTCGCGATAGGTAAGGGTCACCCGATCGGGTTCGAAGGAGGTCAGGCACGGCCGATCAGGATACCGCTCAACGGAGATTCGGAACATCTCCGGAAGGGTCGGCCACTCGCCCGTGAAGGCGGTACCCCGCCACGCGTCAAGAAATGCCCAAGGTTTTCTGTCGACTAGTTTCATTAAGGACCTCATCAGTGATACAGTGTAATTATAGAAGTATGGCGAATATTATGACACAGAAACGACACGATCGGTTGCATACGACGGGGATTTTCCGAGAAAAAAGCGCGTTCCGCGCGCTCACGCTCGCATTGATCGCCCTCGCGCTCCCGGCGCAGGCGGATATCGCGGGGTTCTTCAAGTCCGACAAGGACTCGACGAGGGACAAGTTTACCCAGGCCGCGCGCCGGTATATCGGCGTCCCGTACGCGCGCGGGGGAACGAACGCGGACGGAATGGATTGCTCCGGGCTCGTATACCGCTCGGCGATAGACGCGTTCAACGCCGAGCTTCCCCGAACGGTCCAGTCCCTGTCGGCCCGCTGCGAACGGATCGCGGACATCGCCCGGGAGCCGGGAGACCTCGTCTTTTTCAACACGACGGGAAGGATCTCGCACGTCGGAATCTGGCTCGGAGGCGGAACCTTCATCCACGCCGCCTCGGACGGACCGAGAACCGGCGTCATCGTCTCGAGCATCTCGGAGGACTACTGGAAGCGGAACTATCGGTACGCGGGCAGGATTCTCCGCGCCGAGAGCGTTTCCCTCCCCGACACCCCGGAAACGACGGCTCCCTCGGCGAACCCCTTTCCCTTCGGCGGCACGATCGGCGTCAGGCTCAACCTGACCGGCGGGATCCTCTGGGACTTCATGCCGAACGAGATCCCCGCGCGGGGAGTCCACGCGAACGCCGAGGCGTCCTGGGTTAAGGGCCTCGAGGCCTATCCGGGCATCGGCGTCGGCGTTACCTGGGACGAGCGCTCATCGTCCTTCAGCGTTCCGTTGACCGCGTCGCTCACGACGGAAAGCGGGTTTCGCTTCTTCATCGGGACGCAATTCCACCTCGCCTGCGCAAGCGAGCTCGACGCGACTCCCCGCTTTCCCGGGATAATCGGCCTCTCGTGGAATTCCGCCCCGGTTACCGTCGCGGGTCAAAAGATCCGTTTCTACCAAAGCGCCGAGTATTCCAATTTCGCCGATGAAACCTTTGACGCCGGTCTGCGGTTTACCACCGGGCTCACGTTCAGCTACGATTTCTGATCCAGGCCCCGTCCCATAACCGCGTTTCCGAAAAGGGAGTCCCTCAATGACCCGAAAAGCCACGCAATACATCCTTGCCGCACTGGCACTCGTTACCGTCTTCGCGCTCGCAGGCTGTTCCCCGGCCGTTACCCTCAAGATCGACGGAACCGAACGCTCGGGAGCGACCTTCGAGGCGTCTCTCTCCCCGACCGCCGAGAACCTCGTGCGAAAGCTCGCGGGCAGGGAAGAGACCGCTTCTCCCGGCGTGCCCCAGTCGCTCTACGACCGGGAGGCTATCCTCGTCAGCCTCGGGAACGCGGGGTTTCGCGCCGACAGCCTCGAGTTTCCCGGGCGCGCCGGGATCAGGCTCGCGCTCACCCTCCTGAAATCAGACGGCTTTCTCGGCAACGCCCTTTCCGTATCCCGCGAGAACAAGCGGGTATCGATCGCGATCTCGCGCGACACCCTCGGTCGCGCGCTCGCGATGATGCCCCCGGAAACCCGCGACTATCTCGATCTTTTCATGGCGCCCGCCTTCACCGGGGAGGAACTGACCGAACGGGAATACCGCGAGATCATCGCGGCCGCGTACGGGAAAACCCTCGCCGGCGAGCTCGCGGCCTCGAGCTTTACCTTGACCGTCCAATGCCCCGCGACGGTAAGCCGCGCGACGGTAAGCGCCCCGGGAACCGTCGTCACCGCGTCGAACGCGGCCGTTTTCCGCATCCCGCTGACTACCCTGCTCGTGCTCGCGACCCCGATTACCGCCGAAGCGAATTGGTAAGGAGAACGGCTGCGGATACCGAAGGGTCGGTAAGCAATCACGCACCCTACCTACCGGTAGGTATACAAGGAACTATCTTGTATACCTACCGGCAGGCATACAAACGCCTGGTATACCTACCGGTAGGTATACTGCCCCGAATTTCACGACCACACCCGAGAATTCCCTTCCCAATCCGTTCCTTTCTTATTGATAAAAACAGCATTAATTAGTAAAATACCTCAGAAGCACTATTCGATATATTTTTATCGACTGTATAACTGGGGGTTATTACATGGCAACTGCGTGCGAGTTCTCAAAGGAACTCAACACCTTCATCGACGAATGGAAGATGAAGCCCGGCAACCTGATCATGATCCTTCACCGGGTCCAGGAAGAACAGGGATTCATCTCCCGCGAAGCGGCCACCGAGGTGGCGAACCGGACGGGGAACCCGTTGGCCCGCGTGTACGGGACAATGTCGTTCTATTCCTTTTTCAAGACCGTCAAGCCCGGCCGGAACAAGATCTCCGTCTGCCTCGGCACGGCCTGCTATCTGAAGGGCGGACAGGATCTCATCGACGAGTCCCGTTCCCTCCTTGGCCTTTCGGGCACCGACATCACGACCGCCGACGGCGAGTTCACCGTCGAGCCCGTGCGCTGCATCGGCTGCTGCGGTCTCGCGCCGGTCCTTACCGTGAACGGCGACGTGTACGGCAAGCTCACCCGCGACCAGATGGACGGCATCATCGCCAAATACAAGGCATAACGCGGTATGCACTTTACCCTTTCCGACATGCTGAGCGACCTCACCCAAAACGCGGTAGAGGCGGGAGCGACGGTCGTGAGGGTGAGCGTGAGCGAGACCGACCGGGACTTCAGCGCGATTATCGAGGATAACGGCAAGGGCATGAACCAGGCTACCCTCCTTCGCGCGAGCGACCCCTTCTACACCGACGGGGTCAAGCACCCCGGACGCAAGGTCGGGCTCGGGATACCGTTTTTGATACAGACCGCCGAGGCAACGGGCGGTTCCTGGGGAATCAGGTCGAAAAAGGAAGGCGAGAAAGAAGCCGCGATCGGCGAAAGCGAAATCGCGACTGACCTTGCGAGCCTTTCAGGCCACGGAACCACCGTGGAATGCCGAGTCGACCTGACCGACATCGACACGCCGCCCGCGGGCGACGTCGTCGGCTTTTTCCGGCAGGTCCTGACCTTCGACGCGAAGTACGAGATGGAAATCTCGCGCTTCCTCGACAGGAACGGAAAGCGGCGCGAGTACACGGTACGGCGCTCCGAACTGCTGGACGCCCTCGGGCTTCTCGAGGAAGGCGCGTTCTCGGACGCAGGCTCCCTCGCGCTCGTCGGGCGCTATCTGGAATCTATGGAGGAATGACTATGGCTAAGATGTCCCTTGAGGACTTGCGGAAGCTGCGCGAATCGACGCAGCAGCAGATCAAGAAGAGAGAGATCGACGGCAAGACCGCGCAGGTCATCGTCGGCATGGGCACCTGCGGGATCGCGGCGGGCGCGAAGGCGACCCTCGACGCGTTCGTCAAGGAGCTCGATTCCCGCGGCATGGGCGGCGACGTCGTGATCCGCCAGACCGGATGCATGGGACTTTGCCACAACGAGCCCACCGTCGAGGTCATCGTCAAGGACATGCCGAGCATCATCTACGGGCGCGTCGACGCGGCGTGCGCGAAGGAAATCGTCGAGAAGCACCTCATCAAGCGGGAGCTCCTCAACGACCGGATCATCGACCGCCCCGCGGCCGACATCCTGAAGAAATAAGGAGCTACCCACAATGGCATATAACCACTACATACTCGTCTGCGGCGGAACCGGCTGCGAGTCGAGCAACGCCGACGGGATCTACAACAACCTCCTCACCGAGGCGAAAGCCGCGGGCGTCATCGACAAGGTCCAGATCGTCAAGACCGGATGCTTCGGCTTCTGCGAGAAAGGCCCGATCGTCAAGGTCCTCCCCGAGGATACCTTCTACGTCGAGGTGAAGCCCGAGGACGCGAAGGACATCATCAACGAGCAAATCGTGAAGGGCCGCGAGGTCACCCGCCTCCTCTACAACAAGGACAAGAAGGCGAACGAGGTCGAGGAGATCGAGTTCTACCAGAAGCAGCTCCGCATCGTCCTCCGCAACTGCGGCGTCATCAACCCCGAGAACATCGAGGAATACATCGCGCGCGACGGCTATCTCGCGCTCGAGAAGGCGCTCTTCCAGCTGACCCCGCAGCAGATCGTCGACGAGGTCAAGGCCTCGGGCCTCCGCGGACGCGGCGGCGCGGGATTCCCCACCGGCATGAAGTGGGAAGCGGGCCTCAAGGCGCAAGGCGACGTGAAGTACGTCGTCTGCAACGCCGACGAGGGCGACCCGGGCGCGTACATGGACCGCTCCACGATCGAGGGCGACCCCCACTCGGTCATCGAGTCCATGGCCATCTGCGGAAAGGCCATCGGCGCCAACCAGGGCTTCGTCTACATCCGCGCCGAGTACCCGCTCGCCGTCGACCGCCTCAAGATCGCGCTCAACCAGGCGCGCGAGGCCGGCCTCCTCGGCAAGAACATCCTCGGCTCCGGCTTCGACTTCGACATCGAGATCCGCCTCGGCGCCGGCGCCTTCGTCTGCGGCGAGGAAACCGCGCTCCTGCGCTCCATCGAGGGAAAGCGCGGCATGCCCACCCCGAAGCCGCCGTTCCCGGCGCAGTCCGGCCTCTGGGGAAAGCCGACGATCATCAATAACGTCGAGACCTGGGCGAACATCCCGGTCATCCTCAATAAGGGAGCGGCCTGGTTCGCCAAGATCGGAACCGACGACTCCAAGGGAACCAAGGTCTTCGCGCTCACCGGCAAGGTCAAGAACTCCGGCCTCGTCGAGGTCCCGATGGGAACCACCCTCCGCGAGATCATCTTCGAGATCGGCGGCGGCATCAAGGGCGGCAAGAAGTTCAAGGGCGTCCAGACCGGCGGCCCCTCGGGCGGAATCATCACCGAGGAATCGCTCGACACCCCGATCGACTTCGGCGCGCTCACCCGGCTCGGCTCCATGATGGGCTCGGGCGGAATGATCGTCATGGACGAGGACGACTGCGTCGTCGACGTCTCGAAGTTCTACATGGAGTTCTGCGTCGAGGAATCCTGCGGAAAGTGCTCCCCCTGCCGCATCGGAACGAGGCAGATCCACGCCCTCCTCGAGAAGATCTCGAAAGGACACGGCGAGATGGCCGACCTCGACAAGATGAAGGAAATCGCGTTCGCGATGCAGAAGAGCTCCCTTTGCGCGCTCGGACAGTCCGCCCCGAACCCGACGATTTCCACGATCAGGAAGTTCGAGAATGAATACGTCGCGCACATCGTCGACAGGAAGTGCGCGTCCGGCAAGTGCAAGGAACTCGTCAGCTACACGATCAACGACAAGTGCATCGGCTGCGGCGCCTGCGCGCGCAAGTGCCCGGCGAATTGCATCGCGGGCGAGAAGAAGGCGAAGCACGTCATCGACCAGACGAAGTGCCTCAAGTGCGGCGAGTGCGTGAAGACGTGCAAGTTCGCGGCCATCGACGTCAAGTAAGGCGTCGAGCCAACGTAGTTTCAAGGAGTAATCATGATCAACGTTAAGATAAACGGCAAGGCCATCCAGGTTCCCGAGGGGACCACGATCCTCGCGGCCGCGAAACAGGCGAACGTGACGATCCCCTCGCTCTGCTTCAACTCGGACCTCCCCGCGTGGGCCTCGTGCGGCATCTGCATCGTCCGCATGGAAGGGACCCCGCGCATGCTCCGGGCGTGCTGCACCAAGATGACCGAGGGCATGAGTGTAATCACCCACGACCCCGAGATCGTCAAGGCGCGCCGCACGGTGCTCGAGCTGATCCTCTCGAACCACCCGCAGGAGTGCCTTACCTGCTCGCGCAATAACCAGTGCGAGCTTCAGTCACTCGCGGCCGAGTTCGGCCTCCACCAGATCCGCTTCGAGCACTTCATCGTGGACAGGCCCCTCGACGACTCGAACGACGCGATCGTATTCGACCGCAACAAGTGCATCTCCTGCGGCCGCTGCGTCCAGGCGTGCCAGGACGTCCAGGGCGTCAACGCGATCGAGTATCAGGCGCGCGGCGGCAAGACCGTCATCGCGCCCGCGGCGATGGCGAAGCTCGCGGACTCCCCGTGCGTCCGCTGCGGCCAGTGCGCCGCGCACTGCCCCGTCGGCGCCATCTACGAGGCGCACTCGACCCGCAAGGTGTGGGACCGCCTCGGCGACAAGGAGGTCGTCTCCGTCGCCCAGATCGCGCCCGCCGTCCGCGTCGCCCTCGGCGAGGAGTTCGGCATGAAGCCGGGCGAGCTCACCACCAAGAAGATCTACGCCGCGCTCCGCCGCGTCGGCTTCAAGTACGTGTTCGACACGAACTTCTCCGCCGACCTCACCATCATGGAAGAGGGCACCGAGCTCATCGGCCGCCTCCTCAAGGGCAAGGGCGCGATCCCGCTCTTTACCTCGTGCTGCCCCGCGTGGGTCGACTACGCCGAGAAGAACGCGCACGACCTCCTCGCGAACGTCTCGACCGCGAAGAGCCCGCAGCAGATGATGGGCGCGATGATCAAGACCTACTGGGCCCAGAAGGCCGGCGTCGATCCCGCGAAGATCTACTCCGTCTCCGTCATGCCCTGCACCGCGAAGAAGTACGAGTGCAAGCGGAACGACGACATGAAGTCCTCGGGCTTCCAGGACGTCGACACCGTGCTCACCACCCGCGAGCTCGCGCGCATCATCCGCCAGGCCGGCATCGACTTCTCCCTCCTCGAGGAGGAAGAGGCCGATAACCCGCTCGGGCCCTACACCGGCGCGGGAACGATCTTCGGCGCCACCGGCGGCGTCATGGAAGCGGCGCTCCGCACCGCCTACGCGGTCATCGTCGGAAAGGAGCTCGGCGACATCGACTTCATGCCGGCCCGCGGCCTCAAGGACGTGAAGGAAGCGAAGGTCGACGTCAACGGCACCGAGGTCCGCGTCGCGGTCGTGCACCAACTCGGCAACGTCGAGCCCGTGCTCGCGAGCGTGCGCGAGGCAATCGCCGCGAAGAAGGACGTGCCCTACCACTTCATCGAGGTCATGGCGTGCCGCGGCGGCTGCGTCGCCGGAGGCGGACAGCCGTACGGCGCGACCGACGAGGTGAGAACCCAGCGCGCGGGAGGTCTCTACACGGACGACGCCAAGAGCGCGATCCGGGTTTCCCACAAGAACCCGAGCGTGCAGGCGGTCTACGCCGAGTTCCTCAAGGAGCCCAACTCCGAGAAGGCGCACCACCTCCTCCACACGCACTACGTGAAGCGCGAGCTCTACAAGTAAAGATAAAAGCCGGAAGGCCGATCGAATAACATCAGTTTTTCGATCGGTACGAAACAAAGCGTTTCTGAATCCGGAAAGGGTTCAGAAACGCAAAGCCAACTCGATGATCTTGAATCTCAAGAACGTCGAGTTGGCCGGGTTCCCTTCCGGCAGCCATCCTTCCAAACGGGAGGGAAAAGAAAAAGGCCGTTCAGGGAACGCAAATCCCCGAGCGGCCTCTTTTTTTTATGGCAGACGTTTCTTGCCGTCACGCCCCGCTATCATCCGGAACACGCACGCGCGTCAAGAGAGAGTTCTGCCGATCAGCGCGCCGGGAGCGCCTCCCATTCCCGCCTGAGGATCGAGTAGACCTCGAGGTCGACCGGCTTCCCGCGCACGAACTCGTATTCGCGGAGAACCCCCTCGAGCGAGAACCCGTTCTTGAGAACCGCGCGTGCCGAGCCGGGATTTCCCGGTTCCACGTAGGCCTCGATCCGGTTGTAGCCACGCTCGCGAAAGCCCCAGGGCACGATCAAGCCGACGAATGCCGACATGATGCCGTGCCCCCAGTACGCGCGGTCAAGCTTGTACCCGAGCTCGACGCGGCGGTTCTTCGCGTCCCAGCCGAAGAAGCCGATGTCCCCCGCGTACGCGTCATCGGCCTTCCGCGCGATGACCCAGCGCATCCCGTTCTCGGCCGGGAGCCCGCGAAACCACGCGATCTCGCCCAAGGCCGCCGCGAGGTCGGGATACCAGCTTCCCTCCTCGCCGTAATACTCCATCGCCTCCGCGTCGTTCGTGATCGCGAAAAGCGCTGCCGCGTCCGCGTCGCGCGCCTCGCGAAGGTAAAAGTCACCGTACTCGAATCGTCGCTCGTCGTTTGTTTCCATGAATCGTTTCCTTTTTTTTGATGGCCGCGCAAACCGGCGCCCAATGACGTTCTTGCCGCGCCGCTCGACGTTTTTACAGCGCATCCTCGATCGCGCGGAGCAGGTCCGCCGGGTGCTCGAGCCCGACCGACATTCTGATGAAATCGTCCCCGATCCCCGCCGCCGCGCGCGCTGAAGCGCCCATGTTCCGGTGCGTCGTCGACGCGGGGTGGATCACGAGCGTTTTCGTGTCGCCGATGTTCGTCGTGTGCGAGATGAGAGCCACGCGGTCGATGAAGCCCTTGCACGCCTCGTAGCCGCCTTTGAGGCCGAAGCCGACGACCGCGCCGTACCGTTCGCCAAGATACCGGTTCGCGTTCGCGTGCGAGGGATGGTCGGGCCGCGAGGGATGGTTCACCCACGCGACGCGGGGGTCGCGCGCGAGCGCGTCCGCGAGGAATCGCGCGTTCGCGAGATGCCGCTCGTAGCGCACGTGAAGGCTCTCGATCCCGCGGAGGAGGAGCCAGGCGTGAAAAGGGGCCATGCATCCGCCGGTGTTCATGAGCGTCTTTCCGCGAAGGCGCGCGAGGAAGGCCTTCTTTCCGAAGAAGGCGACGAAGCTCCTCCCGTCCGGCGCCGGATCGAAGAGAAGGGGATAGCGTTCACGATCGAACTCGAAGGTCCCCGCGTCCACGATCATCCCGCCGATAGCGTCCCCGTGGCCCATCATGTACTTCGTCGTCGAGTGAAGGACGAAATCCGCGCCATGTTCGATCGGGCGCGAGGCGAGCGGGGTCGCGAAGGTGTTGTCGACGAGATACGGCACCCGGTGACTCTTCGCGACCGCGGAAAGGCCCGCGTGATCCGGGACCGAAAGCGTCGGGTTCGCGAGGTTCTCCGCGAGCACGAGCCGCGTCGAGTCGCGCATGACCGCCTCGAGGCTCGCGGGGTCGAGGGGATCGAAGAAACTTGTATCTATCCCGATCCTCGGAAGGGTATCGGTCAAAAGCCCCATGCTCCCGCCGTAGAGCGCGGAAGAAGCGGCGATATGGTCGCCCGATTTCAGGAAGTTGAGGACGAAGGCCGAGAGCGCCGCCATCCCCGACGCGAAGGAAACCGCGCCGATGCCGCCCTCGAGAAGGGCGACGCGGGCTTCCGCCTCGTCGGTCGTCGGGGTACCGAGCCGGGAATAGATGTTCCCCTCCTCCTCGAAGGCGAAGAGGCTCGCCGCCTGATCTGCCGATTCGTAGCAGTAGGCCGCGCTCTGATAGATCGGCATCGCGCGCGCGCCGCGGTGATCGAAGGGATCGTAGGTACCGTGCACGCAGACCGTGTCGGGATGAAGGGTTTTTTCGGTATTCATGATTCCGGAAAGGTACATCGAAGCGATACCGCGGTCAAGCGGACGCGGGTTCCGGTTATTCTTTACCCCATTTCGCGCGCGCGATGGTATAATCACGGATATAGCTCGTTGTAAAGGAGACAGTGGCCCATGATTCAAATCGTGCTCGAGTTTTTCGCCGACGGAATTCTTTCGATCGGCTGGCAACAGTGGGTCATGTACCTCACTGGATGCGCGCTTATCTGGCTCGCGATCGCGAAGGATTACGAGCCGATGCTCCTCCTCCCGATCGGGTTCGGCGCTATCCTCGTCAACCTCCCCTACGAGGTCGTCTGGCATCACGAGGGCGTCGCGGGCGCGCTCAAGGTTCTCTTCGACGCGGGAATCTCTACCGAGCTTTTCCCCCTCCTCGTCTTCGTCGGCGTCGGCGCGATGTGCGACTTCACCCCGCTCTTCCAGCGCCCCTGGCTCATGATCTTCGGCGCTCCTGCCCATCTCGGGGTCTTCGTCACCACGATCATCGCGGTCCTCATGGGCTTCACCTTGAGCGAGGCGGCGAGCATCGGGATCATCGGGGCCGCCGACGGACCGACGGCGATCTTCGTCTCGATGAAGCTCGCGAACCACCTTCTCGCGCCGATAACGGTCGTCGCCTACTCGTACATGTCGCTCGTCCCGATCATCCAGCCGCCGGTCGTGCGCGCGCTCACGACAAAGCACGAGCGGCTCATCCGGATGGAGATCCAGCATCAGCATAAAATCCCGAAGGTCGTCACCATAACCTTCCCGATCATCGTAACCCTCCTCGCGAGCCTTCTCGTCCCGATGGCCGCTCCGCTCATCGGCTTCCTCATGTTCGGGAACCTCATCCGCGAGTGCGGCTGCCTCGAGAAGATGTCGAAGACCGCGCAGAACGAGATGTCGACCATCGTCACCATCCTCCTCGGGATATCGGTCGGCGCCTCGATGCGCGCTGACGCGTTCCTCCAGATGGCGACGCTCAAGATCCTGGCGCTCGGCCTCGTCGCCTTCGTGTTCGACACCGCGGGAGGCGTCCTCTGCGCGAAGTTCCTCAACCTCTTCCTCAAGAGGAAGATCAACCCGATGATCGGGGCCTGCGGGATCTCGGCCTTCCCGATGTCGAGCCGCGTCATCCAGAAGATGGCGTTCAAGGACGACCCCTCGAACATCGTCCTCATGCAGGCGATCAACGCGAACGCCGCGGGACAGGTCGCCTCGGTCGTCGTCGGCGGGCTCGTGCTCGCCCTCGTGCCCATCCTGCTCAAATAGCCGTAAGGAGAAAACGACATGGACCTTAAAGCGCTTGAACAGAGCCTCGTTCTCGGGGCGGCCGGCATGGCGGTGATATTCGTCTTCATGGCGGGACTTATCGTCCTCATTCACTTTTACATCAAGTTCGCGACCCGTTTCTTCCCCGACCGGAAAGCGGAGCCGCAGCCCGGAACGGGTGAACCCGAGTCGGCGAATCAGGACGAGGCCGAGGTCGCCGCCGCGGTCGCCGCCGCGTCCAGGGGCAATGGGGCATAAACAAAGAACAAGGAGTATGTCGATGAGAAAAAGAGCGTTCCTCGCTATATCGATCCTCGCGCTCTATCCCGCCCTTTCGTGGGCGCTCGACTTCCGTTACACCGAGACCTGCGGAAAGGCCACGGGAGAAAACCTGGTGACCCTCTCGCGAGACGACGCGACGGGGCTCGTGACGCTCGACGCGAACGACACCGCGATCGGGGAACGCCATCTCATCGTCGCGGACGGGACGGGAAAGACGGTCTCATGGACCTATCGTCTCTCGACGGGCGAGGTCAGGGTCTTCTCGCGGGTCGACGACCGAATCGAGATGAGCGTCAACGGGGCCGAGCCGGTCGAGACCGACCGCAAGCTCGACGGCGCCCCGTGGTTCGCCTCGCCCGACTTCTCGCTCGCGCCCTTCGTCGCGTCGGGGGCGACGGAGATCCGTTTCTGGACGGTGAATCCCGCGAACGGCAAGGCCTTCAAGATGCGGGGTACGCGCAAGGAACGCGAGGCGCTTTCGCTCAACGGAAGAAAGGAGCGCGCGGTCAGGATCGAGGTGACGGCCGAGAACGTGCCCGCCGTTTTCTTCAAGATGAACTATTGGTACCGAGAGGCCGATTCCGTCTTCCTGAAATTCGCCGGAACGCGCGGCCCGGGCACCCCGAAGATGCTCGTCGAGCTCGCGGCCGAGAAGGGCTAGCCCCCGACAGGCTAGATCAGCGAATACACCGGCGCCTGATTCAGCGCGGCCGAGGCCGCGCGGCGGAGGGTGTCGATCGCCGACGCCGCCTCCTCGGGCGCGAGCGACCCGAAACATATCCTGAAATATCCCGAACCCCTCGCGCTGTCGTGCCAGTAATCCCCGCCCGGGGAGACGAGCGCGCCCTCGCGGGCGCATTCCGAGACGAAACGTCCGGGGTTGAGGGCTCCCGTCGCGCGGGCGAGAAGGCTCAATCCAGAAGGGGGATCGTCGAAACTCAGTCCCTCGACCGGTTCGCGGAGCGCTTCCCTCACGGCCTCGCGCGTCGCGCGGTACCTGGGACGCACGCGGGCGAGGTGCGCCTCGTATTGTCCCGACGCGATGAACCGCGCGAGCGCGCGTTGGGTAAAGGCCGAGCACCCGATGTCGTCGGCGACCTTGAGCGCGAGAAGCCGCGAGACGAGAGAAGCCTCGCCGGTGACGCTCGCGAGGCGGAGCGCGGGAAGAAGGCACTTCGAGAAGGTCCTGATCCTCACGACGCTCGCGCCCGGGACCGACGCCGCGAGCGACGAGAGCCGGTCGGGCTTTTCGTCGAGGTAATCGAGGTCGCCGAGGTAATCGTCCTCGATGACGAGAAAGCCGCCCTTCGCCGCGGCCTCGAGGACGCGAAGCCGCGCCGCGCGGGACCAGGTCCGGCCCGAGGGGTTCCCGTAGGTCGGGCAGCAGTAGAGCGCGGCGACCGCGCCGGCGGAAGAGACGGCGGCGAGAGCCTCGGCCTCGGGTCCGTCCGATCCCGAGGCGACGGGTACGAGCCGAGCGAGGTTACCCGCGAACGCGAGGCGCGCGCCAGGGTAGCACGGGTCCTCGAAGGCGATCGCGGTTCCCGGGGGGAAGGACCGCGCGAGGAGCTGGAGCGCCTGTTGGGCCCCGGAGGTCATGAGCATTCCGTTCACCGGGTCTGACTCGATCCCCTGCGCGCGATCGCAGGCGGCGATCGCCTCGCGGAGGGCCGCGTTTCCCCGGTACTCCTCGTACCCGCCCGAGAAGGGATCGCGGGCGGCGACCTCGGCGATCACGCGCGCGAACTCCCTCACGGGATGGACGCGAAGGTCGGGCTCGATGCGGTTGAGGGCGTAGAGCCCGTGAGCCGAACCGAGTTCGGGCGCGTACGCCCCGTCGACCGTCGAGCCGCCGTTGAGGAACGGACTTCCCGCCGCCTTCCCCTCGCGAGCGGGATCGGCGCCCATCCCGGCGACCCTGAAGGCGGAACGGGGCTCGGCGAGGGCCAATCCCGTATCTGAAAGCTCGCGGTACGCCGCGACGACGGTCGCGGGACTCACCTTGAGCCGGGCGGAAAGCGCGCGGATCGACGGAAGGGCCGAGCCGGGTTTGAGCGTACCCGCCCTGATAGCGCTCGCGTACGCCTCCGCGATCTGCGTCTTGACCGGGATCTTCCCCTCATGGTCAATCTGTACTGTTACAGAACCCATACAAACACCCCCTCAAACCTCTTGCCTGTATCATATCACGTAATTACACTGAGGTCATCACCCGATGCAAAGGAGCCAGCCATGACCCCACGATTCGCGAGCCGCATGTCCGTGATGAAGCCTTCCTCGATCAGGGAGCTTTTGAAGATGACCGAGGAGCCGGACATCATCTCCTTCGCCGGCGGCCTTCCCGCGGCGGAGCTTTTCCCCGTCGGCGACATCAAGCTCGCGGCGGAGCGCGTCCTCACCGACTGCGGGGCGAAGGCCTTTCAATACGGCGTCACCGACGGGATCGCGAGCCTCCGCGAGGCGATCGCGGGCGAGATGGCAAGCCGGGGGGTTTCGTGCGGAAAGGACGACATCCTCGTGACGACCGGCTCCCAGCAGGGACTCGACCTCCTCGGGAAAGCCTTCCTCGACCCCGGATGCGAGATCCTCACCGAAAACCCGACCTATCTCGCGGCGATCCAGGCCTTCCAGTGCTTCGAGGCGCGCTTCAAACCCGTCCCGACCGACGCGAACGGGATCATCCCGGAGGCAGTCGACGAGCTCGCCGCCGAAGGGCAGGCGCGCTTTCTCTACGTCATCCCGAACTTCCAGAACCCGACGGGGCGTACCCTCCCGCTCGAACGACGAAAGCGCCTCGCCGAGATCGCGGCGAGGCGGAATCTCGTCATCGTCGAGGACGACCCCTACGGCAGGCTTCGCTACCGGGGAGCGGCCGTCCCGCCGATCAAGGCCTTCGACGAGGGGAACAACGTCGTGTACGTGAGCACCTTCTCGAAGACTGTCGCGCCCGGCTTCCGCATGGGCTGGATCGTCGCGCCGCGCGCGATCAGGGAAAAGCTCGTCGTCGCGAAGCAGGCGGCGGACCTCCATACCTCGAGCTTCGACCAGCTCGTCCTCGATCGCTATCTCCGCGACTTCGACAACGCCGCGCACGTCGAGCGCGTCAGGCGCGAGTACGGGCTCCGCTACGCGGTAATGGACGAGGAGCTCGAGCGCGGGATGCCCGCGGGGTTTACGTGGACGAGACCTGAAGGGGGGATGTTTCTCTGGGTCGAGGGGCCGCGCGCCTTCGACGCGTATGAGGTCTTTCCCCGCGCGATCGAGAAACGCGTCGCCTTCGTCCCCGGCGCCGACTTCTTCCCGGCGGGCGGCGGCAGGAACTGCATGCGGCTCAACTTCTCGAACTCGGGACCAGCGCTCATCAAGGAGGGGATCGCGCGGCTTTCCGCCCTCTGCGCCGAGTCGCTCGCGTAACGAAATCGCGGAACGCGCGCCACCGCGCGCGGGGTCACCCGCTTCACGCGGGGTGCGTTGCCCTGCGCGGGATTCCGCCCTTTACGAGGAGTGCGTTGCCCTGCGCGTGTTCAATCGCCCCGCAAAAACTTCAACCGAGCGGGAGCGCGGAAAGGTCGGGCTTGATATAGGACTTCCGGTCTATCCGGATGATCGGGGTGACGAGAAGCGCGGAATCCCGCAGGAGCTCCTCGAAGGGATCGTACTCCATGTGCGCGAGCCCGCGCCGTTCATACGCCGCCGAGCCTGTGTCGACGAGCTCCCCGATCCGGTGTCCCGCGGCGATATTCCTGAGCTCGCCCTCGGCGAGCGGCTTGTCGCCGAGATCGCGAAACTGCGCGGGAATGCGCCGCTCGCGGAAAAACCGCTCGGCCTTCCGGGTCTCGGCGCATTTCTTCGTCCCGTAGATTATCACGTTCATCGCTTCAGCTCCTTACCGGTATCGTCTCGATCGTCGTTTCGGGGCCCACGCCCCACCCGTTCTCGCGCGCCTCGGGATTGCGCACCCTCACGAACGAGCCGCGCGCGAGCGCGTCGAACCCCGAGTCCTTCGCGGCGGCGCTCCCCGCCAGGGCCGAAAGGGGGAAGCGTCCCCGCTCTCCGCAGAGGAGACGGCGCGAACGGCCCGCCTTGTTGAGCATCGCCTCCGACACGACCCTGAGGACCGTCGCGTCATCGGAGGACTCATCGCGAAAGGTTTCCCCGGCGTCGGGCGCCGCGTCCCTTCCCGGCGGCGCGAAAAGGAACCAGGTCATCTTGAGGCTCTCCTTGTCGAGCGCGAGGCTTTGCGCGAGGCGCTCGACGGACGCGGGCATCGTCCACCGCACCTCGTCGTGGCAGGTTTGGCTCTCGCCCGCCGCGAGCGCCGGGCACTCGAGTCGCGCGCGACCGACGCACGGGGCGAGGACGCGCCATCCCCGCGAGACGAGAAGGTTCCTCAAGGCGATGAGGTCCCGACTCGTCGAAAGGAGCGCGGGCTCGATTACGAGGAGGGAGCCGCCCGGGGCGAGCGCGGTCGCGTAGCGCTCGAGAAGGGACGCCCGAACGGCGACGCGATCGTCGCGACCCGAGGCGACCTCGTTGAGCGAATGGCCGAAGCTCACGATATCGGCCGTGCCCCAAAGGGGGACGCGCGCGGGATCGGGATTCGCGATATCGCAGACGACGGTTTCGATCGCCGGCGCGGGACGGCCGTCCGCCCGTTCGATCCTCGAGGGAATCGTCTCGCGGGCAAGCTCGAGGGCGCGGGGACTCTGGTCGAGCAGGGAAAGGGCGGTCGCGCCCGCGGCCGCGAAGGCGGCGGCCACGGGACCGGGTCCCGATCCCGCGTCGATGACGCGCGAGACCCGCGCGGGGACGCCCGAAAGGAGGGCCGAGACCGCGAGGGCGCGCCGGGTCTGTTCGAAGGAGATGGGCCAGTAAAACTCGAGATACGCGCGCAGGAGTTCTGGACTATCCATGTACGAGACGCCGATGAGGCTCCGGTCGCCGGTGAGTCCGCGCTGCAGGGCGCGGAACCCGCGATCCGGCGCCGAGCCAGACCGGGAAGGGCGCTCGCTACCGGTCGACCTCCCGAGGCCGCGTCGGTCACGCGGACCGGATCCGCCCTTTCTCATCGGGCAAGGGCCTCGCGTACCGACTGCAGGATCGGCTCGGCATCGGAAAAACCCGAACGGTAGAGGCCGTCGAGCACCGCGGGATCGCGCTCAAGACGGCTGAGGCCGGGCTGCGGCGACGGGCGCACGACGATGGCCCGGCCCTCGGCCTCGAGCCGGTCGATGAAATCGAGCGTCTCGTTATAGCGACGGTTCCGCGTCTCGAGCGCATGGACGAACTCGGGATACTTCCGGTACCAGGCGCGGGTAACCGCGTCCTGGAGGTCGGGCTTTCCGTCCGACCGGTCGCGGGCTTTTTTCCGGTAGCCCTTCGGCTGGGTAAGGACGATGACGAGAGCGTCGCAGCCGTCGTCGAGCGCGCGGCGGACGGGGATCGAGTCCGCGATACCGCCGTCGAGGTAGAGGGTGTCGCCGATCCTGACGGGCTTCGAGACGAAGGGGAGGGAGCAGGAGGCCTTGAGCGCGTCCATGAGCTCGCCCGCGCGGCGCGGCGCGAGATACGAGGGAAGACCGTTCGCGAGATCGGTCGCGACCGCGTAATACTCGCCGTCGTAGTCCTCGAACCGCTCGAAGTCGAAGAGATCGAGCCGGAAGGGAATCTCCCGGAAAAGGAGACGCATGCCGAAAAGGGAGCCCTCGCGCAGAAGGCACCAGGGCCCGAGATAATCGGCGCGCGTGCAATAATCGACGGTAACCCGGCGAGCCCTCCCCCGCTGGCGCGTTATGTACGAGACGGCGTGACTCGCTCCCGCGGAAACCCCGATAATGTACGGGAAGCGTATATCCGCGTCGAGAAAACGGTCGAGCACGCCGGTGGTATAGATACCCCTCATTCCCCCGCCTTCGAGGACGAGGCCGGTTTTCCCCTTCGGGAACGGATCGACTTTCTGTGCCATAGAACGCGAGAATACCATGGATCGGCATCCTTGTTGAAGCGCGGGAATTACGGGCACTATTCGCCAGAAAGTCCATTTTATGCAAAAGTTTTCCCGTTTTTAACGCGCAACCCGTTGTTTCGACGTCAATAAATGCTATAATCCTGCGATGGATACCACCACCGAACGCATAACGCGCATCGAAACGAAGCTTGCGTATCTGGAAGATTTCATGAACAAGCTTCAGGCGATCGCGGTTGAGCACACTGAGTCCATAGACAGGCTCAAGGCGGAAAATCGCGCCCTGCGCGACAAACTTGGGGAACTGAACGACGCGGTTCAGGATATTCCCAACGTACGACCCCCGCATTATTGAGTAACCTGATTTGACGTCGCAGTGTTTCAATAGTATGCTTAAGTGCAGATTCTGGAGATTTTAACGATGACCACTATACTCGTTGTCGAAGACGATGACTCTGTTTCCGAACTCGTGAAAATCGTGCTCGAGGAAGAAGGCTTTTCCATTCGCGTCGCCCCGAATGCCGAACGCGCGAAGGCGATAATCGCCGAGGAAAACCCCGCGCTCGCAATTATCGACATTATCCTCCCCGGACAGGGAGGCATGGACCTCATCCTGGAACTGCACTCGAAGCGTCCGGAGCTCGCGATCATCCTCACCTCGGGGAAGATCGACATGACGAAATCCACCTTCAAGGTACTTGCCCATCAGTTCGGGGTCGTTTCGATCCTCCCCAAACCGTTCACGGTCGAGGAACTCCTTTCCACCGTCAACGAGGCGCTCGCGGGGAAAAGTCCCG
The DNA here is from genome assembly GCA_023438065.1 of Spirochaetota bacterium. GTDB lineage: Bacteria > Spirochaetota > Spirochaetia > Treponematales > Treponemataceae > Teretinema. The sequence continues at coordinate 282,240 of JAEXRH010000015.1, forward strand.
CATCAGTATTGAGCCCGCGATAGCGACGTTAAGCGAGTCGACAGAATCCGAGACGGGAACCATGACGGCGGCGGCGCAGTGCATCCTCCACTCAGGGGGTATCCCGTCATGCTCGTTCCCCAAAACGAGCGCGACGCGCCCCCCTGAAACGCGCTTCGCGAGGGCTGCGTCGGCCGAAAGGGCTTGAGGCCCCGACTCCAGGGCGCCCGCCTCGAGCGCGCACGCAAGCACCGAAAAACCGTCGTTTGACAGAAGACCGCAATCCCCGCTTTCCGCTTCATAAAGGGGCAGCGAGAAAACCGCGCCCATCGACGCGCGAAGGCATTTCCGGTTCCAGGGATCGCAGGAACGGGAGCCGATCCACGCGGAGCGAAAATCGAAGGCGAGCGCCGAGCGAAGGAGCGTGCCGAGGTTGCCGGGATCGGTGATTTCGGGAAGGATCAGTATCGGGCCTTCGAGGGGCGTCAAGACCCGCGGAAGGTTCGCCCGGCGCGCGACGGCGAGCATCCCCCGATGAAAGGGAAAGCCCGCGATCGCGTCGAGCTCGCCGGGAAGGCAGGAACGGAACGGGATCCGATCCCCGCACAGGTCCTGGGCCTCGTCGGCCGAGGCCGGGTCGGCATACACGCAGAGCACCTCGAGAGCGGACTCGATCGCGCGCGCGACGAGGAGGCGCCCCTCGGCGACGAAAAGACCTTCCGATCGGAGGTCCCGGTCGCGCAGGCGCAAGAATGAAACGGGATCGAACGGGGTTTCGTCCATCGACGCGAGGAACGTCAGGCGAAAAGCCGACGGATTTCCTTTGCGTAGAGCTCCGGAATCTTGTAGCGCATGATTTCCTGTTTGGCAGAAAGCTCTATTCCGGTCTCGAACGGTTTCTCGAGCAGGGCCACGCGATTGACCCGCTCGAAGAGCTTGAACCCGTTCTTCTGGCTCACGAGCTCGGCGATCTCGCCCTCGTAGAGCTTGATGACGGCCGGGTCGGAGAGGAGCTCGGCGACCGACTTCCCCTCGATCGAGTTCTCCTTCGCCCAGGCGAGAAGCTCGTCCCGGTTCACGACGACGAGCGCGCCGAGGTACCGCTCGTCCTGGCCGAGGACCACGGACTGCGCGACGTAGCGGGATTCGTTGATCTTCATCTCGATCGGCGCGGGCTCGATGTTCTCGCCGCCCCTGAGCACGATCGTGTCCTTCTTCCTGCCCCGGAGGATGAGCTCCCCGTTGAGGGTCTTGAGCCCGAGGTCCCCGGTATCGAGCCAACCGTCGGCGCTCAGGACCTTCGCGGTAAGCTCGGGTTTCCGGTAATAGCCCTTCATGACGTTCGCGCCCCGGATCAGCACCGTGCCCTTCACCCCGACCGGGCATTCGACGCCCGTATCGTCGACGATCTTCGCCTCGCAGCACGAGATCGGCTTGCCGATCGTCCCGAAGATCGGGCGCGAGTACGGCCTGACCGCGACGACGGGCGCCGTCTCCGTGAGCCCGTAGCCCTCGACGATCGTGATCCCGACGGCCCAGAAAAACTCGTCGATGTTCGGGGGAAGGGCGCCGCCGCCGGAGACTCCCTCGCGGAAATTGGTTCCGAGCTTCGCCTTGATCTTCCTGAAGACAAGAAGGCCTCCCAGGGCCTTGAGGGGCCACAGGAGAAGCCAGGGAAGCGCGCACAGAAACGCGTCGGCGACCCTGCGGCCGCGGCTGAAAACCGGCCCCGTCCCGAGGACCCTGCGACCGAGCCGGGAGTCGAGGATGGCGACGTTCACGAAGAAATTGAACAACGCCCAGGTGATCCCGCCGGTCTTCCGCATCAAGCGATAGATCCCGTCGTACACGGACTCCCAGATGCGCGGCACCGAGGGCATGAGATGCGGGTTCATCTTCGCGAGGTCCGCGAGCAGGACGCTCCCGATCGGTTTCGAATAGACGATGCCCGTCGCGCCCTGGATGATCACGTACTCGCACAGGCGCTCGAAGGAGTGCCAGACGGGCAGGACGCAGAGGGCGCGGTCGCCGGGATGGAGCACGATTCTGCGGGAAAGCTCCTCGAGCTGGCACAGGAAATTCCCGTGGGAGAGCATGACGCCCTTCGGCTCCCCGGTGGTTCCCGAGGTGAAGATGAGGGTCGCGAGCTCGTCGGACGCGCCCTTTTCGAGCTCCGCCTCGACGCGGCCGGGATTGGCCTTTCGCCACTCGCGCCCGCGAGCGACGAGTTCGGCGTAATCGATGACGGTGAAACCCGCCGAGCGAAGGGAATCGACGCGCTCGACGGAGGGAAGTTCGAGGAATACGAGCAGGGAGAGCAGCGGGAGATCCCCCCGGCACTGAAGGAGCTTTTCGGCGACGGAATCGCCGTCGACGACGGCGGTCCGGCATTCCGCGAAGGAAAGGATGTACGAAATTTCGCGTACCGTCGCGTCGGTTCCCCGGGGCACGTCGGCGGCGCCGATCGCCATGATGCCCATGCTCGCGTGAAGCCATTCCTTCCGGTTGTCGGCGATGAGCCCGATCCGGTCGCCCCGGACGCTTCCGGAGGATAGAAGGCCGCCCGCGAAATCGAGCGAGAGACCGAGGCATTCGGCGTACGAAACCGGCATGAACTCGCCGGAGCCGTTCCTGGAGTACTGAGCGTTGATGTCGGGATGCTCGGACGCGACTCGCGCGAGAAGCAGGGGGAGGGTTCTGTCCATACGGCTTACAAAATATCATGCAGTGTCATTTTGCGCAAGTTTTCCGCGGCTAATATCGAGCGAAGGTTTACAAAGAGCGAAGGAGCGTTTTAACAAGGAGGGAATCTTTGCTATACTTATAAGCCTATGAACACCGCCATGAGAAAACCGAGAATCGGCATAACGGCCGGCGATCCCGCGGGAATCGGCCCCGAGATCGTCCGCGCGGCCGTGAACGCCCCGGAAATCCTCGAGATCTGCGAGCCCGTCGTCTTCGGGCCGACGGATCCCGCCGCGATCGCGCGCGCGGGGATACAACCGGGAGCGGTGAGCGCCTCGGGCGGACGGATCGCCTTCGAGGCGATCGGGGAAGCGGTCGACGCGGCCCTTTCGGGCGAAATCGACGCGATCGCGACCGCGCCGATCAACAAGGAAAGCCTCCGCGCCGCGAAGGTGCCCTATATCGGGCACACCGAAATCCTCGCGGGGCTTACGGGCACGGACGACCCCCTGACGATGTTCGAGACCCTCGGGCTTCGCGTGTTCTTTCTCTCCCGCCACGTTCCCCTCCGCGCCGCCTGCGACCTCGTGACCGAGGAACGCGTCTACCGCTATCTCGTGCGTTCCTCGCGCGAGCTCTCGAAAACCCTGGGGCTCCCTTCCCCGCTCATCGCCGTCGCGGGGCTAAACCCCCATTCGGGCGAGCACGGCCTTTTCGGGAACGAGGAGGCGTGCATACAGCCCGCGATCGCGCGCGCGAAAGCCGAAGGGGTGCGCGCCGAAGGCCCCGTCGGGGCGGATTCGGTGTTTCACCTCGCGAAAACCGGCCGCTATGACGCCGTTCTCTCCCTCTACCACGACCAGGGGCACATCGCGTGCAAGACCCTCGATTTCGAACGGACCATCTCCCTCACCCTGGGGCTTCCCTTTCTCCGCACGAGCGTCGATCACGGAACCGCCTTCGATATCGCCGGCAAGGGAATCGCGAGCCCGGTAAGCATGATCGAGGCGATTCGCGTCGCCGTCCGGTACGCGGCGAAAGGCTGAACCGCCTTTTTACGTCTTTTTCTTGGCAACCGGTTGCCAAAATTATTGACATCGCAAACATTTCCCATAATACTTCAACTATCGCTTTGTAAGGAGAACCCACATGAAGGGAATTACCGTCGAACAGCTCCGCGCAACCCGCCCCGCCGGGGTAACGGGGGAGTTTACCCGCTTTCTCAACGAACCGTTCTATAAAATCGCGAACTATGACGCGATGCCCGCGTTTTTCATGACGATCGTCAGTTCCTCGGACGTGTGGAACTACCTCTGGTCGAACGGCGGGATCACCGCGGGACGGATCAACTGCGACCACGCGGTCTTCCCGTACTACACCGCGGACAAGGTTTCCGACGGACGCTCATGTACCGGCTCGTATCAGGCGGTGAAGGTTTCCCAAAACGGCGAGACCCTCTTCTGGGAACCGTTCTCCGAGGCCGCGAACGGACTCTGGTCCGTCGAGCGGAATCTCTACAAGAACGCCTCGGGCTCGAAGGTCTATTTCGAGGAGATCAACCGCGACCTCGATCTCGTCTGGCAATACGGCTGGACCTCGAGCGACCGCTTCGGGCTCGTCAAGCACGTCCGCGTCGTCAACCGCGGCGCGGAAGCGAGGAAGCTCGAGATCCTCGACGGATGCCGAAACATCCTTCCCGCCTGCGCGACCGCGGACTTCCAGAACGCGAACAGCGTCCTGCTCGACGCGTACAAGAAAACCGACGTGAACCCGAATTCCGGCGTCGCGATATTCTCCGTCACCTCGATCGTCACCGACAAGGCAGAGCCGAACGAGGGACTCTTCGCGAACGTGAGCTGGTTCAGCGCCGAAGGCGACATCCTCCTTTCCCCCGCGACCCCCGACGCCTTCCGCTTCGGCGACGCGCTCCCCCGGGAGGAGGTCGTCAAGGGAATCAGGCCTGCGTTCTACCTCCGCCGCGAGATCGAGCTTTCCGCCAAGGGCTCGTGCGCCGAATGGTATCAGGTCTTCGACACCGCGCTCGACCTTTCCGCGATCAAGCGACTCGAGGCGGAGATAGCCGACCGCGCGCGCGCGACGAAGGACCTCGAGGCCGACATCGCGGGCGGAATCGCCCAGCTCGAGGCCTACATCGCGGCCGCCGACGGCATGCAGGACACCGCGGACGAGCTCACCTGCGTCCACCACGAGGCTAACGTCATGTTCAACGTCATGCGCGGCGGTATCTTCGCCGACGGGGACCTCATATCGAAAGCGGACTTCGTCGCCTTCGCGACCGTCCGGAACAAGGCGGTCGCCGCCGTCGTCAGGAAGGCGGTCGAGCCCTTGGGCGAGACCGTCAGGCACGACGAGCTCAAGGCCGCGATCAAGGCGACCGGCGACGCTCAGGCCGAGCGGATGTTCCTTGAGTACCTCCCCCTCACCTTCTCTCGCCGCCACGGCGACCCGAGCCGGCCCTGGAACCGCTTCTCTATCGAGATCAAGGACAAGGACGGCAAGCGGAAGCTCAACTACCAGGGCAACTGGCGCGACATCTTCCAGAACTGGGAGGCGCTCGCGCTCTCCTATCCCATGTTCCTCGAGAACATGACCGCGAAGTTCCTCAACGCGATGACGGCCGACGGCTTCAACCCCTACCGCGTCACCCGCGAGGGGATCGACTGGGAGGTGCAGGAACCCGACAATCCCTGGTCGAACATCGGCTACTGGGGCGACCACCAGGTCATTTACCTCGCGAAGCTCCTCGAGCTCCAGAACCGCTTCGACCGCGCGGGTCTTCTCGCCTCGCTCGACCGCGTGTGCTACTCGAGCGGCAACGTGCCTTACCGGATAAAGCCGTACGCAGACATCGTGAAGAACCCGCGCTCGACGATCCTCTTCGACAACGAACTCCACGAGCGGATCGAGCGCGCGGCGAGGGAAAAGGGAACGGACGCGAAGCTCGTCGAGGCCGCGGACGGCTCCGTCGCCCTCGTGTCGATGACGACGAAATTCCTCCAGACCGTCGGCGCGAAGATGGCGAACCTCGTGCCCGGCGGCGGCGTGTGGCTTAACACCCAGCGACCCGAGTGGAACGACGCGAACAACGCGCTCGCCGGCTACGGACTCTCGGTCGTCACCCTCGCGTACGTGCGCCGCTTCCTCACCTTCCTCGTCGACCTGTACCGGAACACCCCGATCGACGAGTTCGCCGTCCCGGCGGAAACCGCGGACTTCTTCCTCGCGCTCGCGGGCGAGTACCGCGCGCGAGACCCCTTCGCCCTCCAGACGCCGGCCGCCCGCCGCGCGTTCATGGACTCGATCGGGCTGCTCTTCGAGCGCGAGAGGGAGTCGCTCTACGCGAACGGCTACGCGACCGAGACGAGGAAGCTCCCCCGAAGCGCCATCGTCGACGGGCTTTCCTCCTTCCTCGCGCACGCCGAGGCCTCGCTCAGGCTCAACCGGCGCGACGACGGCCTCTTTCACGCCTACAACACGATGTCGATCGATCCCGACGGCGGGGTCGCGATACACCGCCTCACCGAGATGCTCGAGGGCCAGGTCGCCGTCCTCTCGTCGGGATTCCTCTCGGGAAAGGAGGCGCTCGAGCTCCTTCGCGCCCTCAAGTCGGGGAAACTTTTCCGCGCGGACCAGTACTCCTACATCCTCTACCCGGACAAGGAGCTTCCGCACTTCTGCGCGAAGAACAACGTGAACGCGCCGGAGGCGAAGCAGATTCCGCTCCTCGTCGCGATGCTCGCGAAAAAGGACGCGTCGCTCGTCCACCTCGACGACGAGGGGGTATGCCACTTCAACCCGTCGTTCAGGAACTCGCACGGCCTCGACGAGGCGATCGAGGCGATCAAGAAGGCCGGCTCCTACGACCCGGCGATCGTCAACTCGAGCGAGCGGGCGATCCACGTCCTCTATGAGCGGACCTTCGGGCACCAGAGTTTCACCGGGCGGTCGGGAACCTTCTACGCGTACGAGGGACTCGGCAGCATCTACTGGCACATGGTCTCGAAGCTCCTCCTCGCCGTGCAGGAACTCTTCCTCGCGGAGAAGGATCCCGCGACCAGGGCCGAGCTCGCGCGCGTGTACTACGACGTCCGCAAGGGGATCGGTTTCAACAAGACCCCCGCGGTCTACGGCGCGTTCCCGACGGATCCCTATTCGCATACCCCCGCCGGCCAGGGCGCGAAGCAGCCGGGCATGACCGGCCAGGTCAAGGAAGAGGTGATCACGCGTTGGGGAGAACTCGGGCTCGTCGTGGAGAACGGCGCGCTCCGGCTCGCTCCCGACCTTCTCAGGAACGAGGAGTTCAAGGCCGACGGAACGCTTTCCTTCACCTGGTGCGGCGCGCGCTTTACCTACGAGCGCGCCGCCGCGGGCGAGGAAGAGACGATCGCGGTCACGACCGCCTCGGGAACCGCGCGAAGACAGGGAGCCTCCCTGACCCGCGACGAGTCCGCCGCGCTTTTCGCGCGCTCAGGCGAGATCAAGGAAGTACGCGCGCGTATCCGTACTGGATCAGCCCTTGGGCGATGAGATAGGCGAGCCACGGTCCCTGGAATTCCCACGCGGGATGACGTCCATGGACCGTGGTGACCCCCATCGCGAAATCGGACGCGACGAAGAGCGCGGACCCGAGCGCGACCAGGATCCACCATCCGCCGAGAAGGATCGCGGTCGAAACCGCGATCGAGGTCGCGACGGCGAGCGCGAGGCCATAGGCCATCGTCGCGATCATGAAACTCCAGGGTCTCTCCGGGTTCCAGATTTTCAAAACGAAAAAGCCGATGAGGATCGCCGCGACGAACGCGAAGGAAACGGGAAGATAGCCCGACTCGACGAGCGCCGCGAAGCGAACCCTCGCGAGATACGAAGTCGAATAGGAAAGCTGGACGAGGGAGAACACGACCATCCCGCCGGTCATCGACTCGCCTTTCACCGAGTGCCGCGCGGCCTCGAACTGCAGGTTGTAAAAATCGCCCGCGAAGGCGAGGCTCGCGCCGATCGGCATGAAAACCGCGAGGCTCGAGCCTGACCCGGCAAGCGCGTAGAGAACCCACGAAAAAACCACGATAAGGAAGGAATATCCGATATACGGAAGCCTGCACGCGGGAAGCCTTTCGGCCGAGGATCGCATCCCGGCGAGGCTTCCCCAATGCACCGCGAACGCGAACACGATCATCACCGGAACGAACGCGAACATCGCCGACATGCCATTCATGGTTCCCCCTTCCCCGGGACGCCCGTGTCCCGGGACTCTCTCGCTATAAGCGTCAGCCTTTTCGCCCCCGCTGTCAAACCGGAGCGGCTCGCCGGGCTTGGACTGACGGGCGCGATCCGGTATCATGATCCCATGATCAGACATCTCCTCCTCGACCTCGACAACACCCTCTATCCCGCCTCCTCGACCATGGACGAGGGAATCACGAACCGGATGATCGATTTCGTCGCGCGATGGCTCGGCGTCACCCGCGAGCGGGCGTTGGAGCTCAGGAAAGAGGGGCTCTCGTCGAACGGCACGACCCTGGAGTGGCTCAGGACGAGCCACGGGCTGACCGACATGAACCGCTTCTTCGACGCCGTCCATCCCGAAAGCGAGATCGAGGAGCTTACCCCCGACCCCGCGCTCAGGCCCTACCTCCAGTCGCTCAGGCTCCCGATGACGTTGCTCACGAACGCCCCGATGGCGCACGCGACGAGGGTGCTCGACTTCTTCGGCATCAGGGACCTCTTCGTCGGCGTGTACGATTTGACCTTCCATAACGGACGGGGGAAACCCCACCCGTCGTCCTTCCTCGATACCCTCGCGGCCTCGGGATACGGGGTCGACGAGACCCTCTTCGTGGACGACTTGCCGAAATACTGCCGGGGCTATCGCGCGATCGGCGGCAAGGCCGTGCTCGTGGACGAAACGGACCGGTACGCGGATATCGCCCGGGACGAGGGCTTTGGCCGGATCCGGTCGATTTACGCGCTCGCCGAACTCCTCGAGACCCCGGAGTACCGCGCGGACCGACCGTGAGTTTCTTGACAGGGTCTTTCCATAGGAGTATTACTATCCAGGCGCCTTAATCGCCTTACCCCAATCCGTTTCAGGAGACTTTTCATGAATCCCGACTCCCTCGTCGTGCGCTACAAGCACGTTTTCCCCGAAATCCAGAAGCTTTCGCGCGCCCAGAACGTCATAACCGAGGAGAACGTTTTCCAGGAGGCGAACGTCGGCATCCGCGCCATCATGGACAGGATCGCGGGCGAAATCATGCTGCCCGACTCGGAATTCCGCAACGTGGATAACGCGGAGGCCTTCCTCGCGAAGATCAAGGAAGGCAAACGCGGCATCATCCTGATGGAACACTACAGCAATTTCGACCTTCCCGCGTTCATGTACCTGCTCGAGCGTACCGGACCCGTGGGCAAGGAGCTCGCCGAGCATATCGTCGCGATCGCGGGCATGAAGCTCAACGAGGACAATCCCGTCGTCTCGGCCTTCGCCGAGGCCTACAGCCGCATCGTCATCTACCCGAGCCGCTCGCTCGCCGCCATCGGCGATCCGGAAAAATTCAAGGAAGAGGAAAAACGGAGCCGCGTCATAAACCTCGCCTCGATGCGCGCGCTCGACCGCGTCCGCAAGCAGGGGAACGCCGTCCTCGTGTTCCCCTCGGGAACCCGATACCGGCCCGGGAAACCCGAGACCAAGCGCGGAGTCCGCGAAATCGACTCCTACATCCGCCTGTCGGACGTCATGCTGCTCGTCTCCATCAACGGCAACTGCCTCCGCTTTTCCGAGGACCCGCACGACATGCTCGGCGACGTCGTGAAGAGCGACCGCATCGTGATGACCGCGAGCCCCGTCATGGATTGCGAAACCTTCCGCGCCGACGCGCGCGAATGGGCGGGAGAGGCCGCCGAGGACAAGAAGCAGCTCGTCGTCGACTACGTGATGAAGGTCCTCGAGGACATGCACGAGGAAAACGAGAAAGGCAGGATTTAAGGGAGCGACGATCGCGGGGAAACGCGCCGCCCGAAGCCCCGTACGGGTTCAGTGCCGCGTTTCCCACACCCGAACGCCCTTGTACGTCGGCTCGCGGCTTTCGTGCCAGCGAATGGAGGAGACCGCGTCGTCCGCGAACGAGAACACGAGGAAATTCCCCGCGCGGGAACGCCAGACGAGCGAGTCTCCCTCGACCTTCCAGGGGCGCCCCATCGCCCGTAAAACCCCGGCTCGCGCGCTTCCGACCGCGAGCCCGTTCCTGAGCCTGACCGAAGGGCCGTGCGCGACGTACTCCGCGGTACCGGTCGCCGCGACGTCGAACGAGAAAAGACGAACCGTCAAATCCGGATACTCGATCGTCCTGATCATGCAAAACGCGCAATCCTGGATATTTTCCTTCCAGAGAGGATAGACATCCTTCGACGACAGGGCGGTCCCGATCGCGGAGTAGTCGTCCATCATGTTTTTCTTTATCTCGAACGAGAACGGATTATCGACGATCGCGTCGACAGGTCGCGACGAACACCCGGAAAGCGACAACACGAACAGGAACACGAGCCCGAAGACAGTCAGGCACGGGGCATAAAAACGGTTTCTCATGATGTAATCATTTTATCACGGTTTACCCGGCGTATCGCGAAAAGGCGCGCTCGGGGGATTCGATCATCCGGCTCCCGCGATCTCGATCCGGTCGCGCCCCGCCCCTTTCGCGCGGTAGAGCGCGGCGTCGCTTTCCATCACGAGCGAGTGAAGGATATCGACCGTCTGATCCTTGACGGTCGGCGCGACGCTCGCGATCCCGACGCTCACCGTGTACGAGAACCCGCTTTTATCGGGGAACTTCGACGTCCGCAGGTAGGTCCTGATCCGCTCGGCCACCGCGACCGCGCCGTCCGAGTCCAGGCCCGAAAGGAGCGCGACGAACTCCTCCCCGCCATAGCGACACGCGAGATCGTAGGTGCGTACGTGCATGCGAAGGACGGCGGCGAAATCGCGGAGCACCTCATCCCCGAAATTGTGCCCATAGCGGTCGTTCACGCCCTTGAAATGGTCGAGGTCCATGAAAAGGAGGGCCACGCTCTCGCCCGAGCGCGCGGCGCGCGAGATCAGCTCGCGCGCGTGCTCGAGAAAATGCCGTCGATTATAGAGCCCCGTCAGCGGGTCCCTGAAGGCGAGATCGGCGATCTTCCTGTCGACGTCTTCCTTCAGGATCAGGAGCAACGCCGCGCCGCCGATGTGCATGTGGACCACGAAGAGAAGAAGCGACGCGTCTTTGAGGATCGCGCCGAAGGGGGAATACTGGCGCGTGAAAAGCTCGAGGGTCGCCAGAGTCCGGGCGAGGGACGTGATGAATATGAGCACGCACAGGGACCCGAGAAGCCGCCTGAGCGGGGACTTTCCCGCGTACACGAGGAATACGACGCCGGGAATCACCAAGATGAGGAACACGGAGTACGAACCGAACGCGAACTGGAACCGGTGATCGAGCTCGAGCACGCAAAACAGGTTGTAAAGAACGACGACGGCCACGAATATCGCGAACTGAAGCGCCTTCAGGCGCCTGACCCTGTCGTTCGCGATCTCGAGCATGACGAGCGACTCGAGGTAAAGTCCGACGTAGAGAAGGCTCTGCCCGATATTCATGGACACGACGTGCGGCAGGTACCTCACGAAGGTGACGCCCATCCAACCCGCCCCCCCGGCGAGCTTCGCGGCGGCAAGGATCCACGTCAAGCGCCGATCCCGCCTGATCGCGACCGACGATGCGTAGATCGCGATCACGAGCGCGAAGAGGAGGTTCCCCAGAAAGAGAACCTTTACCAGCGTCTCAATGTCGGAGAGCATGAACCTGCCGATCGCCGCGATGGTTTCCATACCGAAAAGTATAGAGTATCGCCGCGATGGCTTCCAATGCGCGGGAGAATGCCGTCCCGGTCAGGACCTCCGAAGCCGCGCGGCGAGCGCGTGGCCCGAAAGGCCCTCGGCCGTGGCGATCGTCTCCGCGGCGTCGACCGAGGCGCGCCACCCGGAAAGCGGATCGCCCGACAGACCCGCGCCGCCGGTCACGGGCGCGGCGAGGCCGTTTTCCGCGGTACGGAGGGTCGTCACCGTCTTGAGGAAGTGGCGAACGGAGAGCCCGCCGGTAAAGAGCGCGCTCCCCGAGGTCGGAAGGGTATGGTTGAGCCCCGCCGCGTAGTCGCCGAGGACCTCGGCGGTCCGGTGCCCGACGAAAAGCGAGCCGTAATTCCTGACCTCCGCCTCGATCGCGTCGCGCTCCTCGCCGGGGTCGAGGGCGAGCTCGAGATGTTCGGGCGCCTTGCGGTTCGCGATCGCGATCGCCTCCGGGAGTTCCCGGACGAGCACGATGAGGCCGTTCGAGCCGAGGCTTTTCCGCGCCGCGGCTCCCTCGGGAAGGGCGTCGACGAGCGTCGAGACCTCGGCCGCCACCGCGCGGGCGAGCGGCTCGCTCGCGGTGACGAGAACCGCCTGGGCGTCGGGATCGTGCTCGGCCTGCGCGAGAAGATCCGCGGCGATCCAGGAAGGATGCGCGGAATCGTCGGCGATGACCATCACCTCGGTGGGCCCCGCGAGAAGGTCGATACCCACCTCGCCGAACACGAGCTTCTTCGCCTGGGCGACGTACTTGTTGCCCGGCCCGACGATCGCGTTCACGCGCGGCACCGACTCGGTTCCGTAGGCCATCGCGGCGATCGCCTGCGCTCCGCCGATCGCGAACACGCGGTCTATCCCGCACAGGGACGCCGCGGCGAGGATGCTCTCGTCGGCCCAGGGAAGCGCGGGGTTCTCGGGGTGCGGTACGGGAGGCGTGCAAAACACGATCTCGCCGACTCCGGCGGCCTTCGCCGGGGTCGCGCACATGATCACGCTCGAAACGAGCGCGAAGCGGCCGCCGGGGACATAGAGTCCGGCGCGCTCGACGGGAATGGTCCGCTGCCCGGTAAAGAGCCCGGGAGAAAGCTCGGTCTCGAAGTCGTCGAAGGAGTCGCGCTGACGGGTCGCGAATTTGAGCGCGAGGTCGCGGGAGAGGCAGAGCGCGGAATAGAGCGAGGGATTCCCCTCGCGAAGCCGCTCCTCGGCTCCCTTGAGCGCCGCGGGCGATATCTCGAAAGATTCGGGATTGGCGCGATCGTATTTCGCCGCGTAGGACCGCACGCCCGAGTCTCCATGGACGCGAACGGCCTCAAGAATGACGGGAACCTCGTCGAGCCCGCCGGAAAGCCGGCGAACCGAGAAAAAGGTTTCGCTTAAGTCTTGCGCGTTGACGATCTTTATGGCGCTCATGGCTGTTCGCTCCTTACTGCGGATAGGTACGCAAAAGTATACAAAATTTATGCGGCTCTTGACAGCTCTTCCTTTCGGTAGTATTTTCTCACTGTCAGTATTTAGTAATTTACTAATTTAGTAAATGCAAACAGGCGATACAGATTTGATCAGCCAGAGACAAGGAGGCTACAGCATGAAAATACCGACAAACCTGAAGCACAAGCCGGTCATCGCGTGCGAAAACTACGCGAATATCGACGGACGGACCGCCTTCGAGACCGAAACCCAGGGGCTTTCCCTCGGCCTCGCCCAATGGAACGATCGAGGCAAGGTCGACATCTCCGCGAAGGTGTGGCGCTACACCGGCGAGAAGTGGTCCCGACAATCCGAGGAACTCCCCCTTCATCGCGTCCTCGATCTCGCGATCCTCATCGCCGAGGCAGAGTTACACTTCCGCGAGGCGTATCGGCATCCCAAACTCTACGACGAATCGAATCCCGAGATCGCGCGGGTCGGCCTTCAGGGCGACGCGATGACCGTCTCCGTCTGCACGGACAACCCGATGATCGACGAGGACATCAAGCTCTTCCGGGACGCCCTCGCGAAGGACGACGAACTCCTTTCCGAGCGATTCACGACCCTCGCGCGCGTCCTCGCCGAGGCGGGATACCGGGGTTAGCATGGACGAGAGCGCGATACTTGCCGGAACGGGCGCGGAGAAGGCGGCGGGGAAACCCTCGAGAAAGGAGCTCCTCCGCGCCTTCAAGGCGGAACGCGAGGTCGGGGGCGTATACGCGATCAGGAACCGCGAGACCGGCCGAACGCTCATCCAGGCGACCGCGACGATAGCGAAGGCGAAAAGCCTCCTCGATTTCGCGAGGATTACCGGCTCGTGCGTCCATCCCCTGCTCGCCGATGACTGGAAGGCCCTCGGTCCCGACGCCTTCGAGCTCGAGATCCTCGAAACCCTCGAGCGAAAGGACGGGGAAACGCAGAAGGACTTCGCCGAGGAGGTCCGCGCGCTCGGCGAGCTTTGGTCGGAACGGATACCGGAGGAAACGCGGTACGAGCGATAGGCCATCCCCGCGCGGGTGAACGGAACCACGTTCACCGCGCGTAGACATCGAGACTCGGTTTTACAAAGTAACGCGAACCATCGGTAAAAAACCCGCTGACCCCGAGCGAATACCCGTGATAAGCTTCGCTAAGCCATGGATGAAAGTAAACTCACGCGCTTTGTCACGCTCACCGCGCCCCTTTTTCTCTCGCTTCCCTTCGCGGTCTCCTCGATCGCGCTCGCCATCGGGCCTTCGACGGTCGACGCCCTCCCCGACGGGACGCTCGCGAGGGCGCTTCCCCTTCTCGCCGCGTGCATGACCATCGCGGGGTACACGGCCTATTCGTACGCCTTCTCGAAAAAACGATTCATCCCCTTCCTTGCCGCGGCGTCGTCCGTCTGTTTCTCGCTGATCGCGCTATCCGCCGTCGCGGGCATACTGCTCCATCGCGATTTTTTCACCGCGGCCTTCCAGTACGTGGTCACCTATCCGCTTGCGCTAATCCTGCACGCGCGGTTCATCCGTCGCACGGAAACGGGAAAGGCATCGGCGAAACTCCTCGCGAATACGGGAATTCTCGTGTCGGGCTTTCACATGGAATGGATCATGCTGATGGGGTACGCGATAGTGTCGCGAGCGGAACCGAGACCGATCGAGTCGATGATCTACAACCTCTACAACATCTCGCTCACGACCGTCCTCTTCTTCGTGTCGCGCTCACTCAAGCGAACGACGATAAACACCCTCGCCGCGTCGCCTGAGGGAATGAAACTCGGGGAGAAGGACATCACCGCCCTCGCGGGACAAAAGCGAACGAGGCTTCTTCACGCCTTCGCGACCGCCGAGGGAAGAAGGCTCCGGTGCCCCGACATCCAGCGCCTCCTTCATGGCGCGGGCACGGTCGAAGCGCGGGAAGCGGAAGGCAAGGCGGAACACGCGGGTCCCGACTGCGCGCATTGCGATCCCGAAAGCGCGAAGGCCGCCCAATGCGGCCGGTACCGGAGCACCTACAACTCGATTCACGAGCTCAAGAAGCTCATCGAGTTTCTCGAGATCGGCACGATCGTCTCGGGCGAGAACCGGCGGCACGTCCTCGAGGACGGCTGGCGGCTCGTGCCCTTCGAGGGCGCGCGGATCAAGGCGGAGAAGTGATCGGGAAAGCGTCCAAACCGTTTTCTTGACACAGTTCATTTGCCCCGAATAAGCAACAGCCGGTATACTGAGGACTCATTTTTTTTAACCCAACGCAAGACAGGAGAAAACAATGCGTCCAAAACAGGTCATTACAAAAATCATGGTTGCGACCGCGATCTCGCTTATCGCCCTCGCGTCATGCTCGAGCGGATCGGGCGACGGGCCGAAAGGAGAGAGCGGCGCCGACGCGACCCTCAAGTCTCTTACGGTCAGCGCCGGCACCCTTACGCCCGCTTTTAGCCCGACGAGGACCGAGTACACCGTCAATCTGGAAACATCGCAAACCACGCTCACGGTAACCGGCGTCGCGACCGACGCGAACGCGACCGTTGGAGGAAAGAGCGGAGCCGCGCAGACCATCAAGGCGGGCGAAACCGCGATCGTCGTTTCCGTAACCGGGTCGGACGGCAAGACGACCAAGGATTACACCGTCAAGGCGAACAGGAAGCCGAACGTGTATACGGCGGGACGACTCACGGAGAACGGCAAAACGTACGCCTCCTTCTGGAAGAACGCCGAGCGCACGCTTCTCGATATCGGAGATTCCACGAGCGGAGTCGCAGAGGCAATCACCGTCGCCAACGGGACCGTCTATGCGGCGGGTTACTGCTATGAAACGATAGGTGGCTCTTCGGTTCCGGTTCCCTGCTATTGGACAGGAACCACGCGTACCAAACTCGCGGGCGACGGAACGCACGAGGCGTACGCCTTCGCGATCGCAGTCGACGGGGGAAACGTCTACGCGGCCGGATACTACTCGAATGGAACCACCAAAATTCCCTGCTACTGGAAAAACGAAAACCGTATCGATCTTCCGGGAATATATTATGAAGCCATCGCCATATCCATCTCGGGCGGGAAGGTCTACGTTGCGGGATTCGAGTACGATGGGAATGACCCGTGTTACTGGATCAATGGCGATAAGACCTCGCTCGGTAATTCAGGTCTCACGAACACCCGGCCCAAGGCGATGATCATCGACGGGAACGACATCTATATCGGCGGACGGGCAAACAACGGTTCTTCCTACGTCCCGTGCCTCTGGGTTAACGGAGCGCGAACATTATTGCCTCTCGGAAGCGCGACGTCCATAAATGTCAGCGGCATGGCGGTCATGAACGGAAAGGCCTATATCTGCGGACAGGGAACCATTAATTCCAAGGACACCGCATGCTATTGGGCTGACTCGACGAACACCGCCCTTTCAGACTCGAACGCGAGCGAAACTGACGCCAATTGCATTACGTCGTTTAATGGAACCTTGTATACCGGCGGCCGCGCAAACGTCAGCCTTCCCTATACCGCCTGTTACTGGATCGGCACGACGCGCGTCGATCTATCAACCTCGTATAGCGAAGTCAACGCTATCTTCGTCGGCGACTGATTTAAAAGAAAAGCCGGATCCCGTTGACGTACCACCGTAGGGGGATCCGGCCGACTGTTTTTTTAATATTTTCTTAACTGGACGCAGTATATCATTTACGCTCGGGATGTGATCACTAAAAGAGTACACGTGTACGAAAGTTTCAGGGGAAGCCCCGGTTACACCGAGGTGCATGAAAAAGGCCGGGAGTTATTCCCGGCCTTTTTTATCAGCGTTCAACGAATGCCTTTCTTACGGTTACTTCTTGTGCCTTCTATCCAACTCGTCGCGCACGTCCTTCCAGGAGACGCCCTCGCGATGCATGAGGACGTTCATGAAGTAGAGAAGGTCCGCGACCTCCCACACGACCTCGTCCTTGCCGTCGGCCTCGACGAGTTCCTCGGCCTCTTCCTCGATCTTCTCGCGCACGCGCTCCGGGGTAAGTGTCGCGGTATACGAGCCGGGTTTCGGGTTCGCGAAGCGGTCGGCGATTACCGACTGCAAATAATCGAGGCTATAGGGCCGGTCGGCGGTCGTCTGGAAGCAGGTCCACGCGCCGGTATGACACGCGGGGCCGTTGGGCCTGACGGTCGCGAGCACGGTGTCGCGATCGCAGTCGACGCGGAGCCGCACGACGTCGAGGGTGTTCCCCGAGGTCTCGCCCTTCGTCCACAGGACGTTCCGCGAACGGCTCCAGAAGGTGAGCTTCCCGCCTGAAAAGGTTTTCTCGAAGGCCTCGCGGTTCGCGTAGCCGACCATGAGCACCTCGCCGGTCTCGGCCTGCGCGACGACGGTGACGAGCTCGACCTTCTTCCAGTCGAGGCACTCGATGAACGCGTCCTTGAGCGCGATCTTCCCGGTGTAGAGCGCCATCCCGAGCTGCACGTCGCAGCCGAGCCGCTCGAGCGCCACGATCTCCTCGAGCGTCGAGACGCCGCCGGCGACGACAAGCCGGCACTTCACGCTCGCGCGAAGCCGCTCGACGAGACCCATGTCGATCCCGGTCATCGTTCCCTCGCGCTCGACGCAGGTGAAAAGGAGCTCGGAGCAATAGGGCTCCACCGCTTTCGCGCCCTCGACGAGGTCGATACCCGCGCTCTCGGTCCAGCCCTTCACCGCGATCTTCCCGTCGCGCGCGTCGACCGACACGATGATCCGCTCGCGGCCGACGGCCTGGGCCATCTGCTCGAGGAACGCGACGTTGACGCCGGCGCTTCCGTCGGCCATGGTGAACGCGGCCGAGCCGACGATCACCTTCTCGGCGCCGAGAGAGATGAGCTCCTTCGCCTTCTTCGCGTCGCGGATCCCACCGCCGACGCGGACGTTGCCTTTCCGGAGAAGGCTCTTGAGAATCGCGGTGTTCGCGGTAGTGCCGTCCGGCTTCACGTTCCGGAGCGCCTGGTCGAGGTCGATGATCGCGACCTCTCCGTAGCGGTCGAAGTCCGCGATGAGCGCGTCGGCGTCGTCGCGCTCGAGGACGAGATCCTTTCCCTGTCTGAGCTGGACGACCTTGCCGTCCTTCAAATCGATCGATGCAATAACCATATAAAAAATCCTTTACTTCATGAGGTACGCGCGACGCGTCTGAATACTTGCGCGATATCGGGGCACGCTTGCTTCGCGAGCGGTTCCCGGGGCACGCTACTTCGCGAGCGGTTCCCCGGGTACGCTACTTCGTAAGCGTACCCTTCGTGCTCGGGATCTGGTCGCCCGCGCGGGGGTCGAGCGCGCATGCCGCCCTGAGGGCGCGCGCGACGGCCTTGAAGATCGCCTCGATCTTGTGGTGGTCGCTCCGGCCGCGAAGGACGTCTATGTGGAGGTTGCACCTCGCCCCGGAGACGAAGCCCTGCCAGAAGTCCTCGATCGTGTCGGTCTGGAACGCGCTCGAAGGATCCCCGCCCGCGACGAGCGGCACGCCCGAAAGCGTCGACTCGCACACGAGGAAGGGCCGCCCGCCGAAGTCGACCGCGGCGCGCGCGAGGGTCTCGTCCATCGGGAAGACGAAGAAGCCCGCGCGGAAGATTCCGGCGCGCGAGCCGAGCGCCTTGTCGAAGGCCTGCCCGAGCGTGATGCCGGTATCCTCGACGAGGTGATGCTGGTCGACCTCGAGATCGCCCGTGAGCTTTCCCGTGAGGTCGAACATCCCGTGCTTGCAGAAGGCCTCGAGCATGTGGCCGAGGAATCCGATCGGGCACTCGACGTCGCACTTGCCCGTGCCGTCAAGGTTGAGCGCGAGGTACACGTCGGTCTCGCCCGTCTTCCGCTCGATCACCACGTTTCTTTCCATACGACTTTCCTTTTTCAAGAACCGTTCCGCTCACCGCGATGCGAGCGGCAAAACCAAGGGACCATTCGCCGCGAGCCCGTACCCGTTCAACGCGCGGCGAAGACATCGCGTTTCGCCGATTTCTTCGGTAGTTCGTCCGCCAAGGGCGCGCTACATAAGGAGAAATCGCGCTACGCGCGATTTCTCCAAGAGTTCGTTCGCCTCAGGCGAATGAACTCACATCATTACCTTTCGCAGCTCGTACTCGATGATGTCCGTCGCGCCGAGCGCCTTCAGTTTCGGCATGAGGGTCGGAACCTCGCTCTTCTTCACGACGGTCTTCACCGCGTAGCCGTCGTCGCCGTAAAGCGGGGCGACGGTCGGGCTCTTCATCGCGGGGATTCCGGAGACGAGGTCGGAGAAGCGCGCCTTCGAGACGTTCATCTCGAGCATGACGCGGCTTCGCGCGGCGAGCACCGCCTCGAAGAGCATCTTGAGCTCCATGATCTTCTTCGCCTTCCCGGGATCGGCCATCGCCTCCTTCGAGGCGAACATGCGGGTGGAGCTTTCCATGATCGTGTCGACGATGCGGAGCCCGTTTTCCTGAAGGGTACGGCCGGTCGCGGTGTTGTCGATGATCATGTCGGCGTCGTCCGGCGGGAACACCTCGGTCGCGCCGTGCGTGCGGACGATGAGGTAGTTGAGCTTCTGCGCCTTGAGCCAGGCCTCGGCGTTGTTCACGTACTCGGTCGCGACGATCATCCGCTTGGAGCGGAGCATCTTGTCGTCGATCTCGGCGGGGACGGCGGCGACGATGCGCACCTTGTCGAAACCGAGGTCAAGGATCTCGACGACGTCGGCGTTCGTCTCGCGGATCCAGTCGACGCCGGTAAAACCCACGTCGTGGGCGCCGAGCTCGAGGAGCTTGCCGATGTTCTGCGGCTTCATCACCTTGGCCTCAAGGTCGTCCTGGTTGACGGTCGGGCGGTACGCGCGCTCGGGCAGGTAGATGCTGATCCCCGAGTCAGAAAAAAGGCCGGTCACGTTCTCGTAGATGCGGCCCTTCGGCAGCAGGATCTTGAGCTTGTCCATGTTCAGTTCCTCCGGTTAAATCGTCGTTTATAAGTATCGGCGCGCGAAGCCCGCTTCTCCAGAAGACAAGGACCCGAACGCAAAAAAAAAGCCGCCTATCCCTTCCGGGACGGCGGCTGTCGGTACAAAGACGGCATCACCACTCGTTCAACCCGGAACGGCGCTCGACAGGGAATGATGGTGATGATGGTGCATCGCTACGAAATTCATTGCAGTCTGAGTAAACCACGGATCGACAAACGGTGTCAAGAAGACCTATACTCTGCCGATGAATCCACGTTTTTATTTCGCGACCTGCCAGACGGGCGCCGAAAAGGCCGTCAAGGCCGAGGTTCTCGCCGAGCATCCGGGTCTCCGCTTCGCCTTTTCGCGACCCGGTTTCGTCACTTTCAAGGAAGCGGAAAGCGCCGGCCCCGCGCTCGAGCTGAAACGGGGCGTCTTTACCCGCCTGTGGGGCGAGGTTCTCGCCCAGACCCGCGACCGCGCGGCCTTCCCCGACCTCGTCAACGCCATTCCCGAAGGCGCGCTCACGCAAGCCTTCGACCGCGACGAGCACATACCCGGCGACGAACCGGAGGGCTTCGTCAGAAACGCGCATATTGAACGGATTCTTGCCGAGGAGTCCGCGGCCCTGGGCTCGCGCGAGATTCCCTCGGCCGGGACGCCCGTCCCGGGTCAGGCGATCATGAGCCTCATTTGGGTCGACGACTTCCACGTCTTCCTCGGCAGGCATGTCCTTTCGGCGCGCCAGCTCCCCGCCGCGGGCAACCTTTTCGCGACACCCCTCCCCCCCCATGCCCCGAGCCGGGCCTGGCTCAAGCTCGAGGAAGCGATCGCGCGCTTTGGCCCGCCGCACGAACGCGGCTGGAAGGCGCTCGAAATCGGCTCGGCGCCCGGCGGGGCGACGACGGCGCTCCTCGACCGGGGCTTCATCGTTACGGGCATCGACCCGCAGTTCATGGACGAGCGGGTCACCGCGAGGCCGGAGTTCACCCATATCAGGAAACCGGCCCGGTTCGCGACGGCGGACGAGCTCAAGGGCTGCAATCCCGACTGGCTCGTCATGGACATGAGCATCGCCCCGACCGACGCGCTCGGCGAGCTCATCCACGTGACGGGCATCCTTCGCGCGCTCTTCGGGAAGGACCTGAAAATACGCAAGGCGTTTTTGACGCTCAAGCTCAACGACTGGAAGTACGCGGCCGAGGTTCCCGCCTACCTCAAGCGCCTCGAGCAGGCGGGCTTCCGGGACCTCAAGGCGATGCAGCTCGCGAGCAACCGGCAGGAGTTCTTCGTGTACGCCGCGGGCTTCCGCGCGTAAAAAAAAACCACTGATACCATCGACGCATCCCTCCGCGCCAGCGCGCGGTCGGGCGGTCACGACCGCTCGACGAAGAAGGTGTCGCCGCCGGAAAGCCTGTAGGCGTCGAGCGCGGCGCGGAGGGCATCCCCGTCCCCGAGCCCTCCGGAGAGCGCTATGGCCGCGACGCCCGCGTTCCGCGCGGTTTCAACGTCGACCGCGGAGTCCCCGACCATGACCGTCTCCTCGCTCTTCGCGCCGAGGGCGCTCATGATCGCGCGAAGGCCCGCGGGATCGGGCTTGAGGGTTCCATAGGTTTCGGGGCCGGCGATGACGGAGAAAAGGGGGGCGACGCCGAGCGCGTCGAGGAGGGTTCGGGTCGCGGTCTCGGGTTTGTTCGTGAGAACGGCCAGACGAGCTCCTCCTGCGCGGAGAGTCTCGAGCCAGTCCCGCATCCCGGGATAGAGGGCGGTATGCTCGGCGCAATGCGCGTCGTAGTGCGCGCGGTATTCGTCGAGGATGGCGTCGAGCGCGGCGCCTTCCGGGATGGCGATGCCGCCGAGACAGGAAGAAGCCGCCGAACCGCCAACGGGCGCTTGCGCGGAAGCCCGCGCGAAACAGCGCGCGAGGAGGTTCCGCGCCCCGTTCCCTACCGCGCGCCTGACGGTTTCGCGTTCGACCGGAGGAAAGCCCTTCCGGCCGAGAATCCAGTTCACCGAGAGCCAGAGATCCTCGAGGGAATCGACGAGGGTGCCGTCGAGGTCAAGAACGTAGAGCCGGAAGCGGGAGGGGATCGCGCGGGAATAATCCATGGAAGGGATTGTAACAAAAAAACGCCCGGTACGGCCATCGCGCGAAAAAAAACGCGCCTGAGTCCCTGAATCCCGGGCAAAAGGGATATAGACTTGCCCCCAAGGAGAATCACTATGGCAAATATCGAACGCGCATCGATCAAGACAGCGGCAAAGGGCCAGCTCAAGGGCAATCTTGGCATCCTTGTCATCGCAAGCATCCTGTACATTATCATCGCCGCGGTAGCGAGCATCACCTACATCGGCCCGCTCATCATCGGCGGTCCGTTTGCGGTCGGGCTCTGCGGCATGTTCCTCATGGTCGCCCGCGGCCAGAAGCCGAGCATCAATAACCTGTTTGACGGCTTCAAGCAGTTCCTCGGGGCTTTCGTCGCGTACCTTCTGACCTGCCTCTTCACCTTCCTCTGGTTCCTGCTCCTCATCGTTCCCGGCATCATCGCGGCCCTCCGCTACTCCCAGGTGTACTTCATCCTCAAGGACAACCCCGACATGGACGGCCTTGCCGCCATCAGGAAGTCCAAGGAGATGATGAAAGGCCACAAGGGCGAGTACTTCGTGCTGGGCTTGAGCTTCATCCTCTGGGTCCTCCTCGGGATGATCACCCTCGGCATCGGTTTCATCTGGATCGGTCCGTACATGGGCCTCACCTACGCGAACTACTACGAAGAACTGAAAAAGCAGCAGCCGGCCTGACGCCAATGAACGTGGCTGGCGCATCGTCGCCGGTCGCTCGTGAACGAATAGCCGTCCCGCAAGGGCGGCTTTTTTTTACCCCTCCTCGATAGCCGATGCCGCACCGTCAATCGCTTCCGTTTTTCCCGAATCCCTGACCGGAGGGGTGGCGGAGCGACGTCGGGCCTGAGCCCGAATCGCGAAGCCAGGGGAACCCGCGCCGGATAAGGTTCGCGAGATGCGCGCATTTCACGTCGCGGCGAAGTCCATTGCCCGCGCGGACAAAACGCAAGAACCCGCGATATCCGTTATCGCGAGCGACAGACCGGCGTGGACGCCCGAGGAACGGGACGCGAACGCTTCCGCAAGACCCGAAGGGTCGAGGACCGAGTGAGCGGCACGTTCCTCGGGCGGCGCGGGGGAGGTCACGCCCCTCGCGGGCAATGGACATCTCTTGGTTCCCCTTTACAATCGCTTGAATCCTCGCGTACCATGATCGCATGCTGCAAACCGAGCGGATACGCGACGTCATCCGTTACATAAAGAAATTCAAGGGCTCGACGGTCGTCATCAGGCTCGACGACGACGTGGTGGATTCCGCGCTTTTCGCCGGCCACATGCACGACGTGTCCCTCCTCTACGAGACGGGGCTCCGCGTGGTCATCGTGCCGGGGGCGGCGGGGCACATCTCGAAGGTGCTCGACGCGTACGGCGTGAAATGGGAATTGAAGAACGGCGTCAGGGTCACCGACGAGGAAGGGATCAACTTCATCAAGATGGCGGCCTTCGACGTGTCGAACCGGATCATGACGAGGCTCTCGGCCGAGAAGCGGACGGCCGTCATCGGGAACTGGGTGCGCGCGCGCGGCCGCGGCGTCGTCGACGGCGTGGACTACGGGAGCGCCGGTATCGTCGAGCGGGTCGAGCTCGAGTCCCTCCAGGCGGCGCTCGAGGACGGCTTCATCCCGATCATCCCGTGCGTCGGATGGACTTCCACCGGCAAGCCGTACAACATATCCTCCACCGAGCTCGCGGTCGCGACGGCGGTCGCGCTCAAGGCGGAAAAGCTCTTTTTCATCGGCTCGGGCGCGACGATCTCGGTCGACGACTACGCGATGCCCGAAGGGGCGGCGGTCTCCGAGGAAGGGCGGATGGCCGCGATCGCGGTCGACGACATCGACCGCTTCATCGAGCTCAACCGGGGCAAGGACAAGCCCGACTTCCCGATCGACGAGGTCGCCGACCTCCTTTCGCGCGGCCGGGACGCGTGCATGCGCGGGGTTACCCGATCGCACATCCTCGACGGCGACATCGACGGCGTCATCCCGGCGGAAATCTTCTCCGATCTCGGCGCGGGCACGATGATCTACCGGAGCGACTACGGCACCTTCCGCGCGATGGGTCGGGACGACGTCCCCGCGATCCTTTCGCTCATGAATCCCTTCGTCGAGCAAGGCATCCTCCTTCCCCGCTCGAGCGAGGAGCTCGAGGTCGAGGCGCCCGATTTCACCGTCTACGAGATCGACGGCGGCATCCGCGCGTGCGCCGCGCTTCATTCCTACCCCGAGGGATTGGGCGAGATCGCCGGCGTCGCGGTGGACGAGGCCTACGCCCATATGGGAATCGGCCCGAAGCTCATGGAGCTCCTTATCGCGAAGGCGAAGTCCTCGGGATTTTCCGGGGTTTTCGTCCTGACGACGCAGACGGCTGACTGGTTTGAGCGATTCGGCTTTAAATCCTGCGAAATAAGCCGTCTTCCCGCAAAAAGAAAGGAAAAATGGAGTCAAAAGCGCGGATCACGCATGCTGATCCGTGAATTTCAGTAATATTTCTTGCAAAATCGCCTACCCCATACTATTCTTTACGGAGAAAATGACAGCGAGAAGGGGGTAGGCTTTGCCGCAGCAAGACAATTCCGCGCGGATCATCCTCGAGGACGGGACCGAATTTGAGGGAACCGCGTTCGGCTATCAAAACTCGATCTCGGGCGAGATCGTGTTCTACACGGGACAGGCAGGCATTCCCCGCCTCCTTACCGATCCCGCCCTTCGCGGCGCGATCCTGGTTCTCTCCCAACCCGAAACGGGCGCGGTAGGCGTCCCGAACGACGGCGCGATCGACGATATCGGCCTCGAGACCGAGCTCGAGTCCGCCGTCGGGCAGGTAGCGGGACTCGTCGTCGCGTCCAACTCCGGGATCGCGAGTCACCGAACCGCCAAGTACGACCTCTCGCGCTGGCTCAAAAAACAGCAAATCACCGGGATAAGCGGGATCGACACGCGGGCGCTCATCCAGCGCATCGGGCTCAGGGGCTCGATGCGGGCGAAGATCCTCGTCTCGGGCACGAGGGACGTTTCCTTCAGCTCGGCGTCCGTCCACTCCCAGCCCTCGCACGCCTCCACGAAGAAGGTCATCCAGTACGGCTCGGGCGCGAAACGGATCGTCCTCGTCGACTGCGGGGTCCGTAACTCGACGATCCGCGCGCTCGCCGCGCCCGACGTGACCGTGATCCGCGTGCCCTGGAATTACGACTACCTCGCCGAGCCCTTTGACGGCATCGTCGTCGCCGGGGGTCCGGGGGACCCGACCTCCTGCGAGAAGACCGTGGCCACGCTCAAGGCCGCGCTCGAGCTCGATAAACCCGTCTTCGCGACGGGCCAGGGCGCGGTAATCCTCGCGATCGCCGCGGGCGCGTCGGCGTTCAGGATGGCTCAGGGGCATCGCGGCTCGAGCGTCCCGGTCATCGACCTCGAGACGGGGAGGTGCCTCGCGACGGCGCAGAACCACGGGTACGGGATCCGGGACGATTCCCTTCCCCCGGAGTGGACGCCGACCTTCCTCAACAATACCGACAACGCGATCGAGGGAATCTCGGCGCGAAAGGGACTTTGGAGCGCCGTGCTCTTCCAGCCCGAGGGGTATCCCGGGCCGCACGACGCGGACTTCCTTTACGGAAGATTCCTGGACATCGTTCGCGACGGAGGGGTACGCGCATGAGCAATTACCGTATAGCGACGCCGAAGGCGGTTCTCATACTCGGCTCCGGCGGCCAAAAGATCGGCCAGGCGGGTGAATCCGACTACGCAGGGCTCCACGCGATCCGCGCGCTCAAGGCCGAGAAGATCAGGACGATCCTTGTGAGCCCGAACATGACCGCGGTACAGACCTCGGAAGGCGTCGCGGACGCGACCTACTTCCTTCCCGTCACGGCGGAATTCGTCGAGCGGGTCATCGCCAAGGAAAAACCAGACTCGATCCTCGTGAGCTCGGGGGGCAAGACCGCCGTCGCGTGCGCGAGCGAGCTGAAAACGCGCGGGGTCTTCGAGAAGTACAACGTGCAGGTCCTCGGCACGCCCCTTGAGAGCATGGAGGCGACCGCCGACCGCGACGAGTTCCTCGCGCTCATGAAGGCGGTCGGCATCCCGGTCCCGAGATCCGCCCGCGCGTCGGGCATCGACGAGGCGCGAGCGGCCGCGGCGGCCACCGGCTACCCGGTGATGGTCCGCGCCGACGCGGGCTCGGGCGAGTCGACGACCGCCGCCTGCGCGAGCGAGGAGGAGCTCGTCGCCGCCTGCGAGCGCGGTTTCGCGGCCGCGGGTCCCGTGCACGTCGAGGAGTGGCTCGGCGGCTGGAAGGAGATCGAGCTCGAGATCGTCCGCGACGCGATGGACAACTGCGTCGTCGCCTGCTCGATGGAGAACGTCGACCCGCTCGGCATCCACTCGGGCGACTCGATCTCGGTCTCCCCCGCGCAGACGCTATCCGACGGCGACATGCGCGTGATTCGCGACGCCGCGTTCGCCGCCGTGCGCGAGCTCAAGGTCGTCGGCGAGGCGAATCTCCGGTTCGCGCTCGATCCCGACTCGGCCGATTTCCGGCTCGTCGAGGCGAGCGCGCGCGTTTCCCGAAGCACCGTCCTCGCGTCGAAGGCGTCGGGCTATCCCCTCGGCCACATCGCGGCCCGCGTCGCGCTCGGCTTCTCGCTTTCCGAGATCGACAACCGCCTCGCGGGCACCGGCCGCTACGCGTGCGAGAGCGCTCCCGACTACGTCGCCGTCAGGTTTCCCCGGTGGGACACCGGGAAATTCCGGAACGTCGACCGGCACGTCGGCGCGGAGATGAAGGCGGTCGGGCAGGCCATGGCCTTCGGCCGCACCTTCGCGGAGTCGCTCCAGAAGGCGGTGCGCATGGCGGATAACGGCGCGCCCGGCATCGCGTGCCATCCCTTCGTTTTCCGCGACCTCAAGGACGCGCTCAAGAACCCGACCGACCTCCGCGCGTTCGCGATCTACTCGGCGCTCGCCGAGGGATGGTCGGTCGACCGCATCCATAAATACGCGCGCATCGACCGCTGGTTCATCACCGCGATGGAGGAGATCCGCTCGATAGAGCTCGAGCTTCGCGCCGAGGGCGCGCGCCCGTCGCGGGAGCTGCTCCTGCGCGCGAAAAGGGCCGGGTTCTCCGACCTTCAGATCGGCCTGTGCGCCGGCATCCGCGAGGAGAAGGTTCGGGCGCTCAGGAAGGAACTCGCCCTCCGTCCCGCGGTAAAGCAGGTCGACACGATCGCGGGCCAATCGACGACCCGCTCGGGTTTCCTCTACATGACCTACGCGGGCGTCACCGACGACGTGAAGCCCTCCGAGCGCGGCGCGCTCGTCCTCGGCGCCGGGCCCTACCGGATCGGGTCGAGTCTCGAGTACGACTGGTGCTGCGCGAGCGCGCTCGCCTCCCTGAGGAAGGTCGGCAGGCACGCGATCATGCTCAACTGCAACCCCGAGGCGGTCTCGACCGACTTCGACGCGGCCGACCGGCTCTACTTCGAGGAGCTCTCCCTCGAGCGCGTGCTCGACGTCTGGGAGGCGGAGAGCCCCGACGGCGTGATCCTTTCCTTCGGCGGCAAGGGGCCGAACGACCTCGCGATGCCGCTCTCGCGGCTCTCTATCCCGGTGTTCGGCACCAACCCCGCAGACATCGACCGCGCCGAGGACAGGAGCAAGTTCAGCGCCCTCCTCGACCAGCTCGGCATCCAGCAGCCTGAATGGGCGGAGGTGGCGAGCGCCGAGGCCGCGCGGGACTTCGCGGTCAAGGTCGGCTACCCCATACTCGTGCGCCTCGATAACGCGGGCACGGGGAACTCCATGGGAGTCGCCTGGGACGACTCGAGCCTCAGGATATTCCTCGCGCGCGCGACCGAGCTCGGGCCGGACCATCCCGCGATCGTCTCGCGGTACGTGGAGAACTCGAAGGAGATAGAGATCGACGCGGTCGCGAGCGGGGGAGAGATCCTCGTCTACGCGATCAGCGAGCACATCGAGAACGCGGGCGTGCACTCGGGCGACGCGACGGTCGTGCTTCCCGCGCAGCGCATCTACCTTTCGACCGCGCAGGCGATCAAGAAGGCCGCGCGGAAGATCGCGGCGGCGCTCGAGATCACCGGCCCCTTCAACGTCCAGTTCCTCGCGAAGAGCTCGGGGATTCAGGTGATCGAGTGCAACCTCCGCGCGAGCCGCTCGATGCCGTTCTGCTCGAAGGTCTTCAAGATCGACATGGTAGACATGGCGACGCGCGCGCAGGTCGGCGCCGAGGTCCGCAAGGTCGACGGCAGCATGCTCGACTTCGACTACGTCGGGGTGCGGGCGGCCCAGTTCAGCTACGCGAGGCTCAGGGGAGCGGACCCCGTCGCGGGAGTCGAGATGGCGAGCACCGGCGAGGTCGGATGCCTCGGCCGCGGCGTCCGGGACGCGTTCATGAAGGCGCTCCTCGCCACCGGATGCGAGATCCCGAAAAAGAAGATACTCCTCTCTACCGGCCCCATCGAGGACAAGGTCGACTTCGTCGACAGCGCGAAGAGACTCCGCGCGATGGGTTACGAGCTCGTCGCGTCGAGCGGCACGGCGCGCTTCCTCCAGAACAACGGGATCGAGGCGACCGCGCTCGCCTGGCCGCTCGAGGACAAGAAACCGAACATCGCCGACGCGATCAAGAAGGGCGAGGTCGATCTCGTCATCAACATCCCGAAGAACAACCGCGAGACCGAGCTCAAGAACGACTTCATCATCAGGCGGATGACGGTCGATTACGGAATCCCGCTGATCACGAACATCAAGATAGCGAAGCAGTTCACCGACGCGCTCGAGTGGTACAAGACGCGCGGACTCGAGGTGAAAAGCCGCGAGGAATACCGATAGGGAGCGTCCGGGTTTGCGCAAAGAGTCTCGCGCGAAGTCGATAACGCCCGGGCCGCGAAGGCCCGGGCGTTTTTTTATCGGAACGCTAGAACAAGCCCCGCGTATTCGCTATAGTTTTTCACTATGCTGCAAAACAAGAAATACTTCGGGACGTCCTCGTTCTACCGGAACGCCCTCGCTATCGCGATCCCGGTGATGCTCCAGGTTCTCCTCCAGAACCTCATCTCGCTCATCGACAACTTCATGGTCGCGGGCCTCGGCGACGTCAAGATGAGCGGCGTCAACGTCGCCAACCAGATCATCTTCGTCTTCTTCGTCGCGCTCAACACCCTCGTGTCGGCGGGCGGCATCTTCATGTCGCAGTTCAACGGCGCGAAGGACGCCGAGGGGATGCGGCAGACCTTCAAGTTCAAGATTTTCTCGTCGCTCGCGCTCGCGATCGGATTCGGCGCGGTCAGCCTCGCCGTCCCCGGCGCGCTCCTCGGCGCCCTCGTGAACACCAATACCGAGGCGGCCGCCATCGTCGCCGAGGGCAAGACCTATTTCTTCTGGATCGTCCTGAGCTTCATCCCGATCGCCATCTCGTTCGCGATCGGCTCGTCGCTCCGCGAGCTCGGAAAGGTTCGCCCGCCCCTCGTCATCGCGGTGATCGCGGCGCTCGTCAACACCTTCTTCAACTGGGTGCTCATCTACGGAAACCTCGGCGCCCCGAGGCTCGAGGTCGCCGGAGCGGCGATCGCGACCGTCATCGCGCGCGTCTTCGAGATGGTCGCGTTCATCGTCTACATCGCCCGGACGAAGCCCGATTTCTACGTCCGCGCGCGCGAGCTTCTCGCCGTCAACTTTCGCATCTTCTTCGCGATACTCCGCAAGGGCGGTATCATTTTCCTTTCGGAGATGTCCTGGGTCGTCACCGAGACCGTCATGACCGCCGTCTACAACGGCAGGGGCGGCGCCGAGATCGTCGCGGGAATGTCCGCGGCCTGGGCTATCGGGAACCTCTTCTTCATGGTCTTCAACGGCGTGCACACCTCGGTCAACGTCATCGTCGGGAGTACCCTCGGCAAGAACGAGCTCGACCGCGCCCGCCAGGAGGCGCGCTGGCTCAGAAACGGCTCCATCGTCGCGGGTTTTTCCATCGCCGCGGTCGAGGCCTTCTCCGTGCTCGCGATCCCGCTCGTGTTCGGGAACCTTTCGGACGACGCGCGAATCGTCACGCGCACGATGCTCTGGGTCATCTCCGCCTACATGCCGATCTGGACCTACCTCAACGCGCAGTTCGCCACCGCGCGCGCGGGAGGCGACGCGATCATGGGAGCGTGGGTCGACATCGGCATAAACTCGACGATGTTCCTCCCGGGAATACTCCTTCTCGCGTTCTTCACCGACCTCGGGCCGATCACGATCTACGCCATCGTCAAGCTCACCGATCCCGTGAAGGTCGTGATCGCGCATTGGCAGCTCAAGAAGGAGCGCTGGGTCAAGAACCTCGCGCTCGAGCACGGCACGCAGGGGGAAGTTCCATGAAAGTACGCATCATCGAGATGCCGCTCGACTACGGCGCGTCGCGGCGCGGCTCGGACATGGGGCCGTCGGCGATCAGGCTCGCGGGCCTCCGCGACAAGCTCTCGTCGCTCGGCATCGAGTCCGACGACCTCTACCCGCCGATATCGATACCGCCGCAGGAATACATCGACCCCGCGACCGAGATGGTCGCGCACGAGCGGGCGCGTCACCTCGGCCCCATCGTCGACGCGTGCAGCCAGCTCGCGACGAACGTGGAATCCGTTCTCCGCGCGGGCGATTTCCCGCTCGTCCTCGGCGGCGACCACTCGATCGCGCTCGGCTCGCTCGCGGGCGTCTCCGCCGCGCACGCGATCGCGGGGAAAAAGCCGGGAGTCCTGTGGATAGACGCGCACGGGGACTTCAACACCGTCGACACGACGCCGAGCGGGAACATCCACGGGATGATCCTCGCCGCGTCCTGCGGCTTCGGGCTTCCCGAACTCGTGAACTTCTACAATCCCGTCCGGAAGATCGATCCCTCGAACGTCTGCTACATCGGCGTGCGCGACCTCGATCACGGAGAGCGCGCCCTCATGCGCGAGGCGGGCGTCCACGTGTACACGATGACGGACATCGAGCGCTACGGCATCGCCGACGTCACCGAGGACGTGACGCATTTCTTCCGCGAGCGCGTCGACACGATCCACGTGAGCTTCGACATCGACGCGATCGACCCGCGCTTCGCCCCCGGAGTCGGCATCGAGGTGCCGGGGGGCTTGAGTTTCCGCGAGGTCCTTTTCGTGATGGAAGAGCTCTCGAAAACGGGGCTCGTGAGCTCGGCCGACGTCGTCGAGGTAAACCCGATCCACGACGTCAAGAACGTGACCGCGCAGATGGCGGTCAATCTCATCGGAAGGCTCTTCGGGGAAAAGACGTTTTAGGAACAGGATAGGCAAAGGAAAAGGGGAGATCGGCTAGCCGCGAATGTCCTTCGCGAAAAAGCCGGGTCGCCCCTCGACGAAGCCGAGTTTCGCGAGATAGCGGGCGTGGCGGGGATGCGAGGTCTCGCACACGAGCCGTTCATAGCCTTTCTCGCGGAACGAGGCGAGGTGCCGCGAGAAGAAGTAGCGCCCGATCTTGGCGTCGCGGTAGCGCCCGGTCACGAAGTCGATGAGGATCGCGCACTCGACCGGCGAGTTTTCCCGCCAGGCGAACAGGCCCGCGATCTCGGCGTTCCGCACGAAATACGAGAAACCCTTCGCCTCCCCGAACGCGTCCTCCCCGAATATCCCGACGATCTCGGCCTCGTTCTCACGATAGAAAAAGTCGAGGAACGCGCTCGCCCGCTCGGCGTGGATGAGGCGGAAATCCTCCTTCCGGCCGACGACCCGGAACGCGTACCAGAGATCTATGGCGATAATGCCGAGGTTCATCGCGACGGTGGGCCAGGACCGCGTGAGGATCGCGAAGACGACGAAGAGCGCCGAGCCCGCGGCGTTGATCCAGCGCAGCCTGACGATGGACTTCATCGTCAGGGAAACGAGGATGACGAGCGAGGCGGCGTACCCGAGGGTCGCGATCATGGCGTCAGTCATTTCGGTATCCTCCCGCCGCCTTGAAGCCCTATTTCACGTACGAGCAACAGTAATCCGCGACCTCGCGAATCACGAGCTTGAACGACGACTTGGCCGGAACCTCGAAGGAATCGCCGGGGCGATAGGTCTTGAACGCGGCCTCTCCGGGAAGCTTCACGTCCATCGAGCCGCCGAGGACCTCCATGATCTCCTTGTCGCCGGTGGAAAATTCATAGTCGCCGGGAAGCATGATCCCGAGGGTCTTTTTCTCGCCGTCGGCGAAAAGGACGGTGCGACTCGTGACCTTTCCGTCGAAATACACGTTCGCTTTCTTAACTACGGTTACGTTGCTGAATTCCTGCATACTGCCTCCATACTCTTTGGAGTATAGCGAGGAATGCCTCCGATTGCTATCGATTCGACGGGGAACGATCCCCGAAAGACGGACAGCCCGAACACCCCGAGCATCCCGGACAGCCGGAACAGCCCGAAGATCCTTTGCGCTTGCGATCCCGCGCCGCGGCTATCGCGACGAGCGCGACAAGGAGGGCTACAACCCCGCCGGTAATCAGTGTCGCCAT
The DNA here is from genome assembly GCA_023438065.1 of Spirochaetota bacterium. Lineage (GTDB taxonomy): Bacteria > Spirochaetota > Spirochaetia > Treponematales > Treponemataceae > Teretinema. Next base: position 314,798 of record JAEXRH010000015.1, read on the forward strand.
CGTAACTCCTTTGCGGGTCCCGCGGGTAGCGCGCGAACGGGGACCCGATCGCGCCTTCCGGTGTGGCCGCACAATAAGTTTACTCAATCTAACATTTACCGTCAAGAGAATCCCGTCCGGGAGGTCGTTACCGCAGGACGATCTCGACGCCGAGAATCCGTTCGTCGAACTCGGGAGACTCGCCGTTTATGAACGCGAACAGAATCTCGACGGCGGTCGACCCGATTTCCGCGTAGGGCTGCTTGACGGCGCAGACGGGCGGGATGGCAAGGAGATCGAAGGCGCGGGAATCGTCGAAGACCGCGAGACCGAAGCGATCGAGCGGACGCCCGGAAGCTTTCAGCGCGGCGAGACAGTCGAGGAAAAAGCCGCCGCCCGCGGTAACGTAGAGCGCGTCGGCCTCGGGATGCGCAAGAAGGAGCTTGGCGACGGCGGCGCGCGAGGCCTGCGTATCGTAGCCGGAACAGGCCGCGGCGGACCAGACGACGCCCGCCTTGTCGAGCGCGGAATGATAGCCGTCAAGCCGCTCGCGGGTGTAGAGAAAGTTGTCGGGCCCCGATATGCAGACGATTTTCCGGTATCCGGCGCCCAAAAGATGGGTAACGAGCCGCTCGCTTCCGCCGAAGTTGTCGACGTCCACGCAATGGTGCGCGATGCGCGCGTTGCGGCCGAGAAGCACGAACGGAAGGCCTTCTTCCGAAAGCCGCTCGAGGACGGCGGGCTCGAGCAGTTCGGCGCCGATGATGAGTCCGTCCACGTGCCGCCGCCTGATAGCGGCCTCGACGGGCGCCGCGCAATCGTCCCCCGCGCGGGGAGAGAGGATGGTGAGGGAATGGTTTCTCGCCGAGGCGGCACGGGCGACCGAGGTAACGATCGCGGACCAGTATGAGCCTGACAGGGAATAGCCGGGGTCGTGCGGCACGAGAAGGCCGATGCTCCCGGTGCGGCTCGAGGCGAGAGCCTGGGCCGAGGCGCTCGGCTCATAGTTATACCGGGCGGCGAGCGCGAGGATCTCGCGTCGCTTTTCATCGCTGACGCCCTTGTGGCCGTTAAGCGCCTTTGAGACGGTGCTTTTCGCTACCTTTGCCATGTCGGCAATCTCGTTGATCGTTCTTTTCATTGAAAGCGCCTCGCCGTCACGTGGTATCCGGGCGAGGAATCCTTGCCTTCAGTAAAGCACCATTCCCGCCTGCGGTCAACGCCCCCTGCCGCGCGCACGACAATTACGCGCCGATCGGGGGCGTATCCGCCCTTACTCGACGCCGTTTTTCGGGCACAATGTTTCGATCGGGCACTCGCCGCATCTCGGGTTCCGGGCGACGCATACGTAGCGACCGTGAAGGAGGAGCCAATGATGGGCGTCGCGGAGAAAGCGGGCAGGGATCTTCGAGAGGAGGTCTTCCTCGATCTCCCGCGGCTTCGTGCCGGCGCTCAAGCCCGCGCGGGGCGCGAGCCTGAGGAGATGGGTATCGACGGGCATCGTCGCCTGGCCGAAGGCGACGTTGAGGATGACGTTCGCGGTCTTTCGCCCGACGCCGGGGAGGCTTTCGAGCTCGGCCCTCGTGCCGGGGACCTTCCCGCCGAACCGCTCGACGAGGATGCGGGAGAGCTCGATGATGTGCCGCGCCTTCGTCGGGTAGAGATTCACCGACTTCACGTAGCCCCTGAGGCCTTCCTCCCCGAGCTCGAGCATCGCCTCGGCAGTCGTGACGCGGGCGAAAAGATCCTTCGTCGCGCGGTTCACGCCGCGGTCGGTCATCTGAGCCGAAAGGACGACGGCGACGAGAAGGGTGTAGACATTGACGCTTTCGAGCTCGGTCTTGGGCGCTGGATTCGTCTTCGAGAGAATCTCGAAGACGCGCTCGATCTCAGCGGGGGAAAGAAGTTTCATGGCGGGGGAAAGTGTACCCGCCATTCCGTCTCGCGGCAAGACCTGCTATACTCCCCGTCAATGAACATCCTTTCCGTCAGCAACCTCGCCCGTCACGGCCGCGAGGACCTCCTGTTTTCCGACGTCACCTTCGGCCTCGACGAGGGGGAGAAGGCCGCGCTCATCGGCCGGAACGGCACGGGGAAGAGCACCCTCCTCGCCTGCGTCGCCGGCATCCTTCCGCCGGACGCGGGAACGGTCGTCGTCGCGAAGACCGCCGGCGTCTCGTACCTGCCGCAAACGCCCGTCTTCAATCCCGGCGACACGATCCGCGACCACGTATTCCGCTCGGAAAGCCCCAAGCTCCGTACCATCAGGGAATACGAATCGGTCTGCGAGCGGGTCGCGACCGATCAATCGCTCCACGCGCGGCTCGACGCGCTTACCCGCGAGATGGACGAACGGGACCTCTGGAACATGGAGGCCCAAGTGCGCTCGACGCTCTCGACCCTCGGCCTCGAGGGGCTCGACCGCGTGATGGGAACCCTTTCGGGGGGCATGCTCAAGAAGGTCGCGCTCGCCCAGGTGCTCGTCGAGGACACGGGACTCCTCCTTCTCGACGAGCCGACGAACCACCTCGACATCGCGACGATCGCCTGGCTCGAGGGCTACCTCCGGGACACGGACCGCACGGTCCTCATGGTCACCCACGACCGCTACTTCCTCGACGCCGTCTGCGGCGCGATCTACGAGCTCGACAACCGGAAGCTCACGCTGTATGAGGGAAACTTCTCGCGCTACCTCGAGAAGAAGGCGATCGCCGAGGAGATCGCGGCGAACGCGGACGCGCGGATCGAGAGCGTCCTCCGCACGGAGCGCGAGTGGCTCCTCCGCGGGCCCCAGGCGCGCGGCACGAAGGCGAAGGCGAGAATCGACTCTATCCACCGCATGATGAACCGCGAGAAGCTCGCGAAGGACAAGGGCTTCGAGTTCGAGGTGACCGGCCGCCGGCTCGGGGGAAAGATCCTCGAGGCCGAGAGCGTCTCGAAGTCCTATCCCGCAAGGGACGCGTCCGGCGCGAAAGAGAGAACCGTCATCCAGGGCTTCTCGTACGCCTTCAAGAAGGGCGAGAAGATCGGCGTGTTCGGCGACAACGGCGCGGGAAAGACGACCCTCCTCAACCTCCTCACCGGCTCCCTTGCCCCGGACGAGGGCGCGGTCACGCGCGGCGAGAACACGGTCATCGCGTATTACCGGCAAAACCCCGAGATCGCAGGAACCCCGCTCACCGTCCTCGAGTACATCAAGGAGGTCGCCGAGTCGATCGCGGTCGCGGACGGCAAGACGCTCACCGCGAGCCAGCTCCTCGAGCGCTTCGGCTTCTCGGGGAAGATCCAGTACTCTCCCGTAGCCTCGCTCTCGGGCGGCGAGCGAAAGCGCGTCTACCTCGTCAGGCTCCTCATGACGAACCCGAACTTCATCGTCCTCGACGAGCCGACGAACGACTTCGACATCTATACCCTGAGCGTCCTCGAGGGCTTCCTCTCCTCCTTCGCGGGCTGCCTCCTCGTCGTCTCGCACGACCGCTATTTCATGGACCGCGTCGCGGACACCCTTCTCGTCATCGAGGCTGACGGGAGCGTCTCCGGGTTCGTCGGTAGCTGCACCGAGTATCTCGCGTACCGCGCGGATCAGGCGAAAGAGGCCGAGACACGCGCGAAGGAAGAAAGGGAGAAGGCCCTCGCGAGGGAAACGCGCGCGAGGGAATCTCACGCGGCCGGCGCGGGCGACGCCTCGCAATCCGCCGCCGGATCGGGCGCGAAGCCGAAAAAGCGGACATTCAAGGAACAGAAGGAATACGAGGGGATCGAGGCCGAGATCGAGGCGCTCGAGGCGAGGAAGGGCGAGCTCGAATCCCTCCTTTCAGGCGGCGAGACCGATCACGTGAAGCTCCGCGCCGTCGGCGAGGAATTCAAGACCGTGTCGGAACGGCTTGAGGAACGCTACGAACGATGGGAGTATCTCGCCGCGCTCGGCTGATCAAAGGCCCGCGGCGGTAAGGCGCCGCTCGAAGGCCGTGCGGTCGTACCGCGCGTTCCTGAAGGAAACCGTACCCGCGTCGGTATCCCAGAGGGCGTAATACGCGGGATACCGCTCGAGCGAGAGGGGCTCCGCGTCGGGAAGACCGTTCGGCGCCGGCGACGATCCCGCGCCCGGGGACGCGTCGGACGCGTCGGACGCGATCCGCGCGAGCAGGCCGAAGTCGCGGGGAAAGCCGACGCTCCCGGGATTGACGATGGCCGGCGCGTTATCCGCGACCGAAAGAACGCCCGAGGGACTCACGACGCCGAAACCGCCGCGCGAAAAGGCCGAGGCCTCGTGCGAGTGCCCGACGAAGCAGAGCCCGACCCCGCGACGCGCCATGGCGCCGTACGCGCCCGCGGTCTCCTCGCCACCCCAGAGGTAGCCGGTGAGCGGCTCGGCGGGATCGCCGTGCGCCGCGATCGCGGCAAGCGTCCCCTTGTCAAAAAAGGAAAGAAGCGCCCTTCGCCTCGCGGAAGCGTCGGGCGCCGATCCCCCGCGGGGCAGGATGACGTCGGCCGCGGACGGCAGCGAGGCGAGCCAGTCGATATCGCGGATCGAAAGGCGCGCGCGCGTATACGCGATCGAGGTAAGCACCGCGCGGTTGAACCAGGACTCGGGAAGCTTTCCCGCGAGGACGGCGTCGTGATTCCCCGCGAGAACGAGGCTCCACGCGGCCCTGCGCGAGAGCGAGCGCGCGAGCTCAAGGCACTCGAGCGGCTCGGTTCCGTAACCGGTCAGGTCCCCGAGGCAAAGGAAACCGTCGAAGCCGCGCTCGGCGTCGAGTACCGCCTTGAACGCGTCGAGATTCGCGTGTATGTCGGAAACCACCACAACTTTCACGGTTTATTCAGTATACTATAAGTCGTGAAGGCAGTAAAAGCGAAGACATCGATAACCGCCGCGCTCGGCGACCGCTTCGCGAGCGAATGGAAGCTCCTCTCAGAAACCGAGGCCTATCTTTCGCACACCCCGGAGTTCTCGGCGTACGAGAACCAGTTCAAGGAATGGCGCGCGCGCATCCAGACCGGGCGGCCCGAGGACACCGAGTTCGTGACGCTTCGAAGCGAGCTCGTCGCGCTCAGGAAGTCCCTCCGCCTTCTCGGCTACGACCTTTCCCTCGGCCTTCAACGCCTCGTCGTCTCGGGCTTTCGGAACGACGACGCGATACGGGAGGGCTTCGCGCGCGTCGTAATCTGCTTCTGCGATCCCGACGTCTATTTCCACGTCGGCGAGGCAAATCACGTCGAGCTCGCCGGGGTACTGCTCGACACCCTCGCGAAGAGAAGGCTCCTTCACGATCCCGAAATGCACTACCTTTGGTACCGGCGCGACGCGAAAGGGCTTACCCTCTCGGGCGCCGCGACCGAGACGAAACGGGACTTCGAACGGCTCGAGGATCGGGCCGAGGCCAACCCGTTGCGGCTCCTTTCGGCGCTGAAGGGTCTGACATGAGCCAATATCGTCCATGTCGTTGAAGATCCCCCGAAAGGGGCGTACAATAACGGTATGACAACGGCGCCTCGCGCGATTTGACGACGGGCGCCGACAAGGAGCAACACATGAAACGGGATTTCGCGACGATACTCGTCGGCGCGCTCTTCCTCGTCGCGGGAATCGCGATCGGCGGAAGTATGCTCGGGTACTTTGACCTCAGGATCAACGCGGCCGGATGGTGGACGGTCTTCATCATCGTGCCCGCCCTCATTTCCATCGTGAACGGGGGCGTTAACCTCGGCAACCTCATCATGCTCGCCGTCGGCGTGATCCTCCTCCTCGACCAGCAGGGCGTCCTTCCCGCGGGCTTCAGCTGGCGCCTCGTCCTTCCCGCGATACTCCTCGTGATCGGCGTACAGCTCCTCTTCGGGGGAACGGGATTCTCGGGCTTTCGGGGTAGACGCGGATGCTGCGGCTTCGGAAGGAACGACGGCCCGAAGGATGAAAGCGGGAAGACGACCGGCGGAAGCGGGACCCGCTACGAGGGAAAGCGATCGGCCTCCGCGGTCTTCGGCGAGCAGAACGTCAATTACGGGAACGACGAGTTCTTCGGGGGAAGCTACAGCGCGTTCTGCGGCTCGTGCGTCGTGAACCTCTCGGGCGCGCGGATCGTCGGGGACGTCGTGATAACGGTGAGCGCGTTCATGGGCGGGATCGAGATCGTCCTCCCGTCGAACGTCTCGGTCGTCTCGCACGTCACGCCGCTTCTCGGGGGCTGCGAGATAAAGTATCCGTCCTCGAGCGACCCGGCGGCGCCGAAGGTCATCGTGAACGGAGCGGTCAGCCTCGGCGGCGTGACCGTCAAGTAAAGAGGCTTGGCGTCGGGACGGGGGCTAGTCCGCGAGCGCGCGAAGGCATCGCGCGACGCCCTCGGGCCCGTCCTGAACGAGCGCGGTGATGAAGGGCCTGCCGACCATCGCCTCGCTCGCGCCGTACGCGGCGGCGACCAGAAGGTCCCGCCGCTTGCGGATGCCGCCGTCCACCCAAACGGCACCGCACGACCCGGCGAGAGAACGCGCGTGGCGCGCGAGGAATTCCGCGGTACTGCCCCTGAGGGTCTCGACGCGGCCGCCGTGGTTCGAGACGACCGCGATGTCGGGCCTGAGCTCGCGCACGAGGTCGATGTCCTCGGGACGGAAGATTCCCTTTATCGCGAACGGCACGCCAAACGAGGCGGCCCGTTCTTTAAGCTCGAGAAGGGCGCGCGCGTCCTTCCGCTCGAGCTTCGCGAGATTCCGCATGGTGACGATAGCGTATGAATCGATGTCCACGCCGATGATCTCGGCGACCCCTTGAGCCCATTCCATCCGCTCGATTATCCTCGCGTTTTCGTAGGGCTTGATGAAGACCGCGCCCCGCGCGCCGGCTTTCTCGAGCGCGGCGATCCCGTGCTTCAGCTTTTCGTCGGGATAGCCGTCGCCGATCGAGAGCCTGAGGCCCGCGCGCGTCGCCGCCTCGACGATCTCGCCGTAAAAGGGCTTCTCCTCCGCGTAACCGATATTCTGCTCGGCCCCCGTGATCGGGGCGAGCCTGATCGCGGGAAGCGGCGCCTCGGGGGCGTCATGGAGGTCCCAGTCGGCGCAGTTGCGGATAAAATTCTCGTTGGCGAACGCGCCGCCCATTCCCGGGAGCTCGGAAACGCAGCCCCTTCCGTCGCAGCGCTCGCAAAAATGGCATTTGGGATCGATCTTCGGATGCATGAAACCCACTATAAATCAGAATCCGCGCGCGTGCAACCGCGCTTCCCGCGCTACATCGTCCGCAACGCTCCCTTCAGCCTCGAAAGCAGCTCCTCGTCCTCGCCGAGATAGGCGTTCTCGCTCGCGTAGTCGAAGGCCGTTTTCCCCGCTTCGTCGACCGGGGTGATATCGGCCCTGGCGTCGAGGAGGGCGACGATCGCGTCGGGAGAATCCGCGCTCTCGCAGGCATGGATGAGCGCGGTCTTTCCCTCCTCGTCGATCGCGTCGACGGGAATCCCCTGCGCGATCAACAGCGGGACGAGGGCCATTCGCCCGTACCAGCAGGCGAGGATAAGGGGATTGGTCCCGTCCTTCGCGGTCACCCGCGCCTTCGCACCCGCCTTGAGCAGGATCGGCACGATAACGGGCGCGGCCTCGTTATAGACCGCGTACATGAGCGGCGTCATGTCGGAATCGTCGGCGACGTTCACCGTCGCGCCCGACTTGAGCAGAAGCTCGAGTACCGCAGGATCGTCCGAGTCGGAAGCCGCGAACATGAGGGGCGTCGAGCCGTATTCGTCGACGACGTTCACCTTCGCCCCGGCCTTGAGAAGCGAGCCGACCAACTCCGCGGACGGGATCGAGCTCACCGCCGCCATGAAGGCGGTGCGGCCGCTCGTGTTCGTCTCGTTGAGGTCGAGCCCGGCCTTGAGGAGGATCGAAAGGGTCTCGGCCGTGACCGCCTCGTTGCCGCACGCGTAAAAGAGGACCGACTGCCGCGAGTCGTCCCGGGCCTTCACGTCGGCCCCCTTCGAGAGGAGCCATTTCAGGATGGTCTGGTTCGCGTTCGTCGCGGCGTACATGAGGGGCGTCATGCCGTCGTCGCTCGCCGCGTTGACGGCCGCGCCCCGCTTGAGGAGATACTCGGCGACCGTCGTGTCGGGTGAAGCCGCGCAGGCGAACATGAGCGCGGTCTCGCCGTAGTTGTTCCGCCCGTTCACGTCAATCCCGGTCTCGACGAGATACGCCACGATATCCCGGTCGCGCCCGGACTGGCACGCAATCATCAGCAGGGTGTTCCCGTCGGAATCGCGCTTCTCGGTGAAACCCTTCTTTATGTCCGCAAGGGTACCGTTCCGCACGAGGTCAAAGGTCGGGTCGGTCTCCTCCATGTCGGAATAGTATTCGTCGTCATAGCTTTCATCTTCGTATTCCCCGTCGGAATAGCCCTCATCGTCGGGATATTCCCCGGTTTCGCCGTCGGATACCCATTCATACGAGTCGCCCGATGAATCCTCTTCCGCTTCCGCGTAAAGGGGGAACGTTGCAACCAACAGGAACGCGCTTAATCCGGCGAGAGAGAGCCAGGAACCAGTTTTCTTCATGGGAACTCCTTTTTATAGAGTGTAGCATGATACTCGCGGGAAATGGAGGAAAACCCTTGACTCGACGCATCCATGTGTATTAATACCATATTAATACACATGACACCCGACAAAACCAGCACGGTACCGCTATACATACAGATCCGCGAAGACTTGAGGCGCTCTATCGTCTCGGGCGAAACAGGCCCCGGCGAGCGGCTTCCTCCCGTCACGACCCTCGCCTCGGAACGGGGGGTCACTCCCGCGACGATCAGGCGGGCGCTCCAGGATCTCACCGACGAGGGACTCATCACCTCCCACGTGGGAAGGGGAACCTTCGTCACGAGAGCGACGGCACCGGACGGGGAAACGGGGACTGAGGCGGATACGAAGAGCGACGGAACGCGCGCGCGGGACGAGGCATCCCTCCGGGCGGCCCGCCTTCTCCGGCAAAGCGTGACCCGGAGCCTCAACGAGATGATGGGCCTCGCCCAGAAGCCGGGGGTCATCGCCTTTACGCGCGGCATCGGGGACCCCGACGTCATCGAAAAAGGGATCCTCACGCGGCTCGCGCAAAAGGCGCTTTCCGGCGGGGAGGAGCTCTTCCACGACTACGGCGATTCCCGGGGACTCCTTTCCCTCCGCGAGGCGATCGCGCGGCTCTACGCCGACCGTGGCGTCCCGGTGACGGCCGATCAGGTGCTCGTCACGAGCGGCTCCCAGCAGGCGCTCGCGCTCCTCGCCCAGGAAGCCGCCGAGAAGGACCGCAGGGTTCTCTGCGAAACGCCGTGCTACGCGGGAGTCAGCAACGCCTTCGCCGCGTTCGCCCTCAAGATCGACACCGTTCCCCGCCTCGCCGACGGTCCCGACCTGTCGCGACTCCCCGTCTCGGGCGACTGGAAGGACGCGCTCTTCTACCTCTGCCCGGTGGTGCACAACCCGATGGGAACCGATCTTTCCGCGGCGAAACGGGCCGCGGTCGTCGAATGGGCGGAACGAAACGACGCCCTCATCGTCGCCGACGAGGTTTTCCGCGACCTTCACCTCGAGGGACCGTCCTTCTCGCCCGTCCCGGAATCCTTCATCAAATCGCCCGGGCTCGGCCGCGCCGTGGCGCTCGGCTCGCTTTCCAAGACCTTCATCAGCGGCCTCAGGGTCGGCTGGCTCGTCGCCTCGGAGGAGCGGGTACGCGCGCTCGCCCAGATCAAGAAATTCATGGACCTCGGATGCCCGCCGCTCATGCAGGGCATCGCGCAGGCATTCCTCGAAGACCCCGCCGGGTACCGCGCCCACCGGGAAAGGACCGTCGAGCACTATCGCGTCCTTCGCGAGACGACCCTCGCGGCGCTCGCGAAAAGCATGCCCCCGGGGGTCGAATGGACCCGTCCCGAAGGCGGCTTTCAGCTTTGGGTGACCCTCCCGCGCGGGTATTCGAGCGTTGAGCTCTTCCTCCGCGCGGTCGAGCGGGGCGCGGCCTTCCTTCCCGGCCCGCTCCAGGACCTCAACAACCGCTTCCTCGATTCCTTCAGGCTCTGTTACGGATCGCTCACCCCCGACGAGATCCGCGAGGGAATCAAGCGCCTCGGCGAGGCGACGAGGGAGTATCTCGGCCGTTCGCCGGGCGAAGGCGGATTCGCCGGACTCGGGGATTTCTAGCATACTTACCGTACTGGACGAATCGCCCGCAAGGCGGTAACGATAAAACGGGAACGCCGGCCCTCTCCGGCGCCAAGACAGCGACCGGCTACGGCCGGAACGCCTCACGAGGAGAAACGCATGGACCAGAAAGAAACCTTCGCGGTAAAGGTAGGACTCGCCGAGATGCTCAAGGGCGGGGTTATCATGGACGTCACCAACGTCGAGCAGGCGAAGATCGCCGAGCAGTCGGGCGCGGCCGCGGTCATGGCGCTCGAGCGCATTCCGAGCGACATCCGCAAGGAAGGCGGGGTTTCCCGCATGAGCGATCCCAAGATGATCGCCGAGATCCAGAAGGCCGTGTCGATCCCGGTCATGGCGAAATGCCGCATCGGTCACTTCGTCGAGGCGCAGATACTCGAGGCGATGAGCGTCGACTTCATCGACGAGAGCGAGGTGCTCACCCCCGCCGACGAGGAATTCCACATCAACAAGCACGGGTTCAAGGTCCCGTTCGTCTGCGGCTGCCGCAATCTCGGCGAGGCCCTGCGCCGTATCGGCGAGGGAGCCGCGATGATCCGCACGAAGGGCGAGGCCGGCACCGGCAACGTCGTCGAGGCGGTTCGCCACATGCGGCAGCTCATGGCGGACATCCGCCGCATCTCGAGCATGGACGAGGCCGAGCTCATGACCGCCGCCAAGGAGCTCCAGGCGCCCTACGAACTCGTCCTCGAGACGAGGCGCCTCGGGAAGCTTCCGGTCCCGAACTTCGCCGCGGGAGGCGTCGCAACCCCGGCGGACGCCGCGCTCATGATGTACCTCGGCGCCGAGACCGTCTTCGTCGGCTCCGGAATCTTCAAGTCGCGCGATCCCGAGCAGCGCGCGAAGGCGATCGTCCGCGCGGTCACCCACTACCGCGACCCCGCGGCCCTCCTCGAGGTATCGACCGGGCTCGGGCCCGCCATGGACGGCATCGACGTCGCGAAACTCCCCGACGCCGAGAAGCTCGCGGGCAGAGGATGGTAAAGAAAACCGCAAAGGCGGTTTTCTTTACTCGGAGTTTACCGGACCTGCGGTTCGGCAAACTCCAGGTTAACGGAGTTACGCGGCTCAGGGCCGCGTGAACTTCAGGGCAAAAAAGCATGGGCGGTTTTAATCGCAGGGAGCGAATGATGATGAAACATACGATCGGAATACTCGCGCTCCAGGGCGGGTTCGCGAGCCATCGGGCGGTGCTCGAATCCCTCGGGCAAGACACAGTCGAGGTGCGAACCGTCGACGACCTTTCGCGATGCGACGGGCTCGTGATACCGGGAGGCGAATCGACCGTCCTCACGAAGCTTCTCATGGAGCCCCGTTCGGGACCGGCGTTCGGCAAACCCTGGGAGCCGGGCCCCCTCTTTCTCGCGATAAGGGAATTCGCGAAAGCGAAACCAGTCATGGGAACCTGCGCCGGGCTCATCATGCTCGCGCGCCCCTGCGGCGACGAGCGCGTCGTCTCGCTCGACGTGCTTCCCGTCTCCGTCGAGCGGAACGCGTACGGACGGCAAACCGAGTCCTTTATCGAGCCCGTCGATCTCTCGCTTCCGGGAACGAAGAAGGGCGCGGCTGCCCCGGATGACAATGGGGGGTACCGCGCGACCTTCATTCGCGCCCCGAAAATCGCCGAAATCGGCGAGGGCGTGGAAGTCCTCGCGCGCGCGCGCGGGAAATCGGGAGAGCCCTATCCCGTCATGGTTCGCCGAGGAAAGATTCTCGGGCTCTCCTTCCATCCCGAGCTCACGCCGGGCGACGCGAGGATCCACGAGTATTTTCTCTCGCTTTTTTAGGACAGAACGACGCCCGCGTGACGCGGACGCGAAGGAGACAGACGATGTACACGGCAACGATGCGATACGAGTTTTCCGACGAATGGTTCGAGCGCGGCGTCTCGATCTGGCGCGAGACCGTCCTCGAGCGCGCGAAGGAGGCGCCCGGGCTCGTGAGGATGCAGCTCCTCGCGAGAAAGCCCGTGGCGCTCGCCATCGGGACCTGGAAGGAAAAAAGTTTCGCGGAGGATTTCATGAAGACGGGCGTGTTCAAGGAGCTCACCGAGCGGCTTGCCCCCGCCCTCGCGGCCCAACCCCGTCCGGAGACATGGGAGCTCGACGCCTTTTTCGAGGCCTGACGAAAAGGCGCTTTCCCCGCGAAGGGAAAGCGCCTCCCGCTTTCGAATACGTCAGCGTTCCGCCCGAGAGCGTTCTCTAGATCGCGCGATCTCCGCGCTCCCCGGTCCTGATGCGAACGCAGTCGATCACCTCGGTGACGAATATCTTCCCGTCGCCGACCTCGCCGGTCTGCGCGACCTTCATGATAATGCCGATGATCTCCTCGAGCCGCGCGTCGGGTACGACGATCTTGATCTCGACCTTTGCCCGGGTGTTCATGATTATCTCGCTGCCGCGGACGTGCTCGGTCCATCCGTGCTGGATGCCGCAACCGGCGACCTGCGAGATGGTAAGCCCGTTTACTTTCGCCGCCATGAGCGCGTCCTTGAGGACCTCGAGCCGTTCCGGCCTGATGATCGCCTCTATCTTTTTCACGATGTTCCTCCTTCGGTCCGTCAGTCGAGACCGCTGAACGCGGGATAGGCCGATTCCTGATGCTCGGAGTAATCGAGACCGAGCTGTTCCTCTTCCTTCGAGACCTTGACCTTCATGACGGCCTTGAGAGCGACCATGATGACTGCCGTCGCGCCGACCGCGAGCGCTATCGTTATGCCGATGCTCTCGAGCTGAACCAGAACGAGACGCGCGTCGCCACCGTACACGAGCCCTTCGAAGGCTACCGCGGGATTCACCGCCTTGGTCGCGAAAAGCCCGGTCGCGATGCCGCCCCAAACGCCGCCGATACCGTGACAGCCGAAGGCGTCGAGCGCGTCGTCGTAACCGAAGAAGGGCTTCACCTTCGTCATGAAGAAGAAACACAAGGGGCTCACCGCGGCGCCGATGACGATCGACGCCCAAACGGGAACGAAGCCCGCGCCGGGGGTGATCGCCACGAGGCCGATGACCGCGCCGGTCGCAGCGCCGACGAGGGTGGGCTTGCCGAACTTGAAGGTCTCAATCGCCATCCACGAAAGGAGCGCGGTCGCGGCGGAGGTGTTCGTGGTAAGGAACGCGTGACTCGCGAGCGGGCCCGAGCCGAGCGCGCTACCCGCGTTGAAGCCGAACCACCCGAACCAGAGAAGCCCCGCGCCGAGCACGACGAACGGGATGTTATGGGGCTTGTAGGCGATCACGCCGTACCCGTGCCGCTTTCCGAGAAGCATGCACGCGACGAGGCCCGAGACGCCTGAGCTGATATGAACGACGTTCCCGCCGGCGAAGTCGAGCGCGCCGAGGTTCCGGAGGAACCCGCCCTCGCCCCACACCATGTGCGCGAGGGGATAGTAGACCGCGATCGACCAGAGCGCGATGAAGATAAAGAGCGCCTTGAAACGCATGCGCCCCTCGACCGAGCCGACGATGAGCGCCGGAGTGATGATCGCGAACATCATCTGGAAAATCGCGAAGAGGGTCTCGGGGATCGTTCCCGCGTACGCCGGGTTCGGCTCCGCGCCGACCCCGTTGAAGAACGCCTTGCCGAGATCGCCTATGATCCCGCCGTGGTCCTTCCCGAACGCGAGCGAATAGCCCCCGACCACCCACATGAGGGAGGCGAGGCCGCAGATGAAGAATACGGACATGATCGTGTTGAGGGCGTTCTTTCGCCGTACCAATCCGCCGTAGAAGAAACCGAGCGCGGGCGTCATCAACAGGACGAGCGCCGAGCTCACGAGGACAAATGCGCTGTCGCCGGTGTCGATGCCCATTTGTTCGCCTCCTTTACGCAAAACGCGTGATAAAAAAAAATAAAGGCGATTGTCGCGCATGGTTTCCCGCGCGGCAATCGCCTTTGGATTAACTATGATGTAGCCCATTGCGAAAAAGATGTCAAGCGCCGCCGAAGGGCGCGCTTCGCCGCCCCCGTTACCGGTCCTTCCCGACTTTCCATTCGCTGACGGAAAGGCCGTGATAGTAGCGCACCTGCCCGGGGTCGAACCTGAGCACGGCGAAGTCCCCGCCCTCGAATCCGCCGTAGTAGTACATCTCCCATTCGGGGGTCCAGATAGCGCGCTTGATCGCGGGATCGGCGACCTCGACGAGGGTTCCGCGGACGGAACAGCCCTCGAAATTCGCGCGGTCGCAATAGTAGAGGCACGCGCGCGGATTCGCCCGCACCAGGGCCATCTTCCTGCTTGACGCGTTCGTCGCGATATAGGTCGCGAAATCGGCGGGAGGCTTCGCGAGGCCCGACGAAAGAGCCTCCGCCCGCATCGCGAGGAGATTGAAAAGAGCGCGGGTTTCGGGGTATCCCGCCTCGTCGATCGTCGACAGATCGAGCAACCGTTCGCGTTTCGTCAACGCGAGCGCCGCCGCGTACCTGTCACTGTCCCTGTCCATCGTCTCGTTCATCGGACTCTCCCTTTCTCGTTTTATATAAAACGATATTAGTTTTATATAAAACTTTTGTCAAGAAAAAAAAAAGGACCGGGGGGAAACCCCGGTCACGGCGGGCGGCGGGTCCCGGAAAACGGGACGCCCGCCCGAAAAGTCCTCCGCTGCCGCTTCGGGCCGCTAGAGGTCGGAGCAAAGCTCCTTGTAGCAATAGGCTTCCATGCCGATGGCGACGAACATCGCGAGAACCGTCACCGCGAGGGAGAGGAGCCAGCCGATGGCCGGAATCATCCCGAGAATCGCGCCGACGACGCCCGCGGCTACCATGAGGACGAGGAACGAGAGGAAGATCGCGCCCTTGTTTCCGTCGGTAACCTTGCTGGAAAGGAGAATCGCTTCGACCGACGCCTTCTTCTTGTCGACCGCGAGCAGGCACGCGAACATCCACGCGACGGAAAGGACGATCGCGGGAACGATGAGAATGAAGGCCGCGCAGACCCCGGCCGCGACGAGACCGGACGTCAGGAAAAAGGCGCTCATGGACTTGCGGTACTCGGGGTTGAAGATCTCGGTCATCGAGAGCGTCTCGCCCTTGCTGAGCTTTGCCGGGATGCCGACGGCCATGCCGATGATCGTCCCGATGTTCAGATAGGGGATCCAAACCGTAAGCAGGAAAAGAAGGGAGTTAACGAGAATCGGGACCGCGTTCTTCAGCCCGATATCCAGACCATCCTTGATGATCCCGCCAATAGCCAGCTTTTTCTCCATAATTCCTCCGTTTTTCGGCGCCTCAGGCGCGTCTTTCCTATACTGTAATTCACGAAGGCGCAATCCGCCATTAATTTCCGTTACGTTGTAACAACGAGACGATACGGCATCAGGGCACTATAACGGAAGGAGTATCTCGGTCACGAAGCGCTCGGGGTCGCGCGGGAGTATCATCCCGGGACCTTTCAGATAGGACTCGCGTATCGGTCCTGAGCCTTCGATACCGCGACGGGACAGCTCCTCGAAAAGGGCCTTGTACGCCTCGCCGATACGGGAATAGGGACCCCGATGGACGGTCGCGAGGAAGCGCCCTCCCTCAAGGGGACGACACCCGATATCCCCGATCGAAACCTCCTTCCGCACCGGTATCGCGGCCTCGATGTCCGCGTCCTCAAGGTATTCGCCGTCGTAATAGATCGCGAAGGGCTTGCCCGAAAGGAATCGGCCGGCGCGTTTGAAAAGGAGATTGAACCGCGGGCCGATCTCGTCATAGCGCCCCCGATACCGGATCGAGCAGATCCATTGGTCGGGGACGAGACGCTCCCCGATCGCGGCGTTTCCCGCGAGCGGCGGGGGATCCCCTCCCTCCGCGAGATACCGGACGCGCTCCCGGAGCTCCCGCGCGCGCGCGAGTTCGCGGTCCATCTCGGCGAGCCGTTTCCGGAAAAAGGCCGCCATGTCGTCGTCGTCCGCGCAGGAGGCGAGGATCGCCTTCGTCTCCGCGATGGAAAACCCGAGTTCCCGCAGGGAAAAGATCGCGCGGGCGCGCCTGAAGGACTCGTCGCCGTAGTAGCGATAGCCGTTCGCGGGATCGATCCGCTCGGGAACGAGGAGACCCTCGTCGTGATAGATCCTCAAGGCCTTTACCGTCAGTCTCGTCGCGGACGAGAATTCCCCGATCGTCAGCATGTCTCTCCCCTCGCCGGAAGTTCAGTTCCCGGCTTCCGCCAAACCCCTCGAGCGGGCGACGGCCTCGAGCCCAGTATAGAACGCCTTTTCGCTTTCGAGGAGCCCTTCCGCGCGCTTCGCGACCCGTTCCATCGCGAGGGTTTTCGCCGCGGAGTTCTTTCCCTTCGCCGTTTTCGCGGCCGAACGGAACTCGGCGGAAAGCGCGTGCCAGGACGCGACGGAATCCTCGATGAGCGGCACGAGGGGCGCGAGCCATTCCTCGCCCCCTTCCGTCTCCCGGACGAGAAAGTCGCGATAGAGGCGGCGGAACGACGCGCCGCCGGTACCGAAGTCCTCGATGTTACCGGCCATGTACTCGAGTACGGGAGCGAGGAGAAAGGGCTTCACGCCCCAGGACTCGAGGTCGCGGAGAACCTCGGGGTAGCGCTCCATTCCCGCGAGTCCCGCGAGCGGCGACCCGCCCGAGTCGGCATCGAGCGAACGCGCGCGATAATTGGACAGAACCGTCGCGATCGACGAACGTGCGAGCGCTTCCCGGTCGAGCGCGAAACCCTCGGGAGCACGCTCGACCCAGTAGAACTCCCCCCGGGGCGGGAAGACCCGCGTGCGGGAAGTGCGCGCGCGATGGAGGTCCGCGAGGGAGACCGCTTGAAGTCCCCCGTATTCCGTGTCGCTCACCCAGGCGAGGGACTTCCCGAAGTCGACGGCGAAAAGGGTGACGTAATGGCCGCCGAAGGCGGACCAGGAGGGCCCCCGCTTTCCCCCGTACCGGTACGTAAGGAAGCGCATGTCGTTCCTGACGACGACGGGGATTCCGCGCTCGAGGAGCGAGACGATCTCGGCCCAGCCGGAGTCGGCCGTCTCGGCGTTGCCCCGATGCCACTCGATGCCGGCGGCTTTGAAGAACCGCTCCTTCATGTCCTCGTTCCGTCCGCCGAGGAAGGGAAAGGCCCCGCGGGAGAAGATGAACGCGAGGGCGCCGCCCCCGCCGGTGACCTCGCATTCCTCGACCGGGTACCCGCAAAATCGAAGCGCGTTCATGATCGCCGAGCTCTCGCAATGCCCGCCCGAAACGACGGAGACGCCCGGGATCGTAACCGCGTCGGTCCTTCGGCCGGGGTTCCAGGGCCCTTTCCCGGGGGAAAGGACGGACCGGGGCGATCCGCGCGTCGCGTACGCGACCATGCCAAGGCCAACAAGCGCGAAGACGACGGCCGAAGCCGAGACAATAAGCGTAAGTTTCATTCTTCGTTCCTCCATGACCTAAGGGATAAAGCCCGCCCCAAGGGCGGAGTCAACGGGAAAGCGCGAAAAATAGCCATTCGCGCGAAATTTTCGTTGACACTCCCCCAACGGGAGACAGTAGCGTTCGAATCCTCAAAAGGAGAGAACGCTGATGAAAAGCAACGACGTGGTTCTCGAGGTCACCGGGCTTCGTAAACGGTACGGAAGCGCGGAGGCGGTCAAGGAGGTCGGTTTCTCGGTGTCGCGCGGGGAGATCTTCGGGCTCATCGGGCATAACGGGGCGGGAAAGACGACGACGGTCGAGTGCGCGCTCGGGGTGAAGACGCGCGACGCCGGGCGGGTCTCCATACTCGGCATGGATCCGGACCTCGACCGGAAACGGCTTTTCGCGCGGGTCGGGGTGCAGTTCCAGGACACGCGGTTCCAGGACAAGATCCGGGTGCGCGAGGCGTGCGAGCAGGCGAGCGCCCTCTACCCGAGGACGCGTCCCTGGCCCGAGATCCTCGAAAGGCTCGGGCTTTCCGGAAAGGAGCGTGCCTTCGCGCGCGACCTTTCCGGCGGCGAGCGGCAGAAACTCGCGGTCGCCCTCGCGCTCGTCCCGGATCCCGAACTCGTCTTCCTCGACGAGCTCACCACGGGACTCGATCCCGCCGCGCGGCGGGAAACGTGGAATTTCCTCGTCGAGCTGAAAACCGCGGGAACGACGGTCATACTCACCTCGCACTTCATGGACGAGGTCGAATTCCTTTGCGATCGCGTCGCGATCATGCGCGCAGGCAGCTTCGCGTGCGCGGGCTTGCCGGACGAACTCGTCGCGTCGCACGGGGAAAGGAACCTCGAGGGCGTTTTTCTCCGCTACGCCGGAAAGGAGGCGGTATGACCAAGGCCTTTTTCGCGATATTCCTCACCGAGGCGCGCCTCGCGCTCAGGGGCGGCGACATGCTTCTCTTCGGGATTCTCTTTCCCGTCGCGGTGATGCTCCTCACCGGGTTCGTCATGGGCCCCGAGGGGACCGCGCTCGGCTTCGCCGGGATCTCGGCGATCGGTATCTGCGCGGCGGGATTGATGGGAGTCCCCCTCACCTTCGCCGGCTACCGTCACTCGAAGATCCTCAGGCGGTACCGGGTCACGCCGGTGAGCCCGACGGTCCTCCTCGTGGCGGTCGCGGCCGTACAGACGGCCTTTGCTGCCGTCTCCGGAATCGCCGTCCTTATCGTCGCCTCGGGCCTTTTCGGCGTCCGAATCGAGGGCGGGCTCGTCCGGTTCGCGCTCACCTTCGCTTTCGTCCTCTTCTCGGTCTTCAGTCTCGGCTTTCTCGTCGCGAGCCTCGTGCCCGACGAGCGCGCGGCGAACGTCGCGTGCAGCATTCTTTACTTCCCGACCCTCTTCGCCTCGGGGGCGACGGTGCCCTACGAGATCCTCCCGCGACCGCTCACGGCGGTCATGGACTGGATTCCGCTCACCGAGGGGATCAAGCTCCTCAAGGGGGCGACGGTCGGCTCGTCGCCGGGGGGAGACCTCGCGGGGTTCCTTGCGCTCGCCGCGCTCGGGGCGTTATCATGCGTCGTGGCGGCGCGGTCGTTCAGGTGGGAATGACCGCGCGGGAAAGGGGGGCCGGACCATGTACCGCATAGGGCAATTTTCGAAAATCGCGAAGATCACCGTGAAGGCGCTCCGCTTCTACGAGGAGGAGGGACTCCTCGAGCCCGCGCACACGGACGCGGTCTCGGGATACCGGTACTACTCGACCGAGCAGCTCCCCCGCGCCTTCAGGATCGTCGCGCTCAGGCAATGCGGCTTCGGCATCCCGGAGATCAGGCGCATCCTCGCCGGGCGCGACGTCCCGGCCCTCTTCGCCGACAAGCGGCGCGAGCTCGAGACCCGCGCGATCGAGACCGCGCGGGAGCTCTCCTCGATCAACCATTACCTCGAGCGGCTCGCGAGCGAGCGAAGCCTGGAATACCAGGTCGTGGTAAAGCAACTCCCGCGCGTCCTCGTGTACAGCAAAAGGACGGTCGCCCGGGACTACGACGAGTACTTCGAGATCTTCCCGGCTCTCGGCGAGTGGATGATGGCGGTCAATCCCGCGCTCCGCTGCGTGGAGGATCCGCCCTACTGCTTCATCCGCTACCACGACGGCGAGTACCGCGAGCGGGACATCGACATCGAGATCTGCGAGGCGGTGACGGGCCGCGGCAACGGGAAGACGATCGAGGGCGTCGAGTTCAAGACGATCGAGGGCGTCGCGGAGGCCGCGTGCGTCCTCCACAAGGGCCCGTACTCCCGGCTCCCGGAGGCGTACGCCGCGGTCTTCGGGTGGATCGAGGACAACGGGTGCGTCGCCGCGGAGCCGCCGAGGGAGTCCTACATCGACGGGATTTGGAACCGCGACTCTGACGAGGACTGGCTTACCGAGCTCCAGGTTCCCCTCGTCCCCCGGTCTACCTGAGCTTCCAGGAAAGGGTCGCGACGACCCGGTAGAACTCGAGTCGCCGCTCGTCGTCCGCGTCGAGCTCGCGGTCCTGGTAGAAGCCGTAATCGCCCGTGTCGCCGACGAAGTTCCTCACCGTGCGCGCCTGGACGAGACCCGTGAGGGAGAGCCGCTCGGTGAAGGCGTACGAGCCCATGAGGCTGAACGTCCATCGCGACACGTCGTCTCCCCAGAAATCCCGGCCCTCGGTGCCGAAAAGAGAGAGGTCCTCCTCGACGAGGAAACCGACGAGATTGAGCTTGACCGGCATCCGATACGCGATAAGGTAGTTTCCGTAATAGTTCCAGCCGTTCCGGCTCTCGCCTCCGTCCCCCTCGAAGAGCCAGGACTCGTCGGCGGAGGCGGACGAAAGGGCGCGGTACATCGCGGCGTGATAGGTCCTGAAGATCACGTGATTCCAGGGACCGTCCCTGAGCGCGGCGAAATCCCCCTGGAGCGCGGCCCCGCCCTTAACGGTCCACACCGCGCCGAGGAAGGGTCCGCCGGTGAGCTCGTTGTCGTGAAGTCCGGACCGTTCATTCATGCGAAGGCCGTTCAGCCCGAGCATATTCCATCCGGAGCCGGCGGAGACTCCACCGACGAGCTCCATGAACGCGATCGGGGTCCATACCGCGTCGAGGGTTCCCTTCATCGACACGGGCGTGAGCTCGGCGCCGACCGTGAACCTCGCGTTATTGTCCTTCGTCAACGCGCCTTCCCCGGCGAGAAACGGCACCTTCGCCTCGAGCGACAGCCGCGTTTTCATCTCGGGCACGGTCGTCACGGTAGTATCGAGTTTCGCGGAGGTCGCGATGCCCTCGGCCGCGAGCGGGGCGGCCGGGAGAAAGACGAGCGCGAAAGCTCCGATGATCCGGGCGATAGTGCCCGCTGTCATGTTTCTCATGGATTTACTCCTCACTCGCTCACCGTCACGATAACCGCGGACACGATCGAAAGCGCGCTCGTGAGCCCCGCGAGATCCCGCGTTACCTCCCCGCTCGCGCCGTCGACCGCGCCGCGTCCGACGGGCTCGAGTCTCACCGACGCGGCCTTGCCGGCGACGAACCGGCCCTCATACACCACGGAAGGCTGACCGTTGACGCCGGACCAGGCGCTCGTGCCCTTCTTCGCCGACTTCGGCCAGGCGTCGTTATAGTCGAAACTGTGGTTCACCTCGAATCGCGCGACGTAGACCCTTCCCGCCTCGAGCCCCGAGGCCGAAAGGTTGATCGACGCGTCCGAGTCGGGGGTCGCGGAGGTCGCGGCGTCGACTTCGGAAGCGGCGCCCGCGGCGGAACCCCGGGCCGACGCGTGCAGCCACACGGGAAGGGAGTCGGGCCTGCCGCCCTTCGGGTTTCCCCGCCAAGCGCCGCGCGAGACCCGGTCGGTCACCATGAGGGTCCTGACGTACTTCCCGTCGGCGGTCTCGATCCACGCAGCGCATTGCGGGGTCTTCTCGACGGGAATGACGCCCATCATGACTTTTGATTTCCAGTTTTCGCCCGGCGTCACGGAAACCGTCGCGCCGCTCTCGGCGAACGCGGGAAGCGCGAGCGCGACTATCGCGAGCGTCGCGGCGACGCGGCGAGCGAACTCAATCCGACCGATCTTCACTTTCATTCCTTCCTCCTATCGCGCGAGACGCGCGCAACACAATTCAATCATCTCGTCGGTAAACTCGACGCCCCTGTCCCAATACTCGGGCAGGGTCCTGTAGCGCAGGATCGACTCGATCGCGCCCCACACCGCGGCGATGCAGAGCGACGCGTCGAGAAGGGGATCCCCGCTCGCGGCCGTACCCTCGGCGACACCGCGCGCGATCAGGTCCCTGAGGAGATAGGTGCTCCGGTAATACCCGGCCATCTCCTCCGGCCCCGCCTCGAGATTCGGCCTGAAACGGTTCATCATGAGGAGCGCGATCCGGGGATTCTCGAAGGCCCAGTCGCGAAAGGCAACGAGGGCCGCGCTAATCGCGCCGGGCCCGGTCAGCCCTTCCCGAGCCTTCGCAAGTATTCCTTCCTCCGCGAGGGCGATGCAGTCCTTCTTGACCGCCTCGAGAAGCCGTTCCTTGTCGGCGTAGTAGTAGTAGATCGTCGTTGCCGTGATCCCCGCCGCGGCAGCGATCTCCCGCATGCCGATCTCCTCGGGCTCCCGTTCCAGGAGCAGGGCAAGCGCCTTCTCCCGAATTTTCCGCTCGATCTCCGGGTTCGGTGTTCGCATCATTGACCTCCCGCGCCACCAGTACCGTAACGGCGCGACAATAACACCGTTAAGTTAACAGCTATATAACAATCAGTCAAGAAGGAAGTGTCACCTCTTTACCGCAAAAAACCTTCATAACCGAGCAGGAAAAGTCGGGATGCCGTATCCCGAGTCGGTTATAGTCCGGGGTAGCATCAACAGGAGGAAATCATGAAACGGACCTTTACCTATGAGGTACTCGAGGGAGCCGCGAAAAGCGTCGGGCGCATGGAAGCGCAAGGCCTCCTCGAGGCATGGCCCGGGGCGCGCGAGTTTTACGGGAATCCCCTCGGGGGAAACGCCGAGCGGCTCAAGGAAGGCGAAAAGCTCCTCGAGCTCAACGAACGCTGGTGTCCGGGCCTCAACGAGGAGATCGCGGGATTCGCCGAGGAATTGGGGGTCAGGCCGGAGTCGGTAGTCTATTACACCGCGAGCGCCCCGAAGACGGGCCATTGCAGCCACTTCGCCCTCCTTCCGGACCGTACGACGACGGGCTCGGTGCTCTGCGGCAGAAGCTACGAATGGTCGCTCGAGGACGAGATGACCCTCCGCACCGTGAGAATCCCCGGTAAGGCCGCCCACATCGGCTTCTCGGTCTTCGTGTTCGGGCGCTACGACGGCGTCAACGAGCACGGCCTTTGGGTTTCGATGTCCGCGGCGAATCCCGCCGTCCCGCTTCCCGAGACCGTGGGCTTGCGCTTCTGGACCCTCCTCCGCGCGATCCTCGACCGCGCGCGCTCCGTCGAGGAAGCGATCGAGATCGCGGAACCCTTCCCGCTCTCCTTCCACCTCAACCTCATCGTCGCCGACAAGACCGGACGCGCGGCCCTCATCGAGAAGGGGCCGGACGTCATGGAAGCGAAAACCGCGGACAGGGGCTGCGTCTTCTCGACGAACCACTACACCCTTCCCGCGACGAAGGGCCGCACCGAAAAGCTCTTCGACCATTCGCTCAAAAGGGCGCGGTACCTCGAACGCGAACTCAGGGAAGGGAAGAAGTCGGCGGAGGACGTCAAACGAATCCTCTCGGCGCCGTTCCCGAACGGCCTCGTGTGCCACTACTACAACGACTGGTTCGGCACGCTCTGGTCGGTAGCCGCGAACCTCGAGACGCGCTCGTTCGAGGCCTGCTTCGGCCCGCCCGACGTCCCGGAAAACCGCTTCATGACCTTCGGCATCCGCGACAAGGCGGGAAGGACCCGCTTCGAGGCGGAACTCCCCGACGAGACCGCGAAGGTCGAGACCTGGGCTCAAGTTCCCCAGGAATCGCGGGAAAGGGAGCTCGCGGGGGCCGAGGCGTGATATACTGGCCGCATTCCGACTGCTTGGGGGATGCGGCATGGACTGGCAACAAAGGATGGCGAGGTCGATCGGCTGGATCGAGGATCACCTCACGGAAGGTTTCAGCGTCGAGAGCGCCGCGCGCGAGGCGAACTGCTCGGCCTTCCACTTCATGCGGATGTTCGACGTGATAACCGGGATCACCCCGGCGGAGTACGTCCGCCGGAGGAGGCTCTCGCGCGCGGCGGTCGATATCGCGTCTACGGGCGCGAAGGTGATCGACGTCGCGCTCCGCTACGGGTACGACTCCCCGGACTCCTTCGCGCGGGCCTTCCGGCGCGAGTTCGGCGTGAACCCGAGCGACGCGCGCGAGCCGGGCACGACCCTTCACGCGTACCCGCCCATCTCGTTCACGATAGCGATACAAGGAGATAAAGCGATGGAATACAGGATAGAAAAGAGGCCGGCCTACCGGCTCACGGGATTCTCGCTCAGGCAAACGACCGCGGACGGGTCGAATTTCATCAACATCCCGAAGTTCTGGGACGACGCGATGGCGGACGGACGGTGCGACCGGCTCTGGCAGATCGCCTCCGCCTCGCCGCTCGGCGTCGTCGGGGTCTGTTACGACCACGACATGAAGACGGGCGATTTTTCCTACGCGATCGCCATAGAGACCCCGGCCGACCGCTCGGTCCTCCCCGAGGGCATGGTCGACATCGAGGTGCCCGAATCGACCTGGGCGATGTTCGTCTCGCGCGGGCCGATGGTCCCGAACTACCAGAACATGATCAAGCGGATCTACTCCGAGTGGTTCCCCTCCTCGGGCCGCGAGCACGCGGGCACCGCCGAGATCGAGTTCTACAACACCCACCCGGACCCGACCGCCGCCGACTACTGGTGCGAGTACTGGGTCCCGCTCAAGTAAGACGTCCCGCGCCGTCGCCGCTCTCGCAGGAGAAAAACGAGGCCTCGATCCCGCACCGGGCGCGATACCGCTCCCCGACCCGCTTGATGAATTCCTTCAGCGCTTCTTTTTTCACGATTGCGATGGCGCAACCGCCGAAACCGGCCCCGGTCATGCGGGCGCCGACGCAGCCGGGCGCGGCGACGGCTTCCTCGTAGAGGACGTCGAGCTCGGGCCCCGTCACCTCGTAGTCGTCGCGGAGGGAGACGTGCGACTCCCCGAGCAGCCGGCCGAGGGTGACGAGGTCGCCTCTCTCGAGCGCGGCTATCGCGGCCTCGACGCGCGCCTGCTCGGTCACGCAGTGCCTCACCCGCTTTTTCACGACGGGATCGCCGATCGCGGCGAGCGCGGCGTCGAGCTCGCTCGCGGGAAGGGCGCATAGACTCTCGAGCGGGCGTACGCGCCTGATGGCCTCGAGACCCGCGCGGCACTCGCCGAACCGCTCGTTGTACTTCGAGTCCGCGAGTTCGCGCTTTTTGTTCGTGTTCATCACGACTATCCGGGCGCCGCCGAGCTCGAGCGGCACGTAGCGAATCTCGAGCGTCGCGCAATCGAGCGCCATCGCGTGACCCTTCTTCCCCATCGCGACCGCGGCCTGGTCCATGATCCCGCATTGGACGTTCATGAAGCGATGCTCGCTTTCCCGCCCGATCTTCGCGAGCTCGACCGGCTCGAGCGCGAAGCCGTATAGGTCGTCGATGGCGCGCGCGAAGCCGACCTCGAGCGCCGCGGACGACGAGACGCCGCCTCCCGCCGGGATCGTGCCGAAGAAAAGGGCCTCGAAGCCCGTGTCGAGCGTGAATCCCCGGTCGCGGAAAACCGACAGGATCCCGTTGAGGTAGTTCGCGTAGCCCGCTTCCTTCCGGTTCGAGAACGCGTCGTCTATCGAGAAGCGAAGCTCGCCGGGAAAACGGAGGTCGTTGTACACGATCGCGCGGTCCGTCCGCTTCCTGATCGCGAGATAGAGGTAGCGATCGATCGCCGCGGGAAATACGAGCCCGCCGTTATAGTCGATGTGCTCGCCGATGAGGTTGATTCGCGCGGGCGAGGCGAAGATCGCGGGAGGCTCCCGACCCGCGCCGTACAGCGCCTCGAACTCGGCGAGGAAGTCCCGCCTGAAGATCTCGCGCGAAAGACGCGCGTCGCCCGAGCTCGCGAGGTACTCGAGCTTCGCGCACCGCGTCTCGGCCGCGGTATTTTCGACGGCGGCGACGTTCGCCGCGGCCCAGCCGCCGGTCTCGGAGGAGGCGTAGTACTTGATGAGCCGCTTCGCGCGGAGCGGGGTATAGAACTCGACGTGGAGGTGGTAGAAGGCTTTCGCGTCGTCCCACTCGGGGGAGTTCACGGGATTCTGGTGGATCGCCATCATGTACGGGAAGGGCCGGTCGAAGATCCGGTCGAAACTTCCCGTGACGACCTTGAGCGCCTCGGCGAGATCGTCGCGTTCGGCGGGATCGAGCTCCGCGAGATAGTTCCGGTGGCGCTTCGCGACGACGAAGACGCCGTAGGGATAGTCGGTGAAGAAGGGAATGTACGCGTAAAACGACGCGTTCTCGAAGACGACGCGCCTGGCGAACCTTTTCTCCTCCTCGTTCATCCGGCAGATGAGGCACTCGCCCGTTGCCGCGTGATGGGAACGCGCGTTCGTGAGCTCGACGTCGACGCGCTGGGGCACCCACGAGTAGCCGTAGATCTGCCCGTGGGGATGGGGCATCGTGACGCCGATCTCCTCGCCCTTGTTCTCGAAGGGCATCACGTACTTTATCTCCGCCCGCTTGGCGAGCTCGGTCGTCCGCCCGGACCAGAGGTCGACGAGCTTGCGGATATGGGCGACGGGAAGCTCGTGAAGGGTCTTCTCGTGCTCGGGGGAATAGAGGATGACCTCGCACGCGCCGTACGAGGGCCTCGTGCGGTAAAAGTCCGAGCCGACCGCGTCGGGTTCCGGAGGATCCGCGCTCATGACGGGAAAATCGTTGTCGTATTTATGGACGTCAAAACGCTCCGGGACCTTACCCGAGCCCGGGCAGAACGGGCACCAGTCCTTCGGCATCTGGGGCCGGTTTTGCCTGCTCGCGGCGACCATCGTCCAGGTTCCCAAAAGCGGATTGTACCGCAACTCAGCCATCGATAACTCCTTTAATCGCACGGAAAAGAACGGGCAGGCGCGGCATGGGGCGCATGCCCGTCGACGAGACGCGCTCGGGCGTCGGGAAAAACGGTCGTGAAAGGGATAACGGACAGCGGAAAAAAAAGCGCCCGCGGGAGAGGAGAAACCCGCGGACGCTTACGCTATTTGCTCTTCGCCTTCGAATACAGATCGAACGCGACCGCCGCCAGTAGAACGAAGCCCTTGATCGCCTGCTGCCAGTCGATGCCGATCCCCATGATCGACATGCCGTTGTTGAGGACTCCCATGAAAAGACCGCCGATCATCGCGCCGATGACCGTGCCGATGCCGCCGTTAGCCGACGCGCCGCCGACGTAGCACGCGGCGATCGCGTCGAGCTCGAAGTTCACGCCCGCCTTCGGGGTCGCGACGTTAAGCCGGGCGGCGAACACCATGCCCGCGAGCGCCGCGATCGCGCCCATGTTCACGTAGATCCAGAACATGACCCGCTCGGTCTTGATGCCCGAAAGCTTCGCGGCCTTCGCGTTCCCGCCGAGCGCGTAGATGTGCCTTCCGGGGATGGTCCTTCCGGTGAGGAAATGGTAGATCGCAATGAGCGCCGTCAGGAGGACGAGGATGTTCGGGATGCCCTTGTACGAGGCGAACACGAGGGTGAACGCGTTCACCGCCGCGACGAGGAAGCCGACCTTCACCGCGAAGGCCCACAGGGGAAGGGGCTCGAAGCCGTATCGTTTCGCCTTAACGCGCTTGTGGATTTCGCTCCAGACGATGAGGGCGGAACCGAAGGCGCCGATGAGAACCGTCAAAAAATGCGCGTCGCCGCTGAACGGATCGGGGATGAAACCCGAGGCGAGCGACTGGAACATCTGCGGGAACGGGCCCTTCGACTGTCCCTGGAGGACGACGAGCGCGAGGCCCCGGAAGATGAGCATGCCGGCGAGCGTGACGATGAAGGCCGGGATCTTGATGTACGCGATCCAGTAGCCGTGCCAGGCGCCGATCACCGCGCCGACGAGAAGGGCGATGGCCATCGCGTACGCGGGCGGGATGCCCTTGTCGACCATGAGCGTCGCCGATATCGCGCCGACGAAGGCGACGACCGAGCCGACCGAGAGGTCGATGTTTCCCGTCAGGATGCAAAGGAGCATGCCGATCGCGAGGATCAGGATGTAGCTGTTCTGCAGGATGAGGTTGGTAAGATTCACCGGGCGGAGGAGCACGCCCCCGGTGAGAATCTGGAACAGGATCATCGCCGTCGCGAGGGCGAGGAGCATCCCGTACTGCCGGAAGTTTCTCTTGACGATGCCGAATATGTTTCCCATCGAGGACCCCTTATCTCTGAATGATGTTTCGCATGATTTCTTCCTGGGTGGCGGTCTTGCCGTCCAGCTCCGCGGTAAAGCGCCCCTCGCTCATGACGTAGAGCCGGTCGCTCATGCCGATGACCTCGGGCATTTCCGAGGAGATGAGGATGCACGCGAGTCCGCGCGAGGCGAGCTCGTTGATGATCGTGTATATCTCGTATTTCGCGCCGACGTCGATGCCGCGCGTCGGCTCGTCGAGAATGAGGATCTTCGGGTCGGTGAATATCCATTTCGAGAGGACGACCTTCTGCTGGTTCCCTCCCGAGAGGTTGTTCGTCTGCTGGAGGATCGACGGCGTCTTGATGTTGAGCGCGATGCGGAATTTCTCCGCCTCCGCGATCTCCGCGCGCTCGTCGAGCACGCCGCGCGAGGCGACCTTCCCGAGCTTCGCGAGCGTCGTGTTGTGCCTGACGTCGTCGATGAGCACGAGACCGTATTGCTTGCGGTCCTCGGTGACGTACGCGAGGCCATGGTCGATCGCCTTCGGGATCGAGTTGAGCGCGACCTCCTCGCCGTCGATGAGGGTCGTGCCGGTCACGTTCCGGCCGTAGTGCTTGCCGAAGAGGCTCATCGCGAGCTCGGTGCGACCCGCGCCCATGAGCCCGACGAGGCCGACGACCTCGCCCGCGCGAACCTTGAGGCTCACGTTATCGATTACCTTTCGCGAGGCGTCGTCCGGATGCCAGACGTTCCAGTCCCGAACCTCGAAAACGACGTCCCCGATCGGGCTCTTCCTTTTCGGGAACCGGTCGGATATCTCGCGGCCGACCATGCCGCGGATGATGCGGTCCTCCGGGATCGGCGCGTCGCCGACGTCGAGGGTCTCGATCACCTTTCCGTCGCGCATGATGGTGATCGCGTCCGACACCTTGGAGACCTCGTTGAGTTTATGCGATATGAGCACGGACGATATGCCGTGCCGCTTGAGTTCGATGAGTAGTTGGAGCAGGTTTTCGCTGTCCCGCTCGTTGAGCGCCGCGGTCGGCTCGTCGAGGATGAGGAGCCTGACGTCCTTCGCGAGCGCCTTCGCGATCTCGACGATCTGCTGCTTGCCGACGCCGAGCTGGCCGACCGGCGTGTTCGGGTTCTCTTCCAACCCGAGCTTTTTCATGAGGGCCATCG
The DNA here is from genome assembly GCA_023438065.1 of Spirochaetota bacterium. GTDB lineage: Bacteria > Spirochaetota > Spirochaetia > Treponematales > Treponemataceae > Teretinema. The sequence goes on from JAEXRH010000015.1 coordinate 343,898, forward strand.
CGTCCTCGCGCGTGCGGTCCCAGTCGATGACCTGGAAGCGGGCCTTCTCGTTGCCGATGAAGATGTTCTCCGCGATCGAGAGGTAGGGGCTCAAGGCGAGTTCCTGATGGATGATGGCGATGCCCGCGCGCTCGCTCTGCTTGATGTCGCGGAATTCGCAAACCTTCCCGTCCATGACGATGTCTCCGGAATAGGTCCCGTGCGGGTACGTGCCGGAAAGCACGTTCATGAGCGTCGACTTTCCCGCGCCGTTCTCGCCGACGAGCGCGTGAATCTCGGCTTTCGCGACGCGAAGGCTCACCTCGTCGAGCGCCCGCACGCCCGGGAAGGTTTTCGTGATGCCTCTCATCTCAAGCAATGTGTCCGTCATTGATTCCCCTTCATTCTCGTCCGTTCGCGGGATCGGGCGGGGGAAGCCGCTCTCGACTCCCCGCGCCCGCGCCCGCGGCCGGCCCATGCGCCGGCGCGACGCGTTACTTCAGCTGATCCTCCGTGTAGTAGCCGCTCGTGACGAGGGCTTCCTTCACGTTGTCTTTCGTGACGATGACGGACTCGAGAAGGTACGAGGGAACGACCTTCACGCCGTTATCGTAGGTCTTGGTGTCGTTGACCTCGGCGGGCTTCTTCGCGAGAAGCGCGGTGGCCATCTCGACGGCCTTCTTGGCGAGGGAGCGGGTATCCTTGAAGATGGTCGAGTACTGCTCTCCGGCGAGTATCGACTTGACCGAGGGAAGCTCCGCGTCCTGCCCGGAGACGAACGGCATCGGGGTGTTGCCCTTGCCGTAGCCGACTCCCTTGAGGGACGAGATGATGCCGAGCGAGATTCCGTCATACGGGGAGAGGACGGCGGAGAGCTTGTTCTTCGTGTAGAAGGCCGAGAGGAGGTTGTCCATGCGCGCCTGCGCGGTGGCGCCGTCCCAGCGGAGGGTAGAGACCTTGTCCATGCCCATCTGGCCGGAGCCGACGACGAGCTTGCCGGACTTGATGTACGGATCGAGCACCGACATCGCGCCGTTGTAGAAGAAGTAGGCGTTGTTGTCGTCGGGCGAGCCGCCGAACAGCTCGATGTAGAAGGGGCCCTTCGCGTTCTTGAGGTCGAGGGCGGTCTCGAGGGTGGTTGCCTGCTGGACGCCGACCTTGAAGTTGTCGAAGGTGACGTAGTAGTCGACGTACGGGGATTTCTTGATGAGACGGTCGTAGGAGATGACCGGGATCTTCGCGTCGTTGGCCTTCTCGAGAACCTTGGTCATCGACTCGCCGTCGATCGCCGCGATGACGAGCACGTCGACGCCCTTGGTGATCATGTTCTCGATCTGGGAAACCTGATTCTCGACGACGTCTTCCGCGTACTGCAGATCGACCTTGAACCCGAGCTTCTCGAATTCCGTCTTCATGTTCCCGCCGTCGGCAATCCAGCGTGCCGACGATTTCGTGGGCATCGCGATGCCGATCGTTCCCGATTTTCCGGCCTTTCCGCCGCATCCGACGAATGCCCCGGAAAGAATCACGAGGGCACCGAGTGCCGCAATGATTTTCTTCATGTCCTTTTCCTCCATTTAAAATCTATCCGGACTTTCTGTCCGGTTGAGTGCGTGTACGTTAACGCATTTACCGAGATGCGTGTAGGTACACGCATCTCAACATCACCATGATAAAAGCACTTTGCCCCGGTTGTCAAATCAAATCGCTAACCCGGTTTACTTCTTTGCCCCATTCTGCCCGTAATACGCCCCGGGACCGTGCTTGCGGAGGTAATGCTTCTCGACGATGTATCCCGGAAGTCCCTTCGCGCGCGGATTGATCTGCTCCGTCAAGTACGCCATGCGCGCGATCTCCTCGAGGACGGCGCCGTTATACACCGCCTTCGCCGCGGTCGCGCCCCACGCGAAGGGGCCGTGCCCCCCGACGAGTACCATCGTCATCTCGGCGGGATCGAGCGAACGGTCCCGGAAGGTTTTCGCGATGAGGAGCCCGGTTTCCGTCTCGTAGTCGCGCGCGACCGCCTCCCGCGAAAGGTACGGGGTGCAGGGCACGGGCCTCTGGACGTGGTCCGCGTGCGTCGTCCCGAAAAGCGGCACGTCCCGGAGCGCTTGCGCCCACGCCACGGCGTGCGTCGAGTGGGTGTGGATGATGCCCCGGAGGGCGCCTTCCGCGTCCCCGGCGAACTCGCGGTAGAGGACGCGGTGCGTCGGGGTGTCGGACGAGGGATTGAGGCTTCCCTCGATCACCTTCCCGTCGAGGTCGACGACGACCATCGAGTCCGCGGTAAGCTCCGGGTACGGCACTCCCGACGGCTTGATCGCGAACGCCCCGAGGGCGGGATCGAAGGCGGACACGTTGCCCCAGGTATAGAGCGCGAGGCCGCGCGCCGGGATCTCCATGTTCGCCTCGAACGCCTCTTCCTTCAGCGCCCGGTAGGGCGAGCCCGCTCGCGCCATCACGCCCTCCAGGCCGCGGCGTTCCAGCGAAGCTCGTCGCGGAAGCGGGGCACGGTCGTGTCGCGATCGATCGTGAGGAACTCGATCCCGACCATCTCGGCCCAGTCGCGGACCATGTCGGTCGTGACGAGGTTTGAGTACGCGGTGTGGTGTCCGCCGCCCGCGAGGATCCATGCCTCTGCAGCGGTGCGGAGGTCGGGAAGCGGCTTCCACAGGACGCGCGCGACGGGAAGCTTCGGGAACGAGGCGGGCGGGACGACGGCCTCGACCTCGTTGAGCACGCAGCGGAAGCGCGAGCCGAAGTCGACGACCGCGGCGCAGATCGCGGGTCCGGCCTTGCCGGTGAACACGAGCCGGGCGGGGTCGGCCTTGCCGCCGATGCCGAGCGGATGGACCTCGACCGCGGGCTTTCCGGCCGCGATCGAGGGGCAGATCTCGAGCATGTGCGCGCCGAGGTTCATCCCGTTCGCGGGGTCGAGGTTATAGGTGTAGTCTTCCATGAAGGAGTCGCCGTCGCCCTGGGCCTTCGCGAGGCCGCTCGACATCACCTTGAAGGTGCGCACCATCGCGGCGGTCTTCCAGTCGCCCTCGCCGGCGAAGCCGAAGCCGTCGGCCATGAGGCTCTGGCACGCGAGGCCGGGAAGCTGCTTGAGACCGTGGAGGTCCTGGAAGTTCGTCGTGAAGGCGTTGATCGCGTTGTCGCGGGCGAACGCGCGGAGCGCGACCTCGATCTTCGCCTGCTCGCGGATGTGCTCGAGCGCGCCGGCCTCGCCCTTCGGGAGCTCGTAGCGAGCCTCGTAGCCCTTCACGGTCTGGTCGATCTCGGCCGCCGTGACGCGGTCCATATACGCGACGAGGTCGCCGACCCCGTAATAGGGAACGGACCAGCCGAGCTTGATCATCGCCTCGACCTTGTCGCCGTCGGTGACCGCGACCTCGCGCATGTTGTCGCCGAAGCGCGCGATGCGGAGCGACTTGCCGTCGGCGACCGCGCAGGCGGCGCGCATCCAGCGGCCGATCCGGTCGCGGGTCCCGGCCTCGTTCCAGTGCCCGACGACGACCTTGCGGGGCATGTCCATGCGCGCGGTGATGAAGCCGAACTCGCGGTCGCCGTGCGCCGACTGGTTGAGGTTCATGAAGTCCATGTCGATGGTCGCGTACGGGATGTCGCGGTTGAACTGGGTATTGAACTGGAGGAGCGGCTTCTTGTAGGAGGAAAGCCCCGCGATCCACATCTTCGCCGGGCTGAAGGTATGCATCCACGCGACGACGCCCGCGCAGCGGGGATTCGCGTTCGCCTCCTCGAGGCACGCGCGGATCGTCTCGGGGGTGAGGAGGGTCGGCTTCCACACGAGCTTGCAGGGCATGGCGCCGTCGGCGTTGAACGCCTCGACCACCTTCTTCGAGTCCTCCGCGACCTGGCGGAGGGTCTCGTCGCCGTAAAGGTCCTGGCTTCCGGTCAGGAACCAAAATTCGAATTTGTTCAGCTCTATCATCGTTTTCTCCTTAATATAAAACTCGCGAATGCATGCTTTTTTTTCGCGCGCCCTTACGACGCGTCCTCGACGAAGGCCCCGAGCGCGCGGTACTTCGCGTAGAGCTCGTTGTAAATCGCCACGCGCGCGGGATCGGGCTTGTGAACCCGCTCGGTGCCCGCCGAGAGCGCCTTCTGCGCCGTGAAGACGTCGGGGTAGAGCCCGGCGGCGGTCGCGGCGAAGACGGCCGCTCCTATCGCGCACGACTGGTCGCCCGCGGTGACGTGGATGTCGCGCCCCGTCACGTCGGCGAGGATCTGCATCCCGAGCTTGCTCTTCCGCGCGACCCCGCCGATCGCCATGACCTTCTCGATCGCGATGCCGTTCGCCTCGAACTGCTCGATGATCGCGCGCGCGCCGAACGCCGTCGATTCGAGGAGCGCGCGCATCACGGCGGGGGCGTCGCTTCCGAGGCTGATCCCGGAAATCGCGGCGGTGAGCTTCTGGTTCGCGAACGGCGTGCGCCGCCCGTTCACCCAGTCGAGGGCGACGATGGACGAGGGATCCGTTTCGATAGCGCCCGCGGCCTCCTCGAGGTCGCGGAGAAGCGTCTTTTCCATCGCCTCGAGCTCGCCCGCAAGCGCGGGATTTTTCTCCGCGAGCCGCCTCGTGGGCCACGCGAGGAGGTTCCGGAACCACGCGTAGTAGTCGCCGTACGCGGACTGCCCCGCCTCGTAGCCGATCCAGTCCGCGATGACCGAGCCGTCGACCTGCCCGCAGATGCCGGGGATGAGCCGCTCGCGCTCGCCCGCCTTCGGTTTCGGCCCGATGATGACGTCGCAGGTCGAGGTGCCGATGCTCTTCACGAGCGTGCCGGGGGCCGCGTCGCCGCCGACCGCGCCGATGTGCGCGTCGTACGCCCCGACGCAGACGACGACCGACTCGGAAAGCCCGAGCTTGGCCGCCCACTCCTTGGTGAGCGTGCCCGCGACGACGTCGGTCGTCCAGGTCTCGGTCCCGAGCGAGTCGCGGATCGCCGAGAGCTTCGGGTCGAGCCGGTCGAGGAACTCGTGGGGGGGATAGCCGCCCCACTCGCGATGCCACATGATCTTGTGCCCGGCCGAGCACCGGCCGCGCTTGATCCGTTCGGGCGCGGTCGACCCGGTAAGCTCGGCGGTGATCCAGTCGCAATGCTCGACGGCGGTGTACGTACACGCGCTCACTCGGGGATTGCCGCGTATGGTATGCAAGACCTTCGCCCAGAACCATTCCGAGGAATAGACCCCGCCCATGTACTTCGTGTAATCGGTACCGCCCCAGGTCCGCGCGTGGTTGTTGATCTCCTCGGCCTCGGCGATGGCGGTGTGATCCTTCCAGAGGATGAACATCGCGTCGGGGTCCTCGGCGAACTCAGGGGTCAACGCGAGCGGAAGCCCCGAGCGGTCCGCGAGAACCGGGGTCGAACCGGTCGTGTCGACGCAGATCGCGCGAATCTTCTTTCCGACCTCGCTCCCCGCCTCGCGCGTCGCTCCCGTCACCGCCTCGGCGAGGCTTTCGACGTAATCGAGCGGGTGCTGGCGAAACCGGTTCGCGCGGGGGTCGCAATAGAGCCCTTTTTTCCAGCGGGGATAGTGGACGACCGACTGACCGGCGACGCGGCCGTTCGCGGCGTCAAGGATGACGACGCGGACCGAGTCCGACCCGAAGTCGGCGCCCAGCACGTAGTGAGCGTTTTCCTGCATCATGTGAGGTTCTCCTTGAAATAGATATCGATAGGCATGTCGATCCGGCCGACAGTCGTCTCGTCGAGCACGATCTTGCGGAATATTTGCTGGATGACGTGGCGGCCCTGTTCCTCCGGGCGCTGGGAAATCAGGCTGTCGATTCCCCCCGATTTCAGGCAGCGGACGTTGTCCTCGACGAGGTCGTATCCGATGATCGCGAGCCTGTCCTTGAACCCTCGCGCGGTCGCGAAGTCCGCGATCTTATGCCCGATCGACGAAACCGCGAAGATCCCCCCGAGGTCGGGATTCTCCCGCACCGTCCGCTCGACGAGCGAGAGGACCTCGTCCATGCGAACCTCCGAGCACACGAGGTCGAGAAGACGCGTGCCCTTCCTCCCGGCGAACCATTCGGCAAAGCCGCGCGCGCGCTCGTTGAGGTTAAAGGCCTCGGAGTATGGCCTGATAACCGCGTAGGAGGGGGCGCCGGGCGCGAGGAGGTCCATGAGCCGGCCGGCTACCTGTCCGCCCCGAAAGGGGTTTTGCGCGACCGTGACGAGCGGATCGGCGCCGGGAAGGTATGAGTCGATAAAGGCGTAGGGAATCCCGTTCCGAAGCGCGGAAAGAAGCGCGAGGGTCTCTTCCTGCATGACCGGCGCGATGACGTACGCGCTGCAGTCGGCCTTCACCATCCGGTCGAAGGCGGCGGCAAGCGAGTCCCGGTCGGGACGGACGAAGGTAAATAGCTCAAGGTTGATGGAAAAGGCGGAAAGCTCCGCGACGGCGGTCTGGAGTCCGCCGTTGATGAGGTCCCAGTAGCGGCTCTCCTTCTCGAGTTCCGGAATGAGCACCCCGACAAGATAATCGCGGTTTCGCTTGAGATGGCGCGCGAGAGGGTTCGGCTGATAGCCTTCCTCGTCGATAATGGCGCGCACCTTCTCCCGGGTTTCCTCGGAAACCCGTCCGCGGTTGTGCAAAACCCTGTCCACGGTGCCAATCGAAACGCCCGCGCGCCTCGCGATCTCGGTTACGGTCATGAAAGCCTCTGGTGTTTTAAGTTGCGTGTACCTACACTCATGGAAAGAATACCAGAGGTTATTCCGGAAGTCAACAAAAAGCACCGAAGTCGGCGATGCGTCGTGCCCGTCGTGCCCGTCGTGCCCGTCATGCACCCGAAGCTACCGCAAGGGAAGATACGCGAAGCGAAAAGCGCTATACTCGCCCACACATGATCAAGGATATTACCATTACCGTCCTTCCCGGAGAGGAAGGGGACGAAAGGCTCATCAGGCGAAAAGTCGCCGAGGCGCTCTCCAAATCAGGCGAGCGCGTGGCCCCCGAGGCGATTTCGGCGCTCGCGTTCCGGAAAAAATCGGTCGACGCGCGGCGCGGAAGGGTTCTCGTGTGCCTCCGCTACACCGCCTACGTCGGCGAACTCCCCGCCCCGGGCGCGGCCCCGTCCGTTCCGGCCTGGAAGCAGGCCGACCCCGCGCGCCGCGTCGTCATCGTCGGCTCGGGGCCCGCGGGCCTCTTCGCCGCGCTTCGCCTCCTCGAGGACGGGATAGCCCCGATCCTCGTCGAGCGCGGAAAGACAACCTCCGAAAGGAAGCGCGACATCGCGGACATCACGCGGGAACAGCGCGTCGACGGAGACTCGAACTACTGTTTCGGGGAGGGCGGCGCGGGAACCTTCTCCGACGGCAAGCTCTACACGAGATCGAACAAGCGGGGCGACGTGGGCCGGGTACTCGAGATCCTCCACCGCCACGGAGCCGACAAGAGCATACTCACCGACGCGCACCCGCACGTCGGAAGCGACCTCCTTCCCGGGATCATCAACCGCGTGAGGGAGACGATCGTCTCCCACGGCGGCGAGTTCCGTTTCGGCTCGCGGTTCGCGGGCCTCGTTATCGAGAATGGCCGCGTCGCGGGCGTGGAAACCGAGCCCGTCGCGGGCGGGGAGCGCGAGCGGGTCATGGGCGAGGCGGTCATCCTCGCGACGGGACACTCGGCGCGCGACGTCTACGCGATCCTCGCGCGCGAGGAGATCGGCCTCAACGGGAAACGGACCCCGGGCGAGCCGGGCTATCGCGCGGTTCTCGAGGCGAAGGGCTTCGCCATGGGCGTGCGGATCGAGCATCCGAGGGAACTCATCGACAAGATCCAGTACCACGGAAAGGAACGGGGTCAGGACCTTCCCGCGGCGACCTACCGGCTCGTCGCGCAGACGGAAGGCCGCGGCGTCTATTCCTTTTGCATGTGCCCCGGCGGGCTCATCGTCCCCTCGGCAACCTCGGACGGCGAGATCGTCGTGAACGGGATGTCCCCCTCGGGAAGAAACACGCGCTGGTCAAACGCCGCGATCGTCGTCGAGACGCGAGTCGAGGACATCCCCGATGAATTCGCGGGAAGCGATGCCGCGACGGACAACGACGACGGGTACCCGAACCTGAGCGCGCTCGCGGGACTCCGCTACCAGGCATGGCTCGAGCGGGAAACAAAACGGCACGGGGACGGACAGCGCGCCCCCGCGCAGCGGCTCGAGGACTTCATCGCGGGCCGCGACTCGGCTACCCTCCCCGAATGCTCCTACAGCCCCGGCGTCGTCGCCTCGCGGCTCGACCGCTGGCTCCCCGACGCGATCGCGCGCCGCCTTCGCGCGGGTTTCCTCGAGTTCGGCAAGAACATGCGCGGGTTTATCGCTCCCGAGGCGATACTCGTCGCCTCCGAGACGCGCACCTCCTCGCCGGTGAGGATCCTCCGCGATCCCGAAAGCCTCGAAAGCCCCGCGCTTCGCGGCCTCTACCCCGCGGGGGAAGGCTCGGGCTACGCGGGAGGGATCGCGTCGTCGGCGATGGACGGGGAACGGGTGGCGGGAGCGGTCGCGAAAGCCCTTCAGGCCCGCGGGGACGGGCACGGGCAGGAGGCGATCGCGGCGGGCTCGGACAGGTAATAGCCCTGCAGATAGTCGATGTTGAGGTCCTTGAGCGAGTCGAAGACGTGGATGTCCTCGACGAACTCGGCGACGGTCTTCTTGTTCGAACGCGCGCAGAAATGCACGATGCCCTCGACGAGCAGCCGCGCATTCTCGTCGGTCTTGATCTGCCTGATGAGCGAACCGTCGATCTTCACGATGTCGATGGGAAGGCTTATCAGGCTGCAATAGTTCGAGTACCCGGTGCCGAAATCGTCGATCGCGATCTTGAAGCCGTACCGCGAGATGTAATCGATGAACCAGATGCACTTGTCGAGCTCGACGAGCTCGTCGCTCTCGAGGATCTCGAAGATGACCCGGCCCTTTCGCTCGCGTATCCGCTCGTACACCTCGTCGACGAGGATTATGAAGTCGGGCCGGACGATGTCGTTGATCGATATGTTTATCGACACGTCGACGTCGTACTCGAGGATCGCGTCGACCGAGGCCCTGAGGATGAAGTCGGTGAGGAACTGATAGAAGCCCGTCGATTTCGCGACCGCGAGGTACGGGTACACGCTCGCGTACTCGCCGTCCTGCTTCTTGACCCGAAGGAGAGCCTCGTACCACTGGATCTCGGTTCCCGAGGCGTTGAACACGGGCTGGAACACCGCGCGGAAGGCGCCCTCCTCGCGGTTGTTCACGAGCTCGGTGAACTTCATCACGTAGTCGTACGCGTTTTCCTTCTCGCCCGAGCCGTCCTCGTAGATGGTTATCGCGGAATGGCCGCGTTCCGCGCGCTTGAGCGCGATGTCCGCCTTCGACAGCGGGCTCGCTAGGTCACCGGGCGCGATCACCGCGCCGCCGACCCTGAACACGAGCCTGATCTTGTCGCGCTCCCAGGGCAGGGCCTCGAGCTCGAGGGCCTTGACGATCTCGGTAAGCCGCTGGGCCGCCTCGGCGACGGTAACCGCCGTCTCGGTGCGGCTGAGCAGGGCGAACTCGTTGCTCTTGAGCTGGAAGGTCTTGTATCCGAACCTGACCTCGTATTTCCTGAATTTCTGCGACGCGAACTGCTCGATGAGCTCGGAGAAATCGTAGCCGAACAGGGCCACGAGGTTGCTGAAGTTCTCGATCTTCACGATCGCGAAAAGATACGCCTTGTCCTCGGCGATGCTCGCGAGAAGCGCGTCCTTGTTCGGCAGCCCGGTCGCGTCCTCGAAGACGAGCAGGTTCGTCAGCCGGTCGATGAGGGATTCCTGACGGCGCTCCGAGAGAAAGGAGAACGAGAAGACGATGACCGACACGAGCGCGAACTCGACGGCCTCGGCCGCGCTCGCCGCTATGGCCCAGCGCGGGAGCCCCGGCAGGTTATCGCAGGCGACCATCGCGGCGAACGACGACAGAAAAAGCCCGTACCACCAGAATCCCCGCCGCGTTCCCCGGAGCTCAATCGCGACAAGGGGAAAAACGATGAGCGGGAAGACGAAGGCGTATCGGTGAGCGGGAAGATAGAGCGTGAGCGGAAGGACCGCGAACACGAGGGCGAGGCAGACGCGCATCATCGTTCTCACGGACCGGGAAAAGACGAGCGTGCCCACGAGCGAGGCGGCGACGGCGAAGGAGACGAGGTAATTCATGACGAGCGAAAAATCGCCCCGCGAAAGGTCGGCGGCGAAAAGCGCGACGGGCACTACCGCGGAGGCGGCGAAAGCGAAAAGAAGAAGGTTGTATTTATAGTGCCGGTTTTCGGCGCGGATAGTCTGATACCATTGCGTCTTTTTGAAATTGAACGATGAAAGACCACAGCGGCGAAACTTTTTTTCCAGCATGAGTGTGGAAATAGTAAGGGGGGCAACCCGTTTTGTCAAGGAAAAACGGGCTTGCCCCCGGTCACCGCAGGCGGAAACGGGACTTGTCGAAATCGATGATGCCGTCGTCGCGCATGAGCGAAAGCTCGCGCGAGAGCGCGCTCCGGTCGACCGCGAGATAATCGGCGAGATCGTTCCGGCTGAAGGGAATGTCGAACTCGCGCGCGCCGCGAGCGCGCGATTCGGCGTCAAGATACGCGATCACCTTCGCCCTGATCGATCGCTTCGCCACGATGTCGAGCCGCGCGTTGAGGAACAGGTTCTTCCGCGCGAGCAGGGTGACGAGATTCATCACGACGCGGGAGTGGAACGAGCAGGCGCGGTCGCAACTCGTCATGAGCCGCGCGTAGGGAACGAAGAGGATCGAGGAATCGTCGATCGCGGTGACCGTCACGGGGCTTTTCGGAAGGCCGGCGCAGACGAAGCTTTCGGCGAATACGGAGCCGACGGCGAGGTCCGCCATCACGACGCGGTTCCCGTCATAGTCGGTCCGCGATACCTGGGCCCGGCCCGAAACGACGATGCCGATCGACTCGGTCGCCGCTCCCTGCGCGATGACGCATTCGCCCTTCCGGAAAGGCTTCGCCCGCGAACCGAGGCAGGTCAGGAGTTTCAAGACGTCCTCGCTCGCGATACCCTCGAAAAGGGGAATGTTTCCGGGCAAAACCATCGGCGCCTCCGATAAATCGTGATCGATAGTTGCAATTGCAACCGTTTCTTTTCCCAACACTAGTATATTAGGAGCATACCTTCAAGGGAGGATATCATGACGAGACAGATCATCAAGATAGACGAGGACAAGTGCAACGGCTGCGGCCTGTGCGTGAGCGCGTGCCATGAGGGCGCGATCGGACTCGAGAACGGAAAGGCGAAGCTCCTTCGCGACGATTACTGCGACGGTCTCGGGAATTGCCTGCCGGCATGCCCGACCGGCGCTATCACCTTCGAGACCCGGGAAGCCGCCGCGTACGACGAGGAAGCGGTCAAGAAGCGGATGGCGGCCGCTTCGGGAGGGAACGCGCATGACCATGCCGCGCCCCATGCCCATGCCGAGGGTTCGGGTTGTCCCGGTTCGCGCGCGATGAGCTTCTCCCGCCCGACCGGAGGATGCCCCGGAAGCGCGGCCCGAAGCCTCGCCGCGCACTCACCCGCGAGCGGTACGCCCGGCACTCCCCCGGTTGGAGAAGCCGGCCCCGCCGGCTTCTCCGGAGTTCGTCTCGAAGAGACGAACTCCGAGCTCCGACAGTGGCCCGTCCAGATCAAGCTCGTCCCGGTCAACGCGCCCTACTTCAAGGGAGCGAACCTGCTCGTCGCGGCGGACTGCACGGCCTTCGCGTACGCATCGTTCCACAGGGACTTCATCAAGGGACGGATCGCGATCGTCGGGTGCCCGAAACTCGACGCGGGCGACTACACCGAAAAGCTCACCGCGATCCTCGCGGAGAACGACATCAAGAGCCTGACGATCGTGCGGATGGAGGTGCCGTGCTGCGGCGGACTCGCGCACGCGGCGACGGAAGCCCTCAAGGCGAGCGGGAAGTTCATCCCCTGGCAGGTCGTCACGATCTCGGTCGACGGCTCGATAGTGTAACCGCCCGAAGCCGGCCGGAGCCGCCTTACCGCGGCGCCGGCTTTTTCGCCTCGGGCATGAGGACGGCTTTCACGTAGTTGTCGGTCGGGAGGTATTTCCTGGCCATGGCCTGCATGCTTTCCCCGGTGATCGCCCGCGCGATGCTCTCCGTGTCCGAGATGACCGCGAGGTCGCGGCCGCGCAGGGTCTCCTGGGTAACGCGCGCGAGCCAGAAGCCGTTATCCTTGAGTCCGGTCTCATGGGCGCGCTTGAGGCCCTCGCGCAGCTTGGTCACGTAGAAATCCCCAACCGGTGCCGCCTGAAGCTTCCCGATCTCGGCGATCACCGCGGCGGCAAGGGCGTCCTCCCTTCCGGGAGCGCAGCCGAACTCGATCGTCATCTCCCAGGTCGGCTTCGGGTACGCGGTGACGTACCCGCTCGCCTGGACGGAGTAGCTTCCGCTCATCTCCTCCCGAACGACCTCGCGGAAACGGATGTCGAGAAGCTGCAGGAAGGCGCCGAAGAGCTCGTATTCATAGTGCCCTATCGCAGGCGTTCCCCCGAACGCGAGGAACACCTCGCTTTTCTCGTCGAGCCCCATCCTGAGCGCGTCTTCCCGGACTCCGCGCGGAAACGGCACGCGCTCGTCCCGGGCCTCTTCCTTCTTCCCCGTCGAGGGAAGGGTCGCGAGGTAGCGGACGGAGAGCTCGCGAAGCCGCGCCTCGTCGAGGCTTCCGACCACCACGAAGGTAAAGTCCCCCGCGTCGGAAAAGCGCGCGCGATACGCCTCCTCGGCGACGCGCGCGTCCATCCTCGCGATGAGCTCCCGCGAGAGGTTCGCGTAGCGGACGCTGTCGCCGTAGACGAGCCGCGTCTTGAGGTCCGCGAACATCTCGGCGGGTGAGCTCTCCCGCGAGGAAGCGAGCGTCGAAAGCTCCTTCATGAGCGAGGCCCACGCGTCAGGCGCGAAGGTCTGCCGGGTAAAGCGGAGGTTCACGAGCTGGAAGAGGGTCTCGAGATCGGCGACCGAGGCCCGGCCCGAAAGCCCCTCGCGGGTGTCCTGCACCCACGCGCCGACCGACGCGGTCTTGCCCGCGAGTTTCTTCCCGAGCTCCACGGCGGAAAAGCCGTTGAGGCCGGAACGCTCGGCGTACGCGACCGCCTCGGAGGCCGAGGGGTATTCCGCGTCGGAGACGAGGGACAGCCCCCCGTTACTGACGGCGTTCATGAGGATCTCGTTCGCCTTGAAGTCGGTCTTGAGCCACACGACGCGCGCGCCGTTCGAGAGAGTCCACTCCCGAACGCCGTCGGGACCGAGAGACCGCTCGGAGACGATCGCGCCCTCGGGCGACGCGGCCCCGGTCGCGTCGAAAAGGGGGCGGTCGAGGCCCGCTTCCGCATAGGGCGCGAGCGGTGCGGAGGGCTTCCAGGATTTCCACAGGGAAAGGAGCGCCGCTTCGTCCGGCACGTCGGACGCGGACTCGGGCGCGACCGCGAGGAGCATCGTCCCCTTTCCCGAGAGGAATCGCTTGAGGACCGCGTTGACGTCCTTCACGCCGATCGTGGGCACGATCGCGCCGTAGAGGGCATGCCGCGCGTCGAGCGACAGCGCGGGCTCTCCCGAGACGACGGAGCGCACGATCGCGGCGGCGCGCTCGGAGGAATCGACCTTGTCGCGGTTGAGCCATGCCTGCTCGATGCCGTCGAGGGCGTCCGCCTTCTCGCGCGCGAGCTCGTCCGCGGTCACGCCGAAAAGCCGCGCGCGCTCGAGCTCTTCCATCGAGAGGTTGAAGGCGTCGGCGAACCGGTCGCGCGCTGGCACGGCGCCGAAATAGGCGAACCGCGAGGGGTCGACGATCCTGACGAAGGAGCCCTGGGCTCCGAGGACCGCGGGATCCGCGTGAAGGGTTTTCTCCTCGAGTCGGCGGTTAAGGATGGAGAACGCGAGGTTCTCGACGAGCCGCTCGCGAAAGTCGCCCGCGGTTCGCTCTTTCCTCGCGCCTTCCTGCCTGAGGATCTGAAAGCTCGAATAGGTGAGCTCGGGGTCGCGGATGACGAGGGAAGCCTCCTTCGACCGGATCGAGACCGGGAACGAAGGCCGTTTCACGACCGACGCCGCGCGGGGAATGCCGGAAAGGGAACGATCGACCGCGGCGGCGAGAAGATCGGGATCGGCGTCGCCGACGAGCACGACGGTCATGAGGTCCGGCCGATACCATGTGCGGTAGAAATCGAGGACGCGCGCGCGCGGCGTCGTCCTCACGACCTCGGGATCGCCGATCGGAAGCCGCTCGGCATAACGGGAACCTTCAAAGAGGAATGGAATCTGCCTGTCCTGCACCCGACCCTGCGCGCCGCGCCCGAGCCGCCATTCCTCCACGACGACGCCCCGCTCGCGGTCAAGCTCGGCCTCGTCGAAGGAGATCGCGCACGCCCAGTCCCTGAGGACGAGCAGGGCCTTGTCGAGCGCCGCCGGGTCGTCGGCGGGAATCTCGAGCATGTACACGGTCTCGTCGAAGCTCGTGTAGGCGTTCACCTCGGGCCCGAAGCTCATCCCGATCGACTCGAAATAATCGACGAGTTCGTTCTCCCTGAAATGCTCCGTGCCGTTGAAGGCCATGTGCTCGACGAGATGGGCGATGCCCTTCTGGTCGTCGTCCTCGAGGGAAGAACCCGCGCGCACGACGAGCCTGAGGAAGACGCGGTTCGCGGGTTCGGCGTTTCTCGCCACGCGCCAGGAAAGTCCGTTCGCGAGGGTTCCCGAAAGGACGGAGGGATCGGAAACGAGCGGGTCGGACGGTTTATAGGCCCTCGCCGACGCCCCGGACGGGGCGGGAGACGGGGCCGCGTAGACGAAGCCCGCGAAGGACGCGACGAAGGCGACGGCAAGCAGGGCCACGGCCGTTTTTTTGAAGATGTTCATGTTTCACTCCAGGATACGGGATAAACCCGCGTCGGGGGCGGAAGGTTTCACGCCCCGATGGCCGTTACACGGTAAATTTCCCGATGTCGGCGGTAATCGCGGAGGCCGTATCCCGGTTTTGGACGCCGAGATCGCTCACCTCGCCCATCGCGACGGTGATCTCCCCGATGCCCGCGGTGATCTCGGCCATGAGCGCGTTCACGTCGGAGGTAACCGACCGGAGCGCGGCGAGCACCTCGAGGAGCCGCCGGTTACCGCCCGTCATCTCGACCGAGCCCTGCTCGACCGACGAGGTAATGTCCCGCATCGCCGAGAGCGACGAAAGGATCTGCGCGCTTCCCTGGTTCTGCTCGACCATCGCCTGGTTTATCTGGCTCACTACCGCGAAAACCTCCTGGACGGATGCCTCCATGCGGTCGAACGCGCCGGTAGTCTTCGCGGCGTTCTCGTCGACCGTCGATATGAGCGCTTCCACGTCGTGGATGTTCTGCTTGATGAATTTCGCCTGTTCCGCCGCGCCCTCGGCGAGCTTCCTGATCTCGTCGGCGACGACGGCGAAACCCCGTCCCGACTCTCCGGCGTGGGCCGCCTCTATCGCGGCGTTCATCGCGAGAAGGTTCGTCTGGCTCGCGATGCCCGAGATGAGCACCGTGGCCTCGGAAAGGCTCGCCGAGCGCTCGCTGACCTTTCTGACCATCTCCGACATGCCGACGAGCGAGGATTTCCCGTCCGAGGAGAGAGCCTTCAGGCTCTCCGCGTGGGTGAGCCCGCTTTCGGTCATTCGGGACACTGAGGCGAAGTTGGAGACCATCTCCTCGATCGCCGCCGAGGATTCGCTCACCGCGCCCGCCTGCCGCTTGATCGAAGAGCCGAGGGACTCGATATTGCGCGCCATCTGCTCGACGACCGCGGCGGTTTCCTCGAGATTGTCCTTTTGCGCGTCCATACGGGACTGCGCTCCCTGGACGTTGCCCTCGATCTCGGCGACGCTCGCCGCCGTCTCGGTCGCGCTCGCGGAAAGATTCTCGCTCGAGCGGTTGAGGGTTTCCACGTCGCGGTGGATCGCGGTGATCGAGTCCCGGATCGAGTCGAAGAGGGCGTTGAGGCCGCGCGACATCCCGGTGACCTCGTCGTTGCCGGAGACCGGGATCCGCTCGGAGAGGTTGCCCGTCGACGCCTTCGCGACGATCTCGTTGATCTTCACGAACCGCGAGATCAGCGTCTTGTTGAGGAGGAACCCCAACACGAACCCGATGAGAACGAGCGTGATAAAACCGAGCGTGAGGCTCATCTTGCGGGTTTGGTTCGCGACCGCGAGCAGGTCGTCGGCGTAGATGGACATCGCGGCGACCCACTCCACGCCGTCGGTTCGGTGGAACGAGAGGTATTTTCGGTGAATTTTGCGATTGTCCTGGCCTTTCGTCCAGAGGTACTCGAGGAACCCCGAATCCTCGGGGGATGCGATCATTTGCTGGATGAAGGTCTCGCCGCTCAAATCGGCCCCGACGAGGCTTTCCGACGGGTGGGCTGCGATCCTTCCGTCGCGATCGACGAGGAAGGGATAGCCCGCGCGCATGATCTTTATTCGGGAAAAATACGCCTCGTTCAGGGCCTTCGAGCCAATTATCGCGACGAGGTACTTGCCGCGATCGGCGCCCGCGTGAATCCGCCGCATCGAGGGGACGCCGAAACCCCTGCCAGGGGCGAGCTCGATGACGCGCGAGTCGGTTCGATACTCGGCGCCCTTCCAGAAGGTATCCTTGAAGCCGGAAAACGGGGCAAGGTCCGTCCCGACGAGCTTCTCGTCCGGGGATCGCACGATCTTCCATGAAGCGGGGTCGGCGATGAAGACGTCCGTGATGAGGGGATCACGGTCGCGGAGCGCGGAAAGCGTCGCGGGATCGGAGAGGTCCTCGCGCGCGGCGTTATCGACCTTGGTCTCGACCGCGAGGATTCGCGCGTC
Organism: Spirochaetota bacterium; assembly: GCA_023438065.1. Lineage (GTDB taxonomy): Bacteria > Spirochaetota > Spirochaetia > Treponematales > Treponemataceae > Teretinema. The sequence goes on from JAEXRH010000015.1 coordinate 360,773, forward strand.
GATCAGCTCCGCGATCAGCTCGACCTGCTGACCGGTTACGAGCCGTTCTTCCGCGAGATAGTTCCGCTGAAAGGTCATTCCGTTGGCGAAGGTCATTACCCAAAGGAGAATCGCGACGGTTACCGTGACGATGGCTGTGGTCCTGATGATCAATCTGCGACCGGACAAACGCTGAAGCAGAGACTCTTTCATGGGCAAGCAAACCTCCTTCCTTCGGGCTCGTTCAGTATAGGGTCGCTCCGGCGAGGGGTCAACTTTAAATAATGGGATACGGACGCGGGAACGCGCACCGCAGGACGGCGGGCCCCTCTTCGTCACGACGATTGACGCGCGCTCCCGATGTCAGCTATGCTACGTCCATCCGAAAGGGGAGTAGTTACGACCGCGGAATCAACAGCCGGTTTGCCCGATCTTCGAGAGTCGACGACGGGAGCCTGGTTTCGCGGCTTGGGGTCAAACCCGAGAAACAAGACCTTTCGCGCAAATGACCGCCCGCAAACGGGCGCTTCGCGCGAAAGGTCTTTTTTTTGATACTGCGACACGCGCGCCGACGCGCGATCCCCTACACTCAGGTAAGGAGCAGATACAACCTATGGAAATGAAATGGATCGTTCTCGCGATCGCGGTAGTCATGTACGCGTTCGTCGTCGCGTTCCCCGGGAAAAAGGCCTGGGCGACCTGCGGAGCGGCGCTCGCCGTGATCCTCCTCGGCGTCGTCACCCCCCTCCACGCAGCGACGACGCTCGTCAACTGGAGCGTCCTCATGATCTACGTCGGGAGCCTCGTCATCGCCGAGCTCTTCATCTACTCGCGCGTGCCCGCGCGCATCGCCGACGAGATCGTCGACCGCTCGCCGAACGTCGGGATCGCGATCGTCGCCATCCTCATGATGACCGGCATCATCTCGGCCTTCGTCGAGAACGTCGCGACGGTCCTCGTCATGGCCCCGATCGCGCTCGCCCTCTCGCGAAAGCTCAAGATGGACCCGACCTACTTCATGGTCGGGCTCGCGGTCATGGCGAACCTCCAGGGAACCGCCACCCTCGTCGGCGACCCGCCCTCGATGATCTTCGCGAGCTACGCGAAGTACGGCTTCAACGACTTCTTCTGGTTCGCGGGAAAGCCGTCGATCTTCTTCGCCGTGCAGGTCGGGATGATCGCGGGAGCCATTTATTTCTACCTCTACTTCCAGAAGCACGGACGGGGCAAGGTCGAGATCGAGCGCGAGCCGATCGTCTCGATGGTCCCCTCCTGGCTCCTCGTGCTCATGATAGTCGGCCTCGCGGTGAGCTCCTTCTTCCACACCGGCATCTCGATGATGTCCGGCTACATCGTCATGGCCCTCGCCGTCGTCGGCATCGTCTGGTTCCGCGCGGTCATGAAGGAATCGCGGGCGGAAACCGTCAAGATGATCAAGGGGCTCGACTGGGAGACCATCGCCTTCCTCGTCGGCATCTTCATCGTCGTCGGCGCGATCTCGGAAACCGGGCTCCTCGCGGACTTCGCGGTATTCCTGAAAGGCGTCGTGGGCGACAACGTCCTCCTCGGCTTCCTCGTCATCATCGGCGTGTCGGTCCTGATCTCGGGCTTCGTCGACAACGTGCCCTACATCATCGTCATGCTCCCGGTCGCCGCGGCCCTCGCTGAGGCCATGGGCCTCAAGGCCGAACTCTACATGTTCGCCCTCCTCATCGGCTCCTGCCTCGGCGGCAACCTCACCCCCTTCGGGGCGTCGGCGAACGTCGTCGCCGTGGGCCTCCTCAAGAAGGAGGGAAAGCTCACGAGTTTCCTTTCCTGGTGCCGGATCGGGCTTCCCTTCACCGTCATCACGACGGTGGCCGCGTCGGCCTTCCTCTGGATCGTCTGGCGCTAGACGCCGAACCCCGGGCGCAAGGCGAAAAGCGGCGCGCCCGGATCCCTTCGCGAGCCGCCTTGCCGGCGGCGCGGGCCCGGCGGGATAACCCGTCGGGCCATCCCGTCGTTTATCGATAAAAAAACCGTTCGTGCTCTCCCCTTCCGAACGCCGTCGAAAGCCGATTAT